>CAWHTP010000008.1:50000-1734793 GCA_963832285.1 uncultured Cytophagales bacterium
GAGGGAAAGAACCCGGACCATCAGCTAAGGTCCCCAAATATATACTAAGTTGAACTAAGGAGGTTCAGTTGCTTAGACAGCCAGGATGTTGGCTTGGAAGCAGCCATTCATTTAAAGAGTGCGTAACAGCTCACTGGTCGAGCGACAGAGCATCGATGATGATCGGGCATTAAGTATATTACCGAAGCTATGGCTTGTCTCCCCCCTTCGGGGGTTAGGGGGCAGGGGTAGGGGAGCATTCTATGTGCAGAGAAGGTGTGCTGTAAGGCATGCTGGAGCGCATAGAAAAGCAAATGTAGGCATAAGTAACGATAAGGCGGGTGAGAAACCCGCCCACCGATAGACTAAGGTTTCCTCAGCAATGCTAATCAGCTGAGGGTTAGTCAGGTCCTAAGGCGCACCCGAAAGGGATAGTCGATGGATAACAGGTTAATATTCCTGTACTACCATATAGAGTGATGGGGTGACGGAGTAGTGAAAGTCCCGCGTACTGACGGAATAGTACGTTAAAGAGTGTAGGTATTAATTTTGTAGGTAAATCCGCAGAGTTAGCTGAACTTGATAGTACCACAACGCTTCGGCAGCGTGGATAGTGGACCTAATCAGACTTCCAAGAAAACCCTCTAAACATATGTATATGGTACCTGTACCGCAAACCGACACAGGTAGTCAAGGAGAGAATCCTAAGGTGCTCGAGTGATCCGTGGCTAAGGAACTAGGCAAAATCGCCCTGTAACTTCGGGAGAAGGGGCGCCTCTGTCTCTTACCCCTTCGGGGGCTAGGGGGCTAGAGGCCGCAGTGAAAAGGCCCAGGCGACTGTTTAACAAAAACACATGGCTTTGCGAAATCGAAAGATGAAGTATAAGGCCTGACACCTGCCCGGTGCTGGAAGGTTAAGGGGGGACGTTATCGACTTCGGTTGAAAAGCGTTGAACTGAAGCCCCAGTAAACGGCGGCCGTAACTATAACGGTCCTAAGGTAGCGAAATTCCTTGTCGGGTAAGTTCCGACCTGCACGAATGGTGTAACGATCTGGGCACTGTCTCGGCCACGAGCTCGGTGAAATTGTAGTAGCGGTGAAGATGCCGCTTACCCGCAACGGGACGAAAAGACCCCATGAACCTTTACTATAGCTTCACATTGACATTGGGTAAAATATGTGTAGGATAGGTGGGAGACTTCGAAGCTGTGTCGCCAGGCATGGTGGAGTCGTTGTTGAAATACCACCCTTATTTTATCTGATGCCTAATCCCGCACATGCGGGAGACATTGTGTGGTGGGTAGTTTGACTGGGGTGGTCGCCTCCAAAAGAGTAACGGAGGCTTTCAAAGGTTCCCTCAGTACGCTTGGTAACCGTACGCAGAGCGCAATAGCATAAGGGAGCTTGACTGTGAGACCTACAAGTCGATCAGGGTCGAAAGACGGATATAGTGATCCGGTGGTTCCGCATGGAAGGGCCATCGCTCAAAGGATAAAAGGTACTCTGGGGATAACAGGCTGATCTCCCCCAAGAGCTCATATCGACGGGGAGGTTTGGCACCTCGATGTCGGCTCGTCACATCCTGGGGCTGGAGAAGGTCCCAAGGGTTGGGCTGTTCGCCCATTAAAGTGGCACGCGAGCTGGGTTCAGAACGTCGTGAGACAGTTCGGTCTCTATCTGTTGTGGGCGCTAGAAGTTTGAGAGGACCTGATCTTAGTACGAGAGGACCGGATTGGACAAACCGCTGGTGTATCAGTTGTGCCGCCAGGTGCACCGCTGAGTAGCTATGTTTGGATGAGATAAGCGCTGAAAGCATCTAAGCGCGAAACTTACCTCAAGATGAGACTTCTTTAAAGGAACCCTATAGATGATGGGGTTGATAGGCTACAGGTGTAAAGGCAGTAATGTCATAGCCGAGTAGTACTAATTATCCGTAGCTTTCCGCTAACAGACTCCTACGCTTATTTTAATAACTCTTTCACATTAACATGTTGATTACTATCCCTAGGATAGTAATCTCTAAAATTGAGATACACCCTCCTGAATGATCAGGAGTAGTGGTTATAAAGATACTGTTCACCTACGCTAAAGCTTCGGTGAATAACAACTTTATGGTGACTATAGCGGTGGGGTACACCTCTTCCCTTTCCGAACAGAGAAGTTAAGCCCACCAGCGCTGATGGTACTGCCGTAACAGGTGGGAGAGTAAGTCGTTGCCAACTTATTATTATATTTATACATATACGGCTCGTCCGATCACCAGCGGATTGGCAACTTATTATTAAAACAACCCTGACAGGTACAAACTCGTCAGGGTTTTTTTATGCCAATAAGTATCTTTGATTGAGTTTAAACCACAAACATAATCACCCTAGTACTATTAACTGTTTCGGGTTTTTTTATAGTGAATTTAACCTGTAATTTTCTGTATAAATGTTATATTTAGCTTTATCTAAATATAAGGTCTTATGCGTGCGATATTTCTAAGATTACTCCTATTTCTGACACTTACTCCTATTTTAAGAGCGCAGGATATGCCATCGCGCTTCGATAAATACCCAGTTAGAAATGTGGGACCTGTAGTACAAGGTGGTCGTATTGTAGATATAGCTGCTCATCCAACGAATGGATCCAAGTTCTATATAGCTTATGCTTCCGGTGGTATATACATGACCGTAAACAACGGAATAACTTTTTCACCTATTTTCGATGATCAAGGCATACTAACCATAGGCGACATGGCTATTGCTCCATCTAACCCTGATATAATATATGTTGGTACCGGTGAAAATAATAGTAGTAGAAGTAGTTATGCTGGAGATGGCATTTATAAATCAGTAGACGGGGGATTAAGTTGGAACCATATTGGTTTAGAAAATTCGCAGCATATTGGTAAGATACTTGTACACCCGGAAAATTCTGATGTTGTTTGGGTTGCTGCAATGGGCGGTTTATATTCTGATAATGAGGAAAGAGGTATATATAAAAGTAAAGATGGAGGAGAAACCTGGAAGAAGACACTTTATGTAGATGATAAAACCGGAGGAATTGATTTGGTTATTAACCCTCAAGAACCTAGTATTTTGTATGCTAGTATGTGGCAACGTAAAAGAAGTGCATGGAACTTTGAGGGAAACGGCTCGGGATCAGGAATTTATAAATCAGTTGATGGAGGTGAAAGTTGGGACTTATCTATGAATGGTTTACCGGCTGATGAGTTTACAGGAAGAATTGGTTTGGACATTAGTCAGTCAAACCCTGGTGTTTTGTACGCAGTATTGGATTATCAGAAAGAATCAAAAAAGGAGAAGAAAGATGAATCAAACGCAGAAGAACTTAAATTAGCTGATTTTAATGATATGTCAACAAGCACATTTCTTGGTCTTTCAAATGAAGTGCTGGACGAATTATTACGTAAGGAAGGTTTTCCGGAGCGTTATAATGCTGTAAATATTAAAAAAGAAATTAAGGCTGGAATATACGGTCTCGAAGCCCTAACTAATTATTTCGGTAATGCTAATGAAGCATTATTTAATACAGAAGTTGCCGGACTTATTGTATACAGATCAGATAATGATGGTGTCAGTTGGGAGAGAACACATGAGTATAGCCTTGATGGTGTTTATTATACTTACGGTTATTATTTTGGTGAAGTACGTATTTCTCCTGATAATGCTGACGAGCTATATGTATTGGGTGTTCCGCTAATAAAATCGACCGATGCTGGAAAAACTTTTGAAAGAACAGATACTATTGGTAGTGTGCATTCGGATCATCAAAGTATGTGGATCGATCCCGGGAATCCGGATCATATTATTTTAGGTAATGATGGTGGCCTCTATATTACCTATGACCGTGGTGCCAGCTGGGATCATAAAAATAACATGAGTGTAGGTCAATTCTACACCGTAAATATCGATATGGAAGAGCCATATAATATTTATGGAGGTTTACAAGACAATGGAACGCTGGTAGGTAGCTCGCAAACCATACCGGCAGTAAGCGTTGAGTGGGAAAGACTTTTTGGTGGCGATGGCATGTATGTTTCGGCTGATCCTAGAAATGCCAATACCGTATATGTTGGTTTCCAATTCGGTAACTATTACAAATTAGATAGAGATGCGGACGAGTCAAGTTATATAACACCATCGCACAATATTGGTGATGACAAACTGAGATTTAACTGGCGTACGCCAGTTTTAATGAGTTCTCACAATCCTGATATTCTTTATTTGGGATCACAGAAAGTACATAGAACAGTGAACCAAGGAGATAGCTGGGAGGAAATAAGTGATGATCTTACTAATGGAATAAGGGAGGGGAATGTGCCCTACGGAACAATTACCGAGATTGCCGAATCGCCCTTAACCTTTGGGAGGCTTTTTGTAGGTACTGATGATGGTAACATTTGGCGTTATGACATTGCAACAGGTTGGAAGAAATTGAATAATGATTTACCAAAAGAACTTTGGGTCAGCAGTATTCATCCTTCTGCGCATGACAAAAATGTCGTTTATTTAAGCCTAACAGGTTACAGAAAAGATGATTTTAAAACTTATTTGTACAGAAGCGCTGACAATGGAGATACATGGGGATCGATTTCAAATAATATAAAAGATGAGCCAGCAAATGTTATATACGAAGACCTAACAAACTCTGAGGTGCTGTACTTGGGAACTGATAAAGGCACCTACTTAAGCATAAATACAGGTGAGGTATGGGAAAAATTTGGCGGTTTACCTAATGTGGCCGCTTATGACATGGTGATACATCCGAGAGAACAAGACTTAGTAATTGGCACGCACGGACGGAGCGTTTATGTTACTAATCTGGAAGCCATACATAAGCTAAAAGCTGAAATTTCAGCGGATGTCAATTTGGTGAGTTATGAAATAAAAGATATAAGGCATAGTAATAATTGGGGTAATAAGAGATACCCTTACCTCAAGGTAGATAATCCTGTAATTGAGTTTTCATTTTTTGTTAAAGATCTTGTGAGTGAAAAGAAGATGGAAATAATAGTAAAAAATGAAAATAAAGAGATTATTAAAATTTTAAAACCCATAATTAAGGAGGCTGGTTTTGTGACTTGTGCTTGGGATGGAATTGTAAGTGACAAACAGCAGCAGAAACAGCAGGATAATTACATACAAAAGGGTAATTATTCAGTTGAATTTAAATTAGGTAACGATAAAACAGTGGAAAGTCTGGAAGTTAAGTGATGTCATGTTAGATAGATAACCGAAAATTAACATTGATATTTAGTAGGTAATTCCGTAAATAATGTATATTGCTAAAAAAATCAACTTAAACTATTTTTTATGAGTACCGGAACTGTAAAATTTTTTAATGAGGACAAAGGCTTTGGTTTCATCGTTGATGATGAAACTCAAAATGAAATATTTGTTCATGTAAGTGGCTTGGAAGATGATATTGAAAAAAACGATAAAGTAACTTTTGAGACTACAGAAGGAAAAAAAGGCTTAAATGCCGTAAGTGTCAGAAGGGCATAATTACTTATTATTTTTAAAGTTGAATTAAAAAGCTGATTGTAAACAATCGGCTTTTTTTATTGTATTTGAGGTTTGATACAACAAATTACTATGTCTGTAAATATTGAATTATTATCCAAAATATGTGAAGTACCTGGCGCTCCCGGTTACGAAAAAAGAATACGTAATATTATAGTTGATGAGGTGCGGCCACTTGTAGATGAGGTTACTATAGATAATATGGGTAACGTTTACGCCTTGAAAAAAGCAAAAAGTAACCCAGATAAAAAGAGGGTTATGGTGGCTGCTCATATGGATGAGATAGGTTTTATGATTACACATATTGATGATAATGGTTTCCTAAGATTTACAACTTTAGGTGGTTTTGATCCTAAAACATTAACAGCCCAACGGGTAATTGTACACGGAAAAGAAGATATTATTGGCGTAATGGGATCTAAGCCTATTCACGTAATGACTCAGGAAGAGCGTAACAAGGTATCCAAACTAACAGATTATTTTATTGATTTAGGTATGCCCAAAGAAGCTGTTGAGAAGGTAGTTTCGGTAGGAGACACGGTGACCAGAGAACGTGGCCTTATTGAGATGGGAGAGTGTGTAAATTGTAAAAGTATAGACAATAGGGTTTCGGTATATATATTGCTTGAGGCACTAAAGAGGCTGGGCGATATACCTTATGATGTCTATGGCGTGTTTACCGTACAGGAAGAAGTTGGAATTCGTGGAGCTAATGTGGCAGCACACAATATTAATCCTGATTTTGGAATTGCGCTCGATACAACTATTGCATTTGATTTGCCCGGTGCTCAACCGCATGAGAAGGTTACTTCATTAGGTAAGGGAACCGCCATAAAAGTGCTTGATGCCATGACTATTTGCGATTACAGAATGGTTAATTTTATGAAAGAAACTGCTGATAAAAATAATATACCATGGCAATCGGAAATTTTAACTGCCGGAGGTACAGATACTGCCGGATTGCAGCGTATGGGTAAAAGCGGTGCAATAGCAGGTGCCATATCCATACCTACAAGACATTTACATCAGGTAATTGAAATGGCACATAAACAAGATATTGAAAACTCCGTTCTTCTATTGAACAAATGTATTGAAACGCTAGACAAATATAACTGGCAACATTAAATAGCTTATGAAAAATCTCTTTATAATATTCGTATTATCGATTGGCACATTTAGCCAAGTGAACGCACAAAATGATGAGAACTTAAAAATTTCCGGAGTAGTGCTTGACGCAGAAAGTATGGAGCCGGTGTCTTTCGCTTCTATTCTTATTAGAGACTCCAGTATGGGGACCATTGCTGATAATAGTGGATATTTTTCCTTTTTCGCTCAGCCGGGAGATTCTATTACTTTTAGAAGTGTAGGCTATCAGGAAAGACTTTTTGTTATTCCGGCATCGCTGACCAGAAAGAGCTATTCACTCATTGAACTGATGATAAAAGAAGATTTACTATTAGACGAAATTGTTGTTTATCCTTTACCGGAATATGATTACCTCGCCTCAACAATTTTGAAGAAAGATTTATCGGCAGATCAAAAAGTTCAGATCAAAAGTTTCAAGAACGATTTGGATCAGATACTCAATGAGCAGACTAAAGAGAATGAAATGTATTATGAACAATGGCGCTACGCCCAACTATATGACATGACCGGCATTGTACCACCCAATAATTTCTTGAACCCAATGACCTGGTCAAATTTTATTCGTGATTGGAAGAAATACCAAAAGCAGCGGTAATTATTCCAAACCAATCATTACGAAAGATCCCCAATAAATTGGGTCTTTATACTCATTGCGTATTTCCTTTTTGGCATCAACAAATGCTTGGCGTTTATCGCCAGTTTCTAACCATTTGCGATAGAAGCTAACCATTAATTTTTTCGTAGCTTCATCGGAAACTTTAAATAAACTCATTACCAAAGTTTTAGCCCCGGCAACCAAGAAACTTCTCTGAAGACCATAAACGCCTTCACCCGCCTGCACCTTTCCTAAGCCCGTTTCGCAAGCCGATAGCACCACTAAATCTGTTTTATCTAAATTCAAATTCATGGCTTCATAAGCTGTGAGTATTCCTGGCTCTATATTATAGTTAAACCTAGTTTTGGCTAAAACATCACCGGCACCTTTCAACATCAATCCGGATTTTAGTAATGGATTTTTACCTAGGCTACTTTCGGTTGTTACGGTGCCTTCGTCATCTTGTCTTTCCTCATCGGAAAAGAAGCCGTGCGTAGCAATATGAAATACCGATGGGCTCTCCATCTCTTTTACTGAGTTTTCCGCTGCTGAAACTTTCAAGTAATCGGAGGTTTTCCAGCCATTGGCTTCAAATAATTTAGTGAGCGCTTCAATTTCTAATTGTGTACCGGGCAAGTCGCTTACTTGAGTTGCCCCTTCTTTAAATTCCTGCTTGTAGTCACTTTTTGATGCCGTGTAAAATTTAGGGTTGCCAAAAAGGAGCGCAGTTTTCTGATTTAGCGATTTAGGAGTAATTGTTCTATCATAAGAAATTAGCTCTTTGGTGTTACTGATTAAGATGATGTTAGAATTATCAATTAAATATCGGCTGCTATCAACAGGTATAGTTTCTAAATTGATCTGACTAAATACTCCGTCAGGCGATAAAAATAGGGTAGCATTTTTTCCTACTGCTTTTTCTATCTTCTCCCAGTATTGCTCATAAGAATAATTATCACGCACTTTATATTTTATACTATTTCTATAATTATTAAAGTATTTGGTTTCCAAATCGTTGCCGTTATCTAAGACTACAAATGAAGGCTTACCGTTCTTTTCATTATTTAAGATGAGCATAACGTAGATCACTGAATCAGTCAGGAATTTATCGAAATAGCGATACCTAACCATTTCAATGGCTACTTCGTTAGGCTTTAAATTCATTTTAACATCTGCCCATGTATATTCTATCTTATCAATATCTTTGCTAAATAGCTCCGATTTTTGGCTTAGCTCTTTCTCTATTAAATCAACTTCTTTTGCCAAATCCGAAAGATTAATACCATTTTGTGACATTTGTTCGGAGTTCATTGAAATGGCTTTAGATAATGTTTCTTTCTTCTGCAACCAATCAAAATACTGTACTTTTAAGAGGGAATCAGGACTGTTAATTATTCGCTGACGCATTTTAATGGAACTGCTCAACAGTAAACCTTTCATTTTTAAGGTGTTGTTATAGACAGACTCAATCATTTCCGGATATTTATTGTACCATTCGAGCGCCATTGTATTGTAAAAATCAAAGTCACCTCTTATAGTATTCCAGTACTTCGTTTTCTCACGCTCGCTCAGAGCAGGGAAATACTCTTCTATAAAACCTCTATAGTTTTCTATAACCTCTTCAATATATTCTTTGGCTCTTTTCTCATTTCCTGACATGTAATAGAGCTTACTCAAACGAGCTGTCGCTTTTACATAATCCGGATGTTTGTCGTTAAAAAATTTCTCGTTAAGCTTTTGGCTACTTCTGTACTCTTTCTCGGCCTCATCATATCGCGATTGACGATAATACACATCACCCCTTAGCACGTGAATGTCTGCGGCTTTAATATTGTTTCTTCTACCAGCTTTAGCTTCCCAAATTTTCTGACTCTGGTTAAGAAAGCTCAGTGCGTCTTCTAGTTTTTCTTGTGAAATAAAAAATGTAGATAAATCTTTTAATAAGTCAGCATAGAGCGGGCTTAATACCGTAAAACGCTTACCTATAATGTCTTTAGATTCAAACAGTAAATCTTCAATCAATTTATAATCTTTATCCCCACCATAAAATTTAGCTATTGCTAAGCGTGAAATGCTGGTTGCCACATCAACATGTGTGCGCCCAAATTGTGTTTCTAAAATAGCGATGGCTTGTGTGTAAAATTCCTCTGCCCGTTCATAATCTCCAATAGTTTCATAAAGTTCACCCAGAAGGAGAATGGCCGGTGTGTTTTTAGTAGAATTTTCTCCATAGGCATTTGACGATATACGTAGTACTTTTCTGGCATTTTCCTCTGCTTCAGTGTAATTTCCTTTTATTAATTGTAGTCTACCAAAGTCGATTAAGGGTTCTATTAATCGTAATGATTGCTCGCCATATGTAAAGCTATTTTTGGCAATTGATTTGGTAAGTATTTCATCTGCTTTGGTATATTCGCCTATTTTAAGATACACCGAGGCAAGTTCTTTCTGCGCATTGGCCGGGTTATAATCGGGAGATGGTATGGAACGTCTAAGTAGTCTTTGCGCATCTTTTATCGCACTCTGGGCTTCATCATAAAAACCTTTAACGGTGAGTAGCTTGGCTGATGTTTCTAGTGCTTTTACGTAATAAACTATGTTTACTTCACTATCAAAAGGCTCAAGAATGGAAAGTGCTTCCTGCAAATTTTTATCAGCTTTTTCATACTCTCCAATTTTTATCTGCAGGTCTGCAATGAGGTTTAGTTCTTTGCCAAAGTCAATATCTTTGTTGTCATATTTTGTGCGGGTAATCATTAAGGCTTCGTCAAGGAGTTTGGAAGCCATGGCATAATTATCGCTAAACTGATAATTTTTTGCTAGGTGATTGAGAATATCCACATACTTAATATGTCCGGTAGTTATCTGATTTTCAACTTTGTTAAAATAAGAACTGTTATAAATCTGTAAGGCCTCATTAAACATATCGGTATGGTCCACAAGGTGGTTAGCTAGATCTATTTTAGAGAATGCCGTAGCAATGCTGTTTTCCCCGTAAATTTTGCTTTTAATGTCAATAATAGCTTGTAAGTATTGCTGTATATTGCCATAGTTGTTTTTTGCTCCCGCTACTTTTATTAGTATATTATAAATATCAATTCTTGTCGGGTGGTCAAGCGGAACCAGCGAGGCATCAGATAACAATTTGTGGGCATCATTTTCAATTTTTTTAATATTTCCTCTTCGTAAATCAGCTTCGAAAGATATTGATGCCAACTTAATGAAATGTGAACTTTTCTTGTCGAAATTGGACTTGAGTATTTTTTCCAAGTCTTTGTAATAAGCGCTCGCTTTCTTGAGATCATCATCGCTTATTGAGTTAATAATCAGTTTTTCAAGATTGCGAAGTGTATAGGGATGTAAATCGCCCAAGGCGCTGAGTGCATAGCTGTAAGCATCCTTGTAATAGCTAGCCGGCAAATCTTTAGTGCCGTTCTCCTCAAGCATCTGTGCAAAAAAGAATAAGTGGTTAACGAAATACTCATTTTTTCTGCCCAGCTTATCTTTTATCCAGTTTTCACCAAATACAAATGCGGAATCAGACCTTAAAAACTCTCCTCTAAAGCGGAGTGCATTACTTTTGAGCGTTATCCATCGGGCGGCATCTTCGTTACGGCTCTCCTCTTCGGACCTGGATATTTTATTACTTTTATTACGCACCGTGCGTTGAAGATAAAAATCTTCGCGAGCGTTAATGATGCTCAAGGCTTCATTATAGTTACCAAGTCCTAAAAGAATTTCCGCTTTTTTAAGGTATAAATCTGCCAGATAAAGTTCATCTGCATCGCTTGATTCATTAAAGGCAGGAAGCGCCAGTTCTATTAACTCATGGGCTTTTAAGTAATTGCCATAGCGCATCATATTATTTGCCGCGTCAAGCAGGTTTACCGCATGGCTAACGCTCTGGGCGCCATTGAGCTCTTTGCTTATATCAAGAGCCGATGCGTTCAGCTCATAAAAATCGTCAAACTTACCTAATGCCCAATTGTATTCTGCTCGTTTGAGTCTGGCTACAGCTACAAAACGGTTATCGGCTCCCAATTTTTTTACACTTTTTGTTTCTAATTTCTTGGTGAATTTAATCGCTTTTTCAAACTTATTTTGTTCAAAGCTCTTGGTGGCTTTATCAATATATTTATTGTATTTTTTTACATTTTGAGCCATTAGTACATCTGTAGATGCACTGCCGGCAATAATTACAGTAAAAAGTAAAGCGAAAAAAAACTTAGATCGTCCCATATTTATTAAATAATCCTATTGAATATAGTTTAAAGATAAAAAATTAAAACTGAACTCACCTCATCTTTTTACGGAAGCATTAAAAATAGTTCAAATTTATGCTAATGTCACTTCGAAAAATGTTTTTTTTCATGGCGAGCAGGGCAGCCACTGATGGTAATATGCTTAGTTTTGCCATTCTGTTTTATGAGAAAAGATAATTATAAAGAGCATTTTAAGCGTAATTACCTACTCGCATATCCTGTTGTGCTAAGCCAACTGGGCCATGTGCTGGTGGGCACGGCTGATTCAATGATGGTTGGCCGCGTTGGTGTAAATGAGTTGGCGGCAGCATCGGCAGCTAATGCTGTTTTTACAGTGCTTATGATGTTTGGTATTGGCATTTCATTTGGGTTAACACCACTCATTGCCATTGCGGATGGTGAGGGTAACTCTAGGCGGTGCATGCGTTTTTTAAAGCATAGTTTTGTAATTAATATTATTAGCGCGCTTATTCTTTGCGTTATTTTGCTATTTGGTGGCGCATTGCTCGATTTACTTAACCAGCCCGAGGAAGTTGTGGTTCTGGCTAAGCCTTACCTTGAGATTATAGGATTATCGCTCTTGCCATTTATGTTTTTTCAAACTTTTAAGCAATTTGCCGAGGGACTTTCCCTAACCAAACAAGCCATGTACATTACTATTAGTGCTAACATAGTTAATATAGCACTTAATTATATTTTAATTTTTGGTAAGTTAGGTTTTGAACCACTTGGTTTGGTTGGTGCCGGTTGGGCTACACTTGTTTCACGCATTCTAATGGCCATTTTAATGGTTGGTTTTGTGCGGTATAATCATAGATTTAAAATTTACCGGAGCTTTTTAAGTGTAACTATATGGAATTGGCTCACTTTTAAGCAGTTGTTAAATCTGGGTGTTCCTACAGGTTTTCAATATATTTTTGAGGTAGGTGCTTTTGCTGCTGCTGCAGTTATGATTGGCTGGATGGGTGCCGTACCGCTCGCTGCTCATCAGGTAGCTATCAATTTAGCATCTATCAGTTACATGATGGCTACAGGAATTTCCGCTGCTGCTACAGTGCGAGTTGGTAACCAATTGGGCAAGAAAGATATTGCCACCATGAAGGTTGCCGCCAATACCTGTTATGCAATGGCAGCGGTATTCATGCTAGTTATGGGGCTTATTTTCATGTTTTTTAGCCACTTACTTCCTCTGCTTTATACCGATGATGCCCAGGTAATTTCTATAGCCTCCACCTTGTTAGTAATTGCGGCTTTATTCCAACTTTCCGATGGGATACAGGTGGTAGGTTTGGGTACTTTAAGAGGTATGGGCGATGTGAAAATACCAACTCTGGTCACATTTGCGGCTTATTGGCTTATTGGTTTGCCGGTGGGTTACTTCCTCGCTTTTCATTTGGGCTTTAAAGAAAGCGGTGTTTGGTACGGGTTGTTAATTGGGCTCAGTTTTACTGCCATTATTTTATTGGTACGTTTTCGTAAAAAGGCAAATGAGTTGAAGGTGCAATTTGCCTAAATCTTTGCCTTATACTTATATTTAAAATAAATTAGGGATGTTTAATGCTTGATTACAATGCATATGCTAGTTTCTAATTTTCGTTTAAAAACTGATGTTCACAATATTACAGCATCAGTCAATACAATAAATTTATTTAAGGAAGATATAATAAAATGATGCCTGAAACCTTTAAGAGGCTATATACAGTTTGGTGTGCAATAGTTTTTGTGGGATTATTCCTATGCCTATTTCCATTTTTTCTGTGTATTATCCCTGTTAAGAAATGGCATTTCCTTAGCTTTTATTTAAATAGGTTTTGGGCAAAAACAGCGTTGTTTCTGGTAGGTATAACCACTACCATAATTGGGAAGGAGCAACTGCGCAAAAGTGGACAGTATGTTTATTGTGCCAATCACTTTTCTTTGTTAGATATTTTGAGCTTTGGCTTTGCCCCAACAACAGTTATTTATGTGGGTAAATCATCTCTCGCTAAAATCCCATTATTTGGGTATATGTTCAAAAAAATACATATTACTATTGATAGATCCAGTTTAAAAGATAGCTACAATGCGCTGCAGTTGGCTATGAATAAAATGGGAGCAGATAAAAGTTTGGTGATGTTTCCGGAAGGAGGTATTTACAGCAGTAATTTCCCTAAAATGGTTAGGTTTAAGGATGGTGCCTTTCGGGTGGCTATAGAAAAACAAATTCCTATTGTACCTGTGTCGCTTCCATATAATTGGATAATTTTACCTGATGAAAAAATTCCACTTATTTCCCGAAGAAGGATGCTTATGACATTTCATAAACCCATACAGACACTTGGATTTACGCAAAATGACATCCCCCTGCTTAAAGAGCAAGTGTTTAAAATAATACAAACTGAAATTGATAAATGTAATTTGGTAAATTCATGAGTATAGATAGCATTACATTGGAAAAAACAGCCCACTTAGCAAGGCTTCAGTTTGATAAAAATGCAGAAGAAAAGATGCTAAATGACATGAACAACATGCTCTCATTTGTTGAAAAATTGCAAGAGTTGGATACCGATCATGTAGAACCGCTTCAAAGCATGTCTTTTGAAATTAATCGATTGCGGGCGGACAAAGCCGTGGAGCCTTTACCACATGAGGCAGGTCTTAAAAATGCACCCAAGCGTGATGCAGATTATTTTAGGGTGCCTAAAGTTATAGAATAGTAGAGAGCAATGATGCAATCACTTTACTTTTGGAAAAATTGGAATGCCGGGTATAAGGCAGTATACAGCGTGCTCCTTTTTGTATTTATAGCGAGTATAGTGGCCAGTGCATTTTTTCAGCTGTACGGAACTGATTTTGCTATGCCGCTGGAGAAGGTAAGAAAAACGCAAAGCATTAATATCTCATTGCATGATGTGGATGATTTTGTGTTCAACCTGCCTATACCTGCCAGAAATTATATCATATTACAAGGCTATCTTGCGCCTACTCAAAGTATTAGTATATCTTGGGGTATTATTTATTTGATTATATCTGCACTGGTTATAACTTTTATGGCTGCCGCTGCTACCTATTTTAGCAGGCTCTGGTTTTTGTTTTTTCAAACCATATTTGTGCTTTGGATAATCACCTTTAAAATACCCTTCCTTTCACTTTTTGGTGTTGATGGACAATGGTTTAACTTCCTATTTGTAGGGCTTTTTCTTGCTATTGGCTATTACTTTCATGCCTATAAAACCGAAGCCTCCCTTTTTGTAAAATGGATTAGTTTCTTACTGCTAACAGTTCTTATTTTCGGTACCATTTCTTTTGGAACCGAGCAACAAAATCCTTTGCATTTTGTAGCACAGCATGCTACAATCATACCAATATTGCTCACAGCTATTTTTATCGGAAACGTTGCTTACGAGGTACTGCTGCATGTTGTTTACTTGCTTACCAGTAGAAAAACCGATACAGGACGTTCCAATTTAGGTCATTTCTTAGTACTCAGTATACTCTATTTGTGCTATGTGGGGCTCACCTTTGCCCGTAACGCCTTTTTCATAAAATGGGATATTATTTACCTCGATGAGTTTTTTCTCTTAACGCTATCGGCTATTTTGGGCATTTGGGGCTTTAAGAAAAGGAGCGAGTTACTTTCCAATCAGTTAAGCTTTGCACCATTAGGTGCTTACCTCTATTTGGTACTTGGCACGCTTAGTTTTGCCACTTTAAGTTGGATTTTTATAACCGCCAACGATCCGCTCATCGATACCTTCGAAGATGTTATCATTTTTACTCATCTTGGTTTTGGCATACTGTTTTTTTTGTATGTACTCAGCAATTTCACCACTTTTCTTATGTCCGGAGTGGGTATTTACAAAGTGGTTTTTAAACCTATAAGAATACCCTACAATTTAGTGCGATTTGTAGGCCTTGGTTTGGTAATTGTGATGGTTTTGCGCGTAAGTTATACCCCTTATTTTCAGGCATTGGCGGGCTATTACAGTGCCATTGCCGATTATTATACGAATACAGGAAAGGAAGACGCAGCTGTAACATCGTATAAAATTGCTAAGCAATACGCTACCACTACACACAAACCGAATTATAATTTAGGCGCTGCGGCATTCAAGGAAAAGAATTGGGCGCAGGCTTCATTTTACTTTGGCAGGGCTAATTATAAGAGGCCCACAGTACAAGCATTTATGAACAGGGCGCAGGCACAGCTCAACGCAAATTTGGTTTTTGAAGCACTATTTACGCTGCAAGATGCTCAGAAGCAGTTCCCCGACAATGCCTACCTATTAAATATGGAAGGCTTAGTTTATGAGCAGTTGGGTCAGGTTGATTCCTCCTTTCTATACTTTGACGCTGCGCGCAGAGCAACCGGTAGTAGTGAAGTTAAGGATGTGGCATTGGCCAATAAAATGGGACTGTTTGCAAAGAATAATGTGCAAGAGGAACTGCCCGATATTAACTTTATTAGAAACGGCTCAGTTCCACTAAAAGCGAACTTTCTCGCCTTGTCTAATATGTACAGAAAAATAATAGGTACCAATCTGTATATTGAACAGCCTGATAGTGCGCTTACCTATAACGATTTCTCTTTGTTATTTAACCAGGTAGCCAACACTTCGCTGAGCTATGTAGCAAGTGATGTAGATATACAAAAATACAGTACGTTAGATGTGAATGAAGCATTCCAAAAATCATTAAGCTATGTGCAGGCCGTCAATAAAAATTATGCCGGCAAACAGCTAGAAGCATTTAGCCTGATAAATGACCTCCAAAGTTCAGAAATTTCTGATGCAGGCTTTTATTATTTAATTAATGGCTTTTGGCTGATGGACCAGGGTGCCTTTAATCAAGCGGTTGAAAAGTTTGAGCGAGCGGAAAAGCTGAGGGTGTCAAAGGCTACTACCTACTTAGTTTTGGCACTAGTAAATGCAGGGAGGCTGTACGAAGCTGCCAGGATTTATGAGAAACAATTTGCAGCAAATACCAATACTGTGAATAACCAACTACTTAACGAAGATCCTTTGTATCTTTTTCTGCAAGGAAAAACGGAAGAGCTACCAAATGATTTTTTATACCTTTGGCTCAAAACAAACGATGCACTTACTGCTGAAGAGCGCGCTGCCATTCAGGTAAAATTAAGCGGGAGCTATTTTGAAAAGTTGGCAGAGCTAGATAGTGTTAAAATGTTGATAAAATTAGGGGATTATGAAAGGGCCGGAATAACGTTGAGCCAAGTGCAGTTGGCCGCATCAGATGATGTTTTGCTCACTTACAAAAACAACCTGCTGGCCACTACCATTGCTTTTACTAATAAAAAGGAACTGTTTGATGCGGTAGACGAAGAAGCGCTATCAACATACCCAAAGAATTATAATTTACTATTTAATGCCTACCGGCTAGAACTTAAAAGTGATTCCAACACTCCTGTAATTATGGAAAAACTAGGCAGTGAAAACGTATATTTTGAGGAAGGCGTGCTGTACGCTGCCAAGTACTTTGTGCAAAAGAATATGAATGAACAAGCTTATGAGCTATTGGTTGATGCGGCTCGGCTTAATACGGAAAGCACAAATATTTTAAAGGCATACACCTTACAAGCATTACGAATGAGCATGCGCGGATATGCTACCGATGCTTTTAACGAGCTGACCACATTGCTCAGTGAGGAGGAACTAAACAGGTTTGAACAAACTTATAATAACTTAAAGAATACTTTGGAAGCTGAAGCATGGTAAATCCGTTCATCACAAATAATTTGCTGTTGCAAAATAGTAGCAGTACATTTCATTTAATATTTGCTATACTTAAAAAATAATGGTCGAAAATACATCTGTAATCCACACTGAAGATATTGCCAAAATTTATAAAATGGGTACTGAAACTGTGGAGGCGCTCAAGTCGGTTTCAATAAATATTGATAAGGGTGAATATGTAGCTTTTATGGGACCTTCAGGCTCCGGCAAATCTACCTTAATGAATATTATAGGCTGTTTAGATACACCCACTAGAGGGCTTTATAATCTGAGTGGTCAAAATGTTAGCACCATGTCCGAAAACGAGTTGGCTGAAATTAGAAATAAGGAAATAGGCTTTGTTTTCCAGACATTTAACCTGTTGCCAAGGCAAAGCTCATTGGAAAATGTTGCGCTACCATTAATATATGCAGGCTTCGGAAAAGCAGCGAGAGAAGAACGCGCAAAAGAAGTACTAACCAGTGTTGGCCTGGGTGATAGAGCGTATCACAAGCCAAATGAGCTTTCCGGTGGGCAGCGGCAGCGGGTAGCTATTGCCAGGGCGTTGGTCAATAACCCCAGTATCATTTTAGCCGATGAACCAACGGGAAATTTGGACACAAAAACTTCTTACGAGATTATGGAGCTATTTCAAAGGTTGCATGACGATGGTAATACCATAGTGATGGTTACGCACGAAGATGACATTGCCCAGTACGCTCACAGGGTTATTCGTATGCGCGATGGACTGGTTGAGACAGACACAATAAATGATAATATTTCCAGAGTTGCCGGTGAACTAAGTTAGACCTGTTTGTATGTAATGCCTTACCAATATATTTAGGATAGCGCTATTTTGGATATTAATAAAATGCAATTTTCCCGCATTGTTTCCTGAGTGCTGAATACAACATAATAAGTGGTATAAATGATTTTAAGCTACTTTTGTGTAAATAAATCTGCTGAGGCTTCGTTTTTTTAAGTAAATTAATGCTATTTTCGTCATAACAAAATCGTAAAAAATTACGGGGCGAAACTAGTTTTACTTAATTTATTCCTCCCGTTTTGTGAAGCACTATTTACTATAAACTATGCAAGAAGAGCAATTGCCTACAAGAATATTGATTGCCGATGACCATGAAATTTTAGCCGGTGGTATAGCTGAGATGCTTGATAAATATGAAGAATTTCAGGTAGTAGCCACGGCAAAAGATGGTAGCGAGGCGATTGAAATAGTAAAAAAAGAGTCTGTTGATTTTGCTATTCTGGACCTGAATATGCCTAAGTTAAATGGTATAGAAACTACCGACAAATTGAAGAAGGAGTTCCCGCATATTAAGGTGCTCATTCTCTCTATGTTTGATAGGGAAGGCTACATACAGAATGCCCTAGATGTGGGTGTTGATGGCTATTTGTTAAAAAATGTGAACGAGCAGGAAATGGTTAACGCCATTCATCGTATTATTGCGGGCAAAACTTACTTCTCGCAGGATGTTATGGAGAAGATGGCCAACAAAATGCGTATTTATGGAGAAGTAGAAGGGGGGATAAAGCTATCGAAAATAGAGCGCCAGATTTTGACGCTTATCGCAGAGGGCGATACATCCGATGAAATTGCCGCTAAATTGGATCAAGGAACACACAGCGTGACCTCTTACAGAAAAATTTTGCTACAAAAGTTTGAAGCTAAAAACGTTTCGCATTTAGTTAAAGAGGCTTATGAGCGAGGGTATTTGGGATAACTAATAATTCTTTATCTGAATTCTCAAACTCATCTTTACGCTGCTGATAATACGCATATAATGTTTTGATGTAGTCATCCATCTCTTGCGATACAAGCTTTAATTTGAAGGAAATATCTTGGATTGAGTCTGCTTCAATCATATTTTGCTCAATAAGATTTGTTAGTCCCAGCATAGTGGCTACCGGCCTTCTTATCACATGGGAAATATCGAAAATGATCTGTTCCAAAACGGCATCATAGGCGCTATTGAGGCTTATGTTCTTAATGGCACCAAAACATAGCAGTTCATCGGCATCATTGCGGAATGTGTTAATTCTTACCAGGTAATGATCTATTTTATCTCCTTCATTTGTCGCTTGAAAAGCGTATTCAAGAGACTGCTTATGCTGTTCAGTATCTAAATCATTTTTAAAATTGTTGAACGTCTTATGATGTAATAGTTCAAAGGTTGAAAAATTAGCCGCTGTTATTGTTTGAGCGGTATTTTGTGAGCAGATTTCCAAAGCCTCTTTACTTACAAAAAAGTTACACAAATCTCCCTCAGTATTTATGGAATACTCAAAATGTGCTCCCGGTAGCTGATCAAGTGAACCTAAGTATAGCGGTTTTTTATCACCAACTTCGGTAGGGGCAGGTAAATTATTGATATAAAGTTTTTGTATGTGTGATTGCAAATTCGACAAAGCACCATCATTTTCAACAGGTACGCTTTCATTCTTTTTATATAAATGGCCAAACAGACCAACACATTTATTGCTATCATCAATAATAGAATATGCCTTTAATTGTGGGTATTGTTGGTAGTTTTCAAAAAATTGTAAACTCTGAAATAAAGTGTGGTGCCTCTTATTGGCGGTAAAATAAACCTTATTTTTTAAGCCGGTGCAGTTTTGCTTTAAAAGCTCAAAGTCCGATGAACCAAGTAATTTAATACCTTCTGTTTTATGGAAGCTTATATGAAAATTTTCATTCCAGAATAGCAAGAAAGATACACTACTGTTACTCAATTCACTACCTATTTTAAGGAGATCATCATAAATCGGTAGCATATTTTGTTGTCTTGGTCCGATGGTGTCGATTTTATAGTTTTCAGGCGGATTCATCATAAGTATAATTTTTAATGATTGCTCCCTATCTAATTTATGCAACACAATTTGTTGCCGTTATTTATGATTACCCAAGGAAGCGAGAGAAAAGATATGAACAGAAATAGGGGTAAGCAATCATTTCTTTTTTAATGCCCTCTCGTCCTTTAGGTAATTATATTTATAGGGTTTTGGTTAAATTTATTATACTCAAAAGTATAACAACGCAATAAAACTGACAATACTAGAAATGGTAAAAAAAAAACTATTTCTAGGGTAAAAAAGCGGGAGAACTAGTAACAAAATTCCGGAGTACTAGTAACTTTTTTTCAGAGTTACTCTAAATATCACCCCTATCCACCAAGCGCACTAAAGATTCCTAAGCTGAACTATATGGTTGATTGTAAGCTACTTAAAGGTTTAAAGTGGAGAATTTAAAAAAGTAGATATTAGCCACCATTTTTAGAGTAACTCTGACATTTTATTACTACTTCCGGGGGTTAATATATACCAGAAATAGTTTTTTTTTTACCTGAAAAGGTATTTTTAGGCAGTTTCCGTTGCCCTAATATTGTATAAATATTTCAATCGGGCCTTTAATATTTATACAACTTTAATTAATAAACTAAAAAACACACTATTATGAAAACTTTGAGAACTTTAAAAATTGCTTTTGTTATGTTAGTAATGTTCAGTGCAACTGCTTGTGAACTTGTTGAAGAGCCTAATATGGACGAAGTAGCTACTACAACAGGTGAAAGTGCAAAGGCAGATGATGAAGTAGACTAAATTTAAACAGCTTTTATGTAAATTAGCCTTATAATTTTCAAACATGAAAAATATAAGGCTTTTTTTATGGATTTTAGTTTATGCACAGCTTGCTATAAATAGCGGTATAGCACAAAATGTCGACTCACTAATTAATGCTTCAAAGTCATTGAGATATCAAGGTTTGTATGATGCCTCTATTAGTGCTTTAGAAGCAATTCTTTGCATCGAATAATCCCAATGATGCGCAAATATCTCAAATCTACAACAATTTAGGTATTGCATTTAAGCGCAAGGGTGATAGTAAGGAGGTTCTAAAATATTATTACAAAGCTATTCAACACAATATTGAAACCAGTAATCTTGCTGAGTTAACGAAAAATTATATCAATTTAGCAAGCTATTACGAAGATGAAAACGAGTTTGAAAAGGCTTATCAATATTTAAGAAAGGCAAAAAGTTTGTCCATAGAGGACAATAGTTACGAGGGACATATCGACTTGGTGCTTGGCAGTATTTTTGCTGACAAAAAGGAGAATGCTCTATATTCGTACGATTCAGCGATATTTTATTATCTCTCTGCTCTTAATTTCTTCAAAAGTTCAAATGATTCTAATAGAATAGCCATGGTGCATAATAATCTTGGTGTTTTATATGAAGCCAATAGTAATTTAGCTACAGCCACAAAAAAGTTATCAGACTGCATTGGCTATTGAACTTATTTTAAATGACTCAAAAGATGTTTCACTAGCCTATTACAACATCGGTAACATCTACCTAAAACAGGAATCTTTCGCTCTAAGTCTAGCCATGTATGAACAGTGTCTGGCGCTTTCGGCCTATTTTACCCCCACCAGAAAAATGAATTTATACTCCAATATGGTCAAAGCCAAAATGGGTTTGGGTAGGGTGGAAGAGGCATCTGCACTATTTCAGCAATATAATGAGCTGCGAGATTCCATTTTTGATAATGACAAAATGCAGGAGGTAAAAGACCTTGAAACTAAATATGATACCGAGCTTAAAGACCAAGAAATTGTTACGCAGCAGCTGGCTATCGCAGATAAGAACTTTCAAAAGAATGTTTACCTTATTTTATCCCTATTACTTGTTATGCTTATTGTAAGCACCATTTGGTTCTTCATACAGAAGCAGCATTATCTGAAAAAGCTCAAAAATGAAGAAATTACTAATATTAAAACCGAACAGGAACTAAAGGAGCTCAATGCTATGATGCATGGACAGGAGGAGGAGCGCAATAGAATTGCCAGCGATTTGCATGACAGGCTAGGAGCGAGGTTGTCGTCCATTAAGCTGTTATTTCAAGCTGATGGTGAGGCTTATGAGCGGCAAGATAAGGCGATTTCATTTATTGATGAAGCCATTAAGGAAACAAGAGAGATTTCACATAATTTATCTACAGATATGCTTTCCCGCTTTGGAATAAAAACAGCCTTAATAGATACTATTCAGACAATTAATGAAGCGGGTAAAATTAAGGCCGACCTAACCATAATTGGTATTGGAGATAGGTGGCCTTTGGAGGTAGAAAGAAATATTTATTATGTACTACTCGAACTTATAAACAATACTATAAAGCATGCTGAGGCCGGCCACATAATGGTGCAGCTAAGCCAAATTGAAGAGGAGATAAATGTTTTTTATGAGGATGATGGCAAAGGTTTCGACATGGCTAATAATATTGCCAAGGGGATGGGCATGAGAAGTGTTCAAGCACGTATGAAAGCCATTAATGGGAAAGTATTTATCACTTCTAAATTGGGCGAAGGACTTAATGCCGTGCTTACCATTCCATTGGTACAAGCACCAATTAATGGTAAAATAGCTCAACATAGAATAGATGAAACTTGAATAGTGCCTCTTTCAGTATCAATTTTATAGCTCCACATTTTAAGCATATTCATGAATAAGGGCATTGTCTATATGTTAATAGCAGGACTTTTCTTTGCTATTATGAATGTACTTGTTAAAATGGTACCAAATATTCCGGCAATAGAAGTGGTTTTTTTCAGGTCGTTAGTATCTTTTGTAATGAGTTATTCTTACCTGAAATACGCTCATATACCAGTATTAGGTAAAAATAAGAAATGGCTGATTGCACGCGGTGCAGCAGGAGCCATAGCCTTGAGTATGTATTTTTATACCCTACAAAATATTCCATTAGCCAGTGCAGTTACTATGCAGTTTCTATCGCCCATATTTACATCCATCCTCGGTATTTTTATTGTTAGAGAAAGGGTTAAATCATGGCAGTGGTTCTTTTATTTAATTGCTTTTGTTGGGGTGCTTGTTATCCAAGGCTTTGATCCGCGCATTTCTACAGAAATGTTTTTTATAGGCATTACTGCCTCTGTTTTTTCCGGGCTGGCGTATAATTTCATACGCAAAATAAATACAAAAGAACATCCCTTAGTTATCGTTTTTTATTTTCCTTTAATAACCTTGCCCTTAGCAGGTGTCTATTCAGCTTTCAATTGGGTAATGCCCTCCGGTAATGAGTGGTATTTATTGTTGATGATTGGTATCTTAACACAGATTGCGCAGTACTTTATGACTAAATCTTATCAAGCGGAAGACCTTTCAAAAGTGGCTAGTTTAAAATACCTGACCATACTTTACGCGCTGGGTTTCGGATATATATTTTTCGATGAAACCTTTACTTGGGAGGTGTATTTCGGCATTTCTTTAATCATTTTGGGTGTTCTTTTGAATGTTTTATATAAATCGCGTAAGGTGGCTAAAACTAAAAAAGCTTGAGTGATTCTGATATGATTTTAGACCTATTTGTAAGCACAGTATAGCGCTTCCTCTCATTCATAGTCGTGCTGTTTAAGAAGGAGGCTACTTAATTTTACATCGAAAAATGACTTGAATAATTCCATACCTAAATCTCTTTGCTTATCTTGATCTGTTTTATTGTTTAATTCGCCCTTAGCTGGTTATAAAATTGGCTTAGCAAATTGTTTATGTTGAGGGGATTAGATTAGTTTAGTATAAAATTCTTATATAAAATTTAGCAATGGCAAACAGTGACCACCTAAAACTTAAAGCTGAATTAGACGAGGTGCAAAAGCGTCTTGAAAGATATGAAAGTGCAACTTATGGCGGGAGCGAGGGTCTGTGGGACAAAGACTTAACAACCGGAAAAGTTTTTATTTCTCCCTCCTGGCTATCCATGTTAGGTCACAGCCAAGTGGAGGGTAAGGAGGTTGAAGGCCTCTGGCAACAGTGGATGCACCCTGATGATAGAGAAAGGACTATGCAACACCTTGAAGCATATTTGGAAGGTGAAATAGCTGTTTATGACATCGATTTCAGGCTAAAACATAAAAACGGTCATTACTTATGGGTGCGTTCCAAAGCAAAAATAGTAAAGGATGACCATGGCATACCCCTTCGTATTTCAGGTAATCATACTGATATTACCGAAAAAAAAATAGCTGCTCAGCGCCTGGCTAAGAGCGAGAAAAAGTATAAAAATCTTTTTGAAAATGCACTCATAGGCATGATGCGTATTAGGGCTAAAGATCTGTTTATTACAGAAATTAATAAGCGAGGACTCCAGATTCTGGCTATGCCGCAATTTGAAAGACGTTTAAAAGTGGAGGATCTTTTGGTCGACAAAAGCCAGCTGCAGGACATTTTTGAATTGCTCAAGGTGCACAACGGACTTGAGGAGTACGAATTAAAAGTTATAAGATGGGATGAATCTGAAGTTTGGCTATCCATATCTGCAGTTTATTTTGAAGAGGGAGGTTCAAAATTTTTCGATATAATTTTTAAAGATGTAACGGAATTTAAGGAGAATTTGCTGGAGCTGCAGCGACTTAATTTTGAGCTGGATAATTTCGTTTATCATGCCTCGCATGATATTCGCTCTCCATTAAGGTCCATCATGGGTTTGGTGGATATACTCAGGAGTGAGAAGAACCCGGCAGAGATACAGAAAATTATTGATATGATTTCGGGTAGCATAAATAGGCTTGATAAATTTGTGGTCGACTTACTGTCTATGTCTCGTAATAACAGAGTTATTGAAGAAGCTGTGGAGGTCAATTTTATGGTGGAAATTAACAATGGTGTTACTAATTTTTTCCATGTTTATGATACCGTGGGGTTGGATATACGTGTACTAGTGCATCAGGCTGTACCTTTCTTCTCAGATCTTGCCAAAATTCGAATTATCTTGAATAATATCATTTCTAATGCCATCAAATACAGAAAAACTACTGACAGGGTGCTTTCATACATTCACATTAACGTAGAGGTAAATGAGAAGGAAGCGATTTTAGTGGTGGAGGACAATGGCGAGGGCATTTCTGAAGATAAGCTGCATAAGATTTTTGACATGTTTTATCGTGCCTCGGAGAATAGCGAGGGCAGTGGTCTTGGCATGTATATAGTAAAAAATGTGATAATAAAACTAGAAGCTAACATTGATGTTAAGTCTGAAGACAGAAAAGGTACTACCTTTACAATAAAGATTCCTAATGTTTACTCCGGAGAATAAAAATTTACTATGTCGATACACAAAAAGCAAGTAAAAATAATTACTACTCATCAACTTCAAGAAATGAAGGGACGGTCGGAGAAGATTTCGATGCTAACCGCTTATGATTTCTCTATGGCTAAATTAGTTGATGCAGCTGGAGTAGATGTAATATTGGTGGGGGATTCAGCTTCTAATGTAATGGCAGGCCATGAAACCACCTTGCCCATTACGCTTGACCAAATGATTTACCATGCCACCTCCGTAGTTAAGGCTGTACAAAGGGCGCTCGTAGTGGTTGATATTCCCTTTGGCTCATATCAAGGAAATTCATCTGAAGCACTACGCTCGGCTATCCGCATTATGAAGGAGTCGGGCGGACATGCAGTGAAAATGGAAGGCGGTGCGGAAATTAAAGAATCTGTAGTACGTATTTTAAGTGCCGGTATTCCTGTAATGGGCCATTTGGGCTTAACTCCGCAATCAATATACAAATTTGGCACCTACTCCGTAAGAGCAAAAGAAGAGGACGAAGCTGATAAGCTTATTGCCGATGCTAAATTATTGGAAGATTGCGGGTGTTTTAGTATAGTATTGGAAAAAATACCCGCCAAACTGGCCAAGCGGATAGCCAAAGAGGTAAGCATACCCATTATTGGAATAGGAGCTGGCTCTGAGGTTGATGGTCAAGTGCTCGTGCTGCATGACTTGTTGGGTATAACCACAGAATTTAAACCGCGTTTCCTCAGGCATTATGCCAAGCTCGATACGGTTATTACTGATGCCATTAGCCAATATGTTTCTGATGTAAAGAAGCGGGATTTCCCTAGTGAGGAGGAGAGTTATTGATGCGCTTACATGGTAAGTAGCGCACGCTCCTCTTTTTATTAATAAGCATTAAGGCTTTATTAGGTCATTTTGATGCCGGACAGCTCACAAACCTACGCGCCCAAGTAGGTTAAAAGTAGTCACCCTTTATAGTAACTTCTTCCGATTAGCTTTTTTCTCGGCATGCTGTTTTTTATTGTTGAGCCGTTTTTTGTCTGCAGCTTTTGATGGTTTGGTGGCTATTCTTTTTTTCTTTTTAGTAAATGCTTTTGTTAATAGTTCATAGAACTTCTTGATAGCGATATTTTTATTTTGGAGCTGTGAGCGTTTTTCTTGCGCCTCAATAAGCAATACACCCTCCAGCGTAAGTTTTGATTTGAGCTTTTTGAGTAACAGTGCTTTTTCTGCTTCACTGAGCAAATCCGATTCGGTAATATTGAATCGGAGTATAATTTTAGTGTTTACCTTATTTACGTGCTGTCCGCCCGGCCCACTACTTTTAGTAGCGGAGAACTGCAACTCCGCATCAAAAATCCGGTCATTTATTTTATCAAATATTTCCATGGCTTGCTGTAAATTGTACTTATGAGGGTAATTGATAACGACCTATATATGATATGAGTTGCTTGGCGGGCTGCTTTTTAAAGCCCTGAAAGTTTTCTTTCTGATGATGGCAGCAGAAAGGAGGCATAAATTGTAAATGATGAGTAAATATGTACAAAGCTATCCTGATTTGTTTATAGAAGTTCCACAATCGTTATAACTCAGTCATTGTGACATTCTTGTAATATTCTAAAACCGCTTTCAACCGCAAAATTTCATAACAAACTCAGCGCTCCTTCCGTTTTTCACTATATTCGTTAAAATTGTATTGCCACATGGCAATACTTTTTTTATGTTACATTTCATTAACCTATTGCTACATGTCAGAGAATAAAGAAAAAATTTTATATACCTTAACTGATGAGGCGCCTGCCTTGGCCACTTATTCATTTTTACCAATTATAAAAGCTTTTACCAACTCTGCAGGTGTTGCTGTAGAAACAAGAGATATTTCCCTTGCAGCACGTATAATAGCGGTCTTTCCTGAAAAGCTAACGGAGCATTTGCGCTTAAAGGATAATTTAGCGGAGTTAGGTAAAATAGCTAAAACCCCGGAAGCCAACATCATAAAATTACCTAACATTAGTGCGTCCATTCCGCAATTAAAAGCTGCCATAAAGGAGTTGCAACAGCAGGGCTATGAATTGCCCAATTACCCCGATGAGCCTGCTGATGACGAGGAGGCATCAACCAAAAAGAAATATGATGCGGTAAAAGGAAGTGCCGTAAATCCTGTTCTGAGAGAGGGTAATTCTGATAGAAGAGCGCCCAAGGCGGTAAAGGACTATGCCAAAAAGCATCCTCATAGCATGGGGGAGTGGTCGAAAGATTCGAAAACCCACGTATCAAGCATGCAGTCGGGAGATTTTTATGGAAGCGAGCAATCTGTTACCATTGAAGAAGCCGGCTCAGTAAATATTGTCTGGTCCAATGAGCAGGGTGAGACCACGACCTTAAAAGCAGCAATACAATTACAGGCCGGTGAAATTATTGATGCTTCTAGCATGAGCAAGCAGGCGCTGAGAAGTTTTATAGCCGAGCAAATTGAGGCCGCTAAGCAGCAAAATGTGCTTTTCTCCTTACACCTGAAAGCAACTATGATGAAGGTCTCAGACCCCATCATTTTTGGTCATGCTGTAAGTGAATTCTTCGCGCCCGTTTTTCAAAAGCATGCCGACAAATTAGCCGAATTGGGCGTTGATCCTAACAATGGAATGGCATCGTTTTTTTCAGCTATAGAAAATTTACCAAGTGAGCAAAAGGAGAGTATAATGGCTGATTTACAAGCTACTTACAGCGATAGACCTGACTTAGCCATGGTTAATTCCGATCAGGGCATCACCAATTTGCACGTGCCTAGCGATGTAATTATAGATGCTTCCATGCCGGCAATGATACGCACTTCAGGCCAAATGTGGAATAAGGACGGTAAGCTGCAGGATACGAAAGCCATTATACCGGATAGATCTTACGCTGGCATATATCAAGAAACCATCGATTTCTGTAAAGCTAATGGAGCCTTTGATCCTGCTACTATGGGCAGCGTATCCAACGTGGGACTTATGGCGCAGAAGGCGGAGGAGTACGGCTCGCATGATAAAACTTTTGAAGTGCCTGCCGATGGTAAAATTGAAATAAAAGATGAGTCCGGTAAGGTGTTAACGAGCCATAAAGTGGCAAATGGTGATATATGGAGGATGTGCCAGGTAAAAGATGCTCCTATTGAAGACTGGGTAAAGCTGGCCGTAAACAGGGCTAATGCTACTGGCAATCCTACCATTTTTTGGTTAGATAAACAACGTGCGCATGACGCAGAACTCATTAAAAAAGTAAATCATTATTTACCCAAATACGAATCGGAGAACTTGGATATCCATATTAAATCACCGGTGGAGGCTACTAAATTTTCGTTGGAGCGCATAAAATCAGGTAAAGATACTGTTTCGGTTACAGGAAACGTATTGAGAGATTACCTAACCGATCTATTCCCTATTTTGGAAGTAGGTACAAGTGCCAAAATGCTTTCCATAGTGCCATTAATGAATGGTGGTGGTTTATTTGAAACCGGTGCCGGTGGCTCAGCACCTAAACATGTGGAGCAGTTTATTGAAGAAAATCACTTACGGTGGGATTCATTGGGTGAGTTTCTGGCTTTGGCGGTTTCGCTCGATCATTTAGCTGATACATTTAACAATGCTAAAGCGAAGGTTTTGGGTGAGGCATTAGACAAGGCTACCGGTAAGTTCCTAGAAAATGATAAGTCGCCTTCAAGGAAAGTGAATGAATTGGATAACCGAGGAAGTCATTTCTATCTGGCACTTTACTGGGCCGAAGCTTTAGCCGAGCAAGATGAAGATGCTGACCTGAAGAAGATATTTCAACGGGCTCATGACAGCCTTTCCATAAAGGAAGCGGTGATTAATGAAGAGCTATTGAGCGTACAAGGCCGTGCCGTAGATATGAAAGGATACTATAACCCTAGTACCGATATTTTGCAGAAAGCGATGGCGCCTAGCAAAACTTTTAATGATATATTGGAAAGTATCAAAGCTTAAAATCATAATAAATGGTTTGCGATAAAAGACAAATGATAAGCCAATTCTGAGGGAAATACGCGCTGAAAAGCGATAGAAGTAAGCTATCGCTTTTTATTATTTAGTATTTTCAGACTATTATCTTTTGAGTTACAAAAAAGAAAATTTTGGAATATGAAAACCCAAGAAATGTTACCATTTTTCCCTTTGAACCTAGTTGTTTTTCCGGAACAGAAACTGAATCTTCATGTTTTTGAACCGCGTTACAAAGAGCTTTTGAGAGACTGCGTGGAACAGAAATCAAATTTCTGCGTGCCCTCTTATGTAATGAATAAGATAGAATTTGGCACAGAAGTGGCAATTTTGAAAGTTGAAAAATGGTATGACGATGGCCGGGCAGACATAAAAACCATTGGAAAACGCGTGCTCAAAATAGAGAGCATGAATAATCCTTTTGAAGATAAACTATATGCCATGGGCGAAGTGAGCTATCTTGAAAATAGTGATAACGCAGATGATTTGCTTCGTGAGAAAATAAGAGAGGCCTTAATGCAGCTTTTTGAATTGATTGAAGTAAAACCGTTGAAGTTGGAGACAGATTTTAGCGTGTTTTCAATTGCTCATAAAATAGGGTTATCCAAAGAATCGGAATATGCATTGCTGCAAATAACGGAAGAAAGGAAGCGGCAAAGATTCCTGTTGGATCACCTCAAAGTAATTCTGCCTAAACTCATGGATGTTCGCACGGCAAAAGCCAGGATAAAAATGAATGGCCATTTTGCCAAGCACGATCCATTGGAGTTTTAAGAGCGTAACAATCGCGTAAACCTTGTCCGGACTATCGCCATCACTATTCCTGCTTTACAATTTAACAAATTAATTTCACAGGATTTAACACCTACATTTCTCAAGTTGTACCCTGTTCTCGATTTGCAACCGGAAACAATTGGTTCAGGATTTATAATCTCACTGTTCTCGATTTGCAATCGAAAACCACGGGTTTCGGATTTACAATCCGCCTACGGCACTTGAAACTATTACACTAGATTGACGAACGCCCTAAAACCGTTCCTCGTCCTCTTACTTTTGCAACTCCTTTATCTTATTAAGTGCCGAGCCCGCCCGAAACCAACCGATTTGGGCATCGTTGTACGTATGATTGGCTTTAATTATATCTTTGCTACCATCGGCATGCACAAACTCGATGCTCAATGGTTTCTCAGGAGCAAATTGATCTAAGTCTAAAAAGTTGATTGTGTCATCTTCTTGTATTTTATCATAATCCGCCTCGTTCGCAAAGGTTAGTCCGAGCATACCCTGCTTTTTTAAGTTAGTTTCATGTATTCTGGCAAATGATTTTACCAAAACCGCCTTCACACCTAAATGCCTTGGCTCCATAGCTGCGTGCTCACGCGATGAACCTTCACCATAATTATGATCGCCCACTACAATAGTTGGAATGCCCGCAGCTTTATATGCTCTTTGGGTGGCAGGCACAGAACCTTCTTCTCCATTTATTTGGCTCTTTACTTTATTAGTTTGCTTGTTAAACGCATTAACAGCACCAATTAGGCAGTTGTCCGATATGTTATCGAGGTGGCCTCTGTACCTCAACCATGGCCCTGCCATTGAAATATGATCGGTTGTACATTTACCTTCAGCCTTTATCAAAAGTTTAGCTCCGCTGATGTTTTTGCCATCCCAAGGTTCAAATGGTGATAAAAGTTGTAAACGTTTGGAGTCAGGCGCAACCTTTACATTGATGCCGCTACCGTCTCTGGCAGGCTCTTGGTAGCCATTGTCTTCTACGGCAAAACCTTTTTCAGGCAATTCATCGCCCACTGGGGCATCGAGTTTCACTTGCTCTCCTTTCTCATTAGTTAGCGTATCAGTCAGTGGGTTGAAACCTAAATTACCGCTGATGGCTATTGCAGCAACCATCTCAGGTGAGGTGACGAAAGCGTGCGTATTTGGGTTTCCATCGGCTCTCTTAGAGAAGTTTCTGTTAAAAGAATGTACAATCGTGTTCTTTTCGCCTTTATCAGCTCCTGTTCTTGCCCATTGCCCAATACAAGGTCCGCAGGCATTAGTAAAAATAGTGGCATCTAGGTTTTCAAAAATTTTAAGCAAACCATCTCTATCGGCTGTAAAACGTACTTGTTCCGAACCCGGGTTGATGCCAAAATCCGATTTCGTTTTCAATCCTTTGTCAATGGCCTGTTGTGCTATTGATGAAGCCCTCGATAAATCTTCGTAAGAGGAGTTGGTACAAGAGCCTATTAAGCCCCATTCCACCTTAGTTGGCCAGCCATTTTTCTCTGCCTCTGCTTTCAATTGTGAGATAGGAGTGGCCCTGTCCGGTGTAAAAGGCCCGTTTACATGTGGCTCTAATTCAGAAAGATTTATTTCTATAACCTGATCAAAATATTGATCAGGATTGGCATATACTTCATCGTCTCCCGTTAAGTGCGCTTTAATTTTGTTGGCTTCGTCAGCTATGTCATTTCTATCGGTGCTCCTGAGGTATCGCTCCATGGCTTCATCGTAACCAAAAGTGGAGGTAGTTGCGCCTATCTCTGCGCCCATATTACATATCGTTCCTTTGCCGGTGGCAGAAAGCGATTTAGCACCATCACCAAAATACTCCACAATAGCACCAGTGCCACCTTTTACCGTTAAAATACCCGCTACTTTCAATATTACATCTTTTGCAGAGGTCCAGCCGCTGAGCCTACCTGTTAGCTTAACACCAATCAACTTCGGGAATTTGAGTTCCCATGCCATTCCGGCCATCACGTCTACGGCATCTGCACCGCCTACACCAATGGCTACCATGCCCAAGCCACCGGCATTTACGGTATGCGAATCCGTTCCTATCATCATTCCTCCGGGGAATGCATAATTTTCAAGTACTACCTGGTGTATAATACCGGCACCGGGTTTCCAAAAACCTATACCGTATTTGTTTGAGACAGATTCCAAAAAGTTAAATACCTCACCGGATGCAGTCAATGAACTTCTTAAATCTTCTTTCGCTCCTTCTTTTGCTAAAATCAGGTGATCGCAATGGACTGTGGACGGAACGGCAACTTTCTCCTTGCCGGCCTGCATAAATTGTAGCAGTGCCATTTGCGCTGTTGCATCCTGCATAGCTACTCTGTCAGGACTGAAGTCAACGTAAGATTTACCTCTAACAAACGCTTTTTGTGCTTTGCCGTCCCATAAATGGCTGTATAGTATCTTTTCTGATAGGGTGAGTGGCTTGTTAACTACTTTTCTTGCAGCTTCAATTTTATCATTTATTTCGGAATAAACCGATTTGATCATTTCAATGTCAAATGCCATATATTTTATTGCTATGTATATAAACTTGATTTAAAGTGAGGCAAACATACAAAAAAACAGGCTTTTTTCCTACTATAAACCGGAGGAAAATGAAGTGAATTAAATTCAATTTTAGTATTATAACTTATTGATATACAGTTTTTAAAGTAAGTGTAGTTAAAGTTTTACTTGTTTTTTATTGTTTACATTATTGAATCACTTATATTTGAGAGGTTTAATACCGTGTTGTTCTATGAAATTTAATGATAGATGGGCGACAATAGTGTTTTTATCGAGTTTTAAACACAAATATAGTTTATGTACCAAAACAGCGTAAATTTGTAGGTTATTATACTTAAGTAATGATAGATTTACGTGTTTTAAATAATGCTTATATGATTTTAAATTATAAGATTTTAATTCTGATATTTTTAAGCGTAGGAATTCAGACCTACGTCAGTGCTCAAAACGCTTGCGGCAACACCCTTGAGTTAGAAAGTAAATCTGACACAAGTCTCACAATCAGCATTCAATCTGAAAGTACATATACTTGCAATTTATATGAATTGCAGGAAGGTGATTATACATTGGTTTCATCTGTGATTGGTAATGGAAATGATTTAAAAGTCTTTAATAATCTAGAAAGGCAAAAATTTATAAAATTTTAGTAAAATTTAACAATAGTAATCCTTTGTGTGTAACTCGGCAATTATCGGGATTAACATTATAGTGTATGAGAAATCTTTACAAATCAATTTTTGCTGTTCTTCCTATATTATGCCTTTTATTTTTTAATAATAAGGTTAAGGCGCAGTTAACAATGAATGCCTCTGTTACGCAGGATGTGACTTGCTTTGACGGAGGGGATGGAGCTATTACGCTAAATATTACATCCGGAACGCCACCATACTCCATAGAGTTTTTCCTTTTCGATGGTTCTTCAGAAATTCCTATAGCTACTATATCAGGAACAACAGATACCAACATAGTGCTTAACAATGCAATTTCTACATCAGATGGAAGTATCAGTTATTCAGCTCCCTTTCCTGCTTTCGGAATAAAGGCAAATGATAACCCATCACTTGTGGGTTTATTAGGTTTAACGACTTACAGAGTAAGAGCAACATCAGCCCCTGCAGATGCACCTTTCAGAACACGATTGGTTACAAATTTGGAAATAACCGAACCACCGGAATTAATCGCTTCTACAGTTACAGTATTGGATGATTGTGATAACCTTGGTTCAGGAGCTATTGATATTAGTGTTTCGGGTGGTACGCCTCCTTATAACTTTAATTGGAGTAACGGAGAAACTACGGAAGATGTAAGCGCATTAGCTGCGGGAACATATAGTGTAGATATATTAGATGCTAATAGTTGTCCTATTACATTATCGGGTATTATTGTGGAATCTGGCCCTAATGCAGGCATGTTCAATGGTACCGCAGGAGAAGTTTGTACTACCGACCCTCCCTTTAACTTATTTACACTATTAGATGGGTCTCAGGATGCTGGCGGAGTCTGGACACAATTAACCGGCAGCACAACTTTAACCGGAATAGGAGCTGGAACAGTAGATTTTAACGGTGCTGCAAGTGGACTTTATAATTTTAGGTATACAGTATCCGTCCCCTCATGTCCTGATGATTTTGAGGATGTATCAGTAAACGTAACGGCTGCCCCAATAGCGGAGGCTGGTGACGACATCGGGATTTGTGCCGGTGATGACCTTAATTTGAGTACATCGGGTACAGTAGCTGCTACCAATGAGCAAAGTGTAGCATGGGCAACCAGTGGAGACGGTAGTTTTAGCAGCACGATAGCAGAAACGCCTATCTATACGCCCGGAACTTCAGATATTTCAACAGGTACGGTTACTTTAACACTTACAGCTTTTGGCGTAGGTGCTTGTGGCGATGATGTAGACAACATGACCCTTACCATCACGCCAGCACCAACGGTAGATGCAGGTAGTGATGAAGAAATTTGCTCCGATGAGAGTTTCGTAATCAGTACTGCTGCTACTCCCGCCAACGCCACAAATTTTGCAAGTGTAGCATGGAATACCAGCGGAAGCGGAAGCTTTACTGATGCCACACTAATAGCAACCACCTACAATCCGAGTCCGGCAGATATCACGGCAGGATCGGTTACTTTAACCCTTACTGCTGTAGGCAATGGTAGCTGCCCTACAATAAACGATGCCATGTCGCTCACAATTACTCTCGCACCGGAGGCAGAGGCTGGTAATCCTTTTGGCATTTGCGAAGGTGATGACGCAGATTTAGCATCAACCGGCACAGTAAGTGTGGCTAACGCAACTACTATTTTATGGACTACTGCAGGCGATGGAACTTTTAGCGATGATGCCATTGAAACACCGATTTATACGCCTGGTACTACGGATATTTCTAACGGTAGCGTAGTACTCACTTTAACAGCTACAGGAAATGGTAGCTGTGATCCTGCCATTGATAATGTGCTTATTACCATTACTCCTGCACCTACAGCAGATGCAGGAAGCGGTGAAACTATATGCGAAGGAGTGGCTTTCGATTTAACTACTGCCGCTACTCCGGCTACAGCAAGTAATTTCAGCAGTCTGGCATGGACTTCAACCGGCTCAGGTGCTTTTAGTAATGCTAGTAGTTTATCCACTACCTACACACCTAGCGCAGCGGATGCTACCACAGGCAGTGTTACGCTTACATTAACGGCCAATGGAAACGGTACGTGTAGTCCCGTAAGTAGTAATGTATTATATAATATAGTTACAGGCCCGCAGTCAGATGCAGGCAGCGATGAGGAGATATGTGATACGGAAATTTTTGACATGACTACTTTTGCCACAACACCAGCAGTAGCTAACAATACTGGCTTGATGTGGTCTACCTCCGGTACAGGTACTTTCGCAGATGCCACCTTGTTGGTTACCACTTATACTCCAAGTGCAGCGGATATCTCAGCAGGTTCAGTTACCTTAACATTAACAGCATTTGCAAATGCTAATTGTGTGGATGCAACTGACAATATGGTATTGACCATAACAAGTTCTCCTATAGCAGATGCAGGGGATGATGCCACAGTGTGTGAAGGGACGATATTTGATCTGGCGAGTACCGGTTCTGTTAGCGCTACTAATGCAGCATCCGTTGCATGGACAACCAGCGGAGATGGAACATTCGATGATGATGCTATTTTATTACCTGAATATACCCCTGGAGTAGCTGATATTACTGCGGGAGCGGTTACGCTTACCTTAACGGCAATGGGTAATGCCAGCTGCGGTACAGATGCAGATGTATGTTATTAACTATTGATCCTGCGCCTACGGCAGATGCGGGTAGTGATGAGGAGACCTGCTCCAACACAGCATTTGATTTAAGCAGTTCGGTTACACCGCCATCCGCTACCAATGCTATTGGGCTGACTTGGACTTCCAGTGGAGATGGTGCTTTTAATGATGCGACTATAATACAACCTATATACACGCCTGGACCAACGGATTCGGGGAGCTATTACGCTTACGCTAACAGCAAATGGAAACCCTGGCTGCGCTGGTGTTATTGATAATATGACATTAACCGTTACGCCTGCCCCAATAGCAGATGCGGGTGACGACATCGGGATTTGTGCGGGTGATAACCTTGATTTGAGCACATCGGGTACGGTAGCTGCTACCAATGAGCAAAGTGTAGCATGGGCAACTAGTGGAGATGGTAGTTTTAGCAATATGATAGCAGAAACGCCTATCTATACACCCGGAACTTCAGATATTTCAACCGGCACGGTTACTTTAACGCTTACAGCTTTTGGCGTGGGTGCTTGTGGTAATGATGTAGATAATATGACCCTTACCATCACGCCCGCTCCAACGGTAGATGCAGGTAGTGATGAGGAAATTTGTTCCGATGAGAGTTTCGTAATCAACACTGCTGCTACTCCCGCCAACGCCACTAATTTTGCAAGTGTAGCATGGAGTACCAGCGGAAGCGGTACTTTTACTGATGCCACACTAATAGCAACCACCTACAATCCGAGTCCGGCAGATATTACGGCAGGATCGGTTACCTTAACCCTGAATGCTACAGGTAATATTAGCTGTCCTACGGTAAACGATGCTATGTTGTTAACGATAAGCCCCGCTCCAACAGCAGAAGCAGGTAGCGACAGCACCCTTTGCGATGCCACCACTTTCGACTTATCTACCTTAACAACACCACCTAGTGCTGTAAATGGCACTATCGCATGGAGCACCGCCTCGGTAGATGGCGCATTTAATGATGCCACCATAGAGCAGCCTATATATACTTTTGGCACAGATGAAATAGCGAATGGAACGGCCAAATTATTCTTAACTGTAACAGGAACAGCCGGTTGCGATGCTGCCATTGACTCAGTGGTCTTCACCCTTACTGATGGCGTATTGCTGGAAGTCGGACCAGATAACACCATCTGCTCCGATGAGGTATATGACTTTTCATCCTTAGCCATTGGCGACCAACCAGCAGCTACCGGCTTTGCCAGCCTAAGCTGGGAAACCAAAGGTGATGGTACTTTTGATGACATCAACATTTTAGTTCCTACCTATACACCTGGTACGAACGATCTGACCAATGGCACGGTAGAACTAAAGCTCATCGCATTCGGAGCAGGTAGCTGCCCTGATGTGGCAGATTCTTTGGTGCTGACTATTACACCCGCTCCAATAGCAGAAGCGGGTAGCGACAGCACCCTTTGTGATGCCACCACCTTCGACCTATCTACCTTAACAACTCCGCCTAGTGCTATGAATGGCACTATCGCGTGGAGCACTGCTTCTGTGGACGGATCATTTGATGATGCCACCATTGAGCAGCCTATATATACTTTCGGTACTGATGAAATAACGAATGGAACAGCGAAGCTTTTCCTCACCGTAACCGGTGCAGCTAGTTGCGATGCTGCCATTGATTCAGTGGTCTTCACCCTGACTGATGGCGTATTGCTGGAAGCCGGACCAGATAATACCATCTGCTCCGATGAGGTGTATGACTTTTCAGCCTTAGCCATTGGCGACCAACCAGCAGCCACCGGCTTTGCCAGCCTAAGCTGGGAAACCAAAGGTGATGGTACTTTTGATGACATCAACATTTTAGTTCCTACCTATACACCTGGTACGAACGATCTGACCAGTGGCACGGTAGAACTAAAGCTCATCGCATTCGGAGCAGGTAGCTGCCCTGATGTGGCAGATTCTTTGGTGCTGACTATTACACCGGCTCCAACAGCCGAAGCGGGTAGCGATAGCACCCTTTGTGATGCCACCACCTTCGACCTATCTACCTTAACAACTCCGCCAAGCGCTATGAATGGCACTATCACGTGGAGCACTGCTTCTGTGGACGGATCATTTGATGATGCGACCATTGAGCAGCCTATATATACTTTCGGTACTGATGAAATAACGAATGGAACAGCGAATCTTTTCCTCACCGTAACCGGTGCAGCTAGTTGCGATGCTGCCATTGATTCAGTGGTCTTCACCCTGACTGATGGCGTATTGCTGGAAGCCGGACCAGATAATACCATCTGCTCCGATGAGGTGTATGACTTTTCAGCCTTAGCCATTGGCGACCAACCAGCAGCCACCGGTTTTGCCAGCCTAAGCTGGGAAACCAAAGGTGATGGTACTTTTGATGACATCAACATTTTATTTCCTACCTATACACCTGGTACGAACGACCTGACCAATGGCACGGTAGAACTAAAGCTCACCGCATTCGGAGCAGGTAGCTGCCCTGATGTGGCAGATTCTTTGGTGCTAACTATTACACCGGCTCCTACAGCCGAAGCAGGTAGCGACAGCACCCTTTGCGATGCAACAACAATCGACCTATCTACCTTAACAACTCCGCCAAGTGCTATGAATGGCACTATCACGTGGAGCACTGCTTCTGTGGACGGATCATTTGATGATGCGACCATTGAGCAGCCTATATATACTTTCGGTACTGATGAACTTGCCAGCGGCACGGCTGAATTATTCTTAACTGTAACAGGAGCAGCGGGTTGCGATGCCGCCATTGACACTGTGGTTTTTGCTATAGGTGCTTCACCAATTTTTAATACGCCATTAGCAGATCAAAGTACTTGTTATGGTGAAACACCAACAATTACTGCAGATGTAAGCGGGGGAGCCGGCTTGACATGGACTACTATCCCTGACACAGGACGAGGAACTTTCAGTGCGGCTAATGCGGCAACTACAGATTATGTTCCTGTTGAGGCAGATTCTATCGCAGGTAGTGTGCAGCTAGTACTCACAGTAGCCGGATCGGGTGCTTGTAATGCGGTATCAGATACCCTCACTTTAATAATTAATTCCATCAGAGTGGAAGCCAACACTATCACCAATTCTACAGGATGCGGTGTTGCTGATGGTGCGATTGATATTACAGTTACCAGTAATGCTGCCGGAGATACCTTTGCTTTTGCCTGGACAGGACCTAGTGGTTTTACAGCATCGGTTGAAGATATTGCAGGACTAGAGGGCGGTACATATAATGTCACTACCACTTCGGATTTAACAGGTTGTGTAACTTCAGCCTCATTTAATATTGTTGACCCTGTACCATTTACATTGGCTAATTTTACGCTTATAAATCAAACCCAATGTGGAGCGGATGATGGTTCTGTGACTTTTGATGTAGCGGGAGGTACCGGTCCATTCAATTATTACATCGTGGATACCAATGCTGCTATGGAAGTGATTGGTTCAAGATCAGATGCTGATGCTTCAGCTACCTATAATTTTGCTTCACTCGCTCCGGGAGATTATGAGGTTTTTGTAGAAGACGGTACTTGTACTTTAGGAACTACCTTTACCATTGACCCGGTAATGGAAATAACAGCTACAGTAAGCGGAACTACGCTGGCCACATGCGGGGCGGCTGACGGAAGTATAACGCTGGATGTAACAGATGTAGGGAATGATTTCGAGGTAACAACAGATGATGGAATCAACACACCTACTACAACTACTGAAACAGCAGGAACAACTACCGTAACTATTAACGGTTTGGCATTAGGTACTTATACCATTACAGTGAGAGATGTAGTAACTAATTGTTCGCTAGCGTTGAACCAAGCCATCAGCGAAGATGCACCCTTTACTGTTGATAGTGAAACAGTGACAGATATAAGCACATGTGGAGGAAGTGATGGTGCGATTGATTTGGATATTTCCGGCTTATCAGGTGCTGAAACCTACACATGGACCGGTCCCACAGGATTTACCGATCCGGGTACACAGGATCTTAGCGGGCTTTCAATAGCAGGAGCCTATGAAGTAACCATTGAGGATGCCGGCTGTACCGTAGTTCGTAGCTACAACCTCAGTGCACCTGCTCAACCTACTGCAGGAACAGGCAGTAGCGGAGTGGTTGGCTTAGGTGATAATCCATTTGATTTATTTACCTTATTGAGCGGTAATGATGCAGGCGGTGTATGGACCTTAGATGGTGGTGCAACGCTGCCGGTAGTAGATGCCACTACAGGTATTGCTGATTTTACCGGAACCGCATCAGGTATTTATACTTTCACCTATACAATAACCACGATTCCTACTTGTACCGATGCAGCCACCGTAACTGTTGATTTTAGAAGCTTTGATTGTGCCAATACTAAATTCTCAATAATTACAGAGGAAGCTACTTGCTCAGGTGTGCAGGATGGTTTGGTATTTTTATTCTTGCAGCAGGTAAGTAATGCAGATTCTCTGAAAGCAGTGATCAACGGAACTGATACTTTAACTTTTGTCAATCCCGGTAATGGCTCATTGGTAGAATTAGACACAATCTTCTTTTCAGGAAATTACGACATTACGCTTTATGATGCCATCTTAGGTTGCGATAGCACCAAAACTATCTTGATAGGAGAGAAGCAGTCAATCATACCTTCACTCGATAAAACTGATCCTACTTGCGATAATCCTGAAGGTCAGATACAAGTCTCATTAACAGGTACTTTTGATTTTGTATTACTAGATGCGAGCGATGCCGAAATTGACAGAAATAGTACCGGTGTATTTGCAAATCTAGTTCCGGCAACCTACGGTGTAGCATTTGAGAACACCGGAAGCCAGATTTGTAAGGTTGATACCCTGAAAAACATCATTATTAACGTGCCGACTGCAGTTTCAAATGGCACGCTTGATGTTACTGTAGTAGAACCTACCTGTAACACCAACACTGCGCAAGTGATCGTAAATTTTGGCCTAACAGGTACATTTGCATACCAAATACTGGATGAAAATGATGTAGAAGTTACCGCAGATACCACCGACCTCGGCACAGTAACTTTTGATTTAGATACCACGGGAGTTTTCGATCTTGTTGTATCTAATCAGGACAATCCGGGTATTTGTGAGCCTAACAGGAGGAGTTTTAGCATACTCCGTTCCGGAGGCTTTACTGCCATAGCCAGCAATAAGCAGGATGTTGTTTGTTTTGGTGATTCCACCGGCTCGGTGATAATTACGCTGAACGGTATTGCTTCGGGCTTTTATTCTTTTGACAGCGGCATCAGCTGGATAGAATTTACTTCAGGTAATGTGCTGAATGGATTGCCTGCCACCAACAATATATTGGTGAGCGACCAACCGGGAACTTCCGCTTGTGAAATAAGTGTGGTGGTTGATATCATGCACCTTAGCCAACCAATTGCTTTAGGTGGTGCTATTACACTAGTTACTCAAGCAAGTTGTACCGCTGCCGAAGCTATTGGAGAAATAAATATTCCTGTCATTTCCGGAGGGGTTGCGCCTTACACTTTATCTATTGATGGTACTCCGGTTACTTTAGACGCAAGCAGAAACATTGGAGGTTTGGCCAGAAATGTTAGCAATTTACTTATTACTGATGCCATTGGGTGTTCTGAAACTTTTGAAATTGGTTCTATTGTATCTCCTAATGAGGTGCGGTTGGTTGATAATGCTATTAAGGAAATTAACCCGGGTGAGAATTGCTTGTTGCAGCCGGAAGGAATAATATTGGAGATAGGCCAAAACACTTTGGATAATGTATCGGGTCCTTTCAACCTAATCATAAATAAGGTAGATGAAACGGAAGTATTTGAATTTACATTAGACGTAGATGCATCAGGGTCACCAGTTTTCCAAATTGGCCCGGGGCTGGATTTTGAATTTGACTTTGAAAAAGGTGCACGTTACCGATGGACAGTCCGTTCAGTAGCTAATGAGCAAGCTTGTTCCGCAGATGGATTTATAAATATTACTGCCGGTGCTATAGTGCCTAGTTTTGAGCTTCAGGGAATCGATGCGCAATGTTTTGGCCAATCTGGTGCGATCAGCTTAACCAATATTGTTGCCGATACTGGCTTGCCGTTGGTCATTCAGCTGTTCAACGATCGTGACGATTTGATTAGAACCTTTGTTCAGCCAGGCATTCCACTAAGTAATTCATTCACCATAGATCCTAGTACTTTTGGCTTTTTAGAAACAGGAACTTATAATATAAGATTGCTTCAAAAACCTGTAGGTTGTGTAGACTCTATTCCTTCGGAATATTTACCAACCATCATTGATGGGCCGACAGCGGAGTTATTTGTGGAATTAATTCCAGAACCACAAGTACCTCTATCAGTAGAATTATCAAGAAATGAGATGAACCCAATGCCTACCACAAGACCTGACTTTAGCGATGGCTCTATTTCTATACGCTTAGTGAGTCCTACAAGTGCAACCGGCTACTCTGCGCAGATATTTTTGGTTGAACCACTTGGAAATAATAATGTAGCACTGTATGATTTACCGAGCGATCCGATTAGTTTTAGAGAAGACAATACGCTCACTTTCAGTAACTTGCTTCCGGGTATATATGAGATTGAATATTATGATGCATTTGGTTGTGGTACAGCCGGAAATAAATTAGTCAGAAATACTGCGGACGATGGTTTTGAAATCACTGTGGACTTTGATCGATCCGCCTTTTATTCCAAATATATTTACACCCGGAACTAATGGTATAAACGATGAATTTGAGATTTTAAATTTACCGGATAACGGAGCAGAACTACTAGTGACTAACAGAACCGGTGCCATTGTTTATCGCTCTAAAAATTACAGACTAAGCAATTTGTGGGATGGCGGAGACCTGCCGGATGGTGTGTACTTCTACCAGCTTACTATTGATAATAAGACCTATAACGGCTGGGTAGAATTACTCAGAGACAACGGCTCAAGGTAGCTTTTATCTCAAATCGCTTTATCGTAATTAAGGTCGGGACGTTGCAAACGTCAGACCTGTTATTTCAATTAGCGTTTCAACTGTTTGAGGTTTGCTGGTGCTAACTCCAGCAAAGGGAGCGTAAATCAATCATCCCTCAAGCTATTGGTTATTCCGAATCACATTTACTGGTGTCACCAATGAAGTGATGCCAGCCATAGGCTGGTCACCCTCTGGGTGAAGGAATCTGTTGATTTAAAGTGCTAACTGAACGGGTTAAAGCTAACAGATTGCCGCACCTCTATTTTATCTGCGATAAAATGAGGGCTCGCAATAACCATTGCTTGCGAGCGATTGCTAGTTGTGCAAAGGTCGGCACGTTGCAAGCGTCAGACCTGTTATTTCAATTGGCGTTTCAACCGTTTGAGGATTGCTTTTGCTAACTCCAGCAAAGAGAGCATAGACCAATCATCCCTCAAGCTACTGGTTATTCTGAATCACATTTACTGGTGTCACCAAAGAAGTGATGTCAGCCATAGGCTGTTCACCCTCTGGGTGAAGGAATCTGTTGATTTAAAGCGCTAACTGAACGGGTTAAAGCTAACAGATTGCCGCACCTCTATTTTATCTGCGATAAAATGAGGGCTCGCAATAACCATTGATTGCGAGCGATTGCTAGATGTGCAAAGGTCGGCACGTTGCAAACGTCAGACCTGTCTGTTGTTTCAATTGGCGTTTCAACTGTTTGAGGTTTGCTGGTGATAACTGCCAGCAAAGGGAGCGTAAATCAATCATCCCTCAAGCTATTGGTTATTCCGAATCACATTTACTGGTGTCACCAATGAAGTGATGCCAGCCATAGACTGGTCACCCTCTGGGTGAAGTAATCTGTTGATTTAAAGTGCTAACTGAACGGGTTGAAGCTAGCAGATTGCCGCACCTCTATTTTATCTGCGATAAAAACCAATCATCCCCCAAGCTATTGGTTATTCCGAATCACATTTACTGGTGTAACCAATGAATTGAAGCCAGTTATAGGCTGGTCACCCTCTGGGTGAATAATCTGTTAATTTAAAGTGCTAAATGAACGGGTTAGCGCTAACAGATTGCCGCACCTCTATTTTATCTGCGATAAAATGAGGGCTCGCAATGACCATTGATTGCGAGCGATTGCTAGTTGTGCAAAGGTCGGTACGTTGCAAACGTCAGACCTGATTATGATTACGGTCAAATCGCATTGGTGGTTAAATTCCGTGTCTTACCTCTTCGAGGTACCGACACTAGCCCTTGGAACCGGCTAAGGGTGTGGTAAAGACAAACTTCGTAAGTCTTGCTTTTAACTGTCCCCTAACTCTTATAAACACCCACTGACAGCAACACCCAGCCGGCTATTAAAAACACGCCACCAATGGGCGTAATAGCACCAAGTTTAGTAATGCCGGTTGCGCAAAGCGCATATAAGCTGCCACTGAATATAACGATACCAACTATAAACGCATACCCGGCATAATTCAAAAATTTATGATCGAAGTGGGTGAGCAAAGCCCCCAATAACAATAAGGCCAGGCTGTGGTACATCTGGTACTTTACTGCTGTTTCGTAGGTATCTAGTCTGCCGGAAGCTGCCAATGTTTCCTTTAGTGCATGAGCGCCAAAAGCACCCAGTATTACCGCAATGGCTCCGAGAATAGCACCTGAAATTATCAATGATTTCTGCATGATGGTTGTGTGTTATCTAAAAGTTCTTTAGTAATTATTTAATTTCTAGCTCCAAAAATGGAGCTACCAATTCTCACCATGGTACTTCCCTCTTCAATAGCAATTTTGTAATCGCCACTCATGCCCATGGAAATTTCTTGCATAGTGAAGTTTTTCATCATCATACTGCTCTTTAACATAGTCAAATGTTTTTTTCAATGATTTAAACTCCCTTCGAACCTTTTCTTGATCTTCCGTGAAAGTGGCCATACCCATTAAACCCCTTACTTCTACATGTTTCATTTCCTTAAAGGCTTCTGACTGTAACAACTCTTCTAGTTCGGCTTTATCAAGTCCAAATTTGCTCTCTTCTTCTGCAATATGCATCTGTAGCAGAATGGGTATTATTCTATCAATTTTTTTTCCCTGCTTATTTATTTCTTTAAGCAATCGTGCACTATCCACTCCGTGTATTAAGTGTACAAAAGGTGCAATATACTTCACTTTATTACGCTGTAAATGCCCTATCATGTGCCACTCTATGTCATTTGGCAGGTCCGCTTCTTTATCGGTCAGCTCCTGCACTTTATTTTCTCCTAAAGCACGTTGGCCTGAGTCGTAGGCCTCCATTAGCAGCTCATTAGGCTTGGTTTTACTAACGGCAATAAGCTTAACGTCACCAAGTTCTAATTTGAGGTCTTTTATATTTTGGGCTATATTCATTGATCTAATTTTTTGGCTTTTCTTCAGTAGCGGTTATACTCAAATTATTTGACAGACTTCAAATCATCAAATTTCAGGTCTACTTCAGATATTCAAAATGAGTAACCTTTTCCGTAAGGGTTAAGATTAAAATCTTAAGTCACCCTAAAAATACGCAACTAAGCAGCAATGACTTTTATTTATTAACTAATTAATTGCTAAGTTAAAGGTTTAAATATCTTCAAAAATTAACAATTTATATTTTCCGACAAATTCACAGTTGTATGGCGCTTTTAGGAAACTTAATTAAAAGAGGCATTAAGCTTCGGGAGAGTCTCAATCAGGATTTTTCTACACCCTTTGATTTACAAAAGACTGAATTGCGTGAGCTGATTATTGCTGCGCGTAATACCCAATTTGGCAAAGCTTACAATTACGAGGAAATTCTCAGCGCTTTCAGAAGTGGGGATCATCATGCGTTTTACGATACTTTTAAAACTAACGTACCACTATTCAATTACGATAAGATGTACGAGGAATGGTGGCATAAACTTACCGAAGGCGAGCATGATGTGAGTTGGCCGGGTACAATAAAATACTTCGCTCTGAGTTCGGGCACCTCAGGTTCTGCCTCTAAGCGCATTCCTGTTTCCATTGATATGGTAAAAGCCATCAGAAAAACCGGAGTGCGGCAAATACTTTCCTTATCGCGTTACAAAGGTTTACCCTCAACGGTTTTTGAAGGCGGTACGCTTATGGTGGGTGGCAGCACAGACTTAAACGACCATGGCGCTTATGCCGAAGGCGATTTAAGTGGTATTACCACCGGTAATATTCCCTTCTGGTTTCAACGTTTTTACAAGCCTGGCAAAACTATTTCCAGAAAAAAAGACTGGGATGAAAAGCTTGAGCAGATGATGCTGAAAGCGAAGGATTGGAATATAACTATTGTAGCAGGTGTGCCTGCATGGATTCAGATATTAATGGAAAAAATTATTGACCATTATCAGGTAGATAATATACACGATATTTGGCCTAATTTTGAAATTTATGTACATGGTGGTGTGGCCTTTGAGCCCTACAAAACCGGATTTGAAAAGCTTTTAGGAAAACCAATAAATTATATCAATACTTACCTGGCTTCGGAAGGTTTTATTGCTTTTCAGTATGAGCAGGGTGTTGGCAATATGCGGCTGGTACTCAATAATGGTATATTTCACGAATTTATTCCTTTCAATGAACGGAATTTTGATGAGGATGGCAATATGCGAAGCAATCCTGAAACCCTGATGATTGACCAGGTGGAGGAGGGTAAAGAATATGCGTTGCTGATAAGCACACTTTCCGGCACATGGCGCTACCTCATCGGAGATACCATAAAATTTGTTTCCAAAGCGCAAAACAACATCATGATTACCGGTAGAACCAAACATTTTTTAAGTTTATGTGGGGAGCATCTCTCTGTTGACAATATGAATAGGGCACTGGAGGATGTATCTAACGAGATGGGTTTTGATATGAAAGAGTTTACAGTGGCTGGCGTAAAACATGAATCTTTATTTGCCCACCACTGGTTTATAGGAACCGATGATGAGGTAGACAACAAAACCTTGCAAATAAAGCTGGACGACCATCTAAAGAGGTTGAATGACGATTATGCCACCGAAAGAACCGCTGCTTTAAAAGATATGAAGGTATTTACTTTACCTACCGCAGTTTTTATAGAATACATGGAAGAACAAGGGAAAGTTGGTGGTCAAAATAAATTTCCCAGAGTATTAAAGGGCGAGAAACAAGATGCTTGGATCCAATTTTTAAAGCAAAGAAAATTAATTGAATGATTGGTATTATTGGGGAAGGAATTTTATTTGGGTTATTGCTAGCCGTTATGTTAGGACCTGTTTTTTTTGCACTTATACAAACCAGTATTGTAAAGGGATTGAAATCGGGTATTTTTATGGCATGTGGTGTGGTGGTGGCTGATGTTTCCTTTATTTTTCTAATGTACTTCAGTGTTTTGGTGTTCAAAGATAATTCAGTTGTATCGGTAATATTCGGGGCCGTTGGTGGTTTGATTATGCTCATTACTGGTATCTACAGCATCAGAAAAAAAGAGTATAATTTGGGCAAAGAGGTTAACTCAACAAAAAACGGAACCCTAATGGATTTTATCAAAGGCTTTGTACTAAATGGAATTAATCCGTTTGTGCTGCTATATTGGCTTGGGGTGATGACTTTGGTTACCGTTAAACACCAATATACACGACCTGAAGTCATAGCTTTCTTCTGTGCAATTATTAGTACGCTAATTGTTACCGATATGACAAAGGTTTTTTTAGCACAAAAGCTAAGAAATTTTGTTACTGAAAGGAGACTGAAGATAATGAATAGAATCGTTGGTGTGGCGCTTATACTCTTTTCAGTCCGCTTGTTCTATTTTGCTTACCAACACTTTGATTCCCAACTTATTCAGTAACACATGAAAAACTATTTAATAGGAATTATTTTACTTACAATCACTACAACTGCCTTGGCACAAGGTTCAGGATCTCTTAATTTAAAGGAAGCTTACAGGCAAGATGTAAAGATAAGAAAAACAGGAATGCTTATTTTAGGTAGTTGGGCGGCTGCCAATATCATATCTGGCGGTATTGGTCGGTCACGGCTTACTGGGGAGCAGGCTTATTTCCATGAAATGAATTTAATATGGAATGTGGTAAATTTAAGTATAGCCGGTGCCGGATACTATTTCACTCTAACAGGAAATTCACCGGAAAATGCTGCTGCTTTGCTATCCGATCAAGTCTCATTTCAGAAAACACTACTTTTCAATGCCGGTTTGGATATTGCCTATATCGTAGGAGGCCTGTACTTGATTGAAAAAGCGAAAAACACAGTTAATAAGCCTGAAAGACTGAGAGGTTATGGGAAATCCATTATTTTGCAAGGTAGTTTCTTACTGGTTTTCGATATAATTCTTCATACCATACACCAAAAAGAAACAGCCCAAATTCCCGACTTTTTGAGTAAATTATACATTACTCCTCAAGAACTTGGGCTGGTAATTAATTTTTAGCGTAACTTATTCTCTCTTACGTGCTGCTGATAATCTTTAGCGAGTTCAGTTTTTTGCTTTTCAGAAAAGACTTTTCCTGCAATCTGAAAAAATTTATGTTCTTCATCATCTAAATGATGGTGTATTTTGTCGTGCAGCTTTTTGGCTGTTACTAACCATCCCGGAGAGCTCATGTCAGTATCTTCCAGTTGTTCCACTAGCTCATCCATCTCATGGTGTTCGGCAATGCCATGTCTCGATAATTCCTGGGTGCTGTCTTGATCGATCAGAGGCTTATAAAAAAAGCGCTCTTCGGCATCGGCATGTACAGCCAGTTCATTTTTTAATCGTTTAAAAAGTTTCATTCTACCTTCGCTCTCGCCAGATGTAGTCGTTAAAATTTCAGATAGCGTTCTTTGCGTGTCATGATCTTTACGCAATGCTTCAAATATATTCATCAGTTGAAAAGTTTGTTCTTTTACCGAACCGAATACTTTAGTATATGTTTAGAGAAAAAAGGAAAATATCAACTCTAACCTTCGGGTGCTATTTTTTTAATCCCTTCAAATACAAATTAAATTCTAGCGCTTTGGATTTTTTAAATTCATCAACTTCCAAATCTTCTGCTATATGCTCATCAAATTTCATTTTGGTTTTTTCAATTTTACCATCAGGATGGATGATTAACTCCAAACCGCTATAGTCTATAGGATTCACCTGAACAAGCACTATGTAATCATCAAACTGACGTTTATAATATTCGTGTACAACCAAACTATTCTTCATAAGCTCAAACCACTATATTTACAATTTTATTGGGCACTATAATCATTTTTTTTATGGATTTGTCTTCGATCCATTTCTGAATTTTAGGGTTTTCCAATACAGCTTTTTCTATTGCTTCTTTTGGCGTATCAACCGAAAAAGTCATGTTATCACGGTGTTTGCCATTCACCGACACGGGGTATGTATGGTCATTTTCTTCAATGTATGCTTTGTTAAATTCCGGCCAGCCGGATGCTGAAACGCTTCCTGAATGGCCTAGTTCTTCCCACAACTCTTCGCAAATATGTGGCGCATATGGGGCAATAATTCTTATCAAATCAGATAAAACAGCTTTGTTATTGCACTTTAAATCGGTTAACGTATTTACACAGATCATAAAGGTAGATACAGAAGTGTTGAAGGAGAAATTTGCAATATCGTATTCAACTTTTTGTATGGCCAGGTGTAAAGCTTTGAGTGCTTTTTTATCAGGCTCCGTGCTGGAGAGTGCTAATGTGCCTTCCTCGTTGTGGAATAACTTCCAGAATTTTTTAAGGAATTTAAAGGTGCCATCAATTCCGTTTGTATTCCATGGTTTAAACTGTTCCAATGGCCCCAGAAACATCTCGTATAACCGCAAGGTGTCTGCTCCATATTGTTCAATTACGTCATCGGGGTTTACTACATTATGCTTTGACTTGGACATCTTCTCTACCTCAGCACCGCAAAGGTATTTGCCGTCCTCCAGCATAAATTCGGCATCGGCATTTTCAGTTCTCCATGTTTTAAAAGCTTCCACATCTAATTCATCGTTTTTCACAATGTTTACATCTACATGAAGCGCCTGTGTTTTATACTGTTCTTTTAAACCCAGCGACACATATTTATTTTCTCCTTCAATACGATAAACAAAATTACTGCGCCCCTGAATCATTCCTTGATTGATCATTTTTTGGAACGGCTCATCTACGGTTAAATATCCTCTGTCAAATAAGAACTTCGTCCAAAATCGGGAGTATAATAAATGTCCGGTAGCATGCTCCGAACCGCCAATGTACAGGTCTACATTCTGCCAGTATGCTTGTTTTTCAGGGGATACAAATGCCTCATTATTATGGGCATCCATATAGCGGAACATATACCAACTACTTCCTGCCCAGCCCGGCATGGTGCTTTTTTCTAACGCATAGCCTTCATCGGTTTCCCAATTCTCCGCTCGCGCCAGAGGAGGCTCACCGTCTTCTGTTGGTAAATATTTGTCAACCTCCGGCAGTTCTAAAGGTAATTTATCTTCATCAAGTAAATAGGGAATGCCCTCTTTAAAGTAAACAGGCACAGGCTCGCCCCAATAGCGTTGTCTGCTAAAAATAGCATCGCGCATGCGGTAATTTACTTTTGCTTTGCCAATCTTTTTTTCTTCCACAAACTCAATAGCTTTGTCAATAGCGTTTTTGATGGAAAGTCCTGATAAAAAATCTGAGTTAATGATCTTACCGGATTCTATTACCTGTATAACCGGCAGCCCATAATGTTCGGCAAAAGCCAGGTCGCGTTCATCATCCGAAGGCACCGCCATTACCGCACCGGTGCCATAACCCGCCAATACATAATCGCCAATCCATACAGGTATTTCCTCTTTTGTAAACGGATGAATGGCATAAGCCCCGGTAAATGCGCCTGATACACGCTTCACCTCAGTCATGCGCTCCCGTTCCGATCTGTTTTTAGCAACCGATACATAGTCTTCCACCTCAGCTTTCTGCGCTGGAGTAGTTATTTTTTTTACCAATTCATGCTCCGGAGCCAGCACCATAAAGGTTACGCCATAAATGGTATCTATTCTGGTGGTAAATACTTTGATGGCTTCGTTTTTTTCTTGGTCTTTATCGTCATGACTAAACTCCGATTTTTGGTCGGTAGGTTTACTCAAATCATCATTTTCAAAAACTTCAGCCGCCAAACCCCTCTCCGCGGGAGAGGGGGAGCTGTTCAACAATTTTTTGATTTGCAGAATAACTTCTTTTGTATTTTTTGAAACCTCAGAATTCCAAAAACGAATGACACGAAAGCCCTGAAGATTTAAATATGCTGATCTAAGCTCATCATATTCTTTGTTTAGCTTATGGTCGTTGCCATCTACTTCAATTACTAAACCTTTTTCTAAGGAAACAAAATCGACAATATAATTACCGATGGCATGCTGTCTCCTAATTTTATAACCCGTTTGCTTGTTCCTAAGTGCTTGCCATAATTCATCTTCTTCTGGCGTTGGATTTTTCCTGTTTGCTCGGGCAAATGGTTTTAACTTCTCCCACAATGCAGGTGCAGTAGTCATGTACGTTGCCGAAGCTTCCCTCCCTGAAGGGGAGGGAGTGAGGGAGGGGTCTTTGACATTATTTTTTAACTCCTCATTTTTTGTATTGTTGTTTGGTGTAGCAGTTTTCACAGAGCCCGCCAACTGAAAGTCTAGCTCAGCTCCCACAGATTTACCTATCCAGTTGCGCTGCATTTCTTTTACAGGCTCAGGCCAGTCAATTTTATTTAGGCCTTCTAAAAGTCGCTCGGCAAAGGCAGAAATGCGCATGCTCCACTGCATCATTTTTTTTCGCTCAACAGGGTGGCCACCTCTCTCGCTAAAACCATCCTTCACTTCATCGTTAGAAAGCACAGTGCCTAACGCGGGGCACCAGTTTACCACAGCTTCCGATAAATAAGCAATTCTATATTTTAATTTCATTTGCTCTTTCTCCTGCTCGGAGAAGTGCAGCCAGTCGGTAGCGGTAAAATGTGGTGTGTCATCATCGCAGGCAGCGTTGATAATTTGATTGCCCGTTTTCTCAAAATGCTCCTCCAATACTCTAATGTCGCGCGATTTATTTTCTGCCAGGTCGTACCAGCTGTTAAACAACAAGGAAAAAATCCACTGTGTCCATTTATAGAAGGAAGGATCGCTTGTTCTTACTTCTTTATCCCAATCGTATGCGAAGCCTATATTTTTAAGCTGCTCAATGTATCGCGCTATATTTTGCTCAGTAGTAATAGCCGGATGCTGACCGGTTTGAATGGCATACTGCTCGGCCGGAAGCCCGAAGGAATCGAAACCCATAGGATGCAATACGTTGAAGCCTTGCTGTTTTTTAAATCTGGCTACAATATCCGAAGCAATATAACCTAAAGGATGCCCCACATGTAAACCTGCTCCGCTAGGGTACGGGAACATATCTAAGGTATAATATTTTGGTTTCTTGCTAAGGTCCTCCGCCTTAAAGGTTTTTTCTCGATCCCAATACGCCTGCCACTTTTTCTCTACTTCCCTAAAATTATATGCTGCCATTACTTATTGCATTGATTAAATATAATCTGCAAAAATAAAGTTTTTGTAGTGGAAGCCTTGTAAAATAAAGTATTAATCATAAAAAAAAGATGCCTCTCAGCACCTTTCTCTAATTAACTTAACCTAAAATTAACTATTACTATGAATTGACTAATATTTTAAAAACAAGTGGTGTATAAAGTAACTTTTCTTCACCAACGTGTTTGTGACTTATCTTCTTAGGCTGCTGAAAACCGGATAAGAACAAATAAATAGCAACTATTATACCTAGTACTAAAACCAAACCTCTGTATAATGCCTTCTTCTGTATCTTCTTCATTGCAGCTTTTTACTATGTCTGTTCTTGTACAATGATTGTGCCAGAGGCTAAAAAGTTGCACGAGAGCATAAAATTTTTTTAAAAACTTTAATTAGTCTATTTTTGCTACTTATAAACACTGAATTTAGAAACGATGAAAAAAACTGCTCTTATACTCTCAATTGCTATTTTTATGTATGGTTGCACCAATGACGGAAAAAACCAAGAGACCAATAACAACGAAGTTGCTGCAGCTGATTCAGAAAAGAGTGATCCAAACTTTTACGGAGAAGCGTTCGAATACGAACAGGCTGTGTCGGTATCTGAACTTGCAGCGAAGTCCTCGAGCGAAGATGGGGATAGCGTAATGGTAGTAACACAAGGTAAAGTAGTTGAAGTATGCCAAAAAAAGGGGTGTTGGATGACGCTTGCCTTATCTAACAATGAAACTATTCGCGTAACTTTTAAAGATTATGGCTTTTTTGTACCAAAAGATTTAAGCGGACAAGTGGTATTAAATGGGCAGCTCACTTATACAGAAACCGATGTAGAAACACTTAAACACCTAGCCGAAGACGCGGGTAAAAGTGAAGAAGAAATAAATAAGATCACGGAGCCTGAGAAAGGGTATGCGTTGATTGCTTATGGGGTAAAGACCGTTGATTGATGAGAAAAGTAAACTGTTGTAATATCGGGTCGAATCCTTCACCGCAAGGTCATTCCGTAGGAATCTTACTCTAGGCGAACGCAAATACTTTTTACGGTATCTGTTGCTGATAACAGTTAATGATAAACACCAGCATCATCAATAGGCTACTGAATAGAAGTAATATTAAAAAGGAATACAAATCCTTTTATACAACTCCGGGATTGCAAATGCAAAAGAGCTCGTTTGTAGGTAACGTTGTCTGGGTCGAACCCTTCACCGCAAAGTTTTCTTAGGAATATTACAACGTCAGCTCGTTACTCATAAAAGATTCCTTCACCGCAAGGTCATTCCGTAGGAATCTTATTCTAGGCGAACGCAAATCCTTTTTACGGTATCTGTTGCTGATAACAGTTAATGATAAACACCAGCATCATCAATAGGCTACTGAATAGAACTAATATTAAAACGGATTACAAATACTTATACAACTTCGGGATTGCAAATGCAAAAGAGCTCGTTTCTAAGTAACGTTGTCTGGGTCGAACCCTTCACCGCAAAGTTTTCTTAGGAATATTACAACGTCAGCTTGTTACTCTTAAAAGATTCCTTCACCGCAAGGTCATTCCGTAGGAATCTTAGTCTAGGCGAACGCAAATCCTTTTTACGGTATCTGTTGCTGATAACCTGTTAATGAAAAACACCAGCATCATAAATAGGCTACTGAATAGAACTAATATTATAAAGGAATACAAATCCTTTTATACAACTTCGGGATTGCAAATCCCGAAGAGCTAAAGGGGAGAAGCCATTACTTATAATAACCTCTGCTTTTTCTGTCTTTGGAAGATAATATCCGAAGCCTTAAGCCGCTCAATGCACTAAAACCGCCAACCACGCCACCAATAATAGCAGTTATTAGCACTAGGTAAAACCCACCGGAAAGCGAAAATAGCTCAGCAATCCGGTTAGAGAGAATGCCGTTAGAGCTGAGGTGAATATTGTATGCCTGTACCAACCAAAGCAACCCAATTCCCACAAATCCGCTAAAGAAGACGCTCAAATTAGTACCGTTGATTATAAGTCCTGCTAAAAAGCTGCATAAGGCAATACTCCACCACGGGAAATAGAGCAAGCAAAAATGAGCAGCTACGGCAATAAGAATGGTTCTAATGATAAATTTCATTCAGCTTTTGGGGTTAAAATTTGTTTGAAAAGAACGTTTTCCAATAATGCCGGATCATTGGTGTTGTTCAATTCATAATAGGACTCCGTACTCCAAACATCTATCATATTGTCATAATAATAGCTACCGGGATTTCCTGATTGACCTCCGGGATATACACCATACGCTTTAACAGGTGTTTCCAGCGACACAACCATACGCCATGAAGCCCCAAATCTGCCCGATGTGGCGTTGACAATGTGCTTGTTCCCTCCAATTTGAATATTGCTGCGGCTAAAAGCGGCTATTCGTGCCAAATGCTGAATAGTTGTGTTCTTGAAATTAGCCCAGTTCAAATCTTGATCTTTTTGCGCTTTCCAGTTATTCACTGAATCTACAGCTTGTACAAAAGATTGTCTGTACAAATCAGTAACTGTTTCTTTTTCAGTGGTTTGTTGGTTATCAATCATTTTTTCATCAGGATGGTTTTTTAGAATTTGCACGGTAACCGGTAATTCGGGTTTGCGTGTGGCTTTGTCGGCCTGGTAGAACTCATCCCACAAATTGCGGTATAACTTATACCACCATACTTCAAAAAATGCAGGAGCAATTTCTTGTTCATCGGCCATAAAATTCCAGTTTTTTAGCTCATTGTAAGCTTCACGCTGCTCTTCCGATAAATTGTTTGGGTTTAAGCTATCAAGCATAGCCGGTAATATTTCTGCGGCTAACAAATGATAATTATCATTCTGCAGCCTCATCATATCTTCTATAGTAATATTAGTTAATTCAGAGAGCTGCGTATTTATTCTGCGGTTTCTGTAGTGTTCAAATCCTTTGTCATAAACATAGTAAGGGTAGCTTTCATCAACCGGAATTTGGTTAGCCGAACTTACAAAACCACGTGCAGGATTTTTTATATATGCATTGTGCTCATGGGGTATGAAACCTGCCCAGTCCATATCGGCACGCGTGCCATCCATAATAAATTTACCTTGTTCTTCCCAACGCAGAGGAAATTTACCGTTCACCCAAATAGCAATATCACCCTGAGTGCTGGCAAACACAAAATTTTGGGCGGGGCAGTCGAAATGTAGTAAGGCATTTTTATAGTCGTCATAGTTTTTAGCCCTATTTAATTCATGGAAGGTTAGTTGCTCGTTTGATGGGTCATGGGCAGTCCAGCGAAGCGCTAAATTTACTTTACTATTTTCTGATCCAAAATGCTCATCATAAACCACCGGCCCATGGTGGGTGTAGTAAATGGTGTCATGAAATGTATCTTGTCCTCTAACTTCAAAGGTTTGAATTACCTTTTGGGTTTTTAGCCATTTATTCTCGTGTAGGTACTCTTTCTTATCATTATCTTTAAATTGTATGTGGTACCAATCGCGCACATCGCGTCTGGCGTTGGTAACGCCCCAAGCTATGCTGTCGTTGTAACCACTAACTACCCCTAATGCTCCCGGCAGGGTGGCGCCTAATACGTTTACCCCTGGTGCGTTCAGGTGCATAACATACCAAATAGAGGGTAAGTTTAAGCCTAAATGCGGATCGTTTGCCAGAATTGGCTTGCCTGTGCTGGTTTTTTCACCGCTCACAGCCCAGTTGTTACTGCCGTTTTGCGGATTTGGTTGTGGCGCCTTTGTATCAGGAAATACAAGCGGAAAATTAACGGAATCGGGCCTTTCTACCGCTAGCGGTTCAAAATTCCAAGTTTTGCCTGCGGGAATTATTGGATCCATATCTTGGTAACGATCGGGGAATAAAAAATTAAAGCGTTCTTTTCCTAAACTTTTAAGCAGGTAATTGTTTTCGGCATCGGAGTCGCCTCCGGCCAGATCGTCCGCCATGTATTTAAGCAGTAAAGCAGATTTTAAATTGCTCCAGTTTTCAGGTTTATAATCAAGCAATTTATATTCTATGGGAAGGTCTTTGTATTTCAGGCTGTTTACGTAAGCATTAACACCCTCAGTATAAGCATTTAAAATAGCTCCGGTGAGGTCATCCTCCTCCATCGCCTTAGCAGATTTTTCTGCTGCATAAAGCAAGCCGTTTCTACGTTTATATCGGTCAAATTCAAGTACATCGGCACCTATTATTTCAGAAATTCTTCCTGCAGAAGCATAGGTTTGAAACTCCATCTGCCAGAGTCTATTTTGAGCCGTAACGTAACCCTGTGCTTTGTAAAGGTCGTAATCGTTTTGAGCGTAAATGTGCGGAATAAGGATTGAATCGTAATATACCACGACCTCATCCGAAAGGTTGGGAATGGCTACCTTTTCTGCAAAATCAACTTCCCGGTTGGTGGCGTTATGCCAAAAGCCGTTGTAAGGATCAAGCAGTTTGCCGATAGGAGGTATCTGCCCCCATTTTTTATTTAACCCAAACACTAAGGCACCTGCAATGAGCACTGAAATAAGAAACTTGATGAATTTCATACGATTATTTTTTCCAAAAACTTAGTAGGGAATTATCCGCAATTAAAAAATTCGATACTAAAATCAAAAAAGCAGTTTAACATGTTTGCACCGTATTATGCTATAACTAAGTACGCCTTTTCAACTTTTCAAACCGATGTTCTAATGTATAAAAAATTGGATTTGAATTATAATCTTGTGTAATAAATATTGTTGTTTTCCTATCTTTGACCACAGATGAAGCAAATAATTGAAAAGTTCCCTAAAGAAATTGTTAAAAAAGCGGCAACAATTAAGGCGCTTGTTACAGACGTAGATGGTGTGCTTACTGATGGTGGTATTATTTATGATGGAGGCAATTCTGAGTTCAAAAAGTTTAATGTGAAAGATGGGCAAATCATCAAACCACTGAGAGAAAATGGGATAATTGTTGCAGCCATCACCGGCAGAAATTCGGCAGTAGTTAAACGTAGGCTGGAGGAGCTGAGTTTTGATTACCATGTGCACGGCAAGCTGGATAAGTTAAAATATTTTCAGGAAGTGCTTGTTACTTTTAACATAAGTGCATCACAAGTGTGTTACCTGGGAGATGACCTTACCGATATGCCCTGCTTGAAGGAAGCCGGCTTAGGCGTTTGTCCTGTGGATGCGCTCAGTTATGTAAAAGATGAAGCTGATATTATTGTACCTTTAAAAGGCGGAGAGGGTGTGTTACGTTTTGCTGCCGATTTAATTTTAGCCTCGCAAGGGAAACTTGAAAATATAATTACTCAGTTTAAAGCCTAAAATAGCACAAATTATTTATGAAGAAATTTACGCAACCTATACAAGTAACAAAAGATATTACGCTCGGTGCTGAGCGCTTAGTCGTTTTTGCCGGCCCTTGTGCAGCAGAAAGTGATCATATTTTATCGGAAACGGCAGCTGCACTCAAAGAGATAACACAAAGACTTGATATTGATCTGGTATTTAAATCATCCTATGATAAGGCCAACAGAACTTCTCTAAAATCGTACCGGGGGCCGGGTTTGGAAAAAGGTTTACAAATGCTGGAGAAGATAAAGTCTGAATATGGCTTACCCATTATCACCGATATTCATGAGGCAGCGCAGGCCAAAGAGGTGGCTAATGTGGCCGATGTACTCCAAATTCCTGCTTTTTTATGCCGTCAAACTGATTTACTGGTAGCTGCTGCGGAAACCGGTAAATGCATTAAAGTAAAACGTGGCCAGTACATGGCACCCGAAGATATGCAGTATGCGGTAGTAAAAGTAAAGGAAAGCGGTAATGAAAATGTTTGCCTTACCGAGAGAGGAGCATCTTTCGGTTACCATAATTTGGTGGTTGATATGCGTGCACTGCCTATAATGCGGCAATATGCGCCTGTTGTTTTTGATACTACACACAGTGTACAACAACCGGGTGGGGCAGGAGGAAGCTCCGGTGGCCAACGAGAGTTTGCGCCTTTTTTAGGAAGAGCAGCTGCGGCAGCAGGTGTTGATGGCTTTTTTGTAGAAACGCATCCTGACCCTTCCAAAGCTAAAAGTGATGGACCGAACATGGTGCCCTTAGCAGAAATGGAACATTTTTTGGATATGTTAAAACAAAGTTGGATATTAGGAAAACGTTTTAGTTAATTAGACGTTGAAAAGCTATGAACATATTCTTTTCCGCCTTGCCAATCTCGCCATTAGTCTTACTGATTCTTATGTTTATTGTGGTGCTACTTGTTTGGGCAATTGCAGATTTTTTGAAAGCAAGCAACGGCAACAGGGCAGAGGATAGTCCTCTTTGGATATTGCTTATCCTACTTTGTCCTTTAGTAGGTGCACTTATACATTTTACTGTGGGTAGAAACCAGGCCGCCTACAGAAGAAAATTTAAACCTGATTTCAGAAGGTTCGATCGTCATAAAAAATAGGTAGCTTTTTAAAAAATTCAAGTACGTTAGTTTACCTCCTTTCGGAAACATAAGTATCAAATTATTTTTGGTTTTGTCTGCTCGTCTTCAAGGTCTTTTTCAGAAATAATTCCTTGCGCTAAGGCACGTTTTTGCCAACGGTTTCTTGCTAAGTTTTGCATATCGTCCACGCCATCAAACTCATCCATAATTTCCCGACCTATTACCGTTTCTATAACATCTTCTAAGGTAACAAGTCCGGCTATTCCACCGTATTTGTCATAAACTAGCACTATATGTTCTTTACTGGTCATCAACACTTCTAGCAGTTCCAGCATTTTAGTGTCTTTGTCTATAAGCGTTATTTCTCTTTTAATTTCGTGTAACTTCAGCTCGTGCTTATCTTGTGCAAGCGAGGTGAGTACATCTGTTTTATGAACATATCCGGTTACATCATCCCTGTTATTTTTAAATATGGGTATACGAGAAATTTTTTCAAAATCTGCTGCTTCAAATAAATCTTTTACCGTTAAATCCTGTTGTTTCATAAAAATAACTGTGCGAGGTGTCATAATATCCTCTGCCGTTACATTACGAAAATGAATCATGTTTTTGAGCATTTTGGATTCCCCAGCTTCAAAAATTCCTTCGCGTTCACCTAAATTAGTCATAGCAAAAATCTCTTGTCTGCTTATACTGGCGCTGCCTTCCTTTTTAGAAAATATTTTAGTGATCGATTTGGCTAAAATAACGAGCGGGTACATCAAAATAATAAGTACTTTCAGAAACTTGACGGTAATACCCAGTAACGATTTCCAGTAATTAGCACCTACTGTCTTAGGAATAATTTCCGAAAAAATAAGGATGAGAAAAGTAAGTACGGCAGATATTACTCCTAAATATTGGCTACCAAAAACTTTTGTGGCTTGCGCACCTACGCCAGCAGCTCCAACAGTGTGAGCAATGGTATTAAAAGAAAGTATGGCCGCTAAGGGTTTGTCAATGTCTTGTTTTAAAGCATGGAGCCCTTTTTGTAAATCAAGCTTCCCTTTAACTTTGAGCGATTCTATGTATGAGGGGGTGACTGATAGCAATACTGCTTCTAATATGGAGCAAATAAACGAAACAACAATAGCTAGAATGAGGTAGGTAAAAAGTAGGGTCATAGCTTGTTTATACGTAATAGTTTTAAAAATGATATTGCTTATAAGGTATGTAAGGTATTTGTTATAAAAAAACCTGCCACTCTAAAAGAATGGCAGGTTTCGTTCCCCTATTAAATGTTTTTAATTAATCGTCAATCGTAACATGACCCCAGTTGTGGCCTTTTCTGATTCTGTTCAATTGAGTATGCGTAATTCCAAACTGCCTTGCAATTTGACTGTAGCGCGTTTTCTCGTTTTTCAACATCTTTTTAATAACTCTAACGTCCGATTCAGTCAGTTTGTAACCCGTTATCCTCTTTTTCATCACGCGAGGATTTTTATTGTTATGCTCGGCCAACTCTCGTTCTGAAACCCATTTAAGGTTGCTCACGTGGTTGTTTCCTTTCACAAAGTCAAGGTGTGTTACATAATGCTGATTATCCGAATCTTTCGGGATGTATGCTTCGGCAACGAGCCTATGCACATAATAGCTTTGAGTGATCCGTTTATCGAATCTAATCATAATGGCCTGATAACCATTTACGTTTGAACCGTTAATAATTTTTCCGGTTTCTCGGGTAGAAAAACTCTTGACTCTTCCGTAGTTCGAAATTTCGTATTTCGCATGCGGTAAATCAACGTTGAATTCTATCTCCTTCCATTTTTCCAGTTTCGGATCCATGCTTTAATTGGTTAATGTTAGTATTCCGTTCGAAATAAAGGTAAGTATTTAATTTAATAAAAAAAATACCAACATTCTTAGATTAATTATAATCGTATTTTTTTGCCCAAAATTCGGACAGTTTTCTTTTAAACTCTAGTTCCCGCGGGTTGTTTTGAGGCTCATAAAATTTTTGCCCGCTGATAGCTGCCGGCAAATATTCCTGCATTATAAAATTTTGAGGATAGTCATGCGCATACTTATAGCCTTTACCGTAGCCGGAGTCTTTCATAAGCTTAGTTGGCGCATTTCGCAAGTGTAGCGGAACCGGTAAATCACCTGTTTCTTTTACCAAAGCATTTGCCTGTTTAATGGCTTTGTATGATGCATTACTTTTAGATGAACACGCCAGGTAAACAGCACATTGCGATAGCACTATTTCCGCTTCCGGGTAGCCAATCATGCTTACGGCCTGAAAGGTGTTGGTAGCAATTACTAAGGCCGTAGGATTGGCATTACCTATGTCTTCGGAAGCAGATATAAGTAGTCTGCGCGCAATAAATTTTACATCTTCACCACCGGCAATCATGCGTGAAAGCCAGTAAACGGCTCCATTTGGGTCGCTACCTCTGATCGATTTTATAAAAGCTGAAATAATATCATAATGTTGCTCTCCGCCTTTATCGTACATAGCCATTCGCTGTTGGGCAATTTCCCAAACCACATCGTTGGTAATTACAATCTTCTCAGGATCAGATCCATCAATAACCAGCTCGAAGAGGTTGAGTAGTTTGCGCGCATCTCCGCCCGATAAATTTATCAACGCCTCGTATTCTTTAATATCAATTTTAAGTGTTTTGAGCTTTTCGTCCTTCTCCATAGCTGCATGTAGCAATTGTTTGAGCTCATCAAGTTCTAAAGATTTCAGCGTATAAACCTGGCATCGGGATAGTAAGGCAGAATTAACTTCAAATGAAGGATTTTCAGTGGTGGCACCAATAAGGGTTATTACACCTTTTTCTACAGCGCCCAGTAATGCATCTTGCTGCGATTTATTGAAACGGTGTATTTCATCTATAAAAAGAATAATTTTTCCGCTGCGACTGGCGCGCTGTATCACTTCACGTACATCTTTCACCCCGGCACTGATGGCACTAAGAGTCTGAAAGGGCGCTTTTACTTGGTTGGCAATAATATTTGCAATAGTAGTTTTACCTACTCCTGGTGGCCCCCAAAATATCATGGAAGGCACTTTACCTTGGGCTACGCTCAATCTTAAAACACCTTTTTCGCCAACTAAGTGAGCTTGCCCAACCAGCTCGGCTAATTTGGCGGGGCGCATCCTTTCAGCTAATGGTTTATCTTCTCCAAACATGGCTATTTTATCTTATCGTTGGCCGCAATATGGCTATATTCTGCTACTTTTGCCAGATGCATAAAAAATGGCAAATACATGCCGCATTGGCTTTTGTTGGGTTAATTTATGGTGGTAATTTTATTGTGGCAAAAGGGGTAATGCCCAACTATTTATCGCCTAATGCATTCATCATGATACGTGCTTCCGCAGCTACGGTTTTGTTCTGGCTGTACCACTCAATCAGTTCAAAAGAGCGTATTGTAGATAAAAGAGATTTTTTGCATTTTGCTAAGTGTGGTTTTTTTGGTGTAATGGCTAACCAGCTCATTTTTTTTAATGGACTGAATCTGGGAAACGCGGTGAATGCAAGCATCATCATGACTATGAACCCTATTATTGTACTGCTCATTTCAGCCATTTGGTTAGGAGAAAAAATTACTTTGCGAAAAGTAATTGGCATACTCCTGGGGCTCACAGGAGCTATCTTATTGGTATCTGGCAAGGAAATTAGTTTTGATAACGACTCATTTGTTGGCGATATTTTTGTGCTGCTCAATGCCACTTTTTATGGTATTTACCTTGTTTTAGTAAAGCCGCTTATGCTCAAGTACGAAGCATTAACCGTAATTAAGTGGGTATTTTTGTTCGGTACTATTATGATCATACCATTTGGTTTGGTACCCTTAACCCAAACTGATTTTTCAATTTTCGATACTGGCGTTTGGAGCAGCGTGCTTTATGTAGTATTAGGCACTACTTTTTTAGCGTACTTACTAAATGCCGCGGCCTTAAAGCATGTGAGCTCTACCGTTGTAGGTTATTACATTTATCTGCAACCTGTATTTGCCACCGCCATTACCATTGCGTTAGGATACGATGGTTTCCAGTGGCAAAAAGCCATTTTTGCCTTATTAATATTTTTTGGGGTATATTTAATAAGCAGAAAGTCTTCGAGGTATGTAAAATCTTGAAGAATGAAAAAGTACAAAATTTAAATAAAATGGGCATTAATTCTACTTTAGCCGCTTTATTATGGATAGTATTTGAAAAATTGATGAGGTGGCACGATGAAAGTATCGCTGAACATGCCATTTATACCAATTTTTTTTCTGTAGTAGCTATTGTAGTTTATGTATTAGTATTACTTGATAATTGCAAAAATTTTTACAACGGATTAATGAATTGGAAAGAGGGCTTTATCTGTGGTTTGTTAATAAGCCTTGGCATAGCCATACTAGCACCAATTAGCCAAAACATTACGCATGTGTTTATTACTCCTGAATACTTCCCTAATGTAATTAATTATGCAGTAGAGAGTGGGAACGCAAGTGAAAAAGAAGCACAGGCTTACTTCCTCTAGAGAATTACATACTACAAAGAACTCTTATAAGTTTGGTGGTAGGCCCAGTTACATCGGCTATTGTTGTTTTTTTTGTAAAAGGTAGGTTTACAAATACGGTATTTTTAGGGTTTTCAATCAAACCTAATGATCAAAAATAGTTGGTAAAATCAAAAGATATTTAACATCTTTAGAACATTAAAGGTGAAATATTTTTAAGAAAATGACTAGTGCACAAAAAATAGAAATAAAAATCAAGGAGGTCATGCCGTATTTACAGCATGAATTTGGTATAGATCAAATCGGCTACTTCGGTTCCTTTGCCAAAGGAAATTATACTAATGAATCTGATTTAGATGTGCTGGTGAAATTCAATAAACCTTTAGGATGGAAGTTTTTTGATTTGAAAGAGTACTTGGAAAAATTGGTCGGTAGAAAAGTAGATCTAGTAACAGAGCAGTCCATTCGAAAGCAGTGGCGCGAATCTATCTTGAATCAGGTAAAATTTATATGAGAGAGGGAGGCAGCTTGGTGTTAATTGAGGATATGATTGATGCAATAGATAAAATTATTACATATTTGGATACGGTTGCCGGACCAAGAGATTTTCTAGATAATGAAATGTTTATAGATGCAGTGACACGTAACTATAAAATTATAGGAGAGGCGGCCAATAAAATCCCATAAACAATCCAAGATAAGTATGTGGAAATTCCTTGGAAACAAATGTATAATTTGTGAAATTTTGCTGCTCATGAGTACCATAAAGTTGATCCTCAGATTTTATGGGTCATTGCAGAAAATCAATTAATAAGTAATAAAATTGATCTGGAAGGAATTTTGAAGAAAGAACAGAAAAAATAGCAAAAGGTGCAAATTATCAAAATGTCACCATTTATAAATTAAACTTAAAAGTAGAATCAACTCTCGATTCTTGACTACTCTTCATCAGCTGCCAATCTCACCTGCATGCCATCCATAGCATCTACCAACCTAAGCTGGCAGGCCAAGCGGCTGTTATGTTCGGCATTGGGCAAGGTATCGAGCATATCCATTTCTAAGTCTTCAGGCTCACGTAATTTATCAAGACCCGCCTCAATTTTTACATGGCAACTGGCACATAAGGCCATGCCGCCACATGTGGCTAATACGGGATATTCGTTGGCTTTCAAAAGCTCCATAAGACTCAAATTCATGTCTGTTGGTGCTTCTATTTCTGCAACTTCTTCGTTATAGTCTTTTACTGATACTCTTATCATGCCTTTAGAAAGATTCAATTCCGTTTACTGTGGTGTACTTAAAACTTAAATGCTTGTCCGGATAAATGTGCTTAAAGGCGCTTTGTGCCATGAGCGCTGCCTCGTGAAATCCACATAAAATAAGCTTCAATTTGCCGGGATAGGTGTTGATGTCGCCAATAGCATAAATGCCCGGTACATTGGTGCTATAGTCGGTAGTATTTACTTCTATAGCATTTTTATTTACGCTCAGGCCCCAATCGGCAATAGGACCTAATTTAGGGCTTAGTCCGAATAGGGGAATCAAATAATCTGTATCAAGATTTAATTCAGATTTATCCGACCCATGAATTTTAACGGAATTCAGCTTACCGTTGCCTGAAATGCCTGCTAAATTACTTTTTAGCAACAGGTTAATCTTACCCTCTTTAGCCAAATCAAAAACTTTTTCTGCTGAATCCGGTGCGCCTCGGAAAGTTTCGTTTCTGTGCACTAAAGTAATTTTTTTGGCTACTTTAGAAAGTTCTATTGTCCAGTCCAAGGCGGAGTCGCCACCACCGGCCAATACTACATTTTTATCGCGGAACAGTTCCGGGTCTTTCACCATATAATGTACACCCTTGCCTTCAAAATCGGCTATTTCTTTTAATGGTGGCTTGCGTGGTTCAAAGCAACCGAGGCCTCCTGCTATAACCACTACTTTACAGTCGATGTCAGTACCATCACTGGTTTTTAAATGAAAACCTTCAGCAGTTTTCTCTACTGCATCAAGTCGTTCACCTAAAGTAAAAGTTGGATTGAAAGGTTTTATCTGATCCATCAGGTTATCTACCAATTCCTGTGCTTTTACCTCGGGGAATCCGGGTATGTCGTAAATTGGTTTTCTAGGATAAATCTCCGATAGCTGACCACCCACTTGTGGAAGTGCATCTACTAAGTGACATCTCAATTTTAACAAACCGGCTTCGAAAACGGAAAATAAACCTACCGGGCCAGCCCCTATTATGCAAATATCTGTTTGTATCATTTGATCAAAGTTGTTCTTTCTTAACTCGTCTGCGGTCACAAAGTTCGTATAAATATAGTTGTTTTACTAACTAATTATAAAAAGCCTTTTTATAAACTTAGGTTAGCATAAATGCTATCAAGTATTCTTTTAAATTCTTTAAAATCTTTTGGCGATAAATTCTCCCAGGCTTTCATTCTTATTTGTTGAACTTCCGGCAGGCAGTCGGCAACAAGCTCTTTCCCGCTACTAGTTAAAGCCACTATAAAGCTTCTACGGTCATCCGGATGCGGTTTGCGCTCAATAAAGCCTTTTTCCACCAATAAATCGAGGATGCGTGTAATGGTGGGATTGTCTTTAAATGTATTATTGCCCAGCTCCCTTTGGTTTTGCTCGCCATGGTCGTACAATTGCTTGAGTACAGCCCACTGGTCAATGGTAATTTCCCAACCCAATTCCCTAAACCGCTGCTTGGCATATTGCTTCACACGCCTTGCTGTTCTGTCCAGCAAAAAAGAATACCGACTGTAGAATATTGCTTCTTCCATTTTTAATAGTTAGTGTACTAACTATTGCAAATATACATTATAAAAGATATTTCTGCTATTGTAAGGTTGCTATTCTCATAGTGTTTGATTACAATTTATTTAAGGAGATTGTATTGATGTAAGGCAGCTGTACTTTTACAATAGATGAGATTTAAAAGGACTAGTAAACGATCAGGTACAGTATATCGGCAACGAAGAAACGGAAACTTGCACTTTTTGGATTTCGACTCTGTAGAGGTGATACCAATTTATTTATTAATTGGCGCATGTTTTATTTATAATGAGTTGTCTGGTGCAAATATACTAACCAAACTACTGGTTATTCCGAATAATAATTTCTGATATAACTGCAGAAGTAATGCCAGCCATAGGCAGGTCACCAGATGGGTGAAAGAATCTGTTGTAATTAAATAGATAACTTATTGTAGTTAGCGTGTAATCTTTATGAGTGACTTTATAAATCTAAATTGGTAGAAGATAATGATTTTGACTGAGCACGTTTCTAGAGATATCATGACAATTATAATGTACAATGTCAATATTATTTAAGATTTGATCAAGGATATCAATTGAATAATTTCTGAATTTCTACCAAGTATTTTTTTATTTTTAATTATTTTACCATATTGGATCATAATAGAAATCGTTTGCGCAATAATTGAAATTTACAGAGAAACATAGCGATCAAAAGTTGGTAGAGGCTTTGCAAGCAGGAAGCAAAGAGGCTTTTGAAAAATTGTATAATAAGTACTCAAAAAAAATATACAATATTTCCAGAAAGATGTATCTCGACAATGAAGAGGCGGAGAACATTGTGCAAGACGTATTTTTTAAAATCTGGCGAAATAGAATTAATTTGGATTCGCAGCTTTCATTTAATTCGTATTTGATTACCATTGCCAAATCAATTATTATTAAATTGGCTCAAAAGAAGGCAAGATTTGTAGCCTACCAAGATTATTCTATTAATATTAATCCATCTTTCTCAATTGAAACAGAGGATTATATCGTATTAAAAGATATCCAAGAAGCTTCCTCTAGGGCGCTTGATGAATTGCCCGCAAGGCAAAAGCAGGTTTTTTTATTAAAAAATTCTGAGTACCTCACTACTGACGAGATCACTTCCAGACTTGGTTTATCAAAAAGAACAGTTGAAAACCAGCTCTACCGCGCCACAAAATTGCTTAAAGAGAAGTTAATGAAGGCAGGTCTAATAGGATGTTTTTTTATGCTGTCATCAATTCTGTAGCAAATCATAAATATTTTCAAGTCTTTATTTACGTTAAGCGTGTTCAATACACCCTATAATTACCTAAACTTAAATCAATGTCGTTTAGATAGGACCTTACCTCCTTCTCTTGAGGAGAAGGATTAGGGATGAGGTTACGAATACAAGCTTATCTAAACGACATTGAAACTTAAATGTTAATTCTGTATCCTCAAAAAAATAATTATAACCCTATTTTCCACTCAAATTCAGACTATTAATACCAATAGTTTTGTTGCTCAACCCCACTCGTAATGGAGCAATTTCCTCGCTATTTTTTAAGTTATTTACGCACTTTAAGCTAGTTTTTGTGATTCGAAAAATAAAAGAGTAATAATTTCCTTAATATTATTTCAACTCAATGAGTAATCAAAGCATTCCAAGGCTATATATTATAAGAGACAATGATAAATAGAGCAAGACAAATAAAGCAGTTTTACGAAAAAAAGCTTGCCAAAGGCGAAGTTAGAGAATTTTTATCATGGCTAAACTCATCCGATGGGGAGGAGTTTCTACAAACAGAAATTACTAAGGAGTGGATGCAAACCTCAGCAGAGGTAAACAAACACTGGAAGCCTGAGGCAACTTTGAAGAAAGTTTTGCAAAAAGCAGAAAACCAGCGATTCTTACAAAAATCCGATGATTATAAAAAGGAGATTTCCAAGCGATTTGAGCGAAGCTATTGGCGCTTTGGTGAGAGGTCTTCATTAATTAGAATAGCCATAGCTGCATCGGTAGCGTTGATTTTGATCTTTTCGGTGGTACTTCAAAATACTTTTCAAAGAGAAAGCGATCAAGTAGCAGCAGCACACTATACAGAAGTTGTTAAGCATACGGCTTCAGGGCAGCGTTTGCGTTTTTATTTGCCCGATGGCACTTTGGTGTTTCTTAATGCCGAAAGTAAGATAAATTTTACTGAGAATTTTGCTAATGGAAGAGATGTTCATTTAAGTGGAGAAGCATATTTTGAAGTAGCACATGATAGTTTGAAACCCTTTACAGTTTATGCGAAACGTCTAGCTACAACAGCTCTAGGCACTTCGTTCAATATAAAAGCATTTCCGAATGAAGATGAAACATCGGTTGCTCTGGTAACAGGCAAAGTGGTGATAAAGGATGCAGTAAATAGTAATAAAGTCTTTTTGGATCCTGGCCAACAGGCTAGCGTTAAAACCGAAAACGATGATTTGCAAAAAGACTTTATTAGAAATCCTGCAATGCTTAATTGGAGAAAGGGGATTTTAATTCTGCAAGAGAGTAATTTTGAAGAAGTGGTAGCCAACCTAGAAAGGTGGTATGGAGTGGAAATTACGGTAGCGGGGTCAAGCCAAGCCTTGACTTTTAATGGAAGCTTTGAAGATGAAAGTTTGCAGAATGTGCTTGAACTATTAAGTCTTTCAGGAGGCTTCGAATTTACACTGGATAAGAAGAAAGTAAAAATAATGTTTTAAAAAAAAAACAGGGGATTACTCCCCCGAAAAAATACTGATGTATTTGATCACAAAAGTTGGAGCTTAAGAGATCGAATCATAATTTTTAATTATAGTTATTTAAAGGTATGAAAAAAAAGCTTTTCAGCATAACACTTATGGTTTCAAAGTGTGCAATTAAACTTCTAACAATTCTATTAGTTTCTCTCTCTTCTGTTTGGGCGGATAATTTGCATGCTCAAATCAAAAACATTAAAGATGTGAAAGTATCAATAGATCTACCCTCAGGTTCTTTAATGCAAATATTTAGTGAAATTGAGAGAAAAACAGATTTCAATTTTATTTACGTGAGCGAAAAGATGACAGATCAACTAGTTTCTTTGGATAGAAAAAGCGGTTCTGTAGCGGATTACCTCACTGATATAGCAAAACAAACGAATTATAGATTTAGACAAGTTAATAATGGAATAAGTGTTATTAAAGTAAGTGGGGTTGACAAGGAAACTCCCGATGTAATAATTGAAGCACTTAAACTAGTAGTTACCGGAAACGTATCTAGTGCAGATGGCTCGCTACCTGGGGCAAGTGTTATTGAAAAGGGAACTAGCAACGGTGCCATAACAGATATTGATGGAAATTATAAAATTGATGTAGCGGAAGATGCCACACTTGTTTTCTCATTTGTAGGGTTTAAAACCAAGGAGGTAACACTAGCGGGCAGGAATGAGGTTAACATTTTTTTAGAAGTGGATGTGCAAACGTTGTCAGACATTGTAGTAATTGGCTATGGCTATCAGAAGAAAAAAGATTTAACCTCAGCGATTTCTGTTGTTGAATCTGAAAAAATTCAGGATTTACCTATTATAAATCCTGCTCAAGCTATGCAGGGTTTGGCTACCGGGGTAAGCGTTACCTCATCCAGTGGAGCGCCTGGTGATAATCCTATTATTAGAATACGTGGGGTAGGAACCGTAAATAGCACTGACCCATTGTACGTAGTGGATGGAGTACCCACTACAAATCTCAATAGTGTTAATCCGCAAGATATAGAATCCATTCAGGTGCTAAAAGATGCTGCATCTGCCGCAATCTATGGATCACGGGGGGCCAATGGTGTAATAATAGTAAACACAAAAAATGGGCAGGGTGTAAAGGGTACCCAAATATATTTTTCCGGTTTTTACGGAATTCAAGAATTAGGGAAAGACATTGATGCTTTAAACTCACAACAATACGCTGAACTAGCACAAGAAATAGCTGTTGTGTCATCCACAGGTTTTCAGCAGCAATCGCCACCGCTAGCAGTAAATGAATATTTAAATGGAATAAATACTACTAATACTCCTTGGGTCGATGAGCTTTTTGCCAATGTTCCAGCACCCATTCAAAACTACAACTTTGGTGTGGCCAATTCCGGTGATGAAGGCTCTTATAACATTTCTATCGGGTATTTTAGTCAGGAAGGTGTCATTATTAATACAGGTTATGAGAAAGTGAATTTTAGAATCAACTCTCAAGTAGAAAAAGGTAGATTGAGAATTGGTGAATCTATAGGACTTACCTATTCGGAAAGACAATTGGCCAATAGGCCTTCCGGACAATCTTTGCTCCGAACTGCATTTATGTCCACACCAACCATGCCAATTCTCGATTCAACTGCTTTGGGTGGTTATAAAGGACCCACCTCATACGATGCACATAATTTGGTAAATCCTATTGGCTTTCAAAATCTAGTGGAGATCAAAAATAGAAATTATGATCTTTTAGGTAATGCATATTTAGAGTTTGATATTTTTAAGTCACTAACCTACAAATTTAATTATGGTATTATATTGGGTTTTGACAATAATAACCGAATTGCCAAGGCTTTTGAGATGTCTGATGTGGCTGGCACAGGTTTAAGAACCATAAGCGATAATTACAATAGAGCAACAAGGCACATTTTAGAAAATACCTTCACATTTAAAGAGCGGTTTGGCAAGCATGATATTACAGCTTTAGTCGGTTATACGCAAGAGCGGCAAACCTTTCGCTCTGTTGGTGTAGAAACAGCAGGATTTCTCTCTGAAAATTTTGTTACTGTGGGCAACGGTGCGCAAATACTTGGTGCCAATGGTCAACTAAGTGAGGACGGACTAAGTTCTATTTTGGGTCGGGTGCTGTACGCCTATAATGACAAATATCTATTAACCGCCAATTTCCGTAGAGATGGCTCATCGCGTTTTTCAGAAACTAATCGCTACGGATTCTTTCCAAGCTTTTCTTTAGGTTGGCGTTTTGCTGATGAAGGCTTTATGCAGGGAGTTGATTGGCTTTCGGATGGTAAAATTAGGGGTAGTTACGGCCTGATAGGTAACCAAAATATAAGTAGGTATAACTATGAAACCAATCTGAATTTAAATAGTAACTACGTTTTTTATAATGGAAGCGGACAAGAGCAGTTAGTTCAAGGTGTGGTTCAAAAAACCTTACCAAACCCCAACGCTAAATGGGAGGCTACAGAAATGTATAACCTGGGTATTGAGGCTGAACTCCTTGATGGTAGATTCGAACTAATTGCTGACTATTTCATCAAAAACACAAAGGATATGCTATTGCAAGTAGCAATTCCACCCTCATCAGGATCTAACAACGCACCATTTGCTAATGTGGGTGAAGTGGTAAATAGAGGATATGAATTGACAGTTATTAATAGGAGTGTTTGGGATAAATTCGGAATGAATATAACGGCCAATATTACAGGCATAACCAATGAACTTACCAGAACAGATTTAAATGCAAATGCACCAATAGTAGGCGGAGATATCGGTATAGGGAATGTCACACTTTCACAACCCGGCCAGCCGATTGGCTCATTTTATGGATTTGTAACTGACGGAATATATCTAAACCAGTTTGAAATAGATGCCATGAATTCTATTGATGCTGATACAGGCAATCCAATTATCTTTGCGCCCAACGTAAGGCCTGGCGATATAAGGTATAAAGACCTGGACGGTGATGGACGCTTAACTGATAAAGATAGAGACTTTATAGGCAATCCTTTTCCGGATTTGACAACCAGCTTAGATGTTAATTTGAGTTATGGGCCTTTTGATTTACGCGTGTTTTTTTACGGTGTTTTTGGGAATGAGATTTTTAATGAAACCAAATTCTATACTGAAAGCTTAAATAGTTTCGTAAATCAATCAACTACTGTGCTAAATAGATGGACTCCTGAAAATACCTCAACTGATATTCCTAGAGCATCGCCATTAGGAAATACCCATAATCTTCGTGTTTCGGATAGGTACATAGAAGATGGCAGCTATATTAGACTGCAAACACTTACGCTAGGGTATTCTTTTCCGGAAAATTTGCTCGAACGTATAGCTGTTCAAAGGATGAGGGTTTATTTCCAGACTCAAAACCTCTTCACCTTCACCAATTATTCATTTTATGACCCTGAGGTAGGTCAGGGTGAAACAAATGCGGACAGCAGGTATAATTTATATGCCGGAATTGATAGAGGAAATTATCCTTTGGTGCGCTCTTTCAATCTTGGTTTTAAAATAGAATTTTGAGAAATATGAAAGTACAAATCGCTTATATTATTACTTTTCTTTTTTTAGGTTGCTCATTATCTTCTTGTAACGAAGATTATCTTGAGTTGAGTAATCCCAATGCAGTTACTAAAGGCAATTTCTATACTACTAAGGAGGAAGTACAGCTAGTGGTAAATTCTGTCTACTCATCGCTTCAGAAAAGAGGTTTATATGGCGAAATTCTCTTTTACTCGTTAGATGCTCGATCTGACGAAGCAACAACAACACCATTTGCTGCAGGAGGAGTGGATATAGGAATTATTGATTTCACCAATTTTAACACACCGGCCACCAATGTGGGTATCTACAGATTATTCAATGTGCTTTATAATGGAATTTACAGAGCCAATGAAGCAATTTCCATAGTTAACAGATCTGATTTCTTATCGGAAAAAGTTAAAAATGAGTTTTTAGGAGAGGCTTTGTTTTTAAGAGCGTTTTATTATTTTCATGCAATAAACTTATTCGGTGAAGAAATACCACTTTACAAGCAAAATCCGGCATCCGCCAACGACCTGTTTCCGGCATCTGCCGAAATTGGAAAAATTTGGAAAGCCATTGAGGAGGATCTTATAGATGCACAAACTAAGTTAAAAATACAGGACGAAATAAGGGGGACAGCTGATGAAGGTAGAGCTACCAAAGGTGCGGCCGCAACATTATTATCCAAGGTTTACCTTTTTCAGCAAAAATGGCAGCATAGTGCCGAGCAAAGTGCTAAGGTTATTAATGGCGAGGTAGGCAGTTATGCCCTTACAAATAACTACAGAGATAACTTTACTAACGAATTTGAACACAGCATAGAGTCTATTTTTGAGGTGCACTTCAGCTATGTTGGCACGCCTAATGAATTCTATAATGTAGATTCAGATAACAGAAACACTTCTGAGGGTACACTAAAGGCTAAAGGTGCCGGTATGAGAAGAGATATTGGCAGAAGATGGTGGAATGAGCGTGCCACACAAAGAATTTACGATGAGTATGAGCGTGATGTTGATGGGAATGTAATTGATCCGCGATGTTTTATGACGCTATGGTGTCCTAACGGTGCTAAATTTTACGATGCTAATTTAGACGGTGCGGTGGAAGATTCACTGGATTATGTTGCTCAAGGGTGGCAGCCCGGTGAGTTCGGATGGAGAAAATACGAATATGACTATGACCAGTGGGATTTAAGCACAGTAGGTGAAAACCTTACATCAGACATCAATTTCAGGGTATTGCGCTTTGCCGATGTACTATTAATGCATGCTGAGGCAATAGCAAATGGCGCTTCAGGCGTTGGAACCGCAGAAGCACAATTGAATAAACTTCGCAACAGAGCAAACAATGAGTTGCCAAGAGAACAGCCTCATCTCTTTTATGCTAGCACTTCCGGCAATTTACCGAGTGTAGAAGCACTAATGGCAGAAAAAGGATGGGATATTATGTCTGCTATCAGGCATGAAAGAATGGTAGAAATGGCTGGTGAGCAATGGCGATGGTATGATTTAAAGAGATGGGGATTATTGGCCGAAAACATCACCAATGCTAATTTTAATGTGGCAACAGATGATATATATCCTATTCCGCAGCAGGAATTAGATACCAACCCAAATATGAAACCCAATAGAGCAAATTAATTAAATAATAAATAATGTTCAATAAATAAACAAACTATGAAACAGATTAAATACTTATTTGGATTAGTGGCCGTATGGGCTACAGTAGCTACGGCAGTAGCACAACCGGCAGCTCCTTCAGAGCTGGCCGCTCTTGAAGGTATTGAGGGCTTTTCCTTAGGGGATACTTATGCAACTTTCAGCTTTACAGGAACGACCAATCAAGCACTTAAAAAATACAATATTTACAGAGATGGTGCGCTGGTAGATTCAATTGACATGTACAAATGGACTTTTGACGAAAAACTCGGTGCTAAATTTGCTAGAAGAGGTTTTGTGGAGGCTTATTGTAGATTTGATTATTTTGGAGGTGAGGCGGAAGATTGCGTTTTCCCTATCGATCTATTTTATACTGCTACAGATCTATCTTCTGAAACTACCTACTCTTACACAGTAAGTGCTGTAGATACTTTAGGAACAGAGAGTGCACAGAGCGGGGCGCTTGAAATAACTACATTAGTTGCTGATGATATCGAGCGCATGGCTGTGCAAGATACTTGGATTTCGGGCAACGAAAGTAGAGCAACGAATTTTTCTGAGGAGTATTATTTAAGAGTTTTGACAAGAGATGGATTTGATTCATGGCATGCACAAAGAAGGCCTTTTGTCAAGTTCTCTATTCCTGATACTCTACAGGAGGTAAAATCAGCTATTTTTCGATCTTATATAACAACAATTAGAAGACCTTCCAATAGACAGGATCCTGTTCCGGGTGTAAATCAAGGAGTATTTGTTTTTCCAGTATCTGCAGAATGGAATGAAGATGAAATTACTTTTGATAATAATCCCGTTGAAGATATTGGTTACGACCCTATGGATGGCCAAGAAATTGATGCCTTGATACACCGGGATAGTATAGAGGGTGGACTTAACTCGGCACTAACTTCAATTTTATTTCCTGATATTCCTTCTGGTAACTACACGGTAAGAGAGCTAAATTTTACTGAGTACGTAAATTCAAAAATATCTGAGGGTGTTTATGATTTTGCTTTTACTATGATAGATAGCACAAATTCTGGTGAATATAGAAACGACTTGTATCAATGGTATTCTGCCAATTCACCGGCATTTCAATCTCATCTTGAATTAGAAATCGAAAAAGATAATACGGGTGGTGGCGTAACTGCAAATAAAGATTTTGTACCTAATCAGTTTAGCATATATCCTAATCCTACTCTTAACAATGCAGTAACCTTAGAAATGAGAAATTTTGGTAAGTATGAAATTGTGTTGATCGACTTACAGGGTAGAGAAAGTTTCAGAAGTATAAATGAAGGACAAAAAATTGACCTAATTTTAAATGGTTTAGAGAAAGGGCTTTATGTATTAAAAACGAGAAATCTGCAATCCGGCACCCTATCTAGCCAAAGGCTTGTAGTTGAGTAATATTCCTTTAATCAATTTTTAGGTTCTAATGTGAATCAATGAAACTTAAAATAATAACTATTTTTTTAACAGCAAATATGTTTTGTGCCATCTCGGTGGCACAAAACATTATTTCTGTTGATTTTAACCAAGTAGAAAAACCAATTCCATCTCAGATGTTTGGCGTTAACATTTTCGCAGGTATGGCTCCGCAAGTGGCGGAAGAAGCTGTTTACCAACAAAAAATGGAGGCTTTGCAATTACCAATTGTAAGGTACCATTCAGCCCAAATTCTAGATGAGGATAACCAACGCAGTTGGGTCAATTTTGACACCCAATGGTGGGATACCACCCGAATTGAGACTGCCCTAGCAGCTTTGGATGGTAAAGTTGGTGCCTTAATGATCAATATTTATAATTTTCCGGAATGGCTGCAAGATCCAAACTCCGGAACAGAGAGCAAACGCTTACTGGATAAAGGTAAAATTGATGAATATGCCGATTTCTGTGCAGGACTTGTGAGTATTGTTAACAACGAAATTGGTATTTATACTAAATATTGGGAGCCCTTTAATGAGATTGAAGAAGAATTTGCTGATGAAGGTGAAACCCAATTCTTAATAGATATTTTTAATGCGGTAACTATAAAAATGAAAGCCGTTGACTCATCCATTGAAATTGGCGGTCCTGCTATTCAAAATCCTTATTGGAATACCACTGAGCAAGTAAAGTGGTTCGAAGGTACCAAATCTAATCTTGATTTTGTTTCTGTACACGCCTACGGCACAGGAAATTCCAATATTTCTAATACAGAAATTTATGAAAAGGCAGAAGGGGTAGTGTCAGGTGCATTGCACGTTAGAAACCAAATGAACAATGCAGGCTTGGCCGCAGATTTACCACTGTTTCTTGACGAGTACAATATTGTCTGGACTTTCACAGGCGATTCTCAAGGAAAAATGAAGAGTAACATCGGAGCTGTTTTTGATGCTATCATTATGAAAAAAGCGGTAGAAAGTGGTGAAATTAACGCATTAATGTCATGGAACGAAAGAGACGGTACTTATGGCAAATTAAGTAGTGAAAATTCTGAAAGACCGGCCTATAAGGTGTTGGAGTTGGCTAATAAAATTTTAAAGGGTAGCACGGTGAAATCAAGCAGCTATAATAATAACGAAGTCATGCTTATGGCCACTAAATCAGCCGAACAGCGGACAGTAATGCTTATTAACAGAACGGATAATGAGCAGGTTATTAATTTGGATTTGAGTAATTTATCAGTTCCCGCAAATGCACCATACCAGTATCATTTTATAGGAAATTCTTATTATACTTCAACTACAAACCTAACGGATCAGCCTGTAAAGCAGTTGGTTTTGGCGCCATCATCAGTACATTTTATTGATTTTGATTTTACCGCAACAGGTCCAGCAGCGCCTACAATTAAAATCATAGCACCCGAGAAGAATAATGAGGATTATATAAGCCCGTCAAATGTTATTATTAAGGTAGAGTCAGAAGATGATGGCTCGGTAGAACGAGTTGAGTTTTATAATGGCGCAAATAAGTTAGGTGAAGATGTGCAGGCACCTTACGAATATATTTGGAAAAATGTTTCTAAAGGCAGTTACAATATTCAAATAAAAAGTATTGATAACGAAGGCAACATCAATGTAAGCTTGCCCCAAAAACTAAATATATCATTCAATGGCGGTGGAGACTATGGCAATTACGCTAATTTTTCGGCTAGTACCGGTAATGCTTATGAGGCACAAAACTTTACTTCGGAAAGTAAGGTTTATGCGGATGAGGAGCTAACGTTTGCCCAAACACCCCATTTTTTTACCGAAACTGTGTTAAGCCAAGTTCCAACTTATAATAGTGAAAAAGCTAATAGCGCTGAGAGCTATTTGAATTTTGATAGTTTTGAAGATAATTACTTGCTAATAGCCTATCCGGTTGGCGCCAACTCCGTGCCCAACTGGCTCGCCTCCTTTACCAATTTGGCAGATACAATTAGTAGCAGCTCAGGACAATCCTATGTGCTTTTTTCCAGCCTTGAACCAGCCGGTGAGCTTTCTCTTTCTGGTGCAAAAGCTACTGGTTTTGTTGGTGCGGCTGATTTACCCAACTACCTTATTTTTTTAGTTGCTGATATTTTAGATATGGAGCTTCCTTCCAAGCCGGAAAATTTGGCTTTCACTTTTGGAAACAATGGCGCAGTTAAGCTTACTTGGAGTGCTTCAACCGACAATATTCAGGTAGATAAATATCAGGTTGAACAAAATGGCCAGTTTGTGCGCACCGTAACTGACACCACTATTACGGTTATAGCAGATATAGATGATGTGATAAATGTGAGCGCAATAGATGTGAATGGAAATATTTCGGACGCTGCACAAATAACTATTGAAGAGAAAGTTCTGGGACTGTCGGACAGCAACTATGGTCTTCGCATTTTCCCCAACCCATCCAATGGAAAGCTCTCAGTCTATTCAAGCGAACTGGTAACAGCATTTTCCATACTAGATATGAAAGGTGCAACTGTGCTCATTCGAAAAAATCCCAAGTCAATTGGTAACCAATATATTTTAGATATTAAGGAGCTTCCCCATGCAATTTATATTTTAAGAGTAAGTGGAAATAGTGGGATACGTGTAGTAAGATTTTTAAAAAATTAGGTAGGTTGATCGGGCAGATGAAATCAGCGTTTCTCCTTATTTTTTCTCTTATATATGGTCTTTCTATGGCAAAGGCACAACATACGCCAAAACCAAATGTCCTTTTTATCATTACTGATGACCAAAGCTACCCACATGCTTCGGCCTACGGCTACGAGGCCATCGCCACACCTGCTTTTGATTATATTGCCGATAATGGTTTATTATTCGCAAATGCCTATACGCAAGCACCGGGTTGCAGCCCCTCGAGGGCATCAATTTTAACAGGTTTACATATCTGGCAATTAGAAGAAGCCGGAAGCCATGCCGCTGGCTTCGACCCTAAATTTAAGGGCTATCAAGAAATATTAGAGGAGACAGGTTACCATACCGGATTTACCGGCAAGGGATGGAGCCCCGGTGATTATAAAGTTCTGGGTAGAACGCAAAATCCGGCCGGAAAAGAATACAATCAACAAAAGATCATCAGCCCTGATGGCATGTCATTTATTGATTACTACAAAAATTTCAGGTCATTTCTTGATGAAGACAGCACGCACCAACCATTTAGCTTTTGGTTTGGAGGGCAAGAACCACATCGAGTTTACAAGCAAGGTGTTGGCATAGCCCGCGGTATTGATACCTCCAAAATAGTAGTGCCTGATTTTCTGCCGCGTAACCCAATTATAGTCTCCGACATGGCCGATTACCTGCTGGAAATTGAATGGCTCGATCAACAGGTAGGCCGCGCATTGGATATGCTGGCCGATAGAGGGCTACTGGAAAATACAATTATTATTTACACTTCTGATAATGGCATGCCGTTCCCACGTGCCAAAGGGAATATTTTTGAATATGGCACACATGTGCCACTTGCTATTATGTGGCTCAAAAATATTAAAGAGCCGGCATTAATTGATAATCCAGTAGGACTAATTGATATAATGCCCATGCTCTTGGAAAGCGGTGGTATAGATATAGATTCAATTCAAAATGAAACTGGTTATAAACTGAGCGGAAATAACGTGCTTAGGCATATTGAAAAAGCGGATCCAGTAGTATATTCAGCTCGTGAGCGGCATTCCTCAGCACGTTGGAATAATCTACCCTATTCATCGCGCAGTATTAGAAAAGGAGATTATTTGCTGGTATATAATTATTTTCCGGAACGTTGGCCCGCTGGCGCGCCACAGCAGCTGAATGCAGACGGATCAGAATGTTGCCAAGGATTTGACGACATAGATAATAGCCCATCGTTAAAGCTATTAATGGATGGTGATGAAATTGCAATAAGTAATTTAGAACTTGATGTTGAAAGAGAAGGGCCAGGTAAGTATCCGAAAAAGTACGGTGAATATATTGCTTTATTCGGAGAGCTGCGCCCACAGGTTGAGCTATATAATGTGGTAAATGATCCGGCTTGCATAATTAATTTAGCACCAAATCAAGAATTTATAGAAATGGCCAGCAGTTTAAAAAGGCAGTTGTTCGAGTACCTGAAAGAGACCAATGATCCTAGATTGGCGGGTGACAATGCCTTCGATAAATATCCAAGGAGGGTGGGTAATATAAAAACGTACCCTAAACCAGAATGGGCGAAATGAAGTGCTAGATTGCTTGTTGTGCACACGAACAGTAGCCTATTTTTTAATATCAGATTATGGCTATGAGCCGGTTAATTTTATGAGATGAACATAAGAAAGATAATTAGAAAAAATACATACGAAATTTGAAAAAAAAATAATATGCTGAAGGTGAACAATAAATATAAAAATAGTGTGACGTACCAACCTTTAAGGTTGCCTATCTTACTCATTTTACTCGTGATTGCGTTATCATTGATGCTAACTAATTTTTCTGTTGCGCAATCCCCTCTCCTCATCAATACCGCTAACCGTGCTGCACAAAGCCTAAACGGACAATGGAAATATATTGTCGATCCATACGAAAATGGCTTTTACGATTACCGTAGAACGCCATTCGATCAGAAAAAAGGCGATGCTTACCTCGGTGGTTATTTTGCTGATACGCAAGTAAAAAATGAATCGGATAAAGTAGAATATAACTTTGAAACCGCAGCTGAAATATATGTACCTGGCGATTGGAACAGCCAAGCACAGGAGTTATTGTATTATGAAGGCAGCGTATGGTACAGGAAAGAGTTTAACGTTAAAGAGTTAAAACCCAGCAAAAGATATTTCTTATATTTTGGTGCGGCTAATTACGAGGCAAACGTGTATTTAAACACCAAAAAAGTAGGTACGCATATTGGTGGCTTTACACCATTTAATTTTGAAATTACTGATTTACTAAAAACTAACGAAAATTCTTTAGTCGTAAAAGTTGACAATACTCGGAAAAAAGAGGCGGTGCCTACCTTAAATACCGACTGGTGGAATTACGGTGGATTAACGCGTGATGTTAAAATTATTGAAGTACCTAAAACGTTTGTACGGGAATATCAGCTACAGCTGCATCCACAAGATGCATCCGTTATAGAAGGATATGTGCAGCTGGACGGTAATGATTTTAAGCAGGAGGTACATGTAGAAATCCCTGAATTAAAAGTAAGTAAAACGTTTAAGGCTGATATAAATGGCCGGGCAGCAATAAAAATCATTGAGGTTAGGCCGGAGTTGTGGTTCCCAAAATCCCCCAAACTTTATGATGTAAAAATTTCCTATCATGGTAATTCTGTAAACGATAAGATTGGCTTTAGAACAATTGAGGTAAAAGAAACTCAAATTTTATTAAATGGCAAGCCTATTTTTCTTCGCGGGGTTGCTTTACACGAAGAAAATCCGATAAAACAAGGAAGGGCTTACAGCAAAGAGGATGATCAGCTATTGTTAAATTGGACTAAGGAAATGAATGCCAATTACGTACGGCTGGCGCATTACCCACATAACGAGCACTTGGCCAGGCTGGCAGATGAAATGGGTATTTTATTATGGGAAGAAATTCCTGTTTATTGGACTGTTAATTACGAAAATGCTGAAACACTTGAAAATGCCAAGCAGCAACTTTCCGATTTAATAAAGCGCGACAATAATCGCGCTAGCGTAATTATCTGGAGCGTTGCAAATGAAACACCTGTATCTACTGTACGCACAGAATTTCTTAAAACACTTGCTGCAACTGCACGATCTCTGGATAAAACCAGATTGATAACCGCTGCTATGGAGGTGCATCAGAGCCCTATTAATCCTAACCTGAAATTGGTGGACGACCCTGCGGCTGAGTTTTTTGATATCGTTAGCTTTAATCAGTACATGGGTTGGTATGACAGACTGCCGAATGAAATAGGTGAGGTAAAATTTAAAGTGGCTTACAACAAGCCGGTTCTTATAAGTGAATTTGGTGCAGGTGCTCTTGCAGGAAAACATGGTAATGATACCGAGAGGTGGACGGAAGAGTTTCAGGCTTCACTTTATAAAGAGAGCTTAAAAATGCTTGAAAAAATAGATAATTTGAGCGGCATGTCACCTTGGGTTTTAACTGATTTTAAATCGCCCAGAAGACCGCTGGCTCAAATTCAAGACAGATACAATAGAAAGGGATTAATAGGGCATAGAGGAGAAAAAAAAGAAGCCTTTTATGTTATGCAGAAATATTATCAGGAAAAATCACTTTATGAAGCAGTAACTGGTAGAGCAATTGCGACCACCGTAGTAGTGCATGATGATTTAAAAGTTGATGCTCCTTTTAACATGCCTGTAATTAAAGTGCCTATTTTTCCTGCCAGAATATTTAATATAGAAGATTACGGAGCAAAAGCAGGTGGCGATTTTAAGAATACTGAGGCTATTGCTGCTGCCATTGCAGCCTGTAATAAAGCAGGAGGTGGCTTTGTATTAATACCCGAAGGCCAATGGCTAACAGGTAAAGTGCATTTAAAAAGTAACGTAAACTTGCACGTAGCCGAAAGTGCTGAATTACTCTTTACAGATGATCCTCAGGACTATTTACCGGCAGTGCTCAGCAGTTGGGAAGGCATGGAGCTATACAATTATTCGCCTTTGATCTACGCTGTCAACTGTGAAAATATTGCCCTTAGCGGCAAAGGCACCATTAGGGCGAAAATGGAGTTTTGGTCAACTTGGTTTTCAAGACCTCCAGCCCACATGGAAGCGTTAAAAGATTTGCACAGAATGGCTTCAACGGGTGTTCCGGTGGAAGAAAGGCAAATGGCAAAAGGAGAAAATAATTTCAGGCCGCAGCTTATTCAATTTAACAGATGCAAGAATATACTGATAGAAGACCTTACCATTCGCAATAGCCCATTCTGGACTATTCATTTAGTTCTGGTTGATGGCGGAGTGCTCCGCAGATTAGATGTTGCGGCTGATGGCCACAATAACGATGGGGTAGACCCCGAAATGACCCGTAATTTATTAATTGAAGATTGCATTTTTGATCAGGGAGATGATGCCATTTCCATAAAATCAGGAAGAAACCAAGACGCCTGGCGACTGAATACACCAAGCGAAAATATAGTCATCAGAAACTGCGTAGTAAAAGAGGGAAATCAATTAGTGGCCTTAGGTAGCGAACTTTCAGGAGGCATTCGAAATGTGTACATCCACGATTGTATTTATCCATATCGATACAAAGCTCGGCTCGATTTTTTACTACTGATTAAGACCAATCACAGGAGGGGAGGTTTCGTGGAAAACATATACATGGAAAATGTGAATGCAGGCAAGGTAGAATTTGGGGTATTGGGTATAGAAACGGACGTGCTTTACCAATGGCGCGATTTGGTGCCAACCTATGAAACGAAAATTACCACCATTATGGACGTTTTTCTGACGGATATTCATGTTGGCGAAGCACGAACGCCCATTGTTATTAAAGGAGATGAGCGCGCGCCAGTTAGCAATGTGGTTTTAAAAAATGTAAGGGTAGATAGATCAACAGATGTAGATCGTCAGATTGAACACGTAATTGGTTTCAAAGAGGAGAATGTGACAATTATGCATTCAGATTATTGATTTGGTGAGGGGTAATGCTTACCTGCGCTTTTACGCTCAACTACTATTACATTGAAGTACAATTGTTTTTTCCAGCCATTGATGACGAATAGAGTTCTGTAAGTTTAGATCGGAGCTAATAGTGATTTTCTACACTATAAAAGCAATCGTTTTAAATTCACTGAGTGAAGGTACCGCTAAACAGCTATATATGAAGAAGATTGAGTCTATTTAAAACGGTGCTACCACAACTTTAATGGAAAAGTGTTGAATATAATGGGATCGGCCTTATTTATTTTAGGTATTTTGGTTTTTTAATTAGATCAGAAACAAAAACTGTTTGATCCGCTAGCTAGCGGAAGTTTTTTTGTTTCCCAATTAAAAAGCTAAAATAGCGTTAAGAAATGAATACAACCTTGAATTTTTGTTTCTTTTATTTTAACACAAAGGAAGGGCTAAAACAAAAACATATGTGGTAATTAGTACAACCTAATTAAATGATAGGGTAGCATCTTATTTGTATAAAACTCTTGTTTCATTAAAAAGTCAGTAGAACCAAGATGATCTTATCTTACTGAGGTTAGGCATACCAGGTTTGATTCGTTAAAATAAATGGTACTGTTTCCCAATCATTATGCGAATGAATGAGTAAAACAAGGTTCTGAAAGCTATATAATTATGAATACCATTACGTTACTATGAGGCACTTTCTGCTACTTCTTTTATTTTTCTATTTATTTTACATACCTACTCATGCTCAAGAGTGGCAAGATGAGTCAGTTTTTAGCATCAATAAACTCCCTGCTCATGCTTATTTTATTAGTAAAGAAGGTGAGAGTGTGATCTCACTCAATGGACAATGGAAATTTAAATTTCTAGAATCTCCTACTTTGGTGGATGAAGCATTTTCTACCAAAGGTTTTAACGATGCAAAATGGGACGAGATAAAAGTACCCTCCAATTGGCAAATGGAAGGTTACGGGCATCCTATTTATTTAAATATAATTACTCCATTTGAACCAAATCCGCCAACAGTACCTACAGAAAACAATGAAACCGGCCTTTACCGGAAATCGTTTTCCGTACCTGCCGCATGGGCAGAAAAACAAGTTATTATTCATTTTGGTGGTGTGCAATCCGCATTTTACCTATGGGTAAATGGAAAAAAAGTCGGGTATAGCGAGGGCAGCATGACACCAGCCGAGTTTGATCTTACTACCTATGTAACTACAGGTGAAAATGAGTTGGCTGTGGAAGTTATTCGCTGGTCTGATGCCACCTATCTGGAAGACCAAGATTTTTGGGATTTGAGCGGTATTTACCGTGATGTGCTGCTTTATGCGCAGCCCAAGTTGCATATCTGGGATTTTCAAGTGCGTACAGATTTGGATGAAAGCTATGACAATGCTGATCTTTCAATAGCAATAACCGTGAAAAATACCTCTTCAAAAAGTAACCAGCCTCACACTGTGAATTTTAAATTATTGGATGCAACCGGCATTGTCGTATTCGAGGATAAGAAAGGTATGAGCAAGTCAAAAGCTGCTGTACAATCAGCATTGCAATTAACCAAGCTTGTAGAAAACCCGCAATTATGGAGTGCAGAAGAGCCAAATCTGTACACTCTGCAAATATCATTGGTAGATAATAATGGTGTGGTATCTCAAAAAATCAACGAGAAAATTGGCTTTAAAGAAGTAGAGATGAAGAATGGGCAGCTACTTTTCAATGGAAAAGCCATTATTATAAGAGGAGTCAATCGGCACGATACCGACCCTATCAACGGCAGGGCAGTCACGCGCAAAGCCATGATCGAGGACATTATTACTATGAAACAGCATAATTTTAATGCTGTCCGTACCTCACACTACCCAAATCAGCCGGAATTTTACAAGCTTTGTAGTGAATACGGACTCTACGTAATGGATGAGGCCAATATTGAAAGCCATGATTTATGGACGAAATCCACACTGGAAGGTGCACCAAAAAGCTGGTTACTAGCAGATAATCCCAGATGGCAAGCATGCTTTATTGATCGGGGCGTTTCAATGGTGCAGCGCGATAAAAATCAACCATGTATTTTCTCCTGGTCGTTAGGCAATGAAACAGGCATGGGTCAAAATTTTGTGGCCATGGCTAAAGCAATGCGTAAAATTGATGACAGCCGGCCTATCCATTATGAAAGCAGAACGCCTGCCTATGTGGAAGAACTGAATAGTTTCGATATCATCAGCACCATGTATCCTTCCACAGACCAGATAGAATTGCTGATGCGACAAGACCCTTCCCGACCTGTTATATTATGTGAATATGCGCATGCTATGGGTAATAGTCTGGGTAATTTCTCCGATTATTGGAACCTTTTTGAGAAATATCCACGCCTACAGGGTGGTTTTATTTGGGATTGGAAAGATCAGGGAATTACAAAAACTGCTGAGAATGGAGAGAAATATTTTGCTTATGGAGGTGATTTTGGTGAAATAAAACATGATGCAAATTTCTGTATGAACGGAATGGTTTTTCCTGATGGAAACATTCAGCCTGAGCTTCTGGAAGCAAAGAAAGTGATGGCACCTGTAAAAATTATAGCAAGCAATAGCGTTAAAGGTAAAATTATCATACAGAATGATTTCAGATTTTCAGCATTAAAAAATGCTTCTCTTCGGTGGACATTAACGGCAAATGGTAAAGTAGAGAAGGAGGGAATAGTTGCGCAATTAGATATACAGCCCGCTGCGAAAAAGGCGCTTGATTTACCGTTGGGAAGAACTGATTTCTCTTCGGCTGAATATTTTTTGAACTGTTATATTCATTGGAATGAACCTACCACTTGGTCAGAAAAAAATCATGTAGTGGCTTGGGAGCAGTTCAACCTTTCATCTTATGAATGGGAAAAAGTGTTTTATTCTGAAAAGGAAGTAAATCCGGTAAAAATTGAGCAAAAGGGAAGTGACTATTTTATATCAGGGAAGGAATTTGAAGTGACGATTAATAAAAATACAGGCAAATTAACGTATAAGTACCAAGGAAATACACTCATACTAACTGAGCCAGAGCCTAACTTCTGGCGTGCCCCTACAGATAATGATCTCGGTGGAGGTGACAAAAGTTTTGCGCATAAATGGAAGAATGCGGGTTTGGATAATTTAGAAACTGAGGTTGACAGTGTTTTTCAGCCTACCGGATTTGGAGAGCAGATTGCTGTAGATTACCATAAGGTTGGAGCTAATGGAACTTCTATTAAATGCCAAACCATTTATACTTTCTATCAAAATGGAATGATGGATGTAAGGCTAAATATTGACCCTCAATCTGATTTGCCCTATTTACCAAGAGTAGGCGCAACGTTTCAGGTAGTACAGGATTTCAGTATGATGAGCTGGTATGGAAGAGGTCCTTTTGAAAACTACATTGATCGAAAAAGTGCAGCACTCATAGGTATCTATAAGAGTGAGGTAGCCGATCAATACGTCCCTTATCCTAAGCCGCAAGAGAATGGTAACAAAAGTGATGTACGCTGGGTAAGCTTTGTAGATCAAGAGGGGAATGGATTCACAATTGTACCATTTGTTCCTTCAAATGTATCGGCACACCACTATACGCAGCAGAATTTAACAGAAGCGAAACATACTTATGAAATAATGAAAGCCGAAAGTATGACAATCAATATAGATTACCTTATGATGGGTGTGGGCGGAGATGACTCATGGAGTCCAAGAACAAAGGAGGCTTATTTGATTCATCCCGGCAGAAGGAATTTTGCTTTTAGGTTTATACCCGAGCTGATCGATAGCAATAATCAACCATAAGCCGACTTTGTACGCAATTGGTGATTAATAAAATAAATTTAAAAACAATAATTATTTATAAAAACAACAATTATGAAGAACAATTTAATTAAAAACGCGCATTACCTTATTCTGATAACAGCTATTCTTTTTACTGCTTGTAAAAAGGGAGGAGATGATCCAGATCCTAAAGATGAAAAAATTGGAGAGTTGAGTGCTACCTGGAATGTAACTGAGATTACAGCCGGTGCCGAGGATATTGACCTTACTGGAGTAACTACAGCTATTACCTTCACTACAGCTAAAAGCTATACAATAAGTAATTTCTCAGGATGGGAAACCTTGAACTTAAACAATAGCGAAGTCTTAAAAGCTTCAGGTACCTATGATCTTAATTCAACATTAGATGTGGTGGTATTAGATGGTATCGCTGAAAACAAGTTGACATTGATAACACTCAGTGACACAGCGCTTAAATTCAGCTACGCATCAAATTATCCGAAGCCGGCAAGCGATGCACAAACTATTACTGTAACCGCCAGCAGGTAATTCAATTTCAAATTTCTTAGGAAAAAGCCGTGTAATTGCGGCTTTTTCCGATTTTTGTGTTCAAAAGCACTAATTATCAAGTTCGGGCTTATAACCATATTATATACAAACAGATAATATAGCCTGCCTCAACCTCTATGCGGCATCTCCGCCAAAAAACGATTCAACTATACATGAAAAATTCCACTACCAATTTTCAATATCAACCTTTACGTTCCTCAACCATTATTATACTTATGTTAATGGCTTTACTTTCGGTCTTTGTTAACTTCTTTATAGCATAATCCCCATTGATTATAAATACCAATCCAATAGATCTATTATTTTACAAACGGTTAATATAATTATATATATGAAAACATCAATCAAAATTATTTAAGGATATCATTACCATCACTATTTTTTTTCCAGATGTAAATCCAGTCCTTTTCCTTCAATAATGGCTTGATGTTTTAGAAAGTAGTTGGTATATGTATCGTCCTCTAATTTTATTTCGTCAATGTAAAAAGTACTATCATTAAAATTAGTTGTTTTAATATTAAAGGCTTTTTCACCTTGAACATTAATTGAAACCTCTTCAAAAATAGGCGTTGTAATTTGCCACAGCGGCTCGCCCACATTTACCGGGTATAAACCCATGGAAGCCAAAACAAACCAAGAAGACATGGTGCCTGCATCATCGTCCATCTCCTTTAAATAACCTTTAGCTGCATTTTTGTAGATTTTGCCTTTATAAGGCGTTTCCCACTTTCTGTGCGTGCCATACCATTGTACCAAGTCCTTTGTGAGGATTTTATTAACTATCTCCTGCGTTTTCCAAGGATTTTTGGTGAAGTTGTAAAGGAAAGGCGCTTGCAAATCGGGCTGGTTACCATGGTTGTAGAAGTCACTTTCGAAGAATTGATCCAGTTGCGCTTCAAAAGCTTCTTCACCACCGATGAGCTCCTTCATTTTGGCAATATTCCACGGTACAAACCAGCGGTACTGCCAAAGCGTGCCTTCATATAAGCCATCACCGTGCATAATGTCGGATTGCGCATCCATCACCTGAAACTTTTCTTTATATATTGTTTCAAACTCTTTGGCTTTGTTGAGGTATTTCTGCTGATCTTCCGCTTTGCCCAGGATGCCAGCTATTTCTGATACCGCCCAATAATCGTATGAACTCTCTAAAATATTGTCGGGCGATGTATAGGGTAGGCTATCCAACTCCTGAATCAGATAGGGGTAGACGCCTTTCAGGTCAAAGTCGCTAATCCCTTTGCGGTAGGCGTCAAGTAAAACCACTGATGAATGTTCAGTTCGCACAGTAGGGAAAGGCTCGGTAGTGCTTGCCCAATTATATTTGCCTTGCTTGTAAAGCGCCACCAGAGATTTGCAAATATCAAGCATTATATTCGGCTCAATGATAGTGAGCAGCGGTAATTGGGTCCGGAAATTGTCCCAGATTGACCAGCCATGATAATAGGTAAAGCCTTCCGCTACATAAATTTTTCCATCAGAACCGCGATAGGTGCTGTCCGAGCTGGTGGTATTGTATGGGGCTAAGAAGCTTCGGTACAAGTTGGAATAAAATAGTTTTTTATCTTCTAAATTCCCCTTTACCCTAATTTTAGAAAGCTTTTCCTGCCACAATTGCCTTGCTGTAGCACGCACTTCCTCAAAAGTTTTGTGTCCAATTTCTACCTCCCGGTCTTTTACAGCCTGTATGGGACTGATGGTTGAAAGGCTCACTTTTACGTTAACATGCTTTTCTTCATCACTTTTTAAGAGCAAGAAAATCTTTCCTTCTTGCTCCACAACTTCTGAGACTTTTGCGCTTATTGCTATTTGGTAATAGAATTTATATTTGCCACCGTTCTGCTTGCAAACTGTATAGGCCTCCACCGACCCTTCGATCTTATCGTTAGCTGTAAATTCATGTGTTTCCGCTATAAATTCCTCATGCGAAGCCCTTAAGTCAATCATTATCCACTTTTTTGCTTTTTTCGGGAAATCATATTTATGCCAGCCGGTGCCATTGCTCACAGTGAGTTCGGTTTTAATGGCGCTATCCCCTAAGCCTAACATGACCGAGTAATAGCCTGGAGCACCTCTCTCGGTTTCTTTTTGATAGGGCGATGGTTTTGTGCTTACCTGACCTAAACCAGGTTTTATTAGAATGTTTCCACCGGCACCCACACAGCCTACCCCTTCAGAGCGATTGTGTGTGAAACCTTCTATTAAAGCAGCCTCATAATTGTAACCCGAGTGGCCCACCGGATCAGTTTCAGGGCCTAACTTGACCATACCAAATGGCAGGGAGGCAGCGGGGGAAAGTTGTCCGTGATCCCCTGAGGTTCCCATAAATACATTGACCTGTGCAACGAGGTCAACGCTGTTGGATGTTTCTACTTGGCTGCTTTGCACTTGCTCTGTGCAGTAAGAAAGCATACAGGCAGCTATGCAGAAATTGAAAACCAGGCTTTTGTAAAGTCGAATATATATTTTTTTATGTAGCTGTGACATGGCTTATTCTCCTTCTGTTTTAGTTATTTCCTCATACATTGTCTGAAAGAACGACCCTCTCATTATCCCCTTTTTAGAAATATCTCTCGGGAAATCCCTTCCTATTTCTTCAGCAAGCGCATTAGCCTCTTCCCTGGTAAGCATGACTTCTGGTGTGGCATTCCATCCACTGATAAAACCTTGTAAGGCAAAGTACTGCATGGCTTTATAATTAGGGTGTGTAGGGGATAGGTCTTCGAAATAAATAAGGACAGCCTGTTTATCCAGCAGTTCCCGCTGTAGCTTTTTAACGGAAACGGCTTGTACAGATACCTTGTCATCAATTGATAAAACGGCAGCAAGGCCTGCAGCCTCTCCCAAAGCCATCCATGTAGGCTCCATCCGTAAGGTAGAGAAACCTAAATGCGTTCCTGAAACAGGCACAGGTGCCAGCAGGTTGGTAACCTTTTCAGGTACCATCACTTCATAAGGCACTGTATAAGGTTTGGTCTGGTAATTTATAAACCCATCTAAATGCACTTTACCTTCTTCTCGCTTGCGTACCCCATGCGAATCAATGGCGTAATGACCGGCAGTTACGCTGGTAGCATGTAGGGGCGGTCTTCCATTTTCCTCAATAGGCAAAGCATCGTGGGCCGTAAATAAATACTTGCCCTTCATCCTTCTGCCCTCTCGCACATATACCTGCCGGGGGAAGTTACCATTATCGGTGTATTCATCAGCGGCCAAGCCCCATTGCAAACACTGTTTCCGAAAGTTTTCAGGCAACGCCTCATCATGCTGGGCAAACCACAGTAGGCCTAAAGTGTACGCTTTTAGCCGCTCGGAAAAAGCATCACGCCATTCCCAACTTGAGGTTGGCCATGGCCAGTTTTCCTCAGGTAAATCAGTAGAAATGAAAGCCAGGTGCTGGTTATTGGCATCGGTTTTATCATTTGGTAGCACTACTTTGTTCACCAATCGCTGCATGCCTTTGGGCTCACCCGGAACGGAATCCATAGGGTTGTTGCTTGCCCCGGCTTCAAGATATCTCATGTAAGCGGCTCCTGTATGTCTTCCACTATTTACATCTTCTATAAGCGAGGTGTATGCTGATCGGTTATAGTTTGAGGGCTTGGCAATCGGGGTAATATTGTTAGCATTTCTAGTCAGGCAAAGGCGGTAATTAAATGCCTGAATGGCATTGTCTGCCAACAGGCTTGAGCCATTCTGCGCAGGGCCGCCCCAGTATTTATATACCCTGCCGGCAAAAGGTTCTTCGAACTCGTCAAAACCTTCGCGGCCTACAAAATAGGGCACGCCAGCCGCTGCAATCAGGTCACCTTCATAGGTGGCATCTATAAATATTTTCCCTGTTAAAATTTTTACTTCTTTGTTGCTCCTGTCGGTTACGGACAAGGAGTTTATTTTGTTATTCTCCATAGTGAGGTGCTCCGGCAGGGCATCAAATTGATGGTTTGTGAGCACTGTAACACGTTTGGCCTCTTCCAGCATTTGCAACAGCACCGCTTCGGCCACAGAGGCCTCAAAATGATAGCCCCCATCGCTGTCTTTCAATTGTTGAGAGTTTGCACCATACTTTGCTACATAATATTGATGGATATTTTCTACAAACTCTAGAAAAAGGCCACCACCAACCGCTCTGGTTTGAATATCGGTGGCACCCAGCCCATTAGCCGGTAGGCCGCCAATGTGATTTGTCCGCTCAATAATAAGGCTGGTTTTGCCCATTCTATCCGCTGCAATGCCCGCCATGATGCCGGCAGGGGTGCTACCGCAAATAATGAGGTCGAAATCATTCGTTTTTTCTGTCTGGGCAAATGTTTTAGCGTGCAGAGATATAATAAGAATGATGAAATAAGTTAAAGCGTGATTCAGTATAATTTTCATTTTTTGAATTTTCTATTAGTATTAGTAACTGGGGTAAGTAGAATGTTATTCGATCTATATATATCTAAACAATTTTTTTCAAATAGTTTATGCTCACTTAAATACCTATTTTGTTTTAAATTGACTCATTTGATCAAAAATAACTTTCATATTATCTGCGGGGTTTTTCAAATTCCTGGGGTAATAGTAGTAAATAAGATGATCAACAGGTGCTTTAACGATCGTTGGCAACTTTTTCTTTGCGAGTTGAATATCTGCTTCATCCATATTATGGTTTTCAATAAGCCACAGCGATTTAGTATTATTCTTTTTTGCTGCGTCAAGAAATCGCTCTCCGTTTCCGAGCAGTGTTTTTCCGGGAGCTTCTTCCACACCTAAATCAGTATGATGCCACGGCCGGCCATCACAGCCAAAATAATCTAGGTTTTTAGTAGTGGCTACCTGTAGTAGGTCCTCGTCCGAAAGATTTGCATAGCTGAATAAGCTTGTGATGAGATTCGGGTATTTTGCTTTTATATATTTATTAATTTCACTGTGGAATTGCACTACTGCTTCAAGGTGTACAGCACGTTCCTTGCTGTTATTAAGTTTTTCCATTGCCAGCGGAGAATAATCCACTCGGTATGATTTAGGCTCGTCCCAAATAAAACCATCAACACCCCAAAGCTCAACAGTTTTATCTATCGAATCTTTTAGGAATTGTAGCGTCTCAGGATAATGAATACTGCTTATGACACCGGAAACGGCTGACATTACTGGTTTAAAGTGCTCGTCCAGCACCCATGTTTGGGGGTTTTGAACGGAGAAAACGCTAGGTACTTTAGGTGCGCCTGCAAACATGCCTCCCCATCTGGAGGGGACAGCAATTATGCCCATCCCATATTTGGCAGCTTCCTCTTTAATGAGCTGCACATTTTCAACTGCTGCGAATAAATCTTGCTCTAAAATGGCCACCGCAACATAATTAGTGCCAATGGAAGCCATCATCTTCATGTCATCCCTTACCTGTTGGGGCACGCAAGTATACATATGAGCCCTAAAATAGTATGCTGTCAGTATTTTTGTGTTAAAGTACCCTGTTGGTGCTGCTGAAGCTTTTTCGCCCATCGATAAACCCAGAAACGTACTTGCCGAGGCTAAAAATCCACCTTTTACAAATTCTCGTCTTCTCATTTCTATGTAAACATTTATTAGGTAAAGAGAAAAGTAACAATTATTTAGACGGTTTTTACAGAAATATTACTGTTAAGTATGCCATATTTGATTTGAAGCGACTAATGCCTTGGAAATTAGGACTTTTGGGTGATGGACTTTTACAAATTTAGTGCAACGCAAGCTGCCAAAATAGTAATACATTTTCTAAGTAATCTGTAGGTTTACGATATCAAATATTTTGGAATTATAGCTTTTTACATAAAAATTTGTTTTTTTAATAAAAAAAATCGTTATTCTGTAGGGTAATAGCTAAAAATGAAGCTATATTTTCGTCAAATTCAGCAAAATTTACAATATGGCTACTTCAAAATTAAATATTGACTATCGACACCAGCAGGAGGACGTAGAAGATTTAAAGATTTGGAGACAACTTAAGAATGGTTATAGGGACGCCTTGTCCACTATTTTTGAAGCCTACAGCCAGAAGCTTTACAATTATGGTATGCACATTATTAATGATGATGCATTAGTAAAAGATATAATCCAAGATTTGTTTGTTACAATTTGGGAAAAACGTGAGCGACTTGGCGAAACGGATAATATTCTTTTTTACTTAATGAAATCATTGAAACGGGATCTCATCCGCAAATCAGGTAATGACCTGAAAGAGAAAAGCCGTTTTTATGAGCATGCAAACGTTTTAAGGAATTCACTTTACAGTTCGTCTCGGGAGAATGAATGGATAAAGCAGGAGGATGAAGATAAAATCAAGCGCATGATTCGGACTTCCATTAATGCCCTTCCGGCAAGACAAAGAGAGGTGCTTTTTTTATTGTATTACGAGCGAATGTCCTTTGAGGATATATCCGCAATGCTCTCAATTAATATTCAGACTGTTTATAAGCTTAACTGGCGAGCCATTGCCAGGTTGCGGTCAACTATTTCGAAATAGCGACCATACATTTTTCTACCAATCCAAATTTTTGAGCAGTTTTTATAGCGTATCTGGCGAGGATGGGGCTTTTTTTTTGACTTACCCATAAAAATTTAAAAATTTTCCTAAATAATAGTCCAAAATTCGTGATTTGAGTCCTTACCCAACTAATAGACTCAAATTATGCAATACAAAGAATACACCGTTCAGGATTTTGTTTTAGACAAGTCGTTTCGTGCTTGGGTTTTTAATCCTTCAGAAGAATCGGATGAATTTTGGCACAATTGGCTGAAAGAGCTTCCTGAAAAGACTTCGATAATTATTGAGGCGAGGAAAATTGTGCTCAACCTGACATTTGACGAATTTCAAATGCCTGAGAGTGAGAAAATGAACCTTTGGTCAAAAATTGATGAAAGAATAAATGTAGAGGTAGCTGATACAGACCTGAGGCAACAATATTATGTTTTTCCGCAAAAGGCGGGTAAAGCCCATTCATGGCTTAAGCTAAAAGTAGCAGCCTCAGTATTACTCGTGCTCGGTTTAGCAAGCTGGCTTTTATATGCTTCCATAAGTGGGAACGCAACTGATCAATTATCCTTAACCACTGATTTCGGTCAAACTAAGTATTTAACATTAGATGATGGAACTAATGTAATACTCAATGCCAACTCACAAATTGAATTCGACAAACACTGGACTTTAGGTGAAAGCCGTGAGGTGTGGTTAAATGGTGAGGCATATTTCGATGTTACGCATACTGATGACCATTCTGCATTTATAGTACACACTAATAATGCTGATGTAGATGTTTTAGGTACAGAATTTAATGTATATGATCGTGGTGATGAGGTGAGGGTAACCCTTGATGAAGGAAGCGTTCGATTTAGAGCTAATAACGACAAATCACGGGTGGAAATGCAGCCGGGAGAAATAGTGCTCTATAGTCCGGTTACGAAGGAATTAAAGAAGTCTGACATGCTAACCGAGTCATATGCATCTTGGAATAATAATCGCTTGGTTTTTAATAAGATGAGCCTGGCAAGTATCGGTGAACTAATTAAAGAGTCATACAATTTAGATTTAATTTTTATAGATAACGACCTAGCGGACAAAATTTTTAATGGATCTGTACCGTATGGGGATATTGATTTACTTATTAAGTCTTTAGAGATAGCCTTTGACCTCACTATTGAACGTGAGGATAATGTTTTGGTGGTTGGCGAAAAAGATTCATTAAAATGAGCAGTGTTTTAGCAAAAAGTTGGTTCAGTGCGTTATTCGTGCTTTTATGCTTCACAGCTCTAAGCGGAGTTGCAGATAATTACAAGGTGTCCTCTGCCAACATTGTGAGCACAGTAGAGGCTGATTCTATTCCTTTAAAGGTTTATCTGAGTCAAATTGAGAAGAAGTTCGAAGTTTTCTTCAATTACGATGAAAAATTAGTCATTGGAAAAAAAGTTCTACCTGCTGGCTTCAAGAAACTTAACAATGATAATTGGAAACAAACGCTAGGTTCTATTTTAGAGCAGCAAGAGATTGAATTGAAGAAACTGAACAACACAACTTACGCTTTACAAGCAACACCCGATAGCAATTTGCAGCTTAAAAAAGATAGAGCGGCCGATCAGGTATTAGAGGGTTTTATTTTTGATGAAAACGGTGATGGGTTGCCTGGTGCAACTGTATTAGTTAAAGGTACTAGTAGAGGCACTGTAACTGCGGCAAACGGGTTTTTCACACTAGAAGTTGAACCTGAGGATCAAGAGCTTATCATTTCATTTATAGGTTATCTCACACAAGAGGTACCTATCGGAAGTACAAAGAAGTTTGAAGTAGTGATGTCTGAAGATAGGCAAGCTATGGAGGAAGTGGTAGTTATAGGATATGGAACTCAGAAAAAAAAGGATCTCTCCTCAGCTATTGCCACAATAGAGCCCAAGGAACTATCTAAACTTCCTACTACTTCAGTTCAACAAGCCTTACAGGGTCAGGCGGCTGGCGTAATGGTAAGCTCATTTGGTGGAACCCCCGGAGCTACGGCTAAAGTCCAAATAAGAGGTGTCGGAACCATGAATAGTACAGATCCGCTTTACGTAATTGATGGGATTCCCGGTGCAAACGTTAGCTCAATAAGTCCAAGTGACATTGCTTCAATGCAGATATTGAAGGACGCAGCATCAACTGCAATTTACGGAGCGCGTGGTGCAAATGGGGTTATTATAATAACTACAAAATCCGGAAAATCAGACGAGATTCAAGTAAGTTTTGATGCTTTTTGGGGCATGCAAGATGTACATAGAAAAATTGATCTGCTCAATGCCACTCAATATGCCGAACTTATGGTGGAAGCTGCTGACAATGCTTCTTCAGAATTTATTATTGTTAATCCTCCAAGTAGAGTTCTAAATGTTTTAGAAAATCCTACTCTTTACGGAGAGGGTACTAATTGGCAGGATGCAATTTTTCAGACATCTCCCATGTCCAGGTACAATGTGAACGTTTCAGGAGGAAAAGGTGACTTTAACTATAGTTCATCATTAGGGTATTTTAAGAATGTTGGTACTATGATCAATACGGATTTCGAGCAATATTTGGCTCGAATTAAGTCTCAGCTAATTTTGGGAAAACTGACAGTAGGTCAGAGCTTATCCATTGCTTATTCTGAAAGGAATACCAATGTTTCTCAAGGGGGTAGGAGTTTGTTGCAATTAGCTACAACTTCTACGCCAAGCCTTTCAGTACGCGACTCGGCAGGTAATTTTCAGGGTGCAACTGTTGCTGACGGTATAAATATTTGGAATCCGGTAGCCTGGTCAGCATTTAATACTAATCGAAGAAATTCTCTTGATGCCGTTGGAGGTATTTTCGGGCAATACGAAATTATAGAAGGTTTAAACCTAAAAGCCAATTTTGGGATAACCTCTGAGGCAGAGCGAAGTATCCGGGTTATTGATACCTATAATATAGGCGACTTTTTTGAAAATACAGAAAAAGACTATTCCGAAGGGTATTTAATCAACGCCAGACTTATTCAAGAATACACCTTGAACTACGAAAAATTTATTGGAGACCATACTATCACTGGTTTGGTTGGTTATACCCGTGAAAAACGATTAAAAACTGAAATGCAGGTGTCGGTTCAGGGCTTTGCTTCTGATAGGATTCAAGAAAGTGTAGGGTCAGGACAAGAGCTGCTGGGTGTAAGGGGAACTCCAAGCGAGAGACGAATACAGTCTTTACTGGCAAGACTAACCTATGATTACAAAAGCAAATATTATTTTACAGCCAATTTAAGAAGGGATGGGTCTTCTACTTTTGATCCACAGAATCAATATGGTAATTTTTCTTCGGCATCAGTAGCATGGCGGTTTACGGAAGAGTCTTTCATGAATTCCCTATCTAGTATTGTAAACAATGCCAAATTAAGATTTAGCCTCGGGGAAGTTGGTAACGCCATTGGGGAGAGTTATCCTTGGCAAACCACGCTAAACTCGGGTGTGAATTACACTTTTGGAAAAGAGTTGGCTTTAGGAACAGTTTTAACTAATTACCCAACAGTTGGCGCGCGCTGGGAAACCACTTTTACTTATGATATAGGTTTAGACGTAGACTTATTTGATAATAAGTTGGTATTCGTGGCGGACTATTTTATCAAACAAACAAGGGATATCCTATTACAGGTACCTATACCCATGAGTGCCTCTAACCACAAGAGTCCTCCTTACTTAAATGCCGGTGAGGTTGAAAATAGAGGTATCGAGCTGTCATTAAGCTACAACAACAAAGTAGGAGCGCTAGAATACGGCATATCCGGAAATTTTACACATATCGATAACGAAGTTAAAGCCACTTCGGTAAACGACAATGTAATTGTAGGAGGTGATACAGAGCTTGGCAATGTTACACGTTTTGAGGTAGGGTACCCTATCGGTTACTTTTTGGGTTATCAAGTTGACGGAATTTACCGAACACAAGCAGAAATTGATGCCGTAGCTGCTGTTAATCCCAACTTGGTAAAAGGATCGAAACCGGGTGATTTGATTTATAGAGATCAGGATGAAAATGGGTTATTGAATGGAGACGATATGGTAAATATTGGAAGTCCTATACCCGATTTTATGTATGGTTTGAATGCCAATTTGGCCTATCGTGGAGTAGATATGAGCGTTCTGGTTCAGGGTGTTTATGGGAATGAAATATTTAGTGAAATGATACACTGGACACAAAACATGAGCCTCACCGGAAACCAAAGTACTGAAGTATTAAACCGTTGGCTATCTACTCCGGAAAATGCTTCGCCATCGGAAGTAGCGCAAATTGAGCAGCATAATGCACAGGCTACCTTGCCAAGGGCAGAATTGGACAGGACAGCTAATCAACGCCAATCTGATCGATATATTGAGGATGGAAGCTATCTCCGGCTGAGAAATGTGACTTTGGGTTATACTTTACCTGATCCATGGACCTCTCGAATTGGCATGAAGAGAATGAGGGTTTATGTTCAAGGCCAAAATTTATTGACTCTTACAAACTACTCTATGTTTGATCCGGAAATAACGTCTAGTGATAATCTAGGTGTAGGAATAGATAGAGGCGTTTATCCGGTACCACGTGTTTTTTTGATGGGTTTAAATATAAACTTCTGACATGAAAAGTAACCAAATGAGATACATATTTTTACTGCTTTTATTAATTGTTTTTTCATCCTGTGAGAAAGATTATCTCACGTTGTCTGATCCAAATAATATTACAAAGCAATCTTTTTACCAGACTTCTGAAGATGCAGAGCTGGCTATAAATGCCGCATACTCTAACCTGCAATCGTTTGGCTTATATGCCCACTACTGGCCTTATTTTGCCGATTTTAGATCTGACGAGAGTTTTGCCACTTCGAACGCGACCAATCCGGGAACATACACTTTAGGTGATGTTGCCAATTACAATACATTGGCCATAAATGAGGAAGTAGAGCGGATTTGGAGGGATTGCTATCGTGGTGCTTACCGTGCAAATGAGGTAATTTTTGAGGTGGGTGAAGGAATGAAGGATATTCTTGAGCCTGATCTTTATGACAGAATCATGGGAGAGGCACATTTTCTTCGTGCCGTTTATCATTTCCATCTTGTAAAAGCTTACGGAGAAATAATTGTGCTTGCCGATGAGAATCCAAGTAGTAGAGAAGAGTTTTTCCGCTCTGTTGCAAAACCGGGCGAAGTATGGGAATTAATTATTTCCGACTTGCAAAAAGCTAAAACGCTGTTGCCTGATAATTCAGATCCTCAGGTAACAGGTTTAAATCTCGGACGCGCTACTAAGGGTGCTGCTGCCGGATATCTGGGTAAAGTATATCTATTTATGACCTCGCAGATTTACAATCCTACACTAGGCAGTCCTGCTGAGTATTATCAGTTGGCGGCAGATGAATTTGAAGGAGTTGTGAACGGTAACTTGGGAAATTACTCGCTTGTAAATTTCTTTAGAGCCAATCACAATAATGTCAATGAAAACAATTCCGAGTCACTTTTTGAAGTGCAATTTGAGTTTATAGGAGACGAAACTCGGATTTGGGAGGAACATGACCCCACAAACCGCACACAAGAAGGGAGCCTGCGATCTAAAGGAAGCGGTATGCATGATGGCATTGCGGTTCGCTGGTATAACAATGCGCCTACAGCCAGTGCCTATAATGAATTTGAACGTTATGATGGTTTCCCTGATAGTATTGCTGACCCTCGCTGTTTTATGACTATGTGGTGCCCTAACGGAGCAGCATTTATGGATAATGGCGATACCTTGCTCTATGAGAATATCAACTGGGTGAAGGGAGATTATGGTTGGAGAAAATACGAATATGATTTTGATCCGAATGAAGTATACGGACAGCAAACTACCAATGATCATAATACCAGAATACTACGATTAGCAGATATTTATCTGATGTATGCCGAGGTACTTATAGAATTGGGTAGGTCAGGTGAGGCAGCAAACTGGATTGATCAAGTAAGGGCTCGTGCCACCAACGCAGTTGATGAAGGTGATATGAACCGACATTTAGCTTACAACACAAAAAATACTACCACAAATGGTCAGGTGCCCGCTCTGAAAACAGTATCAGAACTAATAGCAAGTGCCCCAACAATAAACGGAGTAGTAATAAATAATTTGACTGCCGCCCTTAGGCATGAAAGAAGGGTGGAACTTGCAGGTGAACAGCACCGCTGGTTTGACATCGTGCGCTGGAACATTGGGCCGGACGTAATCAAAGACCCTACATTCAGCGCGCCTGATTCCTATTTTTTGCCTATACCACAATTTGAAGTTGATAATAACCCAAATTTATTTAATTGATGATGAAGATACTGTTATTAACATCTCTATTTCTGCTTCTAAGTGCCTTTGAGTTGAGTGCTCAAAATAGCTATACTGTTGCTATAGACTGGTCGCAGTTTGAAGGAAAAATTGATGCGGCTCATTGGGGCGTTGCTGACTACGAGATTGTGGACACTGCAAAGATAAAAAAAGAAGGTTATGTGCAATTTATGCAGGCACTAAAACCCTCTTTTGTTCGGATACATCAATCGTCATTAATTGATTCCTGGACTGACGAAGAAACGCAGACTTGGGACAGCGACTATATCATAAGGGCATTTCAGTTGGCCGAACAGGCTTATGGAGATGCGAAGGTAATGTTAAATCCTGTTCCGTCATGGCCTGATTGGCTTACCACTGATCTTATTCTTACTCCTGATCAGGAAGATGTGATCGTACGTCTGTTTGCTGAGATGGCTGTAATAGTAAAAAATAATGGTTTGAAAGTAGATTATTGGGAGGTGACCAATGAACGAGATCAGCATGTATATGGCAAAACTAATGAAATGTATAAGCTATATAATTTGTATAATAGGGTACATGATACCATTAAACATGTGATCCCTGAAGCTAAAATAGGAGGCTTAGCTTTTACGTATCCAAACAATGCTTGGATTACCGGTTTTTTGGATAGTTGCAGCGGTAGATACGATTTTATTTCATGGCATAATTATGCCAATGGCCCCGATAATAGAACCAATGATTCAGTTTTAGTGGTAAGCAAACCCAGCTCCATAGTTGATGGAGCCATTAGGGTAATGGACGAGCTAAGGGAAAGAGGCCTGGAAAATGAGGTTGAATCGTTTGTTACGGAATATAATATCCAGTGGGTTTGGACCCCAATAGATGAGAGACACGGGAATTTTGCAGGTGCAATGTTTCAGGCCGCTGTTGTAAACAGATTGGCCGCTGCGGGTATTACGGGTGCGAACGTATGGCATAATAAGGGTAATGCATACGGTCTTATTGATTCTAACGATAATCTGCGAGCTACCGGCTTGCTTTATAAATGGGGCACGCGATACCTCTCCGGAAACCGACCTTTAACAACTCAAAGTCCATCCCGGAATAAATTGGAAACAATAGCCATACAAAATCAGCTGGATGACCGCAGCGTGCTACTGATCAATAAAAGTAGTTTGAGCACTATTATTCCTTTTGATTCACTGGGATTAAATGCAGAAACTCGAATACTTACTATCGATAAACACAGTTTTTATGCCTATCCTATTAGCGTAAAAGAGGGTAAGTTAGAATTACCGCCAATGTCTTTGGTGCTTGTAACAACTCAGCAGGCTGATGAAAACATTCCTCCCCAAACTCCGGAATTGAGTGGATTTACGCAATTTAAAAGTGCTACAATAAATGTTTCGAATTTATCTGACAACGAATCTTTTGCAGGTTTTAAACTACTTCAAGATGGTAATTTTCACGGCTTCTACACAGATTTAAGTACAATAGAGGTGACGGGCTTGGAGGAAGGAACTGAGTATTTATTTTCTGCCATTGCCTCAGATGAAGAAGGCAACAGCTCGGATACGAGCCAGGTTTTAAGCTTGGTAACCAGACAGGATGTTGAAGGGCCGACCATACCTTCAAGATTACAGGCAACGCAGCAAAATGAAACCGTATTGCTCTCGTGGCGGGAGTCGCTGGATCAGAGTGGCGTCCTTAATTATGTAGTATTTAAGAATGATGAACCGCTAGTTACGCTAACCGAAAACCAAGCTACCGTTCCTATAGAAAATGGTGAAAGTCAAATGAAATTATCTGTTTTTGCTATAGATACAAAAGGAAACCACTCAGATACTGCCAGCCTCGTAGTTGATATTGACCTAATAACATCAATCAAAAGTTCTGTCACTCAATTTTATCCTTCTCCTAACCCGATAAGGGTGGGTACTAATCTGCACTTGAATGGTATTCCGGAAATGACAAGTCTTAAATTGTATAATTTGATGGGAAGAGAGATTTTATCGGTTGAGCAAATAGCAGATAATAAATGGTTATTGCCCAGCCACCTGCAAGAAGGGCTTTATTTAATTAAGCTAAACGGTGGCAATAAAGTATATAGTAGTAGGATTATAATAATAAATTAAAAACTAAACAAAGTAGTTATGAAAAATAGATTTTTACAATTAGCAATGCTGGTCATGGCCTCAAGCCTTTTCGTAAGGGTTAATGCGCAAGATACACAGGCTCCTCCTCAGCCTGGTCAGCCCGTGGTAGAAAGTACAACCAATAATTCCATCACCATTACATGGGATAATGTAGCGACTGATGGTGGTATGATGGGTTATCTGGTTTACGTTGACGGTGTTTTAGAACCCGATACGTTAAAAATAGGTCAATTAGTGGGATATATAGATGACTACCCAAAATACAGAGAAATAGGTAATGAGGAAGACTTTAGTTCTTTACATTTTACCGCTTATGAATTAGCACCATCCACACCATACAGCTTAACGGTAGCATCCATCGATTCAGCCCTAAATGTTTCCGGTCAAAGTCCCGCCATAGAAGCCACTACTGAGGCAGTAGGTGAGGAAGGTAAAATTATTCTTTACCCGACAGACGATGCTGTTATTATTGGTGGAAGCGGCAATTATCTTACTTTCAATACAGGCGATTGGCCTTTATTATTAGTCAGACCTAAAGAAGGGTTTGATGGCTGGCAAGAATTATATCGCCCTTTCATTAAATTTGATATTTCAAGTTTAACAGATGTTAAAGAAGCGAAGTTGCACCTTTTCGGAAGTTTATTTGACGATACGTCTTGGCTTGATGAACAACAAATCATTACAGCTAGTCTGGCCTTCTACAAGGTAGGTTCAGATTGGGAAGAAGAAACTATCACCTTCTCCACAGTTCCTGATGAAGATATTGGGGCAGACCTTGAAGGCGATCCGCAAAAGGATGCCATGTTGGTTCGAGATACCCTTCAAAAATACTCCGCGGTGAGTTTTCTTTCTGTAAGTAACGATCCGGCTAAGCTTGGTATAGCCGGAGTGAATGAGGGAGATGTTATTCCTTACTCTTGGTTTCAGGCTAATTTTAACACTTACGTTACTACTGAAGTAGCAGCAGGTGCTGAGGTGCTGTCGTTCACCATAGCGGATACTACCTTTAATAAATTCAATGTATTTCGCTTCCATTCAAAGGATTCTTACACCAATCGGATATACCTTGAAATAACGCCATCTGCGGTGCTATCAGCAAAGGATGCATTCAGTAGCCAGGTGGCGGTATATCCTAATCCGATGAACAGGAATCAGTCTATAAATATTGCCTTGGCGCACACTGGCAATTATTTTATAGAAATTACGGATATCGCTGGACGTACCTTCTTCTCCAATAATTATCGAAATGCAAAGAATATTTCTTTGAACATTCAAAATACTCAAATTGAACAAGGTATGTACATGGTTATAATTACCAATGAATCGGGCGTATCATCAACTAAGAAAATTCTTATAGAGTAGATTACAAACAGAGGCCTGCCCTACTGAGGGTAGGCCTTTATTTAAATACACCAAAATAATACATATGCCTCTTTTTAGAAACTTCTTATTGCTTTTGTTGAGTGCACTAGTTTTTACTATGTGCACCACGCAGAAAGATGTAAGTGATTTCAACATCAACTGGAATCAGGAGAATGGAGTGATTAATAAAGCACTCTGGGGTTTTAACGATTATGAGAGTGTATACATTGAGAAAGCGCAGGATTCAGTGTATCAGAATTTTATGAAAGAGGTAAGCCCGGGCTTAGTTCGTGTTCACTACGGATATATTGCCGATGAATTTACGGATGAAAATACACGATCTTGGAATGAAGAGCGTATTGTGGCTTGCTTTAATGCTGCCTATGAGGCTTACGGAAATGCGAAGATTATGGTTAACCCTATTGCTAAGTGGCCTAAGTGGTTGGCGGATAAAAAACTAATGCTTACTCCGGAGCAGGAAGTCGAAATAGTAGCACTTTTTAAGGAATTTTTGATGATAACGGAACGGAACAACATTCGGGTTGATTACTGGGAAATTCTAAATGAAAGAGAAGAGCTCTACAGGCGAAAAGACCAGTTGCCCAAACTCTGGAGTCTTTTTAATAGGGTAGTAGCGGAACTAAAGGCTATAAAACCTGAAATTAAAATAGGCGGTCCGGCTCTAACTTTTCCAAGGGAAAACGTGCTTAAATCCTTCTTAGATTCTTGTCAGGCAAATATTGATTTTCTTACATGGCATAGTTATGCATCGCCTAATCCACAGACGGCTACGCGTGCTATATTGTATGATGCAGTATATAATATTGATTCCACGGCTCGTGGTGTAATTAAAGAAGTGGAGAAAAGAAAGGTTGATAATATCACAGAATTTTTCTTAACCGAATTCAATATACAGTGGACATGGACACCATTTGAGCCCCGACATGCCAATCATTTAGGTGCTATCTATCTGGCCTTAGTTGTAGAAGCTTTATCATCTTCTAATATGAACGGAGCCGCTATGTGGCATTTTAAAGGAGACGCCTATGGTATTATTGATGCTGATAACCAAGTGAGGTCAGCAGGTTATTTATACGCAATGGCTAATCAGCACGTGCATGGGAAACGATTTGAAATTAATTATGCATCTGACAGCACAAGTGAACATCTGAAGGTTATTGCGGTGGAAAATGAACGAGGTGAACGAATAATAATGCTTATTAACCGCTCGGCAGCTGACGATTTTAATGCCTCTATCTCAGATTTAGGTCTTCAGAAGGAAAACCTGCTTGTATGGAAGATAGATAGGGCAAACCAACAACCATTGAAAGAAGAAATGACTAGTAGAGATGCTTCAATTTCTATTCCCCCTCATTCAGTATTAATTATAAAAAATGTTTGAACACTTAAAATATAAAAATTATGACAACAGATTTTACTTTTCTTTCGCACACGAAAAAACTAGTTGCTAGTCTAGTTTTTCTCTCAACAATTTGTGTAGCAAATGCGCAATCGGTTGAAATTGGATATGACCAGAATGATGTTGCCAGCGTGGTACATGCTTTTGGTGCTGGTGTTGACTCTACCTTAAATGATGGAGTTCTGGAAATGTCAATGACAAATGTAGCTGACATGGGAGATATCTACACACTTACTTATGATCAAGCTGTTGATATAACAGCTGACCCTAATATTTTTGCTAGAATAAAATCCGACTCAGCCGTAAAAGATTTAGGCGTTAGGTTAGTGGATGTAGCAGGCAATGCAACCTAGGAACAAGTAAGTGCTGAGATATTTAGACTACCCAGGCTTGCGGATAAATTTCTGTGGTATAGCTTTTCTCAAGGTTCTAATTCACAAGCAGGCTTGTTCGATGAACTTACTGATGAAAACGTGGATGCGACTCAAATTAAATCAGTAGTTTTTTTTAACGATACCGGTGCACCACTAACAGGCAAGATTTGGCTCGATTACCTGCGTATATCCAGTGATGGAAGTTCAGAATTTGAAAAATCTGACACTTCTGTTTTTTTACCATTTACCGGGGATCGTTTTATAAATGACGAGATTGAGGTGGGATGGGATTCTAACGGAAAAGCCGCCAACGTGCAGAATAATGGTCAGATGAATATTTCATTTAACGAAAATTTAACAAAAAATGGATATCTGACTGTTCTGGTATTTAATAATCTTATAGACCTTTCTGATGGAGCGGGTATTATTAAGTTTGATATGAAAGCCGATGACTCTACCAATTTAAAACTTCGATTTGAAGATGTTAATGGCAAGCGAGTTGATCTGGTAGATTTTGTGCCGGCAGTAAGCGAAAATTTTGAAAATTATTCCTTTCGATATAAATAATCGATATGCATCAAGTTCTGATTTTGATCCTACTCAAATCAAAGAATTCCATATCCGTACCAATGCTGACGATTTGGTTCCAAACATAAATTTGGTCATGGATAATTTTTCGCTTGGTAAATCTGATGTGCCTTTAACCTTTGTGGAGGAATATGACGGTACTGAAGTGGCTGCTGGTGCCACCTTGGGAGCAGGCGTAACAGCGATGCCAGGCAAATAGTCGTACTTGAACTAACAGCAAGCGGGGTTGCTGATAGTGCGTTGATTTACAGTTATGACTTTGATGGAGCAGTTGACATATCGGAAGACCCTAACGTGTTTGCGCTTATTAGTTCAGATGCAGAATTGTCCAAATTGGGGGTGCGCCTCATAGATATTTCCGGTAATGCCACGGAGGGAACTACCTCACGAGAGGTTTTCTTTTTGCCTGCATCAGATGAAATGCTTATACTATTCATTTAGTCAGGGATCGAACGTGCAAGCCGGAGTAGGGCCACAGCTGGCAGATAACAACGTAACTGGTTCGCGTATCGATAAGATTGAATTTTTTAATGCCAGTGGAAGCGAATTTACCGGAAAAATTTCTTTTGATTTCTTGCAATTGGGTACTCCATCTACCAATAACGGTGCTGTACTTACCGATACTACTTTTTACGCACCATTTGATGGTCAGCGTATGCAAGGTAATGGCTTGGAAGGAATAGCATTTGACAATAATGGAAAAATTGGTGTCTTACCAAAATGATGTATTGAACGTGTCAATTAGAGAAACCTTGGCAGCAAATTCGTACCAAACGGTTTTTGTTTTTGAGGATGCCTTGGATTTATCTGATGGAGCCGGAACTATCGAATTTCAGATGAAGGCTAGTGATACAGTACAGCTCTTATTAAGATTTGAAGATGTAAATGGAAAAAGGGTTGATCTGGTAGATTTTCGTCCTTCAGATTCTAATGAATTTACTACTTTTCAGTTTGATATTAACAACAGATATGCGTCAAGTTCTGAATTTGACCCAACCCAAATTAAAGAGCTTCATATAAGAAAAATAGATGAGGAGGCTTACAATACTACGCTGGTCATAGATGAGCTAAGATTGGGATTTGAAATTATGTTTCCGGATAGTGAAGCACCTTCAGTACCAACAGATTTGACCTTATCAGATGTAACAGAAACTTCTGCCACCTTAAATTGGAGTGCATCCTCAGATAATGTAGGTGTAGTAGGGTACAAAATTTTTGTAAACGATACGGTTGAAATTGAGACCACAGAACTCTTCTATGAGTTCGAGAATTTAGAAGGTACCTACAATTTTCAGGTAGCTGCACTGGATGAAATAGGAAATCAATCAGACAAAAGTGAGGCATTAACGGCTACTTTTGAAGCTACTACTGTAACGTCCTCTACTTCAATGCTGAAGGACAATATTACAGTTTATCCTGTGCCTTCAACACAATATGTGCACATTAAGGGTCAGGATGTAAATGAAGTGTATCTTATATCGCTATCCGGGGAGCTGTTGAGAAAAACAGATACTGAAATAGTGAATATTTCTGACTTACCGGAAGGACTCTTTGTACTTAGAATACACACCGGAAGCGGAGTTGTTACAAAAGTAATCGCAAAGCAATAATGTAAGGCTGGGCTGCCTATTAAGCAGTCCGGCCATTCATATTTAAACCGCGTGTAATTTCTGGTTTATTAAACTTTTACAATATGAAAAAGGGTATATTTTTTTTTATTACTTTCCTAAGTACCGTATTTCTATCATTCGGTCAAGTTGGTGTGTCCGTAGATTGGAATACTCAGAATGGCGAAGTAAAGCGCAAGCATTTAGGCGTGGTGGTATGGGCAGGGCTCGATCCGGCAATTTCCAATTCAACGCAATACCAAAATTATTTTAATTGGATGGATCCGGGACTTGTAAGGTTTCATTCCAACCAAACAACTTCTGAAGATATATCTAACAGCAGAGGCTGGGTAGATGAATCCGCTCAACAGTGGGATCAAGCTACCATTGCCGATGTGCTTGATAATTTTGATCTTTCAAATGCTGGTCGTACCTATTTACTAAACATTCCCCGAGCACCTATTTGGATAGATACGGATGATGATGGAGTTATTACAACAGCAGCTGATAAAACGGCCTACGCAAATTTTTGTGCTGACCTGGTAAATATTGTAAATACTCAACTGGGGTATAACATCAAACATTGGACGCCTATAAACGAATTAGAGAAAAAGTATGACAACTCCTCAGTTGGTTCTTTGACTGATTTGATAGATCAATACAACCAGGCAGCTGATGCGATGGTGGCTGAAGACAATACGCTATTAATAGGTAGTGGTGAATTTATTGAACCTTATTTTGCCGGTGTAAGTACTTTTTTGGGAGGCACAAATAATCGTACCGATTTTATTACCTATCATCAATACTCAACAGGCGATGGATCAGTGAGTGATCAAGTGCTGTATGAAGATACTGATGATTACTTAGGAGGTGCCAATGCCATTCGAGCCAAGATGAATAGCAATAGTTTAAGCGGTAAAGATTTATGGCTTACCGAAACACATATATTTTATAATTCCGATGCCGACATTAACAAAAGAATGCGAACGTCAATGGGTGCGGTGTTTTTGGCAAAGCAATTGAAGGAAATTGCAGAAGCAGGATTGATTGATGGATACACTGTTTTCAATGCATATGACGGTCGATATGGAACCCTATTTAATGATGGAGGAACTGGTGTGGTTCGTAGGTCATCTGCTTATTTAATAAACTTAAAAGGTCGTTTTTTAGAAGGTGTTACATCGCCAACCACGAGCGCAAATACGGAGGTAATAGCGCTGGCAGTACAATCAAGCAGTACGGAAAGTGCTGTTTTACTCATGAACACTTCCACCACCGTGCAATCAATTAGTCTTAGTGGCTGGGCACCTCCGGCAGGTAGTTCCTACGATCAATACCTTATTGATGAGGAGGAGACCGGCTGGAAAGTTGAGTATGGAGGATATAGCGAAACCTTAGATCAGACAGTAGATGCAAATTTTGGCCAGAATATTAGTTTGAATCCAAATGCAATGATACTAATAGTAGCCGAACCTACTGATGTTAACTCACCGGTTACCTACAATTTGGCAGTAACTAATGGCAGTGGCGATGGAACCTATAATTCAGGGGAAGTAGTTGCTATATCTGCAGACGCGCCACCTGCAGGCCAGATTTTTGATGCATGGACAGGCGATATTGCTTGGGTGTCAGACGTTAACAGCAGTTATACTACTGTAATTATACCCAATTCCAATCTGTCTGTAACTGCTACTTATAAGAGCTCCGGCAGCAGCGGTTTTTCTGCTTACATTAACTTTGGAACTTCAAATAATGATTTTCCGGCCGGTTACATCGGAGATGATGGAGCCGTTTACACTGCTCAAAACGATTTTGATTATGGATGGAACGTTTCGCAAAACACTAAAAACAGGGCAACAGGTGATGCCTTGCGCCAGACTTGTGTACGAATAGGAGCAGGATCATATTGGGAGATTGATGTGCCTAACGGTGATTACAATATTACAGTAGGGGTGGGGGATACCTACGGCACCAATAATACAATCAATATCGAAGGTGTAAACATGTTTCAGGATTCAGTTTTAAGTGGAAGTGAATATGCTGATGGAACTGTTTTTGTTACCGTTTCAGATGGAAAGCTAACATTAGATAATGGAACTTCTGCTGATAAGGATACCAGAATAAACTACATAGATATTGTAGCGGTAGCCCCGACATTTAGTGATTCAGCTATAAGTGTTTCAGGCACTACCTCTGTGCAGGCAGAGGAAACTTATTCACTAAGTGTGACCTACGAAGCATCTGAAGACCGAGAAATTGCGGTGTATCTATTTAACACAAGCACATGGACAAAATATGGGGAAGGTCGAGTGCCGGTATCGGCCGGAGCGGGAACTGTTGCTATTGATATTACTGTAACTAATCCTCCAGCAGGGTCCAACTACCAATGGACAGCCAAAGTAGAACCTGTTGGAGGCGGCAGCACCTTAGATCAGGTGTCACAATGGTGCAAGGTTATTTTTAGTGATGCAGCCATTGAAGTATCGGGACCTACCTCCGTGGAAGCCGGACAAACCTATTCACTCAGTGTGGATTACGAAGCTTCCGAAGATCGAGAAATAGCTGTCTATTTATATAATACTTCTACTTGGAGCAAATATGGAGAAGCCAGAACTGCGGTATCTCCGGGCTCGGGAAATGTATCCATCGACATAACCGTAACGAATCCTCAAATAGGATCAAACTACCAATGGACTGCCAAAGTGGAACCCGTAGGAGGCGGAAGTTTCTTAGATCAGGTTTCTCAGTGGTGTAAGGTTATCGATAATTCCACAACACCAACCAACGACTCCTATTTTATCAATTTCGGCACCTCTGCCCTCGATAATCCGGCAGGTTATGTAGGGGATGATGGGTCTGTATACTCATCCATAAATGGATACAATTATGGATGGAACGTATCCCAAAGCACAAAAAATAGGGGAACCGGAGATGCTTTGAGGGAGACTTGTGTGAGAATAGGTGCCGGATCATACTGGGAAATAGATGTGGTTAACGGATATTATGACGTTACTATAGGGATTGGAGATGCTTATGCCACAACCAATACAATTAATATAGAGGATGTTAATGTTTATCAGGATTATATATTAGGCGGAGGGCAGTACAATGAGACAAATCTTATAGTACAAGTTCAAGATGGTAAGCTTACATTGGATAATGGCTTGGCTTCTGATAAGAACACGCGTGTTACGCACGTTCGCGATAGTAAAGACAACAGATTCCAGTAATGCGCGTAACCCTCAAATTCTTGGTTCTAAGAAAGCAGAAGAATTCAAATATAAAATTATTGATTCCAACAGGTTGGTTTTTAGTAGTCATTTAGATAAGTCCAAACATATTATCATTTATAATGTGAATGGCGTTAAAATTTTTGATGAAAAGATTTATCCTAATGAAAATGATATTTTTATACCTATACAACCATCAACGCTGTACATACTAAATATCATGATGGAAAATAAAATTTATAAGCGCAAAATAATCCGGTACAGAAAATGATATTAGTGTTATTTGAACACGGCTGACTGAAACTTATCTATCTTAGAGTCAGTAGCTTTAGTCAAATTGAGTGTCGGATAAAGTTTTGCTGGGTATTGTAAAGGTCAGCATCTTATTAAAAAATGAAGTATAATTTAAATAGAAAATAGTACGTATAAAATCTTAAAATTTAAAAACAATAATTATTTATAAAAACAACAATTATGAAGAACAATTTAATTAAAAACGCGCATTACCTTATTCTGATAGCAGCTATTCTTTTTACTGCTTGTAAAAAGGGAGGAGATGATCCAGATCCTAAAGATGAAAAAATTGAAGAGTTGAGTGCAACCTGGAATGTAACTGCGATTACAGCCGGTGCCGAGGATATTGACCTTACTGGAGTAACTACGGCTATAACCTTCACTACAGCTAAAAGCTATACAATAAGTAATTTCTCAGGATGGGAAGCCTTGAACTTAAACAATAGCGAAGTATTAAAAGCTTCAGGTACCTATGATCTAAATTCAACATTAGATGTGGTGGTATTAGATGGTATCGCTGAAAACAAGTTGACATTGATAACACTCACTGAAACAGCACTTAAATTCAGCTACGCATCAAATTATCCGAAGCCGGCAAGCGATGCTCAGACTATTACAGTAACAGCCAGCAGGTAATTAAAATTTAATTAGTAAAAAGCCGTATAATTCGGCTTTTTACTATTTTATCTCTTTCAGTTAACTGCGGAAAATTGCTCAAATAATTTTCCAGCTTAATAGCAGGAGAGAAGTTACTATTTACGGAAAACGGTAGAAACTGAAATACAATTTATCATCTGCATCAGGTAGCTGTTTATGTTTGATACGCCCTTAAAATTGTCTTTTCACTACAGTTTTGCTGTTAGCTTATAATTGCGGGCATAATTATTTTTATGCTCAATAATACAAATTTTAAAGTACGGGCTTGTAAACCTGCTTTTCACAAACCGGTATCATAGCCTGCCTCAACCTCTATGCGGTATCTCCGCCAAAAAACGATTCAACTATACATGAAAAATTACACTACTAAGTTTCAGTATCAACCTTTACGTTCGCCAATCATCTTCATATTACTTTTGATGGTTGCGTTTTTAGTTTTAGCCAACTTCTGTGTAGCGCAATCTCCACTAATAATTAACACCCACAATAGAGAGAGCCAAAGCCTCAACGGTCAGTGGAAATTCATTATGGATCCTTATCAAAACGGATTTTACGATTACCGCTACATCCCGTTTGACCAGAGAGAAGACGATGCGTACTTTAAGGGCTTTTATGCTGATGCGCAGGCTAAAGATGAGTCGGATAGAGTGGAGTATAATTTTGATGAGGCTGATGAAATTTATGTACCGGGCGATTGGAATAGCCAAGCGGAAAAACTTTTATATTATGAAGGAAGTGTTTGGTATAGGAAGAAGTTTAACAAAGAAAAGCTCGATCCCAACAAACGGTATTTCCTCTATTTCGGTGCAGCAAATTACGAAGCCCATGTATACCTAAATGCAAAAAAAGCAGGTGTTCATGTAGGTGGTTTCACGCCCTTCAACTTTGAAATTACCGAGCTTTTAAAAAAAGGCGAAAATTCCCTGGTAGTAAAGGTAGATAATACCAGAAAGAAAGAGGCAGTACCTACCCTCAACACCGACTGGTGGAATTATGGCGGTCTCACCCGAGATGTTAAAATCATTGAAGTCCCCAAAACTTTTGTGAGGGAGTACCAAGTGCAGTTGAATCCGCAGAATGCTGAGGAAATAATAGGCCATGTTCAATTGGACGGCACGGATTTTAAGGGAAATATAACCCTTTCCATTCCTGAATTAAAAATAAACCGGACTTTTAAGGCTGATGCCAAAGGCAAAGCCACCATTAAACTAAGCGGAGTAGAAGCGGATTTGTGGTCACCCAATTCCCCCAAAATTTATGTGGTAGAAATTAGCTACGGAGAGGCAACCACGAAAGACCAGATCGGGTTCAGAACTATAAAAGTAGTCGGCAGCCAAATACTGCTCAACGGAAGTCCTGTCTTTTTAAAAGGCGTATGTTTGCACGAGGAAAACCCTCTTACTGGCGGCAGGGCATATAGCCGAGAGGATAGTCAGCTTTTATTGAACTGGGCAAAAGAAATGAACGCTAACTATTTGCGTTTGGCACACTACCCGCACAACGAATACATGGCAAGGCTGGCCGATGAAATGGGCATATTACTCTGGGAGGAAATACCTGTTTACTGGACAATTGATTACGAAAATCCGGAGACATTAGCCAATGCAACACAGCAATTGACTGATTTGATAAAGCGAGATAATAACCGAGCAAGCGTTATCATTTGGAGTGTGGCCAATGAAACGCCTGTAAAACCGGTCAGGACTGAATTCCTCAACAAGCTAGCAACTACTGCTCGCTCGCTCGATAAAACCAGGCTAGTAACAGCCGCCATGGAAGTACATGAGAGTGAGGAAGAAGCCAATACCATGGTGGTAAACGATCCCGCCATTGCGTTTTTTGATATAGTTAGTTTTAACCAATATATGGGTTGGTATAATAAATTACCACACGAAATTGCAGAAACAAAATTCAAGGTAGCTTCTGATAAACCGGTTTTGATTAGTGAGTTTGGTGGTGGAGCTTTGGCAGGCAAGCACGGAGGCTAAAACCGAGCGCTGGACGGAGGAATTCCAAGCAACGCTCTATACAGAAAGCTTGAAGATGCTAGAGCAGATAGATAATTTAAGTGGTTTAACCCCATGGATTCTTACCGATTTCAAATCACCGAGAAGGCCCCTTGCCAATATTCAGGATGGCTACAACCGCAAAGGCTTAATTGGCCATAGAGGCGAGAAAAAAGAAGCTTTCTATGTAATGCAGCAATATTATGCTAATAGAAAATAAATGATAAACATTAGATTAAGCCTCAGACCGCAAATCGATTTAAGATTTAGTAAATTTTCGTTTCTATAAATCCTATTCTTGTACTACATCTCAAAATTATAGCCGCTTTCTGATAAATGGTTATAGCGTTTTTGATCAAATTGATATAGAAAAGAACCTTTTTTGGAGGTGCTTTTGTCCTTAAACCCCGTCTTAATTAAGAGGCCGGATTTAAGAATTTTTTTTCTAAAATTTCTATCATCTATTGATTGGCTAAATATCGCCTGGTAAACCTGAAATAGCTGAGGCAGGGTAAATGTTTTAGGAAGTAGCTCAAATCCTACAGGGTAGAATCTGGCGCGTTCCTGCAAATTATGGACAGCCATTGCTACCATATCTGCATGATCAAGCACCAGTTCGGGTAACTTTTCAATAGCTACCCAACGGCATTGGTGGTCATTAAAAGTAAAATGCTGATCAGCAATATTTGCTTTAATAAGGCTCCAATAAGCTATTGATAGCACTCTTGCACCGGGGTCGCGTTCAATCCTACCAAAACAATGAAGTTGCTTCATAAAAATGTTCTGTAAGCCGGTTAGTTCAAATAACACCCTTTCAGCTGCCTGATCAACCGATTCTCTATCACCAACAAATGAGCCAATTAATGACCATTCACCGGCTAACGGTTCAACTTCTCTTTTGAAAATAAGCACCTGTAATTTATTTTGGCTTACTGAGAATATGATGCTATCAATAGCCACCAGCATGGGTAGCGCTGCTTCATAATTTTGAAATGGCTTTTTATCTCTTATGTTTTTTCTTTCAGATGCTTTCATAATCATAAAGGGTATTTAGCATAACCAAGTAGAATTTGGTACATTTCAAATAATGAGCTTATTAACCTGTGCTAGCGCAAAGGCATGCAAATTATAGTATAGCCGTAAATATACAACGAGAAATTTTATTTGATAAAAATAAACGTTATAATTACGTTTATAAAATTAACAATCGATTGCGAATTTTCAGGATTGTGAAAATGCAGCGGTTGAGTAATTAAGTGCGTAACAATATAGGGTAAGAATGAGCGAAACAGGAGCGTTAAAAACTAGCGACACCATACAGATTAGCAAGATAAGCGAGCAATTTAGGCATCTTTTTAAAGCAAAACCGCTTTTGGTTAAGGCTCCGGGTCGTATTAATTTAATTGGCGAGCATACCGATTATAACAATGGTTTTGTGTTGCCTGCCGCAATTGATAAGTATATATACTTTGCGCTTTCTGAGGCTGAAAACACTAGTACGTGCTGCATTTATTCAATGGATAAAGAACAGCATTTTAAATTTAGCCTAGATAGCTTTGAACCACTACCTGCCGGTAGTTGGCAAAATTATATATTGGGAGTGGTATCTGAACTGCAAAAAGCTGGCTTTGAAGTTCGGGCGTTTCAATTGGTTTTTGGTGGTAATATTCCTGAAGGTGCGGGCTTATCTTCTTCTGCGGCATTGGAGTGTGGCTTGGCGAAAGGCTTGGCAACATTATTTAATTTTTCTATCGATAATTCACAGCTGGCATTAATAGCCCAGCAAGCAGAACATAATTTTGTGGGTGTTAAATGCGGCATTATGGATCAGTTTGCCAGCCTTAACGGAAGAAAAGATCAGGTAATGCTGTTAGATTGTGAGTCATTAAACATAAATTATTTCCCCTTATTGTTAGAAGAATATTCATTAGTCCTGTGCAATTCAAACGTAACGCATGAGCTGGCTTCCTCTCAATATAATGTACGCAGAAGCCAATGTGAGGAGGGGGTGACCAAGCTGCAAAAGTATGATAATTCCATACAAAGCTTGAGAGATGTTAGCCTTGAATTCTTGCAGAAGCATCAATCAGTACTTGATAGCACTGTTTACAAAAGATGCCACTATATAATAACGGAAAACCAACGCGTGCATGCCTTTTGCGAAGCATTACAAGAAAAGCGTTTCGAGGAAGCAGGTGAACTACTTTACAAAGCACATGCCGGTATGCAGCATGAATACGAAATAACCTGTCCGGAAATAGATTTTTTGGTTGAAAGCACAAAGGAATTGCCTGAGGTGCTAGGTGCCAGAATGATGGGAGGCGGCTTTGGCGGCTGTACGCTTAATTTAATGCGAGGTGATTTTAAAAAAGATTTTACGCATATTATTTCAGAGCGGTATAAGACCAAATATGAAATTGACCCTACAATTTTTGAAGTCAATATTGCAAATGGTGTAACAATTCTCTCATGACAAAAAGCAACTTATCAGATAAAGTACATAGACGGCTGAACCCGCTAACAAATGAGTGGGTTTTGGTATCGCCCCACAGAACAAAACGACCGTGGCAAGGCAAGCAAGAGCAAGCTGTTATATCACAGGATAAGCCATACGACAGCAGCTGCTATCTTTGCCCTACCAACACCAGAAACAATGGTATCCAAAATCCTGATTATAGCCAAGTATTTGTTTTTGATAACGACTATGCCGCTATTTTGCCTGATGAAGAAAATTGGGATTTACAGAAGGGATTACTCAGCGCAAAAGGAGAGTTGGGTATATGTAAAGTAATTTGCTTTTCGCCAAATCATTCGCTCACCTTGCCGGAAATGAAAGTTGGGAATATCCAAAGGGTGGTAGCTGAATGGCAACAACAATTTAATGCGTTAGCACAGCTTGACCACATTCACAACGTACAAATTTTTGAAAATAAAGGTGCTATAATGGGTTGTAGCAACCCTCACCCGCATGGTCAAATATGGGCGCAAAATTCTATCCCGCAGGAAATAGCCAAAAGAACAGCTACACAACAAGCTTATTTTAGTAAGTATAATAAGAGTTTGTTAGATTCTTACATTAAACAAGAAGAAGAGGCAGGTGAAAGAATAGTTGACTCTAATGAATTTTTTGTTGCGTTGGTGCCATTTTGGGCAATTTGGCCTTATGAGGTGATGATTGTTCCCAAAAGACACTTCCAAACGATAAGTCAAATGACAGAAGCGGAAATAAGCGGTTTTGCTCAAATCTTAAAGAGCGTAACTATACGATATGATAACCTATTCAATACTTCTTTTCCGTATTCAGCCGGTATGCAGCAAGCGCCTACAGATGGGCAGGGTCATGAAGGCTGGCATTTTCACTACAGCTTTTATCCACCGTTATTGCGCTCTGCCTCAGTAAAGAAATTTATGGTGGGTTATGAAATGTTTGCCAATCCGCAGCGAGATATCACTGCTGAGCAAGCCGCTGAGACGCTAAGAAATGTTTCAACTTTACACTATAAACAGCAATAGTAATTTTTATAAAAAACAGTTAAACAAATAAGCCAATGACGTTTTCAACACTAGATTCGGTAATTTTTATAGGTTATGGTGTGCTTATAATAGTAATTGGTTTGTGGGTATCGCGCAATAATGGTAAGAACTCAGAAGATTACTTCTTGGCCAGCAAATCGCTGCCTTGGTGGGCTATTGGTGCCTCCCTAATAGCGGCCAACATTTCAGCGGAGCAGTTTATAGGCATGTCAGGCTCCGGATTTGCAATTGGCTTAGCCATAGCCTCTTATGAGTGGATGGCTGCTATCACACTAGTTATAGTGGGAAAATATTTTTTACCCATCTTTATTGAAAAAGGGCTTTATACCATTCCTGAATTTATTGAAAAACGTTTCAGCAAGAACCTAAAAACCATCTTGGCCATCTTCTGGATTGCGCTTTTTGTTTTTGTGAACCTTACTTCAGTTTTATACTTGGGAGCTACGGCTCTGGATACTATTATTGGCGATGGCAACGGATCAATCTTTTTATACAGTATTTTTGGTTTGGCCCTGTTTGCTGCTGCTTATTCTTTATATGGTGGTCTTTCTGCAGTAGCTTGGACGGACGTAATTCAAGTGATTTTACTCGTTGTCGGTGGGCTGATTACAACCATTCTAGCTTTGCAACATGTTTCGCCTGATGGCGGTATCATTTCAGGTTTTAGAACTATTTATGAACAAGTACCTGCAAAATTTTCTATGATTTTGCAAAAAGGAGAGATTATTACGCCAAACGGCAAAGACGCATGGTGGGATTTGCCCGGCCTAGCGGTTATCGTTGGCGGTTTGTGGGTAGCCAATTTATATTATTGGGGCTTTAATCAATATATTATACAGCGAACGCTTGCAGCAAAGAGCTTGAGAGAGTCGCAAAAAGGTATTCTTTTAGCCGCTTTTCTAAAGCTTATTATACCGCTAATTGTAGTAATTCCCGGTATTGTAGCTTATGTAATGAATGCCGGACCGGACGGGGTGAATGCCAGTACTGCTCACCCCTCATTTATTGGCGAGGCAGGCAATATTATAAATGATAATGCCGCACCATGGTTAATTCAAACCTTTGTGCCTAATGGGTTAAAAGGTTTAGTGTTAGCCGCCTTGGCAGCTGCAATAGTTTCTTCGCTAGCCTCTATGCTCAATTCCACGGCCACTATTTTTACCATGGATATTTACAAACCTTATTTTGGTAAAAAAGCATCCGAACAGAAGTTGGTCAACGTGGGTAGATTAACCGGAGTGGTGGCTTTGGTTATTGCAGTTTCGATTGCACCCCAACTAAAAGATTTAGGGCAGGTGTTTCAGTATATTCAAGAATACACTGGTGTGGTTAGTCCGGGCATATTGGCGGTATTTATGTTAGGGCTTTTCTACAAAAAAACAACCAATAATGCCGCAATTTTAGGTGTTATACTTTCCATACCTATTGCTTTGTATTTCAAATTTGCACCTAATGGCTGGTCGGCTAGCGCGCTATTTGTTGAGCTGCCTTTTATGCATCAAATGTTTATCACTTGGATTTTAACCATGCTTGTAATGGTCATTATCAGCTATTTGGAAAATAAAGGAGCGGATCATGAAAAGGGTATTGTATTAAAGAAAAGTCTTTTTGCAACAAGTACTACCTTCAACATTGGAGCGGTAATTATAGTAATTATTCTAACTGTGCTTTATGCATTACTTTGGTAGGTATTTTGGCAATTTAATAAGCTAAAAGCCTTTAAAATATGCAAGCGTAGCAGATGCTACGCTCAGTTTCTTTGCTGAAGTGCTGTTTTTTTAACCAATCAGCACGGTTGCGACTATCGTTTGAGCTATGTAGCCACGTTTAAAGAAGTTGAGCGTATTAACCTAATGTAGTACCAAAAAACAGTTTTATTTTATTGATGCAGGGCTCTTTCAGTCAATGATATCTTCTACGAGCAGTACGTTTATTTAAAGTATTTTATAAATTTACTATATTGTTGATTCAACGATATACTGAGAATAGTAATCATTTGAGTATGCAGAAAGCTGCTAGTACCTAGAACCAAACAGAAGTACCTATTTGCGGAAGGAGGCATTAGAGCAGCTATCAGAAAAATGAAAACCGAACAGTGTTTGAGATGAAAAATCATTTGAACAATATTAATAGCAGAATCGACAATGATGAGCTTCACTTTACCTATAACTATACTGACCAAATGATTTCCAGATATAGAGGTGGAGTGGTACAGGATTTTAGCTATGATGCAACAGGTTTAGTTTCTACTATCAACTCACCTGATGGCAGCGTAGATTACAATTATGATGACCGTGGTTTTAGACAGCGAACCAATAGTACCTTTGGCAGCACCAACAACGAAACAATTTATATTAGAGATGCATCAGGCAATGTGCTGAGTATTTATAAAAAGAATGGCAGCAGCTATGAACAAATAGAGGTCCCGGTTTATGGTGCTACACGCTTGGGCAGATTTAAGCCCGGAGCTCAACAATCTTTTGATTATGAGCTGAAAGACCATTTAGGTAATGTAAGAGCTGTGTTGAGTAAAGAATTGGTAACCAGTACCCAAACTTTTTCAAATACCACCACCAATTGTTATGCTGGCAATCATGAAAATTTCACCTCGTTTACAGATGTAATGGAGGGTGATTTGATCAACGTACATATAGAGGCCATTTCTTACGCCTACTTTGGTGGTTCAGCAGAAATTATTCAGGATGGCCCTACACAGCACTACGCCTATATTGATCATCCAAGCTGGCATGACTATACTATAACTTTTATAGCCGAGAAAGATGGTGAAGTTATTTTACGGGTAGGTCAAGATGATGATGAAAAAAACGTATGTTTTCGCAGCATAACCGCTACATTAGAAAGAAGTGCTCTATCAGATAACTATGTTGTAAGCCAAGCCACCGACTACTGGCCCTTTGGTATGGTTATGCGTTCAACCATAAACGGCCAGCGCTACCGCTATGGGTATCAGGGCGAGTACGCTGAGGATAAAACCGATGAAACCGGTTACAATAGTTTCCAACTCAGGTTGTATGACCCCATCATAGGCCGCTGGTTTGCCCCTGATCCTTACGGGCAATACCCAAGCCCTTATTTAGCCATGGGTAATAATCCTGTGAGTAGGGTTGATCCTGATGGGGGGTTTGATTGGTATACTGATACTGATGGTAATTTACATTACGATAAGAATGTTACTAGCCAGGCTGATGTTGATGCATTAGGAGGGGGTCAATATATTGATGAATCATTTTCTGATGGTATTAATGCTTATATGCCAGGAGGTGGGATTATGAATTTGGAAACGGGTCAGTTTAGTCCGACAAATTTTGTAGCATCATTTACTGAGCCTCTTTATGGTAGATCATCAATTGAAGGGTATGATTATGTTGCAGCTGTTACAACGTTAAATAGTAATGCAAAATCTAGCCCAGTAGGGTATTGTGCAAAGTATGTGAGATTAGCACTTGAGGGTGGTGGGTTAAGCACCTCAGGTCGTCCAGGTTCGGCCAAAGATTATGATCTTTTTTACCAGGTTAGGGTTTAAATCAGATGTAAATTTAAATATCGCCAAGAGAAATGTGATGGATGCTGAACTCCTGATAAAAGAACATATGTTAAAAGAAGTCCAACAGCAAATTATCAGCCAATGTCTGGAGATATTGTGGTTATGCAAGCAATTGGTAATCATATCCACGGTCATATTCAAATGTATAATGGAGAAAAATGGGTGTGAGATTATACTCAAAATGGATTTTACCCTTACATAACTAGTAAACCTACTTTCCAAGTATTTAGATAAACTGATTAGATATGAAATATTTAGTATTCGGGTTATTAACAGTCCTGTTGTCATGTTCTCAGGGTACTCGCAAAAGTGATAATCAAAGTAAACAGGCAGATAGTATTAAGATAAAACAAGATTCGGTTGTATCATTGAAAGACAGTTCAGGGGTGGTTGAAGATGAGCTTGATACTATAGTTACTACAGATGGAGCAGGATATGAGAGCTATTTAAAATCAAGGGATATTTTTATGAGTGTAATACTTATCTTCAATAGATAAAGGAACTAGTGATGAAGTAAAGTTAGAGTTTTGTACACCTGAACTGATCACGAAGTTATCTGAGAATGATTTAAGTTATGATCCATTTATTAATGCTCAGGATTTTGATGAAAGCCTATTAAAAACACTTGACGTTAAAAAGTCGGATGCTCCACAAGGATACTATGTAGCATCTTACCTTGGGTACAGAAATAAGAAAGTATACATTGCTATGAGTTTAGAACAACGTAAGGGTGGGTACAAGATCAGTGATTTAATTTTAAGCTTTGAGCCAGAAAAGAATTGATCATGTTCTTAATAGTAGGTTATACCCAACTTTAAACGTAGGTTGTATTTGCGTTTGGTATCTACAAGCTCGGTAAGAAATAGAATGAAAGCCTTTGAGGAATCAGGGGCTTTTTACTTAGCCACATAAGCCTGCCTGTTTGTGGCATGCTGGATTAGTCCGGCAATAGAATACATGATACAAGTTTTGTCTTCTTCTGAAAGTTTCTGGATAGAGGCAACTTTGTCCAGGATAGACTTATCCAACTCCACATCGGTTTTACCAATCAGATAATCAACCGAAACACCTAAAGCGTCAGCAAGCTTATCCGTTGCAGGTGTTATTACAGGCAACTCGCCTGCTGTGTTTCTTATCATGATTAGAAGAAGAATATTTAATGGGCAGCCAAACTTAGCAGAAAGTAGAGTCCATGACAGTCGAATTTGCATATAACTAATCGGCTAAGAGAGCCTTAAAAATATGCAAGCGTAGCAGATGCCTACCCCATGGTCTGTGGCTCACAGACCGTTATTAAACACCTGAAAAATGCTATATTAGCTACAGGAATAAGCCAGAATTTTTTTAAATTCGGAATTCCCGAATGTTGCTTGATGAAGTTTATTGTAGTATTTATGCAATAAAGTATTGAAAACTACTTTTAGAGCAGGGTGAATATAAACCGATTATAAATGGGGAATTTATAGAGTTATCGGATCGGAAACTAATAGTAAGCTATGGTTTGATCAACTTATTATATAGAGCTATTTCGAGATAACGAGTGTTAGTCTTTGAGCCACACATAAAAAGGGTAGAAGCTATTTTTTTATTAAAAACGATATTGCTCAAATATGAAGATGAACCATAAAAAACAAGTTCAATAATGTGTATTGTGCATAGCAACCTGTAAGGTGTTACAAACCGTAAACAGAACGTTTCCTATTATAGAATAAAAGTAGGAACAATTTTCTCAGATATTCGGTATATTTAAGGAAACAAACAGCTTATGAAAATTATTCAGATTGCACTACCTGAATTCATAGAAGAACAACTGAACTCGATCAGTCAAGATCAGCAAAACTTTATTGTGGAAGCGATTAGAGAGAAGATTGAGAAGAGGATACTTATAGAGACCGATAGGGAGTCTCTCACTAAAAGACTTATAGAAGGATATCAAGCTACATATGAAGAAGATTTGAGAATTACGCGTGATTTTGAATCGGTTGATTTGGAAGATTGGAAATGAGCAGTTATCCTAAAAGGAGCGAAATCTATTGGGCTAATCTCGATCCTACAGTGGGTAGTGAGATTGCTAAAACACGCCCGGCACTCATTATTTCTAACAACATCAATAATGAGTATTCTTCTACGATAAGCATACTACCTATTACTTCCAACGTCAGCAAGGTGTATCCTTACGAAGTGATAGTAAGTCCACAGGAGAGCGGATTGAAGGAACCCTCCAAAATGAAAGCTAACCAATCCGTACGCTTGATAAGCAAAGGATAGGTAATAAACTGGGTCTTCTCAGCGCTTCTAAGATGGAAGAAATCAATTAGGCACTGTGCGATACATCTTAGCTATTGATGGCTAAAAATGGCAGGTAGCCCCCCGCCAGCACGAGGTTGAGCTCATGCTACGTGCTTATTTAATGTGTTTAGCTAGCATGTTTGCAGCGCGTGCAATTGATAGCTATTTTTTTAGGCACATCAGGGAAAGATAAATTCAGCGATTTCGAAGGTATCTATTTTACAACCCGTACAATGGTATATTTCATTGATCTATCCCTAAGCTGTGCTGCGTGTCCCCACGCCCCACTACTAGTCTATTTTCAGGTTAATAGATACAAAGCAACACTGATAGCATTCGTTTTACTAAGCTGTTTAGCAAGGTTATAAACTATGGTTAGTTTATTTGCAGCCCTCTCAAGTTTCCCGTTGCACCGGCTACCTGCCTAATATAGTTCTTTCATTTCATGAAGGGAAGAACATATTTCGTAAGCCGCAAAACGTAGCAGAAAGTCGAGTCCATAGGTCACGAATTTACATGTAATACGGCTAAGAGAGCCTCAAAATATGTAAGCGTAGCAGATGCTACGCTTAGTGTATGTGCTGGAGTGCTGTTTTTTAACCAATCAGCACGGTTCCAACTATCGTCTGACCTATGCCGCCAGATCGGATGAAAGTTTTAATCATTTATTTGCATTTTGACATTTATGTCAGGACTTGCAAGAAGCACACAACTTTTAGAATTTAAGGAGTTTAGCTGAATGATGCACAGCTAGTATATCCAAGCGTTCATTGTTTACCAGATAGTAGATAATTCTGTAGTTACCAAGTACAAGTTCTCTTATTTGAGGATTTTCTAGTTCCGGTACCATTCTGCTAGAGTTGGGATAGTACGTGAGCTGACGAGTTCGGTCGCGAATACGTTGAACCTGAATTCGAGCGAATTTTCGTGAGTTCTGACCAATAAATTCCGCAATGGAAATCAGATCATTGCCAGCCTGAGGAGTCTAATTTATTATAACCATTCAGGCAATTCACTGTCGAGTTTTTCATCTGGAGTTACATTATTAGCTTTTGATTGAGATAAGCCATTTTCAATCTTTTTAAGCAATATAAGTTCATCAATCACTTGGTCAAATGAGAATTCCTGAGGGAGTTTACTGATCACTTCAACTACTTGTTCTTTCGTTAGCATATTTAAAGATACTAATTTTCGGAAGTTGCGATGCAACCGCATAAGACTAATCTTAGGTTATTTTACTCTTGCATACAAAATTAGTTATAAAATCTATTCAAAGAAAGCTCCAATCATCTTGATGGATGAGGAATAATTGCTTGAGCATGATTTGTGGTAAATAACACCGATGGAAAGGAAAAAGATATTTAATATAGCTAAGAAAATGAAGATTAACATGTTAAACGGCTAAGAAAGCCTTGAAATATGCAAGCGTAGCAGATGCTACGCTTAGGTTTAACCAATTGGAGCGGTGCAGACTTTCGTCTGACCTATGCCGCAAGGTCAGACGATAGTCTGCACCGGTTAACTCGAAGTAAAAAGCATGAAAAGCTAAGCCGTGGCGCGTGTCCCCACGCGCCACTAATAATCAGTTGATTTGGAGAACGCAACAATTTCCCGTTGCGGTTGCATTTCACAGCAAAATAGCTGTGTGCTTTTTAATATATGCCTTCGCTGCAATCATCCCGATATATACTTTTCACAATTACTACAACCCAAATAAGGAAGGGAGCCAAAGCGTAATTTCAGGCACCAAAGTAACCAGCATTAGTATGGCCAGCATCACTAAGAAAAATGGCAGTAAAGGTTTCACCACCTTCTGGATGCTGATATCGGCCACACCACAGCCCACAAAAAGTACTGAGCCTACGGGAGGAGTGCACAGGCCAATACATAAATTCATAATCATTACAATACCAAAATGTACCGGATCCATTCCCAAATCGATGACCACGGGAAGAAAAATGGGCGTGAAAATGAGCACAGCGGGTGTCATATCCATAAAAACACCTACAAAGAGTAAAATCAGGTTAATTATAATCAAAATTACGATGGGGTTGTCGCTAACCGAGAGCAAGGAACTGCTAATATCCTGAGGGATGTTTTCAAAGCTCATCACCCATGACATCCCTATGGAAGTAGCAATTAACAGTAAAACAATGGAAGTAGTCTTTACGGTTTCCAGTAGAATGTTCGGCACATCTTTCCAACGAATTTCTTTGTAGGCAAAAGCCAAAATTAAGGTATAAACCACTGCAATGGCCGATGCTTCGGTAGCAGTAAAAATGCCGGCAATAATACCTCCAATTACTATCACCAGCAGAAACAAGCTGGGGAAAGCACTTAAAAACTTGCTAAAAAACTGGCTCAGCTGAGCGCTTTTATCGGTAGGGTATTTCTTTATAATGGCATACACAGCGGCTACCGCCATCAGCGCAAGCCCCATGAGAATACCCGGTAAATAACCTGCAATAAATAAGGCTGCAATTGATACGCCACCGCTTGCCAGCGAATAAATAATTAAAATATTACTGGGTGGAATAATAAGGCCTGTAGTAGCACTGGTAATGTTCACCGCTGCGCCAAAAGATTTATCATAGCCTTCTTTTTCCATCCGCTCGGTCATAAACCCACCGATGGCTGAGGCTGCCGCCACCGCAGAACCTGATATGGCACCAAAAAGCATGCAGGCAATAATATTTACAAAAGCCAACCCTCCCGGTAAGCGACCCACCATCACCTTGGCAAAATCAACCAGTCTGCTGGCTATGCCGCCTTTATTCATGAGCTGCCCTGATAGGATGAAGAATGGGACAGCAAGTAGCGAAAAACTATCCAGTGAGGTAACCATACGCTGCGATAGGGTGGTGGCGGAATGCATAATCCCCAGGCTAATGGCCAATGTAAACAGCGCGGAAAGCCCAATACTATAGGCCACAGGAACACCCAACGCCAAGAAAATAAGAAAGGACACTAGCAGAATTAAGAGCTCTAAATATTCCATTATATATCCTTTTTAAATAATAACAGCGAAATATTGTGCAGGCAGTAGAAACATATTAGCAAACCACAAATCGGCACTATAGCATATATTACACCCAACTGCAAACCCAGTGAGGAGGAGACCTGCCCTAATGAAAATGTTATAAAAGTTAGCTTTGCGCCTCCCATAATCATAACAATTGCTGAAAACAGAAATATCATGACATTGATGAAGGCATTGAGCAGGTCTTTTTTTCTCCCCTTGAGACTAGCGGGTAAAATATCTATCGCTAAGTGCAGTCCTTTTCCGGTAGCATACGCACCACCTAAAATCCCTAACCAAATTAATCCGAAGCGCGAAAGCTCATCGGTTGCGGTACTTGGTACACCAATAAGGTAGCGCGAAACAACCTGCCAAAGTACATTTACGAGCATAATGGCTAATATGCTGATAAGCAGTATTTCTACGATTTTATCAAGGCTTCTTCTCATTGGAGCTGTTCAATTTTAGTTACTAAAGCTTTCACTTCCGGCTTCTCAATAGCATTTTTCAAGTCTTCGGTAGCCTTAATAAAGCTGTCCTTATTAGGCCTAATTATAGTAACTCCCGCCTTTTCTACCGCCTCCAAGGCTTCTTTTTCTGCAGCCTGCCATAAAACACGTTCATGTTTGCTCGATTTTGCAGCAGCTGCCTTTAGCCATTGTTGCTCCTGTTCAGTAAGTGCATCCCAGGTTTCTGTACCAATTATCAGCACATCGGGTACCATCACGTGTTCATTAAGGCTGTAGTATTTGCAAATTTCGTAGTGGCGAGAGAGGAAAAAACTTGGTGGATTATTTTCCGCGCCATCCACCACACCTTGTTGCAGGGCGGTGTACAGCTCGCCCCAAGAAATAGGAGTAGGTGCACCTCCCAAACTTCTTACCATTTCAATGGCTGTTTTGCTTTCCTGCACCCTTATTTTTAGGCCTGAAAGATCAGATGCCCTTTCAACGGGCTGGTCTTTTGTATAGAAACTTCGGCTGCCGGCATCGTAAAAACACAATCCTTTCAACCTTAACTTGGTGCCTGCCTGTAAAATTTCTTCGCCAATGTAACCATCGAACATGCTATAAAAATGGGCTTTATCTTTGAAAGAGATACGGAATGCTCAATACCGAATATTCTTCCACAAAGTTCTCCATTACCGCTGCCGATACTTTTGTCATATCTAAGCTGCCAAGCTGTAATAATTCCAGACACTCCCGTTCTGCACCCAGCTGTCCGCTCGGATATATCTTGAGCTCCATCTTCCCACCGGATATTTCCGCAAGCTCATTGCCCATATACTCCATGGCTTTATGCACCGGATGGGTAACATCCAACCCATGAGCCAGCCTTACCACTTTATGGGTTTCTTTTGATTGGCAACCCCAAAAAAGTATTGTACAAATTATTGCAACAGAAAAAATTTTATAAAACATAGTGCTTTATGCCGATTTGAATTTCCGTACAATTTCCGCAGCCTTTTTCATATCAGCAGTAATGTGCTTGTAATCTTTGTTTTTTAGGGCTTCTTTGGAAATAAGCTGGCTGCCCATCCCTACGCAGTGTACACCGCTGGTAAGCCATTCTTCTAGGTTATTTAGGCTTACGCCACCGGTAGGCATTACGCTGCTCCAGGGGCAAGGGGCTTTAATTGCTTTTACAAAAGCAGGGCCACCTACCGTTTCACCGGGAAATAATTTCACTACTTCGGCACCAAGCTCCTCTGCCTGAGATATTTCCGTGAGGGTACCACAGCCTGCAGCCCACAACACTTTTCGCCTGTTGCATAATAGGGCAATATCACGCTGTAGCATGGGCGACACTATGAATTGAGCACCCGCCTGCAGGTAAAGTGCCGCTGTAGACGCATCCACTATGGAGCCTATACCTAAAATCATCTCAGGATATTCTTTTTCTGCAAAAGCTGTTAATTCCTGAAAAACAGTGAAAGCATTTTTACCCCTGTTGGTGAATTCGCAAATATGCAATCCGGCCTCGTGCGCACATTGTATAATGGCCTTGGCAGTAGCTATATCGTTATGGAAAAAAACCGGAATCACGCCAATTTCTTTCATTTTTAAGGCAATATCTATTCTTGAATGTGTAGCCATATTATCTGTTTATTTTACCCGGAGTCGTTTGAATGAGTATTTCTTCCACATCGGCCGTGGAACCAATAAAGGCATCTCCGGCAATGGTATGTTTTAATGCTGAGATGGCTGTTGCGAAATTAACTGCCTCGGTAGCCGTATTTTTTTCGTTTAAGCCATAGAGCATACCTGCCATAAAAGCATCGCCACCACCAACTCTGTCAATTATAGGATTCACCGACTGCTTTTTGGAAATAACAAACTCTTTGTCTGTCAAAAGTAAGCCGGATAACTCGTGGTGGTTGGCATGATGTACTTTCCGTACCAGCATGCATAGGTTTTTGGCATTAGGGAACTGTTTCTTAATTTGTTCATGTATAGGCTGAAAATCCTTCGGCTGTGCCTCGGCAGCTAAAGCTTCTACACCAAATTTTTTACCGCTTAGCATTTGCCAGGTAAAAGGATCGCCATTGAGGGTATGGGAAGCTTCGATGAGCGGAAGCATAATAGCTGGAACATCATCCGTATATCCCCAAAGGTTTTTACGGAAATGCAGGTCGGCAGAAATATGACAATTATTTTCCTGCGCTATTTTAATGGCATGGGCGCAAAGCTTGCCGGCATTGGCCGATAGTGCCGGAGTAATGCCGGACCAATGAAAATGTGTAACGCCTTCAAATAGCTTTTTCCAGTCTACTTCCTCAATGGTGAGTTCATTAATAGCGGCATGCGCGCGGTCGTATATTATTTTGCTCCCGCGCATGGAGGCGCCCTGCTCCATAAAATAAGTGGCTATTCTATGCCCTTTTCGGTAGATAGCATCTGTATTTACAGATAAACTTCGGTAATACCCTATGGCTTGTTCGGCCAGGTCATTTTCCGGCAAAGCAGAAAGTATGTGCGATGCCCAGCCCAACTGTGCCATGGCTGCAGCCACATTGGCCTCAGAACCACCTACATAGGCAGTAAACTTAGGCTGTTGAAGAAATTTTAAATTTTCTTCTGCTTGAAAGCGTAATAATATTTCTCCTAAGCAAAGTATTTTAGTCATTCACGGCTACTTTTAAATAGTTTTTTGCGTTTTTGAAGCATATGTCCTGTACAATTTTGCCCAACCACTGTACATCATTGGGTAGCTCACCATTTTCCACATCGCGCGCCAGTAAATTACACAATATTCGCCTAAAATATTCATGCCTGGGGAATGAAAGAAAGCTACGGCTATCGGTGAGCATGCCAATAAAACAGCTGAGCAGCCCCATATTTGATAGTGCATTCATCTGCTTTTCCATGCCGTCCTTCTGATCCAAAAACCACCATCCGGAGCCGAATTGTACTTTTCCTTTTATGCTGCCATCGTTAAAATTACCTATCATGGTGGCAAACAGGGCGTTATCAGCCGGGTTTAAATTGTATAGTATTGTTTTGGCCAGCTGGTTACTTTCATCCAGTTTATTTAAAAAGTCAGATAAGCTTCTTCCTTGCGGGAAATCGCCCATGCTGTCAAAGCCGGTATCAGGTCCTAACTCACGAAACATGCGCGCATTATTATTGCGCAAGGCACCTAAATGAAATTGCTGTGCCCATCCTTTTTCATGGTATTTCTTGGCCAGTGCCAGCAGTATGGTGTACTGTAGGTGTTCTTGCTCCTGTTTGCTAAGTGCTTTTCCATTCAGTACCTGCGCAAATAGTTTTTCCGGATTATCAACATTATGCTGTGCTGCGGGAATAAACTCCAAGCCGTGGTCGGACAAACGAGCTCCATTTTCATGGAAATAATCTATACGACTGAATAGCACACTTAACAGCGAGTCCAAATCTTTGATTTCTGTATTGCCGGCAGCTGCCAGTTTAGTTAGGTAGCTCCGATAATCCTCCACATGGGAAAAGTTGTAAGCTTTATCAGGCCGGAAAGTGGGCACTACAACTGCATCAATCTGTTGATTTTTTATATCCTGATGTGCGCTGAGACTATCAATTGGGTCATCGGTTGTGCCCACCATTTTCACCTGCATTTTTTTTAGTATGCCTTGCGTGCTGTATTCAGCTTGCTGAAGTTTTTCTTGTGTAACAGCATATATTTTATCTGCGGTTTTGGGGGTAAGCAATTCCGAAATACCAAAATAACGCTGCAGCTCGAGGTGTGTCCAGTGGTAAAGTGGGTTCCGAACAGTATAGGGAACTACTTTTGCCCATTCCTTAAATTTACTTTCCGGGGATGTATTGCCTGTAATGAAGGATTCATCAATGCCGAAGGTGCGCATGGCACGCCATTTATAGTGGTCGCCCTCCAGCCATGCATCGGTTATGTTGTTAAACTGTCTTTTATTAGCAATGTCTTGTGGAGAGAGGTGGCAATGGTAATCCATGATGGGCATTTTAGCCGCGTACTGATGATAAAGCTCTTCCGCTACCTTATTATCCAACAAAAAATCTGTTCCTAAAAAATCTTTCATCCTTCTTTTTCCTCCATAAATTTTGAAATACCCAATTCCAGCCCTCTCAATTCCGCCAGTCCTCTCAGTCGGCCTATGGCTGAATAACCCGGATTTGTTTGCTTGCCTAGGTCATCCAACATCTGATGGCCATGGTCCGGCCGCATAGGCATGTTGAAATTACCTTTGTGTTGTTGCACTTTAATTAGCTCCTTCATTACAGCGTACATATCCACATCTCCTGTAAGGTGGTCGGCCTCATAAAAATCGCCATCGGCACTTCTGGTGGTGCTACGCAGATGGATAAAATTGATTTTGCTGCCAAATTCTTTTACCATAGCCGGCAGGTCATTATCGGCACGCACACCATAAGAGCCTGTGCAAAAGCAGATGCCGTTGTTTTCACAATCGTTCACAGCTAGCAATTGCCGCACATCAGCAGCAGTACTCACCACGCGCGGAAGCCCTAAAATAGGATAGGGCGGATCATCCGGATGGATGGCCAGGCGGACTCCTGCTTCCTTGGCTACAGGCACAATTTCGGATAAAAAAGCATAGAGATTCTTACGCAGTTGTGCATCATCAATATTTTTATAGGTATCCAAAGCCTGCTGAAACATTTCTACGGTATAACCCTCTTCCGACCCGGGCAGACCGGCAATAATGTTATTGATTAGCTGAGTTTTACCTTCATCTGATAAGCTGTTAAGGTATGCTTGGGCTTTTGCTTTTACTTCAGCTGAGTAGTTTGCTTCTGCTCCAGGCCTTTTCAACAGGTACAATTCAAATGCTGCAAAAGCGGTGGCATCGAAGCGCAAGGCTCTGGAGCCATCGGGCATTTCGTAGCTCAGATCAGTGCGGGTCCAGTCCAAAATAGGCATGAAATTGTAGCAGATGGTGGTTACCCCACAGCTTGCCAGATTCTTTATCGACTGCTGATAATTTGCTATATACTTCTCGAAATCGCCCGTGCGCGTTTTTATATTTTCATGTACAGGAATGCTTTCTACTACTGACCAGCGCAGCCCGGCTGCTTCAATCAGCTGCTTGCGTTTTTTAATTTCTTCAACAGGCCAAACCTGCCCATTGGGTATATGGTGCAGCGCATTTACCACGCCCGTGGCTCCGGCTTGCCTTACATCAGATAAGAGGACCGAATCCTTCGGACCGTACCACCTCCAGGTTTGTTCAAGATTTATCATAAATTAAATAAAGGTTTTAGGTGTCTCGCATAAATATTTTCAGTAACATTTTTACCAATTACTGAGGCATTATCCTCCAATGCTTTTGTAAAAGCTACACCTCTTTCGGCAGCCAGCTTATAGGAAGTATGCAGCAATTGGCGCATGTGTCTATTGTATCCTTTATTTTTCTGGTCGTGCCTTAAAGCGTCAGTATATTCCGTTGCGGACCAGCCATCAACTTGCTGCTCGGTGGGTAATTTATCTTTCTCAATATGAATAACCGTGCTATAAGGGTCGGTTAATTCGTTATAGCGGCTTAGTGCTTCCTTGTAAATGGATTTTGCCATCTCCAAAGCCTCACCATCGGACTCCGCCAGGCCTATAAGCTCTTCAAGCCAGGTGGTGCCTGCAGTTTTGAGGTGTAGGCCGGTATCATATTTTTTAATTAATTCGCCAATCACGGGATAAAGCGAAAATTTATCGCTACCGGTATGTACACTTAGCTTTAGGTTTTTGGAGAAATTGAATTGTTCTATGGCATGTCTTATCACCAATATATCGGCTTCAAACTCTTTTTTAAACTGGGTTAAGTCTCCTTCATAATCCACTCCTTTATTAAACCTACCGGTAAATTTAGGCGCAATGGTATCCACCGGCACATGGTTGAATGCCAGAGCGGCCAAAATAACGAATAGCTCTACCGGGTTTTGTGGGTCTTCTACTTCATCGATAGAGACTTCTGTAAAAAATTTTGCACCCTTCTTTTCAGCTAAAATATATTGATGGATGTTTGCAGCTTCGACTGTAGCTTGAAGAAATTTGCTACACATAGCATCTAGTTCGCTATCTGATACTTCTATGCTGTTATCCATTCCTTTCACCTTTAAAGGTTTCAGTTGCGGGGTAATAAATGATTTGAATTCCGCTGTGGTGGCAGCATCTGCCGGTTTCCCGATATATTTTGCTACATCAATGGTAAAAAAGTCGGAGTGGGGGATAAATGCGTCCACATTCTCCAGATTTATATGATCGGCATCTACCAGATACTGTAATTTCCAGCCTTTTGCCTGCACGCTGGTGTCCGCTTCCTTGCGCACGCTCTCCGGCTGTGAGCCAACAGTTTTATGCTCCCTGTAAGATTTATTCCAAACCGGAATTACTTCCACACCCTGTGCTAGGGCTTTTTCAAAAGCCTTTAGCTGATAGTCGCCCTGCTTGGCGAAGCGATCTCCAATACCAAATGAATATTTACTTAGTTCCATGCTTAATTTTTCTCGTTTAAATTTTTTACTAAACCCCGCTAAAAGCGCTGAATCCACCATCAATAGGCACTACTACTCCGGTAACGAAAGAGGAACCTTCGCTGCAGAGCCATAATAAAGTACCTGTTAGGTCTTCCGGATCACCGAATTTACCCATAGGTGTATGGTCAATAATGGTGTTGCCTCTTGGTGTTAATTCATTATTTTCAGTAGTGAGCAAGGCTCTGTTTTGATCTGTGAGGAAGAAGCCGGGAGCCAGGGCATTTACGCGTATGCCTACTTTGCTGAAATGTACTGCCAGCCATTGTGTGAAATTACTTACCGCTGCTTTTGCTCCACTGTAGGCAGGTATTTTCGTGAGTGGGGTGAAAGCGTTCATTGAGGAAACGTTGATAACGGAGCAGCCTTTTCGGCCCACCATGTCTCGGCTGAATACCTGTGTGGGCAGTAGCGTGCCTATAAAATTGAGGTTGAATACAAATTGTATCCCTTCGGGGTCGAGATCAAAAAAAGTGGTTAATTCACCTTTGGTTTCCAAGTCGTCTTCAAACAGATGCGTTTTGGAGGTGGTGCCCTTCGGGTGGTTACCGCCTGCTCCGTTCACCAGTATGTCGCAAGGACCAAATTTTTCAGTCACCTCTTTGTGCGCCTGCTTTAAACTTGCCAGCTCCAATACATTGGCTTTAACGCCAATAGCATGGCCACCCTTATCAGTTATTTGTTTTACAACTACCTGCGCCTTGTCCAGGTCGAGATCAAGTACGGCCACTTTAGCACCCTGCTCGGCTAACGCCTCAGCCATGGTGCTGCATAGAATGCCACCACCACCTGTTACCACTACCACTTTATCTTTTAATTCTATAAACTTCGGATTCATATTTCTTTATTTTTTCAATGTGCGTTCGTACTTTTTACCTTTAGCGACTCATCCAGCCACCGTCTAAATGACTTACTCAGCTCAATATAGCCTGAATGTTCAATACTATTTTCTACTCGTTCCTTTCAGTTTTTACCGGTTTACAACAAACGTTTGTTTAAAACTAATTAAGGTTTTGCGGGTAATGATAAAGGTATAAAATTATTCTATGTATTTAATACGCAGAATAGAATATTTTTCTCATTGAGGTAATTATTTCTTTCTAGCGTTTTTAGCTAGATAAGTTCTACAGGTTAAAACTTCTGTCACTTCTTCAATCTATAAAGTTCCGGACCACCTTTCACTCCTTTTTTAATTTCATTCGTGGCTTCCAGCAAATCGGTTTGGAGTATGCGCTTTCTAAAGTTTCTGCGGTCCAGGTGTTCTTTTAAAATATCTTCATGTAGGTCCTGTAATTCTTTGAGTGTAAATTTTTCGGGTAGCAGCTCCCCAAAAACGAGATTTTCTTTGAGATTTTCTTTTAGGGTGGTAAGTGCATCCTTCACTAATTGCTCGTGGTCGAACCCTAGCTGCGGGATGGTATTTAATGGAAACCACCTGGCCTGAGAAACATAATTTTTTGCAATTATTGGGTGATTTTCAGGTTTCACCAAGGCGTAGAAGCAAAGCGTAACTACACGTTTTACCGGATGCCTGTTTACGCTACTGTAGCATTTTACCTGCTCCTGATGCACGTTGTTTATCCCTGTCAATCCAAAAAGTACCTCATTTACCGATTCTTCTAGCGTAAGGCCTTCACTCATGATTCCACCGGGCAGCATCCAGTAATTCTTATACGGTTCAATAGATCTCTTAACCAACAGTAGTTTTAATACATTATCCTGAAAGCCGAAAATTGCGCAATCGGCAGTTATGGTGCATTCGTAAGATGAGGAGGATACTGTTGAAGTAAATTTGTTACTCATTACTTATTCTTTGCGCTAAAGATAAAAAAAATTCCTTTCGAGCTATATTTTTAATTGGTGTAGAAAGTTATATCGCTTAGCGCGTGACTACTTGTTTGGGCTACAATTTCTGAATGAATTCCTTGGAGAAACGCTGTAGGTCAGGAAAGAAAAGCCTGAATTCTTCCTCAAACTGCTTATGGTATTGCTTCAATTCCACAACTGATTGCTCCATAAGTGAGTTAAACTTGGTTCTGTGTGCCATGCCATGCATTACCTTTTGTATTCCTTCAAAATACTGATAGTTGTAAAGCCAGTCGTGACTAATCATAAAGGGTAGCATCTTTTGTGTTTTTGCCGGTAAGCGATGTATATTCTTTTCCAACAACTCATAGCAATAGTTCACATAAACTCTCAAGTCTTTATCGTGGTACTCTTGCCATAATAAAGCAAGAAAATGGTCATAATAAATATCTACTATCACCCCGGCATAGTGTCTGTATTTTGGTCTGAGTCGCTCCTTACTTAGTTGCACAATTTTGTGTGAGTCGGTGAACTCATCAATAGCGCGGTGGAGAATAATACCCTGCGTTACACCATCGTTTAAGTGATCAAAATCGCTGCCTTTTACAAAGTCGCCAATAAAATTGCCTATGATTATTTCCTCCTCCTTACCAGATAAGTATAAATGTGCTAAAAAATTCATGAGGCGATAAGATAGTTACTTATATACCGTAAAACCATTTTTAGAGGACAACACTCATCAGGAAGAGACAAATTCTCTCTTTTTGACAGAAATATTACACGTACTTTGTATCTTGAGATATTATATGCCAAACAAAATGATTGTTCTCAACAACAAGCTCGACACCGATAGCATTAGGTCGCACATTATACACCTTCATCAGCTGGCGCGTATTGACGATTTTTTCGTAGAAGTAGAGCGAGAGTTCCTTTACAAGTTAGGTAGAAAGAATGGGGTAGATGAAGCAACTGTTGATATGTATTTGCAAGAGGCTGAAGGTGTAAGTTTCATCATTCCGGATTGCAGTAAAAAAAGAGTGGTGTTATTATATGAATATATAAGCATGATGTTAGTAGATAATAAACTAGATGAGCGAGAAGCCAAAATGTGTATGCTTATAGCTCAAAAAATGGGATTTGATATGGCATTAGTTAATGACATCACCAAAGCAATTGTTACTGCTGAAGAGGAGCATATTGCACCAAAAATCACCGAGGAGCAACTCGAAAAATATGTTCATGATTCTGATTAGCTCACGATCCTCAAAACATCTCGCAGCAAGCAAGTGCAATTTTACATATATCAAATAGCCATCCGTTTTAACTACAAATAATAAAACATGAAGAAAATTTTCACACTAATTCTAGTTCTATCTGTGTGCTGTAATAACTTAATCACTGCACAACAAATTTATATCCACTGCGGGAGCCTAATAGATGTTGAAGCAGGCAAGATGCTCAAAGAAATGACGATTATTGTTACGGGTGAGCTTATTGAATCTATTGAAAAAGGTTATAAAGAACCGCCTGAAGGTTTTGAATTGATCGATCTATCAGAGAAAACCGTTATGCCGGGTTTGTTTGATATGCATGTGCACTTGGAGGGACAAACCTCCAAAACTGCTTATATGGATGAGTTTGTAAAAAATGAAGCTGATGTAGCTTTTGAAGCGGCCATATATGCTAAGGCTACACTAATGGCCGGTTTTACTTCGGTGCGGGATTTAGGTGGAAGTGGCGTGAATACCAGCTTGCGCAATGCTATTAATAAGGGTTTTATAGTAGGGCCAAGAGTTTACTCGGCAGGTAAAGCCATAGCCACAACAGGCGGACATGCCGACCCAACCAATGGTTACAAGTCCGATTTGATGGGAAATCCGGGGCCTAAAGAAGGCGTAGTTAACGGGGTAGCGGAAGCCAGGCAAGCAGTAAGGCAACGGTACAAAAATGGAGCCGATGTGATAAAGATTACCGCTACTGGTGGCGTTTTAAGTGTGGCAAAAAGTGGCCAGAATCCACAATTTTTTGAGGATGAATTGAAAGCCATTGTTGAAACCGCAAATGACTATGGTATGCTTACAGCAGCGCACGCTCATGGCGATGAGGGTATGCAACGCGCAATAAGGGCAGGTATTAAAACCATAGAACACGGCACATTAATGTCCGAAGAAACCATGGAGCTAATGAAAAAATATGACACCTACTATGTGCCAACCATTACGGCCGGAAAGTCAGTTGCGGAATTGGCCGAAATACCGGGCTACTATCCCGATGTGGTAGTGCCAAAAGCGAAAGAAATTGGGCCTAAAATTCAGAGTACATTTGCCAAAGCCTATAAAAAAGGAGTGAAAATTGCCTTTGGTACGGATGCCGGGGTATTTATACATGGTGAAAACGGGCGAGAATTTGGCTATATGGTGGAGGCAGGAATGCCAGCTATGGAAGCTATAAAAACCGCTACTATTATTCCGGCTCAGCTTTTAAAAGTAGATATTCAGTACGGTTCTATCGCACCTGGAAAAGTTGCAGATATTATCGCAGTGGATGATAATCCATCGGAAAATGTTAAAACTATGGAAAGCGTTTCTTTTGTTATGAAAGGCGGTCAGGTTTATAAAAATCAACAGTAAGCTAACCCCTTAAAATCCGCTTTAAACTATTAGCTTTGTAATTGCTTACAATAGCTAAATAAAAAATTCCTTCATTTATGAATAAGAACGCAGAAAAATTTCTCTTTGAATATTTAAATAATGCCGCACCAACCGGTTTCGAAACAAGCGGTCAGAAAATATGGCTGGAATACGTTAAACCTTTTACCGATACTTTTATACAAGATAACTACGGCTCCGTAGCCGCAGTAATTAATCCTGATGCAGCATTTAAAGTAGTTATTGAGGCACACGCAGATGAAATTAGCTGGTTCGTAAACTATATATCAGACGATGGTTACATCTATGTGGTTAGAAACGGAGGTTCTGACCACCAAATAGCGCCCTCAAAAAGGGTTAATATTCATACTGATAAAGGTGTGATTAAGGGTATATTCGGCTGGCCGGCTATTCATGTGCGGAATAAAGAGAATGATATTAAACCGCAGTTAAAGAACATTTTTATTGATGTAGGAGCCGACAATAAGGAAGAAGTAGGTAAAATGGGCATTCAGATTGGTGATGTAATTACTTTTGAGGATGAACTGATGTATTTGAAAGATAAAAAATACTTGGTAGGTCGTGCGCTAGATAATAGAATTGGTGGTTTTATGATTGCCGAAGTGGCTCGAAAAATAGCTGAAAATAAAGATAAAATTCCTTTTGGTTTATACATTGTTAATGCGGTGCAAGAAGAAGTAGGCCTTAAAGGTGCCCAGATGATAGCCCATAAAATTAAGCCGGATGTAGCCGTTATTACAGATGTGTGCCACGACACACAATCGCCACTGTATAACAAAATAGAAAGTGGTGACCAGAAATCCGGCAATGGTCCGGTGCTTACTTTTGGCCCGGCAGTACAAAACAACCTCTTAAAAATGTTGATGAAGCTGGCTGATGACAACAAAATTAAATTCCAGCGAGCCGCTGCAAGTAGGGCAACCGGTACCGATACCGATGCTTTTGCCTACTCTAACGAGGGCGTTCCATCAGCTTTGGTGTCACTTCCTTTAAAATACATGCATACAACCGTAGAAATGGTGCATACTGATGATGTTCAGGCAGTTATAGATTTGCTATATAAGTTTGTTATTTCCTTAAAGGATAAACACGACTTCAGGTATAATTTATCATAAATGGTAAAAACCTTACTTCTGACAGCTTCTGTCCATTTTAAGTAAAAATACTAAAAGAGCGGTAGTAGATTTGTGTTGTATTAAATAACACTTTCTAAACGATGCGCTCAAAATGAAGAAGTTGGTAAAAGTAATTTTGGTAGTTATTCTGTTAATGGTAGGCTTTGCGGTTAAGTCCGCTGATAGACCAATGCACGAAGTCCATTCAATGTTAATGTTCAATTTTATTAAATACATTGAATGGCCTCAGTCAACTAAGAGTGGCGATTTCGTAATTGGTGTCTATGGTGATGACGAGGTACTTAAGACGATGAATACATTCTACGCCAATAGAACTGTTAAGGGTCAAAATGTACAAATAATTAAAATTAGTGGTATTGATGAAATTAATAAGGCACATGTGCTATATTTATCAAATGGATTAAACAAAGAATTTGATGCTGTAAAAGCACACTTTCTCGGAAAGCCTACACTAATTATTACTGATGGGTCCAACTTAGGTAAAAAGGGTAGCTGCATTAACTTTAAAGAGATGGGCGGAAAATTAAAGTTTGAAATAAATCAAGCTTCGATTGAGCAAAACAAATTGAAATTGTCGAGCCAATTAGCTAACATGGGTATTATGATATAGTTAATTGTACATATAATATTTAGAAGCCCTGCAGCAGTTTGTTCTACTGAGCAGGGCTTTTTTTTTATCTCTCGTCATCATTATTCTTGACAATACTCAGAATTCTTACAATTTAAGGTTGTATGTTTCAATTATAAAGTAAAAGATTATGATTAAATTAATCTTTTAGAAATAAAAAACAGATAAAATGAAGAGACCTTTACAAATTTTAGTTTTAATTCCCTTGTTTTTAATAGTAGTACAAAAGCATGAAATGCAAGCGCAGAGACCTATGCATGAAATTCATTCCATGCTAATTTTCAATTTTATCAAATATATTGAGTGGCCTGAGGCGACTAAGTCCGGAGATTTCGTCATTATGATTTACGGTGATGATGCCTTACTAAAACAGCTTAACAGTTTTTATGGCTCAAAGCCCATCAAAGGTCAAAATGTGAAAGTAGTAGGTATTAAAGACGCGGCTGAAATTACACGTGCTCACGTGGTGTACTTATCGGATAATAAAAGTGGTGCTTTCGTTGAAGTCCTGACCAAAACATCGGGCAAACCAATTCTTATGATTACCGATAGAAGCGGCCTTGGTGAAAAAGGTGCAAACATAAATTTTAAAACTGTGGGAGGTAAGCTCAAATTTGAGGTGAATAAAGCAGCTTTTAGTAAAAATCAATTAAAAATATCAAATCAATTGGTGAGTATGGGTATAGTTATTTAGTGCATTAATTTTAGAAATAGTTTATAAATACTTCCTTAATTAAAGAAACATTTTTTTTGTTATAAGCCCTATCAAAGACCAGCTAAACAGAATCGTAGAAATTCCATCCGAACCGCTTAGAATTATAAGTTTGGTTCCATCGCTCACAGAAGTATTATCTGATTTGGATTTAGAGGATGAAACTTTGGGTATTACCAAATTCTGCGTGCATCCGCCTGCGTGGAAAAGCCAAAAAACCATTATTGGTGGTACAAAGAAGTTTAACCACGAGGTGGTTGATACTTTGAAGCCCAACTTAGTTATTGCCAATAAAGAAGAAAATGAGCTGGAGGCTATTGAATTGCTTCAAAAGAAATATTCAGTCTATGTTACCGATATAAAGACTGTTGCTGACTGCTGTCAATTCATCAATGACTTGGGTATTTTAACTAAAAAAGTGCAGCATTCCGAGCGGCTAACCAATAAAATTGAAAAGGCAATAGCCTCTATTCAACCACTTAAAAAGCTGCGAAAAGCATTATATGCCATTTGGAAATCGCCTTGGATGTTTGCAGGAAACGATACCTTTATTCATGAAATGCTCCTAGCTGCCGGTTTTCAAAACTGTATTGAGGCACCTCGCTATCCAACTTTAAATCCGATCCAAATAAAAGAGCATAAGCCAGATGTACTTATGTTATCTTCTGAGCCTTATCCTTTTAAAGGTGAGCACATTCAAGAACTATCAGAAATATTACCTGAAACAAAAATAATATTGGTCGATGGTGAAATATTCAGCTGGTATGGCAGCCGCTTACTACATGCGCCTGCATACATAAATTCAATTATCCGTGAGCTCGAAACCCGCTGATTTTAAATCTTCCCAAAAGCTGGGGTACGACTTATTCACTACGGATATATCTTTAATCAGTAGATCTTTTACAAGTGCCAAGGGTGCAAAGCTCATCGCCATTCTGTGGTCTTCGTAGGTTTCGATGATCGTACCTTCCTTGAGTTCGAAATGCTTAGCCTGCATTTCCCAATGTCCGCTTTCAGTTTCTACCAGAGAGCAATCAAATTTGCTTATTTCATTATGTAGAGCCGCTATTCTATCTGTTTCTTTGATTCTAAGGCTTTCGAGTCCTGTCATTTTTAAATTAACCTTTAAAGCAGCACAGCAGGCCACTACAGTCTGTGCCAAATCAGGAAATTCCGTGAAGTTTAGGGTTAAGTCCTGCGGCAATACACTTGCAATTTTTTCTAAATGCACCCCATTGTCAGTAAAAACTGTTGCCACACCCAGCTTACTCATGATATTTATTATCGCTTGATCACCTTGTAAACTTGTTTGTTTTAGACCGATCAGTTTCAGTTTGGTACCTGTAGCACTTAAGGCTATATAAGAAAACCAATAGCTGGCTCCCGACCAATCAGACTCTACGCTGTGGTCAATTGGCTTATAACTCATGGGTTTTATAATCAACTCCTTATTTGCCTGAATCACATTTATACTTGCTTTTTGCATAAGGCCTAGGGTCATATCAATGTAGGGCTGGCTGTATATAGGTGGTAATACATTGATGTTCAATCCATCCGGTAAAATAGGGGCAATCATGAGCAATGCCGAAATATATTGGCTGCTTACATTTCCGGGGATATCGATGCGGTCAAGCAGTTGCTTTTTAAATGGTGTAATAAGCAGGGGAGGAAAGCCTTCCTTACCTTTGTAAGTAATTTCACAGCCTACTTTATTGAGTGCTTCAACCAAAATACCAATTGGGCGCTGCTTCATCCTGTCGGTGCCGGTAATTTCCACGTTGTGTTTAGTGGTTACAGCAAGATAAGCCGTTAGGAAACGCATGGTAGTACCGGCATCTAAAACATCAAAAAGTGTTTCATCCGTTTTATTTAATAAGCTGTGGAGCGTTTGTGTATCTCTAGCTGTAGATAAATTCGTTATTTTCGTATCTCCACTGGTGGTTAGTGCTTTTATAATGAGCATTCTATTGGCTTCACTCTTAGAGCTGGGTAGATTTATCGTTGAAAAGGATACATTGGTAGAAGATGGGTGGTGTTTAATATAATAATTCAAATTATTCTTAATTTATTTAAAACGAAATAATTATTTTTGACGTTATGTATTTATACATAAGCTAAATCTTAGGATCCATGGAAACCTCAAATAAATCTTTTGTTACATTTTTAGCTGCGGCAACTGCGGCAGCTGCAGCGGCAATTTTTCTGAAATCAGATAATGGCAAAAAGGTGAAAAATTCATTTACCAAAGCAATTAACGAGCATGTTAGAGGCATTCGCAACATAAAATCACCCGATTGGATGGATGATTTGGGTTTGACAGCAAAAACCACTACCAATAAATTCAAGGAAAGGATAGGCTTATAAGCAGCTCTTGATTGCATCTTTTATAGTCTCTTCGCTTACGGCAATATCAAAATTAGCTTGCCCTATGGTGTCAAGCAGGCTCATTTTAATTTCGCCATTCTCATTCTTTTTATCCTGTCTGCAGCGTTTAAGTACTTTTTCAAACAGTCGCTTTTCTAGTTCAAATTCTCCGTATATTCTTTTAAATGCTGTATCAATTTCTTTAAATTCTCGTGAATTAATATAATTTAACCGATGAGCAATAAGTGCTTCACAGCGCATGCCAAGAGCAATAGCTTCGCCATGGAGCAAGGGTTCTTTGCTTTCCAACAAGGTCGATTCCAGTGCATGCCCAATGGTATGACCAAAATTCAGTATTTTACGCAGCCCTCGTTCTTCGGGGTCTTCCGCTACTACATTTTGTTTTATGGCTACGGAGCGCTTAATATCGTTTAAATCTACATGTTTAAAATCTGTTTGAATAAGATGTTCCCAATGATTTTTATCTGCAATAAGTCCATGTTTCAGCATTTCAGCAAAGCCCGATCTTAGTTCTTTATCTGCTAATGTATGGTGAAATACAGTATCTACCAATACGAATTGAGGCTCGTTAAAAACGCCAATCTGGTTTTTAAATCCCTGAAAGTCAATACCTGTTTTGCCTCCCACGCTCGCATCAACTTGTGAGAGCAGCGTGGTAGGTATGTTGATAAATTTAATGCCCCTTTTGTACGTGCTGGCACAAAAGCCACCCATATCGGTAATTACACCGCCACCTACATTTATTAGTAATGCATTTCTTTCAGCATTTTGAGCGGTTAAGGTATTCCAGATATAAATACAAGTTTCAATTGTTTTATACCTTTCACCCGCATTTATTTCGATTTTTGAATGCTGTGGTAAAAAATCTTTAACTAATGGATAGCAATGGCGCTTCGTATTTTCATCAAGCAGCACAAAGATACTGCTAAATTCAATTTCAGCGAGTAAAGAAGCTATTGATCCAATGCTATCAAAATGGAGTTTACTCATAAAATGGTAGCGGAGGAAGTTTTGGAGGCAATTTGCTTTTCTTGTCTTTTAACCGACTCGTCATGGATAGCTACCAGCAGGCTCTTCATAAACTTCTCGCTCATATCTTTTTTAACACCTGAGGCAATTCTATCTTCCATTACCGACTGCCAACGCGCCCCTTGATAAACCGATAATTTGTGTTCTTTTTTGTAGGCACCAATCTGGTCTATCAGGTGAAACCTATCAGACAATAAATCTATTAATTTTTGGTCGATATGATCCACAGACTCACGCAATTCTTTTAGGTTAACAGGAATTTCTGAACTAAAGTCAATCTTTTCTTTGAAGGAGATTTCATCCAACATTTTAAAGAGTGCTTCCGGGGTTAATTGCTGCTTGGCATCGCTCCACGCCTCTTTTGGGTTAGGGTGGGTTTCAATCATCAGCCCATCCATACCAAAATTTAATGCCCTTTGCGATATCTCTTTTATCATGCTTGCTTTGCCGCCAATGTGGCTCGGATCGTTGATGATCTCTATTTCCGGCAGCTCCAATTTGAGCTGCATGGCCAAATTCCAGTTAGGTTTGTTACGGTAAATTTTATCGTACGGATCGGCAAAGCCTCTGTGAATAGCGGCAATTTTATTAATTCCCACGGCATGTAATCTTTCTATAGCGCCCATCCAAAGCGCCATGTCCGGATTGATTGGGTTCTTCACCATCACCGGAATATCTACACCAGTTAGCGCATCAGCAATTTCCTGTACTGAAAAAGGGTTTACTGTGGTTCTTGCGCCAATCCATAGCACATCAATCTTATGTTTTAAAGCCGCTTCTACATGTGTGGTGTTGGCTACTTCAATGCATACAGGTATGTCTAGCCGGCTTCTTACTTTTTGCAACCAAGGAAGTGCTTCTTCACCAAGCCCTTCAAAATTACCCGGACGGGTTCGTGGTTTCCAAACGCCAGCGCGAAACATGTTAATTCTGCTGTGGCCTGCAAAACTGTCGCATAAGCTATCGATTTGCTCCTCTGTTTCCACGCTGCACGGACCGGCAATTACTATGTTTTCGCCAAGGCCCATGCCCCAGTCTTTCATTTTTAAAGTTTTCATAAACCATGAATTAAAATAATGACAAAAAAAAACCCGAATCTTGTGAATCGGGCTTGAACTTATTAGTAGTTAGTTATTACATACGAGCACAAGAACCGATTTGCTGGAACGGAAAGTAAAAAAAGCTAAAGTAAAACTGTCCTTGTTTGTTATTCATTCGTCAAATGTAAGTGACTGATATTTAAAACCAAATAAAATTTTAATATTTTAATCGTTAGCGGTAGCATATTGAGATTAATAAAAGGTAAATTCACTTATTTCTTTTTACAGGAAATGCCTGTTTTAGCCTTGTTGGCTTATGGTCAATTGTTTGATTTGCAGAATGCAAGAGGGAATGCCAATCCGTTAAGTAAACCAAGTTTTCCTTAATAGATTCCTGATAATTTTTAACCACTATTGGTGTTACGGACGGTTTCACTACAAAAATTTCCGGACTGAAATAATTTCATATTTACTACCTTATTCCCCGAATTCCCTTCGGAATTCTAGGGGAATCCGCTCATTTGGAATGATTTTATACTGCAACCAATGTAATAATTGTTTTTTCCTCAACTAAACACCAATTAACAGGAGAGGTAATTGAATACAACATTTTATTACTATTGGCTGTTTGCAAGGTAAGCATTAAAATGTTTGAGTTTCACTTTTATAAAAGAACTCAGCTTATGAAGGAACCTGAAAAGACCAGACAGTATTTTGAACCTCTACGAAAGCGATTTTATTTAAGACCTGCTGTACTATCTAAATTTGATAGTGCTATTTAATTCCTAAAGGTGTTTCCTATATTTGCACTTTAATTTTAACAATGGAAGTAACAACCAACCCTATTTTTGAAGATTTTTCGGTAGCCTTTCGCTCCAAAACGAATTGGCAGTTGAAAAAGGCGTATCTATTGTTTTCAGTTATGAACCGTGCATGGCTTGTTAGCATCGGTAAATTTTTGGTCAAATTAGGTTTTGCGCTAAGGCTACCTATAAAGGGAGTAATCAAAAACACTATTTATGACCAGTTTTGTGGTGGTGAAACCATTGCAGATAGCCAGGGAACAATTGATGAGCTCAGTAAATATAACATCGGAACCATTTTAGACTATTCGGTGGAGGGTGCGGCTACCGAAGAAGGATTTGATGAAACAGCGGCTGAAATTATTAAAGCTGTAAACCGATCAGCAAATGATGATGCTTTACCATTTTGCGTTTTTAAAGCAACAGGAATAGCAGTGAATAAAGTTTTTGAAAAGAAGCAAAATGGAGAGAAGCTTAGCGAGAAAGAGCTTAAAAGTTACAACGATAGCGTAGCACGGATAGACCACATCTGCAAAACAGCTTTTGAGGGTAATGTACGTCTTTTTATTGATGCCGAGGAGAGCTGGTTACAAGGTGCAGTTGACGATATTGCTTACGATATGATGCGTAAATACAATAAAGAAACAGCCATTGTTTACATAACTTACCAAATGTACAGGGCTGATATGTTCGAAATGCTTAAAGAGGGACATAAAATGGCGGAGGAAGAACAATTTTATTTGGGAGCTAAATTGGTGAGAGGTGCCTATATGGAGAAAGAAACTGAGCGAGCGGAAGAAATGGGTTATCCCAACCCCATACAAATTTCGAAGGAAGCAACGGATTTAGATTATAACACTGCTATAAAGTACTGCGTGGAACATGTGGATAGAATTTATTTCTGTTCAGGAACACACAATCAGTACAGCAATTATTTTTTAACGGCTATGATGGATGAGTTCGGAATAGCACCCAACGACCCCAGAGTATGGTCGGCTCAGCTTTACGGCATGAGCGATAATATTTCTTTTAATTTGGCTTCAAAAGGATATAATGTGGCCAAATACGTACCTTATGGCCCGGTTGAGGCAGTTATGCCTTATTTATTTAGACGTGCCGAGGAAAATACCGCTGTTGCAGGACAAAGCAGCCGGGAATTTACGATGATAAAAGAGGAAATGACCAGAAGAAAGGGGCAGAAGAAAGCCTGATCTTATTTTAATCATCCACTGTACATCAACTTTCAATAAATACCTTAGAGAGGTCTACAAATATAATTTATAAAATATGCAATTGAGCGAACAGGAATTAGAAAGAAGGAAAAGCCGCGAGGAATTAATAAACAGCGGTATAAACCCTTATCCGTCAGAAACTTTTGAGGTGAACGTAACGGCAAGCGATATTCATAGAAACTACGAAAAAAGTAAGCTCGATTACAAAAATATTAGCATTGCAGGGCGGCTGATGAGCAAAAGAATAATGGGTAAAGCCTCTTTCGCTGAAATACAGGACAGCTCAGGGCGCATTCAATTGTATGTGAGCCGCGATGATATTACCGATGGCGAGGATACCTCTTACTATAATAACTTCTTTAAAAAGCAGCTGGATATTGGTGATATTATTGGTGTGCGGGGTTACGTTTTTACCACTCAGGTGGGTGAAATATCTATCCATGTGACGGAACTAAAGATGCTAACCAAATCTCTAAGGCCGTTGCCTATTACCAAAGAGGTTACGGATGATCAGGGAAATATTAAACGTTATGATGCTTTTACTGATCCGGAGCAGCGGTACCGACAGCGCTATGTAGATATGGTGGTAAATCCGCAAGTTCGGGAGACCTTTAAAAAACGCTCTAAATTGGTGCGTTCTATGCGTACTTTTTTGGATGATAAAGGTTACTTAGAAGTTGAAACTCCTATACTGCAACCGCTTTATGGAGGTGCCGCGGCAAGACCCTTTAAGACGCATCATAATACACTGGACATGACCTTGTATTTGCGAATAGCTAATGAATTATATCTGAAAAGACTTATTGTAGGCGGATACGATGGAGTTTTTGAGTTTGCCAAAGACTTTCGGAATGAAGGCATGAGCCGATTCCACAATCCTGAATTTACGCAAGTTGAATTATATGTGGCTTATAAAGACTACCAGTGGATGATGAATTTGGTGGAAGAAATGGTGGAAAAGGTGGCCATGGACATTCACGAAACTACTGAAGTGCAGGTAGGAAAAAACGTGATTAACTTCCAGAGACCGTGGAAGCGCTACACCATGTATGAGGCCATTGAGCATTTTACAGGTATCGATATTTCTGAAATGGATGAGGACGGCCTGCGGGAAACTGCTAAAAAACTGCATGTGGAAACTGATGATTCCATGGGTAAAGGTAAACTCATTGATGAAATTTTCGGAGAGAAATGTGAAGGTCAGCTCATTCAGCCGACTTTTATTACTGATTACCCAATTGAAATGTCACCACTGGCCAAAAAGCACCCTACCAAAGGAAGGATTGGTGGAGCGATTTGAAGCGATATGCAATGGGAAGGAAATATGTAATGCTTTTTCCGAACTGAATGACCCGATTGACCAACGCCAGCGATTTGAAGAACAGTTAGAGCTTGGTAAAAGAGGTGATGATGAGGCCATGATGCTTGATGAAGATTTTCTGAGAGCGCTAGAATATGGCATGCCACCAACAGCCGGTTTGGGCATTGGTATTGACAGATTGAGCATGATTATGACCAATAGCAACTCCATTCAAGATGTACTGTTCTTCCCGCAGATGAAGCCTGAGAAAAAAGCCAAAGTAACTACAGATGCAGATTTTGAGAAGGAGGGTATTCCTGCGCCATGGATTCCTGTAGTTCGTGAAGCCGGTATCGAAAATATTGAGCAGCTGAAAGGAATCAAGCACACAAAACTACACCACCAGATAAGCGGCTTAAAAAAGAAGATGAAGCTTGATATTGAGAGTGTTAGTCCGGAAGAAGTGGAGAAGTGGGTGAGTTAGGAGAATGAATTACGAGGGATGATTTTTGATTTACGAGGGACGAGGTTGGATTTACCATTTAAGAAGTATGAGGTAGAAATCTGAGCTTACGATGTATGAGGTTGTTGGCGTGTTTTTGAATTGAAGAGCTTAGATCTATTGCCTGCTAGATAGGTAGATTTAATGAATTATAGATTCACATGTAATATAGAAGCCGGTTTTCAGCCGGCTTCTTTGTTATAAAAATTTGACGGATAGAGGTATTTTTAATTGCGTAAATTATAACGTTTTAGTATAAATTTTAAAGCTATAAATACGATAACAATTAGAAATTTGAAAGCAAATATGAGAAAGCACTTGAAAGAATTCATCAACTCCTGAAAAACATTTAAAGGGATTCTTTCAGAGGACTTGAAAAGTCGAAGCACTTGACAAAATTAGAAAGGATATTGGTCGAGAATAATTGATGCTGAATGTAGGTTTATCTATGGAATTGTAGTTAAGATGGATGAGGTGCAGCGAATAGAAATACTTACCTGCCGTTATCATTACTACAAATAGTTTTTACAACCATTAAGACTAATAAGTATAAAGAAAAACTGCTTATGGCGCAATATTTTGAAGTAATTGCCAATAATAACATTTTTCAACTAACTTAGGAAGTAAATTTATACTCATTACCCTAGCTACCTCATGAAAAACGGTCAATTCATCTTCTTATACACTTTACTATTTGTAGTATTTACGGCTTGTAACGAATCCGATAATGGTGCTGCAGAGGACATAAAATGCGTATCGCTATCAGACTATCTTTTTAAAGAAGACAGCGCCTATGTGAAAGTTGAATATGAAAACGGTGATTTTCCGCTGGAATCTGACTGGAAGCTGGAAAAAGGCGCAGGTACCTCAGGCCGGGGTTTTATGGTTTGGCGTGGGGAACAATCGCTTGGTAAGCCCGGCAATGGCATGGTTACCTTTAAATTAAGTATTTCTACCACAGGGATTTATCGTTTCATTTGGAAATCGGCAGTAACTACAGGTGATAATGGCACCGAGCATAATGATACTTGGCTGCGGTTTGCTGATGCTGATAATTTTTATGGGGAGAAAAATGAAAGCCGGGTATACCCGAAAGGAAGCGGTAAAACGCCCAATCCCAAAGGAGCATCTGCAGATGGCTGGTTTAAGGTGTACCGTAGTGGTAACGACTTAGACTTCAAATGGCAGGCGCGCACTTCCGATAATGATGCCCATAATATCTACGTCCAATTCAATAGTCCCGGTACTTATACAATGGAAGCCTCTGCCAGGTCTTCAGGTAATGGTATAGATCAGTTTCTGCTTTTTCAGGAGGATAAATACAGCGAAAAGGAAGCCACTGCAGCTGAGGCTCTGAGTGAGGTGGGTTGCGCCAACTAAAAAGCACGCTACAAAAAAAAATGGATTGCCGCTTCTTCGTATGGCAGGTCTCAATTACTTTCCACAGTCAGCATTCCCGACTGGTAAACTGTTAATTTTACCTTGCCAACTGTCAATTTTTTTTTACTTTTTTGGTTCTAATGGTTTTTTAATGGAATATGATTTCTATGCAAGTGAGATTCTATCCTATCACCTAATGAGGAGTACTAATGATTTCAACAGTTTTTTGTTTTAGCCTTTCTTTTGTCTTAAAACAAAAGAAACAAAAATTCAAGGCTGTATTCATTTCTTAACGCCATTTTATCTTTCTAATTGGGAAACAAAAAAACTCCCCAGATATCCATCGGGATCAAATAGTTTTTGTTTCTGATCCAATGACAAAGCTAAGATACCTAAAATGAATAAGGTCAGTCCCGATTATCATCAACACAATACCGTTGAATTCGTGGTAGTGCCCTTTTTTACTTCTTGATTCTTAAATCACCTCAGTTTCTCATTTCTCTTATGCCGGCCTTTATCTCGTTCAGTTTTTTTAGCAAAGTTTTTTTCTAGCGCCTCGGTTAAGTTTACTCCGGTTTGGTTGGCCAGGCAAATAACTACCCACAACACATCGGCTAGTTCATCTCCCAACTCGCTATTTTCATCACTTTTCTTAAATGATTGCTCGCCATATTTTCTAGAAATAAGGCGTGCCACTTCACCTACCTCTTCAGTAAGTATAGCCATGTTAGTAAGTTCATTAAAATAGCGAACGCCATAGGTTTTAATCCATTCATCTACTTTAGCCTGTGCTTCATCAATAGTCATCCCAAATTTTATTTTTTAAAACTAAGCCCACCACCCAAAAGCCAAAAGCCAAAAGCCAAAAGCCAACCAGCCAACCAGCCAAAAGCCAAAAGCCAAAAGCCAACAAGCCAACCAGCCAAATAGCCAACCAGCCAACCAGCCAAAACCCAACCAGCCAAAACCCATCCCCTTCATTTCACCTCTCGCAGCTCACAGTTCCACACTCACAACCTATCTCAGTTCATACACTTTCTCTCCACCCACCCAGGTTTGCATTACTTTCGTTTCCCGTATTTTTTCATCTTCCACAGTCATAATATCCTGATCAAGTATTACAAAATCTGCTAATTTACCCGCTTCAATGCTGCCTTTTTCGGCCTCTTCAAACTGACCATAAGCAGCCCAAATAGTCATGCCTTTGAGCGCTGCTTCCCTGCTAATAGCATTCTCCATCTGAAAACCACCATCGGGATAGTTGTCGGCATCTTGGCGAGCCACGGCTGCATGAAAGCCATAGAGCGGATTGATATCTTCCACCGGAAAATCTGACCCTAGAACAAGCATCTCATTTTGCGCCAGTAGCTCCTTATAAATGTAAGCAGTCTTTAAGCGTTCCTCTCCAAGCCGCTCATCTGCCCAATACATATCGGAAGTAGCATGTGTAGGCTGTACCGATGGCAGTATATTGTAGCTGCCGAATTTGGAAACATCACGAGTATGCACAATTTGCGCATGCTCTATGCGCCAGCGTTTATTGTTTTTACCCTTTAAGTGTTTGGCATAAATATCAGTGATCAACCTATTGGTTGAGTCGCCAATAGCATGGGTATTCATCTGGAAGTTTTTCAATGCAAAACTTTGAGCAAGGCTGTCAAAAACAGCTGCAGTACTTAATAAAAATCCTGTTTCATTGGATGCATCATGGTAGGGGCTAATCAAGCAGGCGCCTCGTGAACCCAAGGCACCATCGCCATAAATTTTAAACGAGCGAATATGCATATAGTCTGTTTTGTAATGCCCATTGCTAAAATAATGATTAATATTCTCTGCTGAGGGGCTGAGCATGGCATAAATCCTCATTTTTAGAATGCTGTCCTTTTGCATCTTATCCATTAGGTCTATTTCGTTTTTCTCAAGCCCCGCATCAGCCAAAGAGGTAAGGCCTACCGAAAAGCAATTTGCCTGCCCTTGTTGAAGCAATGTTGCTTTTCGTTTTTCGGCTATGTCAGGCATTTTTGCACTTAATAAGCTAATGGCATTATCAATTAGCACACCGCTTGGGCTTCCATTAATCAAAATAACATTGCCTCCTGCTACCTGTGTATCCTTTGATATTCCGGCCAACTCAAGTCCTTTTTTGTTAGTGAGTAAGGCATGGCCATCAACCCTGCTAAGTGCTACTACCTTATTAGGGAATAATATATCCAATGTATCTCTGGTTGGGAATGCTGTGCTGTCACCCCAATCGTTCTGATCCCAGCCCCGACCAACAATCCACGGTAAATCAGGAAATTCCGTTACATGCAGCTGTATTTTCTCGATAATTTCGTTGAAAGACTTGGTGCCGGTTAAATCAATATTTTGCAGGCCCAAGCTGTACCTGTAAAAATGGGCGTGCCCATCAATAAAGCCGGGATAGATCGCTAAGCCTGCCATATCGGTTACATCGTCAGCCTCGTAATTATTTCTTATTTCATTATTACTGCCCACCGCAACAAACTTATTGTCTTTTATGGCGAAAGCTTCTGCCTCGGCAAACTGCGCATCAACGGTATAAACCTTTGCATTAAAAAAGATGGCATCTGCTTGCTCCTTATTTTGCACAGCCGACCATAAGTAATGCAACCAATAATAGAAGGTACTTTAACTTACTCATTGTCAAAAAGGGTTTCGCTAAATTTTAAGTGTTTCACAGATTCACCGGAGTTCTTCAACTCTATTAGGGAATCAATTCCAATTTCTAGGTGGTGGTTCACGTAGCTGGTGGTTACCTGCAGATCGCTGGCTTCGGTTTTTACCCCGTCAGGGGTCATTGGGTTGTCCGATACCAACAAGAGGGCACCTCTGGGTATGCTGTTTACAAAGCCGACAGAAAAAATGGTGGCCGTTTCCATATCTACGGCCATAGCCCTGATTCTTCTGAGGTATTCTTTAAAATCTTCATCATGCTCCCAAACTCTTCGGTTGGTAGTAAAAACGGTACCGGTATAATAATCCAGCTCATGCTTTTTAATCATAGAGGATACAGCACGCTGCAAACGGAATGACGGCAATGCGGGCACCTCGGGCGGCATGTAATCGTTAGAGGTTCCTTCCCCTCTTATCCCCGCCAGCGGCAATATTAAATCGCCAATTTTGGATTTACTTTTTATACCTCCGCATTTACCCAAAAACAACACAGCTTTGGGCATAATAGCAGTCAATATATCCATAATAGTAGCGGCCATTGAACTGCCCATACCAAAATTTATGATTGTTATACCATTGGCCGTAGCGGTTTGCATGGGCCTGTCCTTGCCTTTTACTTCAACATCAAATTTATTGGCAAAAATATGTACATAATTTATAAAGTTGGTAAGTAGTATATACTCCCCAAATTCATCAAGCGCTGTTCCGGTATAGCGTGGCAACCAATTGTCAACTATTTCTTTTTTAGTCTTCATGTAATATCTAGTTTTGTTCGGCTAGGGGTAACGAGTTGTCAGTCTTTTGCAACAAAAAATATGATTCAATTAAATCTTCCGTCTTATAAGGTAAAGCTTCGAGAAGTAGGAGGCAAGTTACATATTTTTGATTCCATCAGGAAAAAGTTTTTGGTATTAACACCGGAAGAATGGGTACGCCAGCATTTTCTGCATTTTCTTATTGAGCACAAGGGCTATCCTGCAGGACTTATAAGTATGGAGAGTGGTATCAAATACAATACGCTCCAGAAAAGGACTGATATGGTAGTACGAAATAGGGCGTTGCAGCCCTTGCTATTGGTAGAGTGCAAAGCACCTCAGGTAAAGATAACGGAAAAGGTATTTCAGCAAATTACTAGCTACTATAAGCAAATTACCGCCAAATATATGCTTATAACCAATGGTTTGGAGCATTTTTGCTTTAAAGTAACCGATGGCAAATTTATTTTTGTAGCCGAAATACCGACTTACTCGGAGATTGCGAATAGTTAAAGTTTTATTATTCAAACCATACACCGGAATTTTAGTAATATAGGACTAATCCCTTTCCAATATTTCAACCATTTGCTCAGCATTCAAATACTGGAAGTAACGAGCGGTAGCCTCAAAATACTCATCTAATAGCACCATGGCCGGTAACGAGAATGGCTTCCCTTCTCTGCCGGCCATGAGCCGGGCAATTTGGTGTACCGGATTCCGCTTATTCATTCTTTCATTTACAAATATCTGGTTTCCAAAAACCACTGTGTCAGGTGATTCAATATTCATCTTTATTGCATAATAGTTATTATTGAGTAGCACAGCCACTTTTAGCATCTGTAAAGGTATTTTTATCCATTTCATGGCAGTAGGCGCACCAATCTGCATAAAAGTTAACAAACACTTTTTTAGGATTTACTTTCAAAGAGTCGTTCAACTGCTCAAATGTGAGCCAGCGGATAGGGTCGGATTTCTGTGCAAAAGCGCTCGAGCTTCCCGCAATTACAAAAAGCCACAGCGAAGCACCTAGTAATTTTAAGTATAGCAATTTAAATACAGTCATATAGCATACTCAGTTACAATGATTTAATCCGTAAACCTATAAAGAAGGTTCTTGGTAGGCTGGGGCCATATACAAAGTTACTGTCCCTGTTTTTGCTCACATCAAAGTTATTCTGATAAGCATCAAAAATATTCTTCACTCCACCGAATACTTCCAAACCGGTATTTGTTCGCTCCAGCTCAAAGGTATGTCCTAAGCGCAAAGCTACATCGGTAAAGTTGGGTGAAGTAAAGTATTCATCTTCGGCCTGGCCTGTACCTTCACCACCAAAGTGGGCTATATCCATAGCCCCTGTGTATACGAGGTTGGTACTTGCACTCCAGTTTTTGGTTGGCGTATAAGTAAATGTAGCATAGCCATAATCATTAGGTGTTCTAAGAAATTCTCGCCTAGTGGGCAGTCCTTCAATGGTTTCTACGGCCTCATCAAACAGGCTGGACTGGATGGTAAAACCTGCATCTACCTCAAATACATAATCAAAATTGGCCCTGGCTTCAATAGTGAATCCTTGCACCGTAGCCCCGGTGCCATTTCGTTTCTCAAAGCGCTCCCCAAATTCATCTTCACCCAGCGGGAACTGAAAGAATACGTTGTTCAGTGTGGTATAAAACCCTTCTACCGTAAATCCGGCAATAAAGCGTTCGGTGGCTTTGTCGTAATTCAGAGAAGCAGTAAAGCTGTTTGAGCGTTCTTCTACCAAGTCATCGGCTAGTGAAATACGTGATACGCCACCACCAGCAAAGGCAATGTGCAAATCGGTATCGAAAGCCTGAGGTGCCCTGAATCCGGTTCCCCAACCCAACCTTAATTGCGTATTGCCAAACATTTTGTACAGTAAAGAAAGTCTTGGACTTAAGATTGTACGGTCAACCAAATTATGTTTGTCGAGCCGGGCTCCGGCTAGTAGGTTTAAATCGGAAACGATGTCCCAATCATGTTGTACAAAAAAGCCTAAGTCAGTGGTGGTTTGGTCAATCAGGTAATTGTACGGTTTGATTTCGTCAAATACATCATCGTACACATACTCCGCACCCACAGTTAAAATGGCTGTACCGCCTAAAAAATCGTCAAAATTATTGTTGAGCTGAATGCCTCCCTGGTGTGTGGTTACATCGGAAACTCCATAAGGCGGATTGGCTACAAAATCAGCTTTTTCGGCTTGCTCATCAGGGATAATGCCCGTATAATGGTCTCTATTGGTATTTTGGCCACCATAGTAGAATGCCAATGAATTCTTATTATCGTTGAAATTAATCTGATAATCAACGCTACCCATAAAAACATTGTGGGTTCTTTCTTCCGATTGTTGTGAAAGATAAGCGGGCCCTTCCACCATTTCACCACCGTAGCGGTACTCATAAATGCTGCTTAGGCTTACAGATAACTTTTGATTATCGGTAGGCATATAAAAGAGGTTGGTGCCGAATGAATTGTCTTTCAACTCCGGTAGCTCGGAGAAATTATCACCGTTGACATCGTAAGCCTCTCTTTTTCTGTTATTTACGAAAAATGAAGCTCCGGCATTTTCTTGCTCGTTTATGAGTGTAGCATTCGCAGAAATTATATTATCTGTAGCATCGCCTTTTATACTTTGAAAGGTATTGGTAATGTTATAGCTGTTTTTGATGGGTGTTCTGGTTATAACGTTTACTGTACCACCAATAGCGCTGGAACCGTACAAGGCCGAAACACCACCACGCACCACTTCTATACGCTCAATCATGTTAGCGGGTATTTGCTCCAATCCGTAAAGACCTGTGAGCGGACTAAATATTGGCCGGCTGTTTATTAGTATCTGGGAATAGCCACCTTGAAGCCCATTCATACGAATTTGTGTGTAATTACACGTTTGGCAGTCGGTTTCTACCCTTAAACCCGGTTGAAATTTCAGCCCTTCGGAAAGGTTAATGGCAACTACCTGATCCAGTTCTTTTTTACCGATCAGGTTCACAATTACGGGTGAGTCCGTTATTCTTTTGGCCGTTCTGGTGCCTGTAACCACTACCTCGTTTAGGTTAAGCTTTTCTTCTTTCAGCATCACATCTAAACGCAATGCTTCATCTGCTTTTACTTCAATAGATGTTGTATACGTTAGGTAGCCTATGGAAGTCACCTGAATTGTTTGTTCACCTACTGGCACATTGTTGATGAAAAAACGCCCATCAGCACCCGCTGAAGCACCAATGCTTGTGCCAACGATCTGCGCATTTCCGAATGGTACAACCTCCTTGTTGCTATCAGAAAATATTCTTCCACTTATTTTACCTGTTTGGCTTATAGCCAGGGAGCAGCTAAAAAAGGTAATAATACTAAGTAGAATTAGGTATTTCATATAAAACAATTGAATGTCGTTTAGATACGACCTTACCTCCTTCTCTTGGGGAGAAGGATTAAGGATGAGGTTATGAACAAAAGCTTAACTAAACGGCATTGTAATATAGTTGGACACTTTATAATTTAATTATAGAAATACAAAATTATAAAGTTAGACTAATCTAACAAAATAAATCAACACTTTTATTTAACTTTGCTTCATAAGTAAACAGACGATGGCATCACATACCGAGGAAAATTATTTAAAAGCACTGCTCAACCTATCAGGTGAGCAAGGGGAGGTAAATATATCGCAGCTGAGCACTGTATTAAATGTAAGCAAACCCACAGCAAACAGTATGGCTAAAAACCTGCAAAAGCAAGGCTTGGTAAATTATGAAAAGTATAGACCACTATCGCTAACCAAAAAAGGAAAAGTAGAAGCCGCGCTGGTGGTGCGCAAACACCGGCTTACGGAAATGTATTTGGTAGATAAAATGGGTTTTGGCTGGGAGGAAGTGCATGCAATTGCCGAGCAGGTGGAGCATATTAGCTCGCCAAAGTTTTTTGAACGAATGGATGAACTGCTTGGGCACCCTGAGGTGGATCCACACGGTTCGCCAATTCCTGACAGCTCGGGCCAAATAGTTGAGCAGCACTATAAGCCATTAAGTGCAAGCAAAGCAGGAGATAAAGTAAAGCTGGCGGCACTGGCTCATTCCTCAGCCGATTTTCTGGAGTTTCTTAATAGCCGCAATTTAAAGCTTGGCACGGAGCTAAGCATAATATCCGTTGAAACCTATGATGGCACCATGCAAGTGCGCTACAAAAATCATAATATAGAAACGCTAAGTGCAAAAGTATGCGAAAGGTTATTGGTTAAGCGGTTGGATGTGTAATTTATTGCTTTATGCGATAATAATTACGTGATTTTTGTAGTACCCTAATGTGAGCTAATTGAATTGAAGCGGAAGCAAAGAGCTGCTAAATTGCGTTTAAAGCCGCAATGGATAGATTGATAATTTTGATGTTGTTATTTTATTGTTCAAGCCATGCGAAAAGAAAACCCAACGTACACTTGTTTTTTTGCCAACGCACCAAGCCATAATTGAAGAAACAGAAGCAATCCTAACCATCAAAATAAAGAATCCAGCGGCAGATACCAGTGCCTTGGAAACGGGGATCGACCAACTGGTTTATGAGCTGTATGATTTAACCGAAGAAGAAATAAAAATTGTGGAGGGAAATGGATAAAGCCATTAAATGCAGATATTTTCATTATAGCCCACGGTTTAAACCGTGGGCAATGGAGAATATCATGCTGTATGGCTTAACAGAGGAAGAGATTGCTATCGTGGAGCAGGCAATGGTAACTAACTAGGTACTCGAAGTTCAGGTAAGGGAGGAAACCGAAATGAACCTAGCCAAAAACAATTATTAAAGCTATGAGTGGCATGTGGGCAATGAGTTTTCGAGCTTTCTGCAAAGCTACACTCGGTGCATAAACAAAATATGATATCATCGCTCTGGAGCACTTTTTAAAGCACCGTTTAAACGAACAGAGGTCACGAACGCTTTGTATTATTCAAAGTTAGCTTCTTACATTCATCAAAATCTTCCAAAGCACGGAATAGTAGAAGAGATTACAAAGACCAACCACCAACCCCAAATTACCTTTTATAAAAAAGTGACCTAATCAGCTCATATGTTTTCTCATCACTACTTAAAGGCATTTTGTCTATTTGCTGTATATGGGTAATACCTGCTACATTGGTGGCAAAAAGTGCTACTCCTTTATGCAAGTCGTTAAGGGTTAGGCCTTTTTCTTGTGGCTTTAGGCTATGTTTGCTCAATTGCGCTACCAAATGCCTTCGGCTTACACCATTTATACATCCGGATGCGAGAGGAGGGGTATACCAGCAATTTTTTCCGTGGTTATAAAAGAAAAGATTGGCGGCAGTCGCCTCGGTTAAGTATCCTTCATTATTTAAGAGTAGCAGTTCATCCATATTTCTTTCAGCCTTCTCTTGGGCGGCTAATACATAATTAAGTGCAGAAATGCTTTTTAAATGGCTGTAAGCATGGTGGTGCAAGCTAACGGTCTTGCAAATCGCTGCTTTTTGTATGATTTTGTGCTGAATTAATCGTGTGTCAACGCATGCTATCATGTAATCGGCAGATGAAGCTTCAGGGGTGTACTTACCGCCACCGCTGCGCCAAAGCGTTATTTTAATTCGCTTATCGGTAGCTAATTTGTGTTTTTCAAGCAGCGTTTGTAGCTGGCTTTCAAGTTCGTCTTTAGTAAAAGGGAGGTCGATTTGTAATAGTTTTAATCCTTCGGTGAGCCGTTGCCAGTGCAGATCGAAAAACTGTATTTCGCCTGCTCTGTAAATGATTGTTTCAAAAATACCGTCCCCAAATTGCAAGCCTCTGTTTGGCAAAGCAAAAATTGGTTTATTCCGCTCAAATAAAACACCATTGTAGTTAATCATAAAAGAAATACATTTAAACCCTCAATCATCCATTCATCAATTTTGCTTTTCACCGTCAAATTATTTAGCTAATATTGGATATTAATTCGTAAAATGGCAGAAAGAAGTAGTGTTTTCGATATGATTGGCCCGGTAATGATCGGCCCTTCCAGCTCCCATACAGCTGGTGTTGTACGAATAGCGCGTGCTGCAATAAAAGTATTAGGGCACATACCTAATGAAGCTGTTATAACTTTTTACAACTCCTTTGCCCGTACCTATGAAGGCCACGGGAGCGATAAAGCCATTATTGCCGGACTGCTGAATTATAAAACAGACGATATTAGAATTAAGAACTCCTTTGAGCATGCTGAAGAAAAAGGTTTAACATACACATTTAAATCGGTTGGTAATGCCGCTACTTTACACCCAAATACCATAAGAATGGTGCTGTCCAAAAATGAGCATCAGGTGGAAGTAATTGGGGAAAGCAAGGGCGGGGGCGTAATCAATATTGCAAAAGTTAATGGTTTTACGGCAAATTTTTCCGCAGCTTTACACACACTTATTATATTTGCAGAAGATACGAAAGGGAGCATATCATTTATTTCTAATATTCTCAATAACGATAAAGTGAATATTGCTACGATGAGTGTATCGCGCAAGGGAAAAAATGATGTGGCCTGTTTAGTGATAGAAATGGATTCAGGCCTCAAAGAAATTTCGCTAGCCTATTTAAAAAGCCTTGAATGGGTTAAGAGCGTAATTTATATACCTGATATCGATTTATAATAATGAAGATAAAATGATTAAAAAAGCACTAGTATTTTTCTTACTTAATGGTTTAATTTTTGCTGCTCAGGCACAGGAAAGTTGGAGCTTACAAAGGTGTGTGGATTATGCACTAGAAAATAACATACAAATTAAACAGGCAGAACTTGATGCAGAAATTGCTGAAGTTCAATTATTTGGTTCCAGAATGGCTAGTTTGCCTTCCTTAAACGCCAATGCAAGCTATAATATATCAACAGGTCGTTCAATCGATCCTTTTACCAATGTTATTATCGATCGGGAACTTACTTCGCAAAGTATGGGAATAACTGCCAGTGTTCCGATTTTTAACGGCTTTAGGATAAGAAATTCCACCATGCGAGATAAAGAAGGACTACTTGCATCAGAATATGATTTAGAGGCAAGAGAAAATGACATTATTTTAAATGTTGTAACTTTTTATACCAATATACTTTTTAACGTGGAGTTGCTGCAAGCAGCCGAACTGCGGCTACAAACTACAGAGGCACAAGAAAACCGAATTGCCGTTCAGGTAGAATTGGGTGCTGTTGCGCTAGGCGATTTATTGCAAATAAGACAACAGTTGGCTAATGATGAGCTGCAAGTGATTACGGCTGAAAATAATATTGCTCTTTCTAAATTGCAGTTAAAGCAGGCACTACAGTTGGCGGCAGACGTTGACTTTGCCATTGATACCCCTGACTTGCCCCAGCCTGATTCTACATCAATGGTGGAAACCAGCAACCAGATTTATCTATACGCCCTCCAACATCAGCCAATTATAAAAGCTGCTCAGGCAAGGAAAGAAAGTAGCTATCATGGTATTGGTGTTGCCAGAAGCGATTATTACCCCAGCCTAAGTTTTGTGGCAGGTCTTTCCACAAGCTACTCTAGTGCAGCGCCCGAAAGGTTGCCTGTAGCGGGCACTGAGAGCGATTCTATTACTACGCCAATTGGCATTGTGAATATTGATGGCGTGCCGGTGCAGGTAAGCCAACAAATTGCTATACCAAGAGAAACAGAAAAAAACACTTATTGGAACCAACTTAATATAAATCAAAGAAGATTTGTAGGCTTACAGCTAAATATTCCTATTTTCAATCAATTTCAGGTGCGCAACAATGTGCAGCGTGCATTTATTAGCCAGAAGCGAGCTGATTATCAATTGTTGGATGCAAAAAACCAATTGCAGCAAACTATTGAGCAAGCATACCTTGATGTTAAAACGGCTGCTAAGGCCTATTCTGCGCTGGAAAAAAGCCTCCGTGCATCTGAGCTGACATTTAATAATGCCGAACAACAGCTTGAGTTGGGTGCCACTAATACTGTAGAATATACGCAGATTAAGAATAATTTTGAACAGGTTAAATCAGACCTGATCAGGGCTAAGTATGATTATATTTTCAAATCAAAAGTACTAGACTTTTACCAGGGTAAACCTTTAAATTTTTAATAATGGCTAAGAAGAAGTCCTCCAATAAATTAATTTACATCCTGCTGGCAGTTGCAGTGGTGCTTGTGGTAGTGGTAATTATTGCCAAAAAATCCGGTGCCGGCTTTGGGCAGGCTCCAGCAATTAAAGTAGAAACAGCACTGGCTGAAACAAGAACAATTGTTGAAAAAGTTAATGCCAGCGGTACGGTGCAGCCGGTAGTTGAGGTAAAACTTAGCCCCGATGTAGCAGGCGAAATAATTGAATTGAATGTGGTAGAAGGCGATCCGGTGAAGAAGGGTGATCTGTTAGTAAAAATCAGGCCTGATAATTTTGTGAGCGCCTTGGACAGATCAAAGGCCAATTTAAATCAGCAGCGTGCTAATCTGGCGCAGTCAGAGGCCTCGTTTGAGCGTGCTAATGCACAGGCTACCAGAGCAGAGCTGGATTTTGACCGGCAGAAAAAATTATACGATCAAAAAGTAATTTCAGTCTCAGATTTTGAGCAGGCGCAGGCTAATTACACCGTATCAATGAATGATAAAAAAGCTGCTGAAAAGAGTGTTTTAGCTGCTCGCTATACCATACAGAGTAGCCAGGCAACTGTTGATGAAGCGCAGGAAAATTTACGAAGAACAACCATTTACGCACCCGTAACAGGTACTGTTTCCAAGCTCAGTGTGGAATTGGGCGAAAGAGTGGTAGGCACCCAGCAAATGGCGGGTACTGAAATGATGCGCCTAGCCAACCTCAACAATATGGAGGTTCGTGTAGATGTGAACGAGAACGACATCATTAGAATAAACATTGGCGATACGGCAGTTATTGAGGTAGATTCGTACACTTTTATGGAAAAAGATTTCACTGGCGTGGTAACTGCCATAGCAAATACTGCCAAAGAAAAAGCCTCTGCCGATGCAGTAACCGAGTTTGAAGTGAAAGTAAGAATATTGAATGAGTCTTATGCCGATTTGCTGGAAGAGCAGGGTGATTCGCCATTCAGGCCGGGCATGACAGCCAGTGTGGAGATAATGACTGAAACAAAGAAAAATGTGCTCACTGTGCCACTTTCATCAGTCACCATAAGAGATATAAGCCAGAAGAAAGATTCGACTCAATCTAAAACCAAAGCCAAAACCAAAACAAAAGAGTCCGAGAGTAGCAAGGAGAATGAGAAAGAGGTCGTTTTTGTAGTAAAAGCAGATAACACGGTGGAAGTAACGGAGGTTGTAACCGGCATTAGCGATTTTGAATATATTATGATAGAAAAAGGGTTGACCGCTGGCGACAAGATTGTGAAAGGCCCATTTTTGGTAGTTTCAAAAACCCTGGACGATGGTGATAAGGTGGAGGAGAAAGAAGAAAGAAATAATACTGAAAAAGACGATTAAATATTTATGTCTTAAGCTATTTGAGCCCATTTGCCTGCCGGTAATTGGGCTTTTTTTATGCATACTCACAATAAGGCTATCTCAACGCCCGTGGCAGATTTTATGCCCATCGTTATGCCTATATAATAGAAAAGCGGTTCGCTAAATTACTTATACATTCTCAAGACTCTTCACGACACAATTAGGAACGGCTACGGGTGACTGTACGCAATAAAATTTGACTTATAGCTAATGCTTGAATAATGATTGTCAGTTTAAATTGCAATATTTAAAAAAAAAACTGATTTTTTTGAATTATTCTTTAGGTTCTCAAGTTTAGCTGCAATAAAATTAAAGCCCTTACTGGCCGGAATACAAGTAACTAAATGATGATGTTAGGGGTTATACTTTAGAACAAATTCAAGGTGCACTGGATAAAAGAACGACCTTATCCGGTGTTGCCGAACACTTACGACAAAACTACAGTAACTCAACAGAGCATAGACTGACGGCAGTTACAAGTTTTTATAACCAAATTAGAGAGGACAATTAAAATGATATGAAAAATGCAGTAAATTTTATTTTAGTACTCATTGCTATTTATTGTGTACCAGTGCATGCGAACAAGTCATCAAGTATAAACGTCGACTCGTGTTATTAGATAATGACACGTCTGCATACGATGTGGACTTTATCGTTTGGCCTGAATGGAGCAAACTTGGTTTAAACAATTAGACTATATGCAAGCTGGTAAAAGCAGATTCAACTGCAGGCAGTATTTGTGTAACATGAAATGGGTAGTTCCTAGCTGTAATCCTGTATAATTGAGATGGGCTATGACTAAGTATGTAGATTCAGTTCAAATAGATTTTGAAGATGATAGAGAGAATTAGCTTATTGCACGGAAGATGAACGTTGTAATATTGATAAACGGTAAAAACATTATTGTCACTAATTTTTATAAATGTCCTTCTCAAAACCAAGGCTATGAAGAAGTCGCAGACAACGTTTTCGTTTTCACCATTCAAGAATCTGATTATGAGTTGGCGGAACCTTTATAGGCTTTATTGATTGTTTTGAGAATATGACTGCTGATGTAAAACGGCATTGGTGGTCATTTTTTTGGTTCGATAGTTAAATCAAGAGACTAATGGGAAGCACATTGGAACATCTACGAACTTTGGACAGATGATGATGTTCGAGGCTATACTTTAGAACAAATTCAAGGAGCGTTGGACAAGCGAACTACCTTATCCGGTGTTGCCGAGCATTTACGACAAAACTATAGTAACTCAACAGAGCATAGACTGACGGCAGTCACAAGTTTTTATAACCAAATCAGGGAAGATAATTGATATGAAGCATTTATTGATAGTGGTTTGTCTTATGCTGTTAATAACAGCTTGCCATGATGATCCAGTGATTAACGTAACTCGAATCATAAAAAATAATACTGAAAAAGTTGTAAACATAAAAGTTTACAGCCAAGACTTTTTAGTGGAAGACTTTATTATATCCTCATTTAATGCAGATACTTTAAGCGCACAATGTGCCTACGCAATGGGAATTCTGCAGAGCTGTTCTCCGAGTTGGGTTGTTGAGGGCTATGACTCTGCTCAGGTCATTTTTGATAATCAAAAGCGAATTACTTATTGCCTGATAGACTCCAGTTGTGACTATATAAATGGTAAGAATATGCTATTTCTTAATCCGGAAAGCACTGATGGGTCAGGCTATATTGAGAGTGAAAAGGATGTATTTATTTTCACCATTGAAGAATCTGACTATGAATTGGCTGAGCCCATTATAAACAAATAATTTACTTAAAAAAGCATGAAGAAATTCATGCTTTTTTTATGTATTAGTATCACTCGAACATACTTAGGTTTGTCTACAAGTATTTTCCATTAATTTTGTTGCTGTGCAAAACCTCATCTCCATTGTGATGCCCGTAAAAAATGCTGCGCTGTACTTAGCACAGTGCTTAGATAGTATTTTGGCGCAGAGCGAAAAAAACTGGGAATTGATAGCTGTTAACGACCACTCTGCGGATGATTCCTTGGAAATGCTAAATATTTATGCCTCACAAGATACGCGGATAACGGTGTTGCCCAACCATGGTGATGGAATTATCCCTGCTTTGCAAACGGCTTATGCAGCGTGCACAGGAACGATGATCCACCGCATGGATGCCGATGATGTAATGCCTGAAAATAAACTGAAGTGGCTATCCGCTAAATTATCAGAATTTGGCAAAGGCCATGTGGTAACAGGCTTGGTGCATTATTTTGCTGCTGGTGGCGTGAGCGCGGGCTTTAAAAATTATGAGCAATGGCTAAACGCGCTATGCAGTAATGATACCCACTGGGATGCTATTTATAAGGAGTGCGTTGTCGCTTCACCCGCTTGGCTAATTTACCGAGAGGATTTCGAGGCCTGCGGTGGTTTTCAATCAGAAATTTACCCGGAAGATTATGACCTGGTATTTCGCTTTTATCGGGCGGGCTTTAAGATAAAATCAGTCAATAAAGTAGTGCACCTCTGGCGCGACCACAGCGAGCGAACCAGCAGAAACCACCCAAATTACAAGGAGAATGATTTCTTTGCTATCAAACTACGCTATTTTTTCCAGCTAGATAGGGAGCCAGACAGGCCTTTGGTGGTATGGGGTGCGGGTATAAAAGGTAAAACAATGGCTAAACTCTTAAAAGCCCAGCGTAAGGAATTTGTATGGGCAAGCGATAACCCCAATAAACACGGCCACAATATTTATGAGCAAATCATGAAATCTATTGAGCAAATTATGCAGCTAGAGAACCCGCAAATACTAATTACTGTGGCGCAGCGCAACGCACAAAGTGAAATAAGACGGTTTATGAGCGATCATGAACTTTCAGAATATAAAGACTATCATTTTTTCCGGTAATTATATTGCAGAAATGCTTTTACTTTTCCTGCTTTATTTCTTTACTTTGTATCACTTATCCAGAAAGACCGAGGGACAGGGCCCTGTGACGTCTTAGCAACCAACCGTAACAGGAAAGGTGCTAATTCCCTTTGCAGCTACCAGCTGCAAGAAGATAAGCAAGCCAATCAGCCGGCTCTTTCTGGAACGAAAAAGACAGAATGAGCAAATTCAATAAAAATATACTTTCAGAAAAGATTCTAGTGTTAGATGGTGCCATGGGTACCATGATTCAGCAGTATCAGCTCTCAGAAGCGGATTATCGTGGCACACGTTTTAAGGATTACCCAACTGATGTAAAAGGCAATAATGACCTATTGTCGCTTAGCCAGCCCGAAATAATAAAGGCTATCCATAGAAAATATTTTGAAGCCGGAGCCGATATAGTAGAAACCAATACTTTTAGCGGAACCACCATCGCCATGGCCGATTACAACATGGAAAGCCTGGTGTATGAGCTGAATTATGAGTCGGCTAAAATAGCGCGTGAAGTGGCGGATGAATTTACAGATTTCCCCCGCTATGTGGCAGGTTCCATAGGCCCCACAAATAGAACCGCTTCTCTCTCGCCCGATGTAAACAGACCGGGATATAGGGCAATCACTTTCGATGAACTCAAACTTGCCTATAAGCAGCAGGCTCAAGCCTTAGCCGATGGCGGAGTAGATATTTTTCTGATAGAAACAGTGTTTGATACGCTCAACTGCAAAGCAGCGCTTTTGGCTATTCAGGAATTGAAAAACGAAAAGAGTATCGATATTCCCGTGATGGTATCCGGTACTATTACCGATGCCAGCGGCAGAACGCTATCCGGCCAAACGGTGGAAGCTTTTTGGAATAGCATCAGGCATTTCCCCTTGCTAAGTGTAGGTTTCAACTGCGCTTTAGGGGCCGATCAACTCAAAATTTATTTGCAGCAGCTTTCAAGAATTGCCAATGTACCCATTTCGTGCCATCCTAATGCCGGCTTACCCAATGAGTTTGGCGAGTATGACGAAACACCGGAGCAAATGAGCAGCATCATTAAAAGTTATTTTGATGAAGGACTTATAAATATAATAGGTGGTTGTTGCGGTACACAACCCGAGCACATTAGTGCCATTGCTAACTATGCCAGCGCGAGAAAGCCACGAAAAACGCCCACTTTTAAAGCGGAAATGAAACTCAGTGGTCTTGAACCGCTAAACATTACCGCAGCGCTAAACTTTGTGAATATTGGCGAGCGTACTAATGTGGCAGGATCAAAAAAGTTCGCACGCCTAATAAGGGAAGAACAATATGAGGAGGCGGTGGCCATTGCCCTTGAGCAGGTAGAGGGCGGAGCTCAGATTATTGATATTAATATGGACGATGGCATGCTCGATGCCGTAACTGTTTTACCTCATTTTATTAACCTGATAGCCGCTGAGCCCGATATTGCCCGCTTACCTTTTATGATAGATTCTTCCAAATGGGAAGTAATAGAAGCAGGCTTAAAATGTACTCAGGGAAAAAGTATAGTAAATTCTATCAGCCTGAAAGAAGGAGAGGAGCAGTTTAAGGAATTGGCCACTAAAATAATGGGTTATGGTGCTGCTGTAGTAGTTATGGCCTTTGATGAAACCGGCCAGGCCGATACGTATGAGAGGAAAATTGCAGTTTGCCAGCGTTCTTATGATATCCTCACCAAAGAAATAGGCTTTCCTGCGGAGGATATTATCTTCGATGCAAACATTTTAACAGTTGGTACAGGCATGCAGGAGCATGATAATTACGCAGTTGATTTCATTCGAGCCGTGAGCTGGATAAAATCGAATTTACCTCATGCTAAAACCTCCGGGGGTGTGAGCAATATCTCCTTCTCATTCAGAGGCAATAATGTAGTGCGCGAAGCCATGCATGCCGCCTTTTTATACCATGCTATTAAGGCAGGGCTGGATATGGGCATTGTAAATGCCGGAATGCTGGAAGTATATGAAGAGGTGGATAAGGAGCTGCTTGGTTATGTAGAAGACTTGCTGCTGAACAGAAGAGAAGACGCTACCGAAAGGCTCATGAGCTATGCCGAAAACCTGAAACCGGGCGAGAAATCTGAGAAAAAGGCGCAAGAATGGCGTGCAGATATTGTAAATAAGCGGCTTGAACACGCGCTCATTAAAGGAATTACCGAATTTATTGAGGCTGATGTGGAAGAAGCCAGACAGGAAGCAATACGCCCTTTAGACGTCATTGAAGGCCCTTTGATGGACGGAATGAATGTAGTGGGTGATTTATTTGGGGAAGGTAAAATGTTTCTTCCGCAGGTGGTAAAAAGTGCCAGAGTAATGAAAAAAGCCGTAGCTTATTTGCTGCCATATATTGAGGAGGAGAAGAAAAAGAACGCTCCTAAATCTCCTAAGGGGACTTATCACTATCAAACGGCTGATCCAGTGCTTTATAGTTACACTAAGCAATTTGCTAAAGATATGAGAAATAAGCCTACTGAGGCCGAGGCTAAATTGTGGGATGCACTAAAAGGTAAAAAGCTTGCTGGTTATAAATTTAGGAGGCAGCATATATTGGGTAGTTATATTGCAGATTTTCTTTGCCTGAAAGAAAATTTAATCATCGAGGTGGATGGTTTAATTCATGAGTTACCCGAAAATAAATTGAGCGATGCTGAACGAACAAAGTGGCTAGAGAATGAAGGATACAAAGTTATCAGATTCACTAATAATCAGGTAATACAGCAGATTGATGAGGTCTTAGATGAAATTATAGCGTCAATGCGCGGGAGTTCCCCCTTAGGGGGTAAGGGGGCTGAGGGTGGTTCAAGAAAAATATTAATGGCCACTGTAAAAGGAGATGTGCATGACATCGGCAAAAATATTGTGTCAGTAGTTTTGGCCTGTAATAATTACGAAATAATTGATTTAGGTGTAATGGTGCCGTTGCAAAAAATTCTGGAGCAAGCTGAAAAGCACGAGGTAGATATTATTGGGCTAAGTGGTCTGATAACACCTTCACTTGATGAAATGATTTATGTGGTGCAGGAAATGGAGGCTAGAGGATTAAAAACTCCGGTGATGATTGGCGGTGCCACCACATCTAAAATACATACAGCGGTAAAAATTAAACCTCATTATAGCGGTCCTGTAATTCATGTGAACGATGCTTCAAGAAGCGTAACGGTAGCAGGTAAATTGTTAAATGAGGAGAAGGATGCGTTTTACAAAGAGATTGAATTGGAATATGAGGCTGCAAAAGTTGGGCATGCCAGCCGCGCCAAGGTTAAAAGCTATGTAGATATTGAGCGGGCTAGAGCCAATAAATTTGAAGTAGATTGGAGCAATTACCAACCAATAAAACCTAAAAAACCTGGTGTTACGGTGCTAAAATCTTATGATTTGGCTGCTATAGCCGAATATATAGATTGGACACCTTTTTTCCATACCTGGGAAATGAAGGGGCGGTATCCTAAAATACTGAACGATCCTGAAAAAGGGGTAGAGGCAACCAAATTATTTAATGATGCCAAAGCTATGCTTAAGGACATCATCGAAAACAAAAAGTTGAAGGCTAATGGAATTTTTGGTCTGTTTCCTGCACATACCAAAAATAGCGATACCATAGAAGTATTTGCCGATGCAGATAAAGCTGAAAAGCTAACCGAATTTCATACGCTGCGCCAGCAAAATAAAAAAGGCGAGGGTCAGCCTAATATGTCGTTTGCCGATTTTCTGGCACCCAGTACAGCTGCAATTACAGATTATTTTGGCTGTTTTGCCGTAACAACAGGTATAGGTTTGGATAAAATAGTAGCAGCATACGAGGCTGACCATGACGATTACAATGCCATTATGGCCAAAGCCATTGCCGATAGACTAGCCGAGGCTTTTGCCGAACTGCTGCATCTAAAAGTACGAACAGAGTATTGGGGCTATTCTTCTGCCGAAGAGCTGAGTAAAGATGATTTAATAATGGAAAAATACAAAGGTGTAAGGCCGGCACCGGGCTATCCGGGTTCGCCTGATCATACCGAGAAAATTACGCTCTTTGACTTATTGGAGGTAGAGAAAAAGGTAGGTATTACGCTTACAGAAAATCTGGCCATGCTCCCAACAGCAGCAGTAAGTGGGTTTTATTTCGGTCACCCGGAAAGCAGGTATTTTGGCCTCGGTAAAATTGGTAAGGATCAGGTGAACGATATCGCTAAGCGAAAGAATAAACCTTTTGAGGAAATTGAAAGGTGGTTAAGTCCGAATTTGAATTATTAATAAGTGTGAAAGTGCTGATGTGTAAAAGTGTTTAAGTTAGCAAATTTCAAATTGTAAAAGTAATGGTGGATTCACATTAATGAAGAAATACAATTGTAAACTATAAAAACTAAGAAGATGGCACTAATAAGAAATTTTGAGGATTTAGAATGCTGGCAGTTATCACGATTATATGTAAAAAAAATATACCAAAATACTGATAGACAACTAATAAAGAATGATTTTGCATTTCAGGATCAAATCCGTGGTGCAGCCATTTCAATAATGAATAATATTGCAGAAGGCTTTGGGCGGCTAAGTAAGAAAGAGTTTAGGAGGTTTTTGGATTTCTCTTTAGGTTCTATCACCGAAACAAAAAGTATGACTTATGTGGCCAAAGATCTCGATTATTTCACAGACGAATTGGCGAACGAACTTTTTCAAGAAAACGAAATTATAAAAAGTAAAATATTAGGACTGATCAAGTACTTAAACACAAAAATAAAAACGGAGGGCTAGTGAAGTAAGTATCCACTCAAATGATATGATATAAAGCACTTACGCACTTAAACACCTTCACACTTACGCACGCTATTACAAAATATGAAAGTAACAGAACACCTGGCCAAAGCGAAGAAAACTTTATTCTCCTTTGAGGTATTACCTCCTTTAAAAGGCCAAAATATTGATAAGCTCTTTGCTAATATTGAGCCACTAATGGAATTCAAACCTCCGTTTATAGATGTAACCTACCATAGGGAAGAGTATGTTTATCGTGATACGGGAAACGGATTATTGGAAAAGCGCACTACGAGAAAGCGACCAGGAACGGTTGGCATTTGTGCGGCCATTAAAAATCGTTTCAATGTAGATACAGTGCCTCATATAATCTGCGGAGGCTTCTCACAAGAAGAAACGGAGAACGCGTTGATAGATTTAGACTTCCTCGGTATTGATTCGGTACTTATTCTGCGTGGCGATCCTATAAAATCCGAAGCGCGATTTATTCCTGATGAGAAGGGCCATACTTACGCAACAGAATTGCTCGACCAAGTGCGAGGTATGAATAAAGGAAAATACATGGATGAGGAACTGACGAATGCTTCCCCAACTAATTTTTGTATGGGTGTAGCGGGTTATCCGGAGAAGCATTTCGAAGCGCCTAGTATGAAATCTGATTTGAAATATCTTAAAAAGAAGATTGAATTGGGTGCGGATTACGTGGTAACACAAATGTTCTTCGATAATCAGAAATACTTTAAATTTGTAGATGATTGCAGAAAGGAGGGCATAAATGTTCCTATTATTCCAGGATTAAAACCTATTACTTCGCTAAAGCAGATGACTGCGCTACCCCGTACTTTTTACCTCGACTTACCGGACAACCTGGTGGAGGCCTTGGAGGGTTGCAAGGACAATGAAGCGGCCAGGCAAGTTGGTATAGAATGGTGCATTCAGCAATCAAAAGAGTTAGTAGCCTATGGAGTGCCCACCCTTCATTACTATTCCATGGGTAAGTCAGATGCAATTTACGATATTGGAAAAGCAGTTTTTTAAAGTGGATTATATCGCTCTGCGTATGGTAAATGAAAAAGATTACTTGATCACATTAGCTTTCAAAGGCTACATTTTCTGTCGCTGCTAACCTGCTTGAAGTATATCCCTGAATTCGGATAAGGCAATTTGATTACCGATGACGGTTATAAAATCGCCAATCAAAAGCTGTGTATTGCCGTGTGGAATAAACACTTCGGCATTTCTTCTTTGAATAACCAATGAGCCGGACTGTGGGAAAGCGATTTCCTTCACACGCTTTTTATGTATATCGTTACTTTTTATCTGTATTTCCTCTATTCTATAGTTATCAAAACTTGACGAGAGAGATGAAACCGTATCCGGCATTACTATCATTGATTCCACGTGGCCGGCCAGCACCTCATCGTGGTCAATAAATTTTATGTTCGATGTGGGATCAATCAGCTCGCGCGTGGCCGATTGTTTTCTGGCAATGATCTTACCGTGATTTAATTCAAACTTGATAAATTTTGTGAGTTCAAGGTTTAATATTTTCGATTCGGTAAGCACCACCACCAGGTCGGCAGTTCTTAAATTGAGTGCTTGCACAACTTCCGGACTTATGTGAGACACATGTTTGTAAGCAAGATTTTTTCTTTCAAATTCCGGAATTAAATCTTCACGTTGTACAATAGTTAGGTAAGGTATGCCATGCGTTTTAAGTCTTTCGGCCAATAGTAAACTCGTTTTGCTTCCACCCAGTATATAGATATCATAATGTTGGTTGCCTTCAACTTCCTTGTTAAATAATTTATAGCCCAAGGGCGATAAAATACTGGCAAAAATGGCAGCCGTTACGATACCCGCATTATCAGCAGAACTAATTACCTCTAATGACAGTCCAATCTGGGCAGCGGCTATGGTAAGTCCCATCCTCGCAGAGAGTAAGAGCCCTCCGGTTAGGGCTTTTTTTATTCCAAATACTCTGGTCATGATCAGCGTAGGAATGATTTGCGTAACGAAAAAGCCTATTAGAATGGTTAATATGAAAGGTATAGATTCTGTAAATTGAGTTAGTGCGGAGAGATCGAGCTTTACACCTACCATTATAAAAAATATAGGGATAAAAAATCCGTAGCTCATGCCATCAAGCTTAAATAGCAGGGCAGATCTTTCCTTATTCACAAAAAGGCTAAGCAGCGTGCCGGCAAAAAAAGCACCCATAACTAACTCAGTATTTATTAAATGGGCTATTATTACAAATAATAGCAATAAAGCTACTGCTCCTCTTACCCTTATTTGGCTGGCGGCATGTTCAAGTCTGTAAAGTAAAGCTTGAAATCGTTTGGATTTTACAAGCCGTGTACCCAAAATGTACACCACCATAAAAGCTACGAAAATTAAACCAAAGAGTAGTAGCTCAACCTCGAATCCATTTTGAAGCACTCCGGAATAAATAGAGATAATGATTATGCTCATCACTGTAGCTATAGCACCTTCCATCAGCATTATTTGGCCGAATTTTCTCGTTAATTCGCCATCAGCTTTTAAAATCGGTACGGTAATACTTAAAGCTACGGTGGGCAATAAAATAGCAATAAAAACAGCATCAATTTCTATAAAACCACTTATAAGCCAGGCAAAAATAGCAGAAAGAATTAGCGATCCGAAGTAGATGAATAACGCTAGTAAGAGAGAGTTTTTGAGAAGATCAGATTTTTTGATTCCCCCTTTGGGGAAAGAAGAAACAATTTTATCTACATTGATTTCAAGTCCCGATAAAAATATAAGAAACAAGAAGCCAGTCTGCGCGAGAAAGTTTATAATGGGAGAGCTTTCGATTAAACCAAAAGCGTATGGGCCAATGATAACGCCCATAATTATTTCTACGATAACAGAGGGTACTTTTGAAACATTAAACCATGATAAGACCAGCGGAACCAACCACGCTATAATAAAGATTAGAAACAGGGGCCAGTAGGGAAGGCTTTCCATAGGTTGAGTGGTAAATTATAAAACTGTTAACAAGTAAATTAATAAAATAACGGTGTAACCATCAAAGAAAAGCCAGGTTTATACTGATTGTTTGCTTTATTTCAGCTCGATGGAATGAGGTGCTGAAGTAACAGGATTTGACCCTTACTTACGTTCCAATATCTAGCTTTGAATTATTGCCTTGAGCTTAAATATAATTATAGTTAGTATAAATACTCCAGCTCACTAAAGGCTACGTTTACAATTTCTACTTAACGCTTAACCTAAGTTGTTTTACGACATATTGCATTAATAATACTGGATTATCAAAGAATTCTCTTGAAACGACTGCCAATTAATAGCCACAGCCTAGAATTTACGGCTATTTTAGCAACTTTTTAAATACTATGGTCACAAATTGTGCGTACTAAATGTAAATGATTACCTTTATGAAAAATATAAATAATATTATGAGCAAAGGAACAGTAAAATTTTTCAATGATGCCAAAGGATTCGGATTCATTACTCCAGATGACGGTGGTAAAGACGTATTTGTACATGTAAATGGTTTAACTGACGAGATTAGAGAAGGAGATAAAGTATCTTTTGACGTTGAAGAAGGTCAAAAGGGATTGAATGCAGTAAACGTTGAAGTAGTATAAGTTAATTTTATTTTAACTTATTAGCATTGTAAGAGCATATCGTAATTGATGTGCTTTTTTTGTTTGTGATGGTTTTTTGATAACTACTACTCAACAATATCCTCCAACTCCTGCAAATTAACAAACACCCTGCGCAATACACCCTATTGAACCATGGTTCACCATAAATAATATCCGTGGAGGACATGGTGCGTTTATTATGGGTAACGATAATAAATTGTGAATCGTGAGAGAACTCTCTAATAATGTTATTGAATTTATCAATATTGGCATCATCCAGTGGTGCATCTACCTCATCAAAATACAGAACTGAGGCAGGCTTTAGAAGGTAAATGTCAAAGAGGAGGGAAGGAAAGTAGCTGACCAAGTATTTACAGGCGTAAAATCTTAAATTACCACTATTTTTCATAATTAAATGGAAGGCTTGCATGCAGAAGATATAGGATGCGCACAGCAATATAAATTTAGGCCAAAAGTGAACATACCCGCGGTATGCTTTGGATATCAACACCTTTAGTAATTATATTCGGGTGTTAGTGATAACCATTTAATTGAATAAAATATAAAAACCACAGTAACTAAGTTAATAGCATTAATGTTTTGCCCTCTTTTTATCAATGCACAAATACCAATAGATGAATCTGGAAAAGCTGTATATACAGATGTTGTTGAAGTTAGCAACTTAACAGCAAAACAGATTTATGACAAAGCTAAATTCTGGATGGTATTTACTCTTAAATCTGGAGATAATATGGTAGAGTTGTCAGCTGAAAATTCGGATAGAATTATTGGAACACGAAACATTCAATTGGAGGATATTCCAATGATTAATGAATATGGGAAATCAAAAGAAACCTACGTAAATTTTAAATTTATTATCTTTTGTTAAGATGGAAGATACAAATATGAGGTTTCAAATTTTTATTTTAAATATGCTTATGTATATGCTGGAATACCATACACAGTATCTAGTGGGATCAACGAAATTGAAGTTCCTGAATTTATGACTAGGTTAAAGAAAGGTAAGTATGTTGAAAAAATGAAAATTTTTAAAACTAATGCCGGTGAACAAATTGATTCTTCAATCAATGGTTTAATTCAAAGCCTTAAAAATTCTATTTCTAAAAAAAGAAGGTGATTGGTAAAATATCACTAACAATCACTAAAATGAATATGCAGAAACTGTTTTCTCAAAGGTATTTGCTATCTTATAATTTTTGTTATCTAGCAATTTTGGGGCATACTCATTTTAGCTAAACGTTAGGTAGCATTGAATAATTGACCAGCTTAGAAGAAAATATATGAAATCAATAGTAGTATTTAACAATAAAGGAGGTGTAGGAAAAACAACACTACTTTGCAATGTTGCTTCCTATTTACAAAAAGTAAAAGGTAAAAGAGTGATGATTGTTGATATGGATCCGCAATGCAATGCTACCGCATATATGTTTCCATTTCCGCAAATAGAACAGATCTATACAAAACCAAAAAAAACCATTTATGAAATCGTCAAACCTCTACAAAGAGGTGTTGGTTTTCAAAAAGGTGAATTGCCCATATTAAAAAGTCCTCATTTTGAAATTGATGTAATTGTAGGAGATCCAGATCTTTCCTTGAGTGAAGATTTTTTAAGTAAAGATTGGCTTGATGGTAAATCTGGTGATTTTAGAGGCCTTCAGACTACACTAATGTTCAGAGATTTATTATCAAAATTAGATGATTACGACTATGTTTTTTTTGATGTCGGCCCTTCTCTGGGAGCGCTAAATAGATCAGTTCTCGCAGCATCTGATTATTTTATTGTTCCAATGTCCTCTGATATTTTTAGTATTCAAGCTTTAGAAAATATAGCTAAATCACTGAATGAATGGAAAAAACAACTTACAAGAGGACTAGAAGATTTTCAGGATAAAGAAGGTGAGGCATTTTTAATTGATAATGTGGCCGTTAGCTGGCATATTCAATTCGCAGGTTATGTTACTCAACAATATACAGCGAAAACAGTCGGAGGTAAAAAACAACCTGTTAAAGCCTATGAAAAGATCATCAAAAAAATTCCTTCAACTGTCAAAAAACACCTGATGGCTTTAAATTCCTCTGAGCTAACCTCCCCAAAAATAGGAGAAATAACCAACCTACATAGTTTAGTTCCCTTATCTCAAAATAGTAGTGTCCCAATTTTTTCACTAAAGGCGGAACATGGAGTAGTTGGTGCTCATTTTAATAAAGTGAGAGAGTTTGAAGAAACACTTGAAACGATAACGAACAATTTGATAACAAATTTAAATACACTGTCATGATACATTGGCCAGACAGTCTAGTTGAAGATATTGCTCGTAGAAAGTGTGTACTTGTTCTTGGTTCAGGAGTTTCTAAAAATTCAACAAATGCAGAAGGAAAACGCCCTAAGGATTGGCATGAGTTTCTATTAAGTGCTTCAGAAAACATTAATGGAAAAACTGAAATAAGAAAGCAAATAAAGTCAGGTGATTATCTAACTGCATGTGAGTTAATAAAGAAAGAATTAGGTAGAGATGATTATAATACCTTGGTTAGAACAGAATTCTTGACGCCAGCTTTTCAGCCAGCGAGAATTCATGAACACATTTTTAACTTGGATTCAAGGCTTGTAATTACTCCTAATTTTGACAAAATATATGACACCTATGCGAATACAGCTTCTCACGGCAATTTTATTGTAAAAAAATACACTGAGACAGATATCGCTGATAGTATAAGAAGACCTGAGCCATTAATCATAAAAATACATGGCTCTGTTGAATCCCCTGACGAACTCATATTTACTAGAAAGGATTATTCTGAAGCAAGAACCAAATACCGTGACTTCTATCATTTAATAGATGCTCTGTCTGTTACACATACTTTTGTGTTTCTCGGTTGTGGAACAAATGACCCTGATATTCGGCTCATCCTCGAAGATTATTCGTTTCGATTCGCAAAAAACAGAAAGCATTTTATAGTTATGTCAAAGAATGCTGTTCATGCTAAAGTCAGAGAAATAATTAGTGAGACTATGAGTTTGAAACCATTGCTTTACGACCCAAAAGATCATCATAAATTACTTGCAGACTATTTAGAGGATCTTGTAAAAGAAGTAGAGCTCAAAAGAGAAGATTTGGCGAACACTAGAAAATGGTAAAAGATACCTAACAAGGGCTAAGAAAACATAGGGATTCGGTGATATTCGAAGCGTCAGAGCTTCTAGCAAGTCCACCAATCCAAAATTTTGATAATAGAAAATATAAAGTAAATGATAAGAATATTTGGCTTGGCTGATGAGCAAACCGAAAGTGCAGCATTTCAAACGCCCCTACGTTTCTGAGTTAGTCGTTATGCACTTGGAATCTCATCGTAATCTACATTTCTTTATACAAAACTAATTAGTTATCTTTGGCGTTAGTAACGCAGAGAGTAATCATGATAAAATCTTTTGGCTGTAAAGAAACAGAGAAGCTATGGAACGGTGAAAGATCCAAAAAGCTTCCCAACGAAATCCAAAACATTGCCAGAAGAAAATTAAGAATGATTAATAACTCTCAAGATTTACAAGACCTGAGAATTCCACCTTCGAATCGGCTAGAAAAATTAGGTGGAAACTTAAAAGAGTTCTACAGTATTAGAATAAATAGGCAATGGAGAATAATTTTCAAATGGGAAAATGGAAATTGCTTTGAAATTGAAATAACTGATTATCATTAATTTGAGATTATGGAAAAATTAAAAAACGTACACCCGGGTGAAGTTCTCAATGAGGAATTCTTGATACCAATGGGAATTTCGGCATACAGACTAGCTAAAGATACTTTTATACCTCAAACTAGAATTAGTGAAATTGTAAAAGGACGCAGAAAAATCACTGCGGACACAGCTTTAAGATTAGCAAAATACTTCGGCACATCTTCAAAATTCTGGCTTGGTTTGCAGGACGATTTTGATATTGAAGAAGAACGCAACGACAAGAAGGAGGAACTTAATAACATCCAACCAGCTAATATTAACGCTGCATAACAGTAGCAGCCTTTGCACAACCCTCTATGGCAAAAAACGCCAAAAAATATTAAGGGCTCATCAGGCCCGCATTTTTGGAAAATCAGCAGAATTGGTTTGTTATTTTCTCAGGCGCAGAAGCGAAGAGATTAAGCCAAAATTGATCAACAAAGTTTGCAGCCGCCAATTCGGCTTCCTTGTTCCAACTCCCGCAAATTAAACGACACCACCAGCAAAATAACCTCCTCTACTATAGTTACGCCATAAATAACATCCGTGCTGGACATGGTGCGCATATTATGTGTTACGATAATAAATTGAGAATCGTGAGAGAACTCTCCATGAATGTTGATCCATTTGTCAATATTAGTATCATCCAAAGGGGCATCCACTTCATCAAAAATGCAGAAAGGGGCGGGCTTTAGGAGGTAAGTAGGAAGGAGATCAGAAGTAGCTGACCAAGTATTTACGAGCTTAAGACGCTCATTTATTGTTATTTTTGTGCTAAAATTAGAGGCTTGCCTGCAGTAGAGATAGGATGAGTACAGCAATATAAATTTAGGACAAAGGTGAACATACCCGCGGTATGCTTTGGATATCAACACCTTTAGTAATTATATTCGGGTGTTGTGTGCCAGCAAGAAAGCGCACCAAAGCTCGAAACGGTAAATAATCAGTAACTTTACTTTATGAAGCCACGATTATATTTTGATACATCTGTTTTTGGGGGTGTTTATGACATAGAATTTGCAAAAGAGACCAGAAGCTTTTTGAATGGTAAAAAGGACAAATTATTTGCTTGAATTCTATCGTAGAATTGTTTTTGAGAGCTTATAAAAGATAAGAAATTAGCCTATACTGAAAGAAACGGACAGCTCTTTGAGATGGTAAAGCAAGGTGAAATTGTTTGCTTGTATTCTGATATCGTAGAATTTGAACTTGAAACTGCCCCAAAAAAGATTAGGGAACATTTCAGCCAAATACCGAAAGACTGTAAAGAGTTTTTAGAAATTAGTGAAACGGACGAAAAGCTTGCCCGACAATATATCAAGGAGAAAGTGGTCGGTAAGACCAGTCTGGACGATTGCCGACACAATTGCAATTGCTACTATTCACAAAGCCGACTTTTTAATTAGCTGGAATTTTAAGCATATTGTCAATGTTTTCAGGATTCAAGGCTACAACTCCGTAAACCTGAAAAACGGATATAAGCAGTTAGAAATTAGATCACCAAAAGACATTGTAACTCATGAATAAAATTGAAATGACAGACAAGGAAGAGTTTAAAACGGTAGATTTTTTTAGAAAGATTAAGGAGCAAGTATCCAAGGAAACCTACAATATGACCTTTAAGGAGTTGAAAGCATACCTTAAAAACCGAAAATTGCAGTCGAAATAAAAATAGCCGATCACACAACATTCTGTATAGTGCATGCCCTGCGGGACACGCATCATATAGTAGTCGTTACATTTCATAAGCTTCGGATCATTTACGTATATTTTTAGCTCATATCGTATTAACCTAATCTTATCGTTTCATTATCGTATATTTACGAATCATATCGTGTCATTTTAAATGAAAGTTTACAATTTTGAATTAGATGTTGACTGGTAATTGGTCAACAACATAAGCAAATTGGATCGATTTGATGCCTCTTGAAATTCAATAGAAAAAAGGGAAGGTCAAAGCCTAAAACAGCTCAAGTTTATTGCAACTGTTAGAAGTGTGGGTGCTTCTACATACATTGAAGGATCGAAGATGAGTGATGCAGAGGTTGATATTTTATTACGTAATCTTTCAATCGATAAATTAACCGAAAGAGATAAGCAAGAGGTTGCAAAGTCAACCACAAGTTTAAAATTAATCTCAAGGCGTGGCTTTGTGCGAGACGAGAGATTAATGCTATCTAATCCCCACTCCTAATAGCTAGGTGTTAAATTATCCCCCTACTCCACAATATCCTCCAACTCCCGCAAATCAACCGGTACCACCCGCGATACACCCTGCTCAACCATGGTTACGCCATAAATAACATCTGTGGAGGACATGGTGCGTTTGTTGTGCGTAACTATAATAAATTGCGAATCGTGAGAGAACTCTCTAATAATGTTGTTGAATTTATCAATATTGGCATCATCCAGTGGTGCATCCACCTCATCAAAGATACAGAAAGGGGCAGGTTTTAGCAGATAAATGGCAAACAGGAGGGAAGTAGCCGTTAGCGTTTTCTCCCCACCCGATAGCTGGTTGATGGTGAGCGGGCGTTTGCCTTTTGGCTTGGCCATAATTTCAATTTTCGATTCCAGCGGATTGTCGGGGTCAGAAAGCTGCAAGTCGCACTCATCTTCTTCCGTAAACAAGGTGCGGAAAACCTTCATGAAGTTTTCTTTAATCTTTACATAAGCCTCCAGAAAATTTTCCCGTGCTACTTCATCAATTTCAGCGATAGTAGAAAGCAGCGATTCTTTCGCTTTGTGCAAATCCTCACGCTGCGCAATGATAAAATCATTCCGCTCTTTTATTTCCTCATATGCTTCCATAGCCATCGGGTTTATTGGCCCAATCCGCTCCATGCGCTCCTTTAGCTTATTTACTTCTTCTCTCAGCGTTTCTACATCGTAAGCGGCTGTAACATCCTGCTGCTCATCGGCAGCCATAAGTTGGTCCAGGTCAATATCAAACTCAACCGAAAGCCGTTCTTTCACGCTATTTAGCGAGAGCTTGGTGTCATTCAGCTTGTTTTGAAGCTCCAGCACCAGCGCATCCACTTGCTCCCTGTTGCGCTGTATAGTGCGGCTGTCTTTGTCAAGCTCGTCTATAGCACCTCTTGCCGTGTAATACGATTTTTCCACCTCGTTTACACCCAACTCAATCTGCTCTTTTTCATCGTACATGCCCAACAACTCATCGTCATTGGTTTCAGCAGTATCTATCAGGTTTTTAATATTTTCATCATTCTGTTTCAGGTCACCCTGGTTTTTCTCTAAACGCTCCCTACTGCTGTCAAAAGCATTTTGCTTGTAGCTTATTTCCTGTGTAATGCTGTTTACTCTGCTTTGCTGCTGGTGGAATTCGATGTTTTCCTGATTAAACGCAGTGGCTTTCTGCCCCAACAATTCATCGTGGCTTTCAAGGTCTTCTCTAATAATATCCAGTCGGCTCTCAATTTCCTGTAAACGGGTGCTTTTTTCTTTCGATTGCGGCCTAATTTCTTCAGTTTCTTCAGTAAGCTGCGCTCTTTTTTCTTCTAAATCTTCCCTTTTATTAGCTGCGCTGGAAAGCATTTCGGCAAACTGCTCCTGCTTGGTTTTTACAGAAACATATTGCGAGTTTACTTCATTTATTTCTGCCTGAAGCAGCTCAATATTTTCTCGAAAACTGTGTTGGCGCAAATTTTCGAGGTCCTTTTGCCTTTGCGCCAGCGTATCCTTTATATCGCTTATGCTATTATTCAGCTGCTTAATTTCCTCTTGCAGTTTTTCAAGATTCTTGGCTCTTCCAATTCTTTTACCTTCAAACAGCCCTACTGAGCCACCCGACATGCTAAACTTGCGCTTGGTTATTTTTCCGCTATGCGTTATGAAGCTACAACCACTATCCTCAGGCATTTTATGGTAGTCGCCTTGCACCACATAAACGTCATCCAAAATATAGGCAATCAGCTTTTTGTACTTGGCCTCAAACTCTACAATTTCAGTAGCGGGTAATGCATTATCAAATAGTTTAGTGTCCGATGGGATGAACTTATCGAAGCTGTCTAAGATAAAAAAATGCGCTTTTCCACGGCTTGCATCGCTTAGCAAATTAATGGCCTCATACGCTTGGGCTTCCGTGTCCACTATGTAATAGTTCATGTAAGGTTCCAGAAAATTTTCTACAGTGATGCGATAGTCCTCGGAGGTGGTGAGTATATCGGATAGAAGTGGTGCATTTTTTCCCCATTTCGAACTTTTCTTAAGGAATTTTATGGCTTCCGGAAAGCCCTCCAAATTATCAACCAGCGATTTAGTGAGGTTATACTCGTTTTCTCTGGCGTCCAATTTTCGTGACGACTGCGTGAGCTTATCTTTTATCAGCTCAATGGTTTTTACATTGTCCTCAATCTGCTCATTCAGGTTGTTTTCTTTAGTTTTGAGGTTATGCAGGTACTCGTTTTTCTCTTTCAGTAAGGTAGAAAGTGTGCCGATTTTTTCATCAAATTCAACCACACTTGCGCTTTGCTCCGAGCTGTCGGTAGTGCTGCGTTCCAGCTCCTGCTTTACCGATGAGAGCTGAATTTCTTTTATTTCTAAAGACTTATTGAGTTGGTAAACTTCGTCTTTTAGCAACTGTTGCTGCTTGTTTAAAGTATTTACTTCTTCACGTATGGCAGTTGTTTTTTCTTTCTGTGTTTCGTACGCTGCTTTCAGGTTTTCAACACGTGCCGTAGTTTCAGCATATATTTTCTGAGCTGATTCTTGCTCTTGCACCAAACTCTTAATACTAAAAGCTGCGCGTTCATTACTCTGCTTATCCTGTTCAATTTGTAGTTTCAGGTTGTCGCTCTTATCCTGCAAAAAGCGTAGCCTTTCATTCTTAATCTTTTTCTCACTTTCGTAAGACCTAATTTTATTAACATGCTCGTTGAGGGCTTTTTGCCTGCCGGAGAGGAGTTTTTCTTGCTGCAGAAGTTCAGTCTTGGCTTTTTCCTGCTTCGCTTCAAATTCTGCCAGCTGCCTGTTGAGGCTTATTTTTTTATCATTTTCAATAGTAAGCTGCTTGTTAATGCTTAAAAACTGACTGCGCTTTTCTGCAACTGATTGTTTGGCCAGCAGCACACTTTTAAGCTTGTAAGCTTCCTTATATTCAAAATACTGCTTGGCTTGTCTGGCTTGTTTCTCTAGTGATTTGAGGTTTTTCTCGATCTCAAATAGTAAATCTTCTACTCTTTCCAAGTCAGCATCAGTATCCCCCAGTTTTTTTAAGGTTTCCTTCTTTCGGATCTTAAATTTGCTGATGCCCGCTGCTTCCTCAAATAAACCTCTTCGGCTGTTGTCTTTATCGGTGAGGATGTCATCAACCATTTTGAGCTCAATAATGGCATAACTGTTGGAGCTGATGCCCGTATCCATAAAGAGGTTGGTGATATCTTTAAGTCTGCAGCTTACACCATTTAACAAATATTCACTTTCTCCACTGCGGTAATAACGTCTGGTAATGGTTATGTTGGCATACTCGGTAGGTAGCAGATTTTTTGTATTGTTAAAGGTCAACGATACTTCCGCTAAGTTGCTCTGCTTGCGTTTTTTGGTTCCGTTGAAGATTACATTCTCCATTTTATCGGAGCGTAGTGCACGGGTTTTTTGCTCTCCCAGCACCCATCTAATGCTATCCACCACATTAGATTTACCACAGCCATTTGGGCCTACAATACCTGTAATGCCTTTGTCAAAATTGATGATCATCCTGTCACCAAAACTTTTAAAACCCTTAATTTCAAGCTTGGTTAGCTGCATAAATTATGTAAAAATAGCCTTCCCGAATTAACCGGATAACAAATTTATAATTTATTCGGAGAAGTCACACATTGTGCAGCTAATCTATCATGGCATATTATGCTTAAAAAATTGAACAGGCTTGAAACAAGGGTTTATTGTCTTTAGTATAAGTATTTTTGTTATAATAGCTTAATAGCTTGCGAATGGCATCTGGTGTACAAATTTATCGCTTGGCACCTGTTTTAGAATAAAATCAGCTAAATCTTTCCTCCCAATGCTAGTACCGGCATTTACACCTACCCAGCCAACTCTATATTCACCCTTTTCTGCTTCTTCCGTTAACCTTGGCCCTCTTACGATAATCCATTTTTTATCCGATTTTTCTAAAACCTCAGCATGCGCAATTGCATCATTCAGTACCTTTGGCACCGCTATTTTCATAATAAAGCGAATGGCTTTATCCATAAACTTAGGATCGTCTTTTTCAGGAAATGGTAATCCACCACCGGATAGGGAAATAATTTTTTCAATATTCTGTGCGTTCATAGCTTCCAGAATGTTTTTTGTACCGTTGGTTTGGAGCCATTCAGGAGATCCCTTTACATGCCCAAAGAGGCTGACTACCATGTCTGTTCCTTCAACGGTTTTCATAACATCGCTTTCATTTAACACATCGCCTTTCATTACTTTTAAATTACCATGCTCAATTGCTAGTTTCTCAGGATCTCTTACCAAAGCTTGAACAATATAATCAGCCTCGAGGGCCTTCGTTAAAAATTCCTTACCGGTTTTACCGGTTGCACCAAACAGTGCTATTTTCTTTATCATAATTCTTTTATTTTGATTAAAATTACGTAATTTTACCATACAGGGTTAGGGAGATAGTACCCACTTTTTTGTAAGTATGGAAACAAAACTCAATCAGCGTTGTCCTATCAGAACAACGCTAGAACTTATTGGAGGCAAATGGAGATTGTTGATTATTCAGCAATTGAGAAATGAGCAAAAGCGACTCTCTGTTTTACGAAGAGATATACCTGAGATAAGTGAAAAAATGCTGATTCAGGAACTCAAATATCTGGTAGAAAATAAAATGGTATTCAGGAAAAACTTTGGAGAGGTACCTCCAAGAGTGGCTTACGGTCTTACTGAAACAGGGCAGCTAGTAATACCGTTGATAGGACACATGGCAGATTTCGCAAATCAGTACACCGAACAGATTTATAAATCTTAGCCGGCTTTTTTGAAATAAATTCTAACCGCATGCTTTTCATCTTCCGACTGCTGCTTTTGGTACCAAATAAGTTCATTGGCCACATAAAACGATAGTGCAGGACTATCCTCTTTTTTATCCACCCGGAACTCAATGCGCGTTAGCGATTCATTGGTTTTCCAGAAGCCCGTGTTTTGGTCATCGTTATTAGCACCATTATAAAATCGGCCATTCTCAGCGAGTATAATCCACCGATCAGGAAATGCATAATTATTGGTGCTGTTGCTTCCGTTTATGGTCACCTTCTCCACAACCCACTTGCCCACGAGGTCTTCAGCTTTTTTAAACGTGAGTTCAGGCAAATCGCTGACTCTTTTCAGTGTGATTATAATACCTCGAGCAGGATACTTGAGTTTAATTTGGTTGTCGGATGCCACTACCATCCATTTTTTTATATCTTCAATAATTCCACCTTCTAAAAGCACTAGCTCATTATTTTCAGGATATACGAGCCATGATTTTTCACTGACGGTATCCATTAGGCCAATGCGGTAATTGCCGGCCTCAGTAAAACTGAGGTAAGCAGTGGTTTTTTCTACATAGAGTTCGGTAACATTTTGTCCGTTTTCTTCTATTTTAACCACATGCCAGTTCCCAAATAGCATTTCCGGTGGAGTTTGCCGTTTACAGGCTGTAAATAGCAGTAAAGCAGGAATAAAAATATGTAAACCTTTTCTCAAAATTTCAGCATTAATTGGCACTTAAATTCAGTGCGGGTATTTCCATTAATCTCTTCCGTACCGTTTCCTATACTTTCGGTATCGGTATAATTAAACTGTGCCCACCTGACCCAAAGTCTGAATTTTTTAGTGAAATCATACTGTGCCAACACATAAGTTCTTGTGCCAATATTTTGGTAGGCAGGAATAGAAAATGCATAGAGCACATCTTTTTCGTATACATATTGCCTGTTCTGAAAATCATCAGTGTCAAAAATAGCGTATCGGGCACTCAATCTAAAATTTCTCCAGTCAAAATTAATATCTTGTAACAATGCTACCCCATTTGAATATTGTTCATTTATAATAAACTCGCTGAATTGCAAGCGCGTTTTTAAATGAATGATTCCCTTTGGGCGAACATCAAAATTTATGAGGTAATTTCTTTTTTGCCCATTGGCAATTTCATAGAGGTTAGTTTGCTCCGAGCCGCTTACATTTCTCTCCTTGTTCTCTACTCTAAACTGGCCGTAAACGCTCAATTGTCTGCTAAAATTATAGGTTAAACGAGCCAGGTATTCATTTCCATTACTTGGGGCATCGGCCTGAAATTTTAACCACGGAAAACTGAACTTATCCCAATAAGCGGCTAACATAAATTTATTGCTAAATTGCTTTTTTAGGCCAAAGTAAACCCCTTGCTCATTTATATTTCGTGTATTTTCGCCAAAGGCAGTACCGTAAAATGTATGAAAGTCTCTGTCATAATTTCTTAGAACCATGCTCAACTGCAAGCTGCCCGAAATGGAAGCAATGAACCCTCCAATAGCGCCTATGCCACCTGATTGGCTCATAGCTGCTTCACCAAAAACATGGAAATTACGCCAGTAATAATTTGAGAAAAAACTACTAACGAAGTTTGTTTTCCCGGTAAACTCATACTGGTTATACTTTGATGGCGAACGGATAAATGGCCTGTCATATACTGTGTGCAGGTAATTGATGCCAATATTGAGGTTTTTGCTTCCAGTACTAAAGAGCAGGTTGCCACCTATATTTTGAGCACCAATACGGTTTTTGGCCTCAAGTTCGCTGGCGGTTCTGTGGAATCCCTGTAACCTGATGGAGGTGAAAAACTCCTCGGCACTTTGTATTGTATCTGTCTGTGTGCTGGCATTGAGTTGGTTGTAGCTGTAGAGTGCTGTAAAGCTCAGATAATTGTTTATACGGTAAGTGGCAGCCACACCTCTCAAAAAATTGGTTTCTAAAACGGATGTGTAGGGCAAAATCCCTAAGTTACTCCTGCGTGCTGTAGCCACAGTTTCCGAGCCTTTCCCTAAAGCAAAACCAGCCCCATAAACTAATGATTGACCAAGCTGCAGCTGATAGTCACCCAGAATAATATTTTCTAATTTACCTTGATTCTTCAATTGAAAGTGTGCCGAAAAGAAGTCTGCCCCGTATTGGCTTTTAGCCGGATTCCAATTGAGCTGCTCACCTGCATCTTTTTCGGCTGTAAATCCAATACTAAAATCATTAGTATGCTGCACCCTAAACCGCACATAAATTCTGTTAGGGTCACCTAAATAGGCACGGGTGCTGTCTTCAACCGTATATCCGGCTTTCTGCTCAATAATTCTGTCCATCCGAAGTATTAAATAATTATTTTTTTCCGATGTGATGCGTTTTAATAACGGCCTGTTATCGGCTTGAAGGTTGGTTTCAGTCAATTGAACAAAGGGCAGTATGGCGCGAATTGTGGTGAGGTCAAAATTGGGGATGGCTTGTAACTCGTAGATACTCAATAGTCGTCCGTTTGAAGCGCGGTAATTTAAAAATGAGTTTATTTGGATGTTGCTAAGCACAAAAAGCGCCTGCAAGTCCTCTCTGTTGGCTTGGTTTAGATTAATAGGCGTTTGATACAGTTGAAACAAAGCTTCATAAATATCCTCATAGTTAGTGTCTTCATCTTGTATAGGAAAATTGCGCTCAATAAAATCTTCCAGATCAATGTCGTTTTTACTTCGCTGTGCGGTCACATCAGGCAAAACCAAAAACAGCATTATGAGTGCTAGGAAAATCCTCATTTGCGTTGAATGACGTATTGGAGTGAAATGGCATTGGAAATCCCTAACTCCTGATGTAGACTCAAAGCATAATTGCATCGCAACCCAAAGAATTTTAGACCCAGCCCGTAAAAACTTTCAAAAGTATCGGACTGAATGCCTGTTCTTAAATAGAAATTATCTGACAGGTTATATTCAATTCCAACTTTTACAAAAGCAGGTAAGCTGAGATTTTTTTCGACCTCAGCATTTATAAAAAAGAATTCGTATGGCTTGTACTGTATGCCAAGCATCAATAAAGTGGGCACTTCTAGGTCATCAGCATCGCTAATAGCTGCCTGAGTTACATTGTATGCGTTGGCACCTATAGTGAGTGTTTTAGTAAGTGCAGCCATTACGCCAAAATCCACCGAGTAGGTGCTTGAAGTACCAAAATCCTGCACGAAATATTGGAGGTAACTGGCACGGCCACCTAATTGAATGATGCCGATTTTAGAGCCATAAGCTGCAGAAACGCGGTGTTCATTATAGAGGCCATCACCAAAGCGATGGACACCTAATGAAACAGCACCAGAAGATATAGGAGATGCAACAACAGCCGCCATGCTGTTGAAGCCTTCCAAGCCATATTTATTTTGAAAGAAAACAGCGGTACTAAAATTTTCTATTCCGCCAAGCCCTGCAGGATTATGGAAGCCGGACCAAACATCAGATAGCGTGGTTGCCGTATTAGCCATAGCAATGTTTCTGGCACCTAAGGGTTCAAATATTGACTGCGCTATTGAGCTCATAGCAACACTGGTAAGCAGGCACAACAGATAAATGCTTTTCGCCATGATTGTATTGAGTTAGCGTTGCTAAACTACTTACCGTTTTATAGTTAGTTGAACGGATAGTCATTTACTAATGTAATAAAACGATCAGAAAAAAGCATGTTTTATTTTCATTTATATTATTGGTTGCGGCATGTACTGGTGCTGAACAGAGAGTAGGCCGGTAAGTGGAATTGTAGAATGAAGCGTTTGATAGTGCTTTGCGAGTTAATAAATTAATGCAAATGGAGCTTTTAGCTTTATACCCACAAAGTCCTTAGCCATTATTGATAGCCAGATTCCCCTAGAATTCCTAAGGGAATTCAGGGAATGACGCAGTAAATTGCGAAGTGTGCCATTCTTTCTATTCGAGGTAAGGCTGGCGGGTGGAATATTCCTAGGGGAATTCTTTTAAATTGAACACTTTCATTTCGTAAATTTTTGTTGTACCCGCATAAAACTTTTAGGAATCGATTTAAGGAAGGCTAGACTAAATACCACTTTTTACATTGATAAAGAAACCGCTTTCTCCAAGGTCGTTCAATGAATATTCTAACCTGAGCACGGCATCATAAAAGGTAACTAAATCTAAACCTGCACCCCCGCTATAAATGTATCTATTGGTTAGTATGCTGTTAATGCTTTGGTTTAGGTTGTTTTGCACGTACCCTTGATCAAAGAACACCTTGAAATAGGCTGAAAGCGGTATTTTACGAAACTGCTTGAGAAACATGAGTTTACCCAAATTGCCTTCTACGCTGAACAGTCGTAATCTCAACTCGTTTTTTTGTAGCAGGAAATGCTGTCCTTGTATTACATAAAGCTCATATCCCTTCAGCAAATTATTAGAAAAACCTAGCCCCAAAGTGGTTGTATAAGGCTGTCTTTGAGGAAAACTTGTATAGCCTTTTGCCGAGCTCGCCAAATATATTCGGTCTTTGTAGAGCGGTAAGTACCGTGCAAATGTCACATCAATGCTCCCTTGGTTTATATCATTGAAAATGCCTAAGCCACGCTTGAGCAAAAAGGCACTGATGTAAAAACCTTCTAGAGGATAATTATTTCTGTCTCTGAAATCGCGCCTGAAAAGATATGATAAATCAATTGAGTTTTGCACGTTATTATTTCCTCCAAGGTAAGAAGGGTTTAAGTTAAGCACGGAATCAACGGCCCATGTCCGCTTGTAATAAGCCGCAAACGTATGGGAATTGTAGAACGATTCTCTGTAAGTAAAGTCTATCCGTGATGTTACCGCAGTAGAAATAATCTCGCCTTTGCGTTCTATTCCGTACAAAGAATCGGCAGCAATAAATAGGCGCTTATCGCGTACGTTGAGGTAATCTATCTGGTCAAATTCTGTGTAGTAGAAAGCGACTCCCATTCCAAGCTTTTGTTTTCTATTAAGATAGGGCGCGTTGTATGCAAAGCCAAAACGCTTTTTAAAGCCAAATTGAGCTAAGAGCGATAGCTTTTCATTTAAGCCGCGAACATTGTATTGATCAAACTTAAAGCCGTATTCAAATCTATCGATTGCTGCATTTTGGTTAAAGAGCCAATCGCTAAAGTTTCTATCGGCCAGTTTAAAAATAACACTCGGCCATATATACCAGCGCTCTTCAAGAAAGAAAACGACCTTAACGTTCTCACTACCATCTTCTGAGTAAATTATTTCCGCATTTACTGATGTAAAGAGAGCAGTATTGAATATCTTATTTTCATCGAGCTCTATTAGTTGCTCTAATTCAGACAGCGCATAGTTGGCGTTGCTTGCGATATCAATCTCCCTTGAAATAATTCTGTCTTTAGTTTTCTTATTTCCTCTGAGTTCAACTGCAGTAACATAAACAATACGGTTGTTATCTTGGGATTTAATTTGTAGGCTATCGGTATAGATAGATGGGGAATCTGTTTGCCCAAAAGAGGAATTTAGTTGGCATAGCAGTAGCAGGGCAAGGAGGTATTTGCTGAAGTTTGTAAGCTTATATGAAACTAAACTGCTAATAATGTTTTTATCTTTGATTAAATGAATAACGCAAAAAATACTTTTGTAACACGCTTGAAACATATTAGTCGCAAGGCTTTTTCGCTTCCTATTGTGTGCTATCAATATGGAATTTCCCCTTTTTTCCCTTCCGCTTGTCGTTTTACACCTACTTGCTCAGAATATGCTAGATTGTCTATTTTAAAACACGGCATCATCAAAGGATCGGCTTTGGCTGCCAGAAGAATAGGCAAATGCCATCCCTGGGGAGGATCGGGCTACGATCCGGTACCCTAGATTCTTTTCTCTTCTCTAAATGCTTTGATTACCAAAAAGATGCCTGCAACCACCAAAGGGATACTTAACCATTGCCCCATATTTAATGCTATATCATCTTCAAAAGCTACCTGATTTTCTTTTAAAAACTCATAAAAGAAACGCAATCCAAAACATACAATTAAGAAAATCCCCAACAGTTTGCCATCCGCCATACCACTGCGGCTTTTATTCCACAAATAATATAACAAGAAGAAAAGTAATAGACACGAGAATGCTTCATAAAGTTGTGCGGCATGTCTTGGAATGCCCTCTCCTAATATACGAGCTGTAATAACTCCCGGTTTTTCAAGGTAATCTACCTTGGTATTTGTATCAAAAATTACGAACTGTGAAATTTTTTCCGACTGTAATACATTTAGCAACTTTTCTTCTGTATACCGCTTTACCGTTTCCAGGCCATTTTTACTGTCAAAAGAAACATTCAGCACCACAGGTTGTAGGCTGGCTTCAACCGGCTGTTCCGTAAACTTAGCATTTGATGCCTTTTCAATAGTTACCTTAGTAATAGCTGTAGTCTGATAGGCTACACGAGTCTCAACCTCTCTACCAAATACTATTCCTATGGCCTTTTCGGTTGGCAGACCTATTATTTCGGAATTGATGAAATTTCCTGTTCGTATCAAGGCTCCGGTAATGGCTACCACAATCACTATTCTATCTACAATCCATAAATAATTAATGTCTTTGTATTTTCTGGCGAATAAATACAGTGCAAATAAAATGCCTGCGGCTCCACCATGGCTGGCCAGCCCGCCTTCCCATACCTTTAAAATATCTAGTGGATTGCTCAAATATTTGGCAGGCTCGTAAAAAAGTACGTGCCCCAAGCGTGCGCCTATTATGGTTGCTACCACCATGTAAAGTGTTAAAACTTCCACCTGCCGCTCCGGTTTACCTTCTTTTTTAAAGATGTAAAACATTATCTGTTGAGATATGATAAACCCCAGCGCAAAGAGCAAGCCGTACCAACGTAATTCGGTAAAGCCAAGATCAACAATATAAGGTTTAGGAGACCAGACTATGTAACTGAGCATATTTTCTTGTTTAATGCAAAATTAGCTTAAAAACTAAGAAACCAATGGCTCAATCTATATTTTCAAGCGCTTTCAATTCTTCCTCAAAGCCACCGGAGAGAATAGGAAAGCGATACCACGTTTTAGGGTCTATGTTGTACTCAGCTAAGTGGAATGCAGGAGCCAGGCGCTCTCGCTTCCATTGGTTTCGCGACCACAGCTTATGGAATTTGATGATGTAAGCCTTAAGTGTTTCATTATCAACGGTAAGTGTTGCTTTTAGTCGCAGATAAATAGCAGTTGGTGTTAGCCTTTTATGGATGGCCAATTCCTCAATTTGCTGCAATATAGGGTAGGGCATCAGGTCTGTTTCGTCCGTTTGGTTATTGCCTGCCGGGCGGAGCTCAGCAGTTGGCTGTAGCTTATTTACGTATTGTAAGCTCTGGTAGCCCAACTGTTTTTCAGCCCACTGGAGCCAATTGATGATAAAATTTTTATCGATAGCAGCAATAGGAGCAATGCTTCCGCTGGTATCACCATCCATAGTGGTGTAGCCCACGCTGCCTTCGCTACGGTTAGATGTAGTTATGAGTAGAGCATTGTTGATGTTGGCCAGCATCCAAATAATGGGGGAGCGGGCTCTTGCCTGTATATTTTGCAGGGTTATATCATCGGTTTCCCAGCTGAGTTTGCGACCTAAGCTTTTTTCAATTTTGCTTTGGTAGCCCTTGAGCTCATCATCCAAAGTCCAGTACAAAAATTTGGCACCAACTTCTTCCGCCAGTGCTCTGGCTGAGTTCAAGGTTTCTTCTCCGGAATTTATGGTTCCTTGGTAGGCGGTGGTAAATAACTTATGAGCAATTTGCTTATTTATATTTTTGTTAGTATCAATTTCTTTAAGCCACTCGCTTTTATTTACTTTAGTTAGAAATAGCTCAAGACCTAACTGCTTTACACCTTCTTTAATCATTTCAGATACTAGAACAGCGCAAATGGAAGAATCTGCCCCTCCGCTTAGCGAAAGTACATAACCATTTGATTTGGCTTTTCTGAGGTAATCAAAAAGCGCTAAGCTTACCGCTTGATGAAATTCCTTGTTCTTATCTGTTGGTAATTGTTCAATGGTGGTTTGATCGTTTCCATCGTCCCAACTTAGTAAATTAAAATTTTTGAAGGAGAGTAGTTTGTTATGTTTTAACAACTTACCTGCTTTGGCAATCATTATTTCACCATCGTAAATCATTCTGCCGGATTCATTACCCAGTAAATTGGCATAAATATAGGTGCAGTTATATGTGGCAGATGAACTTGTTACCAGTGTTTGCCTTTGCCAACTTTTGCCTAATGCAAAATGACTAGCGCTGGGATTCATGATTAAATTAACGCCTCTTTTTTGTAGTCTTGCCGCAGGCCTGTCATCCCGCCAGGCATCTTCACAAATTTCAAAACCTACCGTATATTTACCAAGCTCAAAAATATGATCACCTATTGGGTAATAGGTATCTGCTATCATGATCTGTCCTGTTTTGCCCACCGGCCAAGGCGTGAACCAGCGCGGCTCATAATGCACACCATCTTGCGCTAAGTTTTGTTTAGGTACAAATGCTTTTACTGATTTATCTTCAATAAAAGCAGCACAATTGTACAGTTTACCTTCAAATTTTAATGGTAAACCTACGCTTATACATAGGTTGCCGGTAAGCGGAACTATCTCCTCAAATAAAAGCGCCACACACTTTTTCCATAGCCAATCGCTTAAAAATAAGTCCTCGCAACCGTAGCCGCAAATGGCTAATTCCGGCAAACATAGCAGGTCAATCTTTTCTGTACGGGCAGCTTCTATGGCATCCTGTAAGTTGCTAATATTGGTTTTCCAGTCAAACGGTGTTTGATTAACGGTAGCTCCGGCTATTCTCATTAAGTAATGATTTTAATAGGCGTTAGTAAAAAATAAACGTGCTGTTATTTAGATAATATTCAAATCCTTACAAGCTTTGAAGGCTGCCATTTGTTCAGCTTTCTTCTTGTTTAGCCCAATGCCCTCGGTAAGTTCTTCCTGCTCCAGTAGTACTACTGCATGGAATTCCTTCTTGGCTCTTTTCGTTATCAATCTTCTTAATTTCGAAGGCAATGTGTTTGTTTTCCTTTTGAGCCCACTCAATTAAAATGCTCTTATAGTTAGTATTATTTTCTATGAGTTGATCTAAATCGAAATGCGGAATGAGCAGTTTTTTAATGATAAACTTTCTGCAGTAGTTGTAATCTCTATCCAGATAAATAGCTCCTATAAAAGCTTCAATCATGTCACCATAAATGAATTTGTAGTTCAATCGGTTAATTTTGCTGTTGTTTTGAATAAGTTTATTAATCCCTATTTTTCGCGCAAGCTGTCCTAAAGATTCGCGGTTTACAATTCTTGACCTTATTTCGGTAAGAAAGCCCTCATCTTTAAATGGATATTTTTTAAACAGATACTCTGCCACTACAGCACCTAGCACAGCATCTCCCAAATATTCCAGCCTTTCATTAGATGCCTTGAAGCCGTTAGGTAGCTTTCTGGCTATGCCGGAATGTTGCGTAACAAGTCGGAATAGCTCTAAACGAAAAGGCTTATAACCGGCAATTTGTTTTACTGTGGTTATAAGCGCTCTATTTTTTTTGGAATTTCTTAAGAATGAGAAAATATAACTCCTAATCAATGGACTTGATTAATCAACTAGTTTTCTCATAATGATAGACGTATTGTGGCCACCAAAACCAAATGTATTGCTCAAAACCGTATCTACTCTTCTGGCCTGCGCCTTGTTGAAAGTAAAGTTCATTTTATTGTCAAACTGTTCGTCATCGGTAAAATGGTTGATGGTAGGCGGGATGATTTGCTTCTGCAGCGCCATGATGCATGCCAATGCTTCAATTGCACCCGCGGCACCCAGTAGATGGCCTGTCATCGATTTTGTGGAGCTTATATTCAAGTCGTACGCGTGTTTTCCAAAAACCTTTTTAATGGCCGAAGTTTCACTTAAATCTCCTAAAGGCGTAGAGGTGCCATGCACGTTGATGTAATCAATAGCAGTTGGCTCAATGCCAGCGTCATTCAGGGCATTTATCATTACATTGGTAGCCCCCAATCCTTCCGGATGTGGTGCTGTCATATGATGTGCATCGGCAGACATTCCGCCTCCTATAATTTCGCAGTAAATTTTTGCTCCACGGGCTTTGGCATGCTCGTATTCCTCTAGAATGAGTGCTGCACTTCCTTCACCCAGCACAAATCCGTCACGGTCCTTATCAAAAGGTCTGGAGGCTGTTTTTGGGCTATCGTTTCGCTCAGATAGTGCTTTCATGGCATTAAATCCTCCTATGCCCGATTCATTTACGGCCGCTTCAGAACCACCGGATATAAATATATCGGCCTGCCCTAACCTGATGTAGTTGAATGCATCAATAAGTGCATTGGTAGCGGATGCACAGGCGGAAACGGTCACGAAGTTGGGTCCTCTAAAGCCGTATTTGATGGAGATTAATCCGGCACAAATATCGGAAATCATTTTAGGGATAAAGAAAGGGTTGAACCGAGGATTTCTGTCGTTGGTGACAAAATTATCAACTTCTTCCTGAAATGTTTTTATACCTCCAATGCCTGAACCCCAAATTACTCCTGCTCTGTCTAAATTAATTTTTTCAAGGTCTAGCTCAGAGTCTTTGATGGCTTGCTCGGCCGTAACCATTCCAAACTGCGTAAAAGGATCCATCTTGCGGGCTTCCTTTCTGTCGAAATGGTCTTCAGCATTATAGTTTTTTACCTCGCAGGCAAACTGCGTTTTAAATTTGGAGGCATCAAATCTTGTAATGGGACCAGCACCGGAAACACCCTTTTCTAGGTTTGTCCAGTATTCTTCCACTGAACTGCCAATAGGTGTTAACGCTCCAAGTCCCGTTACAACTACTCTTTTTAAATTCATCAATGAATTATGAGAGGTATAAAATTATTTTACGTTTTCTTCCAAGTAAGAGATGGCCTGCCCTACAGTACCAATATTTTCTGCTTGATCATCAGGAATAGAGATGTTGAATTCCTTCTCAAACTCCATAATTAGCTCTACAGTGTCAAGAGAGTCAGCGCCTAAATCATTAGTGAAGCTTGCTTCTGCAGTAACTTCTGATTCTTCCACGCCTAACTTATCAATGATAATTGCCTTTACTTTTTGTGCTATTTCAGACATTATTTTAGAATTTTAGTTTAAATACTCCGCAAAGAAATGTATTTCCCACCTCAATGTCAAACAATTTTCCCAATCTTATATTCATTTTTAGAACGATTGAAATTTATACTCACAAGAAGTTTGTATACCTTTATTATTATTAATGCCTCTTTCACTATGCCCCGCAAAGTTATAAAAGCAGTTTTTAAAGTAGATTTCCAGCTGATTGGTATAGCTGCAAACATGCCGGATTACCAAATGGCGTGGCATATCAACCAAGCACTTTCCATCCATTTAATTAGAGAAAAAGATCACCAACTGCTATTTACAAAGGGTGATTATATTTATAATACTAAATTTAAACATCAAAATGAGAATTCATCATTCACGCTTTTTAAAAACAGAGCGGTAGAAAGCGATGGCCAGTATTATTTGTTGCCTGAAGTGAAAAATATTGATTATCTGCTTATGATTAAAGATGAAACTGAGATTATTGAAATACTTGATGTAAGAAGTACACTAAGTAAAATAAAAAATGTAATTTTGAGCAAAGTGATAGCCGTTAATCAATTAAAATCTGTTGAAAACCTCATAGATGAATGAGGTAAAGCCACCACATGATTTTCCGCTGTACTACCACTTTGTTACAACATTAGCTATAACATAAAACCAGAAAATATTAACTGTATGAAATCTGAAGTAATTGCCTTTAATAAATCAAAAATTGTGGCAACCGTTGGGCCGGCATCTAACTCCGAAGAGATGCTAAAGAAGCTCATTAAAGTAGGAGCTGATGTTTTTAGATTAAATTTTTCTCATGGAGATCATAAATTGCACCAAGCTACTGTAGATAAAATACGAAGCATAAATAAAGAATGGGGAATAAACGTTAGTATTTTACAAGATTTGCAAGGCCCTAAAATCAGATTAGGTGATATGAATGAAGGGGTGGTAATTAACGAGGGTGATAAATTTATCATCACCACTGAACCGCTGGTGGGCGATCAGAAAAAAGGTAGCACCACCTATATGGGCTTGCCGTCTGACGTTAGAAAAGGTGATATGATTTTAATAGACGATGGTAAAATACAACTGCAGGTAGCAGCCATTGAAGGCAAAGAGGTGCATACCAAAGTAATTTATGGTGGTGCTGTTAAATCAAAAAAAGGAATTAACCTACCGCATACCAATGTTTCAGCTCCCAGCCTTACCGATAAAGATTTAGAAGACCTGAAGTTTGGTTTAAAAAACGAGGTGGACTGGATTGCCCTCTCTTTTGTACGAAATGCAGCCGATATTTTAGATTTGAAAAACAGAATTAGATATGCCGGCAAATCATGCAAAGTGGTGGCTAAAATTGAGAAGCCAGAGGCACTAAAAGATATTGATGCCATTATTGAAGCTACTGATGCGGTGATGGTAGCCCGAGGTGATTTAGGGGTTGAAATTCCGATGGAAGATGTGCCACTGGCCCAGAAATCAATTGTGGAGAAATGCAACAAGGCATGTAAGCCGGTTATTATTGCCACCCAAATGATGGAAAGCATGATTGAGAATCCGCGGCCAACAAGGGCAGAAACCAATGATGTGGCCAACGGTATTTTGGATGGTGCCGATGCAGTGATGCTCTCAGCCGAATCTGCTGCAGGCAAGTACCCGAAGGAATCGGTGGAAAGTATGTCTAAAGTTATTGCTAGTATTGAGAAGCATGATACAATCTATTACAAGTACGGACATGTTTTTAAGGAGTCGAAAACCTTTATGAGCGATAATTTGGTACAAACAGCTTGTAAACTGGCCGAAGAAACAGGTGCAAAGGCTATTGTAGGCATGACTAAATCCGGCTATACAGCATACCGACTGGCAAGCCATAGGCCCAAGGCAGGTATATTTATATTTACAGGTAACCCTACCTTGCTCGAAACATTGAATTTAGTTTGGGGTGTTAGAGGCTACCTTTACGATAAATATGAAAGTACAGATAAAACCTTTACCGATATAGAAAATGTACTTAAGAAAGGACAAACACGTTGAGGCAGGTGATACCATTATTTTAATGGCGAGTATGCCTATTAAGGAAAAGCATAGAACGAATATGTTAAAAGTAACAGTGGTGGGATAATTAACACAAAAATATCAAATATAAGTAGAGGCCTCAAGCGAGGCCTTTTTTTATACACTTATTTCAAATTTCGCTACATTCATTAGTCTATTGGTAGGTGTTTATCAATCAATGCATAGCTTTATAGAATTTATTCATAAAATTGTGCCTCTATCAACTGTTATGCGGAAACCACATTTGTTCTTAACTTTATTTATTTTTCTACATTTAACGGCTATCAAAGTATTTACACAAAGTATTGACTCGTATGATGCTAAAGTTGATTCGGTGGTAGAAATAGCTAATAAGCTCATGTACAGGCAGCCGGATAGTGTGGTATACATAGTCCAAAACCTGTTGAGAAATAATACTATAGAACCAACTGCGAAGAAAGGAAGAATCTACAATACCATAGGCGCAGCCTACTTTATTGTTGGTAAGTTAGATTCAAGCGAATATTATTACAGCCAAGATACAGCGCTTTACAGTCAATTGGACTACGCCAATGCGCTTTCCGGATTAGGAGGTATTTATGCACAGCGGAAGCAAAATGAATTAGCCATTGAACTGGATATTAAGGCAGCTGCGATTTATGAAGCACTAGGTGAGCAAAATTTTTTGGCAGGTGCACTCAATAATATCGCCAATATATTAACGCGAATTGCTGACTATGAAACCGCTCGTGAGTATTACAGAAACGCTATTACTATCCATTTGAAAGATAGTGCATTAAATCGATTACTACCTAATTACTACAACTTAGCCGATAATTTTCACCAAGCAAATTTAATTGACTCTGCTACCTATTATGGCAAAAAGACGCTGAGCACAGCTTTGGAAGCCAATAGCGAGTATGGAGAAGGTATGGCCAAGGGATTATTGGCTAAAATTGCGCTCACAGAAGAAAATTATTTTAAAGCATACGATCTATCAAAACAAGCCAGCACCACCATGGCAAAATTAGGTGATTCGGCTAGTTATTATGCTATAAAGGTAAGCGAGATGAAAGCACTTGCAGGCTTAAACAAGATTTCAAAATCAAATGAAATTGCACTTGCTATTTTGAGCGATACGGCAAAGATACAGGTTAATTTAAAACCTGAATTATTTACCGTTTTATATGAAAATGCCAGAAAGCAAGAAGATTACCAGTCGGCCTTGATTTATCTCGAAAAGCTTAAATCAATAGAAGATGAAATAAATAACACTAAAAAAGATGAGAAGATTGTTGAATTGGAAACAAGGTATGAAACACAACGAAAGCAGAATGAGATAGGAAGGCTTAAAGTAAAAAGTGAAGTGCAGCAACTACAAATAAATCAAAGTAGGTTGCTGTTCGGTATAATAATATTGGTATTAATTTCATTGGTTACCTTCGGCTATCTGTTGTATAAACAGCGGCTTACTAAAAAAGGTAAAGAAGCTTTAGACTTGAAACAGAAATTGCTAAGGGTACAGCTCAATCCTCACTTTATGTTTAATTCCTTAAACGCCATACAAAACCTTGTGTATGAAGAGGCCGATAAAATTAAAACTGCGGATTACCTGGCGCGTTTCTCTCAACTTACCCGACAAATATTGGAATTGAACAAGCGTGATTTTATTTCCATTAATGAGGAGCTAAAGTTCATAGAGAATTACTTAATTGTACAGCAGATTAGGTTTGATGATCCGTTCAAATACGAAATAAACGTATCGGATGAAGTAATTCAGGAGAATTACCAACTTCCTCCCATGATAACTCAGCCCTTTCTTGAAAATGCGATAGAACATGGTATAATTACCAAGAATGGAGATGGAGAAATAAAATTGCAAATATCAGCTACGGAATCACACCTTTTGCTCATAATCACTGATAATGGAGTGGGTAGAGAAGCAGCTTCATTTGATCTGCAAACCAAAAAACACCGGTCTTTGGCTACTAAAATTACTTTAGAAAGATTAGAAATTTTGCAGCATAATTTTAAAAGTATTGCCAGCATGGATATTACTGATATTGAAGAAGATAACCTGATTACAGGCACTAAAGTTTTTTTTAAAATCCCATTAAAGTTCGCCTGATATGAAACTGAAAACGATAGTTATTGATGATGAACAAGCCTTCATCAGGAATCTTAAAAGCATACTTTCAGCAAAAGTAAACGATATTGAAGTAGTTGCCTCGGCTCGAAGTGTAAATGAAGGATTGGCAAAAATTAATGAGTTTGAACCAGATCTTGTTTTTTTGGATATTCAGATGGGCGATGGCACGGGCTTCGATTTATTGAGGAAACTTGAGCGGGTCGATTTCAAAGTAATTTTTGTGACTGCCTATGACCAGTATGCTATAGAAGCTTTTCAGTTTAGCGCGGTAGATTATTTGTTAAAGCCAGTGGTTTCAACTGACTTATGGCGTGCGCTTGAAAAAGCACAAAAAGAAATTGAACTGTCGAAAAACTCAATAGAGCTCGCCATTCTTATGGAGAACGTAAATTCACTTTCATATGAGAAAAAGAAGCTTGTATTGCGCGAAAGTGATTTGCTGCATGTAGTTAAACTAGAAGAGATTTTGTGGTGCAAGGCGGAAGGAAGCTATACGGAGTTTCACTTAACTGGGAATAAAAAGGTGATCGTTTCTCAACACTTAAAGGAGTTTGAAACATTGCTAAGTGTAAATGGCTTTTTTAGAATACACAGGTCTTATTTAGTAAATGTACACAAAATCACGAAGTTTGATAAGCGTGAGGGTGGTACTATTTATGTAGAGGGCGAAAACCCTTTGCCTGTTTCTGTGCGTAAAAAAGAGTTGTTATTAGGTGTACTTAATAAACTAATTGATTAGATGTTACAAGTAGCTTTTAGAAAATAATTTTAATTACAATTTCCCTGTCTTTTTTATATATCAATCACTATAAAAATGTGCGTAGAATCATTATATAGTCTTCCCATCAACCCTTTTCTATAGTTAATTCAAATGTTTTGTACCAATAGAAGAAGGCCTCCGGATTAGACTTTTTCAATCGGTTTAATCTTGGCCAGAGAGGCTCTCCAATTACCCAGTCTTTCGCAATATTGAGGTCTTTATATTTTTCTATGACTTTTTCATCATATTTAATCAAAGTAGAAATATAAGCCGCCCTTGAGGCAAAAGTGATTGCTCTATCAATATGAAATGACTCTGAGAAAATGAACCTAGAAACACGTTGGATGCCCGTTCGTAGCTGGTCAAAATCACCTTTTCCATCGGCTCCCCTGCTTACCAAACAAAGAGAGGTTTGGTAAATATCATCTAATACATCATTCACAGTTAATTTTGATTGAATTCTATAGTTCAGTTCAGTTGCTGCGAAATTCTCGAAAGTCTGCTTAACTAAGTCTCCGTCTTCTGCAATGGCAATCAGGTTTCCAATGTCATATAATTGCTTCACTATTTCCATACTCATACTAGTTTCACCTTTTACATAAGGAATGCCAGTAGAGTTTGGAGCATAGGCCGTTAATTTATCACCCAGTATATCTTCCACAGAAGGAACTCTAACTTCAATTGGCTCTCCTCTTGAAAGTACGAATTTAGAGTCGATAGGAAGCTTATCAATTTTACCGTAAGCTACTTTTTCAAATAAAATATCGAGCAGTATACTTTCTTCAGTAGCTTGAGTTGTATGTACTGGTTGGTAAAAAAACTTGTAATGAGCCTTATGAATACCAGTCGAGGTTTTGCGTTCCTGAAGTTCAAATCTTGTAAAAGCTTGTTCTTGCAGCAATGCTTGAAAAATCTCTTCTAAGTTTCTAGGTTCTTTTTCTATAATAATATCAATATCTATGGACAGCCTTTTTGATGAATCTAGAATTAGCATTAAGGCAGTTCCCCCTTTGAAAACAAAATCCAATTTCTCTTTCACTAATCCTTCTAAAAGCAGTAAGGCTCTTATGACCTTCTCTACAAGTATTTTATCGGCCTTTCTGTTTGCCGATGATACCTTGGTAATCCAATCAATGTGTAGTGATTCTTTGCTTATCATTTCATCGTTATTAGATTTTTTTAGTTGTCAGATGAAACCGCGCAAATCATAATCATACCTCTCGGTTTTTTGATTAGGTCATTCTCGACTCTAAATCAATGACAGTAAATAATATTTACTGCCGATATTTAGACGTTTCATTCAAATAATTGTCTAGTTCTCGTTTTTTTCTTCTTCTACTGGCATATCGCAACATTTTACTTTCACTAATAGTGTATTTTTCAAACGCCTCTCTAAATATCTGATTCATTTCAGTTCCTTGTTGCGCGTTAAATATTACAGCGTCACAGAATATATCTACTAATAATTTCTCTATTGTTACTGTAGGAATGCCATTGACAAGTTGAATAGGAGCTTCAGACACCAAAGGTTTAACAATCCACGGCTCTTTTTTATCATTCATATAACGCCCAATAAGTTGTTCAGAAGGCTCCATGAATACGGTATAGTTTTTGTCCTTTAAGTAATAGAATATACTTTCCAAGGCATCCTTGTCAACTTCTACTAGTTGGTAATACCTTCCAGGTTGGTGAAGCATGAATTCATTAAATACCGAGGTACTCCAAAGACAAACTGACAAAAAAGGAAAATTTGACCTCATCTTTTTGAAAACGGTTTTTAATTTGTTTGATATTTCAGGAATGTAGGCATCACTTTTTATGAGCGAAAACTTTCCTCTACCAACTCTGCTCAATATTCCTTCCTGAACGAGATTGTATATCCTCCAGTTAACAGTAGTCTTTTTCACTTCTGGTTCAAGTGCTCTATAGAATTTCATCAAGTCATCACTTGAAAATATCATTTCTGATTGAAATTGATGCTTTAAGTTTTCAATATGGAATTTGTTTTGTGCGATAGTGCTAATTTATTTGATCAAATATACAAAACTATATTTTGGCACCAAAGTAATATTGCTGCCGATTATTAGTAGGTACCAAACAGGATATGATTGCAGTGCTTGTGGTTTTCTTGTGAGTTTATGGAGCAGCTAAAACCAAATCCGGCCGGGCAGATGTGCTAAAATGTAAAATCCCATTTTTTACATTTGGGCTTAATACCTAACATCACAATAATAATACACTACAAACATATAATTAATCGGATTCATTATCACTGCTTCAATCCTGAATAATCCCAAGTGGTTGAACAAGTTTTCATCTGCTTTAGCTACTTTTTTCAAGTGTTCTGTCACTCCACAAATAAAGCTCCCCTCTGATTGTTCAACGCTCATCAAGTAAATCACTACGCTTATCAATTCTCCTGTATAAGGTACTGCAAGAGATATTATTATTGCTTTAAAAAAAAGTGATATGAAAAAAGTACTACCTATTCTATTAACCTTTTTATTTTCCTTGTCGTGGCATGCGCATGCACAGGAAAGAATAATTGATATTGCCTATAACCAGAATACTGATAAAGGAATACTATATGACATCGACCTGAATGGAGTAGTTCAAAATGAACTACCCTTCACCTCAACTGTAAATGGGGAGAACCCAAAAGGGATTGTGCCTTTAGGTGATCTGTTTTATGGAACAGGTAGTAGTAATGATGATTTAGGATATATTTATGAGTATAACGCTCAAGCAAATTCTTTTGAGCTGATAGAACAGTTTTTTAGTCGTGACAGCGTTGCTAGCAGTGCATTTACAGTAGTGGGAGATTCTCTATTTGGGGTTACGCAAAACAGGTATATTTTTAGCTATTCTCCTGCTACTAAAAAGTTTCAATTGTATTCTCAGTTACCTTCAGGCTTTACAAGAGCTGCGATGATCCAGGGAAGCAATGGTAAATTGTATGGCACTACTATCAATGGAGGCACACTTAGTGAAGGCAGTTTGTTTGAATATGATATTGTTTCAGAGCAGCTCACTGTTTTGCACAGTTTTAACGATGCTTCCGATGGAAGTAGACCGGAATTTACCTTAACAGAAGGTGATAACAATATACTTTATGGAATTGCTTCTCGCAACGGATCAGGTGGTAGAGGTACGCTTTTCTCCTATAATATCTCAACCAATACGTTCACTGTGGAGGTCGCATTTGGCAGTGAAGTGGGTGAATTGCCTTTATCAGCTTTGGTGAAGGATGCTTCCGGCTTATTGTATGGTTCAATTTTGCGTTTAGACGTGAATGATCAAGGGGGAGGCGCGTATTATGTATTTGATCCTGCCACCAGCCAGGTAACCAAAACCATACCTGTGAATAGTGAAACACTAGGCTATGTAGGTAGCACTCCAATACAGTTTATTAATAGTAATGAATTCATTACCCTGCAAAGTAATGATAATTACGTAGTGGCATTGGCATATAACTTAGCTACCCAGAATTGGATTAAGCTTGATAGTTCCCTTTATTTTAATAGCTCTGAATATGCCCTATCAGCTAATGGCACGAATAATTTTATTGGGCTCAGTGAAGCGGTTTTTAACGATGGTGATTCCAATGCGGGCATTATTTTTAACATAGATCTTGTAAATAATGAACTAGAGGCCGTAAGCAGTACAGTGAATTATCCGTCAGGGCAATTTGCTTCAGGTCCACCTTTACAAATGCAGGACGGAACTGTTGTTGGTTTAGCGGGCAATGGAGGAACTTATAATGGCGGAGTAATTTACTCCTATAAAGCGGATGCAAATTCTTTGGAACAATTAGCTGATTTGAGCCAAATTGATCTCGGTGAGGTAAGATATAAATTAAATCTAGGGGCAGATGGTAATTTGTATGGCTTTGGTTATCATGAGGCAGTCCAGCGAAATGTAATATTCAAATATGATATAGCTACACAACAAGCAGACACACTTTTTTCATTATTTTTTGATGGTCGTGATTTTGGCAGTAATGGTGCCATAAGTATTCAATCCAATGGAGATTTTTATTTTGGTGGTTCTGTAGGATCGAATCGCGGTATTTTCAAATATGAAAAAGCTTCTAATAAATTTGATCAATTCATTGAATTCACCTCATTGCAAGGGCGTTTCACACAATCTTTGAAGATAATTGACAACAAGCTTTTTGCTATAAACAGAAGTGGGAGTACGAACAATAGAGGTGCTATTTTCTCCGTAGATTTGGACGATAAATCGGTCAATACTTTAAAAGTACTCAACACTACGGAACTTTATAACTTTTTTGGAAATTTCCTTTTTCACTCCAATGGGAAACTATACGCATTTGGCGTTTCAGGTGGTGGAGCTGGTTCTAAAGGCGGCTTAGTTGAAATTGATCCGGTAACAGGAGTTGTAACAGATTATGTCATCACCAATACTAATTTTGGAACCTACACTCTCGCTAAATATATAGCAGAAGGTGCCGATGGATTAATTTATACTAACTATAATACTTTTAATAGTTTCTCTATACACGGAGTAGTAACATTTAACCCCGTTACAAAAGATTTTAATGATCTTACGCCTACCAACCGATTAACCGGACAATATGAAGGTATTACGTTAGCCTGCCTGCCACCATCAGCTTTTCCGCCCGGCTTAGTGTTTAATCGATGTGTAGGAGAAGAATTAAGTATTACGCTGAACTCTTTGAATACTGATGCTTATGTGTGGAAAAAAGATGGAGCTGTTATTAACGGAGCTACTGCAGATGTGCTAAGCTTGAATGCTATTGAAGGTGAAGATACTGGGACCTACACCGCTGAAATGACAAACAGTTGTGGTACCACCGAGGTAAGTTTTACGGTAGTAGTTAGTGATATTGAGCTAAGCGCAAGCACCAAAGCAAGCAATAGCATAACAGGTATTGGTAGTATAGATGTAACCGTAGAGGGTGGTATTGAGCCTTATACTTATAGCTGGGCTTCAGGAGAAGCTACTGAAGATATTACCAATTTATTTAGCGGCTCTTACGAATTAACAGTAACAGATGCCAATGGCTGCTCGATAGTGGAGACATTTAACGTAGATGGAGTTTTGAGTAACAAAGAAAAGCTTCAAAATACCTTCAGCTGCTTTCCAAACCCGGTTAAAAATACCTTAACTATCAGCACTAAAAACACGGAATTAAAGTCGCTTTACCTCTACGATTTAACCGGCACGCTTATTCAGGTGTTTTGGCTAACTCAAGAAGAAACGGAGCTGGATGTATCGCAATTGTCTGCAGGTGCATATTACTTAAAGTCTGCCATCGGAGATAGCGGTTATAAATTGATAAAATTAGATTATTAAAAATAAAATTACACTCATGATCAATTCACTGTTACATTCAAATAATAAATATAACTATATACTTTTTATCTCCATATTGCTCTTTACTGTATCCTGTAAAAAGAAAAACAGCGATCCTAGCCTGCAAGAGCAGGCATTAAACCAATTACAAGGGAGCTGGACAGTAGTTGAAGTAAGAAAAGATGATACTATCATCACAGATTTTCAAGACTTTACCATCACCTTTACTAATTCGGAATTTAGTACAACCAATGGCTCTCCGGTTTGGCCCTCAGCCGCAAGCTTTGTTTTTGCTGATGAACAAACCATAACCAATTTACGGTTACAAAATGCGAGAAGTTTGGAAGCGGTACTAAATGATAACATCTTAATACTTTCCATTGCCTACGAGCAAAGCAATGCCAGAGGCATAGAGGGCGATTATGTATTTACGCTGAAGGCTTTGTAAGCTACAAAATTATCCTAAAGCCATGGTTTAGCTAAATCTACTGAGGTTTAGAATAAGCAGTCACAAGTATTTTTCTTGGTGCAACATAAAAAAGAGACATAAAATTATATTTGTCTCTTTTTTTATGCTCGTATAGACAAGGCTAGCTAGAGTGCGCGGTGAAAAATACCGATCTTGTACCGCTAGCTTATTCTATAAAAATCTTTATCAGGATATACAAAAATGGGATCATAAGGTTTATTATTGCGCTGTTGTATTAGTATGCTGCTAGCGTAATATTTCTCCGATTGGGCACGTCATCATCATGCGCAAGTATGGCAATGAACAGCAAAAAAGGGCGCTATGTTTCAACAAGTCCTATCAATTAATCCGCAGTTCTTATTATCTTTAGAAAATTCCGTAAAGCCGTAGAGATGAAGGAAAGATGACCTTTTTTGCAGTAAAGACTTGGATAGCCGGAATTTGTAAGACATTAATGAGAGAAAAAACGTGTAGTAAATTTCATGCGTAAGAGACTTATAATTTTTTTCAATTCGTTTCCGGTGCAGCTCACTTTGCTTAACCTAAAGCAAAACCAGTTTTTACTCATTTGCTGGCTAATATTGTTTCTAACAATTAATGAGGCTTTCGCTAAAGGTTTGGGCATACCCTATCTGTTTTTATCGCCTGAGTACCTCGATCAAGTAAGTTTTGTAAGTTTCCTTTTAGTAGGTTTAACCTTAGGTGGCTTAATTGTTGCTTACAATATTGCAGCTTACATTTTGTTGGGAAGCAGCTTTCTTTTTCTTGGAGCCCTGAGTACACCCTTCGCAAAATTCTCCTTAAACAATGCCATTATTCCGCTCATATTTCTTATAAATTATCTTACACAAATCGTTTATTATCAAATAAATTTTGAATTGCAATCAGTACAAAAGGCATTGTTGTATGCTGCCGCCATACCTGTTGGCGTAATTATTTCAATTTTTATTTTGCAATCGTATTTTTGGTTTACCAATAAAGATTTACGCAAAGTGCTATCCGATAGGGTAGAAAAAAGAATTAAAAAGATCAAGATCGCCAGAATTGCCAACGTTACACGTTACAAGCAAACCAAGGCCAGGCAAGTGGAAGTATCAGGATTTGTGAACCTGTCTTTTAAATGGGTTAAGCTCAAAAAGAGCAGTACTGAACGGCTCAACTACCTCATTCCCAGTATTTTTAATCAGAACCACCTTAATACGGTCTTAGCCGAGATTTTCATTTTTATATTAATATTAGTGCTTGGAGCCTTCCGTGATTATCCGGCTTTTCAAATTCCGGCTGCAGCCAGTGCCATCTTGTTTCTCACCATTGTACTCATGTTTATTGGTGCGGTTGGTTATTGGTTCAGAAGCTGGGCTATAGCATTTTCCATAGTTTTATTTCTGCTGATAAATAATTTGGTAAAAACGGATATGTTTGCCAAAACACATTATGCTTATGGGCTAAATTATGAAACTACTCCAATAGATTATTCCTTTGAAGCTATACATGAGACAAATAGCGATGAGCACATTGAGGAAGACAAGCAACGTACCATACAGACACTCAATAACTGGCGGAACAACTTTGATTACAAACCTAAACTAGTGCTGCTGTCAGTAAGTGGAGGAGGACAGCGTGCTTCTTACTGGACTATGCACGCACTGCAAAAGCTAGACAGTGCAACAGGAGGGATGCTCTTTAAAAATACAGTGATGATTGCCGGTGCCTCCGGAGGGTTAATTGGAGCCGCTTATTTTAGAAGCTTGAAACAGATGGAGGCACAATCGGACTCAGTAGATATTCACAATAAAAGATACTTAAACAATATTGGCAAGGAAACGCTCAACCCTATAATTTTCAGTTTGCTCACCAACGATATTTTCTTCCGCTATCAGAATTACACCTATAACGATTTTTCATATCCAAAGGACAGGGGCTATTCCTTTGAGCAGAAGCTAAATAAGAATCTGGAAGGAGTACTAAACAAACCGCTAAAATCATTTCGCTCCGCAGAATATAAGGCCGAGATACCCTTGTTATTTTTGTCGCCAACCAGTGTAAATGATGGCCGAAAAATCTATGTTACGCCATCCCCGGTTACTTATATGAGTCAAAATTATTTACCTGATTCACTGGAGGAGGTAAAGCATGCTGTACGTAGTATGGATTTTATGCGCATGTTTGCTCCGGCAGACGCAGAAAACCTGAGCTTTTTAACCGCATTGCGAATGAGTGCCTCCTTTCCCTACATTACACCCAATATAAATTTACCGAGCAACCCTTCCATGGAAATTATGGATGCCGGCTTAGCCGATAATTTTGGTGTGAGTGATGCGGTGCTATTCTTAAATGTTTTTAAAGACTGGATAGCTAATAATACTTCCGGGGTAGTAATTTTATCTATTCGAGATTCTAAGAAAATAAACGAGATAAAAGATGAGAAGCACCTGTCTGTATCAGAGAAAATATTTACACCCATCACGAGTGTTTATAATAACTGGGCCAATATACAGGATATCCGCAACGACCTACTCGTAGAATATGCGGACCAGTGGTTTCGCGGTGAGCTGCATTATTTTACCCTGGCTTATGATCCTAACCTATTCGAGAAAAATGATGAGCCCAATGCTAAAGCGAAAAATGAGCGCGCATCGCTCAACTGGCGACTTACTGAAAGAGAGAAAGGGAATATCAGGGCTGCCATAAAAGGTAGAGAAAATGTAGAAGTATTAAATACACTAAAGGTGATGCTCAAATCGGAGTGAGTTATTTTGATGCGGAGCCAGCATAACGTAAAATGTTCATCGTATTAAACTAGAGGCTAGGTCAGTTTTGGTTCAAAAACTGTGCTTATGTTAGAGGAGATCGGTCGTTCTCATCAGGCTTATCCTCTTTTAGTGGTTCCATGCTTATGCGCGCTTTCGGTAAGGCATCAGGGTAATTCTCTTGAATGTACACTAACATTTTCTCTCTAATGAAGCAGCGTAAATCCCAAGCGGTAGGGGAATTTCGGGCCGTCATAAGTAAGCGCAGTTCCATGGTGCGGTCTTTACAGTCAGTAACTTGTAAAACCTGAGCTTTCTCATCCCATAAGTCAGTTTCTTCCAAAAAGCCTTCAAAAGCAGTGCGTAGTTTCTCTATGGGTATGGTATAGTCAATATACAAAAATACGCTACCCATTATATCGGCAGAGTTTCTCGTCCAGTTCTGAAAAGGCTTTTCGGTAAAATAGGTGATGGGTAATATTAATCTTCTTTTATCCCATATTCTGAGCACTACGTAAGTCAGGTTAATTTCTTCTACCCAACCCCATTCTCCTTCAACCACCAGCGCATCATCTAATTTTATGGGCTGGGTAAAGGCAATCTGCAGTCCCGCAAGTAAATTACCAATTGTTTTTTGAGCGGCAAAGCCTATTACAAGTCCCGCTACTCCGGCTGATGTAATTAAGGCCGCACCATATTTTCTTACCTCATCAAATTGGTAAAGTATGACTGCTATGGTTAATACACCAATCACGAAAAACGATATTTTTCTTAGAAATACAACTTGAGTGGCTACTTGCCGAGCCCTCACATTGTTTTCAGCGTCTAAGTCGTACTGTAGTAAAATTACATCCTGTATAAAATAAATTAGCTTGAAGGATACTATAGTAAAAGATACGATAATTGCTATTTGTAAAATTGGCTTGGCCACATCCACCCAAGCTTCACTAAATCCGATGGAATTCAGATTGGTTAAAATGATAATAAGTGGAATGAATAAAAACAGACTATTCTTAAAACGATAACTCAGTTTTTTAACAATCGGTCTATTTTTTTCATCGCTCAATAAAGAGAGTACTTTAAAAAAAACGAATCTGATTAAAACACCAATAAATGTAGCAATAACTGCTAGTAAAGAAAATACTAACCAAGGCTCTTGAATATACTCTTTGATTATATGTATCATATTCAATAATTTGCTTTTTAATCAGTTAATTCTGATGTAAATAATGTGTCTACTGCCTTACTGCTTGTACAAGATGAAAGATCGACCAGCCTGATTCAATGTTAAGGTTTCTTTTTCTTTGTTGAATACTATCTTAATACCGGCAGCTTTGAAAACGAAGGTGCTTTCATCAACAGGGCTTAAGGGAAAAGCCGATTGCCCTGTGGCTTGTGCCAATAGCTGATTTTCTTCTACTGATATGGTAATATCAAGTGGAAAGTCGTCCGACTTATAAACGCCTGCATAAGGTGCTATCTGTGGCTTTGTTAATGTTATGGCATCCTTAAAATCAGGTACTTCAAAAGGATCATCAAAATAGGAACTGAGAATAGCTATCAGAATTTCGTTTCGCGAGTAACTTACAGCATTGCATAGAATAGTAATAGTTAACTTATCTTCCGGATAGTAGCAAGTTACTGATTGAAAGCCATCAATTCCTCCGGTATGTCCTATAAGCCATCTGTCGTTATAAGGCATTTTAAATAAGCCGAATCCGTAGTTGTCTTCCATTTGGGTCATTTGTGAAAGTGACTCCTCATTAACAACTTCATTATTGAATAAAGCATTAAAAAATTGGCTGGTGGCAAGTGCTGTAGATGATATGGCGCCTGCTCCTAAGGGTACTGTCATATTTGTTTCGGGTACCTTCAGCCATTCTGTTGTTTTAGCATAAGAATAGGCTTCGTTATTGGAGGCATTTATGGTAGCTTCAAACGAAGTTCTCTCTAAATCAAGCGGTTTAATAATCCGCTGTTTCAATAAGGTTTCGAAGGGTATATCGTAAATATCTTCTAAAATGAATGTGAGCAACACGTAGCCTGTATTTGAGTATTCATGTTTTGCTCCCGGCTCAAAAGTGTTTTCATTCTTGCGCATAATTTCAAGCATTTCAGCTTTAGATTTTTCCTGATTCATATAAAGCGCATACTCAGGGGCATTAGTGAAGTTGTACAATCCACTTCTATGGCGCAGCAGGTTTGCAATAGTTATCTGTTCACTTTGGTGAAAATCAGGATAAAACTTACTCAATTTGGTATCTAACGTGAGCTTCCCTTCTTCAATAGCCGCCATAATCAAACTGGCAGTAAAGGTTTTAGTAATGGAGCCAATCCTAAATTTAGTTTGCGGGTTGGCCTTTATTTGGTTTGTATAGTCTGCAAAACCGTAAGCGTTTTGATATATGAGTTCACCATCCTTTAGAACAGCCACGCTGCCGGAGCCTTCATCATTGTGCTCAATTGTTTTGAATAGTGTATTGAGTGTAGTTGTGTCAATATTTTGTGCTGATGCATTTGCAGCTATCAAACACAATAGACTAAAAAGATGTATAAAGTAATGCTTTCTCATACCATAACATATTGTAAAAAAGCCGCAATTACGGCCTATTAAAATTTGACTTAGTTTTAGTCTTTCATTTTCTCTTCAATCTCATCTGTGCTCTTAGAAAAGGCGTCTGCTGAAGATGAAAAAGCATTGCTAAGCTCCTCCGCGGTTTCCGAACCAAAGTGCTGCACTCTTTCCCACTTATTTTCAAGGTCTACGCGTGCGTTCTCCAATTGAGCTAAATGGTCGTTCAACTTCTCTTGTCGCTCTCTGGATAATTTACGTGCATTTATTCTTACTATCTCATATTTAGTATACAGTTCATCTAATTTCTGTTTCGATGTCTTCTTTAATTCTTCATGGTTTGCCATAATAATAAATTTAGTATTGAAAAAATATAATAAAAAAGCTGCTTATTCAAAAGCAGGTATACCGGTAATTTCTTTACCTAATATAAGCAAATGTATATCGTGCGTACCTTCATAAGTTAATACCGATTCAAGGTTGGCCATGTGGCGCATCATTGGGTACTCACCCGTAATGCCCATGCCGCCATGTATTTGCCTGGCTTCCCTGGCAATATTCAAAGCAACCTCAACGGCATTCCGCTTAGCTAAGGAAATTTGAGCAGTAGTGGCCTTGTCCTCGTTAAATAATTGCCCTAATCTGTAATTTAATAACTGCGATTTAGTAATTTCAGTAAGCATCTCTGCCAATTTTTTCTGAATTAACTGGAAAGAGGCAATTGGTTTTCCAAATTGATGACGCTCAAGTGCATATCTTTTTGCGGAATCGTAACAATCCATAGCAGCACCAATAGCACCCCAGGCAATGCCGTATCTTGCTGAGTCTAAACACATCATAGGTGCGCCCAAACCTGATTTACCTTCTAATAAATTTTCCTTTGGTACTTTAACATTATCAAAAACGAGCTCACCGGTTGTGCTCGCCCTCAAAGACCATTTTCCGTGCGTTTCCGGAGTGGTAAAACCTTCCATGCCGCGCTCCACAATCAAGCCGTGTATTCTACCCTCCTCACTTTTAGCCCAAACAACAGCAACATCAGCTTTTGGTGAGTTAGAAATCCACATCTTGGCGCCATTCAATAAATAGTGGTCTCCTTTGTCTTTAAAATTGGTAGTCATGCCACTTGGGTTGGAGCCATGATCGGGTTCGGTGAGCCCAAAACTTCCCAGCCACTCACCCGAGGCTAATTTTGGCAAATATTTTTTTCTTTGCTCTTCGTTTCCAAATTTAAAGATAGGATACATTACCAAAGAGCCTTGTACCGAAGCAGTTGAGCGCATGCCGGAATCACCGCGCTCTATTTCTTGCATTATTAAACCGTAGGCGATATAATCTAACCCACCGCCACCATAATTTTCCGGTATGGTTGGACCAAAAGCCCCTACATCTCCAAATTTCTTTACTATTTCATAAGGAAAATGTGCTTCTTGAGCCCAATTTTCAATGTTAGGGCTAATTTCTTTCTTCACGAAATCACGAACCGATTGCCGCACTAATTTTTGCTCTTCGGTAAGCAAATCATCTAATGCATAAAAATCGGGCGATTCAAATTGATCCTTTGAGGCTGTGATCATGAGTTATTGTTTTTAAATTTTATATTTTTGTACTGTTTACTTTCAGAAAACAAATTTAATAGGGATTTTGATTAATCCCTTGGTATTATTAAGAATTGATTTTTTAAAATAACGGATGGATAAGGCGCACATACAGGAAAATATCGAAAAACTCAACGATAAGTACCAAGCCATGGGGCAAGATGTTTCGGCATATCTTGATGGACTGCTGCTCTCGAACTACCACAATTATTGGGAGTACATTAATGTTGATACACTGCTTACATTACAAAAGCCAAAAACGGATTTTCCTGACGAGCACATTTTTATCATCTACCACCAAATTACCGAGCTTTATTTTAAATTAAGCCTGCATGAGATTGAACAATTAGCCAATAATGGCAAAAATATTTCAGATAATGGAGAAGACATGGGATGGAATGAATCGCTTTCCGCTGCCTATTTTCTTGACAGGCTTACTCGTTTAAATAGATATTTTGAAGCACTCACCACCACTTTTGAAATAATGGTGGACGGCATGGAACCCGAGCAATTCAGGCGTTTCAGAATGGCGTTGCTGCCGGCAAGTGGTTTTCAGTCCGGACAATATAGATTAATAGAGTTTGCCTCAACGCCACTGCACAATATTTTACAGAAAAATGAAAGGGATAAACTCAAAGAAAAACCCTTAGAGCAACAATATGAACATGTTTATTGGAAACAAGGTGCTACTGAAAGCGATACCGGTAAAAAGACGGTAACGCTTGAGCAGTTCGAGAAAAAGTACAAAAGTGAATTTATTGGTTGGATCAAACGTTTTGAAAACTGCAATATTTGGAAAAAATACGAAGAAATTGATGTTCATGATCCGCTCCAAATGGCTATTAAGAAGGCTTTAAAATCCTATGATTTGAATGTAAATGTATTTTGGCCGCTGGCGCACTACAAATCAGCTGTTAAGTATTTAACGCAAAAAAATAAGGATGTAGCTGCAACCGGAGGCACGAACTGGCAGGAATACTTGCCGCCCAGGTTTCAGAAAAGAATCTTTTTCCCCGATTTATGGACAGCCGAAGAACAGGAAGAATGGGGCAAGGGATGGGTTGTTCAACAAATATTTGGTGCCAATAGCAAGCAAAAATGAGAAACCGCTACTTAGTCTTATGTTTAGTACTACCTGTAATTTCCTTTGCGCAGAGCAAAGAAGTGAGGAAGTACTATGACGAAGCCAGAGAGCAATTACAAGAGCGTTACTTTGTAGGCGACTTAAAACCAACAGATTTATACGGCACCTACCAATCATACTATATTTCCGGACAACTGAAAAGCATTGGCGAGTATGTAAACAATGAGCCAATTGGCCAATGGCGTTATTATTTTGAAAATGGACAGCTTAAAATGAAGGGCCACCTCAAAAATAATTCGAACCATGGCTTTTGGACTTATTATTACGAAAATGGTAATGAGCGTATGGAAGGTCATATTTACGAAGGAAAAAGAGAAGGAGAATGGATTTACTACTACGAAACCGGGCAGAAAAAAAGTGACGGTCAATTTATTGCCGATAAAAAGAATGGCCTATGGAGTTATTACTATGAGGATGGCAGCCTCAAAGGCAAGGCACTTTACAACACTGATAATGGTATTTACAAGGAGCTCTACCCCGATGGGGCGCTTAAGATGGAAGGTTTTATTGCCGAAGGTAAGAGTGATTCATTGTGGCAGAACTATTACGAAACCGGTGAGCTCAAATCAAAAGGGTTTTATGTGGAGGGCGCCAAGGAAGGTAAGTGGATTTACTATTTTAAATCGGGCAGTATTTCCGGAATTGGCCACTTTGAGGATAACTTGAGCCATGGTAAATGGGAATATTACTATCCTGATGGATCGGTTGAGGCTGAAGGTGCGGAGAGACTGGGTAAAAAAGAGGGCTACTGGAAATTGTATTATGAAGATGGCACCACAAAAGGAGAAAGCGTTTATGAATCGGGCAGTGGTGACTACCAAGAATTTTACGAAAGCGGTAAACTCAAACTGAAAGGACATATTGTTAACGGCAAGTACGAAGGTCCGTGGATTTACTATTATGAAAGCGGTGAAATAGAAGGAAAAGCGGAATTTGAAAATGGTGAAGGTAATTATTTAGGTTTTTACACAGATGGAACCGAGAAAATGAAAGGTAGCGTAGCGGGGCAAACCAAAATAGGTACGTGGGAATTATACGATAAAGATGGCTCATTGGCAGGTTTCTACAAACCCGTTTACGAAGAATACGAACCATTGCTACGGCCTACCCTGGAAAATGTGGAGGGCAAACAAGCACCGAAATACAATAAACCTGAATATAGATATCGCTCCAAAAGAATACCTTATATGAAGCCTCGAAATAACGATTTCCCAACACTTATTTTTCAGCTTAATCCGTTCAATGTATTATTTGGCGATTTGCAAATAGCAGCAGAGTACAACATACAGCAGCGTTTAGGTTACGAATTGGTAGCACATATTCATCGCAATCCGTTTTTTGCCAACTCTTATAATTTATCGTCAGGCGATACCTTTTTCCAGGGTTTCGGAATCTCATTTCGCCAGCGATTTTACCATAAAGATTCTAAACTAGGCATGCCTTACTTTGGCCATTCTATTAACTATCAAAATATTGACCATATAAAATATTATACCAATGCGGTAAACGATAATGAGAGTGAGGCTTCAATTAACCAGCAAAGTGTGAGGTATGGTGTATTAGTGGGTACTAGAATTTTACAGAATTTAAATGATAGCGGTTTTACGTTCGACATAAATTTGGGCGTAAATCTCGGCTACAATTTTTACAAAGAAATAAGTAATACAGGAAGCCAAACTGATATTTTCAAATCCATGAAGGCTCAGTATTTTAAGGTCAGCCCTATTGTGGGACTCTCATTCGGATACGTTTTCAGACTCAAGAAGGTAAGCACCTTAAACCCGTAATTTTTTAAATTCTATGCATACCCAAGAGGTAATTCTTTCACCTGAACAGGCATTTGATGAGGCTGGTGTACTTATATATCTGAGGAGAAAACTGGGGTTAAAAGCTGCCGACAATATTCGTATTTATAAACGGTCAATCGATGCCAGGTCTAAAGAAATTAAGGTACGCTTGCAGGTGCAAATTTATGGAAAAACGCCACTTCCTGAATTAATAAGCTATAGCACCGCTTCCATTAAGCCCCTAAGTAAAAACAAAAAGGGAATAATTATTGGTGCGGGTCCTGCAGGTATGTTTGCAGCACTCAGGCTTTTAGAATTAGGTATTAAACCAATAATTCTGGAGCGAGGCAAGGATGTACGTGCCCGCAGAAGGGATTTAGCAGCAATTAATAAAGCGCATATAGTAAATCCTGAAAGCAATTATTGCTTTGGTGAGGGCGGAGCAGGTACTTATTCCGATGGGAAACTTTATACACGGTCTAAAAAGCGCGGAGATGTGTACCGCATACTTGAAATTTTGGTAGCACATGGAGCGCCTGATGATATTTTAATAGACGCGCATCCGCACATTGGAACTAATAAATTGCCAAAACTTATACAGGCCATAAGGGAAACCATTATAGAGCATGGTGGTGAGGTTCATTTTAATAGCAAGGTAGTTGAATTTGTTTCCATCAATAATCAGCTCAAATCTGTTACAACTGCCGATGGTAAATCTTTTGAGGGCGATGGTTTTATCCTTGCCACAGGCCATTCTGCAAGAGACATTTTCGAAAAACTTGATGCAGCAGAGATTTTAATTGAGGCCAAGCCATTTGCGCTAGGCGTTCGTGTGGAGCACCCGCAAGCTGTTATTGATAAAATTCAATATAGAAGGGAGGACAGAGGAGATTATTTACCTGCTTCATCCTACGCGCTAGTACATCAAACTTATTATAATGAAATGCAAAGGGGCGTTTTTTCTTTTTGCATGTGCCCGGGGGGGTTTATTGTTCCCGCGGCAACTGCTGAGGGTGAAGTAGTAGTCAATGGCATGAGTCCTTCACGAAGAGACAGCAAATATGCCAATTCAGGCATTGTTGTAGCTATTGAGCTGGAAGACATGAAGCCTTACGAACATTTTGGCGCACTCAAAGGGCTGAAGTTACAAGAAGCCATTGAAAAAAGTGCATGGGAAGCGGGTGGTAAAACACAAACTGCACCTGCACAAAGGCTCGTTGATTTCACCCAAAATAGGCTGAGCAAAGACTTGCCTCAAACCTCTTACCAACCGGGATTGAAGTCGGTAAATATGAATGAGGTTTTACCCAATTTTATAGCCGAGCGACTCAAAACAGCCTTTAAAGCCTACGGTAAAAAGATGAATGGCTATTTAACTAACGATGCCCAAATAGTAGGGGTGGAGAGCAGAACTTCTTCTCCTGTTCGTATACCCAGAGACAAAGAAACGTTGGAACACCCAACAACTAAAAGGCTTTTCCCTTGCGGGGAAGGGGCAGGCTATGCGGGCGGCATTGTTTCGGCAGCTATGGATGGCGAACGTTGTGCGGAAAAACTTGCGGAATTGTATGGGAGGGGCAATTAGCAATGTGCAATTAATGAAAGTGGCAGTTGGGGGTTGGCGCGTTGGCTGATTAGCTATTTGGCTGATTAGCTTTTTGGCTATTTGGCTTCGGCAATGGTTTGTGTTCTGTCCTACCGAAAAGAGCGAGCTAACTATTATAAGTACTAATAGATTTTGGTCTTTTGGTTTTTAGCTGTTACGCAAGCTACTGAAACGCCAACATTCTTTGTCTGTTGGCTAAATTATTATCTGAAAAATGATAACTTCGATAGCCAATTTCTAGTTAATAGTGTCAGTAAGATTGATTAGCTATTTGGCATTTTGGCTTTTTGGCTATTTGGCTTCAGCAATGGTTTGTGTTTTGTCCTACCGAAAAGAGCGAGCTTTCTATCATATGAACTAGTAGAGTTTGGTCTATTGGTTTTTAGCTGTTACGCAAGCTACTTGAAACGCCAACAGTTCAGTGTCGGTTGGCTAAATTATTATCCGAAAAGTGAGAACCTCGATAGCCAATTTCTAGTTAATATTGTCAGTAAAATTGATTGGCTAAATAGCTAATCAGCCAAATAGCCAAAATACCAGTTATGAATAAAAAAACCGTAATAATCGGAGCCACCACTAACCCTTCTCGCTACGCATATTTTGCGGCAGAAAGGCTTACGAAAGCAGGCCATGACATAGTTCCTGTAGGTATTAAAAAGGGAGAAGTTTTTGGAGCAGAAATTTTGGATATCCGCCAGTCACCACAACTGAACGATGTTGATACAGTAACTATGTACATAGGGCCACAGCATCAAGCTGAGTATTATGATTACCTGATTGGCTTGGAACCAAAACGTATCATTTTTAATCCCGGAACGGAAAATGCTGAGCTGGTTAAAAAGGCGGAAGCAGCCGGTATAGCAACTGAATATGCTTGTACGTTGGTCATGCTAGGCAGTGGCGTTTATTAAGATTTATTTCAAAATGCTAGTTAGTTTGTTGCATGAGTTCAAATAAAAACCCTTGGAAAAAGCTATCTTCATCCATAAAATATGATAATCCGTGGATAAAGGTGGAAGAAGATCAAGTGATTAATCCTTCCGGAGGGGAGGGTATTTACGGGAAAATTCATTTCAAAAATATAGCCATTGGCATAGTGCCTGTTGATGAGGATGGCAACACCTGGCTGGTAGGTCAGCATCGTTATCCGCTGAATGAATATAGTTGGGAAATACCCGAAGGTGGTTGCCCTGAAGAAGAAAATAAACTAGCGGCCGCCAAACGAGAGTTGAAAGAGGAAACAGGCTTGAGTGCTAAAAAGTGGAAAGAGTTACTTAAAATGCACTTGAGTAATTCAGTATCGGACGAAGTAGGTTTTGTTTATGTGGCTACAGAATTAACTCAAGGGGCTACCGCTTTTGAAGACACTGAAGATTTGCAAGTAAAAAAACTACCCTTAAAAGGAGCAGTACAAATGGTAATGAACGGAGAAATTACCGACTCTTTAAGTGTAGCTGCACTCCTCAAAATAGATAAATTGATGAAAGAGGGTGCATTAGACAGCTGATATGCTTTACTTCGCAGCGTGAAGCAGGAACGACTCATCAAAGGCCCATTTATAGCACTTAGTTTAAGTGCTTTTTTATTTTTCGCCAGCTTCAACATGATTATCCCTATGTTGCCCGATTACCTCACTAGTTTAGGAGGGGGCGAGTATAAAGGCCTTATCATTGCACTATTCACCATTACCGCTGGTATTTCGCGCCCCTTTAGTGGCAAGCTGGCAGATAAAATTGGCAGAATACCTGTGATGATCTTTGGGGCAGTAATTTGTTTTATTGCCGGGCTAGCCTATCCTTTTGTAACGAGCGTGCTGGCTTTTTTTGCATTGCGTTTGCTCCACGGTTTTTCAACAGGGTTTACACCCACAGGCAATGCCGCCTACGTGGCTGATATTGTTCCCTTTAACAGAAGAGGAGAGGCAATGGGAATAATAGGTGTAGCTATTAGTGTAGGTACCGCCACCGGAAATGCTCTAGGCGGCTACATTGGCAGTGTTTATCCTATCAATTATGTTTTCTACACCTCAGCAATAGCTGCCATATTAAGCGTAATTATTTTAGGGGGGATGACAGAAACTCTTGCAGAAAAAGTAAAATTTAATTTCGGCTTGCTGAAACTAAAAAGAGGTGAAATTATAGAAAAAAAAGTATTAGTGCCGGCCATATTCATGGCGCTCAGCGTATTTTCTTTTGGCTTGGTTTTAACTATTATGCCCGATTATAGCGCGCACCTCAACATCAGCAATAAAGGTCTTTTCTTCGCAGTATTTGTATTGGCTTCTCTTGGCGTTCGTATTGTAGCGGGCAAAATATCTGACAAAATCGGGCGCGCTAAAGTGCTAAAAGTATCTTCATTCATGCTGTCCATTGCTATGGTGCTTATTGCCTATTCTTACTCGCTCTATACCTTAATAGGAGCGGGCATTATTTTTGGCTTAGCAGTAGGGATGAACTCTCCAACCGTATTTGCCTGGGCTATTGATTTAGCGGAAGATAATAAAAGAGGAAAAGCACTCGCAACGCTCTATATATTTTTAGAAATAGGCATTGGCATGGGCGCTTTAATCTCCGGTTGGGTGTATAGCAACTCCTCCACTAACTTCAGAATTACATTCTTTACCGGAGCGGCTTTTGCATTCATTTCTTTTATCTATCTCATCGTAGCCACAAGAAAAAAAGCTTAAAATAGCCACTTTATGGCAGCATCCGTAAACAAAATCAAGAGTAGTAAGTAAATACAATACAAAACTAACTTTTATTTGTTGTAATGGCGCAGGATAGTAGATGGAGTGAAATCAAAAAATTGGCAAAAAGAAATTTTGTTTGGTGGACTGATATGTCTAAAATAGCAGCCGATGATTCTGCTGCAACCAAAACGAAGAAAATTTTCATAAAGATATTAGGTGTTTGCTCACTGATATTATTCAGTCCTATGTATTTAGTTGTCTTAGTTTTTGCCTTTATAATTGCCTTATGAGAAAAATTATAGTACACTATGGATTAATTATTCCAGCTATATTATTTGTACTACATCAAATTGGCCAGTTGCTTGTAAAGGTGTCAATGCCCTTTTTTGACAATTACTTAGATCCCTTTTGCGCCTCGGTAGTTGTGCTGCATGCATTGTCCATAGAGCGGATGGTAATTTTCGATCAGAAGCTTACATGGCTGGATATTTTAGTCGCTTTGCTTGTACTCTCAATATGTTCCGAAGTGCTATTTCCCTATTTCTCTACACGCTTCACGGCAGATTATCTCGATTTAATTGCAATTATTTTAGGTGGTGTATGGTTTATTTTCACTCGCAGAGACCTCATCACTAAAGAATATGAGATAACTTGAGGTTTACACAAAAATAGCTTATGCCTTCCCGCCTTTGTGGCTTGTGGTAAAATCATCAACCCACTTCTTAGCGCCTTCGTGCCTTCGTGGCTAAAACAATTAATCTTCTTAGTGCCTTCGTGCCTTCGTGGCTATAACAATCAATCTTCTTAGCGCCTTCGTGCCTTCGTGGCTAAAACAATCAATCTTCTTAGCGCCTTCGTGCCTTTGTGGCTGAAAAATCATCAACCCACTTCTTAGTGTCTTCGTGGCTAAAACAATTAATCTTCTTAGTGCCTTAGTGTCTTCGTGGCTATAACAATTAATCTTCTTAGTGCCTTCGTGCCTTCGTGGCTAAAACAATCAATCTTCTTAGCCCCTTCGTGTCGTTAAAAATCCGCATTATCTGGCGTCCTAGGAAAAGGAATTACGTCTCTGATGTTCCCCATGCCCGTTACAAATAGCATTAAGCGCTCAAAGCCCAAGCCGAAACCGCTATGAGGTGCTGTACCAAATTTGCGGGTATCTAAATACCACCATAAGTCTTCCTCGGGAATGTCCATTTCCTCCATCCGCTTCTGCAGTTTCTCTAAACGCTCTTCTCGCTGAGAGCCACCTACAATTTCACCAATACCGGGGAATAGTATATCCATAGCCGCTACAGTTTTATCATCATCATTCTGGCGCATATAAAATGCTTTAATGTCTTTCGGGTAGTTATAAATCACTACCGGTTTTTTAAAGTGCTTCTCAACCAGAAAACGCTCGTGTTCAGATTGCAAGTCAGCGCCCCATTCCTCAATTAGGTAGTTGAATTTTTTCTTCTTGTTAGGCTTGCTGTTTTTCAGTATATCAATTGCTTCGGTATAAGTAATGCGCTCAAAATCAGTTTCCAGCACAAATTGTAATCGCTCTGAAAGCGTCATTTCGGAACGTTCATTTTGGGGCTTGTTTTTTTCTTCATCTTCCGCCCGTTGAGATAAAAAGGCCAAATCATCCGCACAATTCTCCATTACATATTTTATAGTGTATTGAAGTAAATCCTGTGCCAGCTGAATATTCTCACCCAGTTCATAGAAAGCCATTTCCGGTTCAATCATCCAAAATTCTGCTAAGTGGCGGGTGGTATGGGAGTTCTCGGCTCTAAAAGTGGGGCCAAAAGTATATATCTCACCGAGCGCCATTGCACCTAATTCACCTTCGAGTTGGCCGGAAACAGTTAGGTTGGTTTCCTTTCCGAAGAAGTCTTTTTTATAATCCACTTGTCCATCTTCTGTTTTAGGGATGCTATTCAAATCAAAGTTTGTTACATGAAAAGCTTCTCCGGCACCTTCGGCATCGCTTGCAGTTATAATGGGCGTATGTAAATTGTAAAAACCTTTCATATTAAAAAACGCGTGTACAGCGTAAGAAAGGGCATGTCTCACCCTAAAGACGGCACTAAAAGTGCTTGTTCTCATCCTTAAATGCGCTATTTCACGCATAAATTCCATTGAGTGCTTCTTGGGCTGCAACGGATATTTTTCAGGATCGGCCTTGCCCAGTACTTCAATATTTTCAGCTATCAGTTCCACGGATTGTCCACTACCTTGCGACTCCACCACTTTACCCACAACGCTAATAGCTGCACCTGTGGTAACATCTTTCAATACCTCATCGGTAATAATAGCAGGATCGGCCACTATCTGTATATTATTTATAGTGGAACCGTCATTTAATGCAATAAAATTTACATTTTTGTTTCCACGCTTAGTTCGTACCCAGCCTTTTACCAAAACATTATCGTTTAGTAATTCTCCGGTTAATAACTTAGTAATTTTGTATCTTACGGGAACAGTCATAAATTTTACGCTTTTAAAGTACTAATTTCAGAGGCTCAAAATTGGATATTTTAGCGTTTCTATCAAAGATTTCAAGAATTTAAATAAATTTGAAGATTAAAACTTTGGCACATTTTTTAGGTTTCAATTTAATATGCAAAAACTCACACTAACACAAAGCCTAGGGCAACGACTATCTCCACAGCAAATTCAATTTATAAAATTGCTGCAGGTACCTACTGCCGAGCTAGATAGCCGCATTGAGGAGGAGTTGGAAATTAATCCGGCATTGGAAGAAGGTAAAGAAGAGTCGGACTCGCCCGATGACGAATATGATGAGGAATCATCAAAAGACGATGAAGTTGATGTAGAGGATTATTTGCAGGATGACGACTATGCTGATTATAAAACCAGAGGTGATGGCAATGGAAAAGAAGAAGAGCGCGACATGCCCCTTGCCATGTCCACCACGCTAAACGATCAGCTAATGACTCAGCTAGGTTATTTAGGGCTAGATGAACGTCAAAAACAGATAGGCCAGCAGCTGATTGGTAGCATAGAAAGTGATGGTTATATTAGAAGAGAATTAGATGCCATAGTGAATGATTTGGCCTTTTCGCAAAATGTAATGACGGATATTGATGAGGTAGAAGAGGTACTTATAAAAGTGCAGGAATTTGATCCGGCAGGTATAGCAGCCAGAAATTTACAAGAATGTTTGCTGCTTCAATTGGAGAGGAAAATTGACCAAACTGATGCAGTACAGTTAGCCACAAAAATTTTGGACCAGTGCTTTGAGGAATTTACTAAAAAACATTACGATAAAATTACACGAAAACTAGGGGTGGAAGATGAAGAGCTTTTTAAGGACGCTATTCAAACTATTACTAAATTAAATCCTAAGCCCGGTGGGGCAGGTGGCGGGCTGGTAAGAACACAGTATCTTATGCCAGATTTTATTATGAATAACCTGAATGGTGAGCTTGTGCTAAGCTTAAATTCACGAAATGCCCCCGATTTGAGAGTTAGTTCTTCTTATGCCGATATGCTTAAAGCATACAGTAAGAGTGATAAAAAGGACAAGAAACTAAAGGAAACAGTTGGTTTTGTTAAGCAGAAATTAGACAGTGCCAAATGGTTTATTGATGCCATAAAGCAAAGACAAGGAACTTTGCTAAACACCATGAATGCCATTATGGAATATCAATACAATTTTTTTCAGGAGGGAGATGAGAGTAAATTGCGCCCCATGATTTTAAAGGATATAGCGGAAAAAATTGATATGGATATTTCCACTGTATCGCGAGTGGCCAACAGCAAAGCGGTGCAAACCGATTTCGGTATTTTCCCGCTCAAGTATTTCTTTTCGGAAGGTATTGCTACTGAATCGGGCGAGGACGTAAGCAGCAGAGAGGTTAAGAGCAGCTTAAAATCATTTATAGAGGCAGAGGATAAGAGCAAGCCCTTATCAGACGATAAGCTGGAAAAGCTGTTGAAAGGAAAAGGCTATCATATTGCCAGAAGAACCGTGGCGAAATACCGTGAACAACTTAACATTCCTGTAGCACGGCTCAGAAAAGAACTTTAGTGAATAATTTCTCGGCCAAAGTCATATCAGTTATTTTTCATCCGCTGCTTTTAACAACTTACGTTTTTGGTGGCATACTGTATTGCATGCCTCTTTCGCTAAATTTCAGCAGCAATTTAGGCTTTAAGTTTCTGGGCATGATTTTAACCACCACCTTTGTCATTCCTTTATCAGGCATTGTGGTATTGAAATTTACCAGAACTATTGGTAATCTTCAGATGGACGACCGCAAAGAACGCTTTTTCCCATTTCTTTTTATCAGCTTGTTTTATGGTGTAACTACTTTCTTGTTTTGGCAAAAATTCCGTTTTCCTCCATTTGTTATTAATACCCTCATCTCAATTTCGGGTACTTTAGTGCTACTTACCGTGGTTACACTTTATTGGAAAATAAGCGCACATACTACGGCCATTAGTGGTGCAGCAGGTATTTATGCAGCATTTTTGTTCGGAATTGATCCGGGAACCATTCACTACGCACTTGCAGTGGTTATCTTTTTTATGGGTGCTGTGGGTGCGGCAAGGTTAAAGCTTAATGCACATACCACCCAACAAGTATGGGTTGGCTATGTGGTTGGCTTCTTATTTAACTTTATTACTATTTTAACTCTCAATAAACTGCTCTAACCATGTACAATAGCTTGAAATATAACCTTACCGATGGCGTTTGCACCATCACTTTTAACAGACCGGAGTTTTACAATGCCTTTAACGAAGAAATAAGCTACGAATTTCAAGCAGCTTTAAAAGCCGCAGCTAAAGATGATGCTGTACGTGTGTTAGTAATAACCGGAGAAGGTAAAGCTTTTTGTTCCGGGCAAGATTTGAAATCGGCCAGAGATGAGGATGATAGGATGTTCTATAACTCCATGGAGAAAAGGTACAACCCTATTATACGTGCCATGCGCAATATGCCTAAACCTATAATTACCCGATTGAATGGCGTAGCTGCAGGCGCAGGTTGCTCTTTAGCCTTGGCGGCCGATATGATTGTAGCCTGCAAATCGGCTAAACTTATTCAGGTTTTTATAAACATTGGGCTGGTGCCCGATTCAGGTTCGTCTTTCTTCTTACCTAATTTGGTGGGTTACCAAAAGGCTTTTGAACTGTGCGCCATGGGTACAAAAATTAGTGCTGATGAAGCTTTGCAATTGGGTATAGTAAATAAAGTAGTAGCCGATGATGAGCTAGATGAGGCCGTAAAACAATACACCGATTATTTTGCCCATGCACCAACCAAATCAATTGGTATGATTAAGAAAATGCTGAATAAAGCAGCAACAGCCTCACTTGATGATATGCTGGAGTACGAAAAATACAGCCAGCAGATAGCCGGTAATTCTGCTGATTATAAAGAGGGAAAACAAGCATTTTTAGAGAAACGAAAGCCCATTTTTAAAGGAAATTAATACTTACAACTGATAAAATGAGGAACGCTAATAACTAGCCGTATAAAAATGCTAAACTGTACTTTTTTATTGCAGCATATTCCCAGTTTTCCCTTTCCGGTAATGCATCTAACTTAAGATGCTTTCAATTTTTTCGAGTTCTTCAATTGTAAAATCCAACTTACTAAGGGCATCAATGTTATCTTCCAGCTGTTGCAACTTGCTTACGCCAATTAAAACTGAAGTAACGCGTTCATCCTTCAATAACCAGGCTATTGCCATTTGTGCTAAGCTTTGGTCTCTTTTTGCAGCAATATCATTGAGCTGCTTTATTTTATTGAGTAAAGCCTCATTAATACTGTCCTCACTTAAATAGGTTCCATCTTTAGCTGCTCTTGAGTCTTCAGGAATGCCCCTTAGGTATTTGGATGTTAGTAGTCCTTGTTCTAAAGGTGAAAATACAATGCTGCCGAGGCCTTCCGCTTCCAAAGTGTCTAGCAATCCGTTTTCTACCCACCTGTCCAGCATGCTGTAGCGTGGTTGATGAATTATGAAAGGTGTTTTCATCTCCTTTAGCATAGCTGCAGCTCGCGCAGTATCTTCAGCGGAATATTGCGAAATACCCACATAAAGCGCTTTTCCCTGCTTTACAATTTGGTCTAGCGCACCCATTGTTTCTTCCAAAGCAGTATCCGGATCTGGGCGGTGGTGATAAAAGATATCCACATAAGACAGTCCCATTCGTTTTAAAGACTGATCTACGCTTGCTATCAAGTATTTTTTTGAACCGTAATTACCGTAAGGTCCCGGCCACATATCCCAGCCGGCCTTTGTGGAAACAATGAGTTCATCCCTGTACGATTGGAAGTCCTTTTTAAAAATCCTGCCAAAGTTGTGCTCTGCTGAACCATAAGGTGGCCCGTAGTTATTAGCAAGGTCGAAGTGGGTAATACCGCTATCAAAAGCAGTTCTTAAAATTTTCCGGCTTACTATTAAATCGTCACGATCACCGAAATTATGCCACAAGCCAAGTGAGATGAGCGGCAATTTTAAACCGCTTTTACCACACCTCCTGTACTTCATGTCATCATATCTTAATTCTGATGCGTTGTATTTTTCCATGTACGGATTATTTATATAAAATATAAGGCAATGTCCATTAATTTAATTTGTCAATGAACTCATCCCGCCAAGGGCGGGCAGGCACTTTAATCCTTCTTTCCAAGAGAATGAGGAAGGTCTTATTTAAGCTACATTGAAATATAAGGTATAAAAAAGCCGGATAAACCGGCTTATTGACACTTTAATTACGCTATAATTAAAATAAATTAATGCTTAGCCCAAACCTAAAAGGTGTAGCAGAAGTATTTTCCGGACCTTTACCAGGATTAAACAATTGGGAATATTCATAAGCAAAAAAGGCACCAAAACCGGAAACGCCAACTCTTACATGCGCACCATACCTAAACTGGTTTAGCTCGAAATTCTCTTTCTTTTTAACCTTCTTCGTTTCTTCATTTTCTACATACTTAATTTTAGTTTTACCTGAAATTAGGTAGCCAATGCTTCCACCCGCTGCCACAAAGAAACCACCGGCACCTCGTTTACTCTGGTTAAAATAATAGCGAAACTCAACAGGCAAATTGATATAGTTCGTTTCAAATTTCGATTTTTCTACAACTCCATCGCCAATAATATCTCTGTCAATGCCCACTATGGCTGCGTTTCCCCTAAATGAGTCATCGCCAAGCAGTGGCTCGTAAAAGAGTGTTACCGCAGAATCGTTAGTGAAAGCGTATTTCTCGTAAGAGAGACTTAATCCCCCATTGAAAGTAAAGTTTGAGCTTCCAATGTTTATAGGGTACATGTAACCAAAAGAAAAAGAGTTGCTGCCGAAAGTTCTTAAGTCCATGGCAGCCACATTATTGCGGTTGAGCATATTTAATCCAAAAGAAAACGTGAGATCACCGAGTAAATCTGGCCTGGCTCCAAAAGTATTTTTTTCTTCTAAGTTTTGCGCGTTTAACTGCGTAACTGTAATAATTAGGAGGCTTACAATCAGTAGTTTTTTCATAGAAAGGTTAAGTGTTATCATTTTCAGCGGGCAAAGTTAAGCTTTTATTAATAGTATAAATAAATAAAAGGCTTTTCTTATCCCCATTAATTGTATAAATTTGCACACTAATTCAGAACGATTTTTTACTCTGAATAGTATATGGCCTGGTAGCTCTCCCGATAGTTATCGGGAGAATAGCGTACTTAAAAATGATGGTTTAAAATAAAATAGTTAATAAATGGCCTCGTAGCTCTCCCGATAGTTATCGGGAGAATAGGTACTTAAATATTACGGCTTAAAATAAAATAGTTAATAAATGGCCTCTTAGCTCTCCCGATAGTTATCGGGAGAATAGCGTACTTAAATATTGCGGCTTAAAATAAAATAGTTAATAAATGGCCTCGTAGCTCAATTGAATAGAGCACTTGATTACGGCTCAAGAGGTTACAGGTTTGACTCCTGTCGAGGTCACAAATTTTTAGAAAGCTCTTCAAGCATTTCGTTTGAAGAGCTTTCTTTTGTACCCTGTTTTCTCTTATAACGACTAAATTTAGTCTATTGAGATAACTATAGGTTTGAACCAATTTTTTGTTTCCTGTATAAAGCTCAATTTAGTAATTCAATTAGCAATGAGTTTAGCTCATTAAACTTCTTTACGTTTTGTTCTTTTAAAATAATAAGGTTCTTTAATTTCCATTGGACTCCCGGAAACCTTTCAAAATCATACAGACTCCAATCTGGATCTGCTTTATTAAACGCTAACAAAAATTGTTTGTCATTGTCAGTTAGACTTTCTTGTACAAGATTTATTAATGACAGCCTAGTCCTTTTGAAATCCTCATAAGAAAAAGATTCCGTGCTCATACCTGCAAATTGATTTATCATGGCTTCGTTTTGATCTTTTAAATTAGGGTTTAGCATCTCGTGTATTGGGCGATTACTGCATAGTAATAGCAGTAGAAATCCTTTTTTAATCTCTTTAGTAAAACCTTCGGTTTCCATTGGATATTTTATATCAAGTAAATCACGCGGATGCTGACGGTCTAATGCTGCACAAATCTTACCTCCATAAAGTTGTGCTAATGGAACAACTTGAATTGAGCAAAAAGTATTAAATTCTTCTTGAGTTTTATCAGTCAATACCATTTCAATAGCATTAAGTAATAGGCCTCTATTTATTTGATTAACCTCTAGTTTTATGAGTGCTTTTGAATTTGCAATTTGTAGTTTTAAAATCTGCTCTTTCAATGTAACTTCAATACCGAGATTGAGATTTTGAATATGATCTTGTATTTTTTTTAGTGCAAAAATAATATTATTCATTGATGTGTCTCTATCTTCAATAGGTATATATGTTAAGTCAATATCCACGGATAGTCTAGGCATATCTCTAATAAATAGATTAATAGCTGTACCACCGTGCAATGCAAAACACTTTTGCTTTGCAACCTCTGGTAGTACTGTTAGTAATAATTCTATCTGATCTTTGTAACTACTCATATTTTGCTAAAGATTTGGGGACAGTAATTTCATATCTGGGTATGAAAACCCCATCTTTAACAAGTGAACGTTTTCCTTTACCAATATTTATATTCTTCAAATCAATATAGTTAAACCAGCTATGACCTGATTTTTCGGCCATGTATAAAAAAAGTCGCTTTACTTTTATAGAACTGCACTGCTCTAAAAGCTTCTGAACCTCTTTTGGTCTAAGATTATTGAGACCTTCCATTATTTCATAACATTCAAAAAGTTCTTGTTTCTGAGGTGAAATATAAAGGCATTCCATTATAGCTCTACAAGGATTTGATATTTGAATATTGAATAAACCTTCTTCTAGATATTGAAGGCCTAGTTTTGGAGGTAAAAAAGATGTACTGAAATAATTAACTTTTAAACCCCAGCTATAATTAATAAACCAGGCGGGTAATTTCTCATTAGCTCCACCAAATAATATTATTTGTTGTTTATTGAGTTCTAAATATTGAACTTTTCCTAATAATGCCAAAGCTGTTTTTCCACCCAAATGTATACTTAAGCCGGACTGTTTTTGTAGCGCGTAAATAGCACTTTGGTATGAGGGATTTTGTCCCACACGCATCCAAGCACCTGTACCTATGGAATAGAACCAATTACTCTTTCTGTAACGATTTAATAGCTGACTTGAAATTCCATTTTCTAATAACCAAGAGCTTAGATACACTACGCCAGAAGGTTGCGATTTAAGCAGTTGGTTTATTTTTTGTTCTTTTTCCAAACTATTAGTTTACTTATTTTATTGTATTTAAACTCATCAAACAAGTTTAATTTTTACCAAATATACAAACTAATAGTTTGCACTAGGGTTTATTATTAAACTTTTATAAGATTTCATGGTGAATTTGTTTTCAACAAAGTTGAAAAAAGATATTTAGGTCATTCATAATATTCAAATTCTAAATTGATTTGATTTAGAGCTGATTAACCCAATATTTTCATTCAAAATTTGAAATCTGTTTGGTCTAAGTCACTAAAGCCTGCATCTGGCAGGTTTTTTTGTACTACAACAGGCTACCGAAGCTTTAGAATTTTAGAGGTGTGTTTACATAATCTAAATCTATCACGTCTTTTTCTTCTTCTTTTTGGCCGCGGGAAATAAAATATTATTCAAAATAAGCCTGTAGCCGGGAGAGTTCGGGTGTAAATTTAGATCGGTAGGTGGCTCACCAACATAATGCTGGTAATCCTCAGGGTCATGGCCTCCATAAAAAGTCCAGAAACCTTTGCCATAAATACCGTGCAAATAGCGCACCTCATTAATAGATTCGGTTTCACCCATTATAACCACATCTGGTTTAACAAGTCTCTTTTTGTATGCAGTAGTTTGCCCCATAAAGCCTTTAATAAGTTTTTCATGGTTTTGTGTAAGCATGGTGGGGATTGGATCCCACTTGGCAGAAAATTCGAACAAAGTGAAAAAATCGTTTCCTTCTTTAATACCCGCTCTATCCGGCATGTTCTGGTCAATATTTGAGTATTCGTATTCCAATGGGTCTGTTTCTAATTCGAAATCTGTAAATGCCAATGTCTGCTCGAAATCTAGTTTTCGTTGTGCATCCGGGTCTGGTGGGTCACCATCGTATATCCGTGCAACAATATCCACGCCATCTGCCGCTAGTGCTATATCGTAAGTGTCGGTGGCTGAACACATGGCAAATAAGAAGCCGCCCCCCATTAGAAAAGAGCTTATTTGCTTTACTACCGCTAATTTAAGTTCAGATACTTTATCGAAACTATGCTTAGCAGCCATCGCCTCTTGCTCCAGTTTTTGCTCAATATACCAAGGTTGATTGGCGTAATTCCTGTAAAATTTACCGTATTGCCCTGTAAAATCTTCATGGTGCAGGTGTAACCAGTCATATTCAGTGAGCTTACCACTCATCACCTCATCATCAAAAATTACCTCATAAGGTATTTCGGCATAAGTGAGCACTAGTGTCACGGCATCGTCCCAAGGCTGTTTTGCTTTCGGACTGTACACAGCAATCTTCGGGACCTTATCAAGCCGCATAGCGTCTTTGTTGGATGAGGGGCTGGCAATTTCAGAAAGCATTTGACTGGCACTAGCATCAGAAATAATTTCGTAACTCACACCTCGTATAATGAGCTCATTAATAATTGTTTGATTACTTTTCACTAAAAAACTACCTCCTCTGTAGTTCAGTAGCCAATCCAGTGATACCTCATTGGAGAGAATCCAGTAAGAAATGCCATAAGCTTTTAAGTGATTGGTTTGCTTACCGTCCATCGGAACAAGTAGGTAATTTGCAAAGAGCTGCGAGCCTAGCAGCATGTTAAGTACAAGGATGAATAAGAATCTTTTTCGCATTGTGTATTTTTATGTAACGGGCATCCGAATAGCCAAATATTAGTTAATTAACGGGGCATTCAAATAATAGTGGCTATCTTTCGTGTAATTTATCGTGAAAATTAGAGATAAATTGCTAAAATTTAGCAAAAACAATTGAGAGCTTGGAATATATAGAAAACATCAGGGAGGGAATTCGATCCATAAAGGGAAACAGATTAAGAACGGTGCTTACTGCCACAATAATAGCCATTGGCATAACCTCGCTTGTAGGTATTTTAACTGCAATTGAGGGCATTCAAAGTTCCGTAGGTAGTAGCTTTGCCAGTTTAGGCGCCAATAATTTTGATATTGAAGCTAAAGGAGCCAGCGGCAGAAGAGGTACGTCACAAGGTAAAGAAGAGAAGCGGTATGAGCCAATTACCTACAAACAGGCAGTTGATTTTAAGGAAAGATACGATTACACCGGCTCGGTTTCAATTTATACCAGCATTACCGGAAACGGTGAACTCAAATATAAATCAGAAAAAACGACACCTACTGTGCGGATAGCTGCAACTGACGAGAATTGTTTTGTGCAAAATGCTTATAACATCGCTGAAGGTAGAAATTTTGCTCCGTTAGAGATTCAAAATAATAATAGCGTAGTTATTCTTGGTTCCAACGTGGTTAGTAAGCTCTTTAAGGTTAACGAAGACCCTCTGAGCAAGAGCATTTCATTTCTTGGCAATAAATTTAAGGTGATTGGTGTGCTGGAAGAACAAGGCGGTTTTGGTGGTGGTGGCCCTGATCAATCAATTTATATTCCTATTGGTCTTTCTACAATTATAGCTCAGCGCACCTTACTTTATTCAGTTACGGTATCTGTTCAAGACCCTACGGTTATGCAAGCGGCAATAGGGGAGGCTACCGGTATCATGAGGTCGGTAAGAAATGACCGGATTGGTGCTGAAAATTCTTTTACGGTTGAAAAGAGCGAGTCGCTTTCCGATAGGCTCGATGAAGTAGCCGGTTACCTCAGAATTGGAGGTTTCACCATTGGTATTATTACGCTTATTGGCGCTTCCATAGGGCTCATGAATATTATGATGGTTTCCGTTACGGAAAGAACGCGCGAAATTGGAATCAGAAAAGCCATAGGTGCTTCACCTACCAAAATAAGGCTTCAATTTTTATGGGAAGCCATCGTTATTTGTCAGTTAGGAGGGATAGCAGGCGTGCTGCTCGGTATAATAATGGGCAATGTTATCTCATCCTTTATTAGCGATGGAGGTTTTGTGGTGCCTTGGGTTTGGATGGTTACAGGCCTTGTGGTCTGTGTTGTGGTTGGGCTAATATCGGGCTATTACCCTGCCTACAAGGCCTCAAAGCTCGATCCTATCGAGTCGTTACGGTACGAATAATTTATGATATTAAGAATTTCAGTTGCCATTTTACTTTTGCTGCAGATACTTTTACCTGATGAACTATTAGGGAAGGACACTTATCTGAGGGGTTTCTACCATGGGCGAAATGTTTTTATTCGCAATCCTTTTATGGAAGAGGCCAAAACTTTTTGTATCCAAAAAATATATGTAAATGGCAATTTGGTGGTTAGTGAACCTGAAGTATCTGCAGTTGAAATTGATTTGACGGCATTGAATCTAGATGATAGGGTAGTATTGAGAATAATTCACTTTGAGGGTTGTACCCCAGAGCTTATTAACCCTGAAGTGATACAGAATAACATTAGCTTTTCGTGGATGAAGCTATACGTAAACGAAGAGAGTATTTTGTGGATTACTTCTAAAGAAAGTAAGAAGGGATATTATGTTATCGAGCAGCTTGCAGAAGGTGCCTGGGAAGCGGTAGATACTGTAAAAACTACAGGTAATATTTTTATAAACCAACACGGTGCGCCCCTCGATCATATTCCGGGCAACAATAGCTATAGAGTTGTGTATTATCCTCCCAACGAAGCGACTTCTATTTCACCTGTGTTTGAGTTTTTCTCAGATAAGCGAGAGATAAGCCATGCCATTGATACCGACAAATGGACCATTGAATTTACCGAAGAGGTAAATTTCCAGTTATTAAATAGCAACTCATTCGTGTTAAAGCGAGGGAAAGCTGTTTCGTACGATATTAAAAAACTACCGAAAGGCACCTATATTCTTAAATACGAAGGCAATGAATATACTTTCGAAAAAACAGGGAGGTAAGTTTATTTTTTCCATTTATAAGGTGCATCTCGCTAGTTCAAAGTACCAAGTTTTACAGCGGACTGACTGTTTTTGGCTTTTTCTTTTTTAAATTGGAAATAAAAATGGCAACGATAATTAGCAGAATGCCACCCCATTGTATTATGTTTACATCTTCTGCCAAAAGCCAGCTCGAAAAAAATACCGCTACCGGAAGCTCGGCTGAACTTAAAATGGCACTTATGCCTACTCCAACTTTAGGTACACCATAAGCGAAAAATAAAGGAGGGATTACAGTTCCGAATAGTGCGAAAGCTAAACCCCAAGGAAGCAGACCGTTAATTAAGCTACCATTAACTAAAAACGCAGGAGGAAAAACAGCAAAAATAAATATACACGAGCCGGTGATCATTAGGGCACTTTTTTGAACTGGTACTAATTTATTGCCCACGCGGCCATTCGCCCAAATAAACGAGGCGTAGAAAAATCCTGCCAGCAACCCGTAGATTAATCCCTCAAGGCTCCAGCTTACACTGTTGAAATCATACACTTTACCGGCTAAAAATGTACCTGCTAAGATAAACCCAACGGATACAACTTGCTTTGTAGAGGGAAATTTTCTGTAAAGTACCAATTCAAGCAAAAGGCTTATCCAAGTAAATTGCATTAATAATAGTATAGCTATGGAAGCAGGTAACTCTTCTACCGATTTGTAATAACAGATGCTCACCAGGCCTGTGCTAATGCCTGTCAATAGAATTTTCCAGCTATTTTTCCAACTAAACTCAAGTCTCACTCTCTGCACGAAGGCCCTGAACAATAAAATTGACCATAATATAATTACGCCAAAAAATACTTGAACTCCTGTTACCTCCTGTAGGGTAAACCCTTTAGCGTAAGATAGCTTAACCAAAGTAGTTAATATACCAAAGCTACAAGCACCAAAAAACACCAATAAACTACCCTTTAGCATGCTATCTTATTTGTTAAGAATTGTAAAATTGCGCTTTTTTCCGGTATCTGTAAACTTCTGCTGTGATTTTTAGCTCTCTCCAATAAAGCATTTATCTCATCGTGCTAAAAAGAAAATTTGATGAAATAATGTAAGCAGAGCTATTGAATCTTGACAGTAAGGGCGAAAAAAAATGTCACTCCCTTTTACAGAAGTGACATCAAAAATAAACCAACCAAACTAATCAAACTATTCTTTAATATGAGGGTAACTATTTATTTAGTATTCAAAGACCAATCGTAATCGTAAAAAGTGACATTATAGTTATTGGGTATCTTATTATCCCTATACTTATTAATGTATTCGATAGTTGAAGGCGCATTCATCTTAAAATCTTTCTCATACCATTTAAAAATCATAGATAGTCTCACCTCTCTTTTAGCAGCATTGACCATAATAAATTCGGGATTATTAATAGCATTTCTTGTCCGTGTTTCAAGCTGTTGATCCAGCTTGCTTCCCTTATAAGCAAAACTAGCAAGCTCCGGACAGCCAATTGCTGCGCATGAAAATGCAAAGTGCACGCGTGGATCGCGAAATGGTATAATTACTTTGCCTTTCTCAATCTGATCTAACGTTAGTTGCTCTCCGCCAACGTTGTGCTTAACTTTATCAAAAAAGCCATTTTTGTCTAAAGCTGATTTAAGCGGATAGTAGTCAGTTATTTGTCTGATAACAATAATGTTGTAGGCATTAATATAAAAAGCTTGAATCTCGTCTTTCGCTAAGCCTCCAATTTTGACTTTCGCTAATGATTGATAAAGTTGATTAATTTCATTGAAGTTGGTCTTCAAGTTTTTGTAATCAATTTTACCGGCAGTCACATGTTTTTTCAAAAAATTATCTGCAGATTGATTGAAAACACTTACGCTTTGATGTTCAGACAATGCTTGATTGATAGTAATTGCGAGAATTAGAAAAGATTTAAATAGTAATTTCATTTTTTAATAATTGTTTATTGGTGTGGAATACTGATTAGTATACGAAAATAACGATTGGTTGGATCGACATAACTGTCGCCTAATCGACTATTGGTAGCTTTTATCAGATTTAACACCGTTTGGGGTAGATTAAAATTATAGTAAATGCGAAAATTGTAATTGCTGGTGAACGGCATTTCGGTCATTGCGTCCGCTCATTACTTAATACGTAATGACATTAGGTAAAAAATTTATTACATTAAACTAGTTACAATACTAAATTATTACCTGTTTTTAACTGAAGTGAAGCAATATTAGATAATCCTGTGAAAAACTGAATCTTTCTATTTTTACATTGTGCTACTTCTTTTAGTGCTTTTACGCAAAATCATATTGCATCTCTAAATGGTGAAAAATGAGGAAGGCAGGAATGGGCTTTTGGAAGCTACTGCTTAGGGTAGCCTCGACTATGCCTGCACGCGAGTGCCGGAAGGTGAAGCCATTATTAAAGTAGGTGAAAGAACCTTTGCAGAGAAGAGATAGGCCATCAAAAAAAGTATATTTACAATTGAAGATGCCGAGCAAGCTGCAATAGCGCTTCCATATGATTGAATGATGAAAACCTTAAGACTGATGAAAGTGTAGCTTTCTGTCCCCCGGAGTGCAAAGCGCATGCTTTAAACTATCTGCTTGACATATCCTCAAAGAGAAAAATTATTACTATTAATAACATCAATTTTAAATCAGCCGAGAGCAATACACTATTTGGTGCGATACACATTTTAGATTGCTTTATTGCAACCGTCATTAATTGAATGGTTTTGATACAGCGATTACAAGTGAAACGGAAGAAAGCATCACCGCAATTAATTGTTTAAGTCTTGCAGTCGGAATTTACTTTTTACAGATTGAAGATGGACAGGAAAAAATTTATGAAGGGACGATGAAATGATAGTATGTACCCGCAATTAATAGCAGGTACTATTACCATTGGAGCTTCAGACATTAATAGGGTTATCCCAAACATTTTAAAATTAGCAATTGGGTTTTAACAATAATGATGTAATTGCCTGATTTTTAAATCGTTTGACCTTTGCTGACAGTATCGTCAAAATTATGCAACAATTGTCCATTGCATTATTCCGGTTAAAGCTTTATTTCACCTTCTTCACTCGGATCGGTTTTTTTACCCGTAACGGCACCAACGCCCATTTTTATTAAACTTACCAGCATGTTGTTTTTTGTATCCCAATAATAAACATCCTCTGGTTCCACACTAATAACGGAGATATTGGGATCATCCTTTCCCTCAAACCAATTGTCGTCACTGCTACCATACAGTTCATCTATTAAGTGTTGGTCGTCAAGAATTGATGCGCTGCCATAAACATTTAAAAACTCCATGCCGCTGGGTTTACCATAAAAAAGTTGAACCCTTTTATCTTTTAAGATATTGGAGTTGTGCATGCTATCTTTTCCGCTCAAAAATAGAATATTTCCATGCTCATCTACTTTCTTGGTGCTCATGGGTATAGCATGCAGCGGAATTGAGCTTAGGTCGGTAGCCATCAGGTTAAAATCAATCGATTCTGCTAATTCCTTAATTTTTGCAATGGCTTCTTTATTCATTAAATTGTTAACTGACATTTTATAAATGGTTTAGAGGTATTAAAAAATAGTTATTAATTATTAAAATTGTGATGGTATAAAATAAAAGGAAGGCTGTGTTAAACAACCTTCCTCGTATATGTATTTTAATAAATACTCAATTTACTTAACCGCTTTTTCATTTAAACGGTTTTCAGCCAAATCGTTGAGTTTTTCATCAGCATTATACTCTTCATCTAAAGTTTTTTGTAATTTTTTAGCAATATCTGAATGTTTCAGCTCTTTTGCGTAACGAACTAGTGTTCCATATCCAGCTATTTCATAATGCTCCACTCGCTGCGCTTCAGCTATCAAACCCGCATCCATTACCTCATCATTATCAGCTTCATCCATAAAAGATTCTGCCTCCTTGATGAGTCCTTCCATGGCTTTGCATTTCTCTCCACCGGGCTTTATGCCCAACTCATCACATATTTCTACTAGTCGAGCCTGCTGCTCTTTTGTTTCTTCTAAATGGCTCTCAAATGCTTTTTTTAATTTCTCATTTGATGCTTTCTTGGCCATTTTTGGAAGCGCCTTCAGCAATTGTGATTCAGCACTGTACAAATCTTTAAGTTGATGCTCAAAAAGTTCTTTTAAGTTTTTCATAATAATAGTTTTTAATAGATAAAAAAATTGTTTTTATTGATTCACTGGTGTTGATATAAGTTATCAAACCATTACAGAATTATATAATAAACTACAGATACCGGGTAATTGTTACTGATTTAGTGAAGTATTATGAGTGGATTACAAAAGAAATTTTATAATTGTAAATTCAAAGTTTTGTGAATGTGTTTATGGAGTAGCTGGCATAGCATTTTACAGCTATGTATCGCCAACACTTTTATTGTTTGCACAAGTATTTTGCCGGATGAAGTCAAATTTAACCTTTGAAGTAAATCTCTGGGTAATGGTATTGTAGTGACAGCTATTGTGCCGAAAAAATACTTGAATCCCCGCCACAGGAGGGCAGGTACCTGCATCCTTTTCCTCAAGAAAAGGAGGTAAGGTTTTATCTAAAAAATATTGAATAATATTCTTTTCTTTGTCGTATTACAATAAATTTATAAGCATTGATATACAGTGCCATTTTCCCTCTTTCGAAAGACCAACCAGACTAACTGTTGCTCAATGAATTATACAGTTGATCTATGTCACTAAAATTATCCTTCAGGTCTAAATATGCTACTTTGCCATTTTTACACGCATTTTAAGATAGGCCTCAGCCGATTGATTAATGCTTGTGAGCGATATTTTACCTGCGTTTAATTAAAAGAATGAAATAAAGCAGCTCAGTAAAAAGTGTGATGAGTCTCAGAATAAAAAAGTCATTAAATTTCATAGCTTAATACACGCTTATTAATTCAGATAGGATTAGTATAATTGTCATTGTATCGACAAATGATTAAGTTTATTAGATTTAACATTGAATTTACTTCTACCAAAAGCACCCTATGAGAAAAATTGTAATAATAGGTAATGGTATTTCCGGCATCACCGCAGCCAGGAATATCCGAAAGCATAGTGACGATGAGATCGTAATTATTTCATCTGAAACCAAACATTTTTTCTCCCGAACAGCCCTCATGTATATCTATATGGGTCACATGAAATATGAGCATACCAAACCCTATGAAGATTTTTTCTGGGAAAAAAATCGTCTGCAGCTGCTACAAGGTCGCGTACAGTCTATCGATTATGCGAAGAAAAATCTCAGCCTGCAAGCATCCGGAAGTGTAGCTTATGACGTACTTGTGCTGGCCCTTGGCTCAAAACCTAATAAGTTTGGATGGCCGGGGCAGGAGCTAAAGGGTGTTCAAGGGCTATACAGCTTTCAAGATCTAGAATCGATGGAAGAGCTTTCTGAAAGCACAAAGCATGCTGTAATTGTTGGTGGTGGGCTGATAGGTATTGAAATGGGTGAAATGTTCCATACCAGAGGTATTGAGGTTACTTTTTTGGTGCGCGAATCTAGCTTTTGGAATAACGTTTTGCCTCAGGAGGAGTCGGAAATGGTGAACAGACACATCAGGAGCCGCGGTTTCAAGCTATTGTTGGAAAATGAATTAGATAAAATTATTGATGATGGTACCGGACGCGTGGGCAGCATCATCACCAAAACTGGGGACACAATAGATTGCCAGTTTGTTGGATTAACAGTAGGGGTAAGCCCCAATATTGATTTCGTAAAGGAGAGTGCTCTGGAAACCGACCGAGGTATTAAAGTGAATGAGTTTTTCGAAACTAACCAAAAAGATGTGTATGCTATTGGCGACTGTGCCGAATTTCATCAGGCTCCGGCTGCAGATAGAAAAAACATTGAACAGGTATGGTACACCGGCCGCATGCATGGCGAAACCGTGGCTCAAACGATCTGCGGCAACAAAACAGCTTATCAGCCGGGCATGTGGTTTAACTCTGCCAAGTTTTTGGATATTGAATATCAGGTATATGGACAGGTGGCAACCACCACTTCTGATGATGATGAAATATTTTATTGGGAGCATCCTGAGGGGGAGAAATCTATCCGATTGATATTTTATAAACATAACAGCGCTTTAAAGGGAATTAATTTAATGGGAATACGCTACAGACATGAGCAGGTAGAGCGTATGGTAAGAGATAAGTGGGAGATGAAAAAAGTGTTTTCCAACTTAAAGAAAGCGAATTTTGATCCTGAGTTCTTTAAACGCTACGAACATGAGCTTGTAAAAATGTATAATCAGCGGTACCCTGATAATATCCTACCGGCTAAGAGGGAGAAAATTTTAGGGATTTTTTAAATTAGCTATGGGAGAGTTATTATTAGTAAAAAACCTTAGCAACAGAGTACTGCTAGTAGTATTCATTGCTTTTTCTATTCTTACAGCTTATTTTATTCAAAATTCTTATCGCAGCTATTTGGGTGAGTCCGAAAAGCAGCTGGTTGATAGAATGTTTAGCATAGCACAAACCACCGCGCTGCAATTGGAACCGGATAATTTGGATTATCTCATTTCAAACTACACTACTAAAGATGCAATCCGGTCTAGCGCCCAAGATTCTATTTACAACATTGTGCACCGTAAACTGGCCGAAGTTACCAGCGTAAATGAAATGAATTCACCGCTGTATACACTGGTTAAATCCGATAGCGGTGCTTATTTCGAGTTTATAGTCACCTCGAGTATGAATCCTTATTTCAGGCATAGTTATAAAGAGTTTCCGGAAATGTTACTAACCGACTATGAGAAGGGGGGCAGGCTGGATTTACATAAAAGCGAAAATGGTGTTTGGCTTTCTGCCTTTGCGCCCATTAAAAATAGGCAAGGCGAAACAATTGCCATTATACAGGCAGATCAGAATTTTGAGGAGTTTTACGAGGCGGCAAAAGCTAATTTATGGAAAGAGATATTCATCTCCATTGGAATTTTTATTGTTATCCTTGCTATTGTACTTCGCTCGCTGCGCGCGATCATAAAAATAGAGGAAGAGCAAAAGGTTGAACTCGAAAATTCTTATAAATTAATTGCCCATAAAAATAAGAGCATCGCTGACTCTATCAATTATGCTAAACGCATTCAAGATGCTATGATACCTTCCGAAAGCGATATCTGCCGTGTATTTGATGAGGCGTATGTTTTCTTTAGAGGAAGGGACGTAGTGAGTGGGGATTTCCCCTTCATGATTGCCCGTGAGAGTGAAGGTATTATTTACATTGCTACGGTAGATTGCACGGGTCATGGCGTTCCCGGGGCACTCATTTCTATTATAGGCAATTCGCTTTTAAGCGATATTATCAAAAATCAGATATATGAAAAACCGGGCGATATTTTAAAAGCACTGCACTTTGGTGTGGTGGATGCCTTAAATCAAGAACAGGAAGGCTCATTAACAAATGATGGAATGGACATCGCTTTACTGAAGATAAATAAGAATGAGCATTTGGTCGAATTTGCCGGAGCGCACAGGCCTTTGATACATGTCCAGAGGGACTCGATAACGGAAATTAAAGGGTCAAGGCTATCAATCGGTGGTACACAATATACTTCAAGAGGCAAAAAAATGGATTTCGAAACTTTCGAAATTCCATATGAATCTGGAGATTGTTTTCATTTCTTTTCTGATGGCTATCCTGACCAATTCAATGATGTGACTATGAGAAAGTTTGGCAGCCGCCAGATTAGGGCTTTCTATAAAGAAAATAGGGATCAGCCATTGCAAAATATTGGGAAGAAATTAGAGGCAGCTTTTGATGCCTGGAAAGGCACCGAGATTCAGTTGGATGATGTTTTAGTAATTGGAATTAAATTGTAAGAGATGAAAAGCTTAAAAGTAATACACAAAATAGGGTTAATCATATTTGTAATAGGCTTCGGTCTCTTTCTTTCTATGTTTTTTTTGGGGAAGTATGAGCTGCAACCCAAGCACCTTGTAAATGAATTAGGGGAGGAGAAGGCTAAAACTTTACTGCAACCTATGGAGGAGGTGCTTAACAACACTTACACCAGTCAATTTACATTTCTAAATAGACTCAAATCGTCTTTTTACAATGCCAACGAGCAAATTAAACAACGTTATGTTATTGCTGATTCGAAGGCTTCTGAAATTGCTGCCAACGCAGAGGATAATACTTTTCAGCCTGCACTTATTACCTCTGCCTTTCCTGATAAAAAATCTGAAGTGGAGGAGTGGCAGCTTAAGCAATTGCAGGATTATACTTCTTGGATGGAGGGAAAATCTTACGCGTCCACCGAAGCCTTAAAAGATGAATTAGCAGGTGTAATTACTAATATTAATAAAGGTATTATAGGCGCAAAAGGTTTTAATGAAGGGGCAATTAACAACTATAGCTTTGCGCTTATAAAAAAGGCTGATGTTGGCACGGTGGCACAAAATCCGTGGCTATGGCTCTTTTTAGCCATTGGTCTACCGCTTATTGGTGCTGCTTTGTATCTGTTACCTAGAATTAAGCTACAGGAGCCCGGCATTAAAAATGATAACATATACCACAGCGCTCTAAAATCTAGAGGTTGGTTGGGTATTTTAGTGGGCACTTTTTTAATTGCATTTTATGTATTTCTCTATTTCTATTCGGCTTACATGGTCAGCTGGATTCAGATGGTTGACCCGGTGAGCCAATTAATTAGCGGCAATGCTGCCAGCCAGTGGTTTTTATACGGCTTTCTTTATACACTCGCTATACTAACTATGGGAATTCGGATGATCCTTAAGTACCGGCATTCACCTTATCAGGTTACCCGTACCATCAGTGTTATGTTTTTTCAGCTGGCCTTTGCATTCCTAATTCCCGAAATCCTTGTAAGACTCAACCAGCCGTATATGGACTTTAAAAATATGTGGCCGCTGGACTACAGCTTCTTCTTTGAATATAGGCTAGATGAAAAGTTACAAGCCGGAACGTTAGGAATTTTTATGCTTGGCTGGGGGATAGCTTTATTTGCCTTGGGTGTGCCTCTTTTTACCTATTTGTATGGCAAACGCTGGTATTGCAGTTGGGTTTGTGGCTGCGGTGGCCTGGCCGAAACATTGGGCGATCCTTATAGGCAATTATCAGATAAATCATTGAAAGCCTGGAAGTTTGAAAGGATTTCCGTTCATAGTGTACTGGTTTTTTCCGTTGTGATGACGATAGGTGTGCTCTACACTTATTTTTCTGGAGCCAGCACTTTGGCAGGAATAAATACTTATGACCTGCGGGCGGCCTATGGCTTTGGCATAGGTGCCATATTTTCGGGTGTGGTGGGTACAGGCTTTTATCCTTTAATGGGCAACAGGGTTTGGTGTAGGTTTGGCTGTCCGCTGGCGGCTTATTTGGGCTTGGTACAACGCTTTAAATCAAAATTTAGAATTACAACCAACGGTGGTCAGTGTATTTCGTGTGGCAACTGCTCCACCTATTGCGAAATGGGAATTGATGTGCGCTGGTATGCTCAACGTGGGCAGAATATCGTGCGTTCGTCTTGTGTAGGCTGCGGTGTTTGTTCTTCGGTTTGCCCAAGAGGTGTACTTAATTTAGAGAATAAGGATACAAAGGGACGACTGAACCAACCTAGTTTATTGGGTAATGACAGCTTCGAGCTAAGAAGTTAATTAATTGTAGTAAAAATAAATGAAAATGTATTGATATAATATAAGTATTTATTATATTTATGTTTTATAAATATATTTAATTATGACTACACTAACAACTTCAATATCGGATAATCTCGTGGCATTGTTATCAGCCAAAGCCAAAGAGCTCAATTTGCCTAAAAATAAACTCATAGAAAAAGCTTTGTCGCTATACTTAGAGCACCTCGAAAGAGCAGCTTATGCCAAATCATATCAAAGAGCTTCCGAAGATGTAGATATCATGCTAGTAGCCGAAGAAGGAATGACTGAGTACTTGAGCCAACTACAGCAAGATGAGGCAGGGTGAAATTTGGTTTGTAAATTTAAATCCAACTAAGGGAAGTGAGCAGCAGGGATATCGTCCGGTAGTAATTGTAAGCGGAAACTTGTTGAATAAAAACTTAAACGTTTTAATAGCATGTCCGCTTACTACAAAAATTAAAAACTATAAGGGCAACCCTATACTCATACCTAATGAAGTCAATGGACTAAAGGAGAAATCAGAAATTTTAGTATTTCATATTCGCTCCATTGCAAAGGAACGATTGCTAGAGAAGGTTGGGCAAATTGACAACAGTCATTTAAACCAACTAAAAGCTACTTTAAACGATATTCTGAAATATTAGTAAGTTATGCTATTTCAAATTAACTCATCTCGGGTTAAGTCTAATTCAATAGCTGCATAATCGCAAATAGCACCAATAGGCGGTTGCTTTTTTTTCACTAGTATATGCACGCTCATAGCTTCTGGAAACTCATTAAATATATCTTGAGTGATTTTATAAGCCAAAGTTTCCAATAACTTAAAAGGCTGCTGCATTACTTTTTCGGTAAGTTTGTACAGCACTTCGTAATTGATGGTACCCTCCAATTCGTCTTGTATTCTCTCAAAATTAGTGGAAACTGCCAAGTCAACAGCATAGTGGTTACCGAGCTTATTTTCTTCTGTATAATAACCGTGGTAGCCATAAAAAGCCATACCCGATAGAATTACCTTTCCTTTAGCCATTACTATATTTCATCAAAGAAAGAGGTATCTTCACCTACAGTTTTGGTTGCCGGCAACTCGTCTGTTGTTTTCTCTTTTTTTGCTTCGGTTTTGGTTTCGCCAGCATTTTCTGCTATAAAATCAATTTTAGGGCTATCGAGTTCCTCTGGTAATTCAAAGTCGATATTTTTCATTTTCTTTACCGCATTCCGCGCACGTTTCAAGTGTGTTTCTACATCAACATGCTTTACTTTATCCTCTATTCTTTTTACACGCTCATTTAAACCTGCACTCAAATTTCTGAGCTCTTCAGCAATATTTTCCTTATGAGTTTCTAGCGCTTTTAGTCCCTCTGCCAACTCTTTGAGTTCTTCCTCCATGTCACTCATTATAGCTTGCGCCTTTTGGCTGGCACTTTCTACAATTGTTGCGGCTTTATGGTTGGCATCTTGTATGAGTGTATCGGCTTTAATCTGGGATTCTTTTAAATGTAGTTCAGCTGATTTATTTGCTTGACTTATTACGTTTGCTCCGGTATCTTCAGCAGTTTTAAGTGTCTTGTAAAGCGAGTTTTCCACCTGCCTAAGTTTGTCTACTTCTTTTTCAGCGGATTCAAGCTTAATCTTAAGCTCTTTTTGCATATCCATTACACGTTCCCACTCTTGAGACATAGAGGAGAGGAAGGCGGAAACTTCATCTTTGTCATAGCCTCTAAAAGCTTTTTCAAATTCTTTCTGTCTTATCTCTAAAGGAGTAATATTCATTATAGTTCGGTTACTGGCTTCTGATAGTTTAACGAGATATTACTTCAATATTTCGTTTTTAGCAACTAAATAGCGCTTTTATAATTACAAATATACGTCCATAATGTTACATATTTACTTGAATATCCCAAATAGCCCCCAATCGGTCATCGCTAACACTCACTAAATAGTCATGGTGGCTAGTCCAAAGAAGTTTATTCACTGAAGTGCCATGTCCGGCATGCCGTGCTTTATCAATAACCTTTAGCAATTTAAAAGCGGCAGCATCCCACAGTTTTATGCTTTTATCCATACTGCAACTGGCAAAGAATCTACCATCGGGACTAAAGCTGATGTTATTTATTGCGTAGGTGTGTGCCACTATATCTTCTTCTATGATAAAATTAAGTGTGTTCCATATTTTTATATGTGCATCCCTTCCGGCTGTAATGAGGTAGGGTAAGGTGGGATGAAATTTCACAGTGAATACTGAATTTGTATGGCCGCTCAGCGTTTCTTCTAGTTTCAAGCTGTCAGCATTTAGTATATAAATGTTGTGATCGCTGGTGCCCACGGCTAATTTGTCGGTTTCGGCATGGTAGCTAATTGCTCTCAGACTTTTTTTGCTGATATTAATTTTTCTTTTGGTTTCTAGTGTGTTTTTATCTAAAATCACTAAAATACCGTCACCGCAGGCACACAATATTTGATCGTTGATTATAAGTATGTCAAAAATGTAACTTTCAGTTATTCTGGAAGAGTTATGAGTAGTTTTTGATGCAATGTCAAGCATATGAACCCCTTCAAAATTATGGCCGATGTAAAGCTTATCGGCTATTTTATCAAAAGCCATGGCATAAACGGAATTATGGACTTTAGCTACCATGGTGCCTACTTCCGGATTTTCTAAATCCCATGCTACCACTAAACCATCGGCTCCGGAGGTGTAAATCCAGTTATCAGCTGCACCTTGCTCAATACTGTAAATACAATCTTTGTGACCGGTTAGGCTTTCATGCTTTTCTACATTAATTTTAGACATATCGTAAATTTACTTGATGCCTTTATATAAAACAGCTACTATAAATAAAAATATCCGCCTGGCTATTTGGAAGATTGACGAAAGTGAGCGATTCTTGCTGGATTCTATTCATTTGAGCGAGCGAGATAATGCGCTATTTTCTGCGATTAAACATCCTGATAAGCGACTAGAATTTTTAGCTGGCAGAAATTTAATTAAGCATGCTTTTGCTGCTTTGGGTATACAGCAGCAACAGGTTTTTAGAAATAAATATGGTAAACCCGAGCTCGAAACTGATCATATACAGCTGTCGCTTTCGCACACTGCAGCCTATGTTACTTTATTAATAGGCAATAATATTAATGTTGGCATAGATATTGAAATGCCACAACCTAAGATGGAGAAGGTGGCACAACGGCTGTTCAATAAAGAAGAACTTGCCTTGTGTGATGGAAGCCTAAGCAACTTTTGTAAAGTGTGGTCGGCTAAAGAGGTGCTCTTTAAACTGTACATGAAAGGTGGAATTAATTTTAAGGAACACCTTTTTGTTAGCTCAAAAGATAATTTTGAGACGTGCGAAGGTACTGTAACCAAAGATGGTTATGCACGAAACTATCAAATGAAATTTTTAAATTTAGACAATTACTTTATCTGTTTTAATATAAATTAAAGATCATGAAAAAGTTATTTTTTAGTATGCTATGTCTGTTTACTTTGGTTTTTGCTAATGCGCAAACCATTGACGGTATCAGTTTAAAAAATGTTACTACAGGGCAAAATGAGTTGTTAGCAAACATTTTAGCAGGCACAAAGAGTGTTATTATTTTTGTAGATACTGATTGCCCCTTCGTTAATTCTTACAAGCAGAGAATTAAAGAATTTAGTGAGGAGGCCATGGCAAAAGGGTATAAGGTAATTTTTGTTAATCCGCATGAAGAAAAGAAACCTGTAGAAAACTCTCTTGCTCAAATGAAGCGTTCCGCTGCGGCATCAGGCTGGAAAGGAACATTTTATTCCGATGCAGGTCAAAATTTGGTGCAGATATTGAAAGCAACAAAGCTGCCTGAGGTTTTTATTGTGAAAACCAACGGTAAAAATATGAACGTTTTATATGTTGGCGCAATTGATGACAATCCTCAAAATGCTGCTGAGGTAAAGGAGCAATTTGCGTTAGATGCTCTGACCAAAATTACCTCAAGTGGTAGCGCAGCCAAAGTAAGCACTGTTACTATGGGATGTAGAATAAAGAAGTTTTAGACACTAAATTCCTAAAGCATCAAAATCTATACCGCCCGAGAGCTGAACAAGCAACTCTTTTATTTCTTCTGCTTTATCGTGCTCGTTAAGCTTTTCGTAAGCCATAATTAAATTTCTAAGCATTCTTTTCACTATTTCTTCATTGCTACAGGGTTGGTAGTAGGTAGTTTTGGGGATAAGGCTGAGGTTACTTAGGAAATTATCTATATCCTTTTTAGAAAAAATTAAACCGCGGTTAAACGAATTGATGTAAAATTGTAACTCTTCAGTTTTATAAGTTATTATGAATAAATTAGGAAGGTTTACGCCATAAACGGGTAGGCCTAATTTTTCTGCAATAAGCATATATACCACTGATAAAGAAATAGGATTCCCTTTTTTACTCTCCAAAACTGACTTTAAAAACGAGTTGTTAGGGGAGTGAAAATTCTTTGTGTTGGCTCTGAATTTGAGTTTCTGAAACAGTGCATGGTTAATAATCTTCACCACATCGTACGGATGTAGATTTTCCTTTAGCTCTGTCCAAATGTTATAATATATTTGTTCCAACTCTTGGTTGAGTTCCTCAAGTTCAATGTCCGGGTATTGGTAGGTGGAAATAAGCCACATACCTTCGAGTAAACTTGTAGCACCCGCATCCTTCCAATTGGCTAGTCTATTTTTTAGCTGATCAAATTGAAGAGTATGTATCATGTCTTCAATCTTGCGCTGGATGGTGGTGTCAAAACTGCTTTCCCATTGTTGTTCTAAAAAAGGAATAACAGAACCACCAAGCGACATGATTTTATCTTCTACATGTTTGCTCACTTCGGAGTCTTCATCCTCCAATAGAGAAACTAAAGCTTTGAACTCTTTCTCATCCATCTGCTCCATAGTTACTTAGGTTTGGATTATTCCAACATTGAAAGGCCTTTCTATTGGTGCATGATTAGCCGCCTCAATCCCCATAGAAATCACTTTCCTGGTTTCAAGCGGATCAATAATTCCATCCGTCCAAAGCCGAGCAGCTGCATAGTAGGGCGAAAGTTCTTCATTGTACTTATCAGTAATTTCCGACAACATTTTATTCTGGTTGTCTGCTGATATCTCTTCACCTTTGGCTTTAAGCGTAGCAACTTTAATTTGCAATAAGGTTTTGGCAGCAGCGGCACCGCTCATTACAGCTAGCTGAGCAGATGGCCAGGCATAAATTAAACGGGGATCGTATGCTTTCCCACACATAGCGTAATTTCCTGCACCGTAGGAGTTGCCAATAAGAAAAGTAAATTTAGGAACTACTGAGTTAGCCATGGCATTCACCATCTTTGCTCCGTCTTTAATAATACCCCCATGTTCAGACTTGCTACCCACCATAAAACCGCTTACATCCTGCAGAAAAACCAAGGGTATTTTCCGTTGGTTACAATTCATAATAAAGCGGGCGGCTTTATCGGCTGAGTCGGAATAGATTACTCCACCCATTTGCATTTCGCCTTTTTTGGTTTTAACTACCTGCCTTTGGTTTGCTACTATGCCTACAGCCCATCCATCTACACGAGCAGTGCCACAAATGAGCGTTTTTCCGTAGAGTGCTTTGTACTCGTCAAATTCTGATTTATCTACCAGTCTCTTTATAATTTCTTTGGTATCGTAAGGTTTTACCCTATCGTGTGGTAATAGGCCATATATTTCCTTTTCATCGAGTTTTGGTTTGGCGGGCTCAGCTCTATCAAAACCTGCACTGTCTGCTTTTCCTATTTTATCAAAAATATTTCTTATTGCATCAAGGCACTCTTCATCTGTCTCGTATTTATTGTCGGTTACACCGGATATTTCGCAATGGGTGGTGGCTCCACCAAGTGTTTCGTTATCTACCGATTCGCCTATTGCTGCTTTTACCAGATAGGAGCCTGCCAAAAATATGGAACCTGTTTCGTTCACTATTAAGGCTTCATCAGCCATTATTGGGAGGTAAGCACCGCCCGCTACGCAGCTCCCCATAATAGCTGCTACTTGTATAATGCCCATGGAAGACATCATTGCGTTGTTTCTGAACTGTCGCCCAAAGTGCTCTTTGTCCGGAAAGATTTCGTTTTGCATAGGAAGAAAAACACCGGCACTATCTACCAAATAAATTACGGGGAGTTTGTTCTCCATAGCCACCTCTTGTGCTCGGAGGTTTTTTTTAGCAGTCATTGGAAACCAGGCACCGGCTTTTACTGTCGCATCATTAGCTACAATTACTACTTGCCGGCCTTGCACGTAACTTATGCCTGTTACTACTCCTGCTGAAGGGCAGCCACCAACCTCCTGATACATGCCATCGGCAGCAAATGCTCCAATTTCAAGGAAATCAGCATCTTCATCTTTAAGGTAATCAATTCGTTCTCGAGCAGTTAGTTTTCCCTTTTTATGTTGTGAGGCAATCTTTTTTTCACCACCTCCTTTATAAACCTCCTCAAGTTTATATTTTAATTTATCAACTAATTGTTTATTTGTATCTTCATTTTTATTGAATGCTATATCCATTGAGCGAGGGTAAATACAGGTGTTGATAAATTTTTACTTGTCTTTGTCTTTATCTTTTTTTCCGAATAATGAGAAATGCACGTAGCGCTTAGGCTGTTCGCGGAAGTCGATTAGTAGTTTGTCTAAATCTTGTAACGTTTTATCAAGGCTGTTGTACATGGAGTCGCTGCTTATTAATTTGTCAATAGTGCCCTCTCCATCATTCATGGCTATAATTAATGCATTTACACTGCGCATGGTAGAGTCAATTGTAGTCACCATTTTACTAACCTCAATAGTATTTAAGGAATCCAGCACGCCATTCGTTTTATTAATTGTGGCTTGCAAACCGGTTTTCTCGTTAGCTAATAGCGCTGTAATTCTGGCGAAATTGTCTAGTATATCTTTTACTTGTCTTTCTTTAGCAGAAATAGCTTTAAAGGACTCAGTAATAACTTTAACATCTGCTAATATGCCGTTAATTACTTCTTCGTTTCTATCTATGTTACTCAAAATACCATTTAGGTGATTGCCTACGGAGTCAAGCGTTTTTAATACTGGATAGGCTTGCTCTTGTATTTGTGAGGTAAGAGATAGTTCCAGATCGCTGGCTACTTCACTACCGTCTTCAAGTACCTGATCTACCTTATTTCTTTGAATAACAATCTTTTGCGTGCCTAATAAATCTGTGCTCAATAGGGCAACTGTATTTTTTCCTAACGTAATATCTTCGCGCACTTCAAAGTACACTTTAACTTTGTTGTCACGCTCTTTCAGTATTTCAATGTCACTTACTCTACCTATGGATAATCCACTTAATAGTACAGGATTGGAAACAGTGAGCCCGTTCAAATGATCATAAATGGCATAATACTCATTGGTAGGATCAAAAAACTCTACACCTTTTAGGTAGTTAAAACCTACGTAAAAAATGATTATTGCGGCAATTGCAACAACTGCAATCTTAATTTCTTTTGCTATTTTCAAAGTTATATTTGTTTAATTCATTGATTCAATCTCGACCTTATAGTCGCGCACAGCTCTAAATATACCTGATGCAATGTATGTTTGCCCCAAGTCGTCATTTAAGTAACGCTCTTCTGCAGGGTTGCTTAAAAATCCGGTTTCTACCAGTACACTTGGCATAGAACTTTTATACAAAACAACGAAGCCCGCTTGTTTAACTCCTCTACTACTTCTACCCACTCTCTTCTTAAATTGGAACTCTATTTTTTCTGCAAGGTTCAAACTATTTGAAAGATATGCATTTTGATACAAAGAAAATAATATATGTGAGGCAGGATCATTCGGATCAAAGCCTTCATACTTTTCAGTGTAGTTCTCTTCCATTAAAATTACTGAGTTTTCGCGTTTCGCCACATTAAGATTAGTCTCTGTTTTGTGCAAGCCCATCACCCAAGTTTCGGTTCCTTTTACTTTATTGCTATGCTCTACCGCATTGCAATGAATTGATACGAAGAGGTCGGCACCATTTTTGTTTGCTATGTTTGCACGTTCGTCTAGTTCAATAAAATTGTCTCCGGTTCTTGTATAAACAACCTCAACATCCGGCAAATACTCCCTTATGATGGTACCTAATTCAGTTGCAATTTTTAAAGCTACGTCTTTCTCTTTGGAAACAGCACCTGATGTTCCACCATCTTTACCTCCATGCCCGGCATCAATCACAATTTTATCTACCTTGTATGAAGGCTTATTCAGATTAGTGAAAGAGCCAAGGATCAGAAAACTGGTCAGTAACGAAAGTAAGGTAATATTTCTCACAATCTTTCGGTTGTTAAATTTGAATAGTATAATTTTACACAAAGTTGTAAAAAAATCAGCAAATCGGAAAAATCCAGCAGAGAATTTGAGGCGTTTATTTATAAGTTTAATTTTCATTATTGTTCCATTTTTTGCCTTTTCACAAGTGGAATCCAGCGACTCCACCATTTCCAAAAGTAATATAGAATTATTACCTCAAAATTTGGCAGCTGATAGTACTTTAAATAAAATTGATAGCAGCTTTGCTACCGACACTACCGCTGTTCCCGTGGGCGATATAAAAACTACAGTCAATTATAAAGCCAAAGATTCAATTAATTTTAATTTAAAAACGCAGGATATTATAATGTTTAAAACTGCGCATGTGGATTATGGCGAAATTGAACTTGACGCTGATAGAATAAAAGTAAATTATGCCACAAAAATATTAGATGCCGAGGGTATTGCAGACTCAACAGGAAAAATGATGGGCGAGCCTGTTTTTACCGACAAAGGTCAAGTTTATCAGACAGAAGGCATAATCTACAACTTTGATACAAAGAAGGCTGTAATTAGAGGTGTGATTACCCAGCAGGGAGAGGCTTTTATGCATTCCGAATGGATAAAGAAAAATGAAAAGGATGAGCTTTTCGGGCATGATGCACTCTACACTACTTGCAATCTGGAGCATCCGCACTTTGGCATAGCGGCCAGTAAAATAAAACTTATTCCTAAAGACAAAATACTGGTAGGTCCATTTAAACTAGAATTAAATGAGATACCTACCCCCTTCATATTTCCCTTTGGTATGTTTCCTATGCCAAATACCAAAACTTCAGGTATTTTATTTCCTACTTACGGTGAGGAAAATAGAAGAGGTTTTTTCCTGCGGGATGGGGGTTATTACTGGGCCGTTAATGAGTATATTGATATGGCTTTGCGTGGTGAAATATATTCAAAAGGAAGTTATGGGGCTTCTATGGCTTCAACTTATCGTAAAAGATACGCTTACTCAGGCAGCTTTAATTTTCGATTTAACCAACAAAGGTTGGGCGATAGCGAGACAGATTCTGCCACCTCGCGTGATTTTTGGGTCACCTGGTCGCATAGACCGGAAACTAAAGGTACCGGAAGATTTTCAGCCAGTGTGCAGGGCGGAACTAGTTCATATAACAACAACAACCCCACCAACAACTTTAATCAGCAGGTTAGGCAAACCTTTAATAGTAATATTTCCTATTCTAATATTATTCCTAAATCACCTTTCAATTATGCCATTAGTGCAAGACATAGCCAGAATGTGCAAACAAATGATATAGAATTGCTCTTGCCGGAATTTGCCCTAAATATGAACCGGCAGTATCCGTTTAAAAATGTAAAAATTAAAAACCTTGCCTTTATAGAAAAACTTAACTACAGTTACAGTTTTACAGCCTCAAACAGAGTTACAAATAATTTAGGACGATTCGGGGAAGGTAGAGAAGATAGCATTGCTCCTTTCAATTTTGATACCATGCCTACTTTGCTGGACCTGGCACAAAATGGTGGGCGGCATAGAATACCTATTTCTACTTCTTTCAATTTGTTGAAATTTATTACCGCAGCCCCTGTTTTTAATTATGAAGAATTTTGGTACCTGAAAGAGCTTAACCACCGTTACGATGCGGAATTGAATGAGGTGGTAAGTGATACCTTGCGGCAGTTTTCCAGAGCCGGTGCTTACAATGCCGGAATTGGATTCAACACCAGACTTTACGGTATGGTGTATCCTCAAATAGGTCCGGTAACGGCTATCAGGCATGTAATGACACCCTCATTGAATTTTAACTGGCGCCCGGATTTTGGTGAAGAGCGATATGGTATTTATAAAGAAGTACAGACCGACTCGCTGGGAAATAGCCGGTTGTATTCAAAATATGAGGGCTTTTTATATGGTAGCCCCGGAAGAGGTAGGTCCGCCAACATAGGCTTTTCTTTAAGCAATGTGATAGAGATGAAAGTAAATAAAAAAACAGATACCGCAGTAGTATCTGAAAAGGTGAAACTTTTTGACAACCTTTCTATTAGTTCGGGCTACAACCTGTTGGCCGATTCCTTTAGGCTTTCTGATATTTCATTTAACGCGCGAACGAACCTATTTAATAATAAAATTGACCTAAACTTTACTTCTGTGTTCAACCCTTATGTCATCCGGCTCGATAGCAGCGTGAGGCAAACCAATGGCGAGTTAAGATTCTTATCAGCGAGAGGTTGATCAATATGCATGGGAGGCGGGAGAAGGTATTGGCAGGTTAACAAATTTTAATGTGTCCGTATCTACCAATTTAAACCCCAAAGGAAAAGGGAGTGACGATAAAAACCGTAACAATTTGGAGGGCCGCGTACGGCAAACAGGAGCCTCAGAAGAGGAGGTACAGCAAGTTTTGAACAACCCGGATTTATACGTTGACTTTGAGGTGCCCTGGAATTTTAGAATCAGGTATAATATTAACTGGTCAAGAATAGGTTTTGAAGAGCCAAACATCCGGCAAACTACGCAGTTTAGTGGTGATGTGAATTTTACTGAAAACTGGAAAATTGGTTTCAATTCCGGTTATGACCTTGAAAGGAAAGAATTTACTCAAACCAGTTTAACAATATACCGTAATTTGCATTGCTGGCAAATTAATGCCAACTGGGTGCCTTTTGGGCGTTTTCAGTCTTTTAGCGTGGATATTGGTGTTAAGGCTTCTATTTTGCAAGATTTAAAGTTGAATAGAAGAAGAAGCTGGTTCGATAACTAGCGATCTATTGATTTTCTAATGTGATTAACAGGTTTTTAGTATTTCTATCTAAAATATCAAAAACATGCTGGAAGCCACTTTCGCCACCATGAAAAGGGTCAGGCACATCGGTATTTATTAATTCTTTATCGGTTTCAAAACTTCTCATCAACACCACCTTTTTCGCATCATTTTCATTTTTCAGCAGTGCCAGTACATTCTTCATATTGCTTTGGTCCATTGTAATAATATGGTCGAAGTGCCTGAAATCATCTGAGCTAAATTGCCTGCCTCTATGCTTTAGTATTACACCGTTTTGCTCGGCATTGGCCATGGTTCGTTCATCGGGCAATTCCCCAATGTGGTAGTCGGAGGTGCCGGCAGAATCAACTTTGAATTTTTTCTCAATACCCTGCGCTATTATCTTCTGATTAAATAGCCCCTCGGCCAAAGGTGAACGGCAGATATTACCCAAACATACGAAAAGAATTTTTTTCATTTTTTCAATAAAGTTTTAATACCCAAGGTTACAAAAGCGACAAACAACAACCAGCGGAAATTAAAAAGTGCTTGCTTACTTTCATAAGCTATTCTTCTTAACAGTGCCTTCTTTTGCGATTTTTTAGATATGAGGTTGAAAATATTCTTACAGACCGACAGGGTAGAGGCCAATTGCTTGTTGCCAAATTTATATTGTTTTTTAGACATTGACGAATTAATTAATCTTTTATGAACTAAAATTTCGTCTGTATAAGAAAACTTGTGCCTGCTCGATAGTCTGATTTTTAGGTCAAAATCTTCGTAAGCCAGTGTTTCATCGTATCCGCCAATGGCTTTCAAAAATGCACTTCGGTACATCATTGTGGGCGAGCAAATAAAATAATTTTTTATCACCTGTTCAAATACATCACCCTCCGGTACAATAGTGGTTGCTTTCCCCAAAGAATTAACCGGATAATGCGTTTTAATGTATGCGGCAGATGCATTTATATAATTGGCATTGGTGAAGTTGATGGCTACCTCGGGCTGCGTGTCCAATTTTGCAACTCCGAGTTCAATTCGTTCCGGTAACAATATGTCATCAGCTGCGAAATCAATGATGTAATCTGCCTCGGATAAAGTGAGCGCCTTGTTAAAAGCTTTGCAGTTGCCTACATTTTTATCCAGAAAAATAGTTCTGATAGCGTAGTGCCGATGATTCGATACAAATTGCTCAATTTCTGCTTTACTATTGTCCGCTGAGGCATCATCCACCACTATTAGCTCCCAGTCTTTAAATGTTTGCTCAATTACCGATTGTAGCGCGTCCGCCACAAAATCGGCATGATTATAACAAAGACAGGCGATGGTTACTTTAGGCAATTTTCCAGTAGTTTTTAGTAAAGAAAAGCATTAAAAGGCTGTAAAAAACGTATCGCAATAAGTTGGCATATAATAATATTTTAATAGAATGCTCTCTAAAATAAATGATGAATATACTATAAGCCAGGGTTGCAGCAAGCTCCGCCATTATAAATTTTCTGCTTTGTACTTGAGCCATTAGCAACAAGGCGAAGGGATAACTGAGCAAAGCAAAGAAATCGCCTAAAATTTGCAAGCGCATTATATGTACCGCTGCTGCATAATTGCTATTGTATAATAAAGTAAGTATTTCAGGCGCAAAAACATAAAAACCTAATAGCAGAGCGGCTACGGAAATAAATAATTGCGGCATGTGTGTTTTTATATATTCTTGAATAGAGGACTTGTTGGCAAGCGCAGAAAACTTGGGATAAGCGGTGAGCATTAAGAAACTGATAAACAGCCCTCTGTAAGCATCGGAAATACGAACTGCTGCTTGCCAATAGCCGGTTGTATCACTGCCAAAAGTTTCTATAGCGTAAGCTCTTACAACAAAATCCACTACTTTGCTGCTGAACCAAATGGTAGCGCCTATATATAAAAAATGCCTGAAATGCTTCCTCAAATGCTTGCTACGTTTGAAGCTCACAAATCTTAATTCAGGGAAATATGTGAATGCCAAGAGTATAAAAACTACCGTAAAACCACCCTGTAAAACCAGATAGGTCCATAACAATTGAGTTATGCTGAATACGGTAAATTGTAGCACCGCCAGAATAAATAGCCACTCACTTGCAAACAAAAGACAAAGCCATTTTAGCCTCTGCTTAGCTACTAATAGATTAGTTATTAACAGCTGCATGGCCACTAACAATATACTAATAACCAATGCAAGCCATTGGAATACTGAAAAGTTGAAATATTGTAGACTGGTTTTTTTTAAAATATAAGTAAGCAGAACCAGGCTTATTACCACTATGGCCGTAAGTATAATTGTGTGGCCAAATAGCTGTTTTTTATTGTTGGGTTTCGGATATGCACTTATCAAACCCTGACCTACAACGTCTTGAATGGGTTGTGTTATTATGGCCAGTAGGTTTTGGAAATGTGCAAACAGTGCCGTACCAGCTGCACCAAATTTAATGGCAACAAGTTTTTGTATAGCAAAGGCCACCAATAAGCGGAAGCCAATTAACGCACCGGCCCAATAAGTATTTCTTCTTATATTAAACCAGCCTAGCATGAAAAGGTATATTTTCTGCAGGCTACACCTCCAATTATGGATTTATAGCGCGCCAAGCCTTTATTTATTCTGCCATCGTAGCTCATGGAGGTACCGAGGTCAATTCTGCTCACGCCACTTTGTTGTGCCAACTCGTAAATTGCTTGCCACAGCAATAGGTTTGCCTCCTCGCGGTAATTAGGGTTTTGAATTACCGCATATGCATAAAAATTATCCGGTTTGGGTTTTACAATTACTGCTATGGCTAATGCTACTTCTCCTTTGGTTGCTTGAAGCATGATATAGCGCTTTGGGAATTGCCTAATTAATTTTGAAAAGGTAATGAGCGGTAAAGTATTGATATGCTTTTTTTGTGCACGCCAATTCAATAGCTCCTCGTAACAGCTCATGTAGTTATGCTTTTCTATTTGCTCAACTTTATGTGGCAGCTTACTAAGTTGCTTTAGTTTGCGTAATTTACGCTCGGAGCCGGGACCATTGAATAATTGCGCAAATGAAGTGTTTGAATGAACAGCTAAATAATGTGCTAACTGTACTTTATTGATTTTAAAATAATTGTTTTTAAGTAATAAGTTAAGCGGAAATTCTAAATTAGGCGTGATGTTGAGCGTAAATTTTTTAAGTTTCAGGTAATTAAATAGGGAGGTTAATAACTCTCCAGTATTATAATCTTTATTGAGGTAAGGTTCAAAGTAAGGTGCCCGAAAAGGCGTGTGAAGTTGGTTGTTGTCAATAGCAAAGCAAAAGAATGCGACTAAATCGTTATTCAGCCTGAGGCACAACGGGTACATGTTTTTAGGCGTTAAATGAATTTGCCAGTATACGCTTCGGGTAAAAAGTGAGAACGATAAACGCTCTTCTTCTCTTGCTTCGGGCCATTCTTCAAAAATTTGATACTTTTGCTGCATTGAGTTACAGGCTTATTCATTTATAAAAATACCAAATTACTAAAAATTGATGAAGGACTACTTCTTTACTATCGCTGATCGGCAAGAAAGTTATTATAAGGAAAAGGGGAGTAAGTTTATAGGTATTTGTGTGTCGGTAGCAAATGAGCAGGAAGTGAAAGAGCAACTGGAAGCGCTGAAAAAAACGTATCACGATGCGCGCCACCATTGTTATGCTTACATTATTGGTGCCGATGCTGAACAATATCGAGCAAACGATGATGGTGAGCCGGCACACTCAGCAGGAGATCCTATCTTAGGGCAAATACGATCGAAGGAACTAACCAATACGCTTACTGTGGTTATTCGGTACTTTGGCGGCACAAAGCTGGGTGTATCCGGACTTATAAATGCCTACAAAACTGCTGCTGCTGAGGCGCTGGAACATGCCATTGTTATTAAGTGCATTGTAAGAAATACTTATTTGCTCACCTACAGTTACCAGCTCACCAACCAAGTGATGAAGCTTATGAGTGATTTTGACCTTAAAATTATGGAGCAGGATTTTACTGCTACTTGCGAAGCCAAAGTAGGGGTTAGGCTAAAGAAAGAGCAAAGCTTTTTGGAGGAGGCTACTAAAATACAGGGTTTAACTTTTAAAAAACTTTGAGTTACAAGCACTGCATGATGGTAGTTGCCAAAGAATATTGCAAATCCTGTAGCATATGTCCGAGAATGAAAATCCCTGAGAGGTATTCTCACTCTGCTAATAGCAATTATTTGACATAACTAAGTTGTACTGAACTAAAATGCTTGTTATTCATAGAAGCTTGCCTAAACAACTATGCTTGAGGTAACCGTTATTGGTCGGCAAAATAACTACAGCCGATAAATGTTTAATCTTGGTTATTATTTTTTCCAATTTTGAAGCCTATCGAGATAAAGATAGCTTTCCACAAAGTCTCTATGCTCAGGACTGGTCAAGATTTCTACCAATTCCAATGCAGAGATATAACTGGCTAAATTACCGTTTGAAGACAAAAACTTGCCATCCTTAATAAAAGTCACCAGGCTGTCGTTTTGCACTTTCAAATTTGGATAATCCATTTGTAACTGTTCGCCACCGCCAATCCACGTTACAATTTGCTTTCCATCTGCAATTCCGGATTTCCCTATTAATTGCGCTCCGGCACAATTGCTCACAGTATATTCGGTTTCCTTATTCTTTAATACAATAAAATCAATAATTTTTTTATTGTGTACTTGAGCGTACATATCATAAGCACTAGGCACGAACATCGCTGTTAATTTTGGACAGTTATCAAAAGTATAATCGGGAACGAACTTCATTCCTTCTTCCGTTGTAATGGGTTTTTCGGTTTCTGCGATGGAAATTACATTAAAAAGCTGTTTTCCATCGTCTGTTGGTTTTGCGAAAACATCGGATGTCGCAATGACTTCGCTTTGTAAAACTCCGTTATACATCAATAGTCCGATTGTTGGTAATTCCGGATTGAACGGTCGTAGATGTTTTGTTAGCGTATCAGTTTTTTCGGTTTTTGTAAATTCCGGATTTTCAACTTTAGACTTCGACTTTTCAGTGTTACACCCCATCATCAGTGAGGCTAAAACCAACGCTATAATTCCGTATTTTCTCATTTATCTATTTTTTAGTATTGTGGACAACATTTCGCGTATGCGTAATGTAGTTTTACAAGGTATTTTGGTTGTATTATTTTTTGTTCCAATTCTTTTGCGGTATTTTCTCCGAAAAACAATACTATTGCTGTTTCTTAAATTGCTAAATTTTCAATCGGTATTTTAACGAAATTGGCAAATCCATAGGGTTAAAATCTAATTGCAAAAGTGTCTCCAAGGTTAAATGCCATTTCCAAACAACCGTCAGGTATCATCCGCTGTCTTTCTTTATCGTTTTCAGCAGGAATTTCCAACGTCCAATAACAACTTACAATTGATGCTAAATCTTGATGTGGTTGGAAAGTTTGATTGTTCATTGATAGGTCTAGATTTTTGAAATATCGCAAAAATAGATAACTAAAATTCGGCTACAATAAATGTAATTGAAATTTGCCAAAACTGCTGTGTAGCGAAGCAAAAAACAACACAGCTTCTGTGCGGACAAGTAAATGATGTTGTAGTTTGAGAACTGTTGATCGCAGGCGAATTTAAACTCGTGTGTGTTATGATTAGCTTTTAGCTATTTCAGTAATTTGTGCAGTCGTCAAAATTTGTAGTGCTTTGATTTCTCTGTGTAACTTCTTATCACCAGTCCACAATGGGCATTTCAATTCTAATGAAAGTGCAACAAAGGCAATATCATCATGGTCAACATGTGAGGTTAACTTTTTAGCTTGTATCCAGTTACTTTCCGAGATTTGAGGCTCGCTAGCGAAATGAATATTTTTAGAAACCAGATGCTGAAGTTCTAAAACTTCTTGACAATTAATTTTTAAAAGTTTTTTAGCTTATTTCTAAGCTCGTCTAATTCAGTCAGCAGAAATGTTGCTGAGAAATACCTTAGTGTATTGGCATGCTGTAAAAGAAGATTTGCAATCTGGCTGTTTGTATTTAGCATGGCACTAAATATAATATTGGTGTCAACAACTAAATTCACTATTTGATGAACTTATCTCGGTTCTTTGCCCACCAAGATGTGTTAATATCGGAAGCCAATCGATCAACCTGTTCTTGAGATACCTCACTTTTAGCCGTTAATTCTCCGTAACGAATTAAATTAGGATGTTTTGAAGCCTCTTTGAGTCTATATTAAGAGGAATACGAACTAAAATCTCATGCTTTAATCTCTCTACTTGCATATTATAAAAATACTGAAAATTACCTAATTGCAACAAGGCAGAATAAAATTTTACTAAATATACGCTGGTAAGTGAACCTACTTTGCAGCAATTTCTTCTATTTCTAATAGTTTAAAAATCAGCTCTTATAATCTAAGTATACTCTTCTGTAAGTTTAGTCTTACACCAATTTAGATTTATAAAGTCGCATGTGAGAATTGCAAAGAAATACGGCATCCTCTAATCTGTAAAAAGATGTTATTTTACGAATCACCTTGATCATACAATCGTTCATTCCTCCTCTAGCTGGGGGAGGAATGACGGCTCGAGCAAATTGTGCTATTAAGAAGAAAACTCTCAACTAACCAAGAAATACGTCATTCCATAAATTTTGTAGCGAAGCGGACCTGCCCGCCCAAGGAGGGAAAATTATCTGGAATCTGTTGAAGCAAACGTAGTTTGCTTATCTCTTTGCCTCTAATTCAGCGACACTAAAAAATCTTTGAGCAGTAAGTAGTACCAAATTAAAAAGAAGGTTATGCCAATTTATATTTATAGAGTCACTTATAAGAATTGCAAAGAAATAATGCGCCCTTTAATATGTTAAATGGTATTATTAGGCTTCAAAAATATCATTTAGCCAAAAATCTGTTTGGTTTGTAATAACCAATCGGCACATATTATTCATTGCGTTTGCTTAATTTTTATAGTGCCTTTATTGTACAAATCAAGCATCTCGTTTAGCAATTTTGTTAGCGCCTCTACGGGTAAATCTTCGTTGGGGTCAATTCTGAAAATTTTCATCCGGCTTCGGTTGCCTTGTTCTAAAGTGGCATGTTTTAGCAAATGGCCTTCTACCATCAACAAATAAGGTGCACTGGTCTTTTTATCTATATTGAGGAAGCAGCACATCCGGTTATGAAAACTGAAACACGGTATACTCCATTTGAGTGATTCTGTTAAGGCTACATCATGCTGTAATATGAGTTCCCTCAGTGCTAGCAAGCAACTCTTATTGGGTTCGGTCTGCTGCTCATAATACAGGTCTGTCTGTTTCATCTGTTTTAGTTCACTCGTTCTGGCACATCAAATATCAAAATTTTCTGTTGATATTATCTCACCGGGCTGTAACGAACCTAAAAATGTATCTCCTATTCTCACCCTTACCAACCTCAACGTTGGATGCCCAACTGCAGCTGTCATTTTCCGAACCTGTCTAAACTTACCCTCATTGAGTGTAATAGTCACCCAGCTGCTAGAACCATGGTTATCGGTGCGGACTTTCCTGTACGGAATTTTGTCAACTTCTTGAGTTGTTAAAAGTGCCGAATGAATTGCTTGAGCTTTAAAATTAGCTCCATCATTTTTTATGAAAACTCCCTCAAGCAGTTGCTGAACGGCAGCTGAATTAATAATGCCATCTACTTCTACGTAATATTCTTTCTCAACCTGCTTACTCCGCACGGCTTCGCTCACTTTACCATCTGTTGTAAGCAGTAAAAGTCCCTCAGATTTTTCATCCAAACGGCCAATGGCCATTATCCCTTGGGGGAAAAGGTGAAGTGCGCCTAACAGTTTCTTGTTTTTTCTGCGTGTTTGGTTATTCACAAATTGTGAAAGATAGCCCACAGGTTTATAAATAATGTAATGCCGATGTTCTTTGGTTTGATCTATGTTATTTAAGTTGTTGGATAACAAAATATAATTTAAGAAAGTCAATGTCTGTCAAAGATAGCAGCTTCTACGGGAGCCGAAAATTAACTACCTATGTGAAGCCTTAATGTTGTATCAATCTGCCCGTTCAACTTCACTTTCTAATTTTACAACTTTTGTTCCATCATCCTGTTTTATAACAAGCGCTTTGTTATCATCAGTGCCGTTTCTGCTAACTTCATTGCCCTTAATTGTTCGGGTTATGGATTTGGTATGAGTTTCCTGAACTTCACCATTGGCATAGCCATTTCCCCATTTCCATTTTACTTTTGTTCCTTCTCTTATCATAATACATTACATTTATGCTTATTAACTTGCATCTGGCTTTTGTGTTTACAAGTCTAGTTTTCCGAGCTTTGTTGCTACAATTACTTGGACTGTGCATCACTAGCTTGCGCCACTTCCACTAACACTTCACTTGCTACCCTGTGGTGATTTATCATTCGCAATCAACAATGAATTTGAACGTCATATATAGAAGTGCTAAGAATAGTACTATCACCCTCAATTCTATGCGTACTAAAGTAAGAAAGCTTCTATTGGGTTTTGAGTTCCCTTTTGTAAAACGCAAAACCACCTCTTTCTCCTATTTTAACTACGGCAGGATATGGTGTTAATTTGGATTGCCTGTTAGTTTTAACCACAAAGTAAACCGGTTTATCTATATCACCTTGGAGCAACCAACTATCATTGGCATGATTAGGGTTGGTAGGCTGTGGTTTTTTAAAATAAAATAAATGCGCGTAGCTTTTAAAACCAACGGTAGTTATATAGGCATCCTCTCCTTGGTGTTTTTGGTAAAAATCGATGGCCGGTCCCTGTGAATACTGTGCAATTTTTGATACCACAAATATTTGAAAAGCCATAAGCACCAGCACTGTAGAAAAACTTGCTAAGAGCAATGCCTTCACATTTTTTCTTCGCTTAAATAATGCAAAAACTATAATGTTGGCAATAAGATAAACTGCACCAATCATAAACTCCCAACCGAGCATAGCCACATCAATACTTAGGCTGGCTACTGCAAATTTGTCCTTAATGTAGGGGATAAGTATTTCTTTATAGTCAATTACCAATGGCAATGTTATTAAAAGTAAGCTGATGATGATGCCTACTATGAGCATAGTAACAAGCGACAATACATTAACTTTTTCGTTTTTTTGAATGAGCCGGTGTAAGTGCCAGGCCGCAAGAAAGGACAACGGAAAATAAGCCATAGAAGAGTAATGCACAATTTTTGTAGTAACAATGGTAAAAAGGATCATCACCACCCAGAATAGTATAGTCATCCATTGTTTAAAGCTATTAGCTTCAGGATTTTCAGCTAAAGGCATTTTTTTTACAAGCAATTTGAGGGCAAAAACCGATAGGGGAAAACAACCTAGAGAATACCACTACAAAATGGTAATAAATGGGTTGCTTGTGCCCGGCTACCGGCTCAGTAAATAGGGCAATTTGATACTGAATAAATTCCACCAAAAACCATGGCCCGTTTTTAATTAGCTCAAACCCAAACCAGAAGAAAGAAATGCAAAAAACAGTGAGGGCATAAAATAATACCGATTTAAAGGAAGCTACGCTTTTAAACCTTTGAAAACCCCAATAAACCAGAAAGGTGAGTAAAACCAGTAGCAAACCAACGGGGCCTTTTGTAAGCACTGCCAGCCCTGTAAAAAGTCCGGACAGCACCGCCCACTTTACAGGTTTATCATGTTTTTTTGAAACTGTTTCAGCTAAATAAAAAATCCCTAAAAATATAAAAAGGTTAAATACAGGATCGATAATACCGGATTTAAAATACAGATGTGGCAGAAAAGAACCGAAATATAAGAGAACCCAGATAAGTCCAAACTGCTGACTTATATATTTTTTACCCATGCGGTATAGTACTAACAAACTGGCAATTCCGCAAAGTGCATTGGGTAAGCGGGCGGCAAACTCGTTAATACCAAAAATGTGCATGCATAATGCCTGCATCCAAAAGAATAGGGGAGGTTTTTCCCAAAAAGGCTTGAAATTAACTTGTACTTGCGTGTAATTTCCGCTTACAATCATCTCTCTGGCCGATTCAGCAAAGTTAATTTCGTCCCAATCGAATAGTTGTAAATGCCCTAGAAAAGGAATGAAAATGAGCGCGCCTATTGCAACAATAAGCCATTCCGGTTTTTTAATTTGCTGTAGCCAATTTTCCATGTCTTACTGCAGCAGTGCCCATTTTAAACCGATGCGATGCAAGAAATACCTAAATGAAACCCACAGCACGCCTAAACCATATTTGGTGCTACGTGCTAAATTGATGGAGGAGGCCTCATCGAAGTATTTGGTAGGGCAGGTCACCTCACCAATCTCAAAGCCTTTGGCAAAAATTTGGGCAATCATCTGGTTATCAAAAATGAAGTCGTCAGAGTTTTTTTCGTAGTGTACCTGTTCCAGCACTTCCACTGAAAAGGAACGGTATCCGGTATGGTATTCCGAGAGCTTTTGACTAAGCAAAATATTCTGTGCCAAGGTTAAGAAACGATTAGCGATATATTTATAAAGGGGCATGCCTCCCTTTAGCGCACCCTTACCTAAAATACGAGAGCCAAAAACCACCGGGTACAAATCGTTACCAATAATACTTACCATGGCAATAATTAACTTTGGGGTGTACTGATAATCCGGGTGCAGCATAATCACTATATCCGCGTTAATTGCCTTTGCCTTGTTGTAGCACGACTTTTGGTTGCCCCCATATCCTTTATTTTGCTCATGCCTTATCACATGGTTAATCCCTAAACTGTTCGCCAGGGCGGAGGTATCATCTTTGCTATGGTCATCCACCAAAATGGTTTCATCTACTATATCGAAAGGGATTTCCCGATAGGTTTTTTCCAACGTTTTGGAAGCATTATAGGCCGGCAGCACAACTACCACTTTTTTGTTATTATACATGCTCAAATATTTATACTCTACACTATTTAGGATGCCAGCAGCTCTTGTGCACTCTTAATAGCCGATTCACTCGGCTGGTCTCCACCAATCATTTGAGCTATGGCTAGCACACGCTTCTCATTATTTAATAATTTAATTTTACTCACCGATTTGTCAGCCGAGTTATCTTTATACACATAATAGTGCTTATGCCCTTTTGCTGCAATTTGTGGTAAATGGCTGATGGTTATTACCTGATGATTTTGTGCCATTTTGAGCATCATGTTTACCATTTTTATGGCAATTTCACCTGAAATACCGGTGTCTATCTCATCAAAAATAATGGTAGGCATAGCAATTTTATCTGCCATAATAAATTTCAGAGCAAACATTAATCGTGAAAACTCACCACCTGAGGCCACGCTTTTCAATGGCTGCGGGGCAATGCCTTTATTGGCACTAAATAGAATTGAAATATCGTCAAAGCCACTTTTATGAGGAGCGATTTTCTGGTGTTGAATTTTAACACTTGCATCTGCCATTCCTAAATCAGCCAAGAGTGCTGTTAATTCTTGCTCAATGGGTTTGAAGCCGCCTTGTCGTTGTGCACTCAGCGTATTTCCGGCATCGTGTAGCGCAGCCGATTGCTTACCGAGCTCTTTTTCTAGCGCTACTATTTGCTGCTCAGCATCTTGTGTTTCCGCTAGTTTGTTGTCCAGCGCGTGCTTTACCTCGTGGAGAGCGGAAATGGTATCCACATGATGCTTTTGTTGCAACTGGTAAATCAAGCTAAGCCTGTCTTGTGTTTCAGCCAAATCGCCAGGGTTATGCTCAAACTGGTTATTTTGTTTTTCGACAGAACCGGCTATGTCCTGCACCTCAATAAAAGTGCTATTTAGGCGTTCAAATAGCACTTTATATACTTCACTAAATTCTTGAATGGCTCTAAGTGCTTCCACAGCATCATGTAATGAGTTATTGGCAGCATATTCAGACTGTTCCAAAATATTATCAGCTTCTGTTAATTTCTGCTGAATAAATTCGCCATTTTCAAGTACTTTTAAGCGTTCTTCAAGTACTTCCTGCTCACCTGTTTCCAGCTGCGCTTTTTCTAATTCGTCAAATTGAAATTGATTGAAATCTCGTTCCTGTTGTAATTTTTCTGAGTTATCCTGATAATTTTTTAATGCCTTTTCTGCTTTGCGGAAGGAGCTGTATATCATTTGATAGGCTGCCACTTTTTCCTTTGATCCGGTAAAGGCATCAATAAATTGCAGCTGAAAATCTTGATCGCCAAGCAGCAGGGTTTGATGTTGCGAGTGCACATCCATCAAATAATTACCAAGTGTTTTAAGTACGTCCAAGGTAACAGGTGTATCATTTACGAAAGCGCGAGATTTTCCGCTGGCACTTATTTCTCTTCTAATGATGCATTCTTCCTCGTAGTCTAGCGATTCATCCTCAAAAAATGAGGCTAGCGTGTAATTTTTAATGTTAAAAGTACCTTCAACAATACACTTTTCATCTTCTTCATACAGCACTTTGGTATCGGCTCTTTTACCTAACAGCAAGCCTACGGCACCAAGCATTATGGATTTTCCTGCACCTGTTTCACCGGTTATGGTATTTAAGCAGGCGTCAGGCTCAATGTGTAATTCCTTTATAAGCGCATAATTCTTGATAATGAGCTTTTGTAGCATACCAAAGGAGGATTAATTTTTTTTGCAGACTCAATTTAAGTAACCATAAAGGAAGTAAAGATAGCTAAAATCTATTTTATCATCACTTCATATCGCTCCGAATTTGCAGGAGCAATATCGCGCATAATGTTATAAGCCTTTCTACGGAGTTGTAAGTCACCTTCTTTAAAAATACTGATTATTTCATCAACCTTTGTTTGCATAAGAATCACTATAAATGGCTCATTCGGATTAATTTTGTTCACTTTCTGAATATTTTCCAGTGCCTTAATAATATTTTCGCGCGCCACATCCGGCTGATCATACATTAAGTCAAGACCTTCCCTGTAATAGGTGTAAAGTGCTAAGCGAACCGGCTCAAGCTGGGCGTTAAGAATGGATTGCACCAAAGCGTAGCGGCTATTAATATTACCAAATTGCGCCCAGCCATCGCCTATTACCTGCTGTTCTGCATTTCGGGCTATGTTTAGTGCCTCCTCATAATAGGACTGTCCTCCTAATTTTGAATAACTATCCATATCAAGACCGGTAATAATGTTGGCGTACAGGGCTAAAACACTCACTACCTGGTTGTTGAATCCGTTTAGACGAGTAATCCATTGGTTGCGATTCCAGATAAGCAAAATTGAAATTAATATCTGAAGTATTGAGCATTATGGACTCATAGGTAGAGTTAAATATAGGGCGAAGTGATTGTACTTGCATTTTAGTTTCAAAACGCCCTGTTTGCGGAATGCCAACAACTGAAACAGCCAAAATACCCTTTATAAGTGCAAAAGGCTCCAGCTCTTCTTCCACCCAGTTCCTATCGTTCATAAATTGCTGAAAAGCACTTTCCATGTTGGTAAATACACGTGTTTCGGTAGTGTTTGCTGCCGTGGCATCTACCTTTACTTCAAAAAGTAAATCTTGTGCCGATGCGTTAAATGCAACTGTAAAAATCAAAAGAAGTATGAGAAGCTTTTTACTCATTAGTCGTTCTTAATGTGTTTAAGTAGGAGCTCTGCAATGTCTGCTTTTTGCATCAGTTCAGTGCTAACTCTCAAGCCATTGCTATCAAAAATTTTAACCTGATTTGTGTCATAGCCAAAGGCCGACTGTTCATTTCTCAAGCTATTAAGAACGATCAAATCCAAGTTTTTATTCTTTAATTTTTGTTGTGCATTACTTTCTTCGTTTTCCGTTTCTAAGGCAAAACCTACCACAAATTGATCAGGTCTTTTTCGAGCACCCAGAGTTTTGGCAATGTCTATTGTCTTAACTAATCTTAGGCTCATCTCATCTCCGGTCTTTTTAATCTTTTCGGTGGCCACTTGCGTGGGCCTGTAGTCAGCAACCGCAGCTGTAAGTACGGTAATATCGCTTTCGGCAAAACGTCTATCGGCCGCGGCAAACATTTCTTCCGCTGTTGTTACCTTAATTACCTGTGCTAAACCTTCCGGAATGGTTATGGCTGTAGGGCCTGTAATTAAAGTAACTGCTGCACCTGCCATTTTAAAAGCCTTTGCAATGGCATAACCCATCTTTCCCGAAGAGTGGTTGCCTATAAAGCGAACAGGATCAATGGATTCATGCGTTGGGCCGGCAGTAATAAGTACGCGCTTATTTTTAAATAATTTACTAGAGGCAAAATGCGAAACTAATGCAGCATGCAAGTCTTCCGGTTCTTGCATTCTGCCTTTGCCTGCTAAACCACTTGCTAATTCACCGGAAGTTGAGTCAAAAATGATGTTACCGTATTCTGCAAGTGCTTTTAGGTTATTAGTAGTGCTGGGGTGTTGGTACATGTCCAAGTCCATGGCAGGCGCAAAGGCTACCGGACACTTGGCCGATAGGTAGGTGGCAAGTAGTAAATTATCGCATATGCCATTTACACATTTCGCTATTGTATTGGCCGAAGCGGGCGCAATCAAGATAATATCTGCCCATAAACCAAGCTCCACATGGTTATTCCATTCTCCCGTTTCATTCTTCTGAAAACCAGATAAAACAGGTCTTTTAGAAAGCGTACTAAGTGTTAGAGGCGTAATGAATTGAATAGCGTCTGCAGTACAGACTATTTGTACTTCCGCACCACTTTTAACCAACAAACGGGTAAGCGTTGCGGCTTTGTAAGCTGCAATACTACCCGTTATGCCCAAAATTATCTTTTTATCCTTTAGCAAGGACTTTTACTTTTCCGTTTCCTCTTCTCTTTTACGAGCGTAGGTTTTTCCCTCTAAAAATTCTTCGGTAGCCAAAATTGTAGGCTTTGGCATTCTTTCGTAGAATTTTGATATCTCTATTTGCTCTCTGTTTTCAAAAATTTCTTCAAGATTATCAACTGTCGAAGCAAATTCAGCTAATTTAGAACTAAGTTCTTCTTTTGTGATAGCCGACATTTGTCGTGCCCTTTTTGAAATGATAGCTACTGACTCGTAAATGTTTTCAGTATCTTTTACCAATTCCTGAATGTCTCTGGTAATAATTGATGCGTTTGCCATTATTTTTTACTATTTAATTTTTTTCAATTTATTTATATCATCTTCATAAATGCTCTCTGCCCTTCGAAGGTATTCACCGTTAGGATAATCTTCAATGTAATTTTGGTAGAAATCTATCGAACTACTGTAACGCTCTTTCTTTTTGCTTTGTATGCTCACCTCTGCGAGTTTATATGTAGCTTCAATTTCAAGATACCGTATTTCTTCTACGTAATCTGAATCCGGATAATTATTCTGGAAATTATTAAAAGCCACTAATGAGGCTTTTAAGTATTCCCCTTCCATAAATTTCTTTAATTTATAATAAAGTATAGCCTGCTCGTAAGCTTTACGCTCTAATTTTATTTGTAATACATTGAGCGCGTTTTCCGCCTTAGGTACAAATTCTGACTCCGGATATCTGTTAATAAAACCTTGCATGGCCACTATAGCATCTTTAGTACTAGTTTGTTCTAAATTATACCTCGGTGAATCCATAAATAAGGCATACCCAAACATAAACCTGGCTTCCTCGGCCAGTTCACTACGGCCATAGGTTTCATAAAATGTTTTAAAATAATGTGACGAAAGCAAATATTGCTCCTCGTAAAAATAGGTATAGGCATAAATAAAATTAGCTTTTTCTGCCTTGGCAGAACCTTTAATAATTGGGAGTATTTGCTCTAATAAAACACTAGACCTGTAATAATCCTGATTTTCATAGTAGGTAATGGCCGCCTCATATTTTTTCTCCCAATCGTCACTTTTTTGGAGTTTACGGAAGTCGCTGCAACCCAACAAAACGGCTGTAATCAGAGATGTAAATAATATGTTTCTTACTAAAATGCGCATAAGGGTGCAAAGATACATTTGTTTTGTGTATTGAACAATATTATTTGAAACGTAATGCGGAAGAAAAGATTGGATTTGATGCTATTTCTTTATTACTAATTTGCGTGTAGCTAGCCCCTCGTCATCAATTAACAGGGTGTAAAAGTAAACTCCGGGCTTTAGCTGTTCCGTATCAAGTTTGAGTTCATGCGCTCTCGGGTCAAGCTTGTATTCATTAATTTTACTTCCTAAAACATTCTGCAATACTATCTTAGCTTGCCCGTCAGCATTGGTAACTGAGTAGTGTAAGGTGGCAAAGGCTAAAGCCGGATTGGGGTAGAAATTACTTACTGTAACGCTATTCTTCTTGAAAAATATATCACTTTGGATGCTACCCGATATTGTTACCGGTATATCAAGTTGAATATCATTTTTGAAATGATCGTCTTTGACTTTCAGGAGCATACTGCTATTGATATCTGTCAGTCCGCCTCTTAGGGTAATTTCTATTTTTCCTGAGGTGCTGTTGGCATCAATCGAAAGATTTATTGTAGAAATGCTGCAAAAACCTCTGTAACACATAATCGCGCTGCTGCCGCCAGAAAGTAAATGTTGATCAAGCGTAATGGTAAATTCTTTGGAAACGTTTGAAAGATTTTTTAAAATAACATAACTGCTTTTGGCTGACTGATAGCTCGTTTCGAGAGGAGATGAAAGACCGATTAATTCAAATTCTTGCGCTTTTAAGCTACCTGCAGTTGTTATGCATAATAATATGAGGAGCAAGAATTTCAAAAGAGCTTATTCATTTTGTTACAATTTACATAAAAATATAACAAAATATTGGCAAAAACCTCAATCTGTAAGAATAATTTTCTTTAGAGTATAATATTTGTCGTTAAAGTACGTTTACAGGTTTTTTTTACTCTTTTTGGAGTTGCACAGGGTCGGGTTTAATTGCAGGGTCTTCTATTTCAGCTTGTTGAATTAGTGCGGGCACTATATAGTACTTTCCCAGTACCTGTTGCAAGCTCGGTTGCTTTTCTATCAGCCATTGGAATTCCTTCAAACGTGTCTCCGGTTCTGCAATTTCGTGTGGAGGTATAAATTTACCTTCAGGTTCAGTATAAAAGGTGATGTCGTTCATGTCCCCAGCAATAAAAATTAATTTCATATCGCTACATATAATTTTATTTAGTCCAATCAAACTCATGTCTTTATCATCTAACGCAAAGTACAGAGCCTCACCATTGCCGTAAACAAAAATTCTATCCATTTGGTCGTCCTTCAAATGTGCAACCATATTACGGCCTTTAATTTGGTTAAAGTTACCCACTGTATCTTCATTTACAGTAAAGGCCCTATTGCGCACATTCATTCTATCCATTTTGCCATTAATCATGGTTAGGTTAATGGTATCACCGGTAATTTGATTATCACTGCTCCATAGTACCGGATCCTGATAGAAAAAAATCATGGAATCTTGCATCATATAAGCTAATGAATCAGATATACCTTGCATGTCCGATTTAAAGATTTTTACGTTTTTAAATGCCAATAATCGGCTCAAAGAATCAATTTTGGAATCGATGGAAATGAGGGTGTCCGCAGTTAGGTAGAGCGTGTCATTTTCAACCATTTGTTTAAGCACAGGGCTTCCCCATATTTTGGTAATGCCACTGTCTTTTTTGGTGGTGGCCTCATCACCTAAAATAATAATATTATTCTCTTCCGAAATAAGTTTTACATTCCCCTTGGCTTGCGACTCATTCCTGATTTCATCAAAATATAGGTCATCGCCAAATATTTCGTAGCTCTCGGTCGTAATTTTGCCTTCTTGGTATTTTATCCGTTTGCTGGCTGTATAAAACTCGCCACCGTCTTTAGCATCTACAATTTCTCCATCTTCCAGTATAGTTTTAGTAGGGCCGTAGGTAGTAGCAATTTTTGTTATCCTATCGTAAAAAAGTGTATCAGTTTTAAGGTTATATTCAGGACTTTTTAAGTCAACATTTTGATAGAATTTTATCAGGTTTTCAGCATTTACCACATAGGCGTCTTCTGCTTCCAATGTAGTGGCGCCATCTACAATTTTGCCTCCATTGTAAAAGCGGGCATCTTCCGTGTCGGTAAAATAATCGAGGTAATTCGTGGTGAGTACAATTCTTCTATCAGTGTAGCGCACATCTTTTCTCAGCTCCGCCTTATTGTCTTTCATTAGGTAATGCAACTCGCCAGCCGTAATATTTACTGAGTCGCCTTCTTTTATTCTAACATCGCCAAACACGATCATGATACCTTGCTTATCGTAGTAGAGTGCTGAGTCACCAGTTATGTAAGTGTTTTTTTCTTCTATGTCAAACCAAACATTATCCACCAGTCGGGTAAACCTGTCTTTGCCCCGATTAATAGTTTCCGAATAGCCGCTTGACCCGTACTTTACGCCATTTCTCTGAGCCGATGCAGAAAATGCTAAGAATAAGCCTAAAGCGAGCAATAATATTCGTTGGAAGTTCATACTTTTACTTTTGCAGATTTAAAGCAAAATTTGTGCAAAACTACGATAATTAAAAAAGAATAATGCTCGCATCGCTCTTTTTAGCTTATATCAATAAAGAAAAGCTTTTTAATAAGCATGATAAACTGCTCCTGGCCATCAGTGGCGGAGTTGATTCTGTAGTTTTGGCTCATCTTTTAAATAAGTTCAATTTCTCATTTTCCTTAGCACATATGAATTTTCAGCTACGAGGAGAGGCATCTGATGCTGATGAGCATTTCGTACGCAAGCTGTCGGAAAAACTAGACGTAAGCTGCTACATCAAAAGAGTGGTAATAGAAAGAGGCGGTGGAGCCAAATCCACTCAAATGCAAGCCCGCGATTTGCGCTATAAGTGGTTTGAGGAGTTGGTGGAAAATGGTGATTACAATTACTTGCTCACAGCGCATCATGCCGAAGATTCTCTGGAGACGGTCTTGCTGAATCTTACCCGTGGCACTGGTATTGAAGGCATGAAAGGTATAGTAGCAAGTAAAAATAAACGCATAAGGCCACTTATTTTTGCTGAAAAAAGCATGATTAGAAGTTTTGCTGCGGATAATGATATTACCTGGCAAGAAGATGCTACCAACCGGACGGATGATTACAAAAGAAATGAATTAAGGCATAAGGTAATTCCGGTGCTTATAAACCATAACCCTGCTTTACTCAAAAATTTTGAGCTAACCGGCAAGCGCATGCAGGCTGCAGCCTATGCTTATGAACAGATGGTCAGTGATTTAAAAAGTACGTATTTTAGCACCACTCCCTATGGTTATAAAATAAAAAAGGCTCTTTTAAAACGAGCATTTGGTATGGTTTTTCTTGCTGATCTGCTTGCACCTTTCGGGTTCAGCCATCCGCAGGTAAACAGCATTAATTATGATCAAACCGGCTCCCTTTTACAAAATGATGAATTTACCATCAATGTAGATAGAGATTATTTATTGATCATTAAAAACAAGTTGGCCGATTTTAAAGAGATACAATTTAGCAATAAGCTGCAGGCGGTGGAAACCGAGCTGGGCAAGCTACAATTAGCACACCTAGAGAAAGCAGACTTTGACATGAAAACGGATGCGCATGTAGCGTACGTTGATGCAGCAAATCTGCAAGAAAAGCTGACATTGAGGCTATGGAAGATAGGAGATAAATTTCAGCCTTTGGGTTTGAAAGGTCAAAAAAAAGTAAGCGATTATTTAATAGATGCTAAAGTACCACTATCTTTAAAGGACAGACAACTTGTGCTTTGTTCAGGTGAGCAAATAGTTTGGTTAGTAAAACAACGCCTTGCCGATACTTTTAAAATAACTGAACAAACCAAACAGATTTTACGAATAGAATATCATGAGAATTTCAAATCCTTTTAAGAAAACTTATACCAATAGGGAATTAGTATTGTTTAGGTTTCTTAAAAGTATGGTCCTTTTTGAACAGCTAAATTTTGAGCAATTGGCTCACTTCATTCCATTTATGCACTTACGCATTTATAAGGAACGCGAGGTCATGTTTTTTAGGGGAGACCCTAGTCAGGCACTTTATTTATTAAACAGTGGACAAATAGCCTTTTCTATTGACATTAAAGACAGGTTTGAAGTGATAGGGCATTTAGATAAAGGGAAGTCTTTTGGAGATAATGTATTGCTTATGGACACTACACGTGTATACAATGCGCATGTTACTTCAGAAAAAGCTCAGGTATATGTAATCCCTCAAATAAATTTATTTGAAATTTTTGATCACTATCCTAAAATTAAAGCCAAGGTATTAGAATCGTACCTCATGCAGCAAGATGAATATATACATAGACTTTTTTCAGCATATAAAACAAATTTCGGCTTTTTTGATTTAGCTGATGTATATGGAAAGAAAGATTAGGGGCGGTGCAGCTCAATGGTGCGAAAAGATAGATGCAGCATTTTTTGTCCTTACATCTTTTTGTAATTTCGAGTAATAAAATATTCTAATTAACTTATAAACCCACATAAAAATGAAAGTTACCGTAGTAGGAGCAGGAGCAGTAGGCGCAAGCTGTGCTGAATATATTGCCATTAAAGATTTTGCTGCCGAAGTTGTTTTGGTTGATATTAAAGAAGGTTTTGCCGAAGGTAAAGCTATGGATTTGATGCAGACCGCTTCTTTAAATAGCTTCGATACCAAAATTGTAGGCGCAACAAATGATTACAGCAAAACAGCAAATAGTGATGTGGCTGTAATTACATCAGGCATTCCAAGGAAGCCGGGTATGACAAGAGAGGAATTAATTTCTACCAACGCGGGCATTGTTAAGTCCGTAGCAGAGCAACTGATCAAACATTCGCCTGAGGTCATAATCATTGTAGTATCTAACCCAATGGACACCATGACTTATTTGGTACATCAATCAACCGGTTTACCGAAAGAAAGAATTATAGGCATGGGCGGTGCATTAGATTCTGCCCGTTTTAAATACAGACTCGCAGAAGCACTCGACTGCCCGGCATCAGATGTTGATGGCATGGTGATAGGTGGCCATAGTGATACGGGAATGATTCCTTTGACCAGATTAGCCACAAGAAATTCGGTGCCCGTTACTGAATTTTTATCAGGTGATCAGCTCAATAAAGTGAAAGAAGAAACAAAAGTAGGAGGTGCCACCTTAACAAAACTTTTAGGTACCTCAGCCTGGTATGCTCCGGGAGCAGCTGTTTCGGCCATGGTACAAGCCATTGCTAATGATGCCAATAAAATGTTCCCTTGCTCTTGCATGTTGGATGGTGAGTATGGCCTAAAGGATATTTGCATAGGTGCACCAGCTTTGATAGGAAGGAGCGGTATAAAGCAGGTTGTAGAAATTAAGCTGGACGATAAGGAAAAGTCCAAACTGCAAGAAAGTGCTGAGGCGGTAAGAAAAACCAACGGGCTTTTGTAAACCACAAAACCATAGATTGATGTAAAAACCCTGGCAGCAATTGATGTCGGGTTTTTTTTATTTATTCAATGGCTTTATTACTTTATTTTCTACTATCCTAAAAATTAAAATTAGTTAAAGGCTATATATTTCGAGCTCAATTGTACGTGATTTGTAGCTCATATTTCATGAATTTTGAGCTACAAATCTTATATTTGTGAGCCACAGATGATTTTCATAAAACAATTTGAATGCTCAGCTTTTTAAAGAAATTCACCTCATTTCTTACACACCAATCCATATTTTTTATCGATGAACAGCTTATTTTCTTCTTTTTAATAAAATTGTTTTAAATTTAAAAATGATGAAAAGGTGCTTACTGCTATTATTCTTTTTTGCTTCAATTGTACAGGCGCAAGATCGGCAAATACTTTACAAATTGGTTGAGTTGCCACGGATTGTTAATAGCCGATACCACGAAAGTGCTCCGCTGGTTACGCCTGACAATCAACGACTGTACTTTACGGTGTCCAACCATCCTGAAAATAATGAGGGCAGTGATAATACACAGGATATTTGGTTTAGCGATAAACAAGCTGACGGTACCTGGGGCAAAGCCATTCACATGGAGTCGCCATTGAACAACAGAAAGTTTAATCAGGTGCTCACTATTTTAGATGGAGGCAATACGCTTTTTATCAGGGGAGGAAATAGAAAGAATGAAGAAGGCTTTTCGGTAACCTTTAAAGACCGGTGATAAATGGAGCAGACCGGAAGAGCTGGACATTCCCGGTTTTGCCGACATGAATAAAGGGCGTTTTTCGGGCGGGGCTATTAGCCAAGATCTCTCTGCAATAATCATTTACCTTAATGAACGCGAAGGTAAACCATACAGCGATTTGTACCTCAGCAAAAGAAAAGATGACGGCACTTATACGCAGCCGCAATCTATAAAAGCACTGAGTACTTACAAAGATGAGTTCGGGCCATACCTCGCAGAAAATGACGGGATCATGTATTATGCAAGCAATAGAGAAGGTACACTTGGTAGTGTGGATATTTGGAAGGTGAAGCGATTAGATGACAGCTGGCAAAATTGGAGTGAGCCCGAAAATATAGGTGCTCCAATTAACACCGGAGGTTTTGACTCCTACTTTTCCATGGATTCGAGTGGGCAAAATGCATTCACCACCCGTACTTATGTAAGTGCCGATGGCAGCAACATGAACATTTACGGTTTAATACCAAAAGCTAAAATTACGGTTAAAGGTAAAGTGCTTGATGCTGAAACTGATGAACCGGTAGATATTTTATTAGGTATCTCTGCCCCGGAAGAAAAAAATATAACCATACAGACCGGTGTTTCCGGTGACTTCAGTTTTACTACTTACCAGGAGAAGAATTTTGTTTTTGGCGGTACCAAAGTGGGCTATGAGCAACTGCAGGATGCAGTAGATCTGACATTTGGCATCGAAGAAGATACCATTATTGAAAAAAATCTCTACTTAACACCTGTTAAAGCCGATTTAATATTATACGGCTATGTAACAGAGGCCCAGAACATGATACCTGCAAATGCACTTGTAAAAGTTGAAATGGACAAATTTAAAGATTCAGTGCAAACGGCTTATGAAGATGGCGGCTACAAGTTGCAATTACCAAAAGAAGGAAATTACACCATTGAGCTACTATCCGATAATTATGAGTTAGTAGAAGATACCCTTTCAGCCACTGTGCCTACAGGTATTTATTTCAAGGAATTTAGGAAGGATTATACGCTTGTTAAAATGGTAAAACCCTATCGCATTTCCGGCTATGTGTACGATGAAAAAACGAAAGAACCATTACAACTCACCTTGAATTTTGACCTAGGTGACAGTACCATAACTGTTGCGAAAAGTAATGCGGATGGTTTTTATGAAGCGTTTGTTAAGATTCCCGGTAGGTTTACCATCAGGGCGCAAAAAGCCAACTACCTCAATTTGGAAGATCAGATAACTATAACTGATGACCAGCTATTTCTGGATTACAGTAAGGACCTTTACATGAGCCCAATTGAGGTGGGTAAAACTGTAGTGATAAAGAATATTTACTTCAATTTTGACAAAACCAGTTTGAAGTCTGAATCGTACCCTGAGCTCAACAGGCTCACAGAATTAATGCAGCAGAACCCGGACATTACCATTGAAATTGGTGGCCATACTGATGACAAGGGAACGGATGAATATAACCTGGAGCTAAGCGATGGCCGCGCTCAGTCGGTTATGGCTTATTTGCAAGAAAAAAGTATTGCCGAGCAGCGAATGACGGCCAAAGGTTATGGGGAAACCGAGCCGGTAAGCACCAATGCTACTGATTTGGGCCGATCAGAAAACAGGAGGGTAGAATTTACGATTTTGAGTGTAGGGGGGAATTAAAAAATATAATTTTAGGTCTTTTATTTTTACTTAAAGCTAATCTATCTTTACATTATAAGAAAGCTTGTTACCATAACGCTATTACTATTATTCGTGAGCAATATTTTCGTGTTTACTATTATTCAGTTGAACTACGAGGTAAATAAAGAACGAATCACAAATCTTTTTTGCGTTAATAAGGCTAAGCCAATTACCATGTGTAATGGTAAATGTTACCTTAAAAAGCAGCTGGATAACACCAAGCAAGATCGGGATGAAAATGGATTTCAACTGCACGAAATGCCACTTTTTGTACAAACTAAGTTAGTTGAAAAAGTCGTTGATAATGAGTTTTTAATTTTATCTGATGCTACTCACCAAAAATATCAGGACAGCTACATCTTTTTAGATATTTCAGATATTTTTCACCCGCCACAAACTTTTGTTTAAGCACATTTTGTTATAGGTAAATACGTTATTTACCTAATTATCTAATGTTTGAACAGCTTTGCATGCTATTAAAGTATTTTGTGAAGTCGTTAGGTCTATGTTTTTTATTGCTGTCATGTTCTGATACAACTGTTGAAGAACCGATAAATGAAATGTATAAGCTTGACGCGCCAACCTATTTCGGTTCATTTAATGAGCGTATTCCTGCTGATAACCCTACTACAAAAAAGGGTGTGGAGTTGGGTAGAATGCTATTCTATGAGAATAAGCTATCGGGTGATAATACCATGTCATGCGGCAGCTGTCATCAGCAGAAGAAAGCTTTTACTGATGGTTTAGCTGTAAGTCCCGGAATAGACGGAATTACCGGAAAGGTAAGCGCCATGTCATTAGTTAATATGCTGTGGGCCGATAATTTTACTTGGGATGGTAGGATGCCAACCTTGGAAGAGCAATCCATAGAACCAATTGCCAACCCCATTGAAATGCACCAGTCGTTTGAAGCAGCTATCGGTAAATTAGAAGCAGCTGGTTATAACGAGTTGTTTCGAGAGGCTTTTGATGAGGACGAGATCACTGCTGAGCTCATAGGCAAGGCTTTGTCGCAGTTTCAACGCACGCTCATTTCGTCCAATTCAAAGTACGATCAATATTTGAAGGGCGAGTATAAGCCATCGCAAAGTGAAATACGGGGGTTAAATTTATTTTTTACACATCCCATTCCCGGCCAACTCAGAGGAGGTAATTGTGGCGATTGTCATAGTAATTTCCTTACATCAGGCAGCATTCCAGGCTTCAGTGGTTTCCACAATAATGGCTTAGACACCAAAGAGGACATGAAGCCTGGTTTATTCAGAGTAACTAATAATCCGGCAGATAGTGGGAAGTTTAAAGCTCCTTCGCTTAGGAACATTGCTTTGACCGCTCCATACATGCACGATGGCAGGTTTCAAACGTTAGAACAGGTATTAGAATCATTACAATGAGGATGTAAGTAGAAGTCCAACTTTAGATATTTTACTTATTGAGGGAAGTAATCTCAATATGCAGAGTGGTGATAAGGTAAAATTAGGACTTACCGACCAAGAGAAAGCAGATATGATCTCTTTTTTAGAGATGTTAACAGATGAGGAGTTCGTATCGAACCAAGAATTTTCAAATCCATTTAATCGATAATTATGAAGTTTATTAAACTTGTATGCACACTAATATGCATGCCCTTATTGTTTGCAGCTTGTGACAACGCAACGCCAGCACCTACTAATACACTTAGTATAAATTTTAGTAATAAAGTAGGTAATGAAGCCTTGGTTATTGATACCAGACAATATAGTAGAGAGGCCGCTACTTTTAGCATAAGTGCTTTTAAGTACTACATTTCAAATGTGGAGTTACTAAATACCGATGGAGATTTGTTATATACCGAAGCTGATAGCTATCATTTAATAGCAGAAAGTGGTTTTGAGAATAAACTTTCATTCGACTTAAAGGAATTACCAGCTATGGAAGTGGCTACGTTGCGATTCTCAATTGGGGTAGATGCCGAAGCTAATGCAAAAACAGATAATCCGGGTGACCTAGACCCTAGCAACGAAATGGCTTGGAATTGGGATACCGGTTACAAGTTTGTGCTATTGGAAGGTGAATTGTTTATTCCTGACAAAGAAAGGAAAGGCTTAGTTTTTCATATTGGAGGCGATGAAAATTATAAGACAGTCGCTTTAGATGCCATGCTTACTTTAAAAGAAGGTAATAACGTTTCTATAGATATATCTACTAATATTTTGGGCATGTTTACGGCACCGGATTATGTCTCTTTTGAAGCCGTAAATGTGGCTATGGGTGGCGATGAAGCAACGAAAATTGCCAATAATTATGAACAAAATTTATTTACTATTGAGTCGATCAATAACTAATTGAATCAAATTAATTAAGAACAAAAATTATGAAAAATTTATTAAAGTATATACCTGCACTATTTGCCATTATGGTTATCACTTCATGCGATGATGAAATGGAAGAAGCAGCAGTTACAGCTACTGAACTCAGCTTACATTTCCATCCTATGGTAAATGGAGAGGAGTTCAGCTACAACGATACCTACTCCATCAATGGTCAGTCAGTTAAATTTAGCGTAGTACAATTTTATATTTCCAATTTACAACTGATGCAGTCCGATCAAACTATGCTCAGTTTCAATAAAGGGACTGATGATAAAGAGGACGATCTTTTTTTACTTGTGCAGCCGGATCAAATGTTATACGAAGTAGGTACCGTTCCTGTTGGAGGTTACCATGGTTTGAGTTTTCAGCTGGGGGTAGATACGGTAGTGAACAGCACTATTGAGCCAACCGCATGGCCGAAAGCACATGCGTTATCTGCCGACAATCCAAATCATGCCTACTGGAGCTGGAAATCCGGCTACCTGTTCGTAAAGCTAGAAGGTACTGTAAATGGCGAAAATTTTGTGTACCATATTGGCACAAATAATTTATTAACACCCAGCGGAATGCTGGAAGGTCATACTGAATTAACAAATGCCACAAGTGACTTGATGGTGATGTATAATATTGGCAATTTCCTCAAAAATGTGGACATGACAAAAGAGGCAAACCGAGATACTCATACATTCAACAATCCTGAGTTGGCTAAAAAGATTATGACAAATGTGAAGGCATCGTTTAGTGTAATGAGCGGCAACCACGGGATGATGTAATATGAAAAACGCCCTTTTTGGCATATCGATTTTTTTGTTTGTTAGCTGTGCCACTGAGGTGGTGGAGACTGCTAGTGTATATACTGTCCCTTCAAATTTGGGAAGTGAATTACCTACTTCCGACAGAAATCCGATGAGTAAAGAGGGTGTTTTTTTAGGGAAAAAGTTGTTTTTCGATCCTGCCTTATCTAAAAATGGGAAGATTGCTTGTGCCAACTGCCACATACCTGAAAAGGCCTTTACAGACGGCTTAAGCTTATCGGATAAAGGAGTAAGTGGCAATAAGCTACATAGAAATGCACCAACGCTAACAAATATTGCTTGGGTAGATGGTTTATTTTGGGATGGTGGCGCATTGAACTTAGAGTCTTTGGCTTTTGGCCCTCTAACACATGCCGATGAAATGGCTGCTGACTTAAAGGAGTTGGTAAAACGCCTCGAAAAGGATGCCGTTTACAAACCGCTCTTCGGACAAGCATTTCCTGATTTGGGGGTGAGTTCATCGTCCATCGCAAGGGCATTAGCACAATATCAGCGCACGTTAATTTCCGGAGGATCTGCCTATGATTTATATGCCAGAGGCAATAAAAAGGCACTTACTCAAGTACAACAAAAGGGAATGTTACTGTTTGAGGCTAACTGCTCTTCCTGCCATGCTACTGATCATTTTACAGATTTTGGGTATCATAACAATGGTTTAGATAGCATTTTCCAGGACGAAGCTTTCGAACGTATTTTTCAAGGTAGGTACAGAATTACACTCAATACGGCCGATTTAGGCAAGTTTAAAACTCCCACGCTAAGGAATGTTGCGCTTACCGCTCCGTATATGCACGATGGCAGGTTTGGCACACTTGATGAGGTGATGGAACACTATGCTACCGGTGTTAAAAATTCTAACACGCTGGACTTAGCACTACAACGAGGTGCAGCTACAGGTTTCCATTTTAGCGAGGCTGAGAAGGCACAACTTATTGCTTTTCTTCATAGCTTAACTGACTACGATTTTATAGAAACTCACAAATTACAGGAGTGAAACTCATTTTACGATTACTCATTATCTTTTTTATACTAAGCAGTGGTTCAGCGTGTAAAGCATGCGATGTATGCAATATTTTTGAATACAAGCCGCTTAACGCAAATAACTATATTGGGCTATTCTATCATTACAGAAAGTTCAACGGCTATAACGACTTGCAACAATCAAACAGCTTTTTTAGTAGTCGGTCGCCTAAAATGCATGAACTTGATGGTTCAAATCTGTTTTTCGAGAAAAAGAAGCAAGATTACGAAAGGTACCAGACCTTTGCCTTGCGTGTGAATTACCAGGTATTTGACAAATGGAATTTGATGGTTATTGCACCTTTTGAAACTATTGAAGCCTACTACAACAAAGTTTGGGATGTGATGGAACCTGTATCAGACACAACCATGCAGCTATCCGGTTTTGGTGATATGATTACGGCTATTGATCGCTCATTTGTTTTTAAAACAGAAACAAGGACTCATATATTTCGGCCCGGTTTAGCTATTAAGTGGGCTACAGGAAGTACAGCTCATAAAGATGCTGACGGGGTACTGTTTGATCCGGAGCTACAAACGGGTACCGGTTCAAATGACTTAATTTTAAGACTAAATTATTTGAATGTAGCATTGCGTAGCGGTTTTGGTTATGCTGCTGCTGCTAATTATAAGTGGAATACAGAAGGTGCCCAGAAATACCGTTTTGGAAATAGCTGGAACGGACAGCTTAATGTAATGTATGTTTTTCAAAACATAGAAACGCAAATGAACTATATACCAAAATTTGGTTTTTATGCTGAAGGTGCCCAAAAGAACGCTAAAAGCGATGAATTGCTGGCGTACACCGGAGGATATACTACTTTTATGAATTTTGGTTTTGATGTGCAACGTAAGCGCTGGTCTGCGCAATTGTTGTATCAGCAGCCGGCTTATCAGGCGAGAAATGGCAACCAAATAGGAAATGCCGGTAGGGTAAATTTTATGCTCCTTCGTAGTTTCTGAATAATTTTCAGATTAAGATGACTTGTCGACCGATATGGAAGTTATAACATCAACTCTTTAAAGTGCTTCAATTTATAAGGCTCCCCCAATCGGTGTGCATTTTATCAAAACGGAGCATCACCTTTTTAACAAATTCATTGGTAATCATTGCTTTAAGTGCAGCATCGTTGTCTACTTCATATGCATCAACTTTGTAAGTTTGCTCATACATGCCTATCTCAAATTTAATGAGATACTTTTCATTCCAGTTAAACAGGGTGATTTTACAATTTGGGTTGGGTATTTCACCGATTACGCGCATTTTTATTTGTTAAGAGTAAGTTATAAATTAAATATCAGCGACTCACAGCAGGCAATCGAGTTAGTTATATATAGAACTGAGGCTCTTTTTCTCTTGATTTCTAGGAATGGTGAAGTAGAATTTGCTTCCTTCCCCTTTTGCTGAATCAATCCACACGCTGCCATTAAATTTTTCAATAATTTTTTTACAAATGGATAGTCCTATGCCCGTGCCTTCGTACTCTTGTCGGTTATGCAAGCGTTTAAATACAGTAAAAACATGTTCGTGGTATTCTTGGTCAATACCTATGCCGTTATCCTGCACGCAAAATACGTGCTCGCCATCAGAAGTGTTGCAAGTTATTTCAATTTCGGGCGAAGTTTCTTTTAAAACGTATTTAATAGCGTTACTTATCAAATTGAGAAATACTTGGCGCAAGGCGGTTGAGTTGTAAAGCACTTTAGGTAGTTTTTCTACGGTAACAACAGCTCTTTTAGAGGAGATGGATTGTTTTAAAATTTCTTTAATTTCATCCACCAAATAATTCGGATCCACTTCTTCAAGTTCTTCATCGTCAGAGCCTGCTCTGGAGTAGTCCAGCAAATCGATGATAATCTGCCTCATGCGTTTGCTTGCATCAACTGTATAGTTAATGTAGGTTGTGGAGGTCTCGTCAGCGGCATCTCCTAAATGGCGCTGCAGTAGGTCTAAAAAACTAGTAATTACCCGTAGTGGCTCTTGTAAATCGTGAGAGGCGGCAAAAGCAAACTGCTCTAATTCCTCATTTTTTGTTTTAAGCGTATCATTAAAAGTTAATAGTTTTAGTTCAACCTCTTTTTCTTTACTAATGTTTCTGAAGTAAATAGAAAGCCCGTTTGCTGAAGGATAAATATTAACTTTAAACCAATTGCCATTTGGCTCAAATTTATACTCAAAAATGTTTGAGCGTTTATGGCTATGGCTGTCCTCTATTTTGTTGTAAACCTGCTCGCCATGTTCCTCAAAGAATATTTCTTGAATGTGCTTACCAACAACATCAAGTTCTTCCACCCTGAAGGCAGTTTGCGCTATATTATTTATGTAAGTGATGCGGTTATCTCTGTCAAGCGCCAGAAAGCCATCAGTAATACTTTCAAGTATTTCACGGTGTTTATAATAAGCGGCTTGCAATTCAAAGTCTAGTTTCTTTCTTTCACTTATATCAATAAAGAAAACAGAATATCCGAGGTCAGTTTTATAAATTCTTTCATCAAACCATCTATCAAAAGGTTCGTAGTAAAATTCAAAACTTTCAGACTCTTCAAATTCTACAACTTTTAGCAATTTCTTATGGAATACAGTGCCTTTTAGCTCAGGGAAGATATCAAATAAATTTCTTCCAAGTAAATCTTCATTTGATTTATACAAGCCTTGGTAGGCTTGCTTATTAACAAAAATAAAATTAAATGCTTCGTCAAGTGCATAAAATGCGTCCGAAATATCTTCTAATATAATATCCTTTTCATCGAAGGCTTCGCGCAATGCTTCTTGCTGGTTTTGTAATATTTCAGTTGCTTTTTTTACTTGCGTGATATCACTACTCTTACCTACGAGCCCAATAATTTCGCTATTGAAGTAAATAGGATTGATCTCAATCTTATGCCACTCAAATATGCTATTATCAGAGTTATCGATTACCGACTTATATTCAAATTTTGTGCTTTCTCCTGCCAGCACCTTATCGTAAATCCCCTTCCAATAATTGTAGATTTCCTTCGGATATTCTATCGACTCAAAAGTACTTAGGCCGATTTCAATTTTCGCATCAAAAACTTGCTGGCGCGATTCTTTAAAAGCGCTGTTAAAACTAGTAAACTTGTAGTCTCTATCAAGACTCCAAATCAGGTCATCGGTGCTATTTATAACTGCTGCATCAATCTTATTTTGGATTGATTCAAGTTTGGCATTTTCTAGTATTTCAGAAATATTTCGGCCGATTAATACAACCTGCTCAGATATTCTATCTATTGAACAATTCCAAGAAAGCCTTATCAGGTTATCGTTTTTGGCGTGAATAACACTTTCAAATGGTTTGCCGCAATTATAGTTTTTGAGAAAAGCATCCTGCGCAGCATTGCCAGGTTCGGTATTTATAAGCACTGTTTCCGAAATATGCTTATGCTCAAAGTCTTTAGGAGCGTATCCCACAATTTGATCTACAGAAGTACTAATGGCGTTAACTGTGCCATGCTGATTAATGATAACAATTAAATCCGTAGTAGTATGTAGTAATTGTGAAACAGTAATGTTTAAAAAGGTATCGGTATTGCTGTCCATTAAAAAATATAAATGACTTACTGTCTTCGGGAAAGGTAAGAATATGTAAACCCAATAACAAAATAATGCATTCGTTAGAGCGAAAAAAATAGACGCTTTTGAATTAATAAAAGATATATTTGAATATTTCTAATTATATATTCCGTTTGTCTAACTTTCCTATAGAACTTGGTTGTTCTTATTATATATTTTACTTGATTTATTTTGACTTGCTACCTCGGGTGAATCCTCTACATTTTTATTTTAATCTTTTATAAGTTAAGGTTTTTTAGAAAGGGCTTGCCTTCGTGACTTCATCACCCCAAAACCGGGCAGGCACTTAATACTTCTCCCTAAAAAAAGGAGGTAAGGTTTTAATTTGACGATATTGTTTCATAAGTCACAAAATCGAAAGCATATTTATGTTTCTCATCGGTTCCGTGCTTAGTTCTACTAGTTTCTTTCCATACTGACTGATCAATTTCAGGAAAGTAAGCATCGGCATCAGGAAATTCGGCATAAACTTCTGTGATATATAATTTATTGGCATAGGATAACCCTTGTTTGTATATTTCTCCACCGCCTATAATATAAAGTTCCTCTTCATTATGCTCTTTGGCGTAGGCAATACCACTTTTTATATCATGAAATACAACTACACCATCGCGCTGCCAGTCCTTATTTCTGGTGATTACTATGTTCACTCTATTTTTTAACGGGCGAAACATTTCTGGTAAAGAATCATAGTTTTTGCGACCCATGAGAATGTGGTGGTTGCGCGTACTGTCTTTAAAAAACTGCATATCATCCGGCAGGTGCCATATCATGCTGTTGTCTTTACCAATTGCTCCATTTTGGGCACGTGCTACTATCATTGAAATGATCATACTATAACTTATTTCCTCTTAAAAAATCTTCTGTAGACATTCGTTTTTTGCCTTCCTGCTGTAGTTCCACAAGCGCCACTTTACCTTTTCCACATTGCACATGAATATAAGTTTTGTCATCAGATATTGTTTCCCCGGCTTTGCCCATTGAATCTTCATCTACCACTATTACAAAATGTATCTTGTATTTTGTGCCATTAAGAATAGTCCAGGCTGTAGGAAAAGGGTTAAGCCCTCTTACAAAATTATAAATTTCCCCTGCCGGTTTACTCCAGTCAATCTCAGTATTTTCCTTAAATAGCTTAGGAGCTTGCTGCAACTGTTCATTACTCTTCTGCTCAGTGAGCTGGAAGGAGTTTTGCTCAATAGCTTGTACGGTTTTTAGAACTAACTCCGCACCGCTCGTCATCAGCCTTATATACAGACTGCCGGTGGTGTCTTTTTTATGAATTTTTTCCTTTTGCTGTAAAATAATGCTGCCTGTATCTATTTCATGCTTCAGGAAAAAGGTGGTTAGTCCTGTTTCTTCTTCCCCATTAATTACCGCCCAATGAATAGGAGCAGCGCCTCTGTACTGAGGTAATAATGATGCGTGCAAATTAAAAGTACCCAATTCCGGCATTTGCCAAACTACTTCCGGTAACATTCTAAAAGCTACAACTATTTGTAGGTTAGCTTTGTAGCTTTCTAATATTTCAAGAAAATTACCATCTTTTAAATTAGTTGGTTGAAGTATAGGTAATTTGACTTGCTGAGCATATTGCTTCACAGCAGAAATAGCCACTTTCTGCCCTCGGCCTTTCGGCTTGTCGGGAGCTGTAATTACTGCGGCAATATCATAGCCGTTTTCTACCAATATTTTTAAGGGTGGTACCGCAAAATCGGGGGTACCCATATAAATTATCCTTAGTTTTTGCATGTCTACAAAGTTAATAGAAAGGGTGAATTTGCTGATGTTAGCTGCTCTGTTTTGCTACCGCTTTCAGAATTTTTCATAGTACAAACCTGCTATCTATAAACCAAAAAAGGCATCTGCTTTTTGCAAAATGCCTTTCAAGTGCTTTTATAACCTGAGTTTCTTGCTTAGTTTGGGTTCAGAAAGGCTAAAAATGTTCTTTAACTCTTTATGCTGGAAAAATCGAAGTCTTCAAGATACTTAGTCGTGAACTTTCCCGATTTAAATACTTTTTCATCCATAAGTTTAATATGGAATGGAATAGTAGTTTTTATGCCTTCTATCACAAATTCTTCCAACGCTCTTTTCATCCGTACAATTACTTCTTCTCGAGATTGCCCTGAAACAATCAGTTTGGCGATCATGGAATCGTAGTAAGGCGGAATGGTGTAGCCCGCATAAACGTGACTATCTATCCGTACACCACGTCCACCGGGTATGTGCAAGTTGGTAATTTTTCCCGGGCTTGGTCTGAAACCGTTAGCGGGATCTTCCGCATTAATACGGCATTCCATAGCATAAAGGTGCGGAAAGTAATTTTTTCCTGAGATAGTTTGACCGGAGGCAACCTTAATTTGCTCTTTAATTAAATCAAAGTCGGTTACTTCTTCTGTAATGGGATGTTCCACCTGAATACGTGTATTCATTTCCATAAAGTAGAACTTATTGTGTTTATCCAGCAAAAATTCTATGGTTCCGGCACCTTCATAACCTACTGCTTCAGCGCCTGCAATTGCAGCTTTTCCCATAGCATCGCGCAACTCATCGGTCATAACCGGGCTTGGTGTTTCTTCAAGCAATTTTTGATGCCTCCTCTGAATGGAGCAGTCTCTTTCTGAGAGGTGGCAAGCCTTTCCTCTTCTATCGCCAATAATCTGTATTTCCACATGGCGCGGTTCTTCCACAAATTTTTCGAGGTATAAACCTGCATTACCGAAAGATGCCGTAGCTTCTTGTTTGGCATCGTCCCACGCTTTTTTAAAGCCTGAATCATCCTTTACAATTCGCATACCTTTACCACCACCACCGGCAGTAGCTTTTAAAATAACAGGATAGCCCATTTCTTTTGAAAGTTCTATGCCTTCCTCAATGGAATTTAACAAACCCTCTGACCCGGGAATTACGGGAACACCTGCTTCTTTCATGGTTGCTTTGGCTGTTGCCTTGTCACCCATTTTATTTATCATTTCAGGATCTGCTCCTATAAACTTTATGTTGTACTCGCCACATATTTTGGAAAATTCAGCATTTTCTGATAAAAATCCGTAACCGGGATGTATGGCATCGGCATTGGTAATTTCTGCGGCAGAAATAATGTTGGGTATGTTAAGATAGCTATCCTTGCTAGGCGGGGGACCTATGCATACCGCTTCATCGGCAAAGCGCACATGTAAACTCTCTTTATCGGCAGTTGAATACACGGCTACTGTAGAAATGCCCATTTCCTTGCAGGTACGTATAATTCTTAACGCTATCTCACCTCTGTTGGCAATTAATATTTTCTTAAACACAACTTCTTATTTTTATAAATGATAAAATCAATTAAGCCCGTTACCTCATGCCGGGTCTACTAAAAATAATGGTTGATCGTACTCAACCGGAGTTGCATTTTCAACGAGCACTTTCACAATTTTCCCTGAAATTTCAGATTCAATTTCGTTAAAAAGTTTCATGGCCTCAACAATGCATACCGTGTCACCTGTTTTTACCGTATCGCCCACATTTACAAAAGCGGGAGAATCCGGATTAGGCGTTCTGTAGAAAGTGCCAATCATTGGCGATTTAATCTCAATGTATTTACTATCAGCTGCTACAGCCGGAGCTTCTTCAGCTTCTTTTGGCTGTGTAGCGGGAGCAATGCTAGTTGATGCTACAGCTGCGGGAGCAGACTGAACTACCTGAGTTTTTACTTCAGATGATTTCTTTACTTTTATTTTAAATTCTTCGGTTTCGATATTTACCTCATCTAAACCTGAATTTGAGATGAAGTTTATTAAGTCCTGTATTTCCTTTGCTTTCATAGCTTTATGGTTTAATGTCGGTTATTCGTTTTTAATTATAACTTACTTTTTTATACGCTCGGCATAAGATCGCGTGCGCGTATCAACTTTTATCCATTCATCCTGATTGATAAAAAGTGGAACTTTAATTTCCGCACCTGTTTCCACGGTAGCAGGCTTAGAGGCATTGGTGGCGGTATCACCTTTTAAACCGGGTTCGGTATAGGTAATTTGCATTTCAACAAAGGGAGGTAATTCGCAGCTTAAAGGTTTTTCTGTCTCGGCATGGAAAAGTATTTCAACCTCTTGTCCTTCTTTGAAAAGATCAACGTTATCAATCATTTCTTCCGGTATGGATATCTGCTCAAAGTTGCTCGTATCCATAAAATGCATACCGAGGTCATCTTTATATAAAAATTGTTGAGACCTGCGCTCTACTCTTGCCGTGGTTACTTTATGGCCTGATGTAAACGTATTATCAAGCACCTTACCTGTTGTTAAGCTTTTCAGCTTCGTCCGTACAAATGCCGGCCCTTTGCCTGGTTTAACATGCTGAAATTCTGTTATCATGAACAGATCGTTATTGTACTCGATGCAAAGTCCGTTTCTAAAATCTGAAGTATCTGCCATCTTTAATTTTTGTATTATTTAAGAATTATAAGCCCATTTAATATAAATAGCTCCCCAAGTAAACCCTCCACCAAATGCAGCCAATATAATGTTATCACCTTTTTTCATTTTTTTCTCGTACTCCCATAAGCATAATGGAATAGTACCACTTGTGGTATTACCGTACTTTTGAATGTTGAGCATTACTTTATTCGCTTCAACACCCATTCTTTTTGCGGTAGCATCAATAATGCGCTTATTGGCCTGATGAGGTACTAACCACGAAACATCATCAGCCACCAAACTGTTTTTGTCCATGATGTCGGCAGCCACTTCGGCCATATTTGTAACAGCAAATTTAAAAACTTGGCTGCCTTCCTGGTACACATAATGTTCGCGTGCTGCAAGGGTTTCGGGTGAAGCTGGTCTTCTGCTCCCTCCGGCTTTCATGTGTAAAAATGGTTCTCCGGAGCCATCAGTGTGTAAAATACTGTCAATTATGCCAAAACCGTTAGTGTCAGGTTCCAGTAATACTGCACCGCCACCATCGCCAAAAATAATGCAAGTCTGCCTGTCTTGGTAATCTACAATAGATGACATCTTATCAGCGCCCACAACAATTACTTTTTTATATTTGCCCGTTTCTATAAACTGCGAGCCGGTTGCTAGCGCAAACAGAAAACCCGAGCAAGCCGCCTGTATGTCGTAACTGAAGGCGTTGGTTGCGCCTACATTGTTTGATATGATATTTGCGGTAGCCGGAAAAAGCATGTCGGCAGTAGTGGTAGCGCAAATAATAAGGTCAACATCCTTGGGGTCTGTATTGGTTTTTTCGAGTAAGCCTTCTACTGCCTGTGTTCCAATAACCGAGGTACCCTGGTTTTCACCTTTGAGAATTCTTCTTTCTTTTATACCGGTTCTGGAGGTTATCCATTCATCGTTGGTCTCAACAATGGTTTCCAGCTCTTTGTTGGTGAGCACATAGTCAGGTACCCATCCATGCACTCCAGTAATAGCGGCTGTTGTTTTAATCATGTATTACTATTCAAATTTTTATTACCAGCCTGCATTATGTTTCAACTGGTGCTTGAATGTTAAGCTAACTTTCTTTTCAAAATTAATCTACTATTAAACTGCCTTACTACCACATAAACCAAGTTTAAGGGTTATGCAATCGTTTCAAATGCTAATATATATAATCTAGTCTTTATGCCCGATTATTTTATAAGATTTTGCAGTTCGGAAAATTATCCATTTATCTTTAACAATGCCTTAACTTAGTAGGTATGCCGAGCATTGATTAAAGCTAACAAAAAAAGCTTTGCCGTTAAGCAAAGCTTTTTTTTATAAATGGCTTAATTTAAACCAAAACTTCTTTTTCCATCACTACATTACCCTTATAGTACAGTTTACCCTCGTGCCAAAAAGCTCTGTGTGGTAAATGTGCTTCGCCCGTTGTTGGGCAAATAGCCAATAATTTTGCAGTTCCTTTTTTGTGGGTTCTTCTTTTATCTCTTCTGCTTTTGGAGATTTTTCTTTTAGGATGCGCCATTGTATTTTTATTTAATTCTTAATTCTCGTTTTTTAAATTCTTCAAAGCTGCCCATCGTGGGTCAACTTCATCTATTGTCTTGTTTTTGTCTTCGTTTTCAAATTCCTCGTCAATATAATAATACCCATCTGCCTCTTCATCGGCCTGCACTTCATCCGGATGCACCTTTTTTAGTGGTATGGCCAAAGCAATGGTTTCATATATATAATGCGATAAATTAATCACTTGCGTATTTTGAGTAATTACAAAAACATTGTCTTCCAACTCTGTTTCTTCCTCTCCATACTTAAAGAGCACTTTTTTATCTAGCTCAATCGGATACTGAAAATCTTTCAAACTCCTGTCGCAAATGAGGTCAACATAGCCGTTAAAAACGACATCTGCCTCAATCATATTCTCTCGCTTATCGAGATTAATGGTAATTTGAACTTTCCCGGTTTCGGCTATTTCACCTTCAAAATGGCCTAAAAACTCCTTTCCAATAACATATTCGTACGTATGAAGCCTGTTACTGAGTTTGTATACCTGAATATCAAAATCTTTCAACATTTCCATCCCATCCAAATTAAGAGCGCAAAGATAATTATTTTATTTTAATCTGCTAAGCACTCTCAGGAATATTCTTTCCTGTTTTTAATGATTTCCAATGCCAGATACAAGGCTTGCCGCATGGAAGTTTCATCGGCTAAATTTTTACCGCAAAGGTCGTAAGCCGTGCCATGATCAGGAGAGGTTCGTACAATGGGTAGGCCTGCTGTGTAATTGACGCCATTTTGGAAAGCCAAAGTTTTAAAAGGAATCAATCCTTGGTCGTGATACATGGCTAAAACGCCATCAAATTTTTTGTAGGTTCCGTTGCCAAAAAAGCCATCAGCCGGAAAGGGACCATACACGAGCTTACCCTTTTCTTTCCACTCATCAATCAGGGGTTTAATAAGTTCATCATCTTCATTGCCAATCACGCCATTATCTCCCGCATGCGGATTTAATCCCAGAAGCGCTATTTTAGGTTTCGATATCCCAAAATCTACCTTTAAAGATATGCTCCATTATTTTTAATTTAGCAGCTATTTTTTCTTTGGTAACAGCTGCTGCCACCTCCTTTATAGGAATGTGGCCGGTTACCACGCCTACTTTCAGCTTGCCGTCCACAAGTAGCATCAAACTATCAGTTACCTGGCAGGTTTGTGCCAAATATTCAGTATGTCCGGCAAATTTAAAGTTTTCCGATTGTATGGTATGCTTATTAATGGGGGCAGTTACCAACGCATCAATCTTCTTTTCAATGGCATCTTGTGTAGCTTGTTTAATACTTATGTAAGCATATTTACCCGCTTCTTGGCTTGGCTCGCCCATGGTAATATTAACCGTTTCCTCCCAAAGGTTGAGTACATTAATTTTTCTACTATCCACATCTTCCAATCTTTTGAGCTGGAAGTAGTTAAAATCTTTAATATTTAGGGCTTTTCTGTAGTAGGAAAGCACTTTGCCCGAACCGTACACCACGGGCGTCATCATTTTACTTATTCGGCTATCTTCTAACGATTTAATAATTACTTCAGGTGCAATGCTATTTACATCTCCCATAGTTATTGCAACAATGGGTTTTTTCTCGTCATCCATAATTAAAGAGTGCTGGTATTAAAGGCTTACAAAAATTTAAATACTTAAATTCTGTGCAATTTAGTTTTTTTTTATCTGCTTTGAAAAATGAAGCATGTACGCGCCAAAAAACATTTAGGACAGCACTTTTTAAAAGATGAGCAGATAGCGCATCAAATAGTTGATAGTTTGACCGGCCATATGTTATACAGTAAACTTGTAGAGATAGGCCCCGGAACTGGCGTGCTTACCGATATACTTATAGCAGAGCAGAAATTTGATGGCGTTTTTATGGATGTGGATAGGGACTCAATTGCCTTTCTGCAAGCAAAATACCCCGCTTTAGCCGAGCAATTTGTTTTGGCTGATTTTCTACATCAGCAATTGGATACGGTATTTAAGGAACCTTTTGGGGTAATTGGTAATTTCCCTTATAACATATCATCACAAATATTCTTTAAGGTTCTCGAAAACCGTGACCTGGTGCCGGAGTTAGTTGGCATGGTACAGAAGGAGGTGGGGCAAAGAATAGCCGCCTCACCCGGTAATAAAACCTATGGCATATTAAGTGTTTTATTGCAAGCTTTTTATGAAGTTGAGTATTTATTTTCAGTACCACCGCATGTTTTTAAGCCACCTCCCAAGGTTACCTCCGGTGTAATTAGGTTAAGGCGAAATGATTTAAAACAACTAGATTGCGATGAAAAGCTATTTTTTAGAACTGTAAAGCAAGGCTTTAATAACAGACGTAAAACCTTAAGAAATGCGTTAAAGCCGATGGGCCTTTCTGCCGAGGTAAATGCACTCGATGTTTTAAATAAGAGGGCGGAAGAATTAAGCGTGGCAGATTTTGTTGAACTCACTAAAGCTATAAGTATTGGAACTAACTGATCAATTTGAATTATCGAAGGAATTTGTTGAAAAGCTGCAACAGGCTGTGGAGACGCATGACTCAGGTTTTATAGCCAGTTCCTTGAAGGGGGTAAATCCTGCTGATATCTCCACCTTGCTCAATGAGTTTGATACTGAGGATTCTAAATACGTATTGGATGTACTTGATGCTGACACCAGTGCCGAGGTAATTAATGAGCTGGATGAGGATATAAGGGCTAAATTTCTCAAGAACTTCGAAAGTGGAGAAATAGCACTGATGCTGAACGAGCTGGACTCCGATGATGCGGTGGATATTATCAATGAGCTGCCCTTAAAGGATAGGGAAGAGGTAATTGCTTCTTTAGATAATAAGGAAAAAGCCAAAAATATTTTGGACTTGCTCAGGTATGAGGATGATGTAGCCGGGGGCCTGATGGCTAAAGAGCTTATAAAAGCAAATGCAAATTGGTCTGTTAAACAATGTATTGAAGAGATAAGACGGCAAGCAGAAAATGTTGAGAAAATATATTCTGTTTACGTAGTTGACGATTCCAACGTGCTTATTGGGCGCGTATCGTTAAAAAGAATTATTCTGGCTGATGATAACCTCAAAGTGAAGGATTTATATGACGATGATGTTATTTCTGTAGAAACCTACATGGACGAAATGGATGTGGCTGAAATAATGAAAAAATATGACCTTGATGCAGTGCCGGTGGTGAACATACAAGGCAAGCTTATGGGGCGTATTACCATTGATGATATTGTGGATGTAATAACAGAGTTGGCCGAAGAGGAGCGTCAAATAATGGCCGGTATTTCCGAAGATGTGGAGGAAGATGATAGCGTATGGATGCTTACCCGCGCCAGGCTACCATGGTTGATAATAGGTATGTTCGGTGGTCTGCTCGGTGCGCAGTTTATAGGTGTTTTCGAGCAAGATATTCTATTGGTACCTGCCATGGCCTTTTTTATACCGCTTATTACGGCCACAGGTGGTAATGTGGGTATACAGTCATCATCTATTGTGCTACAAAGTCTGGCCAGTAAGTCAGTTTTCGATAATTCCTTCTTTAAAAGGATGACCAAGGTAATATTGGTAGCCTTAGTAAATGGTACTGTTATAGCGGGTATTGTATTGGGCATGAACTTAGTATTAGGACAAGATATGACACTTGCCTTAGTGGTATCCATTGCACTTTTTACGGTAGTATTAATAGCCTCATTAATGGGCACACTCACGCCTTTAGTGTTAGATAAGTTGGGTATTAATCCGGCTATTGCCTCCGGTCCTTTTATTACTACAGCCAACGATTTACTTGGTTTGCTTGTTTATTTTTCAACAGCCCACATGCTGTATACTACCATATAAGCTAGCTTATAATGAAGATTTTAATAGTTGATAAAATGCATGAGTCAATTATTCCACTGCTGGAAGAACTTTCTTATGAAGTACATTATCGGCCGGAAATCGACAGAGAATCGATACTTGCTGTTATACCTTCCTATGAGGGAATAGTGGTAAGAAGTAAAACAACTATTGATGCTGATTTTATTGATAAAAGTCAGCATTTGAAGTTTGTTGCACGAGCAGGGGCAGGACTAGATAATGTGGATATGGATGCTTTGAATAAATATAGCATTCAATTGTTTAATGCACCTGAAGGCAACCGTGATGCAGTAGCTGAGCATACTGTTGGGCTTATGCTGGCATTATTAAACAAAATACCTCAAAGTAATGCTCAGGTAAAACAATTTATCTGGGATAGAGAACTCAACAGGGGCACTGAGCTGATGGATAAAACAGTAGGTTTATTGGGCTACGGATATATGGGGCAGGCAGTAGCCAAGCGACTATCTGCCTTCGGTTGTAACATAGTTGCCTATGATATACATCTTATAAAAGACGAGAATCAACTAGTTAGAATTGTCGATTTTGAAACCTTTACTGCTGAAGTAGAAATCTTAAGTATCCATATTCCGCTAAATTATGCTAACAAGTTATTGGTAAATACTGATTATTTATCCAACTTTCAGCAACTGAAATATATAATAAACACATCGAGAGGTGAAGTTTTAAAACTTTCAGCTTTGTTAAAGCTGCTTAATTCCGGCACTTTAAAAGGCGCAGCCTTAGATGTACTTGAAAATGAAAAGCTTACAAAATTAAGCACTGAAGAGACTTTAGTTTTTGAGGCACTTAGAAAACTGGATAACATAATACTTACACCTCACGTTGCTGGTTGGACTCACGAATCGTACCGTAAGATAAACGAGGTGTTGGTAGAAAAAATAAAAAATTCAGTATGAATAATATGTTGTTTAAATAATTATTTTAAACAGTATATGTCATTTAAATTACGACTAAACCTATATAGTATTTAGGGTTTATGCGAGCAAAACAGTATATGAAAAAATTGTTTACTAAACTAGAGGAGCATTTTAACAGAATCATCGAAAAGCCGATTTTAACATCTTTTATGGTGCTAATTTTACTTTCAATACTGGTTTTGGGGTTGAGTGCACCTTACTATTATGCAAATTTCAACGATTTTTTTAAAGAAGTACTGGCCGAAGCCCACGGTATGCTTTTTGATATTGCCATTATTGGTATTCTCATTTTTTGGCTAAATGCCAACGGTGAAAAGCAGCTGCGGATTAAAATGTATAAAGATGAAATAGATGATTTCCGCCAGTGGGAGTCTCAGGAGGCTGCCTTCCGTACTGTAGGAAATATTAAGCGATTAAACAGGCATAAGATAACAGATTTAAACCTTGTGAGCTGTCATCTTACCAGAACTAACTTGAACCAAGTAAAGCTTGAAGGCTCTAATGTAAACTCAGCAAATTTCAGCCATTGCAATGCCATTGAGTGCGATTTTACCGATTCTAGAGCCAACCAAACTAATTTTGAGAATGCTAAAATGAATCAGGCAAACTTTACGAGAGCTTTTGCTAGTGGCGCTAACTTTAAAGACGCATTTCTTATAAAAGCTAATTTTAAGGATGCTTTTCTCATAAAAGCCAATTTTCAAAATGCTTACCTCATGGAGGCCGATTTGAGCGGATGCCATTTAACAGGTGCCATCTTTGATGAAGCCAGTTTGTACAAAGCGGACTTGCGTGGGGTGGAAGGACTTACTGCCGAGCAACTAAAAAATGTAAAAACACTCTATCTTGCCCAGTTAGATGATAACATTTTGAAAGAAATATCAGAAAATTACCCCGATCTTATCGGAAAGTAGAAGCGCTCCTACAGTTTGCTTTCAATTACAATAATAAGTATATTTGCGCTACAATACAGAAACCAAAAATAAACGGCTCATGCTATGTGTGCCGTTTTTTATTTATAAATAATTCAACTTTTTTAACATGAGTACAGTATCATATTATACGGAAGAAGGTTTAAATAGAATGAAGAATGAACTTCATGAGCTAAGAACCAAAGGAAGGGCACAAGCCTCAGCAGACATTGCTGAAGCAAGAGACAAAGGTGATTTGAGTGAAAATGCAGAATATGACGCTGCGAAAGACGCACAAGGTTTGTTGGAGATGAAAATTGCCAAGCTAGAAATAGTAGTGGCTAACGCACGGGTTATTAAAGAGTCAGATGTTGATACCTCCAAGGTGGGTTTGCTCACTAAAGTTAAAATTAAGAACCTGAAAAATGGCATGGAAGTTACTTATACGATGGTATCCGAAGAGGAGGCTAATTTGAAAGAAAGTAAGGTGTCCATCAAATCGCCAATAGGTATGGGCTTAATGGGTAAAAAGATTGGCGACAAGGCTGAAGTAGTAGCACCCGTAGGTAAAATGGAGTTCGAAATTTTAGACATTTCGCTTTAATTTAGATGGCCAGCATATTCACCAAAATAATAAACAGAGAAATACCGGGGCACATTATAGCAGAGGACGAAGATTATTTGGCCTTCTTAGATATCAATCCGTTAGTGATGGGGCATGTGTTGGTAGTTCCGAAGCAGGAGGTTGATTATATTTTTAACCTCTCGGAGGATGTGTATGTTGGCCTACACTTATTTGCCAAAAATGTAGCTAAAGCTGTTGAAGCAAGTACTGACTGTATCAGAATTGGGGTGGCGGTGATTGGCCTTGAGGTGCCGCACGTTCATATTCATTTGGTACCGCTTAACCAAATCAGCGATATTAATTTCTCTAAACCAAAATTGAGCCCTAGCCAAGAGGAACTTGAACGAATGGCGGAAAAGATAAAGTCTGAGCTGGCTTCAAATGCGTAGCAACTGACAATGCTTATCTTCCAGTCTCTCCTTTTTCTAGCGCTTCGATCAAAAGATTAAAGCGAAATATAGTTTCCGTAGGTTTATGGAATGGATAATTGTTAATAGAGATTTCGAATCCCCAAGAGTGGTTTTTTGGCTATCAGCAATTAATATCAAACTTCAAACTTATGGTTACAAGAATTGCAGGGTTAGTACCTCTCTACTAAATATAAAAACGCTTAATAGAACGTGCCTTAAAATAGGAGTCATAAGACTTTTTAAAATAGATGGAATTTGAATTTGTGTGTTTTTAGCTATACACATGAGCTTACTACTTCTTTTTTAGTTTTATTTTCATTAGGTAAGAGAAATATAGCTGTAAAAAATCTGAACCAAATAGTACTGTTACAGGCCGAACCTCATAACTCAGTTGATTCCACTTTGATTGTTTTTTAAAACCGATCGAAGCCTTTCCTCCCCAGTAAAATTCAGTAAAATAGCCGTCATCGCTATACATGCCTCTCGTATAATTGCCAAAGGTACCGACCGATAAGTTGATTACCCTGCTAACATGAAAGTGCGTATCGAATCCTAGATTGGTTGACTTCAAGAATTGTTCAGGGGTATCAGTAGGAATAGCAAAGGCCTTATAAGTACCAAAAGTGACATAGGGGTTAATTTCAATTTTTTTATTTTTGCCTATTTTTTGCTGCCAGCCTAATAGGTAATTTAACCCCAATCCGCTTTCTTTAATTCCGGAACTTGCACCAAAGCCGATTCCGACAATCATTGACGATTCGGAAAACGTGTTGCGATTATCATTTTGCTGTGCACTTAGAGAGTTACACAATAGCACGGAAAGCACAGAAATTATTATGCCTAATTTAATGTACATGGCCGCTTACAATACGTACTGAGCCAGTACCTGTTGTACCTCATAAACATTTACAGATTTGTCAAATCTTTTAGAGATGCTCGGGTTTTGCTCGCTGCTGATCCATATTTTTAATTCTGCATCTAAGTCAAAGGTACCGGCTGTTTCAATGCTAAAGCGAGAAATACTATTGTAACCTACGCTTAAATATTCAGTTTTTTTACCGGTAATGCCTTGTTTGTCAACTATAATCAGCCTTTTATTGGTAAAGATAAATGTATCTCTCACCAGCTTAAATCCTAAAATAACCTCTTCCTCCGGAATGAGCAGGACGCTATAATCTTTTGTGAGTTTGTCATTAGCTACCGTACCGGCATTACCTAAAATTGAAGATAAAATTCCCATAGTTTATGATTTTTTTTTCAAATATAGGATAAATTAATACCTACTGTACAAGTATTTAATTTTTACAATAGTTATAACTGCATTTTTACAACACTTTGACTCATTCCCTAGGTGTTTAGCAGATTTTAAAAACAGAAGAAAACATTTTTTCAATTAAACAAAACTGTGTATTTTAAATAATAAAGCTAGTTATGTAAAAGTACAACCGAAAATAGAAAGTGGTATTAATACTGCGTAGTTTGGAGCGAGTATGAGAAGCGATGATTTATAAATTAAACAAATCTTATCCGAAAAAAGATTGAACTTCTGATTTAAAAGAGTTGGACTTCATATTAATAAGGAAAGTTATTTTATCATCTACTTTTCAGCGCATTCAGAGATGTAATCCGAATAAATATATTCTCACTTTATAAATACTAATACGGATCAAATATATTACCTATGCATTTTAATCAAATTAATAGGTGTTATTTTTCTACACCTTCCGAACTTCTAATTCATCGGCACAAAGAGCAAGCAGCTGTTCACTTGTTTTCTTTAATATTGGGTGTGAAAAAGTAGGGGCGAGCTCAGCAAGTGGCGCCAAGGTAAACCTGCGCTCATGCAGTTGCGGATGCGGAATGGATAAGTGCTGGCTGTGTGATATTAAATCGTTATAATAAAGTATATCTATATCAATAATTCTTTCTCCCCATTTTTCATTTCTTACCCTGCCCAAATCTTTTTCTATCGATAAAATGGTGGTCAGTAAATCTTCCGGTGCATGCTTTGTCGCTACTTCAACTACCTGATTATAAAAATCTTGTTGATCTGTTTTACCCCATGCTGCAGTTTCGTAAACAGAGGATTGTTGCGTTATTTTCACCTCAAACTTTTCCAGTAATACTTTTGCATCGGTTAAATGCTTTGTTCTATTGCCAATATTAGTACCAAGAAGTAAAAAGGCTTTATGCATGCAGTAAATAATCTTTTCTGCAAAGGTAAATGAAATTTCTATCACCTCATTTTTCTCCTTTCAAATCACTAAACGACCAAAAATAGAATTATTCTTTCATAAGCCATTCTTTTATAGCAGATTTGTATTTGCCTAAATATTAGTTAAAATAAAATAGTAAGTCCTTAACATACATTTATTGTTTCATGAAGAGTTTCTTTAAAATTTTCTTTGCTGCGCTACTCGCTGCTGTTGTTTTCAGCTTCGGTATTTTCTTTATTTTAGTAGGTATTGCAGCTTCCGGTGACGATACCAGCATCCCTAGCAACGCTTATTTAAAGGTTGATCTTAACAGGCCCATACTAGAAATGACGGCCGATGATCCTTTTGCTTCTTTAAGTCAGGCTTTTGGCGATGGACCGGCACCTGTCAGTTTAAAAGCAATATTAGAATCTATTGAACAAGCTGCTACTGATGACAACATCAAAGGCATTTACCTGGAGTCGTCAATGCCTTTGGCAGGCTATGCGCAGTTAGAAGAAATTAGAACAGCGCTAATTAATTTCAAAGTTTCCGGCAAGCCGATTATCAGTTACAGCGAAATGTTTACTGAAGGAGGCTATTATGTTGCCTCGGTGGCAGACCATTTGATGTTAAATCCTGTAGGGATGCTTGAGTTTAATGGCTTAGCATCGGAGATTTCTTTCTTCAAAGGTACTTTCGAAAAGCTAAATGTAAACCCTCAAATTTTTAGAGTAGGTAACTTTAAGAGTGCTGTGGAGCCATTCATCCGGAAGGATATGAGCGAAGCAAATAAGCAACAGATTAATGCTTTACTAAGTAATGTATATGGTCATTTTCTTAGTGAGGTGGCTGTAACCAGAGGTATTGATCGTGCGGAGTTATCCAATATTTCTGCGCAAATGCTGGTTCGTGAGCCTAAAGATGCTGTGAGTTACGGCCTGGTTGATAAGCTAGCCTATTTTGATGAGGTGCTGGCGCTACTAAGAGAGAAAGCAGATTTAGACGAAAAAGCCGATATTCCTATGGTCGGAATTTCAAAGTATGAGAAGTCCTTTGTAGCCGAAAAATATAAGTCTAACAGAATTGCAGTAATTGTAGCGGAAGGAACTATAGTGAGTGGAAAAGGTGATGCCAATTCTATTGGATCAGAAAAGTTTGCCAGAGAAATCCGAAAAGCGCGACTGGACGATAAGGTAAAAGCCATAGTTTTACGAATTAATAGCCCTGGTGGTAGTGCATTGGCCTCGGATGTAATGTGGCGAGAAGTTCAATTAGCCAAGCAAGTAAAACCTATTATTGCCTCTATGTCCAGCGTGGCAGCTTCAGGTGGTTATTACATGGCCATGGGATGCGATACCATCGTTGCGCAGCCTAATACCATAACCGGTTCCATTGGAGTATTTTCAATTATTCCTGACTTATCGGGCTTTATGGATACCAAATTGGGAATAACTTTTGATGGCGTACAAACCGGAGAATATTCAAATCTGTTTACCGTAACCAGAAGCTTAAATGAAGCGGAGGGGCAAATCATCCAAAATAGCGTTGATCAGATTTACGAAGATTTTACAACCAAAGCTGCTCAAGGCAGAAATATGAGTCATGAAGCTTTGCTCAATGTGGCATCGGGTAGGGTATGGTCTGGAATTGAGGCAAAAGACAATGGTTTGGTAGATGTGCTCGGCAACCTAACTACTGCCGTAGAAATTGCGGCTAATGCAGCAGGCTTGGAAGCGGATGATTACATGAGAATGTACTATCCTGAAAAGCTGCCTTTTATTCAGCAACTGGCAAAAAGTCTTGAAGGCAACGCCAAAATATTGATTGATCGGTACTCTATGGGTGAAATGGCGCCTTACATGAACGATTTCAAATACGTGATGGAAAATAAAGGAATGCAAACAAGAATGCCCTTCGATTTGGATATCAAATAAATTGCTTGCTTTTTACCCTACAATTCAACATAAATAACTGAATGACTGATATTAGAAATAACTGGACTAAAACGGAGATTGATACCATTTATAATCAACCCATTTTAGAATTAATTTATAAGGCGGCTACTGTTCATAGAGAATTTAATGATCCGCAGGAAGTACAGGTTTGTACCTTACTCAGCGTAAAAACCGGTGGCTGCCCGGAGGATTGTGCCTACTGCCCGCAAGCGGCACGTTACCATACCGATGTAAAAGTGCATAAATTACTGCCTACTGATGAGGTAATTGAAACTGCCAAAACGGCCAAGGAAAACGGAAGCACGCGTTTTTGCATGGGTGCTGCCTGGCGGGAAGTAAGAGACAACCGCGATTTCGATAGAGTCTTAGATATGGTGAAGGGCATTAACGAAATGGAAATGGAAGTGTGCTGCACACTTGGTATGCTTACCGAAGAGCAAGCGCAAAAACTTAAAGATGCAGGATTATACGCCTACAATCATAATTTAGATACTTCAGAGGAGCATTATGATGATATTATTTCAACTAGAACGTATGACGATAGATTAGATACTATAGACAACGTTCGCAAGGCCAAAATATCAGTTTGTTCAGGTGGAATTATTGGGCTAGGTGAGCAGCATACTGATAGAGTGGGCATGCTGCACACACTAGCCACTATGCCGGAACATCCTGAATCTGTGCCGGTAAATGCGTTGGTACCTGTGGAAGGCACACCGCTAGAGAAACAGCCCAAAGTATCCGTTTGGGAAATGATAAGGATGATTGCAACAGCGCGCATAATAATGCCTAAAGCTATGGTGAGGTTATCGGCAGGCAGGGTACGCATGAGCCAAGAGGAGCAAGCGCTTTGTTTTATGGCCGGTGCTAATTCTATTTTCGCTGGCGATAAGTTGCTTACCACGCCTAACCCTGATGTAAATGAGGATGCTGAATTATTCCAAGTGTTAAACTTGAAGCCACGGAAAGCCTTTAAAGACAAAGAAAGAGGTGTTCAGTTTCAGCAAATACCGAGTGCTGTAAGTGTGGACTAGGGGATACGAATAGAAAGATTTATATTTGATGAAAAGCAGCTGGTTTAGACTTGGCTGCTTTTTTTAGTTTTTAGTGAACTCGATTCTTCGTTCGGGTTTTTAGAGAGACCTAGTAGGTTGAGTTACTATTATTTTCTTTATTTTATGTGTTCCTCAAACCACGGAATTACGGTTATTTTAGGTTGTATGCTACAGGATAGTGTTCATGAGGCTAGCCAAAACACGAGACATGCAACTACTCCCTAAGTTTTAGCATCTTGTTTGAGTAAACATGCTAAACTAGATGGTAATGAGTAATAAGAAAGCGCTTGCAGACCCAAAAGTAAACATCAAAATCAAGTTGGCGGCCTTATGGGCTGCCGCTACCTTCTGTTATTTGTATGGCGATTATTTTGAACTTTACACACCGGGTAAAATAGACAGCCTTTTAACAGGGGACAATATCTTAGATAGCCCCACGTCATTATTGGTAGCTTCTATAATCTTGGCCATTCCATCAGTAATGGTTGCCGCATCAGTAATTCTTAATGCAAAAATAAGTCGGATACTTAATATTTTATTCGGGACGTTATTTACTATAATGATGATCCTTATAGGAATAGTCTCTACTAACGAATGGTATTTATTTTATGTCTTTCTAGCGTTTTTAGAAAGCATAATTACCGCTTTAGTTGTTTGGTACGCCATCAAATGGCCGAGGCAACAAAAGATTTAAACTATACAGCTATGGAGACGACAAAAAGAAACCAGACGGCAAGAGTAGCGGGGCTACTTTATTTACTATTAATAATAGGTGGCATAATTAGTCTTGCGTACATTCCCACGCAGTTAATAGTTAGGGAGAGTGCAGCTCAAACATTTGAGAATATAAAAAATTCCGAAACCTTGTTTAGGCTAGGGATCATTAGCGGTATTATCACTTTTCTGATTTACATTGTTTTGCCGCTGGCTTTGTACAAACTCTTGCACGAAGTAAACAAAGCGTACGCTAGTTTAATGGTAATTTTTGTTTTGGTAAGTGTGCCTATTTTCTTTGTAAATATCTTAAACAAATTTTCAATTTTAACCCTCATCAACAAAGCCTTTTACCTAGAAAAAATGGGAGAGGATGAGCTCATAACTCAGGTCATGTTTCATGTCGACAGTTACAATAACGGGCTTGCGCTCTCGCAAATATTTTGGGGACTTTGGCTCTTACCTTTTGGCTATCTTGTCTATAAATCCGGCTTTCTCCCAAAAATTTTAGGCATATTGTTAATGGCAGGTTGCCTTGGTTATTTGATCACGTTTTTCGGAGGTTTCTTATATGCCGACTACCACCAAACGCTTTTCGCTCAAATCGTTGGATATCCTGCGCCACTTGGTGAAATAGGTATCTGCTTATGGCTTTTAATTATGGGTACGAATAAAATAAATTTAAGAAAGAGAAGTAGTTAACGAGCCATCGTAATTGTAGAATTTATTGCCATAGCGCGCAAAAAAAGCGCATCAGCTAAGATTCCTTCGGAAAGATTCGAAGCTATTGTTTAGGTTTGCAAAGACTTTACATAGCAAAAAATCAACTTTTTTTGACATAGCCAGCCTTCCGTAAACAATTAACCGTCAGGTCAATCGCTGGCTAGGAGATCTTATTTGTTTCAAACTCTAAGCGTGTCAAACCACTTCCGGAAGGTCATTCCGTAGGAATCCTAGTCGTGGTAAATACTTCACCGTCAGTTTATTAGTAGGCTAGCTGTTTTTAGTGGAGATAAAATTCCACCCACAGGTTCACTCTTTAGGAGTCTTACACTGGTAATAAACGAAAGATTAAGCCTCTCACATAAGATTCCTTCGGAATGATTCGAACCTATTATTTAGGTTTGCAAAGACTTTACATAGCAAACAACTTTTTTTGACATAGCCAGCCTTCCGTAAACAATTAACCGTCAGGTCAATCGCTGGCTAGGCGATCTTATTTGTTTCAAACTCTAAGCGTGTCGAACCACTTCCGGCAGGTCATTCCGTAGGAATCTTAGGCGTGGTAAATACTTCACCGTCAGTTTATTAGTAGGCTAGAAGATTTTGCTTATGGCAAGATTGACCCTATAATACTTTTATTGAGTGATCATCGAAGCTTGATTTAGATGGCTTCACTGCGTTATGAGATCATGGTTTGGTTATAATTGATTAGCATCCTTAAATTATTACAGATGCTATTTTTTCATTTTTACTTTGGTAGTGTTACACCAGCAGGTTCACTCCGCAGAAATCTTTCTCCGGTAAAGAAGGAAAGATTTTGTCTACGCGTTAGACCTCTCACACAGGATTTCTTAGGAATGACTCTTAGCAAACATTACAGGGGTATAAGCTTTGGAACTTATTTCATAATGTACAAAATGTAGTTTGTAACCTACATATTTATACTGATACTGTAGTTTTTAGACTACATTATTATATGGAACCGTATGCATCAATATGAAAAGATGGTTTTTTTCCAATCATCGCAATGTACTCATCAATAGTGAGCGGTATAATTGAATCTATATCTGATGATATTGAGTTCGGCCATGCACACAAAATACCATTATGGCTATTTGGTTTTATGTATTAAGCATACGGCAGATATAAAAAAATCAGAATAGATGCTTAAATTGTCCTGTCATTTAATTTTTACCTTATGCAAATTTCAAAAGTCTTACCATTTGGTCTTCTCTTCATTCTCGCGTGTCAAACCCTTCAGCAAGAAAATACTGCTAAAGTTGAAGCGCCATTTGTGTGGGAAAATGCCACAGTCTATTTCCTGTCTAACCGACAGATTTAATAATGCCGACACCACTAATGACCAAAATTATGGTAGAAAAGCAGATGGCGCAACGCTTAGGAGCTTTATGGGAGGCGACATCAAAGGTGTAACCCAAAAAATTAAGGATGGCTATTTTACTGAGCTGGGTGTAAGTGCCATTTGGATGACACCCGTTGTGGAGCAAATTCATGGTTTTGTAGATGAAGGCACCGGTAAAAGCTATGGCTTTCATGGTTACTGGACTAAGGATTGGACAGCGCTAGATAGAAATTTCGGCAGCATGTCTGACTATGCCAAAATGGTAGAAGTAGCACACAGCCGAGGCATCCGAATTATAATGGATGTGGTACTCAATCATACAGGGCCTGCTACTTCAATAGATCCGCAATGGCCACTTAGCTGGGTGAGAACAGACCCAAACTGCACCTACAAGGATTACGAAAGTACTGTAAGCTGCACCTTGGTGGATAACCTGCCGGATATTCTTACAGGAAGCAATGAGGAAGTAGAATTACCTCAGCCTTTGGTAAATAAGTGGAAATTTGAAGGCCGCTACGATCAGGAAATGGCTGAGCTAGATGCCTTCTTTGAAAGAACAGGCTACCCCAGGGCACCCAAATATTACCTCATTAAATGGCTGGCCGACTTACGTACGCGAGTTTGGTATAGACGGCTTCCGGCTGGATACAGTGAAGCACGTGGAAGCTGGCGTTTGGGGTGAATTGTATGCTGAGCTGATGATTGCTTTTGAAGACTGGAAAAAGAACAATCCTGATGAGAAGCTTGATGATATAGACTTCTATATGGTAGGAGAGGTGTATGGCTATAGCATCCACAACGGGAAAAATTATGGTTATGATGGCGATACCTCGGTTAATTTTTATGCGCAGGGATTAAAAAGTCTTATAAATTTTTCATTAAAATATGAGGTAAGGGAGAAAACAGCGGAGCAGATTTTTTCTCAATATTCTGCCTCGCTTAACACTGGCGAACTAAAGGATTATTCCGTGATGAATTACCTTGCATCACATGACGATGGCAGCCCTTTTGATGCAGATCGAACAAATGTATTTGAAACTGCAAATTTTTTAATGCTCACACCTGGCGCGGTACAAATTTACTATGGCGATGAAACCGCTCGGATGCTCAACGCGAAGGCGAAGGGAGATGCCAAGCTGCGCTCCTTTATGAATTGGGAGGAGTTGGCGAGTAACGCAAAGCGGCAGGGCTATTCTATTAAAGAGATTCTAGCGCATTATCAGAAATTAGGTCAGTTTAGAAAAAACCATCCATCAGTTGGTGCCGGAGTACATGAGCTGGTAAATGAGCGTCCTTATGTTTTTAAAAGAACTTATGAAAATGGCGCTTATACTGACGAGGTACTCATTTCCATGGAACCTAATCTAAAAGAAATTATGGTGGAAGGTGTTTTTGCCAACGGTGAAAACGTTAAGAATTTCTACAGCGGTGAAATTATGAAAGTTGCCAGGGGTAAGGTTGTATTGAATATGCCAAGCAAGCTGGTATTACTAGAAAAAATTTGATTATAATGCCTATGAGAAAGGTAGTGAAAATACTCATTAGCCTCTATATATTATTTTTGACTGTAGCTTGTAAGGAGGAGCCAAGCAAAAGCAAAAAAGAAGATGTTGTTGCACATATAGAAAGACTCGATAGGCCGGATGCCGGTATTTTAAATCCTCAGCCATAATGCGTGTCCCTACGCGCCAAAATCAATTACTTCGCAGGTAATTATTGCTTTATCATAGTGTTTCGTGAGGACACGAAACACGGCTAGTTAGTTTCCAGTCCTCCTAAGTTTTCCGTTGCAGGTGTTATCACCGGCAACCTTGATAAAGCTTAAAACTGACCAGCTTTAGCATTCGTAGGGTGAAATTTTGGATATAATCAGTGCTAATTCAGTTCCGACTATCATCTGAGTTGTGCCACCATGGTCAGACGAAATTCGCACGGGCTACATTTCTAACCTCAGCCATGGCGCGTGTCCCCACGCGCCACCAACAATTATTAGTAGGTAATTATCTACTTCATCATAGTTTTTCGTGAACACACGAAACACGGCTAGTTAGTTTCCGGTGCTCCTAAGTTTCCCGTTGCAGGTGTTATCACCGGCAACCTTGGTAGAGATTAACCTGACCAACTTTAATAAGCGTAAGGTGAAAATTTGGATATAATCAGCGCTCGAAAGATACCTGTGCCAGCACTGTTGCTATTATTTTTCCTACAGAAATACCCTCAGCGTAGGTTATACCTACGCTGGAATATGATTTCAAAATACCGTTAAAAAGCGCATCAATTTTAATGATGGCTAAGAAAGCTACAAAAATATGAAAGCGTAGCAGATGCTACACTTAGGTTTTTAAAATCGCACGCGTACAAATTATAAGGTAGGCTTAGGTGGTCAAAATCATGATAACAATATTTATTTTGTTGCAGCTTATTGGTTAATTTTAAACTTCAATTAGTTTTCTCCCCAATGAAAATATACATCACACTATTCTTTGGCGCTCTAATGTTAGTTAGCGTGCATATCCATGCGCAAAATTTGGTTTCGGTCATTCAAAAAGGGCATGCGTCAGTAGTTAAATCAACGGCTTTTAGCCACAATGGCAAGTACTTGGTTACCGGCAGCAGAGATAAAACGGCTAAACTGTGGGAAAGAGCCGGTGGTAGCGAGCTACGAACCTTATTCGGACACCAGTCAACCATCAACGCAGTAATTTTTAGTCCATCAGATAAATATATCGCCACCAGTAGTGCTGATAACAAGGCCAAAATATGGGATGCTGAAACAGGGGAGGAGCTATTTTCTACAGAAAATATAAGGTATAATACCGCCTTAGCCTTTAGTCCGGATGAAAAATGGCTTGCAGTTGGCGGCACTTACGATGAGGTGGTTATTTGGGACTGGAAAAAAAGAACCATCATAAAAAAAATTGAAGTAAACGCAGAGAGAGGATTGGGCTATGGCGTAAAGTTGCTTTTTAATCAGGAAGGAGATAGGCTTTTTATAGGCGAGGACAATGAAAAGGCGCGTATTTTCGATACAAAAACATGGGAAGAGTTACATTCTTTTGAAATTGAATGGGGCTCTTGTGGCGGTTGTGTGGCCTTTGGCGCCTTCGCAAAAGATGATCAATTTTATAAGTTCGGTCGGAAGTCAATAGATTTATTCGATTTGAATACCGGTCAAAAGGTTGATTCAATCAAGCGCCAGCTGGAAGATGTACAAAATATTGCGTTTCTTCCGAAAACAAATGCTTTGCTAATTGCGGCAGAAGAGTATGTATTGGTGATGAATCCTGAAACTAAAGACACACTGTTTTATGTAGTTGCCGAAGCAACAGTTTTTAATGAAGCTACTGCCAGCCCAAATGAAAGAGAAGTTGTTATTTCTACAGAAAATAACAATGCCGTTATTTATAATTTGGAAAGCGGAGAGGAGCTATTGAAGCTCGAAGGCATTCTCAATTACCGGGATAAGGGCGGCATTCAGTACGACCCGAATAACTACTGGTCGCAGAATATTGCTAAGTACATTCAGCTTAAAAATCCATTTGTAAGCAGCAAAGATGAAAGCTTTCTTATAAAAGCACGTTACGGCAAAAACATGCGCGCGATCGACTTAAACTCGGGTCAGCCGTTGGCGGAACTATCGTTACATACTAAAGCAGTACTCAGCATGGATTTGGCTGAAAACGGAATAGAACTTATTGCAGGCGATGGTTCCGGTGGAATATTTCTGTGGGATTTGAATAAAATGGACACCATCAGAAGCTATGGAAACTTGAATTCTCCAGTCTTCGAAACCCGCTTTAGTGCCGATGAACAATCCATCATCTCCACTTCATGGGATGGCCACGTGTTAATATGGGATAAGGAAACAGGTGATTTGAAAACCCGCCTGCTCTTTGAGAATTTTGCCGCTTACACCGCTGCCTTTACTCCTAACGATTTGTACTTTGTAACAGCAGGTCTAAATAATTCTCTTGAAATGTATGAGATAGATTCACGAGAAAAAGTACGTTCCTTTCAGGGACATACTGAACCTGTAAGTCAAATAAAATTCAATAATAAGAACCAAATGCTCACCACCGGCTGGGATGGCTCCGTGCGCTTATGGGACTTATCGAGCGGCTTAATGATTAATAAATGGCAGACACCGGAAGCATTATATGCTGCTGTATTTTCGCTGGATAATAACCAGATAATTGTGGCAGGTGCCGATAGAAGCATTCGTTTCTATGATATTTCCACCGGAACACTTATAAAAACATTGGACGGGCATCAGGCAGGAGTAGTGGGCCTGCAATTCCTCAACAATGGTAAAGTACTTATATCAACTGATTTGGATGGTACTATGAAATTTTGGGATTTAGACAAAGCCGAAGAAATTTATGAACACATACAAATTAATAAAAATGAATGGATGGTTCGTACGCCAAAAGGCTACTTTATGGGTACTGACAAGGCGCGTGAGTTAGTGCACTTTGTTGATGGTATGAAAAGTTATACCACTGATCAGTTTTTTGATGAATACTACAGGCCTGAACTAATGCAGCAACTTTTTGAGGGTGATACTGAGAATAAAAAGAAGAATCTGAAGGGCAAGCTAAGATCCTCGCCACCGCCTGATCTGTACTTAAAAGGAAGCAAATCCAATGATGGTAAAACGGCTTATTTATATGTAAATGCCATTAGTACAGGGGGTGGAATATACGATTTGAGATTGTACCATAACAAAAAGCGATTGGGCAGTGGCGATAGACGAGCTTACATTGAAAATAATGATACCATTGCCTATGAATATGAGCTGCCTATGCTTGCCGGAGAAAATGTGTTCGAAGTATCGGCATTTAGTAAAAAAGGCATTGCCTCCAAAATGCAGGAAGTAAAGTTGTTTTCAAAACTTGGTGGTCTTCCACCCAAGTGCCATATGCTAATTGTTGGTATTAACGAATATGAAAATGAAATGCTGCGGCTGCGCTATGCCCGCCCCGATGCTGAATCAGTAACCGAGCTTTTCGGAAAAGATAAAAGTATGCCGTACGACCAAATTAGCATACATACCATTTATGATAAAGATGCCAGTAAGCAATCCATTCTGGATACCCTTGCTATGATTTCAAAAAATATAGCATTACAGGATGTATTTATTTTCTACTATGCCGGCCATGGCAGTATGGTGGATGATATGTTCTATTTTATCCCTTCTGATATGTCGCGCTTGTTTGATAAAAATAGCCTCGATAAAAGTGGTTTGAGCGCCAATGAATTGCAGCTCAAATTTCAGGATATTAAAGCCCTTAAGCAGGTGGTGATTATGGATGCCTGTCAGAGTGGTGCCTCTGTAGAAATATTAGCCCAGCGCGGGTTGCTACGTGAAAAAGCCATGGCACAACTTTCAAGAAGCACAGGTGTTCACGTACTGGCAGCAGCAGGAACAGAGCAATACGCTATGGAATATCAGCACTTAGGTCATGGTTTGTTCACCTACATGTTACTTGAAGGACTGCAAGGCAAAGCCGATGGCGCTCCCAAGGATGGAAAAGTAACTATTTATGAGCTTAAATCTTATTTAGACGACCAGGTGCCGCAGTACAGCCAAGAGTATTCCGGACAAGCACAATACCCCTACACCTTCTCCAAAGGCAATGACTTCCCTATTATAATTAATCAGGATTTTGGAGGAGAGGGGGAGTAATAAAATTATAGTATATCAATTCTGAAACAGGTTTCTTGTATTGTCGTAGTATTATTTGTTAAGAATAAAGCAATAGGGAATGTTCTACTTGAACGCACGGCTTTTCCTCCTTTAGTGCCTGGGTGCCATTTTGGTCCGTTCCTCACTACATCTAATGCCACCTCATCGCAACCACCACCTATTCCCTCAATGGCCGTAATATCTGATATTGAACTATCATTTTCTATAACTATCCTGACGTAAACAATCCCTTGTATACCTAGTCTTGGTGCTTGGCGTGGATATTTATTAGTGAGATTTCGAGCAATATGATCATAAAAAGCCTGAATACCTCCAACAGGCTCAGCCTGTTGCTCTTCACCTAAGGAAGCTTTATATGATAATTCTTGTTGGAACGACAAGGAAGTAGGTAATCCATTTTGTAAAGCTGGAATCCATTTTGGTGAGTTTTCAAATATTTATTGTATAATGCTTGAGAATTTACTTTCTCCCATTATACTATCCACCTCTAATTCTCCAAGTTTACTTATGGTAAATAATATGTTGTAGTCAAATGCTGAATCAATCGAGACTCTGTTTTTATAAAGCTGATGTTTAAGATAATCATGAAATATCTTTAAGCCACCTGAGAATGATGCTACCTGTTCTATTGTTGATTTATTGATGGAATCATTTTCGATTTCGTTTTCTATAAAAAAAGATGGCTCAGTGTAGTTTACTACCTGAGCTAATTCGTCCAATTGAAGAGACTGTTATAAATATCTTTCTGGGGAAAGTCTCATCAAAAAATTGGGTGCCTCGACCGATAATTTTGCTTTCACAGTTTTGTAACCCACATGCGACACTAGAACAGTTTTATTGACCCCGCTAATTTGAAAATAACCCAATGAATTAGAATAATGAACAACTTCATTATCTACTATACTGATGTTTGAATTAGCTATAGGCTGGCCTGTTTCAGAATCAATCAAACGCCCAGTGAATATTTCCGATTGAGCCCACATGTTACTACACGAAAAAAATATCAATAGAGTGTTTAAAAAGAGCGAAAATCGAAGATTCATATGAAAAGTATCGAATTATGTATTTTATGTAAATGATATTATCAATCAAAAATATCTATTTTTCATGAATAATTCAACCCGATACGAGCTTACAATACAGTTGTTTTTTTTAATTATCACTAAATGATGTCACCCTTTAAATCCTGCGTTACAGTAAGATTAGCTAGCACATTTTTATAATAATTCCTAAAGAGTTCGAAACGAAAACATTGTTATAGTTGTAATAAATAAAGCACATAATCGGAATTTTTCCGATTATGTGCTTCACTTTAAGCAAATTTTAGAGAGATTTACTATCAAAAAAGAACTAGATTAGTTGAATACTTGAAAAAAATGAATTCAAATAATTCTCCGGTTCCATAATGTACTTTTATTTGATCCCTATTCATTTAACGCTGTATAATAACTTTCTGAACATGTACAGCATCTTTTTGTATCACTTTCACTAGGTACAGACCCGCTGCAAGGTTTGGAAGTAGTAATGCTTTATTTGCTTGTCCGGAAGCTGCTTGCCACTTCAATTTTCCATCGAGGGTAAATAGAAAAATCTGTTCAAAATCTTCAGAAACATGTAAAGTACCACGGTTTGGGTTGGGCCATAACTGAATTTTTTGCTGCTCAAACTTAGGTTTAGTGGCTATAATAGTAGTAATCTCACCAAATACAGGCCGGATCATTACGCTGCCCTGCAAAGTATTGTTTTGCTCCCAAATACCACTTTGGTTATAGTAAAGCTGTGTAGCGCTGTTAGTGTTCTTATCAAATCCAATAGAAACTACTTCATCATTTTGTTCTCGATATCCAACAAATATAAGGCCCTCCACAAATACCGGACGCTCAAAGGTAAAGCGCTGAAATTGATTTACACCACCTGAAGGGTTGACGAGCACGTTCTGTGCAATACGAATGTCATCGGTTATGTTTTGTCCGTTTACCGAGTCTAGCACTAAAAGGGTGATGTTCTTACTTCCATTATTTTGTGCCAGATTGGGAATGTACATATCGATACCAGTCATAAAATGTCCGCCATTGATGTTAAATTGCTGAGCTAGCTGGTAATTTTTTGAGTCTACCTGTATGCTAGCTTCAGCAGAACCATCGTCATAAGCATAATAATCATGAAAGACGGTGAGCTGGTTGATGGTGTCATTAGCTCTAAAGGTGTACTGCGGATAAAAAATGGTGGTGCCGTTTACTGTTTCAAAAAACAGGCTATCGTTATTCCCTAAGTTAAAGCGGGTTTCAATGTAAGCTGAGTCTTGGCTATCCTTAATGCCCAGTAGGTAATCGCTTAAATTTTGCGGCTCATTAATACTGATGTTGAAAAGGGCAGTATCTTGAGCCGAGGTAAGGAAGTTACCCTGAACTGTTACACTATCAATAACAGTGTTTGGGGCTAGTGTATCTCTTACAGAGCCAAAAATTTCGGTACCAAATATGGTGGAACTGCCATTGCCGGCCCACAGGTTATTGTAGATCAGCGTTCCGCTACTTAAATTGTTAGTAAACCAGAGTGGCGTTAAGTGCTTTAGCGGCACACCATAATGTCCGTTGAATAAATTGTTTTGAATACTAGAAAAGGTTCTGTCCTCATAGGAATCGTAGGCAAAATCCGCTGTGCTCACCACCGTATTTCCCTCGTTGAGGTAAACATAATCTATACTCCAGCTATCGAAATCACCTGCCAAGTTACCATAATATTCAAACTTAAATTGAAAGCCGGCATGCAAATAACTTGCCTGGTTTAGCTGCTCAAAATGTTGTTGAAACTGCAACGGAACAGCGTTTCCCGAACCACTAACGGCAAAAACCGCTACCCACCGGTTGCTATCATTTTTAAAGTAAAGCCTGAGTGAATCCTCCGAATCGGGTGCTGTACGACCGTACCCTTGCTGCCAGAAGAAACTTAAAGAAATGTTATCCAGCGTGCTAAAAGTAGATAAATCCATGGCTTGAGAAACGAGGCTATCGCCAACTCCCACCACTCTGCTATCGGTTGAATAGGCGCTTCCGCTTGCATCAAAAGCATCGAGCGTAGCTACATTATAGGAAGGTGGCAGGTATGCTAATCCGTTATTAATGTATATGGTGTTACTGTGTAGCCATAAAGCACTATCTGCAAGTCCGGAACTTTGTGAAAAATCATCCCAAAAAGGAAGGTTTAAGGTGTCGGCTATTTGTAGCTGTCGCGCTTGAGTATTCTTAGAGGCACCATGGTTTATTGCACCCAATGTAATACCCTGGCCAATAGCACAAGTGATTACTGTAAACGTGCTTAAAATTAAAAGGAGTGTAATACGTAATAAGCCATGCTTTTTGCTCATATTTCTTCAGGTGCTTTCAGGTCGTCTTCACTTTTTTGTGCAACCACCCAAATGTCAACTCTTCCACCGGTTCTTACCGATTCTCCCGTTTTAGGGTACTGTTCTACAACTATTCCTGCGGCTTGGTCATCAACACTACGCGTATGCACAGTACCTAAACGCAATCCTGTTCCTTTTATGATAAATTCCGCCTCCTCTTGATTCATTTCTATTATTTTAGGCATAGGAAAAGCACTGCCTAAACCATTTCCAATCACCAAATTAATAGGTGATCCCTTGGGCAGGTCAGTACCTTGTTCAATTTCGGCTCCATCGTACAGTTGTTTTAGCACAGCATTCTGAAACTCATGTGGCTCATAAATAATTTCTCCTAGAATAAGGCCGTAGCTTTCCAGCACCATTTGTGCATTTTTGAGGGAGCCATCCACTAATTTGGGCATTTTAACATTTGGGGGATTTAGCGCATTAATGGAAAGGTAGATTTTCCTGTTTTCCTTTACCTTTTGCCCGGCAGCAGGTGTTTGCGTAAGCACGGTAAAAGGCGGGAATTCTGCTGAATAACCTGAGTCAGGCGTTACCTCAAAACGTAAATCTCTATCAATCAAATACTCATTAAGTTCGTTTAGTTGCACACCATATAAATCAGGCACTGTAATGCTCTCGCCATGGTTGGTTTTGAGCGGTAAATAAAAGTAGAAAAAACTTAATACTAGTATAGCGACAACAGCTATAATAATCCCCAAGTGTATTAAAATGTCCTTATAACTATCTGCTTTCAGTTTCATGGGTAGCTAGTTTGTTGTTGTTACGCTCCATTCCAAAAGTTAGTATTTTGTCAATAAAGTCGTAAGGTTTGTAACCGTTTATGGCTGTCTGATGAAAAATACATGTAGCAGGCGTCATGCCCGGTAATGAGTTCACCTCAATAATGATAGTTTCTGCTCTCAAGTCATCGTAGATCCTAACAAAGGCATCAATACGTGCATAGCCTTGAATGTTGAGTATTTCTGCTGTTTGCTTTAGCGTTTTTTTAACTTGCTCAGCTACTTTGGTATAATCATCGGGGTTTTCGGTGTATCGCGCTGGCGTGATGTTTTGCCCTTCTCCGGCTAAAAATTTTTCTTCCAAGCTAAGCACTTCCCCACTGGCCAATACTTCTGAGGGTTCAAATATTTCATAGGTCACCTTACCCAGTTCATCGTTATGGGTGAGTAGGCCTCCGGTGATTTCTAGAAAATAGTTAGCGTCTTTTTTTGTGATTAGCTCCTCCAACAGGAAAAAATGTTTCTGTGGAAATTCTTCTGTAGTTTTTAAGTTAAGTGTAGCGGCTAACTCACCAATAAACTCCGGCTTTTTTCTAAACATCATGCCGGCAAAAGCTTCTAAGTCAGTCCTATTTTTAATTTTTTTTACTGCCGAGCTACAGCCATCATCGGCAGGCTTGGCAATTAAAGGGTAGGAGAGTTCCTTTTCGATATTATGGATTTCCCTTTCAATACCTGCTTCCCACGCTTCTTGGTGAACAAGCCTGTGGTCTGCTACGGATACGCCATGTTGTTTGAGTATTTCGGTGGTCTCAAACTTATTAATAGTTGTTTTAGAGCTTGCTATACCGGAACCATTGTATGGAATATTATATTTCTCTAATTCAGTTTGTACAGCACCATCCTCACCGGGCCTGCCATGTAGCGCAATAAACACCACATCCACCATCTCGTTCAGATCGGTATACTTTATCTTTCTAAGTTCTTGAATGCTATTGGCGGCATATTTCTGGGAAATATCGGCACACTCAAAAATGATCTGCTCAATAATTGGGTGTTTTTCAGGCTGTCTTATTTTTTCCTTTATGTCGTCTGCATTGTCTTTTAGCATGATGTTAATTGGTAATACATATAGCTCGTGTTGCGCTTCACTGCCCATTAAAAATATCGGAATAGGGTTATATTTTTCGGAAGAAGCGAGTTTTTCATAAATGTTTCTACCGCTTTCTACCGATATGTGCCGCTCCGTTGAGAAGCCACCCATAATCACAGCCACATTTATTTTCTTTTTTGCCTTTTGTTGCAAAGCCAGGAGTGATGTATCTAGTTTATCTAGCAGTTTCTTTAATGCGTGAATATGTTTGCCTGATTTTAACCGCTCTGCTAATGATGTTCTTATAATATAACTCAAAAACTGTGAGGGATTTAAGCCAATTTCCGCTGCCTGATGAAAGAAAAATGAGGAGGGCAACATCCCCGAAGTGGTATTGGGGTCGTTCAGGTATATCTCATTTTGTTCATCGATAAAACCATCAATTCTGGCATAAACATTTATATGCAATGCCTTAAACAATAGTCCGCACAGCTTTCTTATTTCTTCAATTACTGCTGTGGGAGCGTCAATTGGCGTAATTTTTCGGCTCATGCCAGGCAGATACTTCGATCGGTAATCGAAAACTTCAGCACCCTTTCTTATTTCTGTTGGTGGCAAGGCTATTGGGTTGCCGTGTTCATCTTGTATAACAATACATGAAAACTCTCGCCCTTTTATGAACGATTCAATCAATACCTCACTTTCGCCATGAAGCGCCTCCAGCTTAAGCGTTTCCTGAGAACTACTGTTGAGTAAGGCTAGCAGTTCATCTACTTCGTAAATCAATTTATCATTATGTAGTGCGGGCAGTCCAATTCCCTCTCTAATGTCCACCAGTTGTGCCACTAATTTTAACTTCTCAGTTTCATTAAAAGCGCGCCATTCGTTAAGGTCTATTTCCTGAATGAAGAAGCTTTTTTGAATGTACTTTATAAAATCACTGAGTGAGTCTTCCTTCAAAATGCTCACACCAATGGAGGAGCCCTGGTGAGGGGATTTAATCACTAATGGCAAGCCGATACGCTTTTTTAATTGCTCGAAAATGGCATTTTTATCTCCTTTTTGCCATGTTTCCTTACTTAATACTTCACTTTGAGGAACTTTAAAGCCTGCCTGATTGAGGAGTTGTTTTTGAGAAATTTTATTAATACCAATGGCAGATGGTAAAATACCTGCGCCACTATAAGGGATGTTGTACCATTCCAGCAAACCTTGAATGTTTCCGTCTTCGCCAAAAGGACCATGAAGGCTCAAAAAAGCAAAGTCAATATAATCCTTTAAATCTTCAGGACTTAACCTTTTACCTACTTGGCTAATAAGTTTGTCCCAATCTTTATCGGCCAAATTTTTTAATGATTCGGCATAAATTTGAACTGGATATTTTGATGCAGGCAGGTAGGCTACAGGTGGGTAGAAATCTCTAATGGTACCTTTATAAATATATTGCCAATCGAGCAAAATGAAATGACCGCAACTGTCAACAAAAATGGGTGCTGCATCAAAAATTGATTTGTTCAGGTTATCGTAAACAGTTCTTCCACCGGCAAATGAAATCTCACGTTCTCTTGACTGCCCACCGAAAAAAATACCTACCCTCATAAGATTACTGCAATGAAAAGATTTATTATTCAAACTGAATGCAAATTAACACTTATTTAGTAGTAAAAATAAGGCTTGTTAATCAAATATCTTAGGTAATTGATGTTAAATTGAGCTTGTACTTACTTATCTGCTATTTGCAAAGACTTGCTCAATTATCGATCTTGTGGAGATGATAAAACTTGTATACATTGATACTTCTATAGTTGGAGGAGTATTTGATAAGGAATTCGAACTTTGGACGGGTATTTTTTTTGACCAAGTCAAAAATGGTGAATTCAAAGTAGCAATGGCTGAGCTCCTTATAGAGGAACTAAAACCTGCTCCGAAACATATAAGGGAATTTATCTATACTATTCCCGAAGCTCAGGTTTTAGTTGCTCGATATGAGAATGATGCTCGTAAACTAGCCGATAAATATCAAGAGGCAGGTATTGTGGGTCCAACAAGTTTAACGGACTGTCGACATATTGCCATAGCAACTGTCAATAATATTCGAATTTTAACAAGTTGGAATTTCAAGCATATCGTTAACCTCAATAAAATACGTTTGTATAATTCGGTGAATATCAAAGAAGGATATATTCCGTTAGAAATTAGAACACCAAGAGAATTGCTGGATTATGAAAATTAAAGTAGAAAACAAGAAAGATTTTGATGCAGTTGAGTTGATGCAAAATAGGCGAATTCAGATCGGGAAGGATATTAAAAATATGACTATTGAAGAAGAAAAGGAATATTTCCGGGATTCTACTGAAAAGCTTAAAAAATTCAAATCGGTTGATAACAGACTTTAAAATAAATCTACTTGGCAAGGCGTATGCGAACTGGGTATTTCGAAAAGTACACGTAAAATAAACATTATACGATTCAAGAAATATGAGTTATCCTCCTTTTTGCCCGTTGTTTCTTTTATCAATATTATACCTCAATCTACTAAAAAGCGCACGCTTTCGTTTAGATTGCTCGATTGAAAGTTAAGCAGGTATAAACCTGTGGCTAGTGATGACACATCAAAAGTTATAAATTGATTGAGTATTTTTGGCTCCGTAAACTTTAGTATAACTTTCCCTTGGGTATCGAGCACCTGAAAAGTTCCCTCATCCGCTAAAGTTAAATTAAAATGAAGATTAAGTATTCCATCGGTAACTGGATTTGGGTACACTACAAATTGCTTCCGTGTGTTAGGGTATATGGGTGGAGTCTCTTGCCCTAAAAATAAGGTAACATCCTTCAAATAGATATTGGCACCATTATCATGTAGCGCTTTAATGGCCACCCGTATTTTTTCCTTGAAAGTGTATGCACTAATATCTATCAGTTCGTTTCGGAATTGAGGCTCAAACGCATCTTCGTTACCAAAAGAGGTGGCAAGGGAGTCACCTACTTTTTTATAAATTAATGTCTCATTAAATACTCCTGATGCATCAAAAAGATAAATTTCCAGCCCCTCATTTTGAGTGTAAGGTTTATGGTAGGCCACTTTAAATATTAAGCTGAGGAAATCTATTCTGCTCACATCAATAATAGGACTAATAAGCCAGTCCTGCTCTAATTCATTTACTGCGAAGGCCGATTCGCTGCTCATGGCATTCTTCTCATTATTAAACATCCAACTACTTTGTTGATCCGGATTGAACACAAACCAGTTTTCATTACTGGCTTTCGATAAATCGAGCCGGATGGGAGGAAGTTCCTCCGTGCAGCTTAGCGCATAGGGTAAAAATATACTTGCCTCAATTATTTCTTCATCAAATTCGGTTTTTACCACTAGCTGCAGAGTACCCGAGTTGGTAGGAGCCTCAAAAGCCGGCAAATCCAAAAGTTTTACCTGATTGCTAAAGAGTAACTCGTTGAAAGCGAGCTCTTGAAGTACTTCATTTCCATTTTTTATGGTAACGGTAAAATTATTTACCACAGTACGTCCGGTATTTTTAATGGTAAGTGTTGTCATTAAATTTTCTTCGCAATACAGGCTGTTGGCTTTTTTCCAGTTTACAGGGCTTACACGCTTTTCCGGTATGTTGCTTTCAGCCAGACCAAACTCGCTGAGGTAAAAATTATCCGTTCCACGGTTTTCAACTTCGAGCCTAAAACAAACGGAGCTTTCGTTTCGCAAATTGTCCAGATCAATGTATAAGCTGTCCCAGTCCAATCTGTATTCAGGTACAAAGCCCTCAATATCTTTGTAGGCAGTTGCTACATCTGTGCGTTGGGAGCGGTAAATTAAATCCGGAAATGTCGCTCCGCAATCGTATGAGGCGTAAATAGCCAATTGATGTGCTACCGAATCTGCTGCTTGTGCATATACTAAGTTCAACGCAGGTATGTCTAATTGAGTAAAATTAAAAATGGGGGATATCAGCGCATCTTTTTCGCCCAAATTAGTTCTTTTGTCAAAAAGTGGTACACCTACATAGCCTTCCAGACTTACCCAGGTTTCCTCACCATCAGGGTTTTGTACCAGCCAATCGGTCAACCCTTGTTTGAAGTCTTTTTTATAAGGTAAGTTTCTACTCCGATGGCGTTGGTAAAATTCTTTCACTTCATTATTGGAAATCCGCTCATCAACTAAGTTGTTTAAAGTGGCTTTATAAGTTAGTTCATAGCTGCCAAAATTATTAAAGCTAAGTGAGTCAAATGCTACAATCAACTCATCGCCTGAGGCAATGGTATCCAGATAAGTTATTTGCTCAACTGAAACACCGTTTAGCAGCAGTAGTATAGAAAAATTATACAAACTATCCGAACCTTGATTTCTTACCCCAACAACTGGAAGGAACTCATTCGTACAGTTACTGTTAAAAGTCTGATTAATTGGAAAGAGCGCCAAATCGTAATTTAAAGGAATAGGTTCGAGCAGTCCGGGAGAGGTGGTGAGGCTTAACCTGCGCGGGCTATTTTCAATAACAATCCGCATCCTGTCTTTTTGATCAGCAGTAAAGAGTGTCATGCATTCATCGTTCGTGTAATCCATGAAATTTTGCACCATATCAAGTGAATTGCAAGATGTTTTACTGAGGTTACAACCGCTGGTGAAGGTATTAGAATCAGGGGTATCGTCACAATAGTCATCTACCGAGCAGCCGCCATCCCCCCAAATATGCCTCAAACCTAAAAAATGCCCCATTTCATGAGTCAAGGTACGCCCTTCACTTTCAAAAACCGGACTTGCCGGGTTGTCGCCAATGTATTGATAGTCAATGGTTACACCATCAATCAGTCTGTTGCCTGAGGCTTCATCAAGTCCTGGTAAGTTAGCAATAGGAAATTCCGCCCAACCAAGATTTGCGGCCGATACATCGGTTATCCAAATATTGAGGTAGTCTTCGGCCGGCCAGTAACTTTCTGCTGCGAGTATGGCGCGTTGCCCAAAGCTATAAGTAAGCTGGCTGCCAATGGTTCTTACAATACCATCGGTAGCAAAACCTTCAGGGTCTTGCAGGGCATAAAAAAATTCTATTTCAATATCTGCCACCAGATCCTTAAATTCCGTCAAGGTTTCATCTGAATTGAGGTTGCGTAAATTAAAATCCTCATTTAAGGTTTCAAGCTGCCTGTCAATGCGCTCCTTTGATAAGTTAACACCTGTACCTATAGCCTCACCTTTATGAATTACGTGAAAAACAACCGGTATTTGAACTACTTGTGCTTGTTTTTTAGCACCCGTTGCATTTAGCTGACGCAGCGCTTCGTGCTGGATTTTTTCATCCATCCAGTTTTCAAATTTACTGTCCGAAAACTTGTCTGAACTTTCATTTCTTTCCTGAAGAATGAGATGTGATGCACAGCGCTCCTGAGCGGTACTGCTGTTAACTATGCCCAAAATGGACATAAAAAAAACTCCTGCAAAAGTACTGAGCGTATTTAAAAAGGAGTTTCTTGTCATGGACATTGCTTTTAAACTGTTAAAGTAAACAATATCTTAGTAAAAGGAAAGTAAAACGATGATTCCATGCATCAAATTTACTAAAGCATGGTTTTAGGTAATTGAGCATTTTCATCGTCAGCGCTGGTGATGTTAATAGCTTCTACCGAAGTTATTTCCGGCACAGCTCTTTTGATGGCTTCCTCTACACCGGCCTTCAAAGTCATGGTGGACATGGGGCAATTACCACAAGCACCTAAAAGTTCCAGCCTTACTAAACCATCTTTAATATCTACTATTTTAACATCGCCTCCGTCAGCCTCTAAATAAGGTCTAATAGAATGCAACGCTTTTTCAACTCTTTCAAATACTTCCATTATTGTCAATTGATCATTTCTACTTTCTTGGTTTCTGATAAATCAGCATTTCTAATAGCTACCTGCCTAGCCAATTTCTGGCTCAACTCTATAAAGGAGGTTGCGCTTGCGCCATCTTTCATGGCTGTAGGCAATCCGCTATCACCGCTTTCTCTAATGCTTTGCACAAGAGGCATCTGTCCTAAAAATGGAATATCAAATTGTTCGCACAACTTCATTCCGCCACCCTCACCAAATATAAAATACTTGTTATCAGGCAATTCAGCAGGTGTAAAGTACGCCATGTTTTCTACTATGCCTAAAATAGGAACGTTAATTTGCGGTTGCCTAAACATACCTATTGCTTTCTTGGCATCGGCCAAAGCCACCTTTTGCGGAGTAGTAACAATTACGCTGCCTGTTACAGGAATAGTTTGAACTAAAGTCAAATGGATGTCGCTCGTGCCGGGTGGTAAATCTATTAAAAGGTAGTCCAATTCACCCCATTCAGTATCGCTTATAAATTGCTTTAGTGCGGAACTGGCCATTGGACCGCGCCATACTACCGCATTATCCGGTGGTGTTAAAAAACCTATAGAAATAAGCTTAATGCCGTACTGCTCAATAGGGATGATGGTGTTTTTTCCATTAATCTCTTTTACTTCTGGCTGCTCGTGTTCACAATTAAACATGGTGGGTATGGAAGGGCCAAAAATATCAGCATCAATTAGCCCTACTTTAGCACCTGATAGCGCCAGTGCCACAGCCAAATTAGCTGTTACGGTAGATTTCCCTACGCCACCCTTGCCTGATCCGATTGCAATTATATTTTTAACGTGGGGCAATAAAGGTGCAGTGCTTCTGGTAGAGGTGACGTCAGAAGTCATCTTAGGGAAAACCTGAACATCTTCACTCACAAATTTATGTATGGCGTTAATGCAATCATTTTTAATAAGTTCTTTTAATGGGCAAGCCGGGGTAGTAAGTACAACAGTAAAATGTATGGCGTTTCCATCTACACTAATATCCTTTATCATATTCAATGTTACCAAATCCTTTTTAAGATCGGGGTCCTGAACTGTAGACAATGCTTTAATAATGCTTTCTTTTGTAATAGCCATATAGTTTACGCGTAAAAAATCTTAATTTTGATTTGTTGAGTGCAAGTTAGGTTTATTCAGATAAGCTAACAAAACTCAGCCTCAAATAGTTGTTTTAAATCATTCTTTAAAGATAAACTGTGAACTTAAGCCAAAGCACCATACAAGAGGTACAAGAGCGTGCTGATATAGAGGATGTGGTAAGCGATTATATTTCTTTGAAGAGGAAGGGTCAGAATTTATGGGCATGTTGTCCTTTCCATAATGAAAAATCTCCTTCGTTTTCTGTAGCACCAAATAAAGGTATTTATAAGTGCTTTGGGTGTGGTAAGGCAGGGGATTCCATTCAGTTTATTATGGATTTGGATGGCTTGAGCTTTCCTGAGGCCATTAAACAACTGGCAGAAAAATATGGGATAGAAATTGCCGAAGATGAAAGGCTGCCCGCGCAGCAGGAAGCTTATAATGAGAAAGAGAGCCTATACATAGTGTTAAATTTTGCGGCAGCTTATTATAAAAAGCAGCTGCATGAGCATGAGGAGGGTAGGTCAATTGGTTTAAGTTATTTTAAAGAAAGGGGTTTCTCCAATCAAACTGTAGAGAAGTTCGACTTGGGTTATGCGCTCAACAGTTGGGATGGCTTGCTGAATGAAGCCAAAGCAGCAGGCCATTCGGAGGAGCTACTGGAAAAAGCCGGTTTAATTATTAAAAAAGAAGATACCTCAAAAATATACGATAGGTTCAGAAATCGGGTCATATTTCCTGTCCATGCTATCAGCGGTAAGCCTATTGCTTTTGGCGCTCGGATTTTGATAAAGGATAAGAAGCAACCGAAGTATATTAACTCTCCTGAAACTCCGGTTTACCATAAAAGTGATGTGCTTTACGGCATGTTTCAAGCTAAGCAAGCGGTAAGAAACGAAGATAACTGCCTTTTGGTTGAAGGTTATACCGATGTTATTTCCCTACATCAGAATGGTGTTGAAAATGTGGTGGCCTCATCGGGCACCTCGCTTACCACCAACCAAATACAACTTATTAGCCGCTATACAAAAAACATAACGGTGCTATTTGATGGCGATACGGCAGGTATAAAGGCCTCCTTGCGGGGTATCGATCTTATTTTGGAAGGTGGCCTAAATGTTAAAGTGGTTTTATTTCCCGATGGGGAAGATCCGGACAGCTTTTCGCAAAAATTAGGAGAGGAGGGCTTTAAGAAATATCTGGAAGATAATGCCAAAGATTTTATCCGTTTCAAGTCCGACCTACTGCTGGAAGACACCAAAAAAGACCCGATCCGCAAGGCTGAAACGATACAAGAAATTGTACGCTCTATTTCCAAAATTCCTGATCCGGTAAAAAGAGCCATATATATAAAAGAAACAAGTGATATACTTGAAATTGATGAAGCACTTTTAGTAGCTGAGCAAAATAAAATTATACTTAGAGAGCGGCAGGTAAAAGGAGAAATTACCAAAAGGCAAGCCAATAACCTGAGCCACAGTTTTAGCCAAGCTAACGAGCAGATACAAAAAAAATATTCACCTTTTGAAGTAGCTGCCATTCAGGAAAAGGAAAGTATTAGGCTTTTATTGAGCTATGGTGAGTTGCCACTGGCAGAAGAAACCACGCTTATTCAGTACCTAATTACTGAATTTAAAAATACTGAATTTATACATCCTGTTTATAAAGAAATTTTTGCAGCGTTTAAAGCGCACTTAAACGATGGTGAAATTTTAAATGAAGCATATTTTATTAAAAATGGAAATGAAGAAGTGAGGAAGGCTATTTTCTCCTTATTTACCGATAGGTACGAGCTCAGCGAGAATTGGGAGAAGAAATTTCAAATTTATACCGTGCATGAGCGGCACATCCTCAACGACTCTGCTTTTACCCACGTGCTGCGCTTAAAGCACCGCTCCATTTTACATTTGCTAGATGTCAATACCCAGAAGCTGAAAGAAAATGACTCTTTAATGGAGGAACAGAGAATTCTTAAATACCAAATTCAGCTGAATGATGCTAAAAGAGAAATTGGTGATTTGTTGGGGATGGTAGTGGTGAAGTAGCTTGCTCATGAAAAGATGCTGAGATAAGTAAAAACTAAACACTTGCATAAGGCATTCGTTTTGATTTGTGAAGATGGGTAATAAAATATAATTACCTTTGCATTCCTGATTACAAGCAATTTTTATGAGTAACAAAAATATAGCGGTTGACACCATTGAAGAGGCCATTGAAGCGATAAGGAATGGTGAAATCATCATCGTTGTGGATGATGAAGATAGAGAGAATGAAGGTGATTTCATCTGTGCAGCAGAGAAGATAACACCGGAGATAATTAATTTCATGTCGAAGTACGGTAGGGGTCTTATTTGTGCTTCATTGCCCGAGGATAGATGCGAGGAACTTGGTCTAGAGCTGATGGTAGGTAAAAACACCGCGCAGTTTGAAACGCCATTTACCGTTTCGGTAGATTTAATAGGACATGGTACTACCACTGGCATCTCGGCTAGCGACCGTTCAAAAACTATTCAAGCACTGATTGATCCGAATACAGATCCGGAAATTCTGGGCAAGCCGGGTCATATTTTCCCTCTAAAAGCCAAAAATGGCGGGGTGCTCAGAAGAACAGGACACACAGAGGCTACGGTAGATTTTGCCCGATTGGCTGGTTTGAAACCCGGTGGTGTATTGGTTGAAATAATGAATGAGGATGGTTCCATGGCACGGCTTCCCGATTTAAGAAAAGTGGCCGATCAGTTTGAACTGAAGCTGGTTACTATTAAAGACTTAATAGAATATAGGCTGTTGCACGAGTCGTTAGTGGAGGAAAAAGTGATGGTAGAAATGCCTACTGACTTTGGCGATTTTAAGCTTAAGGCTTATGAGCAAACAACTACCAAGGAAAATCATCTGGCACTTATTAAGGGCGAATGGGAAGCAGATGAACCTGTGCTAGTGAGGGTGCATTCCTCCTGCGTAACCGGTGATATTTTTGGGTCGTGCCGTTGCGATTGTGGCCCGCAACTGCATGAAGCCATGCAAATGATTGAGAAAGAAGGCCAAGGTGTAATTGTTTATATGAATCAGGAGGGCAGAGGTATAGGCCTTATGAATAAGTTAAAAGCCTACAAGCTGCAAGAGGAAGGTATGGATACGGTGCAGGCAAACTTACACCTTGGGTTTAAAATGGATCAAAGAGATTATGGCGTAGGTGCGCAAATATTAAGAAAGTTGGGTGTTAGTAAAATCAGACTTATTTCCAATAATCCAACTAAAAGGGCAGGTCTTTTAGGTTATGGCTTGGAAATTGTAGAGAATGTAGCACTAGAAATTCCATCCAACAAGCATAATGAAAACTACTTACGCACCAAAAGAGATAAAATGGGACATACCATACTTAAAACCGAATAACTTGAACAGCCGCTTTATCATCATATTATTTGTTGCTTTTAGCATGAATGCCTTAGCACAGGAGTTGCCCAATCAAATGTGGCATCCGGGCGTGGTAGTTTTAAATAATGGAGATTCCATAAGGGGGCAAGTTCAATATGATTTTAAAACCAACTTGATACAGCTCGGCATTGAAGGACAAGTGAAAGCCCTCAGTTCTCAGCAATTAATATCTGTTAGTTTCCATGGGCAGTATTTTAAACGATTCAGGTATTTTTATGCGCTGCCTTACAATGTAAATGGTTCGGTAGCTGTACCTATTTTTTTTGAAATTTTGGAGGAAGGGCCAATTACTTTAATGTCGCGAGAGTTTGTAGTGATAGACAATAACAATAATTTTAATAATCCTTATAGTATGGGTGGTAATCGTGGTTTTAATAATCGAGGCTTTAACAGAAGAACAGTGCTTACCTACGATTATTATTTCTTAACCTCAGAAGGAGAAATTGTACTTTACACGGAAAAAAAGAAAGACTTGCTTGAATTTTTCGGAAGGTATAGGGGAGAGGTAGAAAAATACATACGGAAAAATAAGCTGCGGTCCGATAGGCAGCTTGACCTTATCAAAATAACCAGTTTTTATAATCAATTATCTTTAAAGTAATATGGCAAAAAAACCATTGATTTTAGTTTCTAACGATGACGGCATCACCAGTAAAGGCATCAGGCATCTGGTTGAAGTGATGCAAAAGATAGGTGAGGTAGTGGTTGTAGCACCTGACAGCCCACAATCCGGAATGGGGCATGCTATAACCATTGGTAATACACTGCGGCTCGAGAAAACTGATATTTTTGGTGACAAGGTGCAGGCCTATGAATGTTCAGGTACTCCGGCCGATTGTGTAAAACTGGCGAAAAACCATGTGCTAAAAGATAGAACCGCAGATTTAATTGTAAGCGGAATTAACCATGGCAGCAACACTTCAATAAGCGTTTTATATTCAGGTACTATGTCTGCAGCTATTGAAGGCGCAGTAGAAGGAGTGCCTTCTATCGGTTTTTCATTATGTGATTACGGCCATGATGCTAATTTTGAGCATGCTTTGCCCTATGTTAAAAAAATAGCGGAACAAGTATTGAAAACGGGTTTACCCAAATTCACAGCATTGAATGTAAACTTTCCGCCTAAGCGAAATGAAAAGCTTGTAGGAGTAAAAGTTTGCCGACAGGCACATGCCAAATGGCAGGAGGAGTTTGACCAACGTTTGGACCCCAACGGTAGACGATATTTTTGGATGGCCGGAAATTTTGTGAATTTCGATAAAGGGGAGGACAACGATGAATGGGCTATAGCCAATAATTATGTATCTGTTGTGCCTTGCCAGTTTGATCTCACCGCGCACCATACTATCAGTATTTTAAATAAGGACTGGGATATAAAATTGGATTGATGGATAAGAAAAAAGAAGTAGGCTACGAGGAGGCCCTGCATGAATTGGAAGCATTACTCGTAAAAGTTGAAAGTGATGATGTATCCATTGATGAACTCTCGGAGATGGTGCAACGCTCGGTAGAACTCCTAAAAATTTGTAAAAATCAGTTAAGGGGAATTGAAGAGAAAATTGACGGCTCCTTCCAATCATTGGATGAGTAATATATATGCATTTACCTATTTCCGAAAACACTTCCTTGAAAACCTACAACACCTTTGGTTTTGATGTAAAAGCCAGATATGCCATAGAAATTACTCAAACAAATCAGCTAAAGGCACTTCTTAACACCCATTACTGGACTGATAACAAGCGGCTGATAATAGGTGGCGGCAGTAATATATTATTGCAGCACAATTTTGATGGTTTGGTGGTAATAAACCGTATTAAAGGAATTTCACAGGAAAGCGAGGATGCAAAACAAGTTATAGTTAAAGCCGGAGGTGGTGAAAATTGGCATGAATTTGTGTTGTATTGCCTATCAAATAAATTGGGCGGTATAGAAAATCTATCGCTCATTCCGGGAACGGTTGGTGCAGCTCCTATGCAAAATATTGGTGCCTACGGGGTTGAAATTAAGGATGTATTTCATTCGTTAGAGGCGTTTAATCTGCAGACAAAAGCGATTGAAACTTTTAATGCCAATGATTGCCAGTTTGGGTATCGAGAAAGTGTTTTCAAAAATAAATACAAAGATCAATACTTAATACTATCTGTGCAATTTATGTTGACTAAAGCACCGTTTCACCAACTGAGTCTGGATTACGGTATTATAAAAACTACTTTACAAGAACGGCAAGTTGACTTACCCAATATAAAAACAGTGAGTGAAGCGGTTGTAGCTATTCGCCAATCCAAATTGCCCGACCCTGCTGAAATTGGCAACTCAGGAAGCTTTTTTAAGAACCCCATCATTACTACTCAACAATTTGAGAAGCTAAAAGAGCGCTATCCTGCAATGCCTGGTTATGTCATTTCAGCTGATGAGATAAAGGTGGCTGCCGGGTGGTTAATAGAGCAAGCAGGGTGGAAGGGCCATGAAGAAAATGGCGTAGGAGTGCATAAAAAGCAAGCACTTGTTTTGGTAAACAAAGGTACCGGCAATGGTATTGCAGTAGCCCAGCTGGCAAAAAAAATTCAGGATTCAGTAAAAGATAAGTATGATATTTTGTTGAATCCTGAAGTTAATTTTATTTAGTTAGTCAAGTCTCAATGCTTGGTTTCAATATGTTACTGGCTTACCTCCTCACTCCTCTAATCGCTTTCTTTAATAAGCGTAAAATCACCATCAATTTGTAGCGCTTCGGTTAAAGTGATGCCAAATTGATTATTATCTAAAGACTCTTCGGTTTCAATCTGTTCGTTCAAACCAATTTCTAGCACTTCGCTGCTCAAAGAGCTGACGGCTAGTGCTATTTGTCTGTCATTATTTGTTATAATAGTCAGTATAGTTTGGTCATCGTTCAATAACCAACTGCCTGATTCCGGTTCACCATCTAGCGTTACTTCGTAAGTATTATTACTATTAAATGTAATTGTCTGTTCTTCAAAGACATCATTTGTCTCTGATCGAATCACAGCTTCGGCAATAGTTACTTCCTGCGCAGAGAAACCCAGAGAGTCCACTAAATAATCGGCCAATGAAATACCTGCTATACTTAAGTCAACATCAAACTGCAATACTTTCCACTTACCAATAAGGGCGGATTGAGCCGGGTCTTCATTGTTTTTATCTTGCTTGCACGCTGTGAAAGCCATTGTAAACAAGGTTGTCACGAGTAATATATGGATTAGCTTTTTCATCATTAAATCATATGTGTTACATTCTCTAAATTACCTTCATACCTTTCAGCTAGTACGCCAAATTTCTCAAGAAAGTCAATACCTTCATCATTGTTTAAACCTTTATATTCAGCATAAGAGTTCAGGTAAATAACTTTTTTTATACCCATGCTAAAAATTATTCTAGCGCACGAGAGGCAGGGTGAGAGGGTTACGTACAAAGTGGAATCTTCCACTGAGGCCTTGTTTTTTACTGCATACATTATAGCGTTCTGTTCTGCATGTATAGCCAGCATGCAACTGCCCTTGGCATCACGGCCACAGCCGGTTTCAGGAAATTCCTCATCGCAATTATGCGTACCCGGAGGTGGGCCATTGTAACCGATGGAAATTATTCTTGTATCTTTGGTCAATACCGCTCCCACGTGCCTTTTAATACAGTGCGATCTTTTGGCCAGGTTAACGGCCAGCTCCATGTAGATGTCGTCAAATTTTGGTTTTTCCATAAAACAAATATAAAGTATAATAGTGGCAAGCGTTGGAATATTGTAAATTGCTTATGATATTTATTTTAAATTTTAATCAATTATGAAGCGTACATTAAAAACAGGTCTTTTATTTACAGTACTTATTATAGGCTGCTCGGTAGCCAGTGCACAGGAGGCATTAAAGCAAAAGCCTAGCCCGTTGGGTATGGTTACTTATAAGTATGACGAAGCCTATGTAAAAGTTACTTATAGCAGACCCCACTTGAGAGGTAGAGAGGCATTCAAAGTAGGCTCAGAATTAGCTCCCGCAGATAGTATTTGGAGAACAGGCGCCAATGAAGCAACTGAAATAACTTTGACCCAAGATGTGATTATGGCCGGAAAAAGTGTGGAGGCAGGAACATATACCATATTCTCTATCCCCAGAGCGGACAAATGGACCATAATACTTAATAAAGATTTAGGACAATGGGGTGCCTATAAATATGATGAGGAGAAAGATTATGTGAGGTTTGAGGTAGAAGCCATGGAAGGGAAAGAGAATTATGAGCCATTTACAATTATGTTCGATCAATCGAAAGGAGAGGTAAAAATGCAACTAATTTGGGGCGAGACTCTGGTAGAAATTCCTATTACCTTTGTAAAGTAGTTTTAAAACAGGTAATAAGTATAGCAACTTGCCAACAGTCTTTTCTCTCAGAAAGTACATTCTTTAAGTTTTACATGCTAAGGAAGCTGTACTTAAATCATATCAGCTTCTCAAAATATGCTCTTACTTCAGATTGTCAGCGATTAAAAGAATTATAAAAAGTAATGAATAAGGTGTTTAAAGAATTTAAGGAATTTGCCATAAAAGGTAATATGTTTGATATGGCCATTGGTATCATAATCGGTACTGCTTTTGGCAAGGTAATATCTTCTTTAGTGGCCGATGTTATTACTCCTGTGATAAGTCTATTTACCGGACCGGTAAATTTTGAAAATCTTGCTTTTGTAATTAAGCCGCAGGTAACCGATTCAAGTGGTGAAGTAATTCAGCAAATGGTGGCAGTTCGTTATGGCAACTTTATACAGGTAGCAATTGATTTCTTAATTATTTCTATAACCATTTTTATAATCATCCGCCTTTTTAACGGTTTAAAAAGGAAGGCAGAAAATGTGGAGGACAAAACAGTGAGCACACCTAAAGATATTGAACTGTTAACGGAAATAAGGGATTTGTTAAAGAAATGACGTATTAGCATTCAATGTCTTTTAGATAAGATCTTACCTACTTCTCTTAGAAAGAAGGATTTAAGTGCCTGCACGCCCTTGGGGAGATGAGGTCACGAAAACAAGCTCAACTAAACGACATTGTATTAGCATTTTATAATTAGATGGTTTTTTTTAAATTTCCAGAATCAATACTGAAATGGCAGAAAGAAAATACCAAAGTTTCGCAGCGTTTTATCCTTATTACCTATCCGAGCATAGAGATGCTACTTGCAGAAAATTACACTTTACGGGTACAGCTCTTATTTTTGTGGTACTAGCTTGGGTTTTTATTACCCAAACTTGGTGGGGTTTATGGCTTATTCCAATAACCGGATACGGTTTTGCCTGGGTAGGCCACTTTTTTTTTGAGAGGAATAAACCCGCTACTTTTCAATATCCGCTCTGGAGCTTGGCTTCGGATTTTAGACTATTTTTTGATATTTTGAGAGGACGAGAAAAGCTGAATGCCGACTGATGAAACATGCGTGACAAAAAAGTTAAAAACGTAATAATAAGTCAAACATTACAGCTACGATAAATAAAAAATAATGGAGAAGAAAATTGGCCATAATAGGCCTGGGTAATTTAGGACTGTCAATAGCTAACGGACTATTAGAAAACGGAATGGTAAAGGCCGAGAATCTTATAGCTACTAAAAGAAATACTTCTACTCCAGCATCTAGTAGCTCATTTAAAATTACATCTGATAATATAGTAGCGATTGATAGCTCCGATATAATCATTATTGCGTTAAAGCCTTATAATACGTTATCAGTACTGGAAGAGTTAAAGGGTAGTTTCAAACCTGGTCAGGTGGTCATATCGCTTGCCACCGGCATAAGTTTGGCTCAGCTCCAAGCAGCTGTTGGCTTGTCTATTCCAATATTTAGAGCCATGCCTAACACGGCTGCTGCGGTGAACGAATCGGTTACTTGCATCAGTTATGTATCAGGCGAAACTATCACGAGCGAGGATTTAGCTACGGTAAAATCTATTTTTAATGCAATGGGCAGTGCTATTGTAATTGATGAAAGCTTAATGGAAGCAGCCACTGTTTTGGGTGCTTGCGGCATTGCCTACGTTATGCGTTTTATGAGGGCTATGGTGCAAGGCGGCATTCAAATAGGATTTGATGCCAAAACAGCCGGAGCTATTGTTAACCAAACGGTTAAAGGTGCCTCGGAATTACTGCTGCAAAACGGTGAGCATCCGGAATATGAAATAGACAAAGTAACTACGCCAAGAGGTTGTACCATTACAGGCTTAAATGAAATGAAACATAATGGTTTTAGTTCTTCGTTAATAAAAGGTATTGTGGCCTCATTTGAAAAGATTGAGAAATAGCGGGTTAATTTTAATGAAGTTAAAACAATTTTGATTGCAAATTTGTATCCAAGTGAATACATTTACGTATGTTTTCTATAGAAAAGACTACTGAATTCGATAAGTGGCTCAAAAACTTAAAAGATAAACGAGCGAAAGCTAAAGTGCTTTTCAGAATTCAAAGAATAGAAGAACATGGTCACTTTGGAGATTGTCAGCCAGTTGGACAAGGAATGAGTGAATTACGCATTAATTTCGCAAAGGGTTATCGAATATATTGGAAAAAAGTTAATAATACAATTGTATTATTACTTACAGGAGGAGAGAAGTCTACCCAGCAAGCGGATATTAGCAAAGCCAAATTCTTGTGGGAAAAGTATCAAGGTGAAAAAGAATAAATATGAAAACTCAAGACATAACAAAATTTGACATTGCCGAGTACTTAGAGGACGATGAAATGATAGTAGAATATTTAAATAATATTTTAGAAGAGGGTGAGGCGTCAGATATTATCACTGCATTAGGCCATGTAGCAAAAGCGCAGGGAATGTCGAAAATTGCAAATGAGACCGGACTGAGCAGACCTAGTTTATATAAATCGCTCTCCCATGGAGCCAAACCTCAATTTGAAACTATTTTAAAAGTGCTACGGTCAATTGGTGGCAACTTGAAAGTAAACAAAGTTATTTGAGATTGCCTCGTTCCTCAATAAGCATCAGTACCTAATCCGAAAAAGAAAGCAATCGATTCTCACTTTGTAGAACGCTTAAACCAGACTTATTAAAATCCGCATTTGCTAACAAACCACAAGACTTTTAGCGCAAAAAAAAAGGAGCCAACCGGCTCCTTTTTAATATCTTATGCTATTTATCTTCTTCGTCCGCCAGATTTGGCTTTAACGCGTGGTCGGCTGCCGGATCTTTTCTTGTCATCTCCGCTACCGCTTCCACCACTTCGGCCTTTAAAGCCACTGCTTCTGCGCGGACTGCCACCACTTGGGCTGTCGCTTCTTCGCTTCTTTCCACCGCTATTACTGCCACTTCTTGGTCCGCCACCGGTTTTAGGCTCTGCCGAAACTGTTCTGCCATCGAAGTTACTGCCGTTTAAAACCCCAATAACCGTATCCTGATGTTTGGATTCCACTTCCATAAAAGTGAAGTTTCTTTGAACATCAATTTTACCAAATATGATACTGTTGGGCATAGTAGGCAAATTGTTCATAAAGCCCAGTAAAGTGCCTGATGTTAAGTTGTCTTTTTCGCCTATGTTCAGGAAAATCTTGGCAAAATCGCCATCTTTTCTACCCCTTCCACGGCTGTCATCGTCACGCCCACCTTTGGAGTTGGCGTTTATATCATCGGAATTTTTATAGTATGCTAAAAACTTGTTGAACTCAAGAGAAACAAATTTCTTGATCAATGTCTCTCTGTCCAAATCAACCAGCTGCTCCTCAATATCGCCCATCAATTTTCCCATTTGATTTTCATCAACAGGTGTCTCCTTTACATTTTCTATAAAGGCCTCTAATTGTTTTTTGGTAACCTCTTCGCCTGACGGTATTTCACTTTTGGTGAATGTTTTACCCAGTACTTTCTCCAGCTGTTTGATTTTATTAGTGTCTCTTGGACCTATAATGGCAATAGAAATACCTTCTCTTCCTGCCCTGCCGGTTCTTCCACTACGGTGCGTATAAGTTTCCAATTCATCAGGAATGTTGTAGTTAATTACATGCGTAATGTCATTTACATCCAAACCCCTGGCAGCAACATCGGTAGCAACCAACATTTGTAGGGTACGTTTGCGGTATCTGCCCATTACAGCATCACGCTGTGCTTGTGATAAATCACCATGTAAGCAATCAGCATTGTAACCATCGGAACCTAAAGCATCAGAAATTTCTTGCGTTTCCCTACGCGTACGGCAGAAAATAATAGCATAAATATTAGGATTCATATCAGCAATACGCTTCAAAGCCAAATATTTGTTTTTGCCATTTACCACATAGTAGAAATGCTCTACTTTATCCGCCCCTTGGTTTTTCTTACCCGAAGAAATTTCCTCAGGTGAGTTCATGTAGTTGTTAGAGATTCTTAACACCTCTTTAGACATGGTAGCAGAGAATAGCAGTGTCTGCCTGCTTTCAGGGGTATGACCTAGAATAAAATCTAAATCATCTTTAAAACCCATGTTCAACATTTCATCGGCTTCATCGAGCACTACCCACTCAATATCTTCTAATTTTAGCTTTTTACGCTTAATCAAATCAACCACACGGCCGGGAGTACCTACCACAATTTGTGCGCTTCTATTGAGTTGCTTAATTTGTGTTTCAATACTTGCACCGCCATATACCGGAACCACATCCAATTTGGTGTAGTATTTAGTATACGATTCAAAATCGTTGGCAATTTGAATGGCCAATTCTCTTGTGGGGCAAAGTACCAATGCCTGCGTTTTTTTGGAATCAGTATTAATCTGATTAATAACGGGCAAACCAAAAGCTGCCGTTTTACCGGAACCTGTTTGTGCCAAAGCAATTAAATCTTGCTTGGTATTTAATAAATGTGGAATTGTTTTCTCCTGTATAGGAGTAGGGTTTTCAAAGCCTATTTCTGAAATAGCGCTAAGAATTTCAGGCCTCAGGCCTGTTTCTTCGAATGTTAGCATGTATAAGTTTAAAAATGTTAAACCTAAAGCTATACCTTCGAACCTTTCGACTAGCCCCAGATTTGTAATTAATGTGCAAAGATAGCAAAATTAAATGGATAATCTTGCTTTTACTGAAAAGCGTTTAATCACTCTTAAATAACTTATTGTATGCTTGCAGGCTTTTAGTGTTATTTGCTTTTTGCTTATTTTTGCTTATTATTTTCCCTTATAAGAGTTTCATTAAGTTAAATAGTTAGCCACAACAATGGTCTATTTAATGCTACTAGACTACTGCTGTAAATTATACCTTAATTGAAATGATAGCGTATTAAAAACGGTTTCGTTAGAGTATGCTTGAAAATTAAATCGCATACCAGCTGCTAAATAATCGTTAATTAGGTAATTAATTTTGAACCCAACAATATAGCCAACACTCAAACCTTTAAATTCAGTAAATTTAACTTCTTCCAATATTACTTCCCCTCCCGAAGAACTCCTTGTTCCATACATCAGAAGGTTTTTCTCTTTAGAATACCTACCTGATAATCCAACTGATGGCACAAATTGGATATTCCAAGCGGTAAGCCTATAATTGTATTCACAGTTGATTGAGTTAGTTATTGAGCTGGTTGAAAAACTTTGATCTTGATAGGGAAAATGATAGGTAGCACCACTTTTCGCCATTCTATAATTTAGATCAAGAAAATGGTTTCTGTATAATTTTTTAGTTGCCCCAAGGTAAATGGCAAGACCTCTTCCATTAGTATATTTACTATGATTATAAAAACCTGCTCCTACGCTCATGTCATTGGGTTTGAACCAATTTTGATCCTGTGCCCTAGCGGCAGAACATGTAATAAATGTTATGCAAGTGATTAAAAAGACCTTTATAGTGCTCATTTGTTTGAATCGTTATTTTACTTTGTCCAACTTCCAAAAATTATTCCTTATTTGGAATGATACCATATTGTAATAATGAGATTTAGTAAAGCCTTGTAAGGTATATCTAGCACCTATGGCGGTATGCTTATTCAACAATAGGTTAATATTCATGCCAAACGTATAACCAATGGTAAAACCTGTAAATTCCTTGAAATCCATAAATTCCAAAGATTGGATTCCATCTGGATCGGTAGAAATACTACGTGCACCATGCAGCTTTTCTATAGAATGTCGTAGTGAAAAGCCTAGAGTAGGAATAAATTCAATGCGATGTAAGGTTGCTCGATAATTATATTCTAAGTCGAAGGCATTACTATAGGAGTACACGCTATAGCCTCTGTCATTTCCTGAAAAATAGAAATTTTTGGCTGCTGATATATTTCGAAATCGGATTACCGCATAATGTTTTTTATACAAAGATTTTTCAATTCCAATATAACTGGTGTAGCCTTTGCCTAAATAATCGTCCTCACCATAGGCAATACCAAAGCCAACATGAAAGTCTAATGGTTTTTTATTTACTTCCTGTGCTTTTGTTTCCGCTGAGATAATAATAAATAAGCTTATAACGGTCAGCCTTTCGATAGTCATTGCAAATAACGGTTTACAAGCTATAAATCTAAAAGAATATTTCCAAAATAACTACTTAATTATATTTAATTTAGAAATTGATCACAACGCCTATAGAAGGCAATACGGTGCCATCCGCATTAGTATCTACCCTTACTAGATTTCTGGGTATCATTACCTGACCCATATCATTTCTATCCAACCCAAATTGAGGTTCACCCGGTTGTTGCTGCGCCAGTACATTTTGTATATCTATGAATACGTCTAAACTGAATTTATTAAAACTCCATTTTTTGTCTATTCTAATGTCTAGCTGGCTAAAACTACTTAAACGTGCTTCGCCCAGCCTATCAAAATCTCTTATAATGGTTGGGTACGCTGCTAATGTAGCTTCTTCGTCTACAGGTGGAAATGGCGAGCTGCCCAAGAAACGATAGCGGCTGCTTACCTCCCAATTATTGCCAAATTTATAACCTCCTAATAGTGAAATTAATACTTCATTGTCCCAAACAGCTGGAGCAAAAGGTGCATCAGGGCCAGCAGAAAATTCGCTATTATATAAGGTTACTGCAGCAATGCTGTAAAAATTACCCGTAAATTTTTGTTGAAATAGGAATTCTACACCATAAGTTCTTCCCAAGCCATTGCTCGCCACCGGCTCACTACCTAAAACCTCAAAACCACCTCCTTTATTTGCTAATGATACACTATCGATAAGGGACACCGGATAATCTGAATAATATTTATAAAAGCCTTCTACTGTTATCCGGGAAGATTTTGTCAGTAGATACTCTAATCCAAGTACGAGGTGATCACTTTGGACATATTCCGTGTCCTCATTCACATACGTTCCATTATTATTCTGATAGCCCAACACGGTGTAAGGCAAAATTTTGTAGTAGCGACCAGCAGAGGCGTTGATAGATAGCTTTCTGTTTTCGGTTAAAGCATATGTAAGACCTGTTCTGGGACTAAATGTTTTGGTAATGTCGTTACCAGTTTCGGTAAAAGTATTACCATCAGCTCTGAAACCGAATGTTAAACCTAGCCGCTCATTAAAAAAATTAGTTGAAGTTTGTGCAAAGAGTCCATATCTAAAAAGGTTAAAATCCGAATTAAAAGTAACACCATTAACAAAATCTTCAGTTGCGTTTTGATAGCTCCCATTTACTAATTCCAAACCATAAGTGGTAGTCCAGTTACCATTGAATTTAGTAAGATTATACCTCAGTCTGGTTTCCATTTCTTCAGAATCATTTTTAAATATTAAGCCGGTTTCATTGATATTATCTTCAAAGCGCTGAAATTCATTTGCCAAAAAGTTGTTACTTATTACCGTCTGCATAAAACCTGAATTATCTTTAAACCTGCTTTTCCATCCCACGCCAATAGTGTTTGTGCGTTGCCTTATTACAGGAATTTGATCCTGAACGGCTTGCTGTGCGGCATCAAACTCATCTAATTCGTTAACTGCTAAATCATCGATTGAACCCACACCAGTTATATAAATATCGTTGTATTTGTTAATCTTATGATTCACTTTGTACTGATAATCCCAATAATCCGGAAGGAAAGGCAATCCTATTACACCAAAAAGTAGTTGTAGGTATGATCGCCTTACGGAGGCAATATAAGTAGTATTAGCATTGTCTTTAGCGCCTTTAAATAATGGGCCCTCTAATGTTAGTGCGGCTTCGCTTGAACCAAGTCTGAAATTACCGCCAAAATTTTGGTCATCTCCGGTTCTCTGGTCAAACTGAAGCACCCCTGATAACACATTACCATATTGCGCACCAAACGAACTGGCAGATAAAGTAACGCCTTCAAAAAATGATACGTTAAGTAAACCAACAGGTCCACCGGCACTACCTTGCGTAGCAAAGTGATTGATATTGGGGATTTCTACACCATCTAGAAAATAAACATTTTCGTTGGGTGCGCCACCTCTAATAATTACATCGTTTCTAAAGCCACCAACTGAGCCTGAAACCCCCGGCAATGTTTGTACTACTTTCGCAATATCATTATTCCCACCGGGGTAGGATACAATTTCTTCCTGACTTAACTTTTGAATGGATAAGGGGGTTATCTCGGATTTTCTGAAAGGATTTGAAGCTATCACAATTTCGCCTAACTTCCCCACATCTTCGTTTAGTTCAAAATTGATGTCTATGTTTCCCTCCGAGCGCACTACTATGTTGTATTTTAACTCGCTCGTATAACCAATAAAGGAACATTGCAGATTGTATGAGTCCACATTAATTCCTCTTATGACGTAATTTCCATTGAGGTCGGTCGGGGATCCGATAGATGTGCCCTCTATAACCACGGTTGCTCCAACCAATGGTTCTTTTGTTTTGGCATCAATAACATTTCCTTTTAAGGTTCCTGTGTTTTGTGCAAACAAGCCGTGCGAAAAGTGCATGGTCAAAAGTATTAATAACTTTAAATATATATTTTTCATTTTATGAGATATAAGCACCAATCAGACAAAAATAGACTTAATTTGTTGTAAACGAATTATATGCTGCACACATTAGTGCAAGTGCGCAATGTACAATAAGAATGAATGAAGCAAAAAAATCGATGCGATGTATCAATATATTAAAGTTTCTTTTTTTTTAATTGTACTATCAGTTTTTCATCAACTGCCTGCTTTGGGGCAAGAAGATTTCAATGCTGCTCAGGAAGATTTGCACCAAAAAGTAAAGCACCATGCCCGGATGGCTGTTAATTATTTAAAAACTGCTCAGCGACAACAAAGTGATTCGCCAAGATATTTCAAGGGTGAATGGGGTAGTGTAATGGAAATGAATTTTTGGATTCCCATTCTGGGTGGCTATCAGCGCGCTTACGATTCCAATTGTTTTGCTGTGACAAGTACCTATAACTTGTTGGCGCAGGCCTACCTTGCTTATCCCGAGTACGAGGCAATTCCTCAAATGCTACAATTATCGATGCATAGAATAATGGCTTATGAGGCTCATGGTAGTTTTAATTTCTGGAATGCACTTCCACCCACTCATAAGCACAGAATTATTTTTGAACCGGAGCATCCTACAGTACGCAGACCGAATAATTTTAAGTTGTACTTAAATTTCATTCGAAAGTCCGCCAATGTTCCAAATGATGCAGACGATACTGCCGCTGGATATATGGCGTTGTATTATCATCATAAAATTTTTGAAAATAATACGCCCGATAGCCTCAACAATTTTGTAAATTTAGTAGATACGTATAGAGATTATAACAGAAGAAACAAACACTGGTACAATGTGTACCGGTTGCACGGAAATAATACAGGAGCCTACCTCACATGGCTGGCAGATGAACATGAGCACCACGGTAACTGGAATCTTTTTAAAGATTTAATACATGCACAACTGTTTTACCTACCTTTCAGTAAAATGTATCCGCGCGCTTATAAGCCATATATTCCTTATGGTACCAACGATATAGATCCTATTGTAAATACTAATATTTTGAGTACAATGGCCTTGCTGAATGTTGAGAAAACAAATGGATATAAAGATGCGCTTACTTTTATAGAAAAATGTGTCAGTCGTGCTGATTATGATTTTGCTGCCACTTATTACCCTAATAGATACCACCTACCTTATTACGTAAGTAAATCATGGATGCTTGGTGTGAAAGAATTGAACAACGTAAGAGAACCAATTCTTACATTTTTGTTAAACACGCAAATTGAGGATGGCAGTTGGCTTTCGAGAGATTTCATTAACGATGAGGATGCTCTGCAGTCCACACTGTATGCATTAAATACATTGATTCATTTCGATGCTTTAAAAGATGGTGCCGTGAGACAGGCCGCATTTAAAGCCCTGGATTTTGTAATGAAAGATAAAATAAAAACGCTGAATGGTTATTATTGGAAAGGGGGCGTATTTTTTTCCGGAGGTACTATTGTACGCCATGTGCTACATTGGAAGTCAGACGCCTTTACAACAGCTTTGGCCTTAGAAGCTTTTTTAGGAGTACGAAAGCATTTGGAGGAGAAAATATCTCATTTAGAAATGACAAGCAATATTGATAACACAAATTGATAATGTCATACTTATGTTATATAAAGTCTAAAAATTAATTTCACAAATTTACGCTATTTGGTACTTAATATCAGATACTTATATCTTTGCTGATGTCAAAGGCTCATAGCTGTACCGCTTTTACTGCAGCCTCAATTTAAGTAATAATGCCAATTCATATATTAAATGCATATCTCTTTGTAATGAGGTGTCTGATGTAAGTACACTGCGCAAAATACCGGTTATTCCTAATCACATTTTCTGGTGTAACCAGAGAAGCGATGAAGGAATCTGTTGCAAATAATGATCGCTTTATCGCAGTTAGTGAGTAATCGTTATGATGGACTCTATAAATCTAAGTTGATATAAAAGCTTCGTAGCACGAAAATTTGAAAGTAAAAAAGCCAATGATACTGTTCATTGGCTTTGGATATTTGGTTTGCTTTAGGCCTGCTACTAAGCTGGCTCCCTAAAACCCACCCAGGTAAATCTTTTAATTACATATTCAGGGTTAGTCAGCGAGGCATTTCCAGCTGGGTTGCCACCGGTAACGTGGAAATCTGAAAAACCTGCATTTTGGTTTACATAAATACCACCTGTTAGGTTAAAGCTCACCGGAGTAGCGGCCAATGCCATACTGTCCATTATTTTGTGCTTCATGCTTTCATCGGTAGTATAGGCACCGCAGGAGATGGCACCATGATTTTCCGCCAGCTCTGCAGCCAAAGCAACTGACTCATCAGTATGCTTGGTTTTAATTAGTAGCACTATGGGGCCGAATAACTCTTGCGTGAATTTGTCATTATCAGCTGCATCCATTTCAACTATTATAGGAGTAGCTGTTCTGGCCTCTTTAAACATCGGATTTTCAATGCTGCGGCTGGCTAGCCATACTCTACCACCAATCTTTTTAGCCTCTTCAATATGTGCAGTGGTGTTGGGGTTTTGAATAGCACCCAATACAAACGGCCCGGCTTTTGGGTTATCCACCAAACTATTGATGTTATCGGCAAGTTTCTGCGCAAAGTCATCGAAGCTCACTTTGCCTTCAGGCGTTGTTATGCCTCCTTCGGGGATGAAGAAATTTTGAGGACATGTACACATCTGCCCGGAATATAGACACACAGAAAAGGCTAAATTTTGAGCCACCTTATCAATATCCGTGGCTGAATCGAGAATTATTGAATTTACACCTGTTTTTTCAGTAAAAACGGTTTTACCTGTTAAGCCTTCCAGATAACTACCGAATTTAGAACCGCCTGTATAGTCAATTAATTTAATTGCTTTATGCTCAGCTAAATCTTTTGTTATCATTTTGCTGTAAGTATCGGGAGCTAACTGACAAACATTTGGGTCTACACCGTTTGCTTTCAATACTTTCTGAATTTCAGCTACTACAATAGCCATGGGTAAAATTGCTCCGGGATGTGGTTTTACAATGCACGGATTGCCTGTAACTAAAGAAGCGTACAATCCCGGTACGGAGTTCCAGGTAGGGAACGTGCTACAACCTACTATTAGGCTGATTCCTTTTGGTACGGCACGCCAACTTTTTTTGAGTTTGAGTTCATACTTGCCCATTGGCTTAATCCATTCCTGCTCAGCCGGAAAGCGCTTTTGCTCTTCGTAGCCCATGGCAAGTGCCTCCAAGGCACGGTCGGCAGCATGCGGACCGGAAGCCTGAAAGGCCATCATGTAACCTTGCCCTGTGGTATGCATGGTGGCGTATGCATTTTCAAAAAATCTGGCTTTGAAACCTTCCAAGCTTTCCACTAAAATAGCTGCACGCTCCTGCACATTAAGATTGCGCCATTGGCTCCATGCTTGCTCACTGCGTTCAATAAGTGTTTTAGCGCTAAAAGCAGGATAAAGCACACCCAAAGCTTATTCAGGTAAGGAGATTGCTCTTCGCCCACCCATGCCTCAGGTTTTTCTTGCAATAAATCTTCAAATTTCTTATTTAAACCGTGCTGAAATTTTGTACGCCCGTCTTTGTCAGCATCCTCCCCGTAAATCTTAGGTGAGGGATGCTCCGGATAGGCTGCATAAAATGATCGATCGTGAATGGCCTCAACGGCTCTTTCAATAGTTTCTTGGTGTTTTTCGAATAAACTCATCAATTGAAATTTTAAGACTTAAAAAAATGATTATGATCAACTTCTAGTTAACTACATTAAATGCACGCTAAAACCTTTAAAAATTCATAATTTTACAATCGTTTGTGTACATTGAAATTAACCTGTAACAAGTTCGTAATTACTTTGGCTGATTTCAGGTAAAGATACATTTAACTTTTAAAGCATAAAAAGAAGATTGCGCCTTTAACCGATAGCTGTTACTTTTATAATCACCTTAGGAAAGGTTTAAATAAGCATCTTTCACAAAAATTATTTATGGTTAGAATTCTATCCGCTTTATTTTTTATTTTTATTTCATTCCATATTGCAGCCCAAACACCTGATTATGTACCTAATACCGTAATTGTAAAAATTGATCAGCAACTAAACACAAAGGGGGAAGCATTAAACATATTAACTGCTGAAGTTTTGCAAGGGCTGCCGGAAGTATTAGCTATTAGTACTGTTGCTAAAGCCACTAAAGGGCAAGCTAGTCGTGCTAACAATAAGAGTGTTTTGGACGGAATTTACAAGATCATTCTTCAAGGAAGTGGCCAAGAGCTTGATTTTATAAATAACCTACAGCATTATAAAAACATTATTTATGCGGAGCGCTATCCTAATGTCAGTCCATTAGTAATCCCCAACGACCCGGCAGCAAGTTCCACAGGTCCCCAATATCATTTAGGGCAGGTAAAAGCATACGATGCATGGAATTTATCCCAGGCAAATGAGGACATTATTATTGCCATTATTGACACAGGTGTTGACCTGGATCATGAAGATTTAAGAGCCAACTTATATGTCAATGAGGGCGAGATACCGAACGATGGAATTGATAATGATGCCGATGGCTTTATTGATAACTACACGGGTTGGGATTTTGCCGATGATGATAAGCTGCCGGAGGCGGATAACGACCAGCACGGAACGCTGGTAACAGGTTTAGCTGCAGCTGCTACAAATAATTCTGTTGGTATAGCCGGAGTAGGATACCGCGCTAAATTTCTACCAATTAAAATATTCGATTCACAAAATAATTTTTCCAGAAACAGTTATGAAGGCATAATCTATGCCGCCAACCAAGGCAGTCATGTAATAAACCTTTCGTGGGGAGGTACCTCGGGTTACTCACAGTTTGCGCAGGATGTGATAAACTATGCAGTGCTTGAAAAAGATGCGGTAGTGATTGCGGCAGCAGGAAACACCAATGCCAATCTAGACTTTTACCCTGCTTCTTATGATAATGTGCTGTCCGTTGGTTATGTAAATGCTTCCGATGCACGTGATCCTAACGCCACTTTCAGCAATTTTATTGATCTGGTAGCTCCCGGAGTAAATATATACACCACTTATAATGATGACGCTTATGGCACAGAAGGCGGTTCTTCACTGGCGGCACCTATTGTGGCAGGTGCAGCAGCTTTGTTAAGAGAGCGTTTTCCAGCGTATTCAGCAATTGAAATAATGGAGCAACTGAGGATAAATACCGATGATGTTTATGATGTAGGCGCCAACTCAGCCTATAAATACTTGATGGGAACAGGCCGTTTAAATATTCTTAAAGCAGTGAGTAATAGTAATAATACTTCGGTAAGGATGACGGACTTTAGCTATTCCAATGGCAGAGAGCAGTCAGCTTATTATGGAGATACACTTACAATAAGTAGCAATTTTACAGCTTATTTGAATGAAGTAACTGATTTGAAAATTACGCTGCGTACTAATAATCCTTTTGTTACGCTTGTAGATAGCGTTTTTGAGGTGGGTAATTTAGCTGTCAATAAAGCGGTAGATAATGAAGGGCAATCCTTTCAAAGTAATACTGTCAGCGGATATACCGGAAAACGAGAAAGTATACTTCCGCTTAATTTTAGAAGGTGCAGCTTATCAGGATTATCAATCATTTGTGATTTTCATGAGCCCCTCATCAGCGTTATTTAGTACAGGGAATTGGAGGTTTGGCCTTAATTCAACCGCGGTGCAGGGCATGAATCAGCAATTTCCGTTTAGTGCTTATGGCATAAGGTATAATAACAACCCTTTTATCAATCATAACGGCCTTGTGCTCACCACCGGCAGTGATAGTGTAAGCAAAAACATCGCTATAAATCCCGCTGAATTTATTTATGCTTCCGATTTTGAAAGTATCGAGCGGCTAAAAAGTTTTGATGACATCACGGCTGATTTTGATGTGAGAAGCAGCTTTCAGGAAAAAGAAGCACTTGATCCGAGCCTTGGCATACGCATCAGGCAAAGGATATTAGGTTGGGATGACCAAGAGGCAGCGCAGTTTCTTATGATGGAATATGAGCTGCAAAACCGAAGCGGACAAAACTATGATAGCCTATACTTCAACCTGTTCACGCAATGGTCGCTAGTGGATGAAGCCACCAATACAGTAAAATATGATGCAGCCAATAAAATGGCCTATGCCTACGATGCCACCAATAGCTTATATGGAGGTATGGCTCTGGTGACAGAAATCGATTCGGTTTTTTTCCCAATTAATATTGGAGCGCTTAACGGACATATAAGCGACCTAACAAATGACACGATTACCAATGAGCTGATATACCGAGCAAGCAAAGAAAGTTTTAGCAGAATGGCGGCCGGAGAAAATGCGGGAGGCAATATAGTGGCTTCATTTTCCGGTGTTTTACTAAAAGATTTTGAAGCAGCTGAGCACCAATTAGTGCGCTACATTATGCTGGCGGGGAACAGCTTAACTGATCTCCAAAACAACTTACTTATAGCAAAAGCCAGAATGGCAACCATTGATAATAATAGGCCTTTTGGGGCGCAATTGCTAGCCTGCAAAGGTGATTCACCTACTTTCCGGACTGCCGGGCTAGATTCTATGCATATCTATCTAACGCCCACATCAAATACAATTGCCTACAGCGGTCGAAATTTCCCGGTAGGGGAAGTGATTAAAGACAGTACCTTTTATTATGAAATGATAGATGGCGCAGGTTTTACTGATATGCGCAAAAGGTTAGTAGTGCAGCTGGTAAAGCCTGTTGCAGAATTTCCTGTTCAAGCGCTTCCTTATTTGCTGAGTGCAGAAGAAACTACACTAATTCAATTTACCGATTCGAGTACGCAAGCGGTGGAATGGTTGTGGGAGTTCAGCAATGGCTATCAGTCCACACAGCGAAATCCGAGTGTGCCGTTTAATGAGGCAGGTTTTTTTGAAGTAAAGCTAATAGTCACTAATGCAGCCGGTTGCCAAGATACTGTTACGAAACAAATACAAACTGTTTTTAGGAGTGCTCAACCAAAAATAGATACAGCGCAATTACTTTGCAAAGGAAGTGATGTGTTAATTAATGATGCTACTATTTCCGAGCTCTCGTTTTATGCCGACCCCGCAGCTACAAACTTAATCTATAGAGGGAGCAACCGGGGCCATTAACAATATTCAGTCCGATACTACCTTTTATGTAAGAAACGAAACGGGAGCTTATCCTTCCGAATTAATAACGGTAGAACTGACTTTAATGCAAACGGAAATCACATTTCAAGTGGTTAATGACCTGCAAAGCGCAAATACTTCGTTGCGAGCGCTGGCCATAAATACAACTAAGGAATTTTCCTCTATTCAATGGTTCGTAAAAGGAGCTGCAATCGGCTCATCCGATTCAATATATATTGACTTAAACGATTTTCAGCCGGGCGATTTGGAATTGTTGGTAACAAATGATTTTGGTTGTACAGATACAGCAACTTTTAATAAGGAACAAAGTCCCGATCCAATATTTGATAATTTTACGCTGTGTAAAGCGCAGCAAGCTATCATAAAAGCAAATAATACTACCGACTTGTACTTTTATGCCGATGAAGCATTAACCCAGTTTCTGGGCAAGGGGAGTCAGCTCGTTTTAGCTGGAGCCAACGTAAATACGAGTGTTTATGCGGTAAATGTGACCAACGTAATACCTTCACGCGTGGTTAAAGTGCCTATTCAAGTTTCTGCTTTAGAGGCTGATTTTTTATTGACAAAAGACACCATAAATCTAGCTTTCGACAACAATATCACCCTGTCAGCAACAGTTTCGTCAGCCATCAGTTGGCAGTGGGATTTGGGCAATGGTACTACAAAAACAGGTACCTCTGTTCTCACTTGATTATACAGAAGCAGGTATTTACACCATTGAACTAACCGTGGAAGACTTGCTGGGGTGCGAAGCGCGTGTTCAGAAAAAAATAGTGGTTTTTGATGATGCCATACTTGGAAGCAGAGCAGCAATTGGCGGATTATTTTAAAGTTTTCCCCAATCCGGCTAACCAGTTTATTCATCTTGAAGGCAAAGGAATTTTTGCTTATGACTATTATTCCATAACAGATGCCACGGGAAAAGTAGTATTCACCCAAAAGAACAATGAACCAAAGCAGCGGGTAGCAGTTATTTCTACTGCTGCCTTGCCGGAGGGTATCTATTTCCTGGTGGTTTATAAAAACGAGGAGAAGGCATCCTTCATATTTTTAATTAACAGATAATAATGAATAATATTTTTGCCGAGCTCATCTCCATTGGAGATGAAATTTTATACGGACAAACCCTAGATACCAACTCTCATTGGATAAGTGCAGCATTAGATAAAATTGGCATAAAAGTAAAGAGAAAGGTTACTATTTCTGACACGGAGGAAGCTATTTTAGAAGCCTTTAAAGAGGCGGACGCTCACGCAGATATAATCCTTATTACGGGTGGATTAGGCCCCACCAAAGATGACCTGACCAAGCCTTGTTTGGCAAAGTATTTTGATTCAGATATGTACACTAATACAGAGGTGCTGCGAAATTTGGAAGCCCGCTTTGCCAAGCGCGGTCGTACGCTTAACAATTTGAATAAAGGGCAGGCCGAATTACCCAAAAAGTGCGAGGTGGTAGAGAATAAGTATGGCACCGCACCCGGCATGTGGTTCAATAAAAATGGAAAAGTATTCGTCTCCATGCCCGGAGTACCAAAAGAAATGAAGTACATGATGCAGGATACTGTGCTGCCCAGGTTAAAGGAGCAGTTTGAAATGCCAATTATCATTCATCAAATGGTAAAGACTAGCGGCATCCCTGAAAGTGAATTGGCTGAAAAGCTCGAGGCTTGGGAAGATAATCTGCCGCAAGAGATAAAGCTTGCCTACTTACCCGGCCTAAAGCAAGTAAAGTTACGTTTAACAGCTATTGGTGCTGATAAAGAAAAATTGCAGCGCCTGATTGACACCGCAGTAGCGCAATTAAAACCATTAATTGAGCGGTATATTTTTGCCACAGAAGATATAAATCACGCGGAGGCTATAGGAGCGTTGCTGAAAGAGAGAGGCTTAACAATTGCTTGTGCCGAGAGTTGCACCGGTGGCTATTTGTCCAAACTAATAACAGAAAATGCCGGAAGTTCGGCTTATTTTCAGGGGAGCATCATACCCTATCACAACGAACTAAAAATTAATGTGCTGGGCGTAAAGCCGCAAACTATTGCGCAATATGGGGCTGTAAGTAAACAAACCGTACAGGAAATGGCGGAGAACGTTCGTAAATTGATGAGAGCTGATATTGGTTTGGCTACAAGTGGCATTGCAGGCCCTTCAGGAGGTACAAAAGAGAAACCGGTAGGTACCGTTTGGATAGCTTTGGCAGATGGTGAGAATACCCAAACTAAATTATATACTTTCCCTTTCGATAGGGAGGGTAATATTGATATAACAGCTAATACAGTATTAAATTTGCTGAGAGAAACTTTAAGCGTAAAAAAATAGAGAAAAGCGTTGGAAATTGTAATTTTGTATAAACAATATTTGCAATCATCCTTATTGTTTTTAATCGGTAAAGGTGAGTTAGTAGAGCTAAACATGTAGCTCAAATAACTATTATAGTGAAGCATATAAATAAAAATTATGGCAACTGTAGAAATGGTGATGCCCAAAATGGGCGAAAGTATTATGGAGGCAACGGTATTAACCTGGCTAAAAAAGGAGGGTGATACCATTGAGCAAGATGAATCTGTTTTAGAAGTAGCTACCGATAAAGTGGATACAGAAGTGCCTGCAGTTGAAGGTGGCGTGCTAAAGAAAATACTAGCCAAAGAAGGTGATATAATTGGCGTTGGAAAACCTATTGCCATTATAGAAACTGAGGGTGATGCACCTGAAGAGAGCAAGCCGGCTGATGAAGCACCAAAAGCTGAAGCTGAAAAAGTAGCACCAAAGGCTGCTACACCGCAAGCATCCAGCAATGGTCATGCGAATGGGCAGGAGGTTAGTGCTCGTTCGGAATCAGGACGATTCTACTCGCCATTGGTACGTAATATTGCCAAAGAGGAAAGCATTTCAATGAAGCAGCTGGAAGCCATTGATGGCAGCGGCAAGGATGGCAGAGTAACGAAAAAAGATATATTGGCTTTTGTTGAAAATAAAAGCGAATCAACAAGTACAGCGCAAAGTATTGCTGCGTCTCACACGCAGACTACGTCAAGCGCTCGGGCAGATGCACCCACCCCGAAAGGAGTACCGGTAAGTATTGCTGCCGATGATGAAATTATTGAAATGGACCGCATGCGTAAAATGATTGCCGGCCGTATGCTCGACTCTAAACGGATTTCTCCTCATGTCACCTCTTTTGTGGAGGCAGATATGACCAGCGTAGTACAATGGAGAAACAAGTATAAAAATGATTTTAAGGAAAAAGAAGGCGGAAATTTAACATTTACACCCATTTTTATTGAGGCCGTAGTAAAAGCCATTAAAGATTACCCCATGATTAATGTGCAAGTGGATGGTGACCGCATCATCAAGAAAAAACACATTAATATTGGTATGGCCGTGGCTTTGCCTTCCGGCAATTTAATTGTTCCTGTCATAAAAGATGCCGACCAGTTGAACATTACCGGTTTGGCCAACAAAGTAAATGATTTGGCCAAAAGAGCGCGCGATGGCAAGCTGAAAGCTGAGGAGCTGGAAGGTGGTACATTCACCATTTCCAATGTGGGTTCTTTCGGCAATGTAATGGGTACACCCATTATTATGCAGCCTCAGGTTGGTATATTGGCACTCGGTGCCATTGTAAAAAAGCCTGCTGTACTGGAAACTCCGCAAGGCGATGTGATAGCGATTAGGCATAAAATGTTCTTGTCACACTCGTACGACCACCGCGTGGTAGATGGCTCATTAGGCGGTATGCTGGTACGCAGAGTAGCCGATTACCTTGAAAAGTGGGATGTGAAGAAGGAATTGTAGATTTTTTTCAATTGAAAAGGTGATAACCGCTGCTAAATTTAAAGTGATGGTTTTTCTTTTTTATTAGCCTTTAGAGCAAATGAGAGTGAAAACTATGCTTCCAAATGCATTAAAATTGCTAGAAAAACTAAGCGTAGCATTTGCAGTAATTTTCTAATTTTGTGGCGCTCTGAGGAATCATCTAAGCTGATTTATTTCTGGATCAGCTAAAGTACCCGCTTGTTCTACGGGCAGGCGTGGTTAAGCACGCCACGATTGTGACACTGTTTGATTCCATTTCATACGGGGGCAGGTCAGACGAAAGTCGGCACCGAGCAAAAATAATATTTGTTAATCGGACTACCTTTCAGGAAATGCACCGATAGAAATGATTTTTGAAAATGAGGAGGAAAAAGCCTATATTTTACGTATTAGCTAGTTCCTTATCTTCCAATTTTTAGAGTCTCTTGAGGTATGGAAAGCAGCTACAATGAGGATGAATTTTTTAGCTTTGTCAACCCTAAAATGAATACCATATGGAAATTTTTTTAGAAAGAAAATGCGGGTATTTTTGTATCGAACCTGAGTTTTGAGAGGATTACTTTGGATGTTATCTACGGCTTTTAAAATATGCTCTTCAAATCGGATGCCTAAGCTGTCTTTTTGATTTTCATACCAAAGGAAGGCTTCCCGGATATCGTTTTCTGCAGCTTCGGCAATCGTAATTGAATAAGACATATTACTTTTTGAAGATATCGTCTTTAGCCAAGTCCCATCTTCGGGTTTTCATCTCGCCTTTATCTATTAGCTGTAATCGCTTATTAACTTCATCTTGTTGCCACTGTGGAATTATATCTTCTTTTTTGATAGATACATAATCCAAGGTCTGAATGAAGCTTAGGAAAGTATCAAATCTGCTGTCTTGTACGTCAAGTGTGATTTTCATAAGATCAAAATTAAATAATAAGCACTTCTTATTTTATAGTTTTTTAGCAATGCGCTCAGTCCTTTGATACAAGTCTTTTTTCATTTCTAGCTTTCATTGCAATATATTCTAATACGGATATTGTACTTTTAATAAATTCCAAGTTAGTTATATGAATCAAATAACCAATAGAAACTTCCGGGTCAGCAGCAATTTCAATTCAAACCAACTAGCCGTGTTTCGTGTCCTCACGAAATACCTTTATAAATTAATTAGTCTTTGGGTTATGTTACTAAAATCGCACTGAAAGTAATAATATTAATGGCGCGTGGGGACACGCGCCATGGCTATTAGCAACCTTCGCTGTTAAGATGTTGGTATTATCAGCAACTTCAAAAATTAAAGTAGCAATATTATTGCATGGAAAACTTTTAAGTAGGAATAAAGGTGTGGAGGTTAACTGAAATTGTTAGTGACAATACCAAAAAGTTGGCGGTTGAGCGTGGAAGATTATTCTTGTCAAATTGTCTCTAAACTGGCGCGAGCTTGAAGCTCGTATACCCATAAACTTGTTCACTATCAATTTATATGTTTTTGGACCATCTTTTTGTTGAAATACTAACCATTGTTTGTATTTATAGGAGTAGATGGTTTGGTGACATTGCGAAGTAGTGGTTCATTAATGGCGTAATTACGCACTACAATAACAGCTAAAATGGCACCAACAGCCGATAATAGTTCAACACCTGTGCTTATAAGCGAATAATTCATGTAGTCATCAATAGTGTTAGAATTATCGACAAATTTTAAAAGTATTCTATTTGCTACTTCAGAGAAAATCCAGAAAGCCCACCACCATAAAATAATGGCATGATTAAAATTTGTTTTTATCTCTATATTCTGTCGTTTTAAAAGGAATCCAGTTTGTTCATACAATTCGCGCATCATTTGAACTGGCCTAAAGAGATTCAGAATTGGAACAAACCAGGCACCGGCTGCCCATCCATTACTATGCGTTAACTTATTGGGAATAATTTGCTCAAGGTTATAATATGCCCTTCTAAACCACTGAATAAATGTTATGGCACAAGTCACCAGTATAAATATTTGGATAATACCTATTATCTGTTCTCTGGTGTCATTGCCTTCTAACTGACTGTCAGATAATTCAATACCACTCTTAAGCCTAAGTAGAAGGTCGTATTGTAAGTAGCTAGAAATAATACTTGCTATGCAACCAGCAACAGTAATCCAAAGTAGTACAATAGCGGCTTGGGCTCTTTCATCATTTCTTCTTAGATTATACATGAGTGCCGATTTGTTAATAAATTATGAGATAAATTTGAGCTCTCAAGATATAATTAGTAGTCAGAAATAACTAAGCTATTAAGTAAAAATCGCCTACATTTCATTTTTTATGAAAAGTTAGTTAAAGAGGAGTAATCAAGATTGCCATTATTCAAACATCAACACCTTTATAAATTAATTAGTCTTTGGGTTATGTTACTAAAATCGCACTGAAGGTAATAATATTAATGGCGCGTGGGGACACGCGCCATGGCTATGAGCAACCTTCGCTGTCAAGATGTTGGTGTTATCACCAACATCAAAAACTAATGTAGCAATATTATTACATGGAAAACTTTCAAGTAAAAATAAAGGTGTGGAGGTTAAACATAGTTATTGGTGATAAGACCAAGAAAAAGATGGTGGTCAAGTACTATACCAAATAACATTTTCTTTATAAGCAGCCAGCGATCATACCCCCCTTTCTACCTCATATCTCCTCATTCCAATTAGAATCGAGCAGTAATTGACCTGTAGCGGGGTTGGTAGCGAGCGGTATGTTGTGCACATCGCAAATGCGCATTAGCATTTGCACATCCGGCTCATGTGGGTGTTTGCCGGCAGGATCGCGGAAAAAAAGTACCATTGCCAGCTTTTTCTCAGCAGCCATGGCCGCAATTTGTGCATCGCCACCTAGTGGACCGGAGAGTAACTTTTCTACTTTTAGCCCGGTATTCTGAACATAACCTCCGGTGGTACCTGTCGCTACCAGATCAACCTCTTTAAGAATTTCCTTATTTTTCATCAGAAAAGCCACCATTTCGGGCTTCTTTCCATCGTGAGCAATTATGGCAATTTTCTTCATTTGTTAAGTAGTATATTCAGCGTTGATTTTAACGTATTCGTATGACAAATCGGAACCCCACCCAATGGCATGAGCGTTTCCGTGGTTAAAGTTAAAACTAATTTTTACATCTCGCTCTGCTAAAATATTTTTAGCCAGCGCTTTATCGAGCGTTACGGGCTGGCCTTTATTTAAAAGTTTCAGCTCCCCTTCATTACCCATGCTCAGGTCTACTTTATCAGGGTCAAAAGGCACTCCCGCTCTACCGGCAGCAGCAAAGAGCCTGCCCCAGTTAGGGTCTTTACCGAAAAGGGCTGTTTTTACAAGTAAGGAAGTAGAAACAGTACGTATAATCTGTATGCACTCCACTTCAGTTGGCAAACCCTTCACTTCAAAAGTAATCATTTTGGTAATGCCTTCGCCATCGTTCACAATTTCTTGTGCCAGTTGAATACATAGATCAGTGAGTTTTGTCACAATTAAGGAATAATCCTTATGTTCAGTTGAATCAATGCGGTTGTTGTCTGCTGCACCGCTTGCCAGCACTAAAACCGTATCGTTGGTGCTGGTGTCGCCATCTATCGAGATCATATTAAAAGAGCGATCTATAGCAACCTTCAGCGCTTTTTGTAATACCGCACCGTCTATATTTAAATCGGTTAGTACAAAGCCAAGCATAGTACCCATATTCGGATGGATCATTCCTGAACCTTTGGTAATGCCACCGAAACGTATCGTTTTTCCGTCCAGCTCAAACGAAAGAGAAGCGCCTTTAGGTCGGGTATCAGTAGTCATGATGGCACGTGCTGCAGCATCGCTACTGTCTGGCGTGTTCCTCAACTGGCCAACGGAAAAGGAAATACTATTAAGTATTTGCGCTGTAGGAAAAGGCCTCCCAATTACACCGGTGCTGGCAATAAATACATCCTTTTCAGCCACCTGAAAAGTAAGTGCTGCCCTTTTAATTTCTTCATGAACGGCCTGCTCACCAATAGCTCCGGTACAGGCATTTGCATTTCGTGAATTAATGACCACCAACTGTATTTTATGGTCTTCCATTTGCTTTTTGGAAACCTTTACAGGCTCCGCAATTACCAGATTTTGAGTAAATGCCGCAGCTGCATCAGCCGGTTCATCGGCATAGATAATGGCCAAATCTAATTTACCATCGTCCTTAATTCGTGCTGAGAAACCGTTGAAACTAAAACCTTTAATATTAAATAAATCTTCGATCATATTTTTTTTATGGATTAAGTGGCGCAAGCAAAAGCCCTGTTGTTTCTGCCAGACCCATGCAAATATTCATATTTTGAATGGCTTGCCCGGCAGCGCCTTTCACTAAATTATCGATGGCCGCATATACGATAATTAAATTATTTTCCTCATCGTAAATAGGGTAGAGGTCGGCAAAGTTCGACCCTTTAACATTTTTTACCTGAGGCGGATTATCGACCAGTCTGATAAAGGGCTGATCTTTATAAAAGTTTTTATACAACTGATCAAGGCTTTTCTTAGATACTTTCTCGGTTGGCGTAACATAGGCCGTGGTTAAAATACCTCTGTCGATAGGTAATAAATGCGGAGAAAAGCGTACACCAAAAGGCTTGCTGTTCAATTTAGCCAGGCTGTGGAGTATCTCAGGTTGGTGCCTGTGTCCATCTACCTTATAGCCGAAAAAATTACCATATAATGAAGAGTAATGTGTGATTTTGCTAGGCTTAATACCCGCACCGGTTGTGCCGGACTTCGAATCAACTATAATGGTTCCTTGCTCATAATTGCCGGACTCAATAAGAGGTGCCAGTGCCAATATAGCCGAGGTAGGATAGCAGCCCGGATTAGCGATTAGTTTGCTGCCTTTTATCTTTTCTTTAAATAATTCAGGGAGTCCGTATGCCGCTTCCTTAATTAATTCGGCACTTTCATGTTTTTGATACCACTTTTCATAAGTGGGCAAGTCGTCAAGTCGGTAATCGCCCGATAAATCTATTACCACCGCTCCCGTTGCCAGAAACTTAGGGGCAAAATTCATAGAAACACCATGTGGCAAGGCTAAAAACACTACGTCTACTGCAACCGATAAGGCTTCTTCTACTTTAATTAATGGTAGGTTCAGCAAACTTCTGAAGGATTCGTGTAGATATGAAAAGGCTTTTCCAGCTGAGCTTTCCGAAGTAATGAATTTTATTTCGGCATTAGGATGATTAATTAATATACGAACCAATTCCGACCCGGTATAACCTGATGCTCCTACTATACCTATTTTAATATTACTCATGAGACTTTCTCTTGTTTTGCGTACACGGTTTCCAGACATTCCGAAAATACTGAAACGGCATGGTCAATGTGCGATTGCTCAATAATAAGTGGTGGCACAAAGCGCATCACATTTCCGGAAGCACAGTTACCAATCACATAATGTTTGAGCATTTCCATGACCACTTCTTTGCCTTCAAAATTGAGCTCAACACCAATCATCAGTCCCTTACCTCTTATTTCTTTCACTGCCGAATGTTTACCTACCGTTTCATGCAATTTTTTCATAAAGTAAGTGCCCATAGCTTCGGCATTAGCCAAAAGCTTTTCTGCTTCAATAACCTGCATGGTAGCAACGGCAGCCGCTGTAACCAGCGGATTACCACCAAATGTTGTTCCATGCATGCCCGGCTGCAACGTATCTGCTATTTTTTGCTTGGTTATAACCGCTCCAATAGGCACTCCACTGCCCATGCCTTTAGCGCAGCTCACAATGTCTGGTGATATACCGAAATGCTGATAAGCAAAGTAGGTGCCCGTCCGGCCAAAACCTGCTTGAATTTCATCTATTGCCAGCAAAATATCGTGGGTCTCACATATTTCAGCTACTTTTTTTATAAAGTCTTCTTCAATTACGTTTATACCGCCCTCGCCCTGTATAATTTCCAATACAAAACCTATTGGTTTATGGTATTTTATGTAATCGGTTAACATCTCCAGGTTGTTGTATTCCAGCCTATGGAAGCCATCGGGCATGGGGGCAAAACCCTGTTGATATTGCTCCTTACCCATGGCCAAATTGGCGATTGTTCTGCCATGAAATGAACCGGTGAAACTTACAATAGGCCCTTTTTTATCATGCTTCAAGGCATAATTACGGATAAATTTTATAGCACCCTCATTAGCTTCAGCTCCGCTGTTACAGAAAAATGCTCTATCCATTCCTGCGGCCTTGGTCAATTTTTTAATCAGCTGAGCTTGCGGTTTTATGTAAAATATGTTCGATACATGTAATAGGGTGGCGGCTTGTTCCTGAATTGCTTTTACCACTTTAGGGTGGCAATGCCCGGTATTACACACAGCAATGCCTGCCAGCATATCAAGGTATTTATTTCCTTCATCATCGTACATATACATACCCTCGCCATGGTCAGCCACTATTTGCAGCCTGCCGTAAAGGGGTAGATGATGAGCGTCCAATGCTTTGATGGTTTCATTCATAGCAAGTATAGATTAATCTTTCACAATTTGGGTTCCAATTTCTGCGGATGTCAAAGCTTTTTTAATATGCTCAGGATCAGCTCCATTGATGATTCGCACATTTTTTACTCCACCATTTGCAGCTGCAAAGCACGCCTCCATTTTAGGCATCATGCCTTCAGAAATTTGAATGGTGTCGGATGCTTTCAACTTCGCCTCGCTTATCTTTCGAATGAGCGTTTCTGGTTTTTTAGGGTCTTCCATTAATCCATCGATGTTAGAAAGCACCAAAAAATGATCTACTTTTAAGGCTGCTGCCAATGTTCCCGCAAAAATATCAGCATTTACATTGTATGAATTTCCATTAGCATGGGTAGCAATGGAATTAAGTATAAGAAAATAATCTTGTGCTAATAGGCTGTCATAGAGCTCCGTTCTAATTCGGGCTATTTCACCTACACGCCCTAACGACCGTTCCCCTTCTGCCATTTGCACCGTTTTAGGTCTACATGTTACCGCGGCACCATCTTTGGCAGATAGCCCGATGGCATTGAGGCCTTCCTGTAAGGCCATTTCTACCAGTTGTCCATTTACATAACCTCGCAGTGCGGCTTCAACAAATGGAATAGCTTCATCGGAAGTGCACCGTAATCCTTGCACAAACTCTGATTTGATATTTCCGTATTTCAGAAATTGCTCTATAAAAGGGCCTCCACCATGCACAAGTATTACCTGATACTGCTGTTTGATAAGTTCGCTGATGGTTTTGATGACGGCTTTTTGGAGTGACTTATCTGTCATGGCATTGCCACCATATTTTATAAGAATTTTTTCTTGAGGCTGGGAATTCATAAGTTATAAAACCGGATTGAAAATATTTTGTTATCTCACTTAAAATAAATACACTTATTATAAGTAACGAAAGGTATAAAAGTTTCTCGACTTTTAATGGCTTCTAAGCTTTTTGAAAGCTTTAAAGTACACTATCCAGATTTTCTCCCTCAAACATTGAATCAATGCTCACGGCATCCCAACCTAACTCGGTGAGGTATTTGCTGAAAACGTTAGAGTAGCCGTGGGTTACATACACCTTTTCGGCCTCGGTATTTTTTACGGCAGTGAGCAGACCGTTCCAGTCGGCATGGTCGGATAGTACAAAGCCGCGGTCGGCCGCTTTTCGCCTCCTAGTACCACGCAGCATCATCCAGCCGGAGGTTATCCCCGTGCTGTAGGGAGCAAATTTTCTCATCCAGGGACTGCCTATTGATGCTGGTGTAGCAATTACCATATTGCCGGCATAGTCTTTTTTAGGTATCTCCTTTGTTACCTGAATCGTTTCAGGAAGCTTCAACCCGGTTTTTCTGAGCATGTCTGTAGCGTTTTCTACCGCGCCATGCGTATAAATTTTTCCGATGGAAGTATCCAAATGCGCCAATAAACGCTGTGCCTTGCCCAGGGCATAGGCAAATAGCACAGTAGTTTTACCGGCAGCCTTATTTTCCCTCCACCAGTGGTTTATCTCGTTGAAAACTTCCTCCTGTTTTTGCCACTGATAAATGGGTAACCCAAAAGTAGATTCGGTTACAAACTCATGACACTTTACAGGTTCAAAAGGTGTGCTTAGCCCATCATCCTCAAGTTTATAATCTCCACTTACCACGCAGCTCTGGCCTTTATAATTCAGTTTAATTTGAGCGGAGCCGGGAATATGCCCTGCAGGATGAAAGCTGACGTGTACATCCCCAATTTTGAGTGGTTCATTATAAGCAATAGTTTCTAAATTAATACCTTCTCCTAATCGCTGCTTCATAATGTGCTCCGATTGATGATGCGCCAAGTATTGCTGAGAGCCAAAACGGGAATGATCGGCATGGGCGTGGGTAATTAAGGCTTTTTTTACTCCTTTCCAGGGGTCAATATAAAAATCTCCTTTTGGACAATAAATGCCGGATTCAGTAAATTCAATTAGCGATTGCATGCTTAGTTAAACCCTGTAAAATGAGCATTGTTTTTGAAATGGTTTTTATCAGTTAGTTTTACATCATTGGCTCACCCCGAAAAGAATCAATTTCTAAAATTTTAAAATAGGAAAATTTTCCTAACTTTGTAATTCCCTCATCAAGAGGGATTGATCGAATAGGGAAAATTGTCCTCATGAGTAATGATATAGATAAATTATTAGCTGATATTTTCGAAAAGGAAGACTCTCTGTCTTTTAGAGAGTTATTCGAACAAAGAATCATTCAGCTGAACATAACCAAATCTCAAGCCTATGATGCTTTAGGTATGGATAAAAAATCAGTTGAACCGATATTAGATAATGAAGCTAAACAGGTTGACACGATCAAACTGTTGAAGATTGGAGAGTTTCTAAATTTAGATGTTGAAAAAACAATCCAACTATACCTTAACCAGAATACCGCTGAAAAAACTAAAGAATTAAATCGAACAAGAAAAGCAAAATTTATTTTTGAAAACTTCGATTTAGCTGGGCTGAAAAAACTTGGCTTCATACACGACATAAAGAACTTGTCCGAAATAGAAGAAAGAATTATTTCATTTTTCGGGCTCAAGAATATTTATGAATATAAAAATGAAATTCTAACCCGAGTAGCTTTTAGTAAGACAAAGGTATCATCAAGTGACAAACTCAAAGCTTTTTGGATTAGAACAGCCTACGCTCAATTTGAGGCAATAAATAACCCCAACGATTTTGATCGAGATCGATTGAAACAATTAATTTCTCGAATTAAACCATATTCAAGAAATGAAAAGGAAGGGTTCTTTACTGTTTGTAAAGCACTGTACCATGCAGGGGTTTCTGTAATATTTCAAAGACATATTCCGAAGACACAAGTTAGAGGTGCCACTTTCATAATTCAAAACAAACCGTGCATCATAATTACTGATTTGAATAAGAGATATGGAACAATTTGGTTTGCTCTATTACACGAACTATTTCATGCTTTATACCACCTAGAAGATATTAGGACAAGGTCATTCCATTTAACTGGTGAAGCTGACTTATGGCTTGATAATGAAGAAGAAGCAGACGACTTTGCAAGAAGATACTTTCTGCCAGATGAACAGTATAAATTTATAATTCCTTCTATCTCAAATCACTTTGTAGTCCAGAAATACGCTAAAGAATGGAACATCCACCCTTGTTTAATTTATAATTTTTATTGTTACAAAAACCCAGCCTACTGGCCTGGCTACAGTAAATACGACCCGGGATTAGATGAATCTGTACAAAAAATCAATGCAATTCCATTTGATATGGAAACTGTAGATGAGATTGTATTAGAAATTAAAACCAATTTGGAATTAGTTTAACATGAGTGAAGAAAATAAAGACGAAGAACAAAAAAAGATCTTTGAGGAGCAGAAAAAGTTAGAGAAAGAAAAAAGGCGAAGAGAGATTGAAGAAATACTTTCTGAAGCCAATTCCAAAACCGGAGAACAATTAGTTCTTGATGAACTAGGCTCGGTTAAATCGCAAAATGAGCTCAAGGAATTTGCTTTAGGACACATCCCTGATGACCCAGAAGAGAAGTATAATGTTTATTACAAAGGGATCGAAAAACTCTTGAAGAAATTTCTTCCAGAAGGAGAGAAATACAAATCTGCAAGAGAAGTTATTCGAGAGGAAAAGAAAATATTCTTAACCCGTGGCAAGAAACTAAACGAAAAAGGTATCCGAGGTGCAGACAGTCGAATGGCTTACATCCAAGACATGGAGGAAATTATGAACCTAATAACCAAGTGGGCATTTGATAGTAGAAACTACTTTGAACTATATAGTCTTATAAGGGATAAGAATGAAGAACTGGGCTATCACAATGATTAAAACGACATACAACAGACACTAAAATGAATATGCGTGCAGCGCCATTTGATATTTCAATGCCAATTGGAAATTTCAGTGCTCCTATCAACTGGGGGCATGCTCATTTAGTTGATCGGTAATGATCACATCAGCCAGAACCCGACATTTCATTTCAGTCTCCAGCCATTCTTTTTCTGGATCGGAGTCTTCTGTAATGCCCGCTCCGGCATAAAAAATGATTTTGCCCTGCTTAAACTGACAGCAACGAAGGTTTACAAAAATGTTGGTTTTCCCCTGCTGATGCACGGGCCCTAAAAAGCCACTAAAATAGGCACGATCGTGTGGTTCATGTTGATTTATAAATGCTAAAGCGGCTTCTTTAGGCATGCCACATACTGCGGAAGTGGGGTGCAGCAATTTTAACATAACGGAGGCAAGCTCAGGGAAATTGGCTTTTTGCTTATCAACCTTGTAGGCTGTTTTCAGGTGTAGTAGGTTTCCTGCTTCAATAGTCTTTGGGCCAATCTCTTCATAATCACGCAGTCTAATTTTTTTAAAGCAATTAATAATGTAACGCGATACATAAGCCTGCTCCTCAATTTCTTTTTGCGTCCATGCTGTTGCAGCCACTGCGTTCGCTGTTCTAAGTTGTGTACCCGCCAGCGCAACCGTCTTAAAATAGCCGTCCTGCACATCCTCAATTAATAGTTCAGGAGTAGCACCAAGCCATATTCCCGCTTCCGGACTTACCGTGAGGCTCACAAATGCGGTAGTATATTTGGCGGCAGCATTCAAATAAGCCTCTCCTAAATCGATCTCTTTATCAGTATCAACCACCTTAATTTTTGAAGGTACTACTTTGTAAAAAACCTCTTCTTTTATTTGCTCTATACCTTGCTTCACCCAGTTGCAGTAGTCATCTTCGGTAGTGGTATGGATATCCTGATCATCGGTAGAAAAGCTGGTTTTAGCACTATTTGACTGTTGTATAAAAATGAAATTCTTAAAATCGTTGAGTGCTTTATTCTCTTCTTCCCACTCCACCTGAGTTGGTAGCGCTTTATCATCAGAATCCTGCAAATCCATTTTAATAGCACCTTGTAAATCGGGCGACAAATGAATGACGGCATGTTTGTCTTTCTCAAAAGGAGCTATAACAAAGCCTCTTGATAGCTCATCTAAATCCTTATCGTTCACTAAACTTCCTCCGGAACAATCGGCCAAAATATGAATGGTATCATCAGCGGGTAGTCGCCAAATAGCACAAGCTCCATTAACTGACTGCACATACTGTATCAGTTTGTTAATCCATGTGGCGGTTTCAAGTGCCACTGAGGTGGTATGTCGAAGGGTTTTTTGCAATTTATCGCTTAATCACTGCCATAGTAATACGGCTTGTGCATACTAATTGTTCGCGTTCATTGGTAATATTTATGAGCCAAACCTGGGTGGTTCGCCCCACATGAATGGGCGTTGTTTTGCCATACACCCATCCGCTTTTTACGCCACGTATGTGGTTGGCATTTACTTCCAAACCTACACAATAGTGCGTGCTGTCATCTACCATAAGCATAGCTGCCACACTGCCAAGCGTTTCGGCTAGTACCACCGAAGCACCGCCATGCAACAAGCCATAGGGCTGATGCGTACGCTTGTCCACGGGCATTTTAGCAATCAGGTAATTTTCGCCTACTTCGGTAAATTCCATTCCTACCACTTCCCCAATGGTATTTTTACCCAATTCGTGTAACATTTCTATTGTAGGTTGGCTTAAAAATTTTCTATCCATGGTTGTTTGCTTATTATTGCAGTTTATTAGTGCTGCCAAAATTAAAGAATATTACCAAGACGCAGCCATTTACCTTCAAAAACGTATCATGGTTAAAGATTTGTATATAGTAAGGCACGGCCAAACCGACTTCAACCTGAAGAATATTGTGCAGGGCTCCGGTGTAGATTCCTCGCTTAATATCAATGGGCGTGCACAGGCCAGCGCTTTTTATGAGGCCTTTAAAAATGAGGCTTTTGACAAGATTTATATTTCAGACTTGAAGAGAACTGCTGAATCTGTGAGCCAGTTTATAGCCGATGGCATTCTTTTCGAGAAACTAACCGGACTGAATGAAATTAGCTGGGGTGCCAGAGAGGGTGTTCCTTTTGATACCGAGACTAAAAAATACTATTATGGCGTTTTGGAAAAGTGGCAGCAGGGAGATACCACTATGCCGGTAGAAGGGGGCGAATCTCCCGAGCAGGTGGCCGCGAGGCAGCGGCTAGCAATGAAGTATATAATGAGTAAAGAAGATGAAGGCAAAGTACTAATTTGTATGCACGGAAGAGCCATGCGCATTATGCTGGCCTGGCTTTTTAATTATCCGCTGAGCAATATGGATATTTTTGAGCATCAGAACTTAGGACTTTACCGCATAAAAGCCACCAAAAATCAGTTTCAGTTAATCAGTTACAATGCGGATGATCACCTTCAATCGGTCCTCCTTCGTGAACTTTGAGGAGTAACCTGAAAAAATAAAAAGCATAAGCAGCAAAGCAATAATAATGAGCTAGGAGGGTGTTTTCTACCTACTATATGTAAAGTGTTGAGAGTTGTTTCAAATCATAATTGTTTGGTGAGAAATTCCATGGTATCTATCCCATCTGCATAGTCCCACAATTCAGGCTGCTGTGCTTTGCCGGGTGCAATGAATTGTTTACTTGTACCTACCACGCATTGCATGAGCTCCTTATGCTCATTTAATTGCTGATTGAGCGTTTGTTCTGAGGTGTAAAATTCGTAAAAGATTACCGAAATTGGCGATACCCATTGCTCACTTTCCTTCATTAAAAAAGTGCCTGAATCGAGGTGGTCTTCACCATTTACTAAATAAATGGATTTGTTGTAGTCGTAGTTATTTACCCATTTGTGGTGGTCGCGCAGGTGCTCAAAACTCTCTAAATTTTTAATAAACGCTACAAAATCATAACCTTTCGGCACAAATAGCTTGCTTACATTTCTGCAACCCAATCCGTAATATTGAAATATATCATTGCCTAGTGCCTGAATTTCCGCATCGGATTCATGGCCTGTAAGCACTGCTACTGCCGTTCTATTTTTTCTGATGATGTGAGGATATTGACCAAAATACTGCTGGAAGTATCTGGCAGAGTTATCGCTACCCGTTGCAATTACGGCATCAAAACCCTTTAGTTGATCTTGTGTAAGTGCAATGCTATGGTTAAAAGCGGGTTCTATTTGAATAAGTAGCTGTGCTATTTCTTTTAAAAGGTACGGATCCTGAGTGCTTAGTTTTGCTTGTACCTTATGACCGGCCATTAGAATGCTTAAAAAATCATGAAAGCCTACCAATGGAATATTTCCGGCCATCACTACACCAATAACTTTATCAGAAGCGGAATTTTGAGGATATCTGCTCGTCCATTCCACTAGTTTTTCCGGCTCAAGCATGTTGCCGATGGCCTCAATTGCTTGCTTCACGCTTTCACGCGTGAACCAATTATTAAAACCTGTTGCTTTAAAATACCACTCATCCAACTGGCTTTCTGTTATATTTCTGAGTTTTGTTCCTAGCTCGGTGAAAGCTTTTAATCGCTGCTGGAAGGTCATAATACTAATTAATTTTGTGGAGGTATGCACTTCCGCAAAAATAAGAATTAGGATAATGCCAACCTAAGAATTAACGGGTGTTAAAGATTTACCTGTAGCGTAAATTGGTTGCCGATATAGTTATTTCCCTCGAAACCAAAATTGAAATAAAATTTGAGTGGAATAAAGCTTGAGCTCAAGCCGAAGCCGAGTTCACTAAATGGCTCGGGTAAATCAGTTTGCAGGTACCTGGCGGTTACATAAGTTTTCAAGCCGAGTTTTTTCAAGAGTGGCACCCAGCTGAAGAGGAGCGTATTGAAATCATGTTCGTAATTACCACCAAGAAAATAGCCTGCAGTGCTGTAATTGTAATAAGCAAGCATTTGATACGAAAGTCCGTACTGCCTTTCTGTTTGATGTACAAAGGTTTGGTTACCCATAAAGTGAAAAAAATCGATTGGGGTAAGGTTGTCGCTTTGCAAATAATCTCCATAGCTTAGGCTTACGGAGCTTTGTCCTATTTTACCTAAATTTAAATTGTCACGAATATTAAAAACATAGCGGACGTAAGAGGCATCCAAAGCACCAATATCAATTTTAAACGAAAGTAGTGGAGCTTTGGAGGACTGAGCGGTATTTTGCGTCCTTTAATTAGGTTAAACTTCTGTTATGCTGGTAGCGTAATAAAAGTCCGCTTTCCCAAAGGTTACTTCTATCAAAATTTTGGTATTCACCCGCTATCAAAGCGGCATTGGGTGTAAACAGGTAATCTTCCTCATCAGCCCAATTATAAGTTGTGTTATTTTCCAGTGGATAGCGTACTGCGTATGAACTACTTACAGCGATATCTAAACCATTGAGTAACTCGGTTTGAATGGCGGCTTCCGCAAAATTTCGTTGATAGAGTTTTTGAAGGTTCTGCTCTAACAAACTGTATACCATGTTAAAATAAGGGGAGATAGATTCACCGCCTGTTATTTCTTCCACATAGCTGCCTGCGCCTAGCTGTAAAGAGGTCAGCTTTGCAGGATCGAGCTCGTAATCAATAACCGATTTGCCATAAAATGTATTGCTGGCAAATCCGTAGCGCATGTCCACTCCTAAGCTTAAAATTTTATCTTTTGTGGTAGTAGTGTTATAAACAAGCCCGGGTGTAAGTACGCCACCTTCAATAGTGTTAAAGGTGAAAAGGTTAGTTTTAACCGATAAATGTTTATTCAGCTCATATTCTCCCGTTCTCATAGCATTCAATATTTTACGACCTTGCATAGCTTTTGATTTGCTACTAGCAAACTCATTATCAGCAGGCACGCTATCCGCTTGATTTGATACCTCTGCTTCCACCCTTTGACTAAAATAAGCTTTTTTCTCATCTTCAGTTAGTGCAATGGGTCGCGTATTTGCCCACCAGGCGCTATCGCGCGAAAGATTTTGATCGCCTATCACATAATTAGCTTGTTTATCGAAAGGTGGCGCTTCCTTTTCAAAATTAAAGTCGTAAAAAATATTGTGGTAAATAACAACCAGTTCATCGTCCCCCTCGGTTAAATTAATATTGCAGGTAAAGGGCAGCCATGTGTTGTGAGCTGCATCCTCAATGTAGGTGGTGCTTATCTCAAACTTACCTAGCAGGGAGTTGTCTAAAGTAAGCTGCGCCTCATATAAACGCCAGCTTTTATCAATAATATAGATATCGCCAGCGAAGCAAATGCCGTTATTAACTTTCGGGAAGACCTCAATTTTATGAATTAACTCATCGTTAACCTCAATGGAACCCTTCAATTCATATTCATAATAAGCAAATGCTTCTTTGGCGATTGGCGAAATCATTCTATTAGTAACCACACCGCTGTAAACTGACATGGGATTGTCTTGGTAAAACTCAATAAAGTTGGAATAATTCTTACTGTAGCCCGCGCTGTCATCCATAATAATCGAGGCATCTAATATCTCAGTAGTATTTTTCCTGTCGTACTGATAAATATCCAATACGCTTTCCGAAAGGTAGAAAATTCCCTTGGCAGGCTCCAGTTGCGTACCAAAGAAGCCTATTTGCTTTATGCTATTCTCCTTGCTTTTACCAAATAATTTAGTGTAGGCCATATAGCCCAAATTTTTATTCTCGTTTTCGTATTGTTGCTTCTTGGCTTGTGCACCTCTTATAATGCGGTGTGCCGGATTTTCGCCATTTGGCCTGACAATTACGGCATCCATCATCAATTGTTCCTCGGCCAATTCAATATTCAAAAATTCAAACGTGCCTGCTTTCACTTCCAGTTCAACCACCTTGGTTTTATAGCCTACAAACTGAAAGCTGATTTTATAGGCTCCGGGTCGAAGGGGTAAATTAAATTCGCCATCGAAATTGGTAGAGGTGCCTATTGATTGTCCTAAAACAATTACATTGGCATAAGGCATGGCAGCACCACCTTCATCAACAATTACCCCTTTTATTCCACTATTTTGCGCCTGAAGGGATGAGGCATTCCAAAGCACACTGATTAGAATCAGGCATAATTTGAAATAGGAACGGCTCGCCCCCTTGTGACTAAATTTAGTTAGAATGTAACGGTAGCTCAATGGTTACTAAATTAGAAATAGCTGTTTTGTTAATACTACTCTAAAACTAATGGAGATAGTACGTATATCAAACAATAACCTGATAAAAATACCCATCCGTTTTATCTTTATATGAAAATATTAAATGTATTGGATAAAGAAATTTGCTAAATAAGAACAAATTGTTTTCTGCATAAACATAATGTTACTAAATTCGTTGCTACAACAACTATCTGAAAATTAAAAAATCGATTTGTTATGGCGATAATGATTACCGATGAATGTATTAATTGTGGAGCTTGCGAGCCTGAATGCCCTAATACAGCTATATATGAAGGCGGCATTGAATGGAATTGGGCCGGAGGAACCACGCTGGATGAAATGAAGATGGAAGATGGCACCGTGATTGATGCCAACGAGATGCAAGAACCTATTTCAGACGAGTTTTATTACATCGTTTCCGGCAAATGCACTGAATGCACTGGTTTTCATGAGGAGCCTCAGTGTGCTGCAGTTTGCCCGGTAGATTGCTGCGTGGACGACCCTGATGTGAGGGAATCGGAAGATGCATTATTGAAAAAGAAAGAGTTACTACACATAGAATAGCATATTACTTAAACCTATTGAACAACGAACTACGCAAACTGCGTAGTTTTTTTATGCTCAAAATTCAGTGAGTTTACGCTGGTTTCAGTCATCAACTTCATTAGATTTGTAAATAATACGAGTGAGTAATAATATCTATCAACTTTCATGAACGCATCAGAAGCTCAGAAAAAAATTACTGATTTAAGCGAAAAGCTCCATCACTATAACCACCAATATTATCAGGAAAATACTTCTGAGGTAAGTGATTATAAGTTTGATCATATGCTGAATGAATTGATACAACTGGAAGATAGTTTTCCGCAATTCAAAGCGGCTGACTCACCATCGCAAAGGGTGGGTGGCAGTATTACTAAAAATTTCGAAACGGTAACGCATAAAATACCCATGCTTTCTTTAGGTAATACCTACTCCAAGGAAGAATTGGAAGATTGGGACAAAAGGGTAGCGAAAGGGCTTATAGATCAATCATTCGAATATTTCTGTGAGCTTAAGTTTGATGGTGTAGCCATCAGCCTGCATTACGAAAATGGTAAATTGGTAAGAGGTGTAACGCGTGGCGATGGCAGCAAAGGAGATGATATTACCGCTAATGCTAAAACCATCAGAACCATTCCGCTGAAAATACGAACAGACGATTTTCCTGACTATTTTGAGGCGAGAGGTGAAGTGTATCTTCCTTTGGAAAATTTTAACGCCATCAATCAGGAGAAAGAAGCCAATGGAGAAGCTTTACTGGCTAACCCCAGAAATACAGCTTCCGGCACCCTAAAAATGCAGGATTCCAGCGTTGTAGCTAGCCGTAAGTTGGACTGCTACCTTTATTCCTATACGGGTAACGATCTTGGTGTATCCTCTCATGAGGAAGGCATAAAGCAATTGGAGAAGATGGGATTTAATGTATCGCCCACCTACAGAAAATGCCAAAATATTGAGGAGGTGATGGCTTATATTAACGAGTGGGAGGAGCAAAGACATACGCTGCCATTGGATACCGATGGCATTGTAATTAAGGTGAACAGTTTGAAACAGCAGGATACCTTGGGCTTTACCGCCAAAAGTCCTCGATGGGCCATAGCCTATAAATACAAAACGGAAAGCGCGCTTACTGAGCTTTTAGAAATAACTTATCAGGTAGGCCGAACCGGGGCGGTAACACCTGTGGCTAACCTAAAGCCGGTACAACTTGCCGGAACTACTGTTAAGCGAGCCAGCCTTTATAATGCCAACGAAATTGAACGCCTGGATTTGCGCATTGGCGATAAGGTTTTTGTTGAAAAAGGAGGTGAAATTATCCCCAAAATAACGGCAGTTGATTTAAAGGCACGCAAGCCTGGAAGCAAGCAGCTGGCCTATTTAACTAAATGCCCGGAATGCGGAACAGAGCTTATAAGAGCCGAAGGTGAGGCGGTTCACTATTGCCCCAATGATAAAAGCTGCCCTCCGCAAATCAAAGGAAATATCGCACACTTTATCCAAAGAAAGGCAGCTGATATTGATTCAATAGGGGACAGAACCATTGAATTATTGTACAACAAAGGGTTAGTCAAAAATGTAGCGGATTTATATGACCTCACCTTCGAGGAGGTTTTTGAGTTAGAAGGATTTAAAGAGCTGAGCACGGAAAATTTGTTGAAGGGAATAGAAGCTTCAAAGGAAATACCTTTCGAAAATATTCTTTTTGGTTTAGGAATTCGTTTCGTTGGTCGTACCGTAGCAGAAAAACTGGCAACACATTTTAAAACAATAGAGGCTATTTCAATAGCAAGCTACGATGAGCTGATTGAAGTGCCTGAAATTGGGGAAAGAATAGCTCAAAGTGTAGTGGCTTATTTTAACGATGCTCATAATAATGAGCTGATTGCTCGTTTGAAGGCAAAAGGATTGCAGTTTGTGGCTAAGGAAGAAATAATTGAGCAACTAGGCAATGCGCTGGCAGGTAAAAGCTTGGTGGTATCCGGAGTTTTCGAAAAATACGGGCGCGATGAGATAAAGGAAGTGATAAAACAACATGGCGGAAAAGTTGTTTCTGCAATTTCAGGAAAAGTAAATATCTTAGTGGCGGGAGAGAACATGGGTCCTGCCAAACGAGACAAAGCCGAGAAGCTGAGTATACAAATAATTGATGAGGAAGCGTTTACTAAAATGATATCTTAAAAATTTGTTCGTGATTAAAAATAAGCTTTTAACATATAAAATTGAAAGAGAACTGAGCAAAAACAGGTATCTGCCAATGGCGTTTTCGTACAATCAATTAAAAAAAGTTGGGATTGTTTTTACCATTACCGACCTAAAAAAGCACGAGGCCGTAAAGCAATTTATTAAAACTCTTGAAGCCGATGGTATAGAGGTAAAATCGTTGGCTTTTAAACCTAAGGATACGCAAAACTTTGAATTTTACTTCGATTTTTTTGAAGACAGGGATGTAAGCCTTTTTGCGCAGATGAAATCACCCTATATGCTGGGGTTTTTGAATCAAAAGTTTGATTATCTTTTTTGTCTTGATAGCGATCTTAACTTGTATATGCAGTATTTGTTAGTAAATGCTAAATCTTCGATTCGTATTGGTGCTGCTCAAAATATGGAAGAAAGTCATCGCTTTTTTGAGCTGATGGTGAAACCAAAAAATAGGGAAGATATACAGCAACTAACCACAGATATTATTAATAACATCAGAAAAATATCAGGCAATGATTAGTAAATTCAGAGGGGTTGGACCCGCTTTGGTTACTCCTTTTAATCATGATTTGAGCATTGATTTTAAAGGACTTGAAAAACTCTTGTCACACACTGCGCAAGGAGCAGATTATTATGTGTTGCAAGGCACCACAGGCGAATCGGCCACTACCACTTTACCCGAAAAGCAGCAGATTCTTGACTTTGTAAAAACGCATAACCCTAAGAAGCTTCCTATAGTTTTTGGGGCAGCAGGCAACAATACAGCTGCAGTATTGGACTTTATAGGTCAGCTGGATTTATCAGGAGTTGATGCTATTTTGTCTGCTAGTCCGCACTATAACAAACCTTCGCAGGAGGGAATTTACCAGCATTTTGTGGCTATAGCGGAAAAAGCTCCCGTCCCACTTATTTTATATAATGTTCCCGGTAGAACAGCAAGTAATATGTTAGCCGAAACCACTTTAAGGCTTGCCACACATCCTAATATTATTGGCATAAAAGAATCCTCAGGAAGTCTAGAGCAGTGTATGCAAATAGCTGCGGCTAAGCCCGATGATTTTTTACTTATTTCCGGTGACGACCTGATGACCAACAGCCTGATTACGCTTGGGGCGGTGGGCGTAATTTCGGTAATGGCGAATGCCTTTCCGCAGACTTTTTCACAGATGTTTAATGATACTTTACATAATAACTGGCCGCAAGCCAATGAGGCACTATTTAAGTTGTTGAAAATAAACAAACTGATGTATGAGGAGAGTAACCCTGTGGGTGTAAAAGAAGCATTGAAGCAACTCGGTATCTGTGAAAATTTTGTACGGATGCCGCTCTTGCCAGCCACCCATGCCTTATCAGATAGAATCATAGATTTGATAGGTAGATTGGGTTTAAATTAAATTTAAGAAGTATTATTTTTACAGACCTATTTAGTCAAAACCTGTAATTAGGGCTTCCTCGGATAGTCGATAATCGTTGTTTATTACTTGTTAAACGGTATTTTTAGGTGAATAGCGGTTGTGCAGATGCAAGGTTATTTGCTATAATTGTATATGATACGCTACACTTCCCAATGCCAGTCTAAAATTGATGAATTTTCCTCACTTCACCAACTCAAACTTAACCCTGATAATCGTTGGATACAGCTCTCATTTTTGCTTCCATGGGATGAGATGATAAAAATCTACCTAAAGAAATTCAGTCAGTCCATGGGAGCCAAGTCAACCGACCCACGCATTGTTATCGGAGCATTCTTCATCAAGCACAAGCTCACACTGTCTGATGAAGAAACGCTACAAACTATCAGCGAAAACCCTTACATGCAATTTTTTTTAGGTTTACAGGATTACGCTCCCGACCTGCTTTTTGCCCCTTCTTTGTTTGTTGAATTTCGTAAGAAACTAGGCGATGATACCTTTAACACCTTTACTGATATGATTATTGCTGCCTCACACCCCCAGTTGAACGGTGAAAAACCAAAAACCAACAGCCTTAATAAAGGTAAGCTTAAGATAGATGCTACTGTAGCAGATCAATACGTCCATTATCCCAATGATCTCTCTTTAGTCAATGAAGCACGATTAAAGACGGAAAAAATTATTGACCAGCTTTTTGAAATACTCAGAGATAAAATGGTAGTAAAACCCCGAACGTATCGTGAAGTAGCGCACAAACGATATCTGCAAGAGGCTAAGAAACGTCAGAAATCTGCTAAATCAGTAAGAAAAACCATTCGTTATCTACTCAATTGTGTAGAGAGGAACTTGGGTACTATTGACAAAATGCTAGATATGATGGAGGAGGTAGATTTTCCGCTAGCACATAAATACCAGAAACATCTTTGGGTTATACATACCTTCTACAGTCAGCAAAAAATGATGTATGACCAAAAAGTACACCGTTGTGATGATAGGATTGTTAGCATCAGCCAACCACATGTGCGTCCTATTGTAAGGGGTAAGCAAGGAAAGCCTGTAGAATTTGGTTCTAAGCTGGGTTTATCGGTTATAGATGGTTATATGAGCAATGACACACTTAGCTGGGATGCCTACAATGAAAGTAAAGATTTACAGAAACAGGCGGAAGCCTACAAGCTGCTATTTGGCCATTACCCGGAACTGATCCAAGCAGATAAAATCTACGCCACCAACGAAAATCGAGTGTGGTGCAAAGTGCGAAACATCAGAATCACAGCCACACCCAAAGGACGACCAATAGAGAAAACAGCCCGACAAAAAGCAAAAGAGCGTAAGGAATATGGAGAACGTAACCAAGTTGAGGGTAGAATAGGAAACGCTAAACAGGCATACTCTCTTAATCAAATCAAAGCAAAACTCAAAAATACTTCTCAAACTTGGATTGCTGCTACCATATTTGTGATGAACCTATCCAAGTTTGCTGATAACCTTAACGCTACTTTTTGAGCAAGCCCTAATTACACACCAATTTGTGAATTTCAGTTTTGAGAGTGCTTGAAGTATAGACTGGAATCAATATTCTTTATGTTGTTGCGATAAAGTAAGTAAAAAGATATTATAGGGGTATTTTCAAAACAGTCCTTGTTGAATTCAATAAAATCAAAGTTAATCCTTCAAAGAACAGATAGCCTTTGTAAAAAAAGCCATTTTTATATGTCTAAAAATTTATATTTTGGGGCATATCTTTATATTGTAGAATATGTGAGCACATAATCTTCTTTATAACATGTTAAACTACTGATTTGAAAAACAATAGCTTTAAATATTTACCTTTTATTATGCAAGCAATCATTCTTGCCCTGCTTTCATCTTGCATCCAAAAAGAACCTCTTGAAGTTCAATATTCTTTCCAAACGGCAGAAAATGTCACATATGATGTTAGCGATTTTGATAAGGTAGAATTCAATTCTAATAATAACTTAGATTTAGGTTTTTATAATGGAACTGTTTGGATTAAGCTCTCCATTGCCAATGGAAAAGAGCCCACATCTCTGGTTGTCTTATGTAACGATTTAATTAATCGTGATTATAGTTTTTACACGTTCGATAAAGCAAAAAATACCTTCGTTTCTTATCGGAAAGAGTTAGACCGTAATAAGTATGATGATCGATCATTTAACTTTGCTAAGCCTAATTTTCAAATCGATTTAGCGTCATCTGAGGAAAGTACCTTTCTTATCACCGCTTCTAGTGATGGCAGAATCCTACAAGCAACTCCAAGGTTAATTAGCTTAAATGAATTTCAATCCATAAGGCAGCAAGGCTTAATATTTGACGTTGTTTTTTATGGAATAATTGCGATCATATTATTAATTAATTTGATATACTTTCAGATGGTTAGAAATACTATTTATTATTTCTATGGAGTCTATATCTTATCCAGTTGTGTGATGTACTTATTTGTTGAAGGTAGGCTTTATGGCTTAGGAATTAGTCATGCCGCTATTGATCATTTAATGTTTGTCGCAATAAGAGTATGGATTCTTACTGGTATTTTGTTTGCCGTGAAGTTCTTAGAAACCAAAATAACAAATCCGAAATTCTACAAATTTCTGATAGCAATATTGATTTTAACCTTGGGGGGATCCACAATCTATCAATTCTCATTTCCTAATAACTCGATAAGCTTTTTACATAAAATGGAAAATATTATCGGCTTTATATGGATTGTTTTATCGCTAATAAATGTAGGATTAGGCTATAAAACAAGAAAACTGGAATCAATCTATTACCTTATTTCCTATACTCTTTTTCTTTTTTTTATTACGCTAGGACTTATTGATAGTCATACCACCATGCTGCCTGGCGATCCATTTTCGTATTTTAAAATCGGAACTGTGCTTGAATTTATAGGATTCACCTATTTTATCTCCGCTTTAGTAAGAAAAAAACTTGAGAAGACTGAATATTTGGAAAGCACAATACTGGAAAATAGAGAAGAACTCGATATTCTTTCAGAAGAGCTCAAAGAAAAGGTTCAAATTTTAAGTAGCAAAACAGCAATAAAAAAAACTGACTTGATTGGCATTTTTAATTTATTGGAGAATTCTTTAACAACTGAGTCAGATTGGGAGGCATTCAAACAACAACTGAAAGATTTGAATCCCGTTTTTCTTGAGCAGCTACTAGCTAATTTTCCGGACTTAACTAAATCGGAAATCCGCCTACTAACATTAATTAAGGTAGGATATTCCCAAAAAGAAATAGCTACTATTTTGAGTATTGCCCCTGGTAGTGTCAAAAAAGCTAAAAGTAGGGTTAGGAAAAAGCTAGGTTTAGGAGAGTCTACCACACTTGTTAACTACTTGATAAGTATTGACAAATGCTAAGTGCACAATGCCTTATAAATAAATATGGTCTTGTACCCTATTTTGTCACCCCTGTAAAAATGTCGTTTTAATCGGTTTATGTTAGGTTTGTCTGCAATAACAGTACGCTGTTCTGGGCAAATAAATAACATAGAATTAAAAACGACATGAAAAAAACATTAAAGTTAATTTACCTTTCCTTACTCGCTTTAGTATTAATATTTTCTGCTTGTAAAAGCGATGATGATGCTACTGAGCTTACTTTACAAGATTTAGAACTTACCATTGATGAAAATCCCACGAATGGACAAACCCTTGGTACTGTACAAGCCAATGTGGGCAGCAGTTCAAATTTTAGCATAGTAAATCAAAACCCGGAAGGAGCGCTAGCAATAAACGCAAATACAGGGGAGTTGAGCGTGGCAGATTTCCTTTTATTTGATTTTGAGCAAAACCCTATAATTACAGCAAATATTTCAGCTGATGGAGCTAGCAATACCGGAACAGTGACTATTAATCTTAATGATCTAAATGAAATAACATCTCTAGACTTAAATTTTGCAGTAGATGAAAATCCGAACAACGGGCAAACTATTAGTACAATAGAGGCTAATGGGAGTGCAACTTTAAGTTTTAATATTGTAAATCAAACACCGGATGGAGCACTTGACCTAAATTCAAGTACAGGTGAATTAAGCGTGGCAGATTCTGCCTTATTCGATTTTGAAGTTAATCCAGTTATTACGGCAAGTGTTTCAGTCTCTGGTTCAGAGAATACAGCGACAGTCACCATTAATCTTAATGATTTAGATGAGATAAGCGTTCAGGATTTAAGTGTTTCAATTGATGAAAACCCAACAGATGGACAATCTATTGGTACAGTACAAGCTGCTGGTACTGGGACTCTAAGTTTTAGCATCACCTCTCAAACACCAATTGGAGCATTGGAGATTAACACTAACACAGGAGAATTGACCGTTGCTGACCCCAACTTATTCGATTTTGAAACGAACCCAGTAATTACAGCCAATATTTCAGTTACCAATGCTGTAAATGTACAAACTTTGACCGCCACCATTAGTCTGAATAACGCAAATGAATTAAATGCCTATGATTTAAATGTCACCATGGATGAAGACCCAAACAATGGACAATTTATCGGCAGTTTGCAAGCTGATGGAGATGGAACTTTGAGTTTCAGCATAACTACTGAAAGTTTAGGTGGGGCTTTTACTATCAACTCAAGTACAGGTGCAGTATTTGTCAATAGCGGCTCTCTATTTGATTTTGAAAGTAGCCCTGTTCTTACGGCCATCATTACGGTTGACAATTCTGTACAAACTACGACTGTAAATGTTACTGTTACTCTTAACAATGTTGATGAAATTGGAGACTTTAATCATGGTGGTGTCATTTTCTGGCTAGATGGAAATGGTGGTGGATTAGCTTGTAACATAAATGACTTGAATGGGGGAGTGGGTGCAGCATGGAACAATGGCAGTAATATTAATACTGGAGCTAATGAGACTGCTATTGGCACGGGACAAGCAAATACAAACGCAATTGTGGCTAGTCAGGGAGCCGGTACATATGCTGCTTGGCTTTGTGCTGCTTTACAACTTAACAATTACTCCGATTGGTATTTGCCTTCTAAAGATGAACTAACTCAAATGTATGTAAATCAAACAGCTATAGATGCGACAGCAATAGCTAATGGAGGGGCTAATTTTTCCAGTTATTACTGGACCTCCTCTGAACAAAATGGAAATGCAAACAATGCTTGGTATCAATTCTTTTTTAATGGACAGCAAGCACTAAACGCTAAAAGTAATATGGCTTGGATTCGAGCAATAAGAGCTTTTTAAGGAACTTGTTACAAAGCGAATTAGCAGGTCACCTTTCCTCACAAGTCAAGTGGCCAGTTTACAAAAAAATCAATTTTAGAAATAAATAATATTCCATTAAAAACGACATGAAAAAAACACTATCGTTAACCTACCTATCCTTACTCGCACTAGTATTACTATTTTCTGCTTGTAAAGGCGATGATGATGCTATTGAGCTAACAATTCAAGATTTAGATCTCACGATTGATGAAAATCCAACGAATGGACAAACCCTTGGTACTGTACAAGTTAATGTGAGTAACGCATTAAGTTTTAGCATTGCAAATCAAACACCAGATGGAGCTTTGGCCATAAATGCAAGTACAGGTGAATTAAGCGTGGCAGATGCTATTTTATTTGACTTCGAAAAGAACCCGATGCTTACTGCGAGCATTTCAGCTGATGGGGCTAGCAATACCGGAACAGTAACTATTAATCTTAACGACTTAGATGAGTTGAGTAGTGAGGATTTTATTGTTTCAATTGATGAAAACCCAACAGATGGACAATCTATTGGTACAGTACAAGCTGCTGGTTCTGGGACTCTAAGTTTTAGCATCACCTCTCAAACACCAATTGGAGCATTGGAGATTAACACTAACACAGGAGAATTGACCGTTGCTGACCCCAACTTATTCGATTTTGAAACGAACCCAGTAATTACAGCCAATATTTCAGTTACCAACGCTGTAAATACAGCAAATGCTACTGTAACTATCAATCTCAACGATGATGTAAATGAAATTAGCGCTCAAGATTTAGATGTAACTATTGATGAGAACCCAATAAATGGACAAATAGTAGGCGTAATACAGGCAAGCAGCGGAGGAAGTTTATCTTACAGCATAAGTTTTCAAAATCCAGCAGGAGCATTAGCAATAAATGCCAATACGGGAGAATTAACAGTTGCAGATGCTACCTTATTTGATTTTGAAACAAGTCCAAATATGTTTGCCGTCATTTTAGTAGAAAACGCTGATTATACGGTAAACGCCAATGCCAATATTAGCCTTAATGATATCAATGAAGTAGGTGAGTTTAAGTTTGGAGGTGTTATTTTTTGGATAGATCCGGCAAGTAGTAATAGTAGTGGTTTGGTTTGTGATGTTGAAAACTTAATAAATACATCGTCCCCTAGCAGCGGAATCACTTGGGGAGTTGGTGCAAATACAAGTATAGGTGCATCAGGGACAGCAATAGGGACTGGGCAGGCCAATACAACAACAATCATAAATAATTATGGATTGGGTAGTGTTTACGCAGCAGCTCTATGCGCTAATTCAACATCTGGAGGGAATTCTGATTGGTATTTACCATCACTCTTTGAGCTGCTCGAAGTTGGTAGCAATATGGCAGTAATAAGTGCTACTGCACAAGCCAACGGAGGAAGTGCCCTCACAGGACTTTATCATTGGACCTCTACTGAAGTGGACATAAATAACGCTAGAGTGGTATCAACTAATGGGACTAATCTTGTAGATTTTTCTTCTGGCAAAAATAATTCTGGGGCGCTAGTACGTGCGATTAGATCATGGACAGATTTTTAATTTCATAAAAACTAACCACCTTTACAATTATAAAGGTGGTTATTTTATTTATTGTTCATATAATTAAGGAGGCACATAATAAGTAGATATTAGTGAATCCGATCTAATCTTAAACGATTGTATCTGACTATTTTTAGATATAACTACCCCTGTTTCCACCATCTTTCGCATAGCACTTAGCTTTACCAAATTTTTTAGTTATATCAACCAGCAAAAAGTGGAAAGTGTGATTCTACCCTCAATCTTATAGAAAGGCAGTACACTTTACCTACCATATTCTTAAATAAGAGGAGTATGGCTTTCTTTCTCTCAAGGATGGGGTAGCCCGGCACAAAACTATTCCTTTGGAAAATAACCAGTTCTGTATCTTGGCTGCCATAATTTCATATCATGTGCAATTTGTTTAGGTAAAGTGTCATCAGCCTTAAGATCAAAGGCTCTCAAATACTGCTACAATGTGTTCTCCCAACTGCTAAAAGCCAATAGCCTGATGTATGAGGAGAGCAACCCGGTAGGGGTTAAGGAAGTACTGAGGCAGTTTGATGTTTGTGAAAATTTTGTACGGATGCCATTGCTACCGGCTACTGAGGCATTTAGTCAGAAGATAAAACATGCTATAAAGGAGCTGGATTTGAAATAAGAAAATGCGAGAGTGTTTGAATATTGGTCTTATCATAAAGCTTCTTTTTCTGGTTGAAAGACTTTAAATAGGTAATTTAATTCAAGACTTCCCGAAAAGGTCATCGATACTTACAATTGATCACTTTTTTTGCTTTATAGCTGAATTATAAAAGAGGTAAATTTTTTACGTCCGCTGTTATTCATTATTTATCGAAAAAAAGATCATCTTTAACGAATTGCATCACATTATCTTGGTGTTTTAACGGGTGTGCTAGCTAATTTTTGATTGGACTTTATTAGTATTGTGCATGATAAAATCGATTCTCTTTTTAGCCATTCTATTAGCACCTGCTTTGGCTTTCACCCAACAGGCTCCTTTAAAAGTGTATTTAAACAATGGTGCGGTTATTAATACTAACTATGTGTATTTGTACTATACCAATTTTAAAGGAGCGGTAGTCAAAATAGATGGTAAAAAGGGAGATATACTAAATGCAACAGAGGTAGATTATGTGGAAGGGATTAATCAGGAAGGCGATAGCATTTATGCTACAACAGCACTATTTCAAGGACGACCAATATGGGTCAGTCGCATTTTTAAATCTGATCGGATTGAAATATTTACGCAGTCACTTCAGCAAATTAACTTTTTAACAGGCTTTAATTATACTTGGAAGTTAGATTATTATAGAAAGGACAAAGGAAGAATGGTTTCGGCTAAATATAGGCAGATGAAGTATGACCTTTCCGACAGCCCTGCTTCCGCGAAATACTTAAAAAGGGCAAATGGTGCTAGAATAGCACAGTTTATTCTTTATGGCGCGGGCGTTGGCCTTGTTGTTGCGGGAATCTCTTCATTTAGCCAGGAAGATAATAGGCCGGGTCCGGGTGCGGGGCCCAATAGCGACACCGGGTTTAGTGTGCCTCCCACCATGATAGGTGCCGTTGCGTGCTTTGCCATACCGCTTTTGCTCAATCCGAGTAAACAAGATAATTTTATTAAGGCGCTTAAAGCTTACGAATAAATATAAACTGATAATACTCTATCTTTGAAAATGTGCTACAGAATTTTTTAATGGAACATGCCGCTTATTAAATACCACAGTCAATTGTATCGTTTATCAGCAGACCCTAATTAGTGCGGCTATGCGCTGAACCCAAAATGGCATCTATTTTTAAAGATATTTTTAGAAAATGCGAGGATAGGTGATAAGTAGTAAATGAATGAATATATGAAAAGCCACGCTAGCCTTTGCCTCAAATAATTATAGGTGCCAGTAATTTCTTTGAGTCTTTTGTAAGCGTTTATAAGTATTTGTAATTGTACATACTGCTATTGGTGCACATAAAACCATTATTTTCATAAAAATTATTGTAATATTCGTATCTTATCAAAAAAATATAGGAGATATATCAACACCTGTGTTGATAGGAGGTTGTTAGCGGTAATGGCGAATGACGAAATAGACAATTTATGATTAAAAGGAACTACTATTCTGTTCGAACAGGTAAAATCACTCCTGATCAAGAAGTAAACTTTGAAGTTCTTAAAAAGCTATTTTCTGTCATTTATAATAAATTAGAAAAGGATGGCTATTTTCAAAAGCATTTTGGAATAGATTGTATGGATGGTTATATACCAGGAGAACTAGGCGAAGAGATAGAGGCAATTATGTTTGTTAACCTACGAAAAGAGAACCTATATCCTATTCATAAAAAGCTCTCCGAATATACAGAAGATGATTTCTTTGATGTGATCGAATTCCTACATGACCATTGTTCTAAAGGACTAAATGGTCATTACCATAGTTGGAATAATTGTGGTTATCATTATGAAGAATTCAATGATATTGAAGGCCAAGAGCATTTTAGATCTATAGTAAACCCAATTTTGGGGGAGTATAAAGATGGTTTTGAATTATCCAAAGACGGTGAAATTTTGATTCTTTCAGACAATGGATTATCCAACTTATTTGATGCAGATATTCCTACCAAAGATTCCGAAAATATTTCCGACAAAATCAATTCAGCAATCATTAAATTTAGAAGACATAAGTCAACATTGGATGACAGAAAAGAAGCTATAAGAGAATTAGCTGATGTTCTTGAATTTGTAAGACCTCAAATAAAAAAACATCTAAATCGAAAGGACGAAAATGACATCTTTAACATAGCTAATAATTTTGGTATACGCCATCACAACAAAGACCAGCAAACTGAATATGATAAAGCAATCTGGTATAGCTGGATATTTTATTATTATTTAGCCACCTTACATGCAGTTTTAAGAATGTCCAAAGAAAAGTAAAACCGCTAACATAATATAAAACCCATTTGCTCCGCACCTTGTAGCAGACTGAGTGCATAGTTTGCCCGCAATTTATGCTTGCACTTCGTGGCAAGCAGTTTTACCTTTAGTTTACCTGCGTGTATGTGGACGTTTTCACTATTATATAGCATTGAAGGTTTGCCAAGAGCGCATAAATTGCTACTTTCAGTATTTCATAGCCCAGTATAGCAAACGGTTTTTATACGGGCGTTGTATGCCATGCTGAAAAAGCCAACGCACAAATGGCACATTTGGTTTTTGCCGACACACGGGCAAACGCTCAAAAAACCAAAAGAGCTATTTTTTTTGCCAACGCTCGAAGGACAAAATGAACGAGAAAGAACAAACAATAATGGTTAATTTGACCAAAAAAAGTAAGAATTAAAACATGACAGAAAATTTACAATTAGAGAAAACCCTTTGGCAAGCAGCTGACAAGCTAAGGAACAACATGGATGCAGCTGAATACAAACACGTTGTATTGGGTTTGATTTTCTTAAAATACATTTCGGACGCATTTGACGAACTCTACGAAAAATTAGAAGCAAACAAACACGAAACAGGAGCCGACCCAGAAGATAAAGACGAATACACAGCCGAGAGAGTTTTTTATGTGCCACCGCAAGCACGTTGGAAATGGCTACAAGGTAGAGCCAAATTGCCAACTATCGGAAAAGACATAGACGAAGCAATGGACAGCATTGAGCGCGACAATGCTTCATTGAAAGGCGTTTTGCCAAAAGACTATGCACGACCTGCACTCGACAAGCAAAGACTTGGAGAACTCATTGACTTAATTGGCTCAATCACGTTGAGTAAAGGCGGAAACGGAAAAGGCAAAGACGTTTTGGGCTTTGTCTTTGAATATTTCTTAGGACAATTTGCAGATGCCGAAGGCAAAAAAGGCGGACAGTTCTACACACCTCAAAGCATTGTAAAAATCTTGGTGGATATGCTCGCCCCTGAACCCGAAAAACGAGTGTATGATGGTGCTTGCGGAAGTGGTGGAATGTTCGTGCAAAGTGAACGCTTCATTGAAATGCACGAACACCGCAAGGGCAAAATTTCAATCTTCGGACAAGAGAGCAACCCGACTACTTACAAGTTGGCAAAAATGAATTTAGCTATTAGGGGCATTGATGCCAAAATTGAGTTGGGCGACACCTTGATGAATGACAAATTCCCTGAATTGAAAGTGGATTACGTCATTGCCAATCCACCTTTCAACATAAGCGATTACAATATCAACAAAGCAGAAACCCACAAATGGAAATATGGCGTTCCCCCTTCGGGCAATGCCAATTATGCTTGGCTGCAACACTTTGTAAGCAAACTTGCCCCTTATGGAACAGCAGGAATTGTTTTGGCGAACGGCAGTATGAGTTCTGAAATTTCCACAGAAGGCGAAATCAGAAAAGCAATGATTGAAGCCGATTTGGTGGACTGCATGGTTTCCTTGCCTTCGCAGTTGTTTTACAATACACAAATTCCTGCTTGCTTATGGTTTTTGGCTCGCAATAAGACTGAAACCAAAAAATTCAGAAATCGCACCAACGAAATACTTTTTATTGATGCCAGAGAATTGGGAACAATGATTAGCCGCAAACAAAAGGAACTGAATGACGAAGACATTGCTAAAATTTCTGACACTTACCACAAATGGAGAAGTAAAGAACAGTTTGCCGAATACAAAGATGTAGCGAGATTCTGCCAATCTGCAAACATTCAGGACATACGCAAAAACAATTACATTCTAACACCAGGAAGATACATTGACTTCAAAGAAGCAATAGAAGACGGAGTTCCGTTTGACGAAAAAATGCAATCACTTACTGCTACGCTTTCAGGTCAAATGCAGAAAGCCAATGAATTAGATGAAGCCATCAAAACAAATCTTGAAAAAATTGGATATGGCTTATAATCTAGACAGCTACTTTGTAGACTTGGATGAGATTACCAATTACTTAATGAGTAATCCCTTTGTTACTTCTTCTGATTTCTTTTATGGGAGCAAGCGAGAAATTCCTAAGGAAATTCAAGAGAGGGTTGAAAGAGCATATGAATATCGGGGTACTATCATTGATAATTCAGATTTAGAGCGAATCAGTCCATTTCTAGCAGGAACTGATGATGAAGAGTTAAGGGAAAGAAACAAAGTGTATTTCACTTTTACTTGGGATTTACAAGATTGGCAAAAAGAAAAATCTCTTCGCAATAAGTGTAAGCCTTATGAAAAGTCTGACCCAATTTTTCAAGAGACGAAACTGTGGGAAAGGTTAACTACCAATGATCAAGATTTGGTAGAACTCACAAGAGATGATGAAATCGAAGATGAAATAATCAAAATCAAAGAGAACTACTATCGAACTGATGGAAGCCTAAATCCAAGCACCATTCGTTTTTTAAAGTCTTTATTTCATGACTACCCCGAATCAAAACTTTGGCTCCGTTTATCGGGTGGAGAGAAATACTCAACCAAACCCTTAAAAATATTAAACGAAGAGGCGATTATCCCTGCCGAGAAAGCTTGGTGGAAGAAATTGGAATTACACCACAACGGAAAAAGAAAGGTTGCCGAATACCAGAACATAGATATTAGCTTGCCTACTAATCAAGACCGATATTGGGATAAGAAAGTCAGAGGAATTGATAAGCTTCAAGTAGAATGGCACAGAAAAAATCCTGATTCTTTAAGCATGATGATGGAAGAATTGCCAGAGATGGTTGCGGGTTCTGCCAAATTCAAGTCTTCACTTCTACTCCATTTGACTTGCCGAGATAAAGTTGGGACTGATTTCGAAGATGCAATCATTGAGCATATAGATGGAGCATTTAATATGTACTTCGGTGACAACATTCAAGAACGGGGAAATTCAAAATTGAACGATAAGGTAAAATCTGAACCAAGAATTCACCTTTTCAGAATTGAGAACATTCCACTTAATGCACTACTTCCCATGAGCTACTCATTCTTCAGAGCAAAAACGTTAGTAAACGATTGGCAAGAAGACCAATTTGATATTAAAGAAGAAAAGCAATGAGCTACAAACTAAAAACCCTAATCGTTTTTGATACCAACTCTTTGCGTAGCACAGAGAAAGGGAAAGTAGCCTATAGTTTTTTTGCCTTTGGTAGACCGTATCAAGTTGTAGAAGAATTTATTTTAGAAAATGAACTAAATGAGGACATCCATATTGCAATCCCGACTTGGGCTATTGAAGAATTAAAAGACCAAAAACAGCTACAATACAAGGAAGATATAGAGGAGTTTGAAAAATTAGCCACTCGCCTTTCAGGCATGCCTCATATTCCAGAAATTCCCATTCCTGATGGCGATTTTGACTGTACAAGCTATATACATCAAAAGTCTGAAGAGTTTTTAGGCTCTAAGGAGATAAAGCTCATGGGAATTCCTGAAGCATTGGCAAATACTGTTTTGCAAAATATGATGCAAAAGGTAATGAAAGAAGAAAGAGCGAAACACCCTTTTGTTCATGCCAAGAGAGGAAGTAAAACCTATAAAGATGCAGGTTTCAAGGATAATTTAATTTGGGAAAGTCTTTTACATTTTCCAGATGTAGAAAATTACGATAAGGTGATATTTCTAACAGGCGATTCGGATTACACAAACTGTAAAACAGAGTTTTCAGAGAAGTGGAACAAGCACTTTTCAATTGTAGCTGACGAAAACAACGCCATTGCCGAAATTCAAAAAGATTACGAACTCTACATTTCTGAAAGAGCCATTTACGAGTATACGCAAACAGACTATTTCAAAGATTATTTGGCGGATTTGCTCAAAAAGAAATCTGAAATCATAATTGAAGAAGACACTTTCAAAATTGAGAATTTCAAACTTCTTGATGCTTGCACGGATATCAGTCGTATTCCGCCAAACGAACACATGATTGAGAGTTTATACGTGAATTCTCAAATCACCATTTACTATACCTCTAATGGAGAAAAGAAAGAACAGGTTGTAATTGCTACCACTTCTTTTGCTGATGAAGAAACCAAAGAGATTATAGAAACCTTTTACGACTTTGACTTAATATGATAGAACTGAATAAATATAAATTAGGCGATTTGGGCTTCTTCTTTGGTGGCGTTACTTCCATTAAAAAGGAAGATTACGGACACGGAACGCCATTTCTTCCCTTATAAAAACGTTTACAAAAACTCAAAAGTCGATATAAAAGAATTGGAATTGATGAACGTCCGCCCCTTAGATTTAGATAGACGTTCAGGTATTTATGGTGATATTTTCTTTACCGCTTCTTCTGAAACACCTGATGAAGTGGCAATGTCTTCGGTATTGTTGGATGAAGTCGAAAATCTAACCTACAATGGTTTTTGCAAGCGGTTTCGATTAAATGATTTTGAAACCTTGTTGCCTGAATATGCGAGATACTTATTCCGTGATATTTCTTTCAGACGAGAGGTGTACAACTTGGCAACAGGTGACATTCGTTTCAATATCAGTCAGGAAAGTTTAGCGAACATTGAAATTGAAATCCCCGACCTCCCCACCCAACGCCAAATCGCCCAAATCCTTACTTCCCTTGACGATAAAATAGAACTCAACCTGCAAATGAACCAGACTTTGGAAGCAATGGCACAAGCCATTTTCAAAGAGTGGTTTGTCAATTTCAACTTCCCAGGCTTTGATGGTGAGTTGGTGGATGGTCTGCCGAAGGGTTGGAGAATGGGGAATTTGGGAGAAATAAGTTCTAATGTTCGAGTTTCTTATAACCCAAATAGAGATAAAATTGATACTCGATATATTGGGCTTGAACACATTCCACGAAAAAGTATTATGCTATCAGAATGGGGGCATTCGGACGATATAAATAGTCAGAAATCTCAGTTTCAAAAAGGGGATATTCTCTTTGGGAAATTACGTCCTTATTTCCACAAGGTAATTTTAGCCCCATTCAATGGAATATGTTCAACTGATATTTTAGTCATAAGAGCAAATGAGCAAATTCAACAACTTTATTCTTACTTCCATTTGTTTAGTGATGAATGCATTAGCTATTCAAATTCTCATTCAGATGGGACAAGGATGCCAAGAGTAAATTGGGCTTCTTTATCTAATTATGAAATTCCCATTCCTACGGATGAGATTTTAAAGCAGTTTCAAGAAACTGTATTTCCAATTTTCGAAAAAGTCAGTGCAAGCATTTTTGAAAATCAGAGTTTAGCTTTAACCCGAGACACGCTTTTACCAAAACTAATGAGCGGACAATTAGAATTAGCATGAGAAACAGCATTAGCGAAAATGAAATAGAAGAAATTGCCCTTTCCTATCTGAAAGATTTGGGATATTCCTATCTGTTGGGGACAGAAATTGCCCCAGATGGCGAGCACCCAGAAAGGCAATACAATGAAGTGGTGCTTGTTACTCGTTTGCGTGATGCTATTGACAAACTCAATCCCAACCTTCCGCAAGATGCCAAAGAAGATGCCCTGAAAAAAGTATTGCGTACCGAAAGCCCCAATGCCTTAATCAACAACGAGACTTTTCACCGCTACCTGACAGATGGTGTAGATGTGGAAGTAAGAACAGATAGTGGCATTCGTGGTGAGAAAATCTATATAGTTGATTTTACAAATCCTGAAAACAATGAGTTTATAGCCATTAACCAATTCACGATTATTGAAGGCAACCAAAACAAACGTCCTGATATACTTCTGTTTATAAACGGTTTGCCTTTGGTAGTGATAGAAGTTAAAAATGCAGTGGACGAAAACGCCACTATAAAATCAGCTTACAATCAAATCCAAACATACAAGCAAGCCATTCCTTCACTTTTTACATACAATGCTTTAGCAATAATCAGTGATGGTTGGGATGCCCTTTGTGGCACATTAACAAGTGGTTTTGGTCGTTTCATGGCGTGGAAAACGAAAGACGGCAAAACAGAAGCCAGCCATTTAGAAATGGGTATGCAGGTCATGTTCAACGGAATGTTGAACAAACACACCTTATTGGATTTAATTCGTCAGTTTATCGTTTTCGAGAAAAGCGACAGCAAAACACTAAAAAAAGTTGCCGCTTATCACCAATATTATGCGGTAAACAAAGCGGTAGAAAGCACCGTAATTGCCAGTTCCGAAACAGGCGACCAAAGAGGCGGTGTAATTTGGCACACACAAGGAAGCGGAAAAAGTTTGAGCATGGTTTTCTTTTCGGGCAAACTCATTATTGACCCAAGAATGGAAAATCCTACTTTGGTAATTCTTACTGACAGGAATGACTTGGACGAGCAATTGCATGAAACTTTTACCAACTGTCAGCAATTATTGAGGCAAGAACCTCAAAAGGCAGAAAACAGACAAAATTTAAGGGAACTGCTAAAAGTTGCTTCGGGTGGCATTGTTTTTACCACTATTCAGAAGTTCATGCCTTCTCAAACTGACATAGTCCAAAACGATAATGAAGTAAACGAACCAAGTGTAGAATACATTGGAGCCGACATTCAGGCATTAAGCGAACGAAAAAATATTGTGGTGGTAGCGGATGAAGCCCACAGAAGCCAATACGATTTTATTGATGGCTTTGCCAAACATTTGCGAGATGCTTTGCCCAATGCCACATTTATAGGTTTCACAGGCACGCCAATAGAAACTACTGACAAAAACACCCAAGCCGTTTTCGGAAACTATGTGGACATTTACGACATTCAGCAAGCAGTTGATGACAAAGCCACTGTTCCGATTTTCTATGAAAGCCGTTTGGCAAAAGTCCATTTTGAAGAAGATGAAAAAGTAGTCATTGACGAGCAGTTTGAAGAACTCACTGAAGGCGAAGAGCTGAGCAATCGCCAACAGATACGGGCAAAATGGACACGATTAGAAGCCATAGTTGGCAATCCAAACCGCCTTCAAAAGATTGCTGAAGATTTGGTTTATCACTTCGAGCAACGCAATGCAGTTTTGGACGGCAAGGCAATGATTGTAGGTATGAGTCGCAGAATTTGTGTGGAACTGTATGATGCCATTATCAAAATTCGCCCATTGTGGCATTCAGATGATGACGACAAAGGAACTATAAAAGTAATTATGACAGGCAGCAGTAGTGATGCCTTGAATATGCAACCGCACATTCGCAGTAAATCCCGCAGAAAAGCGATTGGCGACCGTCTGAAAAATCCAACTGACCCATTAAAATTGGTGATTGTTCGGGATATGTGGCTCACAGGTTTTGATGCCCCTTGCCTACATACGCTTTATGTGGACAAGCCAATGCGTGGACACAACCTGATGCAAGCCATAGCAAGAGTAAACCGTGTATTTACCGAGGGCAAAGAAGGCGGTTTAGTGGTGGATTATTTGGGTATTGCACAAGAATTGAAATCCGCTTTAGCCGATTACACTGCAAGCGGTGGCGAAGGCAAACCAACACTCGACCAGGAATTGGCAGTTGCCAAAATGTTAGAATTGCACGAAGCAATAGATTATCAGTTAAGGCATTTTGATTGGCGTAAATTCTTCACGCTTACACCTGAAGAAAAACTCCAATTCATACCAGTAATTGTTGATTACATTTTCAGTCAGGAAAACGGTGAGCAAAGTTTTACCGATAATACTAAAAACCTATTAAAAGCATTTGCCATTTCAGTTCCCCACGAGAGAGCAATGGCAATCCGTGATGATGTGGCATTGTTTCAAGCCATAAAATCAAGGTTGGTTAAAATTTCTGACCGAAATGAAGGAGGAAAAGGTGGCGAAGAAATTGAAACCGCTATCAAGCAGATCATTTCAGAAGCCATTACAGCCGATAATGTGATTGACATTTTTGATGCGGCAGGAATAAAAAAGCCAAACATTGAAATCCTTGACGAACGCTTTTTGCAAGAGCTGAAAGACTTGCCACAAAAGAATTTAGCCGTTGAGTTACTGAAAAAACTACTCAAAGACGAAATCAAGAAACGGACAAAAATAAACTTAGTTGAAGCCAAGAAGTTTTCCGAAATGTTGGAAGATGCAATTAAACGCTATCACAACGGAATGATTGACACGGTAGAATTTTTGGAAAAAGTTCTCATTCCGTTTGCCGAACAAATGAAAGAAGCAGACAAGCGTGGCGACAAATTGGGCTTGGATTATAGAGAATATGCTTTTTACACAGCTTTGGAAGTAAACAACAGTGCGGTTTCCGTTCTTGGAGACGACATTTTAAGACATATTGCACAGGAACTTTTAAAAACCGTTCGCAACAGCACAACAATAGATTGGACAATAAAGGAAAGCGTACAATCGGCATTGAGACGTAATATAAGGAGAATTTTAAGGTTACACGGTTATCCGCCAGACCTTCAAGAAAAAGCGGTTGACACGGTAATCACCCAAGCGAAAATGTTAGCAGAAGACTTGGTTAAAAATGGAGGACAGAAAGATGAATAGCCAACGCATTTTGCAAGCACATTGCCAAAGCCGCTCAAGCCAACGCTCAATCCAAAGCTTTGTCAAAGAGCTTGCAAAGCCAACCCGGACCGAAAGAAAAGAAAGCACGGGCATACAACATTGTATAAAAGCAATAGCGGGTGAAGTGGTAAAAGCAAGGTCTGTGCATTTAATAAACTTTTGTGGTGGCGGATAGGTAATCGCCTTGAAATCCGCTACTGCTCTTATACTTGACCGTTGTGAGGCGTCTTGCCCGTCTAGAAATCATTTATTGAAATTTGGAAAATGTTATCATTTAAGACAACTTTGTAGTATGAGTAGAAAGATAATCTTTTTCGAAAATCACTTTATTGAGTTTTATAGCGAGCAAGATGAAAAAGTCAAATCAAAAATTCAGTATGTTTTCTAGCTGATTAAGCAAGTTGAAAGAGTGCCTAAAATGTTCTTAGAACATTTAACTGGAACTAATGGACTTTACGAAATAAGGGTAGAATATCAGTCCAATATTTATAGGATTTTCTGTTGTTTTGACGGAGGCAATTTGTTATTCTTTTTAACGGATTTCAAAAAAAGACACAAAAAACACCAAAGAAAGAAATGGAAAAAGCAATACAGCTAATGAATAAATATTTCAACAGTAGAAAATAATAGAGATGAAAGACTATAAAAATATACAGACGTTTGATGAATTAATAGAGCTTGAACACGGAAAAATCGGAACAGAGACTCGCAATAAATATGAAGAGGGCGCTCAAATGTATATTGTAAGCGAAATGTTAAAAACGGCTCGGAAAGAGGCTAAAATGACGCAAGAGCAACTAGCGGAAAAAGCAAATACACAGAAAAGCTATATCTCTAAACTTGAAAATGCAAAAGGGAATATTAAACTTTCAACATTAATTCGAATTTTTGAGCAGGGTTTAAACAGAAAAATCGGACTTACCTTTCTATAATTCATTCAAAAAGAACGACTCCATACTAAATATAGGTCATTGGGCAATTAATGCTAAAATCGAAAATGATTAAATTTAGAAAATATGTAGGAAATTAACAGTTTGGACATGTGAAAATTTTGTACGGATGCCGCTCTTGCCGGCTACTGGAGCGCTGAGTAAGAAACTAACCGATGTAATTGAACGATTTGGATTAAATTAAATTTGAATTTTTATAGCCGGGTGTTATCTGGTACTTTTAGTGAAACGGTTAAATTTTGCTTATTAAGCTTGTTGGCTATAATACCAGTAAGGCGAAATAGATAAGGTAAGTGTAATGTAATGTACTTCTATTTATCACCGAAAAACCGAGGCTTTACTTCTACGCTGTTTCTCTTTCTTAAACCTATTTTAGCTTTAGGGCGTTTAAGTAGCTTCACCGATTAAACTTCAGTTATATGATTCTCATCCATATAGTGCCTCAAAATAACTCTGACTCAGATGAAATTGTTGATTTTCTGGTGAAGAAAAAATTGATCCTTAATGCCATGATCCATGAGAAGATTAGAGTTCGGCAAAAAAATGAAATGGGCATTATTGAGAGTGTGACCAGAAATTTGATAGTAGGAAAAACAAAGGCTCTATTGTTCAACACAATTGATGAGCTTTTAAGAGAAACTTATGGAAAGCAAATGCCTGTTTTATATTCTATTCCTATCGTTCATATGGATTGGGAACAGGCAGAGGTGCTGATGCAAGAAACAGAAAACGTATAGTCTACTTTCATCTTTTAGTACACAAAGATGTCGTTTATTAAAGACCGTTTCTCCTTCTTTTGAGGAGTAAAATTAAGTGCCTGCCCGCCTTTGGCGGGTTGGGGACACAAGCAAAACTTTACCTAAACGACATTGAATTGTATATACTGCAATTGGTGCACATATAGCCATTATTTCCATAAAAATTATTGTAATATTCGTATCTTATCAAAAAAAATATAGGAGATATATCAACACCTGTGTTGATAGGAGGTTGTTAGGTTTCATGACTTAGCAAGAATAAATAGACAGAAACTGACAAATTTGGTTGATAAGAATAGGTGATCAATTTTGATAAAGTAGTTTTTCTGGAAGAGCTAGCTCAGATTATTAAGTCTTTGCAGTAATAATCGCCCGAATGAGGTAAAGAGTGTAAATAGTGCTTATACTAAATTTTTAAAAGTCTTACTATAAATTTGCAAAATTGAACAATGTTCATTTTATTTGCAACGCATCATGGGAATAGCTGAACGTAAAGCGAAAGAAAAAGAAAACCTAAAAGCCCTTATTTTAGAGGGGGCTAAGAAACTGTTTATCGAAAAAGGTATTGAGAAGACTACTATCCGAAATATCGCAGACGCTATTGAGTATAGCGTGGGTACGGTTTACGTTTATTATAAAGATAAAAATGCCATACTTCACGACTTACACACCCAAGGATTTCAGCAGTTGGGCGGTGCCATGCGTGTTTTGAATAGCGTAGCTGATCCGATGGAGCGTTTAAAAGCGCTGGGCCGTGTTTACATTAATTTTGCGGAGTACAACCCTGATATGTACGATTTGATGTTTAGCATGAAGGCGCCTATTGAATTTTTGGAATCCCAGCATCGAGAAGATTGGAATGAGGGTGCAGCCACCTTCAACGTGATGCAAAATACAGTAAAGCAATGTATTGAAAAAGGCCATTTTAAAGGCCACGAACTCGAACCGCTATCCTTCATGATCTGGGGTTGTGTTCATGGTATGTGTGCTTTAAATAACAGCGGAAGGGTAAATGGCGTAAAATTTGAGAAAGTTGATGGTATGGTGGCAAAAGGATATGAGGAAGTAATTAAATTAATGGATAAAGACTAAAAAAATTTGCAATATGAATGAACAATGTTCAAATTTAAAACAAAGATCAGTGATAAGGCTTTTGATTGTCTTAATTTTAATGGCTGCTGCGGTAAAAGTAAATGCGCAATCCATTTTGGATGAATACATTCAGCTAGGCTTGGAAAATAATCAGCAGCTCATTCGAGAACAGGTTGACGCTGAAATTCAACGAGAGGTGCTCAATGAAGCTAAAGGCAAGTATCTGCCAAATGTATTTTTAGATGCCTCTTACATCCGTGCAGATGGCGGTCGAATAATTAACATTCCCGCAGGAGATTTGGTGAATCCTGCCTACACTGGCTTGAATCAACTGATTGGCTCGGAGGTATATCCTACCAATATTGAGAATGTTAGTGAGCAGTTTTTACCTGATGACTTTCATGAAACCAAAATCCGACTCATTCAGCCCATACTCAATACGGATATTTACTTTAATAGACGCATTCAGCAGTCTCAATTGGCGGCTAAAGAGGCTAGAAAACGCGCGTATAAAAACAAGCTGATCAAAGAAATAAAAGTGGCCTATTATAGCCATTTAGCTGCACGCGAGCAGGTAAAAATTCTGCATGCAACCGAGTCTATTTTGCAAGAGTCGCTCAGCGTGAGCAAGAGTCAGGTGGCTAATGACAAGGCAACCAAAGAAGTGATTTTTGGGGCTCAGGCTGAAATCAGCAAGCTGGAAAGTCAAATGGCTAGTGCGGAACGACAGGAGAAGGTATCTGCTATTTTCTTCAACTACCTAATCAGTAGGCCACTTGGAGAGCCCATTTTGGCAGACGAGCAAATACAGAATGACTTGCTCGAGGCTGATAATCTTGACAATATGACCAATAGGGCGCTTGAACAACGTGAAGAAATAAACGAAATAGGTTTTGGCCTGGAAGCTTCGCAAGCGAGCACCATGCTTAACAAACGCTACATCATTCCTGAAATTAACCTCGTTGGTGACTTAGGTTATCAGGGTTTTGGATATGAATTCGACAACACCCAGGATTTTTGGTTTCTGCGCTTAGGCCTGACCTGGCCCATTTTCCAGGGCAATCAGAATAAAGCCAAAATCCAACAATCGCTTCTGAAAGAACGACAGCTGGAAAGTCAGTTAAAAGAAACGACTGATTTGATTTCACTAGAAGTGGCGGAAGCTTATTATGCTTATGAGGAAGCCGTGAAAAGTCTTGCCGCCAGAACGGCTGAGCGCAAAAGTACCGAAGAAAACTTCAGGATTATCGAAAAGCAGTATGCACAAAATCAGGTGATTCAGGTCACCTATAATAACGCGCGCAATGCCTACACCACTTCACAACTGCAAGAAGTCATATCCAAGTACAACATAAAAATCAGGAAAGCTGCTTTAGAGGCAGCAGTAGCCTACAAAAACCTTTAAAACAAACTAAAATGATAAAAAGAAACCAACAATTACGAATAGTGCTCTTTGCTATATTGGCACTTTCCTTTAGTGCATGCAAAAAGAACTATACGACAAAAGAAGAAAATAAAGCAACTGCTGTAAAAAGCGTAAAACTCGTTAAGCTTGTGGAAAGCAATGAAGCGTTGCCTATCTCGGCAAGTGGTGTCTTAGCTTCCGAAACAGAAATCAATTTCTCTTTCAAAATAGGCGGGATCGTGAATAAATTGAATGCAGCTAAAGGGGCTTCCGTGAGTAAGGGTCAGGTTTTAGCTGAACTCGACTTATTGGAAATCAATGCGCAGGTGATACAAGCCCAAAATAGTTTTGACAAGGCTGCGCGTGATTTAAAACGAGTCGAAAATCTATACTCAGATTCTGTAGCTACCCTAGAGCAATTGCAGGATAGCCATACAGGTTTTGAAGTGGCGAAAGCAACGCTGGATATTGCCAAATTCAATCAACGCTACGCAAAAATTATTTCACCAATAGACGGTAAAATTCTACAGCGCAATGTAGAGGAAGGCGAGTTGGTAAGCCCGGGGCAACCCATTTATGTACTAGGAAGTACAGGCAAGAAAGGAACTCAGATCATCAAAATCGGTGTAGCAGATAAACACATCATTCGGGTGCAACTAGGCGATAAGGCAGCTATCACTTTTGATGCTTTCCCCGAGCAGAAATTTCCTGCAACTATCAATGAAATAGCCGAGCAAGCGAATCCATTTACCGGCACTTTCGATGTAGAACTTACGCTGGACGAGTATCACCCTGCATTAAAAAATGGATTTGTAGGGTACGTGGAAATCATACCATCCGCCACTCAGGCACATTACAAAATTCCCATGTCAGCACTTATAGAAGGAGATGGCAAAAAAGCCAGTGTATTTACATCCATTGACAAGCAAACAGTAAGACAAAGGCAGCTGGCTGTTCAAAGCATTAGCGGAGATTATTTCACAATCAGCAATCAGCAGTTAGATGCAAATGAATGGTTGGTACTCGATGGTGGAGCTTATCTGTCAGATAAGGATAGTGTCACAATCATCAATTAAAAGCAAGAGCAACTATGAAATTACCTGCATTAGCTATAAAAAATTACCAGTTTATCTACGTTATGGTCGGTCTGGCCTTGTTTCTCGGACTGAGGTCCTTCTTCTCTATGCCTAAATCGGAAGATCCCTTCTTGGAACTGCCTAACTATACCGTCATTGTGGTGTATCCGGGCACAAGTCCTGAGGATATGGAAGACCTTATTGTAGATCCTATTGAAGAGGTGGTAGATGAGCTTGACGAAATAACCGAAATGCGCACACAAATTACAAACGGGTTGGCGGTAATACAAATTCAGGCGGAATTTGGCATTGACTATGATGATAAATACGATGAGCTACTCGCGGCTATAACAGGTATTCGAGCAGATTTACCAGAAAATATTTTCAGCCTCGAGGTGGAGCAGTTTAAACCTGAGGAAAGAGTTGCTATTCAACAATTTGCCTTAGTTTCCGAAAATCTACCTTATAAGAACCTTTATGATATTGCTAAAGATTTTCAAGATGAGGTAGAGAAAATCGATTTCGTAAAGTCCACGGAAATTGAGGCTTACCCGGTAGAGGAGATTCGGATAAGTGTGGATTTCCAGAAAATGGCGCAGCTCAATATTCCGCTAAATCAAGTATTAGGCGTACTGCGTGGAAACAATGCCAATATTCCCGGAGGAGACATTGCAGCAGATGGACTGACTTTTAACATCCAATCATCCGGGGGTTACGATAATTTAGAAGACATCCGCAATACAGCCATTCGGTCTGCTAATAGTAACCAAATTGTCTATCTCAAAGATTTTGCGTCAGTTGACTTTGACTATGACGATCAGCAGTGGTTCGCACGCTTCAATAAGGAAAGATGCATCTACCTTACTGTGAAGCAAAAGCGCGGCTCTAATATTTTGAAATTGGCCGAGCAACTCAAAACAGTAGATGAAGACTTTCAATCAAAACTTCCAGAAGGTGTTCGGCTAATTTCGGCTTTTGAGCAGGCACCAGCCGTGGCTTTTAGGATCAATGATTTTATCAGTAATCTTTTGCAGGGAATTTTGCTGGTGGGCGTGATCATTTGGCTCTTTCTGGGCTGGCGACCAGCCTTGGTGGTGATGACAATCATTCCGCTATCCATCATTTTGGCAGTTACGGTATTAGATTTTAATAACTATGCCTTACAACAGATCAGCATTGCCGCGTTGGTAATTGCCCTTGGTTTACTTGTAGATAATGCCATTGTGGTGATTGAAAACATCGTTAACTTTAAGAATGATGGTCAGCCGATTAAAGAGGCGGCAGCAAATGGTACGAAAGAAGTGGGCTATGCCATTATAGCCTCTACGGTAACCACGGTTTTGGCTTTCGCGCCCTTATCACTTCTACAGAGTGGACCGGGAGAGTTCTTACGAACGCTTCCACTCACTGTGATTTATGCACTAATCGCTTCGCTGGTATTGGCTTTGGTATTTACACCAATAGTTTCAAGCAAACTTTTGGCGTCCAAAAAAATGACTAACAAACCTACTTTCGTCAAAAGGCAATTAGATAAACTGATTATTAAAGTATATCGTCCTACTGTAAACTTTGCACTGAAACGGGGCTGGGTAGTGATTTTAGTTGGTGTCGGCTTTTTTGCCTTTGCCGGTGCATTATTTCCGAGTATTGGCGTGAGCTTTTTCCCTACGGCAGACAAGCCACTTCTTTTGGTATCGGTGGATATGCCTTATACAGCAGACACAAAACGAACAGATAAGGCCGTGGCCTATATCGAGTCTGTTTTAGATACTACCGATTATGTGGAAAGCTATATCACCAATACAGGGCATGGAAATCCGCAAGTTTATTATAATCGAATTCCGGAAGAGTTTAAAAAATATCATGGTGAGGTAGTGATTAACTTCAAGGACTGGAATCCGTCTAAATTTTATGCTACGCTAGATCAGTTTCGATCGGCTTTTAAAGCATTTCCGGATGGTAAAATCTATTTCAGGGAGCTAAAGAATGGCGCACCTTTCGAAGCACCCATTGAAATTTTATTACTGGGAGATGAACTTACTATCCTAAAAGAAATTGCTACCGATGTTGAGCAGATGGTGAGAGAAACACCTGGGACGGAAGATGTGGATAATCCACTAGCATTAAGCAAAACGGATATCAAAATAGCCATCAATCGGGATAAGGCTGCCCTTTACAATTTATCGCTGCTGGATACTGATCAGACGATCCGCGCAAGCTTGAACGGCTTAGCAGTAGATAAAGCCACGATTGATGAGCAAGATGATACCTATCCCATTACTTTGCGGATTCCTTTTGACGGTGAACCAACTATTGATGATTTTGATAAAGTGTATTTAGCAAGTAGCACCGGACATCAGGTACCACTTTCGCAAGTAGCAGATATTCAGTTTAAGGCAGAGTATGCCAAAATCAATCACTTTAATATCGATCGATCCATAGGTATCACGGCTAATGTGCTAGATCCTGACCAAACCGCTCAAATAACAGAATCTATTTTACCCAAGTTAGATGCGTACGATTGGCCGGAGGGCTATTCATATTACATAGGTGGAGAGTACGAGACGCAGAAAGAGAGTTTTGGTGATCTTGGTATTTTACTGGCCATCGCCATGCTAGGTATTTTTGCGGTGTTGGTTTTGCAGTTCAGATCGCTGGTTCAGCCACTAATCATATTTTCGGCCATACCTCTAGCCGTTACAGGTTCGTTTATTGCGCTTTTCCTTACCGGATGGTCTTTCTCCTTTTTCGCGTTTGTCGGTTTTATTAGTCTTATAGGCATTGTAGTAAATAACTCCATCATTCTGGTTGATTATACCAATCAACTGATAAAAGAAGGGGTAGAAAAAGTGAAAGCCATCAAACAAGCGGCTGAGCGCAGGTTTGTACCTATTGTATTGACTACCGCTACCACCATTTTAGGTCTTGCACCATTGACTTTTTCTGCCAGTAATTTATGGTCACCACTCGGCTGGACCTTGATTGGCGGATTAATATCTTCGATGTTGCTGACATTGATAGTAGTTCCTGTGCTTTACAATTGGTTTACGAAGGTGAAGGGTAAAAATATGAGAACGAAGTAAATGACCCCTTTAAGATTATGAGAAGCATAGAGTTCATCATTCAATACGAGCAACGGCTTAGATTTACAAAAGAAAAGAGAACTACAATAAATAGGAAATTATCTATTACTAATAGACAAATCAATCTAAATTTAGTTAGAAAATGGCTCTAGAAAACACGAAAACCTAACAAAATGTATAGTGAATGCGCTTTCGAGGTATTTGCAACTTTCTGTTTAATTCGATACTTTAATGCTCTTGAGAAGTGTACGCGCACTCACTATACATAGGCGTTACCTCTCATTCCACTCTTAGCTTGGTTCTTTCACTCGCAAGACAACTACAGAGCAATGAAACTGGACAAATAAATTAAAAAATGATTGCCAGCGGTAGTCAGAAATCCTCATAAGAAGAAACTGCATTATCAGAAAACAGTATATTTGTATAAATACCTTGAAAATGACTGATTTTGCAGAGAAGTACATAAATCCCTTCACCGACTACGGTTTCAAACGACTCTTTGGAGAAGAGCCCAATAAAGACCTGTTGCTTGACTTTCTGAATGTTCTGCTAAAAGAGGAAGAAGGTGAAATTAAAGATTTGACTTATCTCAAAGGGGAACAATTAGGGACTAGCGAAGTGGATAGGAAAGCCATTTTTGACCTATACTGTGAAAATGAGAAAGGAGAAAAGTTTATTGTAGAACTGCAAAAAACAAAACAGAACTTTTTTAAAGACAGGACAGTATATTACTCCACTTTTCCCATAAGGGAGCAGGCTAAACGAGCTGACTGGAACTATGAACTAAAAGCGGTTTACACCATTGCAATCCTTGACTTTGTATTTGACGAGGACAAGAATGAGCCAAATAAGTACCGCTACGACATCAAATTGACAGATATAGAGACCAAAAAAATATTCTACGACAAGCTGACCTTTATATACCTTGAGATGCCCAAGTTCAACAAAACTGTTGAAGAACTTGAGACGAGATTTGATAAATGGCTGTTTGTCCTGCGTAACCTCAACAAATTAGACAGAGTACCAGATAAACTACGAGAACAGATATTCGACAAGCTCTTTGAAACAGCAGAAATTGCAAAATTTACGCCTGCACAGGTTCAGTCGTATGAAGACAGTTTGAAATACTACCGAGACCTAAAAAACTCTTTGGATACAGCCAAGGAAGAAGGAAGAGAAGAAATAGCATTTGAGATAGCTCGAAAAGCTTTAAAAAAAGGATATTCTATAGATGAGCTCATGGAATTGACAGGTTTGACAAAAGAACAGATAGAAGCGATAAAAAGCAACGAGGGGTAACATTCTGTATGAAATCATGGCTGTTCAGTGGTTCACGAAACTTTTGCTCTTCGTAGAAAGCCCGCCAATCCGCAGGATTGCCTTACTATTAAAAATAATTTAGCAAGCCAATCCTGCGGATTGCCTCGGTAGATAACGCAAATTTTTATACTTTTAATCAGCCACGAATTTATGCAGTGGCGTTACGAGTAACTGCAAATTGAAAATCAGAATACTTAATTGAAATGGATCGACTGAACAGGTGGATAAACTTGACAGAGCAATTCTATGTGGCTTTGCCATATTTTGTTTAGGCCTGGCTTGCCATTCAATTTTTTGGTTATTCAAAAACGGATTTTATCCATAACACTTGAGTATCGCGTTTAAAACACTTACTGGTCGATCCCTTTCAAATTATCAAGGCTCATTTTCTCTAGTACCATCCTGTTAGACCGCAGATGCCTGTCGGTTGAACTGCCTAAAAGTTCGCTGCTTCGGTAAGCTGATGACCTGCTTCTGTTTTGAGCTATGGTCTGTATTCCTGTTATCAGCGAAATTGCTCTGGCAAAAAGTGGCTCATCAATATCACCTATAGGTGCTAGCGGTAGCATGCTAAATTCGTTTATGAGGTTATCACCTTGAGGAATGAAGCCATCTCCATAATCTGAAAAGCCATCTTTATTAGCAATCTTGATTACTATTGGTAGTAAACCGTAGGCATTGTCCGGATTATCAGTGTCCTCTATAGGTATAGAACCCACATTCTTGCCAATCGTTTTTTGTCCAATAATTACTACGTCCATGTAGGCATCTAGTCCATTAATCATCAGCTCGCTAGCTGAGGCCGTTCTGCTGCCTGTTAAGATGTAAACTCTTAAACCTATCTGGTTGCCAATGCTGTTCATTACATTAGTGAAAAAACCTTTGAGCTGTGCCTCACCATTCGCCTGTGCTGACCAAAAATCCTGATATAAATCATTCCATTGGTTTAAATAAAAAACATCATTGGAATTAACCCCCGGGGCAATCAGGCTGGCAAGGTTAGTAGCGGAGTTAATAGAACCACCACTATTATAGCGTAAGTCTAAAATTAAATCAGTAACGCCTGCTGATTTAAAGCTGCCAAAAATTTCTCTAACATTGCCATCATAGTTGCTATTCTCACCGTTTGAGAAAAAATTATAAGCAAAATAGCCAATTGTATTAGCGCCAAAAGTATAGATTGAATCGAGATAAATAGGATTTTCACTTATCTGCACAACAGACAAAGCTTGCTCAGGTTGAGATACAAATTGTTCTGACTCCTCTTCATAGCGCATATAGCGGATGCTATGGTTTGAGAAAACCTCGTTGATTAATGTGCCGAAATTTGTTTGATTTAGATTTTGTCCGTTTACTGCCGTTATCAAATCTCCTCGCTTAAGATCGGCATCTGCGGCAGGGCTATTTTCTTTAACATAAGTAATTATCGCTATCACCTCATCAGACCCTTCAACGCCAGATAAAACAAACTCGTAACCTGCTTCTAATTGTATGCCATTGAGCGAGTTTATCAGAGCCTGATAGTCCGGCACTATTGCAGAAAATCGATCACCGGAGAAAAGTAAAGACTCAAAAAACACATTAGGATCGTTGTTGAACTCCACATCCGTGGGAAGCTGGTCGGTCCAGAAATAAACCTCTTCCATCACATCATAAATCCACTTATTTATTTTAGCCTCTTCGGAAGGCGGATCAACCGTCTCCTCGTTACAGGACGATAGTGAGATCAAGGCTAACAAAAGTATGAGGGCGTATTTTAAAAGGTTAGTCGACATCAGTGCGTTTCTATTGTTTTGAGGGTTTAACGATATTGAAAGGTTAAAAATTCAAATTGCTTTCAATATTACATTATACAATATAGTTATCAATTTTTTTTAAGTAAAATTGTGATAGTTGGTGAGTACACGTTACTCCTTTAAAAATTTTGATGATTGCGTAACTATTTCTTCAAAAAGTGGAGGTAAACTATCTTTTTCCCATGGGTGAGCCGCTCCAAATACATGGTTAGCACCTTCGAAGATAACAAGTTTCGTATCCGGCTTCCACGATTTTATATCGTGCGCCATTTCCACCGGCAATGTTTCATCAGCTGTGCCATGAAAGGCCAAAAGAGGTTGCTTTAATCCTTTTACAGCATCTGGTACTGAGAGTCTATCCATATTATTCAATACATCATCATATAACTGCACATACAAAGGCATTTGCTGTCCTGTTCTGCTGTTAGCCACATATTGCACACCGTCAGCCCTCCACTTATCCAAGGAAGCTTGAGGCCAACGTGTAGTCAAATCGCTAATGGCAGCCAAAGTAACAACCTTGGCTATTCTCTCGTCTTCATAAGCTTTAAGCAAAACCAACCCACCGCCACGGCTGTGTCCCATTAAATGAATTTGCGTGTTATCAACTATTTCGTGTAGCGATTTGTCCTTGCCGGATGTGCAATAATCTATCACATCTTTTAAATCATTCAGCTCTATGCTAAAATTATTGTTGCCGAAAGCTTCTAGGTCGCTATGGTAGGTAAGTGAGTCTGGTGTAGTGCCGTTATGGCTTAGATTCAGTTTCATGAAAACAAAGCCTTTAGTGGCAAAATTATCCGCTAAAAGATTAAATACGCCCCAGTCTTTAAATCCTTTAAAACCATGAACAAAAATGATTAACGGCAGCTTATGTTGCTTATTTTTAAAATACCTGAAGTCCGTAGTAATCGGTTTTTTGTGCTTACTGCTATTAATAACTATATTTTTTAGAATCATTTTACGCATAGGATTGCTTAAACTTTAGATTGGTGGTAATATTACGCACGCATGAGCAGTAAAATTAAAGAAATACAACTTCCGATTGCTAATGAAATGGAGGAATTCGAAAAAAAATTCCGACAATTCATGAAGAGTAAAGTGTATCTACTTGATAAAATCATGGGATACATTGTGAAAAGAAAGGGCAAGCAAATGCGCCCAATGTTTGTGTTTCTTTCGGCAGGTGTTCATGGAAATATCAACGAAGCGACTTACCGTGGTGCGGCATTAATAGAGCTGCTTCATACGGCATCGCTTGTTCATGATGATGTGGTGGACGATGCCAACTACCGAAGAGGTTTTTTCTCCATCAATGCTTTGTGGAAAAATAAAATAGCTGTATTAGTTGGAGATTATTTACTCTCAAGAGGTTTGTTGCTCTCTGTAGAGGGTCAAGATTTTGAATCCTTGAAAATAGTTTCTGCCGCTATGCAAAATATGAGTGAAGGTGAATTGTTGCAACTCGAAAAAGCTAGAAGTTTAAATATTACTGAAGAAATATATTATGAGGTAATCAGGCAGAAGACGGCTTCCTTAATAGCGTCTTGCTGCGCAATTGGTGCCAGCTCCATCAAAAATAACGAAAGTAACGTATTGAAGATGCATCAATTTGGGGAAAAAGTAGGAATGGCATTTCAAATAAAAGATGATTTGTTTGATTACGGAGATAAGAAAATTGGTAAGCCTGTTGGCATAGATATAAAGGAGAAAAAAATGACACTTCCGTTGATTTACGCGCTCAATCAAGCGGATAAGAAGGGAAAAAAGCGCATCCTTAAATTAATTAAGAATAAAAGCCAGGAAGATGCTACTGTAAAAGAGGTGGTGAGCTTTGTAAAAGCGCATAACGGAATAGATTATGCCGTGGAGGTAATGAACCGCTACTATGAAGAGGCCATAGCTATTCTTCATCAGTTTCCGAACTCTGATTACAAGCACTCGCTGCAAGAACTGGTAAAATATACGATTGAGCGGGAGAAGTAAAAATCAAAAAAATTCAATCTGATCTGTAGAGCTAAGATTTACTCTCTACATCTTCAATTACATTTCTTATTATATTTGATACTATAAGCTTGTGAATGGGTTGAATCTAGGAATTATAAAATCAACCCTTTCTTAATTAATCGTTATCACATAAATCGAGTTACTTTTTTTAGGGTAAAATATTTCCAACTTCAGGACGGGTCACCACCAAATTCCTTGCTTTTTATCTTGTCCAGATAAACAGCTCTCGGCAGAATGCTCACCTCCGTACTGCCGAATAACTGATTCATTATAATCCGGTAGTTTGGATCTAAATAATCTGCCAATGCCTCGGCATCATTTGTGTCACCCGCCTTGGAAAAAGCGGTAATAGTCGACTTCACGGACTTTTCTTCACTGGACTGTGCCATACAACTCATTGCGGTTAGCAGGGCAATCATACTTACATACATTACTTTTTTCATTTGATTTTTATTAAGGGTTTAACTATTTATTTATTATTGATTTAAAGTGTGATTTGAATCGATTTGCGCCACATAGAATGGTGCTGGAAGTCATCGGCCCTACTGTACGCCATAAGCAAGTACAAGCTGTCACCTGCTTTTAGCTGTTTCTGGTATTTGTGTTTAGGATCAAAGCTGATGCTGTATTTCAGGGTGGTGGTGCCGTCAGTTTCTTCTCCTGAAATAAGGCTTACGTTTGCCTTTGTGCTCAATGATTTAAACGATTTATAATTTCCGGGATTTAATGTGTAATGCTCTTCCACCGATAGCTTGCCATTAACCACATTGCCCATAAGTAAATAAGCCTTGTTAGTACCTGAGTTATCATTGAATCCCACCGTTACCCAGCCTGTGGTGGGAGCCGACATCTCTATTATGAGCGCGCCTGACTCTAAAGCCCACGAAACTGACATGCCGTGCTTGGTTACTTGCTTATCCGTATTTTGTGCGTTAAGGTTGGTAGAAAATAAAGCGGTGAGTAATAGCAGACTAATGTTAAGATTTCGCATGGTATATTTATTTAGAGTTATTAACTTTTGCAATAAATTCAATTTCTATGAGCAGCTCCGGCCGTGCAAGCGCATTAATGCCTATTATGCTGGTGGCAGGTTGATAAGCTCCTGTATAGCGAAATGACAGAAATTGGCTTATGTACTGCTTATGATTATCGGCTAAAGCAGGAATAAAAAAACGGTAGTGGATTACATCCTGCAAATCGCTTCCAACAACCTTCAGAATGGCGTCAATATTCCGTATTGTCTGGTCAAATTGATCAGCAAAAGTCCCATTTCCAGTCAGTTGATGGTCGGTATCCCAACCTACTTGCCCTGAGCCATATAGTACATCTTTGTAAACCACTGCTTGGGAGAAATGCAGGTTACGCGTATTATAAGCGGCTTCACTGTTAATTATCTCCAACGAATTGGTGCAGCCAACAAGGTAAGGCACCAACAGCACTATGAGCAGCTTATGTAATGATGAATCAACTATAGATATATCAATTATTTGCATAAATTTTTATTTAAGGTTTTCCTGTATTTTTTTTAAAAGTTCATTGAGCGTATTTATTTCGGTCTTACTAAAGCCTTCCACACTCTTTTGCCTGTGGCTTTGTATCACAGGAAAGTTTTTTTTGACAAAAGCTTCTCCCATTTTAGTGAGTGCTACTGAATATTGTCTTCTATTATTAGGGATAGCATTACGCTGAATAAATTCCTTTTTCTCCAGTAAATCTAGCGTTCGGGTAATTGATGCCGGATCGCGCAAGGATTTTTCGGCTATTTCTTTCTGGGAGATGGCTTCATTTTCCTGAATAATTTTAAGCAGTATCCATTGCTCCACCGTAATTTTCAAACCCAATCGATCAAATTCCCGCTGAGAGTAAATTTTAGAAACCTTACTGGTTTTTTCTATCTGAAATAAAATTACGTTTTCTATACTTTCTTTCAATTGATATATCAATTAATGATAATGCAATTATAATTACTATTTACGTAAGCACAAAATTATTTGGAGAATTTTTTTAAATCTGATATATGATATTACTCAACGTTTTTAATGTGTATTTCTAACATTAATATCACTTATTGGGCTTCATTTTAAAGCAGTAACCACTGCTTCAGGAAGCATCAATAAAAAAGGCAAAGCGTTCTCGTAATCTAAGTCCTGGATATTCCAAAGCTAAAAGGCGGATGTTTTGTAGTAGGTTTGATGCGCATCATAGTAGTATTTTTCACTTTGAACAAACCAGGCCTTTTCACCCAACTTTTCTGCCAAAAAGCATTTCTCAATCAAGCGTGCGCTGCGTCCGTTACCATCATTCCACGGATGGATTTTTAAAAACACCAAATGGATCATAGCAGCATAGAAGAAAGCTTCTTGCAGGCTTAGCTCAGCTTTCAACAGTGCAGTAATATCATGATAGAACTTCGCCATTTCGGTTTTCACTCCAAAAGGAGTGGCCGCCACATATTCAATCCGTCCGTCAGCCGTGCTCACATACATATTTTGATCTCTGTATTTGCCTTGTTTGCTTTTGGTTAGCACATGTTTGCTCAGGAGTCTATGCGCCTCTGAAACATTTTTCTCGTTAAAGCCTTGGGTCTTTGCAAAGGAATAGGCATTGTATAGGTCATCAATCTTTTGGGTGTAATCCGGTAAAAATTCAATACCAAATTTCTTATGCTTTACATAACTATCGAGCTCAATAGCCTCGCCCTCAATTTTGCTGCTATATACCGAAGCTACTGATGTATAAAAACTGAAGGTGTCGGTAGATATTTCTGCATCTTTCAGTACTCCAAAGGCTTTTTCCAAACCTGATGGGCTTTTTTTACATAAGTAGCTAGGAGTTGATTCGATATTATTTTGAGTGTATCCATTGTCCCATCGTATTTGTTAAAGCGGATCGATCAAAGCTTGCTACGAGTAGGTTTTCGACTGTTTGGTGATTTTCTCGCAATGATATAAAATAACAGTTTCTGCATCCTCCTTCAGCTGCTTGCCAATAAGATAGGAAGTAATTAGAAATACTCCCAATATGAATATATCCGTTTAAATGAAAATGAGTTGTTGAAAGATTAGTTGAAGACTCGGTTTATTGTCAATTTTTAAAACCTCTTTGATCTTATTTGTTTCAAGCTAAACGCAAAATTTCCTTCAAATTTTCATTTACTTGTTCGATATCCCTTTCTGAAAGGCTACCGAGTCTTCCTAGAACCAAATCCTTATCCAAGGTAGCGAGTTTCGAAAGTCTTATAAGTGAAACCTTCTTAAGTCCATTTATTTCTGAAGGAATCACTTCAACATCATATTCTGTATCCTCTTCAATTGAGTAGTTATAAAGGCCACAGTTAAATCGTAAGGAGAATTAACAAGAATAAGTGCTGGCCTATTTTTCTTCCCTGATAGATCGGTAAACGGAAATGGTATTAGGATAATATCTCCCTTGCTCATTAAGTTAGTAGTTTTTAATGGTTGCTGCTGATCCTGGCAGGGGCCATTATAGCTAAAATATTACTACTGCAACGAAACCTATTTGTATTTTTCCTTCAAGTCCGCTTCAGAATAAAGGTCTTCTTCATTTTCTAAAAAATTGAAAGCCTTCGATTCCGATACCAGTTGTTGGATGCCATCTACAATTAGCTGATTTTCCATTTTACTTAACAGGAATTCAGTAAAATCCGACACTTCTCTCAGCCTTTTATCAGAAAGAAGTGCCATGTTTTTAGCTGTGTTCTTTATAAGAATTTCTCTTTTCATATATACCTCATTATTTTCCTAAGATAAGCTATTTTCGGTTTAAGATAAACTCACTTAACAATTGATACTTGTTGTAAAACAAGCAGGTGGTTTAAAGATGCTTATCCCTACCTTTAGGTTTTCCTTTCTTCTGAACCTGCTACTCTTTATCCTTTTAGTACTGTTTTGAAAAATTTTTGATAAATAAAAAATGATTTTAATAAAGTACGTACAAGTTATTTACATACCTGTATTAACCAATCAATGATTAAGTCGAAGTTTTAAGTCGACTCGGCATTTCATTATTTTACAAACGTCATCATTCGATCAAAAGTTTGTATCCCATCACTCCACCCGAACAATCTTAGCACCCAACGCATTCAGTCGCTTATCGATATGCTGATAGCCGCGGTCAATCTGCTCCACATTATGTATGGTGCTTTCGCCTGCTGCCGAAAGTGCAGCAATGAGCAAAGATACTCCGGCTCTAATATCAGGCGAAGTCATTGAGATGCCCTTCAAATCAATTTGCCTGTTTAAGCCAATTACCGTGGCTCGATGCGGATCACAGAGTATAATCTGCGCGCCCATGTCAATCAGCTTATCCACAAAGAACAGCCGGCTTTCAAACATTTTTTGGTGTATTAGAACAGTGCCTTTGGCTTGTGTGGCTACTACCAAGATAATGCTCAATAAATCAGGCGTAAAGCCGGGCCATATCGCATCGGCAATGGTCATGATGGAGCCATCAATAAATGTTTCTATCTCATATTTCTCTTGGCTCGGAATGTAAATGTCATCTCCACGGAACTCCATTTTAATACCTAATCTTTTAAATGTATCAGGGATAATCCCCAAATGCTCCAGCCCTACATTTTTGATGGTAATTTCCGACTTTGTCATGGCTGCAAGGCCAATAAAACTACCAATTTCAATCATGTCAGGCAGCATAGTATGCTCGCAACCGCCCAGGCTCTCAACACCTTCAATGTGTAGCAGGTTTGATCCAATGCCGGTAATTTTTGCACCCATGTTATTCAACATTTTACAGGTTTGCTGTAAATATGGTTCACAAGCGGCATTATAAATAGTGGTTTTCCCCTTTGCTAGGCTGGCTGCCATTACTATGTTAGCTGTACCGGTTACTGAGGCTTCATCCAAGTGAATGAAGGCACCTTTTAATTCGGAAGCATCAATATGGTAATAAGCACTTTTGGAATCGAATAAGAATTTTGCACCAAGTTTTTCAAAACCAATAAAATGGGTATCAAGCCGTCTGCGGCCAATTTTATCGCCACCGGGCTTCGGTATCATGGCCTTACCAAAGCGTGCCAGCAACGGACCAAGCAGCATAATAGAACCGCGTAAAGAAGCAGCTTTTTTGGTGTACTCAGCTGTGCCAAAATAATCGAGGTTAATGTCCTTGGCCGTAAATTCGTAACTTTCGGCTGATAATTTTTTAACTAACACACCCAAATCACTCAATAGGTCTATCAGCTTATTTACGTCCCTAATGTCAGGAATTTTGTTGATAGTAACTGTCTCAGAAGTGAGCAGTACAGCACATAGAATTTGTAAAGCTTCGTTTTTAGCTCCCTGAGGAGTAATTTCACCGGAAAGCTTGGTGCCTCCCTGAATTTTGAAAGATGCCATTTGTGCTAGTTTCTTCTGCGTTTGTGGTTATTTGAACGTTTTCCTTTATTGTTTGATGTTCTTGTATTATTGGTGTTATTACTTCTAGTGTCTTTGTAAATTACATCAAAGGCATTAGTGGCTTTTACCTGCTCAATATCCACGCTTAACTTACCTTGCGATAGTTGTTTGATGTTGTCTGCAACGGCTTCTTCGGTAACGTTTTCCCGGTTCCATGTAGTGTAGAAGGTTTTCATAAGCCTACCAATATAAAGCACCGCTTTTTCTTGCTCTTCCTTGTCTTCCATTTGGATGGCTTTTTCAACCAGCATCTCAATATTACGACCGTAATGCTTAAACTTCACCTCGTTGGTCAGGTAGCCAAGATGTTCAGGTTTTTTACCCAGGAGTTCCTTTTCCGGCATAGGAAAGGGGCTTTCCACTTCTAAGTTAAAGTCGGACATAATGTAAAGGTCGTCCCAATATTTCTGCATGGTTTCCTGATTGTAGTCTTTGGGTCCGTTGCTCAACTGCTTAATCAGGTCAACCAAAGTGTTGGCCATTTTATTGCGTTCCTCCTTGTCCTCTACCGTTCTCAGGTGTTTCACGAGCATTTGAACATTTCGTCCATACTCTTTCAATTTCATATCAGGGCGTTCTGTATTATATTCTAACATATTGTTGGTTTACCGGAATTATATAGCACTTTAGCTTGCGTGCATTTCTTGCTGAAAACAAAGTTAAAAAAATAGCGCTAATAAATGAGTATTTCAATCGTCTATTTCAACTACAGCTAAATAAGCTGAGATTCTATTTGTTTGCATCACTATGGTTTTCCAGTAATCAACTTGCCAATTCTAGCATATTCCGCCTTCGTAGCATCATCTAAAGCGCGTGCACCAAGCATATCCTCAGCATCAAACCCGCTAGGCCAAGCATAGCCAATAATGGCAACTGTTTTTGGTTCTGAGATGGCCATGTTAAAATAATCTATTGCAATTGCCTTCAGGTCAGTTGGCACAATTCCGCCATAATCACCATGCGCCCAAGGTATATAATGGGCATCCATAACAAACACCAGACGCTGCTCATTTGTAGAAAATTTGTTCTTTAATGCCGCTAGCTCACTCAGGAACTGTACATTTTCTGATGGCTTTTTTATGAAATAGTGGTCAAAACCAATCCAATCTGCTGAGGTGGGTATTTGTAGATCGTTTATGGAAGGATAAGCCTCAATGACCATTATTGGTACCGATGGAAATGCTGATTTTACCAAAGTACAGGCGGCATCAAGTTCAGCAAAAGAGACACCATTCCAGGTAGGTTCCTCTCCCACATAAAATGCACCAATACTACTTGCATTTAGCTTAGCTTCATTGAGTAGCATGAACTCAGCCCACCTTTCTACATAATCAGAACGCAGATTATAGTTAGCTTCGGAAGGACTATTTGCATCTATAAGTTCGAAAAAAAGTTCGTTGAGATGAAGAACAGCCTTCATTTCAAAGTCATTTAATTGTCGAATGCGCAAAGTTAAGTCGTCATCAGGATTCACAACTAATATATCTGCCAAATTACTGAAACTGTGCACTTCATCGGCATAGTTTGTTTTCGATAGCTTATCAGTCGGGTCATCATAATAAGTATCTATTAATGTGAAGCCGAAAAATTTGATGTGTGCATATGAGCTACTGTCTAGATCAGAAACTAATACTGGATTTTCACCATCTATATTTTTGCAAGCCAGAGAGAATGAAACGATAAATAAAAAAATAAAAAATTGATTAGTAGACTGCATATTTTAGTTATTTAAGGTTTAATATACGGAAAATTGTTTATTAAAAGTTGTGGGTTTCCTTAATACCTTCCAGCCTAGCTATAATCTTGATTTATAAATTTGAAAACACAAAAAAAGCAGCACGGTTTCCCAATGCTGCTTTTACGTGCTTTGTCTTTTTAATTATTGCTTACTTCATCTCTTCAATGAGCTCTTCCGAAATGCCTGTGGACGAATACCCACCATCATGGAATAAATTCTGCATGGTAACCATTCTGGTATAGTCCGAAAACATAGTGACAATGTAATCTGCGCACTGGTCGGCAGTGGCATTGCCCAATGGCGACATTTTTTGAGCGAAATTAAAGAATGAATCGAAACCGCTGATACCTGAGCCGGCCGTGGTTGGTGTGGGCGATTGAGAAATAGTATTTACTCGTACCTTCTTAGTTTTGCCGAACCTGTAACCATAGCTTCTGGCAATGGACTCCAACAAGGCTTTGGCATCAGCCATGTCATTGTAGAAAGGGTAGGTGCGCTGTGCTGCAATATAGGAAAGCCCTACAATAGAACCCCATTCGTTCATCACATCCATTTGGTCCGCAGTTTGCATCATTTTATGGAATGATACGGCAGAGATATCATACGTTTTTTGCAACCAGTCGTAATTTAATTCATGGTAGGCTTTACCTTTGCGCACATTTGGGCTCATGCCAATGGAATGTAAAATAAAATCAAAATTACCACCTAAAATCTCTTTAGATTCGGTATATAATTTGGTGATATCCTCAACCGAGGTCGCATCAGCCGGAATAACTTCTGTGTTACACTCCTTGGCTAATTCCTGTATACCGCCCATTCGTAAGGCAACCGGAGCATTGGTTAATACAAATGTGGCACCTTGCTCTTTGGCCTTTAAGGCTGTTTTCCAAGCAATAGAATTTTCATCCAGTGCGCCAGTAATGATTCCTTTTTTTCCTGCTAATAAATTATTTGACATTGTTCTTTGCTTAGTGTATGGGCAAAAATATGAATTTATTATATGATTGGAACTGAAATGACGAGAAATCATGAATTGCCAAAAGAACTGGAACAAGACAAGGAACCTTTCCAGCCACCAAACACACTTATGTTATGCAACACGTTAAAACGGATTGCAAATCCTTGGCCATTGCTTCGGGATTGCAAATCCCCGAAGAGATGGTACGTTGTTTTGTGAGCCACAAACCAAGGCAAACAGCCGAGTCCATTGACACAACAGGTCTGACGTGTTCAACTTGCTGACCTTTGCACCATAAGCCACTGCCTCATGGAGTTCATCCGTTAGTCAGCAGATTTTAGTTGAAGAATAATATTGTTATTTTGACTAACTTAGCAAACAGATGTAAAGAAAGTTAAATAGGTACAAATCCAGCTCGAAGCGTCACTCCCGTCAGCGCAGCTAGCCGGCTGAGGAATCTGTTAATAGAGAGCGTCAGCTTTTTCATTATACCAATTAATACCGGACGACAACATGGTTATTCAACCGTTGGTTGAATGGAACAGATCCCTTATTTCGAGGGGATAACGATAAAAGATGACATAGCCTCAAAAAGCTGACCATTTACTTGAGAACCTTAAGATTTCTTTCCCCCTTCTCCATACCACTCATATACCCGCTCTAGGCCTTCTTTAAACCGCACTTGCGGCTGGTACCCAAGCTTACTTTCAATTTTAGCAATATCAGCTTTCGAGTGTTTCACATCTCCCGGTCTTTCAGGCCCATAGGTTGCTTCAATGTCTTTTCCTGAAATATCTCGCAGCATAGCCACCATTTCATTCAAACTAACCTGATCTCCGCACGCTACATTGTACACTTGATTAAGAGCCTCTTTATTTTCAGTAAAAAGTGCCAGATCATTGGCATGAAGCGCATTTTCCACAAACGTAAAATCGCGGCTGGTTTCGCCATCACCATTAATTAAAGGTGATTCACCGGTCATGAAAGCTTTGCAAAAAATCGGAATTACTGCGGCATACGGATTATCAGGGTTTTGCCGCGGCCCAAAAATATTGAAGTAGCGCAAACCTACATAATTTAGGCCGTAACTTTTATGGAAAACGTCAGCAAAAAGCTCTATCGCATATTTGGTAACCGCATACGGGCTTAGCGGATTCCCAATATTGTCTTCTACTTTTGGTAAGGTAGGGCTGTCGCCATAAGTGCTGGAGGAGCAGGCCAACACTACGCGATCTATTTTATTTTGTACTGCGCAGTGTAAAATATTTACAGTGCCATCAATATTTACCTGCGTACTGCGCATTGGGTTTTCAATAGAGCGCGGCACAGAGCCTAATGCCGCCTGATGGGTAATTAAATCAAAGCCTTTTGTGAGCTCCAGCATTTTGTTGTAATCGCAAATATCAGCTTGCTGAAAGTCAAATTTCGGATGGTTTTCAAACTCTTTAATGTTTTCATAGTACCCATTCGATAAGTCGTCTATAATTCTAACCGTGGCTATTCTGTCATCATCCAAATACTTTTTGGTAAGGTTTGAGCCTATAAAACCTGAACCGCCTGTTATAATTAATTTTTTAGCCGACATGTATAATCTATTATTTGCTTTTGCTGAGAGATCAAATATAGAACCTGAAGCGTTCGAAATAAAGGTAAGGTTAAATAGATTTAAATATTTTCGCTAAAAATGTGTAGCTTCAATCGATTAAAAAAAAGTAAGCGAATGGTTCTAGCAAGTAATATACTCATAGGTTTAGTGGCAGTTATACATTTATATATAGTGTGGTTCGAAATGTTTGCCTGGACTACACGCGGGCCGAAAGTTTTCAGAGGCTTCCCAAAGGAATTGTTCCCGCAAACGGTAGCCTTGGCTGCCAATCAGGGCTTATATAATGGGTTTCTGGCAGCAGGCCTTATCTGGACTTTCTTTATTCAAGATGTTGAGTGGCATAGAAATGTGGCATTATTTTTTCTTAGTTGTGTAGTGGTGGCAGGAGTATATGGCACTTTCACTGCTGATAAAAAGATATTTTTCGTGCAAGCCTTACCTGCGGTTATTGCCGTAATTTTATTAATAATCAGCTAATATTTATCCTAAAGACTAAATCTTATTATGAGGAATTTCTTCTCAACCTTAGCATTATGTTTTTTGCTGGCACAATCGAATACTGCTTTATCGCAAAAACATTATGAACCCGGCTATGTGGTGCTTCAGAATGGAGATACAATTCGGGGGATAGTAAAAGACCGAACACCGGAGCCTTTCGGTGAGCTTTACGAGCGCATCAGATTTAAAAGTGATGGAATTTTTGCCAAAAAGTATGATCCGCTTGATGTCGTAAGCTATAGGGCAGGAGACAGACTGTATGAAAGTCATTATTTAGAAGCCATCCCGCTAGTGGACAATAATTTTTTTAATAGATTCAAGGGAGAAGGAGAGCAAACTTTTTTGTTAGTGCGTATTAAAGGTGCATTAAGCTACTACCATAATGAATGGGAAGATCATGATTCAGGCTATTACGATTTTGATGCTTACCTGAAAAAGGCAGATAGCCCTCATTTTGAATTTGTTAGAATTAGTATATTGGGCTATAATAAAAAGAAGATGGCTGCTTACTTGAGCGATTGTCCGTTATTGGTTAAGCTCTTAAATGATGGTGGAGATCCTTCCCTGCCTGAAATTGTTACTATTTACAATGAGAAATGCACTGATTAGCTACACCTTATTTATTGAGGTAAAAAGGAATAAATGCAATGGTTGAATCTTCGGCAGTGGCTAAAGTGTCAGAAGGTATTTTTACAGATACTGTAAGGTTATGTAACTCATTTGGGAAAGCTTGGAGATTAAGATAAGTTATATAACCTCTGGTGTATGATGATGGGTGTACTGTTGGCATCCATTTAAGACTATCAAACCTGGTAGAGTCAATGAACACGGACAACACAAGATTTAATTTCTCAGGACTTATATTGAACAAGTCGGAGTTAAAATTAGACCTTACGGTAAAAGCTTTACCGGAATCTTTTCTCATATTGAACTTATAATCCTTGAATATTCTCAGATCTTTTACAAATAACGGAATAATTCTTTCTTCTATGATGTCATTAGGCACAGTTGCAACAACAAGGTCTTTATCGGCTCTTTGTGACTCATAATTACTATGCTGTAGATAAGCATTTTTAATCCCTTCTCGGTAATTTTCAAGTTTATAATTGTTCTCTAAGGATGATACCTCATCTAAAAAAACAACGAATAAGAGCAGTGAGAAAGTTATTACGTAACGCTTGTATCCTTGAGCATTTGAAATTATGGTAAGCAAAGTTTTTCTGTAAAGAAATGATAAGGTCATAAATCGGAAAAACAGCGAGATATGGTAAAAGAATTTAGCTCTTCTTTTGCCTCTTCGTAAAAATCCGTTTGTTATAAAATCAATAAAAACTAAGAGTGATAAGGGTAAATACAACAGTAAAAATACCCCAAAGGCTACTACACTATATTCGTTAATTTCAGGAATTGTAACAAGCCATGTCATGAGAACGAAAGGTGTTACATAGACCACTAAACCCAGCATTAAGCCAAATAACATGAACGAGACGGCAAATATGGTACTTGCCAAACGCTCTAGGTCCAGAATTGTCTTAATGGTTGAATCAGTTTTGTCGAGTTCTGAATGAAATCGGCCCTTGAATTTCAAGGTGTTGAGCTTTATTCCACTGGGATATACATAGCTAAACCCTACCTGAGCTATCCACATTGAACGCACAATAATGTGAACAATAAAACCAATCCTTAATATTTGTAGCCCTTGAATAATTGCCTCAAAAAAAGTACTTAGTAAAGTGCTGCCCCAAGCGAAAACGTAATTTGACCAGGTTTCTAAGTACATTGGTGTTTGTATGAGACCAAAGAGTAACACCGCTGAAAGTAATAATTCCGCCTCCCAAGAGTTTTCCTGAATATTCTCTAACCAACGAGGTATACTTTTATCTTTTTTTAAACCTCTGAATTGTGCCATTGAAATTTTTATACTTCTTTTTTAATATCAAAAGCCAATATAACTGAAATATTTAAAATCTATTATTTGAAATTAAGCTGATTGAATTTCCGAAGCTTTTTTCTCTTAAAACCTTTGAATTGAACCATTATAAATTGCCTGTAAATAGGATGTGCGTGGCAATGATACGAAAAATTTGCAGCGCATTAAATATTCAGTGCCAAATTTGATTAAACTTCTTCCTGCCTTGTAAGAAATAGCGCTTTAGAACGGATGAATTGTAGATTTCATGATGCCCTAATCCTGACTTAAATTTTGATGTGTAACCGGCTTTCATAGCGTTAAAATCTTCATGCGCCTGCTTAACTGCCCGCGCATTTGTTACTTTACCCTTGAGTAATAATTGAATTGCAGCTAAGAAATCAAGTCGCTTTCTCTTTTCATAAATGGCGTTAAATTCTACTACATTCAAGTTTTTAAATAACATGAGCAGGTTATTCCTAAAATTTAAATAGGTTTTGTGGGGATTTTCAGCCTGTAACGTGCCGCCACCAACATGATACACCGTACTTTGGCTACAATAGTAAATTTTATAGCTTTCATTTTTGGCGCGCCAGCAGAAATCAATTTCCTCCATATGGGCGAAAAATGCTGAATCGAGCATCCCAAGTTCAAAGAAGGTCTTTGCTCTAACAAACAAACAGGCTCCGGTAGCCCAAAAAACTTCTGTATCGTCATTATATTGGCCCTGGTCTTCTTCCAAGGTGGAAAATACTCTTCCCCGGCAAAAAGGGTAGCCTAAATAATCTATAAATCCACCGGCAGCACCCGCGTATTCAAAATGTGTTTTTCGATGGAATGATTTTACTTTGGGCTGGCAGGCGGCTATGTTTTCATCAGCCTCCATCAATTGAATAACCGGATCAATCCAATTGGCTGTTACTTCCACATCAGAGTTGAGTAATACATAATAATCAGCCGTAATTTGCTGTAAGGCATTGTTGTAGCCTCCTGCATAGCCTGTATTTTCCGGCAGTGCAATAAGTCTAACCTCAGGGTAGTGAGTCATTAAAAAACTTACAGAGCCATCTGTTGAGGCGTTATCGGCTACAATAAGTTGGTGCGGCTTACTATGCGCTATAACTGTTGGCATAAATTGCTCCAAATAATTTCTGCCGTTGTAATTGAGAATAACTACTGCAACCTTGCTTTGCACTAGCTCAACTTAAGCGTTAAACATACCACCTAAGTCCATGCCCGGTATATTGGGCAGCACGCCATCAGTAGCATTTCTCAAAGCTTCTTTGGCTTCAATATCCACGGCCTCCATGGCTTTGTTAATGGCTGCAACGGTAAGATCCTGAACCATTTCTCGGTCGTTGTCATTCATTAATGAGCTGTCGATATCAATTTTTACCACTTGTTTTTTACCATTTACAGTAGCTTTTACTAGGCCTGCACCTGCTTCGCCATCTGCTGTTATATGCACCAATTCGTCCTGTGCTTTTTTAACTTTGGCCTGTACCTCTTTAATTTGGCCCATCATCTTCATCATGTCAAACATAATCCTTATCTAATTAAATTTACTGTTCCACTTTTATAATAACGCTCCCCGTACTGATCTACCACTTCAACAGTGTAAGTATAAGTACCGGAAGGCGCTTCCCGATCACTAAGGTAACCATCCCAACCCACATCAAGTTTGGTTGATCGGAATAATAAAGTACCCCATCTGTTATAAACGCTGAGTTCTACCGACTCAATAAATTTACCCAAAACTATCAAATCCTCATTTCTACCATCTCCATTTGGGGAAAAGGCTGAAGGCACTGTAAAAAATGGAGGTATTTTAAATTCAAAAGTGTTACTAACGGATATTTCACCACTAATAGCAATGGCTTCTATCCTAAAAAAGTATTTCTGCTCATCTGCCTTGCTTAAATCTTGGTTAAAGTCTACGCTCAAACCGTTATCTGTGCTGCTCATCAAGTTCATATTGCCATCAAATTGTTTCACTACATAGTTTTGTAGGCCTGAAATGTAACCTGTATAGTTATTCCAATTGAGTTGTAAATTGCTATCAAATTGCTCGCCCTGCAATAAAATATTAGGAGCATCAACTGATTTAACAGATTCTCCGCCACAACTATTGGTATAGGCAATGCTGTAATAAAATTGCTGAGTCGAAAAATTTCCCTGCGTATCAGTATAAGTATTTATAACTGTTGAATCCAGCACTTTGTAAGCATCCTTTAAAGCGTCTTTCCTATATACAATGTAGCTATTTGGATTTACACCTTCAGGTGCTTCCCATCTCAATAAAAGCTCATTGGAGGTGATAATTCTAGTGCTAATATTGCCTATGGCTAGCGTAGGGCTACCACCAATAGCAGTAAGGCTTTGGTCTAATGAGCTATACGAAAGTCCTGCTGCATCGGTCACTTCAATACGGTAAATATCCGCCTGCCCACACAGTACATTTTCATCTAAAAAGAGCGGTTCACCCTCGTAAATTAGTATATCATTTCTATAAACAGAGGAAGTTTCGAACTGCGTAGCATTCCAGTCGATCAGGTTTCCATTGCTCGCTGCTTCCAGCGCTAAAAATATGCTACAAGCTTGATTTGAAATTAAAGAACCATTGCCACACGAGCTTTCACTTATCAGCCTAACACAGTAAAAATTGTTTCCAAAGTCTAAATTTTCGATCGTATAACTGCCCATATCGGTATTGTTGATAAAAGTCACATTTCTAAATGTGCCATTAGCTCCCGTCTTAACTTGCAGGTAGTAATTTTGGTAATTATTTACCTGATAATCAATTTGAAAGCTGCCTCCACTAAGCATTTCTACCTTCGTTATGGTAGGGTTAGTTTCTATTAAATCCTGTGGGATAATGTTGAAGTTTGTCTGGTTGTTAAGGCAATTATTAAATCCGGTATTATCTAATCTGGCTTGCAAATTAACGGTGTAAGAAACGCTATTATCAGCGTATGTATGCGTAATAGGGAAACTACTGATAGGGTACTCTAAAATGGTTGAGCCATCGCCAAAATCCAGTGTATAGAAATCAAAGCTTTCCTCTGAGGTATTGAGGTCAAAAAAGATATCGCCACTGCAGTTCACCGCACTGAGTGCCGGTACTTTCGGATCTAAAATTTCAACGGTAATGCTGTCGAACTCTTGTGAGCTGCTGAGCTGCCTGAATAGCAAAATATCATAAATACCGGGAGCGTTGTATTGGAAGGTGTAGCGTTCCGGTGGGCTCTCTTCACCTTTTTCATTGAAGCAATTTTGGTTAGCCGTGCTATTAATGTCGTTGAGGTCGGCATCGAAGCAGAAAAAGTAAGTTCCGGTAGCAGCTGATGGCGTAACTACTACTTCAGTCCCCGTACAGCCCTTTAAATAATTGATGGTGAACAAGCCATTTGCGCTAGGGAAACTGCCCTGTGCACGTGCGCTCAGGCTCAGTGAAAAGCTTAGGAATAGTAGGTGTAATATGGTTGGTTTGAATAGCTTCAATAATGGATTTTATACATTAATCTTGTTTTTTTTATTCAAAAGTTTGTGCGCAATATATGCCTAAATAAACGCTCCAATCATTCGTAAAGTATGTCTTTTTCGTTTCTAAACATGCTATAAACAGTAAAAATGCTTATTCTTCGGTAGTTAGCAAAGTAACTATTTCTTCAGCGCTCAAGTTTTCTTGTGTCCCTTCATGCATCTGTTTTAAGGTAAGTTTGCTACTTGCCATTTCTTCCGGTCCAATAAGTACCACAAACGGGATGTTTTTATCATTGGCATATTTCATTTGCTTCTTTATTTTAAGCGGTTCAGGGTAAAGCTCGCATTTAATACCAGCCTTGCGCATTTTCGATAGTAGCTTCAGTCCGTACCGCCAGCTTTCATCATCAAAAGCAGTGATCAGCAGCTGTGTGCTCGTTATATTGCTATCGGGGTAGAGGTCTAGCTCTTCCAGCACATCGTAGATGCGATCCACACCAAAAGAAATGCCCACACCGGAAACATCGGGCAGCCCGAAATTATCCGTCAAGCCATCGTACCTTCCGCCACCGCTCATGCTACCCATAATTACGTTGTTGGGCTTCACTTCAAAAATGGCTCCGGTGTAGTAGGAGAGGCCTCTTGCCAAGGTAATATCAAATTCCAGCTCAGGAATATTCGTTTCAAACTGATCTAACAAATCAAATACCTCTACTAACTCCGCTATGCCTTTTAATCCGATGGCTGACTCAGCCAGCATATCTTTTAATGCGGCTAATTTATCATCTTTAGTACCTGATAAAGATAAAATTTCCCCTATTTGATTCAAGGCTTTTTCATCAAAACCCTTTGAAGCTAGCTCTTCCTGCACTTTTTCCAGGCCTATTTTATCGAGCTTGTCTATGGCTACTGCAAAATCGTTTTCTTTGCCTTTTTGTCCGATAGCTTCCACTAAACCGCTTAATATTTTTCGGTTATTAATCTTAATGCTGTACTCCAAGCTGGCCGGTTTTTTAATTTGGAGCAACTCAAAAACTTCTTTAATCATCAATATTATTTCCGCCTCACACAAGAGTGAGTCCGTACCGATGGCATCGGCATCACATTGATAAAATTCTCTGTATCTACCTCGCTGTGGCCGGTCGGCACGCCAAACAGGCTGTATTTGGTAGCGTTTAAACGGAAAGGTGAGCTTGTGCTGATTTATCACTACAAAGCGCGCAAAAGGAACGGTTAAATCGTAGCGAAGGCCTTTTTCGGCTATGACCGGCAGTAGGTCTTTCGCATTGCTTCTCTGGGTCTCATCTGCTTTGGAAAGAAAATCCCCCGAATTCAATATTTTAAAAAGTAACTGATCACCTTCATCGCCATATTTGCCTTGTAGTACGGCTAAATTTTCCATAGCAGGAGTTTCAATAGGGGCATATCCATACTTTTGGTACACTTTCTTAATAGTATCCAAAATAAAATGCCTCTTGTTCATTTCGGCAGGACCAAAATCTCGGGTTCCCTTGGGTAAAGAAGGTTTTTGCTTACTCATAAATATCTATTAATGGGGCAAAGATATTAGGTTAATTGTGGAAAACATATGCATTTAAATATATAAATATGTTCATTTACCTATAGTAGCTTTGATTCTTACTTGATTAAGTTACGATTTAGCGTAAGTAGTTTGAATAATAGATCCTTTATTTTATCTTTGCATTCCAATTTTGATAAAGAAGTAACCATGGGAGCAACAAGTCTTAAAAGAAAAGCAAGAAAAAATAGAGTAGTAGCTAAGAAAAGAGTGGACAACATCCAGAGATTGCAGCAAACACCTGTAATTAAAAATGTAGATATTGAAGCTATAAAAGCAGAGTTTGCCAAAGCAGATAAGAAAAAGCCTGAGGCTAAAAAAGAAGCTCCTGAAGCGAAAGCAGAGACTCCGAAAGCAAAAAAGGCTGACACGCCAAAAGCTGAAAAGGCCAAAAAGGCCGATGCACCAAAGGCAAAGAAAGCTGATGCTCCAAAGAAAAAAGCTGCTACTAAGAAGACAGAAGATAAAAAAGAGGACTAATTTCGGTCTACTGATAAAAACTAAAAGCGAACAGAGGTGTTCGCTTTTTTTGTTTATGGCATTCTATGGCTAAAGTACCCCTTTTTAAAGTTACAGCATTAAGTAAAGCTTTTGACGACCGTTTAATCCTGAACAAGCTCTCGTTTTTTATTTATACTGGCGAAATAATTGCTTTTACCGGAAGTAGTGGCGTGGGTAAATCAACCTTGCTGAAGCTGCTGGCCGGATTGATAAAAGCAGATAGTGGAGAGGTATTTTTTGAGAATACTTCTTTGAAAAGCAATGCTCAGCAGTTAATTCCCGGCCATGAGGAAATAAAATATATGGAGCAGGACTTTAAATTGCTCCACCGCAGGACGGTGCAAGAAAACCTATCAGAGGCCTTGCTGGCATTTAACACAGCCTTTACAGACCAAAAGATTGAACAGCTGACAGCAATTTTTAAATTAGAAGATATTGCCCATCAGTATGTGGAGCAGCTTTCCGGAGGGGAAAAGCAGCGGCTTGCCATGGCTCGGGCAATGGCTACTGAACCGCAAGCCCTTCTATTGGACGAACCCTTCACCCAGCTCGATCAGCTCAATAGGTCGGTGCTTTTTGAGGCCCTAAAAACTGCGAACAAAAAGCTAAAAACAACTCTCATTTTCATAACCCACCAAACCGATGAAATATTTCAATTGGCCGATAGAGTAGGGGTGATAGATGATGGCAAGCTGCTTCAATTTGACATGCCGAAAAAGGTTTATCTAAACCCATCCTCACAGGAAATTGCACGTATTTTCGGTGAAATAAATAGTATAAATGATACGCTTTCGGATGCACTGGCGCAACGAAATCTCAATTTTGCGAAGTACACCTATGGCATTAGGCCCTCACATATTGTTATAGATAGCGAGCAAGTAAAAGGCAGTCTGGCGGCTTTAGTAAAGGAATGCCTTTTTATGGGTGCTTTTTATGAAGTAAGCTGTACCGTAGGTGAATCAATTAGCTGGAAAATTTATACCGATAGCCCATTCAAAGCGGGTGATGAAGTATTTGTAAGCTTTAATAAAAAGGATTTAATTAAGTGGGAGCGATAAATATATTATGGTCTTATTGCCTACTCTAAGACTATCTCAATTATTATAAGGTTTGCTCGAGCCGTCATCCCGGAATTCCGCCCAAGCGGACTTGTCTGCCTTATGATGAATATCAGGGATCTGTTTTTTTCAACCGAAGGTTGGAACCAGTGTAAAATAATAGAAATAGCGTAAGACTCAGAACGGATTACAAATCCTTAGCCATTGCTTCGGGATTGCAAATCCCGAAGAGTTGGTTCTTGACAGCTATTATTCATTAATGAACTGGTAATTGCGAGCCCTCATTTTGTCGCAGTCAAAAAAGAGGCGCGGCAATCTTCTATTTAGTAAGCTGAACGAACGAGTAAGCATGGAATATGAGTTTTTTTTGCCTACTCTAAGACTATCTCAATTATTATTAAGGGTTTGCTCGAGCCGTCATCCCGGAATTCCGCCCAAGCGGACTTGTCTGCCTTATGATGAATATCAGGGATCCGTTTTTTTCAAGCGAAGGTTGGAACCAGTGTAAAATAATAGAAATGGCGTAAGACTCAGAACGGATTACAAATCCTTAGCCATTGCTTCGGGATTGCAAATCCCGAAGAGTTGGTTCTTGACAGCTATTATTCATTAATGAACTGGTAATTGCGAGCCCTCATTTTGTCGCAGTCAAAAAAGAGGCGCGGCAATCTTCTATTTAGTAAGCTGAACGAACGAGTAAGCATGGAATATGAGTTTTTTTTGCCTACTCTATGTCTATCTCAATTATTATAAGGGTTTGCTCGAGCCGTTATCCCGGAATTCCGCCCAAGCGGACTTGTCTGCCTTTGGATGAATATTAGGGATTTGTTCTTTTCAACCGAAGGTTGGAACCAGTGTAAAATAATAGAAATAGCGTAAGACTCAGAACGGATTACAAATCCTTAGCCATTGCTTCGGGATTGCAAATCCCGAAGAGTTGGAACCATGAGATGACGATAAGGCCAAAACAGTCAACAACAGCTAAAAACGAAGTTTTGCTGAATTTCCGTAGTTTGATAAGCTCACTACTAACAACGATTATGAACCTGTTTTATAAAAGACATCGGCTTAAAACAGCTCCATTTGCCGCGGTAATAACTGAAAAGACTGTCGGTGGTGAGGCGTTATGCCGTGTGCCACAATACCTGCTCTATGCTGCTTAGTGGGGTACCCCACATTTCGTTCCCACCCGTATTGCGGATGTTCCAGCGCAAGTGCTCGCATCAGTTCATCTCGGTGTTGCTTGGCAAGTACAGAGGCTGCCGCTATGCTGTAGTATTGGCTATCGCCTTTTATAATGCAGGTATGCGGAATGGCTTTATAGCTTGCAAATCTGTTGCCATCTACCAATATAAAGGTAGGCTGGGTGGTTAGCTGCGCTAATGCTTTGTGCATGGCTAAAAAGGAGGCATTTAAAATATTTATTTCATCAATTTCCTCAGGAGAGCAGGCGCCAATTGCCCAGTCAATTGCTTCCTCTTTTATAACTTCTGCCAGGGCTATTCGCTTGCTTTCGCTTAATTTTTTCGAATCTGTTAAACAACAGTGTTTAAAATTTTTAGGAAGTATGACAGCAGCAGCTACCACTGGTCCGCAAAGACATCCGCGACCTACCTCATCGCAACCTGCTTCATTATTGTTTGTATCATTATAGCATGATTTTAACCCCATTTACTCCGGAAATATAAGGCTATGGGAGACAAATATTTAAAAATTAGCGAATTTTTAATCCGGAAGTGAAGAATAAACGTATTTTTAAATCAGGTTTTGTCTTCATAAAAGGCTATTTCATAATCGTTTATGCATTTTTCCTCTAAATATTTTATTTTTAAGTCATATAGTGATGGTTTTGATGTTTATAGCTGTTATTTTTGTAATTGATTAACATAATTGTATGTATATGACTAATAGGGCTACCAACTTACTGAGTAATTTTTTCATTTTATTGGCATTGCTAATTTTTGGTTTCACTTCCGTTGGCCAAAGCCAAACCGGTCCGGCCGGTATTGGTAACAGCGGAGGTACCGGTGGAGAGCCTAAAAATGTTTTTTGGTTTGATGCTGCCTCAATTGCGGTGCCCAATGGCAATGATGTAACCACTTGGACTGATGGTTCCGGAAATTCGGTAGCCTTGGGAGCAAGTGCTGCTGGCGGATCAGATTTTCCGACTTTTGCCACTAATGCTGTCAATGGTTTGCCTGTAGTAAGGTTTGATGGTAACTCGCAGAGGTTGGTAAGAACTTCATTTGCAGATATGCCGACAAATGCAGTTTCTGTTATTATTGTTACAAGGGAAACAGGAGTTGAAAGTGACGGTTCTGGTGTGTTATCGTACGCTGTATCCGGAGAGAGTAATGAGTATTTGATATTTAACAGAAATAATATAGTAAGAACTTTTACGAATGGAACTGACGGTGGTACAGCAGATTTTACTGGTAATTTTGATATTTTCAGTACTCGTTGGAGAGCTTCAGATGGTAATGCAAGACATAACCTGAATGGTACCCAAACCAGTTCAGTTACTTTGAGCACTGCAGCCATTACAACTGGCGGGGCTTTGGCATTTGGTGGTGAGCAGGATGCTGTTGATGGAGGCTACGCCACTAATCAGGATTTAATTGGTGACATTGCCGAAGTGATCATGTTCGATACTTATTTGAGTGATGCCCAACAACGCATTATAGAAAATTATTTAAGTCAGAAATATAATATTAGCATTAGCAATGATCTTTTTGGAATAGCTGCAGGGTATGACGCCTCCTTTATTAATGATTTTAGGGGGATAGGGAGGGGCCAAGATAATATTAAGCAGAGCACCTCACAAGCTAGTGGAGCGCTACAAGTAGAAGAAACAAATAACTCTTTAGAGACTGACAACGAGTTTGTTATGTATGCACATAATAGTGCAGCTTACACATCTACCACAGCCAACATTGCCGTTAGTGCTGATCTAGTTAACCGATGGGGTAGAAGTTGGTTTGTAGAGTCAACCGGTGCAGTAGGAACCAAGCTTAGGTTTGATTTTGGGGAAGCCGGAATGGCAACGCCTCCATCAGCAAGTAACTTTGTATTGCTTTTTAGATCAAACACGAGCGATGATTTTGTTAGAGTTGCAGCTAATAGCTACACACTTGAAAATGGAGATCAAATTGTTGTAGATTATGGCAATATTGCCATACCCTCAGGTTATTATACTATTGGCGTTGGTCAGCCTATTGTGCCAAGAAATGTATATTCTTTTCAATCCGGCAACTGGAATAATTCTTCAACCTGGACTACAGATCCTGCCGGGGCTGATCAGCAACCACTGGGCGGTTTAACTCCTAATGCTTCTGATAACGTAACTATCATTAGCGGAGATGTTGTTACCATGACGAATAACAATAATGACGCTTTAAACCTTACAGTGAATGGTACATTGAATATGTTACAAACAACTGACCATGATTATATTAACATCGTGGGCAATGGAACTATTTCCTTCAATGGTGATGCCTCTTCTAATAGTAACTTTCCTACCGGATCAACTAATGTATTTGCTGATTCAATAGTCGGTGGAACGGTAATTATAAGAGGTGCCGGCATTAACCTTAATCAAAATAGGTTATTTAACAATGTGGTAATTAATATGACTAATGCAGCGACTACTGCTACTTTACTTTCAAATTATACCATAAACGGAGATTTAACCATAGAAAGAGGCATTCTACGAATTAACGACAATACCAGCACTGTGGCAAAGAATATTACAACTTATGGAGATGTGCAAGTGTTAGCTGCCGGTGAAATTAATGTGGGAACGGCCAATGCCAGACATGAATTTAATTTTTACGGTGATTTCAATAACCAAGGAAGAGTTGAATTTACGAACCGAACCGCTCCCAATTATGGTAGCGAGGCAACCAACGGTATAGTAGATGCCAACTTTTTGAACGACAATAAAAATCAAACCATTGATTGTTTTGGGGTAACCAACTTCTATCGTATTTTAATTGATAAGGGTGCGAGCCAAACTTATATTCTGGATATTAATGCAGCTTCATCTGCAAATTTTAATCTTTTTGGTGCAGCAGATTACGGGCATAGTAATAGTGCTCAGTTATCAGATGCTAATAATAGAAATGCATTGGCGCTGATTTTCGGAACAGTGCGTCTCAATAATAATGTAAATGTACCGGTTTTAAGTAATAACGGAAATTACAACATTAGTGAAAACGCCAGAATTTGGGTAAATGGTGGAAATTTAAGTAAACCTTCAGGCTCAGCTATTGTACCTTATGGTACGCTACAGTTATCTGCCGGAACTATCAATGCTCCTGTTTCCAATGGTGTAACTATTCGTGGAAACGGTAATATAATTGTTTCCGATGGTGTGCTTACTACGAATCAAATTCGTACCTCAGTGTTAGGTCCTGAAAATATTGGAGGTTATAACCAGTCGGGTGGTGTAGTTAATGTAACAGGTAATGCTATACAGACAGAATATTATGCTTTTAGCCTGACCTACTCCGGTAATGCATTTATAATGTCCGGTGGGGAATTGAACGTGGGTGGTGCTCCTAATGGCGCAACCACAGGAGGAGTATTTATTGCGAGTTCAATTAGCAATCAGAATGTTACCGGTGGTACGGTAACTATGATTATTAACCGCAATAATAACTACAAGTTTTCTTCCACAGCTCCCTTTTGGAATGTGAATATGAGGAAAACTTCTGGTACCGGTAGCGAAGTAGACTTTGTTAGTGGAACTTCCGGTACTGGTTCTAATGCCAGTAACATACTTAATCCTACGCTAAGGGTACTAAATGACTTGATTATTGAGACGGGTGTAACTTTTGATCATAATGGGTTAAATGTGGAGATTGGTAGCGATTTTACCATACAAGCAGGTGCGGATTATGTTTATGATGTCGCCAAACCAAATACTACCATTTTTAACGGAACGGACAATTGTAATATATCCTTATTTAACCGAAGCGGTTCTGATTTGAACAACGAGCAACTCTTTTGGAACTTTGTGGTAGATAGACCTTCAGGTAAGACATTATCATTATTAAGTAATAAAAATTCAGGGGGTGATAGTAACAATCTACTTCGAATTGTAGGCAATCGATTAGAACTAAGCTCAGGAACACTTAATCAAAACGGGCATTCCATTAGGATGCTGGCTGATACGTTGATTAATTATGATGAGTTAATGATTTTTAATCCTATTGATCCTACTAATGACGCTTTACCTAATGGCAATAACGATTTATTGAAATTTCGACCATCAAGTTTTGTTTTAATTACGGCAGACACTTCAGTTTTCGGTAATGTGAGATTAAACAATGAAAATGAGATTATCACACTAATAAGTGATGTATCAATTACAAGATTGGATTATAATCATGGGAGAATTGATATCAATACCCGTAATCTAAAAATAGATAGATTGGATGTCGACCTAAGATCTTCTAATACGAGAACTGACGAAGATAGTGGGGGAAATTTTAGTGTTCAAGATATGATTATTACATCCGGTAATGCATCTGATGGCGGGTTGTCTCTTTACGTACCTGCCAGCGGTATAAACCCCGGCTTTATCGACATAACCGGAGCGGCAAACACTACAGGAAATCCTACGGTTTACTATTTCCCTGTAGGTACAGGTATAACAGGGGTTGATGCCACTTCAGAATTTACACCTGCCAATATCAGGCTTGCTTCAGCCACTGATGATGGTTATATTACGGTAAAAGTAGTAACTAAAAAGTTAGCCACGGCCGGTCCGTATCCATTAGGAAATGCTATTTCTGACAGGTACTGGATTGTTGACTATGAAGGATTTTCAACTGTACCTAAAGTAGAGAGAATACTTTTCAGATCTATTGATAGAGATGATCCTAATGGAGCACCATCGGGCTTTCCTGCAAACTATGTACCGGGCTATATTTTGGAAGATTCGCCTTTTACCAGAACAGCGGAGATAAATGCCGGTAATGGTGGAAACGGCTCCGGTATTATAAACAACAGTGCAAGAGACTTAAGAATTTACTTTTGGGGAGATACGGGTTCTGGTAATCCTGCGGGTGGTTTTGATTTGGTGAATGCGGCTTATACTGCCGGGGAAGCTAGTAAGTTTGTGGGTCAGCCGGAACAGTTTTATGTTAGAGTAACTGATAACTTTAATGACCAAGTAGATCAGGCGGATGATTGGGACAACGGCAATCATTGGTCTTTAGTATCACATACTGGACCTGCTGCCGGAGATTTTCCCCAAGAAGGAGACATTGCCTTTGTAAGAGCTTTTGCAACTAGTGGAGAGCGTAAAGTAATCTTAGGAATAGAAAATTATAGCGGAGATGGAGGATTAGACGTGGATATTGCAAGATTAATCTTTGAACAGGAAAATGTGAATGAAGCTTCACGGGCAGGTAATAGAATCATGATTGAAGAAACGGCAAATGTAAATTTTGGGTCAGTTGAAGGTAATGCAACTTTCCAAGTTTTCGTGTCAAATTCAAGTACTCCTATTTTCAATGATACTGATTTCGGTAATTTTGTGAGTCGTTCTTCTGAAGGCTCAAGGTTTTTATTTTATGGAGCATCTGATGGTATACTTAATCTACCGCCTGAAATTACAGAATATCCTAACGTTAGATTTGAAGGAGATAATAATGTAGCTATTGATAGATTTTTTCAATTTTCGACTGATGCAACTATAAATGGTGATCTATTGGTAGATGATAGAGCTACTTTTAGAATCAATCGTAACGTTACAGTTACAGATGACTTTCAGTTAGGGGCATTTAATCAAGGCTTTTTGCAATTTGATGGATCAAACGGAGCTGTAACGCTTGATGTTGCGGATGATTTTAGGTTCAGAGATAACGGTGATAATAGAATTTTAATTAATAACTCCTCGAGTAGTTTAAAGCATAAAATTATTGTGAGGGGTAATATTGAGGCCAATGCTAATACTGTATCTGAATTTGATTTATTTACTGATTTAATAAATGGTGATAATGTAATTTTAGAGCTAGCCACTGATGAAGGCGAAAGTGCCAATTTTGAAAATCTAGATGGTATAGTTCCTCAATTGTACAAAGTTGTAATGAACGGAGGGAATAGTAAATTAACTAATTTTACATTTAATACTAATTTCACATTACCTGATGCAAACGCTAGTTTTCAAAATATAGAAATAGCGAATGGTGAGCTTACCTTAAATAATGCGGATATAGATATTCTTATTGCAGATGGCGCTGATTTTGTTATTCCAGGTTCTGGTTCTCTAAGACTTAATCAGGGTTTGATTACTTTACAGGGTGACGATACAGGAATACTTTTAGACGGTTGTCTTGCTATTAACGGAGGAACGCTTAACATGGACGATGCTGTAGGTAACGGTAATAACTTTATAGAATATGGTTCATCGGGCAACGCGCTATTGCAGATTTCTGCAGGTAGCCTTACTGTGGGCTCTCAAATTAGACCAAACACCTCCAATAATGATGGCGTATTAAAGTACAGACAAACTGGTGGTGACGTGCGAATAGGTACCCAAGCCGGCCCGGAAGGCACAAGAGGTATGTTACAGATTTATAATACAGGTAGCGAATTTACCTATACAGGAGGTTCGCTGGTAATTGAAAGACATCAAACTTCCCCTACCATTTCGGCCTTATATCTCAACCCTGATGTCAGGAACGTCACAGGCTCAACCATCAATATTTTTAATGCCAATACACCGGCAGGTCAAAATAATTTTGGAATTAATTCATTTATTCCGCTCAACAACTTAGTAATTGGCGGTAACAATACGTCCGAGGCTATACTAAGAAACAATCCACTAACTTTGAATGGCGATTTAACTATAAATAGCCTGGCCAAATTATTTGGCAATGCTTTAACGCTCACAGTTGGAGGCGACATGGTTAACGATGGTATTTATAATGGACAACTTAATGAAACTATCTTTAATGCTAGTGCTACCCAGCAATTAACAGGGACGGGAACAAACACCTTTTTCAATTTTACAAAAGCGCAAACCGGTGTCCTTGATTTAACAAATACAATTACTGTTAACGGACTGTTCAAAATTTCGGAAGGAACTTTAAATGATAATGGAAACACCATCAGCCTCTTAGGTGATGCTGTTATTGATGGAATTCATACAAGTAGCGGAGGAAATGGGTTGGAGTTTAATGGTTCGTCCGCTCAAGAACTCAGACGAAGTGCGTTAGGCACCGGTTTTATTGGTATGATGAGGGTTAACAATACTAATGGTGTAAACATACCGGCAGGTAACAGCTATACGTTTGAGTTCAGTGAAGGCCTGCAGTTAAATGGTGGTGTGTTCAGTGTAGGCGGAAGCAATATTAATTTTGGTGCAAATGCCTTCATTACACCCGTTCAACCATTTGCTGTTACAAATATGATTCGTACTAACAGTTCATTTTCGGATCAGGGAGTAACGAAAACATTTACATCAGGCTTTAACAACTCATTTACATTTCCCATAGGAGAAACTTTCTACACGCCAGCTATTTTCGACTTTTCGGTTGCTTCCGGTACATCGGGTAGTTCTCAAGGTAGCATATCAGTGAGGACAGCGACTGAATTTCACCCAACGGTGAATGACGGGAATGACTTTTACGGAGATGATAGAAACAATGTATTGCAGTATTATTGGACATTAAGAGCTTCTAACATTAATAATATGATTGCCGATGTTAGCTTCTTTTACAATCAATCTGATGTTGCTGAACAGGATGCGGCTGTAAACGAAGCTACCTACATACCTGCAAGGATTTTAGCATTTAATAATCCTAGTAATTTAATAAACAAATTTACTACCTCACCAACTACTGTGGTAGACCCGGCTCTAAATACGATTACCTTTTCATTAAATGATGTATTTAATGGAGTAGGTAGCAATTTCATTTCTGGAGATTATTTTGCCGGTGATGACCGGGCTATACCTGATAATGTGGTTACCTATACTTCTATTCAAAATGGCGATGCTGATGCTCAGACAACATACAGCCCTACTCCTGCGCTAGTTACCGGTAATCCGCTAAATGGCTCTGTTTTAGTGGTTTCAGCAGGCACGGAAGTGAGATTTAATGTCTCAGGAATCAGATTGTACAAAACAGTTATTGAGCCGGGTGGTGTGCTAAATATTGATGGAGATACCGAGAGCCATAGATTAGGTATAGTAGAAGGTACAGGTAATTTAAAGATCACAAGTAATACTGCCAATGCTGGCTTGCCATTAGCTGATTACGGTACTTTCCTTAGTTGCGCTGGCGGTGGTTTAGAATATGCCGGTACCGGCAACTACGGTATTTTAAATGGGCCGGGTGGTACAATTACTAATTTAAGAAATCTTACATTAAGCGGTACGGGAGATCGGGTGTTTCCCAATGCGAACGTAAATATCTGCGAGGACCTAACCTTAGAAGGTGCTACTGTAAATAGCACATTTAATCAGAATATTAGAATTGAAGGAGATTTAATTCTCAACTCCGGCACATTCAATACAGCGTCTAGTAGGATATTTGTGCTTGATACCGCCTTTATAAATGGAGGATCCTTTAATGGTGTTAATCGAAATAAGGAGTTTTTTGGCCCGGTGCTAATAAATGGTGGGAACTTGGGGAATGGTTCCTTAGGAATTACAGTAATAAGAGATAATTTAATATTAATTTCCGGGTCGTTTACCAAAGGAACAGGGTCAAATAGAATTCTTTTTACCGATGTCAATAATCAGACGATAACTGGCGATTTTACTGGGAGTAATTCTTTCGGCAATTTTCAAATAAATAAGTCTTCTAATAACTTAAACGTTGCAACTGGTATCGCAATTACCGGTGAATTGCGATTAACCGATGGTCTAATTGTTAATTCTGCTCCAATTAATATGGGAATTTCTGCAAGCGTGGACCCTTCACGCGGTCAAAACAATTCTTACATTACAGGTAAAGTTTCTAAACCCTTAAATGCAGGCAATAACTTCACTTTCCCTATTGGCAGCTTAAATAGATGGAGACCTGCATCTTTGTTCGGGGTAAATGCAGGCTATACCTGGGAAGCTCAATTTTTTGCCCGAAATGTGGTAACAAATACCATAGTGGACGATATGAGTACTTCTGATCCTACTGTAATAAGATTACAGCAAGGCGAGTATTTTGTAATTTCTGACAACTCTGCAGGAGGTGTTGCCTCAAGTGTAGGTTTAAGCTGGGGTACAGAAACAGACGTAGCAGCAAGTTCCTCTGATAGGGGTCAATTGCGTGTAATGGTTTATAATACCGTCACTAGTGATTGGGATAATTTAGGTGGAACAAGTCAGACTGGAAATATTAATAGTGGAAGCTTAAGATCTACTAGCGCCCAGACTTTCAGCGAGAAGATATTTATTATCGGATCAACTGATGCCGCCAACCCATTACCGGTAGAATTAATTGACTTTAAAGCAACCCTAAACAATGGTTATGTGAAACTCGACTGGGAAACAGCTTCTGAAAAGGATAACGACTTTTTTGAGATTCAACGATCGTACGATGGTAAGACTTTTGAAGCCATAGGCGTTGAAGAAGGAAACGGTACCACTTTATCAGGCGCTTTGTATAATTTTATAGATTATGCACCTTTAAGCGGCACTTCTTATTACAGGTTGAAACAAGTTGATTTTGATGGTGATTATGAATACAGCCCGGTAGTGTCTGTTACAATAAACAAGGCTTCTCATTTTAGCATTGTGCCTAACCCTACTACCGATCAGCAGGTAAATTTAAGACTAGATGGTTTTCATCCGGAGCAAACGATTAATGTTAAAATATTCAATTTGCAAGGCGCAAGCATGTTTACTGGTCAGTTTAGCCCCAATGAATTGTGGAACAGTCCACTACCTATAACTACCTCCTTAAATTCAGGAATTTATATTGTTGAGGTAGTGCAAGGCAATACTAAAAAGCAAGTAAGGCTGGCAGTACGTTAGTAAATACAATTATCATAAGTTAAAGGTCATTCATTTCAAAATGGATGGCCTTTTTATTTTTTTCTCCACTTTCAGGCTGTAATTTTACCACATGTTATCCATAAACAATCTCAGTTACTACATTGGCGATCGCCCACTTTTTGAGGAAGCTTCCCTACACATCAAACCCAAGGACAAAATAGGTCTCATCGGCTTAAACGGGCAGGGAAAATCCACTTTATTGAAAATTATTAATGGGGATACCACACCTGATGCAGGTGAGGTGCAAATGAGTAAAGACTGTACCATCGGTTTCCTAAATCAGGATTTGCTGTCTTACCAAACGGATGAAAGTATATTAAGTGTGGCAATGACTGCCTTTAAGGAAGCTTTGAGGCTTCAGAACCGTATAGAGGCGCTGCTGAAAGAGATGGAGGAGAACTACTCTGACGACTTGGTTGATAAGTTAACCAAAGCACAGGAGCAGTTTGAAATGCTTGAAGGCTACAGCATACAAGCCAAGGCAGAAGAAATACTAGAAGGTATTGGTTTTTCTACCGCTGACTTGAGTAAGCCACTCAAACAATTTTCCGGTGGTTGGCGCATGCGCGTAATGCTTGCTAAATTGCTATTGGAGAAGCCTTCTCTACTTATGTTAGATGAGCCCACCAACCACTTGGACTTACCCTCCATACAGTGGATAGAAAACTATTTGAAGTCTTATGAGGGAGCTTACATCATTGTATCGCATGATAGGGAGTTTTTGGATAGAACGATTGAAATTACTGTTGAGGTAGAACATCAGCAGCTCAATTTGTATTCAGGCCCTTACAGTTTTTATCAGGAGGAAAAACTGTTGCGTGCTGAGCTGCAGCAAAATGCCTTTGAAAACCAACAGCAAAAAATAAAGCAAACGGAGAAATTTATAGAGCGCTTTCGTTCCAAGGCCACCAAGGCCAAGCAAGTGCAGTCACGGGTTAAGGCATTGAATAGGCTTGATAAGGTAGAAGCCGTAGTGGACAATAATGCCACCATCAATTTTAGTTTTAACATCAACAACAAATCGGGCCGGCATATTACCCGGCTAGATCATATCTCCAAAGCCTATGGGGATAATGTGATATTAGCAAATGCCACCGCTCATATTGAAAGGGGTGATAAAATAGCTTTGATAGGTGCCAATGGTAAAGGTAAATCTACTTTGCTGCGCATTATTGCAGGATCAGAGAAAGTGGAAGGCAAGCGTGAGGAAGGCTACAATGTGGAGTTTGGCTTCTTTGCACAACACCAGTTGGAATCGCTTAACGTAAACAATGAGATTTTAGAAGAACTTAAACAGGCGGGTAGCGACAGGACAGAGCTTGAGCTGAGGAACTTATTAGGCAATTTCCTTTTCAGGGATGAAGAGGTGTACAAAAAAATTAAGGTTTTATCTGGAGGGGAGAAGTCCAGAGTGGCTTTGTGTAAAACCATGATTTCCAACGCTAACTTTTTACTGCTCGATGAGCCTACCAACCATTTGGATATGCAGTCGGAAAATATACTCATACAAGCCTTGAAGCATTATGAGGGTTCTTTTATCACTGTTTCGCATAATAGGAATTTTATTAAAGGTGTAGCCAATAAAATATGGTTTATTGAAAACCATCAGGTTATCGAATATCCCGGGGGCTACGATGAATTTCAGCATTGGTACGAAAACAGGCAGCCTCAGCCTAATAATATTGTAAAGCAGCAGTCTGCCATAAAAGAAGAAAAGAAAGTTGAGAAACCAACTAAAGTAAGAATACCGGCTGACGATGCCGAACTAAAAGCCAAAGAGAAAGAGCTTGCTTCGATTGAAAAACGAATTGACGAATTAGAAAAAGAGAAACAGCAACTGGAGCAAGAATTGGCCAAGCCGGCAGTTTATGGAAATCCTGATAGTTTATTTGAAGTAAACCAAAAATTTGAGCGAGTTAACGGTCAATTAAAAAAGTTTATTGAAAATTGGGAAGCAATAGCAGTAGAGATTGAGGGGTAAATTTAGTATCTTGTTAATGGTTATTTATATGCATACCGATGAAACATTACTTTCTCAACTTTGTCGCCTTTATGAGTTTTGCGCTAGCATTCACTTCATGCTACACTTTAAGCTCTCATCAAACGGGTAAGACATTGGGTAAAAATGTGAGTAGTATACAAGTAATAGGAGGAGTTTCTGACTTCCCTAATTTGGATGATAGGCAAAATAGAGGTGATAGAAATTTTATTTTCCCCAAAGCTCAAATCTTATGGGGAGTTACTGATCATTTAGATTTGGGAGCAATTTTGGGAGCCGGACAATTTGGTGTTATGACTAAACTACAAATTCTTGGTAGAAAGGGGAGTCGTTTTGCGCTCTCCTCAGGTTTAAACGCAAATTTCTACTCCGATGCAATTCTTTATTCCGGAAGGGAGATGTATTTTTTTGATTTGCCTCTCTATATAAGTTATGACCTAACTAATTACCTTACGTTTTACACTACTCCTACGATGAGTTTTTTTAAAGGCAGAGACTATTCTGATTTTCTTTTTTCCTATGAGAGAAGGTTTGAGTATTTTACTACGGGGTTAGTAAACGGATTCATGATAAAATTATCAGAGAATATTAATTGTAGCCTGGAGGTTGCATGGCAGTCGGAATTAAACAGTAACCAATATACTTTTTCTACCACTACCGGAATATCGGTAAACTTAGATTGGGATAACATACTAAGAAAAAAACTTAAGTAGAAACCTTTTGCTCAATTCGGTAGGAATGCGCTATAGGTTTTTCTGAAAATAGCGCCTTCGTAGCTGGCCAAACTCTGCCAAAAGTATCAGAGTTTCGGTAAGCATTCAATGCATGCTCATCCGTCCAGTGGCTATAGGTACTAAACACATAGGGCGTGTCTGCATCTTGTAGTAATTCCAAGTGTGTGCAACCAGGTTGAGCCCGAATATTTTTTTTATAATGGTCAAAGAGTTTTAAAAATTCTTGCGTTTTTTCCTTTTCAAAAGTCATCCTCACTATTCTTATAATCATATAATATTGTTTTTAAAGCAGGCAATAAAGCCAATTAAAAAAGGCACTTGATCCTACATTACCAAGTGCCTTCCAATCATCAAAACGAATTTACTTTTTTCTCGCCATCGCTTTTTCTACAGCTAATACAATATGCTGTGCATCCAACCCATATTTTACCATAAGCTCGGCAGGCTTTCCGCTTTCACCAAACTGATCGTCAACGGCTACATATTGCTGTGGTGTTGGTAGGTTTTCGGCCAGTACATTAGCAACAGCATCGCCTAAGCCACCATTCTTTTGATGTTCCTCGGCAGTAACCACGCAACCAGTCTTTTTAGCTGAAGTAATAATTGCGTCAACGTCAAGCGGTTTAATAGTATGAATGTTAATAAGTTCTACACTAATGCCACGCTCGCTTAGGATTGCTTCAGCCTCAATAGCTTCCCATACCAAATGGCCTGTGGCAAAAATAGTTACATCAGTTCCTTCAATCATTTTAATGGCTTTACCAATCTCAAACTTTTGGTTAGCATCGGTAAAAATAGGTACTGAGGGCCTGCCAAACCTGAGATAAACAGGGCCATGATGATCCGCAATAGCTATAGTTGCCGCTTTGGTTTGGTTGTAATCGCAAGGATTAATAACGGTCATGTTCGGAAGCATGCGCATCATGCCAATGTCCTCTAAAATCTGATGTGTGGCACCGTCTTCACCCAAAGTAAGTCCTGCATGTGAAGCACATATTTTAACATTTTTTTCTGAGTAGGCTACGGATTGCCTTATTTGATCGTAAACCCTGCCTGTAGAAAAATTTGCAAAAGTACCGGTATAGGGTATTTTTCCACCTATGGTCATACCGGCAGCCAAGCCGATCATATTCGCTTCGGCAATGCCTATTTGAAAAAACCGGTCAGGAAATTCCTTCTGAAAGGCACCCATTTTAAGCGAACCCGTAAGGTCTGCACAAAGGCCTACAATGTTTTCATTCGTCTTAGCTACTTCTAACAGGCCATCCCCAAAGCCTGATCGCGTATCTTTTTTTTCTGTGTAAGTGTATTTTGTCGTTGCCATTTGCTTTTAATAAATTCTAATTGTTTCAGTAGCACCTGAAGTGATGCTGAATTTCTTTATTTGTGTGTATTTACTACCTAATGCGTTGTTCGATCTAAAAACTAACTTGTAATTGCCCGGCTGAATGCCAAAGCTAATTTTTTCACCATTCGGATCAATTCTTTTAATCAACTGTTGCCGGCCTTGATCGTCCAAACTATATAAGCTGCCAATTCCGTTGCTGCTATAAACAACGTTAACCCTGCCTGGCGGTGGTATGTAAAGTGTATTTGTTTTGCGCTGATCAATTTTTACATTGCGTAAAGTGAGTCGAGGTAAGGTTAATAATTCAATATCATAATCACCTACCAAATACTTTACTGTAGATTTTACAGCTTGTGTATGTATTATTTGAGGTGTATTCGCTTTTCTGATTAAGGCGATTACCGGCTCATCGTACTCAAAGCTATTATCTTGATTGATCATTAAACTGCCCTGTGGGCTTTGCACTTTTATAACATTATGCGTACCACCCTTCAGAAATACATTTTTCTTCACCACAGGAGGGATTGTGTTTACTACTACATCATAAGTTAAAACAGGATCAACCTCTACCGTATCAGGCTTGCCGGATCGATCGCGATAGTGTACAAAATCAAATTCAGAGATTCCGGTGAAATTATTTACAAATGACACATTCACATCGGTTTCAGTAGGGTTTCCACGGGTATCTAGCAGTTCTACGCTAGCAGTGGTTTTGCTCAAGGACTGATCTAATATGCCATTTAATACGGACCGAAATGTGTTGATATTCTTTGCATTAAAATACCGCCCCATACAATCGAATTGGGCTGCAAATTGATCTTTCATTCCCAAGCCAATTACAAAAGGCTTTAGGAAAATTCTTTTTTGCTGAAGTGCCAATGATACACTACACGGATCGCCATCGCACGATTCAATACCATCTGTTATGATGATGATGATGTTACGGTAGTCACTGCTGGCAGGGAAATCATTTGCTGCTTGCTCTAGTGAGTAAGCAATAGGTGTAGTTCCTTTAGGATAAATATATTTAAGACGCTGAATCATTTCGTCATGGTTATTGGACGAAAAAGGTATTTCTAGCTTTGTGTCCTCACAGTTTTGCTGTTTGGCAGGCGAAAGGTGACCATATGCTCTTAAAGCCAGCTCCACTTTGCTATTTACACGTAAAGAATCTACTAAATCGGATAGAATTTCTTTGGCTACATCAATACGTAACTGATTGCCCCATGGCGCCAGCATACTACCGGATGCATCGAAAAGAAAAAGTACCCGCGTTTTTTCCGGAAGGCTTTGCTGCACCTTTTGTGCTTTGAGCGCCAGTCCTGAGAAAATAATTAGTAAAAAAAATATGGTTTTGATCCTAATCAAGCTAATTAATAATCGCCCAGTGTTTCTTTGAGTTGATCCAGCGCATCAGCCAATTGTTCTTCGTTAGGGGCAATGCCATGCCATTTATGTGAACCCATCATAAAATCCACACCAGCACCCATCTCGGTTTTCATGAGGTTAACAATTGGCTTTCCTTTTGCAGTTAGACTTTTCGCATGTTCCAAACTTTTAACGATGGCTTCCATGTCATTTCCGTTACTTTCTATCACATCCCAACCAAAAGCTTGCCACTTAGCTTTTAAGTCTAAAAGGTCTAACACCTGGCTGGTAGCCCCATCAATTTGCTGTCCGTTCACATCCACTGTTGCTATTATATTGTCCATATTATTATGGGCAGCATACATAGCCGCTTCCCAATTTTGACCTTCCTGAAGTTCACCATCACCCATCAGCACAAAAATTGTCCGGTCGTCATTATTCAGCTTTTTTGTTTGTGCTGCACCTAAAGCAACTGATAACCCCTGGCCTAAAGAGCCGGAAGCTATTCTAATACCGGGAAGTCCTTCTTCAGGTGTAGGGTGCCCTTGCAGGCGCGAGTTTATCTTTCTGAAAGTAGCCAATTCGCTTTTTTCGAAATATCCGCTATGGGCTAACACGCTGTACCAAACCGGAGAAATATGCCCGTTTGAGAGAAAGAAAAGATCTTCATTGATGGCGTCATGATTAAAGCTTTTATCGTGTTTCATTAAATGGAAATAGAGTGCCACCAAAAAATCGGTGCAGCCTAAAGAGCCACCCGGATGCCCCGATTGCGCAGCATGCACCATGCGTACGATGTCCCTTCTTACTTGAGATGCTACTTTTTCTAGTTCCTGAATATTTGCCTGACTTGCCATAAATTAATTTAATATTTGCGCTGTGTGATCCTTCGTTTTTACTTTCTCTATTACTGCTTCAATATTACCCTGCTCATTAATAACAAAAGTAGTTCTTAATGTGCCCATATATGTTTTTCCGTACATTTTTTTCTCTCCCCAAGTGCCATATAAATTATGAACGACATGGTCAGTATCCGCAATTAACGGAAAGGGTAATTCCTGTTTCTCAATAAATTTTTTGTGCGATTTTTCAGTATCTTGGCTTACACCAATTACAGCGTAGCCCTTATCGAGTAGCTCTTGGTAGTTATCTCTCAAATTACAAGCCTGCGCGGTGCAGCCGGGTGTACTGTCCTTGGGGTAGAAATATAGTACAACTTTTTTCCCTGTGAATTCAGCGAGAGAAATATCGTTTCCATCTTGATCCTTGGCTGTAAATTGCGGTGCTTTGTCGCCTGTTTTCAAATCCATAGTATAGGTGTTTTAGCTTATAAATTAAATTTTAGGGAGTTGCTGTTGCCTGCTTTATCTACTACAACTAATTCAAACACTCCCTTCTTTTCTTGCACGTCATTGAGCCACTCAACCCACAGAAGGGCTTTCTTTGGCTCATACTTTAGTAATACCCACTCTCCATTTAAATAGGCATCGTACGTTTTAATACCAGAAAGTTTATCTCTTATGGTGAAAAATAATGTTTGGTTAACTCTGTTGATTGTTGGTGCTATGCTATCCTCTAAGAGTGTATAGTTTCCAAAACTTCTGGTTCGGAATGATATACTATTTCCTGTCCAAGAACCGCCCTCATAAGAGAAATATCCTCTTCCATTAGTCTCATAAACTGACGTTTTATCTTTATTTTGATAGTTCAATAAAGGTTGAAGGGTTATGTCAATATTGCTTTTTAAGGGAAATGTTTCAGGCTGAATTGAGAATATTTCTAAAGAATCTCTACTCTCTAAAGTATAGCCGGTAGTTATAAATACAGTATCGAACAGGCTGTTGGTGCTAAAATAGGCTTTAAAATTTTCACCCTCTACGGTAGTATTTGTCTTTGGCAGCACCATTTGCTCAACTATTTCCATACCAAGATTGCAGGATAATACAGATTGAGGCATGCCATCCGCAATATTCCATAAATAAACCGCTGTATTTTGCAGAAAGTAGCTTGGCTCTAAACCAACAATCCTATCGGGCAACCTTAACGATAACTCCGTATTGTCATTATCTATGCAATCTGCTGAGGCAAATATTTGTAGCATGCCATGCTCAATATTATATTCAATTTTATCGAGCTGAGCAGACTTATTGCCGGAACGCACATTTTCAGGTGTAGTGCCTTTAATCAAAAGCTTCAGCGTGCTCTTATTTTCGTACGGATCGTACATATCTATTTTAATGTCGTAAGTGCTATCCTGCTCAATATTTAACCATCCATTGTTGGTTTTACTAAAGTAGAAATCAAGCGAGTTACCATCATCCACATATAATTTATGGAAAGTGAGGCCTTCCTTCACTTTTATATCATAAGGATAGTGCACTAAAATATTTCGTTGTGTAGCAAAAGACATTTTGTTAATATCCTGCTTAAAATATAATTCATCATTAACAAAAACCTCAATAATACTTACACCATTTTTGTTGGCGGCACCATTTAATTTATCGTGTGCTAGTAGCTCCATGCCTATTTGTCCACTGGCAAAAACAGTGTTTTGTGCTTGGTAGTTAAAACCGTTCCTATTAAGTGGTACTGCAGTCCTTCTAAATTGATTGTTTATAGATGACTTTTGGTCTTTGGGTCTAAGCCTAAAATCTTGTACAATAGGAGGGATATCATCCTTTATCTCTGTAAAGCCGTAATGCAATGGGTTTAAAACTTCTTCGGCAGCATCTCTAATTTCGAAATGAAGGTGTGGACCTGTTGAGCCGCCCGTATTACCGGACTTTGCAATTTCTTCACCACGGCTAAATTTGAACTGGTCTCTGGTTGGAAATAACTCTATTTCATAAGTCTTTCTCTCATATTGAGCTTCCTTTACGTAGCGTTCTATGGCCGGGGCAAATTTTCGCAAATGTGCATAAACCGAAGTATTGCCATCGGGGTGGTTCATATAAAGTGCCAAGCCATAGCCACCGGTAGAGACTTTTATTCTTGATATATATCCTGATTTTGTGGCCAAAACGGATAATCCCTCTTGGCCACCTGTTTTTATGTCTATTCCGGCATGGAAGTGAGACGACCTAAGTTCACCCATAGTACCGGCTAGAAAGTTTTTGCTTCCCGGATTTATAGGAAATAGGTAAGTTTCAACAGTTTGACAAAAACCATCAAAGCCTAGCAGGCTAAGGGAAAAAAGTAGTATTATCCTATTTAACATAAAAATCAAGTAGTTTTTCTTGTTCTAAGTACGCCTCTAATTTGTCACCAATTTGCACTGGTCCAACGCCTTCCGGAGTACCGGTAAATATAATATCACCGGTTTTAAGGGTGAAGAATCTTGAAAGATAAGAAACGATGTAATCAAATGAAAAAAGCATGTGTTTGGTGTTGCCAATTTGCCGCTCCTCGCCATTTATCAATAGCTTGAAATTGATGTTTGTTAGGTCGGTAAAAGTTGTTATTGCTTTCCATTCGGAAACAGGTGCTGATCCATTGAAACCTTTTGCTATTGCCCAAGGCAAGCCTTTTTCTTTAGCTTTAGTTTGCAAATCTCGTGCCGTGAAATCAATACCTAAGCCTATTTTATCATAATACTTGTGCGCATGTTGGGGATCGATGTGTTTTCCTTCGCGGCAAATTCTGATAATTACCTCCACTTCATGATGAATGTCCGAACTAAAATCGGGATAATAGAAAGGCTCATTATTTTTGAGCATGGCCGTGTCGGGCTTTGTGAAGATTACAGGTTCATCTAACTGCTCAGAGTTGAGCTCTTTTACATGATTTGCGTAGTTTCTTCCTATTGCCAGAATATTCATTTAAAAACCTTTGTGCAAAAATATGGTTTATTTTAATACGGAAAACCCATTTTAACTAAATTGATAAATAAACATTAAACAGAGTCGTTTTTATTAACTTATAAGCCTCCTATGAACACATATATTAAAAAGAGTACGGTATTATTTTTAGCATTTTTAATTTTTGTTGCATGCAGTAAAGTGCCGCTCACCAATAGAAATCAGTTAGATTTAATTGGAAGCAATCAATTAATGTCCTCAAGTTTTGATGCCTACAGTCAAGTATTAAAAGAAAACAAGCTCTCCAACGATCAGGAGAAGGTACAAATGATTAAGAGTGTTGGTAATAATATTAAAAATGCTGTAGAGTTATATTTAAAGCAGAAAGATTTATCGGAAATTACGGAGGGCTTTCAGTGGGAATTTAACTTAATAGTAGATGACATTGTAAACGCATGGTGTATGCCTGGCGGGAAAGTAGCATTTTACACGGGTATTTTACCTATCTGTAGAGATGAGGCGGGTGTAGCTGTTGTAATGGGACATGAAGTAGCACATGCTATTGCTAACCATGGAGGCGAACGTATGAGCCAGGCGTTAATACAACAACTTGGTGGAGTTGCGCTAACAGTTGCATTGCAACAACAACCGGAACAAACTCAGGCATTGTCTTTAGCTGCATACACCGGTGCTAGCACTTTAGGCGTATTGAAATTTAGCCGATTACATGAAAGTGAGGCCGATAGGTTGGGGCTAACCTTCATGGCTATGGCAGGTTACAATCCGGAATCGGCACCCGATTTTTGGCAAAGAATGAAAGCGCAAGGCGGTGGTGCTCCGCCTGAATTCTTATCAACTCACCCCGCCTATGATACGCGCATACAGAATTTAAACAAGTGGATGAATGAGGCAAATAAATACTACAAAAACAGTAGCAAGGCGCCAAATAATGAGATAGGTGTGGTTACTGAAATTTCCGGGACAAAAAAAGATGCACAGCCTAAAAAGGTCATTCAGCTTAACGTAAAGGACAATTAATATTGCTTGCTCAGGTCAATAATGTTGGGTATAGTTGTGCTGTTTGTAATGGCTGAGTAAGCCGTTTCAAAGTCTTTCTGAACATCCTCAAAAGCTGTAATTCCTGATATATGTGGTGTAAGCACAATCCGCGGGTGGTTCCATAGTGGTGATTCAGCAGGTAAGGGTTCTTTATCAAATACATCTAACACAGCTTTTCTGATCTGATTTTGAGCAAGTGCTTTCAGTAGGTCTGCCTCGTCCACTGAGGCACCTCTTCCTATATTTATAAACAGCAAATCAGTTTTGTTCTGGAATACTGATTTGTTTATAATTCCTTTTGTTTCAGCAGTTAACGGCAGCACATTGATTACTATGGCTCTAGTCAAACTTATTTTGCAAAGCGTTTCTAGGGTAATACAAGCAGAGAAATTTGGTTTCAATAGGGCGGAAGTATTAATGCCTATAACCTTCTTACTTAATGGCGCAAAAAATTCAGCTATGGACTGCCCCATATTGCCCGTGCCCAAAATATAAACTTCTTGATCTTTTAGATCGGAAGTTTCGGCTTGATTCCAAGCCTTTTGTGCTTGCAGCTGGTTGAAATAGTCCACTTTCTTCAAATCGTAAAGGATATGAGTCAGGCAATACTCTGCCATTCTCCTGCCCATACTACCTTTAGTTTTAGTAAAAAGTGTGGTTGGTGCTATTTTGTGCTTCATAAAAGCATCTACTCCCGCACTGAAAGAGTGAATCCATTTTAAGTGGGATAAGTCGGTAGGATGAAGAAAATTGAAGCCGGCAATGGCATTTACCTCCGGTAAGAGTTCAAGAGCTTCAGTATCTGTTGCCGCATAAGTACATTGTAAATCAGTATAGGTAGCGTTTATCCATTGCTGAAATTCTTTGCCAAATCTTCCGGATGTTAAAATATGAAAGGGTACCATAATATTTACTTAACCTTCGGCCACCAAGTTTCTAAAAGCAGAAGGAGCCACAAGTTCAAAACGTAGCTTATCGCCTGTAATAGGATGTAGTATTTCTAATAAACTGGCATGTATGGCCACCCTACTAAGGGGATTTTTTCTTGCACCGTATTTCTTATCACCTGTTACGGCATGCCCAATATGTGCCAATTGCACTCTAATTTGATTTTTAAAACCACTCTCTGTGCTAAGCTGCAGCATACTATAAGCTTTGCTCTGTTTCAAAACTTTATAATTGGTTGTGGCCAGTGTGGCACCCTCAGGCGATTTACCAACAAACACTTGGTTGTTTTTATTTGCTGTCAAATAATTTTTGAGTGTGCCTGTTTTTTCTTTGAAAGTTCCTTCAGCTATCGCAATATATTTTCTTTCAGTTACATAACTGTTCCAGTCATTCTGCAGCTGAGATTGTATGTCGGCCGATTTGGCAAAAACTAATATGCCTGACATCTCTCGCTCCAGTCTATGCACTATAAAAACTTTTTCATTGGGACTCACCTGAGCAATATGCTCTTTTAATACCTGTATAGCTGTTTTGCTTTTCTCCTTTGCGGAGGCTACAGAAAGCAGTCCCGCTTCTTTTTCAATAACAATTAAATGTTTGTCCTCAAAGATTACATTAAGTTGCTTGAGCTTTAATTTTTTACCTGGTTTAGCCCAGTTAATGGTAAGTTTATCTCCTTTTTTTAAGGGATGATTGAATTGAGTTGTGAGCTGCCCATTTACTTTTATCTGTCCGCCTGCAAGTACCGATTTGAGCACAGGTCTTTTCTTACTACTAAAGGTTTTAAGCAAAAAGGGCAGGAGCTCACCTGCTTGTTCAATGCTATATACCTTTATATCTTGATTGACGGGGGATTGTTTGTTGCTTAACATATTGTTATTGTTGGTGCAAATATAATAAGAACTCTGAGGAAGTATTTCAAGTTTTTGATTTACAGATATTGTTGCTGTGTAATAAAATAAAGCTTGATGCAGCACAATAAAAGTAGCAAAAACCACAGATGAATGGTAAGATTCAACGGTAAAGAGCACAGATTTGGCGAAAATTAATAGGAAAGGCAAAACACGGATTAAAAATCCCTTAAAATATCTTCAGGATTATAAATCCTGAGCAGTGTGATATTTATTAGTTATTGTGTTTTCTCGGTCTACAAATTAAACCTAATTAATCCCATCGAACAATCTATCCCAACGTACTTTATCGAGGCTAAATAATGGTTTATTAGGGTCAAGGCTCATCCATATAAATAGTGCTTTACCTACAACATGATCCTCAGGAACGAAGCCCCAGTAGCGGCTGTCCCATGAGTTATGTCGGTTATCGCCCATCATAAAGTAGTAGTTTTGTGAGAAAGTATATTCGCTTACTTCTTGGCCATCGATAAAGAGTTTATCGTTCGTTATTTTCACATCTTCTAAATGCTCATAATACCTGATCGCATCGCTATACAGCTGCATATTTGCATGATTTACCTGTATGGTTTGTCCTTCACTCGGTACTACAATAGGGCCGTAGAAATCTTTATTCCAATGCGTTTCAGTAGATTTAGGAAAGGTGGACGGCTCCGTTTCTGTTGAATCGAGACTTACAATCTCTCCGTTTTTTACGCTGGGCGAGAATACGATGTCCTCAACAAATGCAAGTGACCTCATCTTTTCTACATCCTTAGGTCTGGCATGCACGGTATAACCCTGGCCACCAATGTAGTTTTTGTCCCAAATATTGTAATCTTCAAACACCCGGTCTCGTATAGTTTGCGATGTTTTTATAAAGTAACTGAATTGAACATCTTCCGGTATATAGGCCTTTTCATCGTTAATGAAGAGCTCGGCATTTTTTATATAAATTTTGTCACCGTGTATGGCTACACATCTTTTAATGTAGTACTCCCTCAAATCCAGTGGGTATTGGAGCTCTTCCGGGTAATTAAAAACTACAGCATCATTTCGCTTTACCTCACTAAAACCCGGAATTCTAAATTGTGGCAATTCTATCCAGTCCAGGTATGAGGGTACATTTTCAGTGAAATAAAAACGCCTGTGCGTTAGTGGTAGTTGTAACGGTGTAATGGGTGTTCTTGGGCCATAGTGTAATTTGCTCACAAATAAGTAATCGCCCACAAGTAAGGTGCCTTCCATTGATGGGGTAGGGATTACGAATGCTTCAACGGTAGCCCAGCGGATGATAGTAGCAGCAATAACTGCAAAAAGAAGTGCTTCTCCCCAACTTTCCTTCTTTTTTTCTTTTTTCTTTCTTCTGTTGAAAAAGGGTAATTTCATTATTTCTCTCTTTATGTAAAAGCCCTTTAGAGCTTAAGAAAATCATCTATTTTTTTAATTCCTTTCTGCTGCGGCAGCCACTCGGCAACCTGTACAGCACCTTCCACAAAACCAGCTCTGCTGAAAGCCTCGTGCTCAATGCTTATCATATCTACCGCTGATTTGTAAGTTATTTTATGTGTGCCGGGTACTTCACCTATTCTTTCGGAAGTAATAGATAATTGTTCATTACCTGTGCTATTTCCAAGTGTCCAGCTTTTTACGTTGTCAAAATTAGCAATAATACCTTCGGCTAGTGTAATGGCTGTGCCACTGGGTGCATCTTTTTTTTCTGTATGATGCACCTCAATCATTGCAGGTTTGTATTGCTGCTGCTTATTCATCAAAGCGGCCAGTTGCTCGTTGAGCTTAAAAAATAAATTGACGCCCAAGCTAAAATTGGAGGCGTATAAAAAAGTGCCATCATGTTCACGGCATAGTGTTTCAATTTCGGCCATTTTATCCAACCAGCCGGTAGTGCCTGATAATACAGGAATATGATGCTCTAAACAGAACTTTATGTTATTAAAGGCCGCATCAGGATGCGTAAACTCAATGGCCACATCGGCTTGAGCAGCTATTGTAGGCATGAGTGAATCGCTCAAATCGACAATAGCTGCAATTTTATGCCCACGCTGAATGGCTACATGTTCAATAGCTTTGCCCATTTTGCCGTGCCCAATCAATAATATTCTCATGCTTTAAAAAGTATTTTTCCCTTTTATTCTGAAATTGAACATTACCCCTGCTTGCATATTTTGAAAAGGTGTGCTTTGCAAACTCGGTTCAATTTTCATGCTTAAACTTTCGTTGATGTTAAATTCTCTCAAATGGGCATCAACTGTGGCATCCACAATGTTCAGTACATAAAAAACCCCTGATAGAATGATCCAATAATCACGATCTCTTTTGAATGCATCCACCCTGCGGTTTACCGATTCTGCTGTAAAATTTCTTTGTGTGAAACGAACTATATCTTCATTGTTGTTAGGATTGCCATCTCTTATATTAAAGAGAACGTTTCTGAAGAGCAGGTAATTTTGATGATTGCTTTTTATTTGATAGGCGGCAAACGCTCCCAGAGCGTAAACAATAGGTATTTTCCAGTATTTTTCGTTGTAAAACTGACCAAGCCCGGGAATAATTGCAGAATATAGTGTGGCCAAGCGTGGAGAGTGTAGGGTGTCTTCCACATTAAATGATTCAATATCAGCGGTTTTGGCAAAAAGTACACCGCCATTTGTTTTATCTATCGCTAAAGTATCGTTCCGCTGCGCTAAGGCAATGGAAGCCATTCCAATAAAAAAGAGTATGAAAAATATTTTAATTGACTGCATTCTTAAAGTTCAACATCCAAAATATCAAGGATTCGATTCAGGTCATCTTTAGACAAAAACGGAATCTTAATTTCTCCTTTGTTCTTGTTGTCAATTTTTAGGCCAATTTTAGCGCCAAAGTGAGAAGATAGCTTACTTTGCACGTTTTTCACTTCATAAGGTACCTCATTTGAGGTTTTTTTATCCTTTTCGGTCATGTGACCGGTCACCATGTTGCGTACTAACGCTTCAACTTTGCGTACCGATAAGTCATCGGAAATGGTTTTTTTGTAAACGCTCAATTGCTTTTCCACATCATCAACATTGATGATAGCGCGCGCATGCCCCATACTTATTTTATGCTCTTTTAGCCCTAACTGAATATCTGGCGGTAGTTTTAATAGGCGTAGGTAGTTATTAACCGTGGTTCTATTTTTACCTACCCTCTCGCCAAGTTGCTCTTGCTTTAAGTCGCACTCTGTTAGTAACCTTTGGTAGCTTAAAGCAATTTCTATTGCATTAAGGTTTTCACGCTGTATATTTTCAATAAGCGCCATTTCCAACATTTGTTGGTCATTTGCTAAGCGAATGTAAGCCGGTATAGCCTTTAAACCTGCAAGTTTGGATGCCTGCGTTCTGCGCTCACCGGATATGAGCTGGTAGCTATCATCCGATAGTTTTCTTACTGTAATGGGTTGAATAATCCCCTGAGTTCTTATTGACTCGGTTAACTCTTCAAGTGCTTCCTTATCAAAATAGGTTCTGGGCTGAAAAGGGTTTACTTCAATTTGCTCAATAGGTATGTCATTAATGGATGCTTTATTACCACCGGAAGATACAAACTCATCAATTTGCTCTTTAGTACCTACTGTTTCTGAATCTTGTAAAAGAGCTCCCAATCCTCTACCTAATGCTTTTCTAGGTTTTTTTCCCGCCATCTGCTATTTTCCTAATCCGTTGTTATTAATAATTTCCTTTGCTAAATTCAAGTAACTGATTGCGCCTTTGCTCTCTGCATCGTGCACTATGGCAGGTACCCCAAAGCTGGGCGATTCGCTAAGTTTTATATTTCGTGGGATAAGCGTATTAAAAACCATCTTGTTAAAATGTTGCTTTACCTCATCCACTACTTGATTAGATAGGTTGAGCCGCACATCATACATGGTTAGTAAAATACCTTCAATTTCAAGTTTAGTATTCAGTCTTGTTTGAATAATTTTTATCGTATTCAATAGTTTACCAAGCCCTTCCAATGCAAAATACTCGCATTGCACCGGAATAATAACTGAATCTGCCGCTGTAAGCGCATTAATTGTAATCAAACCTAATGAGGGTGAGCAATCAATTATAATGAAATCGTATTTTTTGCGCACTTTCTTCAGGGCAGTACGCATTCGTGATTCTCGATCCTTAATGCTGACCATTTCAACTTCAGCACCCACCAAATTTATGTGCGAAGGCAAAATATGAAGATAATCCAAATCAGTTTCTATAATAATATCTTGAGCATCAACCTCATCTACCATGCACTCGTAAATGCTGCTCTCAATTTCTTTGGGATTGAAACCAATACCTGAGGTTGAATTGGCCTGAGGGTCGGCATCAACAATAAGCGTTTTAAATTCCAACGCAGCTAAACTCGCTGCAAGGTTTATTGCTGATGTTGTTTTACCTACTCCACCTTTTTGGTTAGCAATTGCCATTACTTTTCCCATGCTTCGAATATTTGTTTATCTCAAAAAAATACTGATTTAACATCGCTTAAGCCCATTTTAATGAACATCCGTATTAAAATAGGATGTAGTCAATTTTTCTGGGTATTTGTTTTTAGCGAAGCACAAAGATAGAATTTTTAATGAGAAATTGAATGCAAATAGCCTTTGCTTTTGGTAGGATTACATAAAATCAACATCCATATTCAGCGGGTATTTCATTAGATATTGTAAAGCCTCTTCAATGGTAGTTCCTTCAAATAAAACGCGGTGTAATGATTCTGTAATAGGAGCTCTTATTTTGAAACTTTCGGCTATTTTTAAGGCAATGCGAACGGTGTTTATTCCTTCGGCCACTTCTTTCATGTCCGCGAGTATATCTTCCAGCTTTTCACCTTCCGCTAACCTTCTGCCCACGGTGTAATTTCTGCTAAGTGTTGAGTGAGAAGTTGCTACTAAATCGCCCACCCCGGCTAAACCTATGAAAGATTCTGCCTTGCCACCCATGGCTCTGCCTAAGAAAATAATTTCGGCCATACCACGGCTAACTAAGAGCGCGCGTGCATTTTCACCAAGTTTTAGGCCGCCCAAAGCACCTGATGCAATGGCTATTATATTTTTTAACACACCGCACAATTCTACACCTATTAAGTCTTTATTACCGTATACTTGAAATCTATCGCTTCGTAGAAGTTGCTGACCAATTTGAATTACCTCGTCAAAAGGACTGGCAATTACTGTAGCGGCTGGTAGTTTTTGGCTTATTTCTCTGGCTAAGATTGGGACCTGCCAAGCAGCCTACTCTTACCACTACGCTTTCATCGCGTATAACCTCGCTCATGGTGCGTATATGCCTGCGCTCCAATACTTTGTAATCGGCTAGTGTTTTGCCGGAGGCCAGGCTCAGCTCCAAACCTTTTGTGCCATGAATTAATATGTGGTAGGGGTTTAGGTAGGGTGATAGCGTCTGAATCATCTCCCGAAAATTGGCAGATGGTACTACAGGAAATATAATATCGCAGCTTTCTGCTAATTCCTTGATGTTGTTAATTGCTTTAATGTTTGCATGTATCTCAAAGCCATCATAAATCTTAAGACTGTTAATTTCCTCAACTACTTCGGAGTTTCTAGCATACAACAGTACGTTGGTGTTTTCGGCCAATAAATTAGCAACTGAAAGTCCAAAACTTCCGGCACCGATTACACCTACCGGTTTATTAAATATACTTTTCGAGGCCATACCCATCTAATCTGTTTCTGTAAAAATACAATAGGTTAATATCCATGGTGGTAATGTTGCCATCATCTGTTTTTATTAATGGTCGTTTGGAGTGGTACATTCCCAAATTATGCAAACCGTGTGTTATCACTTCTTCAATGCTCAATTCCATGTGCTCCGCCACGGACATTTTGCCTTCTGCAACCTTTTTAAATATCTCGTTTTTAATTATTTTACAACTATCCTTAAATTGTTCATAGTCAATGATTAAATCTTCCTCAGGCAATCTAAGTAATGAGAAAAAATCCAATCTCTTATTTCGTTTGGCTAAAATTTCGAATGCTGCAAAGGCCACCAGATGGCTAGAAAACATGCGAGCAATTTTGCTGTATTGCTTAACAATCTTATCTGCCAACATACGTGTATATTGCTCTTCGCGCTGCTTATTAATTGTTACTTTATTGTTAGAAACAAAATAGTCTTTAATTTCAATCTTGCGGTTTTTTGGGTCCAGGCTATTTCCTTCATCATCCACAGGGTTGCCCAACACATCCATAGGTGAGCCTATTGAAACAGAAATATCGGAGCCCTTGGTGAAAAACTTGAACAGAAAAGTTAGGATTTTGTAAGATGAAGAAAACTCGTCATTTTCAACATAGTATCGTTCTTGCCCTTTTATTTGGAGGTACTGTCTTATAAGGCTTGGTGCTTCCAGCACAAAATGATAGTTTAAACTTACCGGAACTATAAATATCTTCTCAGCTTTTTCACCATCTTTTTGAATGTTTAAACGCTGTGCCTCAATTGCAGTGCCTAGTAAGCCCAGCTTTAAATCTTTCTCTAATTTGCCGCTTCTGGAGCGTGTACCACCCGGAAAAAACAAACTCTGACAACCCTTTTTTAAAGCAAGTGCTGAATAGGCTTTTAAAGTTTCAAGATAAATGAGATTTTTCTTACGTCTATCCACTTTATAAGCTCCCAAGCTGTTCATAAAGTACGCTATCAGACTTATGTTAAATAGGTTTAGCCCTGCTCCATAAATAACAGGAGGCAAACCCAGTGTGTAAATAACCCACCCTATTAATATGGAATCCAGGTTGCTTGAATGTGTGGGAACAATAACAATCGTCCCTTTTCTGGCCATTTCACGGAGTTTATCTACCTCGCCATTTATTTTAATTTTATCGTTTAGGGATAGTTCATTACTAAAAAAGCCACCAAATCTTTTAAGTCTTGCTGCGTTTAATAACCTGCTAAATCCAAATGTGGCCACACCCCTAGCAAACCTATAGTGGCTGGAATTAAAATTTCCGGCTATTTCTGTAGCATACCTGCTAATAATGCTTTGAAGCAACTCATTGATTTCTGCTTCTTCTTTGGTGCGTTTTTGGCTGAGGTCAACCAGTTGATTTTTTACTTTTGCCCAAAAAATAGGGTCGTCATCGGGGTCAACCTTCCAAGGGCTTTCTTTAATTCTAGCTTTTTCTTTAAATAGTGTGGTCTCCAGCTCTTCAATGAGCGCGCTTTTATTACGGGTCAGCTCTTTTATACGGCTAAAAGCTGCTTCGCTTACCTCTTGTATAAACTCTTTCCTGTTTTTATTCAGCTGTACTACCGGCCATTCTTGTGGGCCGGGTAATATCGGTTCGTATTGCCTTTTACCTCGATATGCTTTTAGCTTCATGCTCACTATTTTATGATAAAGCTTGTTTTAAATCCAACAAAAGATCATCTATATCTTCAATGCCCACGCTTAATCTAATTAAAGAATCGGTTAAACCAATTTGTGCTCTCTCAGCTTTAGGAATGCTGGCGTGCGTCATACTTGCCGGATGACCGCTCAGTGACTCTACTCCTCCTAACGACTCAGCCAAGTTAAACAAATTAAACTGCTTTAAAACGCGAACTGCTGCCTCTTGGCTATCTATTTTGAGTGTGAAGGAAATCATTCCGCCAAAATCGCGCATCTGTTTGGCAGCAATCAGGTGGTTTTTGTGCTCCTGAAATCCGGGCCAATAAACCTTATCTACTTTTTCTAAGGTTTTTAGGTAAGCTGCAACAGCTGCTCCATTTTCACAATGCCGCTGCATTCTAATATGAAGTGTTTTAATACCTCTCAATACCAGAAAACAATCTTGTGGCCCTGGCACGGCACCGCTAGCATTTTGCATAAATCTAATTTCATCAGCTATATCATTTGAGCTTGTTATTAAAGCGCCCATTACAACATCGGAATGGCCTCCAATGTACTTGGTTAAGCTGTGCATTACTATATCTGCCCCTAAATCTAGCGGATTTTGTAAGTAGGGGGTTGAAAAGGTATTGTCCACACAAAGTGTGATCTTATGTGCTTTAGAAATTTTAGCAACCGCTTCAATATCAATGATATTCATCATGGGGTTGGTTGGTGTTTCAACCCAAATAAGCTTAGTATTTTCGGTAATATAGTTTGCTATGTTTTCGGCTTCATCCATGCTGATGAAATGAAAGCGAATACCATATTTTTGGAATATTTTAGTAAATATTCTGTAAGAACCTCCGTATAAGTCATTGGTACTAATTACTTCATCGCCAGGTTTTAACATTTTAAGCACGGCATCGATGGCAGCTAATCCGGAACCAAAACAAAAACCAAATGTACCGTTTTCTAATGCTGCAAGGCTCTTCTCCAACGCTGCCCGGGTAGGGTTTTGCGTACGGCTGTAAGCATAACCTTTATTAACACCCGGTGCAGATTGCACATATGTAGATGTCTGGAAAATAGGGGTCATGATAGCTCCTGTAGAAGGATCCGGTGTTACCCCTGCATGAATTGCTTTTGTTCCAAAGCGGTGGTTATTTACATCATTCATAAGGTAAAATATGTATTAAGCTATGAATTTTGAGGTTGCTCGCTCTTAAAGAAGGTATTAATTTTATTATCTATAGAGTCGTTGTCCTCGTATTGAGCAGATAAAGACGGTTGTCCCGGAAAATTTTCCATGTGCAAAGTTTGTGTAGGAAAAGCAAATTGAACTCCTAATGTTTTGGCTAATTGCATTATTTCTACAAGCAGTTCCTCTTTATGTTTGAGTTCCTCCTGCCAGGTTGGTACTTCAAAAAATACATAAAACATCACATCAAGTGAGTAGGCAGACATGTTATTGAAATAAATGTTATAAAAATCCTTTCTTGTTTTAGGGTGTTGCTCTACTATTTGCCTTAAACCTTTCACAAATGTTTGCATTACATGTACAGGTGTATCGTAAGTTACGGTAATAGTTGTATAAAAGCGCCTGTATTTTCGTAAACCGTGGTTATCAACGGCCATATCAGTTAATTTACCATTGGGTACAGTAATGAGCGAGTTTCTGAAAGTTCTGATGCGGGTAGATCTAAAACCTACTTCTTCCACGGTGCCGTCAATATCTCCTGCGGTAATCCAATCGCCAATTAAAAATGGCTTATCGAAGAAAATCATTAATGAGCCGAAGAAGTTTTTGATAGTCTCTTGGGCAGCTAATGCCACGGCCAAACCTCCAATAGATATACCAGCCAATAGCGCGGTAATGTCAAAGCGGAGCTTACTTAAAATAAGTAAAAAGCCAATAATTACCACAAATATCTTAAGCACTCTTTTTAGTACTGGCACTATTTGATCGTCCATAGTGCTTTCCGTTTTTTCAGCCATTCTCAGCATGTACTCGCCTAAAATATCTACCATTTTGTAAACCATTACAGTTCCAAAAAATGGAAGCAGACCATTTAAAATCAATATTAAATAATGATTTGTAGTTATTGGCAGTTGCAATACGGGAACAAAAATGATAAGTAGCCCTACAATTACAAGCAAACTGAACGGCCGCGCTACAGGCAAAATAAAATTGTGCGCTACACGTTTATAGCCTTTTCTATTAAGTAGTTTAAAAATGATTACATCAAATAGATAGGTAAATACTTTATGTACCACCACACAAATTATAATGAGGATTAAAATACTTATATGCTGCCAGGCATACAAGCCAAACACACGCTGATGCCCCATTTTAGGCAATATGTTCATTAACTTTGCGGTACCAAAAGGATACACTGTTTCGTGCATTAAAGGAATTCTGTCAACAGTTTTCTGGCTGAAATACCACTGGTTGTCAACCTTTTCCAAGTAAATATAAGGGAACTCAATTTTTGAGAGGTAATAGCGTTGCTTACTTCTGGCCGAGTCAATGTAATTTTTATTGTCCGGTATTTCATCCAGATCTAGAATTATACCGGCACCATCTAATATTTGCTTGAGCTGAACAATGCGTTCTTCCCTATCCACGTTGGTGACTAAGGGGTTTATAGTTTTGGCAGCTATTACCGGATTAAAACTATCTTTCTGAAGATTGTTTATAAAAGTATTTACAGTTTTTTTAGGACTACGAAGGTCTAAGGTTGTTTCAGAGTCAGTACTTATTTCTTGTGCATAGCAAACGAAAGCGCTTAAACAGAAGGAAATAATTAATGCAAATATGCGCATGTTAGAATTTCAATTTTATAATTTCGAATTTATTGTCAATACATTTATATATATGTAGTGCATTTTCTTTGGTGTAATAAATGGTGGCTACTTCATGAGCACTTTCAACAGGTTGCTGGTTAATGAGGGTACCCTCCATCGTATAAAAGTAGGTGAACTGCTGAATGAGGTCGGTAATAACTATAATCTCTTTCTCAGCCGAAAACTGGTAATATTGTATGGCCATTTCCTGTTGGCTCAAATAATCTTTATCAAATAATAAATCGCCCTTATAATTTAATATGCTTACGCGGTTTAAATCTTGTCGGGCAATAATAAAATTTCTCTCTGATGCATTCGGTATTATTTTGAAGATTGTTTCTTTGTTGGGTTTATACATTTGCACTTTATCCACAATTTTACCTTCAAAACTCAGGCGTGTAAGCTGCCCTCCGGCCGTAAGTGTAACAATATTGCTTTTGTCAAAATCATTACCCAATTCAAAAAATAGGTTATCGGTAAGCCTATCATCGATCTGAACAGGGAAGTAAGGCTTCATTTTAGAATTACGGCTCATCACGTTTACGTTTCCATTTTCTTGAAGCGCTACCATAAAATCTTTACTTCTAATCCTTATGTGCTCTGGTGTTGTCGCTAATTTATCGCCTAAGGTCAATGGGTTCCAATCACCTAGCAATGAGCCATTTTTATCGGAAAGGTAAATATTACCGGTTTTGGTGGAGGTAAGGAAACGGTAATCTTTGCTTTTATCATAATCCACCACATTAAAATAGGCTATGGGAGCATCTTCAGCAATATTGATCGGAAATCCGGATAAACTTTCTCCATTTCTATCCATCAAATAAATCTGTTTGCTAGTTGCAAATGCATATTGCAACTTGTTATTTTTAAGGTAGTCTACCTGAAATATTTCACTAATTATTGGGCTGTCTAATGTTTTGGACCACAACTGCATCCCATCGTTGGCTATAAGATGCAAATTATTAACGCTGTCCTGTAGAAGTGTTTCAAAAAGACCTGTGTTGTGGTTTTTTACAACAAAAGGTTTTGAGATAATGGGGAAGGCAAATTCTGTGGCTAACACTCGGTTAAATTTGGAGAGTTGGTCTAATTTTTCTCTCGGCTGATGTTTAAATTCTAAGTTCGTGTAAAACCGGTCATCTTCCGCACTAAATTGTATAGCGAAGTTTTCTAAGTTTTTGAGGGTACCATTATTATTTTTGACAAAAGATTGCCATTTTTCGTTTAGGGTGGGCATCAATAATTCTAATGCTTGAGCCGTATTAACGAAAATATTGAGGTTTGCTTCATCCAATGCGGACTGAATAAATTGATATTGCTTAATTGATTTTCCCCAAGTGTTTTCAGTTTCTCTATCTAAAATGAGCGATTTTAATGATTCAATATTGTTGCTCATCACCATAAAATCACTGAAGAGGCTGAAGTATGTTGTTTCAAAACCACCATAGTTAGCACCCAGCAACCATTTAGGAAACTCCTCAATTTTCAACTCTCTAATTTCCTGATTGGCATAAACCTCATAATACAACGTATCGTTAGTGGCCATTGCAGCTTCTTCCGACAGCTTGTTAAATTGATTGAGCGCCTCAGAAATATCCGCTAATTTTACGTATGCAATTTTGTCTGTCTCTTTTTGAACAGTATTTGTTTTTAACATACCCAAGGCATTCTCACCAGCCATAAACTGATAGAAACCCCTAAAATCGGTCTTGTATTGTTGCGCCAAAGCATTTCTTCCAATCGTGTACTCGTTAACAGTGCTATTCCAGAATTTGGTTTTCGACTCCATAAAGATTTCCGGCTTGTCAAACTTTTCGTGTATTAGCACAGAGGTTCTATTGGGAATATAGTCCTGAATAGTCATTTTACCCCCTTTTTGATCTTTATATACTTTTAAATAAGCGTTGGAGTCGTTTAAAAATGTGTATCCATTAAAATAAAAATCAGTGTCGTTTATTACCAGATCTAAAAAAGTAGATCCGGAGAATTTTTGTAGTACCTTAAATAGTACATACTGATCGTTTTCAGTAAAAAGGCGCAGAAATTTATTGAGCTTATTAAAATTGATGAAGAAGTTTCCCGCATCATTCTGAAATTTGGCAATTTTAAAAATCTCCTGATTTTGCTGTCGGAAACCTTCAATTTCTTTACTGGTATTTCTAATCACATCTTCCAATAATATGGGAGAGAAGCTGCCCACAAAATTTCCTTTTAAAATTAAATAGCTAAAAACTACCTCATTTTTATTATTCTTTAATTCACTTATATTGTAGTTTTCAAATTTACGCTCGTTATGTTTTAGCGATTTAAATTGGTTCTCAATCTTTTTAATAACGGCAACCTGGTCGGAGTTTTTAAGCGTCTGATATATCACAAAATCGAAATCATCTTTGGCAGTAACATGCATTGAAATGAGCACCCGATTGTTTCTGGAGACTTCATCAAGTGCGCCACTACCTCCTGTGAGACTATCTAATGCTTCAAAGTCTCGTTTAAGCTTATTTAAGGTAGGTATCTGCTGGAGGTCTTGCCATATGGTGTTTTCCTGCAAGCTATTCCATGTATTTATTAAATTGTTGTTCTCGTAAACAAGCAAGGTGTTATCGGGTACTAAGGACCATGCATCCAACGATTTTTGTTTATCCCAGTAATAATAAATTCCGTAGCCGCAGGCTAAAATAATAATGAAAATAAAAAAGACAATAAAAAATCTTCTCAACGGGTTGTGGTTTTAGTACCAAATTACAAAGTAATGTCGATTAGTTAAGACCTTTTCTCCTTCTCTTGAGGAGAAGGATTAAGGTTGAGGACACAAACAAAATCTTAACTAAACGAGATTGAATTACAAATATAGAATAATTGAACAGCGATTAAGGACTAAAAAAGATTATATTCAGAGAACTCGATGGATATTTTCTTATTATTGCTAATTATCATTCTTTTATTGCAATTGTATCAGCTTCAGCAATTGCTATCGTACAGCAAATTTTTAATGAGTTTCTTTGATGAGACTACAATTATTCGAATTTAGACAGGCATGGCAAGAGCGCAAAATTTATTACAACTAAAAGAGAACTCAAAAACCTGGGACGTAGTAGTAATTGGAGGAGGCTCAAGCGGTTTGGGTGTGTCTTTAGATGCCTTATCACGCGGGCTTAGTGTTGCATTAATTGAGAAAGCAGATTTTGCCAAAGGTACAAGCAGCAGAAGCACAAAGCTACTTCACGGAGGCGTTAGGTACTTGGCACAGGGAGATATATTGCTTGTGTTTGAAGCTTTGAGAGAGCGTGGTAAAATACTGAAAAATGCTCCTCACGTTACCAAAGTGCAGCCTTTTATCATTCCGCTTTATACAACCTTTGACCTGCTGAAATATTATATAGGATTGAAGCTTTACGATTGGATGTCTATAAATTTCAGCATTGGCAGTTCTACCTTTTTAAAGAAGGAAACTGTGATGAACTACTTCCCAAACATTATGCAGGATAAATTAAAAGGAGGTATTCTCTATTACGATGGGCAATTTGATGACGCTCGCTTAGCTATAAACCTAATGCAAACTTGCGATGAAATGGGTGGTGCTGTGGTCAATTATGCACAGGTAAAAGACTTAGCTAAAAATGAGCATGGTATGATTACCGGACTAACTTTTGAGGATCGATTAACCAGTGAAATTATTGAATTGAAAGCAAAAATGGTCGTAAATGCCACGGGTGTTTTTGGTGATAAAATACTACAAATGGATAACCCCGGAGCCAGAAAGATGATCAAACCAAGCCAGGGCATTCATTTAGTGTTGGATCAATCGTTTCTTTCCGGCAAGCATGCGCTGATGATACCAAAAACCACCGATGGCAGAGTGTTATTTGCAGTGCCGTGGCAAGATAAACTAGTAGTGGGAACAACTGACACGCTTGTTAAAAAGCCCAAGCTGGAACCCGAGGCTCTGACTGAAGAAATTGATTTTATATTAGATACAGCAACAACTTACCTCATAAAACCTCCCTCAAGAGCAGACGTACTCGCTGTTTACGCAGGTTTAAGACCTCTGGCAGCCCCGGCCAATAAAGGGGAAAAAACAAAAGAAATATCGCGAAGCCACAAAGTAATTGTATCCGACAGCCATTTGGTAACCATTACCGGTGGCAAGTGGACTACCTTTAGAAAAATGGGAGAGGACACCGTGGATCATTACTATAAGATTTCAGGCGCAGAGTCACGAAAATCCACATCCTCTGACATTAAAATTCATGGCTACACGGAAAATGCAGCTGAGGGCAGGCTTGCCCACTATGGTGCCGATGCGGAAAAGATTATAGTTTTGGAAGAAGATCCGGTCTTGAAAGAAAAGCTACATCCTAATTATAGCTATACCAAAGCGCAGGTAGTTTGGGCGATGGAGCATGAGATGGCTGTTACGGTGGATGATGTGTTATCAAGAAGGTTGAGGCTATTATTTTTAGATGTTTCAGCAGCCAGAGCGGCTGCTCCTGTAGTAGCTCAGCTCATGGCGGATAGAATAGGCCATAACCAAAAATGGATTAATACCCAGGTAGAAAGGTTCAATAAACTGGCAGATAAATTCACGATTAAACTTAGTTAAATGGCAGATAAGGAAAAATACATTCTTGCTTTGGATCAGGGTACCACAAGTTCTCGGGCTATTCTTTTCAACAAAAAGGCTGAAATAGTGGCAGTGGCACAGAAGGAATTCAAGCAACACTTTCCCAATTCCGGTTGGGTGGAACATGATGCCAATGAAATATGGAGTTCGCAAGCATCGGTAGCTACTGAGGTGATTACCAAAGCAAATATAACTGCTATCCAGATTGCCGGCATTGGTATTACTAACCAGCGCGAAACCACTATTATTTGGGACAGGGAAACGGGGAAGCCCATACACCATGCCATAGTTTGGCAGGATAGACGAACCGCCCAGTACTGTAATAAGCTCAAAAAGGAGGGGCATAGTGAAATGGTCAATCAGAAAACAGGGCTAATTATTGATGCTTATTTTTCCGGTACTAAAATAAAATGGCTGCTGGATAATGTAGCAGGCGCACGCAAGAAAGCAGAAAATGGAGAACTCTGTTTTGGCACTGTAGACAGCTGGATTGTATGGAAGCTTACAAGTGGAAAACATCATATAACGGACATAACCAATGCCAGCAGAACCATGCTATACAACATCCATGACCAGCAATGGGATGAGGAGTTATTGGAATTGCTGGATATACCGTATAAATTATTGCCTGAGGTAAAAAGTTCTTCCGAGCAATACTGCACCACGGCTGGAGATATTTTCTCTCATAAAATTCCTATTGCAGGCATAGCCGGAGATCAGCAGGCTGCTTTATTCGGGCAGTTGTGTATAAAGCCGGGCATGGCAAAAACAACCTATGGCACCGGTTGCTTCTTGGTAATGAATACAGGAGAGAAAGCCGTAACTTCCAAAAATAAACTACTCACTACGGTAGCTTGGAAAATAAATAATAAGGTGACTTATGCCTTGGAAGGTAGTGTTTTTATTGGCGGTGCAGCCATTCAATGGCTGCGCGATGGGTTGGAACTGTTTAAACATGCCAGCGAAAGTGAGAAACTAGCCACTTCAATTGATGACAACGAGGGTGTTTATTTTGTGCCCGCCCTTACGGGATTGGGCGCGCCTTATTGGGACCAGGATGCGCGTGGAACTTTCCAGGGATTAACCAGAGGTACCACCAAGGCACACATGACCCGCGCAGCGCTTGAAGCCATTGATTATCAGGTGAATGATGTGCTAAAAGCCATGGAGAAAGATGCCGGCAATAAAACGAAAGAGATGCGTGTAGATGGGGGTGCTTCTGAAAATAATTTTTTGATGCAGTTTCAGGCAGATTTATTAAGGTGCGAAATCACCAGACCGCAAATTACAGAAACAACAGCACTTGGAGCGGCATTTCTGGCGGGATTGGCCCTTGGGTATTGGTCTTCCATTGAAGAAATAGAAAAACTATGGCAGGCAGATAAAACATACAGACCAAAAATGGAGGAAGACAGAGTTGCTCATTACCTGCATTTTTGGCATAAGGCTGTTGAACGTAGTAAAAGTTGGAACGAATCATGATTACTTATTTTGTAGCCGAATTAATTGGCACTTTTCTCCTTTTACTACTAGGCTGCGGAGTGGTGGCCAATGTAGTTTTGCCCGATACAAAAGGAAGCCAATCGGGCTGGATGGTAATTACCACCGCTTGGGCTTTCGCGGTATTTGTGGGTGTGGTGGTAGCCGGCCCATATAGTGGAGCCCATTTAAACCCGGCAGTAAGTGTGGGGCTGGCAGTTGCCGGTAAGTTTGAGTGGAATCTTGTACCTGTTTATGTTTTGGCTCAATTAGTAGGTGCAGGCTTAGGAGCATTTATTTCATGGATAATTTACCGGGACCACTTTAAAAAAACTACCGACCCTGACTTATTATTTGCACCTTTCGGCACAGCTCCGGCTATAAAAAATTACTGGAGCAATTTCATTAGTGAGGTGATAGGTACTTTTGTGCTAATTTTTGTTATACTGTATTCCTCTCAACCTGCTCTGCAAGATGCGCAAGGAACACCTCTTGGGTTGGGCGATTTAGGAGCACTGCCTGTTGCTATTTTGGTATGGGTAATTGGGCTGGGCTTGGGTGGCACTACAGGTTACGCTATAAATCCTGCGCGTGACTTAGGGCCAAGAATTGTGCATGCTCTACTACCTATGAAGGGCAAAGGAAGCAGCGGTTGGGATTATAGCTGGGTGCCCATTATAGGACCTTTGGTTGGTGGGGCTGCCGCTGCATTACTGTACCTGTTTTTGCAAGATATTTTAATTTAATTATGGACAATCAGCATATTTCCAAGGAGGTTTTTTGCTCCTCAGATGACAAAGAGCTTGTAATACATCATTTCCAAACAGCTGACAGTCCTACAAAGGTATTGCTTATTGTGCATGGCCACGGGGAGCATGGGACTGCGATTTACAGGGGTGTTGCGCAATTTTTTACGCAACACGAAATAGCCACCTCAGTACTCACACTAAGAGGGCACGGCTTATCAGCGGGTAAAAGAGGGCACGCACCTTCTATGAGTCAGCTGATTTTAGATATTGAATATTTTATCAGGCAGGTAAGGCTGAAATATATTGATGCCTCCTTTTATTTGTACGGGCATAGCATGGGCGGTAATGTTATACTGAATTACCTACTGCACGATCAGTCGAGCGAAATTGCTGCGGGTATAGCCACCTCACCGTGGCTTGAACTGGCCTTTAAACCACCCAAATGGAAAACAGTTTTAGGCGGTTTGGTTGCTGATGTTATCCCTACTTTTACAGAGAAATCTGATCTGGATACCAAAGAAATATCATCCATTAAATCCGAGGTAGAGAAATACGAGCAGGATGAATTGATTCATAATCTTATTTCAGCCAAATTATTTAAAGAGATCCAAAAAGGAGGAAAGCACATTGTAGCGCAGATTGATAAATTGAAACATGCGGTTTTTCTGGCTCATGGTGCATTGGATAAAATCACCTCTTATCCTGCCTCAGAGGCATTAAGCGAAAAATCCGATTTGTTTGAGTGGCATAGTTATGTGAGCTCAAAACACGAAATACACCACGATGTAGAGGCAAGCGACCTACTAAATGATGTATTAGGGTTTATTAAAAAGCATTGATTTGATGTGTTTAAAGAGGAGGGGAAATCAAAATAGCAACTTCTGATCAGCTGTTTTTAAAGGACTAATAGTCATCAAATTTAATACTCACCATGCTGCCATATTCAAGCCCTAAAAGCAAGGAAGCATTTCCCTGCTTAATGCCTATTTCCAGGACACCCTCGGCATTAAAAATGGCAAAAGCCTCGCCACCTTTCGTATCATAATAATGATCGAGCACTTTTGGTAATCCATAATTCCTGAATTTGATTAGCACGTTTTTATCTTTACTCAATAGATCATAATCCGATTTAAGAATGTTGGTTATCAGGTTACCGTAGCCATCAACATGAATTACATGACCTTGTATAATCTCACGATTGGCTTTTACTCTCAACGGCATATAACGTTTAAAGTCGTTTTCTGCCATTGGCTCTGTTAGTTTTTCAATAGCTTCACCTGTTGCTAGTCTGGCAGCAACAGCAGCCAGCACATCTTTGCTAATGAAATTTGAATCGTTCTCTGTGGTTAAAATTTTGTAGAGTGCAGCAGGGTTTTCTTCATCTATCAGGCTTAGTAAACCGTTGTTGCTGCATAAAAAAATATGTTTTTTTATAACGGTCACAATCAATTCTTCATTCGCTTCACTTCGTAAATTTACTGCAACCAAGTGTATCGTTCCTTCAGGAAAATCATTATAGACGGATTTTAAAATGTATGCGGCATGAATGATATCGAACTTATTTATGTTGTGGCTGATGTCAACTATTTTAATATTTTGGTCTTCTGTCAGAATTTTTGCCTTAACAGCAGCAATGTAATGGTCATGCCAACCAAAATCTGATAGAAATGTGACTAAGGGCATACAAACAGTTGAATAATTGTTAGATTTGTTTACAACAAAACTACTGAAAATTTAGTACATACAAATCAATGTCGTTTAGATAAGACCTTACCTCCATCTCTTGAGGAGAAAGATTAAGTGCCCGCCCGCCTTTTGGCAGGATGAGGTCATGAAGTCAAGCTTAACTAAACGACATTGACATACAAATTCAGGAATTTAAATTATAAAAGCATTTGGTAGAAAAAGTCATCACATTAGAAAACGTATCGCTAGTAGATTTTTTGGGCGTAGAAAATAAAAACATAAGCGAACTTTCAGCGGCATTTCCAAAATCAAAAATTATTTCTCGGGGAAACGAAATACGCATACAAGGAAGCTCTCCTGAAATCATTAGGATTAACCAGCTTGTACAATCATTAGTGGAGCATTACAATAAATTTGGTAAGCTAACGGAAGATAATGTTAAAACATACTTGAAAGCGGAGGGTACTGCCACGGAGAAAAAACTAATAGCCGATGCCGAGGAGACGCTGGTTTATGGTACTAAGGGCTATGCAATAAAGGCAAAAACAACCAACCAGATTAAGCTGGTTAAAGCGGTTCAAAAAAATGATTTGGTTTTTGCAATCGGCCCAGCAGGAACAGGGAAGACCTACATTTCGGTGGCCATGGCTGTTCGGGCATTGAAAAATAAGGAAGTAAAGAAAATAATCATCACCAGGCCTGCCGTGGAGGCGGGTGAAAATTTAGGGTTTTTACCGGGCGATTTGAAGGAAAAAATTGATCCTTATTTGCGCCCAATTTATGATGCGCTGGATGATATGATTCCTTCTGAAAAGTTGAAGTATTATCAGGAAAATCGGGTGATTGAGATAGCTCCTCTGGCTTACATGCGTGGAAGAACCTTGCACAACGCTTTTATTTTATTGGATGAGGCGCAAAATACCACTCCCATGCAGATAAAGATGTTTCTCACCAGAATGGGGCCGGATTCTAAGGCCATTATAACCGGTGACATGAGTCAGGTAGATTTGCCCAAGAAGCAAAAATCCGGTTTAATTGAAGCTACTCGCATTTTAAAAGATATTAAAGGAATTGGTATTGTAAAGCTCACCGGAGAAGATGTGGTAAGGCATAGATTGGTAAGGCAAATTATTGAGGCTTACGATAAAAACGAGTCGGAAAAAGATGCGTCATCATGAACGTTAAAGTTGTTCAAACGGAACAGGAGCTAAAAAGCATTTTCAAAATTAGGGAAGCGGTCTTTGTCGTAGAACAGCAGGTGAACCCAAAAGATGAATACGATGAATTTGAAGATACTTCTACCCATTTTATAGCCACTGATGAACAAGGTAAAGCATGTGGTACCGCACGCTGGCGCTATACAGCAAATGGTATAAAGCTCGAACGATTTGCTGTACTAAAAGAATGCAGAGGCAAGGGTGTGGGTTACAATTTGGTAAATGCTGTGCTTGAGGATATTGCCAATAACCCAGCTGCTGTTGGTAAAACCAAATACTTACACGCTCAGCTTGGCGCGGTTACTTTGTACGAGAAATTTGGTTTCAAAAAAGTAGGGGAGCAGTTTGAGGAATGTAATATTATTCACTATCAGATGGAGTTGTAGGTTGCCACCTGGCATATTTATTAAGAAAATTTGAGATTTTAAATCATTATATGATTGTACTTCTCCATATAGTGCTATCCAAGATAATTATTTAGTGATTTGTTAGTACAGGCAGGCAGCAGTCAGCACATTTAAACGGTAATAATCCGAGCTGTATGGCTTCACTAATTTGCTGTACTTAGTTGATTTAATCTTAAGTTGTAGTATATTCAAGCTATATGCAGCCCTTCTGGAACAAATTCGCTTTTGTAAGATTGGTAGTCTGGATGTCCGCTGGTATCATTCTTGGTACTTTTCTGGATGACTACAGCAGCATAGCCTGTGTTCTATTTATAATATCAACTGTCATATACCTGCTTTATCAGTTTTTTAAGACTAAATATTTCAGTCTGCAAAGTGAGCTTACTACCGGTGTGTTGGCATTTTTAATCTGTTTAAGTTTTGGTTACGTAAATGTGCATCAGAAAGCACAAAAACATGATGCCAATCACTTGCTACATTATACTTTCAGTGAGGTTACCTCGTTTAAAGCCATTTTAAAAAGCAAACCTAAAACAACGGAAAAAACCAAGGGGTTTACTGCGGCAATTAATGCGGTTAAAATAGACTCAGTTTGGCATAGCTACCACGGAAAAGCCATGCTATACCTGGAAAAAGACTCCGCCATAAATAGCTTGCGATATGGCGATGAAATTGTAGTGAACTCGCGCATCTCTGCTCTTGAATCGCCTAAAAACCCCTTAGAGTTTAATTATAAAAGATTTCTAGGCTTCAAACAGGTTTATTTTCAGCAGTACATTACTAACGAAGATGTGTATAAAACTAAAAGCGGAAAAGGTAATACCCTGGTGGGTTGGTCAATTGAAACCAGCGATTATTTAAGTGGGCTGCTCGAAGCGTATATCACCACACCACAATCTTTAGCCATTGCTAAAGCCCTCACTTTAGGTGTAAAAGATGATTTAGACGATACCTTAACGCATGCTTATGCCGCAGCTGGTGCCATGCACGTATTGGCGGTAAGTGGTCTGCATGTGGGCATTGTCTTTTTGTTGATTTCGCTCTTGTTTAAACCGTGGAAACACCGGGCAAAGGGGAGGTTTGTTTTCGCGCTATGTAGTTTACTGGGCTTGTGGGCGTACGCTTTTATTACAGGTTTGTCACCATCGGTGTTGCGTGCAGCTACCATGTTCAGTTTCATAATTGTAGGGCAGGCTTTTAAGCGGCACACCAATATTTATAATACGCTGGCAGCATCTGCTTTTGTATTGCTGGTATTCAATCCGTTTCTCATATTTTCAGTAGGTTTTCAACTATCGTATTTGGCTGTAATTGGCATCGTGTTTTTTCAACCTAGAATTTATAAGTTACTAATTTTTAGGGCAAAGATTTTGGATAAAATCTGGGCAATAACCGCTGTCTCCATAGCGGCTCAGTTGGCTACTGCTCCTTTGGCCTTGCTTTATTTTCATCAGTTTCCTACCTATTTTTTTATCTCCAATCTGGTGGTTATACCTGCAGCATTTATTATACTTAATGGCAGTATTGCGCTGCTCTTGGTATCATGGTGGGAGCCGGTGGCGCAATTTTTGGGCATGCTCATTAACGGCATTATTGAGACTGTAAATTACCTTATTATTATTTTTCAGCAACTACCTGTCAACACCATCGATGGCGTTTACATTACCTCCATAGAAACTTGGCTGATCTACTTTAGCTTAGCGTTTATCGCTTTTTTTATTAATCAAAAGCGGATTTTTTACTGGAAATTAGCTTTCTTCGGCATCTTTCTTGGCTGTCTATCAGTAAGTTTAAGAACTATAGCGAGCGCTGATGAGAAAGTCTTTACCGTATACGATACGCAAAATAATTACGCGCTGGCTATACGGAATGGCGCTAGTCAGTACCTTTCCATCGCTCAAGCCTTAATTGATGACAAGAATAAATTACGGTTTCATGTATATCCATCGCAACTACAGGCCGGCATAGCTAACTTCCGTCCTGATGAGTTTAACCCCATAAATCAAGCAGAGATATTCCGTAATTATAAAGGATTGGCAATTTGTATTTGGAATGAGTTGCTTATTGCGCATCTTAAAGAGGATTTCGCTACTAATAAAAGCATTGAAACCGGCCTGAAGGTAGACTATCTAATATTAAGCAATAATAAGGGTATGGCTTCGGTTCATTTATTCGATTGGCTCAAACCAAAACTTGTAATTATTGATGCGTCTAATGATTATGCGGAAATAAAAAGGTTAAAGCGCATATTGACCGAAAAAAACATAACATTTTATGTGGTACCACAAAATGGTGCTTTTGAATTAAAAATTTAACTATGAATTTTACTAAAGTAACGGTTGAAAATAGAGTCGGGTACATAACACTCAACAGGCCTGATAAGCGAAATGCCTTGAACTTATAATTTTGTAAGTGAATTAAAGCAAGCGCTAACATTACTGCAAAATAATGTAATGCAAAGGTAATTGTACTTAGAGCGCAAGGAAAGGCCTTTTGTGCCGGGGCTGATTTGGCTTACATTCAACAATTGCAGCAAAACACTTACGAGGAGAATTTGGAAGACTCCAATCACCTGCGTGAATTATTTCAAATGATTTACACTTTCCCCAAAGTAATTATTGCGCAAGTACAAGGGCATGCGTTGGCTGGTGGCTGCGGACTAGCCACAGTTTGCGATTTTTCCTTTACCGTGCCGGAAGCTAAATTCGGTTATACAGAGGTGAAAATTGGCTTTATTCCTGCCATTGTTAAAGTGTTTTTGCTGCGTAAAATAGGGGAGGGCAAGGCGAAAGAACTTTTGCTTTCGGGCAGGCTATACACAGCTGAGCAGGCGAAAGATTTCGGACTAGTAAATGGAGTAGTGGAAGCTGAAACGCTGGAAAAGCATGTCTATGACTTTGCACAAGAGCTTATACAAAATAATTCCGGGCAGTCCATGCAATATACTAAGCAGATGATTGCTGCCGTGCAGGAAAAGAGTTTAGAGGAAGGCTTGCAATATGCGGCAGAGCAGAATGCAAAAGCACGCGGATCGGAAGATTGCAAAAAAGGAATTGCAGCATTTTTGAATAAAGAAACACCTGTTTGGTAGTGAGTAAAGCGCTTAACATACTACAAAAATATTGGGGATATAACGCTTTCCGCAGCATGCAGGAAGATATTATTAATGCTGTGCTCAATGGCCAAGATACACTGGCACTGCTACCGACCGGTGGAGGCAAATCAATCTGTTTTCAGGTACCGGCACTTATGCAAGAAGGACTTTGCTTGGTAATTTCTCCCTTAATAGCTTTAATGCGCGATCAGGTAGATCAGCTTAAAAGAAGAGGTATTCCTGCTGCAGCAATTTATTCGGGTATGGGCAAGCGCGAAATTGATATCTTGCTAGACAATGCGGCTCACGGGGCATACAAATTTCTATACATCTCACCGGAGCGGCTTCAAACCGAACTGTTTCAAGCACGAGTAAAAAAAATGAAACTCGCTTTATTAGCTGTTGATGAAGCGCATTGCATCAGTCAATGGGGCTACGATTTTCGGCCACCTTATTTAGAAATAGGTGCTTTTCGCGAGCAGTTTCCTGAACTGCCTTGTATTGCATTAACTGCAACTGCTACCGAGCACGTTAAAGTTGACATTCAGGAAAAATTATTATTTAAATCGGCCAAGGTATTTCAAAAGAGTTTTTCAAGAGATAATCTTTCTTATTCGGTAAGAAAGCTCGAAAATAAACAAGAAAAATTGTTGGAGATACTGACCAAAATTCAAGGAAGTGCTGTGGTGTACGCACAAAATAGAAGAACCACGCAGGAGGTGGCTACTATGCTACAGCAGCATGGTTTAAGTGCCGATTATTACCATGCAGGCATTACGCATGATGAAAGAAATGCCAAGCAAAATGGCTGGATAAATAATAGAATAAGAATAATAGTTGCTACAAATGCTTTCGGAATGGGCATTGATAAATCCGATGTGCGCACCGTAATACATTGGGAAATGCCTGATAATTTGGAGGCGTATTACCAGGAAGCGGGCCGTGCCGGACGAGATGAACGCAAAGCATTTGCGGTGGCTTTGTATCACAGCAGCGACCTCAAAGAAATGTATAAAAGGCTTGAGCTGGCTCATCCGGAAGTAGATTACCTTAAAAGACTGTATCAAGCCATTGCAAACTATTTTAAAATTGCCATTGGATCAGGTGAATTTGTGAGCTATGAATTTGATATTAAAGCTTTTAGCAGGCAAACACAACAAGAAGCTTATGAAGTTTTTCATGGTATAAAAACGTTGGAGCAAGAAGGTTTTATCCAGTTAAATGAACAGTTTTATCGGCCATCGGGATTGCATATTAAAATTGATTTTAAAGCGCTTTACAGCTTTGAAATTGCCAATGCGAAATTTGAGAAGCTTATAAAAGCTGTGCTTAGAATTTACGGTGGCGAGCTGTACCAGCAGGTAGTAGCGGTAAATGAGCAAGAAATAGGTAATCAATCCAATTTAAATGCAAAACAAGTGCACACGCAGCTTACTTACCTTGCTAATGAGGGAATAATGGATTACACACCTAAAACAGATGTGCCTCAGCTAACTTTTTTACAACCGAGATATGATGCCAACAAACTACCAATTAACAAGAAATTATTAAAAGAACGGAAAAAGCTAAAACTGCAAAAACTATTGTCGGTACAGCATTATTTAGAGAACGAAGTACTATGCAGAACACTGAGTTTGCTGGCTTACTTTGGTGAAGACAAAGATGTACCTTGTGGCGTTTGTGACATCTGTTTGGAGCAAAAGAGGCATACAAAAGACATGCAATTAGAGCTTGCTGTGTTAAAACTACTTGAAAAAGAACCACTCCATTATCAGGAAATTGCGAAGCAACTTGTAGGATATGCCAAAGAGACTGTTATTGCCGCTATCCGAAGCTTAGACGAACAAAGGCGTGTAAAAATGGATAAGAATAATGTAGTTCATAAGACCTAACTGCTGTTAAATGACAGTACCAAACTATCTAATTATTAAATACGCTTCCGAAAATACCGCTTTCTTTTATCTCGGGTTTTCATTTTTTGAGAGTTGTTACATAACAAATTAGGCTGGTGATGCCTAATATTAAAATTTATCGAAGACCCTTCCAAATGCTACAAAATAGGACTAATTTTGCGGCATGAATTACCTCTCAGTAGAAAATATAAGTAAGAACTTTGGCGATAAAGTCTTATTCGAAAATATATCTTTTGGTTTAGCCCAAGGCGATAAAATAGCGCTGGTAGGTGTGAACGGATCGGGAAAATCCACTCTATTAAAAATTTTAACGGGAGAGGAGTCTCCGAGTACCGGTAATTACAGTTTCAGAAATGAAATTGTAATTGGGTTTTTGTCACAAAATCCGCAGTTTGAATCGGGTATTAATGCCATGCAAGCCATTTTTAATGCTGAGCATGAGTCGTTGCAGATCATCAGAAAATATGAAGCTTTGGCTAATAATCCGGAAATGAATGAGAAGCAACAACAGCAGTTTTCGGATCTATTAGAACGCATGGAATCGCTTCAGCTGTGGGATTACGAGAGCCAGATTCAGCAGATTTTAGGCCAGCTGGGCATTGAGGATTTTGAGCAGCCGGTGGCCAGCATGAGTGGTGGGCAGAAGAAAAGAGTAGCGCTGGCCGCCCAGCTTATCATCAACCCTGATTTGCTCATATTAGATGAGCCTACCAACCACTTGGATATTGAAGTTATTGAGTGGCTGGAGAAATACTTATCTACCCAAAACATTACCCTGCTAATGGTTACCCACGATAGGTATTTCCTTGACCGCGTGTGTAATGGCATTTTGGAACTTGATAGACAGAAGGTTTTTAAATACCAAGGCAATTATACAGAGTTTTTGGTAAAAAAGGAGGAGCGTGAGGCCAATGAACAAATGGAAGTGGATAAGGCCAAAAGCCTGATGAAGAAGGAGCAGGAATGGGTGCGCAGAATGCCTAAAGCCAGAGGTACAAAAGCCAAATATCGTATGGATGCTTTCGATGACTTGAAGGCTAAGGCTACCAAAAACCTCAAGAGAGATCAGGTAGCGCTTGATGTTTCCCAGAAACGTTTAGGAGGAAAAATTCTTGAATTGAAAAACATTAAAAAGCAGTACGATGAGAAGCTGTTGTTTGAAGGATTCAGCTATGTTTTCAAAAAAGGTGACAGAATAGGGATAGTTGGTCAAAACGGTACCGGCAAAAGTACGTTTCTCAACACCTTAACAGGAAGCGTTGAACCCGATGCAGGTACAATTGATAGAGGCGTTAATACACAAATTGGTTACTATCGTCAACAGGAAATACAGTTTGACGAGAGCAAGAAAGTAATTGATGTAGTGAGTGAAATTGCTGACCATTTTAAACTACCCGATGGCTCGGACATAACCGCTTCACAGTTTTTAAATCGCTTTTTATTTCCGCCCAAACAGCAACACGATTTTGTATATAAGCTGAGTGGCGGGGAGAAGCGCAGGTTGCAATTATTGCTGGTTCTCATCAAAAACCCAAACTTTTTAATATTGGATGAACCTACCAACGATTTGGATTTGCAAACGCTTGCTATTTTGGAAGATTTTCTGGACAGGTTTCAGGGCTGTTTGATGATTGTATCGCATGATAGGTATTTTATGGATAGCCTGACAGATCAACTTTTCCTGTTTGAGGGAGACCGACAGATCAAATTCTTCAACGGTAATTATTCCGAGTATCGCGATAACAAGAGACAAGAAGAGCGTGATAAAAACCAGGGAGGCAAAGCTAAAAAACCGGATAACACTAATACGAGTAAGCCTGTTGAAAAGCTCGAAGCCCAAAGCAAAAAGTTGAGCTATAAAGAGCAAACCGAATTAGCGGATGTTGAAGGGAAAATCCCAAAACTCATGAAGGAGAAAAAAGCGTTAGAAGCGCAGTTGGCCAAAGGAGAGGGTAGTGCAGATGACTTTGCGAAATGGGGAAAAGCGTTAAATGAGTTGGGCGAGCAGTTGGATGAATTGGAATTACGCTGGCTGGAGTTAAGTGAAATTTAGTGGCGTGTTAGCTTTTTGTTTTAAGCTATTAACTAAGCTTTATTGAGTTTTCATTTTTGTAGTATACCGATAACAATCTATAGTTTAATTATTTGCAACCAGTGAGCCAATAGCCAAACAGCCAAACAGCCAATCAGCCAATCAGCCAATCAGCCAAACAGCCAATCAGCCAATCAGCCAATTAGCCAAACAGCCAAACAGCCAATCAGCCAAACAGCCAAACAGCCAAATAACCAATCGCCAATTCCTACCTTCCATCTTTTATTCTTTCACGCTGCCGCATAGGCATGGCATCAATAGTAGCAAATAAGTTTTGATTGCTCATGGGAGTAGTCTGGTGCTTTTTAATGCTTCCATCTTTGCCAATAAGGAAAACCTTGAAGCCATCTTCTTTAGTAATTGATAGAAAATTATGTGCTTGGCTGACATTTACAGTGAGGAGGTTCCCGTTAGGCTGGCTTTTTACGAAATTATCGCTTAGGTGCAGCACAAGTAAATCGCGCTCCTCATAGCCTGTTCGGTGCTTCGCAAAATTGTTTAGTTGTCTTTCAAAATCAGGATCATCAGATTCCGAAGCGTAAATTACTAATAACCTGTTTTTCCATTTATACTGCTCAAATGGTGAGTTTTTCATATGTATATTGGGTAAGTATATGAATACAAAGAAGATAGTCAGTAGCAATTTCATACCATATTGACTGCTCAAGTCACTAAATTGTTTTTTGTGATTTAATCCTACCTTCCCATTGCAGTTTTTTAAGGATTTTATCTATATTTGCCCTCCCGATTGCAAATGCCTTGGTGCCTGCCTGTCGGCAGACAGGGAGGTCCCGATAGCTATCGGGAGGTAGAGCGTTGGTAAGCAGCGTAATTGAAATGATGATAATTAGTAAAATAAGCACTATAATATATATGCCTTGGTGGCGGTCCCGATAGCTATCGGGAGGTAGAGCGTTGGTAAGCAACGTAATTGAAATGATGATAATTAGTAAAATAAGCACTATAATATATATGCCTTGGTGGCGGTCCCGATAGCTATCGGGAGGTAGAGCGTTGGTAAGCAACGTAATTGAAATGCAAAAATGAGAATAATATACAATGTAAATATATGCCTTGGTGGCGGTCCCGATAGCTATCGGGAGGTAGAGCGTTGGTAAGCAACGTAATTGAAATGATGATAATTAGTAAAATAAGCACTATAATATATATGCCTTGGTGGCGGAATCGGTAGACGCGTTGGTCTCAAACACCAATGAGGTAACACTCGTGCCGGTTCGACTCCGGCCCAAGGTACAATTAGAAATAAAAGTCCTCTCAAAAGTAAATTTGAGAGGATTTTTTGTTAATGATAGCAGGTAAACTTGCTTTTAAAGGTATTTTCGAATATTAATAAAAGGTAGCACTCGTGACGGTTCTCCCGATAGCTATCGGGACCGGCCCAAGGTACAATTAGAAATAAAAGTCCTCTCAAAAGTAAATTTGAGAGGATTTTTTGTTAATGATAGCAGGTAAACTTGCTTTTAAAGGTATTTTCGAATATTAATAAAAGGTAGCACTCGTGACGGTTCTCCCGATAGCTATCGGGACCGGCCCAAGGTACAATTAGAAATAAAAGTCCTCTCAAAAGTAAATTTGAGAGGATTTTTTGTTAATGATAGCAGGTAAACTTGCTTTTAAAGGTATTTTCGAATATTAATAAAAGGTAGCACTCGTGCCGGTTCTCCCGATAGCTATCTGAACCGGCCCAAGGTACAATTAGAAATAAAAGTCCTCTCAAAAGTAAATTTGAGAGGATTTTTTGTTAATGATAGCAGGTAAACTTGCTTTTAAAGGTATTTTCGAATATTAATAAAAGGTAGCACTCGTGACGGTTCTCCCGATAGCTATCGGGACCGGCCCAAGGTACAATTAGAAATAAAAGTCCTCTCAAAAGTAAATTTGAGAGGATTTTTTGTTAATGATAGCAGGTAAACTTGCTTTTAAAGGTATTTTCGAATATTAATAAAAGGTAGCATTCGTGACGGTTCTCCCGATAGCTATCGGGACCGGCCCAAGGTACAATTAGAAATAAAAGTCCTCTCAAAAGTAAATTTGAGAGGATTTTACTGTAGCAGGTAAACTTGCTTTTAAAGGTATTTTCGAATGTTAATAAAAGGTAGCAGTTACGGTTCTCTCGAAGCTATCGGGAGCGGTTCAACCAAACGATGAACTTCGAAGTACAAGAGGTTTTTGGTTTATAAAAATTGATTTTGCTCGAAAAGTGAATCTAAACAGATTAACAGTGCCGGTTCTCCCGATAGCTATCTGAACCGGCCCAAGGTACAAAACCCACTGTTAATCAATTGATTTTCAGCGGGTTTTTCGCTTTAGGTGCAATAGTGATATTTTCTGAAATTTATTAGGATTGGCTCAAGGAATTGCACTCAAAAGTCAAGAGGTCGCTCCAAGCGACCTCTTGACTAACCTTGGCTAAATCTACTCTAAAAGCAAACGCTCTGATAATTCAATAGTCGCATCTGAATGAAATTTTGCATATGCCTCTTTTCCTCCAAACCAATCGAGTACTTCCTCTCTCCGTAATTTTGTTGCCTGGTTTGATAAGTGGACGTTATAAGATGAATGTTTATAAGTTTTGAAATCCTTTACTAACATGTGCTTTTGTGGATTAAGATGAATGTATGCAATCAATCGAGTAAAGTAATCATCTTCTCCGACCTCTATTCGTTTGAAAGGTGTCTCAAATAACGCTCCAGTCCGATCGTATGTTTTATTGATACCCTGTGTGTATGCTTTTAAAAAACTTGAGAACCCGTTGCTTACGTAAAAGTTGCAAGGCTTTTTGGTATTTTTAGGAATTAATTTCTCAATTTCATTTTCAGGTCTTACCCGAATCAGTAGGTGATAATGATTTGAAAGCAAGCAATAAGCAAAGGTTTCTACAAATGGATGTACATACTTGGCATATTGATTTAGAAAGTATTTATAATTTCTCTCTTCAAGAAAAACCTTCATGCCATTAATTCCTCTGTTATAAATATGATAACTTCTATCGGGTAGTAATGGCGTGTTCCGGATATCCATAAAGGAAATTTAACGAAATTCTATCATAAAGAAATAAAATTTTTTCTAGAAAGTCCCCTTTTGAAAAGTCAGGAGATGTCATAGTCAAGAGGTCACTTTTAAAGTTAATCTAAAGTGACCTCTTGACTACCCTTACAAGGCGTGTAGCAGATATCAATAGTTGAAATTCAGAACATCTTTTTTTTTGGAAAAGGGTGAAATCGCTTCTAGAAAGTCCACTTTTGAAAAGTCAGGAGATATGAAAGTCAAAAGGTCACTTTTAAAGTTAATCTTAAGTGACCTCTTGACTACCCTTACAAGGCGTGTAGCAGATATCAATAGTTGAAATTTAGAACATCTTTTTTTTAGAAAAGGGTGAAATCGCTTCTAGAAAGTCCACTTTTGAAAAGTCAGGAGATATGAAAGTCAAAAGGTCACTTTTAAAGTTAATCTTAAGTGACCTCTTGACTACCCTTACAAGGCGTGTAGCAGATATCAGTAGTTGAAATTCAGAACATCTTTTTTTTAGAAAAGGGTGAAATCGCTTCTAGAAAGTCCACTTTTGAAAAGTCAGGAGATATGAAAGTCAAGAGGTCACTATTAGAGGTCGTCTAAAGTGACCTCTTGACTATCCTTACTAACGCTAATCCACCCTTCCCTGCACATCCTCCGAGCTCGTTTTTCGGCTGCGCACCTTTTTTACTTCTTTGTTGCCAAAATTGTAGCTTAAACTAAAAGCCACATTGCGGGAGTCATTGCCACCGGAGCCATCAATATATAAATCACCAAAACGCGTGGTGCCCGACCAGGGGATGGTGTATAAAACATCATTGAAAGAGAGCCTTGCGTTGAGTTTATCGGAAAAGAATTTCTTCTGAAAGGCCACGTTTAAGGCACCTAGCGCATTAGTTTCGTAAGTGCCTCCCCAAACGGAGGGCGAGCTGAACCAACCGCTAATTTCCATGCTAAAATCGTAAGGAAGATTAAAAGTGTTCTGGGCATAGAAGCTTAAAGTCTCCTGCGTAAGTGCCACAAAGTTTGAATTAGTCGCCTGATAGCTGCTTTGATAAGCATTTATACTGAGGTAAACAGCCCACCATTTTGTGAACGAAAACGGATAGGAAATAGCCAGATTAATAACTTCCTGATTGGCAATATTTCGCTGGCTGATAAAGTTTTTATTTTCGCCCTCAGCCTCAGTTACCTGAGCAAAGAAATCGGAAATATAAGAATAGCTCAAAGAGGTGGTAAGCCGGTAATTGTAAGTATGGCTAATTTTTATGTTATCAGTGTATTGTGGCTGCAAAAAAGGATTGCCTCGCCTGAAGGATAGCTCATCAATTTTGTATTCAAAAGGGTTAAGAGAAGAATAATTAGGCCGCTCAATTCTTTTGCTGTACGTAAGCGCAAACTGATTTTTCCTATTCCACTGGTAAGTAAGCCCACCGCTAGGGAATATATTGGTATAATTGCGTTTTACTCTATCGTTTTTAATGGTATCGGAGCTTTCAAGCCGACCATCCGAAAGTGTGTTTTCAGCGCGCAACCCTAGCTGAGTGCTCCATTTGCCAAACTTAACATTGTAATTAAAGTAAGCCGCGTTTATAATTTCCTCATAGGCGAAGCTATTACTCTGGCTTTCATCCAGCTGAAATTGCTCATTTTGCTGCTGATAAAAATTGAAGGTATTGGTTGTTTCCACCAGTGAAAATTTTACGCCCAGCGCCAGTTTGCCATTCCATAAGTTCTGTTCATAATCTGCTTTAAAAGCGCCAATAATAATGTCAGTAGGTGTTACCTGTCTTGTAATATTCTGACTGAGAATATCCGTTTCACTGGCAGTATAATAGAAGTTTGGTTGAAGCGCAGTGGCATCGCGAAGGTATTTGCCATAATCAAGATCTAAGGTCAGGCTGTGGCCGGTGCTATCCTGAAACTGATAGTTGAGGTTAACGCTATAATTCTGGGTTTCGCTGCTGTTTCTATTGTTTGCTACCAATATGCTATCAATCATACTGCTCCCTACAGGCCTGATGGGCGTTCGGGAATTACTGGTGCTGGCAACATCGTTCAGATTTGCGTTTATTAGAACACCAAAGGTGCTTGTGGCGCTAGCATAAAAATCATACCCCACACGGAAATTGTGGCTTTCCGGATCGTAAATACTAGTGGTTCGTGCATCAAAAGCAGTACCGTTTTGCTCCCTCAGCAAATTGATAAATCCTGTGCTTTTACCAACTCGGTTACTATAGGAACCATAAAAATTATTTTTTCGGGTTCTGTTATTGAAGGAAGCGGAAGCTGTTGACCTTGCAAAAGCACCCACCGTTAACGCGGCAGTTACTGTTCCGTTGGTGCCAAGATTCTTGTCTTTTTTCAACTTAATATTGATGATACCGGCTGTTCCGGCAGCATCATATTTAGAGGAGGGCTGGGTAATAATTTCAATACTTTCAATATCGCTGGCCTGTAACGACTCAAGAAATGATTGCAAATCGGTACCGCGCAACTGCGAAAGTTTACCATCTATATATATTTGAACGCCTGTTTTTCCCTCTAAAATTACGTTACTGTTGTTATCGATAATAACCCCCGGGGCTTTCCTCAATAATTCCCATCCGCTGCTACCGGCCGCATTGATGGTGTTTTCCACATTAAAAACTGTTTTATCAGCTAGCACCTGCACTATGGGCTTTTCAGCTTTTACACTAACTTCTGCTAATGCTTCGGAACTTTTATTTAACTCAATATTTCCCAGCTGGATGTTTTTATTTACCGTAATTTTTTGCTGATAAGTGGTGTATCCTATGCTGCTTACTGTCAAATAATAGAAGCCCTTTTGTAGTTGTTGAATGATGAAGATTACCATCATCTTTACTTACAGAGGCCTTTACAAAGGCTGAATCACTCAATTGCCGCACTATGATATTGGCGTAGGGTATGGCTTCATTTTGTGCATTTAACAATCGGCCACTAACAGATAACTCTTGCGCTTTAGTAAATGAAATGCCAAAAATTGCGCATAAAATAAGGGTGAGGTAGTATTTTTTCATCTCGCTATAAATTTGTTTCCTCAAATATTGCAGGCGGGAATTTTACTTCCCACCAACATCCGACCAAGGGGCGTATGAAACGATGAATTGCCTTGGTCACTTCATCGGCCTATAGGCTCATTCATCAGTATTTAATTGATGAAAAGTGGAAATCGGCTTATTTTTGAGAAAAATAAAATTTGCCTGAAATGAAAATTACTTCACTATTAATCAGAATTGCTTTCACATTATTGTGCTTATCGACCTTTCAACTACAAGCGCAGGATTATTATGCGTTTGCATTAAACGAAGGCGCAAGCGTGCAACATTACCCGATTAACAGCACATTCACTGTGCTGGATCAGGAAGGTGACAGCATTGAATTGGGTAATGATTTTCCTGTTAATTTATCGGGTAACTACAAGGTTATTATCGATGTACCATGGTCTACTGATGATGATATTTTGAATACCTCCACTGCTTTACTGATTTCCATTTTGCCTAATTACCGCTCTGCGGGATTTGAGGAATCTAACAGAGAGCAGAGTTATTCAGATTATACCGATAAGCCCCTACCTAGTGAAAAAGATGATTACTCCATCCGATAGTTTATCAAACTTATTCAACCTGAAAGCTTATTTTTCTAACAATTTAACCTTCACCTATAAAGATGGCTGTACAACAGCTATTAAAAATGGCGTAGAGAAAGAGATTGTTGGGAATTATTTAATTCAAACCTCGGATGGATTACTTAAATTAAGCTTTGATCCCGCTGACGGGGAATTTTGGTATGTTTTGGAAAAATAATTTTAGGATATTATGAGCGAGTCTACATTTAGAAAAGTCTACGCTAGACAAATAGTTGCCGTAATTTTATTCTATTTGTTTTTCTCTGTATTGTATCATATTGTATTGTGGTCCTTAAACGAGGAAAGTGTGCAAAAATCAATTTTTGGTTGGGTAAATCTGCGTTCATATTGGAATGCTGCAGGTATGCAATACAGCTTTTTCTTTGTAGCGTCAATTTTTATTTGGTTTATAGGTATATGGCTACTGAAACAACAGAAAACCTTTTTACAGATTATTGCTGTATCCCTACTTATTCCTATTGTGTTGTATTTTGTTAGGGAATTGCGTTATCAAATTGTGGATAGCATGGGTTTGTTTAGGTTGGAAGGGACAGGCACGGTTTGGGATTGGTATATACCTACTTTATTTCTATTCATTCAATTTGGCTGTTATTTTGCCTACCGGTACTTCAGGGAAAACCAAAAGAAGCTACGTGTGGAAGGGGAGCTAAGACAGGCCGCATTAAAAAGCGAACTGTCCGCCATTAAAGCGCAGCTCAATCCTCATTTTTTATATAATGTATTTAATACCATAAATGTTTCTATTCCGGAGGAAAATGAAAAGACCCGCCACATGATTGCTCAACTAGCCGATCTTTTCAGGTATCAGCTGATGGCATCAAAAACCGAACTTGTGAGTTTACACGAAGAACTCGATTTTGTAACTAAATACCTGGAGTTAGAAAAAGCACGTTTTGAAGATCGGTTACAAGTAGAAATAAATGTATCTGAAGATTTACTTTCTGAAAAAGTGCCGCCATTGCTGCTACAGCCCCTAGTTGAAAATAGTATTAAACATGGCTTGGCTTCTTTGATTGAAGGGGGTAAAGTAAGCATAACTATTTTTAAGGAGGGAGATATGCTAAAATTTGAAGTAGCCGATACAGGAGTTGGGCTTAAAAATAAATCGGATATTTTTAATAAAGGCGTTGGGCTTATTAATACAAAACTTCGCTTGCAAAAAATGTATAACAGCAGCCTTACTATTTTGGATAATCAACCACGTGGCCTCAAAATACAGTTTTCACTATGAAAAAAGTGATTATAGTGGACGATGAACGTTCCGGCAGAGACCTTATAAAACAATATTTGGTAGATTTTAAGCAATTAATTCTTGTAGCAGAGGCCAATAATGGAGTAGATGCCATAAAAGTGATTAATGAGTTTAATCCTGACCTCATCTTCCTTGATATTCAAATGCCCGGCTTAACGGGTTTTGAAGTGCTAAGACATATTAATGAAATTCCACAAATCATTTTTTCAACAGCTTATGATAAATATGCCTTGGAAGCATTTGAAGTGCATGCAGTAGATTATTTACTGAAGCCTTATACAAAGGAACGTTTCAATAAAGCAGTGGAACGGTTGGAGGTGGAACGGGAGGTTAATAACATTACACCGCTGGCTGAAAGCCTGATAAAGGATAAGCCCACCTTTCCCGAGCAAATTTTGGTAAACAAAAATAGAAAGCTTATTACTTTGCCTGTATCATCCATTATCTGGATTGAAGCCTATGGCGATTATGCCAAACTTCACACAGCTCAGGATGTTTATATCAGCAATTATGGCATTACCACCATGGAGGAGAAGCTCAATCCCCGGTCATTTCTTCGGGTTCATCGGTCGGCTATTATTAACCTGCAGCAGGTAAAAGAATTAGAGCGTTATGCCAAAAGTTATGATGTTTTAATGAAAAACGGTGCTGTAGTGCGCGTAAGCAGAGGGTATATGGATAAGCTGAAGGAGATTATATTTTAAAGTACAGGAGGGCAGAACCCAGATTTTTCTGGTACAGCCCTCCCGTAAAAGCACTGATTAAATCAATCCGCTGCCAAAATAACCCGGTAATTATCATGGTGCACATCAGTATTGTTGCGCAAGTACAAGGTTTTCCTATCTTCACTTAGTATAAATCGATCGGACTGGCACCCATCGGCTATATTAATACCAGGGAAATGCCTGAAATTATGTTCGCAATAATCAACCCACGGCAGGCCTAATTCCTTATCGCTCAGCAATAAATGAAATCGTGGCCCCAAGCCGGCACGCATCACTATGCCCAGTACCGGTTTATTAAATGTTACCTTCGCATTTACCCGGTACTGGCCAATGCAGTTGAAATAATCGCGCACACTAATGTCATCGTTATAGGTTTTATTATCGTAATGAAAATAATAAGAGCTCACTTTGGTGCCGGCCGGAATTACAGCAGGATGCAGCGCTTCCCAGGTCTGCTTATCCCCCGGAAGGGAATCAGGAAAATAATCCCCCGGCTCGGATAAATCTATTTTTAAATCGTGCTTAAGGGTATAATTCATTTTCTCCGCAAACATAAATAGCAGCGAATCATTTTCTAGTTTAAAAAGCTCCACTGACCTGGGCGCCCGCCTGAGAAATTTTATGTCTCCCTCCAATTTCTCGATTGCTCGCTCATTTTCTACTAATTCAGGGCTGATGACGGTGCCATCAAACCCGGTAGCCATATTTAGCTGTTCTTCTGCACAAGCCGTAGCTAAAAAAATAGTGATAGCGATAAAGCCGAAGTGTTTTGTCGTTTTTAAAATGTTCATTGTACTGATTTTTAGGTTTAAAAAATATTATATGTCATATGAATACTGCCCAGCAGATTTGTCGTTTAGATGAATGGAAATAGAAAAGGTTTAATTGGGGAGCATTATTCTTTTTTATTCGCTGAAAATTTGTGATATCAAATTTCAGAAATGATGCGAAATATGTGTCGAAACCTGCAAATCTTCAAATTCCGAATAGCTTAAATAGCCGGTTTTGCACGTTGCCGAAATTGCAGTTTATGACACCAACCAAGGGAGGCAACCGTTGACTGGAATTGACTTGTTCGCCTTAACAAGAGATGGCATCAAACGTTATTCAGAATATGCGTAACGGCAAGTAATCAAATACTATCTTTATTTGTAACTATTTGATTATCAAAAAGTAAATAGTTTCGTATTATGCCGGGCTACGAATTAAATTAACTGCAATGGCTATAAAAAAATAATCCTTTACAGTCTTAGCTTAGTATTCATTCACTTTTCTTTTGCTAAAACAACCCAGTGCAAAGCCAATTTCAAAAACTGGAAATCCCTCCATCAAATAGATTACAGCACTTGTTTTCGACTCGGATGATAATTTTTTTATTGGGCATAGTAAGCAGGCAAAGATTGTTGCTATAGATACAAAAGATGTGCAAGCCGCTAAGGTGAATAAGGAGCTTTCCATCAATAATCTTGATAAGAAAAGAGCTTCCATGTTAGGCACTTCAGCATGTCAGGTCACTATAGAATACATGGTGGTGAACCTTCGATCTAAACCTATTTCAGGACGAGACAGATATCATTCTCATACCGCTGTAGGTTATTCAAAAACTTAATTTCACTGTTGAGAATAGGTTCAAATACCATCAGCAGCCGCTTGGTAAATTTGATGATACTGCTTATGAACTTTGCGGTAGAATCTAAAACCTGTTAGTTAGTATGTATATAAAACGCTGTTTAAACATAGCTAGAGCTAGTTAATCCTATAGACATTTTTGTATTTATCTATAATTTTGATTTCTTCTACTAAATCTTTGCGCACCATAAAATTCTTAATAAAATCATCCTTGCTATTAAAATATAATATCAATAATTCCCCAAACAATGGCCATGGCAATGGCAAGCCATAGTGAAGGCAGGAATCCCTCAGTTTTGAAATCTTTACGTACCTGATCAATTATTTCAATGACTATAGCATAAGCAATTGTTCTGGTAATAATACCTAAGCCAACAAGCCATAATATACCCAATGTGGCAATATTTAATAAAAAGGTAAGCAACCAGCCCACTAGCCAACCCACAATTATTATCCATAATGAAGTCCAAAAAGCAGATTTGCCATCTCTTATGGTCACACCACTGCTAAACTTAGAAAAGCCGAGAATTATGAGTGGTGTTGCAATTATTTGAAGTATAAGTTCCATAGTAATAGGTTAAAAAGTTTTCTGAAAAATTTATGAGATAAAGATAGCTTTACATGGCGTACATTGTGAAATAAAATGAAGAATATTTTACTTGCAGCTAGTAGCAAAAAAAAAATATCTCAGGATAATGCAGCTCTTAAGCTGTTTTTAATAAAGAGGTTAATTCTAAAAAGGGTGCATCAGACATTTTCAGCGTTTTGATTACACCTACGACAATATAAATTGGTAGACTTTAAGTAATATTATAGAAAAAATACTAACTTATGTAATCTATAGAAGAGTTTCATCTTAAATTAAGAGCCATGAAAAAGTTATTAGTATTAGTAATGTGTCTTTTCACTAGTTTTGCTTACAGCCAAAATATAGGTGTTTTAATGGACAGTTATGTTGTAGACCGATGGATAAGCGATCGCAACTTTATATGTGATAAAATACGAGATTTAGGTGGAGAAGTTAGTGTGCAAGTGGCAAATGGAGATGCCGCAGTGCAATTAAAACAGGCGAAAGAGATGATAGCCTCAGGTACAAAAGTGCTGATTATTGTACCTGTGGATATTAAGGAAGCTATCGAGATTGTTGATTATGCTGCCTCAAAAGATGTTAAAGTTATAGCATACGATCGAATTATTCCAAGCGATAAAATCAGCCTTTATTTATCTTTTGATAATGAGAAAGTAGGTATGCTACAGGCAGAGCAAGCTGTAAAGCACATTGGTAAAGGAAATATTATACTGATGAATGGTCCCAAATCCGATTACAATGCCATATTATTCAGAAAGGGACAGCTAGAAGTATTAAAACCGTACGTTAAAAAGGGTGATATTAAAATATTAAAAGATATAGTGCTCGATAGTTGGGGTGAATTAAATGCTTTTCTTTACATGCAGGAGCTGGCCGTAACGCAAACGGAGCAGATAGATGCCGTATTAGCGGCCAATGATGCCTTAGCCAACGGAGTGATTTCCGCTCTGGTGGATATAAAAGCAGATAAGCCTATTTACATAACCGGACAGGATGCCGAAATTCAGGCGATACAAAATTTAATTAACGGCACTCAGGGTATGACGGTATATAAACCTATTAAAAAGCTGGCCTATTTAGCTGCCACGTCAGCAATGGAAATGTCCAAAGGTAAGGAGGTTAAAGATGCTAAAATAAATACCATTGCAGGTGTCAAGGTAAGGTCAATTTTGCTAGATCCAAAGGTGGTAACAAAAGACAATTATATGGAAACTGTGATAGCGGATAATCACGTGAGCATTGATGAACTGACAGACATAAAAAACGAGTAATGCACTATATTTTGTTTGCTAAGTCAATTTGATGGTTTGAAACCCATTTTTTTAGCTATTAAAACAAAAAACTAAATTTAGGGATGTCAAATAAATTATCAGTTATTATCGTGGCACTAGTGCTGTGTGCATTAATTTGCTTCCAATCGTGCAAAAATGAAGCTGAAACTAAAATTGCCACTTGGACGCAATATGATGAGGCAACTTTATTGCAGGAGAACGCAAATCACCCCTCGGAGCGGATGCGCTTTAAGCTGATTCAGTCTCAATTTGCGGATAAAAATAAACTTTGGGCTCAGATTGAGCCTCAGATTCAGGATTTTACGGAGACTCTATATGAGCAGCTGAAACCGCTTATTTTAGAGAGAAGTATAAGAGAAATACAAAGTTCCATCGCTTCCGGTAAGTTGACATACAAACAACTAACTCAGTGGTATTTGTATCGCATTGTAAAATTTGAAAACGACAGTGCTATTGCCTTAAACAATATAATTTCCGTCAATCCGGATGCTGTAAAAATTGCTCAGCGGTTGGATGCGTCAAGCATTGAAAATAAACACCTAATTTCCGGGATGCCTATTCTTGTAAAAGATAACATCAATACAGCAATGCTAGCTACTACTGCAGGTGCTGTAGTACTGGCGAATAATAACACGTCCAATGCGTTTATTATTGATAGAATTCAAGCGCATGGTGGTATCATTTTAGGTAAGTCCAATTTAAGCGAATGGGCCAACTTTTTGTGTGACGGTTGTCCCAATGGCTACAGCGCAGTGGGCGGGCAAACGCTAAATCCTTATGGACCGCGGCAGTTCGATACGGGCGGGTCTAGTGCCGGCAGTGGTTCTGCAGTGGCAGCCAATTACGCTGTGGCAGCAGTAGGTACGGAAACTTCGGGCTCTATATTATCCCCTGCTAGCGCAAATTCAGTAGTAGGCTTAAAGCCAACAGTGGGGTTACTGAGCAGGGGCGGTATTGTGCCAATTTCCGGCACGCTAGATACTCCGGGCCCTATGACTAAAAATGTTGAAGATAATGCTATTTTATTATCTGCCATGGTGGGTAATGATCCAAAAGATGAAGTAACAATGAAATCGAGCACATCAACTAATTATTTGTCTGGTTTAGAAAAGAAGACCCTGGAAGGGTTGAGATTTGGTGCCTTAAAATCTTTTTTAACGGATAGTCTTTACAATTTAAGTATAGAAAAATTAAGAACACTCGGTGCGGTGGTCATTACTATTGAACCACCTTCAGTAGCGCTCAATGGCTTCCTAACTTTGCTTAACGCAGATATGAAAACCGACCTTCCTGCCTACCTTAGCAGCTATGGTGATACCACTTTAAAAATTTCCAATGTAGCAGATATCATACGCTTAAACTTAAATGACAGCAGCATGAGTATTCCCTACGGCCAAGCCAGATTTGAAGGGATAGCCGCGGAAACAATCAGCACGGATAGCCTGCTGAAACTCAAAGCCAACCTCATGAGAGCAGGTCAAAAGTATTTTACTGAACCAATGAATGCCAATAATTTAGATGGCATCCTATCAATAAACAATTGGAGTGCCGGTTACGCAGCAGTGGCGCATTTTCCGTGCGTTACTGTGCCTATGGGTTATAACAAGGGTGAGCCGTACGGATTAACATTTATTGCCAAACCATTTGAAGAAGCTAAACTTTTATTTTGGGCCTATAATTATGAAATAGCCTCAAGGAAAAGACAAATTCCTGTTTTATATCAATAAGGATGTTCAAACTATTTTAAGGTGATTAAAACAACACCATTTGCTGCATCTGTTCCGTATTCAGCAGAGGCTTTTTCACCTTTTAATATGGTAATTTCTTTGATTTGAGAAGGATTTAACGTCCGAAGGGAATCATTTTCGAATGGCATGCCGTCCACAAAAAAGAGTGGCTGCCCGGCCTTATCTTCCCAATAGTTGGCGCTACTATTAAGAGCAGTTTCATTAGCTGAACTGATCGCAATGGTTTGATCCACCTCATCTTGTGCATCCAGTTGAGCAGCAATAAGTGCCATGTCATCGTTACAGCTGCATAGGGTGCAAATCATTAATAGAATCAATATATATTTCATACAAAGGGAATTTATATTAAAAGTAGTGATAAAAATTGGATTTACGAAGTTGCTTGAGGTAAAATACTAACGGTAATATGAAATTATCGACAGGCTATGTGGCGCTCTTCAGCAACGATTTCGATATAAATTCGTTTCATATCAAAGGTTCTAGAAGAACAAAAACATCTAAAACAAGTTACTAAAGTAGGTTTCTAATATATAAGAATATGGATATAACTAAAAAAGCAAAAGAGGAAATAGAAAATAGATTAGGAAACATTGAAAATTTTATTGCCAGCAAAGGTGTTGGCTCGGGATACCTAAATCGTGCTAAAAAAGTGCAGCGCAACATCAATTTAGCTTTGGTGCTAGGTGGAGCAATTACCGTAATAGGTATAACTGCTTGGATTCTTAGTAGTTCAGAGGAAGATTCCTAAATTTTGATACGCCATAAATCTCAAATAAGAATCAAATTAATTTGAATAACAATAACATGCCCACTGTAGCAATAGCCGGGGCAAGCGGATTTATTGGTCGTTGGTTCATAGAAAAATACCATAAACGGTATAATATAATTGCCTTTACCAGAAAAGACATAGTTGATAGCCCATTACGACCAAACGTGGATTGGCGAAAGGTTGATATGTATTCCCTCAGCAGTACGGCAGAAGCATTACGTGGAGCAGACTATGCCCTCTATCTAGTACATTCCATGTCACCATCAACACGTTTAAATCAGGGTACCTTTGAAGATACTGATTTGTTGTTGGCCGATAACTTTTGCAGGGCTGCGGAGAAATGCAAGGTAAAGCAGATCGTTTATATGGGGGGTATTTTGCCAAAGGATAGCTCACAATTGTCGAGGCATTTGCGAAGCAGACTAGAAACTGAGAAAACACTAGGAGCCCGAACCACACCACTTACGGCCCTCAGAGCCGGTATAATAATAGGTCCGGGGGGTTCTTCTTTTAAAATAGTACAAAAACTGGTTAATAGACTGCCGGTAATGATTTGCCCCCAATGGACTACTTCTGAATCTCAGCCAATTGATATAGATGATGCGCTTTCTATCATTGATCAGAGTTTTGGAAATGAACAAGTATTTAATAAAGCAATTGAAATAGGAGGGGAAGAAGTTATTACATACATGGCATTGCTGAAAAAGACAGCAAGTGTGATCGGTAAGAAAAGAAAAATTTTTTCTGTTCCGTTTTTTACTTTAGGCTTTTCAAAGTTGTGGGTAAGCTTGTTCTCCAACTCTAGTACAACGCTCGTATCTCCCTTAATTGAGAGCTTAAAACATGATATGAAGTTGCCTAAACAACAGCCTCACTATTTTGAAGTGAAATATACATCACTGAGTACAAGTCTTTTGAAAGCCTTGGAGCAAGAAGTACCAAATATACCTGAAAGAATTATCCACACTTCCGTTAAAAATACGGTCAGAAGCTATCAAAGGCTGCCAAATCCTGGGAATAAATCGGTAGAGTGGGTAGCTAATGCTTACCCTAAGTGGTTAACACGCACCTTTAAATTATTTTTACGTGCGTCCGATGAAGGTGATTTTCTTGTATTCAGGCTATTGGGTATCAAATTATTATGTTTAAAATTTATACCGGAAAGCAGTGATGCGGAAAGGCAAATATTTTATATTGTTGGAGGGAAGCTTGCTAAAAGGTTAGATTTCGGTTGGTTAGAATTCAGATCTGTACTCGAAAACAAATTTATTATATCAGCCATTCACGAGTTCGTACCACGGTTGCCCTGGTTGTTGTATAAATATTCTCAAGCGGTTGTTCACCTTTGGGTGATGACGGCATTTGGTAATTTCTTGAATAAACAGCAAGCTAATTTAAAGTATTCATAGCCGCTTTAAAAGCTCACACCTTTCATAGCTGTTTGATTTATAACACAGAGTGACTGCCAGTTGCTAAATAGCACTTGCATATTTTTGAATTTGTAATGCATGTTTATTCCATTAATGAACCACTAGTCAGGTTCCTAAAAACTATCATTTCACTGGGCCGGCCTCTATAAGGTTTTTTAGTAATTTGAGTTCGCTTTCATTCAGTTTTACAGTAAGTATTTCGGGCCCGAAATAGTACCTGTACGAAAAAGTATTGCTATTTAATATGGAGGCAATGTCTTCTTCAATTAAATTGTAACTTACATCAACTACAAGCCTTTCGTCCAGATTATAACCTGTTACCACTGTGCTGGTAGTGGAGTTGTCTAATTGTACATCTTCCGTTTCCTCATTTATAGAGGATGTAATATCATAGTTCACTTTATTAAACGGAATGCTGATTATGCTGTTTTCAAGGATAAAATATACATTTTGTTCCAGTTCGTAGGAATGTACTTCAAATTCCAAATGATCATAACAGATATAATTTGCCTCGCTTGTGTTTTTAGAAGATTTTATCACCTGATGAACTGACCGAATGAGTTCACTTTCTAAAGAGAAAATTCTAAAGGAAGTAAATCTTACCTTGTGTATGCTTGTTTTCTTTACCTCATCGTAAGTGGAGTTGACTCTGGGAGCATCTATTAAAATTAAGGGAAATAGGCAGCTACTTAAAAGTGAAAAAACTAATGCCAGAAAGCAAAATCTTAATGAGATAATTAGTAGTGTACAGTAGGACTTAAAAGTTTGGGTTCTCATAACATAGCCTTTTCTGGAGTGAAACAATTATTATGCCTGATTTTCGGTTTTTCTACTAGCTCGGTTTCAGGATTTTAAAATTCAGTGGACAGAGAACTATTTCTACCTTATCTCCTAAAAAAAAAGCGGCTTTAATTGAAGCCGCTTTTTTAAAATTTGATTATGTGGTTGAGCTTAACAATACTCATCAAAAACCTGAACCAGGTGATTTCCTATCATTTCAGCATTTCTACCTTCAATGTGGTGTCTTTCAATGAAATGAACCAATTCGCCATCTTTAAATAACGCAATACAAGGCGATGATGGTGGGTAAGGAGCGGTCATTTCTCTCATTTTTGCTACTGCATCTTGATCAACCCCGGCAAAAACTGTTGCTAAATGATCAGGCTTCTTAGTGCTACTTTCCACAGCAAATTTTACGCCCGGTCTGGCAGCTCCTGCTGCACAACCACAAACGCTATTTACTACCACTAAAGAAGTCCCTTTATGGTCTTTTAAATGTGCAACTACAGCATCAGCTGACTTCAATTCTTCAAATCCAACTGCCGTTAAATCTGCACGCATAGGTGCTACTAATTCTTCTGGATACATATTATTTTATTTATCAATTATCTCTCTACTAAATACTAATTACCAACTACTTTTAATTACATAAAGCCCAACTCTAACCTGGCAGCTTCACTCATCATTTCCTGTGTGTAAGGTGGGTCGAAAGTTAACTCTACTTTTACATCATTAACCCCTTGAATGGCTTTCACTTTCATCTCTACTTCACCCGGTATCTCCTCTGCGGATGGGCAGGAGGGAGAAGTGAGCGTCATTAAAACAAACACATTATTTAAAGGGTATACGTTAATTTCATAAATCAGGCCCAGCTCATATATATCAACAGGAATTTCCGGATCATAAACTGTTTTAATGGCATCGAGTACCTTGTCGCGCAAGTTAGGAATGTTACCGCTGCTTTCTTGTTGTGTTTCTGACATAAGCTTGTTTACGCTTCGTTTTCAATTTTTGTTTTATAAGCAATAGCAAACATTTTAATTTGCTTAATCATAGACATAAATCCGTTAGAACGTTGTGTGCCAATAAATCTATCCATACCAATTTTATGTACGAAGTATAAATCGGCATCCAGAATACCATTAATTTTTTGTCCGCTCAAAATGCTCACAAGCAATGCAACTAAACCTTTTGTTATAGCCGTATTACTATCCGCCTGAAAGTACAGATACCCATTTTCTTCTGTGGCCACCAACCATACTTTTGATTGGCATCCTTTTACAATATTATCTTCTATTTTAAGTTGTTCAGGCATTTCAGGCAATTTATTACCTAATTCCATTAAGTAATTGATCATCATTTCTAAATCTCCATCCAACATGGAAAATTTTTCTACTATGTCATCCTGTACTTCATTGATATTTGTACTGCTCATTTATCTAATTTACTGTCAGCCGAATTTGCTTACTATGGCATTCAGACCTTCTGCCAATTGTGTAATTTCTTCTTTGGTATTATAAACTGAGAATGACGCCCTGATTGTTCCTTCAATGCCAAAATGATCCATTAAGGGTTGTGTGCAATGATGTCCTGTTCTTACAGCAATGCCTTTAGCGTCCAGCATCATACCCACATCATAAGGATGTACCGTGTCTAGTGTAAATGCCACTACACTAACTTTATTCTTTGCTGTTCCATAAAAATTAATACCGGGAATATCGGCCATAATATCATGCGCATGTGTGGTCAAATCCTGCTCATGCAACATAATATTATCTTTACCTACTTCATTAATGAAATCAATAGCAGCACGTAAAGCCACAATATCGGCAATATTGGGTGTGCCTGCTTCGAATTTATAGGGAATATCATTGAAGGTGGTTTTCTCAAAACTTACATCTTTAATCATTTCTCCACCACCCTGATAAGGTGTCATCGCTTCCAGCAATGCTCTCTTACCATATAAAATTCCTGTACCCGTTGGTCCATACATTTTATGGCCTGATGTAGCAAAAAAGTCACAATCCAAATCCTGCACATCTACTTTACAGTGAGATGCAGCTTGTGCGCCATCTACCACCATAATTGCGCCCACTTCATGTGCTAATGCGGCTATTTCCTTTACGGGATTAATCGTTCCCAAAGAATTGGATGCGTAAACAACAGAAACAAGCTTGGTATTTTCTGTCAGCAATGATTTTACATCTGATAGTTCAATACTTCCATCAGCCTGTACAGGTATAATTTTTAGCTTTGCGCCAACTGCTTCACAGAGTAATTGCCATGGCACTATGTTGGAATGGTGCTCCATTCCACTAATTAATATCTCATCACCCGCTTTCAGAAATTTTCTACCATAAGCATGTGCCACTAAATTGATACTATCAGTAGTGCCTTTAGTAAAAATTACCTCCTCAACTTCAGCGGCATTAATAAAATGCTGAAAAGCTTTTCTGGTTTCTTCAAAAGCAGCGGTAGCTTTTTCTGCTAGTGTATGCAAACCCCTGTGTATATTGGCGTTATACCCTTCATAGTAATCTTGAATGGCGTCTATAACAGCTTTAGGTTTCTGCGTTGTGGCCGCATTATCGAAATAGATGAGTGGCTTGCCATTTACCTGCTGATTAAGAATAGGGAATGCTTTTCTTATGTTGCTGATATTAAAAGTTGCTGTACTTGTTTGCATTAATTGCCTTTAGTTGAATGGAGATAACAAAAAGAATTGTTAAAAGACTCCGCTATGGAGACCTTTCTTCTCAAATGCGTTCTTCTATATTTTTCTCAATGAGTTTGCGAAGTGCTTCTACTTTAATCACCTTGGTTACATCGGCCACAAAAGCTTTCAATAACATAGATTTTGCCGTTTTCTCATCGATACCGCGTGCCTTTAAGTAAAAAAGCTGATCTGCTTCTAACTGCCCCACTGTACATCCGTGCGAACATTTTACATCATCTGCCCAAATTTCCAGTTGAGGTTTGGCATCTACTTCGGCCGTATCCGATAAAATAATGTTACCGTTTGATTGAAAAGCATTAGTGCGTTGAGCCGTTTGCCTCACAAAAATTTTACCATTAAAAACACCCTTCGACTTATCGTCTAAAACGCCTTTATAAAGCTCATTGCTCTCACAATCGGGTGCAATATGATCCACAACCGAATGGTTATCTACATGTGACTTATCATTAAGCAGATAAATGCCATAAAGGTTGGTTTCTGAATGTGGCTTACGAACTGCAATGTTGAGGTTATTCCTAATCATCAAGCCTCTCAAGCTGTAACAACCGGCATTAAATACTGATTTGCCACGTTGTTCAACCATTGTTGCGCTTACTTGTATGGCTTTGTCAGATTCATTCTGGTATTTGTAAAAATTTACTAGCGCATTTTCTTCTAGTGTAATTTCTGTAACCGCATTTGTAAAGCTAGCTTGTTCCCCTAAAGTGATGTAATTTTCTATCAAGGTAAGCTCACTATTTTCGGCAGCTATTACTAAATTTCGCGGCTGACTAATAACATCATTTTGCTTTGCTGTACTGAAAAAATAGCAAACTATAGGCTTCTCAATTTTTGCACTTTTTATAGTTTTAATAAAAGCGCCACCATTTGTAAAGGCTGTGTTAAGAGAGAAAAAGTTATCGGCACCAGCCATTTCTGACTTGTTAAAATAAGTAACAAAATCTTCTTTATACGTTATTTGTGCCTCATTCATGTTTTCAATGATCAAGCCATCGGGCAAAGCGGATAAGTCAGATAGTGAAGCATTGAGTTCACCATTCACAAATATTAAATTAATGGCGTCCAAGTCATCAATAAAGTATGTTTTAGCTTCTTGAGCATCAAATGGAGCGGTTGGAGCACTAAAAGTATCAACATGCGAGCCAAAAGCCTTCGCAATATTAGTGTACTTGTACTCTTCATTCTTCGCTGAAGGAAAACCAGCAGTTTTATATTGGGTAAGCGCTTCCTTTCTGATGTCATGAAGTGGAAGTGCTTTTTCTCCATTCAGCCGCTGCTCGAATGACTCAAACTGCTGAATGAATAATTCATCTATTTGCTCTTTCGTAAGTTTACTCATAAGAATTTTTGAAGATGTTTATGAAGCAACGCCTGCCTCTTCCTTTATCCAATCGTAACCTTTAGCTTCTAATTCTTTTGCTAAATCTTTACCACCCGTTTTAACTATTTTACCCTCAAATAATACGTGCACATAGTCAGGTATTATATAATCTAGCAGTCTTTGGTAGTGCGTTACTACAATTGTGGCATTGTCAGCGCCTTTTAATTGGTTTACTCCATTCGATACAATCCGCAAAGCGTCAATATCTAAACCTGAGTCGGTTTCGTCTAAAATAGCAAGCTCAGGTTCCAGCATGGCCATTTGAAATATTTCGTTTCTCTTCTTCTCACCGCCAGAAAAGCCTTCGTTTAAAGAACGGCTCAGTAGGGATTGGTCAATCTCCACCAATTTCATTTTCTCCTTCATACGGCCAAGAAATGATACCGCATCAAGTGGCTCCAGCCCTTTGTGCTCACGCACTTTATTAAGTGCAGTTTTCATAAAGTTAGTGGTGGTTACACCGGGTATTTCAACCGGATATTGAAAAGCCAGAAATACACCTTCTTTAGCTCTCTCATCAGCACCCAGTTCTAACAAATCTTTACCCTTAAAAGATATTTCACCTTTAGTTACTTCAAACTCATCTTTTCCGGCCAAAACTGCGGCTAACGTGCTTTTACCTGAACCATTTGGCCCCATAATGGCATGTACTTCACCGGCTTTAATCTCCAGATTAATTCCTTTTAATATTTCTTTACCTTCTACCGAAGCGTGTAAGTTTTTTATTGATAGCATTACTTCTATTCTCTTATGATAATTATTTGTAAGGTTTTTAACCCACAGAACCTTCTAATGTAAGTGCAAGTAATTTTTGAGCTTCCACAGCAAACTCCATGGGTAACTTATTTAGAACTTCCTTGCAGTAACCGTTTACAATTAATGCAACGGCACTTTCTTCGTCTATTCCTCTCTGGGTGCAGTAGAATATCTGATCTTCACCTATTTTTGAAGTAGTGGCTTCATGCTCAATCTGCGATGACTTATTTTTTACTTCTATGTAAGGGAAAGTATGTGCACCACACTGATCGCCCATTAGCAGGGAATCGCACTGAGAGAAATTTCTTGAGTTTACCGCTCTAGGATGTATCTCTACTAAACCTCTGTAGGAGTTTTGGCTATTACCACCGGAAACACCTTTAGAAACAATTCTACTTTTAGTATTTTTACCCAAGTGAATCATTTTAGTACCGGTATCGGCTTGTTGGTAATTATTGGTAACCGCTACAGAATAAAATTCGCCTTGAGAATAATCGCCTTTTAGTATACAGCTAGGATATTTCCAAGTTACAGCAGAGCCTGTTTCTACCTGAGTCCATGAAATTTTAGCATAATCTCCCGCACAAATACCTCGCTTTGTAACAAAATTATAAATACCACCTTTACCATTCTTGTCACCGGGATACCAATTTTGAACAGTAGAATATTTTACTTCCGCATTTTTGGCAGCATAAATTTCTACTACAGCGGCATGAAGCTGGTTTTCATCGCGCTGAGGAGCAGTGCAACCTTCCAAATAACTCACGTAAGAGTCTTCCTCAGCCACAATTAAGGTTCTTTCAAATTGACCCGTATTGGCTGCATTTATCCTGAAATAAGTGGAAAGCTCAACAGGGCATCTCACACCTTTGGGAATGTAGCAGAATGAACCATCAGAAAAAACGGCTGAGTTTAGTGCCGCATAAAAATTATCGTTGCTAGGCACCACAGAACCAATGTATTTTTTTATCAGTTCGGGATGTTCCTTTACAGCTTCACTAAAGGAGCAAAATATAATACCTTGCTCGGCCAATTGCTTTTTAAAAGTAGTTCCTACAGATACAGAATCGAGCACAGCATCAACAGCCACTCCTGTAAGTCTTTTTTGTTCCGTTAAAGATATACCTAAACGCTCAAAAGTTTTAAGCAGCTCAGGGTCAACGTCTTTTAGGTCTTCTATTTTCTTTTTTTGCTTAGGGGCAGAGTAATAAATTAAATCATCAAATTTAGGTTTAGGGTAATGAATATTCGCCCATTTAGGCTCTACCATTGTCTTCCAATTTCTATATGCTTTTAGGCGCCAATCGAGCAACCATTCCGGCTCTTCTTTTTTGGCAGAAATAAAACGAACGATATCTTCACTAAGGCCGGGGGGTGCTGAATCTGCCTCGATATCAACTGTCCACCCATGCTCATATTCCTTTGAGGCAAATTCTTCTAAAATTTGATCGTCTTTGCTCATATATGACTTATTTAGACTGATTTTAATTTAATTACAAAGCTAACATAATAACATGCCTTATGTTAGCGTTTCGGCATTTTTTTTACCTATTCGTTCATCGAGAATGGCTATAACATTTCGGTCGTAGCGTTCGATTGGGCATGTATGTACACTTCAAAATAATAACATATACCACGTAATATAGTTCCTACAAATTTCAAACTATTTTTACTTAAAAAAACTTGTGTTCAACGCATTAATTAGTTGAAAATCAGGTCTCTAACGCTATTCTTAATTTTTGCAATCGATTACATAGGTGTTTAAGTCTATGTTAGGATAATTTTTTTTAGTAATTTCCTGTTCCTAAAAGAAAGTAGTATTGACCAGACTTTTATAACTATGAATGATTTTCCGTGGATTGCACATTACCCTAAAGGAGTATCTAGCGAGATAAACCCGGATAAGTACACTAACTTATCCGAACTTTTTGATGAAGTTTTTGCTAAGCACGCTCAGGCCGAGGCTTACGAAAATATGGGTAAAACTATGCTTTATAGTGATATTGACGAACTATCCGATCAGTTTGCCAGCTACATTACCAATGTGGCAGGTTTACAAAAAGGTGATAGGATTGTGATACAAATGCCAAACTGCCTACAATACCCTATAGCAATGATAGGTGCGCTAAAGGCAGGCTTAGTTATAGTAGGAACCAATCCGCTTTATACCTCACGAGAAATGGCGCACCAGTTTAAAGATTCTGGAGCTAAAGCGATTGTAATTGTAGCTAATTTCGCTCATAATCTAGAGAAAATTCTTTCCGAGACTGACATCAAGACTGTAATACATACGCAACTTGGCGATATGTTGGGAGGTATTAAAGGCGGTATCGTCAATTTTGTTGTCAAGTACATCAAAAGAATGGTGCCTTCGTACCACATCCCCAATGCAATAGAATTTAAAACTGTGCTTAAAGAGGGAAGTGAGCATAGTTTCAAAAAACCGGAGTTGAAATCATCCGACCTGGCATTTTTACAATATACCGGTGGTACAACCGGGGTAAGCAAGGGTGCTAAGCTGACTCATAGAAACTTATTAGCACATACCATGCAAACGCAGGAGTGGTTTAAGCCACTATTTAAAGATGGCCAGCAGGAAATTATGATTACCGCGCTTCCTTTATACCATATATTTGCGCTAGCAGTAAATGGATTTTTAATGTTTAGCATTGGCGCTAAAAGTGTATTAATTACCAATCCGCGAGATATGCCTGCCTTTGTAAAAGAGTTGAAAAAGCATCCTTTCACACTTATAACAGGTGTAAACACTTTATTTAATGGTTTATTAAATCAGCCTAATTTTAAAGAAGTTGATTGCTCGCACTTAAAAGGAGCAATTGGAGGCGGTATGGCGGTGCAAAGAGCCGTTGCCGAGAAGTGGAAAAAAGTGACCGGTGGTCCTTTGGTAGAAGGGTATGGGTTGAGCGAAACTTCTCCGGTTCTAAGCTGCAATCCTTTGGACGGAACTGACAGAATTGGCACCATAGGCATACCGACCCCAAGTACCGAATTAAAAGTGTTGGATGAAAAAGGAGAGGAAGTTGCTATTGGCGAACCGGGAGAAATTTGCGGCAAGGGACCACAAGTAATGGCAGGTTATTGGAATAAAGATGAACTTAATGAAACCACTTTTTTCAATAACGAGTGGTTCAGAACAGGAGACGTAGGGACTATGAATGCCGATGGTTTCTTCAAAATAGTGGATCGTAAGAAGGATATGATCAATGTTTCAGGTTTTAATGTATATCCTAATGAAATTGAAGATGTAATTGCCAATATGGAAAAGGTGCTTGAGGTGGCCGTTGTGGGTATACCCGATGAGCATTCTACCGAAGTAGTAAAAGCTTTTGTAGTAAAGAAAGACGCTGGTTTAACTGAAGAAGAGGTAATAGCATATTGCAGAGAAAACCTTACAGCTTATAAGTGCCCGAAAATGGTTTCTTTTGAAAAAGAATTGCCTAAGTCTAATGTAGGTAAAATCATTAGAAGGCACTTAAGAGACAGAGAGGGGCAATAAAAATTTACAACATTCCATAGTACAGAAGTTATAGTACCGCATCTATATTGTGGGTTCGATTTAATTATTAGTGCAATTTTATAGATGCTGAATTAACACAGTACCTCAATCCGGTTGGTTCCGGGCCATCAGGAAACACATGACCTAAGTGGGCGTCACATACATTGCAGCTCACTTCCACACGTACCATCCCGTGTGATGAATCTTTCTTATATTTAATAACATTGTCGGTTGCCGGCTCGGTAAAACTCGGCCAGCCTGAACTTGATTCAAATTTTAAGTTGGAGTCAAATAAAATGGTTTCACAGCAAATGCAAGCATATGTTCCTGGCTCCTGAGCTTCACAATATGCACCAGAGAAAGCACTTTCTGTACCGTGCTGCCTGGTGATAAAAAACGCATCATGGGTGAGCTCTTTTTTCCACTCCTCTGCTGTTTTCTCTACCCTAGTTGGCGGCTCCGGGTTACCATTGTTAGCTAATTTTATAACATCGTTCCAATTAATCATATCCATAATTTATATGTCTGATTAATTTAACTAATAACTGAAATGATAGTTAAAAAAAAGGCCGCTTATTTACATAAGCGGCCTTTAACATTAAATGATAGTGTATATGTATTAAACTAATTTTACATTGACTGCATTTAAACCTTTTCTACCTTCTTGCACATCGTATTCAACTTCATCGTTTTCTCTGATCTCATCAACAAGACCTGATACATGTACAAAATACTCTTTTTGAGTTTCTTCATCAATGATAAAACCAAAACCTTTAGAATCATTGAAGAATTTTACTGTTCCCTTATTCATTATTATTAATTATTATTTGAAAATTTAACAAATGTAAGTTTATTTAATTGATTGATGCAAGATATATACTTTAAATTTTTATTAAATGGTTCAAAAATGTTCAAAATGCTCTTAACTGTTTGAATGATTGATTATATTTTAAATATGCAGGTTTGAAAATGTTAAAAATTAGTTCAAATTTGGATTCATTTTCTAGTTATGTTTAAAAAAGTAAGTGTATTAATCTTGTTGGGGGTTCATTATGATCTCTTGTCAAAAGGAGCAAGCCGATGCGTCTTGTTGATAAGCCGATCATTTTTCTCGGCCAACATATAATTCCCTTCAATAAAATTGTTGACAGCACAATTGTTGGAGGAATTTCTTCAATAGATTACCATAAGGGCCTTTGGTATTTATTGTCTGATGATCGTTCTGAATATAATAATGCTAGATTTTACGAAGCTACTATTTTATATAATGCCATAGGAATAGATTCAATTATTTTCAATAAAACAGTTTTTTTACAAACTGATGGAGGGCAGAATTATGAAAAAAATTCTATAGATCCGGAGGCATTGAGGTTTAACCCGGCAACAGAAAGCATTTTATACACGAGTGAGGGGGGCAGGAAAGAGGTGAATAAAGCGCCATTCATCAGAGAGGCTGAACCTACTGGTCAGTTAAGAAAAACATTTAAAATACCTGCTTACTTTAATTTCTTCGATTCCGTAGGGCTTAGGCGTAATGGAGGTTTAGAGAGTTTGGCCATCGAAAATGATACCATCATTTGGTTTGCCAATGAACTTCCGTTAATGGAAGATGGTGAGGTTCCCGCTTATAAGCAAGAAAAAAGGCCTGTGCGTTTAGTTAGGTTTGATATTAAAAATAATGAAGCAATCGAGGCTTTTCCTTACATGATTGAACCGGTACAGGCCGAAGCTGTGCCAAAAACTGCCTTTAATATTAATTCCGTTACTGAATTGTTAGCACTAAGCAGCACACGACTACTTGTTCTTGAAAGATCGTACATTACTGGAGTAGGTAATTATGTAAAACTATTTGAAGTAAATACTGCAGGTGCTACAGATATACTTAAACACGCGTGGACTAAAAAATATTAGCTTTAAGGCGGTACATAAAAAAATTCTAATAGATTTCAGCGAGTACGACATTCCTATTGATAACCTTGAAGGTATGTCTTTCGGTAAAGAGCTAAGCGATGGAAGGCGAAGCTTGCTTTTTGTTTCCGATAATAATTTTAGTAAATCTCAAGAAACACAGTTTTGGCTTTTTAGTGTTTCAGAAGCATTTTTCGATTGAAAATAGCTTTTTTTTAAAAAGTTGATAGTGTGGCTCACATATTTTTACAGCATTGGACTCAAAATAACTGAATACTTCAAATAAAAACGGATAACAAGTGTTTATGATAATATTGGTCAAAAAAGGAATAAAGCCCATTAAAATTTCTGGTGTGCCATGTTTTCGTTAAGTTTGATTAACAATAGCCTAAATTAGCAAAGCTAGCTATGAACCAAGAAGATGAGAATTTCATTCCTGAAATCAAGAATGACTTAAGAAGTAAAATTATTTACCTGCCTGAGGATATCCAAAAGGCGAGTGGTATTAATATTTTCGGGCGTACGCTAAAGTCATTCATATTTTCTACAGATGTGGCCATCATCCGCAACAACAATGCCGATGCTATTTTTTCTGTTTATCCTTTTACACCGCAGCCGGCCATAACCCAAGCTTTGATACTTGCAGCGGACGCACCCATTTTTTGTGGGGTAGGTGGGGGAATTACTGGCGGCAACCGTGTGCTGGAAATTGCACGCGATGCAGAATTTCAAGGAGCTTCAGGGGTAGTAATCAATCAACCGACTGAAAATAGCGTTATAGAATCACTCAAAAAGCATTTAGAGATACCCATTATATGGACTATAAGTTCAATAGAAGAAGCGCTGAAACCGAGGCTTGATGCCGGGGTAGATATTATAAATGTAAGCGGGGGAAAGCAGACGATTGAAATTATTAGACAAATAAGAAAAGAGCACATTAAATTACCAATTATTGCTACTGGCGGACGGAATGATGATAAAATTAATGAGACAATTGAAGCAGGAGCCAATGCCATAACTTATACACCGCCTACTTCTGCCGAGCTGCTAAAGCGCATTATGCGTGCGCACCGAACGGGCGAATCACTTGATTTTTCAAAAGGTTTTAGGAAGTGATGAAATTCAATGCTCCGTAGGATTAGTAGTGAGTAATTACAAAATAATGTCATTTGATTAACACCTTTTCTCCTGCTCTTGCGGAGAAGGATTAATGTGTCTGCCCACCTCTGGTGCGTAGAGGTCGTAAACAAAAGCTCAATTAAACTACATTGAATTACAAATGAGAAATAGAATGGAGCAAGTGCTTTTTAATTACCTTTCAAAATATATACCGCTAACTGCCGATGAAAAGCAAGCGATTATCGATCTGAACATTTTTAAGCAATATAAAAAAGGAGACATACTTTTAAGTGAGGGTCAATATTCTGATCAGGGTTATTTTGTAATTAAAGGCTGCATAAGATGTTATTACATTTTAGAAGGTGTTGAAAAAACAACAGCATTTTATACAGAAGCGGAATCTCTAGAGCCTTTATGCAAGGTAAATAAAGAGCGATCAAAGCACTATGTATCCTGTGTGGAAAATAGCATATTGATCGTAGCTAATTCAGCAATGGAAGAGCGTATGTTCAGAGCATTCCCTCGATTTGAAATGCTATGCCGTGTTATATCTGACGAATTACTAGCTAATAATAAGATGGATTTTGATGCTTTCCGGACCTCTTCACCTGAACAACGCTATTTGAGTCTATTAGAAATAAGACCTGATTTACTTCAAAGAGTACCACAATATCAAATAGCTAGTTTTCTGGGAATAACAGCACAATCACTAAGCCGTATGCGAAATAGAATGGTAGTAAACGGTGTCAACAAAAAGTAAGCCCTCGCCAAACGATCAACAATAGGTCATTTCTTATCTTAAGTGAACGGATTTAAGCCGATCGCTCATTTATTTTTGCAAAACAATTTACCATCTAATTCAAATGTTATGCACAGAAAAGCCTATTTAGTAACTGTCATTTTTTTCGCCCTATCATCTATACTTTACGGTCAAACCTCAGAGATATCAGCACATAAAAAATATTTTGTAGGGAGCACGTTTTTTATGCTGGGCAATTTAGTTCCTCAAAATAAGCCTGATTTTCTTCAACTGAACTTAGGGTATAGGCTTACGCGGAATGATGCTATTTCCGTAGAAATAAAAACATGGAAATATGCTTGGTCACTGGGAATACCTTATGGAAAATCATTTGAGGCACCTGAAGAAAAATTTCCCGGGTATATTAGAGAAATTGGAATTGCTTTTGCCTATCAACGATTTTTCTGGAAAGGTTTGTATGCCGCTATTCACGTAATGAATGCAAGACAGACTTTTGTTAATGACAATGGAGATAAAATAGAGAATGGTTTTCAGCTGTTCAATACTTACCGACTGGGATATCAATTCAAGTTTTTTAACAACAAGTTTTTCATAGAGCCTTCACTGGCTATAACCCACAGGCCTATTCAAAGTAAAATGCCGCAGTCATTTGCTCAGCTAAATAGTAAATGGCCAAAATACTTCATTGGTGAACCGGGGTTTCATTTTGGTTTTAATTTTTAATTGAATTACTACAACAATTATTTCAATAAAAAAAGCCCTACTGGTGAAACCAGCAGGGCTTTTCATTTAATTGCTTCAAGTATTACTCTGCCACAACAGAAAGGGAAATCTCTTTCTTTACTTCTTTATGTAGGTCAAGCACTGCAGTGTATTCACCTAATTGCTTTATATCTCCGTTGATAGCAATTTTCTTTCTATCCACTTCAAAACCTTTTTCTTTAAGTCCTTCTGCAATTTGAACGGTCGTAACAGCACCAAATATTTTACCGCTTTCTCCGGCTTTGGTATTAATTGTTAGTGTCAAATCACCAATTTTATTTGCTAGTTCTTCAGCATCTTTCTTAAGCTTATCAGCTTTGTGCGCAGCCTGACGAATATTCTCGCCAATCATTTTAGAATTTGAGTTATTTGCAATAATAGCAAAGCCTTGAGGTATAAGGTAATTTCTACCATAACCTGGTTTAACATTTACTGTGTCATTTTTGTAACCCAAACCATTTATATCTGCGGTTAATATTACTTCCATTTTAATTAAATTTATGGGTTGTTATTTCAATGAATCAGTCACATAAGGCATCAAGGCAATATGTCTTGCTCGTTTTACCGCTTGCGCTACTTTCTTCTGATATTTGGCACTAGAACCTGTAATTCTGCTTGGCAATAGTTTACCTTGCTCATTCACAAACTTTAACAAAAAGTTAGGGTCTTTGTAGTCAATATACTTAATGCCAAATCTCTTGAAACGGCAATATTTTTTTTGGTTATCTTGCTTTTTAGCGTTGATAGGTTCGTTATGAAGTGTCATTTCGCTACCTCCTCTTTCTTTTCTTTAGGTTTATTAAATGCGCCATTTCTACGTCTTTCACCGTAGGCTATAGCGTGTTTGTCTAAGGACACTGTTAAAAATCTCATGACTTTCTCGTCTCTTTTGTATTCTAACTCAAGTGCTGCAACAGTTTCAGGTGTGGCTTTAAATTCAATGAGGTTATAAAAACCAGTACTTTTATGCTGAATAGGGTAGGCTAATTTTTTTAAGCCCCACTGCTCAACATTAATAATATCGGCTTTCTTGTCCTCCAAAACCTTTCTGAACTTGTCGACAGCATCCTTCATCTGATCATCAGACAAAACGGGAGTTAAAATGAATACCGTCTCATAATTTTTCAAATCCATTACTTTTATTTTTGTTTTTGGAATGCAAAATTAGTGTATTGCATTTATTTAAACAACTCATACTGTAACTTTCTAAAACAAATTGCCTTCTCTTACAACCTTTCAACGACTTTAGTTGTCTTGAGGGGGAACAAATTATTATGAAAAAGTTTTTATTAGGTGTTTTGGTGCTGTGTTTAATGTCTTGCCTTGACGATGATTCAGAGAACGCAGATCTTTGTACCGAAGTTTTTTGCGGTGAAGTTCAAGACGGTCGTATAAATTTAGCTATTTACAATAATACCTCAGTTGATTTTGAAGAATTTATCTGGAATGTGGGTGGTCAGATAGATACGGTCTATGTTTTGTCGAATAATCAATTCTCGTGCTGGTTCAATTTAGATTCGCTCCATGCAAACTACGTATATGCGGTAGGAATTTCTGAAGAGGTGACTTACTCTTCTGATACAGTTTTTTTAAACAATACAGCATCACTCGAATCTGCATTTGAAGGGAATTACAAACTCGATATTATCAGGAATCGGCAAACAGAAAAACTCACCTTTTCGCTTTTTGAGGGTTACAATGGTGATTGTATCTACTTTTAATATTTCGACCGCTCAATAAAATCCAAGTTAGTTTCTAGTTTCATCGTTTGTAAAAGATCGCCTCAACTTGAAATTGAGACTTGCACTCCACAAATGAACCATAGATGTCTGATGGTCGATGCTGATTTTGAACAAATGCAATTTTTAGTGCGCGCATAATTTATCTCAATCCGCAGAATGTTTTACATACACGAGCTGGTCAATCAACATGAATATTGCCACCTTTTTGTGATGAGCTGAATCAAAAGATTATTGAGAAGGCTAAAGTATATACCTCTAACAAAAAAATGAGTTTATCTCGGATTATTGAAGCCTATTTGCAATCATTTACTTCCGAAAATGACACCCCGGAATTTGAGATTTCGCCTTTTGTGAGAAGCATTGCAACGGGAACCGAAATACCAGCTGAGCAGACGATAAAAAAGACTATTCTGATTATCTAGTGGAGAGATATCAGTGAGCAAAAGAATTTTCATAGATACCAGTATTATGTTGGACTTTTTAGGAGAGCGAAAACCTGTTTGCAAGCCGATTGCGAGAATTGCTACGCTGGCAGAAAAGGAAAAATTAACATTGATTGTTTCCCCTGTTTCATTTGCAACTGTAAACTATTTTCTTGTAAAATTCGAGAATCAAAAAGTAGCGCGAGAAACACTGCGGAAATTCAAAATAGTTAGTAGAAATATGGTCTTTAAACCACTACACAATCGAAAAAGGGCTCAATTCTTCAAAAAAAGATTTTGAAGATGCTTTACAATATTTTAGAGCGACAGAATCGGAATGCGAAATTACTAAAAGAAGAAACGGAAAGTACTTTAAAAAATTGCTTTTAACGGTAATAGCAGCGGACGAATTTTTAAATATAAAGTATGATGTAGAGGTTTATCAAAAATGAACCAGCAATTAAATTGCTAGGCGAGGCTATCAGGCTTATGCCATACAGCCAAGCCACAAATTATGTTCAGGACAACCCCAATTATCTGAAGCGATGGACATAGCCGATGCTCAATTCCGAGAAATCGGCTTGCCCAAAATTGGCATTAAGATAAGGTGCTAAGTAGAAGTTATGCAACGGTCTTTTGCTCGTATCGAAGAGGTAAAAGCGTAAACCCACCCTACAGAGGAAGTGCTTTTTAGTAAAATATTGCCAGCCGTCTGTTGTTTCATACCGTGCGGAAAAATGCTCAAAAAATGGCTTATATAGGTTCAGACCGCCATCCACAGAGATGCCAAAATGATATATTAGATACTCAATTCCTGTAAGAAAGTAATAGTTGTAATCTGTTACGTTTTGTTGCTGCAAAGCATTATTGGCACGTATGCTGTCGGCATAATGCTGGTATTTGCGCGCGCCAAAACCTGCATACCATCTAAACTGTCCTTTAAATTGAATGCCTATTTGAGCAGACAGACTGTAAACGGCCTATTTGCTGCCACCAATTGGGGACGATGTGCTTCCGAATTCATGATAACCCAAGCCGGCTGATACTTGTCCGTACAAGGAGTTAGCGAGCAAAGATTTAGAATGAAGCGCTTCATTCATTTTTTTGTCAGGCACTAAGCCGACTATTATTACTGCCGAATTAAGCCCATAATTGGGTAATTGGGTATGGCCGTTGGAGGCGTGGTGGTAGCCAAATCCCAATCGTAAATCTTTGCTACCTGCAAACGGAATATTCCAGTAATGAACAGCTTGGAATGACCAATTAAATCGGCTGCCAATAGCTTTATTAGCTTCATTATCTTTATACATTTTAGAGAAGTATCCCACACCTAGCCCAAATTGGAAAGCTCCTTTTTTAGTAGGCAGCTCAATAATGGGCACCGCATCAAATTGGTTACCAAACAACGATGGATTACCTAGACGGTAAACTGCCAGCTGAAAGCCAAATTTAGGATTTTTAAAGTACTGATTGACCGGATTAGTTGCAGCAATTTTGTGCCAAAGAAAGCTGGTGCTGTAGCCCAACTTTAACCCAGAGCTTGGGTAATTCCTATAATTAGGTACTATTTTACCAATATGCAGCTCATGATTAAGCTGGAAATCGTAGGTTTTTTCGGTAATATTTTGAGCATCTGCAGTAGTACCAAGATGCCATAATAATACACCTAAATACAGAATCTGCTTGCGAAACATTTGATAGCAATTAGCGCTACTACTTTACAGTAAATGATCCTTTGCCAATGGCGTAGTCATCGGCATACAATTCAACTTTGTAAATGCCTTCTTCATAGGCTTGCCCTCTATCATAAATAAATGAAAGACGCTGCTGGGTGTTATCAAATAGTATTTCCTGTTTAGCAGTATAGAACATTTCTTTACCACCAACCATAAAGGAACCTGATCCTGTAGCTACATCAAACAGGGCGTTACCTTTAGAGTTGATTACGCGTAATATAATATTTTTTCCCTCCGGTTGTGCCACGTTATTCTCGGCTAAATTAAAGGTTACTTTTAGTTTTTTAATTTGTCTAGACCTGAATTCATCAGCTCTTTCCCTTCCTTTATCGCTTACTCCAAATATCTCAATATTTTCTGCCTTTAGCCGCGAGGCTACTGCCACTTTATCAACCAATTTTGCTCTGTTGTCTCTCAGCTCAACAATGCTATCGCTCAATACATTTTTCTCATTCTTTAGATTGGTATTTTCTCCCATCAATTGGTCATTAACTGCTTCCAGCTTCTTAATCTTTTCATCTTGCAGGTTTAGCAACTCCTCATAGCCGCCTACTTTATCTTTGTATCGCTTAATTTCGTTGGCTGCCCAATTGTTAGATTGCTTTAAGGATTCCTTCTCACCTTCTAAATTTTTCCTAATAAGTTGTAATTCAGTTACATCACCTCCCAAGGCCTCTATTTCCGAAATTTTATTATCGAGTTGCGAGCTTATGCTGTCCAGTTCAGCGTAGGTTGCTGCTAAATCTGTTTTTAGTACTTCATTCTCTTTTTGGCTGTCAAAATAAAACTTAATGCCTACGGCAGCGCATATTACAACAATGAAAAGAATGATGTAAGTAATTCTGCTATTCCTGTTACTCTTGTTAACCCGCTCATTAGCTGACTCTTGGTTCATAATAAAAATTTTATTATTAATTTGCTTATCTTATTCAGAATTATCGGCAAATTTAAACATTTATTACCACCATACTAATGTACTTAAACGAAACTTACTGGACTAAGCGATATAAAGAGGGAGAAACCGGATGGGATATAGGCCATGCCTCGCCTGCAATTATCGATTATTTCAGACATATTGAGGATAAGGAGGTTAGTATTTTGATACCCGGTGGTGGAAATGGTCATGAGGCAAAAGCCTTGTCTGAGCTCGATTTTAAGCAGGTTAAACTGCTCGATTTCTCAAAAGCACCACTAACTAATTTTAAGCTCAAAAACCCCAATTATCCGCAAGAGCTAATTGTACAGGCTGATTTTTTTGAACATTCCGGCCAATACGATTATATTATTGAGCAAACATTTTTTTGTGCTTTATCTCCACATCTTAGAGCCGCTTATGTTAAGAAAATGAAAAATTTATTAAAGCCTTCCGGCAAGTTAATAGGCTTACTTTTTAACGTACCGCTAAATAAGAATAAGCCCCCTTTTGGAGGCCATAAAAAGGAATATTTGCCACTGTTTAGCGGGTCTTTCAATGTTTTACAAATGGAGCTAAGCCAAAATTCTATTCCGCAGCGGCTAGGTCGCGAGTTATTTATTGAAATGCAGCCGTTAAAATCGTAAAACGTAGTGATGTTTGCTAAAGGAGGTATTGAAGAAAATGAAACCTGCATCAAACAAATCGATAGAGGCTGTTACTAGTGGGTGTTGCTTTATTTCCTCCCAGGCGCGCTTCATATCTTTCGACCAGTGTATGTCATCAAATACCATTATAGCCTGTTCATGGTGATGATTTATTAATAATTCAAAATAGTGCATGGTAGCTAAATAGGTATGGTTGGCATCAATGTAGCTAAGGTCTATTTTATGAGATAATTTGCTGAGAAATTGCGGTAAACGGTCGTTAATATTGCCTGCTATAATTTCAACATTAGGGTACTTAATAAGATGAGTCTTCGCCAACTCCACAAGAGCAGGCACTCCTTCAAACGTTGTTATATTGCAATTAGCAGCCTGTACCATATAGGCAGTATTTATACCGAGGGATGTACCTAGTTCTACAACATTTTTAAACTGATAATTTTCAATAATGGCTAGCAGAAGCATTGAAAATTTCTTGCTCGATGTACTGTGCTTGGCAATTTCGCTCACATTTCTTGTGCTGCCTGATGCATGCTTTGAACCGGCACCTAAGTCATTAAATGTGATATGTGCAGTAGATTTTAAAAAATGCGCTCGATCAGATTCAATTCCGCTTTGAGGATACTTCGCGGAGAGATCGGGCTTGATCAATTTTGTAAATAGGTCGTAAAAGTAAGGAGAATGCAGTGAATGTTCGTCAGTTTGCTGATGGAAATATATCAGCCATTCCTTCAGCAGAAAAAAATTCAATTCAATCTAAATTCAGCAATTAGATTAAACTCAGGTATTTTCACGTCAAATAGCTGCCCATCAACGGTACGCTCCATGGTGTAGTAGCCGTGCATTTTACCAAAACCCGATTTTAAATTACAGCCGGAAACATAGTAATGCTTTTGACCGGGTTCTAAAATAGGTTGGTTGCCAACTACTCCTTCACCCTCCACCTCCTTAATATCGTAACCGGCATCATGAATAAACCAATGTCTGTTAAGCAGCTGCACAGTGTGTTGGCCGTTATTTTCAATTGTTATTTTATAAGTAAACACGTAATGGTTTTGTACAGGACTGGAGTACTCCTTTAGGTAGTTCGTTTCAACACTTACTAAAATGCCTTCAGTAATTAATTTTACCATAACGTAAATATACTTTAAAACTTGTCAATATGCATATACTAACGCAATTTAGCGTTTTAATCTTATATCCAAATTTTGTTGTAACCTTAGTAAAGCATGACTGCATCGGATGTTAAAATACACCAGAGCTGGAAAGAACATTTGAGTGAGGAGTTCGAAAAACCCTACTTTGAGTCTTTGGTTAGTTTTGTAAAAACTGAGTATGCCGAGCAAACGGTATATCCTACAGGCAAAGAAATTTTCAAGGCTTTTGATAAGTGCCATTTCAACGATGTAAAGGTTGTAATTTTAGGGCAAGACCCTTACCATGGCGAGGGACAAGCCAATGGGTTGTGTTTTTCAGTAAAGCCCGGAGTGCCCATGCCACCCTCTTTGCTGAACATTTTTAAGGAAAGAAAGGCTGATTTGAGTAAACCTATGCCACCCAATGGCGATTTATCAGCGTGGGCCGAGCAGGGTGTTTTGCTATTAAATGCTACGCTTACTGTAAGAGCTAAATCTCCCGGAAGTCATCAAAATAAAGGCTGGGAGCAATTTACAGATGCCGTTATCAAGCTGGTTTCTGACAAAAAAACTCATGTGGTATTTATTTTATGGGGAGCTTACGCTCAGCAAAAAGGGGAGGTTATTGATGCAAATAAGCACCATGTTATTGTTTCACCACACCCCTCACCATTTGCAGCGCATAGAGGTTTTTTCGGCTCAAAGCCTTTTTCAAAAACCAACGAGTACTTACTATCTCAAAATGAATTAGTTATAAACTGGTAATTACTCCAAATCAATACTTACTTTTACTCCATTTTGCTGCAAGCCTTCAAGCAACCGTTTTACTGCCAATGCTTCTTCCTTATTTTGAGCCTCAAATGAAATGCCGCGCATCCAAAAGAATTTCAGCTTTTTAAGCTCAAGTATCTCCGGTGGAATGGTGTTAATTTCATTGTACGATATATCAAGGTCTTGCAATTGCTTATAGGCTAAAATGCACGCTGGAAAACCCTGCAGGTAATTATTGTTGATGTGAAAGATGGTTATATGAGTGAGTTTGCATAGGCTATTAGGCAAATAAGAAATTCTGTTATGCTTTAAGTAAAGTTCTTTTAATTGGCTTAATTCGCCAATTTCATCGGGTATGCTGTAAAGTTTATTGTTGGCCAAATAGAGTCGCTCAAGTTTTGTAAGCTGAGCAATACCTTCCGGTATTTTTTCTATTTTATTATAATATAAATCCAGTTCTATAAGCTCGGGAAAATTCAAAAGAAACTCCGGTAGCGAGTCCAACTGATTTTTATAAAAGGACAGTACTTCAAGTTGCTTTAATTGCGCTATGGCAGGCGAGATATTAGCCGTTTCAATGTTATTTTCTGCTAATTGGAGCTCTTTTAGGTTCGGGAAGTTGCCGATATTGTCTGGTACGCTTGTTAACTTATTCCTACTCAATATAAGTTTTTCCACTGATTTGGCTTGCTTTTTTGAAAGATTTTCAATTTTAATCTGATTATTTCGGAGGTTTACTTCTTTTAAATGGCTAAACTTTTCTAAATGAAAATGACTGTTTTCTCTAAAATCATTTCTTACTAAGTCTAGCTCTTTAACGTTTTTAAGCTTCCACATTTTTTTTGGTTGCGGGGCTAGGGGGTTCTCTCTGTAGACGAGTTGCTCAACATGCTTGTTCTTCTTAAACAAAAATCTTTTTTCATTTTCCTGATTATATATTTTTACCTCTTTTAGCTTATTTATTTTGAATATTGACCAATTAAGAATCCATGGTAGTTTATTAATTTGAGTACCTATGATTTCAATGCCTTGTAGATTTTTGAACTTAACTATCTTATAAGGTATTTTTTTATGATGCATGCCGTAAAATCCTATATGCGTAATGGTATCTTTATTTGTAGAGTTGAGTGCTTTCTCGATAGAAGCGTATTGACCGGATCCCTGATAGTCCAAAAATGCTAAGCGCTCAATATTTTCCATAAGCTTTCTGTATTCGGCTTCTGTCATATTTGCTTTTGCCTCATCAAAAACAATTTTGGCACTATCGGCCATGTAAAAAAATGATTTGCGTGAAATCTCTGTTAAAGCCGCAAATTTTGCAGAATCTCCCGTTTTATAAAACTTATAAGCGTACTGTTGGCCGCACAGCGATAGTGAGCAGGTAAAGAATGCAATGAGTAAAATATATCGTTTCAACATACGAAAATAGTTATGAACAACTAAATATATAGTTGATTATTTGATTAACCTATAGAAAGTATAATTATTTTATTGTTTAAGTGTATTAAGCACCGTAATAATCTACTTTTAAATAAGTGCCATTTTCTTATCAAAATACATATAAAAGGCGTATTTTTGATTCTTTGTTGAAAGAATTATGAGTAAGAAAAAAGATAAGAACGATCAAGAGTATTCAGCCGGTAATATTACCGTACTGGAAGGATTAGAAGCGGTTAGAAAACGCCCGGCCATGTACATAGGAGATGTAGGTGTGCGAGGACTTCACCACATGATATGGGAAGTAATTGACAACTCTATTGACGAAGCCATGGCAGGTTACTGCGATGAGATCAAAGTAGAAATTAATGAGGATAATTCTGTTACCGTTACTGACAACGGACGTGGTATTCCGGTTGATTTGCATGAGAAAGAAGGTAAATCTGCGCTTGAGGTAGTAATGACGGTGCTGCATGCCGGTGGTAAGTTTGATAAAGATACCTACAAAGTATCAGGTGGCTTGCATGGTGTAGGGGTTTCTTGTGTAAATGCACTATCCATTAAACTTGTTGCTACCATTTATAGTAAAAATGGAAAAATCCACCGTCAAGAGTATAGCGAAGGTATTCCTACAACAGGTGTTGAAATAATTGGCGAGACCGATATTACCGGAACGCAAATTCACTTCCTGGCCGATCCAAACATTTTTGATGAAACAGTTTATAAGTACGACACCGTTGCTACCAGACTGAGAGAATTATCTTTTCTGAATGCAGGTATTAAGATAAAGCTGATTGACCACCGCGATATTGATGAAGAAGGTAATAAAAAAGAGCAGGATTTCTTCTCGGAGGGAGGCTTATTGGAATTTGTTGATTATTTGGACGGCTCCAGAGAGAAATTAATCCCAAGGCCGGTTTATATGGAGGGGGAGAAGAACGGAGTGCCTGTTCAGGTAGCCTTAAATTACAATACTTCCTATACCGAAAATGTAGTTTCTTATGTGAACAATATCAATACCATTGAAGGGGGTTCTCACGTATCGGGTTTTAGAAGAGCTTTAACGCGTACGCTGAAGAGTTATGCTGATAAATCCGGTTTGCTCGAGAAAGCGAAAATTGAAATAGCAGGTGATGATTTTAGAGAAGGATTAACTGCCATTATTTCCGTTAAAGTAGCCGAACCCCAGTTTGAGGGTCAAACAAAATCTAAATTAGGCAACTCCGAAGTGATTGGAGCTGTTGAAACATGTGTTTCAGAAACGCTTACACACTTCTTAGAGGAAAATCCTAAGGAGGCTAAAATGATAGTGCAGAAGGTACTATTAGCTGCTCAGGCCAGACATGCTGCACGTAAAGCACGTGAAATGGTACAGCGCAAAAATGTAATGTCCGGTTCAGGTTTGCCGGGTAAACTGGCTGATTGTTCAGAGAAAGATCCGGCTATTTGTGAGATATACTTGGTAGAGGGGGATTCTGCCGGAGGCTCGGCCAAGCAGGGTCGTGACAGGAAATTTCAGGCAATTTTACCATTAAAGGGTAAAATCTTAAACGTTGAGAAAGCGCAGGAGCATAAAATTTATGACAACGATGAGATTAAGAATATTTTAACGGCTCTGGGTGTAACAATCGGGACTGAGGAAGATGACAGGGCGCTGAATCTGGTAAAATTACGATACCACAAAATAGTGATCATGACGGATGCGGATATAGATGGTTCTCACATCAGAACTTTAATTTTGACCTTATTCTTCCGTTATATGCGTGAGTTGATTGATTTAGGGTACGTTTATATTGCTCAACCACCTTTATATTTAATAAAAAGAGGTAAAAAAGAGCAGTATGTATATACCGAAGATGCCCGACCGGGAGTGATTGCTGAAATGGCTCCTGAAGGGAAAGAGGATGCTGTGCACATTCAACGCTACAAAGGTTTAGGTGAGATGAATCCTGAACAGCTTTGGATTACTACAATGAACCCCGAATCGAGAAGTATGAAGCGCGTTTCAATTGAATCGGCTGCGGAGGCAGACCACCTATTTAGTATGCTGATGGGTGATGAGGTACCACCACGCAGAGAATTTATTGAAAAAAACGCAAAATACGCAAAGGTAGATACCTGATAGGGGGATAATCCGATCATTTGCCTTTCAACAGCCAATTTATTATTGTTTTGTAGTAAATGCTTGTGTTATGAGAGAAGAACCTTTGAAGTTTAGTAAATAAAATTAGAGTTTTAAAAAATTAGTAAGGGTTTGCTCTAATTAAGCAAACCCTTTTTTAATTTAGTGCCTCAATCAAGCAATCAATTATGGCTTTAGACAGAGTTTCTGGTTTAATACAAAAAAGTAATTTAATCAGCCGCGATTTGAGTTGGCTTCAATTCAATTATAGGGTGCTTAACCAAGCACAGCATGAGGACCGAGTAGTGTTCGATAGGCTTAAATTTCTGGCTATTACAGCCTCTAATCTGGACGAATTCTTTATGATTCGGATAGGTTCGTTGTATAATTATGTTGATTACGGCCGCGAGCGGATTGATTACTCCGGTTTGCGAGAACTTCCATTCAAGAAAAAATTATTAACCGAGTGCCAAAATTTTGTAAAAAAGCAGAACGATATTTTTAAGAATGAACTTAAGCCCCTTTTCAAGGAAAATGATCTGGCCATTATTAAGTATAATCAACTAACTGAGGCTGAAACAAGCAAAACTGCCAGCTTTTTTGATAAGATTATTTTCCCTATGCTTACACCCATGGTGTATGATAGTTACCATACATTTCCAATTTTGATGAATAAACTACTGATTTTCGCAGTAGTTACCAGAACAGTGGGAGACAAGAAAGAAAATAAAAAACTCTCCTTTATCCAGATTCCTTCAAACATTCAGCGATTTTACGAAATAGAGCATGATGATGAAACGCTATTTCTCCCTATTGAAGAAATTGTTAGAGCCAATATTTATAAACTATTCAGAAACATTGAGATAATTGCCATTAACCTCTTTCGTATAACCCGAAATGGAGATTTTACGCTCGAGGAAAGTGACGATATAGATGCCAACTTTCTGGAGGAGATGCGTAAAAAATTGAAAACCAGAAAAACCGGTAGGGTAGTAAGGTTGGAAATTGAGAAAAATTATGACAAATGGATGATGAAGGTGCTGATGGATAGATGGGAGATTGATAAAGACAACATCTTCCGTTTTGATGGCCACGCACTTATTGACTATACTGCTCTTTGGCAGATAGTAAAACACTCCGATTTTAAAAGTAAACTGCCAAGTTTGGGTCAGGAAGTACCGCCTTTGGCGTTCCCTGAACACCAATCGGATGCGGATAATATATTTGAGATACTTAAAAATAGAGATATACTGCTGCACCACCCTTACAACAGTATAGAACCTGTTTTGGATATGCTAGAGAAGGCAGCAGAAGACCCCAAAGTATTATCCATAAAACTGACCATTTACCGTTTGGCGGACGACTCGCGTATCACCAACGCTTTATTAAAGGCAGCTGAAAATGGCATACATGTATCGGCTCTTTTTGAAGTAAAAGCACGTTTTGATGAGGAAAATAATATGCGTGAAGCCAAACGCCTGCAAAAGGCAGGGTGCTTTGTAATTTATGGCGTGAGTCGCTATAAAACGCATACGAAACTACTAATGATAGTGCGTAAGGAGGGAGAAAAGGTAACCAGATATTTACACTTGGCTACCGGAAATTATAATGAAGATACTGCTCGCTTATACACCGATATAGGCTTGATGACTACGGACGAGGACTATGCGCAGGATATTTCTGAGTTTTTTAATGTAATAACGGGCCACAGTCATCCTCCGGAGTATAAGCGCCTGATTACAGCACCTAATGACATGCGCGATAAATTGATTGATTTAATACGGAAAGAAGCTGAAAATGCTTCTAACGGCTTAAAATCAGGTATTTGTATTAAGGTAAACTCTCTGGAAGATAATGAAACCATTGCTGAGCTTTACAAAGCTTCACAGGCGGGCGTACCTATTAAATTGATTGTACGTGGTATTTGCTGTTTGCGTCCGGCAAGACAAGGCCTTAGTGAAAATATTGAGGTAAGGTCAATTGTGGGAGACTACCTGGAGCATTCACGGATCTATTATTTCCATAATAATAACGAGCCTAAGTTATATGGCGGAAGTGCTGATATGATGGTGCGCTCCTTTGAAAGGAGGCTTGAATCACTTTTTCTTATTGTAGATGATGCGCTCAAGAGACAGGTAATGAATATACTGAGGTACAACCTTTGGGATAATGTTAATAGTTTTGTTATGAATGAAGATGGTTCTTATACCGCTTCAGAATTGGGAGAAGAAGCACCATTTAATATTCACAAAGAGTTTTACGCCATCACTCCGGAAATTATTGAGACAGTAGAATTATTTTAAACATGTAACGCTCATGAGTCTTTACAGAGAAACCATGCCACAGCATCCTCTTCGGTTTCAAGAATTATTTTTGAAAATGTTTCATTAATGGTTTCGTCCATGTATAGCGCTACATGCTCATCAAGTATTTGTACCTGTGGTGGTAAAATAGCGTGGTGCGTTATCCCTAATCGCAAGTAAACAGGTTTAATTTCTTCGGTAAGCCACTTTATATCTGCGCTTCTTATCATATCAATTTTCTGCGTGTCAGAAAATATCAGTGTGGAGCTTGCTGATGAACTAGCCGGATGAGGTATTTCTTTTTCATAAGCAGAGATTGCTCCTCGAATAATATCTCGAAATACCACTGTATTAAATATGCCATTCCAAACCTCCTTAAAGTATTGAATACCACTGTTTTCTTCTCGCGTAATCAGTAGCTTTGGATGGCTATAAATCTGCATTAAAAATTTAGTTATTTTACACGAAAAGTTAATAAACTTTAGCTAATAATTTCTTGCTGTACTTGTTAAATTATGACTAAAGTTCCTTACTACGAGCAACTTTTGATAAAGTGATTTGGATTGAAGTAAATAACAACAGAAAAAAGGGGTCGGAATATGTCAGGCCTTATCAATCAGCTATTAATATTAAGATTTTTTCTTCTTCTTTGCCTTTTTATTTTCCTCGCTGGCCTTCATGGCATCTTGTAAGCGCTGCTGGAATTTAGAAGTTTTCTTGTCTTTGTTTTTCAATTTATTCTCTTCAAGAAGCTTCTTTATCTTGTCTTCGTCAATCATGCCTCTAATTAATGTTTGCTGGCCGAAGGTGATAAGGTTAGCTATTAAATAGTAAAAGCTTAAAGCGGCCGGAAAGCTATTTAATACAAACATAAAGATGACCGGCATTAGGTATTGAATGTTTTTCATAGGCCCTTGCACTGAACTTACTTGCCCTTGCGACCAAGTAATGAGTAGGGTAGAAGCCGTCATTAAAATCGTGAATAAACTTACATGGTCACCATAAAATGGGATTTCAAAAGGTAAGCTGGCTATGCTGTCATAGGTAGATAAATCTGTAGCCCAAAGAAACGGCTCACCTCTTAGCTCTATACTACTAGGGAAGAAGTAGAACATAGCAAACAAAATAGGCATTTGCAATAGTAGCGGCACGCAACCTGAAAGCGGATTTACCCCTACCTTTTGGTAGAGCTGCATCTGTTCGGCCTGTGCCTTTTGCATATCGCCTCCATGCTTTTCTTTTATTTCATCTAACTGAGGCTTTAACACCTTAGTTTTAGCCATCGACACGTACGATTTGTACGACAGTGGTGAAAGTGCCAGCTTAATAATTAGTACTAAAATAATGATGATAATTCCGTAATTAGAAATGTAATTCTCTAAAAACTGAAATACATTAATAATAACAAATTTGTTGACGAGCGAAATAGGAAACCAGCCCAAATTTACGTTATCCTCGAAATCCGGAGCGGTTTTTTTGAGTATTTTATAGTTGTTGGGACCAAAATAATACCTGAAGGATGCCTCCTTATCCTTAACACTTGCTAGCGGTAATTCAGCTCTAATGCTTCCATTTCTAACAAACTCATCTGGTATTCCTTCGCCTATTGTCGTAATCTTCAAGCGTTTCATAGGAATATCAGAAATGAATGCAGATGTAAAAAAATTCTGTTTGTAGGCTACCCAACTAATTGGCAATGCAGGCTCTTCCATCTCTTCTCCCAAGCTGGTTTCCGATATACCATCCATGCCTTCTTCAGTAGAGTAATAATTGATGGTAGCTTTAGTTCTGGCTTGTGAAAGGTCTCGCTCGTATAGCCTCATCTGCTTATCCCAAACAAGTGTAAGCGCTTCTCCTAAAAGCTCATTCTGAAAGCCTTGTAGGCTAACAGTATAACCTACTTCATAATTACTGCCGGATAAGGTATAAGTCTGCTTTACCTGTCTGCCGTTACCCAACTCTGCCGTAAATGTATAGCTTACCGTGTCATTAGTAGCAATAACTTTTTTAGTACTGCTTGATAGCTCGTAATATAAATCGTTAATATTAATTGTGCCGGCTGCTGTATTTACTAACAACTCCCTGTGATCCCATTCTTTATCTAAAAGAATAAGTGGCTCACCTTCATAAGTGGTGAAACCTTTAAGTTCCAACCTATCAATATTTGCACCTTTTGAGTTAAATTCAATAGTTAAAACATCTGTATTTACTTCAAATTTATTCTCCTCACCTTTTGCAGCAGCAGCAAACACGCCATATTTTGACTGTGCCTGTTGGTTTGCAAGCGAGTCGTTGGTTTCAATAGCTGGTGCTGTGGTAGCTGCTTTAACTTGTTGTTTTTGCGTGGAGTCTTCCTGTACCTCCTGCTCATTGTCTATTGTCTCTTTAGGAATATCCGTAGGACTCCCAAAAAAGAAAAAATACGCCACTAACAAAACTGACATTAGGATTAACCCTGTTGCTTGATTTTTGTCCATTTAACTGTTAATTCGATTCTGATAAAATTTTATGTTCCAGACAGGCTTTAACAAAGCGCACAAATAATGGGTGCGGATTTAATACAGTGCTTTTTAATTCAGGATGAAACTGAGTACCTACAAACCACGGATGGTTAGCAATTTCGATGATCTCAACAAGTTTTGTATCGGGGTTTATGCCACTGGCTACCATGCCTGCTTTTTCAAACTGCTGCAAATATGAGTTATTAAATTCATATCTATGCCTATGTCTTTCCTTTATTTTAGATTTCCCGTAAGCCTGGTAGGCTTTAGTATTCTTTTTTAACTCACATTGGTAGGCTCCCAACCTCATGGTGCCACCTTTTTTGGTAATTCCCTGTTGTGCGGCCATCAAGTCTATAACCGGATGCTTGGTCTTCGGATTCATTTCTGTTGAATTTGCCCCTTTCAATTGTAATACATTCTGAGCAAATTCAACTACTGCACATTGCATACCCAGGCAAATACCGAAGAATGGGAGCTTCTCTTCACGTGCATATTTAATGGAATTGATTTTGCCTTCAATACCGCGCTCACCAAAACCCGGAGCCACTAAAACACCGTGAGCATTACTTAACATCGCCTTTACATTACCTTTGTCAATTTCTTCGGAATGCATCCATTTTATGTTCACCTTGGTTTCGTTTGCCGCACCTGCATGAACAAATGATTCTATAATGGATTTATAGGCATCAGGCAGTTCAATGTATTTCCCTACTAAAGCAATATTTATTTCTGAGATTGGATTTTTTAGCTTTCCTAAAAATCTTTTCCATTCTGTTAGTTCAGGATCAACCTTATGTGAAAGTTTAAGTTTGGCTAATACACGCTCATCTAGTTTCTCTTTTCGCATAAGCAGCGGAACATCATAGATGGAGTCGGCATCCAAAGCTTCAATAACTGAGTTGATGTTTACGTTACAAAATTGCGCTACCTTTTTACGGATTTCCGGTGGAAGTTTATGCTCCGTACGGCAAACCAGTATATCAGGCTGAATACCTGCTTCCAACAGCTGTTTTACTGCATGCTGGGTAGGCTTGGTTTTTAATTCCTTTGCAGCCTTTAAATAGGGTATAAGTGTTAAGTTTATTACCAGGAAATTATTGGAGCCTACATCCCACCGTACCTGGCGCACAGCTTCAATAAAGGGCAACGATTCAATGTCGCCTACGCAACCACCTATTTCGGTAATAATAATATCGTACTCGTCATTTTCTGCTACCGCATAAATGTTTCTCTTTATCTCATCGGTAATATGCGGTATAACTTGAACTGTTTTACCAAGATAAGCACCTTCGCGCTCTCTTGTAATTACATTGTTGTAAATGCGGCCCGTGGTTACATTATTGGCTTGCGAGGTATTAATGTTCAAAAAACGTTCGTAATGGCCTAAGTCCAAATCCGTTTCGGCACCGTCTTCAGTTACAAAACATTCGCCATGTTCGTAAGGGTTTAGCGTACCGGGATCGATGTTGATGTAAGGATCGAGTTTTTGGATGGTTACTGAAAATCCTCTGGACTGTAACAATTTGGCCAGCGATGCTGCAATGATGCCCTTTCCGAGCGATGAGGTAACACCTCCCGTAACAAAGATGAATTTAGTAGATTTTTGAGAAGCCATAAGAATGTGTTCGAGCGCTGTGTTACTTATGGGATACAAAGGTACAAGAAGGTTTTGAAATTGTGCAGCTTACACGTTATTTAAATTACAAATACAAAAATTAATATGGTCAGTACTATTTAATTGCTTTTTTTAAATAATGCTTAAAGGTTTGAAGAAGAAAATATGAAATAATAAAAAAACACAGTAATTGCATATTTAAATCTTCACATTTTTAAAAATTTGTAGCCTGAAGCAGGTAAAAGCTGACTATTCACTATTATAATTTTTAAACGAATTTCAAATCCGTAAAAAACGCTACGGGATTGCAATTTTCGAAGTGCTAAATCTAGAAGAGTTGGTAAATTAATTGAAATTCAGGTTGCAGAGACTCGAATATAAGGCCTTTACATACTACTCCAGCACACTAAAAATATCACCGTCAGGGTAGTCGGTAATACTGGCATACGTTTGAAGATCATTTATTTCAATATCAATAAAGCCTTGATGCGAAGTAGCAATGATAGCACCTGTTTCGGTTCGTACATATTCCTCCCAGGTAAATTCAATACCTCCAACAGGAATAATCCCTACCCACATCTTAATGGCCTCAGGCCTGTAATTTGCTCTATCAACTACATATAAATAAGAGTCACCGGGCGTTACTCCCCCTGCTTTGTAGGTAACAAAAAGCCCTTGTTTGTTAGCATCTTGCAAATCAATAAATCTCCGCTCTGTTCCATAATCCCTTATTTTGCTGATTGGATTGAGCCAAAAGCTATCGTTAGCCCAATAGCCATAAGCTTTCTGTATAAATTCTGCATTTGCAACAGAATCTTCCACTCGCCTACCTTTCGCAAAGGCCACACCCTGATTTGTGCTTAAATTGATAAAAATATCATAATCATCCCAGCTTACTTTAACATAATGACGCTCTTTATCCCAAACAAAGGCATGCTTATCATTAAAATTCCAAGCCACCAGAGCCGTTTGTTGCCAGGCAGAATCATTTATGGCTAATAACATTTCATCAGCAAGTTTTTCTGCTTTTGGGCCTTGCTCCCCTTCAGGCAGTTCCTCATCAATAATGAAGTAGCCAATGGTCCCAACTAAACCGATTAATAACAGGAATAAAACGATGTATTTTAAAACCTTCATGGTTAAAATGGAATGTAAACTATTTTTTTGGTTACAAAAAAATCTTCTTCAAAGTAGTCAGCAAGTTTAACTTCTTGATAGCTGCGTTTTATTTCAGACAATTCAGCAGATAAATCACCACCTTTTAGCGCAATAATACCTACATCGGTTGAGGCGGCATCGACCTTAATCTTCTGCCTCACCCAAGGTATAAAACTATGCATTCTTGTTACAGCACGGCTTACTACAAAGTCATAAGTGTCCTTAACTTTTTCAGCTCTTTGGTGAAACGCCATCACATTATTTAATCCTATTGCCTCGCATATTTCATTCACTACCGATATTTTTTTTCCAATAGAATCGACCAACGTAAAGTGGGCTTCAGGAAAAAATATAGCCAAGGGAATTCCGGGAAATCCACCTCCGGTGCCCACGTCAAGCACTTGTTTGTGATTTAAGTCTTTAAATTTAGCAATGGAAAGCGAATGCAGCACGTGCTTCTCATAAATATGCTCAATATCTTTACGAGAAATAACATTTATTTTCTCGTTCCAATTTTGATATATTGCACCTAGTGCTGCAAATTGTTCGGTTTGCTTTTTAGTAAGGTCGGGAAAATACTTATGGATAATGGCAACCGAATCCACCTTTAAAAACGTGTTTCTTTTCCTTGAATAAGCTCTTTCATCAATTCTCTTGAGCGGTGTAGCTGGGCTTTTATAGTACCCAATGGTGCCTCCAGCTCAGTAGCAATTTCTTCGTATGAAAGCTCTTGGAAGTAGCGCAATTTCACCAGTCTTTGATATTTGGACGGTAGTTTATCAACAAACATACGCATGAGTTCAATACGCTGCTTTTTTATGGCTAAATCCTGTGGCGTAAGGTTCTTATGGTCTTCAATATCCATGGCTACCGAGTCACCATTGTCATCGGTGTAAGAGTTATGTATGCTAATGGTTTTAAGCTTCTTCTTTCTGATAAAATCAATTGCATTATTGGTGGCAATTCTAAAGAGCCAGGTGCTAAACGTATAGTCTTTTTTAAATCTGTGTAGGCTTTTAAAGGCCTTTGAAAATGCTTCTATCGTTAAATCTTCGGCATCATCTACATTTCTCACCATTTTAAGAACCATATGGTATACCGGTTTCTTATAGCGCTTCATTAATTCAGCGTAAGCCATTTGGTCTTTGCTGATAACGGCTTGGTCTATCAGCCTGAAATCTTTAAGCGCTTTTTCAGAAAAACTTCTATTTTTATTTATTTCCATTTAATCCTTTTTGAGCGGATGGCACTAAAACCAATAATAATACTAAAGAATAAATAATATACCTCTAATATTGGTAAAAGCCAAGAGTAAAACTTATCACCAAACTTAATGCTAAGTTTAGCATACACGACATATTGTCCTATCAATCGTAATAACAACAAAGCAGCTGTTATTATTATAAAATTTTGAGGCAAATGAAATAGTCCAATCACAAAGCATAAGTATATGAGCACGGTTGTAAACTGCAGTACTCCCAAAAATAGTTTGTCACGTTTTTTATAATACTTGCCAACAGCCCAGTGCCTTTTCTTTTGTGTTATATAGGTTGCCCAACTTGATTTGGGGATGGAGCGCGTAATGGAATCAGCATTAATAACAATAGTTGTGTTTTTATTGTGGGCATGCTTATTTACAAAGAGATCATCGTCTCCTCCGGTTATGGATTGATAGCCATAAAAACCTTTTTCACTCATAAAAAGTGATTTCCTGTAAGCCATATTTCTACCAACTCCCATGTACGGCTTACCGGCAAGCGCTCTCGACAGGTAGAGCAAAGCTGTTTGATAAGTCTCATATTGAATGAAATTATTAAGGAAACCACTTCTCTTTTGGTAAAGCGAAACGCCTAATGAAAAATCGGTTGATTCATAAAACGAGCGTGACATTCTGTCAACCCACTGGTTGGAATTGACTCTGCAGTCTGCATCAGTCAATAAAATTAGGTCATTGGTTGCTGCTTTTATACCAATTGTGAGCGCATATTTTTTGTTATTGAAATGATGAGGTACCTCTTCTATTCGTACAATTTTAAGATGTTTGTATTCTTCTGTTTTCGCAAGAAGCCATTCATAGCTGTCATCTTGCGAGCGGTCGTCTACCACAATAACTTCGTAGTTGGGGTGCTGCTGTTGGAGTATCAGTAGTAAATGTTTTTTAAGATTTTCTATCTCGTTGTGTGCGCAGATGAGAACAGAAATGGGCAATGATGAATTTGCATCTTTTGGCTGATACCTTAACAACGGCACAAAGTACCTAAGCAGAACAAAGAGCTGGTATAATATTGCGAAGCAGAAAAGGTAAAATGTAAAATGTAGTGCAGGCATTAGTTAGTACGCTTAAACAATAGGTGAGCAAAGGTATTAGAAATTTAAAACTAACATTTTAAGAATATGATATTTTTCATTGGCAGCCTTTGCCAATCACTCGTTGGCAGATCATATATTGGATAAAAATTAGCAGATTTAAATAAGTTATTATAAATGTATGCTCATCTGTTAATAACCTATAATTTTGCATTCAATGGAATTTATTATACAGCATACGGATAAAGCCTCGAAAGCCCGCACGGGAGTTTTAAAAACGGCACATGGTGAAATTGAAACGCCTATTTTTATGCCGGTTGGTACGGCTGGCTCAGTAAAAGCGGTGCATCAGCGTGAGCTTAAAGAGGATATAGCTGCCCAGATTATACTGGGTAATACCTACCATTTGTATTTGAGGCCGGGACTGGAAATACTGCAGAAGGCCGGGGGATTGCATAAATTTAATGGGTGGGATAAACCAATGCTAACTGATAGTGGCGGGTATCAGGTATATAGTTTATCCGGCACCAGAAAAATAAAGGAAGAAGGAGTTACTTTCAAATCACATATCGATGGCTCTACACATATTTTTAGCCCCGAAGGTGTGATGGATATTCAGCGAAAAATTGGAGCAGATATTATAATGGCTTTCGATGAATGCACGCCTTACCCTTGCGCTTACGAATACGCACGCCAATCGATGGACATGACGCACCGATGGCTCGACAGGTGTATTAGTAGATTTGATGAAACAGAGGCTCATTATGGTTATGAGCAAACCTTGTTTCCTATAGTTCAAGGCAGCACTTACAAAGATTTAAGAAAACAATCGGCTGAGTTTATTGCCAGCAGGGGACAGGCAGGCAATGCCATTGGAGGCCTTTCAGTAGGAGAGCCTGCCGAGATGATGTATGAAATGACGGAGCTGGTTTGCGATATTCTACCTGCTGACAAGCCACGTTATCTTATGGGAGTTGGTACTCCTGCCAATATTTTAGAATGCATTGCATTGGGTGTTGATATGTTTGATTGCGTAATGCCTACCCGAAATGCCAGAAATGGGATGCTTTTTACTACGGAAGGTATTATTAACATCAGAAATAAAAAATGGGCCGATGATTTGGGCGCTATTGATCCAGCACTGGGAACCTATGTTGATACATTCTACTCCAAGGCCTATTTGCGCCATCTGATTATATCAAAAGAAATTTTGGGCGCTCAAATCGCTAGTATTCATAACCTTACTTTCTACCTTTGGCTAACTAAACAGGCTAGGGAACAAATACAACAGGGTACTTTTTATGAATGGAAAGAAAAGATGGCTAGAAAATTGATGGAGAGGCTTTAGATTTACGATTTTTGATTGAAGATTTATAAACTGACATTTACGAACTGACATTTACGAGGTACGACTTTTGATTTACGAAATGTGATTTACGAGTTGAGATTTAAGATTTACGAAATGTGATTGACGAGTTAAGATTTAATATTTACGAATAGATATAAAAAGTTGGTTGTTCGATCTTAAAATTTTTAAAAGCTAATTGCTAATTGCTAATTGCTAATTGCTAATTGCTAATTGCTAATTGCTAATTGCTAATTGCTAATTGCTAATTGCTAATTGCTAATTGCTAATTGCTAATTGCTAATTGCTAATTGCTAATTGCTAATTGCTAATTGCTTCCCGAAGGAAGATTTATGAAAATATTAGACAAGTATATCATTAAGAAATTACTATCCACTTTCATTTTTGTGGTGTTAATCATTTTGGCTATTGTAGTGGTGATTGACTATACGGAAAAGAATGATGATTTCATGGAGCATAATTTAACGCTGCTCGATATTCTTCCTTATTATGGGGCGTTTATACCGTGGATTGCCAATTTGATTACGCCTATAACCATTTTTATTGCCACTGTATTTGTAACTTCTAAATTGGCGGGCCACACAGAAATTGTGGCTATGCTGGCGGGAGGCATGAGTTTTAGGCGGTTTATGGTGCCTTATTTTATAGGTGCGAGCATTATTGCGCTGGCTAGCTTTTTTCTTAATTCATACCTTATACCTAACGCCAACAAAACAAGAATAGCTTTTGAATCGGCCTATATTCAAAAACCTTTTTATTACAGTGATAGGGACATACACATTAAAATAGCGCCAGAACTTTACGCTTACATGGAAAGCTACAACAACCAACGAGATGTGGGTTATAGATTTACGCTGGAAAAAATAGTTAATCAAGAATTGAAGGAAAAACTTTCTGCCAGAAGAATTGAATGGGATTCAGCCAAAACGAGCTGGACGATAAAAGACTGGGAGCTCAGAAAAATTGATGGTTTTAAGGAGTTGGTTTCCACCGGAAAGGAAATGGATACGGTACTGAATATTTCGCCTGACGACTTCGAAAATGATAAGGGCTTACAGGAAACCCTAACCATGACGGAACTAAATAATTACATAGGCTTATTGAAAGAGCGCGGAGCAGATAACGTAAAATTATATTTAATTGAACGGTATATAAGATTTATGTCGCCATTTGCTGCCATTATTTTAGTATTTATAGGGGTGGTGGTTTCATCCCGAAAAACCAGAGGTGGCACCGGATTTCAAATAGCCCTGGGCTTTGTTATTGCTTTCGTATTTATTATATTCTTTATTATGAGTAAGGCTATTGCCGAAAACTCCAATATAAATCCTATACTAGCTGTTTGGATTCCGAATATTGTATTTAGCATGGTAGGCATGGTTCTTTATAAATTTACACCGCGGTGAGTGAGGAACTAAGAAGCTACCTCAAGCTGCATTTTGTTGTACTTATTTGGGGTTTTTCAGCTATACTTGGTTTATTAATAACTATCTCGCCAGTTGAGGTAGTGCTCTATCGCACACTCATCGCCACTATTATTCTTGCGCTGCTTTTATTAATCCGTAAAAGGAAATTTAACATAGGTCGTAGTGCTATCATTAAGATAGTTTTAACGGGCTTTATAATTTCAGCACATTGGATACTCTTTTTCTGGTCTGCCCGTGTTTCTACAGCATCAGTTTGCTTAGCCGGTATGGCTACCTGCTCATTTTGGACAAGCCTGATTGAACCGCTGATGACCAAGCGGAAAATTAAAATATATGAAATTTTCTTAGGCCTTTTTGTAGTCGTTGGCCTCTACATCATTCTTCAGTTTGAGTTTGATTACGTTCTTGGTATAGGCATGGCAATAGTTTCTGCTCTGTTGTGCAGTATTTTTACGGTGCTTAATGGCGGGTTTACCAAACATTATCCAGCTTACACCATCACTTTCTACGAAATGCTAGGTGCTTGCGTAGGTACCTTTTTGTTTATTCTTTTCTACGATCCTGCTATGTTCAAATTACCTCAAATTGGGTTGGACTGGGGCTATCTTTTAATTTTGGCCGGTTTTTGTACTGTCTATGCTTTCGCTGTTTCTGTTGAAATACAAAAGGTATTATCAGCTTTTGTGGTAAATCTAACAGTAAATTTGGAACCAATTTATGGTATTATTTTAGCCTTTATTATATTTGGGGAGCGGGAGGAAATGTCATTAGGCTTTTACCTGGGCACAATTATCATTTTATTATCGGTCTTGGCATATCCAATCATTAATAAAATGATTAAAAGAAGGGCTCTCCAAAGCGATTTAATACGTTAGTAACGCCTCATAAAAATTAGATTTAAATAGTACAGTTGGCATGCGATATTTTTTCATACTGATATCCTTTCTCGTTTTTCACTTTTCGATCTTTGCTTTTCAACCGGACAGCACCATACTTAAATGTCCGGAACTGTTGGAAGTGGAGGTTAATGCAGTGGCTAGTTTTAAACTAGACTTACATGCAGCCGACAGCCTACTACAATTTGAAGTTGTATGGCGAAACCTGCCTGAGGGAGCTGAAGTAGATGCTCGAACAAATTATTTCAAATGGATTCCGACAGCCAACGATATTGGCTTACATAAAATATTTCTTATGTTGCTCGATTCCACAGGTACAGTGTTGGAACGCTGTCAGACGCTTATTAAAGTGGTAAATGTGCGCGAAAATGCACCTATTATCACTTTTAATCCGGACTCGCTCATGCAGCAGGGCGTTATAAAATTGTTGCAGGGCAAGGCGTATGAGCTCAAGTTTTTTGTAGATACCGAACGATTCAAGGAGGAGCAATTTGTTTTCAGCTACGTGCTCAATAATTCTCCGGGGCTAAGGAAGTTCGCAAATTCCAGCTTTGAGCTCCAAAAAAATGGTATGGTGGTAAATTGGACTCCTAACCACCGGCAAGCTGAAAAAAAGGACTTTCTGTTGGAACTCGTGGTGATCAGCGAGCAAAATGCTGTAAAACGTCAAAATTTCTATTTTGAGATAATTGATCGTAACCTTCCGCCCAAACAAAAATTTGAGCTGCGCGACTCTTACCTTGTAACGCCCAATCAAACACTGGAAATTGATTTCGGTGTGACCGATCCTGACAATGACAGCATTGCATATACTGTGGAAGTGCCTGTGAGCATTGGAAACCCAACTATTAGTGCAGAAGGACGCTTTTCTTGGACGCTCACAGGAAAGGAATATGCTCGTATCAGTTCTATTTTCCCATTGATTATTACGCTAAGAGCCGAGGAGATAGGAAATTCGGAACATGTGCTTGAGCGGCAAACAACGATTTATAGAAGTGGTGAGAATGATCCGCCAAAGATTACACGTTTAAGTAACCTCTCAATTATGGAAGGGTATGCGCTCAAAAACAGAATATTTATTGAAGATAAGAATAATGAGTTGTCCGATATGGAATTCTTCCTTGAGAATGGGCCGGATTGGTTATACCTTAGCCAAGAAGGGGAAGCGCTCTATTTGATGGCTGATACTATTAGCTTTAATGAAGTGCGTGCCGATGGTATTCCTGTTATTTATGATGTGCTTTTTACGGTGCAAGACCCGGATGAGGCAACCGATAGTAAGTTCTTTAGCATGACAGTTAAAGAGGGGATAAATACTGTAAAAGTTTATAGGGAGTTCACTGATTATACCCACCAGTCCGACCTTATTATTAAAGGTTTACAAAACAAGATTAAAGAGCTTGATTCACGATTACAAAAAAGCAGACGACTGAAAAAGAGCTTTCTTTATGCTTCATTTGCATTAGGTACATTTTCTGCTTCCGGAGCATTTTTTGACGACAATACCTTAGCTAGTCAGATGGTGCCTTATGCGGGGGCACTTTTAGCTGTTACCAGTAGTATAAATGCGTTAGCCTTCAATAAAGAGGACAAAATGGCTAGCTTAAAAAGTAGGCTTGAAAATATTGAAAAAGATTTTGTTAAGAATAAGAGCTATTTAGGTATTTTAACCATTGTGGATGACCATGATGATCAGCTGCGCAATCCTCAGCTTGTTACTAAATTACAGCAGTACAGACAATCGTTAATAGAACAGCGTATTGAAATTGAAAAGCTAGAAGATAGCTACATGGAATTACCTTATGTACAACGTAAAATTAGAAAAAACAGGCGTAAAGGAATTTATGGCTCTGCTGACTGGAATTTTTTGAAGTAGCACCATGTATGTTAAGATGAAAAGCGTAAAGCCGAAATGACCCTCGGAGAGTGTTATATTACAATACCATTGTTTTTAACTAGAAAGCATTTGAGTATTAATTACAACTGTAGCCACTTGTCAACCAAAGTTGACTTCACAGGTTTTTCAAAAATACCAAATAAAGTAGAGCCACTGCCCGTCATGGAGGCATAAATGGCTCCGGCATCGTAAAGGATATTTTTATTTACTTGCAACACCGCATGTTTTTGAAATACCGAGGCTTCAAAATCGTTTATTAGTAGTGTTTTCCATTGCTCAATTGGCTCAGACTCTATCACGCTTTTAACTGATTCCCTGCTGCTATCAGGTACTAAGCCACTGTATGCCTCTCTCGTACCAATGTGTATTCCGGGAAAGATAAGCCCAAGCCACAATCCTTTAAGGTCAATTTTAATTGGTTGCATCACATCGCCTCGCCCGCGGACATATCTTGGCTGGTTATCAATAAAAAAAGGACAATCGCTACCTAGTTGTAAGGAGTATTGCTCCAATTTGGTATTACTCAGCTTAAGCTGAAAATACTTGTTTAGTAATCGCAGCATAAAAGCGCCATCTGCGGAGCCGCCACCCAGCCCGGCACCCATCGGTATATTCTTATAGAGCGTTATGGCTATTTCGGGTAAGTTAAAATCTGATTTTAATAAATGGTAAGCTTTCCATATCAGGTTGTCATGGGGGTTACCAGCAATGGGCATACCAAAAGTCTCCATGCTTATACCATGAGCAGGTACAAACTCCAGTACATCTTGTAGCGGAATAGGGTAGAAGCAGCTATCAATGTTATGGTAGCCATCAACTCGCTTTGAAGTAACCTGAAGGCCTAAGTTTATTTTAGCATTAGGAAAATTGACCATTTCTAAATTTTAAGCGATATTTTACTGAGCAAAACTACTAAATAAACGCTCGTGATAATAAAAAAGCCTACCCGAAAAAATCGAATAGGCTTTGCAGAAGTGATCCATTCAGGATTCGAACCTGAGACCTACTGCTTAAAAGCTTATTAACAAGCTTTAATAAGTTATTTGTAATTTTTAGCTATATATTGATTGTAATAAATACTTGTCAACCTTTTAAGTATTGAGCTATAATGCCAGCCGCACCGCTCATGCTCAATAATGTTCCAGGCCACACCGATAAGGTCATTGATATATATATTCCAGCTCCGATAATTATACATAAAATGGCAAAACCAAACCATTGACCACGCTTTTTCAATACGTAACTTTTGTTTAATTCATCACGATTATATTCATGCTGATTTACCTGCTCAGCTTTAACCATCTCTTTCATTTGAGCAGTTAAAGATGGGTCTATTATATGGTAATGTTCATATTCTTCGGATGAAGGATAAGGGCTGCTCTTTATTTGCTGAATAGTTTCTATTCTCTGAGCTAATTCGCGAGCCTCAGGATTACTCACGCTTGTATTTTTCTTAATTTCTTTCTCAAGTTTATTTCTTGAAGTGTCTCTGTTGTATCTTCCTGATCCCATTAAGAATTTACATCGTTTGAAGATGATGATCTATTCTTTCATCATCATTCTTTGTTGTTTTACTGAAACCCCTATTAAAATATACGCCTACATTGTACCAGCTTATTTCAACCATATTTTCTTTTCTCTTCATGGAGAAATCATTTGCTAAAATATCTGTGGAAGATTTCATTCCATCAAATAAATGACGTCTTTTCTTTTTCCCGTTTTTCATGTATTGCTTGTTTGGTTAGAATGTACGTGAATACAAAGATAACAATAATTAACTCACATTGCTATTAACGACATTCTGCAAATTGTGTTTTATTCTCATTCCGTAAAGTTCAAATATACCAATGCTTTATCAATAGAATCTTTGTCGAGTTTAACTTTTATATCAATAAATATGTCATTAAAACTTTAATTTTTTTAAGTAGCTGAAAATTTACTGCATAACTTTATTGGTGAGATACCATCATTCTATAATTCTTACTCCTTTTGCTAATCCCGCAGAGCTTACCTTCTAATGATTTGAATTGTGCCATTCCACCTTTTTTGCTGAGTAGTTAATTGAGACAGTCTGCAAAGTCTTTAAAATAATATAGTTTTGGATTATTGATCTTCTCTACCAAATATGCTAAGCTAAGATCTTGTAAGTCTTTTTCCAATCTCAAAACAATCGCATCAATCTCAGCAATCCTACTCCTCAATCGAGAGTTTAATTTAATGGTATCACCCTTAGGGTCAGTAAATTCACCCTTTATATTATCGAAATGCTGTGGAAAGGTTTTTAATCCGGTAGGGTATTGGCTCTGCTCGTCTGCCTTAAGCATATAAAAACTCATAAGCGCATAGCCATCTTTGTGGACTTTATTAACAATTGCCCTTATCCTAATATTAACAATATTCTATATCATATTTTCGCCATAGTTCATCAACAAAACTAGCGAATTTACGCTAATTACAATAAAAAAAGCCTACCCGAAAAAATCGAATAGGCTTTGCAGAAGTGATCCATTCAGGATTCGAACCTGAGACCTACTGCTTAGAAGGCAGTTGCTCTATCCAGCTGAGCTAATGGACCAATAAAACTTGAACTCTTTTTTATTCAGGTTGAATTCGAACCTGTGACCTTCCAGACGATAAATGTCTGGATGCTCTATCCATCTGTCCCTATAGCTATCGGGAGACCAATATCAATCTATAATTATGTGGGAAAATTAACCGCTTCTCCCGAATGCGAGTGCAAAGAAATAAAATTTAGTTTTTGAATACAAACAATTAGGCGCTAATCTCATAATTTAGTTAGGCAAGACCAATTAATGTAATACCATCGCCACCTCGTTCTTCATGCTCGTTTTTGAGGGATTTTACGTAATTATATTGGCGGAGGTATTCTCTCAAAATTTTTCTCAAAATGCCATCGCCTCTGCCATGTAAAATGCTTACCTCATTATAGCCAAGAACTAGCGCATCATCTATAAATTTATCCACCACTGAAACAGCTTCTTCAGCTCTCATACCACGGACGTCTAATTGGTGCCTGAAATTTAACGACCTTTCAATAGCACCGGTTGTACCGCCACCATACGATTTCCGCTCTGCTTTTTTAGCAGCTGTTTTAGACATTCTGGTGAGCCTATTCAATTTCACTTTAGACTTGAGCTCACCAAGCATTATCTCTGCTTCTTTAGCGCTCACGGCTATAACTTCACCTATAGCCGGCTGGCCTTTAATTTGTACATAATCACCTTTTTGAATGCTGCCGGTTACTTGTTTGTATTCATCAGTTTTAACAGCAGCTGGTTTTAGCTCTTCTTTAGTAGGCGCTATTTTAGTATCAAACGCTTTTAATTGTTGTCTGGCTCTCTGTGTAACTTCCTTTGCCGCCTGCGATTCCTTGATTTCTCTAATGGCCTGTTCAACGCGTTTGTTAGCTTCTTTTACAATGGACTTAGCCTCTCGTTTGGCTTCAAATAAAATATTCTTCTTCTGTTCGTTTAGAAAACTGTTAAGGTCTTCATACTCCTTAACTGTACGCTCGAGCTGGCTCTCTTTGCCTTGAATGTCCTTCAATTGCAACTCTAAAGTTCTTTTTTCTTTGCCGAGCGCGTTAAGCATTTTATCATAATTAACACGCTCAGTACCAATTTTGGCTTTTGCCGATTTGATGATGGCAGGCGCTATACCCATCTTCTCGGCTACCTCCAAGGCAAAGGAACTGCCGGGTTTTCCAATTTCCAGTTCATAAAGCGGATTCAAATTTTTTAAATCGAATTTCATGGCACCATTCAGCACATTAGGGTATTTCTCTGCAAAGTTTTTGATGTTATCGTAGTGTGTGGTTATTACGCCAAACGATTTAGCCTTAAAAAGCTCCTCCAAAATAGATTCGGCAATGGCACCGCCAAATCGTGGTTCAGTTCCTGTTCCAAACTCATCAATTAAAAAGAGCGTTTGCTTATTAGCTCCTTCTAAAAAATGTTTCATGTTTTGCAGGTGTGAGCTGTAGGTACTCAAATCATTTTCAATACTCTGCTGATCGCCAATATCAATAAAAATGTTCTTGAAAATACCGCATTCGCTGTCTGGTTGGGCAGAAATGAGTAACCCATTTTGTAGCATGTACTGAAGCAAACCTATTGTTTTAAGACTCACCGATTTACCGCCTGCATTTGGCCCTGATATAATTAAAATGCGCTTGTCCGGATTTAATGCTATGCTTAAATCCACTACCTTCTTGCCCTGCTTTTCAAGGCTTAGTTTTAGAAGCGGATGTTGCGCTTTTTGAAAAGAAAGCACCCGTTTGTCCACCAATTCAGGAAGGTGTGCTTCTGTTTTTATGGCAAATCTAGCTTTAGCCCTTATGAAATCTACTAAGGCCAAAAACTTATAAGCCTTGTATAATGCATCCAGCTCAGGCTTCACTTCCGCTGTAAGCAAAGTAAGTATCTTAACTATTTCCCTTCTTTCCTTATATTTTAGTTCGCGTACTTCATTATTTAGCTCCAGTGCTTCAGTAGGCTCAATAAATAAAGTTTGCCCACTGGCCGATTGGTCGTGTATAAATCCTTTTACACGCTTTTTGTATTCTGCTAATACAGGTACCACCAGACGCCCATCTCGTATGGTAACAGAGGCATCATCGGGGGTGTAGCCATCACGGAAAGCTTGTTTATAAATTTTTTCCACCACACTTCGCAGCTGTGCCTGTGCTTTAAAAATGGATGTTCTAATTTTGCTCAGCTCTTGGCTGGCATTGTTTTTAAGCTGGCCTTTGTCGTCAATTATGGAGTCAACGGCTTGATAAAGCCTTTTATCAAGAGAAACACTTTTCCTTAATTCATAAAGTTCTGGGTAGTTTTGTTTATAAGCATCAAAAAAAGAAATACAATCTAAAATTGTTTTCAGGCTTAATTTAAGCTGAAAAAATTCTTCCTCTGTAAAAAAAGCACCTGTTACCTTTGCCCTTTTGAGAAATCCATTAACGTCCAAATAATTACTGTTGGGAAAATATTCTCCTGATTGAATGAGCTCTTTAAATTCATGGGTTTGAAATAGTATTTTTTGCAAAGTTTCGAATTGGGTGAGGTAAGCCATATTTTCAACCACTGATCTACCAAGTGTGCTGGTACATTCATCTTTTAGAAGTGCTCGTACCTTATCAAAACCTATGCGTTGCTCAAAATCTACCGGTAATATCATTTTAATTCTTTTCCTTACTGTTTTTTCGCGCTACTTCTCTTAACTGATCTTGCAGGCTCAAACTATCAATAACTATGTCATAAACAGACTCGAGCATTTCCGGGTGCTCCAAATAGTAAGTAAAACTATTTTTATATATTGAATCGTTTACCCCATAATCTTCAAAAATTTTGAGTTCATAATGTCTAAACATCAACTTGCTGGAGTCTGTAGGGATGCCCGCATGCTGCACCGTATATTCCGCATTGTAAATATCGGCAATGATAGATGCCATTTTAGCAGGTGAAATAATACCATTTGGCACATTTTCCTTTTTAGAGCAGGAAACAATTATTAATATTGCAAAGATAAATAGGATGCTTTTTTTCATATTTTGCTTATTTGATTACGCAACTTATAGTAGTTGTTTGAGTTAAGCACTTATTGAATGCTTATTTTATTGTTTATTGTACAATTTGTCAATTTTTACCTTCAAATTTGTTGCCAAATCTAATTCAGACAGTCTAAAAACAATTTTGTCAGTTGCTTTCGTTCATTACATTGAAAGAGGCCTTTAGGAGATGTTAAAAATTTATGAGAGCGCTATTTAAAAAGCTTAGAAATTACGAGATCAAAATACGTAAAGCAGTTAATAATCAGATGCAGGGCGATTTTCATTCTGTGTTTAAAGGCTCAGGATTGGAGTTTGACGATGTGAGACCATACCAGTACGGAGATGATGTAAGAACAATTGACTGGAACGTTTCTGCCAAAGGCAATGGTACTTTTGTAAAAACCTTTAAAGAAGACAAAGAGCAAAGTGTTTATTTCTTGATTGATGTTAGTGCATCGCAAAATATAGGAATTACAGGCAGGCAAAAGCTCGACATAACCAAAGAAATTGCCGGTGTGCTAACCTTATCGGCTTTAAAAGAGGGTAGCCAGGTAGGTTTAATTGCATATTCAGATGAAAGGGAATTATATATCAAGCAGGCCAAAGGACAAAACCATGGGTATTACGCCATCAGTCGTTTGTTTGAATTAAACGCTATATCCAACAAAACCAATTTATCCAAAGCGTTTAGTTACATATTGAGTATTATAAAAAGGCGTAGTGTTATTTTTCTTATCAGCGATTTTGTTGATGATGATTACGAGCACCATTTAAAAGCTTTAGCCCGCAGACATGATTTAATAGTAATTCATGTGAAAGATCAAATGGAAACCAATTTGCCTACCTTGGGCATTATACCGCTGGAAGATAAGGAAACAGGAAAAACGAGATGGGTAAATACTTCCAGCGATGCCTTTAAAGCGAAATTTCAGGATAAAAATCGTAATAAGTCGGAAGAGTTGTATGACCTTTGCAAAAGAAACCAAGCAGATTATGTGTTGATTGATACAAAAGAAGATTTTATACCTAAACTGATTAAACTGTTTACCATCAGAAATTTAAGTACCAAGAAGGCCTGACATGCGAAGTATTTTATGCTGTTTTTTATTTTTGTTCGGCTGTTCAATAGCTCGTGGTCAGCAAATTAAGCCTAGCGCATTTTTTGTAGAGGATACAATGGCACTCGCTCAGCCCGTGCAGTTTTCACTAGCCGTGGAGTACCCCAGCGAATTAACCGTATTATTCCCTGATTCAACGTTTAATTATGCGCCTTTTGAGTTTAGGAGTAAGCATTTCTTTACCACCAAAACAGATAGCCTAAAAAGCAAGGACAGCGTAATTTATACCTTAGCCAGTTTCGAAATTGACCAACTGCAATTCTTAAAACTTCCCATTTTTGTCGTAAACGGTGCGGACAGCCTCAGTATTTTGAGCAATGCCGATTCTATCATTTTTGCTGAAATGATTCTTGTCGTTAGCGACTCGCTTGAAGCACAGTCGGATACATACTTCGTTAAGGTTCCCAAGCAATTCAATTATCCATACTTTATTATCGGTATCGTTGTATTGTCTTTAATTGTATTGGCTGTTGCCTTTATTTTTGGCAGGCGTATTGTAATCAGTTGGAAGATTTACCGGTTAAGAAAGAAACAGCAAGCCTTTTTGGCCAGCTTTAACAGCACGAGCAAGTTGGAAAGTAGAGTAGAGATAGAGACATTGTTGGTGCGATGGAAGAAACATGCTGAGTATGTAGGAAGAAAACCATTTACAAAATTGACTACCAAAGAAGTAAGGATTCTAATAGCAGATGAGCAGCTGAATGAAGCTTTACAGCAAATTGATAAAGCCATTTATTCTTCCAAAGGCAGGGCCGAGTTAAACGGAAGTTTTGAATTTCTGAAAGAGTATACCACCACTATTTTTGAGAACAGGGTAAAAGAATTGCAAAATGATGCAAAGCGATAATTGGTTTAGTTTACAGTGGTTTAAGCCTGAATTACTCAGAAATTTTGAGTATGAACATGTTTGGGCGCTTTATTTAATTGGGCTACTGCCTATTATTTATTTTATAGTTGAGTTTATTAAAGGCCGATTGAGCCCAAAAATACCTGTTGCCACCAGCAAAGTTAAGCTGAATGGTGGTTTTGCAGGTCTGATAAGATTTATTCCTTTTTTAATGCTATTAATTAGCTTAGCACTTATGCTGCTTGCTTTTGCCAGACCACAGCAAACCAATGAGCGTGTAGAGCAATGGACGGAAGGCATTGATATTATGTTGGTGATGGATATTTCCGAGTCTATGAAAATTCAGGATTTTACGCCAAACAGGCTGGAGGCAGCAAAAGATGTAGCTAATAATTTTATTGATGGCCGTTTTCAGGACAGGATAGGATTGGTGATTTTTAGCGGAGAGGCATTCTCACTTTCCCCGCTCACTACAGATTATAAACTACTTAAAAGTTATATTGATGACATAGATTTTAGCATGATTGAAAGTTCCGGAACAGCAATTGGTAGTGCGCTGGCGGTTGGTACAAACAGAATGCGTGAGTCCGAAACCAAGTCTAAAGTATTAATTTTATTGAGCGATGGCGATAACAATGCAGGAAACATTGATCCTGAAACTGCGGCAAAGCTTGCCAACGCTTACAATATTAAAATTTATACCATAGCCATTGGCAAAGAAGGTAAAGTGCCTTATGGGAAAGATTTTTTCGGCCGAACACGTTACATAGAGAACAGTATTGATGTAAGCGGCTTAAAGCAAATAGCTGAAATAGGGCAGGGGCAATTCTATCGTGCTACTGACAATGAAGCCTTGCAGCAGGTTTTTGACGTGATTGATGAGTACGAGAAAGCAGAAATAAAAGAGACCAGGTATAAAGACACCAAAGACTATTATGATGTGTACCTCAGGTGGGCTATTATTTTCCTGCTCATTTGGCTATTTTCTAAATCTACTTTTATAAGCAATATTTTGGTTGACTAGTTTCACATTTACTTGCTATTTGTGAAGTAATTTATGCCCAATTGATAGCCTTGAATGCCCAGGCCGGCAATCATTCCAACACATTGAGAAGAAATAATACTTTTATGCCTAAACTCTTCCCTTTTGTAAATATTGGAAATATGTACTTCAATAACAGGAGTTTCAATGGCGGCAATGGCATCGTGTATAGCAACTGATGTATGCGTATAGGCAGCCGCATTGAGCAATATTCCATCGTACTTCTGGTCAGCTTGTTGTATGGTATCAACCAACTCGCCTTCAATATTAGATTGGAAATAACTGAGCGTATCTTCACTATTTCGCTTTTGTAAATCACTAAAAAATTGCTCGAAGGACTGATCTCCGTAAACTGATGGTTCGCGCTTGCCAAGTAGGTTTAAATTAGGACCGTTGATTATGATAATTTTCATTTTATGAGCTATTTGCGTTAATGGCTTGGGCAACATTTATAAAAGAGTTTGAAAATCACCTTAAACTGGAAAGATCACTTTCAGCAAATACTATTGCTGCCTACAGCCATGATATTTTAAAGCTAAAACAGTTTTTGGACATCTCCAATCCTAAAGCCGATCCGCTGTTAATAAAAGCACAAGATTTATATAACTTTATTGAATACATTAACGAGTTGGGCTTGGCTGACTATACTCAAGCCAGAATTATTTCAGGTATTAAATCCTTTTTTAAATACCTGCTTTACGAAGATTTAATTGAGGATAATCCTGCTGACCAATTGGAAGCTCCTAAACTAGGACGAAAATTACCCGATGTACTTTCTTTTCCTGAAATAGAGCTGGTGCTAAATTCCGTTGATTTAAGCGCAACTAATGGCACCAGAGATAAGTGCATGTTAGAGGTTTTATATAGCTCAGGGCTGCGTGTCTCTGAGCTTACCCACTTAAAAATATCGAATATTTATTTCGACATAGGCTTTTTAAGAGTTGTAGGCAAGGGAAACAAAGAGCGCTTAGTACCGATTGGCCGTAGCGCACAAAGGCTCATCAAAATCTACATTGAAGAAGAAAGAGTGCATGTTAAGGTGCACCCGGATAGCAGGGATATTGTTTTTCTCAACAGGTTTGGGGCTCAACTAAGCAGAATTGCTATTTTTAATTTAGTGAAAAAGCAGGTTGCCATTGCAGGAATTGAGAAAAAAGTGAGTCCGCATACTTTTAGGCATTCTTTTGCCACGCATTTAATTGAAGGGGGAGCAGATTTGCGTGCAGTACAGGAAATGCTCGGGCACGAGTCCATAACCACAACGGAAATATATACACATTTAGATAGAGATTTTTTGAGCCAAACTCTGAAGGATTTTCATCCTAGGGGTTGAGCATTGGACTATTGGCTAAAGCTCGTAAGGCAAAAATTCATTTACATTGCCGCGGAATTTGTGCACATCCCTTATAATGGTTGAACTTATAGCGGCATATTGAGGTGCAGTAATCAGGAAAACCGATTCGAGCTCATCATTGAGGTAGCTATTTACCTGCGCAATGCTGTTTTCATATTCAAAATCGGTAGTGTTTCTTAGTCCTCTTAAAAGAAAGCCGGCATTTAAATCTTTCGCTAAATTCGAAGTTAGTTTGTTGTAAACTATTACTGAAACCTTTGACTCGTTTACAAAAGTTTCTTCTAACTTTTTTAACATAAAATCTATTTCGAAATAGCGGTTATGCTTTTTAGAATTGTAACCTATGGCAATAATAACCTTATCAAATAGTTTCAAGCCGCGCATTACTATATCATAATGGCCTCTGGTAAAAGGATCGAAAGAGCCTGGGAAAATAGCGATACGCTCAGCCATTAATTAGTGATTGAGGTAATTACCGTAAACATCGGAATACTGATGCTCCGGAATTTCGTCAAATTTATAACCGAAATTCAGCTGCGTTGTCCGATTTCCAACTTCTAATGAGGTGAAATCGTTTTTTAGTGCCTTAAAATGACTAGAACCTTCCTTAATATGCCCCCATAGTTTTAGGTTGCAGTTACTTTTATCTAGCCTGAACTCATGTAAAGTAAGGGCAATGTATTTACTGTAATCCTCAAATTTACCAATAGGGAAGCTGTTGAAAAACAACAATTTATCTTGCGAAGTAACGGAAATATGTAAGTAAAATCTGTCAATGTATATTGCCACGCTTTTACCTTCAGAGTAAGGCGTATTTTTTAAAGCACTGTTTACCAACATGCCACTTTGGTGCGATACCTTAATTTTACAATTTACATAAACCGACCTCAACCAGCCTAATACAGCTTTATTAAATGTGAATATATTTACTGAGTTGTTACTGTTCAGTTTGTAGTAGCCAACAGAATCGGTCTTTTCCACATGGCAATTCATATTTAGCAATATTCTTGCATTCTCTTTGTTAAAGTAAGAGAGTGGAACCAATGCAAATTTCTCGCTTTTGAAGCAAATTTGAACCTCTTTCCAAAAACCCACCATCAGTAAATGGTGCCTTTCAAACACCTCTTTTAGTTGTGCAACTTTTTCGGCATCAGTACGGGTAGCGCTAAGAATATAATCTTCAAGAAAAAGCGTTCTATTCTGGTTGGTATCAACAATACAAACTTGCAAATCGCGTTTACCAATTTGTATAATCAGGCGATAGCGCTCAATTTTATCAATAGAAAACTTATCGTCCTTTACCGATTTAACCAGTTTATAAGTTGCTTCTTTTGCTGTAGTCAAAATATTATTCCCAGTTACCTGCTGTTGTTACTTCCGTTTTTGACCCTACTCTAAGCGCTCTCTCATTATCATCCTTCTGCCTTTTAGGATTGACGGGCTCAGGATCGCTCACTTCAAATACATCCACTCTTATAGAGCCTTTAACAATTTTATCAGCATAGATATTAAATTTCTTCTTGGTACCTGGTTTATAGGGCAAATTACTCAACTTGAAGTTAGGAATATCAGCGTACAAAGAGTCGTAAACCGGAGTGGTTCCCAAAGTATCGATGTTAATCACTACGCTGTCCCCACCGTAATCTCTGGGAATAATGGTTTCCGATCGTTCAGTAATGAAAAAACTGCCTGAATCAATGAAGTTTATTAATTTGTTCCAATCGCTGGTGTACTGTCCGTTTGAGCGTTGGTAGGCAATAAGGCCGGAACGAATAAGTTTTAATTTCTCAATCACTTTAGCTTCTTCTCGGGCAATGCGTTTCTCCTTTTGTATGTCGTCTGAAATACTTCTCACAAAAAAGAAGGCTATAACTACTGCGGCAAGGAAAAAAACGATTGAAAAAATCTTTGTTTTGCTCATTGTATCTTTATTAGGTCTGTTCTGATTTTAATAATATGCTATTTTATGGAATTTATTACAAATTTAAAATATCCTTTAAGATTTAAAACTTCTTGGGGTTTATTTATTGCATGAAACATGTTATGAAGTCTATTTTTCTGCTCATTTTTTAAATCCTTCTCACTAAAGAAGGCTAAATCTGTCAAAATCTGTTTGCCCTTCATTTCAGGATCGTGGCCTAATTCTAAGTTTCCGCTTTTGGAGTATACCTCATAAAATAGTTCTACAGCATGTATTGGTCCATCAAAAAATTCGTTTACAAATAGCAATGAACCTACCTCAATTTCAAGGTTTGTTTCCTCTTTAAACTCTCTTTTCAAGTTGTCTTCGGCATCCGTGCCAAATTCCAGTCCTCCGCCCGGTGGCGACCACAAGTACTCATCGGCTCCTACGCCCAAATGTTTGAGCAACAAAATTTTTTCATCTTCAATTAAAATTCCTCCAACCCGTACTCTTAACTTACCACCAAAAAGATGATTAACTGAACTCTTTGCGCTCGCAGACATTGATATGTTTATATTTGCATCAAAATCATTGAAAGTTAATCATTATAATGAATAAAGTAAGAACAATTGGTTATAAAGAACGTGTTGAGCATTTTTTAGAGCGGCAGGCCTTCATGAAACACATAGGTTTTGAGTTGCGTGTTATTGAAGAAGGTAGGACGGAAGGTTGGCTCGATATTAAAGAAATTCATAAGCAGCAAAAAGGCTTGGTACATGGAGGTGTAACGGCTACTGTGGCCGATATTGTAGCTGGTTTTGCCGCTTACACTACTGTGCCGGCCGATTGCCATGTGGTAACTGCTGAGATTAAGATATCTTACTTTAAAGCAGGAGTAGGCGACAAATTGCACGCCATAGGGTATGTGATTAAGGCGGGTAGAAAGTTGAATTTCTGCGAAGCAGAAGTATGGTCGGTGAAAGGGGAGGAGCGAACGCTTATTGCAAAAGCTACTACTACTATGGCTGTTATAAATCCATCGGATGTTGATCATAAGATGAATACCAATGCCTAAGGCTTCAGTCATTATTCGCTCAAAGTTTCCTTTTGAGCCAACTAAAAGCCAGCTTAGGTTTTTCGCATCGCTTGATGATTTTTTTTTACTTACCGATGAGGACAAGCCTACCCTGATACTTCGAGGCTATGCCGGAACGGGTAAAACTACAATTATTGGTGCTTTGGTTCAGCTGCTTCCACTTTTCAATTACAAATATGTGCTTATTGCACCCACAGGTAGGGCAGCAAAAGTAATGAGCAACTATTCTAAGAAGCTAGCTTTTACCATCCATAAAAAGATATATAAGCAAACGGCAGAGCAGGGCAGTGGTGATTTTAGTTTTAAGCCACAAAAAAACTACCACCAAAAAACTGTATTTATAATTGATGAGGCCAGTATGCTTACCAATGATGCCGGCAGCAACCGCTCTGGTTTGTTAACAGATGTTTACAACTATGTTTTTGAGAATGAGGGAAATAAAATACTTTTTGTGGGCGATAGCGCCCAGCTACCTCCCATAGGGCAGCTGCAGAGCCCGGCACTGGATGCGGATTTCCTCCAGAATTTGTTTAGAGCAGTAGTTATAGAAATTGAACTAACCGAAGTAATGCGGCAGGCTGAAGGCTCTGGGATATTAAACAACGCAACAGCTTTAAGAAACTTATTAGGGCAAAAGGAACTCAATATTAAATTTGATACCAAGTCGTTTGCAGATATTTTTAAGATGACCGGTGAGCGTTTGGAGGATGGGCTGCGGTATGCTTACGATAAATATGGTATTGAAAATACCATTATTATATGCCGTTCGAACAAAATGGCGGTGCAATATAATGAGTATATAAGGCGGCAAATACACGGTATGGATAATGAGTTGGAAGTAAGCGATATGCTGATGATTGTACGTAATAACTACGTTTTTCAGTCAGAAGATACACCGGGTGGCTTTTTGGCCAATGGCGATTTTATGGAGGTAGTTAAGGTTATCAACTTTCAGGAGATGTATGGTTTCCGTTTTGCAGATTTAGAGGTGCGCATGAGCGATTATGAAGAACACGCTCTACTTACGGTAAAGGTTTTGTTAGATACGCTGCATGGCGAAACACCCTCATTAGCCACGGAGGATTATAGAAAGTTATACAACCAAGTAGCAGAAGATTATATGGACATAGCCACCAAAAAAGAACAGAAAGAAGCTATTAAAAAAGATCCTTATTTGAATGCCTTGCAGGTTAAATTTGCTTATGCATTAACCTGCCATAAATCACAAGGTGGGCAATGGAGTGCTGTATTTGTAGATCAAGGGTATTTAACGGAGGAAATGGTTGACCAAGAGTATGTAAGGTGGCTATATACTGCTGTTACACGTGCTACTGATGAATTGTTTTTAGTAAATTTTAATAATAGGTTCTTTTAAAGGAACTATTTTATGTTGATTTTCGTAAATTTACACAATAAGGGAAAACATTTAAACGATGATTATGAAAAAGTTAGCATTTTTATTCTTACTATTTATTGGCTTTACTGCTGTTAATGCACAAACTGCTGAGACGAAAGAGGGTCCGGAAATTACTTTTGAAGCTACCAATTACGATTTTGGTGATATTAAGCAAGGTGATGTTGTTGAGCATGTATTTGAATTCGAAAATACCGGCAACCAGCCTCTAATTATTTCCAATGCTACCACTACTTGTGGTTGTACCGCTTCGGAATACAAGCGAGGTGAGCCAATTGCACCTGGTGCAACGAGCCAAATTAAAGTGAAGTTTGACAGCCGAGGAAAAATGGGTGCCATTAACAAGGTGGTAACCATAAAATCAAATATCGGAGAGGATAGAAAAATAGCAATAAAGACGAATATTCTTCCTGCTGATTCCTAAGATAGCAAAAATTAATTATAGAGCCTTCCCTAATTTGAGAAGGCTTTTTTTATTCCTAATATTAAATGGCTAATAATATAGGTTAGTAATAAAATGGATTATAAATCCATTAAGATAGCTTTGGGATTTCAAATCCCGAAGAGCTTTATTTTTCAGAAAAGAGGTGGATTATTTGTGTTTAATATTAGCGGACTAAATATTGGTTAAGTGCTAAAAATGATACCCAATACTGAAAAGCTGAGTATAAATGTGCCATTATTGTTTTAAATCAAATTGGTATGATATGTTAAGTTATTGGTTTGCAAATGTATCAAGCGCTGGCAGGGCACGATGGTTAAAGTCAAAAAGTGCTTGATTTTCCCAAGGAGATCCATCCGTTGCCTGCGACCCTTTCCAGGCAATTAATTCAGCTCCCCAATAACAATAACCAATTCCATAAGAAGCTGTAGTGCTTATACTTTTGATGGTTTCCATATAGTGTAGCTGTCCCATTGGAGTGGCAGGATAATCCGGATTTATCAACTGCTTAGCCATCCCTACTATATTATTAGTGTCATCATTCCATTCAAGCGTGAATGGGTAAGCCGTTTCAGCTATCACTATTTTCTTGTGATGGCTTTGGGCTAATAATTGCATTTTATCTTTTAGGTCAGTTAGAGATTTACCATGCCAAATAGGATAGTAAGACAAGCCTATGATGTCATAATCTAAAGAGATTAATTGTCTAAAAAACCAATCCGATCCTTTTATTCCTTCATAGTGTATTATAATTTTAGGTGTATTTATGTTATCTCGAACCGCTAAAATGCTCGATTTCATCAGCGCTAAAAACTGCTCATAGTTAGTGCTCATATTGCCATGAGGGTGTAGTAATCCATTGTTAATTTCATTGCCTATTTGGATGTAATCAGGATTAAGTTCGGTAACTATATTTCTTGTGTAGTTAAATACACTATCTTTTAGGCTGTCGAAGTTTAAATTTTTCCATTTTTTCGGTATTTTCTGACTTCCCGGATCTGCCCAAGTGTCTGAATAATGTACAGATAACCAAGTTTTAAAGCCCTTGGATTTTAATTCAACAGATAAGTGATTCACTTCTTCAAATCCAGAATAACCACCTGTTGGATTGACCCATAGCCTTAGCCTAATCGTATTAACTCCGCTTGTTTTGAGTATTGCTAATAACGCTTCTTCTCGTCCCTCCTGATCAAAAAAAGGCATATTAGATTCGCTTATTTGTGGGTAGTTAGAAATATCTACTGCATAAATGAATGACAAGGTATCTTTTTCGAGCACCGGACTTTGAACCTCATTACGCGCACAAGCTAGTGTAAATAAGAATGAAAAAGGAAGAAAAAAAAATCGATTCATTATTAAATATTAGGATACACCATAGTATAAATCAAATAAACCTTAATTAGCTGCTGGTATTTCCAAAGTAAACGTGGTTCCCACGCCTTCCTCAGTGTATAATTGTACCGTGCCATTTATTTTTATAAGGCATTCTTTCAATATGTAGAGACCAATACCTGAACCATGGTGCTGATCCGTACCGCGATAAAACATATCGTAAATTCTTTCTTGGTGTTCCTTTTTTATGCCAATCCCGTTGTCGGCTACTTTAATAAAGGCTTTATCCTTATTAGCATCAATGTATATGTCAATTTTAGCTTTCGTTTTATAATCGTTCACAAATTTGATTGCATTGGAAAGCAAGTTATCCATTATGGTTTTAATGCGCATGCTATCGCCCTGAAATGCGTTTGTATTGCTTACTTGAACATTCATAATGATGTCCTTTTTAGTAATAGTGCCGTGGTGTTGTAGCAAAATATGATCAACCATTGCTTTAAAATCTATTAGTTCCGGTTTTATTGGCAGCCTGCTGTTTCGCGAGTAGTTAAGAATTTCCTTGATAAAATTATCTAACTTATTGAGTGTTTTTATTTTTAGGAGGTCATACTGATGAATTTCTTCTATGTCTGTTGATTTTAAACTTATTTGCGAGAGGCCAATGGCTGAGGTGATAGGTGACCTCAAATCGTGCGATACACGATACACAAAATTGTCAAGTTCTTGATTGGCTTTTTTTAATGCCTCATTATTGGCAGTAACATCATACTCTTTCTTTTCGGCAAGCTCTTTCGCATGCAGCAGGTCTTGTTCAATTTTTTTAAAAGCTGTAACATCGAGTGTAATACCCACTAATCCGGTAACTTTTTCATTTTTAGTGGTTGGGCTGGTAGAGGTTTGTACATAACGCAATGCGCCACCGGGCTGAGTTACTCTAAAATCAACATTTAAAACACGCTTACCACTGGACGCATCTATTGCTGCTTGTCTTACTTTTCCCCAATCATCAGGATGGACAAGTTTTTTCCATACACTCTTATCTTTATTGAACTCCTTCTTTGTAAGTCCGAAAACGTCCAATACCTCGTCATTCCAAACCATGTCTTTTTTCGAGAAATATACCTGCCAAACACCTAAATGGGCAGTTTTTACGGCCAAATCAAGTTGGTCTTTTATTTCTTTTATTTGATTGTTGGCTGCCTTTAGTTCTGTTACATCCCATATTACTATATTCCATAGCCTGTCACCATTTGCGAGCAAAATAGCTTGACCTCTGCACTGTATCCATTTAACGCTTCCATCATTCATGAGCAGTCGAACCTCCTCTTTCCAAAGGCTTAGGTTGGCCGCGGCTGCTAACATGGACTCTTCATATCGGTCTAAATCATCCGGATGAAACTTACTTTTTATAGCCATAAGAGGTTCTTCCACCTCTAAAATCGGTATCTCGAAAAGAGTAGCTACACCTTTACTTATAAATACAGGATATTCTTCACCTTGGTCATTGAACACATAGCGAATGATAAGTCCGGGTATGTCATCAGCTACTTTGTCAAATTTGTCTTGCTTAAGCGCAAGTGGTTGGGTCGTATCGGTTTGGTTTGATATTTCCTGAAATGTACCAATCAAGCCAGTAATCGCATTTTTCTTATTGTAAACTGCTTGCCCCTTAACTATACATGATCGATTGTTCCCACTATTATTAGTCAAAATTACTTCAATGGAATAGGCAGTACCATCTTGTAATGCATTAGTACTATGATCAATCATCCGCTGATGCGATGCTTCAGTCATATATCTACTTTGTTCGTATACCGATGGTACATTTTCGCTATTCGGTAAACCGAAAATTTTAAATAGGCCATCGGACCAGTAAAGCTCGTTGGACGTGGCATGAAACTGCCAACTACCAATGGTTGCTATTTTTTCGGTCTGGTGAAATAAATTTAGTTTGTTATGTAGTGCGAGAGCTTCATTTTTAAGTGTAGTAATATCCGTTAGTAGTATATTCCACACTTTAGAATCGCTTTTATCAAGTGGTGTCCCGCTGCCTTGTAACCAGGTGTTCTCGTTGTTATCGCTTGAAATCCTGAATGTATGTTTCCAAATGTGGTTGTTGTTGACAGCTTCTTTTAAAGAAGCTAATAGTGCTGGTTTATCATCATCCACTACCATATCCCATAATATTATAGGGTCGTTGCAAATTTCATCGCTTTTTATATTAAAAAGCGCTTTGGCCGATTTTGAGAGGTAGTTTAATTGATATTTATTCTGATTGAAATATTCAACTTGAATGATGGCTTCCCGTAAACTTTCAAGCATTTCCACATAGCTAACAGCCTCTTTCGTTGTTCCTGATTGTTCCGGATTTACTCTTTGAGAATGATTGCTGTTGTCCATTTATAGAATGTTAGGTAGCATTACAAATGTTAAATAATCAACAATTATTTGATAATTCCAATTTATTTTTATGAACAGGGTGTTATAGTTTCTCTGATGCGGTTAAGTATTATCGGAAAGCGATTTATTTCTTTTCTTAATAATCTCTATTCTTTGGTTTTCTATATATGACGGAAGTGGATACTGATTCGTAATAGGGTGAGGAGTGGTATTCATTCCATGGAAAACATAAAATTCGGACATCTTGTAACTTTTATAAACATAATTATTTAAAAAATTCATATGGAAAGTAAACGTATTTATCGTTGGGTCTGCTTTATTCTGATGTATAAACATAGGTTGACCAATATCAAAGTACAGAGAGTTGTAAGAAAACTTAAAAAAAGAAGGACGGTAAGTTTTAAGTTTTACCAATTCTTGAGCCTTTAATTGATATCCTAAAAATAGTAGAATTGAGAAAACAAGCATCTTCTTTCGTGCCATTATCAATATTTAAAGTAAGTACCAAAAGCATTTTCTTCCTCAAAAGTTTGAATTATTCTTTCTTCTTCGGCCGTTAGTTTAATCACAGAATTGTCCCTCCAAAATTTGGGACGGTATTTGGCTTTTTCAAAATTAGATACATTTTCTAACACTAAATCGGGCTCTCTTAATTTTTTTGGCTTTCTATTCAGTTGCTCATAAAATATAAAGCTCGATACCACTTTAGATGGGAATGTTGCCCCATTAACAACTAATTTATAGTTGTACTCGCAATTAATCCGCTCAATTAAACCAGTAATCTCAGAAAAGTGAAATTGGAAACAATGTTTAGGACTTTCTATAGCAATTTCTTTTGATCCAGTGTAACCTCGCAATTTATCTGAGCCTAACGAATGATCAATGTACGCAGTATATTGCACTAATATCTTCTCAGTTAAGTTGTAAATAAAATTCCCATATGAGTAAGGACGATTTTCATTTTAATCTAAAGATTTAAAGTCAATGACATAATAAATATTCGAGTCATTCTGGTATTTTGCGCTTACGAAAAAATCATAGTTTTTTATAAAGTCTTCGCTGAATGGTTTACCAACGATGTTTGATTTGTCCTTGGATACGGAAGAATAAATAGCATTGCCTACTGTGAGATAAGAAAAATTCGTATGTGAAATAAATAGATTGAGTGTGTCATATTTTTTTCTTGCAAATCGGGCTTGATCGATCCGTATTTTTTCAATCCCAATAATTGAATAGGCTACATTATAAAATGCCTCTATCCATTCCATTGGTAAAGAATCCCTAAAGCTTTTTTGCCTGTAGAATCCTCTGCCATATTCAACCGGAGTATTCTTTAAAAAATTCTGTACCTTAAGAGCTAGCTTTTTGGCATTTACAGCAGTTACTAAAACTTCATCAAGTACAATGTTCTTTGGTTCCAAACTGATAGCTAGGGAATCCTCAGAAAATTCATTGCATTTTTTTACGAATGTTTGATAATTAAGATGGCTGATGATCAAAGTATCTTTAACTAATGAAATTCCAGACAATGAAAACTCTCCGTTTTCATTACTTATAGTCCCTCTTTTACTCTCGCTAGCACATATATACGCATCTAAGATAGGTACTTTGGTATTGCTATCTCTTATTATGCCTTCAATGCTTAATCTATCCTGACATAGCAGGTAGTTGGTGCCGATTAAAAATAGGCCTAACAGCAAACCTTGAGATTTCTTTTTGAAATGCATACCTGCAAATTTATGTGTATGATAGAGAAGAAAATTATCAGCTTAAATTCCGAAGCTAGGCCACACTTACAGAACTATCCTCTACTCAAGCAATTCTTCTTTTACGCTCTTTATATTATCCTTAAATACCCGATCTATTAGCAGATGACGCGGGTCAATTCCGGCCTTGGCAGGTATGCTATCTACCACGGCAGTAAATTCCATGTTTTCCTCATTAATTTTTACACGCTTCTGCCACATTAAATTTTCTTCTTCAGCATCTGAAAACAACCCTATATCTATCCAATCATCAATATCCACGAATGTCTCGTTACCCAAACTATCAGCCTTTATTTTTTGGCTTTCAATCTCGAACTTCACTTTATACTGTCCATTTGCCAACTTTGTATAAGTGGCTTCCTTCAGGCGGTTATCATATAAAGTAATTTCTTTGAACCAATCTTTAATTAGGTACTTTAATGAGTCAGGCACTTCCGGTTCCAAGTAGGTCAGAAAATCCAACGAAGTAGGGTAGGGCGGGCCGGTATATTTATGTTCCTCCAGAAAGGCGCGCATTGCTTTGTTTACTTTATTTTCTCCGATATAATCCTGCAACGCAAATAATATTACACTTCCTTTTCCGTAGTGGATATATCCTTGGTTTTCTACTTTATACAAAGGCATTTCTTTTTCCAGCTCACTACTTCTACCCCTCAAGTACCTGTTATGGTTATATTTATTAAACTCACGCATTTTCATAGGGTTGTCAGTTTGGCTCTTCATAGTCATCAAGGAGGAGTATTCAGAAAAACCTTCACTAAACATGGTGCTACCTTGCATTTCAGCACCTATTATTTGATGTGCCCAATATTGATGCGCTATTTCGTGTGCTATTACAGCATCAATAACGTTATTCTCGCTTTCATCTTCCAAATTTATAACAAAACCGAAAGACTCCGAATAGGGCATGGTGCCGGGAAAAGCTTGCGCAAAAGTGGAATACCGAGGGAACTCTATAATGCGGCATTGCCTGTGGTAGTACGGGCCAAAATTAGCGGTATAATATTCCAGCGATTGCTTGATGGCTTTCTGCATCTTAGGAATATTAACCTCGTGCTTTTTGTCATAATAAACTTCTATGTCCACATCATTCCATTTCTCACGCGCTACCTCAAACCTTGCTGAAATAAATGAGTAGAAATTAAGCGATGGCTTATCTACTTTGTAATGAAAATAGCTTCTGCCATCTTCTTCCCACTCTTTTAACAGAGAGCCGGGAGCTATGGCAATTTGGTCAGCTGCTGTAGAAATTACGGTTTCCACCATAATGAAATCTGAACGACCACTGGTCAGGTAGTTTTTATCGCAGGCGGAGCCACAGTCTGCTTCCAACGCTGGCATCCTTTCCTTTTCCGGCAAATCATATTTCTTTCGCGTGTTGTTATCGCTAATTTCCACATTTGAATTGTAACCTAAGGCTGGTAACACCTGAAAGTTATTTAAGAAAGTTCCATTTTCTACTATTGATGTATTGCTTACTTGATTCTCAAAGCCTTTAGTGATGTAGCTTGTTTTGATAGTGGCCTGTAAGCTGTCGCCCGGTTGTAGTGCGGTAGCTAATTTGTATATGCGGTAGTCGTAGGTTTTATCCTCAAAAACCAGCTTGGCACCATCAATCAGAATTTCAGTACTCCAATCTTTATTGCAGCTAAAATGTAGTGAGTCAATGGCCTGGTCCGTAGCATTGGTCATTGTTACTTCAGCCTTCACTTTTACATCACGTTCATAAGGGAAGATATCTATGAAATAATTGATGCTTGCTACTTTTGGCATGCCAATATTTTCATACTTCTTGAACGTTTTTTCGTAATCTACTGAAAGCTGCTCAAGTTCATCGGATGTGTCATATTTATTTAGCACTTGAGAGTTATAGAAAACGAAACCTGAGAGGCCAAACCATATGGCTAGTACTAATATGAAACTTATGTTGAATGATTTGGGCAGTCCCTTTTTCATTAGCTGTAGCTTTTCTTTAAAACTAGCTTGGGTACCTCTCTTCCACATCATAGTAGCCAGAAACAGGCATATTAAAGCGAATGAAATCCAATACAAATTGAACCAGATATTACTAACAAGTGCCGGTCCAAAGGCATTCATGTCGGAATAAACAATGCGTGGTACAGCACCAAATGAAATCATATTGCTTTGCACATCGGCAATAACTAGTAATATGTCCAGGGCAAAAATTAATATAATGGAGATAAAGTACCCAATGTATTTATTACTAACCATGGCATGAATGAGCACCATAATCATGCTGTAAACAATAAAATAGCCTAAATTGGTAATGAAGAAATTACTAAAGTATAAGCCTAATTCTAATCTGGTGTAACCGGAACCGAGTTGGTAAATAACAGCACTTAATACAAAAAATGCGTATAGCACTACTGTGATAGCAACTAAACTGCTTACTTTAGCCATAAGTGATATAAATGACTGATGTGGCGTGGCATCAATCACCTCATTAATGTTATTGTCCTTATCTCGCCAAATTAACTCACCACTAAAAAATACCACTATAATAATGGTGAACAAACCGGATACGTTTGAGATGATATCGAGCATTTTGTAGGTTACAGGATAAGATTGCAAACCGAAATACTCAAAGCCACCAACTAGATTTGATACCAGCATAAGCAGGCTAAAAATAATAAGTATTTTAAAAGTGGTACTTTTTATAATGCTCAGAAAATTGATGTAAAAAAAGCTTTTAAACTGGCTCCATGAAGTTGTTGAAGAGAAGTTGATAGCCACTTGAGGTAGTGCGAATGACTCCCTTTTACTAGATGCTTTGTCTGTTTCTGCCTTCACTTTTTTATTTTTTTGCTTAAAACTAAAGCTAAAATAGGAGCTTAACAGAATAATTAAACCGACCCCAAACCATATCAAACGGTTGTATAGGAGAATGGGCGTGAGCTGTAGGCCCAGCGTATTTTTTTCAACAGGTGTATAATACTTTGAAATGAAGGAGTAAGTTCTTATGCCAAAAGTATCCAAAAGCGCAGCCATAGATTCATTTTCTATATCGGACATTAATGTGCCTGAAATAATGTACGCCACAATAACAGCAAGTGCCCCTACAAATGAGATAACCGTACTTTTCCAAATATTGGCAAAAGCAAAAATGATTGCTCCCGCAAAAAACATATTAGGCAGTATGATGAGAAAGTAATTATTAACGAACGATGACAAATAGAAAGCCCCGAAACGCTCGGCCTCTATCCACCCAAAAATAGGAGCCAATGTAGAACCAATTAGCATTCCTAAAAACACACCTAGCATTGGTATGGTTGCTAAAATAAGGGCACCTAAAAACCGACCAAAAAAGTAGCCGGATTTCTTAATAGGTGTGCTAAATAATATTTCATTAAATGAATTCTGATGGTCGCGCAGGGCAGCATTGTTAAAAAATGCCGCAGCTATAATTAAGCCAAAAATAGTCATGATACCCGTATAAACGGCAATAATGTGCGGTGCATTGCGATAAACATTACCTACCGAGCCGCCAATAGAAACGTTATCGCTGACTACGGCAAAGAAGACGAGCAAACCTAGCAGGCCGGTAAAGATATAAACCATCGGCTGCTTAAGCGTATATTTTAATTCTGTGGTGAAGAAGTATTTAAACATGGTTGGATAGTTTTATACTAAAATGTTAGAAGTGTTTATTTTGGAGAAGAATACGTCTTCTAAGTTAGGTCGTACCGATTCAAATCCGTTTGCCGGATTAGTTTCGCTGTACACATGAATGAGTGGTTTGCCACCCACCATTTTATTGGAAATAATGGCGTATTCTTTGGCGTATTCATCAAGTGCTTCACGGGTTACAATTTTCTGATATACTTTGCCGGCCAAATCATCGATAGCGGTTTGCGGTGCCCCCTGAAAAACTATTTCACCAAGGTTCATGATGGCCATATTGGTGCATAGTTCGCGCACATCATCCACTATGTGGGTGGAAAGAATTACTACTACTTTTTCGCCTACATCGGCCAGTAAATTATAAAATCGGTTTCTTTCGCTTGGGTCCAGGCCTGCAGTAGGTTCATCAACTATAATGAGCTTGGGGTTGCCAATAAGTGCTTGGGCAATACCTACCCTTTGTTTCATACCACCGGAAAATCCTTTTATCGCCTTTTTTCTTTTATCGTAGAGATTAACCTTGTCTAACAGGTATTTCACCATCTCCTTACGCTCCGACTTTTTAGAAATACCTTTCAATATTGCCATGTGATCCAGCAATTGTTCAGCGGTAATTCTTGGATAAACGCCAAACTCCTGTGGCAAATATCCAAGTACTTTTCTTAGTTCGTCCGGCTGGTTGAGTATGTCAATATCGTCTAAAAAAGCACTGCCGCTATCGGCTTCCTGCAAAGTGGCCAGAGTTCTCATGAGGGAAGATTTTCCTGCCCCATTTGGTCCTAGCAGGCCAAACATGCCATTATCAATTTCTATATTAACGTTGTGAAGTGCTTTTACTCCGTTGGGATAGGTTTTTGAAAGTTGGTTGATGGTTAGTTTGCTCATGCGTTTTTAGGTTTAGTGTTCACTTGTATAGATGTATGTAAAGATCAAATTGTAACGCCTAAAGTAATATTTATTTACAAATTTGTATTTACCATTCATATAAAAGATTAGTGGTCTAATCGTGCGATGAGCGGTAAGAATTCAACGGCTTAAGTTATAAAAGATCAGTTGCCATACCTACCGTATACGAACAGTGCCATTATCAAAGAGGCCTAAAATTTCTAGTAGTAAAATTGCTTTGATTTTAACTTGGCTATTATCATGGCGTTATATTTCAGCCATTCCCCGTGGCCTGTGGCTCACAGGCCATGACTAGTATTTGTAAGATTGCTATCACAGGTGGATTCACATTCGCAAGTTTTAAATTTGCATTTTGTAAAATAATTTTACTGAGGGTTTAGAATAGGGTGAAATTGGTCTTTATGCCACAGACCAAGGGGTAATATCTTGAAAGACAAAAATTACATTTACCATGAAAAACGATACTACTACTTTCGTTTTTCATGGATAAATAATAAAAAAACGAGAATGATACTACTATATTTACCATGAAGATCGTAACACTTATTATCGTTTTTCATGGTAAAAGAAAGAACAATACTATCGTAATTAGTTGAATACATGGATATTTTCCCTGCTATCCCTCTGGCCTGTGGCTCACAGTCTATGACTAGTATTTGTGAGATTGCTATTACAGGTGGATTCACATTCGCAAGTTTTTAATTTGCATTTTGTAAAATGATTTTACTGAGGGTTTAAAATAGGGTGAAATTGGTCGTGTGCCACAGACCAAGGGGTAATATGTTGACAGGGATCAATCTATGTTTTACCATGAAAAACGATACTCTTACTTTCGTTTTTCATGGATGAATAGTAACAAAATGAAAATAATATTACTATATTTACCATGAAGATCGTAACGCTTACTATCGTTTTTCATGGTAAAAGAAAGAACTCTACTATCGCAATTAGTTGAATATATGGATATTTTCCCTGCTGTTGGCATTTTAGGACCAAGGCAAGTAGGAAAAACAACCATGGTGAAAAATTTATCTGCTTCAACTGATAAAATTCATTTGGACTTGGAGAAAGCTTCTGACCGAGCAAAGCTTAATGATGTAGAATTATTCTTTGAGCCTCATCACGATAAATTGATTATTTTGGATGAGGTGCAAATGATGCCAGAAATTTTTCAAGAATTAAGAAGCGTAATTGATGAAGACAGGAGAAATGGAAAGTTTATTCTCCTGGGTTCTGCCTCCCCGGAATTAATACGTAGAAGTTCAGATTCTTTAGCCGGCAGAATTGGGTATATTGAATTAACCCCTTTTCACCTAAAAGAGGTGGAAAATCAAGAAAGGTTGTGGCTTAGAGGTGGGTTCCCACTTTCGTATCTGGCTAAGTCTGATAAAGCCAGCTTAATTTGGCGATCAAATTTTATTCAGACTTACTTGGAACGGGATTTGGCTCTTTTGGGCTTGGACACCGATTATAAACTTGGTAGAGCGGTTTTTATTGATGCTGGCCAATGCGCAGGGCGGTATTTGGAATGCAGACAACTTTGCTCGTTCATTAGGCATTACAAGGCCTACGGTTAATAAGTTTGTACGCTTTTTGGAAGGTGCTTTTTTACTGAGAGTTATTCAACCCTATTATATCAATATAAAAAAGCGATTAGTTAAATCGCCTAAAATATATATCAGAGACAGTGGACTATTACATGCACTACTAGCTATTGAAAACTTTAAAGAATTAAACACTCAGCTTATTGTTGGTGCCTCTTGGGAAAGCTTTGTGATAGAACAAATTGTGAATATTGCAGGTAAAAAATACCAATACTACTATTACAGAACCCACCAAGGTGCTGAATGTGATTTGTTGTTGATTAAAGGTGGTATAGTTGAATATGCTATTGAGATTAAAAATACCTCCAAGCCAAGTATTACCAAAGGATTTGGTATCAGTATGAAAGATACCAAAGCAAAAGAAGGATTTATAATTTGCAGAATAGCAGAAGGATTTCAGATAGCTAAAGATATTAAAGCCTTAAATTTGAAAGAATTTATTGAGAATATTCTATAATTTTACCATGAAAAACGAAACTGCCACTTTCGTTTTTCATGGATAATATTTGAAGAAATATCAAACTTTATGACAGTTTTAGTAGTATGAAAAGGCCGTTTTGAAACTATCTGTATTCGGGGTTTTCGAAATTCCAGCGTTTGCCATCCTGCCAGTCTTCAGCAGAATTTCCATAGGATGGATAGCCTCCTTGTTTTTTGAGCATGGCGGCTAAGTGGAGCATATTGTAGGTCATGAAGGTGGTATTCTTATTTGTAAAGTCTGAATCAAAACCTACCGGTTTGTCCAGTTTCTCATCTTTCCATTCAGTATCACCATAACTCGGGCCCGGGCCAACCTCACCAATCCAGCCACTATCGGCTTGTGGTGGTATGGAATATCCAACATGTTGGAGCGCGTAAAGTATGCCCATTGCACAGTGCTTAACGCCATCTTCGTTACCGGTAATTATACATCCACCCACTTTCCCATAGTAGATATACTGACCTTTATCATTGGTTTTGGCGCTCATGGCATACAATCTTTCAATCAGTTTCTGTGCCTCACTAGATTTCTCACCTAGCCAAATGGGCGTGCCAACTATAAGTATATCAGCAGCAATAATTTTTTTAAAAAGTTGTGGCCACTCGTCTTTTTCCCATCCGTTTTCGGTCATGTCAGGATAAATTCCAGTGGCTATTTCATGGTCAATAAATCTTATCTCCTCCACACTTACTTGCTCTTTTTCCATTATGGTTTTTGTGAGCTTAAAGAGCTCGCCAGTGTGGCTTTTCTGTGGCGATTTTTTTAAGGTACAATTAACAAATATTGCTTTGAGGTTGCTAAAGTCCATATTTTTAGAGTTATGATGAAAGAATATTGTAGTTGCTGTTAATTCGTTAACAAGCTATTTTTAGTCTTTACTCGTAAGTTAGCTTAATAAGTTTTGGTTATTGCTTTTATTTTTAAAATTCATGCTTGAACCTTTCTACTGTCAATATAATCAGCTTTGTAGCCAAAATAATTTGTACTTATATAAACAGCCGCTTTACATCCGACTACATGCAAAATGTGACGCTCATATAATACTTTTGGCATCCTAAGAATATTTACCGATTTTAGTGATTTGAATCAAACAAAAACTCAATGATTAAAGTAAAACAACTCTTGATTTTGACAGTCTGCGTACTAATAGCCTCTACTACTTTCGCACAACAGGAAAGATGGCAACAAGCTATACAGTACGAAATGGAAATAGACATGAATGTTGAAACCAATCAGTTTACCGGTGTCCAAAAGATAAAATACACCAATAATTCGCCCGATACGCTGAACAAAGTTTTTTACCATCTTTATTTTAATGCCTTTCAGCCTAATAGTATGATGGACGTAAGAAGCCGTACGATCATGGATCCGGATAGGAGAGTGGGCAGCCGAATAAATGCATTAAAAGCCGATGAAATTGGTTATCAAAAAGTTAAGTCGTTAAAGCATAATGGTAAAAGCATACAGTTTGAAACTGTTGGTACTGTGCTAGAAGTAAGCCTTGACAAACCTATTATGCCTAATTCAACAGCTACTTTTAATATGGAGTTTGAGGCACAAGTTCCGCTACAAATACGCAGAACAGGTAGAGATAATGAAGAGGGCATAGAATATTCCATGTCGCAATGGTACCCTAAAATGGCTGAGTATGATTATCAAGGCTGGCATTCCAACCCTTATATTGGCAGGGAATTTCACGGTATATGGGGAGATTTTGATGTGAAAATAACTATCGATGAAAATTATGTGCTTGGTGGAACTGGTTACGTTCAAAATCCTGCAGATGTAGGCCATGGCTATCAGGACGTTAACCAAAAAACAATGAAGCCTAAAAAAGGTAAAATCACCTGGCATTTTAAAGCACCACAAGTAATTGATTTCATGTGGGCTGCCGATCCTGATTATAAGCATGTAAAAGCCGAAGTGCCAAATGGCCCAACGCTACATTTTTTATATCAGCCCGGAGCAGAAACTAGTGAAAATTGGGAGCAGCTTCCCGAGTACACCATCAAAGCCTTTGAATACGCCAATAAAACTTTTGGACGTTATCCGTACAAACAATTTAGTGTAATTCAAGGTGGTGACGGGGGTATGGAGTACCCTATGTCAACGCTGATTACAGGTGAGCGCAGTCTGCCAAGCTTAGTGGGCGTTACTGTTCATGAGCTTTTCCATAGCTGGTATCAAGGTGTGCTGGCCACAAATGAGTCATTATATGAGTGGATGGACGAGGGATTTACTTCATTTGCTTCCTCAGAAACCATGAACGAAATCATGGGAGAAGGACAGGATGATCCCCAGCAAGGAAATATGAGAGGGTACTTGTCATTAGCTAAAAGTCAATATGAAGAGCCTATGTCTACCCATGCCGACCATTACAATACTAATTTTGCTTATGGAAGAGCTGCCTATTCGAAAGGGGCGGTGTTTTTAATACAGCTGCGCTACATCGTTGGTGAAGAAACCTTTTATAAAGGCATGCGCAGGTACTTCGATACATGGAAGTTCAAACATCCTAACCCCAATGATTTTATCAGGGTAATGGAAAAACAGGCCGGCTTAGAGCTTGATTGGTATATTGAATACTGGGTAAATTCGATTAAGACGTTAGATTACAGTGTCGAGTCAATTCTACCGGATGAGGTAGGCAGTTTTATAACACTGAAAAAAGTGGGACAGATGCCTATGCCGGTTGAAGCGACAGTGCTTTTTGAAGATGGCTCATCGGAAATTTACTATATACCCTTAAGAATTATGAGAGGAGAAAAGACCTTTGAGAACGAAAAAGTTACGGTTTTGGCAGATTGGCCTTGGGTAAATGAGTCTTACACCTTTAAAGTAAATGCAGGAGGAAAGAAAATTTCTGAGGTAATAATAGACCAGAAGAGACAGACGGCAGATATGGAACGTGGAAACAATACCTATGATGTAGCAACGCGAATGAAGGTTTCATTCGACTAATTTAACGTTATATTCGACTAAAAGTCTTTATCAGTGCAATCTAGGTACGCATTAAGTACGTAACTTTGTAACAGATAAAGACTTTTTTATGGAGACGAATACAAGTAGTGAAAATATTAAATGGAAGCAAATGACAAGCTTAATAGCACTTTATGCTTCTGTAATTATTGGATGGATTGCCTACCACAGGTACCAGCCGGCATTGTTAGAAACATTTGAATTAACAAAATACACTGCCTTACTGGTATGGGCTCAGGCCATTATATTAGTATTAACACCACCTATTGCCGGCTGGATAGGTGATAGATTTAGAGACCGATTAGGTAACAGACTACGCATTATTACTTTGGGTGTAAGTTTTGCTGCCATGATATTTATGACGGTTGCATTTACATTGCTAATAAACCCACCGAAAATTTTTGTTTTTTATGCGCTGCCCATTTTAGTAGTGCTGTGGCTGTTTGCCATGAGCTTATTCACCAGTCCGGCCATATCTATGGTTGAGCTGTTTTCACCAACTAAGCAGTTACCAATTACTGTGGCTGCTCTTACCATTACCTCAGATTTGCTGTACTCCTTGGAACCCGTTATTGTGGATATCATTGATTATTTGGGTGGTGCTTTGACCTTTGCCGTAGGTGGAATTATAGTATCGCTTTCAGGGTATTTCCTTAACAGATATTCGCTAAGTACCTTTAAAGGCACTGAGGAAAAACGCCCTGATGAGAAGAAGCCTAACTCTAAATTAGCTATGGTGTTAGTGGTGGGTGCTGCCATTGGCCTGCTTTCAGGTATAGTAATAGAAATATTCCCTACACATTTAAATATATTGACTGATACTATTGGGTTAGAAGGCAAATGGCTGGTTTCACTGTTATTAGTTATAACCGCTATTTTCTCAGTTCCGGCAAGTAAATTTGTTGCAGGTAAAAACTTGAGCAATCAATTATTGCTATTTTTTACATTGGCAGCTGTGGCCTTGGCTGGTGTATTCATGATTGATAATAAGGTGGTAATGATTGTATTGCTTGTCTCATTTGCAGTATGCTACGCTTTTGTGAATGTATGTTCTTTGCCACTTGCACTCAAAAATACGAGTATTCAGAATAAGGTTTTTGGTGTAGGTATTTTCTTTTGTGGTTTTGAAATACCTAATGGTATTATTGATATATTGAGTATGTAGATTAAGCATTGTTTTAAGCATTAAGGTCGGTACGTTGCAAACGTCAGACCTGTTCTTATTTGTTAATGAGCCTGGTTCTCCCATCTTATCTCCTAAGCCAATCCCATGCCTGACCTCTTCGAGGTACTGACATTAGGTAAGTGTATAAAGTCGTGTTTGAGAAAACTGATTACCCATTATTAAGCAATAAGGTCGGTACATTGCAAACGTCAGACCTGTTCTTATATGAAATGTATATTATTTTGGCATTTTTAATTTCTCTTTCCCGCTTTTATTAATTTGGCGAGGATGAATAAACCAATTCGAATTTGATAAGACAAATGAAAACGACTATACCCATGAAACAACGCTTTTATCTTGATACTTCAGTTTTTGGTGGTGTATTTGACAAAGAATTTGATGAGTTTACGTTGCAACTATTCGAGCGAATAAAGCTTGGGAAAGTTATCTGCATATATTCTAAATTGATTGAGGCAGAATTAGTAAGAGCCCCAAAAAAGGTCAGGAATTACTTTAAAGACTTACCAAAGGAGTACTTAGAAAAAGCCGAAAGTTACGGATGAGGTTTGACTGATGCGTTTGCAAAGTGAAATACGTTGTGGAAGCAAGTCCTGGAGGTAGGAGCCGACAAGTTTTGATGATTGTATTCATGTTGCAACGGCTACTGTTGGCATCAAGCCACTGGGCAGCTAGTAGCTGGAATTTTAAACACATCGTTGATTGGTTAGGTATAGAATCCCTAACAAGATGGGGGTATTTTTTGAACCGGTGTGGATAAATGTTACGAAGCATTATCCATGCGTTGTTGACAATAGCGCTCGACCAAAGGCAAATACCATCGATTATTGAACTGGTGACCCCTAAAGAAGAACAATTCACCAAAAATTTGCGCGTACCTATACGCTTCGGTGAAAACGTTCCGCAATACACTTAAAAATTAAGTCCGATTTGAAAGGCTTTACAAGGAAGAGTTTTGAGGCAATTAGAGGAATGCCTACTGTAACCAAGCAGTCCGAAAGCTCCGATACACGGGATGGCAGCCTTGTGCAACCTTTTCTACTGCTTGGTGCCATGCTCTTTTCTGATCTCGGTTTTAAGCTGCTCACCGGCTATGTCAATAATACTATGGCAACTTATTCTGTAACCTGCTTCGAAGCTCCTTTGCCACTAGCACTGAAATCAGTAGGTAATTTTCCAAACTCAAGTATCCTTGCCTCAACTTTCGTTGCTTTATCTTTTTCTTGACCTTCCCTGGTATCGCATTACCCAGCCGGAAGGGTCCTAAAATCTATCTGATATTTGGCTCCTAAAGTCTGTAGCTTAAGCCACCCATCAAATATTAAGCAATTATTGCCTCGGTACGTTTCATTAATGTCTAGACTTTTTTCATCTGTTTTACATTTAAATTGTGCAAACCTATTTCAGGACGAGACGTATCTTATATTATAAGCCAATCCCATGTCTGACCTCTTCGAGGTACCGACATTAGCTATATGCAATAAGCCGTGTTTAAGAAAGCTGAGTAGCTATTATTAAGCAATAAGGTCGGTACGTTGCAAACGTCAGACCTGTTCTTACTCTTTGTCAATGAACACTGTCATCCCATTTTATATTATAAGCCAATTCCATGTCTGACCTCTTTCGAGGTACCGACATTAGTCAAGCGCATTTGGCCGTGGTTAATAAAGCTGAGTACCTGATATTAATCAATAATGTCGGCACGTTATAAATGTCAGACCTGCATCTTAAATTTTCAATCCCCGACTTCTTATTATGCCAACATAATTTTGTTTCATACCTGATTTTAAAAAGTAGAAATGTGATGTGCTATAGAAAGTATAAGGTACTTATCTAACAAATTCCATCAAGGGGCCGTCTGATTCAGGTCTGTCCGCTAAGATCAATTTTTTATTTTCGAAGTAATAATCATAAGCCACATTTTTTATGGTTATGGTAGAATCTGTTAATTCGAATTGATAAGTGCCAGTGGGCAAAATCTGTAGGTCTTTTGCAACCTTGTTTTGTACTACTACTTCATTTTTCAAAAGGTCAAAGTCCCATATATGCTCACCTTTTTCCAAATCGGAAGGGGCGCAATAACATGAAACATTAACTAAATTCCAGTCACCGTGTAATGGCAGCTTATTATTTTCTGCCCCATCATCTTCAGTACAAGAATAAAGAGACACTATAAAAACCAACAATGCTATTTGGACCACTTTAGAAATTGTCATGTCATTATTTTTGATTATAATTAATACGACAAGACTATGCTGCTAATGGTTGTAAACCATTCAATTTTAGTCAACTATCACTTTTTATGCTTAACCCTCATAAGTTACACGATAAACCAAACCTGCTTTGTCATCACTTATCAGCATGGCGCCATCATCGGCAATGATAATATCAACGGGGCGGCCCCAAGCTTCCTGCTCTGAGTCATTTAACCAGCCATCAATGAAGGTATCGTAGCTAGGTTCCCCACTATTGTTGTTCGATACCATCTGTATTCTATACCCAATCTTCTTAGACCTGTTCCAGCTTCCGTGCTCAGCAATAAATATCTGATTTCTATATTCCGCAGGGAAGGTTGAGGCGGTATAGAATTTTACACCGAGCGGGGCAACATGAGGCCCTAAGTTTTTATACGGTTTTTTAAACTCTTCACAGTTTCTTTTATCACCAAATTCAGGATCCGGTATAGTACCACCATGGCAAAAAGGATAGCCGAAGTGTTGACCTTTAGCCGAAGCAATATTTAACTCACAAGGAGGGATGTCATCACCCATCATGTCTCGTCCGTTATCTGTAAAGTACAATTCCTTAGTTTCCGGATGCCAGGTAAAACCTACCGTATTTCTTATGCCTTCAGCATATATTTCCATATTCGTACCATCAGCATTCATGCGTGTTATGCTGGCGTAAATAGGCTTATCCGGGTTGTTGCAAATGTTGCATGGCGCACCGACAGGTACATATAATTTACCATCCGGGCCGAAGGCTATGTACTTCCAACCATGGTGCGTATCTGTTGGGTACTTATCGTACACTACCTCATAGGCAGGTGGATTGCTTAACTGGTTTTCGATGTTAGCAAATTTCAAAATACGACTGATTTCGGCCACATATAAGTCTCCGTCTTTAAATGCTACGCCATTAGGTGTATCCAGTCCTTCGGCAATAATGTATTTTTCTTCTGCAATGCCATCATTATTGGTATCTCTAAGCGCATAAACCTTATCACCTTTTCTGTTACCCACGAAGAGTGTGCCGTTGGGCGATAAATCCATAGAACGCGCATTGTCCACTTCACCGAAAACAGAAATATGAAAACCCTTTGGCAGATTAATTGAGGCAAGGCGCTCATCACCGCTATACTGCGGGTTTTCAGCAGCTGAATCTGCCTCCATTTTAATAATTTCTGCCGAGGTAAGCTGGTCGTCCGGCTCATCTTGCTTAGACGATGAACACGCGATAACTGATAGCAAAGTAATTCCGAATAAGTATTTGATTGTATTCATTTTATTAATTTTATAATAGTTAAACAGCAGCACGTGCCTCTTGTTTAAGTGTGTTGTTATTTAGTGATAAAATTAGCGATACAAAACAGCAATTTCTCTTACAGGAGAGGCCGTTCCGCCTATTATATTTAATGGTAAGCCAATAAACTGAAACTTTTTTTCACAAACCAATTTATGAAGATTTATGAGATTTTCGTAATGAGTAAAGCCCATTTCCCCACAAATTTGATGCACCTCCTTATTGGATTTACCGGCTACCCCTGCCGATCGGGTTTCAACCCCAAATGCAGCTACCTTTTTACTACCCAAATATTTAGTGCCGGAAACGGCTAACGCAGGCCCTAAAGACCAATTTTCTGTGTTGAAGTGCTTTCTGTAATGGTTGGTATAAAAAAGCACTGTATCATGAGCTGTAATTGCGAGCCCTTGTTGATGTAATTGCTCTTCAATGTCCATATCGGTAATTTCCTCTGATAAATTTTTATGGGAGAAATCCAGACAAATGCCTTGTGTGATAAAACGTATCCAGCGGCATTTTATCTACTGTTAAAGCAGCATTTTCAGGCATCATATGGCTGAGCGCATCCACGTGGGTGCCGCTATGCTCGCCCATGGCTAAGGCATTCACGCTAGCTATTTGTTGCCCGTGAAAAGGTTCTTTATGAAAGATCACCGGACTCACGTTCACTTCAGGATGACCTTTATAAACAGGCATATTTGTAAAAATCGGTTGGCTTAAATCAATTATTGTCATCCCGGCAGCCATATTTATTCCTCATCTTCCATCAGCTTATCAAGTATTTCACTTGCAGCTTTGGCAATGTTCGTACCCGGCCCAAATACGGCACTCACACCTTCGTTATAAAGAAAATCATAGTCTTTAGGAGGAATTACCCCACCGGCAATGACCATTATATCTCCTCTGCCTATTTTCTTTAATTCTTTAATTAGTTTGGGGATAAGTGTTTTATGACCGGCTGCCAGAGCTGGAAGCACCTACCATGTGCACATCATTCTCAGCCGCCTGCATGGCTACTTCTTCCGGTGTTTGAAAGAGCGGGCCAATGTCCACATCAAAACCTAAATCGGCAAAACTTGTGGCTATCACTTTGGCTCCTCTGTCATGCCCGTCTTGTCCCATTTTGGCAATGAGAATGCGTGGTCTGCGTCCATCAAGTTCGGCAAAGGTGTTGGCTAGTTGCCGGGCTTTTTTAAACTCATCGGAGCTGCCAGCCTCACCGGAATATACGCCTGAAATGGAACGTATTGTAGCTTTATGTCTTCCAAAAGATTTTTCCATAGCATCTGAAATCTCTCCTAATGTAGCTCTTTCTCTGGCTGCTTCAATGGCTAAAGCCAATAAATTACCCTCGTCTGTTTTGGCTGCTGTGGCTAAATTTTGTAGTGTAAGCTCAACCCGCTCAGTATTACGCTCGCTTTTGAGCTTTTTAATACTTTTAATTTGAGCTTGGAGTACAGCTGTATTATCCACCTCCATCAATTCAATATCGCTTTCCTCATCCGTTTGGTACCTGTTAACACCTACAATTATATCTCTATTGGAGTCAATTCTGGCTTGTTTTTTGGCTGACGCCTCTTCAATCCGCATTTTGGGCAATCCGGTTTCTATCGCCTTGGCCATGCCTCCTAATTCCTCTACTTCTTCAATTAAATTCCAAGCTTTTTCTACAAGCTGATCGGTGAGGTATTCCACATAATAGGAGCCCCCCCAAGGATCAACCGTTTTGGTGATGCCGGTTTCGTGTTGCAAAAACAACTGCGTGTTTCTAGCAATACGTGCCGAGAAATCGGTTGGTAGCGCAATGGCTTCATCAAGCGCATTGGTGTGTAACGACTGTGTATGCCCCAGTGCGGCAGCCATGGCTTCTACACAAGTGCGGCTCACATTATTGTAAGGGTCTTGCGCTGTAAGGCTGTAGCCCGATGTCTGGCTATGTGTTCTCAAAGCCAGTGATTTAGCACTTTTTGGTTCAAACTGCTTTACAATTTTAGCCCAAAGCAAACGCCCGGCTCTCATTTTGGCTATTTCCATAAAGTGGTTCATACCAACTGCCCAAAAGAACGATAGGCGTGGAGCGAATTCATCAATCTTTAAGCCTGATTTTAACCCTGCCCTAATATACTCCAAACCATCTGCCAAGGTATAGGCCAGCTCAATATCTGCCGTAGCTCCGGCCTCATGCATGTGGTAACCACTTATGCTTATGGAATTAAATTTTGGCATGTTTTTACTGCTATACTCAAAAATATCAGAAATAATTTTCATGGATGGTTCAGGCGGATATATGTAGGTATTACGCACCATAAACTCCTTTAAAATATCGTTTTGTATGGTTCCTGAAAGCTGCTCGGGTTTAACGCCTTGCTCTTCCGCTGCCACAATGTAAAACGCCATGATGGGAATTACCGCACCATTCATTGTCATGGAAACCGACATTTGGTCAAGCGGAATGCTATCAAATAGTAGCTTCATATCCAATATGCTATCAATAGCTACACCTGCTTTCCCTACATCTCCTTCTACCCTTGGGTGGTCTGAATCGTAACCGCGGTGAGTGGCCAAATCAAATGCAACGGATAAGCCTTTCTGCCCGGCAGCTAAATTTCTTCTGTAAAAAGCGTTCGATTCTTCCGCAGTGGAAAATCCTGCATATTGCCTGATAGTCCATGGCTTTTTAACATACATGGTGCTATACGGCCCACGTAAGTAAGGTGCTTTTCCGGCAATAAAATTTAGGTGATTCATACCTTCTAAATCATCAATAGCAAAGGTGGCAGGTACCGTTATGCCCTCAGGTGTTTCCCAAGCTGTACGTTTCGCATTAGTAGGTGTTTCTTTAATTTGTGCTGTGGTAATTTTGCTGAAGTCGGGCCTCATCTATACACTAATGTTTAAATCGTTCAATAAATTATGGAGGAGACTAAAAGTGTCCGTATGCCTGTTAATGCAAGCATACAAGCCGTTTTGTTTCCATTCCGGCTCTCTGGCTTCTTTTCCGGCAATAAGAACTTTTGCAGTTTGATGACGGAAATGCTTTGGCTCTAAAGCCGGTACTTCCTGATAACAATATACAATCAGCTGCGAGTTCAGCTGATCCTTGAGCTTTTCCAATTCAGAAATTTCTTGCAGAATAATTTCCTCTACTATTTTTATACCGGCAATGCCTAAAAAACTGTAGGTGAAATCAGCTTTTGCCTTTGCTATTGGGTCAGTGCCAAATAGTACAATACTGGCCGTTGGTCGGCTATCCTGTCCATGCTTATTCACAAAATCTTCCGTGCGCTTTCGTATTTGTTCTATTTTCCAGCAGGCTCTTATAGGTGCTAAATAAATACTGCTTTCGGTACTGGCAGTCTCTAAAGTGAGTGGTTCGCCAATATTTTGAAAAGTGTTAGCACCAATATGAATTTCATTTCTGCTCAAGGCTGCATCTGAGCCCAGCTTCTCATCTTGCTCAATAATAGATTTTACGATGCCACGGTCAAATAATTCGCTGTAGCTTCCTTGCTGTTCTAACGCCAAAAAATCGTCCCAACTTTTCTCCTCAATAGCTGCTATAAGCGACTCCAAGTAATAGCTACCCAAGGTAGGATCCACCGTTTTATCCAGGTGCGCTTCTTCTTTGAGTATGTTGGATATATTGATCGCTGTACGTTTGAAGGTATCCTTCCGGTTTTTATTTACCTCGTCATGCGGAGCAACATATAATGACTGGCAGCCTGCAAGTATAGCGGATATGCTTTCACGTAGTGTTGCGCAATAAGTTTACGTGAAAATCAAGAGCGGATTTTGTCCTTGCACTGGTTTCCGCATGTATAGTAATTTCATCCGGGGCTAAATCATGTCCATAAGCTTTAAAAACTTTTGTAAGCTGAAGTTTAAAAGCTTTTACTTTGGCTATTTCAAAGAAGAAATTTCTGCCGAAAGCAAAAGTAAAAACCAGTTGCTTTTTTATAGCTTCAATAGATAGTCCTTCTTCAGTTAATTTATCCAGGCATTCTACACATTTGGAAAGGGTAAAAGAAAGTTCATGAATAATATTTGCTCCTGAATTGTGGAAGAGGCTGGCGCTTATATTGAGATATTTAAATCCGACTGCTTTATTTGATTTGATTTGTTCTGCAAGGGTTTTAAAATCTTTCTGGTTCAAGGGTCTTATGCCGGCATCTCTTAGTTCCAACACATCATTTAAAAAGTACCCGTTAATAGCATGAAGCGGACATTTTATATTTTCTAGGTAATTCAAGTAGTGATCAACGAGATCGTCTGCTTCCTTATATATAAAAGAAATAGCACAAAACTCGGCTGAAATATCTTTTAGAAGTACTACGAAATCAGGAATTTGAAAACACTTAAAAATAATGCCGTCTGCCCCAGTATTAAGCGCATGTAAAGCCTCTTTGTTAGCAGCTTTCTCATCATTCACAACTATTAAATAATTGTTTGTCCAATTTCTGGCAGGCAATGCTGCATTTGCTACTTGTAGTGGATTTGAAATATTTCTAGTTTCTCCGGCTTCATCAGTCTTCCGGTGGCCATGATAAAAAGGCTGTATGGGAATTCCTTCGGGTGTATTGGTAATCAATGTCTCAAAGGAAGCACCTTTCAGATCTTTCATAATCAAATCATTCCACTCCTCGGCTGATGAAGCGTCAAAATTTTCAAATAGATTATCCTGATTCATAAAATATTTTATTTTTGTTAAAGTTAGCCATTTTGGATTGCATCAAAAAAGTGTTTTAATAAAATTGACCTTAAAGCATCGAAATTAAACCGTTAATATGGCTTATTAAGTGTTTGATTTGTAAATAGTTAATTGAATAAATATAATTTTTTAAAGAAATTAAGCTGAAAAGATCAGCATTAGTAGGCCTAAATCCTTTTATCCATTTGTCAAGTAAATTAGTATTTTTTTGTTCTCTATTTTTTTATCATTTTTGTTCTCCCAAGAATAAAAAAGGGAAGCAAGAGTACATTCCAAGAAAGCTTAACAAGGTAAATGGTTAAAGACTGTAAATCAGTATGGGATAATTGTCTGCGAATCATTCGTGAGAATGTAGGAGAACAGAGTTATAGTACTTGGTTTTCGCCTATTGAACCTATGAAGTTGGAGAATAACGTACTGACCATACAGGTTCCCAGCCAGTTTTTTTATGAATGGCTGGAAGAGCATTATGTGCATATCCTTCGTAAAGTCATTCATCAGGAGTTGGGAACGGATGCTCGTCTGGAGTATTCAGTTATTATGGATAGGGGAAATGAGCGTTATAAGCCTTTCACCATCAATTTGCCAAATAATAATAAAACTAACAAACCCAGAGAGCCCAAGGCTGCCGAAAATTTTTCAAATCCTTTTACACTAAATGGTATCGATTTGAGCCAGCAGAGCTCTCAGCTTAATGCCAATTATACTTTTGATACTTTTATTGAAGGCGACTGCAACCGTCTGGCGCGTTCTGCGGGATATGCCGTAGCGAAAAAACCCGGACTAACCTCATTTAACCCACTTATGATTTATGGTCCTGTGGGTTTAGGAAAAACGCATTTGGTACAAGCCATCGGTAATGAAATTAAGCAGACGCTGGAAGGTAAGTTTGTGCTGTATGTTTCTTCAGAAAAATTTACCAATCAATTTCTTGATGCGATCAAGAATAATAAGATTCAAGATTTCTCTAATTACTACCTGCATATTGATGCATTAATTATTGATGATGTGCAATTTTTGGGTGGTAAAGAGCGTACGCAGGAAATATTCTTCCATATTTTCAACCATTTACATCAGAACGGCAAGCAGATTATTATGACGACTGATAGGCCTCCGCGTGATTTAAAAGGTTTGGAAGACAGGTTACTTTCCCGCTTTAAGTGGGGGTTAACGGCAGATCTACAGCAGCCTGATTTGGAAACACGTATTGCCATTATTCAAAACAAGATGGTTAGTGATGGGATTGACATACCTGAAGATGTAATTGAATACCTTGCATACAGTGTTGATACCAATGTGAGAGAGCTGGAAGGAGTTTTGATCTCGTTAATAGCTCATGCTTCACTCAATAGAAAAGAAATTAACCTCGAGCTTGCTAAGCAAACACTAAAAAATATTGTAAAAGATATTGAGTCGGAAGTGGGCATTGACTTTATTCAGAAAACTATAGCTGAATATTTCGCAGTGTCTATTGATGATTTAAAGGCGAAAACACGTAAGAAAGAAATTGTTATTGCACGACAGGTTTCTATGTTTTTCTGTAAAGAGCATACAAACCACTCCCTGAAGTCAATTGGGTACCATTTTGGTGGGCGCGATCATTCAACGGTAATTCACGCAGTGCAATCGGTGAATGACATTATGCATGTGGATAAACACTTTAAAGAGCAGATTGATGAGTTGAAAAAACGATTTAAAATGAAGAAAATATAGTTTGCTCGCTTACTGCTGAACCCTTCTCTTTATTAAATCTGCTTTTTTTATCTTTCTACAGCTTTTAGTAGCCGATTCACTCCCTAAAATTCTATAAACTTCCGGGTTATCAGGGAATCTTTGAATGATATTTTTCAAATCGTTCCAGTTGTGTAAGTCCGAGGAATTATCAAAAAAGCCATAACCGGTATAAAGTCCATTTTCAACCATTACAACTGAATGCTCATCTGGCGTCCTGCCGGTACCTAATAAAATGTAGTCCCTTTTTTCATCATCACAAGCTTTAATAAACTGTGCTATTTTCAGGTTGTGCTTCTCTTTGGTTTCTTTCTTGATGCAAGCACCTTTACAAAGTCCTAATTGGTGATCGAAGCAGGCATTTGTACTGCTTTGATACCCCGCTAATTTAGGGCAAATGGCTAATTTCTTGCTATGCATAGTTAAAAATTGAAATGTTGCAGCGTGGTTTGTAAACCTGATGAGGGTTTTCATTCCTGCCTGCTTTCTGCCAATCTGCATGCGCTGGTAGCCCGACCTATCTTCATAGATAAAAATGCAGTAACCCGGATTATTATTTTTTTGCGCCCTGTTAAAACGTGGCCAATTTTTTCTTATTTCGTATGACTCGTGCAATAAAGCCACCAGTTCATTACCTGTTTCAAGGTAGTCGATGTGATGAATTTCCTGCTGGAAAGCTTGTTTTGCCACCTCAGTTTTGCTTCCTCCAAAATGGGAGGTAATCCGCTTTTTAATATTTTTGGCCTTACCAACATAAATGATCTGGTGCTTCCTGTTCAGAAAGTAGTAAACCCCGGCTTTTTCAGACAGTTCATCATACACTTTTTTATCTAAATTATCAGGAATATTGGCTACTGCAGCGTTTCGTTTGAGTGATGTGCCAATCACATCATTTACGTCAAGCTGTACCAATTGAGTGAATAGTTCAGCTGTTGCCAGCGCATCGCCATAGGCGCGGTGTCTGTCATGGATTTTTATAGCTCTTTGCTCGCATAAGTTGCCTAAACTATAGCTTCTGTAGCCCGGTATAATTTTCCGGCTTAAGCGAACCGTACATAATTTTTTACAATTAAGGGCATAACCTAAATCGGCAAATGCTGCCTTTACAAAGGAGTAATCAAAGTTTACGCTGTGTGCTACAAAAATATTTCCTTCCAGCAACTCAATAATGGTTTTAGCTTCCTCATAAAATTTGGGTGCATCTGCCACCATGGCATCGGATATTCCGTGAATAGCCTGTACACCAATAGGGATGCTGCGCTCAGGGTTTATTAGAGATTGATATTCCTTCACCACTTTTTCACCATCATGAATGATGATGGCAATTTCACAAATTCTATTGCGCTCGGCATAGCCTCCGGTGGTTTCAATATCTACAATAGCGTAATTCATTCCTTCTCAATTATTTCACAAACACACCTGAAACCTATTAATTCCGAAGGATACTGGTACCTGACATTATCCATCAGACCGATTTCTCCGGGTTTACTCTTCCAATTACCGCCTTTGGCAATGCCTTCAGTTGCCGTTATTTCGCTCACGTTTCCTCGGAGGTCATAAATATAATTGGCATTGGCACCACGTGTGGAGGTTGGCAATTTGATTGGTAATAACTGGATCAGGCTTCTATCGGTAGTGTTATAAGCCAAGTTTTCGAAGAAATGAATTGGGTTGTCCTCATAGAACTGTACCACCGCCTTATTAGCTACTTTTCCATCAGCAAATATTCCTTGGTTATAAAGCATTTTAATGGTGCTATCTCTTGAAGTGAGTGATTCTACTATTTCAGTATCGGTCGGTTTTAATGAGTTGTAGCCATTTTCAGCTGCTATTTTTATCCATTCGTTTACTGTAGGAAGCCTGTAATTGAGCTTGTATTTTTTGGTGTTTAAAATCTTTTCCGCAGACCATTTGTTGGTGACTATAACCGAACGCCATTTGCAATAATTGGCAGCTTGCTCATAGCTTACACCAACCAATGGAAAGTATCGGAATGTTACATTTTTTATGTAATTGGCATTATTCAGAATTTCTCCGTTGGGAAAAATTTTGATGATGAGCGTAGTATCAGGCAGGCTGCTTGCATAAAATTGTGCCGATGAATCCTCTTTTATGTAATGAAGGTACTCCAACCAATGAATGTTGGCTACTTCAGATTTATCTACATAAAATAAAGCATCAAATTTGATAGTGTTTGGCGGATTTGGGAACTGTGCTTGTAATGTACTTATTAAATAAAGGGTACAAAAAATGTATAGCAGGCTCTTTTTAGGCATTACTTATTTCGCGTATCTGTTTGCTTTTTTAATCTTCTGTCCAGCTCATTGGGTAGTTGGGGTCCAAAAATTCTTTTCCCTCTTCGGTTATGTACAATGGCTTGAAGGTATCAACCATAACGGCATACTCCTTAGTTTCCTTGGCGCCAATACTTTTTTCTACCGTGCCGGGATGCGGCCCATGTGGTAAACCTCCGGGATGTAGCGTGAATGAACCCCTGTCAACTCCTTTGCGACTCATAAAATTACCCTCTACATAATACAGCACCTCATCGGAATCGATATTGCTATGGTTATAAGGTGCCGGAATGGACAACGGATGGTAGTCGAAAAGGCGCGGAACAAATGAACATATAACGAAATTATGTGCTTGAAATGTTTGATGAACCGGTGGCGGTAAATGAATACGACCCGTAACTGGCTCAAAGTCGTAAATTGAGAAGGTATATGGGTAAAGGAAGCCATCCCAACCGACTAGATCGAAAGGGCTGTGATTATAAATGTAATTATGGATGTAACCTCCTTTTTTTATTTTAATTAAGTGATCGCCTTTGTCATTTTCGGTTATTAATTCCTGTGGCGGGTGGATGTCACGCTCGCAATAAGGAGCATGCTCCTCCAGTTGGCCCAATTTATTTCTATAGCGGTTTACGGTTTCTACGGGGCTGGCAGACTCAATAAGTAAATAGCGGATATCTTTAGTTTCCCATGCTAATTTGTAAATGGTTGTTCGTGGAATCACCACATAGTCGCCCTTCTTAATTTTCAGTTTCCCAAATTGTGAAAGCAGATGGCCTTCACCATCATGCACAAAAAGTACCTCATCGGCTTCAGCATTTTTATAGTAATAATCCATACTTTGTTGCGAAGGCATACAGAGCGCCAAAGCCACATCATTATTTTTTAGGAGTGTTTTTCTGCATGCTAAAAAATCGCCACCGGATTCCTTTAACTTGGAGGTATTGAGGTGGATTTGCTGCAACGGAAAGTCCTTATCTACTTCGGTACTGATAGGAGTAGCTTTTTTAATTTCTTTTACAGCAGTGGGCGGATAAATATGGTACAAATTGGAGTAGATACCTGAAAAGCCCTGTGAACTTACCAGCTCTTCCGAGTAAAGGCTGCCATCTGGTTGCCAAAATTGGGTATGTCTTTTAGCCGGTATTTCTCCTTTTTTTACGTAATAAGCCATAATTTATTTTTTCGCTAATGCCTCTGCTTTGTCAAAAAGCTCTAAAGCGCTTTGAAGAATTTCGTTTTGCTGATTATAAATAGGATAGAAGCCTTCATTGTTCCAAACGTTTCTGGCTATGTAGGCTTTCAAATAAATTTTTATGAGTTCAAGCGATTTAATGCTACTTTCTGCATCACTTGTAACGCCATTAGTTGTAGCAAATTTATTAAGGTCACCAATCATCTGTGCTGTTACCTCAAAGCGGTCTATATAGGCCGTAAGACTCATATTTTCTAACATTTTCTTGTTGTTATCATAATAGTTAAATGCATATTGCCGTAAACTGTTACTATAAAACAACTGGTTTAAATAAGGGGAATGATAGGTAGTATCTAATGCCACAAAGTAGTCGGGCATAATACCACCCCCACCATACACTATGCGGCCGTCTTTTGTAGTGTATTTCAAGGAATCGACAAAGCTAATGCTATCGGCATTAAAGTATTCGCCATGCTCGTAGCGTTCTTTCATTTCCAACTTGTAAGCGTCCTGGTCCTCGCCAAAAGACTTTTGTATGGATCGGCCACTAGGTGTATAATAGCGTGAAATAGTAAGCCTTAGCTCAGATCCATCCTTGAGTGGGATGGGCATTTGCACCAAGCCTTTCCCGAAAGATCTTCTGCCAACAATAAGTCCGCGGTCGTTGTCTTGCACTGCACCGGAAACAATTTCCGAGGCTGAAGCACTGCCTTCATTAATTAATATAATCAAAGGATTTTCTTCAAATTTACCTTCCTTGAGCGCACGTGCTTCGGAATTGTATCTTTTCTCTTTTCCTTTAGTGTAAACAATCAGGGCATTGTCTTTCAGAAATTCATCAGCAATATTTATGGCCTTATCCATATAACCACCGGGGTTGTCCTGCAAGTCAACAATGAGCTTCTGCATGCCTTCAGCCAGCAGCTTATCCAGTGCTTCCTTAAATTCCGTGTAAGTGGTGGCGCTAAATCTACTTATTTTTATATAACCAATCTGGTTGTCAATCATGTAACTGGCATCAACCGAATATTGCGGTATTTTATCTCTTATAATGGTAAATTTCAGCGCCTCTTTCACTCCCTTTCTTACCACTGTTACTTCTACTTCGCTGCCTTTTTCACCGCGTAAGTTGTCGTGTACTTGCCTGTTAGTTAGTTTAACGCTTGCAATATTTTTGCCATCAACGGCCACTATTTTATCGCCAGATTGCAAACCTGCAGTTTCTGAGGGGCCGCCACTGAGCGGAGCAACCACGTAAAGAGTATCTTTAAAAATATTGAATTCTACACCTATGCCCTCGTAGTTTCCCCTTAAATCAGATGAAACCATGTCTAAGTCTTTGGCAGGAATATACGAAGTGTGTGGATCGAGTTGATCAAGCATTCCATTGATGGCACTACTTACCAAGGCCTCATTGTCTACCTCATCTACGTAGTTTTGATCTATCTGCAGAAAAATTTCCTTAATTCTGGTGATGCCGTCTAGTACTGTGCTTGCAGTATTTTTAGGATTGGCAAATGTGGCACCAATAAGAATGCCCGCTGCCAGGGTAGCAAAAATTATAAAGGGTAATTTTACTTGAAATGAACTATTGTCAGGTTTATTCACGTTCGTTATTTTTGTAAGACTAAACGCATAAATCTACGTTTTCGTTTGATTAAATTTGATGAAAGATTAACTTACATCATGATTGCAAAGTAAATTAAGTAAAAGTGGAATACTCTCAAAAGAAGATTAAAGATTTAGTTGCTGAACACTACGTTTATGCATCGGTACTTTATTACTTAGGCATTGAATATTATGAGTTCGAGGAGGATTCACTTGAAAAAGTTTGCCTCAAAAAAGGGCTTGATTGCAGCAAAGTGATGGCCGAGCTGGAGCAGATTAACAACAATGAGGAAATTGATAACCTTAAACTGCTTGCCTTACCTCTTGATTTGGTAATAGAATATTTAAAGCACGCTCATTACCTTTTTATAAGGAAAGAATTACCTTTTTTAGTAAAAATGATTAACCACCTGCAGTGTAGCAGCTCGGCATATCTTGAAATGCAGAGAGAATTAAAGGAGGTTTTCCCGCTTTTTGTAGAAGATTTTGTACACCACATTTATGAAGAGGAAGATACGCTTTTTAGTTATGTATTGAGCCTGAAAAAAATTGATGATGAAAAGTTAAACCCTTCGGGTTTTTTCTATGAGCGACAAAAATTTAGCATGCAGAAATTTGCGGTGGACCATGAGGTGCACGATGATGAAATGAAAGGCATTAGAAATATAATGAGTAATTTCCCTCCTGAGAAGGCTGGAGAGCTTAATTTTAACGTTTTATATGCAGCCTTATCACGTTTTGAAAAAAAGCTTGCCGTACACGCCAAGATTGAAAATGAAATTCTGTTCCCCAAAGCGTTAATGCTGGAAAAACAGGTAAGGCGAAACTTAGAAAAATTGGTTAAGCTCAATTAGGATGTCACGCATACTCGCTATTGATTATGGCACCAAGCGCATCGGGCTTGCCGTAACCGATCCTTTGCAAATAATTGCCAGCCCGCTAGAAACAGTTCACTCCAAGGACATTATTCAATACCTTACAACTTATTTTGGCAAAGAAAGCGTTGAAGCCGTTGTCTGTGGCTACCCTACTAATGAGGAAGGAGAGGACACCGATGCCACGCGCCACGTAAGCTCATTTATTAACTTATTTAAGAAGAAATTTCCGGATATGCCCTTACATTTGCATGACGAGAGCTTTAGCACGCAACAAGCTTTACTGTCAATGATTGCCGCAGGCTCCAAGCGCAAACAGCGCATGAAAAAAGCGGGTAATGTGGACAAGGTAAGTGCGGCAATAATTTTACAAGAATTTTTAGAAGAGCATAGTTTATGATTTACCCAATAGTGGCGTATGGACATCCGGTGTTGAAAAAGAAAGCAAAGGCTATTAATCCTGATGAAGTAGATGTAAAGCAATTAGTTAATGACATGTACGAAACCATGTATAACGCCAATGGTGTAGGGCTGGCCGCACCGCAAGTAGGTATGGCACTACGACTTTTTGTGATTGATACTGACCCGATTGAGGATGACGAAGAGCCAAAGGTTAGGAAGACCTTTATAAACCCGGAGATGGTAGAAGAAAAAGGGGAGGAGTGGGCGATGGAAGAAGGCTGCCTGAGCATACCTAATATTAGGGAAGATGTTTTTAGACTAGAGCACATTAAATTAAGATATTTTGATGAGTCCTTTACTGAGCATGTAGAAGAATTTGCCGGTTTTACGGCACGCGTAATTCAACACGAGTACGACCATATTGAAGGCATTTTATTTACTGACCACCTGTCAAATCTCAAAAAACGCCTTTTAAAAGGTAAACTCACCAATATAAGTAAAGGAAGAGCCAAAGCTGACTACAAAATGCTATTTCCTAAGCTGAAGTAAGAAATTATGGAATATCGCATTAAATAATTAGAGAGGTTTGTATACATTGGCAGTATTATTGAACAACAGTAATCCGAAAATAAAATATGCTATGTATATAAATCAAAAATCACCCTTCTTGTTCATTTTAGCACTATTGTTAAGTTTAACATCGTCAGCCCAAAAATCTGCTGAAGATTTTATTGATTTAGGCATCAAGAAGTTTGAAGCCAAAGAATACATGGAATCGATTGTTGCTTTCAACGCAGCCATAGAAACTGATCCTAACTCATATCAGGCTTATTATATGCGAGGTAATATTAAGAAGCAATTTTCAGATATACACGGAGCCATGCAGGATTACAACCATGCTTTGGAAGCGAAAGATGATTTTAGTGAGGCGTATTTTGAGAGAGGTAACATAAAATATATGCTACAAGATTATTACGGAGCTATTAATGATTACACCGAGGCAATTGCGCACAACGAGAATAATCTGGAGGCTTATTACAAGCGCGGACAGGCAAAGCAGCAGCTTGAAGCTTACCAAGATGCCATAAACGACTGCACAAAAATTATTGAGAAAGACCCTAAAAATATGGACGCATACTTTTTAAGAGGTGTTTTAAGGTTAGAGTATGGTCAACGCACGCAAGGCTGCTTGGACTTAAGCAAGGCCGGTGAGCTTGGTGATTTGAAGGCATACGAAATGATTAGGGAGCGATGCAATGATGCTTGTTGTGGTAATGAGTGATGGTTTAAAGGTAAAATGCATAATGGGGCTACCCACTTGGCTCGGGTACTTGTAGTACTGACATGCATCAAAGAATGTCATCTTGGTCTTATTTCGTTATTAAATATTTCTGCAACGCTTTTATCTATTTGTACATTAATATAAACAGCTACGCTAGCAGTTGCTAACCTTAAAATTGCCATTGACACTTGTTATCGTGAAATATCCCTCCTTTTGGTCACTAAAAACGGCTATTTAGTTAGTTATTTCTCCAATTAATGGTCTTTTATTTACTTTAACCTTAATAATACAGCAGTGAAATTCACCTTTTTGGTATGGTAAGAAAAAATGAATATCTTAAGCAGATACAGCTGTTATAATCACGCACGTGGCACAATACCGGAAGTTATTGTGGCTATAAACCACTGGTGTTGATAGGAGGTTGTTTGAAATAATTACTCGGAAGTATGGAGACCAGAAAAGATAAGCATGACAGATATTTAGGGAATCTTGAAAGGCATGTTTCAATCGCCAAAGAGTCCTCAAAATACTCCTCTGACCGATTTGATATTTTACTAATTTCTTTATCTACAAGTGCATTGATTTTGTCTATTGGTTTTGTAGATAAAGTCAAACCGAATTTAAAATGTATTGACACCTCGTTGCTTAAATTATCTTGGCTACTTTTTGTAATTACTCAAATTTTAATTTACTATCACAAGTATCAGGTTATTATGCAAATCAATACGATATTAAGGTGACGAGAAACTTAATAAGAGAAGAACGTGGATCACTAATAAAAGGGGAGCAAAGCAAACTGGAAAAATTTTGCACTATTTTAAATAAACTAACACTTTTCTTAAATGCGTTGAGCTTAATGAGCCTTATCACAGGAATTATAATTTTAGTATTATTCTTTTCAAATAACATTTAACTTTTAAGATCATGAATAACGAAAAAGAAGAAGCAAAAAGGCGGCAGGAAGAAGAAACAAGGAGACAGGAAGAAGCGCAACGGAGGAGAGAAGAAGAACTAAGAAGGATTAGAGAGGAGCAAATAAGGCGGGAAAAGCTAAATGAAGATCTGAGAAAAGGACGGCCAACTGATGAACGACCTGACAAAGACGATTAAAAACTATTGCCAACAAAACCTATGAATAAATGGGGTTTCATCGGTCAGGATACTTTGGTGGCACTTGGAAAGTCAGCAACAAGTGATAAATTTGAAATAAAAGCGCGGCTATTTTGCAGAGGAAAGATTGGTGCATTCTAATCCCCACTCATCATAGTGTGCCGAGAAGCAGTAACGGCAAAATTACTGCATGCTGTAATTAAGATGGTGGAAACCAGTTGTAAGGTTGACCCACCAATGTTGTCTTATAGGAGAGAGCGTTAAACCACCTAAAGGTGCTTTGGTAAAGAGCCATGGTACTGAGCGTTTAGGAAAAGGCTAATCAAGAGTTAGTCAGGTATGAATAAAGGAGATGAACGAGAGTGAACCTCTGATGAGGTGTCGAGAAGTGGGTACATTCTGTCAAAATCTGCGAAGTATGTTCCGCAGTAAGGAGTATAGCGGCCACCTATTTACTGGCTATACGGCAGGCGTCATTCAGGAGGCATGACCTTTATTTGGGCTTAATTACGGAACTCGGGAATCTGCCATAAATGCAAAGGGAAATACGCAATAGATTCAATCTAGAGGTAGAATACCAATGTTATACGCAGAGACGGACTGACCCGTAGTAGTGGTGAAGTTCCTGTAATGGGAATGGAGCGAAGGGGTTAGGTTATACAGTATCATAACATTTACCAACTCAAAGTAGAGGATGAATTTATGGAATGAGACAAGAACAATACCGATAAGCCGCCAGATGGTATGGTCGGCTTATAAGAAAGTGCGAGCCAACAAAGGGAGCGCAGGAGTAGATTCTGTAAGCATGGAAGCATTCGATGCAAACAGGGTGAAACACTTGTACAAACTTTGGAATCGCATGGCATCAGGGAGTTACTTTCCACCCCCTGTTAAAGAAGTAGCGATTCCCAAGAAAGACGGAAAGACCCGAAAGCTTGGCATTCCTACCATCAGCGACAGGATCGGTCAGATGGTTGTTAAAGAGTACATCGAACCCCGTTTGGAAAAGATATTCAGTCCAAACTCGTATGGTTACCGTCCTAACAAGAATGCCCATCAGGCACTTGAATCGGTACGTAAGAACTGTTGGAAAACAGACTGGGTAATAGATCTGGACATCAAAGGGTTCTTTGATAACATCAACCACGACAAACTGATGCTAGCAATAGAAAGGCACGTTCCAGAGAATTGGGCAAGGCTTTATATTGCAAGATGGCTCAACACCCCAGTACTTACAAAGTCGGGCGAACTGGTAGCAAAGCAAGGAAAAGGGACACCACAGGGAGGGGTAATTAGTCCCCTATTGGCGAACCTGTTTCTACATTATGGCTTTGATAAATGGCTGGAACAAACCGACACTGCAGTACCTTTTACAAGATATGCCGATGATGTAATAGTACACTGTAGTAGTAAGGCTCATGCAGAGCAAACACTTAAAGCAATCGGGCAACGAATGAAAGAAGTTGGCTTGGAGTTACATCCACAGAAAACGAAAATTGTTTATTGCCGTGATTATCGGAGGCAGGAGAAATACAGAGAAGTAAAGTTTGATTTTCTAGGGTATTCCTTTCAGCCCCGAACAACCGAAGTTAAAACTAGAAGCGGATTGTTTTTAGGCTTTGATTGTGCGACAAGTATAAGTTCGAGAAGGCAAATTGCTGATAAATTAGGGGAGCTAAAGGTGGAGAAGTTGAGTTTTAAAAGCATCGTAGGAATTGCCCAATACTTGAATCCAATGATTCGAGGCTGGATCAATTACTATGGTAAATTCAGGATATCAACACTACACAAAGTTTTCCGATTGTTGAACAAACGCTTAGTGAGATGGGCAAGAAAACGGTATAAACGCTATAAGACAAGTCTGAAAAGAGCATTTCAATGGCTAAAAAGAGTTCAGGAACAGTATCCGACCTTATTTTATCATTGGCAATTCAGATTCTTGGATTAAAGCATTAGGTTCGTATAACAAGAGCCGTATGATGGGAGACTATCACGTACGGTTCTGTGAGAGGCTCGGGGCGAAATTCCCCCTGCCTACTTGACGTTGGCCGTTGTAAGCCGCGAAAACGTAGAAAAACCCACCGCAAATTTTAGCACATTTGGTTTTTACCAACACACCAAATCCACCCCAAAAAACCAAAAGAGCTAAAATCTCCCCAAGCTCATCTTGTTAATCCAATTGGAATTATTAGTTTAGATAAAATATTCAAAACGAAAGATTCAAAATGAATTCATTTGGAGATAAAATACGAACTAGCAGAGAGGAATTGAATCTGCCATTACGCAAAGTTGCCGCTGAATTAGATATTGACACATCTATTTTAAGCAAAATTGAAAGAGGAGAAAGAAGTGCAACCTCTGAAATGATTCCATTGCTAGCAGAGATATTGAATCTTGATTTTCAAGAACTGCAGATTCTCTTCTTATCAAATAAACTCTTTAATGAATTCGGTGATGAAAGGCACATTGTAGAAGGAATGAGAAAAACTATTGAACTTATAAATATGAAATAAAATGAGCCTACAAGTCCAAATAAAAGACAATAAAATCTTCGCTCCCTTATTAGATAAGTGGCTAGTTCTTAAACCTGAGGAAAAAGTACGACAAGAATACATCTGTCGACTAATAGATCAATACGGATTTTCATTGGAGCAAATGGCTCAGGAAATCAAAGTGAACAATTCACAAAGAGGCCAAGGGCGAGCTATGGCAGATATCGTTATTTGGAAAAGCTTGAAAGACAAAAGTGCTTCTAACAGTCCTATAATTGTTGTCGAGTGCAAAGCTGAACATATAACTGTAAGAGAAGAAGACTATTTTCAAGGTTATAACTATGCTTCTTGGGCAGGTGCGGATTTTTTCGTTACAACGAATCTTAAAGAGACAAGAATTTTCAAAGTTGTAAAAGGAAAAATCCCAAAGAAGCTTGAAGAAGTTGTCAATATACCTGATGCCACAATAGTCAATAATGATAAAAAAGTATCCGAATTATTAAAACAGACCAAAGCTTTTACACGGGATGAATTCTCGAAACTACTTTTCAAATGTCATAATATCATTCGTAACAATGACAAGCTATCTCCTGAAGCTGCATTTGATGAAATCAGCAAAATCCTTTTTATCAAAATAAGATACGAAAGAACTAACACAGGAAATCAAATATTTTCAAAAGAGGATTTTAAAAAGGACAGAGATAGCTACGAAAAATACAAACCAAAAGATGGTGCCGAATTTTACCAGTTCCTGTTTGAACAGACTAAAGCCGAATTTAAGGATGACGATTTGTTTGATTCAAGCGAAATAATCCGCGTTCGAGAAAATAGCTTTGAGGCCATCGTTGAAGAATTACAGATTTACAACCTCTCTACTACATCTGATGATGTCAAAGGAATTGCATTTGAAAAATTCCTTGGAAGGACTTTCCGAGGTGAGCTAGGACAATTCTTTACGCCAAGAACAATTGTTGACTTTATGGTGGACGTTCTCGATCCACAAGAAGGTGAAATCATATGTGATCCTTGTTGCGGAAGTGGGGGATTCTTAATTAAGGCTTTTGAATATGTAAGAGCTAAAATTGAAAATGAAATCCATGAAGCAAAGGAGAAAATCAAGATAGATTACTACACCTCCGAATATGAGAAACTACCGGAAGGCAAAAAAGAAGTCATTGATAAAAAGGTAAATGACATTTTCGCTAAACTCAATGCTGAACTAGATATAAACAATGAAAAAAGTCGTCTTAGAATACTTTCCTATGACTGCATTTTTGGCACTGATGCCAACCCAAGAATGAGCCGTACTGCGAAGATGAATATGATCATGCATGGTGACGGTCATGGAGGTGTACACCATAATGACGGCTTACTAAATGTGAATGGAATTTTTGAAAATCGTTTTGATCTTATATTAACCAATCCACCTTTTGGTTCACGAATTGAAAAATCTCTAAAAATTACAGAAGCGGACAAGTATAAAGATCTTGGACGAATTGAAAAATACAAGGAAAGGTATGGTTCTGCCTACGAAAAGGCATTGAAACAAATCAATGGCAATATTGATAAATCTTTATTAAGTCTTTACAACACAGGCTCAATGAGCACACTTACAGAAGTTATATTCATTGAAAGATGCTTGAACTTATTGAAGCCAGGAGGCAGAATGGGAATTGTACTCCCTGAAGGAGTTTTGAACAATACAAATCTTCAAAAGGTACGTGACTTTGTAGAAAGTAAAGCTAAAATCATTTTTATCACTTCTATTCCACAAGATGTTTTTGTGGCTTCGGGTGCTACCGTAAAACCTAGTCTCCTTTTCTTCAAAAAATTCACAGAAGAAGAGGCCAAAGAATACAAAGAAATAGAAAAAAGAACAATCACCTCAGTGCAAAAGAAATATGCCAGTCAAATCAATCCAATAAAAGAAAGATTATCTCTTAGGGGTAAAGAGGCTGTAACTGCTACACAGAAAAAGGAATTGAAAAGTGAATTAAAGATCCTTGAAGAAAAAATTGAAACAGAAATAAAATCGAGTATCAGGAAAGCCTTTGATTATGAAATACCAATTGCTGAGGTCGAAAAAGCAGGTATAAGTACAACAGGAGCAGTTATTGAAAATGAACTTGAACCGTTGGCGAAGGAATTCGAAAAGTATCGTAGAACCAATGCTCTTTGGGAAAACAAATTTGAGAAAATAGGGTACGAAATAGCTGAGGAAAGTATTTTCAGATTAGTCGCTAACGAAAGAGAAGAATTCTATGGTTAGTACTACCGTTTCAAATAAAAACTTTTTAAAGAAATTTCAATTTTCTTCATTGACAAATTGGAGTGCTCGCTATTTACTAGAAAATGCCTTTAGCTATAATGCGCATTTCGAATTGGTGCCAATTGGAGACTTCTTAGTTAGAAACAAAGAACTTATAGAAATACGAGATGAGATCGAGTATCGAAGGGTTACGATTAAAATTAATAACAACGGTGTTTTACAACGTGACACAGAAAAGGGTGAAAACATTGGCACTAAAAGACAATACATTGTAAGGGAAGGTCAATTCATCAGGTCAAAAGTTGCTGCAAAAGTATTGGGATTGTCCAGACTTGATTTTCTTGAATTGCTTGCAAGATATAATGTTTCTGTACTTGACGGACATGATGTTGATGATTTAAAAGAGGATATCGAAAATGCCTAAAATCGTTTCGAATACAACACCGATTATTTCTCTTTTAAAGCTGAATCGACTTGAATTACTTCAGAAGCTATATGAGCAGATTAATATTCCAACTGCTGTATATGAGGAGATTGAGGCAGGAAAGACAAAGGGATTTATAAGGATTTATCTAAAATTGCTTGGATAAATATCACTGACATCCAAGATAAACAAGCAGTAAAATATTTTCTTGATTTAGATGCTGGAGAAGCAGAAGCAATTGTATTAGGGACTGAAATTAAAGCAGATTTAATTCTACTTGACAAGAAACTTGGTAGATTTAATGCTAAACATCTAATTTGAAAGTTACGGAAACAAAAGGATCATCTTAGATTTTGAAAAAGCGAAATTTAACAGGATTAAGAGAGGAATTAAAGAGCCTTTAATAAATGACTATTAAATGTTAAAGAACTTCACCATTGATTTTCCTTTGGATTTGAAAAAATACATCTCGGTTTTCATAGGAACCAATGGGGCTGGTAAGTCAACAATATTGGAAGCCATTGCCCAAATATTCAGTAGTGCTATCCTGAATAAAGAGGCTGAATTCGGATTTGACTTGGAATATTCAGTTCGATTAAATCAAGTCCTTGAAGAAACAAGTACAACTTCAGAACATCATACTGCGATTGTATTGGTGCGATTGCATGCAAATAAAGGTGAGGAAATTAAAGTTTCTATATCTAGTGGGATGGATGATACAGATTACACGAACAAAGTAATTGAGTCAAGAAGAGAGATTGTTAAAATTGTTAGAGAGAAAACCACACATTCATAATTACGCAACATCGTTATCACTATGCGGGATTATCTGAAGTTATGAAAGTGTTGTGTGAACCACATTCCGAAGCCTTGAAGGGAAGAGGAAATGTTACTGAGAGCGATTTTTTATTCGAGCCTGATATTTGGAGTGATACTTCAAGGGTACTCTCATTTGAGTATGGAGGTCAGAATCCTCAGGAAAAAATAGGTATGGAGGCAGAGTATTAATCGTTAAAAAACGGATTGAGAGGTCAAAGATTGTTGGGGAGCAAGGAGAAGTTTTGCATTTCGAAAGTACCTTGACGAAAAGCAGCAACGGTGACGTTTACTAAACCCAAAGCAAAGCAAAGGAATTAGTAATGTTGTTTTTGAAGCTTGGCCAGAAGAAGTTATTTCATCACAATCATTAGTCAGCAGAAGCTTTTCGAAATTAGGGATCATCTATTGGAAGAAAGGAAGCTATTTGAAATCCTAAATATCATGTTGGCAGATGGGCTACTAATGGATATTACGTTCTCTTTGATTAAGGAAGGTTCGCAACAGCAAAATTTCGGAATTTAAGGAAGGGGAACAACAAGCTATCATCATCAGAGGACTAACGGAATAACTCACAGAAAAGAATTCTCTTTTTCTATTTGATGAACCAGACACTTACCTACATCCAAAGTGGAAAGAAAGTTCATATCTGAATTGAAAATACAGTTGAGTCCTGTTAGGAAGCAGAAAACTCATTTGCAAATGAACTCTTGACCCCGATAGTTAAGCAATGCCCAATCGATTGAATTGGTTAAAATCAATGAAGTGGCGAGTTGTGAAAACACCGGATACAATGCAAGAGTTTAAAACCATCCTTAATGAATTATGGGTGTTGAAGAACGAAACAAGTATTTGTTAAAGAGGAATGCGACAAAATTGTAAAAGGACTTGAAGAGACTTGCGGAATGCTAGTTCTTTTTAAAAAAGAAAAGAATAGTTCGATGATTGTATTGGGAGAAGGAAAAATAACTGCGGTTGACCCCAACAATATGCCACCCACAACACTATTCAAGCGTATTGCTGGCTTAACGACTAAAATTGAGCATTTTCTCACCTATTAAAATTTATGATAGGTTGATTGTGAATTGCTCCAAAATCCCGAATGTTGCTTATACTTAACATGGGGAGTACTTTAAAAGTTACAACGCAAACGGTGAGATTTATTCTCCACATGATCAACTAAGTATTGACGTTGATTCAGTCTTGAATTTGAACGTAAAATCATTGAAAGACAACCTAACATAGCCTGTCTCGCAGTTCAGAATAGAATCCAGATAGAAGGGAAAAAGATTGGTAAACAAAGTTTAAAAAAACGGTTTTTGGAAAAGAAAAAGTGCAGTGTTGAGCGGCTCAGTAAATACAAAGAGTATTGCATGGTAGGTGTTTATGTCATTGACAAAAAATTAAAAAAGCTAGGTTGATGCCCGCCCTTCTCAGCCACACACATTGCCAATTCGCACCAGCCGACACGCAAGCCAAAACTTGGCAGAGAGTGTGTCTGCTCCAATGCTGCCGCTTATTAGTTAAATCATGAAAACACCTAAGATGTGTATGTGCACTAGCATCCAACGGGATACTACTACACCATACACGAGCCGCAGGATATCATATATAAAATTTAAAGTTCTACAAAATGTGAAACGATTTTCTTATGTTTGAATTAATTTATCTGAACTTTGAATTTACTAAACAAAAAAGGAAACTTTTTAAACTTGAGAAAAAGAATCAGGGAATAAGAAGTTGTCTGAAGCTATTAAAAAATTAATTGAAGATATTGAGCATGCGGCATGGAAAAATCCTCTCGAAATAAAAGAAGCAAGACCTGATGCTGACAATGTTCATCCAGAAGGCTTTTATTTTTTCGACATTAATATACACAGAACAATGATTTTAATCGTATTTGAGGAATCAAATGCTTCAGTCGTTTGGACAGGAAATCACCAAGAATATGATAAAATTTTTAAAGGAAATAAAATCACAGTAGAAAAATGGTTGAGAAACCAAAATTTGATTTAATTATGGAAAAATTTTCAATTCAAAATATAGAAAAGATCAGCTCTTTAAATAGTGAATTAGAAGTTGAGAAAGCAAGCGATTTATTTCTAAAGCTAAGAGTTTTAGCTAAAGAAAATGAAAATTATAAAGTTTTGAGAAACCACTTATCAAAGTTAATTAAAGACTATGAAGATAAATATTGGTCAAATAGTGAGGATGTAACCAATGAACAAATTGAGAAAAGTGATTTAGCTGAACATACTGTCCAAGCAGAAAATCAGTTCTACACAAAAAGAAAAGAAATCATTCGTGAAAAACTAAAAGAAAGCGGTTTAAATCAAACTGATTTAGCGAAAATTTTAGGTCACAGAAAAGGCTATATTTCTAAATTAATTAATGGAATTAGACCATTTTCAAAAGATGACTTAATAATTATTAATCGTTTACTCAAAATTGACCTTGAAAGTTTAATTCCAACTTTTATAAAAGAAGAGAAAGTTATACATATTAGAAAAACTCTACAATCAATTCCAAAAAACAAAATAAGATTATCGAAAAAAGATATTGATTTAAATTTAGAAAATTACGTTTGACACCGTGTACAATTAATGGCTAGTTCTCGCCTACTTAGGAAAATCTTTGCGGATTTTCTATTCGGTTTTTATTTACTGAATTTGGTGTTGAAATACTCCATTAACAATAAATAGTCCCGTTGGCACCTTCCATAAACCTATTTTCCCCTTCAAAGCTTCGTCTTAACTTTTGACCAAAGCTTTACCTGCCAATAAATGGTTCCGGTGCTTAAATGATTCCCCTTAGTATCGTGCAATTTAATAACGCAGGGTATCACTACGGCATCAGTCGTTTTCAAGGGCGTCTCCACTTCTTGCTTCACCCATGCATCATCAATAGAGAAATTGGCAACCGCATCCATTTTGCCTTGAAAGTGATACTGCATCTCAAGCTTTTGCATAATAATGCGGTATTTCTTATTGTCAAGCTTGTACAAAATGAGCAATCCGGTGGTGTATTCCGAAATGGTTGCCATGGCACAGGCATGTATTCCTTTAATATGGTTGAGGTTGCGCCTTTTGTACGGGAGCTTGGTTTCTATAGAATCATTACTCACTTTGGTGATTTTAAAACCGTGCGGTTTATTGAACGGGATCATGTAATTTGCGGCATTATTTAGTAACCACAAGTAGAAGCCGGAAGTCTTGGCCTTTTCTATAATTGCTTTTAAATTCATAATACATTGCTCTTTTTAAGGTAGGTTCTCTATGTACTTTAGATTGAAATAGACAAATTTACAATAAAATTTATTATGCATGCTGAGTTTCTGGGAAAGAGAAAGTTTTACACATTATGATTTCATCATTATTGGAGCCGGCATAGTGGGTTGTTCTACAGCTTATCATCTCAAGCTTAAGCATCCTGATGCAAGCATTGCCATTTTGGAACGGGGCATTTTTCCGAGTGGAGCAAGCTCTAAAAATGCCGGTTTTGCCTGCTTTGGCAGTTTAACAGAGTTGATAGATGATTTACCAACTCTCGGAGAAACGGCCCTCATTGAATTGGTGCAAAAGAGGCTTGACGGACTAAATAAGCTAAAATCCATCTTAGGAGAGGAGGCAATAGATTACAAGCACTACAGAGGATTTGAGCTAATAAGAGAAAAAGAAGTGCCTGTACTCGATAAAATAGGCCATTTTAACGAGCTGTTGCAAGGTGTTTTTAAAGCCGATGTTTTCCGTAATGAACCCAAGTTGGTGGAAACATTTGGATTTAATGCTAAACACATCCGCACTATAGTAAGCAACCAGTTTGAAGGACAGGTAGATACCGGCAAGATGATGAACGCCTGGTGGACTATATGTAATAAGTTAGGGGTAAAAATTTTTACCGGAGTAGAGGTCTCCTCAATTGAGCAGGAGCATGATGTGATAATTAAAAATCCGCTGTATGGTTCAATAGCATTTAAAGCAGGAAAGGTGGCTATTTGTACCAATGCTTTTGCTACAAAGTTTGTTCCTGATGAAGACATTACGCCCGGTCGAGGGATGGTGATGGTATCAATGCCCATAAAAGACTTACCATTTAAGGGTGTTTTTCACTACGATGAGGGCTATTTTTATTTCAGAAATGTGGGCAACAGGTTACTTATTGGTGGAGGTAGAAACTTGGATAAGACTACAGAAAATACACATGAATTCGGGATTAATACGCTGATTAAAAAACAGATATTGGAAACTATTAAGCAAACTATACTACCAAATAAGGCTGTTGAAATGGATATGGAATGGTCAGGTATCATGGCTTTTGGTGATACCAAATTGCCTATTGTAAAAATGGTTGGTAAATCTATAGCCATAGGGGTGCGTTTGGGTGGCATGGGTGTAGCTATAGGTACGCAAGTAGGCGAGCAAATAAGTGAATTACTTGCCGAGAGGGACTAATTTTTCATTATATTTCGAATTAATTTTTTACAGGGACACCTTTTTTGAATATAAATAATGACGGATTCGCAGAGATTGCCAAGTTTATTTGAAGCACTTATTCCCATTACCTTCTTAATTTTCCTGCTAAGCTTAAACGTCTATTATTTCGGGGATGCCACACTTGATGGATCCAATCAGATAGCCCTTATTCTTTCAGCTGCCGTAGCTGCCATTGTAGCGCTCAAATTGGGTCTTAATTGGAGCAAAATGCTGGATGGTGTGATTGAAAGTATTAGCTCGGCCATGTCTTCCATATTGATATTACTTTTAATTGGTGCCTTGGCCGGCACATGGCTCATTAGTGGCATTGTACCTGCTATGATTTATTATGGACTTGAAATTCTTAATCCTACCATCTTCCTTTTTGCTGCTTGTATAGTAAGTGCCATCGTTTCTATTGCCACAGGATCATCGTGGAGTACAATTGCTACTTTGGGCATTGCCCTTTTAGGGATAGGCCAAACTTTAGGACTGAGCGAGGGGGTTGTAGCAGGAGCCATTATTTCAGGAGCCTATTTCGGTGATAAAATGTCGCCATTGAGTGATACCACCAATCTGGCACCTGCTATGGCCGGAACAGATCTTTTTACGCACATACGCTATATGGCTTTTACTACCGGGCCTACTTTTTTAATCACCCTGGTTATATTTATTATTTGGGGATTCGTTAATTCAGGTGAAGCTGATATTGAGCAAATAGCGATTGTGCAAAGTTCAATTCAGGATATATTTACCATCAATTTTTGGTTATTTCTTGTACCTGCCATTGTTATTTTACTCATTATTAAAAAGGTATCGGCCATTCCGGCATTATTAATAGGAACACTTTTGGGAGGGTTGTGCGCTATTATTTTTCAACCGGATATTATTGAAACCATTGCCGGCACCAGCGGAAACTTCTTCGAGGCTTGTTACAAAGGCGTTATGATGGCCATGTACGGAAGTGTGAGTATTGTTACCGATAATGAAATGGTAAATAATTTATTATCAACCAACGGAATGTACGGTATGTTAAACACCATTTGGTTGATTATATGCGCCATGATTTTTGGGGGGATTATGGAATCGGCCAGTATGTTGAAGGTAATTACAGCAAATATTATAAAATTGGCCAACTCTACAGGTTCATTGGTAGCTTCTACAGCAGGCACATGTATATTCTTTAACGTTACAGCGTCAGATCAATACTTGGCCATTGTGGTGCCGGGTAGAATGTTTGCCGACACCTACAGAGAAAGGGGTTTAAAGCCTGAGGTACTGAGTAGAACGCTGGAAGATTCAGGAACTGTTACCAGTGTACTGATACCATGGAATACCTGTGGTGCTACACAATCATCCGTTTTAGGCGTTTCTACTTGGGTGTATGCACCGTATTGCTTTTTTAATATCATCAGTCCTTTTATGACCGTACTATTTGCCTACCTCAATATTAAAATTAGAAGATTTTCGGATAAATGAACGACTTAATGGAAATTTCAAAAGAGGCACTGAGTGAGCTTCCACTTTGGAAATTTGAGGGTGAAATAACCTTATTAGAAAGTGACAAAGATTGGGAAGAAGTAATCCCTAAACTTTGGCGAGCTAAAATTCTGGGTTTCGATACCGAAGCAAAGCCCGCTTTTAAGAAAGGGGTATATAATCCGGTTTCTCTCATTCAGCTCGCTGTAGACGAGGAAGTTTTTGTGATTAGGAATTTACTTTGTGGTTTCCCCGGAGACCTGGTGCGCATATTTGAAGACCCATCCATCATAAAAGCCGGTGCGGCCATTCATGATGACATAAAAGACTTACAAAAACTCAGAAAATTTAAACCAGCGGGTTTTGAGGATATCAGCACAATTGCTTCGCAAAACGGAGTGAAACAAATTGGGGCAAAAAATTTAACTGCCATTTTTCTAAAAAAGCGTATATCCAAAGCGCAACAGACCTCCAACTGGGAGCGTACTGAACTAACACAAGCACAGCTGGACTATGCCGCAACGGATGCTTATCTGGGATTGAAAGTCTATAACGAATTTCAAAAATTAGATTGGGTTTAATTTTTTAGCGCACTCATTTGCTGCTTTACCATATCGGCAGGCATGTAATAATCTCGGATAATGTTTTGGTATAGCTCACTAAATAACGGGCTGGATAGTATGTAATTCTTCGCTTCAATTATATCTTCCCCAAAGCCATATTTTATGGCAAACGCATCAGCTCTATATTCTGCCTTTTTCTTATATTTCTTAGAAAATACATATAATAATCCGAACTTAATCATCCCAAAATTGCTGTGCGCTTCGTAATCCATCACATGTCCTAGTTCGTGAGCAAACCAGCCTCTCATTACTTTTGGCGGTAAGTCATGCACCAATGCCGTATCGCTGTCTTTTATATGCTTTGCTACTGAAATTTTGTAAGCTCGTTTTCCCGTTATCAGCTTGCCAAAGTCTAATATTGGTTGTGCCTGCATGGTGGAATTGGGTAATATTTTTCGCTCAAGCACAAAGCTATATTTGTGCAAGGGTTTAAAATGACTGTAAACTTCTTTGAAGCAGCTCTTTATTTTTTCACTATCTATTTTTTTGAAATCTAATTTCATATATACTATTTATGGTTCGATAAAAGCGGCATCATAAGTTGTAATAAAGTCTCGTCATGTTAATTCGCACATGACCCCGCGCTGTTAGATGTTATGTTTGTACAAGTCACAATCTTTGGTAGTCTAATTAAGCAGCCCTCATATTGTTTCATAATTCATTAAAAATCTGGTGACCAAATTGTAGCTACTCAGCTAGTAAATGATGTAATACCGATTTATACTTATAAAGTCGCTTATAAGAACGGCAAAAAATAATACATCTTTTAATAGGTAAAATGATGTTGTTTTTACGGATCACCTTAATCATACAATCGTTCATTCCCAGCAGTCAGCCAGCCGGCTGAGGAATCTGTTAATGGAAAGCACCAGCGAACAGATTCCCTTTTTCAAGGGAATGACGATCTTTCTTAGTTTAAAGGTTGTCTTTAGTTAACAACCCAATCTTTTAAAGATATTTTTTGATTAAAAGGCAGTGACGTGTCAATTTATGAGGTTGCCATTCCGTAAAAGAAGCGCCAATACCACCAATATCGTCATTCCCGACAGCGAGGCGTGATCGGGAATCTGTTAATAGAAAGCGGCAGCTTTCTGATTATTCCTGAATAACATTGGACTAATATTTTAGAGATTCAAGTTGCACTTGAATAGAACAGATTCCCTCCTGCCTGCGCAGGCAGGTTTCGAAGGGAATGACGATCTTTCTTAGTTTAAAGGTTGTCTTTAGTTAAACAACCCAATCTTTTAAAGATATTTTTTGATTATAAAGGCAGTTACGTGTCAATTTATGAGGTTGCTATTCCGTAAAAAAAATGTCAATACCACCAATATCGTCATTCCCGACAGCGAAGCGCGATCGGGAATCTGTTAATAGAAAGCGCCAGCTTTCTGATTATTCCTGAAAACATTGGACTAATATTTTAGTGATTCAAGCTGTGCTTGAATAGAACAGATTCCCTCCTGCCTGCGCAGGCAGGTTTCGAAGGGAACGACTTCTTAGTTTAAAGGTTGTCTTTAGTTAAACAACCCAATCTTTTAAAGATATTTTTTGATTAAAAGGCAGACGTGTCAATTTATGAGGTTGCCATTCCGTAAAAGAAGCGCCAATACCACCAATATCGTCATTCCCGACAGCGAGGCGTGATCGGGAATCTGTTAATAGAAAGCGGCAGCTTTCTGATTATTCCTTAATAACATTGGACTAATATTTTAGAGATTCAAGTTGCACTTGAATAGAACAGATTCCCTCCTGCCTGCGCAGGCAGGTTTTCAAGGGAATGACGAAATGAAATAGCATTGTAGGCAACATCCAATTTATATCAGTTGGGATTTATAAAGCTGCACATAGAATTGCAAAGAAATAATACGCCCTTTAACATGTTAAATGGTATAAGTTCACGATTATCTGAGGGCTGAGGTGCTATGATCTAAAGAATAAGTAGATTGCGGCCTGTCTGCCGTCAAAGACAGGCCGGAATCTGAGACCATATAATGCAAATAATGCAAATAAAATTACTTAAGTAGTTACATAAAATTAACCTTTTAAAAAATAGTTGTTATACTAACAATTTCTTTATTTTGAAGTTCTAAATGCTATTATACAATCAAATATGGATATTCCTGTTAAAGATTTAACGCATTACTGCAACAGCCTGGTGTCTTACAGCAGAAGGAAAACTATTCCTGTGCGTGTAGGGGAGGTAATCATTGGCGGTGATAATCCCATAGTGCTCCAGTCAATGACTACGGTGGATACCATGGATACGGAAGGCTCTATAGCACAATCTATAAGAATGATTGAGGCCGGTTGTCAGCTGGTGAGGATTACGGCACCTTCTTTAAAAGAGGCGGAGAATCTCAGAAAAATTAAAGCAGGGCTCAGAGAAAGGGGATATAATACGCCATTGGTGGCCGACATACATTTTACGCCTAATGCGGCAGAATTGGCAGCTAAAATAGTGGAAAAAGTACGGGTTAACCCCGGCAATTATGCTGATAAGAAGAAATTTGAGAATATTGAATATACCGATGAGAGTTACCAAGCGGAACTAGACCGTATTCGCGATAGATTTGAGCCATTAGTTAAAATATGTAAGAAACACGGTACCGCCATGCGTATAGGTACCAACCATGGATCCTTGTCAGATCGTATTATGAGCCGCTACGGAGATACGCCATTTGGCATGGTGGAATCTGCTCTTGAGTTTATAAGAATTTGTGAGGACATGGATTATTACGACATAGTAGTTTCTATGAAATCGAGCAATCCTCAGGTAATGGTACAAGCCTACAGGCTTTTGGTAAATAAGTTAGATGAAGAAGGTTTGAAGCCGTACCCGCTGCATTTGGGTGTTACGGAAGCGGGGGAGGCAGAAGATGGACGCATCAAATCGGCTGTTGGCATTGGTACATTATTGGAGGACGGCTTGGGAGATACCGTGCGCGTATCTTTAACAGAAGAACCGGAATATGAAATACCGGTTGCTGAAACACTTGCTAAACCTTACAGCAGCAGAAGCAAACATGAAGCAATTCCTGAAATAGCCGAACTCCCTTACAATCCTTTTGAATACCATAGGCGTGAATCTTTGCAAGTGGCTAATATAGGTGCGCATGAAGTTCCTGTAGTGGTGGCAGATTTCTCTTTAAGAAAAAACATTACCCCGGCTTCTTTATTTGGCGTGGGCTATTCCTATTCAGTACCATTAGATAAGTGGTCAATCTCAGATTTCGCCTGCGATTATATATTTACCAACAAACTGTCGATTGATTTTGAAATACCCGGAACACTCGGCATTATCCATGATTATGAAACGTGGCTTTCAGAAAAAGATAAAGATCGAAGATATCCTTTCATCAAAGTAGCTGACTATTTGCTTGACACAGGAGCGGCATCCTTCGCTTAATTTTATTTATGTAACATTGCCCGATTTAACTGCTCCTCTCATTAATAAATTAAAAGAAGACAAAACTGCAGTTTTACTTATTGATACCTACAATATTCATGGAATGGCCGAGCAGCGCAGGCTTTTTGTGGAACTCATGAATAACATTTGTAAAACGCCTGTAGTAATTGGCAGGGCATATAAAGATTTAACAGTTGAACAGCTCCAGCTGAAATCGGCCACCGATATTGGTGCTTTATTTATTGATGGCATGGGCGATGGTATCTTTATTGCTGCTGAAAACTGTGGTGGCGATAAAGTGGTGAATGAAACAGCCTTCAATATTTTGCAAGCTACCAGAACTCGTATTTCAAAAACGGAATATATTTCATGTCCATCCTGCGGGCGCACATTGTTTGATCTGCAGGAGACTACTGCCATGATTCGTTCAAGAACCAACCATTTAAAAGGGGTAAAAATTGGTATTATGGGCTGTATTGTAAATGGTCCCGGTGAAATGGCTGATGCCGATTACGGATACGTTGGTTCGGGTAAAGGTAAAATTACGTTATATAAAGGCCAGGAAGTTATGAAGAAAGGCGTGCCTTCTGAAAAGGCAGTTGATGAGTTAATCGAAATTATTAGAACAGATGGAAAATGGCTTGAACCTGAAATGGTGTAAGCTTGTTATCCACGTAAATTTCATTTTATGACAGACCACAGCAGTAACAATAACAACATCGATACGACTGAGCAAAATAGCTGGAAAGACTACTTTAAGTTAGGTGAAGTAGCAAGTTATTTTCGCAGACTTTTCGGAAAGAAAGATCCCAACGCACCCTCTAATGTTAATTTAAAAATGATGCATGGTATTAATAAAATATCCATCGTGCTTTTTTTAATTGCCATAATTATCATGATCACCCGGGCTATCATGCGGTAATTGCTTAATTTTAACGTATGCATATTGAAGCTTACCGAAACTATTGCCTTAGTAAAAACTCAGTAACCGAAGCATTTCCTTTCGACAATAATACGCTAGTTTTTAAAGTGGCAGGCAAAATGTTTGCTTTGGCCGATGTAGACCTTTTTACAAGCATCAATCTGAAGTGTGACCCTGAAAAAGCTGTACAGCTGAGAGAGGAATACGATGGCTGTATTCTACCGGGCTACCACATGAACAAAAAGCACTGGAATACCATTTTAATGGATGGTACAGTAGGCGATAATTTGATCAAAGATTTAATTCATCACAGCTATGAGCTAATAGTAGCTGGCCTGTCCAAGAAGTTGAGGGATCAAATGACCAATTAAAGAAAGTTGTGTAGCCCATTTTTATTTGATGCCTACCCTTAAATCATCAAACCTTGCTTTAATGCTTATTTCGGATTAAGCGAGCCAATAGTCCAGCACTGTTTCCGTATAAGGCATTTCACCCTTTTTCTTTATTAGCTATTTAGAGTTAAATATATATTTACTTGTGGCATTTTGTACAATTGTAATTTTGAAACGAGCGCTTAAGCCTTAATTGATGATGTTTTTCCGATAAAGTGCCATCTTTGCCACGCCAAACCGATCATTTGAATGGATAATCTTGTAATTTACCATCATTAAAATAGGAATATTTTCAGACTGTTCCCTCAAGAATGAATACAATAATTATGAAAAAGCTTATACTAAGTGTACTTTTAACTTTTGGTGTGATAGGTGTATCGTATAGAAGTATGGCTCAGAATAAACTTTCGTACCTAGCCTTGGGTGATTCTTACACCATTGGGGAAGCAGTGAAAGAAGCAGATAGTTGGCCGATGGTGTTATCTAAAAAATTATCGTCTGGTGATTTGGTTGTTAGTTGCGATAAAATAATTGCTACTACCGGCTGGACTACCGATGAACTATTAGCGGCTGTAAGAAAAGAGGAGGATATACTCTTGAAGAATAATTACAATCTGGTGAGCCTACTTATTGGAGTTAACAATCAGTATAGAGATTATTCGTTCAGACAGTATAAGAAAGAATTTAAAAAGCTTGTAAAAAAAGCGATTAATTTTGCGGGAGATAACTCACAGCATGTTTTTGTGTTGAGTATTCCGGATTATGGGGTTACTCCATTTGCAGAAGAAAAAGATAAAGACATTGCTAAAATAGCATCAGACTTAATGAATTATAATAATTTTGCTAAATCTCTTTGTATTAAATATAATGTAGCATTTTATGACATTACGCCTATATCTTTAAAGGCGCAACTTGATAACACATACGTTGCTGCAGATGGACTGCATCCATCAGCCAAAATGTATAAAGAATGGGCAGCATACATTGCAGCGGGTGTACTAAGACAGATTAAATAATTGAATAAAGTTTTAACCACATTATTATTTTTATCAATAATTGTCCTTACCTCATGTAAGGACAAAATGGTTTGCCCTGCCTTTCAAAGTACCTATATTCTGGATGATCAAAAGCAGGTTAATCGTTTCTCATTTTTCGAAGATGATTCACTGATACTAGAAGCTTCAAATACTAAAGGCAAGCTAAAGAAAAACATTTACGGTTTAAGAGAACGCGACTACAGCTACTGGAGTGCGGAGCGGCTTTTAATGATTGATCAGAAAGATGTTTACAGCGATGAGGTTGACTCACTATTAAATAGCAGTGCTGTACCACCTGAAGAAATGGCCGAAAGTGGTGTAAGCTTAGATAGCAGCCAAATGGCCATGGATACGATTCAACTTGAGGTGCGCGATGAAGACCCATTTGCTAATACTAAGCGTTTTAATTACAATGTGGATTTTGTTAATTACATGCTTTTAGTAGGTAACGATATTCTGAAGGCGCAAGCACAAGCGCGCGATTCAGCAATAGCTAAGCAAAAAGATACTGCAATTGAAACGAGTAATACTGCTATCGATAGCACAGGTAGTAAACCAAAAGGCGGTTTCTTCAAAAATCTTTTTAAGAAAAAGGATATAGCGGAAAAAGAACAGCGGAGACAGGATAGAAAGGATAGAAAGGAGCAGCGCAAAAAAGATAAAGAAATGAAGGAGCAAAATACTGAAGCAACCGCACCGGATGAAGTTGATGCTACCGAACCTGAGGAAAATGAGGAAGAAAATTAGCAATTAAGTGACAAGAAGTCCTCAATTTACTTTGTCGCTAAATCATTTTTAAGCCTGATTTTATTCAGGTTTTTTTAGCGTGGAGTCAATTAAAAATGATACATATATGATTCCTATCAGTATGCTTTCGGAAGTCGGAAGACCATTATTGCCATACCGTCAATGACCAATAAAGGAACAAGCAAAATTACACCAAGCTTGCAGCCGGGAGCAGGTGTTACTACTACCAGAGCACATGTACACTACATTGCTACAGAGCACGGGGTGGTTGATTTGTTTGGTAAAAACCTAAGGCAACGCGCCAAATCACTTATTTCCATTGCTGATCCTTCCGTAAAAGAGGAACTGGATAGCGCTTACTCTGAGCAGTTTGAAAAGTAGTGTTCGTGAATTTTTTCTCGTATTTACGATTAGCTTTCGTGCGTCTCCCTATGCAGCAAAACAGCTATAGACAATTACCAATTTGAAGTCAATTCTCTTTTAAAAGCCTCTCCTTAAAAAGGAAGCTAGGGGAATTTATCTTTGTTGATATTGTACTTAAATTCTTCATATTAAATTGTAATAGCATGTAGCTTCTTTCTAAACCACTTAACATTTACTATTGTGGATAGGTCAATCATCTCTTGATTGAGTATCGCTCACTAGTAAATAATATGTGACTCTATATGGGTAACCCTATAAATAAATTCCCGGCAGGGTGTAACAATTCAATCGTTTTTGAAACTAAGAGGAAACACTAAAAAAGAAAAACGATGAAAACGATTAAAATTCTTATTGCACTGTAGTATTTTCGCTTCAATTGCAAGCAAAAAATCCTGCCATTTATACTGAAAAAAGCGGTAGTGGTGCAGTCATTTTGTACCTGCCTACAAATACGGAAAGATAAAAAGATCGTCACGCAGCAAGTAGACGACCAGCAAATTTCATCCGTAACAGCGTCCGAAGTAGATCACACTTATCAATCACTTTATACAGCCATAGGTAAGCTCGAAGAAGTGGACAGAGTGCTGATGATGTTGCTGCTAGATGAATTGAGTTATGAGGAGATAGCAGAAGTTTTAGGTATAAAGCCCACGAACCTGCGGGTAAAAATACACAGAGTAAAAGAAAAACTTAAAAAGATATTGGAAAATGGATGAGTTAGAAAATTTAAAAAATCAATGGGGAAAGCAAAAAGGGCAGATCCCAAAAACCGAGCAGGATAGCCAATCTTTAGTAGCAGCTGCCAGCCGACAAAAACGTGAATTACTGACAGGCCACATTATTACCGTGGCGAGTATTGAGCACAACAATAATTATACTCATACTCTTTTTCATAGAAGTAGCGCCTTTTCAAGAACTGCTGAGCAGGGTGGGCATCGGTTTTATGTGTGGCGGTCTGTTATTAAGGATAATTATTGAGCTGGTGAGCATGTATAAGGCTAATAGGCTTTCTATAGATGAGAATGCACTAACGAGTACGAGCAAAGTGATTAAATTTTTCAGATTCCGCACCCGCATCCACGGAGGCATCACTTTACTAATCATTGCGCTGTACATTATCGGCTTCTATATGCTCACTCCGGAGTTTATGGAATATTTAGCTATGCGATGGATATGGCTAATGGATGTAGGCTTTGTATTAATAGCAATCACCCTCTTTTACTTTCTTAGGAAAACAGTGGTTAAAGAACTGGATGAGCTGCGTGAACTGATAAAAACACGGGAGTATTTGCAGGAGGAAGGGTAGAGTGTTGTTGATAGTGTTAGTTTAGTACTCATACATTATTTTTTGTAAAGTTACCTAGATCGACTCAAAGGTGTAATTTCGCAATTGTGAACTAAAGCTGAACTTAAACAGCGGCAACAAGTCAAAAAGTGATGCAGCGTATTACGTACCTACCTCCTTTGGTACAAAAAATTCACTACAGAGTGATGCACTGATAATTCTGAGGAAAATAAGCCAACTTTAATTGAAAACGCTCCGTATAATTTAAAAGCCGTTTTCGCATAGCAAATGCTAATTTTTTGCAGAAAAATCAGACTAAAAATCAAAATTGGTTTGCTTTCAGCTATAAACTATGATAACACGGGATACATAAAAATTAAAATAATTATTACATATAATCTCGTAAAAGAAAGACTATGAAATTCAAAGGTAGAAGGCGCAGCAGCAATGTAAAAGACTACAGGGGTAAGAATTCCGGTGGAGGTGGCGGAGGAATGATTTTCGGTTTGTTGGCAATGATTTTCAGAGGTGGAATAACTAAAGGCAAGCTTCTTTTGATAGGCGCAATATTGGTGGGTGTTTACTTTTTCTTTGGAAATCCTTTGGAGCTTTTACAATCAACAACTGGAAGTTCTTCTACTAATGAGGCGTATCAGCCTACTGCTGAAGAAGCAGAACTATACAATTTTGTGGAAGTTGTTATGGCAGATACCGAAGATGTTTGGAATAAAATTTTTGCAGAATATGGAGGCACCTATCAGGAACCTACGCTGGTGGTTTTCACCAATAGCGTCCGTTCTGGCTGTGGAAGCCAGACTTCCAGCACCGGACCGTTTTATTGTCCCACAGATAAATCGGCTTACATTGATTTGAGTTTTTACCAACAGCTGAACAAGCGTTTTGGTGCGCCAGGAGATTTTGCCATGGCCTATGTGATAGCGCACGAAGTTGGGCACCATATACAAAACCTTCAGGGTACTTCATCAAAGGTACAGGAGGCTAGGGGCAGAGTGAGCGAGGAAGAGTATAATAGGTTATCAGTAAAACTGGAGCTGCAGGCCGATTTTTACGCAGGTGTTTGGGCGCACCATGCCGATAAGATGAACAATATTTTGGAAGCTGGGGATATCCAAGAGGCTTTGGGAGCTGCAAATGCCATTGGGGATGATAAACTTCAAAAGCAAGCCACCGGAACAGTAAGTCCTGATAGTTTCACCCACGGCACGTCTGAGCAACGGGTGCGATGGTTTAAAAAAGGCTTTGAAACAGGTGATATTTCACAGGGAGATACTTTTGCAGCCAACCAGCTGTAGTTTTAATATGTGTTATAGTATTATAGTGAGGCAATATATAGTCTGCCAGATTAATTCTGCTAGGGTCCGTAAGGTAACGCTTTAAGCTGGTGCAAGTGTATAGGATATATCTGCCTGTTATGATATTGGTAAATCAAGAATAATTTTATCAATTGCTATAGTGCCAATGAGCACAATCGCAAGCAGCTCTGTTTCCCCATTAAAATCTTTAGTGAGATTTTAAGTAGCTTGCTGGTGGTATGCTCGACACGTGAATTTTAATGGTTGCAAATGTATATGTGGGTCACGCCAAGCTATGATAAGTATAAGTGGCGTTTGATAAGTACTGACATTGCTATCTTGCTTCAAATTCTGGTTTCCCTGCCGCTGAGATCGCGAGACCTTACGACACGCCTAAAATAAAAAAGTTTGTTTATTTAGGGCTTGCTGAAAAAGTCTCAGGTGACTCATATACAATCGGGCAAAGTGAAGGAGTATTCTTACCGTGCCTCGCCGGCAGGCAGGTACTTCGAACCTGCCTGATGCAGACAGGCTGAAGCCCGGGAAGTACCTGTCAGCCTGTGGCTGAGATGAGGTGCCTGAGGCTAAGTCTAAAAAATTAAAATAGTAATTTCTTGGTGCATATAATACGAGCTTTTATCATAAGAATGCATGCATTTACTGAAAAACTACAGCATCAGAAAATGACTTATACCTAAGATTAAGTGTGCTTTTCGAAAGATTAACTGTTTTTCAGCATGCCCTATTTAAATGGTGAGGTAAGAGGTTAAGAATCACCTCATTTTATTTTCTTAGAAAAACAGTGGTTAAAGAACTGGATGAGCTGCGTGAGCTGATAAAAACACGGGAGTATTTGCGGGAGGAGGAGGGTGTTGGATAAATTTGTGAAATTGGTAGTGAGCTAGGAAAACTGAAATTTGTAAGAGTTATTATTGCTGGAAGAGTTCAAGCTGCTAATTGTCAGTTTATTATATATAAAGCTCCTCTGAGCTTAATACTTCTATAAGACTCTCTTTGTAATCTTTTTTATTTCGTGATATAATATATTTAATTTCTTTAAAAGACATGGCGCACTCGTACTGAACAGCATCCTCATAATCTTCGAATTTGGTTGTTAAGCCTACGAGCAAATTATCCTTTTTAATCGGTTGAATTTCGATTCGAGATAACAGTATTTTGATAGCTTGTTTGGCCTTTCTAGCACCAACTTCTTTTTCAATAATGTAATATGTTGTTAGGACTGAACTTGAAGATGTGATCAGATTCCATTTACCTCTTTTTTGATCTGAAAATATTTTGAAAGCCCATTTTGAAAATGGTTTCCGATTAGCTACCAAATCGATCAGAATATTCGTGTCTACAAATAAATTAATCACAAGTGCTTATCAGTTAATCTATTTCGAATGGCTATTTTCTCATCAAAATCTTTTGGAAGGGAAATTATTCCTCTTACTTTTTCAAGCTCGCTATCCGTATCATCGTTCATAGCGTTAGTAGTTCTGTCAAGATAAGTTTCAATAATTTCCGATAAGCTTCTATTAGATTTTTTGGCAAATTCTTTGGCTCTATTGATAACTTCTCTATCTATAGACAATGTTAGTTTAGTATTCATACGTATTTTTTTTATTAAAGGTACGTATATGTTCTTAAAGATTCAAGGTTTGGGACAGCACAGCTATTATTTATTTTAGAATTTTCGTACAAGGAGCATATTGTATAATTCGCTTGATTTTGTGGCATTTGCACTAAAAGTCGCTGATAAATATGCGAAAGTAGCCTCTTCTACAGCTCATGCTGTACACATGTCATCTCATATTTATGTAGCCTTTGGTATGTGGAATGAGTCGGTTGCTTCTCATGTGGAGTCTTATCTGGCTAGCCTGGATAGGGTAGCTAGAATAGAACTAAATGCGAAAGACAGAGGCTATCATTCTATGGCTTTGCTTCATTACAGCTATTTGCAACAAGGAAAATTTGACGGAGCCACCAGACTGCTAGCTGAAATGCAGGAATGTTATCAGGATAACACGAATTCAGCCTATCACTGATTTAATAGGCAAAACCAACAGTTGGTAGAAACCGGTGAATGGCTAACAATCTTAATACCTATGGATGTAGTAAATGACCCAAGCGATTTTTACCATATAATCACCATTCATCATATTATGCTGGACAATATCATAGAAATTTGCTAGTTTCCAATTGCCTAAAAAACTATACTATTATGAGAAATATTCTATTGTACTGCTGCCTAATCTGCTTTTGCACATTTGCTGAAGCGCAAAAAAAATCCAAGAATACTGCTGCTGCTACCATCGATGAAAAACGGTACGATGCGCTGCAATGGCGATCTATTGGCCCTTACCGTGGCGGACGTTCAGCCGCTGTAACAGGCGTGCCTAATCAACCCAACTTATATTACATGGGCGCTGCCGGAGGTGGCGTATGGCGCACAAAAGATGGAGGTAATAGCTGGGAGAATATCTCCGATGGTTTTTTTGGTGGCTCCATTGGAGCTGTGGCCGTGGCGGAAAGCGACCCCAACGTGATTTATGTAGGTGGTGGCGAGAAAACCGTACGAGGAAATGTCTCTTATGGCTATGGCATGTGGAAATCGGTTAATGCCGGAAAAACATGGCAGCAAATGGGCTTGGAGAGTAGCCGCCATATTTCACGTGTCAGGATACATCCAACCAATCCGGATATAGTGTATGCGGCAGTAATGGGAGATCTTTTTAAGCCTACTGAAACAAGAGGAGTCTATAAAAGTACCGATGGCGGTAATAACTGGAAGTGTGTACTTTTTGCCAATAAAGAGGCGGGAGCAGTTGATTTAGTGCTTGATCCTACCAATCCGCGAATTATGTATGCCACCACTTGGAATGTAGATAGAACGCCTTATAGCCTAAACAGTGGCGGGCCGGGTTCAGCATTATGGAAATCTACCGATAGTGGAGAAACTTGGACTGATATTTCAGCTAATAAAGGGCTTCCAACAAGTGTTTGGGGCATTGCAGGGGTTGCTGTATCGCCTAAAAATTCCAACAGGGTGTGGGCTATTATTGAAAATGATAAAGGAGGTGTGCTCCGTTCCGATGATGCCGGTGAAACATGGAAACTGCTGAATGACGAGCGCAGCTTGAGGCAACGCGCCTGGTATTATACCAGAATTTATGCCGATACGCAGGACGAAGACATCGTTTATGTACTAAATGTAAACTACCACAAATCGAAAGATGGCGGCAAAACTTTTGAGGCAAGCAATGCCCCCCATGGCGACCATCATGACTTGTGGATAGCCCCAAGTGACAACCAGCGAATGATTATTGGTGATGATGGCGGAGCGCAAGTGAGCTTTGATGCCGGAGAGAATTGGAGTACCTATATGAACCAGAATACGGCTCAGTTTTATCGGGTTACCACCGATAATCATTTTCCTTTCAGAATTTATGGCGCACAGCAGGATAATTCTACAATACGCATTGCCCACCGCACTACCGGCTCAGTTATTGGCGAGCGCGATTGGGAATCTACGGCAGGAGGGGAAAGCGCACATTTGGCAGTTGACCCAGAAAATAATGAAATAGTTTATGGTGGAAGTTATGATGGTTTCCTAACGCGATACAACCACGAAACAGAAGAAATAAGAGCTATTAATGTATGGCCTGATAACCCGATGGGTCATGGGGCAGAAGATATGAAATATCGTTTTCAATGGAATTTCCCAATATTCTTTTCCCCGCACAATTCGGACAAATTATATACAGCATCTAATCACTTGCATGTAACTACTGATGAGGGCAGACACTTGGAAACTGATTAGCCCGGATCTGACCAGAAATGATCCTTCTACCTTAAAATCGTCCGGTGGACCAATTACTCAGGATAATACAAGTGTCGAGTATTACGGAACAATTTTCGCAGCTATTGAATCACCGTATGAAGAAAATCTCTTATGGACAGGTTCTGATGATGGACTTATTCACGTAAGTAAAGATGGAGGAGACAGCTGGGAGAATGTAACACCTAAAGGGATTCCTAAATGGTTAATGATCAATAGTATAGACGCAATACCGGAAGCTGATGGCGGTGTTTACGTAGCAGGTACGGCCTATAAATCGGGAGATTACCAGCCGTATATCTACAAAACAACTGATTATGGTAAAAGCTGGCAGAAGCTGACGGATGGCATACCTAATGACCATTTTGTGAGGGTGGTAAGAGTAGACCCTGTAAAACCTTCTTTGCTGTATGCAGGCTCGGAATCCGGAATATATGTTTCTTGTAATTCAGGTAAGAACTGGCAACCGCTTCAATTGAATATGCCTATTGTACCCATTACAGATTTAACTTTAAAGGACAATCACTTGATAGCAGCTACCCAAGGACGAGGCTTTTGGGTATTGGATGATCTAACTGTTTTACATCAGGCCCAGCAGTCCGAAGGTAAGCCGCACTATGTATATGCACCTAAACCGACCTACAGAATTGGAGGAAGAAGCAGGGAAAGCAAAACGGCCGGCACCAATATGCCATCAGGTGTGATTACCTATTATTATTTACAAGATACTGCACAGGTTGACACCGTGAGAATTGAATATAAGCAGTCAAATGGAGAACTTATACAAGCGTATAGCAACCATCCTGATAAGGAGAAAGACGAAAAAGAATTGGAAATTAAACCGGGTGCCAACCAGCTGATTTGGGATATGCAATACCCCGGAGCCAAGGGTTTTGAGGGAATGATACTTTGGTGGGCCTCGTTGAATGGCCCTACAGCACTGCCTGGGCAATATTCGGTACTGCTCTCCGTGGATGGCCAAGAACTAACGCAGCCTTTTGAAATTGTAAAAGACCCGAGATCGACTGCCTCCCAGTCGGATTTACAGGCGCAATTTGATTTTCAGCAGTCGGTGGTGAGCAAGTTGACGGAAACCAATAAGGCTGTTGAAAAAATAGGGGAGGTAAGAAAGCAGATTGAAGATGTACTAAAAAAGACAGAAACGGATACAATTAAAGCTTATGGCAAATCACTTTTGGCTGATATGAAGGCTATTGAAGAAGCTTTGTATCAAACCAAGAACAAAAGTGGTCAGGATCCGCTCAATTTCCCTATTCGTTTGAACAATAAGCTGGGCCACCTCAATTCTCTGGCGAGCATGGGAGACAACGCACCCACAGCTTCGGCCATTGCTTTCAAGGAAGAGGTGACTGCCGAAATAGACGAGCATTTGACGAAGTGGGATGAGCTACTGAATGAAGAAGTTAAAAAATTGAATCTCTTGATAAAGGAAAATGAGGTGGAGGCTATTAAAACAGATTAGCACGGTTTGAGATTTGAAATGATTTCATAGTTTTTTTTGGTAGTTCCTCAAAATTATGGAGTTGTATATTTTCCGTTGCTGGTGCCCAAGCTCAGGGAACACCAGCGACTTATCTTTCTTTTATTGCCGTTCTCGGAACACTCTTCTATCAGTTACTTGAATGTGTTTGTAGTATCCAAAAGATAAACTATCTCTTCGGTTGTAAATATTATCGGAAATCCACAGTTTCCATCAAAAAGCAACCTATTTATTTTTATTGTTATAAAATGCTATTTCAGTTGTTCCCCCATCAACCCTCTAAACTTTAATCAGGAGCTCATTTTAGGTCATTTTGTTCACTTTTTATCTACTGACTTTTAGCTCCTTGTAGCCTTGTTGTCTACCCGTATTATTAAGGAGGTTTTAAGCACACTCATACATTTGCATCAAAATATAAACAAAAAACAGATGCAAAAATTACAATTAAGAATTACGCAATTTTTATCAATATGCCTTTTCATAGGCATGGTAGCTTGTGAGGAAAATGAAACGGCTACACCTGAGGTGGCAGCTATTATTAGTGTAGGTAGTAAAGGAAGTTTCGATAATGTGTTATCCGATCCGGAGGGCAACTCGCTTTATTACTTTGCTAACGATGTGGATGGAACCGCCACTTGCGCAGATGGCTGCTTAGACGCATGGCCTGTATTTTATATGAAAGATATAAAAGTAGCTAGCGGATTAAATGCAGCCGGCTTTGCCAATATTACCAGGGCAGACGGCATTAAACAAACTACCTACAAAGGCTGGCCTCTTTATACTTTCGCTTCCGATGCCGCCCCTGCAGATACCAAAGGAGATGGCGTTGGCGGTGTTTGGTACATTGCAAAAACCGACTACACGCTTATGCTAGGTAATAAAGCGGTTGATGGCTCCGATGTTAAAGAGAAGTACCTTGTGGATGCAGTAGGAAATTCATTATATGTATTCGCTAATGATGAGGAAAATGTGAGTAACTGCGAAGGTGGTTGTGTGAGTGCATGGCCGGTATTTGAAGGAGAATCAACGCTTGTGCTACCTTCTGCACCTGCTGCTGCCAAGTTTAGTAGTATTGCTAGGGCAGATGGTAAAAATCAAATTACTTATGCGGGCAAACCCTTATACTATTTTGCACAGGATGCAGAAAGAGGTGATGTAAAAGGGCATACAGTGCCGAACTGGTTACTCTCAATAGTGCCGCTTTAATCATTTTCTTAGCGATAAAAATTTAAACTGATGTTAAAAACAGTCAATCCTTGGCAGATACTTATTTTATGTGTGGCCTACTCACTAGCAGCTGTACCTACGAAGTGTTGCCCGCTGAGAATGCTTGCACGGCTGTTCCACAGCTCCTATTGGTATCTGCCGAGAATACTGACTGTGGTGAGGCCTCAGGTGCTATAGTAGTGGAGGCAACAAGCTTACAGATACGCCCTTGAAATACAGTCTTAATGGAGGAAAGTGAGAATGTTACGGGACTTTTCGAAAATCTTTCGGCTGCCACCTATAGATAACTGTTGAGAAAATTGATGGTTGTCCAGCACTTTGGATGTCGAAATTAAGAATAAATCCGGCATGAATATTTCTGTTGAGGCATCAGAAACAATTGTGGCAGCAATACCGGAAAAATTACGATTACCACCAATGGCGGTGAGCCACCGTACCGCTTTAAGCTCAACGAGGGTAATTTTCAAACAGAAAATATATTTGAAAGTTTGCAAGCGGGCAACTATCCATTTGGCTGAAGATGCCACCGGATGTAGTATTGTGCAAACCGCTGAGTGAGTTCGCAACATTAGTTTTTCTGCTATTCAGTCCATCATACAAACTAATTGTGTGAGCTCCAGCTGCCATGGTGGCAATGTGAGTCCTGATTTTCGGCAAGCGACTAATATAACCGGCAATGCAGGACGAATTAAGTCCCGCACCGAGGGAAAATCCATGCCACCATCGTCAAGTGGAAAGAGTCTCACCAGATCAGGAAATAGCACAAATTGCCTGTTGGGTGAATGACGGAGCAAATCCATAACTAAACATAAAAATTAAGAAAATATGAAAACTATAATTAGCATAATATTGCTGCGACAGCTTTTACGGAAGTGCAGGCACAGGATAAATTCTTCACCAAAACGGGCTACGCAAAATTTTATTCGGAAGCCCCTATGGAAAATATTGAAGCAGTTAAACAGTAAGGTGTAGCAGCATTATTGACATACAAAAGCAAGATGTTGTCATCAGTATGCCTATGACTGCATTTCAATTCGATAAATCACTAATGCAAGAGCATTTTAATGAAAATTACATGGAATCAGAGAAAGTTCCCAATCGGCAGAATTTGAGGGAACTTTCGCAAAGACAGGATTGCTAATTTCAAAGCAGTCCGGTGTTACGAAGTAATTGTTAAAGGTAAGATGACCATTCATGGTGTAACAAAATCATCAGTACTAAGGGAGTCATTGAGGTTGCTGAGAAAAAGCGTAATGGCAATACTGTATTTATGATAAAAGTGGCTGACTACGACATTGATATTCCTACTATAGTTTTTAAAAATATTGCTGAGGAAGTGGAAGTTACAGTGGAGTTAAAGTATTTACCTTTTAAAAGTTAATGCGTAGCCTTTTTAGGGCATAAGTCTTTCATTTAGTTTGTTTTGAGAAGAAAGGGGTCAGCTTTTAGCTGGCTTCTTTTTACCATTCTTTGCAAACAAAGCGAGGCTAAAACATAAAATAGAATCAATGATAAAACACATACTTTTTATAGCAATGTTCTTGGTTTGCCTTCAATCCCATGGGCAAGATAATGATTTGATGGCACTGCTTAATGAACAAACAGAGGAACCCGTTGCTTACGCGCTGGCTACCTTTAAAGGCAGCAGACTAATTAACGGACATACCGTACAAAACAGGAAGGCAAAGGCCTTTGAATTTCTTATTTCCCATAGATTTGGTCAGGTTAAATTCAGGAGTATATGAGCTGTTCGGGATTGATGGTGCCAATATTCGCTTGGGCTTTGAGTATGGTTTAAGCGATAGAATTACTATTGGCTTGGGTAGAAATTCGTTTGAAAAAACCTTTGACAGCTTTGCAAAAATAAAGCTTTTGAGGCAGAGTAGCGGAAGAAAAATTATGCCTTTGTCGGTAGCTTATTTAACAAGTGCCGCACTTAAAACCTTAAAAGGACAGGAGCAGTACCCCAATACTCTTTCTAAATTAGTCTACACACACCAGTTACTAATTGCCAGAAAATTCAGCAATTTATTTTCACTGCAATTGATGCCCACTATGGTGCATCGTAATTTAATTCTGGCCGAGCAAAAAACTAATGATGCCTATGCCATGGGTATAGGCGGCAGGTTTAAGCTTACCCAGCGCTTGTCGTTAAATGCTGAGTATTACCATCGTTTTGATGTCCCGGAAACTGACGCTAATTACAATGCCATTGCTTTTGGGGTGGATATTGAAACGGGAGGGCACGTATTTCAGCTGCACTTAACGAATAGTAGATCCATGATTGAGAAAGGATTTATTACCGAAACTTCCGGAGATTTTGCCAATGGGGATATTCATTTTGGTTTTAATGTATCACGCGTATTTTAAAAAAGAAGTAATATGAAAAGAGTAATATTAGTATTGAGAGGACGTGTTTCTCGCTACGATAAAGACAACATTAAACTGCTGACGGTTTGTCTTATCTGTTTCTTGTTAAGGATTTTAGCCTTCAAATTGACCGGAAAGTAACCACATTTTAAACTCACAAAAATGAAAACTACTAAATCGTCTATTAATCAATTATCCTTTTTAAACCGTCTTAAAACAAAGTGGAAGCTTGAAAACCTTTGGCAGGTAGTAGCCATTTTATGTGTTTTTTCCCTTTCAGGTAGTTCGGTGCTATTTTTAAGGCCACTATTTTTCGATTTATTAGGTGTGGAGCCTGCTACGCCCACCGTGCTGAAGGTGATTTTTTATATCCTGTTTATTTTTCCGGCCTATCAGGTATTGCTGCTAGGCTATGGCTGGCTTTTTGGTCAGTACAGCTTTTTTCTTCAGAAAATGAAAAAAATAGGCGCTCTTTTTATATCCAAACAAAGTACACACTTAAAGAAAAACGAATGAAGGTTACAAATAAATTTTTCGCTGTAATAATTTATGGGACATCGATATTACTTACCGCTTGCCACACCTCTACGCCTGAGTTTAAAGCACCTGTATTTGATAATTTAGGCAGCCACAGTGTAGAAGTAACTACGCAATCTGAATACAGCCAGCAGTTTTTTGATCAGGGACTGGCATTAACTTATGGCTTCAACCATGCTGAGGCCAAAAGATCGTTTCTGGAAGCCATCCGTTTGGATAGCAGCAATGCTATGGCTTACTGGGGCGTGGCGCACATTTTGGGTCCTAATTATAATGCCGGTATGGACAGTACCCTGCAAAGTGAGGCAGTAAAACTTATCAATGCGGCTCTTAAGAAGAGTGATCAGATTTCCGCTTGGGAGAAGGGGTTAATAGCAGCTGCAGCAGCACGCTATAATTATGCATCTGAAAAGCCGCAGGCTGCGCTTGATAAGGACTATGCACATGCGCTGCGCAAATTAAATAAAAGCCATCCTGAAAATAATGAAATAGCAACGCTGTTAGCTGAGGCATTAATGAACCTGCATCCGTGGGATTTGTACAGCAGAAAGGGAGTAGCGAAACCTTGGACGGCTGAAATTGAAGAAATTTTAGAAAATGTATTAGTTAGTAATCCTGATCATCCCGGTGCGAACCACTTCTATATTCATGCTGTGGAGGCATCTTCCAATCCTGAAAGGGGATTAGTATCGGCCAAGCGTTTACCGAAGCTTGTTCCGGGTTCGGGCCATCTGGTGCACATGCCATCGCATATTTATATCCGCACGGGCGACTACCACCAGGGCAGCGAAGTAAATGAGCTGGCTACCGAAGTGGATAGCCTGTACGTAGCAAGTTGCAATGCACAGGGTGCTTATCCGCTCACTTATTTCCCGCATAACATCCACTTTTTGGCGGCCACAGCAGCACTGGAGGGAAGGGGAGAAACAGCAATAAATGCAGCCTTTCGGACGGCCTTTCACACGGACACTACTTTAATGAGAGAGCCGGGAATGCAAACACTACAGCATTATATGATTATTCCCTACTATGTTTTGGTAAAGTTTGCCCAGTGGAAGGAAATAATGAAGCTGGAAAAACCTGCCGATGATTTACTCTACCCAAATGCCATTTGGCATTATGCTAGGGGCATGGCTTATTGTGCTGCTAATAAATTGGAGCGCGCAAAGCAGGAATTAGATGAGATAGAAAAAATTGCCCGTGATCCTGAGTTGAAAAATATTACCGTGTGGGATATCAACTCTACGGACAAGCTCGTCAGCATTGCTAACAAAGTGCTTAAAGCGCAAATTTTACAACAAAATGGTCACATAAATGAAGCTATAATACTTTTATATGAGGCAGTGGCTATTGAAGACCAGCTTAACTATAACGAGCCACCCGATTGGTTTTTTTCGGTGAGGCATACATTAGGTGCTTTCTTGCTTCAAGCAGCAAGATATGAGGAAGCCGAAGCCGTTTACAAGGAAGATTTATTCTTTTACCCCAAAAATGGCTGGGCGCTCAACGGGCTGCATCTTAGTTTAACACATTCCGGTCAATTATCGGAAAGTCTCAAGGTACTTAATGCATTTGAAACTGCCTGGCAGTATGCAGATATAGCGTTAGAAGGCTCTTTAGTGGAGGCTAAAAAGTATAATAATATTGAGCAAATACCACAAATGAATAATTCGCTCGCACTGGCTATGCAGTACATTCCTTTGTGTGGTTTAAAAAGTAATGAAGATAGAGAAATCGATTAGGGTGACCATAAAATGAGATTGCAGCGTACTCCATAGCGCTTGTCATATCGCTTGAAAATACTGATAGAGCTTAGTACGGAATTACTCGGATGGAGGTACACAAAGAAATAACTACTCGTTTATTAAATTAAAAAAATTTTAAAAGATGACAAAAATAAATTATGATAAAGCTATTAGGATATTAATACTAGTAATAATACTCTGTGTTTTTATATTTCAATTGGCTCGTGCTGAAAAAGGAATAGTGCAATTAGGTGATTTTCAATTAGAGAACGGCAGCTTTATAGAAGACTGTAAAATTGGCTACAATAGTTTTGGTCAACTTAACAACGCCAAAAGCAATATAATCCTTTTTCCTACCTACTATGGTGGCACCTCCGATAGTTATATTAATTACATTGGTGATTCTGACAGCATGCTCGATACCACGAAATTCCAGGTAATAGTGCTGGAAGCATTTGGCAACGGAGTTTCCTCTTCTCCTTCCAACAGCAGAAACCAGTCAGGTGATCAATTTCCTGATTTTACAATAAACGATATGGTAGAAGCTCACTATTTGGCACTCACTAAAAATATGGGAATTGATCATGTTTACGCCATCACCGGCATTTCTATGGGGGGCATGCAAACCTTCCAATGGATGGCCAGTCACCCCGGTTTTTTTGATAAGGCTGCACCCATTGTGGGTTCTCCGAAATTATCCTCTTTCGAATTATTATCATTCGGCATTTTTAATAGAATTATGGAAGGTGGTGACCAAAACGAGAAGGAAGAGAATGCCTACACCGCACTCATGCTGGAATATTTACTCGGGTTTAGCGCAAATTATTTGGCAAATGAGAAGAAAGTAGAAGACTTTAAAACGTTTACAGCTGATATTAAAAAAGAATCTGAAAATTATAATTTGCATGACATGCATAGCCAAATGAAAGCTATCAGTAAACACGATATTACACTAAATTTTGGTGGTTCATTGCAAAAAGTATCAGATCAATTTAAGGGTGATGTACTTATTGTGGTTGCAGAAAAAGATATGCTGCTTTTACCCACACAGTCTATAGCATTTGCAAAATACGCTAATGCCGAGCTATTGGCATTAGACTCTGATTGTGGGCACTATGCTTTTGCTTGCGAGATTGAAGAAATCGGTGAAAAAGTGGCAGCATTTTTAAATTAATGGGAGCAGGTTGGTATTAATCCTTAGTTGGAAACTCTTTTATGAAGAGTATGCTTATAACTCTAATTGCATCACCTTTTTAAAACTTATTGGAGTCACACTAAGAATGTCAGAGTCTGAATATTCTCATACTAGAACAAAAAAAATGAAAACAGTAAGAAAACAGTTTCTGAGAATGTTTGAAAGCAAATATCCGGAGCATTTAGCGCAAGTAAGAGAAGAAACCGATTCTGTCTTCAGAAACCTCCAAAAGGATGTGAAGTTTTCGGATAAATCTCAGAACCCCATGGACAAAAGGATGCCGGATGCGGCATATTTATTGGCAGTAATAAAAGTGATGAACACACATGGTTATAGCTATGAGTTGATAAAAGATATTATTCTAGCCGTGGCGAAAGAGATTGCGACACCTAAGAATCGGTTTCAGCTATTTATGAAATCGCTCGCTCCAAATATGCTCACCTCTAAAATAGGTTATAATTATTTGAAGAGGATAAAAAGTAAAATGGCAAAATTTCCGGAGAAAGATGGTTTTGAGATAAGCATCCTCACAAAGCCTTCCGAAACGTTGGAGTTTGGTTTTGGTATTGACGTACTTGAATGCGGTATCTGCAAGCTGTTTAGCAAACACAATTACCAGCAATTTACGCCAATATTATGCGAGGTTGATTATATTACTTCTTCAATGGCGGGTCTGGAGCTTATTCGCACGGGAACTATAGCAAACGGGGCTAAGAAATGTGATTTCAGGTATAAAAAAGTAAGCAATAATTAACGAGTATGTCTGATAACGATCAACTTCCTCATAAAAATACCTGGTTAATTCGAACGGCTGATACTGACGATTTAATTGACATTCGAGAACTAGTCAGAGATACCATACAGCATGTTTGCCAGAATGACTATAACGCTGAACAGATACAGGCGTGGCTTGCTGGTCTAAATGCCGATCAACGATGGATTGAAATGATGAAGGATCAAGCAGTATATGTAGCCATGTTGGCAAATAAAATTGTAGGTTTCTGCAGCCTAAAAGCCGAGACGTATATCGATTTCTTTTATGTACACAAGAGTTACCAAGGCAAAGGTATAGCTACAACACTGTTGAGGCAGTTGGAGCATGCCGCACACGGAAATAACACGAACAAATTAACGGCTCTTGTGAGTATTACCGCAAAACCTTTCTTCTTAAATAAAGACTTTGTAATTGTTAAAAAGCAGCAAGTGATCAGAAATGACATAGCCCTTACAAATTTTGAAATGTTGAAGCACCACGTCAAAAAATAGCGCATTTTTATGCGATGTACACTTCTTGTCACCCTCTTAAAGTTCACTTTACAGGATCTCAGCAGTACATTTGTAACACACATATAATTTAATAGATGAAAAAAATTCTTTTGGCCATTCTACTTTTGGCCATAATAAAAACAAACGCGCAAGAGCTTCCTTTAAAAAAGAAGAAGATATTCGTAGGCTATTTTGGCGAGACTTTAGCACACCCCGGCATTAACTTGGGCATTGAACACTATCCTTACCAAACAGATCAATACCAAATGATTCTATCTGCAAATATTGGAGGCTATATACACAAAAGAAATAATACTTCCATTTTTCTTAGAGGGCAATGGGGGCAGCGGATAACTTTTGAGAACGGAGTGTTAGTGGATAGCTTTCTCGGGCTTGGTTACTTACATCATCTGTCACATGGCGGAGCTGTGTATGAAGTTTTACCAAATGGAGCAATAGTAGAAAATACTGCGAATGGTAATTCAATGATTATGCCATCGGTCGCAGTAGGTACAGGGTATGATTTCTCCAAGAAGACAAACTTGGATATGATTATATATGTAAGGCCGGAACTATTTTGGAAAGCACCTTTCAATGGATACTATCTTACCCATATAGCAATAAATTGTGGTCTTATCTTTAATATCCCCGGCCATGAGAAGTAGCAGCTTAAAATACCTTACTTTTTTTTGTTTGCTTGTTTGTTCCTGTACCAATGAAGAATTTCAGGAATCAGGAGATTTCTTTTACCTAGAAAGTAAAGAATCCATTATGCCTGTTTGGGTGAAAGGAAATCAGGCATCAGAAACCTTTATAATCATGTTACATGGTGGGCCTGAAGGAGGTTCTTCGCAGTACTACACAATTTTCCCTTCCCATAAAAGAATTGAAGAGGAATTTGCTATTGTCTATTGGGATCAGCGCATGTGTGGAATGAGCCAGGGAAACCCGTCCATGAAAGATGCTACACTGGAACAATTTACGAACGATCTAGATCAGTTGATCACTTTAGTGAATCATAAATACAATGACCCACAAATATTTTTAATGGGTCATTCTTGGGGTGGTGCCTTGGGCACTAACTATTTGTTGGAGCATCAGGAACGGGTAAAAGGTTGGATAGAGGTTGATGGTGGTCATAGTTGGACTAAAGCAAACGCGATTTCCAGAGAGGCTACTATTGCTTTTGCTGATAAAAAACTTCAAGCAAAGGAGGATGAATCATTCTGGCAATTTGCTTTAGATTGGTACGATAAAAATCCAATTGTTGGTATAAATGATAATGCACACTATTCATTTGTTGGTGCTGCCAATGGTTATGACTTTAATCCGGAGAGTGATTCACTACAGATTCCTTTTTCTGATTTAATATTCAGCTCACCGATTTCAACCGCCTATTTCTTTTCTCCGTATCAATTTGGTTTCCTAGACGAGGGCTTAGACCTAAGCAATAGGTTAAGCGAAATAACTACGCCTACGCTGCTTTGTTGGGGCAGGTACGATGGTGTGTTTCCTGTGGAACTGGCACAAGAAACCTATAATTTATTGGGTACGGGTGATGATAAAAAGGTATTGAAAATTTTTGAGCATTCTGCCCATTCGCCAAATTATGAAGAGCCAACACTTTTTGCTGAGACTGTGATTGATTTTGTTTATCAGCAGAGGTAGAAGTAATTTTTTGGTTCAACCTTGTAAAAGAATAGAAGATAAATCAGTAATCCAATCTCTTTTTTAAAATTCTCGTCCATCATTTCATCCTTAGAAATCCTGTTCAAGACATTTGGCGCTTGGCAGTTTATTTAACTTATTAATTATTTTATGCTACACTTTAATATAATCATGTTTTTATAATAATTCAAGTAGGTATAATAACTAATCCGAATTATCCGCTTTATGATCATTAATATATTTGAGTTTCCATACCTTCAATGCTTTTAAACACACCAAAATAAGGGCAACATTAGCAACTGCTCAATTGTCTATCTATGAGGTGTTAAATTTTAAATTAAATAGTCGTTGGCTGTATGAAACAGGGAGTTTATTCATGTTAGACAAGCCTTTGCTGCTAATACCTTTTTAGAGTGATAGGTCGGTATTTTTCGTATGTTATTAATATAACCGATATTTACAGACCGCTTACCAAAATACATCTGTTAAGAAATGACTAAAAAGTCAATTATTTTATTTCTCCTATTTCTCCCTTTTGCGATTACGGTCTCAAAGGCTATTTCCTCCATAGACAGCCTACAACAGTTGCTTTACCAACACCTACAAAATGATTCAGCCAGAGCCGATCTCCTAAACCAACTAAGCTATGAACACTGGATAATAAACCCTGTACAGGCTGAAACTTTAAGCAGGGAGGCATTGAGTATTTCGCAACAAATCGATTATGCAAAAGGTATGGCCACGGCCAATAGATCTATTGGCGTGGCAAGCTGGGCACAGGGGAACTACGAAACCGGACTTACTTTCCTGCTCACGGCACTGGCGCAATATCGCACTTTGGAAGATGACCTAAACATTGCCAATGTGATGATGAACACGGGGCTAATTTATAGCGAGCAGCTTCTATTTGAAGAAGCACTCAGCTATTATCAAGAAGCCTTAAAAACCTTTGAGCAGCTGGATAAGCCGGAGCGTGAAATCAATACACTTAACCACATCGGAGAATTGTTCCAGAAAAATACTGAGTACACCATGGCCAAAAAATATTTTCGTGATGCATTATCTCAAAGCATCCAAAATGAATATCCCTATGGAAAATCCACTGCACTGGCCAACCTGGCTATCAGCCATAAAGCGCAAAATAAATACGATAGTGCCATCAGTACTGCGCAACAAGCTTTAATTATTCAAACCTCCATAAACGACCGGAATGGCAAGGCATTTAGTCTTTACAACATTGGGCTGATCTACTTTGAAATGGAGAATTATGTGAAAGCGGAGCAATTTTTTGATCAAGCACTGCTAGGGGCAGATCAAATAAGCTCAAAAAAGCTGAAGCGCGATATTTATTTCAAAATGATGGAAACCTATCAAAATAAAAGCGATTTGAGGCAAGCATTGAGTTACTTTCAGCAATATGCGTCCGGTGAAGGATTCCTTACTGAACGCAGAAAAACTGCGCGACATAGTAAGGCTAGAAAATAAATTTGCCCTCGAAAAGAGTGCGCATCAGTTGCTGCTGCAACAGAAGGAAACTGCCCTGCTGCAGCAAAATGCGGTAATCGATAGGCTATGGAGGAATACGCTCATAGGAGGTATTGTGGCTCTGCTGCTAATCGCCTACTTTATTGTTAGCCGACAGCAAACCAACATAAAAAGAAAGCGCGAGCTGCTCATTAAAAACGAAGAAATTTTTAAAACCAAAGAAGCCCTGGATGCGGCAGAATTAGAAAATGCACGCCTAATGGAGGTGGAACTTCACGGACAAATAGACTTAAAAAACAAAGAGCTTACGAGTTACACACTTAATTTTATCCAGAAAAACGAGCTGATGGAGGAAGTGAAAAGCTCAATTGAGGAGATAAAGAAAAATCGCAGAACCCGGAAACCGTTAAGAAATTAAACGGCCTGAAAAGGCAGATAGCAGGCAACATCCACATTGATAAAGATTGGGAAGATTTTAAGCGACAGTTTGAGGAGGTGCATGCCAATTTTTTTAGCCTGCTAAAGGGTAAATATCCTGCTATTACCAGTAATGAGTTAAAGCTGTGCGCCTTGCTAAAGCTAAATATGAACCTGAAGGAGGCCGCCATTATTATGGGTATTTCTCCGGAAAGCGTTAAAACCGCGCGCTACAGACTGCGTAAAAAATTAGGTTTGGAAAGGGAAGATAATTTGATCGAGTATATTTTATCAATAGAAAAGGAATTGAAGTAGTAGCATTACCAATCGAGACGAGTATGTTTCAGGTACCTTTATTTAGTAAATAGAAAGAAAAATTTTGCGTCCTTACAGCTTATAAATGAAAACGCACCTTTATATTTGAGTCGAATTTAATTTAACGAAATACAAAAATGAAAAAAATACTTTTTATTGCGTGCGTTACACAAGCTATACTGTTTACAGCTTGTAAGGATAAAAATACAGATGAGGCAGACATAGTTGCTGATCCTTTTGAGGCTTGTCAATTAACCGAAGCTGATGATAGTGGGGATTTAATTATTTTCAATTACAATAGCGAAGGAATGCCAAGTTCTATGATTGCTGATTATTATAACTACGATTGCACCTACGATCTTGAAACAGAAGAAGTCGTGTGTGATTCATCCAAAGTGAGCAATGAACTGAAATTCACTTATACTGGCGATCAAATCACAGGAGTACAGGTTTTTGAAGATGGTACATTGCAAGGTTCAGAATTGCTTTTAGCATATGATACCCAAGAAAGACTAAGTAAGCTGACCTTTAACATAAAAGAAGATGGTGATGAATATATTGACGAATATCGCTTTACTTACAGCAATGATAACCAGATAACCAAGGTTGAAAATTTTGATAACTATTCAGGAGATGATTTTGGGCTCTATGGTTATGAAGAATACAGATATGCTGGTGAAAATGTGAGTCAAATAGACTATTATTACGAGAGTTTCAACAGTCGCAGTCGCCAAGGAATTGAAAGAAGGAAATGGTTTGGAAACCGTGAATTGAAGCGGTCTGCAAGAATTACACCTGAGTTGGAAGCCACAGCGGTTTTGACTCATGATGATAAAATAAATCCTCTTTATGGAAACATTCCTTTTCTTTTATATACTCAAAGCTTTATCTTTTTTGTAAGCAAAAATAATTTTACGTCTTATAAAGAAACAGAAGTAGGCTCTAACTCATATTCATATAAAGTTATGATTGATTATGAATACAATAGCCAAGACTTCCCTACCTTAGTGAAATACACCTATACGTATACGGGTCAAGGAGCAAATGATGAGATTTCTCAATCGATTTTCAGTTACGATTGCAAATAGTCTTCAATCAAAAAAGCCAATTGAATCTCGAGATTCAATTGGCTTTTTTAAATTTAGATGATCTTCAATCTCTTTACTTCAAGCCTCAAAATTAACCGCCTCATTCAAATAATTTCTGAAAGGTAGCAAAATTTCATAGGCTTCTAACAATTTACCTCTAAAATCGCTCTCAATTACTTCTTTTTGAGTAAGCGGATGCATAACGGCAAAACTTTTTCTTCTTAATAAATCAATATGCTTGTGATCTTTAGAGTAGCCTTTAGGAGAAGTTTTCAATGCATCTTCATCAATTATATCTCCGTAAAATTCGTGAAATGTGTTATCATTAACTATAGATTTCAGCTTTTCACCATTGTAATCAATTGCTGCTCTTATTTTGCTTAAATTTTCAGAGGAAGCATGATAAAATCCACCTCCTACAAAGCATTCATTTATACCTAAGTGAATATAAAAGTCAGCATAATTATCTGTTTTATCCAAGCCCGCTCCAAAATGATCTTTGTATGTAGGTTTATCCGGATGAAACATTTTATTGTTGTTTATCCTATTTATTGCCTGCTTTCCGGTAGTAGCGTGGTAATTTGGATAAGTAGCCGCCAACTCATTGCTGATGTCATTTAGAAAAGAGATATATTCGTCTCTAACCTCCTCATATGCTGCTCTATGCTCATCCATCCAACTTTTGTTATTATGGTCAGCATGATTCAAATCTCTAAGAAAATCAAAAAGTTTTCTAAAGTTCATATATTATATCTTTCACAAAACTTACTTGAACAGTGATTTAAGCAAAATTTTAAAGGCCAAGCCGTAACTCTTAATTGATGTACTACTATTTGTTAAGCTGTAAAAATTTTTGCCATTAATTGAAATAATAATAGGGTGAGCGATATATTGATGCTGTTTGCTAAACTTTAATCCGTGTTTAATCCATTTGAATGGAATATAAGGAACTGATTTGCCTGAGAAGTTTATTAACAGTGCATTGTCTTGTTTGCTACAAGTAATTGTATCACCATGATTATTTATCGCAGACAAATCAGTATTTATTGAAATGGATTTCATTTCGCCTCAGCAGTAGTAATACTTAACTTTCCATTTAATGTCCACTCGGTTTTTTCTTCACTACCTACTTTTTTCGGTACACCAATTTTAAATTCGGTAAAATCGTAGTTAATAATGGCGTTTCTACCAGTAAGTTTATCGTATAAACCTATTGCTAAATCTGGCCAGCTTTGTGTTTCTGAATTACTCATAGTTTTAAATTTTTTGTTTGATATTGAACAGACTGTAAGTTATTATTGTTTAATGTTTGTAAAAAAATATTAAACATAAAATTATGAGACATTACACTATACATTACAAAGACGGCTCAACCGAGGATATTGAAGTAGCGGGCAGAAAAGAACTGATCGATACATTGTTTGGTGGTTCGGAGGACACAATGAAAGAAAAGGTAGAAACCTTAAGGTGGCAATCGGCCAATATGTTTTTTAATGAAGATGTAGCTTCAGGCAAAATCGACTCTCAAATTACAACTGCTGATGCTAATCCTTATGGCTGGCGGAATGAAGGAGATTTAGAACACTAAGATACTTTCGAGGTTATACCTTTGGTAAATTTAAAGTATTTTTTAAACGTAAATAAAAAGCACATGTCAAGTCCAGAACACAAAGCATTAATATGGGATTTAATAGAAAAAGTTAAAGTAGGGATGTTAATCACTAAAGATGATGACGCTAAAGGCTCATTACGAGCCAGGCCCATGTCATTAGTGCAGGAGGCCTATGATGGCACACTTTATTTTTTCACTTCCAAAACTGCCGGAAAGGTGTATGAGGTAGAGGAGGAGAAATCTGAAGTTTGTATCACTTTTTCCGATCCGCAGAAACAAGTATATGTATCACTTTCGGGCAGAGCCCATTTGACTAAAGATCAATCTTTAATAGATAAATATTGGTCTAAAGGAGTAGCAGCTTGGTTTCCGGAAGGGAAAAATGACCCTGAAGTAGCGCTATTAGAAGTGAAAATTTACAAAGGAGAGCATTGGAATACCGATGAGAGTAAGCTGGTGCAACTTTTTGAGATGGCTAAATCCAATGTAATGGATGAAACGCCAGACATTGGAGAAAATGAGAAATTTGGTTCTTCTAAATAATCGCTGATTAAATTTTGCCAAAATTTTAAGTTGGTTAATGACTAGACTTCTGAAGTTTTAGAAACTTCGGAAGTCTTTTTTATTTATTGTCATCAATGACAATTACTTTTTTGATGCTTTGGCTTCTTCATTAAAAGCCAAACTTAATTCTATCCAGTAGTACAAATCCTTTTCATTTTTGAATCCATCAGGATGGATATATCCGTATCCGCGGTACACTTTTCCATTCATCACCATGGTCTCAAAATAAATATGCTCAGCAATTTCTTCATGAAGCTTGGGGTTAAACCTACACATCAGTCTTTCCCCGCTCACATTAACACATATTTTGCCGTTGACCATAAACGCCAAGCCACCAAACATGCTTTTTTCTTCAATGGAAATGCCTTCGTAGGTCGATAAATATGCTCGTACCCTATTAGCTAATAAATTATTGTAGGCCATAGTATTTGAATTCACAAATATTTACATCACCAAGGTATAGATTATTTTGATAATGTTAATTGGTCAATTCACACAATAATCTATAACTATTCTAAAACATTATACGCCTTATCAACAACTTATAATAGAGTACTTTCTTGAATGCGAAAACAAATTTCACGTGATTGCAACTTTATTATTTTTTTATCGAGATTAACTTTTTCATCTACCATGAGATTACTTTTTATATCCTTAGCCATACTTATTTTAAATGGCTGCCAGCGAGCACCATCAAAGCTATCCACAGCACAGTACAAAAGCCTCTTTACCTCAGATGAATATGATCAAAGATGGGAAGAACAAGAGCGAAAGCTACAAAGTCTCCCAAATATTAATGAACGATTAATTGTTTATCCGAAGCGTACCTATCTTACTCAATTGGATTGGAATAAGGGCATAGGTAACAATGTGCGTTCGGAAGTGGAAGCATTTTTAAAATATATTTACAATGAGCGGAATTATAGTCCAATTTGGATAAATAAGAACGGAAAAGATGTGCGGTCACAATTGTTTTTAGCACATGTTGCCTCCGTAGAAAGCCATGGGATCAGTCCGGAAAGATATCGTTTAAACGATTTTGAAAATAAAATTCGCAAACATCAGCAAGGTACACTAAGTGTAACTGATAAAATAGAACTAGAACTGGATATGACCAGATATTATCTGCTGATGAGTCATGATTTATTGTATGGAGTAAGTCGGCCGATGCAGCAAGATGGCACATGGATCATTGTAGACGACAGAATTATCACTCCTTTAGATCTTGCAACTGTTAAGTCCAAGAAGGATATAAAAAAGTATTACAAAAGTATTATGCCTAAAGCATTTGCTTACAGTAAAATGATAAAGTATTTAGCAAAGTTTCAAACTATTGCGAAGGAAAACTCGTGGACTGATATTAATTTATCTGATAAAGAGACCATAGAGCTGGGTGATAAGCACGATTTGGTTCCTCTCATCAGACAAAGACTTTATACTTTAAATGAGTTAATTGGTTCCACGAAGGTTAATGAGGATAAATCTTATGATTATAACCTGAACGAGTCTGTTAAGCTCTTCCAAGAACACCGAGGACTAGTAAGCGATGGGATAGTAGGAAGCGGCACGATCAAGGAATTAAATGTGAAACCAGATGAGCTGGTGAAGAAAATTAAATTAAATTTAGAGCGGATGAGGTGGTTGCCTGTTGTAACGGCACAAAATTATTTGTGGGTCAATATCCCCTCTTACCAACTTTCCTTATACAAAAAGAGTAAGTATGTTTTTGGCACAAAGGTTATAGTTGGAACTGAGGAAAATGCCACCCCCGTTTTTACTGATACGCTTCAGTACCTTGTGTTTAGTCCCACATGGATTATACCGCTGAGCATAAAGGGAGAAGAAATGCTTCCCCGCTTACAAGCCAATGCTAGTTATTATTCTAAAGGCGATTATAACTTCTATGAGGGTTGGTCAACCGATGAAGAGAAGCGTGTGAATCCGATAGAAATAGATTGGAATAGATATACTGAAACGAATTTCCCTTTTAATATTGTTCAACAACCCGGTAAAAACAATGCCTTGGGGTTGGTGAAATTTATTATGCCGAACGATATGAGCATATATTTGCATGATACACCCGCTAACCATAAATTTAATGCTGAAAAAAGAGCTTTTAGCCATGGCTGTATCAGGGTTGAAGAACCGGCTATGCTGGCACAGTATCTATTAGATGATCGAAAAAACTGGTCTTATTCTAAAATTCAAGAAGCTATGCATCAGGAGGAGCCTCAAAAAGTACATTTAAAAAATCTGCACCCTGTACATATAACCTATTTAACCGCATTTGTGGATGATAATGGCGTGCTGAATTTTAGAGATGATATTTACGGATTTGACCATTACGAAATAGGCGATTATTTTTAAAAAGTATTTGACGATGTTTAAAAAACCAATATGTGTATGTTTAATAGGAATAATAATCAATCATTTTGTTTTGGCACAAGCGCCAGAAAGCAGAAGTGTTTTACTTAAATTTAAAGATGAGGTAACAACTTTCAACATACAGGGAGTATTTGTTTTGCCTAATGAGGTAGTTGAGTTTGAGACCTTGTTTGACGGCTTACAAGATAAATATATATTAAGTGCCAGATATGGAAGTGTACAAGAGCCCGGTGATAACAAGTGGAAATGGAAAGCTCCAAGTGAAAAAGGTATTTATCCGGTGTTTATTAAAAGATCAGATTTGAAAGATTCTATCCAATTAAATTGTATTGTAATGGTACCTTACAAGGCTATGAAGAATGGGAAAATTAATGGATACACTATCGGTAGCTACCCTAAATCAACTAATAAGTTATATGCAATTCCTGCCGGATTTATAGAAGTTACAAAGGCCAATGAACGTACTTTGGTAACACCAAACTATATGTTAAAAGACTTTCTGTGCAAGCAAAGTGGCGGTTACCCTAAATATATTGCTTTGCGTGAAAGAGGTATCATAAAATTACAAACCATCCAAGGCTATTTGCAGCAGGAAGGTATTCCGTTTAACAAGTTTAGCTTCATTAGCGGATACAGAACACCTTTTTACAACAAATCAATTGGAAATGTAAAAAATAGCAGGCATATTTTTGGAGATGCCTATGATGTATTTATTGATAACGATGGCGATGGCAAAATGGATGATCTTAACCAAGATGGTGTGCTTAATAAAAAAGATGCACGCTTTTTATTCAACAAAGTAAACGAAATGAGCAAAACTGATTGGTTCAGACCTTTTATCGGTGGGTTAGGGTTATACGGACCGAATAGCAGACATAGTGGATTTATCCATATAGATGGCAGGGGATATCGTGCCAGATGGGGTTCCTAGTTTCTTCAATTAAAGCACTTTTAGTAAAGAGCTAATAAACAGGATTATTCCGGCTCAATTCCGGGTGGATTAAAAAGTCCCCAATCATCCACAATGTAGTTCCATTGGTCAAAACTTGCTACCCAATCAATAAAAAGTAACCTGTATTCTTCTATAAGCTCTCTTACCATTTCGTAATAATGTACCTCTTTAAAGCCAAACATTTCCAGTGAGTGGCTTTGCACTTTTAAATCTCTGGCTGCCTTACGGATAATGGTAGCACATTCCATTTGTATATCATACAAATCGGCTCCGGTAGCACCTGCCACTTTTACAGATAGCATAGCTGCATCTTCAATTAGCAGCGGTTTTATGCTATTTAAAGGGCCGTTATCATCTGGTATAAGCTCGCATATTTTTCGGACTAGATCATATATTTCTCTTCCCTTTTTATAAATAGGTAATGTGCTAGGGTTTATTTCATCATCATCTTCTCCCATATTTTCTATATCTTTTATAATAAATGAATGTCGTTCAGCTGAGTATTGTGTCTTTCTCTCTTATTTAAGGATTAAGATAGCAACCATAAGCCCAACTTAATTATGTTGAGTAGTAAATCTATAAAAATCGCTTACAAAAATCTTGTAAATGCTTCCGGATTATTCAAAAATTGCTTGAGTGTTTGATAATGTTCCGTTTCTTCATAGGTCACTTCCTTGATGTCCTCATCAAATTCGAATAGTTGGCTATTGGGTAAAGCCATTAATATGGGGGAGTGGGTTGCCAAAATAAATTGGCAATGGTGCTCAGCAACCATATTCTTCAGCAGGCTATATAAGCTTAACTGCCGCTGTGGAGAAAGTGCCGCTTCGGGCTCATCTATCAGGTAAATTCCTTCAGGAGCGATGCGGTTTTGAAGCACACTTAAAAAACCCTGCCCGTGAGAAATTTTATTCAAATCTCCATACTTCTCAAATAAGGCTTCCTTCTGCCCATAAATACTGCCAACAGCCTTTTTTAAACCGGAGCCGGAAAGTTTTTTCTCAAAATCAACAATATCATCGGCTAGTTCTTTATCAATTTGGTTAAGTCTCTTAACAAAGCCGAAATAATCTTCTGCCCTAAAGAAGAAGCCATTGTAGGTCTTTTTGGTCCATTTTCCTCGTAGGTTGTCGGAAAATAGCCGTAAGTCGGAAAGCGAGCTGTCCTGTTCTAAGTCAGTGCTACCAATGGCAGGCAGGTTCATGGCAAGTGCCAAGCTCTCTAGTAAGGTCGATTTTCCAGATCCATTTTCTCCTACAAAAATAGTGATTGGTTTCTCAAAACTCAGGCCTTCATTTTGTTCAAAAATGGGTAAGGAGAAAGGAAACTGGTTGATATACTGCGCTTTATTTTGAATTTCAAATCCACGATAATACATAATGGAAAGATGCCGAAAAGTGCACAAAAAAGCAAAAAATTAGTGTGAGTAAAATGCCCCGCCAACAGTTTAAAATACCGTAATATCTCTTTTCAAGAGAAGCTGAGATTTTCTAAGCGTAGAATATTTCTACGCTTTCATATTATGTTGCTCTCTTAGCAACTGTAAACATACGCCACATGTATTGGCAAGGATATCCCACCGTAGGTACAACCTACGCTGAGAATTTTCTAAGCGTAGAATATTTCTACGCTTTCGTATCCTGTTGCTCTCTTAGCAACTGTAAACATACGCCATATGTATTGGCAAGGATATGCCAGCGTAGGTACAACCTACGCTGAGATTTTTCTACGCGTAGAATATTTCTACGCTTTCGTATTATGGTGCTCTCTTAGCAACTGTAAACATACGCCATATGTATTGGCAAGGATATGCAGCGTAGGCAAACTTGAAGCAAATGCCTTAAGAAATGGCAAGAATATGCCAGCGTAGGTACAACCTACGCTGAGATTTTTCTAAGCGTAGAATATTTCTACGCTTTCATATTATGTTGCTCTTTTAGCAACTTTAAGCACATGCCTTAAGAAATGGCAAGGATATGCCAGCGTAGGTACAACCTACGCTGAGATTTTTCTATAGCGTAGAATATTTCTACGCTTTCATATTATGTTGCTCTCTTAGCAACTTGAAGCAAATGCCTCAAGAAATGGCAAGGATATGTCCAGCGTAGGTACAACCTACGCTCAGATTTTTCTAAGCGTAGAATATTTCTACGCTTTCATATTATGTTGCTCTCTTAGCAACTTTAAGCAAATGCCCTAAGAAATGGCAAGGATATGCCAGCGTAGGTACAACCTACGCTGAGATTTTTCTAAACGTAGAATATTTCTACGCTTTCATATTTTGTTGCTCTCTTAGCAACTTGAAGCACATGCCGTAAGAAATGGCAAGGATATGCCAGCGTAGGTACAACCTACGCTGAGAGTTTTCTACGCGTAGAATATTTCTACGCTTTCGTATTTTGTTGCTCTCTTAGTAACTGTAAACATACGCCATATGTATTGGCAAGGATATTACAGCGAAGGTACATCCAAAAAAAAGACTTAAAATTTCCTATTATTCAAAAAAATATTACCATCTCATTTATAATTTGATTACATTAAAAACTGGAAAGGTTAACTTAATGAAGGTTTAAAGCATGTATAGCTGAAACCATCCAAACCTTTCAGCTCCTAAATAAATCGTTCTACTTTAAATGTTGCCCAATTGAAATTCGAAAATTATAATGCTAAGCCTCATTTTGATGAAATGTTTGATGCCAAAGGCAACTGTAGGCCTGAATATGAAAAAATGAAAGAAAGCTTGAATAAATATTCAGGAAAGAAAATATTTCAGCTGCAACATACTACTGAGAAGGCGCAAAAGTCGATGGGTATGACTTTCAACGTGTACAGCGAAAATCAAGGAGTGGAGAAAATTCTGCACCTCGACCTCATACCCCGCATTATAGGCAGCAAAGAGTGGTCTATTGTGGAAAAAGGACTGCAGCAGCGCATCAAAGCACTCAATCTTTTCATTGATGATATCTACAACGACCAGCAGATTTTGAAGGATGGCATTATACCCGAAGATATTATTTTGTCCAGTAAAGACTACCTCCCACAATGCAAAGGCTTAAAACCGCCCAAGGGTATTTGGTGCCACATTACCGGAAGTGACATTGTGCGCGATGAGAAAGGACAATTTTTTGTATTGGAGGATAATCTGCGCTGTCCTTCAGGTGTGTCATACTTACTTGAAAACAGGGAGATAATAAAACAAGCATTTCCTACTTTATTCAGCAGTTTGGGTGTCCGTCCCGTTTCAGAATATCCGAGTATGTTGCTACATATGTTACAGTTTCTGAGTGATAAGGAAGACCCGACCGTGGTGGTGCTCACACCCGGAATATACAACTCTGCCTATTTTGAGCATTCATATCTAGCCCAACAAATGGGGGTGGAGCTGGTTTCCGGCACCGACCTTATCGTAAAAGATAAAAAGGTGTATATGCAAACCACTAAAGGCTTAACGCAGGTTGATGTTATCTACCGTAGAATAGATGACACTTTTATGGATCCAACCGTCTTTAATTCGGATAGCATGCTGGGCGTACCTAATCTATTTGAAGCCTACAAAGCTGGTAATGTGGCGTTATCCAACGCCCCAGGTACCGGAGTGGCCGATGACAAAGCGGTTTACGTATATGTACCTCAGATCATAAAATATTATTTAGATGAAGAGCCAATCATCAACAATGTGCCAACCTACATGTGCACTAATGAGGCCGATAAACAGTATGTGCTGGATAACATTGCTGATTTAGTAGTGAAGGAGACCAACTCAGCAGGGGGTTATGGCATGCTTATAGGGCCCAAGGCTAGTCCGGAGGAGCATGAGAAATTTCGGAAGCTGGTACAGGAAAATCCTAGAAATTATATCGCGCAGCCCACCTTATCGCTTTCTACGGTACCCACTTTAAATAATGCCGATTTCGCTCCGCGTCATGTAGATTTACGACCATACATTCTATATGGTGATGATATAAAAGTAGTACCCGGAGCACTTACCAGAGTAGCACTGGTTGAAGGTTCGCTCGTGGTCAATTCATCGCAAGGCGGGGGCAGCAAAGATACCTGGGTGTTGTTCGACTGACGATAACCATTTGGTGGCTTTGAATTAAAATGATTATTCCAATTTTTCAATAAAAAAACTATGTTAAGTAGAGTAGCAGATTCCCTTTTTTGGCTTGGCCGATATGCAGAAAGAGCCGAAAATTATGCCCGATTCATTGATGTAAACTTTAACCTCTCACTCGATCTGCCACCCGATATGCAGGAGCAGTGGGCACCGCTTATACATGCTACCGGAGGGAAAACACTCTTTAGCACACTTTTTAATGACGATTTTAAAAGAGAAAACGCTATATTCTTTTTGGCTTTTGATCAGCGAAATCCCAATTCCATTATTTCTACTGTACGCTCGGCACGGGAAAATGCACGAATAGTGCGAGAGAACATTCCGAAGGAAACCTGGGAAATATTGAATGAGCTGCACTACTATGTGCAAGACGCATTGGAGAAAAAAATATGGAAGAAAGAAGATCCAAAGGATTGTTTTAAACAGATAAAAAATAGCCTTCAGCTGCTCAGTGGCATTGCTTACGATAATATCCCCAGAACGCAGGGTTGGTATTTTACCAAACTAGGGCAATACATGGAGCGTGCCGATAAAACATCACGTATTTTGGATGTTAAATACCACTTTCTCCTGCCTTCGGTTGATGATGTGGGCTCTCCGCTGGATTTTTTGCATTGGGTAGCACTCTTAAAATCGGTTAGTAGTTTTAACGCCTACAGAAAAAAGCACGGGCCTATAAAGCCCAAGGCAATAGTGCAATACCTTGTGCTGGATAGACAGTTTCCGCGCAGCGTGCTCTTTTGCCTGATGAATGCAGAAAATTGCCTGCACGAAATATCAGAGTCGAAGCAGGGTTATTCCAACGCGGTTGAAAAGGCTATTGGCAATTTAAGAGCCGATGTGGAATTTGCTGATATCGATGATATTTTCCAGACAGGGTTGCACGAATACCTCGATCAATTACAAGTAAGATTGAACGATATATCCCAGCTGATTTATGAACAATATTTCAAAATTCAGCCTAACTTTGTTACTCAATCCCAAACACAGGCATGACATACTGCTTAGGCATACTTACTAAAAAGGGTATCATCGGCTTGGCCGATACACGCATCACCTCAGGAACTGATACCACTACTTCCAAGAAAGTATTTACAGTACAGCGCATGAAACACGCTTATTTTATAATGACTAGCGGGTTGCGATCTGTACGAGACAAGGCCATTACCTATTTTACGGAGGTAATAGAAGGGGAGGATAAGGAATTTAAGAAACTGTACAAGGCAGTAAATAAATTTGGTGACCAAGTGAAGCGTGTAGCGGATGAGGATAAAAAGGAACTTGAAGCCGCTTCATTAAAGTTTAACTTACATGCTATTGTGGGCGGACAGCTGGAAGAAGATAAAGAGCCTAAATTGTACCTGCTCTACCCTCAAGGCAACTGGATTGAAATTGGATCGGGAACGCCCTTTGTAATCATAGGAAATTCCGGATTTGGAAGCCCCATATTAAAAAGATCACTTGAATACGAAGCTTCGCTAGAGTTTGCCCTTAAAAGTGCTTTTCTCTCTTTTGACGCTACACGTATATCAGCTAATGATGTAGATTACCCAATTGATACGGTAGTGCTCAAGAATAATATGTTCGATATGGTTGAGCATAGATTTGAGGAAAAGGACTTGAGGCAAGTGAGCGAATTTTGGGATAATAAATTAAAGTCTGCTATCGACATGCTTCCCTCGGAGGCTCTAAGCCATGCATTTGACCAAAAAAGTAAAGGGGAGGAATTAGTTGACGATGCGCCTTAACATAAACCACATATCCACCTATACTTATGGTAAGCCTGTATTTCTTGAACCGCACCACCTGTATTTTCAACCATTGAGTAGGTCATATTTTGAGGTCGTAGATTTTCAAATGGGCATATTACCACAGCCTTCCGGTCAATCGGTACGAATAGATGCCGAGAATAATGCCTACACCCAATGTTGGTTCAATGAGCTATTGGAAACGCTTAGAGTTGAGGTTAAACTTGTGATTGAGACTAAGCCCTTCAATCAGTTTGGTTACTTCTTAGAACAAGAAGCCAAGACAAATTTTCAGGAAGTTTTAGCTATATATTCCAAACAGCAAACAAAGCTCTCGGAAGAAGTAATTTCTTTTGTAGAGGCTATTAATGAAGCTGATGCAACAAACTTTGTTGGCAAACTATGTGAACAAATCAGCAGCCATTGTAAGCACGGCCATAGCGATGAAATGGAGCTGCTGAGCCCAAATGACTGCTTTATAGCCCAGCAAGGTTCTTGTCGCGATTTGGCCTGGCTGATGATGGAGATGCTGCGTCTGAGGAAAATACCGGCTCGCTTCGTGAGTGGCTACTCTTTTAATCCTGAAATTACCGGTCATGAGTTGCACGCTTGGGTAGAGGCCTGGCTTCCCGGTGCCGGCTGGGTAGCCTTGGATCCTTCCACAGGCATATTCATCACTGAAACTTACATTCCATTAGCTGTAAGCTACCATCCGGTAAACACCTTGCCCATACAAGGCGCTTATAGAGGCAGCGCTTCCGCACATTTAGCAACTACCGTAAGTATTGATGCGGTGGAGTGAGGTAAAATATGATCTATATAAGTTTATCAAAGTTTGAAATGGTTGAAGAAGCACCAAATACAGATTTCTGCCATTATTTGTTAATGCTGATGGGAAACGAATCAGGGAGCGAATATCAATCGATATAACTAATTAAAGCAATAGATAGGCGACAATAAAATTTAACCCTCCTCTATAAAAATGAATACTTTTTTACAGGAAAATACCTATGGCTCAAATGGTCATTATATAACAATTGATCCCAAACCAATCACGCTCTTTTTACCACAATTGTGGTGCGATACAAAACAGTTAAAACGAAACTAGTACGAGCATTTAACAGGAACAAAGAACATTGAGCGCCTAACATTATTGGCCAAACCGTGTATGTTTATAAAATATTTGTCGGACTTTACAGCATGCGCACTATCAGATACCTAGATCGGGTATATTCACATTTTGCAACATCCAGTAGCCTTCATCCACAAACTGAAGTGTAGCGGTTATTTTTCGCGCAGTGCCATCGGATTTTTCTGGATTATTTTCACCCACGATATTTGCTTTGACTGTAGCAATGGACTCATCAATGCTCACTTTTGCAAAATGTATTTCCTTGAGTCCGGATGTGCTGAAAACCTCCATCTTATCAATGAGTAAACTTACAAATTCTTTGTCTGTAATAAGCTTACCCTCATAATGCATTTGTGATGCCAGAGGCATGTGCATATAATCAAAATCTTTTTTTAGAAGCATTTCTATGAATTCCGTTGTGTATCGTTTTAGGTCTTCATGGTGGTTAGGATGAAATTCCTCATAAATAAAGCAATTGGTCATCCCGGGTATTATCTGAACCTCTTCTTCTAATAACTCCTCAGTTATAAACCTATAAACTTCACGATCCGGCACTTCGTGTATCACATCAAGGCCAATTTGTTTACTATCTAAAAGATGAAAAACCTCTTCGAGCTGCGTTTGTATTTCAGAATCGTTTAGATGCTCACCAGTTGGCAGCTTAGGGAAACCGAGTACTTCCTTTATTTTTTTGGTGTCTTTGCTGTTGAAATTTTCTTCAAAAGCCAGAATGTTATCTAAAAATTGACTCTCAATATCGGGAGGAGTTTTGTTTTCTTCATCCTGAAAGAATTTACCATCAAATTGGGCCTGGATTTTCAGTTTTTTTAATTCATTTTCAAATTTGAGTTTATTCTCCTCGTCTTGCTTTTCTTTATCACTTTTCATAATCTGCGAAACAAATTCATTAATATGTTCAATTTACGAAATAGCAGGCAGTTTGCATAACGCAGTATTAAATATTGTCAGTTCAGTTTTATTTGTACCTTTAATTTCGTCTAAACGAACGCCATTATTGAGTCTATTTGATTCACATTGCAAAATGACTTTCGTGATAACTTTTAGATGTCCTAAAGCCAACCTGCGTTTGACAGGCCGGACGAGCTCTTCATTTTTGGCTTACCATTTTTTATTTACGATATCACTCATTAAACTCAATCTTCTAAAGTGGCACTTCTTAAATAAAAACCGCTGACACTACTCATTCGAAATCAGTGCTTCAGTATCACCTGAATGAATCAATTATGCTCTTAAGACTTACGCAGGGTATAATTTTATTTCAATTGAGGTAGCTCATTTCTCAAAATATTCCAAATGTACCACTCCCATTTTACTTGTTTGAAATCATACCATTGCTGTCTGTAGTCAGAATTTTCGATAAAATTTTTAAAGTTAGCAAAAGGCATGCGTTTGTTGAGTATAGCGTCCAGTCGGTTTTTTATGTTGCGATCAGCCATCTCTTCAACATAAAGCTCCATGACCTTAAAAGATTTGTGTGAATCCATGGGTTCTACTCTAATGCATTTCTCCCAATTTTCATATTTTCTTTCTTCACTTTCCCAAGTTTCGCCCGTAATAGCTTCATATTCTTCAGGGTCATCTAATAGTGCTTGTGGAATGGGTTCTATTTCTAATGTTTCAGGGTTCAAAAAGCAGACAAATCCTGCCAGTAAATTATCTGCTATTTCAGTCACCACTTTTTCGTATTTTACAGGGATTTTTTCTGGTTTGGGTGCTTCATATATTTTATTTAACATAAAAGCATGAAGCTGTGCGAGCTTTTGCCTATCATCACGAACGGTGGATAGCATCGCTAAAATCTCATCTGTTAGTTGCTTTGTATTCATAGTTTCAAACTCTCAATAAATTTACTTACCTCAACGGAGCTTTTGTTATTGAAGATAGTTAAATCTTTTTAATGTTTAACATACAGCAAAGTCATATTCAGTCCAACAGGTACCCAATTTGGCGGGGTTATGCGGATCGATCAAAACGGCATCTAATATAGTTGTAAGCAGCTCGGCTTCTTTATGTGGTCGCTTGTCTACTTTTGTAACACGATTGACTACTTTCTTGGCTTCCCCAATGGCTTTAGCTAAAGCCAGCTCATCAATCTTGGTACGGTAGGGAGCGAAGAGCACCTGTTTCAATTCGATTTCGAAATTGTTGTATCGCTCGTCTAGGTCGTCAGAAGTAGAGAGGTGCTTAAAATAGAGCTGCTCTATCAGCGTTTTGTCTTTATTTAGAAGTTGATAAAGTAGCTTATCTTTTTGTTTACCATTAAGCTTATCCAGATGAGGTCTTAGGTCTTCTATGGTGATTTCCATAAATCATTTATTTCTATACAGAAAGCAAAGTAAGCTTAATATTGGGATTCAATCAAAAAATCTTTGAGATAATCTTAGGTGAGAATTCGTTGTTTCTTTGCCATCGGTAAGATGTTGGCCTTTCGCACAGTCTTTTGTATGATTGATCCGTATCTGATCAAAACTCGTGGCGGGTATAGTAAATTTAGATTATCTCAAAACCTAAAAGCAGCCGCCATAAGCTGCTGTTCTTGTCTAGTTATTCCAATCTCCTGAGCTACAGTTTTCCATTGACTTACTTCACTTTTCACTTCATGTAGTATGGTCTCCATTTGTTTTTCATCCAGTTGAAAATAAGACGCAAGTGTAATAAGTAAATCATGCTAAAAGAGATTTTCCTTAGGTGGTTTTAAATCCATTCTGAGGTATTGAATACTTGGAAACTCAGGATATGAGTTCTAATTGATTAATCCAATCTCCCCATTTTTTATTAGATTCATTCTTCAATAGCAATTCAACTGCTTTTCGGATAGCACCATTAGTAGTCATTCCTTTGTTCTTAATATAGAAATCAAAACGGCTTTTGAGCGTATCTGGTAAGTAAACTGATAGGTTCATGTCGAATATATTACATTATAACATATTACGACTATAGAAAAATTTTTTTATCTGATGAAATTGAACATATCGCAGCATATTGAGCTTCTTTATTTTTTCACATAATGTACTATACTTAGCGCAAAAATGCATGTCATGTACTAAATATAGTATACTTTATTTTTTACTACTAGAGAATCGAAAATTGTATATTTTCGATCATAAACTTCAATGAGTAAACTAACTATACTCTCAATTGGTAAGAAATATTTGCCATTATAGAATTATGAAGCTCTCCTTCGATAATATTGTCCTGTAAGGGGGCATAATGAATTGTATGAGTTGGATTAATTAGCCTCCTGCTCATAAAATACTTTTCCCACTCTCTCAATGTGCGCTAACAAATTCTGATTAGTTATCTGGTGATGTATTGAGATATCAAACTTATAAGGTAGTAAAAGGTCATCAATTTCGATATCTAGTAATACTAAATCGTCATAATTTAATGTATCACCTTTAAGCACAAGGTCAATATCCGAGCCAATTCTATAGTTTCTCTTGGCTCTGCTACCATAAAGTATAGCTTTTTCAATTTTCGAATTGCTTTTCAAGCAGTTCTGAATTTTACTTATAGTGCTATCTTTTAAACCATACGCCATTCGTTATGTATTTTTTTTTAATTGGACGGCTCCAAGCTTTCCATTTTTTCTTTGAAGGTTTGAAAGAGCTCAAAATACTTTTCTTCTATGTTCCTAACTATAGTTGCTGCTGTAGCATCATTATAGGTATGAGAAGTCTCATTTCTACTTTTTATCATTTCCATCCATACATCACCATTATCTAAAAGTCCTAACTGAAAGGCTTCTCTCGTGGCGTCTTTAGATCCATAAATAATAGTATTTCCTCGTCCCTGAATAAAATCCTTCATTGTTTTCCACGCTAATTCGTGGGTATATTCAAAAGATTGAATAAGGCCTTGTTCTTCCAAACTCGAAAGTGGTCTTTCTCCGCTTAATTTTATGGCATCTTTCAATCGAGCAAATGCTTTATTAAAATTTGAAAATCGTTGTATCCATCGAATGTCAGGCTCTCTCATATCTCAAATATAAGGCTTTAGCTACTTCCCAATACAAAACTTACCAAAAATATTGGCCAGCAAATCATCAGTAGTAATCTCACCTGTTATCTCTCCTAAATAATGAAGGGCTTGGCGTATGTCTAGTGCCAGAAAATCTCCGGTTGTGTCTTTGTCGAGGCCTTCCAGCACAGCTTGCAGGGCATTTTGGGTTTGTATCAGGCTGTCGTAATGTCTAATATTAGTCACCACGGTATCTCCGGTTTTAAAGTTATCCAGGTTTACAGTTTCAACTAGTTTGGCTTTTAGCGCATCTAGGTTTTCCTTGTTTATGGCTGAAATAAATAGTGTGCTGTCATCTTGCCTCATAGCTGTCAGGAGCTCAGGATTGGCTTCATCTACCTTATTACCCACTTTAATAAAAGGAATACCTAAGTTTTCCAACATATTAATTTCTCGGTTTACATCCACTATGTTGTCCTCCTTCAAATCAAACATATAAATAATGAGTGAGGCTTGCTTCATTTTCTCTCGGGTACGCTTTACGCCAATGGCTTCCACTACATCTTCGGTATCGCGCAGGCCGGCTGTGTCAATAAAGCGAAATACCACACCTTCCAAATTGAGCTCATCCTCAATAAAATCGCGGGTAGTTCCGGCAATTTCCGATACTATGGCCTTTTCTTCGTTCAGCAAGGCATTGAGCAGGGTAGATTTGCCCGCATTGGGTTTACCGGCTATTACGGTGGGTACCCCATTTTTGATTACATTGCCCAAATCAAAGCTATTGGCCAGTACTTTTATGACTGTGAGCAGCTTGTTGACCAAGTCTTTGAGGTCTTGTCGGTCGGCAAATTCAACATCTTCCTCGCCAAAATCCAGCTCTAATTCAATCATGGATGCAAAATGAATGAGCTCTTGGCGGAGCTGTTTAATCTGATCGGAAAAACCACCACGCATCTGGTTAAGTGCCGCCTTATGGGCAGCCTCGGTATCGGCATTAATTAAATCTGCTACAGCTTCGGCTTGTGCCAGGTCAAACTTACCATTTAAGAAAGCACGCTGCGTATATTCGCCTGCTTTGGCCAGTCGTACCCCTTTATTTAAAAAAAGTTTTATAATTTGCTGTACAATAAATGGTGAGCCATGGCAGCTTACTTCCACCACATTTTCCTTGGTAAACGAATTTGGCGCCACAAATAAAGTTACCAGCACCTCGTCCAATATTTTAGCGCCATCCCTAATGGTACCAAAATGTGCAGTATGGCTTTTCTGAAGCAGCAAGTTTTTACCTTGAAATACAGAGTTTACAAGTTCAATGGACTGATCGCCCGATAGCCTAATAACGGCAATAGCGCCAACGCCCGGTGCTGTTGAGAGGGCAATGATTGTATCGGTAGCAGGTTGCTTCATCATGCAAATTTCATGATTATAAATTGATTAGTAAAGCAATTTCAGTATTCTAAAAAAAATAATGACACTACTTATTATAATATCGATTTATTGACATACGTTTGTACTTTTTAAAGTACTCCTACAACCTTAAAAAGATATTTGGGGTCTTTCAGTTGACATGAAAATACAAATGACCTAATTAATGAAGCTAAAATTACGCTTTCTAGTGCTTTTAGGCCTGCTGTTTTACTTTGGCAAGGTGCAGGCGCAAACTCAACTGAGTGGTTATATTAAAGATGCAGCTACAGGGGAGAGCCTAATTGGTGCTACTATATGGCAGCCTGCTTTAAAGGTAGGTGCTAATGCCAACCAATATGGCTTCTATAGTCTTAACATTTCCAGCGATACGGCCACGCTGGAGGTACGTTATGTTGGTTACGAGCCTATCACTCAATTCGTTTCTTTAAAAAAAGATAGTGTTCTGAATTTTAATTTGAAGCTGGCTGATGAACTGTCGGAAGTGGTGGTTAAAGCCTCCAGACCCAATGTGGCGCTTACTAAAATGAGCTCTATGACTATAAAAGCAGCAGAAATAAAGAATATTCCTGCACTTATGGGTGAGGTGGATGTATTAAAGGCTATTCAGCTGATGCCCGGTATACAATCCGGATCGGAAGGAAGCAGTGGTATTTATGTAAGGGGAGGGGGACCCGATCAAAACTTGATATTGCTTGATGGTGTTCCGGTTTATAATGCTTCGCATTTATTCGGCTTCTTCTCGGTGTTTAATGCGGATGCCATCAACAACGTAGAGGTAATTAAAGGTGGATTTCCGGCACGTTATGGAGGCAGGCTCTCATCCGTTATTGATATTAACATGAAAGAAGGCAATATGCAAAATTGGCAGGCCGATGGTGGTATTGGTATCATTGCATCGCGCCTATCTGTTGAAGGGCCGATTATAAAGGATAAAGCCAGCATTATTTTATCTGCCAGAAGAACTTATATTGATATTCTTGCGCGGCCACTGATCAGGGCTGCCAGCGATTCCGATACAGATTTAGGGTACTTTTTCTATGATTTCAATGGAAAAGCGAACTATATCATCAGTGAGAAGGATAGAATTTACGTAAGTGCCTACACCGGTACCGATAAGTTTTATGCTAAAGACAGTTATGGTAACGACCAGCGCGGTGATTCTTATTATGAGGATGAAGCCGGTATTTATTGGGGCAATGTAACTACTGCCGTTAGGTGGAACCATTTGATAAACAACAAATTATTTGTAAATACTACCGCTACGTATAGTAAATATGGTTTTAACCTTTTTAACGAATCTTTTTCACGCACCGCAACTCAGGATACTACCTACACCGATAATTTTTATGCTGCTTACAACTCGGGTATTCAGGATTATGGGCTTCGTTTTGATTTTGACTATTTCCTCAATAACAGACATTCTTTAAAATTTGGTACACAATATATTTACCATATTTTTCAGCCTGAAGCCTTTAATTTTGAAGGAGACTTTGGTGATGATACTGAGCTGCCGGTCACTAAACCTATATTTGGGAATGAGTACATGCTTTATATAGAAGATGAATTTGAAGTTTCCGATAAAATTAAGTTAAACATCGGTCTCAACAACTCTGCCTTTTACGTTAATAAAAATTGGTATTATTCTTTTCAGCCACGCTTGAGCGGACGTTACTTATTCAATGAAACGCTTTCATTAAAAGCTTCTTATGCGCAAATGGCGCAGTTTCTTCACCTACTTACAAATTCGGGCATAGGCCTACCTACCGATTTATGGGTGCCCGCTACTGAAAACGTAAAGCCACAGCTAAGTAAACAATTGGCGCTTGGCTTGCATAAATCTTTGAAGCAGGACCGCTATGAGGCGAGTGTGGAAACCTATTATAAGGAGATGGATAACCTGATAGAATATAAGGAGGGTGCCAACTTTATTGATGTAACAGATAATTGGGAAACCAAAATTGCCACCGGCCGTGGATGGAGCTACGGTGGTGAATTTTTAATCAGAAAAAATAGCGGACGCCTCAATGGTTGGATTGGTTATACCTTATCATGGAATAACCGCCAGTTTGAGGAACTTAATTTTGGAGAAGTTTTCCCCTATAAATATGACAGGCGTCATGATATAAGTGTGGTAGCTAATTATAAGGTATCTGATGGATTTGAGGTAAATGCCACTTGGGTGTATGGAACAGGCAATGCAATTACCTTACCTGTAGCCACTTACCCGGAGCTAAACCCTAATGGTGGTACCATAGAAGATTATGGTTACTACCGGGACGTTTACCAATACAGTGATAGGAATGCCTATCGCATGCCGGCATACCACCGAGCAGATATAGGTTTAAGCTGGCGTAAAGAGAAAAAATGGGGAGAGCGCACCTGGAATTTGAGTGTGTATAATTTGTACAATCGTCAGAATCCGTTTGCAATTACCACCACCACCCGCGATGATGGCAGCCGTGGCTTTGAGCAATTGGCGCTATTTCAGTTTATACCATCAATTAGTTACAGCTTTAAAGTAAGACCTAATGCAAATAAATAGATATACACTTGCCATACTTATAGTGGGTTTTGCTATTACCACATCCTGTTTTAAGGATGTTGAAATAGACATTGACGAAAATGAGAGCTTAATTGTACTGAATGGTTGGCTCAAGGATAAGGAGACACCGGCCGTACAATTATATGCCAGTAAATTTATTTTCGCTGGTGGGCGCGATGAGCTTATCACTAATGCTAATGTGGAGCTATTTGTGGATGACGAATTTGCTACTATACTTACTTTTAACGACAGCACAGCTCAATATACTGCCGATATACTCATTGAGGCACAACGGACTTATACCATACGAGTTGAACACCCCAAATACCCTGTTGCTGAGGCTAGCGTAGAAATACCGGCTGTACCTACAAAAGAAGATGTAGCTATTAATTTAAGAACTGTAGCGCAAGTAGGTTTATATGTGGGATCTAGTAACAGTAACGTTAGTGAAATTGATCTTTCAATTAATGATGACGGCTCCAAAGAAAATTTCTACTTAGTGGATATTGTCAGTAATAGCGCCTATTACAGTGAAGGAAATGCGACAGATACGATGTATTATGAATATGCTTATGGTTTTAATAGTGATGATCCTATTGTAGAATACATGTACACTACCTCAAATAGTTATTTAGGTTTCCGAGATGAGCTTTTTAATGGTAAAACGTACAGTACTACTTTAAAATCATACAATGATTTGCGTGTGATTGAATACAAGAATGAATCTGATTACCAAAGAAGTAGCAACGCAGTACGCCTACAAAATGTGAGTGGAGCTTTATACAAATACCTTATTTCTTTGGACAACAATCAATATCCTGAGCCTTTTACTGAGCCTTCGCAGGTTTTTTCTAACGTTAAAGGCGGATATGGTATATTGGGTGGCTCAAGCACTATGCAATTTGAGATTACTGAAGTAAATGGAGATTACAGTAACTGACGGTGATCAGCTATATTTAGAGATAATCAATAAGGCTATTTATTGCTGCGGATTTATCAAGCAAGTAGACTAATACTGTAGGTTCACGTGCAATTTCCTTCATTGACAAAAATGGGACTCATGGCGCCTCATATTATCGCTTTTATCATATTTATGTAAAAAATCTGTAACAACATAAAAACTTTAGTGTTGGCTTAGCAGACTAAATTTATAAATGATGAAAGCAGCTATATTGAACCAATTTGGTGAAGCACTAAAAATTGAGAACATTGATAAACCTTCTCCCGCTGAAGGGGAAGTGCTGGTGAAAATAATGGCCAGCGGTGTAAATCCGGTGGATTTCAAACTTTCTCAAGGTTACATGAAAGATAGCATGCCTCATGAGTTTCCAATTGTGCTTGGTTGGGATATGGCCGGGGTTGTTGAGGAGAATGGCCATGGTGCAAGAAGGTACAGGGTAGGAGAGGAAGTTTATGCTTATGCAAGGCGTCCCGTATTACATGCCGGAACCTTTGCTGAGTACATTGTTATACCGGAAAGCTACCTTTCAAAGAAGCCTGTGAACATTAGTTTCGAGGAGGCCGGGTCAATTCCATTGGCAGGCCTTACGGCATACCAATCCATTTTTGATGCCGGTAAGTTAAAAACAGATGAAACGATTTTGATTTTAGGCGCATCCGGAGGTGTTGGTTCATTTGCCGTACAATTAGCCAAGTACCACGGCAGTAAAGTAATTGGAGTAGCTAGCGCGAAGAACCACGCTTATTTAAATGAAATTGGTGCCGATGCTTGCATTGATTACGAAGAAGAAGATGTAGCTGATGCAGTAAATAAATTAGAAAATGGAGGTGTAGCGCTAGTTTTCGATGCTGTAGGAGGAGATATGACTCAAATCGGTGAAAAATGCCTTGGCAATGACGGCAGATTAGTTTCAATTGCTAGTCAGGGTGATAAACTGGATAAAAAAACCAATTTCAAGTTTGTTTTTGTTGAGCCCAATTCAAGACAATTGGATCACATTCGGGAGATAGTGGAAGCCGGAAACTTGAAAGTCCGTCTACAGCAAGTGTATGGATTGGAGGATATCAATGATGCTTTTAGGCAAATCGATAGCGGACATACGCAAGGTAAAATTGCCATTAAGTTCTAAGATAGTAGAAGTAGAAATGTAGATAATAGCTACAAGGCCATATTTTAGATATTTATGGCTGTTATTTATATTTACAGCACTATTTTTTTATTTATTTGCTATTAGTTTTCAGTTTATAAATATTTGCTGTTATATTTGATAGTAAGGTTTCTACAAAAATGTGTGTTATGAAAAAGTTTATGTTAATTTTAGTTGCTGGTGTACTATTTGGAGCTTGTGCTCAAAAAACCTGCCCTACCTATGCCGCTAACGATTTGTCAGTGGATAGCGATCAGAACAAAGTAGAGGTAGACAGCTAAACGTATTCAGCGTATTACTCTGCATATTTTTTTACATCTGAAGCAGTAATCTTATCTCCTGATAAAATTACAAGGCGCTCGACCACATTTCTCAACTCCCTTATATTGCCACTCCAACCGTAGCTTTGCAATTGCTTCAAAGCCTCATTTTCTATCGTTTTTACTTTACTGCCTTGTTCATCGGCAATATCAGATAGAAATTTTGTCACTAATTCAGGAATGTCTTCCTTTCGTTCTTGCAAAGGCGGCACATTAATTTTAATCACACTTATTCTGTGGTAAAGATCTTCGCGGAACTCACTATTTTCAATCGCTTTCTTTAAGTCTTTATTTGTAGCAGCAATAATACGTACATCTACTTTAATATCCTTATCGCCACCAACACGCGAAATTCTATTTTCCTGCAAAGCCCTTAATACTTTGGCCTGTGCGGCAAGCGGCATATCCCCAATTTCATCTAAAAATAGCGTGCCACCCGTAGCTTGCTCAAATTTACCTATGCGCTGTTTTATGGCTGAAGTAAAAGCTCCCTTTTCATGACCAAAAAGCTCACTCTCTATTAATTCTGAGGGAATAGCTGCACAATTTACTTCAACCATAGGTGATTTGGCTCTATCGCTCTGCTCATGTATTTGCCGTGCAACTAATTCTTTGCCGGTACCGTTTTGTCCGCTTATTAATACTCTGGCATCGGTGGGAGCTACCTTCATAATAGTATCTTTCACCTCCTCCAATGCCGAGGAGGAGCCAATCATCTCGTACTTTTTTGATACTTTCTTGCGCAAGGTTTTGGTTTCTTTCACCAAAGAGGAATTATCCAATGCATTTCTTACCGATACTAAAAGTCTGTTTAAATCGGGTGGTTTAGAGATAAAGTCGAATGCCCCCTTCTTGGTAGCATCAACTGCGGTATCAATGGTGCCGTGGGCAGAGATCATGATAAATGGGACATCATATTCTTTTTCAAATACGGCATTGAGCAATTCCAGCCCGTCCATTTTAGGCATTTTCACATCACACAATACAAGGTCGAACTGCTGGCTCTCAATTTTCTTTAGCCCTTCCTCACCATTAGCAGCCTCTTCTACCTCGTATTTTTCGTATTCCAATATTTCCTTGAGCGTATTGCGAATACTTGCCTCATCATCGATTAATAAAATTCTTGCCATAAGTACAGTTTAAAAAATAATTGCAAGCCTGTAAGCCAGGTTCTGTAAACTCCCAATAATTATTGGGAGAACTCTTATCATTTATCTAGTGCAGCCTACCCCTTTTTACCTCCCATCCCGATAGCTATCAGGACGAGATTTAACGCGAGCAGCGTTTATCCTCTATTAAAATAAATCAATAAAGAAGCAAAAATGTATGTGGCCTTACAACCCGAAAGGTTTACAATGCTACCAACGTTACCGTTGGCACGGTGCGCTCTTACCGCACCTTTTCACTATCACCAAAACAAGGCAAGCCTGTCTTGGCTACATCTTTTCTGTTGCACTATCTGTTAATGACGTTTACCATCATCACCCTTAGTTTCCTAAGGTACGGCACTCTGTGTTGCCCGGACTTTCCTTACTGGCTGTAAACGCCAGCACGATAAGACAGCTTGCAATTATGATTAATTTAGTTTTGTTAGAACCATTTCTTTAACGGAAAAAAGCACTAAAAGATTTAGCACTTCCGACAAACCAATAACTATTTAAAGGAATGTTAATAAACTGACTAATAAACGTCTTGTCCCGTTAATTTGTGCTCCCATGAGTCAGCTACTGCGGCAACTTCTTCTATTAAGCTTTTTAACACCGATTCCGTTGCTGTTTCAGCAAGTGTAGCCGCCTCTATACGTATATAGTCATCTATCAGCACAAATCTTGCGGCAGTTAATGAGGCGTTTGCCCGGATTAAATGTTCAAGATTTACAGAAGCAGAATACTGACATACTTTGGAGGTAAATTGAATGCTGGGCTTCTCGGAAATTTCGCTATTTCTTTTGGTGCCTAGTACAGACTGGTATCTGTTACCACCAAGCGGATAAACGATGACAGACTTGTTTGTGTCATATTCTTGGAACTGGCCGCCAATTTCATTTGCGTAGGTTTCCATAAATTCGTTAAAATTCATAGCATAGTTGTAGTTAAGGTGAACTGAATTGTATTTAAAATTATGACTAAAAATAACAAATTATAATGTAAATAAGAAAATTTTTAATTTATCCTTACTAGAGTGGCCCCGTAGCCAAATTTTTCTTTCTGTGCGTCTTTAAAATATTTGATATGATCGCTTTGTGATAATAACTTATGTATATTATTTCTTAAAACACCGTTGCCCACGCCATGAATAAATATGATTTCATCTAAACCTGCTACTATGCCCTGATTCAGTTTTTGCTCAAACACCTGCAGCTGTATGTTCAATATCTCATTCTTGTTAATGGTGTGGTGGTCATCCCGCAATGCTTCAATATGTAAATCAACCTCTGCATCAGCATGGCCTAGCCTAGTTATATTTTTTGATGGCTCGGTTTGTCGCGATTCAAACATGCCTGTCTTCAACTTTTCTACATCAATTACATCAGGAGTAACCAACTCCTTATTTAAGCTTCGCAAAGGAATGGAATAGCCATTTTTATTAAGTTTTATAATAGGCTTTAAGTCATTTTTGAAATGCTTAGCCCTTATATTCAGTAGTATTTTCTCAGGTCTTTTAGCTATGCTCCAACTGTTGTTTTCTTCCAAGATAGTTATGGTAAAGCTTGGCCATGTATTTAAATGATCTATATTTTGCTCAGTAATTTTAGCGTATGCTCCGGCAAAAATTTTCTCTGATAATATGCTTTTTTCTTCCGATTTATTATTCACTTCATTCACTAAAATTAAAGCATCACTTTTTTCATGGTTTAGCAGGTAGATACTGTGCAGTTTATCATTTAACGGAATTATAGCTACCTGATAGCCACTTTCTGTCGATTTTGCCATAGTTTGCCCAGCAGATTTACTCACTGGAGTGCTTTCCGTTTGATCAAAGGCTAGCCCCTCATCGGCAGAAACAACCACCAGCTCGGTTTCTAATACAGGAATACCGAACCCATCTTCTATTTCTACTTCAACCAATCCTCGGGTTAATTTTTTTGTTACAATGCCTTCTTCTTTTCCGTGAAGAAGCCTCACTTTATCTCCAATATTCATAAGCTAAAAATGTAAGGGATGAAAGCGCCATCCGTTTTTGCTGTACTCCAATGTAGGAAGCGGCACTTTTATTAAATTCAATGTGTAAAATAAGGCACGCAATAGCTTGTTGTTTGTTTCGAAGCTGCTAAAGTCAATGTCGAGGCTCAAGTAAAATTGCCTGTAAGCGTCAAATCCATTTTCCTGATTTTCATTTGGGCTGCCGTAAACCATTTCATTGGCACCGTACCCAATGCTAAAAGCCAAAAATTTTGGGAAGATTTGTTGCTGAGAAAAAATATTGAAATTTGTGCTGAGCCAGTACGTTTGACCATTATAGTCTTTCAACCACTGCTCCGCGGCATTTTTTCCTAATACATTTGGCCGTAAAGAAGCATACATACTTGTTGAAAATGAATACTTGGGATGTATGTGCTGAGTGCTCCATAAAAGCTCTTGATAGGGTAAAAAGGCACCAATTGTGTTGGCTAGTGCATCGCCCCATGATGCACCATAGCTAGGGGAAAATCCGTCTAAAATTTCGATGGGCAGCATCATTGCTGTACTAGCCACACCACTCCAAAAATAGGCTTTTTGTTTTGGAACGCCCGCAGTTTGTAACAGGCGCGCATTAGTTGCACTTAAGTGGTAGGCCGTAAAAGCATGACCTACTTTATCCAGCTGACTCCACTGAGCATTGTCATTAAAAAAGCTAAACTTTGCTTTATCCTCTTGGCCATACCATATTACAGCAAGTCCTGTAATACTTGCTGTGTAAACGGCACTTTCGGTTAATATTATTTTCTTTAGTTGTTGTCGGTTGAGCGTATCGTTTACCTGGCCGAGTAAGGCATGGCTGCTTACCAGCATAATTAGAATACAAAGTAACCATTGCTTTTTGGTAGCCATTGGGCAAAGGTATTCAATATCTTTATAGTTCTAACTTTTCAAAGTGGATTTGTAGGTATCTAAAGCACGTTCTCTTGCGGCCTTGTGCTCCACCATGGGTTCAGGATAATCATCAGAATCGTACTCCGGCACCCATTCTTTAATGTATTTTTTGTCCTTATCAAATTTATCGGTTTGGCTGTAGGGATTGAAAATTCTGAAATAAGGTTGTGCATCAGTGCCCGATCCGGCCGCCCATTGCCAGCCACCGTTGTTGCTGGATAGCTCATAATCAAGTAATTTTTCTGCAAAATAAGCTTCTCCCCAGCGCCAATCGATTAGTAAGTGTTTGGTGAGAAAGCTGGCTACTATCATACGTACTCTGTTGTGCATATAACCTGACTTATTGAGCTCACGCATGCCGGCATCAACAATGGGGTAGCCCGTTTTGCCTTCACACCATTTTTCAAAGTCACTTTCGCTATTGTTCCAAGGTATTTCGTTATATTCTTTTTTAAAAGCGCCCTCTTCTACATGCGGGTAATTGGCTAAAATCATGCTGTAAAAATCTCTCCAGATAAGCTCATTTAACCAAGTATCATTTAGCTTTTTCGCCTTTTCCACAGCTTCTCTTATGCTAATTGTTCCAAACCGAAAATGAATGCCCAACCTGCTTGTGCCATCAACTGCCGGATAATTACGGGTTTTCTCGTACTTTTTAATGATTTCTTCCGGATAATCATCAGTAGGAATTTTTACATCGGTTTCTTCAAATCCCATATCTTTTAAAGTAGGTATATCTGAAGAAAACTGATGAAACCTCTTTTCAGACATAATTACATGGAATGGATGGACATAACCACTATTGAATTTCTCAAGCCACTTATTTTTGTAAGGCGTAAAAACTTTGTAGGGCTCACCGCTACCGTTTAGTATCTCTTCCTTTTCAAAGATCACATGGTCTTTAAAATCATAAAATGGGACATCATTCTCTTGGCAGAGGTCATTTACTGTTTTATCTCTATCAATAGCATATTGCTCATAATCTCTGTTAGTATAAACTGCGTTAACCTTGTACTCGTCAATAAGCGCTTTAAAAATCTTTTCCGGTCTGCCATACTTTACCAACATTCCGGAGTTGTGGTTTTGCAATCGCTCATCCATTTGAGTTACCTGATTATGAATAAAAGCTATGCGGGCGTCTTTTTTATTATTAAGGTCGTCAAGTATATTTTTATCAAATATAAATACCGGGAGTACAGGTATGTCATCTTGCTGTGCATAATGCAAGGCAGTATTATCGAACAGTCTGAGATCTCTTCTGAACCAAAAAATGTTTACTTTATCCAAAATATCTTTTTTTAGAATAGTAACAGCTTAAATGGACTTTGGTTTATCGCTGTCGGTATTTTCATCCTCATCCTTTAAGGTTGCCTGAGGCGATGTGGTTGGTGAAGTATTCTTATTTTCATCCTCATTTTCCGGCTCATCTTCTTCTTTTACCGAATCAGGAGGTATTGGCTTTACTTTATTTTTATTAAAAACCTCTCTTATTTGGTTGAAGGAGGTAACATGTACCAAACTTACACCTGTACTGGTGGTGGCACTGTTGGTGGCTTTATCAATGGCACTAAAATTAGTTTTGTTATAAACTTTAACGCGCAGTTTCCCATCCTCGGAAAGTAAGTACTCAATTGACCAGTCGCCCAAAATACCAATAATTTCCTGATTTACATCGGTGGTGTTGCCTTGTGAGAAACCGCCATCGCGTGTTACCCTAAGCCTGCCACCTAAAAAGCTGTAGGAGAGACGAAGCTGGAAGGTATTGAACTCCTCATCGCTAAAAGAGCCTAAATCTACATCAATCTCCAGGTTTTCATCAAGTTGCGTAACCCAATAGCTAAGCTGATTGGATAGAAACTCGCTTACGGAATTACCTATGGAGCCACTCACTGCAAAGGAGGATGGTGGTGAGAGCCGCCTTAAAATTATTAGGCTAAAAACCTGCCGTTTCATTTCCTGCTCGTCTACCTCCAGATCAGCCTCAAACGCTGCCATTACAGGACCTAGTGAATATGCACCATTAGAGGATGTTACGCTTTCAGGGTATCCGCTTATATCCACATCAAAATCAACTTGTGGTTTTAACAGATTACCATCAAGCTCTAAAATTACTTTTGCCGGGTATCTTCTGCGCAACTCCGGGCTATCACTGTAGGCTGTATCTACTACCGGTAAAAGAGATACATTCTGTTCGTAAGTGGCGGTAATATCTAGTATTCCTCCATAGGGGTCTCCATCCCAACTAATACGACTGCCGGGCTGAACGTTAAATTCTTTGTTTATGATGTTGTAAAGTGTGAAATTGTATCCGCCTTCTGTGAGTCTATAATCGCCCAGCATGGTAAAAGTCCCGTTTGTATCAATATTTAAGCTTATATCACCATTGCCTCTTCCTCTTATAATGTCACCGGACTTAATATCAAAAATTATCTCTGCATAGGCATCAGGTGTAATCTCCAAATCGAAATTCAAAGTTAAACCGGTAACATCTACCTCATCCAAAGTATTAATGAGAGTAGTGTTTTTGTTGGCCGTATCTTTTATGTTTATGAAGTGGATATACTCCTCTCGCTGTACAGAGGACGTACTTTCAACAGGGATAAACAATTTAGTGCCTTTTTCCGAGCGGGCATTGGCATCGATTATTAAATTGTTGGCAGGCCCATAAAAAGAAATGTCTCCACTTACAAATGCAGTTCCGTAATAAAGGTTGTTATCTTTCGAGGTGGTATTAAGTACATTAAAGCTGTAGAGGTTGCCTTTTAAATCGATAAATAAATCAGTAAATCCGTTATGCAACAAATCGCCTGACAGGTAAGCAATGTTTTCCTGCTGATCGGTAAGTTTTATATTTTGGAGCGTAATTTTATCGATATCGAAAGATACTTGTCCCTCGAAATCGTAAAATGTATTTAGATAATTTACTTTTAGTTCACCGGAACTTACTTTGCCTACTCCATTTACTACCGGATAATTCAAATCGCCTGTTATTTTGAAATTCCCATTTACCAAACCTTTTATATTTGAGAATATTGTATTTATAAAAGGCTCTGCTATTACTAAATTGGCATTGTTAAGTGTGGCATCTAAATTTAAAGTGTTTTTGGCAAGTCCCGGGGTGTATTCACCATTCACATTAATAATGTCATCACCATTTCTATTTACCTTAAAAGCTACACCGAGCTGGTTAGTCTCAGTTTTCCAATCGGATTTACCGGAAATGTTTCCCACCAAAAATGAATCAAGATAAAGTGCATCAATGGTGATATCACTCAATATTAAATATTTATCGCTGAGTTTGTTGATGTTTACGAAGCCGTTTACCAAGCCCTCAAATTCCCGCTCAGTAGTTATTGTATTGAGCGATGATAGGTTGAAATTTTCTACGGTGCTAGTGAGATATTTACTGGAATCGTTGGAAATGTATCCATTAAAAATGATTTTTTCATTTCCGGATGAGATACCAAAATCTTGAAAGTACAGCTCATCATTGGTTATGGTAAGTTTGTTGGTCGGTTTAAAGCTCCATACATTATTTAACGCCTGTATCCGCGATTGCGCTATGGTTATTACCGTACTGTCATCCTTAAAAGTTAATGAACCGGAGAGGTCAAGGTCGTTATCAAATGCAGGCTGTTGTAAAAAAGTACTGAACTCAATCTTCTGGCCAGTCCAGATCAATTCGCTCTCTATATTTTCAGTTTCGAGTTCATTTGTAAATTTCTGACTTTCGGAATAGACGTAAGCCATGCCCAATACATTTCTATCTTTGTGGTTTTTTGATAAATTAAGGTCTAATTCATTATTTTTAAAACTAACTCCGGCAAAGTTAACAGAGTCAATGGAGCCAGTTAAGCTAAAAATGCTATTGAAACCATTTCTAAAGCTACCGGATATCTTGGTGTTGGGTTTAATGTATAATTGTGGAATAAACAGTTGAACTAAAGGGTTAATTTCTTTGATGTTAAAATCATATAATACTTGGTAATTAGCAAAGTTCACTTTTGATTCAGTGTTTGTGTAATATTGCTCCAACTTCTGGGCATCGTTTTCAATATTCAAGCTGAATTCTTTCACTATAGTACTTATATCAGTATTCAGTTGTTTGAAGGTATATTCGCCATTTAGGCTGCCTGAAATAAGATCGGAGTTAATGTCAAGTGCTCGGTAATTGCCTTGTAGTGTAGTTTGCAATGTTAATGTGTCTAGTTCCAAGCTGTTTTCACCATACTTTACGTACACATCGTTTAAATAAGCCTGGCCTTGTACGCTTTCCCATGTATTACCTTCTGTATCTACTGTTCCCTTAGCCTTTACAATAAGATCGGTATCAGTCAGATTCAAACTTTTTAAATTTACGGTGTCCACCGCTGCACTAACTTTTATAATGTTTTTCTTTTCTCTAAAGTCAAGTGAGCCGTCCATTTTCATTTTGAGTACCGGATCGTTAATAGCCATTGTACCGTTAAAAAAGCCTTTGGCCAAATTGGCATTTGTTTTTAAGTTTTGGTACTCGTAGCCTTTAATACCTACAAAACCAATATTAGCATTTAATTTTAAGCTTGCCGTAGCTAGGCTAAGCCCTTTGCCTTTTACGCTACCTGTCATCTGTATCTTCTGCAATACTGAGTCTATTTCTAGCAGTCTTCCGATGTTGAAATTATAGGTTGATATATTTCCACTGTATTCCGAGTTAGCTACTTTTTCTGCCACTTTAAGGTTTAAATCTGATTCAACCCTTCCTAAGCGAGAGGTAAATACACCGTTCGCCACAAAATCGTTAGGGAAGCCTGCAAACCGACCTTGGAAACCTAGTTGACCCACTATATCAAATTTTCTGTTCGTAATGCTATCTGCTACATACTGCTTTACATCTTTTGGAGAAAATGAAGCTTCATTCAACGTGAAATCTATAAAACTTTCCTCAAATGCAGGAAGCCCGTCAATTCGAAGTTTTCCGTTTAGGTGCGAGCTCTCTCCAAATAAGATATCGATATCTTTCGCATAAAAATTCTTTACTTTACCCCTAAAACTTCCGTTTATTTTGTAAGTGTCTGAATACTGGTTGAAGTATGGTGCAAAGTAGGATAAATCTTTTGAGGTTAGAAGAGTGCTATCAAATTTGGCAGCTACAGTTACAGAATCAACAAAGTATGATAAGTTACTCATTGCCGAGTAGTTAAATACAAGTGAATCGGAGAGGTGGCTGTCGTTAACGTCTAAGCTTAGCTCGGTTAAACTGAGCCTGCTTTGCGATATCTCAAAGTCAGTCGTTAAATTTTTTATTTGCAAGAGTGAGGCTGAGTCTATGGCTGAAAGTGAGTTTACCTTCATAGAAATTGTATCGCTTTTGGTATTAAAACCTATAATTGAAGCATTCAGATTTTGAAGCATAAATTGGTTATAATTAAAACCCTCTTTTATGCTGTCATTATCTTGGTTTATTATACCTAAGGTGACGCGCTTCAAATTCACCTCATTCATTATAAATTGTTTACTTTTCTTTTTACTTCCGGCAACACCCACTAATTTCTTAAGCGCATTTATAAAGTTATCAATGTTAAAAAGCTCATCACCTTTATCTCGTTTTAAAATAATGCGAGAATCGGAAAGCGTGACTTCATCGAGCACTATGTTATCCGGAGAAATTAGTTGTTTTACATCATAATCAACAACAAGTGTTTTAGCATCAATAAAAGGCTCGCTATCAAAATCTTTAACACTTAAATCATTAATAACCAGCTTATCAAACCATTCAATATTAATGCTGGCAATAGTAATCTCAAAGCCTAGCTTTTCGCTTAGGTATTCACTGCCTATTTGTGCCACTCTGGTTTGCACATAGCTGGATTGCATAGCTAGTGCAATGGCACTTAGCACAAAAAATATAAATAGGGAGAAATACAAAATTGCTTTTGCGATTCCTTTTTTAATACCTTGCGATATATTTTGATTTTGCTTCAAATTATGGACATTACCATTTTAGCTATTGAATCTTCCTGCGATGAAACTTCTGCTTCAGTCATTAAAAACGGGAAAGTGCTTAATAACATTGTTGCTACCCAGTCGGTTCATCAAAAATATGGCGGTGTGGTTCCGGAGTTAGCCTCCAGAGCGCACCAGCAACACATAGTTCCCGTGGTTGATCAGGCACTTTCATCGGCAAATATAAAGAAGAAGGATTTAAAAGCAGTAGCTTTTACCCAAGGTCCCGGATTATTAGGTGCATTATTAATAGGGAGTAGTTTTGCCAAGTCGCTTGCATCGGCATTAAAAATTCCATTAATAGGCGTAAATCACATGCAGGCGCACATCTTGTCACATTTTATTGATGAGCCTAAGCCTGCTTTCCCTTTTTTATGTTTGACGGTAAGCGGTGGCCATACTCAAATTGTACAGGTGAACGATTACCTTGATATGACTATTCTTGGAGAAACACAGGACGATGCCGTAGGCGAGGCCTTCGATAAAATTGCTAAAATTATCGGTTTGCCTTATCCTGGGGGGCCCATGATAGATAAGTATGCAAAGGAGGGGAATCCGCTCGCTTTCACCTTTCCTGAGACTGAAATGCCGGGCTTAAATTACTCCTTTAGCGGTATTAAAACAGCTGTGCTTTACTTTTTACAAAACCATCATCAGAGAGATGAAAATTTTATAAAAGACCACATCAACGATATTTGCGCCAGTGTGCAGCACAGGCTTATAACCACCTTACTTCAAAAATTAAGAAAGGCGACCAAAGAAACAGGCATTTCTCATATTGCCATAGCAGGAGGAGTCTCAGCCAATTCGTACCTTCGCATGCAATTAGCAGAAATGGGAGCGGAAAATGATTGGCAAATCTACATTCCTAAATTTGAGTACTGCACTGATAATGCTGCTATGATTGCCATAACTGCTCATTTTAAGTACCAGCAGCAACACTTTCTGGGAATGGATGCGGCACCTATGCCCAGAATGAAATTTAGTGCAGATTAAATGAAAGATGTTTTCAAAAAAGGGGATACGCAGAAACATGACTTTGTTGTAAAACTTACCGACTATGCCGACTTTAGGGTGCAGTCTGTTCATAAAGTTTGCAGTACCTTTGCTTTAGCACGAGAAATAGAGTGGAGCACAAGGCTCTTTGTACTTGAAATGCTGGAAGCGCACGAGGAAGGAATTGGCACGGCACTTGAAATAAAGCATGAAAGTCCGGCATTCTTAAACGAAAATGTTGAAATTATAGCAACTTTTAAGGAAATTAAAGATTGGCAGATTATTTGTTCTTTTAGCGCTCAGGTGAAAAATCGTTTGATTGCCACAGGAAAAACCAAGCAAATGATTCTTACAAAAAGTAAGATTGAGAAGATATTTAATAAACACAATAGGTTATAGTTCATTAGTAAATGAACAAATTGTAAAGCTTAGGCATGATTGACAAGAAGAAATTTAGTGCAGATATTTTAGTTAAAAATAAAAAGGCACGCTATGAATATGAGTGGTTGGAGACTTATCAGGCAGGTCTTGTGTTGCAAGGTACCGAAATTAAAGCCATCCGATTAAACAAGGTGAATTTGCAGGAGGCTTATTGCTATGTAAGCAGGGGAGAGATGTTTGTAAAAGGATTGCATATTGGACTATACGAGATGGGAACCCACTACAACCATGAAGAAAAGCGCGAGAGAAAATTACTTCTCAAAAAACAGGAGATTGAGAAGATAAGAAAGAAAATGGAAGAGAAAGGACTAACCATTGTGCCTACAAAGCTATATATTAATGACCGAGGGTTGGCGAAGATGCAAATCGCTTTAGCTAAAGGCAAAAAGATACACGACAAGCGGGAAAGCATTAAAGAGAAAGACATGAAGAAAGAGCTTGCTAAAATGAGACTTGGCTAATGGAAACAGGGCAGAAAGGGATAAGCAGGTTAAGCGTGATTTCCGTAAGGTCGGATGGTTCTGATAGGGCTGAAATACTAACCCAGTTATTGTTTGGGGAGCATTATACTGTTTTAGAGGAGAAAGAAAAGTGGCTATTTATACAAAACCATATTGATGGCTACAAAGGTTGGATTGATAAAAAGCAATTTCATGCCATCAGCAATGAATACTTTAATCAAATAAATAATTCAACCTATAAAATTTGTACCGATCTTTTTGCATCAATCCTTTATCATAAAAACTTGGTACCCGTTACTCTTGGGTGCATCATTCCCATTTCAACTAATGAAATCTTTAAAATAGAAGAACATTTAGGTTTCAATGGAGAGGCTAAAAGTTTGAGTGAGAGAAGGGACAGCGAGTACCTCAAGTCTATTGCTTTGAAATATCTTAATGCGCCTTATTTATGGGGAGGTAAATCTCCATTTGGGATTGACTGCTCAGGGTTTGTGCAGGTGGTTTACAGGATTTGTGGGTATAATTTGCTGAGAGACGCCTTCCAGCAAGTAAACCAAGGCAAGGAAGTAAAATTGTTTAATGAAGCGGTGTTTGGAGACCTGCTATTTTTCCGAAATCCTGATAGGAAAGTGACCCATGTGGGTATTTTACTTGAAAATAATACCATTATTCACGCATCCGGCAGAGTAAGAATTGATTTAATGGATGAAAATGGTATATTCAATGTCGAACAAAATAGTTATACACATTATTTGTCAGATATCCGCAGGGTAATAGTATAAGAGCCATTTCCCTGCTTTTACGTTTTACTTATATGGGAATTGAGCATAAAAAAACCTTAATACTAAATCAGGATTACAATCCGCTCTCAGTTTGTGGCTACAAAAAAGCCTTCTTGCTGGTTTTTTTACAAAAGGCCGAACTATTGGAGGATGATGAACATCCGCTCAGAAGCGTTGATAAATCTTACCCTTTACCAAGTGTTATAAGGTTAGTTAAATATGCCAATATGCCTTACAAGGGCGTAATGCTCACGCGGCAAAATATTTTTAAGCGCGATGCTTATATATGCCAATATTGCCAATCGGATAAAGACCTTACCCTTGATCACCTCATTCCGCGTTCTAAAGGGGGTAAAACCATATGGTCAAACTTGGTAACTGCCTGTAAAAGATGTAACGCAGCTAAGGGCCATGGTACCCCGGAAGCCAATGGCATGAAACTACTTAGGCAGCCATTTAAGCCGAGTTATGTAATGTTTATAAGAGATTTTTCCGGTAAAGTGAGTGATCGCTGGCTTCAGTATTTGGGTACCAAAGAAAAAGTTGTAGCCTAATTAGTTTTTATTTTTCGATAAAATAATAGCTGTCAGTTAGTTAGCGTTAATAATATTTGCCATTTCCTTTTTAGTATTCTAATAATTTACCTTACCTTTGCACTCCGTTCGACTGATCGGGCTGTCGTGTTTAGGGGCAGCTATTTTTAATTAAACGATATTAAGTACAGCCCGGCTTAATATTGCATGAAAGGGCCCTGACAATTATGGCAGAGAATCAAGAAAAAATTGAGAACGAAGTGTTCGATTGGGAAGCATTTGAAACCAAAGGTTTTGGTGAAGGCTATTCCAAAGCTAAAAGAGAAGAATTAGCATCAATGTATGACAACGTTGCTACAGACCTTGAAGAACAAGAAGTTGTTGAAGGTATAGTGGTAGCTATTAACGACAGGGATGTTGTGCTAAACATTGGATACAAGTCCGATGGCTTAGTACCAACCAACGAATTCCGTGATTTGCCCGACCTTAAAGTAGGTGATACTGTAGAGGTTTATGTAGAAGAGCGTGAAGACAAAAATGGTGAGTTAGTACTATCAAGAAGAAAAGCTAAGATAGTTAGCGCATGGGAGAAAATCCAAGGTGCACTTGACAACGATACCATTATTGAAGGTATGGTTAAAAGGAGAACCAAAGGTGGGTTAATTGTAGATGTTCATGGTGTAGAAGCGTTCTTGCCGGGATCTCAAATTGATGTGAAGCCTATTCGTGACTTCGATGTTTTTGTAGGTAAGAAAATGGAAGTTAAAGTTGTTAAAATTAACTACAGCAACGATAACGTAGTGGTTTCTCATAAAGTACTTATAGAAAAAGACCTTGAGAAGCAAAAAGCTGAAATACTAAATAACCTTGAGAAAGGTCAGGTACTTGAAGGCGTAATTAAAAACATGACAAACTTCGGTGTATTCATCGATCTTGGTGGTGTGGATGGCTTATTGCATATTACTGACATATCATGGGGCAGAATCAACCATCCTGAAGAAGTGCTTAATCTTGATGAGAAAGTTAAGATAGTAGTACTGGACTTTGATGAAGGCAAGAAGCGTATTTCTTTAGGTATGAAACAATTAACTGCTCATCCTTGGGATTCATTGTCTGCTGATTTAGCTGTTGGCTCTAAAGTAAAAGGTAAAATAGTTAATGTAGCAGATTATGGTGCTTTCTTAGAAATTGCTTCAGGCGTTGAGGGTTTGATCCACGTTTCAGAAATGAGCTGGTCGCAACATTTAAGAAATCCTCAGGATTTCATTAATGTAGGAGATGAGCTTGAGGCCGTTATTCTGACACTTGATAAAGACGATAGAAAAATGTCGCTTGGTATTAAGCAGCTTACCGAAGATCCTTGGAACAAGAAGGAAGTCCTTACGAAATATGCTATTGGCCAAGAGCATAAAGGTATTGTAAGAAATATGACAAACTTTGGTTTGTTTATTGAGCTGGAAGAAGGTATTGACGGCCTGGTGCATGTCTCTGACCTTAGCTGGACAAAGAAGATCAAACATCCATCGGAATTTGTTAAGGTAAATGATGAGCTTAATGTGGTTGTGTTAGAGCTTGATGTGGACAATAGAAGGTTGGCATTAGGACATAAGCAATTAGAGGAGAACCCTTGGGATACTTTCCAATCTGTATTTGCAGTTGGTTCAGACCACAAATCGACAGTTATTAATAAAAATGATAAGGGTGCAATACTTGAATTACCTTATGGTATTGAAGGATTTGCAGCAACTAAGCATTTGAAGAAGGCAGACGACTCCATGGCTGAAGTAGGTGAGTCTTTGGAATTCAAAGTATTAGAATTCTCTAAAGATGATAAAAGAATTGTTCTTTCGCATTTACACACGCATTCTGAGGAGGCTGAGCTACCTAAAAGGAAACCGGCAACAGCCAGTGCTTCCAAAGGCAAGAAGAAGTCTGCACCTAAGCAACAAGCTGCGTCATCATCTACATTAGGTGATTTAGATGCACTTTCTGCGCTTAAAGAGCAAATGGAAGATAATGCCAAGCCTAAGAAAGCTGCTGCCCCTAAGAAAAAGGAGGAGGCGTCAGAAGAGAAAACTCCAAAGGAAAAAGCTGTAAAAGCTGCTAAGAAAGAAGTGCCTGCTGCCGATCATGTAACAGCGGCAGCTAAAAAAGCGGAAGATAAAGCAGAGGCCAAGCAAGAAGATGCGAAAGCAGATGAAAAGGCTGATGATAAAGCTACTGATAAAAAGGAGGACTGATAAAGTCTGAAATATAGGTTAAAAGTGTGTCATGCATATGGCACACTTTTTTTATGCTTTTTGGTCAGCGGAATGGCTGCATAAATAATTTTATTGCAGTTATGGATTTGATAAGAAGGCTAATATTTCTATTTTTGTGATCTCAAATAATGGTCACGTGGCCGAGTGGCTAGGCAGTGGTCTGCAAAACCATCCACAGCGGTTCGAATCCGCTCGTGACCTCTTTTTTTTTTACCATCATCTTAGCAATAAGGTGGTGGTTTTTTTTTCAGTAGCCAATTGAATTTAGGCATTGTTGTTCAAATTAATTCATGAGTAATGCTACTTAAAATGCAGCCACATTATAAATAAGGTTTGGATAGTTCTATGCGAGTCAAGCCCACCACTGTCAGGTCATTCGCTGGCTAGCGAATCTTTTGCTAGTCCGTTTTTTTTTGTTACTCGAAGAAGATTCCTACGGAATGACCTTTAGCGAATAGTGTAGTAGAGGCAGGCTTTGGTACATGAAAAGCTTCCTATTTGGTAAGGATATGAGTCAAACCCTCCACCGGCAAATCTTCTACTGGCAACCCTCCACCGGCAGGTCATTCCGTAGGAATCTTTTGCTAGTCCGTTTTTTTTGTTACTCGAAGAAGATTCCTACGGAATGACTTTGAGAGAATAGTGTAGTAGAGGCAAGCGGGCTTTGGTACATGAAAAGCTTCATATTAGGTAAGGATACGAGTCAAAACCACCACCAGCAAGCCCCCCACCGGCAGGTCATTCCGTAGGAATCTTTTGCTAGTCCGTTTTTTTTGTTACTCGAATAAGATTCCTACGGAATGACTTCTAGCGAATAGTGTTGAAGAGGCAGGCAGGCTATGGTACATGAAAAAGCTTCTTATTTGGTAAGGGTAGGAGTCAAACCCTCTACTGGTAAGTCCTTCGCTGGCAACCCTCCACCGGCAGGTCATTCCGTAGGAATCTTTTGCTAGTCCGTTTTTTTTTGTTATTCGAAGAAGATTCCTACGGAATGACTTTGAGAGAATAGTGTAGTAGAGGCAAGCGGGCTGTAATACATGAAAAGCCTCATATTTGGTAAGAATACGAACCAAGCTTAGAAGTCATTTAACAATATGCTTTTGGCTATGATTGAATTACCTTTAATACTATTTATGAATAGAGTTTACCAGTTAAGCTTCTCAACCAGTTCGGCATAGTCTTCAGAAAACTGTAGCTCACCTGCTGTTAAGAATTGATGTACTTTTAATAGGTTGTCAAAATTAGCTTCGGGTATGTGTTTAGGAATTTTAAGGATGCGTTCATCTTTTCTATCAAGCGCAAATTCTGAAGTGAACAAATAGGGATAAAGTGTTTTTGAGCAGCTCAAAGCAACAGTTTTTATTTCGAAGTAGCTTAACCAATCATTAATTCGTTCATGTATTTCCTCAAAGAAATGTTCAGTATTAGCCAAACGCACGCGAGAACCGGCTTTCGATTTTCCTCTTGTTTTCAGGTATTTAATTTGACTTTTACCTTGCTTTTTACGCACCATATAAGCTTTTAACACCTTATGCTCAATAATTTGATCAGCCTCACAGTATGCTAATGCTGCCTGGCCCGATTCTACAATCACTATCAAATAGGCTCCATCGTTATTGATTATACGACTGCTTGCTGCATTCCAGCTGTATTGAACAGGAAGCCGCAATTTTACGAGCATCTCATTATCACCTAATGCATAAATTATTTGATGTTTCTGATCTTCGTAATTAAAGGATGCTGCAATCATTTTCAGCTTATTATGAAAAGTGATTATTTGATCTGCTTCAATAAGCTTGTGTTGCAGCCCCTTCATTACCCTATAGTGTATCTCCAATGGCTAGGTTGATAATTTCACAAGCTTTTGTGATTTCATCTTTTGTAATAGTAAGCGGTGGGGCAATTCTTAAACTATTAGGACAGGATAAAAACCAGAAGCAAATAACGCCTTTATCCAAGCAGTATTCTACTATTTTGTACACTTCCTCTTCAGTTTTAAACTCAATGGCAAACATAAGTCCCTTTCTACGAATTTCTTTGATGGACTTATGTTGCAATAGCTGCTCTATAAGCGCACCTTTTTCCTCTACCTCTTCTAGTATATTAGTTTCCGTTATGGCCTTTATGGTTGCTAAACCGGCTGCACACGAGACAGGATTACCGCCAAAAGTGGTGATGTGACCAAGCATGGGATCAAAAGTCAAATGCCTCATAACCTCTTTATCACTTATGAAAGCTCCCAATGGTAATCCACCGCCCAACGCTTTTGCCGTACATAGTATATCCGGAGTAACCTGATAGTGCTCAAAGGCAAAAAGTTTACCTGTTCGGCCAATGCCTGTTTGTATCTCATCGAAAATTAGCAAAGCGCCTACTTCACTACATCTAGCCCTGAGTGCTTCCAAGTACTTCTGATCAGGAATGCGTACACCGGCATCACCTTGTATAGTTTCAATTAAAACGCAGGCTGTCTTATGTGTAATTTCAGTTATGTCAGGTAGGTGATTGAATTTGAGAAACTTTACATCGGGCAGTAGGGGACGGAAAGCGTATTTTTTTGTTTCATTTCCAGATACACTCAAGGCACCATGTGTGCTGCCATGGTAGGCTTCTCTAAAAGCGATCAGCTCTGTTCTGCCTGTGTAACGTTTTGCTAGTTTGAGTGCTCCTTCAATGGCTTCAGCACCGCTATTGGTAAAATAGATGCTATTGAGTTGTTCAGGTAACAGACTCACCAGTTTTTCAGCCAATTGGTTGCTGGCTGATTGTATAAACTCACCATACACCATTACATGCATGTGGCTATCCACTTGTTTTTTAACTGCTTCGATGATGGCCGGATGTCCATGCCCCAAATTACTTACCGCAACGCCCGAAATAAGATCCATATAGGCTTTCCCCTGCTTATCGTAAAGGTAAAGTCCCTCGGCACGCTCAATCTCTAATAAAAAAGGGAAAGGCGTAGTTTGCCCCAAGTGGTTGAGAAATATTTCTTTGGCGTCCTTTCCCATATTTCGTAATCAATCGGCTGCTAATTTATCTATTAGCTCAACATATTCCTTCATAGCTTCTTCTGCAGGTTTTCCTTTAAGCGCTTCCCAGGCATTATACTTTGCAATAGCTTTAAAATCGAATCCTCCGGGACGTTCCCCTTTTACATCGCCTTCATCGGCCTGCTTATATAGTGCGTATAAATTCAGTAAATCTTCGTTGGAAGGTCGCTTATTAATAGCTGTTTTTGAACGAGCCGCTGCGTTTTTGAAATCTTCTTCTAAACTCATTTTCAATTCTTTGATTAAATAAAAAAGTCATCCTAAATTTAATTAAGATGACTTTAGTAAAAAACTTTATACATGCTATCTTTTAGAAGCCGCTTCATAAGGCCTATGGTTATGGCCCGTATAGATTTGACGTGGTCTGCCGATAGGTTCATTGTTTTCTCTCATTTCTTTCCATTGTGCAATCCACCCGGGTAGTCGGCCTAAGGCGAACATAACGGTAAACATTTCAGTGGGGATGCCCATAGCTCGGTAAATAATGCCTGAATAAAAATCAACATTAGGATAGAGTTTCTTCTCAACGAAGTATTCATCCTTTAACGCAATTTCTTCTAGTTGTTTGGCAATATCTAACAATGGATCGTCCACCCCTAATTGTTCAAGCACATCGTCTGCTGCCTTTTTAATAATTTTAGCGCGCGGGTCAAAATTCTTATAAACTCTATGACCAAAGCCCATCAATCTGAAAGGGTCATTCTTATCCTTCGCTTTGTCAATAAACTTGGCTGTATCACCTCCGGCATTCTGTATTTCTTGAAGCATTTCAAGTACCGCCTGGTTAGCACCGCCATGCAAAGGACCCCATAGCGCGTTAATACCAGCGGAAATGGAGGCGTAAAGACTTGCCTGAGAACTTCCCACAATCCTTACTGTAGAAGTGGAGCAATTCTGCTCGTGGTCGGCATGCAAAATAAGTAATTGATCAAGCGCACGTGCCACAACAGGGTTAACTTTATATCGCTCTGCGGGAAGAGCAAACATCATTTTCAGGAAGTTTGAGCAATAATCTAATTCGTTATCCGGATAGTTGGCCGGATGCCCCATTTGATTTTTGTAAGCCCACGCAGCAAAAGTTGGCATTTTAGCCAGTATTCTAATAATACTTAAATCTACCGCCTCGGCTGATCGATTAGGATCGAGTGATTCAGGATAAAAAGCGGTTAGTGAGCACACTAATGAAGACAAAACGCCCATTGGATGTGCATTTGAAGGAAAACCATCCAGAATAGTTTTTATGTCCTCATGCACTAAAGTATGTGTGGTTATTTTTTTCTGGTAAGAAGTTAGCTCTTCCTCAGAAGGTAACTCCCCATAAATTAGCAGGTATGAAACTTCCAGAAACGAAGATTTTTCAGCTAAATCTTCAATAGAATATCCCCTGTATCTCAGTATGCCTTTCTCCCCATCAAGAAACGTAATAGCACTCTTTGTGGAGCCGGTATTTTTAAAACCCGGATCGATAGTAATTAGACCTGACTCCGCCCGTAATTTACTAATGTCAATCGCTTTTTCCTGTTCGGAACCCTCTACAATAGGAAAATTATATTCTTTGCCGTCAAAAGAAATTTTAGCTTGATCTGCCATTTATTTGCTTTGTTTATTTAATGAATTTACCCCTTTTGGAATAATCGAAATTAATTAAATTTTAAGTAATATAAAATTACGATTTATATATATTTCAGTAAAAAATCACTCAGTATGCTTAACTATTTGTTTTAAAAGATGTTTGCCTATAAGCTAATATTATTGCAATCGCCCCTTCTTGTTCGTTATTCAATAACTACAATCTTTCTTTTACTAAGGTTTCCTTGCTTATCTTTCAGAAGCAGATGGTACATACCCGAGCTTTGACCTGCTAAAGAGAGCTCCAATAATTGCTGACCAGCTTGCGCCCTACCTGTTTGTATAATTTTACCGGCATTGTCAAGAATGAAATAGGTCACCTCTTCGCTTATGTTCCACTTGAATTTTATGTTTAGTTTATCATTAGTAGGAATAGGATAAATCTCAACGTTTTTCAAAGCAATTTCAGGTGCCAAGGCAAGAATATTGCTGTTTACTTTCATCCCTAAAACATTGGTTATTTTTGCCTGAATGACCTCATTGGTCCCTAAATCTTGAATAACAGTAACTATGGCCAATTGATTGCCTGCATAAATATTGCTTACCTGCCACTCGTATTGTTTATTAAAAGCATCCGTTCCTTTTGCAATTAATTCTCCATCTATTTCCGGCAGTGTTTTCCTCACCACATTAAAAATGGTTGTTGGTTGACCATCCAGACTTACGATTAATTCCTTTTCAACAATAAAATGATACAGGTTAAGGTTTCTTTCAGCATAAATTTCCGGTAAAGTTATACTTGAGTTAAACCTCAGTATATTTTGATTAACAGTCTCATCAATTGTTATCTGAACCAGTGTATCAGGTGCTTGCAATGAGCGGTAATCAATAGAATCAGCAAAAGCTTCTTGACTAAGGCCATTTATCCGCTTACCATCCAGTACAAAAATTGGGGCTTTATTGATCCCGTAATTGTTAGCACGTGAATCTAATCCTACGGGATAGCGCGCGTTAAGTGAGTCTCCATTAGGATACGAAATATGAAATTCAAGCGGTATTAAATTTGCTGATGATGTATTTTTAAGGGTCACTAATTCATTTAGCTGTGTGTTGTAAGCATTAACCTGCGATCCCTCAAAACTGGTAAAATTCTCTAATAAAATGCTGTTAGGATTGTTGCCAATATAAAAATTGTCAATAGCCATACCCGGAGAAGTACCATCATAAAAATTACCGTTAAAGGTAAATCTAAAAGTAATATTTCCTTTATCTCCTTGTTCGTCCAGCTTATGAGCTACTCTTACCCAATTCCATCTCGTTTGCGGATTTTCCTCAGTTCCCTCATCTACCCAGGCACTTCCATCATTAGGGAATGGGTTTTCAGCAATGGCATTAAAGGTGCTGCCATTGTACCAATTGAGTTGATCGTTTTCTGTTCCCAACGGACGCCAAACATTGTCTCCAAGATTATACTCTATTATTGCTCCTGAACCTTTTCCATCCTCAAAATCAAGATACATATCGAAAGAGATAATTGGATTTTGAAGGCTGGTTAAATCAAATGTTGGTCCAATCAGGTAAGAACGTTCGTTTTCACTATAGCCGGCTATACCGTTTATAGCGGTCATCCAATAATCTGAACTGTTTTTATCATTATCAAAAGCACTTGAACTGTTTTTGTAAGTCCAAGAGCTATTATCTGCAAACCTGTTTTCTCCGGTAGCTTCATTAATAAATTCGGTAAACCAACCTCCTGCATTTCCTTCAAATTTCTCTAAGTAGGGCAGGTTCTCCTCGCTAATGGCCGGTACAATGTTGATCGTTCTGCGTGCAGTATCGGTACAACCGTATTGATCGATGGCAATAAGCCTGATGTTGTAAGTACCCGATTGGGTAAAATTATGGTCTATGGTATTTGAGGTGGTTGTCTCGTCAGGTGTTCCATCCCCGAAGGACCAAAGGTATTCGTCTATTGTTATGTTTACTGCATCTATAATCACATTAAGTGCCGTACCGGGCTCTCCGGCACTGGTTACCTTTATATTATCTATACCAAAATTTAATGAATCAATATTTCCGACATTTACAATAAACTGTTGAGTATTAATACAGCCAAGATCAAAATTCCATGTTACATTGATGCTTTTTTGACCAGGGGCACTAAATGTCAAAGTGTCGCCATTGATACTTAATATATTATTGGCGTTGTTATCCACTTTTGAATATGATATACTTTCTATCTGGTCAAAAGGTGTAATGTAACTCGTTAAATCAGTTACAATTACAGTGTAAGGCCTTTCAGGATCACACAGTTTAGTCGATTCTATTTCAAATGTTGGCTTTGGTATGCGTATAATACGAACCGTAGAATCGGAAGTACATTGGGTGGCCGGATCTTCAATTGTGAAAGTTATTTCAGTAGTATCAGTAACACCACTTGCTGAGGGGTTAAAGATTGGGATGCCTTCCGCATTGAACTCTACTCCAAAGCCGCTTAAGCTAGAAAATATGCCGTCAACTAATCGTTCGTCTTGTCTTAATGCTACTCCGGTCTGATTGAAACAAACTACATAATCCTTTCCGGAAACTGCTGTGTTTTCCACCCTAAAACCAGGGCTCAAGCCATTGGTCACGGTAACCGTCACCTCATCAGTATTGCTACAACCATTGGCATTAGTTACCTCATAGGTGATGGTATAAGGCCCACCCACAGTGGCAAGCTCAGGATTGAAGTAGTAACGTTGCTCTGAACTATTGTAAAATACACCTGCTCCTCTAAATTCAACATCGCTACTGGCATAATTTGTATTGTTACCATCAAGGGCTAAATGGTTATCTCTCACACAGTATTCTCCGGAAGCAAATGGATTATTTACTATTAAAGCAGTAGGTAATTCATCTACAAATACCTGAACCTCATCGCTAGCGGCAGAACAGGGACCAACGGAACCATCAGGGTCGTTTGATGTAAAGGTAAAAGTAATTGTAGAGCCTCTTTCTGAGGCAGCTGGGTTATAAAATGTACTTAAGGCATTCCTGTTATTAAATACGCCTACACCACCTGTCCACGAACCGCTACTGGCACCTTTATCAATAGTAGCACTAAGTAATACTGTTTCACCTTCGCAGACCGTCATGTCAGTACCTGCAAAAACAATGGCCTCAGGATTTATAATTACTGCAATAGTGTCTCTGTCGCCTACGCATAGACCGCTGTTTAAGGTAGGTCTTATATAGTAAAAAACAGTATCTCTCTCAGCAATAGGCTTATTGTTGGTAAGCGTTTCCATTAACATAGTACCTGAGCCGGATGTAGCACCCGCATTGTTGGTTGAAACCTGCCATTCATAAATAACATCTTCACCGGCAACATTGACAGCGTTAGTTGTGCTCAAAGCAATTTCAAAACTGCTACCGCTACATACTACTTTTTCGATAGGTAAGGGACTTAAATTTAACTCAGGATATACCCTTATTGTGAGCGTTTTTGTTTCTCCTACACAAGCACTATTTGTGAGGGCTATTTCATAGTTCACTATTTGCAAAGTATTGCTATTGTTTACCAGCTGTAAATTTAATTCGCCATTTCCGGCAGCTGTTGCACCACTAACTCCGCCTGAATTGGATAGTAAAGTCCAATTAAGCACCGTTGCGGCAATATTTACAGATGGACTAAATGTAAAGTTATCGCCTGAGCAGGTAGTTTGGGTAAATTCAGCGTCCGCTGTGGTGAAAATTGGAAGTGGTTTCACTCTGATTTCAAATGTTTGCGCTGGTCCCACACAGCCACCAATTGAAGCATAGACATTAATTGAGGTCACATTATCGTCTGTTCCTGCTCCGGCATTTGCAGGGAAACCACCGCTGGTTATTTTATCCGTGGTGGTACCCGATGGATTATTTATGCCAATAGACGTATTGCTATTGGTCCAGAAATACGTAACATCTCCCGAAGCGTTAATTGTGCCGGTATTATTTTCAAAGGTTATATTAACGTTATCATTGTCGCAAAATATCTGGTCAATATTAGTTACAACCGGTGCAGGTTTTATGCTGATTGCGAAAGAGTCGGCCACACTTAAACAGCCATTTCTAGTACTGAAATATTTGACGTAACCCTCAATAGCAGTTCCGGTCAGATTTTGGGCTGCAGTAAAGGCTGGTAAATTTCCCGCACCGCTAGTAGGCGTTGCATCTCCAATTAGCGCAGGGTTGGTTACTTCCCAGGCAAAAACACCAGTTCCGCTCGCATGTGTAAAAATTTCACTTGGTATTATATCACCCGGACAAACGCCAGCACGGTCCGCAATACTGCTTACCACTGGTTTGTATTTAAGCGTAAGCACAAATGATTCCGTATTTGGACATCCGTTTTTAGTAGCTGTTAATGATATAGTACTGCTCATATCTGCTCCACTAGTATTAGTGGTAGTAGTAAACTCAAGGTTATTTCCATTTATAGATATGCCACCTTGAATAAGGCTGTTGTTCGTGTTTGAAATACTTAAGGTAGGGTCATCTAAATCCACGGTGAAAGGAATGGATACAAATTCCTCAGAACACAGACTCACATCATTTATGGCTGCTATAACGGGTGAAGGTTTTAGAGTGAGTATGAAAATCTCTGCATCGCCAGAACAGCCTCCATTTTCGGGAGTAACTGTGATGGTAGCTAGTATATTAGCGCCCGTGTTATTTGTAGCGGCTGTAAAATTTACGTTGTTAATTCCGTTTGCCGGTAAGCCAATAGCCGGGTTGCTGTTAGTCCAGGTATAACTTGTGCTGCCGCCTAAGCTATTGGTAAAGTTGATGCTAAAATTATCACCTGCGCAAAGCTGCGCATCAGCAACAGCATTCATTACAGGTGTTGGTTTCAAAATAATTTTAAAATTTAACTGATGACTCACACATCCATTCCATAAGCTTGTAACTGTTACATTAGAAATAATTGGCGCGGTGGTATTATTAATATTTGCAGTAAAGGCGGGGATGCTGCCTGTTCCTGACCCGGTAGCGAGGCCTATTGCTCCAGCATTTGTTGCAGTCCATGAAATGGTGCTTACACCGGAGGAATTGTCTGAGAAAATAATTTCGTTAATTGCATCGTTGGCACAAATCTCTATATCCGATTGGGCTGCTACTATTGGATTGGGTTTGAGCGTTATAGTAAATGTTTCGATTGCTGAAACACAGCCGTCTTTCACTGCCGTTACTGTGACGTTGCTTATTAAGTTTGCTCCGGTAAGGTTTTCACTGGCAGTAGTATTTATATTGCCCGTACCAGATGCTGCTATGCCTGTGGCGGTGTTGTCGTTAACCCAGTTAAAGGTAGCACCAGTAACATTACTGCTAAAATTAGTCACAATATTGTTGAAGGAGCATATTGCTAAATCGCCAATGGGATCAATAACAGGTTGAGGTAGTACAGTAACTTTAAAAGTTTTGGCAATACTCGTGCAACCATCTAGCATAGCTGAATAGGTGAAATTACTAGTAATTGCTAATCCGCTCGTATTAGCTTGGGCAGTAAATGAAATATCTCCTGATCCGCTTGGTGCAAGCGATGCGCCTATTGCCGGATTATCATTAGTCCAGTTAAAGGTCTCTCCACTTGTATTGGCATTAAAATTAACGCTTACTATTTCACCGGGGCAGAGTTCAATGTCCGATATATCGTCAATTACGGGAGTAGGCTTAACTTCTATATCAAAACTTTCTGAAATGCTATTGCATCCATTTAATGCATAATTCACGGTAACAGAAGCTACTATAGATACGCCAGTATTATTAGCTTGAGCTGTGAATGCAGGCAGATTACCTGTTCCGTTGGTGGGTAACCCTAATTGCGAGGCATTGGTAACTGACCAGCTAAAAACTCCACCGCTTATGTTAGCACTAAAAACAGTTGTACCTTGCGTTTCTGTTGGGCAAATCTCAATATCGGCAATTGAATTGATGACTGCGGCCGGCTTGATAGTTAAAGTAAGTTGGTCAATTGCATCAGCACAAGGACCTGCATTATTTCCTGTTAGCGTTAAAGTAATTGGGCTATTGGCTAAGTCAGTTGGCCCGGGCGTATAAATTGGTGTCAAAATACTGTTGTTATCGAAGCTACCATCACCGCTAGTGGTCCATGTGAGTGTTGTAGCATTACTTTGAGACGGAGGCGTAGTTACAGAAGCTAAATTTAGCTGTCCACCCGCGCATATAGCCTCGTCTGATCCTGCATCTATTACTATTTGTGAATTGACGAGAAAATCGACCTGTGCCACACTAAAGCAATTGCTAGAAATGAGCGTAATTTTGGCATAGTAGATTGAGCCGTTTGTAGCATCCTCGGAAGTGTCATCGACAACGGCAGTGCTTAAGCTACTGTTTGTAAACCAAGTGATTGAAACGTTTGCTAAGCTTTCTGTTGTTACTGCATTATTATAAGTTGTTAAATCCACGTTTGTTGTCGCACTTCCAGCTAAATCCTCGCATAGCGTATAGGTTTGATCTACCACCGAAGGTAAGGGAGCAATAGTCAAGAGCATATCAGAAGAGGTCGAGGCACAAGATCCAAGTCCGGATGCAGTCAGTGTGAGGGTAACATTGCCGGATGCCTTATCAGCGGGAGACGGTGTATAAATTGGTAGCAAGCTTGTATTATTATCAAAAGAACCCGTTCCCGAGGTACTCCATGAAAGCGAGGCAAAATTAGAAGCCGAAGCATTAGTAGTGGCAGCGGCCAAGTCAAAAGAAGTGTCAGAAGCACATGCTTCACTGTTAGACCCTGCATCGGCAGTAGGTGCAGTAGTGATGGTGAGTAATTTGGTATCTGTGGCATCGGCACAAGAGCCATTTCCTGAAACAGTGATTGTTAGGGTAACTGTACTTCCCGCATCTACCAGAGCAGGAGTGTAAGTAGGTGCGGTAGTTGTTTCATCAGATAGCGCACCGGAACCGTCATGTGTCCAAAGAATGCCTGCGCTGTTGGTAACGGCAGCATCCGCAACTGTATAAGTCGTATTTACGCAAACCTCATCGGTGGCAGCTCCTGCATTGGCAGTGGGTGCATTAGTGATGGTGAGTACTTTGGTATCGGTGGCATCGGCACAAGAGCCGTTGCCTGAAACAGTAATTGTTAGGGTAACTGTGCTTCCTGCATCGGCCACAGCAGGTGTATAAGTAGGTGCGGTAGTTGTTTCATCAGCTAGCGCACCGGAACCATTATGTGTCCAAAGAATGCCTGCGCTATTTGTGACGGCAGCATCTGCCACTGTATAAGTCGTATTTACGCAAACCTCATCGGTGGCAGCTCCTGCATTGGCAGTAGGTGCATTAGTGATGGTGAGTACTTTGGTATCTGTGGCATCGGCACAAGAGCCATTGCCTGAAACAGTGATTGTTAGGGTGACTGTACTTCCTGCATCGGCCACAGCAGGTGTATAAGTAGGTGCGGTAGTTGTTTCATCAGCTAGCGCACCGGAACCATTATGTGTCCAAAGAATGCCTGCGCTATTTGTGACGGCAGCATCTGCCACTGTATAAGTCGTATTTACGCAAACCTCATCGGTGGCAGCTCCTGCATTGGCTGTAGGTGCACTAGTAACGGTGAGTACTTTGGTATCTGTGGCATCAGTACAAGAGCCATTACCTGAAACAGTGAGTGTTAGCGTGACTGTACTTCCTGCATCTGCCAGAGCAGGAGTGTAGGTAGGTGCGGTAGTTGTTTCATCAGCTAACGCACCGGAACCATTATGTGTCCAAAGAATGCCTGCGCTGTTGGTAACGGCAGCATCTGCCACTGTGTAAGTTGTATTTACGCAAACCTCATCGGTGGCAGCTCCTGCATTGGCTGTAGGTGCACTAGTAACGGTGAGTACTTTGGTATCTGTGGCATCGGTACAAGAGCCATTACCTGAAACAGTGAGTGTTAGCGTGACTGTACTTCCTGCATCAGCCAGAGCAGGTGTATAAGTAGGTGCGGTAGTAGTCTCGTCAGATAATACACCGGAACCATTATGTGTCCAAAGAATGCCTGCGCTGTTGGTAACTGCAGCATCTGCCACTGTATAAGTTGTATTTACGCAAACCTCATCGGTGGCAGCTCCTGCATCGGCAGTAGGTGCATTGGTGATGGTGAGTACTTTGGTATCTGTGGCATCGGTACAAGAGCCATTACCTGAAACTGTGAGTGTTAGCGTGACTGTACTTCCTGCATCAGCCAGAGCAGGAGTATAAGTAGGTGTGGTAGTAGTCTCGTCAGATAATACACCGGAACCATTATGTGTCCAAAGAATGCCTGCGCTATTGGTGACTGCAGCATCTGCCACTGTATAAGTCGTATTTACGCAAACCTCATCGGTGGCAGTTCCTGCATCGGCAGTAGGTGCATTGGTGATGGTGAGTACTTTGGTATCTGTGGCATCGGTACAAGAGCCATTACCTGAAACAGTGAGTGTTAGCGTGACTGTACTTCCTGCATCAGCCAGAGCAGGTGTATAAGTAGGTGCGGTAGTGGTTTCATCAGATAATGCACCGGAACCATTATGGCTCCAAAGAATGCCTGCGCTGTTCGTAACGGCAGCATCCGCTACTGTGTAAGTTGTATTTACGCAGACCTCATCGGTGGCAGCTCCCGCATTGGCTGTAGGTGCATTAGTAATGGTGAGTACTTTGGTATCTGTGGCATCGGCACAAGAGCCATTGCCTGAAACAGTGATTGTTAGCGTGACTGTACTTCCTGCATCAGCCAGAGCAGGAGTATAAATAGGTGTGGTAGTGGTTTCATCAGATAATACACCGGAACCATTATGTGTCCAAAGAATGCCTGCGCTGTTGGTGACTGCAGCATCTGCCACTGTATAAGTTGTATTTACGCAAACCTCATCGGTGGCAGCTCCTGCATCGGCAGTAGGTGCATTGGTGATGGTGAGTACTTTGGTATCTGTGGCATCGGCACAAGAGCCATTTCCTGAAACGGTGAGTGTTAGCGTGACTGTACTTCCTGCATCAGCCAGAGCAGGTGTATAAATAGGTGCGGTAGTGGTTTCATCAGATAATGTGCCGGAACCATTATGGCTCCAAAGAATGCCTGCGCTATTCGTAACGGCAGCATCGGCTACAGTATAAGTTGTATTTACGCAAACCTCATCAGTGGCAGCTCCTGCATCGGCAGTAGGTGCATTGGTAATGGTGAGTACTTTGGTATCTGTGGCATCGGCACAAGAGCCATTTCCTGAAACAGTGAGTGTTAGCGTGACTGCACTTCCTGCATCTGCCAGAGCAGGTGTATAAGTAGGTGCGGTAGTGGTTTCGTCAGATAATACACCGGAACCATTATGTGCTCCAAAGAATGCCTGCGCTGTTGGTAACGGCAGCATCTGCTACTGTATAAGTTGTATTTACGCAGACCTCATCGGTGGCAGCCCCTGCATCGGCAGTGGGTGCAGTGGTGATGGTGAGTACTTTGGTATCTGTGGCATCGGCACAAGAGCCATTACCTGAAACTGTGAGTGTTAGCGTGACTGTACTTCCTGCATCTGCCAGAGCAGGTGTATAAATAGGTGCGGTAGTGGTTTCATCAGATAGCGCACCGGAACCATCATGTGTCCAAAGAATGCCTGCGCTGTTGGTGACTGCAGCATCGGCTACTGTATAAGTTGTATTTACGCAAACCTCATCGGTGGCAGTTCCTGCATCAGCAGTAGGTGGTGCAATAATATTCAAGAGATTTATTCGCTCTGTTATAGTACAGCTGTTTGCCGTTTGGTAGGTTACATCAATTTCATGTACACCCAAACCAACCGCTGTAGCATCAAAATTACTACCTGTAACACCTGCTCCGCTAAATGTGAATGTACCTCCGGCCGGATTCGCATTTAAACCTAAAGCATTTAAATCAGTGGTAGTTTCATCCTGACAAACATCAGTAGGAGGGAAGAAACTTATAATATCAGGTGTAGGATGAAGCCGGATGGTAAAGGTTGTAACAGTAGGGGAAGTGCAAATGCTGTTTGAGGCAGACACTGTAACCGTTGTCAGCACATCACTACCTGAATTGTTTGAGCCGGCTATAAAATTCAAATTAGCAGCGCCACTTAGCGTATTACCTGCAAGCGCATTATTCGCTGACCAGGTAATGTTATCGGTACCGGAAATCGTAGAAAAAGAAATATTTACTAACTCTCCGGTGCAAATTGAAATATTGGCAGGTACTGGATCAAAAATAGGAGCAACTTTGTTTGTAAGTACAAGCTCGTCAAAAGAAGCCGCACATGTGCCATTAGAAATAGTCCACCGCAAAGTAGCAGAAGTGCCTGCCGGCACTCCATTTACAGCTGTATTAGCAACCGTAGGAGAAGCTATGGTGGCGGAGCCACTAACTACTGTCCACAAGCCGGATCCGGTAGTAGGCGTGTTAGCCGATAAATTAAAACTGGCATTGGCACATTGATTTATGTCAGTGCCTGCAATAGCGGTAGTCGGATTTTCTGCTATTGTTAAAGTCTGTACTGCTGTCAGATTATCTTGACAGCTTGTGCTGCTGTTGGCAGCGCGTACGGTTATATCCTCTGAACTCCCCAGACTGGCGAAATTTAATGCGTAAGTAGGGAAAGATAGATTCCCACCATTTCCTCCAAAAGTATTACTGACTGGATTATTAGATTCATCGAATAGTTGATAATTAACGCCTGATTGCGAAGAGGCGATGGTAAATATTAATGATCCGCCATCGCAAACCGCAGTTGAGGAAGTGGTTACTGCTAAGGTGTTGTTAGGCAATGCTTTTACATTCAACGTAACTACTGTGGCAGGGCTCTCACAACTCAGCGGACCGGTAGTTTCTGTAAGATACACAATTGTAGTGCCGGCTGTGGTATTATCAAAACCTAAATCCGCAGCACTAGGAGTAGCTCCGGTGGTTAACAAGGTATTTAATGACGCATCGGCATACCATGAATAGGTACCACCGCTACCGCTGGCTACCGGCAATGCTATGGCTTCATTTTCACAGATAGTTTGAGTTTGATTGGTAGTTGATGGAGAGACAGGGGTAGGCGTAATGCCTACATTAGTAACATCTGAAATTAATAACGGTAAACAAGCACCGGTAATTACTACCTGATAGCTGTAACCATTAATTGTATTTGGCGCATTAATAATTTGAAGCGCAGCGGAATTAAAATTACTGTAAATAGCACCATCGGTGAGTATATCGATATTCTCAAAACCTGAACCGGCATCACGTTGCCACTGGTAAGAGAGGCCGCTGCCACTTGCAACAACCATGAGGCTACCATTTTCTCCCTGGCATATTAGCTCAGTGGTAGGTTGAGTATTTATGGTAGGCGATTCAATACTGGCTAAATTACCAAAGCTCAAGCCCAAAGGAATAGCATTAGTACCCGATGGAGAAGTAATATTATTCATAATACCACTATTTTGGGCATTTACCGCTCTAACCTGTAAGTTCTCAATAGTAAGGCTATTAATTTCCGATTCATCATTTACCTTAAAGCGTACTTCAAGGAAAGCAGCAAAGACGGTAATTATGGGAGCGTCTGCTATTGGTGTTGCAGTGATGTCGGCAGCACCTGTGAAGGAAATATTTCCGGCATTGGCTTTAAACTCGAAATCAGTAGGAGCAGCAATTCTTATGTATTGAAAAGGACTGCCTACCGCATTATCAAAATCGTCTACTGCCTGTTCCGTGATAACCAAATCGCCCAAACCATAATATCCACCGTCTACACAAATATTGCTAAGATCAGCAGTGGTAATATTTACCTGAGCAAAACTGTAAGTATTTATTACAAGCAGTAATAGCAGTGCAATACTTTTAACGATATAATTTATAAGCTTTTTCGTTTTAGTAATATTTTACAATGAAGTGTGAAATTACGCTATTCATTTTTTTGATAATAATAATACGATTTTTATTCGACTAAAAATTGATTTTTGACAATTCAATAGCTGTTTCACCGGTACCAAATTCAATTCTGGACAAAATTACCAGTTTGTCATCCTCTTCAATAATTTTTTTAATATCGTAAGAACCATTACCACTGTAAGAAATAATAAGCTGTTCAACCGGTGGAGAATCTACAAAAAATGAAAATTTGAGGAGATATGACGCCCTGTTTGTTTCAATATTAGCTGATGCTCTGGTACCGTTAGTAACTACCACTATGTCCCCGTTGGAAAGCTGCAATATGTCAACCAGTTTATCTCCATACGCTGTTATATAATTGGTGCTTTGTGTTCTTATGTCCGACTGGTCATTTCCTGAACCTTCAAAAAAAATGCTTTTTATTACAAATAATGAATCAGGATCAGTAGCACCATCTGAACCTAGGTTACCTCCAAAAAAAAGTTCTCCTTGATTATTGCCTAATATAGTCGAAGTAATAAACTGGTTTCCTGCACTATTTAGGTTAGGGCTAATCAAAGGTTTTATACTGGTAGAGTTTTTCAGTATATCAATGGAGATATTAATCGAAGGATTCTGACCACCTAAAAACTCTTCTTGACCGATAATAAAAATATTGCCACTTGCCTCATTTATGCGCAATGATTTGTGCTTTGAGTTGTCAAAATTTATCTCATTTTTTATTGGTAGCTGGTTTATGGGAAGTAAATCTAAATTAAGGCTGAATAATTCGCTCCTGTTAAAAACCTGTGTTATTTTGTTTGTTCTGTTTACAGAGTTTTGCAGAAAGCCGGAAAATACCATATTTTCACCTTCCAAAAGCAAGTCCTGAAAGATAAGTGACACATCTTCATTCTCATATATTAGTTCACGCACTGTTGCGGTATCATTTTCTGAGCGCACATTGGCCTGAAGATCGGCACTTGCGACTATACTAATTATCTGTCCATTTTTCACTCTTTGTCCTAAAATAAAAACAGTATTATTTTCAGCGAGGTAAAGCTTCCGTCCTTCATCAGTAAAAGAGGTACTTATTTCTACGGCTGAAATTGTGAACCCTGCTGCATCAACATCAAATAAAATAAGATTTGAAATGGGGGTGCCTTCTTCTACCTTAATAGAGTTACCCAATATTAAGTAGCCATCACCTGCAGGTTTTGCCAAAAAGTCCACTGCTTCAATGTCTTGGGGTGCTTTGAATAGGCGCTTAAAATTTTCTTGCTCCAGAAGTAAATCCTGTTTACAGCCGGCTAATAAAAATAGAGCTGCAAGCAAAAATGATAATATGGTGGATTTATGGCTCAACAACTTATTTAAAATTATAGAATGGCACGTTAAATTTTATGGTAAAATTAAAAGTGACTTTATTGTAATTATCTTCTATTATCCCGTGCTTATTAGCCACAGGACTATTGAACCTCCCGTTCGCATCATCATAATGCACTTCCGGAACTAAGAAATAGGTAGCACCCACACTTACTTCCACATAGTTTTCTCCAAGTTTTCTCATGCTGCCAACTTGAACGCCTAAGCCTGCATTGAAGAGGCGCCTGCTGTCATTCATAGAAATTGTATTCACTAATTCATCAATAGGTTCTTCTAAGTTTGAGTTGCTATAATCTGTTATGGTGTTAATCAAATTAAGTTTTCCGGTTATTCCTGCTTCAATAAATGGTTTGTATAAATAATTATTTTTCATATAGCGCATGGAGGCATTTAAATTAATCCCTCTATTTGTGGAATTGTAACTTAAGATAGTAATGTTGTTAGCATCAAAATTACCATTATTGGTTTCGCTATAGCTGTAGCGGTGCGCATCATAACCGAGGCTGCCGCTAGCGTACCATGATTGGGTTAGTGGATAGATAAATTGAACGCCAGCTCTCACGGATAATTCAGGTATATATTTGTAAATATCCATTCCCGAATTTTTCGTGAATCTATCAGTAGATTCATTGAGCGTAGCGAGCGTATAGTTAGCTCCTAAGTAGACACCTATAAAGTAGATTGGATTTGTATCTATGCTATTGTAAAGTGAAACCAGTTCGTCAGGGTCGACATTTTTAACTGCCTGATAGTCTGTCTTTATCTTTAAAAGTTTGATCAGGGTTTCTCTTGCCTTATCCTGCTGGTTAATATTAATGTAAGTTAATGCCAGTAACTGATACGCTTCAACTTTTTCATTTTTTGAAAAGCCATTTTTAAGACAGTCATCTAATTTGCCCGCAATGGCATATAAATTACCATTGGCATAATCGGTTCTGGCTTCATTTAAATTTCGCTCACAGTTTGCCTGCGCAAATAATGTTTGCTTAATGAAAAGGAGTACTATAATTGTGACTAAAAACCTCATTGCCTGTTATCAACAAATACACTTTGTTTAAAAATAGGATCAAACTCAATGTCATTACCTATATACCTGTCCCATTCTTCTTCGGAAATATCGCGGTTCATCATATCTCTTAAGGTAGCAGCTAAAATTTCACTTTTAATAGGGTATAATCGAAAAACCTGATCTTTACAACCAGCAAAAATATAAGATTCATTGAGCAGAGCAATAGCATTTACCCACGAGCCCGGTTCATTAATAATCATAGGAAATTCATCAACATCATTAAGGTTCCACAACCTGATAGTGCCTTTGGTGCTGGAAGCAATAATCTGATTTTGCTCCGGGTTAAATGTGAGGTCGGTCATTATTTCACCATCGCTGCCTCTTAAAACTACAGGATCTTCCAAAGCAAGGCTTTCGGAGATGGGATAAAGCGTTACTATGCCACCGTTATCGCCTGCTGCAATCATATTATTACCAACTGCAAGCGAGTGTATATACCTATTATTTTTAGCGTTAATATTCTTTATAAATCTTGAGTTACTCGCATTCCACAGCTGCAGCTGACCGCTGCTGCTACCGGTTACCAGTACTTCAGCGTCTAGGAACTCCATGTCATAAATACGGCTTTTCACTTTTAATAATGGTGTAATTTTACCACTGCTAAATTTGTAAATTGTGCTATCAGATGCTGATATTAGAAAATCTTTAGTATTTTTTATAAATTCCACATCAAAGGTAAAGGCGTAGGGAATGGTGTACTTTTTAATGGTACGCATTTGTTCACCTACAGCAATTGTATAAAAATCTTCTCCATCAGTTAATGCAACTAATAGCTGGTTTTCCTGGTCTACAAAAATCTTTTTTATAAATACATCAGGCCGGTCAAAAATTACTGTGCTGCTGTTAGTGTTCATGCTTTCGACTTCCCAAGCACTAATTTGTCCGGAAATTCCTGTGGTATATAGGTATTTATCTTTTACAAATTGCAATGACCTTACATCAGAGGTGTTGCTTTTAAAGGCATTGTAATGATCATTGTCCATTGCTTTTACTGCATAGAAAAGGCCGTTGTAGATGTCATTATTGCTATCGTATCCCTGGTTCTCTTCATTAAATTGAAAACCTAAATAAGCCAAAAGTCCTCTCAACTGATCATCCTCAATCTGTAACGATTTTGTAGCCAGTGCTTGCGCTACAGCGCGCATTCTAAAGCTTTGTGTCAGCCCTTGAGCTTGAACAGTTTCTTGCGCTTTTCTTACAGCCTTCTCTTCCGCTTCCTGTGCCTGTATTTCCGATCTCTTCGCTTCTCTTAGATTCTTTACAGCCTGCTGGCTTGCCTGCTCGGCTTTCTTACGTTGGTCTCGCGCCAATAAAACGTTTAGCTCAGCCTTTTTTCTTTCCTTATTCGCAATGTAACTAGAGAGGTTTGCCTGTGCTTCCTGCTTCTGCGCTTTTAATGCATTTTTAGTAGCTAATTGCTCATTAACCTTCGCTTCCTCACTCCGCTCATCGGCCAAACCTCTTTGGCGTTCAGCCACTATACTTTGGTTGTAAGCGTAAATTAAAAGTATAACAGAGAAAAACGCTGCAATCCCTAAAATTACTGCAATTGCTCTTGATCTTTTTAAGCGTCTTTTTTGGAGTAGTTCCTTAGTTTCAATCTCTTTAGTGTAGGCTGTTTCACTTTTGCCTAAAAAGGAAATGACCGACTCAAAATTATTGTCATATTGTAAAGCCCACTTTAAGGTAGGTTTAGTTTTATTTCTCCACTCTATGGCTAATTGTAAATCGGGTGGACGCCATAAATTTCCGCTGCCTTTTTGGTAGTTTATAGCAGCAGCAGTTAGGTTTAAATAGATTTGAGAGGATTCTGACTCCTCTTGCACCCAGTTTCTTAGACGATACCAAACCCGCATCAAAGCTTCATGACTTATATCTATCACAGAATCAGGGTTGAGTGCAATCTCCGAACGAGGGGTTAAAAGTGCTCTGCCATCGATGCGGAATTTATCTATAATTGGGATGAGCGTAACTACTTCCTCATCAACAATTTGGGCAATCTCAAATAGGGGAGTAGGCCTTCGAATACCGTCATTATCACTGCGCTTTTCCGTAATAGTTTTAAAAATGCGCTCACAGACTATCTTTTGTTTCTCATTAAGCTCATAAAATGCTTCATCAGCATGTCTGGAGAGCGATTCATTAACGCCACCAATCGCTTCGTAATGAATAAAATCTATCGCTTCTTTTCCTTCAGGATCGGTGGTAGTCCAATAATTCCAAGTGCGCATCAAGGCATGTTGCAAAATCGGCAATTGATCAGGTCGGTCACCCATGTCGTTCAAAAGCCTCTGAACAAGCCTATTGGTAATGGCGCCTTGCCCTACTGCCACCGGTCCGCTTATTACCAACTGCTTCTGCTGGCGCGTCATCTGAGGGATAAGATAATGGCTATCGTTTATTTTGTTGGTTAGTTCAGGAAATTGCTCGCAATCACCCAAAAAGTCGGACCTCATAGAGGAGGCAATGTAAATAGGTACTTCTGATTGGTTTACCGCCTCTAAAATGAGATTTATATAAGCTAAAGTCTCGTTTAGGTGATAAAGCGTTCCTAATTTTCTAAACCTGAATATTTCCTCAAACTGATCGAGATAAATGAGTAAATTCTTTCCTTGTAAATGCTTATTAAAATTGTAAAGATTAGCTAAGCCTTTGGTACTTTTTTTCAGAATGGCTTCAAAAAGATTGCTATTTACCAGTGAGGTCATTTCATTCAAATGCTCCGGATCTTCTTTCGACTCAAGATGCTTTCTAAAACCTTCGGCTAGATTTTTTATAGGGTTAAGACCTGGTTTGGCTGTTATAATTTCCCAATCGGTACCAGCCTTTGTAATAAAACCACCGTGTAATGTAGGTATTACACCGCTGAACATTAAGGACGATTTGCCAGTACCCGAGGAGCCTAATATGTTCACATATCTATTATTCTCCAGTATTGACAATACTTCATCACTCTGTCCTTCACGCCCAAAATAAAGGAAACTCTCGTCAGTTCCGAAAGGGCGTAAACCCGGAAAAGGATTAAGCGTTGATGTGGTTGTATTTTCTATTGTCTCTATCACCGAATCTAGAATATTTCAGGTAGCACATTTACTATTTCATCTGTATTTTTAACAGTAATGAGTTTAAATTGCTGGTTGATGTACTGCTCGGGTATAGAATTGGTTGAAGTGAGTATGTATTTTCCTTGTATTGCCTTTTCTCTGTCAAAACCGGGTGCTTTTCTTATCTCAGACATCATGGTTTTTAGCCATTCGATATTATGCTTAAAATAAAGAATCATAAAGCTGTCGGCCGTACGTAGTAGGTTATAATGCATTAATCGGTAATCTGCAACATTTTGAACACTACTCAAAATTTTAACTTCAAATTTCCTTTTTATAGCATCACTTTCTTGAATCAAAAAGCGTAGTTTGTCATTAATGTCTGAGTCCGAAATTATGTAAAGTATTTCTTTTTGAGTGGCCTTCTCCGTTTGTTCCTCGGGACTCAAAAGTTTATGCTTCAAAATAACCTTTAACTCTTCTATGGGAGATTCTATAGACTCAATATTTTGGTAAGGCTTGAGCTGAATTTTTAATTCGTTGTACTTAGCTTTTTTCTCAGGAATAATTGTTTCTAAAGGACTAAACCAAATGTATCGTTTTTTTTCAGGCAACTTTTCAAAGGCTGCTGTTCTACTTTCGGTAGTTAGCTCAATAAATTCATCCGGAAAATGTAAGGCAATGTTACTCTTATTTATAAAAAAGGCATCAGCATCCTCCATATAACTGGATTCTATCGAGAAATCTTCATCAGGATAAATCCCAACATTAAAGGCTTTCAATTCTCTTTTAATATTGTTTCGGTATTTGTAATAGCTAGTATTTTTATTAGAGATAAAAATCTTGCCAATATCAGTCTCTTCTACAAGGGAAAAAGTGGTTAATGTATCGCTTATTACATCAGCAAATACCTCCCAAAATTCATTATTATCCTGATATTGACTCCATCCTTCAAAAGTATTGTACTCTGATGAAGCTGCATTTAGCACTTCAAAAAATTGATAATAGGTAGGTGTTGAAAGTGATAGCGGTAAATCCTCGAGTTTAATAGGGGCTTTTAAAACCTTTTTCAGTTTGCTGTTTATATAAGGGATATCAAAATTGAACGCTTTTTCAAATATTTCAGCATCTTGGTTTATATTGGAAGAGAAAATAAAAGCAGGTGAAACTATGTAAAGTACTAAATCGGTAGCATCAAATTCTGTTGCGCTAATAAGTTCAGTTTCCGATTTCTTATTAATTTCAATAATACCGTTAATTTGGTATTGTAAAGAGGTATGGAGTAAGTCTGCGAAATAATCGACCCAACCTTTCTTGCCTTCTTCAGAGGGAATATTATCGTTCTCTGTGAATTTTATTATAATGCTATAGTGCTCTTTGTATTTCAAAACTTAAAACCTATTACTAAAATGTCATCTGTTTGGTGATAGTCTGCTTTCCAGTCTTCAATCGTATCATGGAGTATTTCTTTTTGATCTAACATGGGTTTTCCGCTAATGTTGAAGAGCAGTTCTTTAAAATTAACGGTTAAAAATTTAAACCCTTTTTCGCCTCCAAATTGATCTTGGTAGCCATCGGAAAAAATGTAGAACATGCGCTCTTTACCATCATGTATAAATTGGTGAGTGATATAAGACCTGTCGTCACCTCTTTGCTGTCCACCGATGGCATATTTTGTCCCTCTTATGCGCTTTAATTCATTATCTTCCACATATAATAGTGGGTTTTTTGCACCGGCAAATTTAAGTTCTTTGGTAGTCGTATTTATTGTTATGAGGGACATATCCATGCCATCGTTTACCTGTGTTTCGCTTTGTCTCAGGTTTTCAATGATGTCCGCATTCAGCTCATCTAAAATGTGGCCGGGCTCGTATACTTTTTTCAGATTAGTAATATTATTTAGCAAGTTCATACCAACCACGCTAACAATAGCTCCGGGAACCCCATGCCCTGTACAATCTACAGCGGCTATAATGAGTATTTCCTCACCCTTATCATTCGTAACTTTGTTGAACCAGAAAAAGTCGCCACTAACCACATCTCTTGGCTGAAAGTATACAAAACTTTGATCCAAAGCATTTTTAAGCTCTACTTCAGTACTCATAAGTGCATCTTGTATTCGCTGCGCATAGTTAATACTTGCCTTAAGTTTGCTGCCGGTATCCTCCAATAAATCTTTTTGTTGCTTTATTTGCCCGTTAGTAACTGACAGCTCGTATTTTTGCGATTCTATCTGCTTGTTTTTCTTTTCCAGTTCTACCTTTTGTGATAAAATAAGATCGTTCAATTGCTTTAATCTCTCAGATTTGAGTATTTGAAGATGAGAACGCCTTTCCATTTCACTTATTTCTTTACCAAGCTTGTCGTGCAACTCCTTAGTTTTGCTGTCTTTGTAATTATTCACGCTGCGGTAGCTTATAAAACCTATGAGTAAAATAAAGCCTAAAGAGGCTCCATAGAACCATATTTTTTGCCAAAAAGGCGCTGTTACACTAATTTCCACAGTTTCTATAGCGGTGCCTTCTACATTACTGGCATTAATGGCTCTAAATTGGAGCACATTATTACCTGCCGGTAAATCATTAATTGTAAGTGTTTGCCCGGAATTAATGCGTTCCCAAGAATCACTTACTGATTTAATTCGGTATAGCACAGTTGCATTATAGCTGTTTCTATGGGTTATAGCATTTGCACTAATCGATACGGCATTATTGTAATGCAGCTTGGTGTTGTCTGTTAAAATATCTACCGTGTCCTCTGCATTATTAAATTCATCAAAATTAAAGCCTATTATTTTATTTAATTTTACACCCGGAGGAGCCAAGGCAGGGTTGTCTAAAAATGGATTATAAATGGTTATGCCATTAGCATGAGTAAACACTAGCTCCTCATTTTGCATTTCACTCACCGCTGAAAAGTAAGTTGATAAGAAATTATCATCGGTTGTATAAACTGAAGATTCAATGATGCTTACTTTCCCTTCAGAAACATCTACAGTTAAGCGTAAAACGCCCTTGTTAGTACTCAACCATACGTTAGCGTTGGAATCTTCAAACAAATGGTATATTTCTAAATCACTATTTCCCACCAACTTACCGATATTTACTCGCTGGATATTTTTATTCTTTGCAATTATAATTAAGCTATCTTTCAAGAAACTCAAATAACCTTTTGAGGAGTATATCAAATGCTTCGCTGATACTTTGTCTTTAAGTTTCAAATTACTAGTACTTAAAACAGAGCCGCTATCAATGATGTTAAGCACCCCATTTTCATCAACTAAAGTTATCTCATCTGTTTTTTGTAAAATACGTGCGATTTTACCGGTTGTATATTTTTTTATAACAGTAAAGGTTTTGGTATCTAACTTGAAGAATTCACTTGATGAATTAGCTGCGTATAACGTATTTTTTAAGGCATATAAGTGCGTGAATGGAATGCTTTGTTTTAGGAGAACAAGGTTATTGTTAAGTAGCGTAAATAGTTTTCCATCAGACAGAATCAACCATTTACTATTTACGTAAGCTACCGAGATAGCTTCAGGTTTAGCAATTCCGGTAAAGTCTATGTCTTCAACAACATTTCTAGAACTATATTTTTTCAAGAATGGATCGCCACTAATGAGTAACTCATTGTCACTGGCAAAAATGCTAGCAATATCATTTATTTTTAAGTGAACAATAGGCTGGTTTATATTTACTTTAGATAGGCCCTTATTACCGAGCAGCCATAAGTTATCCTCTTTATCTAATTTTAATTTGTTAATATGAAAACTACGAACGCCATTGTTATTATCAACTACAATAGTGCTTGTGCCATTGTATTTGAGCAATTGACCTTGCCGCGTGCTTATCAAAATTTCACCTAAAGCGTTAACAATGAAGTTTTCCAGGTTATATTCATCAAGGCTTATCAATGGGCTAATATTATTACCCGACTGGCGGAAGATTTTATTGCGACCAAGTATTAGGTTACTTGAATCGTAATTTTTCGAAATACCTTGCACGTCAATGTAGCTGCCAACTTGCTCAAAGTTATCGGCATTCACTTGCTCCAATAAACCTTCATTAGTTCCTATTACGGTTTTATTGCCATCAAAAAACAAGGTGTTAAAGCTTTTACTTTCATTAGTGTAAAGCAACTTAACACTGCTTAGGTTTACTCCTGTAATGGCATATAGCTGATTGTTGGTGAGACCATAAGCCACACCTTTTTTAAACGCAAGTTCTTTTATTGGCTTTTCAATAAGCACTAAGAGCGAGTCCTTCTGCAAGTAATAATTATATAATTTGCCACCGCTGGCGAATAGCAGATTACCGTTGTTGTATAAGAGGTGTTCTATTTTAGCATTTTGTGGCAATCCGTCAATTATCAGATGGTCAAAGTTGTTGCCATCGTATTGCATTATGCCATTATCTGTACCTAAATATATGTTTAAATTTTGATCTTGCGCAAGATCATAAAATGAGTTCTGACCAAGATAATCAGACACTTCATAATTTTTTACGCCCATCACTTGCCCAAAACTATTGAAGCCTACTAATAAGAGCGCGATATAATTTAACAAGACCTTCAAGCTACTTTTTCTCTTTTAATTTTATACACAGGTAAATTTGAGGAAAAATCTGTTATTTCTGATATTTTTGTAAAAATTGTATTATACGAATTCTTTAAAATATTTAAAAGCACTATTTTTTCTATAATTAAAAACCTTGCTGCTTCTTTTAATTCAAAGTAAACCTTGCCCGCTTGCGCTGAGGAGGGCAGCACTTCAATGATATCACGCTTATTAAAAACGTTAAAGCTGATACCATTACTGCTGTATTTAGCTCTGCCCGATTCAATTATCCAAAAACCTATTTGCTCTTCATGGTTCAGTTCAATTTCATGGTTACCCGCCTCTAATACTATTGGTTTAAAGAATGGCTCAAAAGTAGTAAGCTCATTTATATTAAGCTCTTTGAGGTAGGGAATACTTGACAAAAATTGTATTTTATCGTACAATAGTAGGTTGTCAATCCTCAAATCTAATCCCATTTTATTGGAAGTATTTGCTCTTACCTTAAAATCGAGTTTTGTGGCGTTATCGCTCTCCAACCTATTAAGGTAAATGCTGTAAAATTCAGGCAGATTATTGTAAATGCAAATAGCAGCAGTTTCCTGCATAAGTTTATTTTCATTTAAAAACTCTGTAGCCAATTCAAACGGAATGTCTTCTGAATCTAGATATTTTAAGGTATTGATTGCGCAGGCTCTTGTCCAATTACTTACTTTGTCGTAATCCATATTTAATATGTACCATATCAGGTCTTCTTCTAAAAGATTATGGATATCAAATTCAAAATCAGGAAATTCTTCCAATAAAAACTCTTTAAGCCTGGTATCATTTGGTGACAATAGTATTTTCACCTTGTTTAAGACATTCAGGTTTTTGTCAATGTAAATGTCCGCTAAGTTGTTTGATAAATTATGCTGATAGATATTTGGGTTTTCAAAATGGCTTAAAATTTCTGCTATTGCTTTAGGTGCATAATATTGTTGAAGCAGTTTTTTTATAAGAATTAGGTTCTCATTGTTTTCTGCACTAAAAGTAGTTTTAAGCTGGTTAATAAGTTGATTACTAATATCAATTTGTTTGATAATAAAAATGTTGGTAAGCGTATTTACAATCAGCACATTAAATAGATTGGCAAAATATTTACGCTTTTCTTCCGTGGGGTTTGGGTAAATCTGAATCAGCTTTTTGGCTGCCATTCTCACTATATTCTTGTTTGAGTCGTTAAGTGAGCTGAAGAGTAAGTTATGAGCTTCTGCATTTTTAATTTTACTTAATACGTCAAAACAAGCCTCAATAAAAAAGAGGTTCCCTCGGTTCTTACTAAATTCAATTTCAAGGTATTTAACTACTTTCACGCCAATTTTTTGAAGCGCAAAGCGTGCATAAATACTTACTCTTGGGTTGCTCAACTTTTCAATTAGTAAAGAGATGAAATTAATATCATTATGATAGCCGGCTACTAAACAAGCTGCTTTTATGACTGACGATCGATTGTCATTCAATAGTTTAATAACTAAATTTTTATCGGGTTCCTCAATCTGTAACCGAAGCAAGCCTTTAATCACATCGGTACGCGAAGTTTGCTCTACGTATTCATATACATTTTCAATTTTATCAACTTCTTCTTTAATATGATTTAGGTATTTGATGGTTTCATTTAGCGCAAAGTTGAATTTACTTTCTTCCTCACTGCCTAAATCATGCTGCAATGTGCTAAGCAGCTCAAGCTGATCAATAGCAGCAATAGATTTTAGCACAAGAAGGGAATTAATTTTACTCTCTAAGTCACCATTGCTCAGTGTAACTTTAACATGCTCTTGAAAGTGGTAGGGGTTTAATTCGTATAGGCTTTCTTCAGCTGTAATTTGAACCGAGCTTTTTGTACTTACATTATTATAGAAAACTATCAGGTAATTTTTAACCAATTTGTGGAGAATAATATTAAAAATACTTAATGTAATTAATATGCCCAAAGGGACTATGAGCAACAGCGTTCTGCTTTGAGGTAATAGGTCATAAATAATGCCGTACAAAGCCAATAATGTAATAACCATATAGGGCTCTATGGCGGTGTAGTTTGATTCAGCTCTTCCTTTAATTACAAGCATTAAAGCGCCTTTGTTAATTCTGGAAAAGCTGTTCCAGGCAAAAAATACGGTGGGTAAGGCAAGGCATAGCGTTATGGCACCAACTGCACCAAAAGAGTTTTGCTGGCTGCCACTTACATAATTGATAAAAAGTAAAAAGAGTATGAATCCACTAAATACTAAAATACCAATATTGCCAATGTTGGCAAAAAAGAAATAAGTGGTTTTAGGCCGAAGAAAATAATAGAGTCGTTTCTTAGTTAAAAAGTCTACTCATCAGTATGACTAGTAACACCATAATGATAGAGAAGTAAGCAATTTCTGAACTTATAAAGAAGGCTGTTCCATACAGAAATACGGATTCAAAACAAATGAAAACCACCAACCACAATACTGATTGTGCTTGTGCTATCAAATTCATTTTTTTTTTGGATATATTGTTGTTTAGCTGTTCTTTATCCTGCATACTGAAAGCTAAACTTAAAGTAAAAAAATGGTTAATACCCTATGATAAATAGAATAATATGGGTGGTAATATGAAAAAGATAGATAATTCAATTTTTAGAATTGAATTAATATGCGATATTGCCTATCTCAAAATGTTATCAGTTACTTTAATATTATAGATTTATACGATGAGTGTTCTCGAAATACCGGCAAAAGAAGCATCGCCATATGTTAGGTTTGATGAAAATAATGGAGAATTAGAAATTAAAGGCAAGTCATACGATGAGGATGTTATTATGCTATTTAATATGCTAAGATCAAAACTGAAGGCTTTTGGTTCTAATAATCCTCAGCAACTTAAGGTTCGTATCTTCTTAAAGTATTTTAATACCTCTTCTTCCAAGTGTATCTTCGATCTTCTGATGGATATAAAAGATGTAACAGAAAATAACAACTTAAACTTAGACATGATCTGGAATTATGTGGTAGGTGACGAAGAAATGGAAGAAGAAATAATTGATTTTAAGGAATCTGTTGATTTGGAGTTTGAGGTGGAAGGAATTGAAGATGATATCGATTAGCGTTTCTGAATGGTTTGCTCAAGCGTAATATTATACACACCAAAATTACGTTTGAGACTAAAGCTGCTAAATACAAAACTTTGGTTTTTCAAATTAGTCTCTCCAAGCAGCTTTTCTCTGGTAACTCCACCACCTGCAACGTAATTAAGTGCAATGTTTAATAGTAGTTCTTGTTCATTGCCTAGTTCCTTTTTTTCTAAACCAAAATCTTGGACAGCTATATCCGGATAAAAGCCCATGTCATAGTCAGACTTATCTCTAGCATTAAAGGATTTGGTAATTATCGGCTGTATACCGTAAGTATTATCAGGATCGTCTTTATCATAAATAGTTGTGCTTCCTACATTCTTTCCTACTGTAGTATCCCCAATCAAGAAAACGTCCATATACGGTCTTAAGCCGTTAACCAACAACTCCGAGGCAGAAGCAGTACTTGTGGAGGTTAATACAATGAGCTGTTTATTTGCCAATAAACTACCAATATTCTCAGGTTTATCTACGAAATATTTTAACAGAGAGGCTTCACCAAAATTGTCCGTAAGGTATTTTTTATAAAGCTCATTGTAATCGCGCTTTATTAATACATCATTCTGAGAAACACCAGCACCAATAAGGCTGGCTAAATTAATAGTGGCACTTTCAGCTCCACCGCTATTATATCTTAAATCTAAAATTAAATGCTGTATTCCTTTTGCCTTGAAAGCTGCAAATACAGCATCCATATTATTTAAATAAATAGGGTTTTCGGTAGTTGGGCCTACACTGAATAAATTGTAGATTAAGTAACCAATTTTCTTATTATTTATTTCATAGACAGTATCGAGTAAAATGGGCTTTTCTGCTACTTCTGCCGTGGTAAAGTTTTTATCCCCCAAATCTTGGAAGCTATCGTCAACCGAAAAATAGCGTTTTAAGCTTAAGGTATGGGGTAAATTAATTTCGCCTAATAAACTTCTGAAATTATTTAGTGTGAGGCTCGATCCATTAATTTTCGTGAATAAATCACCTCTTTTTATCCCTTCAACATTTTCGGCAGGAGAGCCCTCCTTTATATAAACTATTTGGCCTATAACTCCTTCGGGGCGGTCAGCATCTCGGAACAAAAGATATTCATAACCGGCTTCTGTATTAATGCCTTGTAAAGAATTTAGAAGCTGAATAAAGTTTGGCTGTATCCATGAAAACCGGTCCTTATCGGAAAGCTGATCATAGAAAAAATCCTCAGGTGAGTTATCACTGATGGATTTAGCAGGCAAATCATCTTCCCAATAATAGTAGATCGATAGATTATCGTATATCCAATTGTTTACATATTGGTTAGTGCCCGGTTCAAAATTATCATCTTTATTAACATCTTCATCTTTACAGCTTGTAAAAACAATTAGACATAAGATTATGAGTAGTAGAAGCTTTTTTTTCATTTTAATTTAACCATACACAACTTACTAAGTTCAGTTATTACTATTGACAAAAAAACATCATACCAGAGTTTTTGCCCCTTGATTGCTATTCGACTCATGGCGGATGAAGTTTTAAACAAGAAATTAATTAAAAAATAGTAGTATGCTTTTTAAGAATATAGTCAGTCTGAGTTCCTAACCGATTAATCCAACTTTAAATTCCCTTCAAATATAACATCGGTATTGCCTGCTAAATGTACGTAATCATCGTCAATTTGGGTTTCAAAATAGCCGCCTCTTGGGCTAAATTGCTTCGCAATAAAAGTATTTTTACCTAAAACTTGCTGCCAGTAGGGAAGCAGCGCAGCGTGAGACGATCCTGTGGCATGATCCTCTAATTGTTTTACATGTGGCACTAAAGTACGACTTACGAAGTCCACTGACTCTTCATCAGATTTAGCCGTAACGGCATATCCGAAGACGTCTATGTCCCTCAATTTTCCAAAATCAGGTTTCATGTTCTTCAGCGCATCTTCATTTTCCAAAACAACCAAATGCTTGTTAGATGTTTCATAATATTCAATCACTTTAACGCCCAAGGCTTCTTCCAAAAGGGTAGGTTTATCCATTTTGGAGTGGACTATTTTCGCCAATTTAATGCTGTAGCTTTGCCCTGTGGCAACGCCCTCAATGATTTGTTTGGTTTTGGTTAAAAGCTTTACTGTTGATAATGATTGATTGTCCGATAAAAGAAAGCTTGTGGATGCCAAAGAGCCGTGTCCGCATAATTCAATTTCCTGATCTGGAGCAAACCACCTAACGGCATATACATTAGCTTCTTTATGAAGCAAGAAAGTAGTAGCCGGTTGGTTTAAATCATTGGCTATGGTTTGCATGGCCTCATCTTGTAAGTCTTTGTCCAGCAATATAACCGCACACGGATTACCCCTGAAATTTATTTCTTTTTTAGTGAAAGCATTAATAAGGGAGAGCTTGCAAATCATATATGAGGAAATACTTTGAGAGGAATATGAATTTTAATATACTATCAGCTAGATCAGTAAAGTATGAAAAGATGTTAACAAATTAAGATTAACAATACCGGAAGATATTGCTGAATTGTACCCGAAAGGCGAGCAGTTACCCGCCTTTTGGGTATAGTTATTATGAAATGCCTTCTTCTTTAGAATCTTTAACTTCTTTTGAGTCTTTTAAATCTTTTTTGTCTTTTTTGGGTGGTTCGGGAGGGGAGTCTAATATATTGCCGAATTCATCTACGTAAGCCATCATTTCATCAAGCGTTCCGTTTCTGGAATTTTCTCTTCTTTCTTCTTTCCGCTCTTGTTTTTCCTCTTTTTTCTTTTGCTTCTTCTTTTCTTTCTGTTTTTTTATGAAACTATTCTGTGATCTTGACATTAATTGCAGTTTGGGTGTTAAATTAAGACAGATAGATTTTATCTGAATTTTCTATATAAGTAACTATTGAATCTCTACAAACGCAACCGGAGAATGGTTATGCCTGAAAATGAGCTTCCCCCTTATAAAGCAACAAAATTAATAAAAATAACATCGAATACCAATTTAAATATCTATGCATAATGATGGTTTAAGCAATATTGATAACAAAATTAAAAGAACGCAAACCGCGGAAGAGGAATTAGCAAACAGCCTAACACATGGTTTTGGAATACTCTTTAGTGTAGTTGCTATTTCTTTAATGATTACCTTCTCCGTAATAAATGGTGGAGTTGTTCACATACTAAGTAGCGCCTTTTTTGGTAGTGCATTTCTGCTCATGTATACTTTCTCAACTTTATACCATGCCATACAACATTCACAAACCAAGGCTTTGCTGCGCGTTTTTGATCATATAAGTATTTATGTGCTTATTGCAGGTACTTACACACCCTTTTTACTGCTTGGTATTGGGGGTGGTTTAGGATGGCTCATATTTGGTATTGTATGGCTAATTGCGTTGATGGGTATTTTCTTTAAAATTTTTTATACCCACAGGTTTCCTAAGCTCTCGCTCATACTCTACCTTGGCATGGGATGGATTGCCCTATTTATGGCCAACACGCTTTACTCGGCTCTGCCATTAAATATATTGCTACTTTTACTTGGTGGTGGTCTTAGTTATACGGTAGGAACTGTTTTTTATACCAACAGAAAAATGCTTTTTGCTCATGCCATTTGGCATGTTTTTGTTTTAATAGGAACAGTAACGCACTTTATAGCTGTTATGTATCTGTTGTAATTTTTAGCCAGCTAATAGCCTTGGCTCACATTAAGAAGCTTTTTTATGGCTTCAAAAGTTTTAGTTTCCATTTCATGTATCAATCCATCTGCCATTATCACTTCTTGTAAGTCGCTCATAATTCTGTCGGCATTAAGCTGCTTTTCTTTAAAATGCAGATAATTATAATAAATAATGTGGTTAATATCTGAGTCACTTAACTCTTGATACACATCTTGGTAAGCTATAAACTTGTTTCGTAGTTGATCAATATCCTCAACATCGCTAAAATAATCTTCCATTTTTGATAGAATAACTTCTATTTCTTCTGAGTTAAGCTTATAATCTGAATTGCCTACGTGAATGAGTAAAAAAAGTATAAATTCCTGATATACGTTAAAGATATGTTGTTTCTTCATTATGAGCTTGTCGTTTCAGTAAAGCTACTCCTAAAAATTTAAAGTAAAAAAAAAGGCTTTATCATATCGATAAAGCCTTTGATTTTTTCTAGGAACAGGGAGATTTACATCATACCGCCCATACCACCAGGCATACCGCCCGGCATTCCACCACCGGCACCTTCTTCTTCAGGATGATCAGAAACTACACATTCTGTAGTTAATAATAAACCTGAGATAGAGGCAGCATTTTCAAGTGCGAGCCTTGTAACTTTGGTAGGGTCAATTACGCCAGCCTTGAACATATCTTCATATACTTCCGTCTGTGCATTGTAACCATACCCGTCTTTGCCTTCTAAAACTTTCTGTATAATTACAGAACCTTCACCACCGGCATTTTCCACAATGGTACGTAATGGAGACTCTAACGCCAACCTGATAATATTTACTCCGGTTTCCTGATCAACATTCTCGGTTTTAAGCTTTTTAAGTGAATCTATAGCTCTTAGTAGCGCAATTCCACCACCGGCAACTATACCTTCCTGAACAGCGGCTCTTGTAGCATGTAAGGCATCGTCCACACGGTCTTTTTTCTCCTTCATTTCAACCTCGGTAGCTGCTCCAATGTATAATATAGCTACACCGCCTGATAGTTTTGCTAAACGCTCTTGCAGCTTCTCTTTATCGTAATCAGAAGTTGTGTTCTCAATCTGCTGCTTTATCTGATTTACGCGGGCAACTATATCTTCTTTTTTACCACTACCATTTACAATAGTAGTATTATCCTTGTCAATAGTAATTTTATCGGCAGTACCTAGGTAATCAATTGTAGCACCGTCCAACTTATAGCCTCTTTCCTCTGAAATAAGCGTACCACCTGTTAGTATAGCAATATCCTCAAGCATTGCTTTTCTTCTATCTCCAAAACCAGGAGCTTTTACAGCAGCAATTTTCAGCGAACCTCTAATCTTGTTTACCACCAAAGTAGCAAGTGCTTCGCCTTCTACTTCTTCAGAAATAATCAAAAGAGGTTTTCCTGTTTGCGAAACAGCTTCCAAAATAGGTAGTAGCTCTTTCATGCTACCAATCTTTTTATCGTAAATTAAGATATATGGATTTTCTAATTCAGCTTCCATTTTATCTGTATTGGTCACGAAGTAAGGAGACTGGTACCCACGGTCAAACTGCATACCTTCAACAGTTTTTACTTCAGTTTCTGTACCTCTTGCTTCCTCTACGGTTATTACCCCGTCTTTGCCAACTTTATCCATGGCCAACGCAATCATTTTACCTATTTCCTTATCGTTATTTGCGGAAATGGTACCAACTTGCTCAATTTCGTTGCTGTTAGAAATATTCTTTGATTGTTTTTTAAGGTTCTCTACAACAGCTTTAACAGCTATTTCTATACCTCTTTTCAAATCCATTGGATTTGCTCCGGCAGTAACGTTTTTAATACCATGTTTATAAATTGCCTGCGCAAGTACAGTGGCAGTAGTAGTACCGTCACCTGCTTCATCAGCAGTTTTGGAGGCCACTTCCTTCACCAATTGCGCACCCATGTTTTCTATCGGGTCTTCCAACTCAATTTCCTTTGCTACTGAAACGCCATCTTTGGTTACTGTAGGTGCACCAAATTTTTTATCAAGAATAACATTTCTACCCTTAGGACCTAATGTTACTTTAACTGCATTTGCTAATTTATCAACTCCTTTTCTCAGGCCATCTCTGGCTTTTAAGTCGAATGAAATATCTTTTGCCATTATATTTAATTTATAGTTTAATGTTTTAAATAATTATATATTTATAGAACTGCGAAAATGTCAGACTCTCGCATAATTAAGAATTCAGCACCTTCATGGTTTAGTTCAGTGCCGGAATATTTTCCGTATAAAACGGTGTCACCAACTTTTACAGTCATAGGCTCATCGGGCTTTCCGTTACCTACAGCTACAACAATTCCTTTTTGAGGTTTCTCTTTAGCCGTATCAGGGATGATGATTCCTGATGCTGTTTTTTCTTCAGCCGCAGCAGGTTCAACAAGAACTCTGTCTGCTATTGGTTTAATGTTTACTTTTGACATTTTGATTTCTATTTTATTAAATTTTATACTAAGGTTACGTTGTGGAAGGGTCAGCATTTTATGTGCCACATTACTTTTAATGTCATTCTTGCAGACATGTAATCTTGTTTACTGACAATAGCGTAGGTTAAGTTCACCACACTGATAGTTTGTCATAGCGGTTTCAGCTTTTAAGCACAAAAAAAGGGATGCGCTAACATCCCTTTACTAACAATAATAAGCTTCTTAATTATTTGTAGTGTCCATTTCTAAACCTTCCAATCCTTTGGCAGGCTCTGTAGTTTCTCCGTCACTTTCGGTTGGTAACAAGCCCTCGTCACCGCTTTCAAAACCAGGTAGTAATGATTCGTCCTGTACCTTCTCTAGGTTAGGGCTGGTAAAGCCTGTATCAACTCTTGAGGTTTTTATTACAATGGAAGAGGTGAGGCAAAGTACAACTAAGCCGATAGCCAACACCCAGGTTATTTTTTCTAATATATCGCCAGTTCTTTTAACGCCAACTATTTGGCTGGCTCCGGAACCACCAAACTGACTTGATAAACCACCACCTTTAGAATTTTGTGCCAAAACGACTAAAACCAATAGTATGGCTACTAATATTATTAATGTTATAATTAATGTTAACATGAATCTACTCTTCTGATTTTAATTTCTTGATTTCGGCTGCAAAGTACGACTTTTTTTGTGGAAATTTCCAAATTAATTTCTTGTAAATATCCATAGCCTTCTCTTTTCTCCCTTGTTTTATCATCAGTTTGGCTAGAGTTTCCGAAATGACATCATCCGAGAGTTGTGTGCTGGTTTCTGATAAATCTTCAATGGCACCTTTGGCGTCCGAATCATTATTAACCATTTTTTTATTGAGTGAAGGTTCCTTTTCTATGAAATTAGTAATGAGGTTAATCTGCTCCATCAAATGTGCATCATCAATCACCTTCACCTGCTTTAATTTTATTTCATCGATGATGGTGTGGTATTCTTCATTTTTTTGCGGTTTTTTTTTTGCGGTTACTGCAGTGGATGCCTTAGTCTTTGAGTCTTTCTTTGGAGCAGCGGTCTTTGTTACTTTGGCCTTTGGTGTAGCCTTGGCCACTTTTACAGATTTTGTTTTTGATGCTGCAACCTTAGCTATCTTGGCAGTTTTCGTTATTTTAGCTACTTTCGTGGTAGTAGCCTTAGCTTTTGCAGCTATCTTAGGTTTGCTTGTGGACGCCTTTGTTTTTGACTTCGGGTCAGTTGTAGCCTTGCTCTTTGCTACCACAGTTTTTTTAGTGGTTGGTGCTTTTGTGGCTTGCTTCTTAGTCGTATTCCTTAACTTTTTAACAGTTTCATTTTCTAATTTACTGAGTATGCTATTATACTGAGCTTTAGAATTTTTAAGCTTCTCCATTTCCTCAAAAAGCTCTTCATAGAATGAATCGGGCAGGTGTTCATGATCAACTACTGCTTGCTCTTGTGCAGCAACAGCACTAAATGGTTTTGGCGGTGTATCTTGCTCTAAAGTAATTGCTGCAGTATTACCCTCTTTTTTGACATCGTTCAAAAATGCTTTTAAATGCTTTCTATCAAAAGAGTAAATAGCAGCTGATTGTACCAGATTTTTGTAATTATTTTTGTCGAATTTCTCCGCTGCCACAACCAGAAGTGGTAGAGTAGCTTGAAAATAAGGATATGTTTTCTTTACTGTGTTTAACTCTTTATAATCACTCTCAGTTAAAAGATTGGGGTCGTTTAATAAGTTGTATAGCCGCTGTTTATCCACTCGGGTTGGTTTAAGGTTGTTTAAATTTACAAAAAATTACCAATTAGCCACGGTGGCATTAAAAATATCTACTATAATTTGGTCGGTAATCTCTTCAATCAAGCCATCTTCAATAGCCGTTAAGTTTGCATTGGACTGATCATCGGCATAAAATGAGAAGTTTTTATTCTGAAAATCGAAGGTTTCATCTTTCACGTTCACATAAGTAACTGTAACACCAATTGTCAACCTTTGAGCAGAGGCGCCATCGGCAATATTCTGATTGCCCGATGCGGTGATTTGAATAGGGGCCACATTATAGTTAGTTATCAGTCCCTCAATTTGTAAATCGCCATTGTCTTCAACAAACTCTAAACTGGTGTTTTGTTGGTAATAGTCTCTTATCTTTTCAGTAAAAGTCTGTTGTAAACTAGGTGGCCCATTCCCCGCATCGTTATAAAAATATTGTATGGAAATAGTTTTTACATTTGGGGAAATAGAGGCACCTGTAAAAGAATAAACACCACATCCGCAAAGCACTGCTGCAATAAGTAAAAAAAGCGCTAAATTAATTTTGGAGATCATACTGTTTAATTTTACGGTAAAGTGTTCTTTCTGAAATACCCAAATCTTGTGCCGCATATTTTCTTTTATTGTTATTTTTTTCCAAAGCGCGCTGAATCATCTCTTTTTCTTTCTTTTCCAAAGACAGCGATTCTTCTTCTACTTCATGATCGGCATCCTGCACCTCATCTACATCATAATCCTCTTCCTCACTTCTTTTGGAGCTTTGAAGCAAATAAGGGTAGTTGCTGCTCTCCACTATGTCAGAAGGTGAACTTCCTGCCGATTTAATTTCAAAAAGATTTTCATGCTCTTTCAAAATTTCATCTCTATTGTAGTTTTCGTTTTTAAGCACGCTATGTACAAGTTTTTTTAGGTCTTCCACATCATTGCGCATGTCGAAAAGGATTTTGTAAAGAATATCCCTTTCAGAGAAATTCTCACCGCCTTCGGTTGATTTGTTTCCTGTATATAAAGCGGGCATCATATTTCCTTCTTGCGGAAGGTAATTCATTAACCTTTCAGCACCTACTTCTTTTTCCATTTCAAGCAAAGATATTTGCTCTGATATGTTCTTTAACTGCCTAATATTACCCGGGTAACGATATTTGAGTAGCACTGTTATTGCCTCAGCGGTAAGTTTTACTGCGTTAACTTTATAGCGTTCGGCAAAATCACTTGTAAATTTTCTAAAGAGTAGTTCAATGTCATTGCCTCGCTCACGGAGGGGAGGAACAAAAATAGGAACGGTATTTAATCTATAATACAGGTCTTCCCTGAACTTACCTTTTTCAACCGCCTTTATTAAATTAACATTAGTGGCAGCCACCACACGCACATCGGTTTTATTAACTTTTGAGGCACCCACTTTAATAAACTCTCCATTTTCGAGCACCCTTAAAAGTCTCGACTGCGTGGGAAGCGGCATTTCACCTATTTCGTCCAGAAAAATAGTGCCGCCATTGGTAACTTCAAAATAACCTTTTCTGGAATCGTAAGCTCCTGTAAAGGATCCTTTTTCATGGCCAAAAAGCTCTGAATCTATCGTGCCTTCTGGGATTGCCCCACAGTTTACCGCTATAAATGAGCCGTGCTTTCTGGTACTTAGCTGATGAATTATTTTTGAAAATGACTCTTTACCCACACCACTTTCTCCGGTGATAAGTACCGTCATCTCGGTAGGGGCAACCTGCATGGCTACTTTAATAGCATGGTTAAGCTGATCGGCATTGCCTATAATCTCAAATCTGTTTTTTACTGCTTGAATATCCACGTATAATTAATTAACTGGCGTACCTAATAATGTAGCCCCTGTGCAATCATCCACCAAAACGTGTACATAATCGCCCTTTTTGTAGTGTTGTTTAGGGAACACCACCACTTTATTGGCAGAATTTCTACCTTGTAATTGCTCGTCCGATCGCTTAGATACGCCCTCCACCAGTATTTTGTGAACCTTGTTTAGCGCCTCTTTATTGCGCTCCAAAGAGTGTTCTCTCTGTTTATTAATTATCTCCTGAAGCCTTCTCTTTTTAACTTCTAAAGGAATGTCATCATCATATTTTTTCGCTGCGAGCGTACCGGGCCTTTCAGAATAGAAGAACATATAAGAAAAATCGTACTTCACATAATCCATCAGCGTAAGTGTTTCCCTGTGCTCTTCCTCTGTTTCAGTGCAAAAGCCGGAGATCATGTCCGATGAGATACCACAATCATGACCAATAATATCCCTAATGGCATCCACTCTATTAATGTACCATTCGCGTGAATAGGTACGGTTCATTAGTTCCAAAACGCGTGTATTACCACTTTGAGCCGGTAGGTGAATGTAGTTGCAAATGTTATCGTACTTTTTTATAGTATGTAACACCTCATCGGTAATGTCTTTAGGATGCGATGTTGAGAACCTGACCCTTAACAATGGATTTACTTTGGCCACCATTTCCAATAAATGGGCAAAATTAGTAATGGCTACTTCGGCATTTTGCTTTTCAGCTTTCTCCAGCTGCGCTTTATTATTTATTTCGTCAGACCATTTATAAGAATCCACATTCTGACCCAATAAGGTCACCTCTCTGTAACCTTGAGCGAATAAATCTTCAGCTTCTTTAACAATTGAAAATGGATCACGACTTCGTTCCCTGCCACGCGTAAATGGAACTACGCAGAAAGAACACATATTATCACAACCACGCATAATGGATATAAATGCGGTTACGCCATTTGAATTAAGTCTTACCGGGCTTATATCGGCATAAGTTTCTTCACGGCTCAAAAAAGTGTTGACGGCTTTATTGCCACCATCCACCGTTTTAACTAATTGGGGGAGGTCACGGTAGGCATCGGGTCCGGCTACCAAGTCCACTATCTTTTCTTCTTCCAACAGCTTGGTTTTCAACCGCTCTGCCATGCAACCCAAAACACCGATTTGCAGCTCGGGCTTATTTGTTTTTACCTTATTAAATTCGGTAAGTCTCTTCCTTACAGTAAGTTCCGCTTTCTCCCTAATTGAACAGGTGTTTAGGAATATTACATCAGCCGCATTAACGTCATTGGTTGTATCAAAGCCGTTATCCTTCATTATAGCGCTTACAATTTCGCTGTCAGAGAAATTCATTTGACAGCCGTAGCTCTCTATATATAATTTTCGGTTTTTACCGGTATTTTCTTCTTTGGAAACTTGCACACCACAACTTTCTTCGGAGGTCTTTTCTTCAATAATTATGTCTAAATCTGTTATTAACTCACTCATGAGATGCTGAAATATTCTTTAGATGTGCCTACCGGCATATTTTAGCACAAAGGTAAAAAAATAGACTGAATAAATGACATTATGGCAGTAGATTTTACGCCAGTAATATTCTTTTTATGGCTTCCGCTTTTAACTGACACTCGCGATACTCTTCTTCAGGATCGGAGTCGAAGGTAATAGCGCTGCCAACCTGATAATTTAACCAGCCCGATTTACTATCGTAATATATTGACCTGATCACCACGTTGAAATCGAAAGCTTCTTTATTTATATAGCCTATTGCACCAGAAAATACTGATCTTTTTGAATTTTCGTAGAATTCAATCAACTCTATGGCACGTTGTTTTGGCGCGCCCGTCATGCTGCCCATAGGGAAAGCATTTTTGATCACCTCCAAAGCAGATATATTTTTGCGCTTTTCAGCTACTACTGTGCTAATCATTTGATGCACATATTCGAAACTATAAATACCAAAAAATTCTTCTACTTTTACTGAGCCCGGTACTGCCGATTGAGCCAGGTCGTTCCTCACCAAATCCACAATCATCATGTTTTCGGCTCGTTCCTTCTCGCTGTCTTTTAAATTTTCCCTGAGCTGTTCATCTTCGTGCGCTACTGCCGATCGCTTGGCCGTGCCTTTTATAGGCTGGCTGATAATTTTATTGTCAATGAGCTTGACAAATCTTTCCGGAGATGCGCAAAGAATATATTTTTCATCCCATTTTAAGAAGCTGGCAAAAGGAGTGGGAGAGTGGGCGGAAAGCTTAAAAAAGGTCTCTAGAGGACTAAAATCATCTGCTTGCGCTTCGTAATTTATGCAGTAGTTAATTTCGTAAATATCTCCCTCTACAATGTGATCCTGTAATTTCTTAACAGTATTTAAGTAGGTTTCACTAGATACATAAGGCTCTATTTTACCAATAGCGTTGGGAGGAATAGTTGTTGTGGTCTGCTTCAAAAAAGTCCGTATGGTTTCGCAAATTTGCTCAGCATTATCAGCTTTTATAGTGGCTTTGTTAGCCTCAAACTCTATAATGGCTTCCGGTTTAAAAAAGCCTGCAAGTGGCCAGTTGTATTGGCATTTATTGTTGCTCTCTATTTTGTGGGTTTCTTCTTTTAAATCGTAAGAAAGAAAGCCATAAAGTTCACCTTGCTGTTGTGCATCAACGCATTTTTTTAGGCTATCAAAATTATTTTCGCCTGATAAGGCAACTTCGCTATTACTAAAGGCAAGCCTGTGGGGGAAGCCCTTGTAAGGGTATTTATTACTATTTGATGGATTTAGGAACAGGCAAAACCTAAATTTTTGTGCCCATTGCACAATTAGCTTAATTTCTGCCAAGCCTGAAATACTGATACTTTGTTGCAACATAATTATAATAACTATTCGCAAATGTGCATAAAAAAAGCCCTATTCACTACAACGAGGGCTTTTTAGTTAGTCTTATAAATATGCTTAATAGCTTGCTCTAAATTGAAATAGTCAAATAATTAAAGCACATTATACTTATATTATTACATGGCGGCTTTAGGCATGTCTGCTTTTAGCTTTAAACCCAAACCTACGGTGTTGTAAATAAATTTGTCCTTTGCTTTATCTACTGCTTTTGACTCATCGCCATACATTAAACCCCATTTAGTTCTATCAATGCTAAAGTTGGTGTGTGCCGTTATATCATCGCCAGAAATATTTACAACCGCAGGTACAGTAATGGCTAAAGTTTTACCCCTCATGGTTAAGTTGCCCATAATTTCATGGGTTGCACCATCTAGTTTATACTCGTCTGTTTCCATAATTTTTTCACCTTCAGTAGGTTGTTCCATGTTTTCAGAATAGGCATCATAAGATCCATTTTCGCCATTTGCGGCTGTCAAGGTTTTTACTGATACTATCTCAAAAGTTGCTTTGGGATAGTTTGCAGCATCAAAGAAATCAGGAGACTTCAAATGACCTACCAACTTATCATGGCTTTCTTGGTCATCTTTTAAATCAGTTACCTGAATGTCGGTAATGTCAAAAACCAATTTGCCTCCTGTAATAGTGCCATCCTTTAATTTGAGTGATCCATCTTTTAGCGCAATCGTACCGTAATGTCTTCCTGTAGGTTTGGTTCCTACCCATTCCAAATCAGCTTCTCCTGCTTTAATTGAAACTTCTGTACCTTTTGTCTCTTTTACTTCTTCCGCTTCACTTACTTTGGCCTCATCGCTACTCGGTTTTGATGTGCACGAAGCAATAAATAATGCGGCAAGTATTAGTAAATTTGTTGATCTAATAATTTTCATAGTATCTAATTGTTAATTTTTCGTTCGAACGTATATTAATCTATAATGTTTGTATATACATATCAAAAAGTTTTGTGATGGGAATTATAAAAAAATGCAACGGAGTAATGCCCACAATTGGGAAGGATGTTTTTTTAGCTGATACCGCTGTGGTGGTGGGCGATGTAAGAATAGGCAACTCATGCAGCATTTGGTGGTCGGCAGTGGTAAGGGGCGATGTGAATAAAATTACAATTGGGGATGGTACCAATATACAAGATGGCGCGGTTATTCATTGTACATATCAAAAAGCTGCTACAACCATAGGTAAGCACGTTTCTGTCGGGCACAATGCCATAGTGCATGGCTGCACACTGCATGACGAATGCCTTGTAGGTATGGGAGCCATTGTGATGGACCATGCAGTGGTGCAAACCCATGCTATAGTAGCTGCCGGTGCGGTAGTTTTAGAAAACACCGTGGTGGAATCGGGCTATATTTATGCAGGAGTGCCCGCCAAAAAAGTTAAAAAAATTGAAGGTGATCTATTGAAAGTATTCGACCGAACGGCCCAAAATTACATGTTATATAAAGAATGGATTGAGTAGTGCTGCTTGATCATTTAATATGCGTGAATTAAAAATGTGGAGGGGATTTACTTATGGTAGATTTATGCAAAGGTAGAAGGTAGTATTGTTTTATAACTTCAGTGAGGGCTTAACCTACGAGTCCAATCAATATTCAGCCCTACAATTTTATTTGTAAAATGGCCAAAATATTGAAGTTTGTTGCAAAACTCTGCTGTAACCAAGTATATTTAGGCGATTTTAGGATGAGATTACGTTTTTTCATCCAAAAACAAGCTTTTAAACCAAACTCAATGAAACATTCCAAAATAACCGGTTTAGGTTATGCTGTTCCGGAAACTGTTGTTACCAACCATGATCTGGCTAGGGTTCTAGATACTACTGATGAGTGGATAACAGAACGAACCGGAATAAAAGAAAGAAGGTTTTTTGATAAGGAAATTGATGGCTCGCTGGCAAAACTGGCAAAAAAAGCAGCAGTTACAGCTTTGGATAGAGCAGCACTCACAAACAAAGATATAGACTTCATTATTTTCGCCAGTATAACGCCCGATTATTTCTTCCCCGGTTCCAGTGTACTGCTCCAGCGAGAATTGGATATGGCTACCATTGGCTGCTTGGATATTAGAAATGCGTGTTCAGGTTTTATTTATGCTATTTCCGTGGCCGATCAGTTCATCAAAACCGGCATGTATAAAAACATTATGGTGGTTGGCGGAGAAATACAATCGACTGCGGTTGACCTTACAGATAGGGGGCGATCGACTGCGGTGATATTTGGAGATGGAGTAGGAGTGACCATCCTTAGTGCAAGCGATGAAAAAGGTATACTCTCGACCCACTTACATGCAGAAGGCACTTATGCGGAAGAGCTTTTTGTAAAAGATCCGGGCAGTAGTAGAACCCGAGCAGAAAGGCAACCGGAGCAAATACTGGATACCTCCGGCTATAAGGTTTACATGAACGGAAATATGGTTTTTAAACATGCCGTAGTGCGTTTTCAGGAAGTAATAGAGGAAGCACTCGCTGCCAATGGTCTATTAGCTACTGATATTGATATGTTTGTGCCACACCAAGCCAATTTAAGAATATCGAAATTTATTCAGAGTAAACTTAAATTGCCTGACGAAAACGTATTTAATAACATACAGAAATATGGTAATACCACAGGCGCCTCCATACCAATAGCCTTGTGTGAGGCATGGGAACAGGGCAAAGTAAATAGAGGAGATTTGGTTTGCTTGGCAGCTTTCGGAAGTGGTTTTACGTGGGGTTCAGCTCTAATAAGATGGTAAAATCCTGAACTGTCAGTATTTTTTAGCTATATTTAAAACTTACAAAAGAACTACCTATGATCACTAAACAATACAACCCCAGCCAACTTGAAGTAACTATCGCTAAAGCTATTATGAGCATATCGGAGCAGTTAGAATCGAAACTGGAAGGCCATAAAATTGAAAAGATAGAAGAAAAAATAACTGAGGATAATCCTATGTTAAGAGTCCATTTAAAAGATAGCGATGGAGATATGCATGAGGTAGTACTAAAAATTATTCAAAAGCCCGATCAGTATTAAAGTATTGTGGTCTTCTATCCGGAAGCATTTTAATGATTACATTTTCAAGCCAAGAAATTGATTTAGCGTCCGATCCTGTGGTTTTATTAATCAAAAACAGGGTGATGGAAAAAGCTCAACAGCTTTTAGGAGAATTTGAGCGGTACATTAATCAGCAATTTAATGGTGTTGAGTTGCCTTCTGAAATAAACCTGTTACACGGTAAAATTAGTAAGGGAGAGCACTACAAGCATTTGCCTTTTCTTATGCTTGACTACCCGGCCTGTTTCTCTAAAGACCATATTTTGGCACTTCGCTCTATGTTTTATTGGGGTAATTTTATATCGTTTACTATACACCTGAGAGGAAAATATCTAAATAAGTATGCACCAAGCCTGCTAGCACAATTTAGAGGAACGCCTGATGCCTATTTCTGTGTAAATGAAACGGAGTGGGAATACGTTTACAAGCCTAATAATTATGTTCAGTTAGCAACTTTAACTGAAGCCGAAATCAATAACCATTTTGCAGCATATGGTTTCATGAAAATTTCACAATATATTGAAATAGATGCTATTCACCAATCTAAAGAAAAGCTCGCAGATTTTATGGCGCTCATGCTACCGATCTTTAAAAACAATTAGCTGTTTCAAGCTGTTTCACCATCAAATTAAAATATATGTTTGGACTATTTAAGGGTAAATCAGAAAAAGAAAAGCTAAATGTGCAGTATCAAAAATTGCTAGCTGAATATCATAAGTTAAGCACTGTTGATAGAACCAAGGCTGATGCTAAAATGGCTGAAGCGGAGACAGTGGCAAAAAAAATAGATGCATTGAAAGAATAATTGCCTCTTACTTCTGTATTGCCGAAAGTAAGTAAATAGAAAAAGCTTATTGCTTTTGTTAAATAAGGTTGATGCTCATTCAGTATTACCAAAATTTGATGCGTTAATTAATTAATAAGAGTAGCCATAGCGTCTTATGCTGATTATAATTCATAATATGTGAATCCTCAAGTGGTTCAAAAGACGTTGATAGCCAATTATCAACTCTTCTAGTTTGAGGGTCAATTACATAACCCTTTTTAATAATATTTTCGAATGCTTTAATAAACGTTTTTATAAATGTTTATTTTTTGGATATTGTATCGTCATTCAAATTCAAAAGCATAATGAATTTCTTAATAAGGATATTAATATCTACCATCTCTGTTCTAGCAGCTTGCTATTTACTTCCCGGTGCCACTATCGATGGTTTTTTCTCTGCATTTATTGTAGCTATAGTACTGGCTATATTTAATGCCACGCTAAAACCTCTACTAACCTTATTAACAATTCCTATAACTATATTTACTTTAGGGCTATTCCTTTTAGTAATTAATGCCCTAATGATATTACTGGCAGATGTTGTAGTGGATGGATTTGCTGTAAGTAGCTTTTGGTCTGCACTGTTTTTTGGGATCATACTTGCAGTAGTGAACTCTATTTTCGAGGCCATCAGCCGATCCGAAGCCTGAAAGATATTTTTTTGGTATGATAAACTGATAGATGAAATTTTTTAATTAAAATAGCTGTAATCATGAAATTAGACAACCCCGGCTTCAAAGCTTCTGAAATTGAGGAAGTTAAAAATAAAATTGCTAAGGAAGGCAATAAATATATTCTAGTTCCTTCCGAAGATAATAATGATGAATATCAGCATTTTCGTTTCTTAGGTAAGTATGAAGGTGAAGATGTTGTATATGATGCCGTAATTTACACACTGAGACTACACCATGCCAGTGAGGTTTATGAAATAGCTGAACACAAAGCTGCTCAAAAATTTCCCAACTTTAAACCTATCAAATTCGAAGAGGATGAAAATGGCGACCTAGATGCACTTGATGATGTAGCAGAAGAAATAGGACTTTATATTGCTGAGGTGATAGATGATCTGGAAGAGGACGAGGCCGTAAAAGTGCAGGAGCATGTAGATATGGACAGTGGCTGCGAATATGGAATAGGACTTGATATTGGATTAAATATTGACCAGGTTAACTCGGCAATAATGAATAAATTTGTAAATGACTTTAATGAAGATACCATTTCATTAGATGATACACTCTATTCTTTCCAGTCAGATGGGGAGGAAGATAAAAATTTATAAAAAAAAAGTTCCATTTTTGAAACATTTTTTCAGCTTATCGGTTTTTATAATCTAACCAAACTTTTTTTTACTATGTTAAGATGGATTGTTATTTTTTTAGTAATTGCCTTAATAGCGGCAGTTTTCGGTTTTGGAGGTATTGCAGCAGGTGCTGCAGGAATCGCAAAAATTATTTTCTACATCTTTTTGGTGTTGCTCGTTATCAGTATAGTAATGAGATTAGTCAAAAGGTGACAAAAATAATTCTGAACGTTAATTGAATGAATATGCTGACATGTAAATGTCAGCATTTTTTTTGCCTATGCTTAGCATTGCTTGGACTCCGGAATATTGCCACCCTCTGCCCAAAAACCATCGTTTTCCCATGGAAAAATACGAGTTGTTACCTGAACAGCTTGTTTATGAGGGAACCATCAGCGAACAACAACTTTTCAGCCCTGAATTACTCGATGAAAAACAAATACTTACTACCCACACAAAAAATTATTGGCATAGGTTAAAAAACCTGCAACTGAGCAGACAGGAAGAACGCAAGATTGGCTTTCCACTCTCCGCTGCTCTAGTGAAAAGGGAAAGAATTATCAATAGAGGCACCATAGATGCCGCACTGAATGCCTTACGATATAAAGTGGCTATGAACATAGCAGGCGGCACACACCACGCATTTACTGATAGAGGAGAAGGTTTTTGTTTGCTGAATGACATAGCCATTGCTGCTAATTATCTATTAGATAATGAAATGGCGCAACAAATTTTAGTAGTAGATTTGGACGTACACCAAGGCAATGGCACAGCAAAAATATTTAAAGATGACAGCCGCGTATTCACTTTTAGCATGCATGGCGGTAGCAACTATCCAATGCATAAAGAGCGGTCCGATTTAGATATACCGCTCGATGATGGCTGCAATGACCAAACTTACTTAAAACTGCTTTATAATAATCTGCCTAAGCTTATTGGCGAGGTTAAACCGGATTTTATTTTCTTTCAATCCGGGGTTGATATTCTTTCAACCGACAAATTGGGACGACTGGGTGTAAGTATCGAAGGTTGTAAAGCTCGTGATACCTTTGTATTTGAACAGGCTAAGAACAACAACATCCCCATAGTGGCAGTAATGGGTGGAGGATACTCAGAAAAGCTCTCCCATATTATTGAAGCTCATGCGAACACTTTTAGAGTAGCGCAATATTTGTTCTTTTAAAGCTAGTTGCAAACTGTTTTTTTGCGTACTTTCATTGTAGTGAGTAAAGAAAAATCATTATTTCGGCAGAGTGTGGTGTTTGCCAGCTATATCATATTGGTACTATGGCTGGTTAAAGCTGTTGAATGGGCTTTTTCAGCAGACTTTGCTCACTTTGGCATTCTTCCCAGGCATTTATTAGGCACCATAGGTATTTTTACCTCTCCTTTTATTCATGGCGATTTTCTGCACCTGCTATCCAACAGCTTCTCGCTAATGTTATTAGTCATTATTCTGTTTTTCTTTTACGATCGAATTGCCTTAAGAGCCATTCTGTTTATTTATATTCTTACCGGAATAGGCGTTTGGTTGATTGCGCGCGAGGCATATCACATTGGAGCCAGTGGAATTATTTACGGTATTGCCTCTTTTATTTTATTCAGCGGTTTAATTCGAAAAAATCAATCTTCACTAGCACTTTCATTTGTTGTGCTACTGTTATATGGCGGCATGTTCTATGGAGTTTTACCTAGTGAAGGACATATATCTTGGGAGTCGCACCTCATGGGCCTGTTTAGTGGGTTGATTGTGGCGCTTTTACTGAGACATCAATTTGCAGGACAGGCTGAGCTTAAAATGTCGTTCGAAAGAAACTGGGAGGAGGAGGACGATCAAATTCCTGAGTGGTACATTCCTTACCACCAACCCGAGGCTACTTATACTTATGAGTATAAAGCGCTGAAAAAAACAGTTCAAGATGTGCAAAGTTCCGAATCAGTTAAAAAGATTTATGACATAAAACTCAGCGATAATAAGCTTGATATTGACAAAAAGTAAGCTAACTTTTAAATTCTGAGTGCTCTTCACGCTGTTTGTTATGGCTAATTCATTTGATTAATTATATTTGCGACTTCAAAAAAGAATTAAGCCTTTAATAAGGCCTACAAATCCAACTAATATCATGAAGAATTTATCAATTGTTTTAAATGTAATACTTATTGCGGCAGTAGCTTATTTATTTTACGTGCACTTTTCAGGCAATACAAAAGTGGCTGAAATTGGCGATAGCTCTGAAATGCCTATCGCTTTCGATGAGGTGTCAATTGCGTACGTTAACTCCGATTCACTGCTATCAAATTATAAACTCACTGAAGAAATAGCCAATACGCTGGCCGAAAAGCAAGGCAAGTTAGAAAGAGAATATCAAAACAGGGCGGAAGGTTTACAAAATGAAATAAATGACTTTCAGCGTACAGCATCAAATTTAACGGTAGCGCAGGGCAAAGCCTTAGAAGAAAACCTGATGAAAAAGCAACAGAATTTGATGCGCTATCAAGAGAATTTATCTACCCAGCTAAGGCAGGAGGAAGCTAAATTAAATGAGGAGCTTTACGATAACGTGAGTGAATTTCTTAAAGACTTCGGAAAAAAGAATGACCTGCAATTGGTGCTGACTTATTCAAGAGGCAGTGGCGTATTGTATGCCAATGAAGGACTTGACATAAGCACTCAAGTAATTGAGGGATTAAATAAGGCTTACGAAGCATCAAAAACAGATACTTCGGAAACTACTGAAACACCTGATTAAACCTTATTGTAAGCCTTGAGCAAGGAGCCCGTTTTGGAAAATTCGGGCTTTTTATTTGAACATATTTTTAAGAATTAGATTATTCTGAATAGTTTAGGTTAATTAACTTGAATTAAGCTTCAATTACAATTATTTTTGACTCACAATACAATTAGATATATATGGCTGAAGTAATAAAGATGCCCAAAATGAGCGATACCATGGAAGAAGGCGTGATAGCCTCATGGTTAGTGAAAGAGGGCGATAAGGTGTCATCAGGTGATATACTTGCGGAAGTAGAAACTGATAAGGCCACTATGGAGCTTGAATGTTACGAGGACGGAACAATTTTACATATTGGTATAAAAGAGGGTGAAGCAGTTCCGGTAGATGGAGTGATTGCCATTATTGGTGAAAAAGGAGAAGATTATGAGGATTTGCTGAAAGAGTCAAAATCCGGAAGTGCAAGTAAGGATAAAAAAGAGGATGCCTCGGAAGACTCGGACGATTCAGATAAAAAATCCGAAAAGAAGGAGGAAAAAGAGGGAAAAGCGAAGAAAGAGGAAAAAGAGGAGAAAGATGATTCAGAAGACTCATCGGAATCGATCGACACAGCTGATATAAACGCCTCACTTATAAAAATGCCTAAAATGAGCGATACCATGGAAGAAGGTGTTATTGCATCGTGGCTGAAAAAAGAAGGTGATGAAGTAGCTTCCGGTGATATATTGGCTGAAGTAGAAACGGACAAGGCTACCATGGAGCTGGAAGCTTACGAAGATGGCATTTTGCTATATATTGGTATAAAAGAGGGTGATTCCGTGCCGGTTGATGGTATTATTGCCGTTGTGGGTGAAAAAGGTGCCGATTATAAGAGCCTGATTAAGGCGGAAGAGCAAAAAAGCAAAGGTGGTGATAAACCCGAGGAAAAACAGGAACAGCCGAAAGAGGATAAAACGAGCGATTCCGAAAGCGACAGTAAGTCAACTCCGGAAAAAACGACTAATAAATCAGCTTCTTCTGACAAGTCTTCTTCAAACGGAAGAATTTTTGCGAGTCCACTTGCTAAGAAAATAGCCGAAGACAAAGGTATTGATTTAGCCGATGTAGATGGCTCAGGTAACAACGGCAGAATAGTGAAATCTGACATAGAGAACTTTACGCCTGCTGCTAAAACTGAAGAGAAATCAGATAAACCTGCAGCTCAAAGCCCGGCTATTAACATACCAAAAGTAATAGGCGAGGAGCATACTGAGGAAGTAAAGCTTTCTCAAATGCGTAAAGCTATTGGTAAAACCGTGGGCAGAAGTAAATTTACTGCGCCACATTTTTACGTAACCATGGAAATTAACATGGATAAAGCTATTGAAGCCAGAAAAAGCTTAAATGAAATTTCTCCTGTAAAAATCTCATTTAACGACTTGGTGGTAAAAGCTACTGCGGCAGCTTTAAGGCAACATCCTGATATTAATGTAGCTTTTCACGATGATAAATTGTTGAAGCACGAACATATTAATATTGGCGTGGCAGTAGCCATAAGTGATGGTTTGCTCATTCCTGTTGTAAAGTTTGCTGACAATAAATCCTTGTCTCATTTATCAGCAGAAATAAAAGACTTGGGCACGAGAGCGAAAGAAAGAAAGTTGGAGCAGGATGAGATGGAGGGCGCTACATTCTCAATATCGAACTTGGGAATGTTTGGTGTGGAAGAATTTACAGCAATTATTAATGGCCCGGCTGCTTGCATATTGGCAGTAGGCGGCATTAAGCAGGTACCGGTGGTAAAAGACGGTGAAATCAAATTAGGTAACACCATGAAGGTAACGCTGTCAAGTGATCACCGCGTAGTGGATGGTGCCATTGCTGCCCCCTTTCTGGTAACCCTAAAAAATTTATTGGAAGATCCGGTTAGAATCTTGATCTAAATTACGCCAACAAGCATTTTGAAGTCTCGTTATTGTAACGAGACTTTTTTATTAAAAAAATTAACGAATGACTAAGATAAAATCTACTACCGTATGTGCGGTAATTCATAATGGTGAGGTGGCAATTGGTGCTGATGGACAGGCCACCATGGGCAACACTGTAGCGAAAAGTAATGTAAAGAAAATAAGGAAACTTCAGGATGGACGAATAGTCACAGGCTTTGCAGGCTCTACAGCAGATGCCTTTACTTTATTAGAGAAGTTTGATGAAAAGTTGAACACGTTTAGCGGCAGCATGAAACGTGCAGCCATAGAGTTAGCCAAAGATTGGCGAACTGACCGCTACCTGAGGAAACTGGAAGCTATGATGATAGTGGCTGATAAACAGGAAGTTTTGGTGATTTCAGGCAATGGAGATGTGTTGGAACCTGATAACCAAGTGGCTACCATAGGTTCAGGAAGCATGTATGCACAAGCCGCTGCATTGGCACTTAAGAAACATGCCGGTGATAAATTAAGTGCAGAGGATATTGTAAGAGAGAGCCTTAATATTGCAGCTGATATTTGTATTTATACTAACCACAATTTAATAGTTGAAAAGGTGGGTTAAATATTGAGCGATTATTGCGAACGCTCACCCTGGTTGCTATCGGGGCAGATAAGGAAGCAGTACCTGCCCCGGATTAAATCTGGGGCGGCAATCTGTTGGCTCTCCTCTGGTAATTGCGAGGACGAAGGACGTGGCAATCTGTTAGCCTCTACATGGTTATTGCGAACGCTACAGCTATCAAGTAGGAAGAGTGCGGCAATCTGTTAAAACTAAAACATGCAGTCAGCAATAAACCGCACCAATCAGCAACAGATTCCTTCATCACTTCGCTGGTTTCACCAGCAAATGTGATTCGGAATAACCAGTAGATTGGGAGGGTGAGTGGTTATTGCGAATGCTCACCCCGATTGTTATCGGGGCAAATAAAAAGCAGTGCCTACCCCGGATTTACTTTGGGGCGTCAATCTGTTGGCTTTCCTCTGGTAATTGCGAGGACGAAGGACGTGGCAATCTGTTAGCCTCTAGATGGTTATTGCGAACGCTCACTTATCTAAGATAAGGAAGCAGTGCGGCAATCTGTTAAAACTAAAACATGCAGTCAGCAATAAACCGCACCAATCAGCAACAGATTCCTTCATCACTTCGCTGGTTGCACCAGCAAATGTGATTCGGAATGACCAGTAGATTTGGAGGGTGAGTGGGTATTGCGAGTATTTATCGCAAATAAAAGAAGCAGTGCCTACCCCGGATTTATTTTTGGGTGGCAATCTGTCGGCATTCCTCTGGTAATTGCGAGGACGAAGGACGTGGCAATCTATTGGCCTCTATATGGTTATTGCGAACGCTCACTTATCTAAGATAAGGAAGCAGTGCGGCAATCTGTTAAAACTAAAACATGCAGTCAGCAATAAATCGCACCAATCAGCAACAGATTCCTTCATCACTTCGCTGGTTGCACCAGCAAATGTGATTCGGAATAACCAGTAGATTGGGAGGGTACTGGTTATTGCAAGATACGAAGCAATCTGTTGGCATTCCTCTGGTAATTGCGAGGACGAAGGACGTGGCAATCTGTTAGCCTCTACATGGTTATTGCGAACGCTCACTTATCTAAGATAAGGAAGCAGTGCGGCAATCTGTTAAAACTAAAACATGCAGTCAGCAATAAACCGCACCAATCAGCAACAGATTCCTTCATCACTTCGCTGGTTGCACCAGCAAATGTGATTCGGAATGACCAGTAAATTGGGAGGGTGAGTGGTTATTGCGAACTTTCCAATTTGTTGGTGTTATCACCAACAAACTTATGGATTATTGGAGAAGACTTGCTGGTCATAAGACCAGCAAGGGGAGCGCACTTAACTGCAACAGATTTCTTCATCACTCTGCTGGTTGCACCAGCAAAGTGATGAAGAAATAACCAGTACATTATTTCTTCAACCTCTCTTTAAACTTTTCAGCCACTTTATCTATTTTAGGTTTTGATACATTAACTATGTAAGAGTTTTCAGGATTTTTTTCTTCAAAATTCTGATGGTAGTCTTCCGCCATTTGGAAGAAGGTAAAGGCACTTAATTCAGTTACAATAGGATCTTTATAATTTCCGACTAAAGCTTTTATTTTAGCTTGTGCCTGCTGCTGTTCCTGCACATTGGTATAGTATATAGCACTTCTATATTGCTTGCCCACATCAGGTCCTTGCCTATTTAATTGCGTAGGGTCGTGCGCGGTAAAGAATATATCTAAGAGCACATCATAGCTTATCACTTGCGGATTGTAAATAACCATTACTGCTTCGGCATGATCTGTTTTACCGTAACTTACCTCTTTATAAGTAGGGTTTTTCTCTTTACCACCGGAGTAGCCGGAAGCCGCCTCAATTACCCCATCTATTTGATCGAAAGATGCTTCCACACACCAAAAACAACCTCCGGCAAAATAGGCTGTATCAGAAGCAGGGCTCTGTTTTACAGCTTCTTGGATAGAAGCCGTCTCGCTGGAAGTTGTCTTTTCCTCATTATTGGCTGCACAGGCTATTATTATTAAAAATGGTAGGGCAAGCGACAGAAATTTTTTCATAATTAATTAGTTTTGAAAGAATAACGCATTACGTAGAATAGTGTTATGACTTAATGAAGACACTTCCTTCTTTTTCATATTGTTGCACTTCTTCTCGCAGCCAGTCAGGAATGGCTATGGTGTTTTTTGTTTCAGTATCAAACATTACTTGGGTGCTCGTTCCGGCAGTATGTACGATACCATTTCCTGTGGTAATCATGTATTCTATAATGAACGATTTTATCCCCATCTCTTTTATACGCACCCAACATTTGGTATCCGGCATGCCTATTTTGAGCTCTGCTAAATAGTTGCAAGTTACGTTTGCCAATAAAAACATATCTTTGTGCCAATCCCATGTGGGGGCAGCTTCCAGCATATATCTGCCTCTGGCAATTTCAAAATATTGGATATAAATTGAATTATTAACGTGGGCTAAAGGATCTAAATCCGTCCAGCGAACTTGAATATTTTCGGAAAATGTAAAATTTTCGGGATTTATGTCGAATTGCATTTAGTTAAATATTAGCTTTCAAAGTTAGTAGAATTAATTGATCAACAATTTATTTAGCAGCAGTTCTCTGCAGCTATTTAATTAAAGTTTTACTGTGGGAAAGTATCTTACTTTAGCATATTAGTAACTACTCAGCTAGTAAATGATGTAAGTTCACGATTATATGAGGGCTGAAGTGCTAAAAGATAAAGAAAAAGTAGATTTCGGGCTGCCAGCTGCAAGCTGGCCGTAATCTGAGACCACATAATGCAAATAAAATTACCTGAGTAGATACGCATATTAATTGTTTAAATAAATATTCTTAGTGATAAATGGCCAAATATCAACATTTCTATCTGGTTGAAATACAGTATTTAGGTATGCGTTACCACGGTTGGCAAATTCAGGGGAATTTGAAAACCATACAACTCATGCTGACTAAAACATTGAATTACATTGGATTAACTAATTGTAAAGTTTTACCCGCAGGAAGAACTGATGCATTGGTTTCCGCTGGTTCAGGCCACTTTGAACTTTTTAGCATGACTGCCATAAGCCAAGCCGACTTCCTCTTGGAGATGAATCAAAATTTACCGGCTGACATGTCCTTAACATCCATTAAATCGGTTGATAAAGACTTTAATGTTATTCAAGATGTAGTAGAGAAGACTTACCGCTACTATTTTTATTTTGGAAAACAGAAATATCCTTTTTCAGCTTCCTTACTCGGGTTTTTCGGTAAAATGCTGAACGTAGAAGCCATGATAAAAGCTGCCGGCTTGTTTGAGGGGACGCACGATTTCACCGCTTTCTGTAAAGATGTAACGCCTGAGACGCGTAAAATAAGAACAATTAACAAAGCCATAATTAAACCGAATGATGCGCTACAAGCGAATTTTTTTCCTCCAAAAAGCTATGTGTTCGAAGTAAAAGGCAAGGGGTTTGGCCGCCACCAGATAAGGTTGATGATGGGTGCATTGGTACAGATAGGAGAGGGCATTCTCACCGAAGAAATGTTGCTTAAGATGCTACATGGACAGGAAGTGGCTTTAGCTAAGTTTCTTGCACCCGGTTCGGGTTTAATGGTACATGAAGTACGGTATTAGTGGTTAGCTTCTTGCTTTTTGAAGCTCTAGAGCCGCGATGTACATACTAAATTAATCTCTTGTTTCTAACCTACCATCTGCATACAATGCAAAACGCCCTTTGCTGGGCTCGTGCGTATTTTCAGTAGTAGGCCATGGCCAGCCACCAAATTGAGTGGTTTGAAACGCCCTAATCGTTTCATTAATTTCGTGCTGCTCGTTTACTACAAATGGCCCATGTTGTACTACCGGTTCATTAATGGGCTTACCCTGTAAAATTAACAGCTCACAGCGTTCCGTTCCTTTATTTTTGATAATGGTTTCTACATTAGTCGCCAATTCAACGCCATGATAGGCCGGTATATCTTTTTCATTTATAGCCAATGCATCTCCTTTAAAAAAGTAAAGCGAGCGATTGGTTTTTTCGGAAGCAACCGGCAGGCTATAAATAGCATCCGGCTCCATATTAATAAGCCATACTGCCACCTCGTTTTCTCTAACTGCTGCCCATGAATCCGGTGCGGGCTTTGGGGCCTGATGCTCGTCAATCTGCCCTGCCATTATTTTAATGGTAGTTTGTTTTTGGTTGTTATCGGTATGTTTTAGCGTGGGAATGGATTCATGCCAAAGCATTGAAAAATGCGGATCGGCCTGTTTTTTGGCCTTAGGTAAGTTCAACCATATTTGAAATAACTCCAGCGGATTATCGGCTTGTTGGTTGAGTAGCGGAAACATTTCAGCGTGCTGAACTCCTTTGCCGGCTGTCATCCATTGTACATCGCCTTGGCCAAAACGACCGGCAGCACCCAACGAATCGGAATGGTCAATATAACCGTTTTGCGCAATGGTGATTGTTTCAAAGCCTCTATGTGGGTGTGCGGGGAAGCCCGGCACCTTGCTACCATGGTACATCCGCCACTTTTGATTTGGATTAAAATCCTGACCAATCATTCTACCACTTAATGATTCAGAGGGGCCAAGCTCAGCATTGCCCTTCGGATAAAAGTCTAGGTGATGAACACAGAAGAGGAAGGGATCTTGAGTCTTCCACGGTAAACCAAGTTTGAAGATATTTCTAATTGCTGAATTTTCCATGTTGCTACAACGATTGTGCAAGCGTTGGGTTGAGCAGTTCGTAATTTTTATAATTGAAGAGAGTTTAGTTTAAAATGCATCTCCGCATTGGTAGCAAAATTTAGCTTCAGGAGAAGCCTTATTTGTTTTGCAGTTATTGCATTGCCCATATTTTTCTTCACCACGCTGCTTATTCATTTCTGAAGTAACTATTCCGGTTGGCACTGCTATGATTCCATAGCCCAATATCATCACAAAAGAAGCAATTATTTGCCCCAAGGCAGTTATGGGTGCAATATCACCATAACCTACGGTAGTAAGCGTAACAATAGCCCAATATATTCCTTTGGGTATGTCCGAAAACCCGCTTTCGTCCGGCTCTACCAAATACATAATAGCTCCTAAAACTGTTACTATAATCACTACAGTACCTATAAAAATTGTTATTTTGTTTCTGCTGGCCTGCATGGCTTTAGAAAGTTGAGAAGCTTCCCCCAAATATTTAGTGAGCTTAAAAATCCTGAAAACCCGTAGGAGTCTAAAAGCTCTGATGATCATGAATGACTGGGCTCCAACAAAGAAAAAACCGATGTAAGAGGGCAAAATGGAAACTAAATCAATGATGCCAAAAAAGCTTTTTGCATAGCGTTTAGGGTGCTCAACAATCATGAGCCGAATCACATATTCTATAGTGAAAAATATAGTTATAACCCACTCTAAGGTTCTGAAAAGCTCACCGTAAGTTATTTTATACGATTTCACGCTCTCCAGAATAACAACAATTACACTTACGAAAATAGCAATCAGTAAAGCTACATCAAACGCCTTTCCACCTAAGGTTTCAGCCTCAAAAATTATATGGTACGCCTTAGTTCGCCATTTCGATTTTGTTTTCGGTTTAAAGGTGTTACTCATTCCGGTCTATCATTTGCTTAGCAAGTTACTGCTTATTTTCTGGATCTTCCAAAAATACAATAGCGGGTTATTTTTTTGGTAGGCTAAAGCTGAAAATGGATCCTTGTCCTTCTTTACTTTTGGCGTTTATTTTACCGCCATTCTTCTCAATAAATTCTTTACACAAAATAAGCCCCAACCCGGTACCCTTTTCCTTTTCTGTCCCCTGGGTGCTGTGTTTGGAGTCTATTTTAAAAATTTTATCTACTACGCCCGGTGGCATGCCCACGCCATTATCGGCAATTTTAACATAGTAAAAATGAGTATCTTCCGTAATTCCGAGTTTAATTTTGCCATTTACCTCAGTAAATTTTATGGCGTTAGAAAGCAAATTTCTCACCACTGTATCTACCGACTGTTCGTGGGCATTTACATGAACAGGCTCTAGCTGTTTGAGGTCAATAGAAATGGATTTATTTTGTGCTTGCTTGCTTAGTAAGTCTTTGTTTTTTTGAAGCACAGCAGTCAAATCAAATATTTCTTTCTTAAATTCGATATTACCGGTTTGCGAGCGCGACCATTGCAGGAGGTTTTCAAGCAGTGCAAAAAGATTTTTCAATGACTTATCTAAATCTTTCGCTATCATTTGAATTTCCTCCTTACTCAAACTTTCGGTGTGGTTCATTAGAAGCCCGGAAAAAGAGGTGAGTGAGTTTAGCGGTCCCTTTAGGTCATGGCCGATGATGCTAAAGAATTTATCTTTTGTGGCGTTTAGGGCTTGCAGTTGCTCATTTTTTATACGAACCTGTTCATTGGCTAATTTTAATCGGGAATTGCTTTTTCGCTGTGTTAAAAAAAGCATCAAGAGCAACAGTAAAATCACAAATACGAGACCGGTAAGTAAGCTAAGAAATTTGTTGAAGCGTGTTTTTGCTGCTAGTTCATTTTCGCGCTGTACTTCATTAAATTTCAATTGATCGATGGTACTTTGCTGTTGGCCCATTGTGTAACGGTTCTGCGTTTTTAGAATTTCACTGTCGCTTTTTTCCTTCTCTAAAAAATCTTCTAGCGCCCCCTTTAATTCTTGATATTTCAGCGCAAGCTTATAGTTTCCCAATCCTTTATTAGCCATACTCATCAGCTTAAAGCTTTGCATAATAAGCTCTTGCTCTTGTGCTTTTTGAGCGTTGTTTAGGGCATACTTTAGGTTTTCATGGGCGCGGTCAAACTCTTTATTTTCAATAAATAATGCTCCTATAGCAATGTAAATTTTTGCCAATCCTGCACTGTTTTCTAACGTTTTCCATATATCCAAGGCTACTTTGAAGTTTTCTAAAGCTGCATTATAATCATTCATTTTGTCGTATGATTGTCCGATAGCCAGCAGGGTAGTAGCTTCCTGATCGAGGTCATTAATTCTGCGGTGAATTTTCAATGCGTTGAGATATGCATTAATGGCAAGTTGGTGCCTGTTCTGCATTTGCTCGAGCTGCCCTAGTTTGTACCAGTTGTTAGCCTCTAAATGGGGATGCCTTGATGATTTGGCGAAAGCAAGAATATTCTCATATTGCTCCTGCGCTTTTTCATAAGCTGCCAAACGGAGATAAATATCTCCGAGGTTCTGCTTTAACGTAATTTGAAGGCTTTCGTAATTGAGTATTCTGTTAATTTCAAGGGCCTTTTCGGTAAATTCCGCTGCGCTATAATAGTCATCTACCTCTGTAAAAATAGCAGTTAATAAAATATAGCTAAATAATAAGTGCGATGTACTTTGGAGTTGCTCGTTTATTACTAGTGCTGCTACGCCATATTGCATGGCCAGTTCCAGGTTATTTGTTTTTTGCTGATGGATGAAGCCAAGCGTTAATAAAAACTCGCTTTCAAGGTCTTTTCTTTCAATATCTTGCGCCTCCTGCAATTTCAGGCTGGTTTCTTCTAAAAATTTCTCAGTATCGTTTCTAAGTATGTCGTCATTTACCTTATTATACCATTCTGCAGTAAGCTGTTTTGGCTGAGCTGAGGTGTATTGAGGCAGTACAGTAGCCACTAAGTAAAAGAAAATGAAAATAAAGATCAAACGCATAACTGCTGCAAACTATAAAAATAATTGCACCCAAAATAATGCTATTATATTTATTTATTACGTGACTTTTTAATCCAACAGCTCAAAAACACTTTCCAATATCTGCATCAGAGGTGCCATCAGATTTTCACAGATATTTTTTTGTGCCTCCTTCACTTTAAAAAATAGATCTAAGTGCTCTATGTACACGATAAATGATGAGATAGTAGGCTATACAATTATGCGTATGAACTAAAAAATTTAATGAAATAGCCGGCTATTACCAAGTGTTTTAGGGGAAAGGATTACTGTGTAATTGTGAATGGGAAAATACTTTTCCATAGCCTTTAATATACTGCATTCTCCTCCATTAGTAATGCATGCTGCTTCTTTGCAATGCAACCCTACCTAATAGATGTTGCGTAAATTTGCAGCCAAACATAGGTATAATTCATGTCGCTGCACTTTACTTAACTGAAAAATAGTGATCAATTTCTGTGCTCGCCATTTTTTGTGATGGCACCAAAGTTAATTCGTTGAGGTGCTAAATATTTTCCGGACATCTTTTCTTGTAAGCCAAGTTAAAGTTCCTGTTGCTTCCGAAGTGGTGTTTTCGTGCACTATTTCAACAAACTGCTTGCTTCTTTTTTTACGAAAGTACATCCTTAGCTCATCGTTATCTAGCTTAAAAATTACCGGCTGCTCCGGCATTTGATCAAACCCTTGGGTAATTACGATATTGAGCGAGTCGAATTGCAACTTACTCATTGTAAATGTATTCTCTTTTCCCTTAGCCTGTTCGCTTATATCGGTATAGGTAACGCTTACTGATTGATCCAGTTTTCTTATCAATACACCATCTTCAGGACTAATTTTACTTCTATCTAATCTGTTTTGTGCTATGCCAGTGTATGTAATAAAAGTTAACACGATAGCGGTGAACAATACTTTTTTCATATAATTTATTTGAAATGCAGTTGAATATGATTAATTGATTTTAAATTTACCTTGGAGAAAGTATTAACTGCATGCAAGATACTTATAATATGGTTATTATTTTGCTCTGTTTAAAGATTTCATATTTTTTAGTGGCACCAATTTGCAGAATTATTTTTTTAGATATCTAGTAATAGTCATTTTGCTGTTTTTTGGCAGCGGGCATTTACAAGCGCAAAAAAATAAGCAGGTTGCCCAAAATGATTCCATCCTGGTTTCTGCGGGCTATGTGCTCATTCTAAAGGATACTTTTTACGCTTCTGAAACAGATACAGCTATTTTTTTACCAAAAGGTATGCAGTATGAACTTAAGAAAAGTCCATATTTTAAATCCGATAAGTTTTACGATTCTTTACGAAGCAAAGCCAGCCAAACCGAGCTCACCAGAAAATTATTCAGTTTACTATTTACTAGGTCCACACGTGAAATAACCGACCAAAAACCCATTAAAAGTGCGGAGGATTTTTTTAAACCTTTTGAAGGAAAGATCTATGGAGAAATTAAAATCAGAAGTGTTCCTATTTTGGAAGGTAATGTGCGCGATACCACCAAAACAGTAGGCTCGTGGTACGCAAAAACCTTTAATAAGGTACATATAAATACTAGAAGCAGAATTATTAGGGAGAATTTGCTTTTTAAGTCCGGTGAGCGTGTAGATGCTTTTAAGGTGGCCGATAATGAAAGGATTATTAGGCAGTTAAGGACCATCCGCGATGCTAAAATTTATTTGAGTCCCAATTCCGACAATCCCGATGTAGTTGATGTTACCGTGGTATTCCAAGATGTTTTATCGCTTGGTGCCAATATTAATTACAGTTCCACAAGTAATTTTGATTTTGACATATACCAACGCAATTTGTTGGGCTTTGCTCGTGATTTACAGCTTAGTTATTTTTTCAATGAGTTTGACAATCCGCAGAAAAAACATGGATATGGCATAGCCTACAATGTGCCCAATTTGTGGGGCTCGTTTATTCAGGGGAGCTTTTTATACGAAAATAATCATTTCAGGGAGATTCTATCAGCCAATTTCCGAAGAGATTTTTTTACACCAGAGATAAAATATGGTGGAGGAGCCTCCTTAATTAATTTATCAGCATTTTATGAGCCACTCGATAGTTTGGGTGCTAAAATACCTTATAGCAGAAACGAGGGCAGCATTTGGGTCGGGAGATCGTATCAAGTAATGAAAAGAACCAACATGATTGTACAAAGTAGAATTAATTTGGTAAAATATTTAGACCGCCCCCTCACTACAGAGGAACAAAATCGATTCTTCACCAATAGCAATATGTATTTTTTAAGTATGGCAGTTGTAAACCGAACTTATTCTAAGAGTAAGCTAATTAAAGGTTTTGGCAGAACTGAAGATATTACCAAGGGATTTTTAGCATCAGTTACTTATGCTTTTAACAGCACCGAGTTCTACAATAGAAATTATTGGGAATTAAGAACAGGTTATGCCAATTATTTCAGTCAATTAGGCTTTACATCAGTTATGGCTATTTTAGGAGCCTTCAAAAATAATAGTTTAAACAGATGGGAGGATGGCGCTTTTAAAACTGAAATAAGGTACTTTAGCCCGTTAATTAACAGAGATAAATATTCCTATCGACAGTTTATTGATTTTGAATATGTTTCGGGTATAAATAGGCTCTCAGAAAATGCCCTGGTTGTTGCCGGAAGGTATGATAATGAGGGAGAATTAAGGCCTTTAGGTGATAGAAAACTGAACATAGCTGTTGAGTCCGTTCTATTTACCCCTTGGTATTTTTATGGATGTAAGTTTACGGTGTACAACAGAAACACCTTTAGCTGGCTAAGTTATGGCGACCTTTTTAATAAGAACAATTATTATTCATCGGCTAGTATTGGCCTACGTTTGTTGAATGAAAGCTTGGCATTTCCTACTATTGATTTGAGCTTTACTTTTTTCAATAGCCCGATTGGATTTGTAGATAACTTTCAATTCAGGGTCAGTAATAATTACCTAAGCAGTTATAGAGAAATGATGGTAGGCCAACCTGAAATCGTGAGGTTCTGAAACAAATGAAATTAAGAGCCATTAAAAATATGCTGTTTAATTAATAATTTGACCTATCTTTCTGAAACAATCATACTAACAATAATCTCATTAGATGCCTGTATATACTATTATTTTTGTTGCTGTTGTTTTATTAAGTCTCTGGCTGATTTTTTATCTTATACCCGTTAATCTTTGGATTACAGCTGCTTTTTCCGGTGTCCATGTCAATATTGCCGATTTAATTTTTATGCGATTCAGGCGTGTGCCACCGGCTTTAATTGTTAATTCGCTTATTATAGCTAATAAAGCAGGCCTCACAGAAATTACAACTGCTCAGTTGGAAACTCATTATTTAGCACATGGCAATTTAACATCAGTTATAAAAGCACTTATTGTAGCCGATAAAGCCAATTTAGACCTGAGCTTTAAGCAGGCTACTGCAATCGATTTGGCAGGGCGCGATGTGCTACAGGCCGTTCAAGTTTCTGTTACACCTTATGTGGTGGTAGTGCCTGCTATTACAGGGGTTTCCGTAGATGGTATTCAATTAGTTGCTGTAGCCAGAGTAACGGTGCGTACCAACTTACAACGTTTGGTAGGTGGGGCAGGAGAAGAAACTATTAAAGCCAGAGTTGGTCAGGGTATTATTAGCTGTATAGGCTCTGCCGGTAGCTATTTGGAAGTTCTCGAAAATCCTGAAAATATTTCTAAGCAAGTGTTGGCTAATGGCCTGGATGCGGGAACCGAATTTGAGATACTTTCCATAGATATTGCTGATATTGATATTGGACGCAATATTGGTGCTATTTTGCAGATTGACCAAGCCACGGCCGATTTAAACATAGCCAAGGCTAAAGCGGAAGAAAGACGTGCCATGGCTGTTGCCCTGGAGCAGGAAATGTTGGCACGAGTTCAATTAGCCAAAGCCAATGTTATTAAAGCGGAGGCCGAAGTTCCTATAGCCTTAGGCAACGCATTTAGAAATGGCAATGTGGGTATTTAGCAGTATTGAAACTGTTGTTCATCATCTCGTTACTTACCAAAGGTATTGCATGTGCTTATTCTTCTTTTCAGGTCAAATTAATTTTAATATTTAATTGATGCCGTTTAGTAAAGCTTGTCTTCATGACCTCATCAATCCTTTTTCCAACGAAAAGGAGGTAAGTTCTTTACTAAACGACATTGATATATAAAAGAAAAGCAAACTTTTATATAAGTTTGTATTAAGCATTTTACCACCACGAAATCATTTTGAGCGTTTATGCGTTCATAATGGCTACTCGTATAATATTTTATAGTTACAAATGGAAATTAAGGGATTAAGAACAACAAATAGATTATTGTTCATTTTAGCACTTCCGGTGCTTTTTTATAGCCTCCAGCTTTTATCGTTTATTTTTGTACCATTATTTTTTGCGTTTTTTTTGGCATTACTTTTTACCCCATTAATGAGGTGGTTTACTAAAAAAAGATTTCCTAAACTGGTTTCGCTTACGATTGTAATTGTAATTATCGTTTCAATATTTTTTGTCAGTTTTCAAGTAATTAGCCTCTCAGGTCAACAAATAAGATCCGATAAAACATCTCTTTCTATTAAGTTTAATGATAAATTGGATAAATTAATCACACCATTTTCAGATGTTTTAGGGATTGAAAGATCGGACAGCGAGAGCGCACTTGATGAATTAATAGGCAGCTCCGTAATAAATGACATGGTAGTAAATAACTTTACTGTGACCTTCACTTTTTTGAGGTTAACTATAGTAAATACACTTATGACGCTTTTTTTTCTTGTGCTATTTCTGGCAGGGTCCATGAACCTTAAACAAATAATGCAAACCACCCTTTTTTATGGGCATACGCGCGCCATAAAAACCTTTATTGAAGTAGAGCGCAGCATTTCAAAATTTTTAAAAGTTAAAATAGTTATCAGCTTATTTACCGGTATTGCCTTTGGTCTTATTGCATGGGCATTAGGTATAAGCCTGCCACTGGTGTGGGGTCTACTAGCATTCGCTATCAACTTTATTCAAATGGTAGGTTCAGTTATTTCAACAGTACTCGTGGTAATTTTTGCCTATATCGAGCTGGATAGTCCGGGAACACTTTTAGCGGCTGCACTGCTGTTTTCCGGAGCACAAGTACTGTTTGGTGCGGTGCTGGAGCCTATTTTTATGGGAAAATCGTTCTCCATAAATATCATTGTTGTGCTGGTTATGCTTATGTTTTGGGGGTATTTATGGGGCATAGCAGGGTTGATTCTGGCCATACCGCTTACCGTGCTTTTAAAAATTATTATGATGCAGTATGAAAGTACCCGCAAGCTTGCGCAGCTGATGGCTTAACTGCTATTTATTGCTGCGCTTGATGTGAAACTTTGAAATGAAAAGAACCTATTACCTTATAGCAGCTATTGTAGCTATTCTGCTGATTTCCATCGGTATGATTTCTAAGTTTGGTCTTTTAAACAGCACGCCTGCACAGCAAACAAAGATAGACGGGTTCAATTTGGTGGCGCCCAGTCAAAAATTCCCTATTGATTCTCTGAAATCTGTGCAAAATGTTGGTGCAGAATGGATTGCCATAGTGCCTTATGCCTTTTGCGATCCGGAAGTTGGTAAGGTGGTTTTTGGAAACGGTAAACAGTGGTGGGGCGAGACGCCTACAGGAGTAGAAGCCACAATTGAAATGGCGCATAGTCTGGGTCTGAAGGTAATGCTAAAACCACATTTATGGGTTAAAGGCCAGGGTTGGGCAGGTGATCTTGATTTTGATACTGAGGCAAAGTGGCTGCTTTGGGAAACAGAATATTCTAATTACCTCCAAACATATGCGCAATTGGCAGCTAAGCATAATGTTGGCATGTTATGTATAGGTACCGAAATCAGGAATTCCACCAAAAATCGTCCGCATTATTGGGAAGCTACAATTATAAGGACCAAAGCAGTATATGCCGGTTTAATAACTTACGCAGCCAACTGGGATGAGTATGAGCAAATCACATTCTGGGATCAGCTGGATATGATTGGGATTGATGCCTATTTTCCGTTAAGCCTGGCTAAAACACCACACCAAACTGAGTTGCGCAAAGCATGGCAAAAACCCAAGGGTAACATGCAACGGATTAGTGAGCAATTTAACAAACCAATTTTATTTACAGAGTATGGTTACGAGAGTATAGACTATGCTGCTATGGGTCATTGGATGGTTGATAAAGATAGCCTCTCAGTAAATTTAAGCGCTCAGTCCACTGCTTATGAGGCGTTGTACCAAGAATTTAGAGCAGCAGATTGGTGGGCAGGTGGGTTTATTTGGAAATGGCACTTAACTTTACCCTACGGCCGAGAAGGCTTGCAAAAAGCCTACACGCCCCAGCAAAAGCCCGCATTAGAAATAATAAAGAAATATTTTATGGACTGATGTTTAATGTGTAACTTTCGCATTCACATTCATATTTTTTTTGCTGATATAAGTAATTTACTATTTTTTAAGGATCATCCATGGAACTTTCTTTTCGTAAAACTTTTTTTGTCATAGGCACCGTCATCGCGCTGGTAGTTATATTAGTGTTTGGTAAAACCATTCTCATTCCGCTTTCTCTAGCGCTTATTATCGCTTTTATACTCTTTCCGGTAGTTAAAAAACTGGAAAAATGGGGCTTGGGAAGTATTCTTGCAGCTGTTTGTGCAATTCTTATGGTTTATATAGTTATTGGAGGCTTCATTACACTCTTTTCTACCCAAATTGCTCAGTTATCAAGTGATGTAAGCCAGTTTGGCGAGAAGCTTTCAGGTCTCTTTACGGACGTTATTGTATTTATAAATAAAAATTTCAATTTTATTGATGACTTAAAGAGAGACGAATTATTAGAAGAGGGTAAGGACTGGCTGCAAAAGTCAGGTGGGTCGCTAGCCGGAAAAACTTTCAGCGGTATTACTACCTTCTTAACGGGACTTGTTACTATTACTATTTTTTCTTTTTTATTCTTAATCTATAGAAACTATCTTACCAAAGCATTTTTACACTTTGCAGACAAGAAAAACAGACCTCGCGTATTTAAAATGCTCAAGAATATTCAAAAAGTGGGACAGCAATATTTATCAGGGATGTTCATACTCATACTTATACTTGGTACAGCCAACAGCTTAGGTTTATGGATAATTGGCATAGACAGTCCGCTGCTATTTGGTTTTTTGGCAGCTTCTTTATCAATAATTCCTTACTTAGGTACTACACTTGGGGCTACCATTCCTGTGCTTTATGCATTTATGACGCACGATCAGCTTTGGGTTCCACTTGCTGTGGCAGGTTTATTTTGGTTTGTACAATTGGTAGAAAGTAATTTCTTAAATCCTAAAATTGTAGGGAGTAGTATCAATGTTAATCCTCTTGTGGCTATCTTAAGTCTTATCGTAGGCGCCTCTATTTGGGGAGTGGCGGGCATGGTATTATTTCTTCCTTTTGCTGCTATGCTCAAGGTTTTCTGCGGTGAGTTTGATCAGTTAAAACCTGTGGCCATGCTAATTAATAGCCATGAGGATGAAAGTAAAGAAGATAGTAATTTAGTGAAAAAGGTGAAAAGTTGGTTTTCTAAAAGCAAATAATAATTAGGGCTCTAAATTTTGAGTAAATGATGTCGCAAAACGGCAAGTACGTCCAAAATCGTCCATTCAATCTCGTAATTCGCAAATCTAAGCTCATAAATCAACCCCCCTCCTCGTACTTGCATACTCGTAAATCTCAAATCGTAATTCGTACCTCGTACCTCGTAAATCGTACCTCGTAATTCGTACCTCTCAAATCCACTCGCTATTTCAACCTACCGGGGTTCTCACTTAAAAATGCCTTCCAGCTTTTTGGCCCTGCCTTAGCAGTTTTACCTTGAAAATGGTGGCAAACCGCTACACCCAATGCGTCAGTAGCATCGAGCAGCTTAGGAATTTCTTTTATGCCCAACAATGTTTTAAGCATAGCTGCAACTTGCTCTTTGCTGGCGTTGCCATTTCCTGTAACAGCCATTTTCATTTTTCTTGGTGCATATTCGGCAATTGGCAAATCTTTATTTAAGGCTGCTGCCATTGCTACGCCTTGTGCGCGGCCCAACTTTAACATTGACTGTACATTTTTACCGAAAAAAGGAGCTTCCAGTGCTACCTCATCAGGAGTATAATCGGTAATGAGGGTGCTCACCCGTTCAAATATTTTCCGTAGCTTAATTTCATGGTTAGCATATTTTGCGAGGTGTATAACACCATATTGCAATAGCGTCATTTTGCTACCAACTATTTGTATAACTCCATAACCCATCACCGATGTACCGGGATCTAATCCTAAAATTATTTTTTCAGTCTTTGAAGTCTGCCTACTAACCACCATTATTGTAAAGTTAATACAGAATAAGCAGACAGCCATTGTTAAAGTATAATTTGAAGCAATATTTCCTTATTTCCATAAAAGTGATCATCACACTTTTTATTGCTTATTTTCTATTTGAAAAAATCTATCAGGAAAGAAATCAATTTGGGTTAATAGTGGATGTTTATAGATTAAACTATGCGCTATTGTTTATAGTACTTTTTTTGATGCCTTTCAATTGGCTCATGGAAGTGCTAAAATGGAAGGTTTGTATTGCTCCTCTCGCTAAACTATCGGTAAAACAGGCTTTGCCGGGGGTTCTTGCAGGCATTTCGATGGGTTTTGTAACACCACATGCCGTAGGCGATTATTTTGCACGCGTGTGGACTTTAAAACACAAAAATAGGAAGAAGGCGCTAGGTCCAATATTAGTAGCCAGAAGTCTTCAAATGTTGCCTACCCTTATTTTTGGCTTGCTTTCGCTCACTTATATTCCTTATACATATATATTTGAATCAAACCACTTTTTTGAGGGATCATCAGCGTATTTAATTGTAGGGGGAATTGTATTGTTGCTTGTGCTAATGTTAATTTTTATCACTTACGGCAAAAAAATCAGGAACGTGAGAAGGTATTTCGAATTGCTTCGGCAAATTTCTTTACTAGATTATCTCAGACTAATAGCCTTATCTGTTTTTCGCTACCTAATCTTTTCTTTTCAGTTTTTGCTGCTGCTGTCAGTTTTTGATATAGAGCTTTCCGCTTGGCAACAATTTATGGGAATAGCATTCATTTTTTTAATGAAATCGGCTTTGCCTACCTTTAACTTCTTAAACGATTTAGGCGTGAGAGAATTTAGTGCTATACTCTATTTCGAGCTTTTTCAAGTAAGCACAGCACCTATAATTGGCGCAAGTTTTTTACTGTGGCTCATAAATATTGCGATTCCCGCATTTATCGGAATTTTCTTTATTAAGAACCTAAATTTTGAGCGGTCGTGATTTACCTTTGGCTGCTATTAATTTGTATTTATGCTATTTTGTTGGTCTATTTTCGATTCGTATGGAGGGCGGTTGAAGTAAATAGAATCTCGCACCAACTACGATATGTAACCGTAGTAGTAATTTTTAGGAACGAGCAGATAAACCTGGCCTCTTTGATTAATTCCCTTGCCAAAATACGCTATCCTTATAAACTACTGAATTTTATTTTTGTAAACGACCATTCTGAGGATGCTTCATTGGCGGTACTTTCTAAAGCCTTGGAAGTATTTCCTTTTCAGACTAAGCAGATTGACCTGCCAGCGAATTTAACAGGTAAAAAGGCCGCTCTTCAACAGGCAGTTTTAGCCTCAGAAGCTGAATTAATTTTAACAACAGATGCCGACTGCTTAGTAGCCCCTGATTGGGTGATGAGCATGCAAGCATTTTTTGATGAGCCTGCAGTCAAAATGATAACCGGAAAGGTGAGATTTAAGACAAATAATTTCTTACACAAACTGCTTCAGATTGAGCTGAGCGCCATCATGGGCGTTACGGGCGTCAGCATAAAACTAGGTGCCCCGGGCATGGCCAATGCAGCAAATATGTGTTTTAATCGCTTAGCATTTCTTGCCACTAATCCTTATCGAAATAACCGCCATATATCCACCGGAGATGATGTGTTTTTGTTAGCAGCTATTGTAGCCAAATATGGTGCAAAATCTATTGCTTTTGCTGCTTACAGCCTAGTAATAACCAATGCCCCGGAGTCTTTCGTCCAATTTGTGCATCAACGTTGGCGCTGGGCATCAAAATGGAATATTGGAAAATCTTTCAAAGATAAATTGCCGGCCATTTTTGTAGGTTTATTTCACGTAATTTATCTGATAGGCTTAGTATTTCTGCTTTGGAATGGGCTTTATTGGTGGGGTATCGGAGGGTTTCTGTTGAAAGCCATGGCTGAATATTATTATATTCAGGGTGTAGATGCAATAAGCTATAAAAGGCCTAAGCTTTACACTTTTTTAATGTTGCAGCTTTTTTATAGCATTTACGTGATTTTTTTCGGAATAACGGCTAATTTTGTGCGCTATAATTGGAAAGGCAGAGCGTATGGAAGATTTAACAACAAAGGAGTTTGACCTACTGGATGAGCTCTATTTCGTGCAACATTATGATGTGCTAAAAGAGGCTATAGGCTGGAAAGATTCCGAGATACAGCAAATATTAGCTGATCTGCTAGCTAAAGACTTTATTAAATTATTGGTTGATCACGATATTGAATTTAGGCTTGGTAGCAATGAGCAGCAAGTACCATGGAAAAAATTATATTACTTAGCCTCTAAAAAAGGGCTAATGATCCATAATGGATTCTAAGTACCAACAATTTGTAATAATCAAAAACACTTAGCTAAATTCCACATTGAGCACACTATGTATTATCTTCACTTTTAAGAAATGGAAAACAGTGTCGAAATAGCGAACAGATTTGAACGTAAAGAGCTTGAATTAAACGCTTTGCTGGAAATTACGCAAGCCATAAATGATAATGTTCCGGAAAGCTCACTTTATAAGATTTATAATTTCACACTGCGAGCAAACTTAAGTTTAAGTAAACTTTTATTGCTTGTAAGTGAGCAAAATAGTTGGGTTTGCAAAGTACAATTTGGATCTGATGATGTTTATGATGGTGCCGTTCCGGACGGATCGAGTATGAGGAAGCATGAGATTTTGGATAGTGCAGATTTGGCTGATACCGCTTTCGAAGAGTTTGAAACGGCCATACCAGTATTCCATAAAGATGACCTGTTGGCTATGGTTTATTTAGGAGGAATTGCCGAACAGAACGATCCCAAGCACATAGAAAACCATTTAAATTTCATTCAAGCCCTTACCAATATTACCATGGTGGCCATTGAAAATAAAAAAATGGCTAATGAGCGCATAGTAAAGGAGGTGTATGAGAAAGAGATGGAAATTGCCAAGAAAGTACAACAACTCTTGTTTCCGAAATTCCTTCCCTACAGTGATAACTTTAAAATAGCAGCGCATTACTCACCACACAGCACCGTGGGAGGGGATTATTATGATTGGCACGCAATAAGCGAACACCAGAAAATGGTTTGCATTGCTGATGTATCAGGCAAGGGCGTTCCGGCTGCACTTCTTATGTCTAATTTTCAAGCTTCTTTACGTACGTCTCTCAGGCGCACGACCGACTTAAACGATATCATTAATGATTTAAATCATCAGGTGTTTCAAAGTGCTAATGGAGAAAATTTCATTACTTTCTTTATCGCTATTATCGATCAGAAAGAACGAAAGTTAGCATATGTGAACGCAGGTCATAATCCGCCTTACTTAGTGCAGGGTAGAGATATTATTGAGCTGACCGATGGCACTTTGGTGTTAGGGGCTTTTCCTGAATTGCCATTTTTAAAAATAGGAGAGGCCGCACTAACCGATGAGCAAATTTTATTTCTTTATACCGATGGTCTCACAGAAGCTTTTGATATGAACGAAGAAGAATTTGGCCCTGAAAGGTTGAAGCTGTTTTTATCTTATCAGGTAGAAACAAATCCTGAAACCCTACTAAAACATGTACTCAACAGCGTGGATGATTTTGTAGGCGATAGGCCTTTATCAGATGACATTACCTTATTAGCCTGCACATTTAATGCTTGACCTGGTCAGTCATAAAACACCACTTTTTGCACAAAAACTTTTTCCATCTTTCTGCTGGAGGAGAGAAACTTCCAAAAAGGAAATTTTTCTGACTTTTGACGATGGTCCTATTCCGGATTTAACCCCTAATATTTTGGCTTTACTAGCTGCTCATAACGTTAAAGCTAGCTTTTTTTGCGTGGGTGAGAATATAAAAAAGCACCCCGATGTTTTTGAAAGTATTATAAAAGCACGCCATACAGTTGGCAACCACACCTACAACCACCTGAAAAGCTGGCAGAGCAAAGGGCAAAACTATTTAGATAATATCCGGGATTGCCAGCTTCTAATAGATAATGTACATGAGCATGGGAAAAAGTATTTTCGTCCTCCTTACGGTCAAATCAGACCCTTATTATTCAAGAAAATCCAAGAACAAGGCTTCCAAATAATTATGTGGGATGTATTATCTAAAGATTATAAACAGAATTTAAACCAAGAAGTAGCTTTACAAAGCTGTATAGCAGCAACAATGCCTGGCAGTATCATTGTATTTCACGATAATTTAAAAGCTCAGAATAATGTACTAACTTTACTACCTATGTACATAAATCATTTCAAAAGTTTAGGGTTTAAATTTATGAGTTTATGAGTGTAATAATAGTGATAGTTGTAGTAATAGTACTAATCGTTGTGCTGATAGATATCATTCTATGGAGCGCCTGGAGGCCAAAAGCGCAAAAAACTGCTAAGCTTTCAGGAGATTTGCCCTTTGTATCCATTCTTTTGGCTGTGCGCAACGAGGTGCATACTGTAAATGAAACCTTGGAGTCTTTAGAAGCGCTTGATTATCCTAAAGATAAATATGAAATACTCATGGGTGATGACGGCTCTGATGATGGCACAGATCAAATTCTTAAAACCTGGGAAAGAGAAAACAAGCTCTTTAAATATTTTCTGGTAGAGGATGAAAGCAATGGGCAACATGCAAAAGCTAACGTATTGGCAAAGCTGGATAAACATGCCAACGGTGATATGCTCATGATCACCGATGCGGATATAACAGTACCGCGAAGTTGGATTAGAAAGCATTTAGCTTGTTTTAAACCGAACATGGGCATACAGAGCGGATTTACTGTAATTCAGGCAAATAGTTTTTTTTCAAGTATGCAGATGATCGATTGGTCATTAGCCTTGGGAATGATCAAGATAGTAAGTGGTTGGAATTATCCTGTAACAGCTGTTGGCAATAACATGATGGTGAGCAAAGAAGCCTACACATCGGTAGGTGGCTATGAAAATATTCCTTTCTCCATTACTGAAGATTATGCACTTTTTAAAGCAATAGTTAAAAATGATTTTAAATTTCAGCAACTTGCTAATGCTGAAAGTATGGCTAAATCGAAGGCTGAAAAAACTTTTATAGAGTTATTACAGCAAAGAAAAAGGTGGATGAGAGGTGCCATGAAATTACCCTTTTTTATGAAAATGATACTTTTTTTTCAGGCTGCTTATTATCCTGCCATACTTTTCTTGCTTATAGTAAATCCATTAGTTGGCATTCCTCTATTTGGTTTAAAAACAACGCTGCAAAGTCTATTCATTACAAAAATTCATGAGCGGCTAGGGGAGTACATGCCATTAGGTCATCTTTTTATCTTTGAAATTTACAGTGCTTTATTTTCAATTGTTTTAATCTTTTATTATCTGATACCTTTGCCTGTTTTATGGAAAGGAAGAAAATATTAGCAGATGATTGAAACCCATGCACACTTATATGCCGAAGCCTTTGATAAGGACAGGAGCGAAATGATGGAGCGCGCTGAGGATAGCGGTATCCAGAAATTTTATATGCCTAACATTGATAGCGATTCTATTGATAATATGTTGGAGGTAGAAGCCAAATATTCTACCGCAGTTGCCACTATGGGGCTACACCCTTGCTCAGTAAATACCGGCTTTGAAAAGGAATTATATGTAATTGAAGACTGGCTGAACAAGCGAAAATTTGTTGCTATAGGCGAAATAGGACTAGATTTTTATTGGGATACTACATTTAAGGAACAGCAGGTTGAAGCCTTTAGAATTCAGGTGGCTCTAGCAATGAAATATGAAGTGCCCATCATTATTCATTGTCGCGATTCATTTGACCAAACCCTTGAACTGGTAAAATCGCTCCACACAGATAAGCTCAAAGGTGTTTTTCATTGTTTTTCCGGTACTGCTGCACAAGCAAAAGAAATTGCTGAGCTAAATTTTTTTGTAGGGATTGGCGGAGTGGTAACATTTAAAAACGGTGGCCTTGCCGAGCATATTCCCGCTATGGATTTAGCTAATGTTGTGCTGGAAACGGATTGCCCTTATTTAACACCAACCCCACATAGAGGGAAGCGTAATGAGCCAGCTTATCTTGATATAATTGCACAGAAGATAGCCGATCTTAAGCAAATGTCAAAGGCCGATTTAATAGAACAAACTACCAAAAACGCCCAAGCTCTATTTACCTCATGAACAGCTTTTATGAATTAACCCATATTGAAACTGCCACTCCAAAAGCACCTGAACGTGCCATTATGATTATTTATACCGGTGGCACCCTAGGTATGGTTTTTAATAGGCAAGGAGCACTGGCTCCTTTTAATTTCAAATATATTTTGGAGGCTATTCCATCTTTAAAAAGCTTCAATCTTAAACTAACGGTGGCATCTTTCAAGCACCTTATCGATTCCTCTGACGTAAATCCAGAGCATTGGGCTCAGATAGCTACACTTATAGAAGAAAGTTACGATGAAATTGACGGATACATTGTTATTCATGGAACCGATACCATGGCATTTACGGCATCGGCACTAAGCTTTATGTTGGAAGGCTTAAATAAGCCTGTGATATTTACCGGTTCACAGCTTCCTATAGGAGCAGCTAGATCCGATGCGCGCGAGAATTTAATTACTGCGATAGAAATAGCCGCTCAAACTATCGATAACAGAACCATAGTATCGGAAGTGTGTATATATTTTAACAACTTGCTGTTAAGAGGAAACAGGGCTAAAAAGGTAGAGAGCGTGCAGTTCGATGCTTTCCAAAGTGAAAATTACCCGGTTTTAGCAGAGGCAGGTGTAATAATTGAGTACAACTTTTCTGCATTAAAAGCGCATGAACCTAAAACAAAGTTAAATGTGCGCAAGAACTTGAGCCAAAAGGTGGCAATCTTGAAAATATTCCCCGGTATTTCTAAAAATTTGGTGCAGGCTGTTTTATCAAGTGAAGGCTTAAAAGGGCTGGTTATCGAAACATTTGGAGCAGGTAATGCGCCATCAGAAGGTTGGTTTATTGATTTACTAAAGGAGGCTATTGAAAATGGGCTATTGGTGCTTAACGTTTCGCAATGTATGGGTGGCAAAGTAATTCAAGGACGATACCAAACCAGTAAAAAATTGGCAACTATTGGAGTTGTTAGTGGAAATGATATTACGAGCGAGGCGGCCATCACTAAACTTATGTACATACTTAGCTATTTGAATAGCGCTGAAGAGCAACGCAGGTATTTGACTAAATCATTGAGAGGGGAGATGGAATGAAGTAATTACATATAAGTGTTTCAAAAACAATAGGTTACATATTTCAGCCGTTTAGAACAAAAATAAAGGCATTCAATAGAGACTATTTTGCTTGTATCAGGGGTAAATTAGTGATTTATTTGCAGCCGAATTAGTTGAAAAGGAGAGGTGCCAGAGTGGCCGATCGGGCTCGCTTGGAAAGCGAGTGTACCTTCGCGGGTACCGAGGGTTCGAATCCCTCCCTCTCCACAAAACTTATTTTTTGACTTTATTTATACGATTATAGCAAAATTATAAACTGATCACTTAAAGAAATGCATAAAAAATTTTCTCTTTGGGTATATTTGTGTAAAATTGGATTCTGATAATTAAAATTGAAATAACAAACTAAACAAGATTTCTAAAAACGTAACTATGAAAAAGCTATTTGTCTTAATGATGATGGCCGGTGTGATGACATTCGGTTTCGCAGGCAACGCAGTTGCTCAAGCTGAGGACGCTTCTATGGAAGATGATTCTACTACAATGGAAAATAATGATTCAACTGCCATGGAAGAGGCTGCCGAAGACAATATGCCAGCGGCTGTTGTGGAAGAGGAAGAATTGGTTGAAGAAGAGCAGGGTTTCCACCAAATTGTTAAAGAAAAATTTATTGAAGGTGGATGGGAATTTATGTCAATTGTATTGATCTGTCTTATTTTAGGATTAGCCATTGCTATTGAGAGAATAATTACCTTAAACCTATCTACTACTAACACCAGTAAATTATTGGCAAATGTAGAAGATGCCTTAAACCAAGGTGGTGTAGAAGCAGCTAAAGAGTACACTAAAAACACAAGAGGTCCGGTGGCATCCATATTTACGCAAGGACTTATGAGATTTTCCGAAGGTATTGAGATGGTTGAAAAATCGGTTATTGCTTACGGTTCTGTGGAAATGGGTAGATTGGAAAGAGGTTTGGTATGGATTTCGTTGTTTATATCATTAGCACCAATGCTCGGTTTCATGGGTACGGTAATCGGTATGATTGGCGCTTTCGATGCTATTGAAGCAGCCGGTGATATTTCTCCTTCACTCGTGGCAGGTGGTATCAAAGTAGCCCTTTTAACTACTGTTGGTGGTTTGATCGTTGCTGTAATTCTACAATTATTCTACAACTATTGCGTTTCTAAAGTAGATTCTTTGGTAAATCAAATGGAAGACGCCTCAATAGCGTTAGTAGATCTGTTAGTTAAGCATAATCTTACTAGGTAATTTTAAACCTTTAAAATTTACTTTATGGAATTTATAGATATATTTTTATACGTATCGTACTTACTGGTGTTGCTGGCTGCTTTAGGAGCCATAGTATTGCCTTTAGTGAATGCGTTGGGCAATCCCAAAACATTAATTAAGTCTGTTTCAGGCGTTGTTATTTTAGGTGTTATCTTTTTGGTGTCATATTTTATAGCAGGAAATGAAGTAACTGCTGTATATACCAAATTTGATATTAACAGTACTTCATCAAAAGTTATTGGTGGAGTTTTGATTACTACTTATGTATTATTAGTGGTGGCTATGATTTCTATTATATTTTCTGAAATTTCTAAACTTGTAAGATAATGGCTAGAAGTAAATCAAGAGCATCTTCTGAGGTTAATGCGGGTTCAATGGCAGATATTGCCTTTTTGCTGCTAATCTTCTTTCTTGTAACTACTACCATAGCCTCTGATAAGGGTTTAACAATTACACTTCCTCCTGAGCCGGACGATGCCGAGCAAATTGACATCGTGATTAAGGAAAGAAATCTTTTTAAGGTGGCCATTAATTCCAATGATGACTTATTGGTAGAAGGGGAAAGACTTGCTGATTTCATGGAAATAAAGGACATGCTGATAGAGCATATCTTAAACCCTGATAACTCAGACAAGTTCGCTGAAACTCCTAAAAAAGCTATTGTCTCTTTTAAAACAGACAGAGGTACTTCTTACGAAGCTTACATCAATGTGTTGGATCAGTTGCAAGGAGCTTATTATCAGATTTACGCAGATAGAGCAGGTATAACAGTAGAAGATTACAGAACGCTAGATATAGGCAACCCAAAAGATAAGGCACTTTACGCAAAAGGTAAAGGTGAAGGGGATGAAGAAATTCCAATGGCAATTTCAATTGCTGAACCATCAAACGTAGGAGGTTAAGATATGTCAAAGTTTAAGAAAAAAACAAGTGCGAGTCAGGATATCCCCACAGCGGCATTACCTGATATTATCTTTATGCTACTTTTCTTTTTTATGGTAACCACCGTGTTACGTGAAACAGATATTTTGGTAGAGCAGGATATACCTAAAGCGGAACAGTTAAAAAAACTGGAAAGAAAGTCTTTGGTAAGTTACCTTTATATAGGTGCTCCAAAAAAATCTGAGGAGTTTGGCAAGGAAGCACGTATTCAAGCGAATGATGTGTTCATAGAGCCGGAAGGTGTGTTACTTTGGATTGCCAACCAGAAAGATCAGTTAGCGGAGGCTGAGCGCGATAAGATTACCATTGCACTCAAAGTGGACAGCGAGGCAAAAATGGGTATTGTATCTGATGTGCAGCAAAAGCTAAGAAAGGCCAATGCACGCAAGCTAATGTATAATGTGCTAAAAAGATCGGATCAAGATTTATTATAAGAGTTATTTATTGTTTAAATATTTTAAACCCTGACAGCTTAGAGTTGTCGGGGTTTTTTTATGTCGGTTATACAAAACTGATAGTTACCGGTGATAACACCTGCAACAAAAGCAGCAGTTGTACTACTCGGTAATTGTGGAATTTGTTGCCCTTGCCCAGCCATGGTGCGTGTCCTCACGCAACAGATAGGCATGCGAAAGGCTACATTTTCATTGAATCACAAAGCTTCATACACCTTTTTTAATCTCCTGCCGTGGTGCGCGTCCTCACGCAACACAGGTGTGCAAATGGCTACATTATCATTGAGCCATAAAGCTTTATACACTTTTTTTGATCTCTTGCCGTGGTGCGTGTCCTCACGCAACACAGGTATGCAAATGGCTACATTATCATTGAGCCATAAAGCTTTATACACTTTTTTTGATCTCCTGCCGTGGTGCGTGTCCTCACGCAACACAGGTATGCAAATGGCTACATTATCATTGAGCCATAAAGCTTCATACACATTTTTTAATCTCCTGCCGTGGTGCGTGTCCTCACGCAACACAGGTGTGCAAATGGCTACATTCTTATTGACTCGAATAGCATTATACACCTTTTTTGATCTGGTATTTTCTGAATAGTTGAACATCATGTGATAGTTGCCGGTGATAACACCCGCAACAAAAGCAGCAGTTGTATTACTCGATAATTGTTGAATTTGTTGCCCTTGCCCAGCCATGGTGCGTGTCCTCACGCAACATATTAAGTATGCAAATGACTGTTGCCATGGAGCATGTCCTCACGCAACAGATCGGTATGCAAATGGAATAGCTTAATCTTACAGCTGTTGCTCTTTTATCTTTTGCTCCGTAATACGTTCTTTCCTTCTCATTTCCTCCTGTGTGGCTTCGAGCTCTTCCATATTTTGCCTTAGTTCTTCCTCTTGCGCGCGCATCTCTTCAGCTTGGCTTTGCAGCCTCTCCAGCATAATTTTTGTTCGTTCGTTGTTTTTGGCCGTTGCAATGGCAGAGGCTATATATTCCCCCGCTTTTTCTAAAAAATCGACCATGTACGGTGCCATTTCCTCAAATGAAGCCATTTCTATTACAGCTTGTATCTGGTCGTTATATTTCATCGGTACCACTATGATAAAACCGGGGGTGCTATCTCCCAAGCCCGACTGAAGATGATGATAGTTTGAAGGAATTTCGGTGAGCATAATGGTGTCTTGTTCCTTAAATGCCTGACCCACCAAACCTTGACCAATGTCCAGCTTCTTCTCTATATATTTTTTTCTGTTAAAGGCATAAGCCGCTTTTAGTTCCAGATAAGCTGCATCATCATCATGCTCCTTTTGAAATACGAAGAGAGCCGCTTGCTGCGCTTTTAGTCGTTTACAGAGGTATTGCGTAGCTTCATAGGTTAATATCGTAAGATCCTGTTCACTATTTCTGATTATTTCAGATAGCTCCGATATGCCTTCCGTAAGCCAGATACGTTTATCGTTTTCTATTGCTCCCTTTTGCATCTCTAATTTCATCTGCCTCAATCTGCCGGCCAGAGTCTCATTATTTAGGAGCTCATTTTTTTCATTTAGGCCTTGCCAGCTAATCGTATAATCGCTTTGCGATACTTTATCTACATAATTAGCAGCCTTTTTAAAGTTTGCAATGGAATTATTCAATATACTTTCCGCATCGGAATTATCTTCTTCCCCATCATTAAAAACGTATTTCTGATTGTTTTCACGTAAGTCTGACAAAAGGCGATCACGTCTTTTTTCATCTCTCCGTAACTTGGTTACTATAAGTGCAAGAGTCGGTATTCCTATTATAAATAGTAGTAGCTGTAATACAGAATTTCTTAGGATGGCACTTTCGTATCTGTCTTCAGCGCGCTGTGCTAGGGCGGTTTCAAAAGGCGCTAACTCATCCATAAATCCGGCAATGGTAACAAGAAAAAAGTCTTTACCAAAATCTCGGGTCAATATAGTTTTGTATCCATCAATATCTCCAGCTCTTAAATATTTCAGCATATCTTCAAAAATCAATACATATTTTTCGAAGCCTGCCTTAACCGCTCGGTAATTATTGTAGGAAAACCCTTGCTCACGAAATAGGCTGTCAAGTGTTCTGAAATTCTCTCTGTTGGTCTCCTGAGCAATTTCAACCGTCCAATATAAATAGCGCTCTTCGCCCATTATGGCATAGCCTCTGCTACTAATATCCATATTCCTTATATTAAGAAAAGTCTTTTCTACGGTACTCATCACCAGTGCTGTTTGCTCCTTGGTTTCAAGTGCTTCCCTCATAATGCGTTTATTGTAAAATGACAGCAGCACACTTGAAATGATGAGTACGCCTACTACTGCTATGGCTATGGTAATCAGGTGATTTTTGAAAAAAGTCTTCATAAACGAGAGAAATGTTAAACACAAATTAGGAATACTTTTGGGTATTATGTAAGTAAATTGAATTTTTTTATAGACTCATGGCAATCCATTTAAAGTTGGAAATAGCCGAACATAAAATTGTGCGTGGCCTTGAGGGTATACTGCTGCTATTTTACGTATTTTTGATTTTAGCAAACCTAACAACTATGATGAGAAACCTACTATTACTCGGTTTTATGCTCAGTTTTTTAACTGTAAAAGCTCAGGTTACCTTCCCTGTAAACGGGGTGGCAGATGAACGACCGGAAATATATGCTTTAACAAATGCAACGATCCACACGGATTTTCAGACTGTTATAGATAGCGCCATTTTACTTGTTAAGAATGAAAAAGTGTTGGCTGTTGGAACCGGTCTCACCATACCTGAAGGCGCTATAATTATTGAACTTTTAGGCAAGCACATCTATCCATCATTTATTGAATTATCTTCTAAACTAGGTATTTCAGAGAAAACCAGCGCTCGTTCCAGAGGCCCCGTGATGACTCCCCAACAAGAAGGAGCATATAATGCTAACGATGCTGTGAAATCGTATTTTGATGCAGTTACTGCATTTAAAATGGATAAAGCTGAAGCTGAAAAATTAAGAAAGGCAGGCTTTGGAACGGTGCTGACACATAGCCAAGATGGTTTGATAAGAGGTACCGGAGCATTGGTTACTTTAAGAGAGGCAAAGGAGAATGAAGTGATATTGAAGGAAAAGGCATCTGCTCATTTTTCATTTGACAAAGGTTCCTCTAAAATGAATAACCCAAGTTCACTAATGGGTTCTATTGCATTGATAAGGCAAACATACCTCAATGCCGACTGGTATAAAAATCAAAACGAGCTGGTTGATTTATCATTAAAAGCCTTTAATGACAACAGCAGCTTACCACAATTTTTTGAGGCCGGAAGGGATAAATTGCATGTGCTTAGAGCAGACAGATTAGGTGATGAAATGGGTGTTCAATACATTATCAAAGGGGTGGGCGATGAATACCAGCGACTGAACGAATTGAAGGCTACCAATGCTACTCTGGTGATACCTGTTAATTTCCCCGATGCTTATGAAGTGGAAGATCCTTTTGAAGCACTAAATATTGGTTATGATGACATGAAGCATTGGGAGTTGGCAGCATCAAACCTCAAAATGCTTTATGAGCAAGGGATAACATTTGCTATTACTGCGGATGGCTTAAAGGATGTAACGAAGATGGCTGAAATGCTGGAAAAGGCTATTGAGGCTGGCTTACCTGAGGCAGAAGCGCTAAAGGCGCTAACCTACACTCCTGCAAAATTATTGAATGTGCAGGATGAAGTAGGCAGTTTAAAAGCAGGAATGATTGCTAATTTCATTGTTACTGATAGTTCGCTTTTTAAAAAGGATACAAAAATATACCAAAACTGGGTGCAAGGGCATAAACATGAATTAAGCCCATTAACCGCTGATGATTATAAAGGTACGTACAATTTAGCGGTAGGCAGCGTAACTTATAAAATGGAGGTTGACGGTGATGCCGGTAAGCAATCTTTCAAAGTAATTGTGAATGATTCCACAAAGTGGGATGTAAAATCAGAAATTACCAAGCAATTAATCACCTTATCATTTTCACCTGAAGATGATAATTTTGATGGAAAGCTGAGATTATCAGGCTGGATAAACGAGAATGGTTTTTCCGGTAAGTTGCAGTTGCCTAATGGTGAATGGTCTGAGTGGACTGCAAAGAAGACGGGAGATATTGAAAAGGATGAGAAAGGTAAGTCTAAAGAAGAGAAAGAGAAAGAAGAAGAAGCCGAAGAAGCTGCAGTAGTAGGTGAGGTTATCTATCCTTTCACTGCTTTTGGTCAGGCAACAAAGCCGAAAGCTGAAACCATACTCATAAAAAATGCTACAGTTTGGACGAGTGAAGCAGCCGGTGTGCTCGAAGACACAGATGTGCTACTGGTTAATGGAAAAATTAGTAAAATAGGAACGGGTTTATCTTCATCTGAGGCTCAGGTAATTGATGGAAAAGGCAAGCACCTTACAGCCGGAATTGTTGACGAGCATTCGCACATTGCTATCAGCTATGGCGTTAATGAGGGATCGCAGGCGGTTACGGCCGAAGTTAATATTGAAGATGTTGTTAATTCTGAAGACATCAATATTTACAGGCAGCTTTCCGGAGGCACTACAACAGCACAATTGCTCCATGGCTCGGCTAACCCTATTGGCGGCCGCTCGGCCATTATAAAGCTAAAATGGGGCTATGCACCTGAGGAGATGAAAATTGCTGATGCCGATAAATTTATAAAATTTGCCTTAGGAGAAAATGTTAAGCAGGCCAATTGGGGCAGCGAGTACACCGAAAGATTCCCTCAAACGAGAATGGGCGTTGAACAGATTTTTGTAGATGCCTTTAACCGAGCCAAAGCCTATAGCGCAGACTGGAAGGCATACAACAGCTTATCAAAACGCGATAAAGTTAACGCCAGTGCACCAAGAAGGGATATTGAACTTGAAACCTTAGCCGAAGTCTTAAATAGTAAGCGTTTCATAAGCTGTCACTCTTATGTGCAGTCTGAAATTAACATGCTCATGAATGTGGCTGATGATTTTGACTTCCGCATTAATACATTTACACACATACTTGAAGGGTATAAAGTTGCCGATAAAATGAAAAAACATGGTGCCGGTGGTTCCACTTTTTCCGATTGGTGGGCTTACAAATTTGAGGTGAACGATGCCATACCCTATAATGCAGCTTTGATGAGTGGCGAAGGGGTGGTTACAGCTATTAATTCCGATGATGCCGAAATGGGAAGGAGGCTAAATCAGGAAGCCGCAAAAACAATTAAATACGGTGGCGTGGCTGAGCAGGAAGCATTAAAAATGGTGACCCTCAATCCTGCCAAGTTACTACATTTGGACAGTAAAATTGGCAGTATAAAGGAAGGCAAAGATGCCGATGTGGTTTTATGGAGCGACCACCCCTTATCTATTTATGCAATAGCAGAAAAAACCATCATAGAAGGAGCTATTTTTTATGATGCTGAGCAACAGGATGAGATGCAGAAGGCTATTCAAAAGGATAGGGCCAGACTTATTGCCAAAATGCAGGGCGATAAGAAAAAAGGTAAAGCTACACAAAAGGCAATGCCTAAGTCTCAGATAATCTATCATTGTGAAACAGAAATTGACTTCTACTCATCTTTAAAATAATACCATGAACAAGTTGATAAAAAGTATATCATTATTTTTAGCAGTTTTAATCACAGCTACCACCACATGGGCTCAGGTACCTGCTCCGGGAAAGGCGCAGCAAAAACCTGTGGCCATTATGAATGTCGTGGCGCATATTGGCAATGGAGAGCTTATCCAAAATGCAGTAATAACGTTTGAAAATGGTAAAATTACTACAGTGGCTAATGCAGAAACAGTACGAATGGATTTATCGGCTTATGAAGTAATTAACGCAGAAGGCATGCATGCCTACCCCGGACTAATAGCAACAAATACTATTTTAGGACTTGAAGAAATAGCTGCTGTTAGAGCCACACGTGACCAAGATGAAGTGGGGCTTTTTAACCCAAATGTTAGAGCGCTTATAGCCTATAATTCCGATTCAGAAATAATTCCGACTACACGTTTTAATGGGGTGCTTTATGGCCAGATTACACCCAGGGGCGGCAGAATTTCAGGATCGTCCTCGGTGGTTGGCCTCGATGCATGGAATTATGAAGATGCCGTACTTAAAGAGGATGAAGGCATACACCTAAACTGGCCAGCTCAAATGCTCTCTCCGCGCTGGTGGTTGGGTGAAACGCAATGGAGGGAAAACAAGCAGTACGATGAGCAATATAAAGAAGTGGAAACATTTTTTAACGATGCCATATCATATTTAAAAATTAGTAAGCCCGATGTTAATAACTTAAAGCTTGAAGCAATGGGTGGTATATTTAAAGGTACTAAAACACTTTATATCCATACAGATAGGGCAAAAGAGATTATTTCATCTGTTCAGTTTGCTAAAAAACAGGGTGTAGCTAAAATAGTAGTTATAGGGGCGAGTCAGGCATTTTATGTAAAGGACTTCCTCAAGGAAAATGATATACCCGTTATTTTGTCTGACACGCACAGGTTGCCTGAATCGGCAGATGACCCGGTTGATATGCCCTACAAATTGCCTGGTTTACTTAAAAAGGCAGGCATTAAAGTGGTAATTGGACAATGGGATGAACTGATGAAAGTGAGAAACTTGGCTTTTGGCGTGGGTACCGCTGCAGCTTATGATTTGGGAAAGGAAGAAGCACTTACAATGGTTACGTTGAACGCTGCTAAGGTTTTAGGTGTGGATGATAAAATAGGAACACTCGAAATAGGTAAGCTAGCAAGTATAGTTATTTCTGAGGGAGATTTACTTGACATGCGTTCTAATAAGTTGGTACATGTATTTATTGAAGGTAGAAAAGTGACTTTAGCCGCTCATCAGCAGCGGCTTTATAAAAAATTCAAAGAAAAATACGAGGGTCGATAATTCATAAAAACAATTTTGACAGTAATCAGAATAATATTTGACGTACTTTTAAACTATTGCAAATAGAATATAGTGGGGTAAGGATAATTGAATTATTTGGTGTTGTCCATGTGTGTATTACCGATGTAGTCAACATGATCGGGAAATATGCCGGTGAATTTGTGAAGCCGGTTCTTGCCTTTGATGACAACAATATTCTAGCTGAAAACAATGGTAAAAAATGAAACTCTGATAACTCACACCTTCACTACACAGTTCATCAACTCCCTTCCCTTTTGGGAAAATTAGTAAAGCACCCTAAATTTTATGGTATGCTGAATGCTCTTTAGCGCCTTAATTAAATCCTGTGAATAAGCTTTATTAATATCCGTAATTACATATCCAATCTTCTCATTAGTCTTCAAATACTGACCTACAATATTAATTTCATGCTCGGCAAACAGCTGGTTTATTTTGGCAATTATACCCGGCACATTGTGGTGTATATGAATAAGCCTGTGTGCATTCTGTAATTTCGGTAGTTGTAAATTCGGGAAATTAACTGAGTTAGTGGTAGTACCGGTATTTATATAGTCCATAATACGGGTAGGCACAAATTGCCCAATATTCTCCTGTGCCTCTTCAGTACTGCCGCCAATATGCGGGGAGAGAATCACATTCTTAAGACCGATCAACTCGCTTTCAAAGGGCTCATCATTGCTTTTAGGCTCTTTAGGAAATACATCTATAGCACAGCCTGCAATTTTACCACTTTCTATGGCCGTCTTCAGGTCCGGAATATTTACCACATGGCCGCGGCTCAGGTTAATAAAGATAACTCCATCCTTCATTTTATCGAAAGAGGTCGTTTTTATCAGTTCGGTGTTTTCTTTTCTACCATCAACATGCAAGCTTACTATATCGCTAAGGGCCAATAATTCATCTAGGCTTTCCAACTTGGTTACATTTCCGAGTGCCAGCTTCTCCTCCAGGTCGTAGTAATATACATCCATTCCAATACTTTCTGCCACCACTGATAGCTGCGCACCTATATTTCCGTATCCAATAATACCAAGCTTTTTACCGCGTATTTCTTTGCTTCCGCTGGCAGATTTATCCCATTTTCCGGCATGCATGGCAACCGATTTATCAAAGATATTTCTGATCAGCATAATTATAGCACCTATAGCCAACTCCACCACAGAGCGCGTATTACTGAATGGCGCGTTGAATACTGCTACGCCTTTTTCCTGGCACGCTTCCAAATCTATTTGGTTGGTACCAATACAAAATGCACCTACAGCCATGAGTCTATCAGCCGATTCTACTACTTTGCTGGTAACTTGAGTTTTAGACCTAATACCCAGTATGGATACACCTTTAATCTTTTCACATAATTCTTTCTCGTCCAGTCCGGCAGGATAAATCTCTACAGAAAAACCTTCATTGTTTAACAGTTCGTAAGCTTTAGCATGCACATTTTCCAGCAGTAAAACCTTAATTCTGTTTTTAGGATAGGAGATAGCCGATACTATATTCTGCTCAAAGAGCACTTCATCGAGCGAGGGAGCCTCATGGTCGGCCTTGAGAACTACTTGCTCACGTTTCACATTTTCGGTAAAGGCATAAAATTTATTGGCTAGTCCTGCCGCCTTTATTTCATAATCGTTATGGCCATCGCCAATTACATAAATATCGCCCTCCAAATCCAATGATCGAATGACTTCAGCTTTGCCTCCATCTTTCGAGAGCGGATTAAGCTCATCAAATCCAATAATATTCCGTGCGTCATCAAATACTAACTCATTGGCAAAAATATGATTAGGCAAAACGCCAAGCGCAGTAACTATAGGTTCTATGTACTCTTTAAAGCCGTTAGAAATAACATAGATTTGATTCGCATAGGTTTTAAAGAATTCTTTATTTCTGATAAATGAAATTGAAACCTGCCCTTTTAACGCTTCAATGAGTGGAGCAAGGTGCATTTCCTTGGCCTCAAGAAGCAATAATCTGTCTTTTAAAGATTCTCGAAAGGAAATTTCTCCATTCATCCCCTGATCGGTAAGTTCTTTTATCCGTTGTTCCACCGCTACCTTTTTAGGGCTACCTTGTAACGATATAGATGCCAATAAATCCATGGCTTCAACTCTGGTGAGGGTGCTGTCAAAATCAATAATAAAGAACTTGTCCATTATGCGATATTAAAAAATTATTAGTTGTCCTTAGGTTTCATAAACTCCATTCCAGATTTAAGATGTAAATCGCGCTGCGGAAATGGAATTTCTATTTTGTGTTCGGTAAATTTTTTGAAAATAGCATAATAAATAATGCTTCTTAGCCTATTTGGACGTTGAGTGTAGTCTGTAGTCCATAATACGAGGTTGAAATTGAGTGAACTGTCACCGTATTCATCAAACCACAGATCCGGCTCAGGCATTTTTAAAATACCATCAATTTCAGAAACTGCCTCTAAAACAATTGCCCTCACTTTTTCAGGATCTTCTTTGTAGGCTACACCCACAGGTATTTTAAAACGGATGCGCGAATCATTGTGGCTCCAGTTTATAACCTGGCTATTAATAAATTCTGAGTTGGGTACTATTACAGAAATATTGTCATTAGTGATAACAGTAGTGCTTCTCATGGAAATAGACTGTACATCGCCATTGATATCGCCCACTTCAATTCTGTCACCCACTTTAATGGGTCTTTCAAAAAGTATGATAATACCTGAAATAAAGTTGTTAGTTATGTTTTGCAGGCCGAAACCAATACCTACACCCAGTGCACCAGCCAATAAGCTCAAAGTGCTTAAATCAAATCCAACAGTTTGAAAAATGGTGATGAATCCGATAACGATAAGCACATATCGGAATATAGTTCCAATAGATGCTTCAACACCCGGATCTTTTATATATCTACTTAAAACTTTAGATACCAATAAATTACTGAGCCTTTTTGAAGCAAATATTAAGAGAACTGTTGCAACAAGCAGGTAGATAAGCGTAAGAATAGTAAAATCTGTTTCTTTTACTTGAAAAATAGTGATATGCAGGAAATCATTAATTTTCTCTAAAATTTGGAAGAAACTGTCGTTGATAGTATCCATGAATCGAAGATATGTATTATGGTATTAAAAGAGAAGAATCACCGTAGGAAAGAAAGCGGTAATCATTTTTTAGGGCTGAATTATAAACCGTTTTCCAATCCTCACCTAATAATGCCGCAATGAGCAGTATTAAAGTGGACTCCGGCTGATGAAAATTGGTAATTAATCCGTCAACCACCTGAAATTTATAACCCGGGAAGATAAATATCTCCGTATCACCATAAAGGGTGTCTAAATTATGTGCTTTCATATAATTCTGCACAGCAGTAAATGCCGCCTGCCGGCTTGGGGACTGCTCAAAACCCAGTTCATAAGGTAGCAATTTTTTAATGTGGAAAGTGTCACCTGTATTTTGCAGCAGCTGTACCCCAAACCAATAGACACTCTCCAGACTTCTTATACTAGTGGTACCCACCGCTATAACAGGCTTGTTCGCTTTCGCTAAATGTTCAATAGTGTTCCGCTCAATTTGAATTTGTTCATTGTGCATGGGGTGCTCCAAAACCTTATCACTTTTTATAGGTTGAAAAGTACCTGCACCAACATGCAGTGTGAGGTACTCCATTTTATAACCTTTCGTCTTTAGGGCATCAAGCACTTCAGTGGTGAAGTGTAAACCGGCAGTAGGTGCTGCAACCGCACCTTCCTTTTGAGAGTAAACGGTTTGATATCTGGGTTTATCGGAGTCCTCCGCCTTGCGGTTAAGGTAAGGGGGCAAAGGTGTGGTACCCATTAATTCAACTATTTCTACAAACGCAAGTGTGTCTAAATCCCACTCAAACTGAATATAGTTTTGCCCGTAATCTGCATAGCTGGCGGTTATCTTTACCCTTCCTTTAGGGCTTTCAAAATAACGCATAAGTGGCGTATCACTTTTCCAGCGCTTCTTATTACCTACCATACAATGCCAGGTGGTACAAGCAGTTACGGTCATTGCCTGAGTAACCTCAGTATGCGGTTGTTTTGGTGCCAAAAGGAAAATTTCTATTTGCGCCCCGCTCTTCTTCTGAAAGTTTAATCTGGCAGGAATTACTTTGGTATCATTAAAAACCAAGATGCTCTTAGCCGGCAGGTGCTCAGGTATTTGAAAAAATTGTGCATGTTCAATGGTTTGCTGATTATACACCAACAATTTAGAAGCACTTCGGTTTGCTAGGGGATATTTAGCTATTTTTGAGTCAGGTAACTGGTAGCGATAAGCTGCTAGCTCAATGTTTGCTGCTATTTCTTCTATGGTATTCATTCGGTAGGTATCAAAATGGCAAAGATAATGATTGTAAGGCTTTTGCCTAGAACAAATTCAGGATTATGCGCATAACACAAGCGAGAATAATAAAACGCACCCTCCAATTCAAATTTGAGGCAGGTACTTCAAGAGGTGTTTTAAAGGAAAAGCCAACCTGGTACCTTGTGCTATACCATAACGATCAGTCAATCGGTATAGGTGAGGCAGGCCCATTGGCAGGCTTGAGTGTTGAAAAGCTTGATAACATGCCCCAAGAACTAGAACGGGTGGCAGGTCAGTTGGCAGGAATTGCCTTGCCTGAAACAATAGAGGAGGTATTTGAACTGGCCAAGTCCGTAACTTCTTATGATTTCCCTTCCATACAATTTGCTGTAGAAACCGCTTTATTAGATGCCCTGCACCATGGAGAAAAAGTGATATTCCCTACAGATTTCGTTAGAAGTAACAAACGGATTCCTATTAATGGCTTGGTTTGGATGGGAGAGGAGCAATTTATGAAAGCGCAAATAGCCTCAAAATTATCTGATGGCTTCACTTGCATAAAAATGAAAATAGGGGCTATAAACTTTGAGAAGGAAATTGAGCTTTTGAGCAGCATTCGGAAGCAATATACCAAAGAAAAAATTACGCTTAGAGTAGATGCCAATGGTGCATTTTCGGTTGAATCAGTTGAGAGTAAGCTGCAACAATTACTCGCTTTAAACATTCATTCCATTGAGCAACCCATTAAAGCCGGACAGCATGAAGCAATGAAGGCACTTTGCCAATTGCCCGCAATCCCTATTGCACTTGATGAGGAGCTTATTGGCATAAGACATAAAGAAGAGAAAATTGCACTACTCAATACCATTAAGCCACAATATATAATTTTGAAACCTAGCCTTATAGGTGGTATTGCCGCTACATTGGAGTGGGTACAAATTGCTGAATCATTGAATATTGGCTGGTGGATGACAAGTATGCTGGAGTCAAACATCGGCTTAAATGCCATCTGCCAATTAGCTGATTACTTACAGGTGCAAATTCCACAAGGTCTGGGCACCGGACAGCTCTACCATAATAATATTGATTCGCCCTTAACCATTGAGAAAGGCGAAATTTATTATGATCAAAATAAAAATTGGGGGGAGGTTTAACTGTTTGCGGACTTATCACTACTATTTCAAGACACCAGTTAGTGCCAAATAGGCTCAAAACTTGCCTGTAAGGCCTTTTCTAACTATTGTTAGAAACACTCAGGTTGAAAAAATAAATAATACTTGGACTTTTATTTGGAACAATCGTTCCAATTTTAGTATGTTTGTATCAGAACGATCGTTCTACTTCACAAATTAATTTAAATAAAGAGCAATGAGTACATTAAAAGGAAAAGTAGCAGTAGTTACAGGTGGTAACAGTGGCATTGGATATGCTTCGGCTAAAAAGTTTAAAGAAGAGGGGGCAAATGTAGTAATTACAGGTCGTGATGAGGCACGGGTTAAGAATGCTGCAGATGAATTGGGGGTGAAAGGCCTGGTGGCAGATGTGAGTTCGGTAAGCGCCATCGAGCATTTAGTAAGTGAGGTAAAGTCGCATTTCGGAACTGTAGATATTCTATTTGTGAATGCAGGAATATTTCAGCCGGCACCCGTGGGGCAAATATCTGAGGAAATGTTTGATCATCAAATGGGAATTAATTTCAAAGGCGCAGTTTTTACGGTAGAAAAGTTTCTGCCTATTTTGAACGATGGCGCCAGCATTATCAATCTATCCTCAATTAATGCGTACACAGGAATGCCAAATACGGCCATTTATGCAGCCTCCAAAGCGGCTTTAAATGCCTATACAAGAACTTCGGCCACGGAGCTCGCTCCCCGTAAAATCAGAGTGAATTCAGTAAATCCGGGGCCTGTCTCTACACCTATATTTAGTAAAACAGGAATGCCGGAGGAACAGCTGAACGGATTTGCTCAGGCTATGCAAAACAGAGTTCCGTTAAAACGTTTCGGCTTGCCATCGGATATAGCAAATCTGGTGGCCTTTCTCGCCTCGGACGATGCTTCATTTATTACCGGTGGAGAATACAATATTGATGGAGGGATAAACGTAAACCCACTGCTCACTTAATTTTTCGGATTAATTTGGAATGGTTATTCCAATAATATAGTTTTGTAGGAGTATCAACTGGTACTCCTATTTTTATGCCAAGAGTAAAATCATTTGATGAGCAAGCTATACTCAAAAAGGCCATGGAGCTTTTTTGGAGAAAAGGATATACCGCCACATCTATTCAGGATTTGGTGAGCCATTTAGGTATTAACAGGGCAAGCTTATATGATACTTACGGTGGAAAAGATGAATTATTCAGTAAAGCCTTTGACTTATATCGAAAGGAAAATACCAAAGCGGTAGAAAACTTTTTGCACAGGCATACTCAAGTGAAAGAAGGATTTAAAGCATTATTTGACGTAGCAATTGCGGAATCTATTGCCGATACTGATCGAAAAGGCTGTTTTGTTGTAAATACTACTACAGAATTAATTCCTCACAATAGTAAAATGCTGGTAGTGTTGGAAACGAATAAGAAAACCTTTGAGCAGATTTTTCACCAATACCTGGAAACGGGTGAATTGGCAGGACAATTCAAAGCGGCTAAAGATTTAAAGTCCTTAGCAGCACTATTATTTACGTTGTATAATGGGTTGAAGGTTGTCTCCAAATTGAATCCGGAAAAAGAATCTTTAACAAAAACCATAGCCACAGGATTGTCCTTGCTGGATTAAGATAGTTTGGTATCTAGTCAATTTATCTAAAGCCAAACCCGGCTTTATTTGTAATGAAGGATGTTTGAGCGTAGAAGAAATAATCAATGGATAAAAATTGATTGCGAAGGAAATTTTCCGAATGATTTTAAGAAAAATTTACCAAAAAAGATTGTAGAATTGATGCAAGAAATTTAAGAATGTAGAAAATCGTTAGAAACGTCTGCCTCTTTCCCCCTCGTTGCAAACTAGGACTGCCGTCTTCATTATGATAGGAAATATAATTATATTTGGTACAGAAAAGGAAAATTTTAATAATGAGGTATCAAGAGAGAATTACAATTGATTCCACCATTATGCTGGGAAAACCTGTAATTACAGGAACGAGAATCACAGTTGAGCTTATATTATCTAAGATTGCGGGAGGATATACTTTCGATGAGATTCTCGATATGTACCCGCATCTGGTTCACAACGACTTACTATCTGCCGTTTCTTATGCAGTTTCACTATTGAAAAACGAAGAGGCTTTATATTCTGAGTAAGGTGAAAGACCTGATCTGACAATTTTAAAAAAGCGGTCTACTCAATTTGGCAATGCGCTTATCATTTTTGAAGTTCAGTTTTGATTTCCTCGGGCAATTCTCTCCAATCCAATTTCATTCAACTTTTTTTCGATAGTGGTCTCCAGTATTCTTAGCATTCATTATTCTTCAGGTTTGGTGTACGTTACAAGGTCAATGCCAATGCCATTTGGGTCAACTATCGCAAAGTGTCTATCTCCCCAAGGCTCATCTCTGATCTCAATTTCGATTGAAATTCCTTTGCCCTTAATTTGCTTATAGACTTTATCTACATTTTCCACTTCAATAGTCAAATACATGCCCTTACCATTAAAAGGAGCTTGAAAAATCGATTTTTGACTAGGATGGTTCGGTTGCAAAAAACTGATTTCGGCAGATTTGTCAGGCGTGTGCATTAAAATGTAAAAATCATTTTCAAAGCTGATTCCAAAATCTAGTATTTTGGTATAAAAGCCTTTGGTTTCTTGTAGCTTTTCGGTGATAATTCCTGCGTTTAGTTTCATTTTATTCGATGTTTGTGCATTTGCCAATTCTATGATAAGCGCAAATGCGATTATAAATATTGCTTTCATTTTCTTTGTTTTTATTGAAGCAAATTTAGGGCGAAGTGCCAAGTGGAAATTGTAAAAATCGGACAAAGTTAGCGGAAGGCCTCAGTAGGCGTTACGCCATAAAACGTTTTGAAATGTTTTATGAAATGTGCCTGATCAAAAAAGCCTACGTCAAAGTAGAACTTATTCTCCTTAAGACTCTGGTTGGAAGGTTTGGCATGTAGAATATGCTGAAACCGAACCACATTGCTAAATGCTTTTGGTGTTGTGCCAATGTAGTAGTTAAAAATCCTCCTCAATTGTCGGGGGCTCAAACCTGTTTTGAGGTCTTTTTCTGTGTCCAAAAAGCCTTTATGTTGAAAAATTAGGTTTAAAGCATTGTGAAAACGCACATCAAGCTTAAATTTTTTATCCTCGATCAGTCTTTTCAATTTGCCATTCAATAATCTGGTGATGTTTTCAAACGATTGGTTTGCTGTCGCATTCGTTTGAATCCATTTTGAAAAATTGGGCAAAACTTGATTTAATTCCTGTGATTGATTGCTCAACCCTTTTGCATTTATGTCAAAAAGGAGCGGAAAAGCGGAAGGCAGAAATCGAATGCCAATGTAATCAAATGTTTTGCCAATGGGGAACTCGGTGTATTTTCTACAAAACCCCATAACGAAGTTTTCGGTGGGTTTTCGATGGTTGAAAAATATATCAATACACCCATCTGATACTACTCGGTAAACAAAAGGCGTGTGTAAGCTTTCGTATGTACTTAATTGCCAAAAACAATAAACAAAATTTTCTATTGCTTTTTCTGGTCGTACTTCTTGATAAGCAACTTTACTGTTTTCAGCCTTTATAGTTGGCTGAATCGGTTTGTAAAATTTTTTTAGCTCTTCAAATTCTTTCATTTTTCGTGCAATATAAACTACTAGTACAACTAATATAAAAAAAAATCGGGAGGAGCGTGATTTAAATTTCTTTCAGTATTTTTTTCGATAATGATTCTAAGCCGTAGCGCGTATCCCCATGCTCTAAGAATAATCCATGGATCAGACTTCATTGATAGCGGTCTTAAAAGAATCCTAAGTTTATAACTTCAGAAATCTCTGTTTTCTCACCCTTTTTATAAACTAGTACCGTGGCGAAGGGGAATAAGTCTGGCAATTCAAACTTATAACATGCTTTTAGATTTATAAATGCAGAAAGAAAATGCTATCTTGCTTTTTTGATTACGCTGCATGCATACTAAATATCCTACTATGGCACATTCCACCTATCCGCATTTATTTGAACCACTCAATTTAGGTTTTACCAAACTGAAAAATAGGGTTCTGATGGGTTCTATGCACACAGGACTTGAAGAAATTAAAGGAGGCTTCGAAAAAATGGCAGTTTTTTATGCAGAGCGTGCTAAGGGTGGAGCAGCTCTAATTGTTACAGGTGGGGTTTCCCCAAACTGGCAAGGTTGGCTGAAACCTTTTTCCATCCGAATGACTAAGAAGAAACACGCCCGAAGGCATGAGGTAATTACCAAAGCAGTGCATGAAGCGGGTGGTAAAATATGTATGCAAATATTGCATGCCGGTCGCTATGGTTACCATCCTTTTAGCTTGGCACCATCAGCAATAAAATCACCAATTACGCCTTTCAAACCCTTTAAAATGTCGTCTCGAAGGATAAAAGCCACCATAAAAGATTTTGCTAAAAGTGCAGCTTTAGCCAAAGAGGCAGGCTATGATGGGGTAGAAATAATGGGCTCAGAAGGGTATCTTATCAATCAGTTTATAGCTAAGCATACCAATAAAAGAACTGATGAATGGGGTGGAAGCTATGAGAACCGCATGCGCTTTCCGCTAGAAATTGTGCGAGCAGTTAAGGCGGCTGTTGGTCAGGATTTTATTATCATTTTCAGACTATCTATGTTGGATTTGATTCCCGGGGGAAGCACTTGGGAGGAAGTAGTGCAGCTGGCCAAGTTGTTGGAGAAGGAAGGTGTTACGATTATTAACACGGGCATTGGCTGGCACGAGGCAAGAATACCCACTATTGCTACTATGGTGCCAAGGGGTGCTTTTACTTTTGTTACCGAAAAACTTAAAAGTGAGGTGAGTACACCTCTTATTACCACCAACAGAATCAACATGCCGCAGGTGGTGGAAAATGTACTGGCAGAAGGCAAAGCAGATATGGTTTCCATGGCACGGCCTTTTCTCGCAGATCCTGAAATTGTTATAAAAGCAGAGCAGGGCAGAGAAGATGAAATTAATACTTGCATAGGCTGTAACCAAGCGTGTTTGGATCATGTATTTAAGAATAAATTAACCAGCTGTTTAGTAAACCCGCGGGCCTGCCATGAGACAGTACTGGTTGGTGAGCCTTCTGAGCACACAAAAAATATTGCCGTAGTAGGGGCGGGGCCTGCCGGAATGGCCTTTGCTACCGAGGCTGCCAAAAAAGGGCACTCCGTTACATTATTTGAAGCGGGTAAAGAAATTGGTGGCCAGTTTAATATGGCTAAAATTATCCCCGGCAAAGAGGAATTTTACGAAACTATTAGGTATTTTAATAAGCAAATAGCAATTACCGGTGTAGACTTACGCTTAAATACAAAGGTGGATGCCAACGATTTAAAAGATTTTGATGAAGTAGTGATTGCCTGTGGTGTGAATCCTCGCGATCCCAAAATAGCTGGGCAGGACAACCCGAAGGTGCTTTCTTATCTGGATGTGCTGAAACATAATAAAAAAGTAGGAGAAAAAGTGGCTATTATCGGAGCCGGAGGCATCGGTTTTGATGTAGCCGAATTTATTAGCCAGGAGGGCGAAAGCACCAGCCTAGATGTAGCAGCATTTTTCAAAGAGTGGGGTGTTGATATGGATATTGATCATAGAGGTGGCGTAGCTGATGTAAAGCCGCAACCGGAAAAATCGCCAAGAGACATTACTATGTTTCAGCGCTCAGAAGGGAAGATGGGAGCAAGGCTAGGCAAAACTACCGGATGGATTCACAGGGCTTCTTTAAAACACCGAAAAGTAAAGATGGTGACGGACGTGAGCTATGAAAAAATAGACGACCAGGGTTTACACATTATAAGAGAAGGAAAACCTGAATTGATAGCTGTAGATACCATTATTTTATGTGCGGGTCAAGTTTCAGAAAAGAGTTTATTTCAGCCTTTAACGGATATGGGTAAAAGTGTGCATTTGATTGGTGGTTCTGCTTTAGCTAAAGAATTGGACGCAAAAGCGGCTATAAATCAGGCTACTAAATTAGCCTTGGAGATATAGTAAGTTTCTAGCTCTGAGTTACAGGTTTTAAGTTTTGAACTACGAGTATGAAGCCATAATTTAGCTTTACAGTAACAGACGATCAATCAAATGCATCTGTCTTATTAAGGTGTAAAACAGTTTTTAAAATAAAATGACACTCTTACAATTCTAGAAAAAAGAGTATAAAATCGAAATTATTGGTCTCATTCTATCAGCCCCTTAAGTGGACGGACGTAATTCTATACTTAAATCAATGTCGTTTAGATAAGACCTTACCTCCTTCTCTTGGGGAGAAGGATTAAGGATGAGGTCATGAAGACAACTTAACTAAGCGACATTGATACTTAAATTAGTAATTATGTCAAAGATCAAACGCAAATTCATTAAAGCTTTGGAAAATGTCGTAATCAATTGACGTTCATTATTTGTTGCGGAAAGTACAAGCATATTAGTTAATAGCACTTTATTGGCTAATTCCAACTATACCCATATCAATAGCATTTTCGTAGAATTTTTTACAATAGCTATCATAGGCTTGACAAATCTCATTACCATCACAATCAAAAGGATTGGCATCTATATCAGCACAGTAACTGCCTAATTGAAAATATTGCTTATTTTTGAACACATATAACTGCAGGTAAAATTCGCAACTAATTTTTTGGCCGCTATAGGGCACCATATCAAATGCTTCTAATTGCTGATCAATACAGTCTTTTTTGACTGCCTCATCATCCGAACAACTAACAAAAATAAAAACTAAAGCGAGAAGTAAATTATAGTAATTCTTCATTGATTTTGAATATTAATATACAACGGATGAACTCACAATCGTATGCCATCAATGACTAAGGCCAAACTGCCATTCACCTACGTAGCTATCTAAACTAATCTTCAGTAACCAGTAATTATCCCGGTGGCTATCGGGACCAATCACTCCCACTTCATCACATTTTCCAAATTCTTAAGAAAAGCATCAGCTTTCTGGTAGCCAGATACTACGTGAATAGTCTTAAAATCCTCTTTCATATAGACTATAGTAGGATAGCCACTAACGCCCATTGAGCGGGCTAGCGTTTGCTGGGTGGTGGTATCTTCTGCTAATATAATTTTCTCAATGTTTTCGGCATCAAGCTTTACGGCATAAAAATGCTCATTAACGAATTTGGCTACATCAGGATCTGAAAAGGTGTCTTTATCCATCTTTTTACACCAGCCACACCAATCGGTATATACATCAATAAATATTTTGCGAGGTGCCTCTTTATTGAGGGCGTACGCCTCTTCAATAGACAACCAGTTGATTTCTTTCTTATCGTTTTTCAGCATAAATGCTGATAAAAATATTGTTAGCACCAATGTTATTCCCAGATATGTTTCTTTCATCACTACTCTAATTTGATCGTAATATAAACGTTTTTAGGCAATTATTGATTCCCGCATAGCTACTTTAGTATCGCTTTTAGTTTTAATGCGGACATACACAAAAGCCACTGCAAAAAGGAGGCCAGCTACTGTGGCCATTGCTCCGGCAATAGATCCGTTGATGCTAATAGCCAAGAAATGCCCTCCAATGGCGGATAATATACCCACTAAGCATGACAAAATAATCATTTTCTTTAAATCTCTGGTAAGCAGATAGGCTGTGGCCGCTGGAGCAATGAGGAAGGCTACTACCAAAATTGCGCCAACAGATTCAAAAGATGCTACAGTAGTAAATGATACAAATGACATCAACAGGTAATTCCAAAAGGTAGCGGAAATGCCAAGGGATATGGCGTATTGGGGATCAAAAGTAGTGATCTTTAAATGATTAAAGCTCAGTATTACAAAAGTAATTACCGCCAGGAAAACGCCACCTAAAAGGTATATTGCTTCGGGGCCAATATCTGTTCCAGATGCCAAAACGATGGTATCTAGTGGTACATAAGCTATTTCGCCATAGAGCACACACTCCTGATCCAAATCTACCTGACCGGCAAAAGCTGAAATAAGAATTACGCCTAATGCAAATAACCAAGTGAAGGTTACGCCAATAGAAGCATCGGACTGGAGCTTTCCTTTATTGGTAAAAAATTCAATTAAGAACGTTGTTAAAACACCCAACGTACCGGCACCAATTAACATGGTAACAGAATCTCGACTGCCCGACCATAAAAAAGCTAATACGATACCCGGCAATACAGCATGCGATATAGCATCACCCACCATGGCCATCTTTCTTAAAATAAGAAAGCAGCCTAAAATACCGCAAGACATGGCTACCAAAGCCCCGGTTAAAATGATGTAAAAACTTGACATCTATTGGTTTTATATAAATAAAAAGTCCCGCGATTTAATACGCAGTACTTAAGACTAATTTTTAAATTACTCCACTATAAATTTGCCTGACATTAACGCTACATGACCGGGAAACGAACAAATGAAAGTATAGGTACCTTTTTTCGGAGCTTCAAACTCGATTGTATCTTCTTCTCCTCCGCCTAGCAAAGCTGTATGAACTATAACGTTTGATGACAACTCTGGGACATAATCATTCGCTTTTGCCTCAACAGCCTTCCTCGCAAAATCCATTTTATCCGTTTCTTGGGTTAATAATACCCAGTTATGCCCCATTTGCTCAACAGTCATTTCACCAACGTGCTTCAAAGTTAAACGTACTGTTTGCCCTGCCTTTACTCGAATCTCGTCCTTATTAAACTTCATCTGATCCGATCCTTCAATGCTCACTTCAACTACATCAGAATCATCATTTGACTTTATTTCGGTTTGTATGCTAGTTTCATTTTGCTTCTGATTTTCAGCATTTTGCCTAATAATTTCCTGTGAGGTAAGCTGCTTTTCTTGTGTTTTTTCTTCCTTTGTTGTATCTCCACCGCAAGCTATTGCCAATCCTAAAATTGCAACACTTAATGTTGTCTTTAAAATTCTCATAAAAGTATGTTAAAAAGTTATAAATAGATTATACATGAACAATAGCTTAAACCATGTAATGTTTATTAATAAGCATTAATTGTAAGGTATTTCAGAGTTGTGTGGGTCAACCAGAGGGTACCCAAGTTTTTCTTCAAGTCTCTTTTCAATTTCAGGTGTTATTAAGTGTTCAATGGTATCGGCATCTTCATGTACATGATCTGGTGCAATTCTCAAATAATCAGTTAAATATAACTCCCAAAGTCTGTGTAGTTTTACCAAACGCGCTGCTTTTTTTTGTCCGAAGGAAGACAGGTAATAGCCTTTATCATGCATGTGCAAATAGCCGTATCTCTTTAAACGCCTCAATATTTTAAGAATCAGTTTATCGGTATAAAAACGTTTTTCCTTTATTAGGTCAACTGTTTTGGGCTCACCAAAACTCTTGGTTTTTTCTGCTATCTGGAAAAATGTTTTCAAGATATTCTCATCCTGAATGCGCATCCGGTGTCTGCGTTGTAGCAGGGCTTTAGCTACAATACCTCTTTTAGGCGCCAAAAATATGGAGACAAATGCTATGAATGAAAGTACCATGACCACCCACGGACCTGTAGGCATGTTAGGCGCTATGTAGCTTATAAATGTGCCTGAAAAACCGGACAAGCCACCGAAGAATGCAGCGAGTAATAGAATGCGAGGCAGATAGCCCGACCAATATTTTGCGGCTGCTGTAGGTGTTATGAGTAAGGCAGCCATTAGTACTACACCAACAGCTTGTATGCCGGTAACTACTGCCATTACGGTAAGGGAGCTCAGCATAAAAATCAGCCCTTTGACCGGCAGCCCTACGGAACGCGCAAAATTTTCATCGAAACTGATTAACTGCAGCTCTTTATAAAAAAGCAGCACCATAACGATTAAAATTATGCTGATTACAGAAAAGATAATTACATCCTGTTGCACCATAGAGGCTGCTTTTCCGAAGAGGAAGGAATCGAGTCCGGTTTGTGCTGCGTTGCCGGATTGTTGAATATAGGTGAGTAACAGCACGCCAAAACCGAAGAAAACGGAAAGTATTAATCCAATGGCTGTATCTTCCTTAATTTTCGACCTTTTTGTAATATAATCGACAAGGATGATGGAAATCCAGCCGCTAATAAAGGCACCTGTAATTAGTAATAAATAATTCTTTGTACCACCTATTATAAAGGCGAGGCAAATACCCGGAAGAATGGAGTGGGCGATGGCATCTCCAATTAGGGCGCGCTTTCTTAAGAAAGTAAATGAGCCTACAACTGCTGCACTTGAACCCAATATAATGGTGCCCAGTACTACAAAAACTACGTTGGCCTCTGAAAAACTAAAAAAGTCGATGGCGTTTTCCCACATATTATTCGCGGTTCGGGAACCTGTTTTTTTGGATGAGGTCACTTATTTCTGTCAGAAGCGTAAGCTTGCCTCCATAAGTTTCTTGCAATAGCTCGGGCGTAAAAGCTTCCTCTATAGGTCCGCTTGCCACCAAACGCATGTTTAGTAGTATAATCCAGTCGAAGTATCTGGCTACCGACTGCAGGTCATGGTGAACCACTATAACGGTTTTATTCTGAGCAGACATACTACGAAGCAGTTCAACAATGGCTTTCTCGGTGGCCGCATCAACTCCTGCAAACGGCTCATCCATAAAGTAAATGTCGGCTTGCTGTGCAAGTGCGCGGGCTAAAAATACCCGCTGCTGCTGCCCACCTGAAAGCTCTGAAATTTGCCTGTTTTTGAATGATTCCATCCCTACTTTTTGGAGGCTGTCCATCACTATTTCTCTGTCTGCCTTTCTTGGTCTTTTTAATAACCCCAGTTGTCCGTACCTGCCCATCATTACTACATCAAAAACCGAAGTAGGGAAGTCCCAGTCAACCGATTCGCGCTGTGGCACGTAGCTTATCTTGCTGCGCACTGCGTTAAGCGGCTTTCCTTCAATATTTATGTAACCACTGCTTAACGGAATTAAGCCCATAATCGACTTCAGCAATGTGGATTTACCTGCACCATTAGGCCCAATAATGCCTATAAGTTTACCTTCGGGCAGTGACAAATCAACATCCCACAATACCGGTTTTTTTTCATAGGATACCGAAAGGTCGTGTATTTCAATGATGGGGTTTTCTACTTGTTTGATCATGTTGGATTACAATTTAGCTATTTGGGCGGTTGGCTATTTGGCCGTTACTCACGAAGTTTTTGAATAAAAGCATTTAATCGTTTTTTAAAAAGAACTATCTCATCAGCTAATATTTTGTACTCAGCTTGTTTTAAATATTGTAATTCGTGAGCTAAAAATGTTTGATATTCTAATTCAGAAGCAGAACCCATGGCAATATCACAAAACCTTCGTAACTCTTTCTCAGATGAACGTCCGCAGCCTTCTGCTATGTTATAAGGGACAGAAGCTGCAGATCTTCGTATTTGACTAGTCATTCCAAAAAGCTCCTCCTTCGGGAATTGCTTTGAAAGTTTATAAATCTGAAGAACTATTTGATGTGAATCGCTCCAAACCTTTAATTTTTTAAAATCTCTCATTACCAATCTTCTTTTTACCTTAAAGCCAAATTGCCAAATAGCTAACAAGCTAAATAGCCATTAAGCCAATCTTCTACCTAAGTCCTTTCACAATGTTTTCTACATTCGCATGCACCATGCCTATGTAGGTGCCTTCGGGCGTGCCATTTTCTCCCATGGCATCAGAAAATAAGCTGCCTCCCAATTTAACCTGAAAACCTTTGGCTTTAACGCCTACTAATACTGCTTCAATTGATTTTTTAGACACGGAGGTTTCTGTGTATATGCTTGGTATTTTGTTTGTATAGATGTATTCTACCAACTCGCTTACATCACGCAAACCAAACTCGCTCATGGTTGAAATACCTTGCAAGCCTTTTACCTCAATGTTGTAAGCCCTACCAAAATAGCCGAATGCATCGTGAGCTGTCACCAGTTTCCGTTGCTGCTCAGGAATGGTTGCAATTCGCTCTCTTACCTTTTTATGGAGACTATCTAAGCTTTTTGCGTATGCTTTATATTGATTTTCAATCTGTCCCTCTGGTGCGTCTATCAATGGTATGAGTTCTTTTGTAAGTTTTTCAAGAGCTGTATTCCAGAGCGCAACGTCAAACCAAATGTGGGGATCATACGCTCCCTGAAACGAAGTGTTATTTATAAGTTTAGATTTATTGAGTGTTTCAGCTACCGCTACCACAGGCTTTTTATTTCCTACCTTCTCTAAAACTTCACCCATTTTTCCTTCCAGGTGCAAGCCATTATAAACTACAATATCTGCCTGCTGAAATTTAACTAAGTCGCCATGAGTAGCTTTGTATAGGTGAGGGTCTACTCCCGGACCCATCAATGTCTGCACATCGGCATACTGGCCTACTATGTTTTTTACAGCATCTCCTATCATTCCGGTAGTACAAATTATTAACGGTTTTCCCGATTCATTTTTCTTAGTTTCGCCACAAGAGGAGAGTAGTAGTACTAAAAGCGTTGCTATAGATAACTTTATATAATTATTTGGTAACCAATACATTCTGTGCAACTTCTTTACTAATGAATAATTTATTTTTTTGATCTACAAGTATTTCCATGGAACCATCAAATTCAATTTTTTCCAGCGTTTTAATTTTAGCTCCGAGGTAAATTCCTATTCTGTCGAGGTGTTGTAAGAAGATGGTGTTCGTATCTTTTACCGCCACCACTATGCCGGTATCATTTATGGCTGAGTCAGAGAGAGTGGTTCGAGGCTTTTCCTTAAATTCCCCATTTTCGTCAGGTATCGGATCACCATGCGGATCAAACTTCGGGTAACCCAAAAATTCATCTAACCGCTTTATGAGCAAGCTTGATTTGATATGCTCTAGCTGCTCAGCCACCTCATGCACCTGGTCCCAATTGAACTTGAGCTTTTCCACCAAAAACACCTCCCAAAGCCTGTGTTTCCTTACCACTTGGAGTGCTACTGTACTACCGGCTTCTGAGATGCGTACGCCCTGATACTTCTTATAATGTACCAATTCCTTTTCCGAAAGTCTGCGCATCATATCCGACACAGAAGCGGCTTTTGTTTGCATTTCTTCGGCTATAGCGTTGGTGCTCACTTCTGTTTCTCCTTCCGCTGATAAATGATATATGGCCTTTAAGTAATTCTCTTCAGCAAAGCTTAATTTCATAATCTATTGAATTATTAGTACAAAGGAATATAATTTTAGGCTAAACTAAAAATTAAATTAAACAAATATTAAAATGTGAAAAAGAGCTGCTTTACGATAGATAGAGGCGTATTAGATTAGGCTAAAAATAAGTTTAGATAAGTACATCAATTACATTCCTGAGTTTTTGGGCCTCTTGCTCCCAATAAGTAGACTCATCAATTTTAGTGGTGTAGAAGGTCGATTGTGATCAAATTAATAATACAATCTGCCATGTTAGGTGTTACAAAATCAACAGCAAATCCGGCTTTATGGGTGTTTAGTATTTCTAGCCATTGAGCGTTATTAGGTATAAGCATGGGTACGCCATAAGCTAAATACTCATATAGTTTGGTGGGAATTCTGCTGCTCAGGTTGTCATTGAGCTCATAGGGCATAAGTGCTAAATCTGATTTTTTAATCTCCTCAATAATGTGCTTATGGTTTATTGGTACATTAGCTGTAATAAGTTTAATACTAGTATCTGATTGACACAAGTGCTTCACCTCCCTTAAAAATGAGCTATTTGCACTATAACCTATAATTGTCAGGCTGGCCTGCCGGTAGTGCTTCTTAAATTGTTGAAAAAATTCAATGCCTGAAAGCGTACCATATGTGTCCCCAATAGTGCCGCTAATGATTAATTTAATCGCTTTGCTCTTATCCATAAAGTTACTTCCCTTAATATGCCAGTCAATAGGTTTAATGGCTTTATTAAGAATGGTGATAGCAGGTCTGTTTCTAATAAATTTTAGTTGCTGCTGGTACACCTTCTCTGCAAGAAAATAATAGTCTATGAAATAAGAGGAGACCCATTCGCTTAGGCTGATGGCGTTTTTAATTAGTTGTTTAACTATAGGTGGGTAATTGGTTCCATACGTTACATTCATGGTATAATTTTCTTGCACATCGTAGATGATTTTGCTACCAAATATAATTTTGTATAACAAGCTAACTATCAGTAATTCAGGTGTGCTAACTATCAGTACTTTAGGCTTTACTTTAATAGTGTAGACAAGAAATTTTATTGGTGCAAATACCCGTTTAATGGATAGTCTGCCAAAGAAAAAGATGGGGTATGTCTTAATATTTTCATCCGTCAATGCCTTTTTTGAAACAAAGCCTATGATATTAACTTCATATTTATTTGTTTGCGCTAGTGATTGCCCAAACTTATAATATAAGCGCACATCATCTACGGGCTTCAGTATTGAAGCAATTAAAATTTTTGGTTTACCATCCACCGTTTAAAGTTATAAATAGATAATGGAATTTAAAGAATTTATTGAAAGAGCTTGGGACAATAGAGAATTGCTGAAAGATAAAAATACTCAGATTGCGGTAAAAACTGTATTGGAAGAACTAGACCATGGGAAAATAAGAGTAGCTGAGCCGTTGGCAAACGGAGAGTGGCAGGTAAACGAGTGGATTAAAAAGGCGGTTATTTTATATTTCCCGTTACAGAAAATGCAGTCTATTTCTGTAGGTCCATTTGAATTTCATGACAAGATAAAACTCAAAAAAGGATATGAAAAGCTGGGTGTTAGGGTAGTACCGCATGCTATTGCCCGTTATGGTTCTTTTGTAAACACAGGTGTTGTAATGATGCCTTCGTATGTAAACATTGGTGCTTACGTGGATAGTGGAACTATGGTGGATACTTGGGCAACGGTAGGTAGTTGTGCTCAGATAGGTAAAAATGTGCACCTGAGTGGTGGTGTAGGTATAGGTGGTGTGCTTGAGCCGGTTCAAGCAGCCCCCGTAATTATTGAAGATAACGCATTTATCGGTTCACGTTGCATAGTTGTAGAAGGTGTAAGGATAGGTAAAGAAGCCGTGCTTGGTGCCAATGTTACGCTTACGGCCAGCTCAAAAATAATTGATATAACCGGCAATGAACCGAAAGAATATATAGGGTATGTGCCCCCCGGATCAGTAGTAATACCCGGTTCGTTTACCAAGAAATTTCCTGCAGGTGAATACCAAGTGCCCTGCGCGCTTATTATAGGACAAAGGAAAGAAAGTACAGACAAGAAAACATCATTGAACCAAGCACTTAGAGAAAATAATGTTGCAGTATAAACGTTGGTGCTCTGTTTTGGCATTACAATTGTTCTCCTACTACTTATGAAAAAAATCGCAGGACTACTTACGGTTATCTTAATTTCAACATTTGCTGTACAAGCGCAAGAGATTAAATCTTTATATAAAGAAACACAAGGAGATGATTTTCCCGATATAGGGCCTAAGCCGTTCGAGCTTGGTGAGCACATTCAATATAAAATATATTTTGGTTTTTTTACTATTGGCAAAGGTGAGTTCAAAGTCAGTAAAAGTGCTTTCCGAATAAACGGTAGGCCAAGTTATAAAATTGATGTGAAGGCCAAAACCACAGGCGTTATCGATTGGCTTGCCAAGGTAGATGACCATTGGGGTGGTTATATTGATACTGCTTCTTTAAATCCGCACCGTGCTTATAGAATTATAAAGGAAGGTAAGTACCGAAAAAATGAAGTGGTAAATTATGACCACAAATCTCAGATGCTGGAAGTAAAAAGTATGGGCAAAAATGATAAGGATTTTAAGGAGCCTATGTATTATCAATTCCCTCAGCAAATCAAAGATTTAATAAGTGGTTTCGCCTTCTTCCGAACGATAGATTTTGATAAATTGCAACCGCGAGATGTGATTACTATTCCTGCATTCTTCGAAGATACTTTTTACGATCTTAAAGTCAGGTATATAGGAAGAGAAACCATAAAAACAGATATTGGGTACATTAGAGCCATAAAAGTATCGCCAGTAATGCCGGAGAATAAGGTTTTTGAAGGCGAAGATTCTATACTAGCTTGGTTCTCGGATGATAAGAATAAAATTCCTTTAAAAATTGATGCAGAACTTTATATTGGTTCTGGTGGCTTAGAAATAACATCTTTTAGGAACGTTAAATATCCTATAAACTTTGATATGTCCAGACGATGAGCAATAACTTATACATGGTATTGATGTTGTGTTGTCTGTTTATAGCTCGCCAAGGTAGTGCCCAGCGCTACAATACAGTTGAGCACATAGTTATACCTGCATCAGAGAATGAAGTTGTTCGTGTTACGGCTGATCTTTATAAACCCTTAACTAGTCCCGAGGGAGCTTTCCTCATGTTTCATCAGGCAGGCTCCAGTAGAGGTGAATTTACCGAAGTTGCTCAGCGTTTGAACAGACTGAATTACTTATGCCTTGCCGTGGATTTAAGAAGTGGAAAAGCTATAAACGAAGTTGAAAATGAGACCCACAAAGAGGCTAAAGCAAAAATGAAAGGCACGAGCTACCTCGATGCCTATACTGATATGCTCTCAAGCCTTTTATACTTACAAGGATTGCTGAAAAGCAGTTATAAATCTGATAGTTTAGCTATTTATGTTATGGGAAGTTCCTATTCTGCTGCGCTCAGTTGCAGGCTCGCTGCTGAGCAAGGTGGAAAGATGCTGGATGGCATATTTGTATTTTCACCCGGAGAGTATTTTGGTAACCTCAATGGAGATGAGACTTACGTTGGTGATTTCTTGAAACAAGTCAGCATTCCAATTTGGGCTACTTCCTCACAATCAGAAATGAAGGTTTTAGAGCAGCTCTTAACAAATGTACCAGACACTACTAATTTGACTCAATATAAACCCATAACTTCAGGCCAGCACGGAGCCAAAGCGCTTTGGCCTCAATTTACGGATAGCGAAGATTACTGGGAATCAATGCTATCATTTTTAAATAGTTTGAACTAGTTTTACAATTTATAAAAAAAGCCTTTTGAAAAGGCTTAAACATTTAACATCAATTTAGATAATGAAGAATATCTTATTCATTTTAGGCTTATGTATTACTTTAGCTGCTTGTGACGATAGAGAGGGTATAGATAAAGGAGATGCCTTATTTAAACAAGGTAAATATCAGGAAGCTGTTGATGTTTATACTAAGTATTTAGATTTAAAACCAGCTAACGAAATAGTACTATACAATCGCGGTAGAGCGTACGAAGAGTTAGAACAATACGATAAGGCCGTAGCAGATTTTAAGAAAGTATTAAAGATTAATCCTAAAAGTGACAAAGCTTTATTAAGTATAGGTAAAGAATTCTATCGAAATGAGGACTATGCTAATGCTGCCTTCCAATTTGAAGAGGCATTTAAAGCAAATCCGCAGAATGCACAAGCCGCGTTACTACTGGCACGTGCAAACCACAAGGCCGGAGAGGTTGATATAGCCATGGAATTTTACGATAAAGCAATTAGCCTAAAGAAAGATTATGCCGAAGCTTACATGTACAGAGGTGCTTTAAAAATTTTTCTCAATAAAACGAGAAGTGGTTGTTCGGATATAGAGAAAGCAAAAAATTTAGGCCATGAGGCTGCAGCGGAATTGTACAAGGAATATTGCGGCTAATGCATGCGCTGCTACCGAAGAAATTAAACATGACCAGCAGCACCTATCGCAGAATATTTATACGGTCCACCTGAGAGCCTCCCTAATTTTGAGCAGTATCTTTAATGCTCAAGCACGCATCTTAATAAGGTCGCAATGTTGGGTTATTGGCATCCAAAAAAAGTCATTAAAAAATAATTGCTTTTTGCCCTTAGACAAAAGTTGCAATATACTCCGTTTGTAAATGCAAACACATGCTGCAAATAGCTGTTTAGGGCATGCTGTAAAAAAGTTAATCTTTCGAAAAGCACACTTAATCTTAGGTCTAGTCATTTTCTACTGCTGGATTTTTTTACTAGGTGCATGCTTTCTTACGATAAAAGCTCGTATTATATGCACCAAGAAATTACTATTTTAATTTTTTTACACTTAGCCTCAGGCACTTCGTCTCAGTCACAGGCTGACAGGTACTTTCTGGGCTTTAGCCTGCCTGACGCAGGCAGATTCGAAGTACCTGCCTGGTCAGCAAGGCACGGTAAGAATACTCCTTCATTTTGCCCGATTTTATATGAGCCACATGAGACTTTTTCAGCAAGCCCTGTTTATCATGGTTGGGAAGCGCATCTGTTCCGGCATTTACAGAATATTATAAAGTTTACATGGCAGAGATGCTCGTCAAATAGGAAAGGGTAATGCCCTTTAGTGAGAATGAGCCAGAGGTTTATGGTCACAAATAATACTTGTAGCTGTTTTGCCCGTACCTAAGCAATTGCTGCAATAGTTGTAAAACTCTTTTTCGCCATCACAAATGGTACAGGTGTGTACGCCATCTCCTTTACACCTGTGGCAGGTTCTGTAACTTCTATTGCCTAATGCACCTAATTGAACCAAAACGCCATCTCCAGCGCAAATTGAGCAACCTACTTTGCCTATCCCTTCACAATAGTGACATTGCTCCAAGAGCTGTTTTTCACCCTTACATACATTACAAGTTTTCAATCGGTAGCCACTGTAATCGCAAAAATTGCAACTAAAAGCTCTGTTCAGTTTTTTACCAAGTTTGGCCTCCAATACTTGTGCTTGTTCATAATAAGTGCCTGCTTTACCCATTATCTCAAAATATTTATCTAAAAAGCTCTTACTATTCTGGTATTGTTCTATTTGGTATAATGTTTCGGCAAAGAGGTAGGGCATTTCTGCAGGCAACTTTGTGCCGAGCTTCAATATTTTCCTGAAAGCTAAATTTGCTCCTTCATAATCGTTATTTTCCATGAATTCCTGCGCTTGTTTGTAATATTGAACCATGGAGCCTTCACTATTAATTTGTGAAAACATTGGTACATTTGCTAAAAGAAGGAGCAGCGTAGCTGACAGAATAATGATTGATTTTTTAGACATGACTTGATTTAAAAAGTATTGTAATAATCGATACGGTAAATTTAATTCAAAAATTATACCTATTTAGCAAATACCTAACGCAATTTTATTTGTAACTATATGAATAACGCTGTTTACGATGTGGCTATTATTGGCGGTGGTGCTTCAGGCTTTTTTTGTGCCTGTGAAATAATAGCCCTAAAGCCTGACTTGAGAGTCTGCATCATCGAGAAAACCTCTAAAACATTGGCTAAAGTTAAAATTTCGGGAGGTGGAAGATGTAATCTGACCCATTACGCAACCTATAATAGTGAGCTTGTAAAGCATTACCCAAATGGGAAGAACTTTTTGAAAAAGGTTTTTCAGCAGTTTACAGTTGCTGATACTGTGAAATGGTTCGAAGAAAGGGGCGTTACCACAAAAGTTGAAGCAGATGGGAGAATGTTTCCTACCTCCAACAATTCCCAATCTGTTATTGACGTATTAATAGCACATAGTCTAGATAAAGGAGTAGCGCTAATAACATCATTTGGAGTAAGTGAAATTTTGAATGCATCAGGTGGTTTTCAATTAATTGCCGATAAAAATAGTAATATTATTAAGGCACAAAAGGTTGTGGTGGCAACAGGAGGATATCCTAAAGCCAGTCAGTTTAATTGGTTGAAAGTACTAGGGCACGCAGTAAATCCGCCAGTGCCAAGTCTATTTACCTTTAATATCCCTGTTGATGGTTTGGATCACCTCCAAGGTCTTTCAGTACCTAATGCTAAAGTGCAAATAATGGGAGAGAAGCTTGGCTATTCGGGTCCGCTTTTAATAACCCATTGGGGTTTGAGTGGGCCAGCAGTTTTAAAGCTTTCAGCTTGGGGCTCGCGTTTATTGCATGCAAAAACTTATGAGTTCGATGTTATGGTGAGTTGGCTGGGTGATGTAACGGAACAATTTATAATTGATGAAATAACTGCTTACAGCGTATTGCACCCTAAGCGCAAAGTACTAAACAACCCGCTGTTCGATTTACCTCAAAGATTGTGGGAAGAGCTTATGACGCGAGCTGGGGTGCAAGAAGTAGCAATTTACAATGACCTAGGCAAGAAATCGATCTTTAAAATGTTAGAGCTTCTCTTCAGAATGCCCCTTAAAGTACGAGGCAAAACTACCTTTAAGGAGGAATTTGTTACCAGCGGAGGAATCAATCTGGAAGAAGTAAATAGCAGCTCTATGGAAAGTAAAGTGATTTCCGGATTATATTTTACAGGGGAGGTGCTTGATATTGATGGTATAACAGGCGGCTATAATTTTCAGGCCGCATGGAGCACTGCCACAGCAGCAGCTACTAATGTGGTTGCCGTGCACCAAAAACAATTATCCTCCTAAAATCTCCTTAAGGCTACCGACTAAATCCTGCCAAAGCTCAAACTGCTCTTGGTCATCTTCATAATCTGAATAGTCAATCACTTTAATATATACCGATTGGGTTATTTCATTCTCGTCCAAATGTATCTCCACAAAAGAAGGATCGTCATCATCACCTTCTTGAATAAACTCAAATTTTACAAACTGATTTACGCGGTGTGAAGTCATTTTAGCTCTATGATCCTCATCATCATATATAAAGTTATACTCTTTGTCTTCATTGATATTAACATCATCGGCAAACCATTGCGATAAACCACTGGCTGTACTTATGTAAGGGTAGAGCATTTTTTTCGATGCTTTTGTTTCAAAATCTCCTTCAAATCGTTTCATAGCTTTTCATTTGTATTGTACAATCCATTTATTTCATTCAAGTTAAAGGGCTTATACTGTTATGGGTGCAAATAGTTTTTATTTTAACCCTAGCTGATTTTTTCAAACCTTAAATGTTACTTTCATAACGTGATCAATTTATCATTAATATTGAATTATAGCAATTAAATTCTTTCTGTTTTTTATTTGTTATTTGAATTGAGAAAGTATTATGTTTGCACTCCAATTTAGACGGAGGGCTGGTAAATTGTGCTGTGTGGCATAAAATGAAGGTTAGCTTTCTGTGTAAAGGGACGTTGATTGTTGATAATAAAGCATAGCTAGTCACGATGCTGACCGAAAGCGTCAGTATTAGCGCACAGGGACGGCAGTTAAAAGAACTGCTAATTAAAATATTGCTTGTTAGATTAAATGGCGAGGTAGCCTGCCTTTGCCGGCAGGCAGGCTCAGTTGGTTATTGACGAAGCATAGCTTGTCATGATGCTGACCGAAAGCGTCAGTATTAGCGCACAGGGACGGCAGTTAAAAGAACTGCTACTTAAAATATTGCTTGTTAAATTAAATGGCGAGGTAGCTCAGTTGGTTAGAGCACAGGATTCATAACCCTGAGGCCGGCAGTTCGAATCTGCTCCTCGCTACTTATAAGAAGTAGACGGACTTACTGCTTCTATTTTATATTTTTATAATGAGCACAGAATTCTTATCCGCTGGCTAGCGGACGGCAGTTTCAGCTGGTAAGCTGACTCCTCGTTACTACAAAAAAGCAGTCTTGTTGACTGCTTTTTTATTTATGTTTACTGTTTAGGCACTATACAGCCCCAATCATAAGAAAATCTATATTGGTTATACTTCCGAAATGGCTACTCGACTGGAAAGCCATAATATTTATTCAACGAAGGGATATACTTGTAAATATAGACCTTGGGAAATTGTTTCTACTAAAGAGCAAATGAACAAATTATAGCTCTCCAAAAATAAAAATAAGTAAAGAATGCAAATGGTAGAACTTTTATTTGGACTAGTGTAGTCGAGAAATACGGTAAGCAGACGGCCCTTCACATCTAAAGCATATTCTGAATATTTCGTACGCTCACGCCTGCGCAATAAACAATACTTCTTAAACCTGCTCAGCTTGTCACAAAAAAAAAGCCCGGTTTTCCAACCGAGCCTTTTTTACCTAATAATATATTAGCAATAACTAAAGATCTACTGAATCTCAATATCCCAACTGATATCTACATCGCTTCCTCCAATGGTAGAATCTGAGGTGGTTGTTTTCAAATCAGGCTGATGCTTTAAAATCACTCTGAAAGTACCGGTAGCGGCATCTCCGGTTGTCCACTTTGTTTCTAAACCTAATGGGTTGCCAGCTGCGTCATCGTCTTCGTAATTTAAAGGTTTATCACGGTTGCCCGCTCCTATATTTCCCGTACCTGTTGGGTCAGAAAATAAGCCGTTCGTAAATCCAAAAAAGAACATATGCTCATCATCTTCTTTTTCAATTTCCTCAGTAATTGACTCCATTTCTATCGAATTTTGCAGATCCAGCGTGAGCGTATAAGTGGTATTGGCCGCCAACTCAATATCTTTAACTACTGCAAGGCTTCCGGGACCTTCACCGTCAGCATCTTTTGCGGTAGCTGTAATAGCTGTTCCACCACCTTCCGGAGTAAAGGTTAAAGTTACATCTGTGATTATTTCCTCCTCGTTTTCGGCTTCGGGAGTCTCGGCATCGTCACAAGCACTAAAAAGCATTGCTGCAATTAGTACATAGCATAGGTTGAATTTTTTTGATAATAAATACATTTGCTTCTATTTAAAATTTAAACTTATGCAATATTATTGCATAAATAGTTGAGAAGCAACAATAGTTCAAAATAATGCTAAAATATTTTGTATCGGATTGTCAGCCGGAAATTGCGTCCTGCTTCATCGGCAAAGTACCTCAAAGTGTTAGTATATGACCTGTACTCGGTATCCAGTAGGTTATTTATCTGTATGTTCCAGCTCAAGCGGCTCAAGCTGGCAGACCATGAAACGCTGGGTAGAAAGAAACCGTCAGGAGCCGCCATAAAATCGAAAACAGCATCATCAGATTCAAAGATATTTATACCATCTTCCTGCGCTTCTTTAATTTGGGCAGTGCTTATTACTCTTGGGGCCTGCCAATACATAGCAGTGTATTCTAATCCAAGTTCCAGTTTCGATTCCTTCAAAAAAGAAGGGCGTTTATTATAACTAATCGCAACATCTATACTGGCAGGCGGCATCCCCACGAAATTCTCATTATTCAGAACATCCTTGGCCCAAACATAGCTAAGATTTCCCTGCGTATTCCAGTTTTTTTTAAAATTATAATTGTAGCCCACATCCAGCCCGGCCAATAGAGCGTTAGTTTGTTGGTATATAAAAAATGGGAAGGCACCTCTCACAGTATTGGTTATTCCCGCAGGCCTGGTATATATAAAGTTATCAATAAAGTTGAAGTAAGCCGTGGCATCCCACTGAAAGTTTTTGAAGTGTTGTTCAAAGGAATTTATCCATTTAAATCCTTTTTCTGAGCTAACGTTTTTGTCCTTCAAGGTGCGCACTTCATTGGCTTCAATGTTGTTACTATCATCAACATCATAGCGCAATAGTCCGAACTCAATTATGGCCTGATGCTTACCATAGCTATATAATTCTGCGATGTTTGGTGGCCGCCAGGCCATGCCTACATTTGATCTGTAAAAGCTATGATCAGCTAGTTTTACCTTTATCCCTGCTGATCCGGTCAATTGATTAAAATTGTATTTTGTTCGGAAAACGTTATTTTCCGGTGTTCTGCCGGCCACTGAATTATTTTGATAATCATATCGAAGGCCAAGCTCATAAGTAATATTTCCTTGTTCCAATTGCTCTATGGCAAAAATACCTATGTTATTGGTGTTATAATTCGGAATAAATTGCACTGTGTTGGTGCCAAAAATGTTCACATTTTGTAGATACGACCACTGCACACCAACCTTGCCACTCACAGGCCCTATTGCCACATGGTTCCAATCAAAATCAGCACTGTGTGAGCTTAGTTCCAGGTCTATGGAGGGGATGTCAATATTGGAGCCACGCCTTACATCAAACTCCTGCCGGTTATTTTGCTGATAAGCATATTGCAGCGCAAAGTTCTGATCATCTAATTGATAGGTGGCATTTAGCTTGGCTAAATCGTGCGTCACCTCTTGGCGTGGACTGTTGATGATGTAGGAAAAATCTTTAGTGCCTTGCGGCACTTCGCTTTCCATGGCTACCGCTAAATCATCCAAATTCCCGTTAACAGAGCCTCTTAAAATGCCAAGGTTCTGATAAAAATGACTGTAATATCCTTCCAGATCAAAACGATTTTTATGGTACCGAATTGACACTGCATAGCTCTGTTCCTTCTTCCCGGTATTGGTTAGTTTATATGTTGGTGCTTGCAAATCGCCCTGATTGGTTACCGATGCTTGTGCCGAAACTACCCAGTTTTTCCAACCTTGGCTTATGTTCGCAGTGCCATCGGCAGCTCTTCCGTTGGTGTTGCCGGTTAGGGCAAGCTCAGCTTTAAGCCCTGATGACATCTCTACTTTGGGCGGATCAATAAGAATAACGCCACCCAGTGCATCAGATCCATACCTCACAGTGGCCGCGCCTTTCACTACCTGTAATGAGCCTGCCAGGCTAGGGTCAATCTCAGGAGCATGCTCGGCACCCCAGTTCTGGAACTCATGCCGCACACCATTGTTAATTATTAGTACCCTGTTACTATGCAAACCATGAATAATAGGTTTCATTATATTCTGACCGGTGCTGAGCATATTAACGCCAGAAATTTTGCTTGCTAATTCACCAAAGCTCAGCGACTGCTCATTGCTCAATTCAGCCTTGTCCATCTTTGAAAAACTCAGCGATTCCAGATTCGTCTGATTGTAATTGCCTTCCACCACTACACTTTCCAACAGTTTATCATCAGATGCTAAAAATATGGTAGGATCGGAATGGTATAAATCGTGGTGGTGGATAGCAGTTTTATACCCTATGTGCGATATCTGGAGATCGAATTCATCGGGACAGATGTTGTTAATAACAAATTCGCCTGCCTCATTTGCAATAGCACCCTTGGTGGAATTCAACAGTTTTACATTAGAGAAAGGTATAGGTTCCTTCGTTTCTATATCCCGTATCTGCCCACTTACCGAGTTCTTACAATTTTGCTGGGCAGCAACTAGTTGGGTACTAAGCAATAAGATAGTAAATAAAATAATGCGCATTTATGAAGCCAGAAGACAGGTGCTACAGGTGCCATTTAATATCATGTTAGCCTCTGAAATATGGTAGCCATCGAGGCTGATGGTCGGTAATTCTTTGTCAAGGCACTCAATTCCACCACATTGAAAACACTTGAAGTGAATATGATTATGCACATGCTCATCTTCAGTACAAGTAATGGGGCACAGTCCATAGGTAGCAAAACCGCTGTCGTCAGGTATCTTGTGTAAAATACCATTGTCGGTAAAAGCATTTAATGTTCGGTACATCGTTACCCTGTCGTATTCCGGAAACTGCTCCTCCAAATCTTTAAATGATAATGCTTTCGACCTTTCATTAAAAAAGTTGAGAATATCTATCCGGCCATCCGTAATTCTAAGCTTATGCTTTTTAAGGATATTTTTTAGCACACTGTACTTCATAGCCTGCAAAGTTAATTAAATGCAATGGAGTTGCAAACGTAAATCACTTAGTAAATGCTGAATTCGATTTAATAATTAGGTAGCTCACTATTTACTTTTAGAAATATCCTGATATTACTAAGTTTAGCATAATTCTTGTTTCTTTGCAGTGCAGTTTCAAATAGCATTTTTAAAGCAAATGCATTTCTGGAAAGCAATTCATGAAAAAATTAGATAAGCTCATTTTAAGGTCTTTTATAGGACCGTTTTTAATTACATTCTTTGTGGTAGTATTTATACTGCTTACACAGTATATGTTAAAATATTTTGATGATTTTATCGGCAAAGATTTGGGAACCGAGGTTTTTGCGGAGCTTATCATGTATTTTAGTATAAACATGACACCCATTGCATTTCCGTTGGCTGTTTTGCTCTCCTCCTTAATGACTTTCGGCAATTTAGGAGAGCATTTTGAACTTACTGCTATCAAAAGTTCAGGTATTTCTCTGCTAAGAGCTATGCGTCCACTTTTTGTATTTGTGTCCTGCTTAACGGTATTCGTTTATTTTTCAAATAACATCATAGTGCCGAAAGCAAACCTAAACGCCTTTAGCCTGCTATATGATATTAAGCAAACAAAACCTTCTATAGATATAAAAGAAGGCGCTTTCTACGGAGGCATTCCGGGTTATAGCATTAAAGCCAATAAAAAGTTTGACGATGATAAATCTTTAGGTGAATTAATTATCTATAACCATTCAAAAGGTAAAGGTAATAATGAAATAATTTTGGCCGATTCAGCCTTGATGTACACCATACTGGGAGATAAGTATTTGGTAATGGAGCTGTTTAGGGGCAAGAGTTATACTGAAGAGACCAATGCACCCAATAAAGACAAGGCTGCTACATTTGTACGAAATGAATTTTACCATAATAAGGTAGTATTTTCGTTGGCATCTTTTGAAATGGAGCGTACCGATAAGGAACTGTTCTCTTCCAACAGGCTAATGAAGAATGAGCGCCAGCTCCGGCATGATGTAGATTCCATGCAAACTGATGTGATGGAATCGAAGCGAAATGTTTTCAGGTATGTGCCGCGCTTCTTTAACATACATTTAAGTGACGCAGAAGCTGTTAAACCGCCTTCAGCGTACAGGTATGATAAGATGAAAGCGGAAAAAGATAGTATTAAAGCACTTACAGACTCAACAGTTATATTGAATAAAGAAATACCACAGAATAAAGTGAACAAAACGGCATCTGTTAGCAAAAAGAAAAAGATGAAAGCGAATGATGCTACTAAAATTGTCGAATCTTCTGACTTGTTGGATATTGAGCGCGAAGAACTGAAATATGATGAATCGGCCGTTTTAACACTAACTAAAGAAATTAGACTCGATTCAGGTGTTAATAAACATATGACTAAAGCTGAGAGAGAAAAACCCCAAAAACCGGAAGATGTTTTAGTATACGATTCATTACTATTATCGCATATCGACAGCATTTTTAAGGTAAGAAACAAAGGCGCTCAGTTTAATGTGATTGATAAGGCCAGATTTGCCAAAAACCGCTTGCAAGGAGAAAACAGAAGAATAGAAAGAAGAGAGTTTGAATCGAATGTATATAGCATTGAAGCCAAATCGAAGCTTTCGCAGGCAGTAGCCTGCATTGTTATGTTTTTAATAGGAGCTCCTTTGGGCGCAATCATTAAAAAAGGTGGTTTGGGCTTTCCTGTATTGGTTTCTATTATTTTCTTTATCATCTCATACATTCTCAATACCACGGGTGTTAAATTAGGCAGGGCAGGTGAGATCAGTACCTTTTGGGCGGTGTGGTCATCCAATTTCTTACTATTCCCCTTTGGTTTGTATTTTTTAAAGCAAGCCCAAAATGACTCCCGCTTACTAGAGCAAGATAATTACCTAATTATATTGGAAAAGGTAAAGCAGTTCTTTTCTAAGAAAAAAAAGTAGCCGGTTTTATTAGATCAAATTAAATACCTATATTTGCAGCTGTTTTAAAAAATTAATTAGCTAACTATGTATTTAAGCACAGAGAAAAAACAAGAGCTGTTCAAAAATCATGGTCGGTCAAAAGCAGAAAAGGACACTGGTTCAGCAGAATCACAGATAGCGCTTTTCACCTACCGGATAAATCATTTAACAGAGCATTTAAAGGTTAACAAAAAAGACCACTCATCAAGAGCAGGCCTTTTGAAGTTAGTAGGAAAAAGAAGGCGTTTATTAGATTACCTCTACAAACGGGAGATTGATCGGTACAGAGCAATAATCGCTGAATTAAAATTAAGAAAGTAATTTTAGAAAAGATTATTTGAAGGGAATCTGACGATTCCCTTTTTCTATTTTCAATTATCATATCCCATTACATACTTCTTTGATCAAAGAAGTGTATAGCAAATGCGGCAAATAAATAAATCGAGAAAACAGTAAAGAAAAATTTTATGGCTATACCAAAAGCATTTAATCAAACTATAAACCTGCCCGATGGTAGGCAAATCACGCTGGAAACGGGCAAGTTAGCAAAACAAGCTGACGGATCTGTTGTAGTGCGCATGGGTAATACCATGTTATTAGCAACAGTGGTTTCATCACAAACAGCTAAAGAAGGTGTTGACTTTCTTCCACTTTCAGTGGATTATCAGGAAAAATTTGCCGCTGCAGGAAAAATTCCCGGTGGCTTCTTAAAAAGAGAAGGAAGGCTTTCAGACCACGAAATTTTGGTTTGTAGGTTAGTGGATAGAGCACTTCGTCCGTTATTCCCAAGCGATTACCATGCGGATACGCAAGTAATGATTCAGCTGATTTCCGCTGATGCCGAAGCGCTTCCGGATGCGTTAGCAGCACTAGCAGCTTCTGCCGCTATCACACTATCGGACATCCCTTTTGCAGGGCCAATATCTGAAGTAAGGGTGGGTAGAGTAGATGGTAACATGATCATCAACCCAACGCCTGAGCAAATGAGCCAGTCAGACCTTGACATGATTATTGCTGCCACTGCCGATAACATTATGATGGTAGAAGGGGAGATGAAAGAAATTTCTGAAGCAGATATGGTTGAAGCCATTAACTTTGCTCACCATACTATTAAAGAGCAGTGCGCAGCGCAAATTGCTCTAGCAGAAGCTTTCGGCTTGAAAGAAAAAAGGACTTACGAGCATGAAGAAGCGGATGATGAAGCTTTGGAAAAAGAGTTGGTTGATACTTACTATCCAAAGTATTTTGAGGTGGCAAAACAAGGCCTGGCCGATAAAGCTAAAAGAGCAGAGCTATTAGGAGAAATTACTAAGAATTACTTTGATAATCTACCGGAAGAGCACGAAATCAGCTTAACCTTAGCTAAAAAATATTTAAGAGCTGCACAGAAAAAAGCCATTAGAAATGCTACACTTGAAACAAGAAGCAGACTGGATGGAAGAAAACTGGATGAAATAAGACCTATTTGGAGTGAAGTAGATTACTTGCCTTCAGCACACGGCTCAGCACTTTTTACCAGAGGCGAAACGCAATCGTTAACCACCATTACGCTTGGTACTAAGCTTGATGAGCAAATGATTGACGGTGCAATGAACTCAGGTTACAATAAATTTATTTTACATTACAACTTCCCAGGGTTTTCAACGGGTGAAGTTAGGCCCAACAGAGGGCCGGGTAGAAGAGAAGTTGGACATGGTAACTTAGCCATGAGAGCCATTAGGCAAGTGTTACCTAATCCGGAAGATTTACCTTATACTATTAGAATAGTATCAGATATTTTAGAGTCCAACGGTTCCTCGTCAATGGCCACTGTTTGTGCCGGTATTTTAGGTTTAATGGATGCAGGTATTCCTATTAAGGCGCCAGTATCGGGTATTGCCATGGGATTAATTTCCGATGCTGAGACCGGTAAATATGCGATTCTATCTGATATATTAGGTGATGAGGATCATATTGGTGACATGGATTTTAAAGTAACCGGCTCAGAGAAAGGTATTACTGCTTGCCAGATGGATATTAAGGTGGACGGATTGTCACCGGAATTATTAATGGAAGCACTTAATCAGGCAAAAGAAGGCAGGTTGCATATATTAACGCGAAATGCTTAAAACCTTAGCTGCTCCTCGTGAGGACTTTAAACCTACTGCGCCAAGAGTTGTTAATATTGAAATTGACAGAGAAATGATAGGTGCTGTAATTGGCCCTGGCGGAAAAGTTGTTCAGGAAATACAGAAGACTACCGGAGCTACTGTTGTAATTGAAGAAACTGATAAGGGCGGTAAAATAAATGTCTTTGCTGTAAATAAAGATTCTTTAGATGCTGCCGTTAAATGGATTAAAGGCATTGTAGCCAAACCTGAAGTGGGTGAAATTTATGAAGGTAAAGTAAAGGCTGTTCAGCCTTATGGTGCTTTTGTGGAAATTATGCCCGGTAAAGACGGTTTACTCCACATTTCTGAAATAAAGCATGAGAAAGTAGAGAGCATGGACGGTGTTTTAGAAGTGGGCGAGGAGCTGCAAGTAAAGCTTATCGACATTGATAAAAAGACCGGAAAACTAAGGTTATCAAGAAAAGTATTATTACCAAAGCCGGAAAAATCGGAATAAAAGTAAATTTTTCTATTTTTAATGCTTAATTTAACCACAATGCCAAGGAACTATCAGGTTGTTTGGCGTTGTTGTTTAACTTCAAATTATAAGTAAAACTAAATATAATTAATGAGACAGCTCAAGATTAGCAAGCAAATCACCAATCGGGAGAGTCAATCGCTCGACAAGTATTTACAGGAAATTGGTAAGGTAGATTTGTTAACACCCGATGAAGAAGTAGATTTAGCGGTTCGCATCAAACAAGGTGATCAACTTGCACTTGAAAAATTAACGAAAGCCAACCTTCGTTTCGTAGTTTCAGTAGCCAAACAATATCAGAATCAAGGTTTATCCTTAGGAGACTTGATTAATGAGGGCAATTTAGGCCTAATTAAAGCTGCGCAACGTTTTGACGAAACAAGGGGTTTTAAATTCATTTCTTATGCCGTATGGTGGATCAGACAATCCATATTGCAAGCATTGGCGGAACAATCGCGTATTGTTCGTCTTCCATTAAACAGAGTAGGATCTTTAAATAAGATATCAAAAACCTTCTCTGCCTTGGAGCAAAAGTTTGAGAGAGAGCCATCACCTGATGAGTTGGCTGAAGTTCTAGAGGTAACAACCAATGAAGTAGTTGATACCATGAAAATTTCCGGCCGTCATGTATCTATGGATGCGCCTTTTGTACAAGGTGAGGAAAATAGTTTGCTCGATGTGCTGGAAAATGATGGTGATGAGTCGCCTGACGATGAGCTAATGAATGACTCCTTAAGAAGGGAAGTTCAAAGAGCGCTTTCAACCTTAACCCAAAGAGAGGCAGATGTGATTACACTTTATTTTGGCCTAAACGGTGAGCATTCCATGACGCTGGAAGAAATCGGTGAGAAATTCTCACTGACCAGAGAGCGAGTTAGGCAAATCAAAGAAAAAGCCATTAGGAGATTACGTCACACTTCAAGAAGTAAAGCCCTAAAGCCTTATTTAGGCTAAAACCATATTAAATTCTATTTTTAAAAGGTCTCATTGCAGACCTTTTTTTATTTTTATACCTAATTTTGTATCTGAAAAAAAATTTCAGCCGTACTTTAATATAAATACTTGCAATATGACTGAGGAAAAAGTAAACATACTAATAATAGGATCTGGGCCGGCAGGTTATACCGCGGCAATTTATGCCTCCAGAGCAGGCTTAAAGCCTATTTTATACCAAGGTGGGCAACCGGGCGGTCAGCTAACCATCACCAACGATGTAGAAAATTATCCTGGCTATCCTGATGGCATTAATGGACCTCAAATGATGGTAGATTTTCAGAAGCAGGCGGAACGTTTCGGAACAGATATTAGATACGGCATGGCTACGGCTGTTGACTTCAGCAGTTACCCCCACAAAGTTACTATTGACGATAAGCATGAAATTACGGCTGAGGCAGTAATTATTTCCACCGGTGCATCTGCTAAATGGTTAGGGCTGGAATCAGAGCAGAGGTTAAATGGTATGGGCGTTTCGGCCTGTGCAGTTTGCGATGGCTTCTTTTACAAAGGTCAGGATGTGGTAGTTGTTGGCGCAGGAGACACTGCCGCTGAAGAAGCCACTTATCTTTCTAAGCTATGTAGCAAAGTAACAGTGTTAGTGCGAAGAGACGAAATGCGTGCCTCACAAATAATGCAAAAACGCATGCTGAATGCTTCGAATATTGAAGTTCTCTGGAATACTGAAACCGAAGAGGTACTAGGGAAGGATGAGGTGGAAGGTGTGCGTGTGGTGAATAACATAACAGGCGAAAAGTCTGAGATAAAGGCCACAGGATTCTTTGTAGCAATTGGCCACAAACCGAATACAGATATTTTTACTGATTTCCTGGACACAAATGAAGCCGGTTATATTATTACCAAGCCGGGTACTTCAAAAACTAATATCGATGGAGTGTTTGCCTCAGGCGATGCGCAGGATTTTGTGTACCGACAGGCAGTTACCGCGGCCGGTACGGGTTGTATGGCGGCTTTAGATGCTGAGCGATTTTTGGCGGATATGGAAAGCCATGAGGAAGTGGAAGCGCCTGTGACAGCCTCTGAAAGAAATTAAAAATGCGATAATTACTTTTTTTTAAAGATAAAGTGCGGTTCACTAATCGCACTTTTCTTTTTTCCGCCACTTACAAAAATTAATAAATACAACATGAAGCTCAACATACTCGCATTTGCAGCGCACCCGGACGATGTAGAACTATCTTGTGCCGGCACTTTGGCTAAACACGTAGCACAAGGAGATAATGTAGGTTTGATAGACTTTACCGAGGGTGAAATGGGTACTAGAGGAACGCCCGAGTTACGCTTGCAAGAGGCGGCCGAAAGTGCTGCCATTTTAGGTCTGAGTATTAGAGAAAATCTTGGTTTTGCCGATGCCTTCTTTAGATAATGATGAAGCACATCAACTGAGGGTAGTTGAAAAAATTAGACAATACCAGCCGGATATCGTAATCGCAAATGCAATAAGTGACCGGCATCCTGATCATGCGAGGGCATCGGAGCTCGTTAAAACTGCCGTTTTTCTAAGCGGTTTACAAAAGGTTGAGACAAAAGATGGGCAGGGTGAGCTGCAACAACAATGGAGACCAAGAGTACTGCTTCATTACATTCAAAGCATACCCATTACTCCGGATTTTGTGCTGGATGTGAGTGATTATTGGGATGTTAAAATGAAGGCGATTCTAGCATTCAGATCTCAGTTTCACAAAGCCGATGGCAATGAACCTGAAACATATATATCCGATCCTAAATTTCTCAAAATGATAGAAGCACGCGCACTTGATTTCGGGCAAATTATTGGTGTAGACTATGCAGAAGGTTTCACGGTGGACCGATACCTAGGTCTAAAGGATTTGAATGGTTATTTTATGATGCTTGCCATATTCATGTAAACTTGATACCTGCCTCAAAACACCTGAATTCCAATCCCAGCTTTTCGGAACTGCAATCAGTAGCAACAGAATTTAAGGAGCTTATACATCCAGTTAAATCCATAAGTGAACTAACTAATTCTTACTTTTTATGCAGTTTCATTAATTTTTTTATAAAGGCATAAATTATACTGAGAATAGGACCAAACAGAGGTATGATTATCGCTACAAGTAAGGCCAATATTATATTCTTTTTCCCATCAACGAAGTTGACAACAATTCCTAAGGAAATAAACAGTAAGAATAAATAAGAGTAAATCAGTATACTTGAAGAAGTGTTCGATATAAAAATTTCCATAATTAACTATTAATTTGTCTACGATTAGCCCATCGCAATCAGACTCCTCACATTCAATTCCACCTACAGAAATACAGCCAAAATCACCAAGAACACAAGCAGAGTCAACTCCTCCAGATTGTTTGCAATCGTCATGCTCTGCAACATATTTATCAATCATATTCTGTACTTTTTCCTCAGAAACGGATCTTCTCTCCCTCACCGAAACAGCAGTATGTTCACAACTGGCAAAGAATCGTTTATTTATTAGTGAAGAATTCTTTGAAGAATTTGTATAGTATATCATTAGATACAGATCTGAAAAATCAGAATTTTCAAGATTATTTGTTGTTTTAATAATTTTGCTGTCTTCTGAATTAAACTTAATAGTTTTCTGATCATCAGATGTAATTTTTATTAAACGATCGTTTTTATATTCAATAGTATAAAAGCGTTCTTCTATGCTATGATTAGTCCTATTGTAAAAAACACCTTTCATTAACAGACTATTGTCCTCTTTTGATACTAATTCAATATTCCGAATTGATAATTCATGCATAATAAAATCATCATCTATTAAATTTTCTTGTTGTATTTCTATTTCTTCGCTGCAAGAAATTATCGCTATGCTTAATAGAAGGTTGAGAATGTGTTTAGTTAGTTTTTTCATAGTATTCAAAGTAGGTTTTGATTATGAACTAATAAGGTATGCAATCTTAAAAACAACTACAAGTATTTTTTACTTTTTTTCCAAATGTCTTAAGTATATTAGTTGATCCAATTCACTATACAAATATTGAGATTCGAGCTTAAAATTTAGGCATCCATAAGTTTAGTTACACTGTGCTGATTATTTCGGTTCAGCGTAGTAATTATCTCTTAGATAATGCACACATTTCAGCACTTTAAAACCATTAAACCACTGAAAAAAACGTGCTTTAAAAATCGTATTATTTGTGGCTTGAGCAGCTAAATTCTCGTACTCATTTTTGAGTTTTGAATCGTGTAAAAACTGAATTATCTCCTTTGGGCTGCTCTTGTTTAATTCATTCCGGTCAAGTCCATCAAAAAATGTCTTTAACACTATAAAAATGTTAAAATTATAAGTGAACCCAAGTAATTTATCTTCTCTATTGTGCAATTTAATAGCTATCCCCGTTCCAAAAGGAACCCTGTCCGATTCACGGGCGGAAGGTGTAACCACCGTATTTGTAATGTTAATATATTGTCCAAGCGGTATTATTTTGTGTAGAAAGTAGAAATCTTCGCCTGCTTTTCTGGTATTCATACCGCCCTGTTTTTGATAGGTAGAAGCAAGCACGGCCATGCTTGAACCTATGGTGTGAAAGGCATGCGGATAACCTGCAAAAGCTAGTGCCTGTATGTAGTATCTCAGGTGCAGTTCATAATGTATAATTGGCCAATTTAACGCACCACTTTCAAAGTAGAGTGGATGCTCGAAATGGATAGAAGCACCATTAACATTATAGTGCTGAAAGAACGATTCTTCAATAGCCGTTAAGTAATTTGCTTGGCATAGACTGTCGGCATCGAAGCAGATAATTATGCCATCGGTATTAATACTATGAAATCGGAATGCAGCTTCATCCATCCCTATTTTTCGTGCCAGGCCAACACCCGCTTTTTTCTTGGGTAAATGGTACGCTTTAATCACGTGCGTGCTGAGCCAGATAGGAGTCTGGCGCTCTGTAAATGAAGTAATTTCTGCTACCGTTTTGTCATTCTGATTTATTATGTCCCTTGGGGAATCTTCTGCATGGTTTACCACCAAAATAATTTCAACCGTAGCTTTTGGCTTGTTACATTTATATAATGATTGCAAGCTGAGCAGTAAATCAGGTTCATTAAATACCGGAATAACAACGCTCAATTTACAATCGCTCCGTATAGGTTCTTCGATATATCGTTGTGGTGTGGCATATCGCTCAAAGTATACTGATTTGTTCAAGGCGATAATCTTTCAATCTTCCATTTATTGGTTGAATGTAGGTTGTAGACCAAGCGATCGTGCAGCCTGCTTGGTCGGCCTTGCCAAAATTCAATCAAGTTAGGTCTTACCTTGTATCCGCCCCAGTGTTCCGGTTTGGGAATATCTTTACCTGCAAACTTTTTGTCAAAACTTTCTACCCGCTTTTCAAGAAAATCACGTGCCTCAATTACCTGACTTTGCGGAGACACCCATGCACCAATCTGGCTACTTCTGGGTCGGCTGTGGAAGTAAGCGAGGCTTCTTTCTTCATTCACTTTTTCCACCGTACCCTCAAACCTTACCTGCCGCTCTAGCTCAGGCCAAAAAAAGTTGAGTGCAACAACCGGATTATCCGCCATTTGCTTCCCCTTATTACTCTCATAATTGGTGTAAAATATTAGGCCATCGTCATCAATATCTTTCAAGAGTACAATCCTCGATGATATCTTTTGCCCATCAGCAGTAGCCAAATTCATGGCGTTAGGTTCTAAAACATCAGAAGAAGTAGCTTCATCAAACCATTTTCTGAATTGTTCAATAGGATTTTCAGCGACTTCGTCTGCCAAAAGCGATGCCTTCGTGTATTCTTTTCTGATATCGGCAATAGGCTTCTCCATAAATTTTTATCTCTATTTCTTTGTATCCATAAACACATAAAAGTATTATTGTTTTCCAATCATTACAATATATTGGAGTGAAATAAGCGGGTTATTATGAAGCAAAGAATTGATTTAAAGTGTAAAAGCAGTCAGGAGTGGGTTAATACAGTAATGAGCGATTTTGATACATTTTTGCAAGACCATGCAAACTGCGAAAGAAAGGCTAGCAGCATGGCCATGAGCTTTGTGGCTAAATTCCCTAACCGATTGGAAATAATACCCGGTTTGATAGATACTGCCGTGGAAGAACTTGAGCATTTTAGAGATGTTTATAAGATTATGCAGCAAAGGGGCATACAATTACCACATGAAATAGAAAAAGACAATTATATGCTTTCGCTCATCGCTTTGTGCCGATCAGGTATAAATGAGCGTTTTATGGACAGGCTGTTGTTAGCCTCTTTAGTAGAAACCAGAGGGGCAGAAAGGTTTAAACTCATTTATGAGGCTTTACCAGAAGGCGAATTGAAGCAATTTTATCGTGCGCTCTGGGCTTCAGAAGCTAAGCATGGAGAAATTTTTGTAGATATGGCGCTACAATATTTTGAAAAAGAAAAAGTATATAATAGATTAGAGCAAATGAGTGAAGCCGAAGCAAAAATATTACAAACGCTTCCCTTGAAGCCGGCACTGCATTAATGGAGTTTTTTGAATTTAAAAATATTGACCAACCCATAAAGGGCGATCTGCTGATATCAGAACCCTTATTGCCTGACAATAACTTTGACAGGACAGTTATACTGCTTTGCGAGCATAATGAGGAAGGATCTTTCGGTTTTGTACTCAATAAATTATCAATGCTCAAGGTAGATGAGGTGCTGGATGAAATAGGTAGCTTCACAACAAACTTATACGTAGGGGGTCCGGTACAGCAAAATACCCTTCATTTTATACATAATATTGATGCACTTTATGAAGGTGGTCAGGCCATTAAAGAAGGTCTTGTACTGGGGTGGTAATTTTGAGCTATTAATTACTTTGATGCAATCCGATAGCATTGAGAAGGAGAAAATTAGATTTTTTGTAGGTTACAGCGGTTGGTCAGAATTTCAATTACAGCAAGAATTAGATGCTAACACTTGGATTGTAGCAAGAGACGTTCATCCATCATACATTTTTAATACGAACCCTGAAAAGCTCTGGAAAGATATTCTGGAGAAAATGGGAGGCCGATTTAAGGTTTATGCCAATTATCCATCCGACCCAAACCTCAATTGATTAAAGAATTAAGTATTTTTTAATTAATATTGTATTAGTTAACATCCATAGAATTTATTTAAGATGAGTGAAGAAAAAGGTACTTCTAACAATTCTGATGAGAATCAGGAGCAAGAAAATGTTCAGAAGGAGCGTAATGCAATAAATGAATCTGCTCATGATACTGAGGCAGAGGCCGGAGTGGCAGACCATGCGGTTAATCCTGATGATCGGACTTTAGTTGATGAAGGTTTGGCGGAATCAACAGTGCAAGAGCCCAATCAACCGCTATTACAAGAAGAGCAGAAAGAGGAAGATACGGCTGATACAGAGCAAAAGGAAGCTGTTCAGGTGGATGCAGAAACGCCTTTAGCAACTGATGAAACGAAAAGCCAAGAAACTGAGGCTTCTGATACAACTTCGGTAGATGCCACTGCTAATAAGAGCGAACAGGAAGACGATACCGATGAGAAAGAGGAAGAGGATACTCAAGATGATGACGAATTGCCGGATTACAGTAATTTTGACAAAGCGCAATTAGTTGAGGCCATTAAAGAGGTCTCGCACAGCGATAATTTTCAAAAAGGCGACCGCATTATAAAAGAAATTAAACCGCTATTTGACGAGATATATGAGGCTGAGAAAAGTGAGGCGTTACAGAACTTTATAGCGGAAGGTGGCGAAGAGGCTGACTTTGCCATGAAGCATGACGAACTGAATGACAGGTTTGATGCTAACTATCAGCTTTTCAGGGATAAAAGAAGAAAACACTACAAAGAGCGGGAGAAGCATAGAGAGGATAACTTTAAAACAAAACAAGCACTTTTGGACAAGCTGCGTGAGTTGGTAGACGGTGAAGAAACTATTACCGGACTCAACGTAATTAAAGAGATACAAAACGAGTGGAAATCAATTGGTCAGGTGCCGGGGCCACAAGCAAAAACTTTATGGGCAAATTACAATGCTTTGCTCGATAGGTACTACGACCAGCGAAGTATATTATACGAACTTAAAGAATTAGATCGCAGAAAGAATTTAGAAGCTAAAACTTTGCTATGCGAAAAAGCTGAAGCACTAGCAGCTTCTAATGATGTCCCTTCCGCAGTAAAGCAGCTTAACGACTTACACGAGGACTATAAACACATTGGCCCGGTACCAAAAGAGGAACAGGAACCACTTTGGCAAAGATTTAAGTCAGCATCTGATGCCGTTTATGAGAAAAGAAAAGGCTACCTGGATCAACTAAAAGGAACACATCAGGAAAATTTAGTCAAGAAAAATTCAATCATTGAAAAAATGACCGATTTTCTGAGTTTTGATTCAGATAAAATTAAAGAGTGGAATACTAAAACTAAGGAATTGCTGGCCATACAAAAAGAATGGGAAGGAATCGGGCAGGTGCCAAGGGAAGATGCCAAGACTATTAACAAAGCATTTTGGGCAAATTTTAAGCAATTTTTCGCTAACAAGCATGAGTTTTTCAAACGCCTGGATGCTATGCGCGAGGGGAACCTCAATAAAAAGAAGGAATTAGTGCAGCAGGCAGAGGCGGTGCAGGAAAGTTCCGAGTGGAATAAAACAGCCGATACCCTAAAGCGATTACAAAGAGAGTGGAAAGAAATAGGGCCGGTACCTGAGAAATTTAGAGAGTCGGTGTATAAAGAATTTAAAGCAGCATGCGATACTTTCTTTGAGAATAAGCGTGCCGACAACAAGGAAGCTGAAAAAGAGTATTATGATAACTTAAAAGCTAAAGAGGATATCATATCACAAATTAATGGATTGGAAGCAGGCGATGTAGAGCAACTAGAAGCCTATGAGCAGGCCTACGGTAAAATCGGTTTTGTACCAAGAAATGCTATACAGGGTGTAAAGGAGAAATTTTCGAAGGCAATTAGCAAGTTTATTGAAAAATCCGCTGAAGTATTGAATGACGAGCAATTGAGCAAGGTGAAGCTGATGGCGCAGCTTACTAAAATTATGGCCGGACCTAATTCGGATCATAAGTTAAATCAGAAAGAACATGTATTGCGTAAAAAAATATCTGACCTAAATAACGACATTGTAACCTGGAAAAATAACCTTGAGTTTTTTGCTAGTTCAAAAACAGCGGATAATTTGAAAAAAGAATTTGACGTTAAAATTGAAGCTGCAGAAAATGAAATTGGACTGTTAAAGAAGCAGTTACGCATTGTGCGTTCCGTTGAGTAAATAAAAAAATACTTTTTTTTGATCTACCGGTTTGCATTCACAAAAACAGCTTATATATTTGCATCCGCATTAAGGACAATAACCATCCTCAGATGTAAAGGTGAATTCAATTATTTTACAAATTCGTTGATAAGATTATCGAATTTAAAGCCTCTTTAGCTTATCCGCTAGTTAGCGAAAACTGATTTATAATCGGGTAAGTTTAAGTGTTAAAAGCCTCTTTAGCTCAGCTGGTAGAGCAACTGATTTGTAATCAGTAGGTCGCTGGTTCGATCCCGGCAAGAGGCTCGTGTAGAAGCAGCATTCATACATTTGGATGCTGCTTTTTTTATTGAGTTAATGAATACTTCCTTTTATATAGGCAATGCTTTGTTCAATCTCTTCAAACGGTTTGTTATTTCTGGTTCGGTCTTGTTCAACAAAGTAGTATTTTAGCCCTGATGCCTCAGCCTTTTCGAAGAGTCGCTGCCAATTAATAATACCATCACCCACTGAGCTAAAGAATTTATCTTCATCGGCCGACATATCCTTAACATGCCATAATGGAAAACGACCGGAGTGTTGTTCAAAATAGGTGAGGGGATCTTGATTAGCATATTTCATCCAGTACATGTCCATTTCAAACTGAACTAGGTTCTTATCGCATTGGGCCAGCATCATGTCGTACGGAATTTCTCCATCAAATGGTTCGAATTCGAAATCGTGGTTATGGTAGGCCAGCTTTATGCCTGCCTTTTTAGCTGTTTCTCCCGCTTTATTTAGTAGATCAACCACTTTTTTGTAGTCATCAATGCTCGTTCGCTCACTTTTTTGCAAATAAGCCACCACTATATATTCCTGTTCTAGCATCGCAGCATCTTCTACAGCTTTTTCCCAACCATTGGTTGGTGTTCCCACATAGTCTGGGTTGTGTTGCCCGGTGCCAACGTGCGAGCTTCTGATTTTCATACCCAAATCGCTCACCATATTTTTCACTTCTTTGATGGAATTGCCAAAGTATTTGCCATCGTTATAATTAAACAATTCGAGGTTTTTATAGCCCAATGCGGCTACTTTTTTTAGTGAACCTGCAAAATCTTCTGATAGCGCCTCTCTAATAGTGTAAAGCTGCAACCCTACATCTTTAGTAACAGTTGTTTGTGAAGTGCAGCCATGTAATAAGGAAGGAATAAAGAAGCTAGAGGCAACAGCAACACCACTTTTGTAAAGAAAATCACGTCTGTTCATATTTCAGGATTTATAGGTTATTCTTTTTTAACTCGCTAACGGCAAAATCTGCAGCTCTAGCTGTAAGAGCCATGTAAGTAAGGCTAGGATTTTGGCAAGCCGATGAAGTCATTGCTGCACCATCAGTTACGAACACATTAGGTACTTCATGCAATTGATTATGAGCGTTCAGCATTGAAGTCTTCGGGTTACGTCCCATGCGCGCTGTGCCCATTTCATGAATACCGAAACCGGGAATGGCCGGTAGGTTTACAGCAGAAATATTCTTGCCACCGGCCACTTCAAGCATTTCTTTTCCGGTGCGCATCATGTCTTTTCGCATTTTTCTTTCGTTCTCCTTAAATTCGGCAGAAATATGCAATACAGGTAGTCCCCATTTATCTCGTACCTTCTCATTGAGCATTACCTTGTTATCTTCGTAGGGTAATGTTTCACCAAAGGGCATAAAATTCATTGTCCACGGTCCCGGCTTCATCAGCTCATCCTTAAACTTTGCTCCAAAACCCGCTTTCCGGTTGCCATAACCCCATCCTGCTCGGTTGCCACCACCCTGAAAACCGTATCCACGGATGAAATCAGGGTGCTGCTCTTTTATATTCCTGAAGCGAGGTACATAAATGCCATTGGGTCGATAACCGGTATGATATTTATCAGTGAAGTCGTCAAACTCCGCAGATAAGTATACCTCAAAGTGATGGTCCATCAGGTATTTACCAAGCGTACCGCTGCTATTGCCCAGTCCATCGGGGAAGCGATCGCTTTTTGAGTTGAGCATTATCCAGGTAGAGCCAAGAGTTGAAGCATTTAAAAAGATAACCTTTGCGTAAAACTCATGAATTTCATTTGTTTCTGCATCTATTATACGTACACCTTTTGCTTTATTCGAATTTTTATCGAGGATGACCGACTCTACTATTGAGTTTGGTCTTAAAGTCATGTTTCCTGTAGCCTTTGCTGCAGGCAACGTAGAAGAATTGCTACTAAAGTAAGCCCCGTACGGGCAGCCTCGGCTGCACAAGTTTCTATACTGACAACTGCCTCTGTTATGGTGTGCCTGTGTTAAATTAGCTGTGCGGCCAATGGTCATCATTCTATCAGCCCATTGTTTTTCTATAGCTTTTTTAACTTTGTCTTCCACGCAGTACATATCCATGGGAGGCAGAAACTGTCCGTCAGGTAGTTGGGCTAAGCCTTCATTTTTACCGCTTATACCTGCAAATTTTTCTACATGATCGTACCATGGTGCCAGGTCTTCATATCTAATTGGCCAATCAACCCCATAACCGTCTTTTGCATTGGCTTCAAAATCCATAGGAGATAATCTGTAACTTTGCCTGCCCCAGGTAAGGGAACGACCGCCTACATGGTTCCCTCGTATCCATCGGAATTCCTTGTCTTTTGGTGTAGTATAGGGGTTCTCCTTATCATTTACCCAAAAGTGCGTGTTAGATTCATTAAATGCGTAAGTGGTGCTTTGCACAGGGTAGTCTTCCCGCACTTTTGTAGATTCTTTTCCGCGGTGCTCAAACTCCCATGGAGCTTTGTTCATGGTAGGGTAGTCCTTCACATGCTGCACATCTCTGCCGCGCTCTAATACCAATGTTTTCAAGCCTTTTTCACACAATTCTTTGGCTGCCCAACCTCCGGAAATGCCCGACCCTACCACTATGGCATCGTACTTTTGCTGTTCTTTTTTCATGTAATGATATGCTTAAAAGCCGTTGCCCACGCGGAGTTTTTGATCGGCCGCCATTGGTTCGCAACCTATAAGTTGTGTGGGAATGGGAATATAATCGAGTTGGTTCCTCATTATTTCTTCAGAAGTAAAATATCCTAAGAGTGCCAATTCTTTAACTTCCATAAAAAAAGGCTTTTTATTAGGCTGTGTGTCCCTATCTAGGTAATTAATTTCAGATTCCATTGTGTGCAGCAAGTCGTATTTAGCTTGATTATTCAAATCGCTAAAGAACTGCTTCCCAAGTGATTTACTCCTTTTATTAATTGAATCTAGACCTGATAAAAAAATATTCTGCTGTTTTTCAGTGTATACTTCTGCCACCATTTTATCTATAAAACTATCCACGCCTACACCCAAACCGCCTGGGGTTTCAGTTTTTGGTAATATTTGATCAACCAAATCGGCTATAAGGTGTGCCTGCTGTTTGTTAAAAAAGGTGGGTGACCACTGCAAGGTTTTTTCCTGTTCACAACTTTGCAGCAGGTGCATAAGTACGGGTGAGGCCGCAGCCACACCCAACAACATGCCCGTTCTTTTTATTGCTTCCCTTCTGTTCATCTCTCAAATTTGTGTAGGAGCAGCTTACATTTCCTTTATCTTGATGTTTCTGAACCAGACATCATCACCATGATCTTGTAAACCAATATAGCCCTCTTTGGCTACATCAGCCCAGTTTTCGTTTAAGCTAGGAAATTTACTTGCAGCTACATCTTTTTCCCACTGAGGAGTCCACAGGTGGTACTCAACCACAGTTTCTCCATTTTGCTTGTGTACTACGGTACCGTTGTAAACAATAATCTCCACATCATTCCACTCGCCCGGAGTTTTTGCATTCTGCGGATTGGCAGGGTAGAGGTCATATAAAGAACCTGATTGGCGGTTGCCATCTTTTCCCATCTGAGCATCAGGGTGTTTTTCATTATCAAGTATTTGCATTTCAGGCGCAGTCTTCCAGATGTAATCGAACTCATCGGACTCTTGCCCCAAGTAGAAAATGCCTGAATTACCACCTTCCGATACTTTCCACTGTAATTTGAGTGTAAAGTTTTTAAACTTTTTATCGTAAATAATATCTCCACCATTTTTCGAGCCGGCTTCACCGCGTCCGGAAGCTTCCATATAGATTGTACCATCCTTAATTTTCCAGTCGGACGGAAATTCCTCTATGCCGTAGCCACGCCAGCCATCAGATGATTTTCCATCGAATAATAGCGTATAGCCATCGTTATCTTCTTTATTTGTTAGAGTGTTAGGTCCTGAAGTGGCTGCTACTTCGGTATTCACTTCCTCAGTCATGGTGCTGTCTAATGCTGCCTCTTTATTTGCCGATTTATTACTATTAGTACAAGCGGAAGCGATGATAAGTGCTCCAAAGGCTGAATATATTAATTTCTTCATTGTATTTATATGTTAAAATTTTATGAGTCTAATATCTACTTATTTTAGTGTGCATAAATGCTACGTTGAATCAAATGGCTCAAATCAGTATTCAATCAATATTCCCAACCTTTTCTGTAAGATCTTTTCACATACTCTTCGGCCGCCTGTTTGGCGTTCATGGTCTTATATTCTGTATTAAATTTAGGATCGCCATCCACTACCTTGAAGGTATCAGTGCTTACAATTCTTATCTCCTCATTAGAATCAATATTAGTGATCTTCATGTTTTCAGCATCCCATTCAAGTCGCCTTCTTAAATCTTGTAGTCTTACAGCAAGGTTTCCGGCCACTACTACTTCGTTCAGCGGGCCTGCATAAGCAAAGTTTGAACTAGGCTCTACGCGGCTCTTTTTGTCTTCTTTGGCTGCTCTAACCCAGTCCATTTCATGACCACCCTTCATAGCATTTGGTATGCGCCTCAACTCACCGGTGGTAGCCGGTGGATTGTCTTCCCTACCAATGATGAAAGGTTCCATAGCATAAGTGCCGCAAATAAGTGTGCCTTTAGTGCCATAGAAGATAGCACCACCCCAACCACGCTGGTCACCGGGGTACATACCAGGCTTTAAACCTTCAGGTCTTGGTGGTTTAAGTCCGCCATCGAACCAGTTAAATTCTACTGCAGGCATATTTATTTTTCCTTTTTTAGGTCGTTCATTAAAATAATAAGTTACCATTTCGGAAATAGGTGCACTTTCCGTATTTACCTGTGAGGAGGTAGCTTCAAACGCATAAGGGTAGCCTAATTCTAGCGCTTTATAAACGGGATCCATAATATGGCAAGCCATATCGCCCAATGCTCCTGTTCCAAAATCCCACCATGCTCGCCAGTTCCATGGTGTGTAAGCAGGGTTATAGGGTCTCATTTCGGCCGGACCTACAAATAAGTCCCAATCTAATGTGTCAGGTACTGGAAAAGATTCATCCGGTCGCTCTAATCCTTGGGGCCATATCGGTCTATCAGTCCATGCATCTACCTTGGTTACCTCACCAATTTCACCATTCCATATCCATTCACATACTTTGCGCATATCATCGGAAGAGTTTCCCTGGTTTCCCATTTGTGTGGCAACGCCAGTTTCTTTGGCTATTTCAGTCAATCTTCTGGATTCATAAACAGAATGTGTGAGAGGCTTTTGTAGAAATACATGCTTACCTGCCTGCATGGCATCACGGGCGGTTACGTAATGGGTATGATCTGGTGTAGCAATTAAAACCGCATCAATATCCTTATCCATTTCGCTCATCATCTTCCGATAGTCCTTATATTTTTTTGCCTTCGGATAATCGTTAAAAGTACGTTGTGCATATTTCCAATCTACATCGGCCAATGCCACAATATTTTGAGAATTCATATTCTTCAAATTACCTCTACCAATACCACCTACTCCAATACCTGCAATATTCAGTTTATCGGATGGGGCAGTATAGCCCAAACCGGCTATAACGTTGCTGGGTACAATAGAAAAACCTGCAGATAAGCCTGCGGATGCCAACCCAATATTTTTCAAGAAATTTCTCCTTCCGGGATTGTTCATGGTGCTATTATTTGTCATATTTTATTATGGTTATAATGGTAAATCAGTTATCTTTTGTAATCGTTTGCACTTTCTAGATCAAAAAATTGGCTTACATCTGTAATTGGAAAAATAAATATGATGATAAAAGCCAAAAGTAAAAATTAAAACTTTAAGATATGAAAAACTATTGGAGGGTTAAAAGGATTTGATGATGAAAATATTATAATATGAACATTAGACACCTTATTTACAAAACATGGTGACCTTATATTTTAATTCTGTCTTGTTATATCTTAAAAAGCACTCCTTACGATGTTAACAGATTGTTATTTTTCAATTTTGATTTGTATCTTCATCAGTATATAAGGAACTAGCATGTAATTATGGGTAATACAATAAAAGATATAGCCAGAGAACTAGGTATTTCACCTTCCACCGTATCTCGCGCCTTAAGTGACAATAAAAATATAAGTGAGGCAACAAAAAAGAAGGTAAAACGGGTGGCCAAGAAGCTGAATTACCAAAAAAATACCTGGGCCTCGGCTTTACGGACTAAAAAGACCAAGCTCATAGGTGTAATTGTGCCCTCACTTAAAAATCCGTTTTTTGCTCATGCCATTAGTGGTATGCAACAAGTGGCTAATCAGGAAGCTTACAGAGTGGTAATATGCCAATCTAATGAAAATTTAGCTACAGAAATAGCGCAACTGCATACTTTAATTGCCAGCGGAGCAGAGGGTATTATTGTTTCGGTTACTATTAAAACCACAAATTACGATCATTTTAGGGCGGTAGAGGAGCAGGGAGTACCTGTTATATTTTTTGATAGAGGTATTGATGCACATGGTATAAATCAGGTGGAGGCTGATGATTTTGCCTCCGGTAAAATTGCTACTCAGCATTTAATTGATAAAGGCTGTAAACAGATTATGCATTTGTCAGGTCCGCAAGCACTCAGGAACAGCAGGAGGCGCAAAGAAGGTTATTTAGCCGCTTTGAAAGAAAATGATATTGAAGCGAATGATAATTTAATAATAGAAACAGGCTACGAAGCAGAAGATTTTAGAGATGAGTGGATTGACCGCATCGTCAACACAAATCCTGTAATTGACGGGATTTTTGCCGTGAGTGACCATATAGCGGTGGTGGCAATGTCTAAACTTTTAAAGAGGGGTATAAAAATACCGGAAGAAATTAAAATTATCGGATTCGGCAGGGATAGTGTGGGAGAGTGGGTGACACCTTCATTAAGTACAGTTACACAAATGCCGGAGAAAATTGGTAGAGAGTCAGTGAAAATGCTGCTTGAAGTGCAAAAATCAGGTATTCAAAGTAGCATAAACAGACAGGTGTTTACCGAGGCGAAGCTAATAGAGAGGGAGTCGAGCCTATAAATTAATTAGGTTCTACCGGGTTTTTAGTGGAACATAATCATAATAAAGTATGATGCTAATACATCGCCTTATGAGGTTGTACTAATTGTTTCAAGAGTTTTTGTTTTGGCCTTTCAAAACCATTGGAAACTGTACAATAAACTCTGTGGTTTTATGAGGATTTGAACTCACTGTTAAAGAGCCACGGTGCTGTTGCATGATTTGCCTCGAAAGTGCCAGGCCAATGCCTGAACCTTCCTTTTTAGTAGTAAAAAACGGGATGAAAATTCTTTCTAATGCTTCTTCTACAATGCCACTACCATTATCTTCCACAATAATGTAACTTGAAGAGCCAATAGTAATAAGCTTTATTTGTACTAAAGGGTTTGGTGTATACAATAATGATTCTTTGGCATTTTTGAGCAAATTAATTAGTATTAATTGTAACTGCTCTTCATCAGCCCATAGTTTCACTTCATTCTCAGGCAAGTGGAGCTTGAGCGTTATCTGGTTTCTACTTAATTCTTCCGACAGCAGCTTGGCCACATATTTTATCAGCTGATTGGCAGACACTTCTGCAAATTTTGGCGCAGGGATGTTCGTATAATCTCTGTAGGCATTGATGAAATTAACCAGTCCACGACTTCTGTTTTCTATGGTTTTTAGGCCTAATGTTAAATCCTGATGTGATTCGGTGGGGATTTCAAAACCAGAGCCGGTGGTTTTGCCGTCTTCTTGCAGGATTTCCGTCATGGAGCCCACAAGTGTGGCAATGGGCGTTACGGAGTTCATAATTTCATGGCGCAGCACCTTGGTGAGGTTTTGCCACGCCTCTAATTCATTTTGTTGCAACTCGGTGTATATGTTTTGAATGGAAACAATTTTCCAATCTTTTGTACCCATGCGCACCACTGTGCAATGTAGCGAAAGTTTAATATCGCTGCTCATCGCTACCAAATCGCTCTTGCCGGGTTGCAGTTCAATTAACTTCGCATAAACTGATGGCTGACTACGTTCAATATCAGCCATATTTCTTATCTGAGGGGTGAGTAGCAGCTTTTTGGTCATGGTATTAATTATTCCTACTTCACCCTGTGCGTCAAACTGAATTATGCCGGTCTGGATATTTTGTAGTACCGTACTAATAATCAGTAGATTTTGTTCTTTTTCAGCCCTGGTCCTTTTAAATGCATCCGTAACCTCATTAAAGGCTAAATTCAGGTTTTTGAATGACTTACCCAGCGTGTTATCCGATAGAAAGGAAGAGGAAAAATCAGAATAGCGCACTGATTCCAGAAAGCGAATCAGTTTGTTGTTAATTTTATTTATGTATTTATACAGCTCTATAAATTGCAAAACTAAAATACTGAGTATTATACCAGCTGCCAGATAAGAACTGTCCTGAATAAGCAGATTAACCATTAGCGCCATTACTGCGAATACCAATAGCAGGCGGATGATAATTGCGGTGCTGAAGTGTTTGAGAATCACTGTGATTTATGATTTACGATGTACGATTTTTGATTTACGATTCAATGTCGTTTAGTTAAGCTTGACTTTATGACCTCATCCTTAATCCTTCTCCCCAAGAGAAGGAGGTAAGGTCTTATCTAAACGACATTGACTTACGATTTATGAATGGCTTTAGTAGATTTTTTGTTATGCATCGGTTATTTGTTGTCAGTCCCGATAGCTATCGGGATGGTTATTGCTCAGGTATTACTCGGATAGTACAGCCAGAGGCTGGAAGATGAATGAGATATAATTATTAGAACTGACAATCGTACCTCCTACATCCTAAATAGTACCTCACATCCCATATTTCTCTAATCTCCTATACAATGATGATCTCGTTAAGCCCAGTTCCTTGGCTGCCTCTGTAATACTACCGAAATTTTTATCTAAAGCTTTGCGAATCAGTAGTTTTTCCACATCCTCAATATTTAAATCGTTCAAGTTCAGTTTTCCGGCTTTAATATCTTCTTTTTGGCTGCTGCTGAAGAAGAAGTCTTCAGGCTGGAGGATGCTTTGGGCACTCATAATTACTGCACGCTCAATGCTATGCTGTAGCTCACGGATATTGCCCGGCCAATCGTACTTCTGCATTCTGCTTAGCACGGCTTCACTGGCCTTGTATATTTCTTTATTATATTTTTTGGCATAAAAGCCGATATAATGGTCGACTAGCAGTGGGATGTCTTCCGGTCTTTCTCTTAATGCCGGGAGCTTTATTTCGATTGTGTTAATTCTGTAAAGCAAATCCTGACGGAATTCACCCTTGCTAATCATTTCATCAATTGGCATGTTAGTAGCGCTAATCAGGCGGATATCAATATCGATTGCTTTGTTGCTGCCTATTCGCGTTACCTTTCTGTTCTGCAAGGCCGTAAGCAATTTGGCCTGCTGCGGTGCACTAATATTACCTATTTCATCCAGAAAGAGAGTGCCTTTATTAGCCACTTCAAATCTCCCGGCTCGGTCTTCTTTTGCGTCCGTAAATGCACCTTTTTTATGTCCGAATAGCTCACTTTCAAAAAGAGACTCCGTAACAGCTCCTAAATCCACCGTTATAAAGGCTTCTTCATCTCGGTAGGAATTCTTATGGATTGATCTTGCGATTAACTCTTTGCCCGTTCCATTTTCGCCTGTTATTAAAATATTGGCATCAGTACGCGCCACCCTTTTAATGGTATCAAAGACTTTCTGCATGGGTGCGCTTTTCCCGATGATGTCCTTAAACTGCCTGTCCAGATCGGCATAAAGCTGCTTCTGTTGGCTTTTTAGTTGGATAAAATCGTTACTTACCTGCTTTAATTTCAATGCAGCATGAAGTGTGGCCAGCAGTTTATCGTTTTCCCAAGGCTTTAGCACAAAATCCGTAGCTCCTTGTTTAATGGCTTTTACAGCAGTATTTACATCTCCGTAGGCTGTTATGAGCACCACCACAGCTGACGGATCAATTTCCAAAATTTTATCGAGCCAATAGTAGCCTTCCTGACCGGTGCTTACATCGCGGGTGAAATTCATATCCAGCAGGATGATATCGTAATTATCATTCTGGATGAGGTTAGGGATTGTTTCAGGATTACTTTCTATATCTACTCCGCTGAAGTGCCGTTTTAAGAATATTTTTGCGGCATTGAGCAAGTCTTGGTTGTCGTCAACTATTAGCAGATTGCCTGATTTTTTTTCGCTCATGATGGTTGTGTCATTATCGTTACTAGCAATAATGTTGTCAAATGGTGTACCGTTTTTTTCAAATAAATTTAACTATGCTGCTTAGTTGTTCAAACGTCTGTTTTCGGGCGCTGAAGGGTCAATTTTAATATTACGGCAAATTAGCGAAAATTACCGACACGTCCGATTACGGACGTTTACGTATCCAAATGAACAAGTCAATTATCTGCAATTTGCGTTTCTATTGCCCTAATGCACTTTTATATTTACTGGCATATTAGTTGGCATATCCCGGCAGATACTTATTGGAATTATTTTGAATGGATAAGAAATTACAAAAAAAACGCTGGACACCAAAAAGAATAGCCGCCATAGCAGCAGGCGCCATAGTGCTCACGCTCATTGTGTACCAATTGCTTTTTGCTGATAACCGCACCTCACTCAACGTGGAGAAGGACAGGCTGAGCATAGGGGTGGTAAAGAAGGGTGAGTTCAAAGATTTTATTCCCGTTACCGGCAATGTGGAGCCGGGTGAAACCTTTTTTCTGGATGCCATTGAAGGGGGCATTGTTGCCGAGATTATCCGTGAATCCGGGGCGGTGGTTGAAAAGGGCGATACCATTCTTACGCTTACCAACTCCAACCTGCAGCTGGAAGTGATGCAGCGGGAAACACAATTGTACGAGCAAATAAATAATCTGAGGCAAACGAGGCTTCTCTTAGACCAGAACGACCTGAGCCAACAAGCGCAATTAGCCGAAATTGATTACCAGCTGAACCTGCTGAAGCCACAGTATTACCGATTTAAGAAGCTATTTGAGCAAAAATTAGTATCGGAACGAGAATTTGAAGAGGTAAGGGAAAACTACGATTACAATGTAAAACGGAAGCAGCTCACCTATCGAAGCTATAAAAATGATTCGGTAGCACGAGTATTTCAGCTCCGACAGCTAGCCAATTCTGAAGCCAGAATGCAGCGGAGCCTTGATGCGGTGGGCAACATCTTGAACAACCTTACCTTGAAAGCTACGCGCGATGGGCAGTTGGCCACTCCCCAGTTAGAAGTGGGGCAATCAGTTACTATTGGCCAACGGCTGGGCCAGATTGATGTGATGAATAATTATAAAATAAGAGTAGCTATCGATGAACTGTATTTGCCGAGAGTAGATGTGGACCAAACCGGAAGTTTTACCCTTTCAGGGAATGATTATCAGTTGAGAATCAGCAAAATATACCCAACCATTACAAGCGGACGATTTGAGGTGGATATGGTGTTTGAGGGAGAGAGTCCGGCAGGCATTAAGCGCGGGCAGACCGTAAGGATAAAGCTGGAATTGGGCGCTGCTGAGGAAACTTTACTACTCCCAATAGGAGGATTTTACAAAGATACGGGTGGCAATTGGGCCTATGTAATTAATAGTTCCGGTGATGTAGCTTACAAACAAAACATCCGCCTGGGGCGAAAAAACACGGATTACTATGAAGTATTAGAAGGCCTGGAAGCAGGAGACAGGGTAATAGTATCCGGATATGACAATTATGGAGATAATGAGAAGCTTAATTTGAAATAGCACAGGGTGAATAGAACATAGTACAAAGTACAGAGAACTAGGATTAAGTGATTAGTCATTGGCCATTAGTCATTGGGCTGCTTTGCTCAATCATCGCAGGTAACAACCTAGCTATTAATAACCAATAACCAATTAACCACCAATAACTAATGACCAATTACTAATGACTAATGACTTCTAACATCTAATAACCTGAAAACCTGATAACTTGATAACCTGATAACTTGATAACCTGATAACTTAGGAACTTGAAAACTTATAAAAATATGGATCACGTAATAAAAACAGTTGAATTAAAGAAGCTCTACACCACGGAGGAAGTAGAAACCACTGCCTTGGATGGCATTAATATAGAAATTAAGAAAGGCGAGTTTGTAGCCATAATGGGGCCTTCGGGTTGTGGTAAATCCACTTTGCTTAATATTCTGGGCTTGCTCGATAATCCAAGCTCGGGCGAGTACCATTTTGTGGATCATGAAGTGGCTAAATACTCCGAAAGACAACGGGCGCAGCTAAGGAAAGGCTCTATTGGCTTTGTATTCCAAAGCTTTAACCTGATTGATGAGCTTACAGTATTTGAAAATGTGGAGCTGCCCTTGCTGTATATGAAAGTGCCATCCGCAGAGCGCAAAACCAAAGTGGAAGAAGTGCTCACCCGGATGAATATTATGCACAGGCGCAATCATTTCCCTCAGCAATTATCCGGTGGGCAGCAGCAGCGTGTAGCCATCAGCCGCGCCATAGTTGCCCGACCCAACGTGATTTTGGCCGATGAGCCAACCGGTAATTTGGATTCCGCCAATGGAGAGGAAGTGATGAAGTTACTAGAGCAATTGAATAATGAAGGCACTACGATAGTGATGGTAACGCACTCCCCGCATGATAGCAACTACGCACATCGGGTAATTAATCTGTTTGATGGACAGGTAGTTACGGAGAATATTAGGGAGCAGTTTCATGTTTGAGATGGTCATTGGTAAACTGGAAATTGGTCATTGGGGTCTCAGCCACTCGCAATCAATTTCAGGTACAGCCCTAATGACTAACTAATGACCAATAACCAATAACCAATAACTAATGACCAATAACCAATAACAAGTAACTACCATGCTAAAAAACTACATAAAAATCGCCATCAGAAACCTGACCAGAAATAAGGGTTTCACTTTCTTAAACATTGCAGGATTAGTAGTAGGCATGGCCGGGGCAATGTTGATTATGTTGTGGATTAACAGGGAGATGAGTGTGGATAGGTTTCATGAAAATGGCGAGCATATTTACCAGGCCTGGAACAGGGATAATGTGGATGGGGAAGTGTGGTGCTGGACATCCACCCCCAAACCTATGGGACCGGTTTTGAGGGATAATTATGCCGGAATTGAAGACATGAGCAGGTTCAATTATTCAGGAGAACTGATTTACGCTATTGGCGACAAAAAAATGAATCGTATAAGTGCTTTTGTAGATTCTACCTTTTTGGAAATATTCAGCTTTGAGCTCATCAAAGGCAATAAGCAGACTGTGCTAGACGAGCCTTTATCGTTAGTAATTACCGAAGAAATGGCTAAAAGCTTATTTGGTGATGAAGACCCTATTAACCAAATGGTTACGCTTGAAAATAGACTAGAACTCAAGGTTACCGGAGTGTTGGCAGATCTGCCTAATAATACTGATTTCGAATTTGAAGCACTTATGCCTTGGTCACTGTTGGTACAGCTAGGGTTTTCGGATAATAACTGGGGTAATAACTCTATTTCTACTTATGTAGAAGTAGCTCCACAAGTAAATATAACAAACCTGAATGCTCAAATAGCTTCGATCAGAAAAGAACATTATTCGCCAGAAGCAACTACTGAGTTGTTTCTTTATCCGTTAGAAGATGGATACCTGTATGACGAATTTGTAAATGGGATTCCGGTAGGAGGGAATATCGACCGGGTGAGGCTATTTGCTATTATTGCAGCTTTTATCTTACTGATTGCCTGCATTAATTTTATGAATTTAAGTACTGCCAGAAGCGAGAAAAGGTCACGTGAGGTAGGAATCAGGAAGCTTTCAGGTGCTAGAAGGGAAATGCTGGTCTTTCAGTTTTTGATGGAGTCGATTATACTCGCTTTTTTAAGTGGGCTAATCGCCATTGTAATGGTGCAATTGCTACTTCCAGCCTTTAATGATATAATAAAGGTAGATTTAATTATTCCTTATAACCTTCCCCTGTTTTGGATAATCTTCCTGTCATTTATCCTCATTACGGGCATATTGGCCGGTAGTTACCCTGCTTTTTTTCTATCCTCTTTCCGCCCTGTCAAAGTTTTAAAGGGCACCTTCGCAAAATCAAAATCCTTGCTGGCACCAAGAAAGGTGTTGGTGATAGTACAGTTCACTTTTGCTATCATCTTAATTGCCTCAACCATCATCATAAAGCAGCAAATAGAGCATGTGCAAAAACGAGCTAAGGGATATGATGAATCTCAGCTAATTTATCTTACCCTAAATGAAGAGATTGAAGCCGGCTTTGTTTCTTTCAGAGAAGCGTTATTGCAAGAGGACTTAGTGGCGTCCATGACTAAGTCGATGTCACCCATTACCCAAAGCTGGAGTAATTCTTGGGGTATTGGCTGGGAAGGCAAAGATGAAACCAACAAACAACTTGTTTACAGATTTGCGGCAGATATAAAGCCTGTAGAAACATTCGGACTTACCTTAGTGGAAGGTCGTGATATTGATGTAACTAAATATACTACCGATTCCCTTGCCATATTATTGAACGAGGAAGCAGTAAAAACCATGGGTTTTGATGATCCGATTGGGCAGCAGATAAGTGACGGGGATGAACCATGGACGGTTGTAGGGGTAGTTAAAGATTTTATTATAGGCTCTCCCTTTGGCAGGATAAAACCTCTTGTCATTGAAGGATCAAAATCGTGGTTTTCAGTTTTCCATCTTAAGCTAAAAGAGGGTATTCCCACAAAAGAAAACCTGGCAGCTATTGAGGCAGTTTTCAATACGCATTTCCCTAGCATCCCTTTTGAATATGAATTTATTGATGAGTCATACGCGAAAAGTTTCGCAAATCAGCAACGGATAGCCACGCTTACTTCTATATTCTCAACCCTCGCCATCGTGATTTCCTGCTTAGGCTTATTCGGATTATCCGCTTTTGCAGCAGAGCAGCGAAGCAAGGAAATAGGCGTTCGTAAAGTGCTGGGGGCAACAGTGGCAGGCATTATGTGGCTGCTTTCTACTGATTTTTTAAAATTGGTAATCGTCTCCTTCATTATTGCCACGCCAATCGCCTGGTTTATGATGGATAAATGGCTTACAGATTTTGATTATCGGGTTTCAATTTCTGCCACAGTTTTTATGATAACAGGTATTGTGGCCGTACTGATTGCACTGCTTACTGTCAGTTTTCAGGCATTTAAAACGGCATTAATTAACCCTGTAGATGCGTTGAAGGATGAATGATTTGGAGGTACGAATGAAGATTTATGAGGTACGATTAAGAACCAAGAGACAAGATATTAGAATCGAGAGACAAGATGTTAGAATAAAGAATCAGGAGGCAATTAACAAAAAGCAAAGAATCATTTAATATGAAACACGATTGGCGGTGAAAAGAGTAATGAGGTTATTTCTCTTCAACGATAAAAAATAACCTCATTACTGATGACTACTTAGTCACTGGTAATTGGTCATTAGGTTTTCAGCTATTAATAAAATCTATCAGTAATAAACCAATGACCAATGTCTAATTAACTAATGACCAGATGCTAACTACGAAACACTAAATATTAGCTACTAACTACGAGCTACTAATTACGAGCTACTAATTACTAAAAAAATGTTCAAAAACTACATAAAAATCGCCATCAGAAACTTAAGTAAGTACAAGCTCTACACTGGCATTAACCTCATTGGTTTATCAGTTGGGCTGGGTGTTAGCATGCTGATATTTTTATTTGTGCAGCATGAGCACACTTTCGATGATTTCCATGAAAACAAAGACCGCATAGTTCGGGTGCTGTGGGAGTCCGGAGCAGTAGGTGATGCGAGCACAACTGCGAGCACTCCGCTGGCCACGCCCAAGGCACTAAAAGAGCGATTTGAGGGAGCACTAAAATCAACCCATTATATTGACCAAGGGAGTTTGGTGAAGAAGGAAGGAGATCAAAGTTTTCATCAGCAATACATGATTACAAGCCCCGATTTTTTTGATATGTTTACATTTCCTGTGCTTTATGGGGAGCGCAACCCGTTTTCCCAAGCTAGTAGCACCAACTCCATAGCCATTACCGAGTCAGCGGCTATCAAATATTTCGGAACTCCCGATGTGGTGGGAGAAACGCTACTCTTTCAGCTCGCTGCTACTTTTGAGCCGTTCACCATTAAAACAGTTTTGGCTGATCTGCCCTCCAACAGTAGTTTAGATTTTGAGATTTTATTGCCTGAGCATGTGCTGACAACGGTGGTGGGCGAAGATTATAATCAATTATGGCAAAACACTTATGGTGGCTCATTTTTGCTGCTGGATTCAAATACTTTAATTGAACAGCTTCAGGCATCATTCGCACCACTTATTACTGAGTTGGTGGAACGCGATGAAGAAACAAGAATTTACAATCTGCTGCTACAGCCATTGGAAGAAATTCACCTGGATAGCGAGATAAGCACGCGATTAACTGTTGGAACAAACCCAAAATTATTATGGATTTTATCAGGTGTAGCCATGCTGATTTTACTTATTGCCTGCATTAATTTCACTACGCTTTCCATCGGGCGCTCAGCTACCAGGGCCAAGGAGGTTGGTGTTAGAAAGACTATGGGCGCGGCATTCCGGCAGCTTTTTGGGCAGTTCATGATGGAGTCATTTCTGCTGACGATTGTATCGGCCATTATAGGTTTAATTTTAGCTACTTTACTATTGCCTACCTTCAATAACCTCTTCGAAAAATCGCTGGTATTAGCTTTCGGTCCTTTACAGATTGCCATTATTATAGGCCTTATTTTGTTCATTACGCTGCTGTCAGGTGCTTATCCGGCCATCTTTCTAACGCAGCTTAAACCTATTGCAGTTTTAAAAAGCAGTATGAATATGAATTTTGGAAAGCAGGGTTTGCGCAGGTTTTTGGTGGGCTTTCAATTCTTTTTATCGTTGTTTTTATTGGCCTGCACGCTGGTGATGTATAAGCAAATGAATGCGGTAAACAATTACGATTTAGGTTTTTCCAAAGATGATGTGCTGATGGTGGAAGTGCCTGCCATCCCTGATCCTAACTTCATCACCATGATGAAGGGAAGCTTTAGCAAGGCGGATAGATTCAAGCAAATTGTAGCGCGCAATGCGCAGGTGAAAGAGGCCGGCATCTCAAATGCCACCTATGGAAACGCCAACTGGTGGACGGGTGGATTTCCTGACAAAAATGGTGACATGAAGTATTTCAAATTTGGCTTTGCCGATGCTGATTATGCTACACTGATGGGGCTTCAATTTAAAGAAGGCAGAAACTTTTCGAACGAATTTGTTTCTGATAGCAATGCCTTTATCATTAATGAGTCATTTGCAGAGATGATGCAGATGCAAGATCCTTTAAAGGAGCAGATTATCTCTGGAAGTAATGAGGGCTTTGACGACCATAAAATTATTGGTGTGCTCAAAGACTTCCATCAAGGCTCACTTTACGATAAGATAGAACCACTATTGTTGGTGATGGATCCGGGCTTGGTCTTTTCCGGTATCAACTCTTTAAATATTAATGGGGCGAGCAATCCTACAGTCTACATAAAATCCAATACAGCCGATTTTAGTGCGTTGCGAGCAACACTGGAAAAGGAGTGGTCGGCACTCTACCCTGACGAGCCCTTCACTTTCAATTTTTTAGATGAAGTGGTGCAGGAGCAGTACGTGGCAGATCAACGGCTCAGCAAAATGGTGGCCATGGCTTCTATCATTGCCATTGTAATTGCAGCCATGGGCTTATTCGCGTTGGCTTCTTTAGCTATTACCGGCAGGTTGAAGGAAATCGGCATCCGCAAAGTAATGGGGGCTTCGGTACTTAATATTTCTGTGCTTTTCAATAAAGAATTTCTAAAAATCACCACCATTGGCATAGTAGCCGCCATCCCATTTAGCTACTGGCTGATGAGTGAGTGGCTCAAACAATTTGAAGTGAAATCGGGCTTAGGCATTGGCGTATTCTCGCTCACCATTTTAGTGGGCGTGCTATTTACGGTTGTAATTGTCTCCTTCCAAACCATTAAAGCAGGAAGGATGAACCCGGTGAAGATATTGAAAGACGAGTAGGTGGAGGTACGATTTACGAAGTACGATATACGATAAATGATAAACGATTTGTGAATTGATCGATGTGCGATTAGTAATGAGGTTATTTCTCTACAGCGATAAAAATAACCTCATTACTGATGACCGATTAGTCACTGGGAATTGGTCATTAGTGTCTTAGCTTTCAATAAACTGTATCAGGTAATAACCCAATGACCGATGACTAATAACCAATAACTAATGACCAATAACCAATAACTAATAACCAGTAACTAATAACCAATGACTAATAACTAAATACCATGCTAAAAAACTACATAAAAATTGCCTGGAGAAACCTGAGAAAGCATAAGCTTTATTCAGTAATTAATATTGTTGGCTTATCCGTTGGGGTGGCTTGCAGCCTCATCATTTTCCTGTTTGTAAACCACGAGTTGAGTTACGATTCCTTCCATAAGGATTCCGATCAGATTTACAGAACATTGCGACACGGAAAATTGGGCGATAATGAATTTCATTTTGCCTTTGCGCCAGCGCCACTTGCCAACGCCATGATGGCCGAAATACCGGAAGTGGAAATTGCAGTGCGCTTCAGGGGACCCGCTTCTTACGTAGTGAAAAGACCGGATAGTAACGAGAGCTTTAAGGAAAACAGCATTATTGCTGTTGATTCCGGCTTTTTTGAGCTGTTTAGCTTCCCTTTGTTAGCGGGCGATCCTGAAAAGCAGTTTAAAACTCCTAACACCCTTGCCATCAGCAAAAAACTGGCTGATAAGTATTTTCCGGATCAAAGTGCCATCAACCAAATTCTTATTCTCGATGGCGATGAGTCTTTTACCGTAACGGGTGTTTTTGAAGACATGCCTGAAAATTCCCACATCCGGAAGGATATGCTGCTATCAATGGGGCATCTGTCGGATCAGGCGAGCGATATGAACTGGACCAGTAATAATTTCTATACTTATTTCCGTATTCAGGAAGGAGCAGACCCCGCAGTTGTTTCCGAAAAAATTAATGCCATGGTGTATAAATATATGGCGCCTCAGATTATGCAATTTATGGGCAAAACATTAGAGGAGTTAGAAGCAGGCGGCAATTATTTGAATGTGGAACTGCAACCGATGGAAGAAGTCTACCTTAACTCAGCTTTCACTTTTGACCTTGGCCGAATGGGCAACAAAACCTATGTGTATCTCTTTGCTTTAATTGCGGTTTTCATCATTGTACTGGCATGTATCAATTTTATGAATCTTTCTACGGCTCGCTCTGCCGGAAGGTCGAAAGAGGTAGGTGTACGGAAAGTGTTGGGGTCGCACAAAAAGCACCTCATCATGCAGTTCTTGTCCGAATCTGTTATGCTGAGTATCATTTCCTTTATCATTGGAATTGGTTTAGCAAGCTTGCTACTACCCTTGTTTAACGATTTGGCAGATAAGCAATTGAGCCTGCCGCTGGGAAATTTCACGTTCGTTTTGATGCTACTGGCCGGTACACTACTGGTAGGTTTGCTTGCCGGACTTTATCCGGCATTCTATTTAAGTAGCTTTAAACCCATAGAAACACTTAAAGGCCGGCTTGCGGTAGGGCAAGGCAATTCACATATTCGAAGCGGGCTGGTTGTCTTTCAATTTTTCATCAGCATTATTCTTGTAATTGGCACCATCGCTATCTACAAACAGCTCAATTATATTCAAAATAAGCAAATTGGATTTCAGCGCGAGCAGGTAATTCTTATTAAGGATGCTTACATGATGGGCGATCAGCGGCAGAGCTTCAAGGAGGCAGTGCAACAGTTGCCAGCTGTTACACAAGCATCATTTAGCGGATATTTACCTATCAGCGGCTACAACAGAAGCGATAATACCTTTTGGCCTGAGGGGAAAAGCCCCACTGCACAAAATCTCGTGAGCACCCAAATTTGGCGAGTGGATTACGATTATATCGGCACCATGGGCATGAAGCTGGTGCAGGGTCGCAATTTCAATGAAGAGCAAGCTTCTGATTCTACAGCCATGGTGGTGAATGAAACGGCCTTTAAAAAATTTGGATTTACTGATATGGACGGTCAAAACTGGATACAAACCAATGCTTTTGATGACAACACGGGTCAGCCGCTGGCAGATAAATTTGATAAATTTAGGGTGATTGGTGTGGTGGAAGATTTCAATTATGAATCATTAAAATCAGGAATTGGTGCACTGGCCATGCGCATTGCACCTAGCACAGCAGTGCTCTCGGTTAAGTTAAATACCGCTGATTTTGGTGGATCTGTTACAGCTATTGAATCGCTTTGGAAAAATTTTGATGCCACGCTGCCTTTTAGCTATTCCTTTTTAGATGAGGAATTCGGAACGATGTACAATGCAGAACTTAAAATGGGGAAAATCTTTTCCATTTTTACCGGACTGGCCATTTTCATTGGTTGCTTAGGTCTGTTTGCTCTAGCCTCGTTTATGGCCGAGCAGCGCACTAAAGAAATTGGCATTAGAAAAGTGCTTGGAGCGAGTGTAAACGGCATTGTTATTATGCTTTCGAAGCAGTTTTCTAAGCTCGTAATCATTGCGTTTGTTCTGGCAGTGCCATTAGCCTGGTGGGGCATTTCAACTTGGCTTGAAGGCTATACCTACAAAATCAGTATCGGCTGGGAGCTTTTTGCCCTGGCAGGAATTTCGGCATTTGTTATCGCATGGCTCACGGTGGCTTATCATTCCATTAAAGTGGCGGTAAGCAATCCGGTGGATTCGCTGAAGGATGAGTAACTGGTAATTGGCCATTGGTCATTTGGGTCTGAGCTATTCACGACCTATATCAGATAATAACCTAATGACTAATGACCAATGACTAATTACCAACACCCAATTACTAATGACTAATTAACTAATAACCATGCTAAAAAACTACATCAAAATCGCTTGGAGAAATTTTTGGAGGAATAAGACCTATTCTGCCATTAACATATTAGGACTTACTATCGGTATTACCTGTAGCAGCTTGTTGCTCATGCTCATTATAAACGAGTATTCATTCGATGAATTTTACGAAAATAAAGAGCGGATTTACAGAGTTGTAGAGCAAAATAGTGAAGGAGAGGAAGTCAGAAGGTTTGGAATGGTACCACCTCCTTTGGGTCAAAGTCTGGGAGATAAATACGAGGAAGTGGAGCAAAGCAGCAGGCTTTATAAATTTGGTGGGCAAATGGTATTCCAGCATGACGGGGAGGCCTATCAAGAGCGTGGGTATTATTTTGCTGACCCGAACATATTCGACATATTCAAGCTCAATTGGATTGCGGGAGATCCCGAAACTGCCCTGGAAAAACCATATTCCTTTGTGATAGATGCTGATTGGGCCATGCGGCTATACGGAACAACCGATGTGGTAGGTAAAGTGCTTGTTTCGGGTTTCCCTACCGATTTTGAAATAACTGGCGTAGTGGAAGAACTACCAGAGAACTCTCATATTCAATATAAAATATTGGTCGGGCTTCCCACCAACGAAGAGTGGTACACGGACTTTGTAGCAGGTTGGGAGAATTACGGGGCCTACACTTATTTGTTATTGGCGGAGGGAGCAAACTCCGAAAGCCTAGCGCAGAAAATCCCTCAGCTGATAGATGACAACATGAAAGAACCTGCGGCACACAAGTTTGAACTTCAGGCATTAAGCGACATTCACTTTCAGTCGGCCGGCATTGAGTACAGCAGCGATACCAACCGTGGCCAACTTACATATATGTATGTGTTTATTGCCATTGCTTTTTTCATGCTACTTATCGCCTGTATTAATTACATGAACCTGGCCACGGCAAAATCTTTAGCCAGAGGGAAGGAGATAGGAGTTCGAAAAGTTTCAGGAGCCTCACGGCAGCAGTTGATAGGACAATTTTTGGCAGAAGCGGTGTTTTTTGCTTTTGTATCGCTGCTTTTATCCTTGTTATTGGTCGACCTATTATTACCCACTTTTAACAGTTTAACGGGCAAAAAGTTCACTTTCTACTTCCACCACATTCTTGAATATTTTCGGATTGCTGTCTATCGTTTCCATCTTTGTTGGCTTGCTTTCCGGTAGCTATCCTGCGCTGTTGATGTCTCGTTTGAGGCCAGTGAGTATTTTGAAAGGGGCCATGCAAACCAGCGCAGGCAGTGTAAACCTCAGAAAAATTTTGGTGGGCATTCAATTTACACTGTCTATTATAATGATTGCCGCCACTTTAATTGCTTACCGTCAATTAAACTACATTCAGGATGCCGAGATAGGCTACCAAAATGAGCAAATGTTGGTGGTGGATATCAACAACGGTAATGTGCGCGAGCGCTTTGAAACCATGAAGGTTGAATTTGAAAAATCACCTTACATTACGCAAGCGGCAGTATCTTCCCGTGTGCCGGGTGAATGGAAAACTTTGCAGGAGGTATATGCCAGAAACAGCGGGGCTGAAGATTCCATCAAAATGAATTACATAGGTTTTGATGAGGACATGCTTGCGCTTTACAAAATTAAGCTGCTTGCCGGCCAGGGTTTTAGCGGAAATACCAAAAGTGATTCGCTCCATGTGGTACTGAATGAAACGGCTGTAAAATCATTGAATCTGACTGATCCTTTAGGTCAACTCATTGAGTTGAGCGATGAGGGTAGTCAGCAGGTAAAAGTAGTGGGTGTGGTAAAGGATTTTAACTTTGAATCTTTACACAAAAAAGTAGGCCCGATGGTGTTGGGCTATAGGTCAAACATATTTCAGAATATTGATTATTTTTCCTTAAAATTCGACCCTAAGCATACCGCAGAGGCGCTTGCCCATGCAGAAAGCGTGCATAAGCAGTTTGATACGCGCTCTTCCATGGAATATCATTTTCTGGATGAACAATGGGCCTCTTTTTACGCGGACGACCGCAGGTTAAGTAACATTTTTGCTATTGGCGGAGGGGTTACCATCCTTATTGCCTGTCTCGGTTTGTTTGGCTTGGCTTCATTCACCATCCAGCAAAGGAGAAAGGAGATAGGCGTAAGGAAAGTGCTTGGTGCCAGTGTTTCCAGTATTGTTGCGCTATTATCTGTAGACTTTATCAAACTCATTGTAATTGCATTGGCGATCGCTACACCAATAGCTTGGTATGTTATGCAACAATGGCTAAGCGGTTTCGCCTATAAAATCGAAATCAGTTGGTGGCTATTTGCAGGTGCAGGTATTTTAGTGATTGCCGTTGCCCTCTTAACGGTCAGCTTTCAATCTGTAAAAGCAGCTATTATGAACCCGGTAGACTCGCTGAAGGATGAGTGATTTACGAGGTACGATGTGAGATGTACGATTGACGACTTATGATTTGAGATTTACGATTGCAGTTTTGAGCGATGGTCGTTTAGTAATGAGGTTATTTGTACAAGTTGTTAAAAAATAACCTCATTACTGATGATCGATTAGTCCCGATAGCTATTGCGATGGTAATAGGTCATAATGATCTCCGCTTATAAGAAACTGAATCAGATAACTAATGACCAATAAACCAATGAACATCTAATTAATGACTAGCAACTATTAACCAACTCGTAAATCATCAATCTAAAATCAAAATCATGCTAAAAAACCACTTAAAAATCGCCCTGCGCAATATCAAACGCCACAGCCTCCGTGCTTTTATTCATGTTATTGGCTTATCTATTGGTATTGCTGCTTGCTTTGTAATTTATAATTTGGTGAGCTATGAATATGGGTTTGATACTTTCCATAAAGAAGCGGAGCAGATCAACCGCGTCACAACATTGACCGGAAATGGGGAAGAAAGTTGGCCCAACCCGGGTGTACCCATTCCCCTGGCCGATGCAATACGTGCCGAGATGAAATCTGCTACCGCATTGAGTCAGATTTACACCGCAAATAGGTTTAGAGTAGCATCGATTGATAAATCGGCTGACTATGGTAGCACGGAAAATGTGGTTTTTGTAGATTCAGCATATTTCGATTTTTTCGAGTACCGATGGCTGGCAGGAAATCCCGATGCAGCACTAAGAAATCCGTATTCAGTAGTACTTAGCCGAAGTTCAGCCAGTCAGTATTTTGGAGTTATTCCAGCCGATAAAGTGATAGGAAAGGAGCTGCTTTATGCCGATTCGCTACAGACAGTAGTAACTGGTGTGGTGGCTGATTTGGCTGAACAGACGGACCTGATTTTTAAAGATTTCATTTCCCTGAGCACCATGATGGCTAACCCTTATATCCGCAAAGCGAGAAATGTGGAGGATTGGGGCACTGTTAATTCCTCATCGCAAATTTTTGTGAAAGTAGCACCGCAGTTGGCAGATGAAGCGGAGACCGAACTGCTAGCAATCAATAAAAAATACATAGAACCTGATGGCGACTGGACAACTGAATTCGATCTGGAGCCGCTATCGGAAATGCACTTCAATTTTAATTACAACGATTCCACTGCTGATAAAGCCACTCTCAATGGTTTGATGCTCATTGGCTTTTTCATTCTGTTAATCGCCTGTATCAACTTTATCAATTTAGAAACCGCTCAATCCCGCTTGCGGGCGAAGGAAGTAGGCGTGCGCAAAACGCTGGGTAGCTCACGCAAGCAATTAGTGAGGCAGTTTTTAACGGAAACCTATGTAATCATTCTTTCAGCCATCTTAATTGCCACGCTTTTGAGCCAGTTGGCCACCGCTTACTTTAGGGAAGTTTTACCAGTAGGCTTCACTTTTGAATATGTTAGCGTTTCAAATGGTTTGTTTCTGGTAGCTTTATCGCTGGTCGTACTACTTTTATCAGGGATTTATCCGGCTGTTTTGCTCAGCGGCTACTCACCAGTAAAAGCACTAAAAAGTAACACGGGCGGACAGAAAAGATTTAATTTTCAATACTTTCTGCGCAAAAACCTGATTGTATTTCAGTTTGCCTCCTCCATTGCATTTATAATTGTGGTGCTCACCATCAACTCACAAATAGATTTTTTACTCAATCAAAATGTTGGCTTCAATAAAGAAGCGGTGGTGCATACCAATACGCCTTTTAATGGAGGGTTGGATAAAACAAAAGCTTTAAAAACCAAAATTGAAGGAATTGCTGGTGTTCAGTCGGTAAGTATGAGCAGCGATATGCTCATTTCAAATAGTTTGTGGACTACCTCGGTGGAGCATGAACTGAATGGCACAAAGGAAGAAATCTACATACAGACTAAAGTGGCCGATCCTAATTATTTGGAGCTATATCAAGTCCCGTTTCTGGCCGGTAGAAATTATACGCTTGATGAATCGGAAGTAGTGATTAACGAAGCGGCTTTAGAAAAGCTTGGCATTCAGGATCCGCAGGAAGCGCTCGGTAAAAACCTCATTTACGATGAGCAAAACATAACCATTGTAGGTGTGGTGCAAGATGTCCACACGCAATCGATGCGCGAAACCATCCGGCCAATGATGATGGGATATGACGAAAGAAATCTTTTCACTATGAATATAAAACTTGCTGCCAACACAGGAATAAGCCAAGTGATGGAGCAAATGCAAGAGGCTTACAAGGCTATTTATTCCAATGAAACCAGTAGTTTCCAATTTCTGGATGAGACAGTGGCCAATTTTTACCGAGGGGAGCAAAGGTTACGCAAAGTGCTGGTTTTTGCGACTGCAATTGCCATTCTCATCAGCTGCCTGGGACTGTTTGGTTTGGCCTCATTTACCATTGCACAGCGCACAAAGGAAATCAGCATCCGCAAAGTGCTTGGTGCCACAGTGAGTAACATCATCCTCCTAATTTCCAAAGAATATGCGCTTTTAATGGGTATATCCTTCGCTTTATCCATTTATCCGGCTTGGTATTTCATTGCCGATTGGCTTGGCAACTTTGAATTTAAAATAGAAATGTCTGCTGGTATTTATATGCTCTCCGGGCTAATTGCTTTTATTTTAGCCATTGGGATAGTCGCTGGGCACTCCGTCAAAGCTGCAAATAGCAACCCTGCAAAAGTGTTGAAGGATGAATGAAGTTCGTTAGCGATTGACTATTTTACACTAGCGATCGTGAGATATGAAGTTATTTCTCAAAAAAAATTTAGGACTCGCTGAAAAAGTCTCTGGTGACTTATAATCAATCGGGCAAAGTGAAGGAGCATTCTTACCATGCCTAACCGACCAAGGAAATATTTCGAACATACACCTTACAAGTAGATGAGGTACCCTTTACTAAGTCTAAAATATTATTATTTTAATTTTTACAGTATGTAATACAAGCTTTTTAATCAGCAGTCAATTAATATAAATCAAGTACAGTGAATACTATATATGTTAATTAAGCATCATAGAAGTGAATAATTGCATTGAAGGCGGGTTTTGGTGATCAGTCAATTTTTTTTTGCAGTAAACCTCTCTAGCGATAGCTGTTAAACTAAAAAAGCTTAGCACAAATGCTAAGCTTTAGAAATGGTTTGAATTTTTATTCTAAAATATTTAATGAGTGATTTGTGGTTAGGGTAAAGCAATCATCCTGCCTAACAGGCATCATCTTATGACTTTATCTTCACCTTCCCAAGTAATCTGCCATAAGTGTACAAGCAAACAATACATTTTTGACTTCTGGCTAAAATAATGAATTTATAAAATTCTAAGCTTTCTGTAGTTATTTTGTAGATGTTCTCTATCTCTATAGGACTGTACTCGTTTTCGGAAAGCATTTTGTATGGTTTCAGGTACTTCTACCGTAATCATTTCCACCTCAATGGCCTGCGAAATTTCTTTTTAGCACTATTTGTGGATACCTCCAGCATTTGAGCAATGGCCGTTGAGCCTACAAATCCTGCAATAAACATGGTCGATATAAAGGTTTGCATAATATTACTTTTAGTTTAATTACAGCTCATTTCAACGGACATAAAACTATTCCACACCTAAATTTTTATCCTCACATATCATAATTATTTATATTCATTTCACAGCAAGGATTACTATCATGTCAAAATTGTAATGCTTTTTCGCATTATGCGAAATTTATCTTCAGTTTCGGATTTGGCACGTAGTAAACTTACACCACGATGTTCCTCAGTGGGCACAAGAGATTTTTGTGTTTGGTATTATTTTCCCATTAGAGTTACCGTCAACTTTCTGCTGCCACCATTATCTCTGTGCTCGCACAGGTAAATACCCTGCCAGGTTCCGGTAAGTAATTTGCCTTTGGCGATGGGGATACTAACAGAACTCCCTAAAAGTGAAGCCTTGATATGTGCCGGCATATCATCAGGTCCTTCGGCTGTATGCTGGTAGTAAGTCGCATTCTCAGGAATCATTTTATTAAAGTGTCGCTCAAAGTCTCCTCTTACAGTGGGATCAGCATTTTCATTTATGGTGAGTCCGGCTGAGGTATGATGTATAAAAATATGGGCGATTCCGGTGCTAATCTTTTCAAGTTCAGCAATCTTTTTGTTTATAACTTCGGTAATAAGGTGGAAACCACGGGCATATGGTTTCAGGCTAAATGTAATTTGTTCTACCTGCATATAATTTTTATAATGAGTAACTGCATAGGCGGCTCATAGGTTATACGCAGAAAAAAGCAAAGCACTGATTGCTGATTGAGGAACTCTCACCGCGCATTCAGTTCATTTTATTCCAACATACAATGGAACATTGCCTATTATCCAGCCGTCCGATAACGGACGTTTTCATCCAAAAATAGACACTCGCCTGAGACCAAAACGGCTTTAAACCAATCCTAGCACACTTCCCCATCTATGGCACACAAATTGGCTTCACCACAGAAAATATTATAATATGCTCCAACTAACCGATGTAGATAAATACATCTCCAGCAAATTTCGAAAACAATTCATCCTGAAAGGCATCAACCTATCCATAGAGCAAGGCGAATTTCTTACTATTATGGGACCTAGTGGGGCAGGTAAATCCACGCTATTAAATATAATAGGTCTGCTCGATGATGCCTCTGCCGGCTCCTACATGCTAAATGATGAAGACATTACTTCACTCAGCGATAAACGCAAAGCCGCCTTGCACAAAGAGCACTTCGGATTTGTATTTCAGGCCTACCATTTAATAGATGAGTTAACAGTCTATGAAAATATAGAAACTCCTTTATTGTACCGTGGTGTGAAATCTGCCGAGCGCAAAAGTTTAGTGGCGGAAGTGCTCGATAGGTTCAATATAGTAGCTAAAAAAGATCTTTTCCCCGCTCAATTATCAGGCGGGCAGCAACAATTGGTAGGTGTAGCCAGAGCTATTATTGGCAAGCCCTCCATATTGCTGGCCGATGAGCCTACTGGTAATCTTCATTCTGCACAGTCACAGGCTATTATGGAGCTTTTTACAACCCTAAATGAGCAGGGGACAACCATCATTCAGGTAACCCATTCGGAAGAAAATGCGCAATACTCAAAACGCATTATTGAGTTGGAAGATGGTGCCATCGTAAAAGATTATACAAGTAAGCAGGGGCATAATGTGTAAGTTAAAGATACTTGTATTGATATGTTTAGCGGTTGTTCTTACTATTTCAGTAGGGCAGGGGCAGGTTGATGAAGTAGTGAAAATTAGCTTTGCCGATGCAGTGACTATTGGTTTAGCGAACAATATTGATGTGCAGAAGAGCAAAAATGAATTGGAAGCACTGGATATGAACAAAACCCAATCGGTTTTAGCTTTTATGCCTAGTGTTTCTGCTGATGTTACCGCGGCTAGGCAAGAAGGCCAGCAGTTTCAGTTGGTGGAAGATGGCTTTGAGATTTCCAATGTGCAGGCCAACCGCCTGTCAGGTGGTTTGGGAGCCAATATATCGCTCTTTGAAGGTTTCAGGAAACTGAATCAGTATAAGATAGCCCATATCAACTTAGAGGCACAGCAAAAAGGAATTGAGCGGAGCAAACAGCAATTAGTGTTTGATATAGCGCAGCAGTACTTGCAAATTTTGCTCGATAAAGAGCTACTCGCCATAGCAGATAGCAACATCAGCAACCAAACAGATCAGCTAAGGCAAATCGATGGCTTTGTACAAGCGGGCATACGACCGCTTGCCGACTTATTTACCCAAAAGGCTACCGTAAAGCAGTTGGAAATGGACTATATCAGCTCTGAAAACACCTTTTTGCTGGATAAAGCCGCATTGGCAAGGCTGTTACAGCTAGACCCGCTAACAACTTTTGAAGTAGTGAAACTTGCTGATGAAAGTAGCGCCCTTAACGAAAATTTGGTGTTAAGTGAATTATTTGAAACGGCTTTACAATACAGACCCGACCTAAAGCAATTTAACCTGCAAACGGCATCGGCCAAACGAACTATTGGCAGTGAGCGTGCGGGCATTTACCCTTCCTTATTTGCTTTTTATAACTACGGAACGCAATATAGCTCACTTAACGACTTGTCATTCCGCAACCAGCTATTAGACTTATACCCCAATAACACTGTTGGCTTAAACTTGAGCATCCCAATCTTCAGTAACTTCACTAACAAATCGCGCGTGGTACGGGCCGAAGTGAATTACGAGAATACTGTGCTGGATGAACAGGATTTAAAAAGAGGCATTTTTCAGGATGTGCAAACTGCCTACCTTAACCAAATGGCAGCCATAAAACGCTTAGAGGTTAGTCGTGTTTCGATTACAGCAGCCGAGGCAGCTTTTAACATTCAACAGCAGCGATATAACGAAGGCTTAGCCAACCTGGCTGAATTAGCCATCGCCAATCAAAATTATATAACTGGCGCTTCAGAATTGGAGCAGGCAAAGTTTAATGCACTCTTTCAGCAGATCATTGTTGAATTTCAGGTCGGCACGTTGGATGTAACAGATTTTTGAATTTAAGAGATATTTTATTAGATAAGAATTAGGTGAAAAGCTCAAGATACCACGGAATTAGCATTCAATGAGGTGATAAAAGGATGGTTTTAGCTGCAACTGAAAAAACAATTATGATGAATCGATATATATTAATTTTCCTTTTTCTCGGATTAACATCAAGTCTATTTGCCCAGGAAAATTTTGATCCCAACAACCGAATTCTCGAATTATCAGGCGAAAAGGCCAGCATAGGCATTACTGCTGCTTATACTATTGATGGAGAGATGAAATGGTCAAAATCCGCAGGCTATAAGTGCATAGAAGATGAGTCACCTTTTTCATCAACAACTATTACAAGAACAGCCTCTATAAGCAAAAGCTTTACAGCCGTAGCAGTAATGCAGCTGGTGGAACGGAATCTTATCGCACTTGATTCACCTATTAAAAAATACCTCGCAAATTTACCTGCCGACAAAGATGAGATTACCGTTCGCCAGCTTTTGGCACATACATCGGGGATACCTTCTTATCCTAATTCTAGGGAAGCTTATACTTCTACGCACTACGAATCTTTGGAAGAAGCAATGAATTTTTTCATTCAAAGACCATTGCTCTCTAAATCCGGTACAGAATACCATTATACTACTTATGGCTATATTATATTAGGTAGAATTATTGAACGTGTTTCTGCCTTGAACTACAAAGACTATATGCAGAAAAACATCTTTGATATTGCGGTAATGAACAATACCGAAGCAGAAGACATCGACAAAAAGTACTTGAATAAATCTTGTTTATATCGAAATAAGCGTAAAAAGGCGAAAGAAATGGAACAAAATGATCAAAGTCGCTCATTACCCGGAGGTGGGTTTTTAAGCACCTTAGAAGACTTATTAAAATTTGGAAATGCTGTGCTGGAAGAGAAACTTATTAGCAAAGAAAGTGTAAATCAAATGCTCAAAACCCAACCAGTTGAATATAAAGGCAGTAATGAATACGGGTTAGGTTGGTTTGTATATCGTAAAAAGGAACAAGATGGCCATTTATTATTTGGGCATAGTGGCTCAACAATAGGATGTTCCAGTCAAATAATGATAGCACCAGAGACAAAAACAGTTGTAGTTGTTCTTTCTAACACTGAAGGAAAGTATCCTGATATAGGACGATTCTCGATGAAACTTGTAAAGCATGCTGAATCCGAAAATGAGTAACTGGGACTAAATTTCTATCTCTCTGAATCTGGTGATAAATGGACTCCACGATTTTGGGATCAAGAGACGTTAACGTATGCCATTAACTCTTCTAGAATTATTGCAGAAAAACTTTTTGATCACAATGTGCTCTACGAAAACTAGGCATTTATAATTTTGATTGAATAGCCAGTTGTGTAGCCTTTCAATGTTATGTTTTTAATTGCTTATTGCGTGGTGTGAACTTTTAGTCTACTTTGGCGTAATATTCAATTAACATTAAAAAATATTAGTCTATGTCAGGAAGTAGCAACAAAAAAAAACTTAAGAAAGTAAAGAAAACAAGTCAAAAAGCGCAGGACAAGCTAGTGGATTTAGCAACCGCTGGTGCCAAAAAGAAACGGATATTAAAGCAAGTAGATGAAGTTCAAAGTCTGGATAAGAAAAAGAGGAAATTAAAAAAGTTATCCAAAGCTAAAGAAAAGGTTGCTGTCAAAGACCGTGCACCTAAGGGCAAGAAAAAGGTAAAGCCAAATACAGTAAAAAAGAAGTCTAAAAAAAGCCTAGTACAGCAGAAGAAACAACCTGCAGTAGCTAAAAATAATACCCTCAGGCAAAAAAAGACCACGTCCAAGCAAACGGTCGAAAATAAAAAGGATATTAAGGAGCCAGTTATAGCATCAAAGGAAAGTAAAGATGATTCTCAAGGTTTGAGCACCAATTTTAAGGTGAGAGATACTTTCTCAAAGTTCCCAAGTCTCACCTCTGCTGATCAAGTTAATAGGTACATCAAAGGTGAAAAGCGCACCACTGTTTTGAACAAAGCCAAAGCACGCATCAAAGCAATTGTCAGACAGTCGAATAAGTCTTGATAAGTTAGTAAGTTATTCTAAATACTTTACTTGCAGCGATGACCATGGAATATTCCATGGTTTTTTTTTAAGTTCTTTATTGCTATAGTCAAAATTTGGCTTAAGAATAGCTACATTACGTTAAAATATATCTCACAACGCTTGAGAATGAACTATTTAGGCCAGGAAGAGAATTAAGCATCAAACGGCAAATTTGGAATTGTGCTGCATTGAAAATTCAAACAAAGAGGTTGGGCGCTGGCTACCTTAAATCTCGCTGACTGTGATGTATATTTGGATTAAATTGTTCCGGGTGAAAATTAAAACGAATAAATTTCTTAAAGCGAGCCACCTATTGCTATTTTTTGGCTTTGCCTGTGTAGAAAATAAAATTGATCAAAAGGAAGCCGAATCAAATAAATCGGTGAGCCAAAAGGAGCAGAAAACCCTCCAATTTGATTCAGGTGTGAGGGCAATACTGCAGGATAGCAAAGCAAACTATTGGATTGGGAGTAGATATGAGAACTTAAACTACAAAGGCAATTACCTTACCTGTAATCGGCCACTAGCAAAAACTCATAGCTCAATACTACTTATTTAATTTCTTGAATAGTAAAAGCTACCGCCTGATCCAGCGAATTGAAACGAATGTAAAACGACTTAAAATAACCACCTTCGTAGTCTGCACACTTATTGCCTTTTTCAAGGTGATAGATAAAAAACTTCTGGCTGCGCTCATATAGCTCATGCTGGTCAGGCTTGCCTAAAATGTCTTTTATCCGGTTTTCTGAAAGCCCTTTCAATTTATCTTGCTGCGTTACTATACCATCAACTATAGCCAATCGCTCTTCATTGCAGCCATCCACAGCTAGTTTCCAAGCGTCTAAATCGACTCCAGAAAGTTTTGGTTGCTCTTTGCAGGATATTATTATGCTTAGAAGAAAAATAATACTTAGTGATTTTTTCATGTTTTTTATGATACGGCTTGTTTTCGAATTTTACTTTTTGAAATATTTGAAAACCTGATAACGGCTAGGCTCAAGATGGAGATGATTCCGTATGAAGCTACAACAAAAATATAGCTTAACGATAGGGTAGGTGCTATAACAAAAATGATGATAAGCGGTGTAAAAAGCAGCCTTATAAATTCTATTTTGAGTGCGTAAGACTTATCATCTAATATTAAACCGCAGGAGGTAACAGCATAAATGATGAGCGCCACCGCAGCAATTTTCTGATAAATGTTGAGCGCATCTGCATTAAAAAGAAAGAGTGCCGCGCCTGCCAATATGATTATATATTGAACAAGTGCATATAGGCTCAAGGCAGCACTGGTTTGCTTATTATATTTTATATCCGTTTCCGGATCCACCTCCGGTATAGCCATTTGTCCTCCTAAGGTGGTTGGCCTCCAACCTGGTTTGTTAAAAACGTATCTCATTTTATTCTTAAAACCGGGCATAGCGCGTATATCCTTTCCCATTTGAACATAATGCTGCATATTTACCCACACAGGATTCCAACTGGCAGTTTGTTTGGTTATGCCATAAGTCGGCTTTTCTTCTTCCTCTTGAAAAGTGCCAAACATTCTATCCCAAATGATAAAAACGCCTGCATGATTCTTGTCAATGTACTTTGGGTTACGCCCATGGTGCACCCTATGGTGCGATGGCGTATTAAAAATCCACTCGAAAGGCCCCAGCTTACCAATTGTTTCCGTATGTATCCAAAATTGATAGACAGTTACAAGTCCTGAGATAAGCACAAAACTCAAAGTATCGAAACCTATAAATGCTAGTGGAAGATAAAAGAAAAAAGTCCAGATTACCTGAAAAGATCCCTGGCGAAGTGCTACTGAAAAGTTGTAATCCTCACTTTGATGGTGCACTACATGACCGCCCCAAAAAAGATTTATCTCATGGCTCTTTCTATGCGCCCAATAATAAAAAAAATCAACCAGTACAAAAAGCAAGATAAGGTTATACCATGTAGGCAGAATTTCAAACAAAGCAAAATGCTCGAAAACCAACTGATAGGCAGCTACACTCATTAGCTTGAAAAACACCCCTGTAACTTGCTGCGTTATGCCGCAACTGATATTGGTAATGGCGTCATTTAGCCGGTAAATTTTGTATTTTCTGAAAGCCTGTATGAGCAGCTCAATTCCAATAAGTGCAAAATAAATGGGTATTGATAGTATAATTGGGTTGAAGTTCATAGGCTTAAATTTGTAATTTGAACAAGCATCTACTGCTGAGATTGGGTCTCCGGGTATAAAGATACAATTTTGCTTAAAAACATCCTGAAAAATTAAGAGAATAGTAAGATAAGGTCTTATTTTGTAGAGCAGATCGAGGTCGGCATTTCATTTAATTATTAATCTCATTTAAGCATGGAGAGACTAGCTAAAGCTTTTTTAGTATTAACCAGTGTATTTTATACCGTTTTTCTGTTCTATGTGTACGCCTATTTTGCCGATCAGACCTCTATTTATTTACAACTTTACAATCAGGTGATTTCATTTACCAATAACGCGCTTTTCTACACAGGCATAATTATCCCCTCTTTAGTAATTATTGGTTGCTATGTTTTAGCAGGTATAATTGACAAACAGCCATTGGGCTCATCGCATTTCATAAAACAAGCAAAAGTCAAAACGCAACTATGTAGCTGGAGCATAAGCTTTGCAGCTGTATTCAATCTTTTTGCGTCAGCCATATTAAGTATCATACTTTTTTCCAATAATGAGGAGGGTGTAACCAGAAATGGCTTTGCTCCATTTCTAATAGTAGGTGTGGCACTTTTAGTAGTTTGGGTTTTGTGGCTGCCAATAATATTGCTAAGAAATAAATAATTTTCGCACTTATAGAGGTTCTCTATATCAGGTTATTTGCTTATGATAACTCTTTAAGGATCAAGCTAATTTTATCGCTTAATTAAATATTTACTTTAGCCATTATTAGGGATTTTAGCGCTGTACAGGCAGTAGTGGTCATAATAATGAGACACTTTAAATCTTTTAAATTTAAAAAAGCTTTGTACTTTTAAAATCGAAGTATCTCAAATAATTAGTAGCTCAATGGCAGAAGTTCAATATACTGAAGATAGCATTAAATCACTCGACTGGCGGGAACATATAAGGCTGCGGCCCGGCATGTATATTGGTAAATTAGGTGATGGTTCATCGCCCGATGATGGTATTTACGTGTTGGTAAAAGAGGTGATTGACAACTCCATTGATGAGCACATGATGGGCTATGGTAAAACCATTGAAGTTAAAATAACTGACCAGCGCGTAGAAATTAGAGACTACGGCCGCGGCATTCCCTTAGGGAAAGTGGTGGACTGCGTGTCAAAAATAAATACAGGAGGAAAGTACGATTCGTCCGCCTTTCAGAAATCGGTAGGATTAAATGGTGTGGGTACAAAGGCGGTAAATGCCCTTTCTAGCTACTTTAAGGTGCAAGCCTTTAGGGAAGGGAAAGCCAAAACTGCCGAATTTGAAAAAGGCGTTATCACTACAGATGCTGATATAACTACCTCAAGCGGCAGAAATGGTACGGCCATAGCTTTTGAACCCGATGAAACGGTTTTCAAAAATTACCACTATATACCGGGCTTTTTAGAAGAGCAGATATGGAACTACGCTTTTCTTAATGCCGGCCTTACCATCAATTTTAATGGTGAAAAATTTCACTCCGCCAAAGGGCTTTACGACCTTCTAGAGCGAAAAACCGATGAGGAGAATAACAGATATCCAATCATCCATTTAAAAGGTGAGGATATTGAAATGGCCATGACCCACGGTACTCAATACGGTGAGGAATATTATTCTTTTGTAAACGGCCAGAACACCACCCATGGGGGCACACACCTGATAGCTTTCAAGGAGTCCATAGTTAAAACGATAAGAGATTTCTATGGGAAAAATTATGATCCTTCTGATATACGCCAAAGTATTTCTTCAGCCATTGCCGTAAGAGTGCAAGAACCTGTTTTTGAATCGCAGACTAAAACCAAATTAGGCTCACAAAACGTAGCACCCGATGGGCCAACTATGCGTACCTTCATTAACGATTTTGTGAAGAAAGCCCTAGACGACTATTTGCACAGAAATCCTAAAACAGCAGAGGCACTGCAAAAGAGGATTATGCAGTCCGAGCGGGAACGAAAAGACATGGCGGGCATTAAAAAGCTGGCTAATGAGCGCGCTAAAAAAGCCAACCTGCATAATAAAAAGTTGAGAGATTGCCGCATCCATTACGATACCAATCATGACAATAAAGACAACACCATGATTTTTATTACCGAAGGCGATTCCGCCTCCGGTTCAATCACAAAATCGCGCGATGTACAAACGCAAGCCGTATTTTCATTAAGGGGGAAACCACTTAACTGCTACGGAAAAACTAAAAAGCTGGTATACGAAAATGAAGAATTCAACTTGTTACAACACGCCCTCAATATTGAAGAGGGCCTTGAAGGGCTTCGGTTCCGCAAAGTAATTATTGCTACCGATGCAGATGTAGATGGTATGCACATTCGCTTACTATTGATGACTTTCTTTTTACAATTTTTTCCGGATTTAGTAAGAGATGGACATTTGTATATATTAGATACCCCGCTTTTTAGGGTTCGAAACAAGAAAGAAACCATTTATTGCTACACCGATGAGGAACGTAGAAATGCCATCGCTAAACTGGGCAGTAAACCGGAAATTACCCGATTTAAGGGTTTGGGGGAAATCTCTCCTGATGAATTCGGAGCATTTATAGGCAGTGAAATTAAGCTTGATCCTATAATTCTGAACAACCAAACTAAAATTAAAGACCTGTTGAACTTCTACATGGGCACCAATACCATGGAGCGCCAGCAGTTTATAATAGATAAGTTGCGGGTAGAGAAAGATTTGGAAGAGGAAATTGCTGAAATTTAAAGAAATAGATATGAAGAAGATTTTAATTGTTTTAGGTTTTATAGTTTGCGTGAATAGCGCTTTTGCACAGTTTAGTGCCGGCATAAAAGGAGGAATTAATTTTACAACTTTTTCTGATGCCAGTAGTGAACAATCTATTCCTATTGGAGAATATAAGGTGAAATCGGGATTTAATGCCGGCCTTTTTGGCGCATGGGAAGCAAATGAATCTTTTGGCATTTTAACAGAGCTTACTTATGTAAATAAAGGTTATCGCTTCGCGGGTGATGATGGCGGTAGTTCCGGGCAAATAAATCTGAACTATATCACTCTGGTCTTTGCAGCTAAATATGATGTAGCAAAGTGGTTTAGCGTGTTTCTTGGTCCTGAAGTAGGTTATCTGGTTTCAGCAGCTAACAGTAGTAATAATAACAATGCCATTTTCACTAACAATTATAGCCGGCTGGATTTGGGTTTAGCGCCAGGATTAATGTTTAACATTAGCAGAGACTTAAGCTTTGATGTGAGGTATGTCTATGGTTTGCTTTATCCAATAAATGAAACCATATTCTTTACTGATGATGGAATAAACCAAAGAGAGTTTAAATTTAGAACTCGAAACCAAATGCTTCAGCTCAATTTGTCATACACCATTTTCGGTAAGTAGTTTGAGATTGAGGGTGGGGGAAGAATCAATAGCGGAGAGATATTTTGTAATATTTTTGCAAAATGTAGTATTTTGCAATATTTTTACAAAATGAAGCAACATATACTTATGGCGGATATCATCCGCAGTACCCAATTAGACGGGGCTGATTTAATGCAAGATTTTAAGCGGCTGGTAGCACAAATAAATGAAGAATTTGCTGAGGATCTTTTATCACCGCTTACTATTACTTTAGGTGATGAATTTCAAGGTATTACGAACGCTTTAGAAACGACCATTGACATAATTTTTCAAATAGATAAGTACCTGTTAGCAATGGATTTTAATGTGAGATACAGTATTAATTTTGGCAAGATTGACACCTCCATAAATAGTAAGGAAGCCTACGAAATGCTTGGTGCAGGCTTAACAGCTGCCAGAAGAAATTTAACTGAGCTTAAAACCTCAAATGAACGCGCTATTATAGGTGGTTACGATCAATTGGTAAATGATCAATTTAATTACGCTTTTGCACTCTATTATCACTTTTATGACGATTGGACTGAAGCTGAGAGAGCCATAGTGCTGGATTTTTTTAACGGGAATGATTACAAAGCAGTAGCTAAGCATTTTAACAAGGATATCTCAAGTATGTGGCGCAAAGAGAAAAGTCTATGCTTAAAAGAGTTTAAAACGACAAAATTACTCATTCGATCTCTGCTACGTTATGCCAATTGATAGTGCCTATATTGTAATAGGGCTCATAATAGGTTTTGAAATACTAAGCGTTTTTATATTTTGGACTGTGGCTTTAGTCGATAAAAAGCAACTTAGTTTAAACACGGTGCTGAAAGGAATTTTGGAGCGCACCTTTATTACTTTTGCACTGGTAGTAGGTTATCCGCAAGCATTAACCTTTTTTGCAGCCTTAAAAATTGCCACCAGAATAAAGGACGAATCCAAAATATCGAATGATTATTACCTAATAGGTAATTTGGTTTCCGTATCATTGGCCTTATTATATTCATTAATTATAAATAAACACATTGTTTCCTAATATGGAGGAAAACGAAAACAACAACGAAGCAGAAAATAGCAAAAATGAGGAGCAGGCAGGTAAGGCTGGTTCGAGCGGGCAAGATAAGCTGAGCAATGTAATACCCGTGTCGGGGATGTATGAAAACTGGTTCTTAGATTATGCCTCTTATGTAATTCTTGAGCGTGCCGTACCAGCCAATGAGGATGGCTTTAAACCGGTGCAGCGAAGAATTATGCATGCCATGAAGGAGATGGACGATGGCCGCTTTAACAAGGTAGCCAATATTATAGGACAAACCATGCAGTATCATCCGCATGGCGATGCCTCCATTGGTGATGCCATTGTGAACCTAGGCCAGAAAGACTTGCTAATTGAAACCCAGGGAAACTGGGGCGACATAAGAACCGGAGACAGATCGGCCGCACCACGTTATATTGAGGCCAGGCTTTCCAAGTTTGCACTCGATGTAGTTTTCAATCCGCAAACTACCGATTGGCAGCTATCCTATGACGGGCGGAAGAAAGAACCTGTTACCCTACCCGTAAAATTCCCGCTGGTTTTGGCCCAAGGGGTAGAAGGCATTGCCGTAGGTTTATCTACCAAAATATTGCCACATAACTTCTGCGAATTGATTGATGCGAGCATCAGCATGCTCAAAAATAAGAAAGTGGAACTCTATCCTGATTTCCCAACCGGTGGAACAGCAGATTTTTCTGAATACAACCAAGGTTTAAGAGGCGGTAAAATAAGGGTAAGGGCGCGCATAGAAGAAGGGGAAAAGCGCACCATCCTCATCAAAGATATTCCTTTTGGCACCACAACCACCGGTTTAATTGAGTCGATCATTAGAGCCAATGACAAGGGTAAAATCAAAATCAAAAAAGTAACGGATAATACTGCCAAAGATGTTGAAATTGAAGTTCAACTCGCCTCCGGCCAGTCGCCAGATATTACCATTGATGCGCTCTACGCCTTTACAGATTGTGAAGTATCTATTTCGCCAAATGCCTGCGTAATTATTGACGACAAGCCTATCTTTCTGCAAGTTACGGACATTCTAAAGCGTAATACGGAAGATACGCTGGCACTGCTAACGCGTGAGTTGGAGATAAGAAGGAGCGAACTCATGGAGAAAATTCTATTTTCTTCACTCGAAAAAATATTTATTGAAAACCGTATTTACCGCGATATTGAGGAAGCTGAAACCTGGGAGGAGGTAATACAGCGTATTGATGATGGACTTGAACCATTTAAGCCACAGTTTTACAGGGAAATAACCCATGACGACATCATCAGGCTAACTGAAATAAAAATTAAGCGTATTTCAAAATTCGATAGCTTTAAGGCTGATGAATTAATGCGCAAAATGGAGGAAGAGCTCAAAGAAGTGGAGCATAACCTTGCCCATATTACTGAGTTCGCCATCGATTACTTTAAAAAGCTGCTTGAAAAATACGGCAAAGGCAGAGAGCGTAAAACAGAGATCAAAAACTTTGATACCATAAGTGCTTCAACAGTGGCCGCCAATAACCAAAAACTCTACATAAATAGGGCAGAGGGCTTTATTGGCTACGGCATGAAGAAGGATGAGTTTGTAACCGACTGCTCTGATATTGACGACATCATAGCTTTCAGGAGAGATGGCAAGTATAAAGTGGTAAGGATTGAGGAGAAGGTATTTGTAGGCAAAGATATTATCCATGTAGCTGTTTTTAACAAAAACGATGAGCGTTTGGTGTACAATGCTGCTTACCTAGATGGTAAGTCCGGACGCACTATGGTAAAGCGTTTTCAGGTATTATCGGTAACCAGAGAGCGGGAATACGATGTAAGCAAAGGCGCTAAGGGTTCCAAAGTGCTTTATTTGGCAGCTAGGCCTAATGGCGAATCGGAGGTAGTAAATGTGAAACTATCGAACGCGAGCAGAGCCAGGGTAAAGGTTTTTGATTACAATTTTGGCGAGCTGGAAATAAAGGGTCGTGGTGCCGGAGGCAACATACTTACCAAATACCCACTTAAAAAAATTGAATTCAAATTATTAGGTGAAAGCAGCTTCGGTGGGCTAAAAATATGGCTCGATACCTCAGTAGGTCGTTTAAATACCGATGAACGGGGCGATTTTATAGGTTCATTTCATGGTGATGACGCTATACTAATAATTAATAGCGATGGTTCTTATGAGCTCAGCAATTACGAGCTAACCAACAGATTTGATGCGGAGAAGATAGCCCTTATTCAGAAATTTGATCCTGATAAGATTGTCTCATCAGTTTATTTTGACGGAGCGTCCAAAACATATTATGTAAAACGCTTTATCATTGAAACCAGAACGCTCAATAAACCTTTTGCATTTATTAGTGAGCATAAAAATTCTAAACTGGAAGTGGTTACCACCCATAAGGATCCGCAGCTGGAAATAGTTTATAGAAAAGGTAAAGGGCGAGAGAAGGAAACTTCTATTTATGATTTCGACATGCTTATTGACGTAAAAGGTTGGAAAGCGCAAGGCAATAAAGTTTCGCAGTATGAGGTAACTAAAGTTAAGTTAATAGCACCTGATAAACCCAAGGAAGCAGAAAAGAAGGATTTTGAAGTAGGAGATTCCATTAATTTAAACTTACCGGGTAAGGATGATGACCAGATCACATTGTTTTAATGTCGCTTACAATTTCAAAATCAGAGTTGGCTAATTGAAAATTTATAATAAGTTAAAAACTGAAAATCTTTACGGAGTGCTTGCGAATCAGCCATTGTGTAACCATAAAATTATTTTTGTAGAAAAATCAACATCAGAGACCGACTATTACGCTGGGTTTTACGTTGAGGCTCAGGAACCAGCAAATAATTAATGATAAAGTTTATCATCAGATCAGCCTTAGTAATTGTATTTGCCGCCATCGGCTTTGCTATATTTGCCAACGTTCTCATTATTTTGAATACTCAAAAGGATGTTTACCACGACATAAATAAAGTACCCCATAAAAAGATAGCACTGGTATTAGGCACCAGCAAGCGTACAATAAATGGTGATACTAATTCATTTTTTAGTCATAGAATGGAGGCAGCAGCCCGCTTGTTAAAGCAAAATAAAGTAGAGCAGCTTTTGGTTAGTGGCGATAATAGAACAAAATACTATAATGAGCCGGCTGATATGAAAAAAGCACTGCTAAAACTTGGCGTACCTGAAACTGCAATTATTCTGGATACGGCAGGTTACAGAACACTGGAAAGCATAACCCGCTGTGCTGAAGTGTTTAAGCATACGGAAATAACAATTGTTACACAAGAGTTTCATGCGTTTCGTGCGCTTTATCTTAGTAAAAAATATAACCTAAATGCAGTCGCCTATTGTGCCGAAGAAGTTTCAGTGTATGCTTCAAGCAAAGTGAACATCCGGGAATTTTTTGCAAGACCCAAAGCACTTATCGACATATATTTACCCGGTAAATCATTAGAAAGCTTAAGTTTGTAGCTTAAATCCAAAACCATTTGAAACGTCACCTTCTATTCCTATCTATTTTAGTACTCTTTTCATCGTTAAATGCACTGGCACAAACGGAGGTTTATGGTTATGTAAAAGATGCTATTACCGGAGAAGAACTGCCCTTTGTAAACATCTATTTCCCCGGCTCCCAAACCGGAAAAACCTCAGACATTAAAGGTTTTTTCGAGCTTAAATCGGCACAGCCCTATGATTCGCTAGTTGCGTCCTATATTGGTTACAAAACCAAACGTATTAAAATTAAGCGTAATGCGGTTAATGAGCTTTTACTTGAGCTGGAACCGGATATTATTGCGCTGAATGAAATAGTGATAAGGCCGGGTGAAAATCCTGCCTTTAGAGTAATGCGTAAAGTAGTGGCCAATAAAAAAACCTATAGTCCAAAAAATCTATCTGCCAGTGAAGTAGAAAGCTATACTAAAATTGAAGCATACATAGATAAAATGAATGAGACTTGGGAAAACCGAAAAATAGTCCAAAAAATTGTGGCCACGGTAGATAGCATTCAGCCGTTACGCAATAAGAAGGGTCAGAAGATGATTCCCGTTTTCTTTTCCGAGAGTCTTTCCAAGGTGTATAAACGCTTCGGTCCTGAGTTGGTTAAAGAAGAAGTAATAAACAGCAACATTCAAGGTATATTAGTAGGTGAAAATTCCATAGCGCAGCAGTTTGTGGGTTCGGCTTTTCAGGTGTATAATTTTATGGACGATTGGATGGAGCTATTCGGTAAGCAATTCGTGTCGCCTCTGGCCAATGCATGGAAACTATATTACGAATATGAACTGATCGATTCCTTTATGGTAGAAGGCATTATGCACTATCAGCTTGAATTTGAGCCTAAGAACAGGCAAAATTTAGCTTTTGTGGGTAAAATGCTGATTGAAAAAGGTTCGTATGCCTTAAAAAGTATTAATGCCAATATTACAGAAAACACCAATATTAATTACTTAGTAGGCCTGCAGATAAACCAAGACCTTATACTAGATGCTAAAGAAAAAATACTATTGCCTCAACTTATTGATGTAAAGCTTGATGTGGGTCCCATTCTGGGTATTTATCCGGGAATGTACGCAAACTTCAAGCTATCATACAAAGACTATGTGCTAAACGAGCCTAAGCCCACGAGCTTTTTTGATGTACCTGTTAGAATAATGCCAAAAAAGGCTGACAGTGATGAACAATGGCAGGCTATGCGGCATACGCCTTTAGATGAGGGTAATGTTCAGATTAGGCAAATGATAACTGATATACGAGATATAAGAGCGGTAAAGACCTATGAAGATTTACTTGAATTTGCGCTTACCGGCTATCTGGAGTGGGGCAAAATTGACCTGGGACCATACCCGTATTTATATACTTTTAATGATGTGGAAGGAAGCCGGGTACAGTTGGGCGCCAGAACTAACGACAAACTCAGTAAACATTGGGAGTTAGATGGTTTTGTTGCCTACGGAGAGCGTGATAATGAGTGGAAATACAATGCCAAACTTACTTATATACTAACGAGGGCACCTTGGCGTACCATTAGCTTCTCAAGAGGGTACGATCTATATCAACTTGGCCTTAAGGACGTATCACCGGATGACAACCCATTTTTTTACGCCTCCAGCCGATTTGGCAACTTAATAAAACCATTCTATAGCACTATTAATAATCTTAGCATTAGCAGCGATTTTGCCTACGGCCTAAATGCTACCATAGGAGCCAAGACCAACACTTTTGATCCTATCTTTAACTTTGAGTACGTCCAAAATCCAACAGATAGTACCAGCACTGTGGCTAATAGCTTCAATACTACTGAGCTTTCGGTAGGTATTCGTTTTGCAAAGGGAGAGCGGTATTTGATCGATGGAAATCAGAAATTGAAAGTAGGTAGAAATACTTGGCCAGTATTTGAGCTTAAATATACAGCGGGTGTTAAGGGAGTGCTTGGTGGAGACTTTAATTATCACCAGCTTGATTTGGGTATTTCTCATTACATTCCCTATGATGGTATTGGCCTGGGAAAACTCAATGTAGAAGCCGGAAAAATGTTTAGTACAGTGCCGTACCCGCTACTCAAGGTGCATACTGGTAATCAAGGGATTTTCTTTTCCGATGCGGCATTCAACCTCATGAATTTTTATGAATTTGTGAGTGATAATTACGTTAGCTTGAAATACACACATTATTTTGATGGAATAATTTTAAATAGCATACCTGTGGTAAAAAAACTGAAATGGAGACTTGTAGGAATTACCAATATTATTTATGGCGGCATGTCTGGCGAAAACGAACTGCTGGCAGGAGAGGAGTTCAATACTGCTGAAGGATTTTTTACCCTAAGTGCAAAGCCTTATGTAGAGCTGGGTTATGGCATTGAAAACATTTTTAAGGTGGTAAGGGTAGATTTCTACCACCGACTTACCTATCTTGACAATCCCAACATTAGTAAGTTTGGCGTAAAGTTTAACTTCCAGCTAATTTTATAATACAAATAGTCTGTTAAATTCTCCTGTTTTATCTCTGCCTGATAAAAAATATGCAGGTCAAAAATTAATATGTAAATTACAGATAAATTTCACTTAATTTTAAGCTGATTTTAAATCAAGCACATAAGCTATTTTGATTAAAGTGAGAAATAAACTGTTACCGAATAAAACCCTATGAATCAGAATTATACCGAACATTTATTAGCCTGGTATAAATTTTTATTAACGAATATTGCTAAGCGCATTTCCGAAAGGGAAGATCATCTGAAAGACCTAGTAAAGGCTGTAAATGGTATAAAAAAGGCGCACAAAGAATCTGATTCGTTTGGATCGGATGCCTACTACCAAGAATTATACAAACATATTATTGATGCTTATAATCATAAACCTTCAGCTCCGGATATCAGGCTAATAAATGCAGATTTTTTTGGTGAGAAGGATTTTTTCCTGCGCAAGCTTCCTGAAATTGATGTTAAAGAGCAGCAAGTAGATCGCTTCAGACTACTACCAGCCGATAGTTTATGGTTGAAATTTAAAAAATCTTTCAAGATTACCGTTTTTAGGCTAGGTAAAATACCTTTTTATATAGCTAACCTATTTAGAAAGAGCAAAAGACCTTTAAAGTATTGGAACCATTCGGTTCAAGTACAGCAGCTAAGCGATGGACATTTTGTTTTGCCTTTTTACAAAATTTGGCAACAAATTGAAGGCAATGCTGCCAGACTATTAATCGAGAATATAGCTATTTTAAAAAAAGGAGAAAGTTTAGAGCTGCGTAAACTAGAAGAAGATTTTGCTACACTTAAGGCAGAAAGCGTTGAAATAGTAAAGGTATGGTACGAGCAGACGAGCAACGAGTTCCATAGAGATTATGAATTAGTAGATACCACTGAGTACGAAGATGAGAAAATTAGCGATACGCAGTTATCTAGAAAAGAAGAGGCGGCCATAGAAAAATGGACGTATCAATACAAGCAGTGGGGCAATACCATATATGCTAATTATGAAGACTGGCGCTCCAAGCTCGAGCTCAGCGCATTGAAATCAAATTTGATTCATAAAAAAGAACTGCTATTCAGCGATATTGAAAAATGGAGCCAGCACATTAAAAAGGATTACGGACAGAAAATTGATGAGTTTTTAAGGTCATCTTTACTTAATTTCACCAAGGAAGATTTATCTGTTGAGGAGCTAAAAAAGATCATCTCGCAGCTGACCTATCAATCAAGAAAAAAGCTCAATCAAGGCTTGCTTACATCTTTCGAGGCCGATTTAAGCAATAATAGTTTACTTAATCAGCTCGATAAGTTTGAACATGGTATTGAGAATAGGGTCAACGACTTAGAGGAAGAATATGCCGTAGTAAAATCAGGAAAGTATAACGAGCCGCTAGCCGATAATGAATTGTCGGAAATATCGAATTATGAATTGCTTTCTTTTGAAATTCTGCCGGAAGTAAAAGGTAAAATTGATGTCCTAAAGAGTGATATTTTTGCCAAAATGGGTGCCCTGCTCACCGCAGTGGGCGACATTGACGAGATAGTTAATTATGTGCTTAGCACTGCCTCTAATGCGCTCAATGAGGCTATGGAGGCCAATGAAATACAAAATATTCTAAAAGAAGGGTTTGAGCGAGCAATCAATGCCAATCAAGAGATTGAAAAGCACTTAGATGAATTAATTGAGAATAGCTTTAATGAACTTAAGAAGGTTGAGGGTAAACTAATTACTGAAATTGATGCATTAGGCAAGAAGGAAAATATTGCTGCACTAAAATTGCGCATAAGTAAAGCAAAAGCACTGCATAAATCGGAAGAGTTAAGCAAACAAGTAAAAGCAGAGGTTCTTAAGTATTGGTTGTTAGTAAAAAATAAAACCACAACCTACTACCTTGATTTCAGGAAACGCATTGAAAAACTAAATAGGCGTTTTCTATCTATAAATGTGACGGACCAACCGGGTAGGGAGGTTTCCGATTTTCTGAACATATCCAAGCAAACTATTGATGTTTTACCGCTGATTTACAAACGTTTATATGCTATTGAACCTCTTAATGACATGGTATTGTTTGAAGGACGCGAAAAAGAAATCAATCAGTTTAGTATTGCTTACGAAGCATGGCAAAAAGGATATTACAGCGATGTGATTATAGCAGGAGAAAAATGGAGTGGCTTAACTTCACTCATTAATTATTTACTTAAGACTGTAAAATTAAAGCACGGTTTCGTACGGCTGGCATTTGCATCCAACAAACCCGATACTACTATGATGTTGGCGCAATTTGCCAAAGAACTAAAGCAAGAGAAATTTGACTCTATAAACCAACTTACCACCTACTTAAACAGTGGTTCGAAGAAAATCATTATTCTGGAAGATATTCAAAATTTGTATTTGAGAAAAATTGGCGGGCAGCAAGCAATTATTGATTTAATCGATATTATTGCGGCAACTCAAAAGTCTGTTTTTTGGGTGGTTACAGCATCACTTTACGCCTACCGCTATTTAGAGAAAACCATTAAAATTAATGCATTCTTTAGTTATCCTGTAGTATTGGAAAATATGGATGCTAAAACTATTAGCAAATTAATTATTAAGCGTAACAGAGTAAGCGGTTTTAAAATCATGTTTGAGCCATCGCCCGATATGGAATCTGATAAAAAATACCTTAAACTTAATGAGGAGCAACGACAGGAGCTTTTAAGGAATAAATTTTTTAAAGAGTTGCACAGTTTTTCTAAGAGTAACATCAGTATGGCACTCATGTACTGGCTGTTAAGTACAAAGTCGGTAGATGGCCACAGCATAGTAATTAAAAGCTTTGAAAAGCCGGACTTTAGTTTCCTAAATTCATTACAGGCAGATAGGGTTTTTCTCCTTCATGCACTCATATTGCATGATGGTTTGGATATTGAGCAATCGGCTTTGGTGTTAAATATGGGTGTACAAAAGGTTCGATTTATGATTATAGAAATGCTTGAAGATGGTGTATTAATTGAGGAAGGGATAAATTATTTGGTCAATCCTATCATATTCAGAAATACGGTACAATTATTAAAAGATAAAAACCTAATTAGCTAGTGACAAGGTTATTTAACATAAAGATCGGTTGGCTTATAGTAGTTTTGGTAATATGCCATTTAGTGCCTCATGAAGTATACAGTCAGCGTAAAATAGATAGCTATCTGGATAGCATTGCCATAATTCTAAAGCAAGAGCAGGTTGCAATTGACAGTACAACAGTTGGACCACAGCCGTATAAAAATAGTAAAGGAAATAATAAAGAAGTTGAAGCTAAACCTAAGGGGTTAGATCAGAAAAGCATTAATGAGACCGACTCTGCAAAAACAAAGAAAAACCCGGAAAAAGAAGGAGTAATCGAGAATTTAGCTAACGGAACAGAGGATAAATTGGACGATATTACCCGCTTAATTTCAGGGAATAATATCTTTTACTCTGTTGTCTTTCTACTTTTTGGTTATTTCTTTATCAAAATATTAAGTTATATTTTTAACGCATTAGCAGAAAGGAGCCCAAGCTACCGGATAGCATTTAAAGGTGCCATTCCTATTATAAAAATTGTTACCTGGTCAGTTATTATTGCTATAATTATTATCTCAGTATTTAGGCCTTCCATTACCACTATGCTGGCTTTTTCGGCTTCCATTGGTGTGGCTGTTGGTTTTGCCTCACAGGATATACTGAAAAATGTTTTTGGCGGTGTAGTTATTTTACTAGACAGGCCCTTTGTAAGTGGCGATAAAATTGAAGTGGATAAATATTATGGTGAGGTTATAGAAATTGGCCTGCGCTCTACTCGTATTGTAACGCCCGATGATTCTGTGGTGACTGTCCCAAACGCAGTGATGATGAATAGCTCTGTATCTAACGCCAATAGTGGTGAGTTAAACTGCCAGGTAGTTGCGGAAATATTTCTCCCCAATACCATTGATACCGGTAAGGTAAGAGCCCTTGCCACTGAAGCGGTTTCAGTTTCAAAGTACGTATACCTAAATAAACCGATAGTTATTTTATTTCTGCACGAACAAAACTATAATAATTCATTCATAAAAATGAAAATTAAAGCTTATGTGATGGATACACGTGATGAGTTTAAATTTAAAAGCGAAGTAACCGAAATTGTAGTGAAAGAAATGGTTAAAGAAGGCATTTTGCATTAATAGCGCTTTGTGCTACTAGAGAATAACACATAAATTTTTACCGTAACATGATTTTATTGTAAAGTAGATTAACTACTTTCGAATAGTAATAATCCAGATAATATATCGGCTATGTCACCATTTAGTAAATATCGGCTATTTATACTTTTGATTTTACCTTTAACAACCATAGCGCAAGATTTTACGCCAAAAAACTTAGGTAGCGCCATCAATACTCCATATGATGAAACCAAGCCTGTGGTATCGCCCGATGGTAAAACACTCTATTTGGCAAGGCAGAATTACCCCGATAATTTTGAAAGTACGAATGATGACCAGGATATTTATGTAAGTTATCTAGTAGATAATGAGTGGCAGCGTGCCAGAAATATTGGAGCTCCGTTAAACGATGAGCATGCCAATGGTGTGAGTGCGGTAGCCGAAGATGGAAATGCGCTTTTAGTGTTAAACGCCTACGATGAATATGGCGATGTGCTGGATGGAGCCTCTGTTAGTAGAAAAAGTGGTGACGGCTGGGCACCGCCACAAATGATTAAAATTCAAGAATTTTATAACCTGAATGATTATATCGACTATTTTTTGGCCAATAACGAGCGCACGTTACTATTGGCTATAGAGCAAGAAGAATCTTATGGTGACCAAGACTTGTATGTGAGTTTCAAAATTGATGATCGGAATTGGTCAAAACCTGTTAACTTAGGTAAAACTATCAATTCACCGGCTCCGGAATTTTCTCCTTTTCTGGCAGCTGATGATAAAACAATGTTTTTTGCTTCCTACCGGAGTGGAGGCTTCGGAGATAGCGATATCTATTATTCCAAAAGACTGGACGAAACTTGGACTAACTGGTCTGCCCCTCAAAATTTAGGGGAAAATGTAAATACCGAGGCGTTTGAGGCATATTATACTATTGCGGCATCAGGAGAGGATGCCTATTTTGTGACCACTAAAAATGCAATTGATAACTCAAAAGACATTTTTCAGACGGTGTTACCCTACAAATTTAGACCGGAGCCCGTGTTATTACTCAGCGGTAAAGTAATAGATGATGCGAGCAAACAGTCTGTAGCAGCACGCATTGAGTTCATTGATTTAACAGCCAACAATACCCAAAACCAAATTCAGGCAAACAAGCAAGAAGGTTTTAGCACCATTTTACCACAGGGGCCTATCTATTACTACCTGCCAAAAAAAGATGGTTTTATAGGAGTGCTCAATTTCAAAGACTTAAGCAAACTAAGTGTTTACGAGGAAAAGTCGGAAACGCTTTCTCTCATACCCATCAATGTTGGCGCTAAAATACCTGCACACCTAATAAGCTTCAATAGTGGTAAATCCGATTTCCGTCCAGATGCTTATTACGAATTGGACAGGTTTGCTAAGTTACTAGAAAATAACCCATCCATACAACTTAAGGTTACAGCGCATAGCACTACTTCCGATGCTAACAACGCTTTAACAACCAAGCGTGCCCAAGCGGTTACTGCCTATTTTGAGGGCAAAGGCATACATCCTGAAAGACTTATAATCTCCGGAGTGGGCGCTACACAACCTTTCAACGATGCCGTTAAACCTTCCCTTAAATCCGGTAGCAATTATAATGAGCGCATTACCTTTGAGCTTGTTTCCCTTACTTGGGAGGAGCCTGCTCCGCTAGATTCAGATGGCGATGGCGTAATTGATGCTGAAGATGATTGTGCCGGCTTGGCAGGCGTTCCTGAGAATAATGGCTGCCCCGAAATATCCGAAGAAACAAAGGCAGTATTGGCAGAAGCCTTAATAGGAATTGAATTTGAGTCATCCCGAGATGTAATAAGGACACAATCGTTTATAATACTAGATAAAGTGGTGAACGTGATGCAAAAGAATGCTGATTACAAACTCAAGATATCGGGCCATACAGATGCGCAGGGAGATGATGATGCCAATTTGCTTTTATCGCACAAACGTGCCACGGCCACTAAAAATTATTTGATTGATAAAGGAATAGAAGCCGATCGGCTCGATGCAGTAGGTTACGGAGAAACCAAGCCTATTGCTGATAATGAAACTTCCGAGGGCCGAGCTACCAACAGACGAGTAGCATTCGACATTGTGTTTGAGTAACATATAAATAACTACCAACTTATGTATTTATTTGGAGCCAGCGGACATGCCAAGGTAATAGTTGATATACTTGCCTCTCAAGGTGTAAAGGTAAAGGCTTTTTACGATGAGGATGAAACAAAAAAATACTTATGGAATATTCCTGTAGTTGGTAAAATAGCCGATTATGTAGCTGACGGCACGGAATGTATTGTGTCCATAGGCATAAACCAAACACGCAAGAAAGTGGTGGAACTAATTTCGGCCAATTTCGGAAAGGCTATTCATGCTACTGCCGTTTTGGGCTCAAATACCACAATAGGCGCAGGTACCGTACTCATGCCTCGCACTATTATTAATGCAGATAGCACCGTAGGTAGGCACGTTATTGTTAATACAGCTAGCAGTATCGATCACGATTGCAAAATAGATGATTACGTGCATGTTGCCCCTAATGTGGGTATTTGTGGCGGGGTAACTATAGGAGAGGGCACCTTGGTGGGTGCTGGTGCCACAGTTATTCCGCTTATTACAATAGGTAAATGGTGTGTAATTGGTGCAGGTGCGGTGGTTACGCGCGATATTCCTGATTATGCTGTAGTGGTGGGCAATCCAGCCAAAATTATAAATAAGGTTTAAGCATGATAGATGTGGCCATTGTAGGAGCCGGAGGTTTTGGCAGAGAAGTGAATCTGATTTTACAGCAGTTGATTAAAGCAGGTAAGAACTACAATTTTATAGGCTATTACGATGATGCCGACAAATCGCATGAACTTGGGGCAAACTATTTAGGTACCATTGCTGATTTGAATACTTGCGCAAGCAGCTTAAGCGTTTTAGTGGCTGTTGGGAATGGAACCACCAGAAAATTAATTGTTGATAGAATAGATAATCGAAAAGTTAATTTTCTATCACTTGTTTCACCCTATGCCATTTTTAACGATTTGCAGGATGTGGGTGAAGGAAGTATTATCTGTGCCGGAGCTAACCTCACCACCAACATAACGATAGCTAAATTTGTGGTGATAAACCTCAATGCCACTGTGGGCCACGATTGTATTATTCATGATTATGCCTCTATTATGCCGGGTGTGAACCTTGCGGGCAATGTTACCATAGGTAAGCAAGCTTTTGTAGGTAGCGGGGCTAATGTACTTAATGGACTAAAGATAGGCGAAAATGCTAAATTGGGAGCCGGTGCAGTGCTAACGAAGGACGTAGCGGCCAATAAAACAGCTGTTGGCGTACCGGCAAATGAAGTGTAGCTATGAGTATAATCAGCGATTTTAAGCCATCTATTATTTTTCTTGCCAAGTTTGTTGGCTTTTACATTCTTTTAAATGTGGCTTATGGTTTTTATTTAGATACATACGATACCGAGCCGGATCCTATGACTGAATTTGTTACCTCACAAACAGCAGCGGTGCTATCATGGTACAATGATGGTGTAAGAACAGGTCTGAAAAATGACCTGAAAAGCGTCTATATTTTCAAAGGTGAGCGTGCTGTCTTGTCCGTTTACGAAGGTTGCAATGGCTTGAATGTAATGATCATTTTTGTAGTTTTTATGATAGCGTATAGCAGGCTCTCCTTAAAAATGTTAGCCTTTATCTTGGTAGGCTTTATTGTTATTCACCTATTTAATATGCTAAGAATAGGCCTCTTATACCATGTAACCTTGTCGTTGCCAAACCTGCTTTATTTTGCACATAAATATTTATTTACTGCATTTATTTACTTGGCGGTATTTGGCTTATGGGCATTATGGATTTTTAAATTAGATGCTAAAAAATAGAAGTCTTCAGCCCTATAGGAACAGACGAATTACGCTAATATGCCTTAGTTTAATATGCCTGGCCTTGGTCTTTCTTTTTCAACGTTTCGATTACAGTCAAATTTTCTATGATAATCCGGCCGATCGAACGCAATTTATTTTCAATAGAGTGGTTAGGTTTTTAATAAACGATAACCTCATGCTGCTTCTGATTTACGGGTTGTTTTATGAGCGTAAGTACATCAAATTCGGATTGCTGGTCGAGCTATTTGGCTTACTGTTTCTCTTAATTCCCTATTTTTTATTACGCTATGGCACCTCTATTGATCACATGCAAATCTCTTTTCTTCATAGGCTAATAGTGAATCCTACACTTATGCTTGTTGCTTATTCCAGCAATTTACATTCAAAGAAAGAGGTAAACAGGTAAAATGACACCAATTCTTGCAAAATGCCGTGGTTAGTAATTCTCACCACAAAGAACACTAAGGTATCACAAAGTTCGACTAAGTTGAAGGGTTCATATTTTTTCTTTGTGTAACTCTGTGCAACAACCTTTGCGTACTCTGTGGTTAATTTTTTCCTTTATTTTCACCACAAAGATTTTGTCTAATCATCTTCTTGCATTAATCTATTACTACTTCAAAGGTCTTAGCAAATCTTCCAGCCCATTGGTTTTTATTACCCAGAGCGTTTCAAGCTGCATACCTAACTTGCCTCCGGGAAAGCCATCCTTTCTTTTAAACCATTCCAAGTAAGATACAGGCAGATTACAAAGTAAAATACCCTTAAATTTACCAAAGGGCATTTTTACTCTTACCAAATCCTTTAATATCTCAGGATTTAATCCTTCCATTATTTTTTGAAAGTGTCAGCCACAATTAACTCTTTGGAATCACTGCTATAGTCATAAAAACCCTCACCGGATTTCCTCCCTAGTTTATTCGCTTGCACCATATTTATCAGTAGTGGACATGGCCTGTATTTGGGATCGCCCAGTCCGTCATGCAATACGTTTAAAATACTCAGACAAACATCTAAACCTATAAAATCGGCCAGCTGCAACGGACCCATCGGATGCGCCATGCCTAGTCTCATAATAGCGTCAATTTCTTCAACACCGGCTACCTGCTCAAATAAACTAAAAATAGCCTCATTGATCATCGGCATAAGAATTCTATTGGCAATAAAACCGGGATAATCGTTAGTCATTTCCGGAATCTTCCCGAGCTTTTTCGAGAGATCCATAATTTGGTTTAAGGTTTCATCAGAAGTGTTGTAACCCTTTATAACCTCAATAAGCTTCATTACAGGAACCGGATTCATAAAGTGCATGCCTATCACCTTATCAGCTCTTTTGGTAACAGAGGCAATCTTAGTAATGCTAATGGAGCTGGTGTTTGATGCTAGCACAGCACTAGGCTTACAAACCTCATCTAACTGCTTAAAAATTTTAAGTTTGAGCTCAACATTTTCTGTAGCAGCTTCTACTACTAAGTCCGCATCCGCAGCTCCTTCATCAATTGAGGTATAGGTTGTGATATGCTGTAAAGTCTGCGCTTTTTTGTTTTCATCAATAATGTCCCTTTTCACTTGCCTGTCAAGGTTTTTTTCAATAGTAGCCAACCCACGTGCTAGTGCCTGCTCGTTTACATCAATTAATGCTACTTTAAAGTCGTGCTGCGCAAAAACGTGTGCTATGCCGTTTCCCATTGTACCTGAGCCTATTACTGCAATATTTCTCATATTTATTTTTTCTTTTTTTAGTGATAATCCCGTAAAAACAAGGATGAAGAATTAAGTTTTATATAGTATCATTTAATGAAGCTTTTCTCCAATACAAATATATAAAACAATGTCGTTTAGATAAGGCCTTACCTCCTTCTCTTGAGGAGAAGGATTAAGGATGAGGTCATGAAGACAAGCTTAACTAAACGACATTGATATATAAAAGTATAAATGCCTTCGTTATAAATCACTTATCAAATCGATTGCACCAAAAATTGTTTTATGCAAAAAGTTATATATTTTCGCATAAATTTATTTAACGAAAACCCTATAGCTGTAAGGTATTTTCTAAGTGTGCTAAACTAATTGAATATATAAAAATAAAATATAAACTGAAATTAAATTTTATGATGAGAAAATTGAAATGGATAAGTCTACAAATGTTGTTTTTTATATTAGCGGCTAACGTGGTATTAGCGCAAAAAACCAATGAGACTAATCAGCACATATTTGACTTGTTTGGTAACAGGGCAAGTACCATGTACCGCAGCGCTTCCGGTAACCCCGGCTCAGAATATTGGCAAAACCGTGCAGACTATGTCATAAATGTAAGCTTGAATCCTGAAGCAGAAATGATCTCAGGAGATATTACTATTAAATACACAAATAATAGCCCCGAAGAACTGAATTTCATTTGGCTGTATGTAGAGCAAAATAGATTCACTGAAGATTCTCGTGGCACGCTCACTACCCCCATTCAGGGCAATAGATACGATGGCGATGTGGATGGCGGTTACAAAATTGCTAAGCTTGAAGCCACATCAGGCAAGCGTGGTACAAAATCAGGTAAATACATAGTAAGCGATACCCGAATGCAGGTATTTTTTAACGAACCAATTGATGCCAAAGGAGGTACAGCAACCGTGTCGATTGATTTTGAGTACAAAATTCCCATTGCAGGGATGGATAGAATGGGTCAATTGGATGTTGAGCAAGGTACCATCTTTGCTTTAGCACAGTGGTATCCTAGGTTGGCTGTATTTGACGATGTTAGAGGTTGGAATACGGAGCCTTATCTTGGTGCAGGGGAGTTTTATACGGAATATGGTGACTTTGAATACAATGTAGCTGTACCCTACAATTTTATTGTAGCAGGATCAGGTGAACTACAAAATGCCGGAGAGTTGCTTACAAGCGAGCAACAAACCCGAATGGACAAGGCTTCCAAAAGTGATTCAGTAGTTTACATTATAAAACCGGAAGAGGTAGGAACAGCCGGCTCTATGCGCAAGCAAAGCGGTATGAATACGTGGAAATTTAAAATACAGAATGCAAGAGATGTGGCATTTGCTGCTTCACAAGCATTTATATGGGATGCGGCTCGAATTAACCTAGCTACCGGCACAAAAGCTATGGCGCACTCGGTTTATCCTAAAGAAAGTGATGGACAAACAGCATGGAGTAGATCTACAGAATACACCAAAGCATCTATTGAGCACTATTCCGAAAAATGGTTTCCTTATCCTTATAAATCGGCCGTAAATGTTGCTGCCGATATAGGTGGAATGGAGTATCCGGGCCTTTCGTTTTGTGGATACCAGGCAACTGAGAAATCGTTATGGGGAGTGACCGACCACGAATTTGGTCACAACTGGTTCCCGATGATTGTGGGTAGCAATGAGCGCTTGCACCCTTGGATGGATGAAGGTTTTAATACTTTCATTAATTTTTACTCATCCGAGGTTTTTAATGATGGTGAGTACCAAGATGATTTAGATGAGACAAGAAACTATGCTGGTTGGTTAACAAACGAAAACCGGGAGTCAATTAATACCTACCCTGATGTTGTAAATGTAAGAAACCTTGGCATGATTGCTTATGTGAAGCCGGGTATAGGATTATTAATGTTACGTGAGTACATTTTAGGCCCCGAGCGATTCGATAATGCATTTAAAGCCTATATCGAACGCTGGGCTTACAAGCATCCAACACCTATGGATTTCTTTAACACAATGGAGAATGTAGCCGGAGAAAGCCTCTCATGGTTTTGGAAAGAGTGGTTTTATGGCAATGGCAATATTGACTTGGCCATTAATGGTGTTTACCCATATCAGGGAAGTTATTTAGTAGTGCTTGAAAATAAGGGAGAACTACCAATGCCTGTTAAAATGAAAATTGACTATGCCGATGGCACTTCTGAGATACAGAAATTACCTGTTGAAATTTGGCAACGTGGCAATAGCTGGAATCACTTAATTAATACTGATAAAGAAATTGTAGCAATTACTATTGATCCGGATAAAATTCTGGCAGATATAAACAGCGGTAATGACAGTTGGCCTTCAAATATGTATGAAAAGGAATAATTTCTTGGCCACATGTTAAGAAAAATGCATAAAATAAGCCCTGAAGTTAACTTCGGGGCTTTTTGTTCGTAAGGTGGCAACTTACAAATGTGTTAATTGCAATAAAATGATTAATTTTGAATAGAATGAATGCAATAGCTGACACAGATTAAGTTCTGCTATGTCCATTAACTGACAAATAAGTAGCTCCAATACAACTTAACTTTGCACAAAAAAAAATGCGCCATTTATTTTGCTACCTTGTAATGTGCTTTACTATTTCTGCTCAGGCTCAGGAAAACCTTCAATCATATACACCTTCAATCCTGTTTGATAAGGGTGATTGGGAGTTCAAAAGTTTTCAGAATTTATATACTCAAACCCAGTCTTTTGGAGAACGTGCCTTAGAAAAAGAAGACATTCCTTCAGGCAGACAAACTTATTTTACCTCTATCAATCAGTTCTTAATAGGCCTTAATAGCCAGCTCAATGTAGGCCTTGATGTATGGATAAAGCATGTTAATTACGAAGAGATGGGACTGAACAACCGTACAGCTATTTCCGGTTTTGGCCCTAAAATCAAAATTGCTCCCTTTAAAAATCTTGAGCGCTTATCTATTCAATCAACGTTGCTATTTCCTTTGGCCAAATCGCTGGAAGCTCCTTTACCAAATGATGGTGGGCCTTTCCCTTTTTTGGAGACTGATAAAACGCTGTGGCTAACACAATTCTATTATGATCAACCCATTAATGAACAGTTGCAGCTTTTTTTTCAGCAGGCTTTTTGGGCTAATTTTGTACGAGACTCGTTTAGGGAAAACAACTTTCTACAAACCCAATCGAGCGTCTTCTTGAGTTATTTCCCTACTTCGCGCTGGACCGTATATGGAATGACGGAGTATTTCCCTACCCATTACAACAATCAAAAGCAAAGTTTCGAAGCATTCAACAGCTATTTCGTTCAGTCCGGTGTTGGCGCAAAATTTCAATTGTTGCCAAATTTGCTGGAATTAGAATTATTATATACTAACTTTTGGGCTGGAAGCGAGGAAGAAGGAGCCGGAAGCACCTACAACTTAGGTATAAGGCTTATCAGGCAATAAGAAATGAAAAATGCGCAGTTGTGTTCAGCTTATACTTTTTGTAGTACTTATTGCCAATGCATCTGCACAGCAGAGAGTAAAGAGTCTGGCCTTCGATGGGCTCTCCAAAACCAAGCCTTCCTACCTATCTAATTTTATTGAAACACAAGTAGGAGACACCCTTAATATTGATTTACTAGAAGCTGACGCGCAGCGTTTAGCTAATCTTGAAATGTTATCAAATGCTACTTACAGCCTTGAATATACTGGCGAAGAAGTGTCGGTTACTTTCACCTGCAATGAGCTATTTACGCTATTGCCCATCGTCAACTTTGGCAGCCTAACTAATAATTTCTGGTTTCAGCTTGGCCTTTCCGATGTAAACCTGTTGGGCAGCGGGCATAAATTTTATGGCTATTACCAGTTTTATGATAGAAGTAGCTTTGCTGCACATTTAAACCTTGTCCGTATAAACGGTAGTAAATGGAGCTTTAATGCAAACCTTATAAGATGGGGTACTGAAGAGCCTTTATATTTTGAAGCGGGGCAGGTATTATATAACTACGATAATAATACCTATGGCGCAGATGTTATTTACAACCTGAATTTTAACAATAGTGTGTTGGTAGGCGGAGCTTTTTTTACCGAACAGTATGAGGCCGTAGGTGAACTTGTTGAGGGAGCTCCGGACTTTGCCATAAAAAATAAAATACTATACAAACTGGTGTTCACACATCAACAAGTAAATAGTTATTATTATATGCTTTCGGGTTATTCTAATAGGTTTACGTTTCAGCATGTGCAGTCATTATCCGAAGAACCACTTTTTTTTATAGGTTACAATGATTTCACTTATTACAATCAGCTAAGCAAAAAAGTGAACTTGGCTTTTAGGTTGCGGCTCGGGCTTTCAACTGATGATAACAGCCCTTTTGCTCCATTCGTGCTCGACAGTTACCTGAATATAAGAGGAGTGGGAAACAAAGTTGATCGTGGTACAGGCACCATAGTGCTAAATACTGAGTACCGTTATGCAGCGTTTGATAAAAAGAAATTAGCACTTCAGCTGGTTGCCTTTTTAGATGCAGGCACTTGGCGCACTCCGGGTGGCGACTTGAATGATTTTAAGGAGCTCCAAAATCAGGAATACTTTGGCGGCTTGGGCGTAAGGTTTATCCATAAAAAAATACACAATGCCATTTTCCGGGTGGATTATGGCTTCGATTTGAAAAACCCTGAAGTAGGCAATGGTATAGTATTTGGTTTAGGGCAATATTTCTAGGCTAGGTCTGCATTCCTTAAATTCATTACGCTTACAATTAAAGTCATAAATAAACATAGCGGAGCGCTGTAAGTTATTGTGCCATGCAGAGGCCTCTAGAAGTAAACCAACACAAACCTGATCATTTTAAGCAGCACGTATTTGAAAAATCGTATGCCTCTCCCTATCGGGAAGAAGATATTTGGGAGTGGTTGAACAATCCCAAGACTTTTACAGATAATCAGATATTTCCATTTCGGGTAGAGTTTTTATTGAATGAAAACCAAGCTACTGAATTTACTCAGGGCGTTCTAAATAACCACCACGGTCCGCTATTATCGCTAGCGGGTGAAATTGGTGAGGTAAATGAGCACTACAGAGACTTGCAGTATTACTATGGTAGTTATGCGTTGAGCTTTAGGTGGGTAAGGCCTTACAGGTTAGAATTTTTTACGGCTGAGACAGTAGACGGTTCTAAAGTTACAGTCAAGTTAAGTAGCTATGTAAACCCTACTGTATACCGTTTGTGGAATTGGTCGCAAGGTATTTTTTGGAGCCGTTTCGGCAGGTGGATGAACAAGTCGGTAAAGAAATTAAAGAGAAAGAAATAATGAGTTTAATAAAACCTGACCATACCTTATCTGAAATTAAACACATTGTTTTTGATTTGCTCACAAGAGCTGGAAATGACACACGATCAGCGATGCACTTCGTAACTATGGCCACTATAAATAAATCGGTTCCCAACTTAAGAACGGTAGTACTTAGAAAGTATGACGAGGCTAAACAATCAGCCTTTATCTACACAGATAATCGTTCTAGTAAAGTAGCGGAGCTGGCTAAAAATGAATATATCAGTATATTAGCGTACGATAAAGATCATAAAATTCAGATAAAATTGTTGGGGATTGCCGATGTACACAACGAAAATGAGCTTGCTAATGAACATTGGAACAACCTCAAAGGAGGAAAGGAAGCTTACAACACCACCAAACCACCGGGCACTGAGGTTAAAACATTAGCGATCGCTCATATTTATGAAACCGATTTCGAACAAACACACTTCGCTGTTATACAAGTGAAGGTACATGTAATTGAAGTTTTACAACTCCATGCTATCGAGCACATCCGTGCTTCATTCAACCTAAAGGAAAATCAAAGCAGCTGGTTAGTTCCTTAGCGGCTCATGGAAATCGTGTTTGTACTGCTTCTGTTAAAGAGTATAAAATATAGGAGTATATCTTCTAATGTCGATTAGCTAAGACCTTTTCTCCTTCTCTTGTGCTGGCTTAAGTGCCTGCCCGCCTATGGCGGATTGAGGACACAAACAAAACCTCAACTAAACGACATTGGTATATGTTCTATAAAACGTTAGCAAAAAATTGCAGTTAGCGGCTTAAGGTAGCTATTAAAATAAGATAAAAGCCAAAGACTCTATTAAAACTCGTAAATAAATTATTCTTTCATTTAGTGCTGTATATCAATTAATTATATATATTTGCTTCATCCTTTTGTTTAAAGGTGAATACGAACTAACAGTAAGTAGAGATAAAAAATTACGTGATGGATAAATTGAAGTTATCAGTCATTTCAGCCCTTATAATAATCATAATTCCTCAAACACCTCAAGCCCAAGAGATATTTAAGTCCCGGCTATCTGATTCTATCAATACTGCCTACACGGAGAGTAAGCCAATGATATCGGCTGATGGTAAAGCACTCTTTTTTGCCAGACAGAACTCGCCCGATAATGTGAATGGAAAGTATGACGACCAAGATATTTATTTCAGTAATTATACCTCAAATGGCTGGTCAGAAGCCGAAAATATAGGAGCTCCATTAAATAACGACAGACCTAATGGTGTGGTCTCAATCGCCCCAACGGGTAAATCACTATTCCTTTTAAATTCATATTTTACTGATGTGGAGCAAGATGGATTGGCTATTAGTCAAAAGAGCGATTCCGGTTGGTCAACTCCTCAGATGATGACTGTACAGGATTTTCATAACCACAGCAACTATATCGACTACTTTTTTAGCAGCAACGGTAAGCAATTGCTAATAGCTGTGGAAAGAGATGATAGCTATGGCGATCAAGACCTTTACGTCAGCTCAAAAAATACCGATGGCAGCTGGTCTGTTCCTATTAATTTAGGAGAACGGATTAATACAAAGAAGCCTGAGTTTTCACCCTTTTTAGCAGCTGATAATAAGACCTTGTTTTTTGCTTCCATGGGGCATAAAAATTATGGCGGTGCAGATATTTTCTATACTAAGCGGCTCGATTCCACCTGGACCAATTGGTCAGAGCCTCAGAACCTGGGCAAAGATGTAAATTCAAGCAATTTTGAAGCATATTACAGCATACCAGCTAATGGTACTATAGGCTACTATGTGAGTGACAATGAAGGAATGAGTAAAAGCAGAGATATTTTCTCCGTAACAATTCCTTATGAATTTAGGCCAGACCCTGTTATTATGCTTAGTGGCAAGTTTTTAGCGGACAATAAATCAGATACTACTGATTTTAGCGTTAATTTTTTAACGACCAGCGCAAGTGAGTCCGAGGTATATATCGAATATGAAGCTGAGGGTTTCAATGCCATTCTACCTACCGGAGGGGCTTACTTTTTTTACGTTAATAAATCAGGTTTTATAAGTGAAAGCCATTATTTAGACCTTGCAAATCAGAAAGAGTACATGGAAGAAGTGGCCGACTTGCACAGCGTGCCAATCGCCTCAGGAGAGGCTTTTACTAGCCATAACATTCAATTTGAGTCTGAAACGAGTGAATTATTAGCCTCTTCTTACTTTGAATTAGTGCGATTACTAGAAATACTCCAACAAAACGACAGCTTACAAATAGAGTTAACTGGTCATGCACACGATTTTAACGATTCCTTACAGAATATGACATTGTCCGAAAAAAGATTGGCAAAGGTGAAGTCATTTTATACAGAGCAAGGGATAAATCCTGCAAGGTTAATTTGCAGCGCAAAAGGTGCTAACTCCCTCAGTCAGGAGAATTATAAAAAACATTTGAATGCGCAGTTTGATAACAACAATAGAATTGACTTTAAAATACTTAGTACCTCGTGGCATGAAGGAGCGAATTTACTCTTGGCTGATGATATTACAGTTGAAAAAGATACCAATAACGCTTTGCTAATGGTAGAGGAAGTTAAATCCTATCAGGTTTTATTTGGTTTTGATAAGTACAGGGTAAACGGTAATAACGAGGCGCTTAAAAATATAAAAGCTGATTACAGGAATGACAGTATAATTTCTTTAGAAATAATTGGTTACACCTGTAACATGGGTGATAAAGGGTACAATAAAATGCTAGCTGAAAAAAGAGCTAAATCGGTGCTATCATGGCTTGAGGATAGCAATATTTCGTCACCAAATACGGCTTTGCTTGCAAAAGGTGAGGAAAATCCTTTAAACGAAAACCTAAGTATTGCCGAAAGAGCATTAAACAGAAGAGTGATTGTTAATGTAAGCACTAGGCAAAAAGGGCAAATGACTACTGCAAAGTAGTGTTTGATCGATGGATCAATTTATTTATAATGAATTGATACTATTTCAATAATTTTTTGGTCTTTGGCTAATTGAAAATTGATCTTGTCTCCAATTTTTTTACCGCTTATAACTTTGGCAATAGGAGAGAAGAAAGCAATTTTCCCCGCTTTAATATCGGCCTCATCTGCACCAACCAATTGAAATTTTTGACCAGCACCATTTATTTTAAGTTCAACTTGAGCACCAAATCTTATAACATCATTCGGTTGTTCACTAGATTCAAGTAGGCGTGCGCTGCTTATCCGTGCTTCCAGCAATTTTAACTTACCTTTCAACAGATTAATATCAAATCTCCTGTTCTTTTCATCTTCTATCTGATAGGTCTCTTCCTTTTTGGCTTCCAAATAGGCCTTCTCAAGTTTCAAGTCCTTTAAACCGGATGCAGTTACATAATTCGTTACGCCCGGGGGAAGCGCAGCCCTTGGTGATATAAATGGAGCTTCTTCCTGATCTTCTTCTTTTACAAATGCTCTGCTCATACTATTAATACTGGCTAAGCATTACTTTGTTGTATTAACCCATCACTGTTGCAAGATTAAACCGATATCTAGACTTATTTCAGTATTTCTCTTTAGCTTTATACAACTTGAATTAAAATAACTACATTTGCGGTCGATTTAAGAAAAAGGATTGCTATGAAGCGTATAACTGCATATAAAAAATTATTTAATGTATCTGGTGAAATTGATTTGAAGGAGTTAAAAAGCACCTACAGAGCTTTAGTGAAAGAGTGGCATCCTGATAAATTTCAAGCTGGTGATCCAAAAGCATCCGAAGCAGAAATAAGGAGCCAAGAAATTATTGATGGCTATCATTTTCTAATTTCAATAGCGCCTGAAACGAGAGAAGCTAACAAAGAAGCATACCTTGAAACCACCACTAAATCCGGCATTGCGGACTACCGACATAAAGGAATTTTGTTAGAAGTGACATTTTTGGATGGCAATACTTATGAATATTTTGGTGTTTCAAAAAATGTATTTGCAAAATTGAACAACTCGGAGAAGCCTTATCGCTTCGCAAAGCGAAACATATTCAATAACTTTTTGTACCGCAAATCTAAGAAAAGCATGATTAGCGAGTAACCTGTCGTGATTATTTCTTTTCACTTGCAGATTTTTTTTAAAGTTGTATTAACTTAAAATTCTAAAAGCCAAGCACCTGCTTGTCTAGCAATTGAAGCACAGCAGGCAATCTTCATTTATAGAAAGGGTAAATCCTTATCTATAACCATGGTGCCTTCCTCTACCTTACTGAAACTAAAGCCGTTAAATGCTGAAGCTTGCAACAAATAGTGCTTTTCTTAGTGAAAACCCGGCTTTATTAAATGTTCTTTAAAAGCAGCAGACTAAACCAAGAGTAGCATCTGAGTTATTATTACTTGTAAACAGTTTCATTTCTAGCTGCTTTTACATAACTTTCTTCTTTGTATTATTAAAATATGTCTGTAAAACCACCAAACAGTTTCATAAATAGTAGGAAATTTATCTTTGCCCTAATTGCTACGGCCTTTATTTTTATGTTTCCTGATAACATATTAGCCTCGGCTGCCTCCAGCGTGAGTAATGCACCAACAATAAATAACTGTCCAAATGACATAGTAACCAATCTTACAAATTCTTGCACAACCACTGTTAGTTGGGATGTCCCAACTGCTACCGATCCTAACGGAATTAAATCACAGGTAAGTACACATAATCCGGGGGATTTTTTTCCTGTAGGAGTAACTACAGTAACTTATACCTTTACGAATGACCTTGATCTGGTTTCTACTTGCTCTTTTAATGTAACAGTAAAATACAAGTTTTTCGATTTGCCCTCAGACATCACCCTCACAATGGGCGCAAACTGTAATAGAGCAGTACCATGGGCTGTCCCGACAGACTGTGGGGGTGCAGTTTTCCTTGCTTCTGATATGGCAAATGCTAACGGACAGGAATTCCCGATAGGCATAACCACTATCACCTATGTTGCTTTAAGGGGAGTAATTGTAGATGATATTGCTTCATTTACCGTTACGGTGATTGATAATATTAAACCTGTCTTTACCACTTGCCCTCCCAATGCAGCAGTAATTGCGAATGAGAATTGCGAGGCAATCGTAAATTGGACTGAACCCATTATAACTGATAATTGTACATCGGGCATTGTGCCTGTGAGCAATTTTGCTTCCGGAAGTGTGTTTCCTCTAGGTACCACTACGGTTAATTACACAGCCACCGATGAGGGTGGCAATCAAGCCACCTGCTCATTTCAGGTCATTGTACAAGATGTTAGTCGTCCTGTATTCGCCAATTTACCTGATGACTTAGTAGTTAATGCGGATGAATTTACTTGTGAAGCTACAGCTACCTGGCCGCCCATTACTGCCACCGATAATTGCAGTGATAATCCTGATATAGTGCCTAGTCAGTCATCGGGTAGTACTTTTTCTTTGGGACAGCATACTATTAATGTTACTGCAATTGATGATGCCGGAAATGAGCAATCTGCCTCCTTCTCAGTAACCGTGGTGGATGTAACGGCACCCACTCTATCAAGCTGTCCGTCTGATGTAGTTTTAGCTATTACAGAAGGGTGCTCAATTGCCGCCACCTGGAGCGATCCTGTTTTTGATGATAGCTGCGATCCTGAACTCTCGGTTAATTCATCGCACAATTCCGGTGAGTTATTTACAGTAGGAACAACACTTGTAATCTATACAGCTATTGACGAAGCCGGCAACGAAACTACCTGCAGCTTTAATGTGGTTGTTGCCGATAAGACACTACCTATATTTGAGAATTGCCCTTCGGATAGGCTATTAACAACCAATGAAAACTGCGAGGCCGCTGCCACCTGGGTGGTTCCAACCGTAACAGATAATTGCACTGATGAACTTATACCAAAAGCTAATTTTGAGCCCGGTGATTTTTTCCCCGTGGGAATTACAGAGGTAATTTACACTGCCACAGATGCTAATGGCAACAGTAGTGAGTGCAGCTTTACCGTGCAGGTTACTGACAACACCGCTCCGGAGCTCGTGAGTTGCGTGACTGATTTTACTATAGCAGCGAACAATAATTGTGAAGCTATAGCCGATTGGGATGAACCTGTATTTGAAGATTGTACCAGCTTAAGCTTAAGTTCGGACGTGCCTTTAGGCAGCTTACTACCAATAGGTGAAACTACGGTGACCTATACCGCCATCGATTCTTTGGGTTTAAGCACTTCTTGCAGCTTTATAGTTACGGTTAAAGATGAATTGGCTCCTGAATTAAGCATGTGCCCTTCAGATATTAATTTATTGGTAGAAAATGGCTGTGAAATGGTTGCAACATGGGAACCTCCAAATGCCTCAGATAACTGTAGTGAAGTAATGGTTACAAGTAATTTTGAGCCGGGTGATAGTTTCCCCATAGGCACTACAGAAGTTGTTTATAGTTTTACTGATGTGGCAGAAAACACAAGCAGCTGCTTCTTTAATATAACCATAACCCATGAACAGCAACCGGATATTGTGGGATGCCCTGAAAATATCTTTATAGAAACAGACGACAGTGGCTTGGTGGTAGTGCAATGGGAAGAACCTTACATTGAGAGTATATGTACTGCTTTTACCACAACTACCTCGCATCAACCGGGTGATACCTTTAAAGAAGGAATTACAACAGTGATTTATAATTTTACAGATTCATCCGGAACAATGCTTAACTGCACTTTTGAAGTAGAAGTGCGCATAAGATCCATTGAATTTGAAACCACTCAATTAGTAACTCCAAATAATGACGGTAACAATGATAATTGGGTCATAAAAGGAATAGAGAATTTCCCTGATAATGAGGTAGTGGTAGTTGACCGGTGGGGGAATGAAGTTTTTAAAATAAATGGTTATAACAATAGTAATTTAGTTTGGGATGGCATTAACAAGAGTGGAGATCTTGTACCTACAGGCACCTATTTCTATTACATTTCAGTAAGAACCAAGACTGAATCTAGAAACGCAAAAGGGTTTTTGGAGATTATAAGATGATTATGATAGTCCGCCATGTTATTATGAAATTTTGACTGTCATTTTTATGCATTCATCGAAAAAACAATACATCAATCATATTAGAGATTAAAAATTTGATTAAATTGTATAATCTTTACAAACCGATTTTGATGTTTGATATAATGAAGTATAAAGATAATGAGCAACTTTACTTCATATTTAGTAGCATAATTTTAGCGTTATAAACCTAATTTTTTTATAGATGCGCACATTTTTTGGTGAAAACCGTTTGATATCTTTAATACTATTTGTTGTACTAGGTGCAACTATTTTTAGCTACCCTAGCTTCTGCAAAAGTCCTTCAACGGATATAACGTTGATGGCTTCGCTCGAGAATTGCCCTGAAAATATCAATGCTACGCTATCAGGACCTGACCCAAACTGTAGCGTTCCTGTAACATGGACCCCACCTAAAGCTTCCCCTAAAGGTCAGGTGCAATCGCTAACAAGTACGCACGAACCCGGTGATCAATTTGGAATAGGAACAACAACAGTAATTTATACGGCTGTTTTTAAAAAAGGAGATGTGTTGACATGTAGTTTTGATGTGATAGTTAACGTAGCCAGTTCTTACGCTATTGCCAATTGTCCGGCAGACATTACTGTTAATTTGACCAATTCTTGCGATCGAAGTGTAAATTGGACTCCGCCTAGCACACGTTGTGGAATTACGCTATCAAGTAATTACGTTCCGGATGATATTTTTCCGATAGGCATCACTGAAGTACAATATCAAGCCTCTTTCAATGGCACAGTTGTAGCCAATTGTTCATTTGACGTTAGAGTGAATGATAATATTGCCCCACAAGTAAATTCCTGTAGTAACAACATTAGTAAAGTAGCCAACAATAATTGTGAGGCTATCGCCACTTGGCCTACACCAAGTTTTTCCGATAATTGCACAGCAAATTTAAATATAACGTCAAATTTCAATAGCGGAGATGTATTCAATTTAGGAACCACAACCGTGAATTATGTGGCGACCGATGACGCTGGGAACGAGGCCACTTGTTCTTTTTTAGTGAGCGTAACCGATCAAACCGCTCCAGTATTTACAAGTTGTCCTGCTGATTTTAGATTTAGCTCAAATGAAAATTGTCAGAAGATGGTCACATGGGCTGAACCAACCACAAGTGATAACTGCACAAATATTGTGACATTGGTTTCATCGAAAAGTTCAGGCACGTTGTTCAGTTTGGGTGAGACTATAGTGACTTATACGGCAACTGACGGTTATGGGAACTCATCGACTTGCAATTTTAAAGTAACGATATACGATGAAACTAGCCCTGTTATTAGTAACTGTCCATCAAATATTAATAGAACAGTAGGAGCAAACTGTGAAGCTGTAGTGAGCTGGCAGCCACCTTCTGCAACAGACAATTGTGGTCAGGTAAGTACCGAAAGTAATTTTAATCCTGGAAATAGCTTCTCCGTAGGCACCACTGAAGTTATTTACACTTTTACAGATTCAACAGGTAACTCATCCATTTGTATTTTTGAAGTAATAGTGGAAGGTGATAATGGTATAACCATAAATCAATGTCCATCAAATATTGATGAAGACCTTGGACCAAACTGTGAAGCTGTGGTGAGTTGGCAGCCACCTTTCGCAACTAGTGACTGTGGACAAATAAGCACCGAAAGTAACTTTAAGCCGGGAGATAGTTTCTCTGTTGGCGTAACTGAAGTTATTTACACTTTTACAGATTCGAATGGTAACTCATCGATTTGTAATTTTGATGTAACTGTTGAAGGTGAAACCAGTACCGTAATTAGTCAATGTCCATCAGATATTGTTTTAGCTGTGGCAGCAGATTGTGAAGCTGTGGTGAGTTGGGAGCCACCAGTGGCAACTAATGAGTGTGCCCAAGTAAATACCGAAAGTAACTTTGAGCCGGGAGATAGTTTCGCAGCAGGCACAACGGCAGTTGTTTATGTCTTTACGGATGAAAAAGGTAACACATCTGAATGCAGCTTTAATATAATTATTTCGAATGATCAAGGGTCACAACCAATAACTTGCCCTGAAAATATATTAATAGAAACTAAGATACCGGGAGCTACAAAGGTAGAATGGGAAGAGCCGGCAGCAGTAAGCTCATGTAGCAATTATGCATCGGAAAGTACGCACAAGCCCGGAGATATGTTTAAAGAAGGAATTACTATCGTAACTTATACCTTCACCAACTCATCGGGCAGTACAATTGATTGCAGCTTTGAGGTAGAGGTACGTTATGAGCCCGTCTCATTTGAAGTTTCCAAATTAGTAAGTCCTAATGGCGATGGAAATAATGACAATTGGATTATTGATGGAATTGAAGATTTTAAAGAAAACGAAGTGGTGGTGGTTGATCGCTGGGGAAGTGAAATATATAAGGCAAAAGAATACAATAACACTACTGTTGTTTGGAATGGAACCAGGAATAATGGTGAATTTGTACCTACAGGCACATATTTCTATTACATCACCATAAAATTAGAAACGGAAGTTAGAAGTAAAAAAGGGTTTATTGAAATATTGAAACAATAAGAACTGATAAGCCCCATTTTTTCACTATAATTACACACAGAAGGCATTTAGATCAGAATTTGAAGAGCTTTTTCATTTAAACAGTAAATTTGTAGTGAAAAACATGAATAATCAAGGAATTAAATTGTTCGTAACAAATCGTTGCTTACTGTCTGATCATAGAAATACAGTTAAAATTTTTAATGCTTTTTTATAAAAAAGTTTTGTTTTTTGGGTCCTGATTTAAAGGTCTTTTTTTATATTTTATTTATGTCAACAAAAGATTTTCGCATCACAATAAAATCGATCAGAATTAATTTCTCAATGATTTGTGTTGCATGTATTTTTATATTCAGTAGCAAAGTGTTATCTTTCAATGACTTACAACTAATAAGCACTTTTTAAAGTTAATGCAATAAAATGCAATACGGTAAAAAATTATATTCACTACATTTTTGTGCATTGCTTATACTGCTTAGCAGCCTCATTATCACAAAATCCTGGGCGCAGCAGGGCATACAATATACGCAGTACATGTACGATGGTTCCTTGATAAATCCTGCTTTTGCCGGAGCAGAGGATGTACTAACATTAAATCTTATTCATAGAGACCAGTGGAGCGGTTTTGAAGGTGCACCACAATCGCAAACTTTTACAGGACATACCTTATTCAAGCAGAAACAGCTGGGCACGGGCATCTTAATCAACAGGGAAACCATTGGTATTCATACTCAATTTAGCATGGCAGCTAACTTTGCATACCACTTGAAAGTTGCACCTAAGAGTTTTCTTTCTGTAGGTTTAAAGGCTGGCATCATTAACCGGCAGTCTGATTATCAATCCATACAAGGCGGAGTGCCGGATAACGCAGCTGCATCAAATGATTATAGGCAGTCTTCCTTAGATCTAGGACTTGGCTTATTTTTTAGGAACGAAAAACTTCAGGTAGGCTATTCAGTACCGCAGCTGGTAAATCAAAAATATGACTTAGGCGATAGTATATCGGTTGACCCGGGTGAACTCAATCATTTAATTTTTGGTAAGTATACTATCTTTCTTAACAGCAATTTTGACTTAGCCCCAAGCGTGCTATTAAAGTATTTTAGTGGCACGCCATTATCGTATGACCTCAATCTAAATGTTATTTATAAAAAGGTGTTATCCGTAGGAACTTCTTACAGAAGGAGTGAATCTGTTGATTTATTGTTGCGTTTAAATGCTACCCGTCAATTGCAAATAGGATATGCTTACGATATTCCTATAGGTAACAGTAACCAATTAGCGCAATCGTCTCACGAAATCATGCTGCGTTATCTGTTCAAGTACAAATATGCTAAAGTTGTTTCTCCCCGATGAGGTATATAAATATAGGGTTTTTTCGTAGATTCAAACAATGTTTTCTGCTCACTGGCTTACTACTTTTCTGCCAAATTTCCGTAGCACAGGAATCAGTATTCGAATTATTTAACAGCAGTTTGCAGCAGGCTGATGACTATTATGTTACGGCCAATTACGAGAGTGCATTAAAACTATATGAAACCATTGCTAAACAAAAAACTGCGCCTAAAAATATCAACCTGCGCTTAGCAAGAAGTTACTACTTTACTCATGCTTACCAAAAAGCCAAGTTGAGTTATGATGCACATCTCATTAAAAATGAACTTTCCGAACCTGACCAATTTTACTATGCCGAAACGCTTGCTTCTATTGGTGAGTATAAAGAAGCAGCAGAAATGTACAGAAAATGTTATGAAGAGGATAAACAGAACGATTTGTTAGCTTTCCGGATATGGAGAATGGAAAATATTGATTACCTGTATGAAGATTCTTTAGATAATGCGGTACGTTATATTTCTTTAAATACAACGCAAAGTGAATTAAGCGCAACTCCTTATCAGCAAGGAATAATTTATACCTCAAATCAACAGCCGGTCGCTTTCGTTCAAAAATCTGATGCTAAAACGAATGCTCCATTTTATCAGCTCTATCAGGTTCTCACAAGTCGCGATCCTTTTGATGTAAATGCATTGATTTATAAAGATTCAGCACCTTTTGCTCAAAGTCTGGCAGGCAACTATAATTTAGGGCCTACATCATTTTATAATGCTTATGATAATATGGTTCTCGCGAAATCCAGCGAAACGGAAAACAGCGAAGGTATCTATCCCCTGCAGCTGTACTTTGCAGCAAAAAAGGATACTAAGTGGCTCATGCAAAAAGCATTTGAGTTTAATGACAACTCTTACTCATTATCTGAGCCTTGGATAAGTGAAGATGGATCATTACTATTCTATTCAGCTAATAATCCGGGTGGTTATGGTGGCACGGACATCTATTTTAGCCAATGGAATGGTAGCAATTGGAGTGTTCCGCAAAATGCAGGAGTGGCCATTAACACCCCAATGGATGAGCGTTTTCCTTTCAAAGTCGGCAATAGTTTCTACTTCAGTTCCAATGGCCATTCGGGCTTGGGCGGTTTCGATATATTTATGGCCGAAGTTAAGGATAGCAGTTTTACAAATGTTGAAAACCTCGGTTACCCGATTAACTCAGGGTATGATGATTTGGCATTTTCGATTGATTCATTAAATAGACATGGTTTTTTATCTTCCAACAGGGCGAATGGAGGGCTTGATGACGATTTATATGAATTTGATCTAGGCTTGCAGAGTTACCCATTGGTTGTATCGGGAAAACTGAAGTTTATTGAGCATAACTGGATGGACTCCACCGCATTAGAACCATTGCCAGATGTTAAGATGGTTTTAATTGACAATAACGGGGATAAGACTATTCTGGAGACAAAATCAGATAATTTAGGTGGCTTTAATTTTGTAGTACCTTATTACAGCCAATATAAAATAAGAATTATTGGCGCAGACTTGGACGGAGTAGTAAGCTTTGAAGTACCGAAATATACTGCAACTAACCAAAGCTATGAAATAGTGGTAGTGAATGACGATTTCAAGAAACTGAAATAATAAATAAATGAATAGCTTAAGTGACTTTCATATAAGGATACTAATCTACCATTTAAAGGCAGGTGTTTTCACAATGCTTTTATTCTGGATTGCAATAGGGCAGTTAGCTGCACAGGAGAATAAGATGATCCAAATTAAAGCTTTTACCGAGTCTCTTCAGCCTTATGGTAACCTCAGGCTTTCCATTAATGAAGGAGAAATGATCAGTTTAAATAGTCAGGGTATTGGTTCAGTCAGTTTAAAAAAAGATGCTTTTCCTATTCAGACGATCACGCTGAATAATAAATTGCTTGAGGCCGCCTCCTGGAATTTAAGTAAAGGCATTTTAGAATTAACTGTAAGACAAAAAAGCTATAAAGAAGTAGTTGTGGCCATTGAAAATGAGCAAAATACGGCAATAATTAATAATCAATTTACTTTTAAGGGAGAAAAGCAAGTTACCAAAACTACTGACTCAAACGGTAAAGCAACTTTACCTCTAGCCTTAAATGAAACTATAAATAGTAGCAACCAATTTTTTGTAAAAGATTACAAGCCTCTTAGTATAGTTTTAAGAAACAATCAGTATATTTTAAAAGTAGAAAAGCTTGCAGTTTTAGCTGATAATTCAAACGAAAAAAAGCGTCCCAATGGTCAGAAGGAGCTTCTCGATGCAGCTAGTAATGGGAATGAGTTAGTTCAAGCCAGAATAGACACTATCACTAATTTAGAGCAATTTTACGTGCTACTAAAAGAGGTAAGAAGCAGCGACCTTGACTATGTAACTTGGAATGCGCTAGACGCAAAGTTTGCTGCTTTACAACTGCAAAGTAATATTGAGAAAGTTGATTCCACCTCTTATATTAGTGAGATAAGTAAAAGTACAATAGTGGAAAGTGATGTAAAGAATTTATTGAAAGAAGCTAAAAGAGAGGGTAGGCGCATAAACCTCCAAAATTCAGCCTTTAACGATAAAATAAAGATTGTGATGGAAAAACTTAATGCAGGATTTACCAACCTAAGCCAACAAGAGCGGAAGCAACTAGGAAAGGATATAAACCGGCTTGAAGACTTATTATTAAGTAATGAGAATGAGTTTTATCAGAACTTTAACAATTATCAAAAGATAATAGCTGACCTAAAAACTGATTTTTTCGATTTTTCCGACTTGGAAGATAAATTGTCTTTAAGCGAACGGCAAAGAATTGAGGATAAGCAGCGTTTTCAAAAAAGAATAATGGCAATCTCAGCGATTATTTTAGTTTTCGCATTACTTATTGTACTACTTTTTCATTTCTGGGCCAGGCTTAAGAAACAGAAAGAGCTACTAATTTTAGCAAATAATAGGGTAAATGAGAACAATATGAATTTGGAAACGCTTGTATCGGAGCGAACACAATCACTTGAAAAAACATTTAAAGAGTTAGATATGGTGCTATACAGGGCCTCACATGATTTACGAGCTCCCCTCTGCTCAATTGCCGGTTTAAGTGACTTACTATCAAGGGAGGCATCTGATAAGCAACTGACAAATCTCATCCTCAAAACCAACAATGAAATGGACAAGCTGTTGCGAAAGCTTAGCACCATTAGTGAAATTAATCAGCCGGGACAACTAGTTGAAGTAAATGTTTTTGACTTGGCAACTGAAGTAAGCAGTCGTTTTAAAGAGGTAAATTCAGAATCTGACATCAAGTTTCAATTAGATTGTAATAAAAATTTAGTTGTTAATAGCATACCATATCTCTTAGAAGTAATTATTTATAATTTGCTGGAAAATGCTTTTTTCTATTGTGGTCTGCAAAGTTCTACCAATAAATTGGTCAAATGTACCATTAAGTATGCCGAGAATTCCTTGCAGCTTAAGGTGTATGATAATGGAGTAGGAGTAGATCAATATAATAGTAATCAGTTGTTTGATATGTTTTACATTGGATCGGAGCATTCAGACGGCAACGGTCTGGGTTTATATATTGTAAAGAAATCTGTTGATGTGCTTGAAGGCGATATTCAGGTTGAATCTGTTATAGGTGATCACACTGAAATAATCGTCAGCTTGCCAATTAAGCTTACAAAGCAAAATGTTATTGAATTGCAACAGCAGTTGGAGACTGACGCGGTTTAGAGACAGCAATGTAAAAGTTTAGTTGTTGAACACTCATAGTTGAAATATCAAATCATTTAAAGATGAGATTTTGAATACCATAAAAGAAGTAGAAAGGAAGAATTTTCAAATATCCATCAATCAGAAAAAGACTGATCTTTTTACCTTACGTAACAAAAACGGGATGATAGCGCAGATCACTAATTATGGTGCTCGCTTGGTAACGCTATTGGTACCCGGTGCGAAGGGAGATTTCCTTGATGTCGTATTGGGTTTTTCAAGTATTCAATCGTATGTTAATGCCAATGAACAATACCATGGAGCCACTATTGGCAGGTATGCAAACCGTATTGAAAGAGGCATTTTTGAATTAGATGGGACTACTTACAATTTAGCTACCAATAACAATACCAATCACCTACATGGTGGGGTGAGGGGTTTTGATAAGGTAGTTTGGGATGCTGTACAATTGAGTGAGAATAGCGTTGAATTATCTTATTTTTCCAATCATATGGAAGAAGGCTATCCCGGCAACCTGCCGGTAAAGGTAAAGTATGAGCTAACTGATCAGAATGAGCTGGAAATTAGTTATGATGCAGAAACTGATCAAAAAACGCTGGTGAACCTTACACACCATAGTTATTTTAATTTAAGTGGAGAGGGCAGCAGCCATATTAACGACCATGAATTGGAAATAAACGCAAGTCATTACACGCCTCTTAAAGAAAATTTTATTCCTACCGGCAAAATAGAGTCAGTAGAAAATACTCCTTTCGATTTTCAGCAAAAGCATGCTATAAGCAATCGCTTAAATACTAAAAATGAGCAGTTGCAAATAGGGCAGGGCTACGATCATAATTATGTTTTGAACGAAAAGAGCGAAAGGAGCTTTGCTGCCCGAGCAAATTCAAAAAGTACCGGAATAATAATGGAAGTACAAACTGACCAGCCGGGAATGCAACTTTATAGTGCAAATTTTCTCGATGGTTCTGATACAGGCAAATCGGGAAAGCCTTACCACAGACGATCGGCATTTTGCCTAGAAACACAACACTACCCTAACAGCCCTAATCAGCCAAACTTTCCATCAACTGTGCTTATTGAGGGGCAACGCTATCAGACTTTCACTACTTACAAATTTTTGAATGATATCAGTTTGCCGAAATAATATATAAGTAGCTGAACCACTGTCATTTTCCAACTTTAACAGGAACTGCATCGGTATAAATTGTTCTGCGTCTGTTGTCAATGCTTTCCTTCGCGGTATTGATTGAATTAATGGTTGAATAATTATTTTTTTTTGAACTGCTGCCTCATTACCATGTATAAATGCCTAGAGTTGCTCCAATTGTAAATGAGCAGCAGCAAAAATTAGTTTTAAACTCGGTTTATCATTTACGGGTGAAATAATTGGTGTCTAAGGATTTAAAACTTTTGCTCCCAGGGCAGCCATAGGTGGCAGATTTCAAATAACTGTAAAGAAAGCTTGCGCTTTCTATTAACAGATTCCCGATCTGGCTGCGCTGTCGGGAATGACGATTTGGGTGGTATTGGCGATTTATCACGGAATGGGAATCTTAGAAATTGTAACGTAACATACTTTATATCAACACAATACTCTTTCGAAAATGAGTCGTTTAACCAAAGACAATCTTTAAATTAAGAAAAATCGTTCATTCCTTGAAAACCAGCCGGCAGGCGGAGGAAATCTGTTTTATTCAACCACTGGTTAAATAACAAATCAGTATTGTTTTTAATAAATAGAAAACTTGCGCTTTCTATCAACAGATTCCCAATCTTGCTGCGCTGTCGGGAATGACGATGTTCGTGGTATTGGCAGTCTACTACGGAATGGGAATCTCAGAAATTATGAAGTAAAAGACTTTAATATTTTTCAAATACAGCTGCTTACTTAAGATAACGCTGTTAGTCGTATTTCAGGTACCTATTATTTCAAATCTCTGTAATGAATCTTCCTACTTTAACTGCTTAGCTTCTTCCGACAGCATCTCATTTTTGTCCGAACTGCCTGCTTCTATAAAAGCATCAATATCAGCATTACGCACTTGTCCTTTTTGCAGTAAAACACCCAAAGCCAGTATGACCCCGATACGCGTGCCCACCTTTTTGGCTGCAGTGTTAAAAAGCGGCTGTAATTCTTCATAAGTCACCTCATCAGCCAGTTTAACAATTTGTGCCCTGGCAGCAGCTAATTTCTCGCCAGATAAATTCGTGTATTTTTTACTGATCTTCTGAATTTCATTCAACGGGCTGCGTTGGCCTTGCAGAGAGGCTCCTTTGTTGGCGTTATTATCAGCTGCATTTATTTGCCCTTTTGCCCACGAGTCTTTTAGCCCGACAGTTTTATTAAAAATGAGCTTTCCGGTGCTGGTTTCCTTATCCAGAGCAAAATACCCCAATCGTTGAAACTGATATCTATCATCAATTTGAGCATTTTTCAAAAAAGGTTCTACATAGGCTTTCACAATTACGTGCAACGAGTTGGGATTAATAAACTCCATAAAATTTTTATCAGCATGACTATCAGGTGCTTCATCTAAAAATAGCCGGTCATATGCTCTTATCTCTGCCTCTACAGCATGTTGCACCGAAACCCAGTGTAGCGTACCTTTCACCTTGCGCATGCTAGCCTCCGTGCTACTGCCTGACAAAGAATTGAGATCTGCCGTACAATATATGGCGGTGATATTCCCTTGCGCATCTTTCTCTACCGATTCACCTTTAATGATGTATGCATTTTTTAGACGAACCTCTTTGCCAAGTGTCAACCGAAAAAATTTGTTATTGGCGGATTCTTTAAAATCTTCTTTTTCAATATATAGTGTGCCTGAAAATGGTACTTCATGCGTGCCGCTATTGTCCTGCTCAGGATTATTCTCTGCTTCAAGCATTTCGGTTTTTCCTTCGGGATAATTGGTAATGACTAGCTTAACAGGATCTAAAACACCCATTACACGTGTAGCTTTTTTATTCAAATCTTCACGAATGCAGTATTCCAATAAGGAAACATCGGTTACACTGTCGCGCTTGGAAATGCCCGATACCTCGCTGAATTTACGAATAGAGGCTGGTGTATAGCCTCTACGCCTTAAGCCTGAAATAGTGGGCATGCGCGGATCATCCCAAGCGGAAACGGTTTTACTTTGCACTAAATCAAGCAGTTTACGCTTACTCATTACCGTATAACTCAGGTTTCTTCGGGCAAATTCTCTTTGTTTGGGCCTCAGCTTGTCGGAATCTACCAGCTGGTTTAAAAACCAATTGTATAATTCTCGATGCGATTTAAACTCTAAGGTGCAAATAGAGTGGGAGACCTGCTCTAAATAATCGGATTGACCATGAGCCCAGTCATACATAGGGTAAATGCACCAGTTATTGCCCGTGCGGTGGTGGCTCTTATGCAATATGCGGTACATGAGCGGATCGCGCATTAGCATATTTGGTGAAGTCATGTTAATTTTAGCGCGCAGCACGTAATCACCCGCTTTAAAATCTCCCTGCTTCATTTTTTCAAATAGCGCTAAGTTTTCATCAACTGACTTGTCTCTGTAAGGGCTGTCTTTTCCCGGCTGCGTAGGAGTTCCCTTTTGCTCAGCAATTAATTCAGCGTTCTGCCCATCTACATAAGCCTTATCATTTTTAATGAGTTCAACCGCCCAATCGTACAGCTGCTGAAAATAATCGGAAGTATAGCACTCTTGAGCCCATTTAAAGCCCAACCATTCAATATCATGCTTTATAGAGTCAACAAATTCCTGCTCCTCTTTAATAGGGTTGGTATCATCAAAACGTAAATTGACCGGTGCTTGGTTATCTTTGCCCAACCCAAAATTAAGGCAAATGGAGGCTGCATGGCCGATGTGTAAATACCCGTTAGGCTCCGGAGGAAAACGAAACCGCAACGCATGAGCGGGCATACCTTGTTTTATGTCTTCGGCAACGATTTGTTCTATAAAATTAAGCGATTTATTATCCTTGGTCATCGTATTAAAATTGGAGCGTAAAATTAGTCGAAAAGTGCTCAATAGCAATAGTTAAAGTTCTGTATTACTAATAAGAGCAGTCAGCTATAAGGCTAATCGAAATGATCGAGCGTACACATAATATATTGCTAAGCCTTCTTTATACGTAACAACATAACCCTTTAAGCTGAAAGCCGGAATTGAGAAACTCAACAGTTCAGCTTATTAAATGCCCAATTAAGACTGATAAAACCACTACTCAGCCATTTGAGCATATCTTTTACCGCATTTTGTCTGTTGTTACATCAAATCAAACAAAATAATACTATGAAAAAAATGTGGAAATATTTACTTTTTATTCCGATGCTAGCCTTTATGGTAGCATGCGATGACGAAGATGACAACATGACTCCGGAGCCTGTGGCGCCAACATTAAGTGCTGCGCTAGATGCGACAGCTGATTTGAGCACCCTTGAGACGGTTATTGGTTCAATTAATGGTTTGGTGGCAGATTTAGAAGGGAGAGATGCAATTACAGTATTCGCTCCCAATAATGCTGCTTTTAATAGCTTGCTAAACGGACGAACTTTAGATGAATTGGTTGCTGATATAGGCGGAACTGCAAACTTAGAAAAGGTTTTACAGTACCATGTGGTGGCTGGAACAGCATTCGCTGCAGACTTATCTAACGGTCAAAAGCTAACAACATTAGAGGGAAGCCAACTTACTGTTAATATTGCAGGTAGTGTTGTAACAGTTTCTGATGTTTCAGAAAATACCTGGACGGTACAAACCGCTGATGTGGCAATTGCTAATGGAGTAGTGCATATTATTAATGGTGTTTTATTGCCTGAATTGCCAATGCCAGAAGCACCAACCTTAAGTACAGCATTAGATGCTACAGCTAGCTTAAGTTTATTGGATGCAGCAATTGCCGCTGTAGATGGATTGGAAACGGATTTGGAAGGCTTGTCTAATATAACAGTCTTTGCTCCAAACAATGACGCCTTTAATGCTGCTTTAAACGCATACGGTGTCGACAATTTAAATGACTTGGTAACTGAACTAGGCGGAGTAGCTAAATTGGATTCTGTATTAGGCTTCCATGTAGTGCCTGCAACAGCTTTTTCTACTGACTTGAGCGATGGCGATAAATTTACTACAGCAATCGGACAAGAATTGACTATAACCATTAATAATGATGGTGTATTTGTAAATGGCGCAAAAGTAAGTACGCCAGATGTAGCAATTGCTAATGGTGTAGTACATATTATTGACGCTGTATTGTTGCCGGAATTGGATTACCCGAATATAGTAGAAGCCGGAACAGCCGCTGGTCTAACCACACTTCTAGAAGCAGTTACTGCTGTTGAATTAGGTGCCACTTTAACCGGAGCAGAAGCTATAACTGTATTTGCACCTAAGAATGGGGCCTTTATTGGCTTGCTAGATAGGTATGATGCTTCAGGTTTACCAAATTTAATAGAGATTTTAGGAGCTGAAACTGTAGCTAATGTGTTAAAATTTCATGTAATTCCATCTACTATTTTCTCGCATGACGTGGCGGAAGGCGATCAAACAATACAAACGCTGGAAGGGCAAGAATTAACCGTAAATAAAGCCTCAGATGGTACGATATCCATTACTGACTATCTGAATTTTACTTATACTGTGGAAATGGCCGATGTGGTAATTGATAATGGTGTGGTGCACATAATTGATGGTGTTTTGCTGCCTGATGTGAGCGATGAGTCAAATATTGTAGAAGCTGCAACAACCGCGGGGCTCACTACGCTTATTGATGCAATAGTAAAAGCTGAATTGACAAACACGTTATTACAAGCAACTGAAATTACCGTATTTGCACCTGACAATGATGCGTTTGCTGACCTTTTACAAGCGCAGGAAGTTGCTGACCTGGATGCACTTATTACAAAACTAGGTGCACCTGCTGTTGTGGAAGTATTACAATTTCATGTTGTGCCGGCAGTAGCTTTTGCTGACGATCTAGCGGCTGATCAAATGTTCACTACACTTTCGGGAGAGAATATACGGGTACAGAAAAGCGGTGCTACCGTAACAGTTACCGATGCAGCTGGTGAGACTTATACAGTAACCACACCTGATGTAGCTATAGAAAATGGCGTGGTACATGTTATTAATGGTGTATTATTACCCACGCTTGACGACTAATAAATAATTTAATTATTTTAATTATCGAAAGAAACTGGCATTTTATGTCAGTTTCTTTTTATCTTAAATTTAATGTTTCAGCATAAGTATAAATACGGCTTTATAGCATTCATCATTGTGTATTCATTTCTGAATATTATAGTGCTTAATGGCGATAGGCTCTTTAAAATACAATTACCTGGCGAATATTTGCTTGCTGTAATTACTTTCCTTTGCTTCGGCTTGTGGTTTATAAATTTATTTATTGAGCGCTTTATACTCCCCAAAGTACAAGGTATCCATCCACTTATTGGTCAGTTTGTATTTAGTTTAGTAGGAATATGTGTCTTAGCAATACTTGCTATCACTTTGGCCAGCACTATATTAGGTAGTCCCTTCTCCTTCAATTTTAAAAATATTACACTCACCGGGGCTTTTTTATTCCGCGTTAATTTGTTTCTTAATACCATTAATGCGGTTGTTTTCTTCAACAAAAAATACAAAGAAAAAGAACTTGAAACCGAAAAAATGCACTTGGCCTCTTTGAGTGCTCGCTATGAGGTGCTCAATAATCAAATCAATCCGCATTTTTTATTCAATAGCTTAAATACGCTCTCCTCTCTACTTACTTTGGACATTAAAAAGGCAGAGGAATTTTTACAAAAACTTGCTGAAACTTATCGCTACGTACTAAAAAATAGAGACAACGAACTTGTTTCAATCAGTGAAGAACTGGAATTTATAAATGGCTACGCTGAATTGCTCAACATCAGGTTTCAGAATGCGCTGCTAATAAAAATAGCTGTGTCAGCTGAATGTAGCCAATACTTCATCCCGCCCACGGTACTACAATTGTTGATTGAAAATGTGGTTAAACACAATCAGTTTACAGAAAAGCAGCCGGTGGAGGTGTTAATTGAAAACTCAGAGGATAAAATTAGTGTAAGTAATAGCATCAGGCTAAAAAATGAGAATGGTTACTCCAGTGGTATTGGGTTAAGTAATATTTCAGAACGATATCTGTTTTTTAACGAGAAGATTTGCATTCATAAAACGGATCAAATTTTTCGAGTTGATTTGCCATTTATTGAAATGCATGAAAAGGCAAAAATTAATGTTTAGAAGGGGTGTTTGACGAAATAGAATTTTTTTAAGAACAATAGTTTATAACAAAAGTTAGATAATTATTACCAATAGACTGTTTAAAGCGGCCAACTCGTAAAATAGCATAAGAGTTATTTGTATAACAGCCCAAGTAGAATGATTTGCGCAATTACTGTTTGACCTTAAAACCTTAAGCCAATGAATGTAATTATTTTGGAAGATGAACCCTTGGCAATCAGCAAAATTATGCAGGTAATTAATAAGAATTTTACCGAGATTAAGGTGGTTGGCACAGCGCAAAGTATAGCAGATGCCAAGCCGTTGGTTACTAAATTACTACCGGACGCGCTATTATGCGACATACACCTGGCCGATGGCCTAAGTTTTAAGTTGCTCAAAGACGTACAGCCTACCTGCCCCACCATATTTATTACTGCCTACGATGAGTACGCGCTCCAATCTTTTGAGCATAATTGCCTGGATTACGTATTGAAGCCTATTAATGAAGAAAAACTAGTTAAAAGCTTACAAAAAGCACTTGACCAACAAAGAAACAAAAATACTGAAGGTATCAATCCTCAAATGATTGAAGAACTACTGAAGCAGTACGAGCAAAAACCATATAAAAAACGCTTTATTTGTAAAATAGGCAGTAAGGTGTTCTTTAAAAATGCTGAAGATATTGCTTGTTTTTTTGTATCAGATAAAGTGGTATTTATGCAAGATGCGGCATCAGGAAAAAAATTTATCGTGAGCTATACTTTGGAAGAATTGGAGCAACAATACCTCGATCCTTCAAGGTTCTACAGAATAAACCGATCGGCAATTATTAATTTAGAACACCTTACTGAGATGAAAAGATATAACAATGGACGCCTGAAACTTTTTACCGGCCAAAATGAGATGCTGGAATTAATAGTAGCACGTGAACGTGTAACAGATTTTAAAGAATGGATTAATCAATAAATACAATGAACAAATTTTTTATTTTTAGCCTTATTTGTGCAATTCTTTCAGCACAGCTTAGTTTCGGTCAATCAGAAATTACTAAACAGGAGTTTGACTCACTTAAACGTGCCATCATTCAGCTAGATATGGATGTGGAGCAGGTAAATTACAATTTATCGAATGCCAAGCGTACCTTGAAAACGGGTATCTTTATAGCTACTTTAGGCTATACTGTAACCATTATTGGTGGGCAACTTTTGGGTGTAAATGCTGATTTAGGCGAGGCGTTATTATATACAGGCGGTGCCATAGGCATTGGAGGCACAATTGTTTTGGTGCGAGGGTTCAATAAAATTTCACTGGGACAGCCTAAAAAGCAAAGATGGCTTCCTAAGCAATAATGCAGTTTCACTGCTCTAAATAAGCTTTTTATTATGTTTGATGGTTCTGATTTCCCTAAATCGCTAGACGAAGAATTGTTTGAAAACTGGTTGGAGGTTGGCAGAGCCAGCAAAATTGGTTACCATTACCTACTCATCGTATGGGATGCTTTTGAGGAAAGATACCTGCCGGTTTATGCAGAAGTGCGTGAAGCCATCAAAGAATATGATAGCTACCATGGCGCAACTGGACGCGAATCATTAGTGGCAGCTTATGATTTGTATTCTGAGGGTAGGGTTGGGTAATTTGTACGACACACTGATGCGTTCAATCAAAGATTGTAAAACAACGTAGTCAATAATTGAGTTGTATTTACATTTTAGTAATAACCGAGTACTCAATTCTTCCATTTTTTGTTGAGATATTGGACATACGCTCCACCTGCAATTAGTGGCTAAGTTTCCTAAACATCACCAATATATTTTTTATTGATCACGGAAGTTAACTTTGAGCAACGTGAAGATTTTACATACTTTCTGCTTTTAGATTAACAATTTATTGATTTATCGGATTACGGAAGGTCTTAAGCTCGTTGGATAGCCAACAGCTTGAAGAAAACTGCAATAACTCCTTTTCAAATTACCACCCTATTGATTTTCTCTGGTCTTTTGGCCATATTTTGCATCCTACAAAAGCAATGTGAAGCCGCAGCCTTTTTTCTTGTTTTAAAGTCCGTACTTGATGCAGCCGATGGCGAGTTAGCCAGAGTAAAAAATATCTATTCTTACATAGGTCGCTATTACGATTCAATTGCAGATATTACCCTTAATCTCCTTTTTTTACTAAGCTTTAGGTATATAACAGATAATCCAATTTTTTACGTAATACTTGCATTTATTGGCGTACAGCTCCAAGGTACCCTGTATAATTATTATTACGTCATTTTACGGCATAACCTAAAGGGTGATATGACCAGTCGCATTTTCGAAAATGAGGCACCGGTTGCCATGACAGGAGAGAAGCAAAGAACTGTTAATATTTTCTATAAAATCTACGATTTTTGCTACATACTTTTTGACAGGAGCATTTACCATATTGATGAAGAGGCCATGTACAGTAAACCATTTCCCAATTGGTTTATGACCATGCTTTCAGTTTTCGGTTTAGGTTTTCAGCTATTGATTATGGCTGTTATGCTACTTTTTGGTCTGCAAATGTTTGTTCTCCCATTTTTCATAGGATTTTCGGTACTCATATTAGTTTTTGTAGGGATACGAAGGTGGGTGCTGGCTTAAATTGATTGTAATTGATAATTGTGAATATCAAGATCGGTGCCTTGATACCATTAAATCTTCCTGCCAGAGAGAAAAACACTTATTTGCCATAGGCGCAAAGAATCTCTGCTGATAAGCAAACAATCTTAGTGGGCAAAAAGTATATTTGTAAAAACAGACATCTATGATTGCCATATTATCGCCAGCCAAGACCCTTGATTTTGAAAAAGAAACAGACCTCCCTTCCTCAAAAATCAGATTCAATGCTGAAACGAACGCATTAATTGATGAGCTAAAGGAAAAGTCAGAGCAGGAAATACAAGAACTGATGAGCGTGAGCGAAAAGCTGGCGGTGCTGAATGTAGAACGCTACCATAGCTACAAAAAAAGAACACCAAAGCATGCCAAGCAGGCTATTATGGCCTTTCAAGGAGATGTTTATCAGGGCTTACAGGCAGAAACATTCAGCGCTAAAACACATGATTACGCTCAAGAGCACATCAGAATACTTTCGGGCCTTTACGGATTGCTCAGGCCGTATGACCTCATTCAACCCTACCGATTAGAGATGGGTACCAAGTTGCAAGTAGGAGAGACCGACACTTTATATAATTTCTGGGGAGACAAAATAATTAAAGTGCTGCTTAAAGATTTAAAAGAGCAGGGCGATAATGTGCTGATTAACTTGGCCTCTAATGAGTATTTTAAAGCAGTAGAAGGAGAATTACTCAAAAAGAAAGTACAGGTAATTGATATCGATTTTAAGGACCTGAGCAAAGGCACCTATAAAATCATTTCCTTTTATGCCAAAAAAGCGCGAGGACTTATGGCTAAATATATTGTTGAAAATAGACTTGACAAAATAGAAGATTTGAAAGGTTTTGATGTTGAAGGTTATTATTTTGATCAGGAATCCTCTACAAATAAAAAATTGACGTTCAAAAGGGATAAATAACATCCATACAAATTAATCACGATCCTTGACTAACAGACAAAGTTATCGAATTACCAAAGCAGGCTCATTCAAAAAATTGAGGTTGGTAGATGAAACACTTAACCCGCCTTTGCCGGGCGAAGTGCAAGTACAGGTGAAATGCATAGGTCTTAACTTTGCAGATATTTTTGCTATACTTGGCCTTTACAGTGCCACACCAGCTGGAAGCTTTATCCCGGGCCTTGAATATGCGGGCGAAATTATAGCTCTTGGCGATGGTGTAACCGACTTTACCGTTGGCGACCGCATAATGGGCGTAACGCGCTTTGGTGCTTATACATCACATATTAATATTGAGTCCACTTATGTGAGTCACATTCCGCAGGGTTGGACGTTTGAAGAAGGGGCTAGTTTTCTGGTGCAGGCGTTAACAGCCTATTACGGCTTGCATCATTTAGGTAAGTTGAAACAGCACGATACAGTGCTTATCCACAGCGCAGCAGGGGGCGTGGGTTTGCTAGCCAATAGAATTGCAAAGCAACAGCAGGCTTATACCATTGGTACGGTAGGTAGTGAGGCTAAATTTGATTTGCTCAAGAAAGAGGGTTACGATGAGTTTATCCTTCGGGACGATAACTTTAAAACAAAACTCACTAAAGCACTCGATGGCCGACCTCTAAACGTTATTATGGATAGTATAGGCGGAAAAATATTTAAAACCGGTTACGAAATGTTGGCTCCACAAGGCAGGGTGGTGGTTTACGGGTCTGCCCGCTATGGGGGTACTGGGGATAGTCCCAATTGGCTGAGTCTAGCTTATAAATATCTGACCAGACCAAAGATTGATCCGCAGAAAATGATAGAATTGAATAAGGGTATTTTAGGCTTTAACCTTATTTGGCTTTATGAGCAGAAAGAACTGATGCAGCAAGTGGTTAGCGAGCTAGATGCCTTAAAACTTCCTGCTCCTTTTATAGGACATCGCTTTAAATTTGAGGAGATGCCTAAAGCGCTAAAGTTATTTCAGCAGGGTAGTACTACTGGTAAGGTAGTGATAAATGTGGATTGATGTATACTAACAAAGCCAAAAATCGGTCTAAAGTTTTAAAAAGAATTAGAAAGCTTGCGCTTTCAAGTAATAGAATCCGATCTCCGCTGCGCTGTCGGGATGACGATTTTGCTCGTATGGTAGAGGTCAGACAAAAGTCTGTACCGTTTGAACTTCATTGTCCACAACTTGGCTATATAGAATTATTCTACCCTTTAAACTTCTGCTTTACAAACTCCCAAAAAGCTGTTCGCTCGTCAGGTGATTTCACCAGATTTTTGACCGTATCAATAAAATTAGCAGTATTTCTAGTTTCTTCGGTTTTAGCAATTTGTGGTAGCGGAGGGAGCTGACTGTCTGCTAAAATTTCGCGCTTCGTTTCAGTTCCGCTGTTGGCAGATTTTCGCATGCCAAAACTCTTGGGGTCAATTTCAGCGGCTTTATCAAAATGATCCGCTGCCTTTTTTCTGTAGCCCATTTTATCGAGCACTAAACCAAGGTTATTATACGAAATAGCATCTTCCGGATCAATTTCCAAAGCTTTTTGGTAGTCCTCTTTGGCGCCCTCTAAATCATTTAGTCTATCTTTTATAAATGCCCTGCTAGCATACCGGAATGGGTTTTTGGGATCGAGCTTTACAGCGGTATTAAAATCATCCATCGCCTTATCCTTTTTTTCTGCCATGAAGTAAATCAGCCCCCTTTCTCCGGTTAAATGCGCATCATCGGGAGCTAGCTTCATGGCTTTGTTGAGATTGGAAACAGCCGCGTTATAATCTTTGATCTTAAAGTATGCCTTGCCGCGCTGGTAGTAAGCTTTTGCGTCTTTATTATTCTCTTTAATATATTGCGAATACAGGTGTATGCCTTGCTGATATTCCCCTTTAGCACAGTAATTGGCAGCAGATTCTAATAAAATATTCAGTTGATCCATGTTATTGGCTAGTTAAAATAACTTATCTTAAGTAACACTTAGTAAATCACAAAGTTTTTTTTTGAGCGATGACATTGTTTACAAATGATGATATTTTATCAACCAATAAGATAGCTCTCATTCACTTCACAAATTCTTCTATCCAGTCGTAGGTCTTGTTGCCCGACCAGATAAATTGCGTAATCATGGGAATATGTTTTTTGTTGGGCTGTAAATGGTAAGTAGGAGTATATCCTATTTCTGCTGATTTTTCTAAAAATCGCTCAGTACTCGATTCAATTCCGGGATAGGTTTTACCACCCATCATAATTAATAAATCAGGATCATCTTTGTCTAAAAAATAGATAGGAGAGGTGTCTTTCCAAACTGCAGGGTCGTTAGTGAATGCCTGTAAATGTGAAGTGTTGGGGGTAAGCTTTTCATTTTGCAGAAAGTTGTACATGTCAAGTCCGGCAGCATCAATTAAAATGGCTCCTTTAATAGGATTTTCCATCCCTAATTCAGTAAAGTAATCGTTTTTGAGTGTGTTTAGTGCAACTAAATGTCCCCCGGCTGAGTGGCCAGCTACATAAATCTTATCAGGATCACCACCATAGTTAGCAATGTTATTTTTCGTCCATTTAATCGCCTGAGCTACAGAAAGAGCCATATCCGGCACTTGATAAGCAGGAGTTAAGGGGTAGTCGATAAGTACAGCTACAATACCTTTTTTGGCTAGGCGCCTACCTAAATAGCTGTATATTTCTTTTTTACCGGACCTCCAGCTTCCTCCATAGGCAAACACAATAATCGGGCAGTTAGTAGCCTTCTTAGGGGCAAATATGTTGAGGCTTTTTTCAGGTAAATTGGCAAGCTGCCCCTGTGACATATAAGGTATGTTCTTTGTTTTTTTTACGGTAAGCAGTCCGCAGCTTGAAAGGATTAAACTGATAAGTGCCAGTGCTACGAGATATTTAAAGTAGGTCATAAAAATTGTTTGTGAATTTCAATACAATGTGGTTAAGTTAAGCTTGTCCACGACCTCATCCCACCAAATGCGGGCAGGCACTTCAAGTCTTCTACCCAAGAAAAGGAGGTCAGGTTTTAACTATTCTACATTGTAACTTCATAGGAGATTTGTAACAGAAGATTTGCTGTTAGATTGGATTTTGCGCTGTCATTTTTCAAGTAGAGAGTTTATTTAAATTTTGAGCGGTTATAAGCCTGATTCTTTTCATACTTCATTAAAACTATCTATTTTTGGATTGGCTGTTCCTTACTTACGTCTGCTTGTTGCAATTCCTCCCATGTTTCGCCAAAAACGAACTCGTCAATAAATTTCATTACCCTTTCTTCCATCCACCAGCTTTTTTCGAAGAATTTCCTAATGTAACCGCAATGCCCTCCTAACGTGGCAATTTCCAAGTAAATATTCCGGTTGTCTTTGGCTTCTTCATAAGGGAAACAGGCATCAGTAATAAAAGTATCATTCAAACTGTTGACAATAAGCGATGGCACCTCCACATTGGGTAAATAAACCTTGCTGCTACTAGCCTTCCAGTAATCTTGCACATTTGCAAATCCGTTAGCAGGGGCAGTGTAATGTTTATCAAAATTTGTGAAGCTGCCTGACATGAAAAAGCCTTTAAAACCTTTTAAAGCCCCTGGAAACTGTTTCTTTTTTTGATTTGCTTTGTAATTTAAGGTAAGCATAAACCACTTGAGGTAATGCCAATTATACCATTTGTTTAATCTTTTAGTACTCTTTTCCAACTCCATAGGTACCGAGAAGGAGACTGAACCTTTTACAGCTGGGGGTATATTTTTTCCCTTTTCACCCAAATATTTAAGTGCCAGATTTCCACCCAGGCTATATCCTACCAATATGATGTTATCGTAATCATAATGCGCTATGATATGTTCTATGGAAGAAGATACATCATCGGAAGCACCCATGTGGTATCCCTTCAATAATCTATTAGGTTCACCGCTGCATCCTCTGTAATTCATGCCAACTGCATCCCAATTATTTCTGTTGAAGTAGCGGATAACGGCTCTGGCATAAAGTGAATTTGGTTTACCCTCCAAACCGGCTAATATAACTATGAGGTTTTTGCTACCTACCGTTGACCAATCCAAATCGAGAAAGTCATTTTCAGGCAAAGTAATTCTTTCACGTCTAAATCTAATTCGCGGTATGTAGCGCAGCAGCGAGGCATAAATGGTGCTGGCATGGCCATTCTTGAAAATACGGTTGATTGGCTGGAAGTTGCTTTGGATTATCGGCAAAGTGCTATAAATAAACGCCCTTATTAATTAAGCTGCGAAGTTAGTATTTTAAAATAGCCTGAAAATCAAATGGGCGTAATTTTATTAATAATATTTCCGGAAAAGGAATTGAAAACCTATGTAGTGGAAGGTAGTCCATACGTATATAACAAGATTTAAATCTACATGAACAACTTCAGGCCTTAATTCATAGACCGCATTCTATTTCTTGAATTGCACTAAAAAGAGCAAATTTACAAGCAGGTAATATTTTTTTTGCAATTAGCGGTTTGTAAAGTTTTTACTTTCGACAAGTATGAAATCATTAAACACTTCTCATATTTCAATAACTTTAAATAGTGAAGCAGCCGACATTTACATTTCTACTCTGTCGCAAATAGCCTAGGTTTATTTGACACTATACAGTAATTTTGAAAATTGATTTTTTGACTAAGCAATCGATCTTACCTTAATAAATAAGCATAAACATGATTCAACCCTGGATGAGAGGCCTACTTCTATTGGGCGCATTTTATAATGCCGCCTGGTCTGCTTTTCTTTTTTATGCGCCTAAAAGTTATATTAAGTGGATGACTGAGGGTGTACAGCAGCAGAATGAACTGGTATTTTATCAGGCAATTGGTGTAGCTCTTGTAGGTATTATGATGTTTGCAGTAATGCTAAAACCACTTAAATTCAAAATATTGGTGCCCATTATTATTGTTGCTAAGCTTTTCGGTGGTTTGGCCGTCTACCTGTTTATGATGGAATCGCAATTCACCAAAAAATTTGTTTTTCATTTGCTCATGAACGACTTAGTATGGCTAATACCGCTCATTGCCATACTTGCAGCAGTTTATCGCCATAAAAATCAGTAAAAGTCTACTAACTTACATACATGTTTTACCTCGTAAAAAAATTATTCATTATTACTTCCAGCTTTTTATTGATTGCACCAACAGTAAAAGCGCAATACGAGCAGGGCAATTCTTCCGCTGAAATTTTGCATAAAATGCAAAAGTTGCAGCACACTGCTCGCGTACTTTACATAGCGGCACATCCTGATGATGAAAATACACGCTTTATCAGTTATATTGAAAACGGAGAAAAGTTTGAAGCAGCTTATCTGTCTTTAACTCGTGGCGATGGTGGACAAAATGTAATTGGACCTGAATTAAGAGAAGGCTTAGGCTTGATAAGAACGCAAGAATTATTGGCTGCCAGAAGACTGGACGGTGGCGAACAATTTTTTACCCGAGCCAACGATTTCGGCTATTCAAAAACACCCACCGAAACCTTTAACATCTGGGACAGAGAAGCTGTGCTTGCCGATGTTGTTTGGGTTATCAGAAATTTCCAGCCGGATATAATCGTTACTCGATTTAACAAAAAACCGGGTACTACCCACGGCCACCATACCGCCTCAGCCATTTTAGCGCACGAGGCTTTTCACGCTGCTGCGGATAAAATTAGATTTACTAAGCAGCTACAATTTGTAAAACCATGGGTGACTAAAAAGCTATTCTGGAATACATCTGCCTGGTTCTTCGGCAATGATCCTGATTTTGACGTTTCCAAGTACATTAAGGTAGATGTTGGGGGTTATAATGCTGTGCTTGGTGAATCATATACCGAAATTGCGGCCAAAAGCAGGAGCTCACACAAATCCCAGGCATTTGGTTCGAGCGGTACCAGGGGCGAGCAGATTGAGCTTTTTGAACAATGGGAGGGAGCAAGGAGTACCAATAACCTATTTGATGGTATCTCCACAGATTGGACTGCATTACAAAATGGTGCTGCTGTGCAGCAAGATTGTTGGCGCACTATTAGCAACATACAATCCATTAAAACCATCGGAAAGCTTAAGCCAATTGCTGGCAGTTAATAATGCCCTAAAGAAGTTACCGGAAAGTGCTGTTAAGCAGCAGAAAATGCATTTGATTAATGATTTGCTGGTTGATGTCTTAGGATTTTATAATACGCTGAGCGCTACCAATACTTCAGCATCACCGGGTGATTCAGTTCAGGTACAGCTAGAACTAGTTAATAGATACAGCGGGGATATAAAACTTACAGATTTCAAAATAGAGGGAGCAAGTTCCAATTTTACACTAAACACTGCCTTAAAAGAAAATGAGAAATCTGAAAATAAATTCAGCATTAAAATTAATACTTTGCACAACTATTCCACTCCTTACTGGCTTGAAAAAGTAGGTAGCACCGGGATGTATCGGGTCGATGAGCAGCATCTGATTGGCCAAGCAGAGAATGAAGCTGCTATTTCTGCCAGTTTTAAGCTCGATGTAAATGGCGAGCAAATCGTAATCAGTAGCCCTTTGATATTCAGACAGAACGACAGAATAAAAGGAGAGGTAGTGGAGCCTTTTTATATAACACCTCCCGCATCAATTGAATTTGAGAATAGCGTAGTAATTTTTACAGAGCCCGAGCAAACCAAGCGTATCTCGGTAGCTATAAAAGCACTGAGGCAAGGAGTGTCAGGCCAGTTGGAGATAGCGCTTCCTGATGGATGGTCAATGACAACAACAGAGCAATTAACTTTTGACGACTTAGGACAAAATGAAGTCAAAAATTTTCCTGTGGCCATCACCTCGGGTGGTAATTTCGGTACCTTTAATTTAAGTGCAAGGGCTACATTAAAAAGTAGCGAAGCAATTGAGGTAACTGTTACCGAAATCGTATACGAGCACATACCTAATCAGGTAATAATTGGAAAAGCTAAAGCTAATCTGGTATTAGCTGATGTGCAGATAACGGGTGAGCAGATAGGATATATTCCAGGTGCAGGAGATTTAATTCCGGAAGCGCTAGAAGCCATGGGTTTTCAGGTGAATATGATTGACATGGCCGTAGTGGATGTAAATGATTTATTGAAATACCGTACCATTGTAGCAGGTATAAGAGCTTACAACACAAATGCAGACCTGCAAAATAATTACAATAAGCTTTTTGATTACATGAATGCCGGTGGTAAATATATAGTGCAGTACAATACCACCTATTCTTTACCGGAAAAAGAGTTCTTTCCATACCAACTATCATTATCCAGAGATAGAATAACTGATGAAACAGCTACGCTATCGTTCATCAATCCGCAGAATGAATTACTAAATAGGCCTAACAAAATAACATCAGCTGATTTTCAAGGATGGGTGCAGGAGCGCGGCTTGTATTTTCCTGCAAGCTGGGGAAGCGAATTTCAGCCTTTACTTAAAGGCAACGATGCCGGTGAAGCAATTAAAGAAGGAAGTTTACTAGTAGCAAAGTACGGCAAGGGTCAATTTATTTATACCGGACTTAGTTTCTTCAGAGAATTACCTGCAGGCGTGCCGGGAGCGTATCGCTTATTTGCCAATTTGGTTTCCTACTAATACGAGCATAAGGTTATATTGGTCTAATAAAGTACGGTCTTAGTCGATTAGTTGTTTTTAATTGGTAACAAAATAGATACATTAGTGCTTAATGTAAAAACAAATAGGGAATTAAATAGGGAATTGATGATACTTGAAGAAGAAATAAAACAATCGAAGTTTGAGAGTGAAAAACAAAAGGCAATTATTAATATAATTTATACCGCCAATTGGATTTCATCTATTCAACACAAAATTTTTAAGAAGAACAAGCTTACAGCACCTCAATACAATGTGCTAAGAATTTTGAGAGGTCACTCACCTAAACCGCTTACTGTGTCTTCTATTCAAGAACGCATGCTCGATAAAATGAGTAACGCAAGCCGTTTAGTGGATAAACTTGTTGAAAAAGGTTTTGCAAAAAGAACAACAAATAATGTAGACAGAAGGCAGGTGGATGTTGTTATTGATAAGGGAGGTTTGGCAGTATTGAAAAAAATTGAACCTGATTTAAGTAAGTTTCACGATGAGACAGTAACCATGGGTGAAAAAGATGCCAAATCACTTACTGAGGTGCTGGATAAGATGAGAGGATAACATCTTTTTCTATTTGAATAAAAATAATTTAATTCGGAAGGGCAGCTATAATTTTAGCTGCTTTTTTTATTTGCTTGATGATAAGATATAGGAATCCATTTATGAAGAAGCAGAACAAAACCTTTTTGAAAATTGGGATTTTATTTTTTATCTAGTGTTTACAAATATATCAACACTAATGATTTCTTTAAGGCTCGCACAAAATCACTTAAATATTTACAAATTAACATTTGCCTGCAATTACCCTTAAATCATGTTGATTTGAATTAATTGATTTTCGATACGAATCAATAGAAACATCATAAAATTTAGTAAAAATCATCATTTTAACAGAACTAATAAATAATGCTTAAATTTTTAAAAATTGCCGGAATCATTCTGCTGTCAGTTATCATCTTAATTATAATTATTTATTTTGCCGGCCCAAAAATGAGTCAACCATCTTTTAGCGATAGGTTGCCACAAGTAGAAACCTCAGTTGCTGATATGAACGATTTTGTGCGGAACGAAGAAGCTTCCGCGGGAGCAATTAAACCAGATAATGAGGCACAGATTATTTGGTACGATAGCATCCCTAAACAAACAAAATATGCGGTTGTATATGTGCATGGTTTTGGTGCCAGTCAGGGTGAGGGCAGCCCGGTACATCAACATTTGGCCGATAGTTTAAAAGCTAATCTATACCTGGCCAGACTTGCACGGCACGGCTTAGTAAAGCAAGATGCGTTCGCAGGAATCACTGCTGAAGAATATATGAATTCCGCTATGGAAGCCCTTGCTATTGGAAAGCAAATTGGAGAGCAGGTAATTCTTGTAGGCACTTCAACCGGAGCTTCTCAAGCCATTTACCTAGCGGCAAAATTGCCGGATAAAATAGCTGCTCTGGTATTGTATTCTCCATTTATAGAACTCGCAGACGCTAATTTGCAAATGCTCTCAACGGGGCCTTGGAGTGAAAAAATTGCTCGCGCCATGCTGGGTGATAGCATTATTTATACTGAAAGACCTGATTCGGTAGCAGCCTACTGGTCAAGCTACTACCATCCGGACGCTTATATAGCTTTATTTGCTATGGTGCAATACACTATGGTTCCTGAAGTTTTTAATGCTGTAAAAGTACCGGTATTTATGGCCTATTACTACAAAGATGAAGAACATCAGGATGACGTAGTCTCAGTAAGTGCGCAGGAAAATATGTTCGAGCAGCTGAATGTTGAAAATAAAAAATCCATAGCTTTTCCTGAAGCCGGTGACCATGTAATAGCCTCGCGCTGGCGCTCAAACGATTGGCAGGCGGTGGAAGACAGTACGTTGAAATTTCTTGCAAAAATACTGGAATATTAGAATCCCACTTGTATACATATCACCTAGCGCAAGCGTCCGCTTGTGCACGTGCTAAAAGCTAAAAAGCTCGCTTACATATTAAAAGAATGAGTAAATGATTAATTTTAGATAGTAGCAAGTAAGCAATTGTTTGCGATTCGATTGAGTATAGGGCACAAGCGGACGCTTGCGCCAGTGCAAGAACTTGCTGGCTTTAATATTTAAAACTATTAAATCCTTATTTACAAACTGCACTACAAAAGGGTTGCGTTTATAATGCAACAGAAGATAAACCTAGCGCAAGCGTCCGCTTGGCTTGTGCTCGTGCTAAAAGCTAAAAAGCTCGCTTACGTATCAAAAAAATGAGTAAATGATTAATTTTAGATAGCAGCAGGTAAGCAATAATTTGCAATTTGATTGAGTATAGGGCACAAGCGGACGCTTGCGCCAGTGCAATGGCTTGCTGGCTTTATCATGTGAAACTATTAAATCCTTATTTACAAACTGGTTGCGTTTTTAATGCAACAGAAGATAAACCTAGCGCAAGCGTCCGCTTGTGCTCGTGCTTGAAGCTAAAAAGCTCTCTTACATATTAAAAGAACGAGTAATTGATTAATTTTAGATAGCAGCAAGTAAGCAATTGTTTAAGAATCGATTGAGTATAGGGCACAAGCGGACGCTTGCGCCAGTAGAAGATTATAGTTATAGTTTGTCACTACCGGTATGTAGTTTTAGTCTGGCCATCTTTTAATGATGGAGTTGAACTGAATGACATAAGCCACTATAATAGCTATGGAACACTTCCAACCTTTGTAAACCATCAGGTGTCATCGAATTACATTAACATCAAATAAAATGATAAGAACAATTGCGATAATGGTGGTATTGCTAAGCATTTCAGCTTGCGAACCGGAAGATTCAAAGATTTCAAAAGATTGTATTTATACTGCAACAGTTGTTGATTTGCAAGGTACAGATGGCTGCGGATTTGTTTTTAGACTTGATAACGGTGCTTTTCTGGAGCCTGTATGGCGATGGGGCTGGTGCGGTACTCCTCCGCTTCCGAAAGAAGCTACCGAAGATCCGCTGTGGGATTTTAGATTTGTAGAAGGACAGCGCGTACGTTTAGGCTTTGAGCCTGCAGAAAACATGAGCAGTATTTGTATGGTTGGACAGCAGGTATATATTACCTGTTTGGAGGTGACTGGAGAGGAAGCTGTTGAGTAATTCGATATAGGTAAACTTAGCTTTTTCTTTCACTTAACCATTGAATGAAACAGGCGAAGTTGTAAAAGTACAAGTGGATGCTTTCCATTACTTTTAAGACAGCACCTGGTGCCAGTACAATGGCAAGCAATAGTTCGAGTTAAAATCTTAATGTCAGTTGCTGCTCTTCCTGCTTCGGTTGCTGCTTAGCTTTTATTTCAAAATTTGATAATGAACAGCCTATGAGCCTCACTTTTTGTGGTAATTCCAACTGGTCAATAAGTGCGTTCAACGAGTCAACAAAAAATTCCTTGGTTGCAATGCTTTTGTCTGTGGTTTTACTTCTGGTAATCCGCGTAAAGTCATCGTACTTAACTTTTAAAGTTAATGTGTGAGCGGTTGCATCATTTTTTGAATAACGCTCCCAGCATTTATTACTTATGGCTTGCATTTTTTCCTTCAGCTCTTGTTGTGTGCTTAAGCTGGTACTAAATGTGTTTTCTGCGCCTATCGACTTCCGAATTCTGTTGGGGTTTACCGCTCTATCATCTATTCCACGGCTAATGTTATAGTAGTATTTGCCTGCTTTACCAAAATAGCTAAGCATTTCCCGTAACGACTTTTGCTTCAAATCCCTGCCATGAAATATGCCCATTTTGTGCATTTTTTCTGCTGTTACTTTACCTACACCAAAGAATTTTTTCACCGGTAGTTGTTCAATAAAAGGTGTTACCTGATGTGGTTTAATAATATATATACCATCGGGCTTTCTGTAATCGGAAGCTATTTTGGCAAGAAATTTATTTACTGAAACACCAGCGGAAGCGGTCAACCCAAGCTTAGTTTTAATTGTTTCTTTTATCGCCATTGCTATTGCTGTGGCAGTTTCGTAGCCCTGTTTATTTTGTGTTACATCGAGGTAGGCTTCATCAAGTGACAGCGGCTCAACCAAATCGGTATGGCTAAAGAATATTGCTCTGATCTGACTGCTAATTTCGCTGTAACGCTCAAACCTGGGTTTAACAAATACCAAGTCTTGGCATTTTAAAGCAGCAATTTTGGAGGGCATTGCGGAATGTACACCATATTTTCTGGCCTCATAACTAGCTGCGGCCACTACACCTCTTTCTTTATTTCCGCCTACAGCCACGGGTTTACCACGCAACTCGGGATTATCGAGCTGCTCAACCGATGCATAGAAAGCATCCATATCAATATGAATTATTTTTCTAGTAGCTTCTTGCTCCAATTTTTCGTTTTTATCAGTGGTATTTGGCGCCTTCTATGTAACTTCTCAAGACAGTATGTGAAAACATCTATTGAAAACTTTTCAAGTTCATTCTTGTTTTCTCTTTGTGGGTTTTATTATGTTGCAGCAATGGGTGATTCTATTGGGCAGCACCTGCATATTATTGCGAGCCCTTCTCGCATTTCAGGAGATGAAAGCATGGGCTAGTCTCACGCAATTATTTTCCAAGAGGCCTCAAATCTACAATATTTTTAAGGGCCACTTTTGAACTCATCCATATTGCTTTTAATATTTTATCTATGGATACATCTTCATGGGATCATTTATCTTCAGGTTCTGGATAAGTAGTTGAATAAGAGACCTTCATACAATAGCTAGCGAAATAGGGGTACCCTCCCGTATCAAGTACGGGACAGGCTGTGGGATTATGACCTACGGCCATCCACTCGATTAGCGGCTGGCATTATTATTTTTTGGTTGTCTTTTTTATTCTTTTCGGTATGTAAATAAAACCTGTCTCAAGTGCGTAAGATGCTTCAAACAGAAAATGTTTGTTAGGATAGTTGTAATTAATTGACCCACGTATAAAATACAATAAAGATAATGCTGTTTTTCTTCTGAAATCATAGCCTAAGCCTATTGCGATAGAAGGCATAGCGGAAGCTTGTGATGCCTTTCGTTGTGTTGTTATTTGCCCTTCTTGATTGACTCCATATTCGTTAAACTTATAAAATCTGTGCAGGTATCCTAAGCCTAAATGACTTTCGAGAGCAAGCCCATAGTTGGTAGTATATCTCACACCTATACGAGGAAGAACAGAAACAGCCGTGAAATTTTGACTGACGAAATAATTTGAAAATTGAACCGTGCCAACAATGGTAAAATTTTGCGTAGTAGCCAGATAATTTTCCCAAGCTAATAAATAGCCCACATTACGAAATTTATCCCCAAAATAACCCGCAGAGAAACCGAAACGCTCATCTTTGAGAGTGCCGTTTGCTGTTCTTTCTTGGGCGATTACATTTCCATAAAATGCAACCATAACTATTATAATTAATATTTTTTTCATTGTTCTGTGCCAAATTTATAAAGTGAATAAACAATTAAATCAGGATTGATAAGACTTGTATTGGTAACGAAAATCACGCCTATATTTTTTTCGATATCATAAGCCATCGTGCTTGTAATGCCTTGGTCGCCTCCTCCATGTCCATATAGTACCGCACCTTCAAAGTTCTGATAATACATTCCTAATCCGAAGTCAAATGCCAAACCGCCCCTTACCATTGATAAGGTTCGTTGCTGCATAAATGCCAAGGTTTGACTACCGATAATTTGAACACCCTCGAAAGTCCCATTATTGATGAGCATTCTTAAGAATTTAGAAAAATCAGAGGGGGTGGTGATTACCCCTCCTCCTGGATAATCGGGTAAAGTGTAAAAAGGCTTTGAGGGTGTAATTGTGGGGCTGAATGGTACGGCTAATTCGTCAAGAGGGACATCTTTTAGGCGAAAAGTTGTTTTTGACATTCCTAGTGGTGCAAAAATGTTTTGCTTGCAATATTCATCAAAAGCTTTATTTGAAATACGCTCCACGATATAACCTAACAGAGCAAAACCTATGTTTGAGTAATTGCTTTTTGAGCCGGGTAGGTAGTTGAAGAAGGTTCTATTAGAGGATAACTGCCCGCTGGGGGCTAGCAAATCAGTCAAAAACTGTTCTAAAGTGATGGGGCAATCTTCATTCCAGCAACCCCAGTCAACTGTGTAGTAAATAGCATCTGAAATGCTACTTGAATGGTTGAGCAACATCCTGGTAGTAATGGAAATACTGGGGTGATTGGGATTTTTAACTTGAAAAGGCAGGTAATTATTGATGTCTGCATCTAAATCCAAGGCATTACTTTCTACCAATTGCATTACTGCAATTGCCGTTACCGCTTTGGAAATACTTGCAATAAAAAAACGCGTTTCGGTAGTTGCTAGCTTTGTTTCTGTGGCCTCTCCGATGGCATCTGCCCAAAGTATCTCATCTTCTTTTACTACGGCAAAGGATATGGCATTCATTTTTTGAATACGCTTTTCTGCTTCAATAATTTTGAGAACATCTGCCTTTGAGGAAGTATCAATGATTATTTCTTCTTTATTGCAAGACAATAAAAAGAGTATAATCAGGAAAAAAATGAATTGCTTCATAAATGATGCGTATTTAGATGTGAACATTAGCTACATACAAAGTTAAGCATTCATCAACAATGTGTTTTTGACCTAAGTCAAATTAAAGCATTTTTTTTTCTAATCCGGCTAACTCTTTCTAAGGAAACCCCTAAGTATGAGGCTAAATAAGAGAGTGGAATCTTACTCAACTCTTTTGGATTTCGAGCCAGTAAGTCCATATAATTTTTTTCCGCAGTATGGAGTCTAAAAGAAATCAGTCTTTGTATTAAAACCTCTACATAGCTACCTAAAAGTTGATTGGTAATGTCAGGCAATTTGTGTTTACTAGTATAATCTAAATAATCGGCTTTATTCACTTTTATTACAGATGCGTCATTGATAGCATGAATTATATCAAGGCTTGGCAAATCATTGACATAGCTGTACGGGCAGGTGTCAATATCACTCGAAAATGAAAACCCAAGTGTTACTTCTTTATCGCCTACATAACGATAGGCTCTGAATATGCCAGCCACCACAAAGAAAAAAAAATCGCATTTCTGACCTTCAGCTAATATGTATTCGTTTTTTTTATAGCTTTTTTTAGTACCAAGCTGTTCAATCATTTTTTTGATGTTGAGGTCAGCATCTAATTGGTTATTTGGGTTTAAGTGTAATTTTGATGCCATTAGTAGCTCTTTTTTTAAAGTTGTGATAAAAATTAAAGTATAATGGATAATTTTAAGGTATTTAGTAAATGTAATCTTTTATGCTTGCCGCTAACCAAAATGTAAAACCCGTTTGTTATACTGTTCTATGAAATACTGAAAATAGTAATTTATGCTTTCTCCGCAAACTGATAGACTTCATTAATTGCAAAACCTTAGAATAATTAGGTGCCATACTTGACAAAAGCAATGTCCTTGGTTGCCAGCTATGAAAAGCAAGCATAAATTGCGAGCTTTTTAGCAGACACTAAGCTACAGGGTGCAGAGCAAATTGGTTTTATGTGATGTTATCTGCTTTCTTTAATTTTTATTGTATCCAAATGCAGTTCGAGACAATAAAGCTTCTTTCCAGTAAGATTCTCTACCGATAATGATTGAGTCGTCCGTTCGTGCTGGTCGATATTCAAGTAGACAGAAACGAAAATACTTTCGAGCGTAGTCCATTCCCTTGTGCGAAATCACCTTTGTTTGTCTCGTCCTGAAATAGGTTTACACTAATTTAAGTGTAAAACGGATGAAAAAAGTAGTAGAAATTAATAAAAATAAAGAGGCAATAATCGCTGAATATTTGATGGGTGGCATCAGTTATCGTACTTTAGGAGCCAAATATCAGGTAGATTTTAGGACCCTTCACGGCTGGGTAATGCGCTACCAGGGAAGGTCAATGAAAAAGATAAAAGCAAAGAAAGTTGAGGCAAGGGATGAATCGAGTTTGGAAGAATTGCCTACTGATGTAGTAATGTTGCAAAAGGAGCTTCGAAAAGCCAGGTTAGAGAATAAGTTGCTCAATAGTATTATTGACATAGCCGGTGAGCAGCTTAAAACCGATATCAGAAAAAAGCATGGCACCAAGCAGTAGAAAAGGTTGCGCAAGGCACGCCATCCCGATGTATCGGGGAGCTTTGCGGACTGCTTGGTTACAGTAGGCAATCCTACTATCAAGGCCTAAAATATCTTCATCGAAAAGCCTATCAATCGGACTTAATTATTGAAGAAGTACTGCGGTACCGTAAACACCAGAAGCGGATAGGTACGCGCAAATTATTGGGTGAACTGCAGGTCTTTTTAGGGGTACACCAGTTCAAAATAGGTCGGGACGGGCTATTTGACCTATTGGCCGAACATGGGCTATTGATCAACAAGCGCAAGCGTAGTGGCTGCGTAACCACTTTATCCAGGCACCGGTTCAAAAAATACCCCCATCTTGTTAGGGATTTTATACCTATAGCCCCCAATCAGCTCTGGGTATGCGATATCACCTACATATGCCTGCCCAATGGCTTTGCCTACCTGGCATTGGTAACGGATGCCTACAGCAGAAAAATTGTAGGCTTTTACCTCAGCAGGGACTTGACGGCCACAGGGCCTTTGAAAGCTTTGAAAATGGCACTCAGTCAAAACCCTGTACGTGAAGGACTTATCCACCATAGCGATAGAGGGGTCCAATATTGCTGTGATGCATACGTAAAATTACTGGAAAGAAATAATATCAAAATAAGCATGACAGAAAACGGGGACACCTTAGAAAATGCGTTAGCCGAAAGGGTCAACGGGATACTAAAGCAGGAGTTGCTTGACGTGTTGTACCCTGGTTTTGAAACTGCCAGAGTGCAGGTTTCAATTGCCTGTAGCACCTACAACCACTTGCGCCCGCACGGAAGTATTGATAACCTCAAGCCTGCTCAGGCACATCAAATGAGTGGGCAGCTAAAAAAGAGATGGGTCAATTATTATCAGAAAAGCAAAGAAAAGGAGGTGTTGATGATTTAGGTTTTCTTTAGGCATAAATTCAGAATGCGTATAGATTTAAAAAAATCCGCGATATGACGGTAATGCCATAGGCGGATCTTTACGCTATCTGACCGGGACTATTCCTGGCGAGTTGCTCCCCAGCATTGCTCGCTTCCGCTTTAACCCGGTAAACAAATGTAAAGCCATTTCAGGACAAATTAAAAAGTGTAAATTTGAAACAGGATTTTTAATCAAAAAGTGTAAACTATTTTCAGGACGAGACAGTTAACTCGTCATTAAATCCGTGTCCTGTTCCTGCATAAACAGACGAACGAGACCAAATTCCAAAATCACCATATGCAGAACCAACGTATTTTTTACCGATTGATTTATCGAAGATTACATATACACCCTTCACACTTTCCAAAGCAGCTTTCCAGTCAGTCTTCTGGTATTTAAAGATTGATTCTAACTCTGGGAAGTCAATATTTATATTCTCATATCCCGGAAAATTAATTCCGTCATACGGTCGTTTTAGTATTTGCGAAATTTTAAAATCTGGAAAATAACCTTCAAGTTTAAAGGCTCTACCACGCATTCCCTGGTAACGATTAAAATCAATTTTTAACAGGCCAATCATTTCCTTTTGTAAGTCTTGAAGTTCGACTTCGTAACCAACTTCTGTTTCTTTCCAATTGTCGTGACGTTCTTTTACTTCAAAAATTCCACCAAACAACCACTTATTAGGTTCGGAAAATTGGATCAAACTAAAAATATACTTTCTGTTAAAATCATTTTTTCCACCACGCCATTGATTCCAACCTATCCAATTATTCCAGTTAGCTAAATAGACATTCAAAGGTTGTTCGGAACCATTCCAACAAGCCAAATGCAATTTGTATTGATTCAGTTCAGAATCAGTTCAGAATCATTTAAGTTAAAAATTGAACTGGCTTTAATGTCTGTCATTATCGTTATTCAAAATGTAAACGCTTAATGTGGGAATCGTAGCTTGGGTTGAGCGATTGCCTTGCGAGGCTATGATTATACACATTGTGTGTGCCCAGTATGGGCATCTGGTACCGAAGGTATCAAATTATTCTAGAGGGTGCAAGTGCTCCGCCAGCTGGTGGATTGGTGAAGCCTGTTAGTAAGCGGTACCGCGTGTCGCTGAAGCTTTAGCGGAGGCACAAGCTGGTTTTCCGTAAGTAATGCAGTGAAGAAAGCGGGTATCGCAGATTTAGGCGAAAACCCGAAAGCTAGCGTGGGATTGGCTGAGGAACCTGTGCAAACACTACCCGAACCTGTTCATACATTGGCAATATGGTTTTAAACCTTAAGGGTCTAACTCCGAAGAGCCGTATGACGGGAGACTATCACAGCCTGCCCCGTACTTGATACGGGGTACGGTTCTGTGAGAGGTTTAGGGTTGTAATTGCCCTTTACCTACTCGACTTTTTACTTAATCTGTCCATAGAAACTGAAATGCTATTTTCTTTATCATCGTAGGTTACAATTTATCTTTCACTGTTAAATTCAGAGCAGCTTAACAAACCAAAATCTGCGGAAGAAAAAGCTGTATGGTGAGCAATATTCCTAGAATTGTAAAACCCCATAGATTTAAAAGAAACAATAGAAGAATTCCCAAAATTATATCAACCCATAATCCTTCTCCTGTTCCTGGATCGGAGTATATTTCCGATAATTGCCAAGTCCCATAAATTGAAGGTTCTTGTTTAACTGTGTTTTCATCTTCCGAACAAGCTAAAAAGGCTAAAAATGTTAATAATATTATCATCCTTTTCATGTTTTCCATATTTTTATTTTACAATGATTCTCTTGACTTCCCTAGTTTCTCCTAGTGTGATTACATAATAATAGATTCGACTACAAATGCGCAAGGGTCAACTTGAAATTGCTCTTTATTAAAACTTTCGGAATAGACTATTATTTGATCAGAGGCTCGATAAATATCGATCTTGATCACGCCTGATGATTTTCTTGAAGCTAAGCCTCCTGATGTCTCTATTGAGAGCGTTTCTTGATTGGTACTTAAAACCGTGGTTTTTCCATCGGGCATTGGGTTCGGAAAGACTGTGAAGTCGTTGGATTGTGAGTTCAATCTAAATGACGGAAAACCTCCACCACCTCCACATTGTTGTCGTGTAGTCAAAAATATGAATATGTTGCAGTCGACTAGAAGAGCCGCATGTTTGGATTATAAAGTTTAGGCTTCTACAAATGTACAGGTCTATAGGTTGTATTCGCTGACAATGCCCTACCTTGAGTTGAGCAACAAACTTATCAGCCAATTGCCATAAAATGTAAAATTGTTTTAAAATATCTCGGACATAGGCTGTTTTTTCAGCTGTTTGTCTAAGCAGAATATTTTTCGATCGCAATGTAGAATTGTTCATATTCTAATTTGATAGAAAACGGATGTTTTTATATTTCAGTAAGTATTCATTTAGCACTACAGACTATATTTAGTATCTCAATCATTTAATTTGTCCGAGTTGAACATTGCGCTGGATGAAATGACTTTTTGAGGTATATTATCATTAGTCTGCATTTTAGCATAAATATCATTGAGTAGGAGCTGTTCAAGTATGATTTCTATTCTATTGTTGTACATTTAAACCTTGAGATTTAGTTTTGTTAAAGTAAATTTTGTCAAGATTTTGTCAGCATTTTTAAGTCTTTTATTACATAGTGTATTTTCTCTCTATTCATTCAGTCATAAGAGTCTGTTTCAGCTCCAAAGTATAGAGATGTCGTATCCTTTTGATCTAAAACTTGAAAAAGCTCCACTGGGAATTGTGCAAAAGAAATAAAAGAGATAAAAAATAAGGTAGCTACAATTATATTTTTCAAGGTACTAATTGTTTTATGGGCGTGCTCTATAACGTCCGGCTATCAACCACCACTGGTTCATACACCCGCTGTATCTTTAGCTCGGATCTAAGCTCCATATGATGAAGAAAATCGTATAAATTTATAGGTAGGTCGCTTGATAGATTTAAGGTTTAGATAGATCAAAGTATTATTTTAAAATGAACAAGTCAATTTTTCCATGGTCTTTTTCCAAAAAAATTTAGGTGGAATGTTAATGAATCAAAGTAGTCATCTTAGGTATCTAATGTAGTAGATGAAGAATGGATCAAATTATTAAGTTTTAATTTAAAGCAAATGAGGCAGTCTTTGTAGAAACTCGTATGGTTATCGTCCAAACAAGAGTGCATTGTGGTGTACAGAAGGTTTAGGATAAATCTGCATACGCTATAGTATGGCTGCAAGCAATTGATATTTAATTCAAATGTCAATTGGGCAATTTTGATGTAAAGCACTTGAAAGACATGTTTGTGAGCATGGGTGATGAAATGCTGAAGAAGAAACTGATGCTGTCTACGGAAATGATGACCTATCATTCATTGCAAAAGCTGATAGAATACTTAGCATCACTAAAAGAACGTCTGAAAGATTGCGGCTTCAAGCTCATCCTGAGAAGACGAAAATAGTGTATTGTAAGAAAGATGGTAGAAATCTAAAAGGCTATCCTGTACAGTTTGATTTCCTTGGATTTAGTTTTCAACCGATCAGGAATAGACTAAGACAAGGAGGTAGTTTTCTGCAATTTGACTGTAAAATGAGTCGTAAATCGAAAGTACGGATAACAGATTCGAAAGTTAGATTTTCATAATAAAACGCAACGAGGGATACAGGATTTGGCAACATTGCTGAACCCTAAGATTCGAGGCTGGATACAATATTATGGAAAGATTAGTCGAAGAAGTTTAAAACCAGTGTTCTACTACTTACACCATCGGTTGATAAAGTGGATATTGAACAAGTACAAAAGCTTCAAAGGAAGCAAAGTCAAAGCTGTAAAATGGCTGAGGCTGTGTTACGAATCTCATATCCAAACTTATTTTACCATTGGGAATTGGGATACAAAATGTCTACTTGCTTCTGGTCATCAGCGCTCCATTCAAAATAATATACGTCCGTTTGTCCTTTATAATTAGTTATTACTGAATCTAAAATATTCAAAAAATGTATATACTATCTATAAGTATGTTAAAATTTGTTTAATTAAATTCAAATTACTACTTAAATTAGCTTATATATAAAATCCATTCAAAGTTCAAATAGAAACAAATGAAGAGAAGAGATTTTTTACAAATGACCGGAATGGGAATCGGGGGAGCTATGCTTACCGTTCCTCTCTTGGGTAAAGCAGTAGATATTGATCGTTTATTGGAAATGCCCATAGATGTAGCGGAGAAAAAACGCTTAGCCAACATCGGCTTAAATACCGCCAAATCCAATGGTGCTTCTTATGCCGATGTTCGCATAGGCAGGTACTTAAACCAGTACATTTTTACCAGAGAAGATAAGCTACAAAATGCGGTAAATACAGAGTCGTTTGGAGTTGGCATACGTGTACTAGCCAACGGTACCTGGGGTTTTGCTTCTACTAAAGATGTAAGCGATAAAGGCATTCAAAAAGCTACTGAAACTGCAATTGCCATAGCTAAAGCTAACGCTAAAATTCAAACTGAACCGGTAATTTTAGCTCCGGTTGAGTCTTTTGGAGATGCTTCCTGGAAAACACCTTTGGAGAGAAATGCTGTGGCAGTTCCGCTTAAGGAAAAAGTTGAGTTATTATTATCTGCCAATGCAGAGGCTATAAATAATGGTGCTAATTACATTAATAGCGCCTTGTTTTTAATTAACGAGCAAAAATATTTTGCCAGTACAGAAGGTTCTTACATCGACCAGGATGTGCACAGAATATGGCCTACTTTTAATGCTACTGCTATCGATCCGGAATCGGGCAAATACAAAACGCGGCAGGCATTGAGCTCACCGATGGGAATGGGCTACGAATACATGGACGCGCGACCGCAAGATAAGGTTGTAGGCCCCGGAGGAACTATGCATTATTATGATCGCTACGATATAATTGAAGATGCAGGCTTTGCAGGCAAACAAGCCAAAGATATGCTCACCGCAGATTCCATAGATGCCGGCAAATATGATTTAGTGTTAGACCCTAATCATTTAGGTTTAACCATTCATGAAAGTGTTGGCCATGCCACTGAGCTGGATAGGGTGCTTGGTTATGAAGCCAATTATGCCGGCACAAGCTTTGCCACTTTAGACAAATGGAAAGGTAAAGACTTTCAATACGGCAGCGATATTGTGAATATTTTTGCTGATAAAACACAAGTAGGTTCTTTAGGTGCTGTGGGCTGGGATGATGAAGGCGTAAAAACCAAAAAATGGGATATTATAAAAGATGGCATATTAGTAAACTATCAAGCCATAAGAGACCAGGCACACATTATAAACGAGGATGAATCTCACGGTTGCTGCTATTCGCAAAGCTGGAATGATGTACAATTTCAAAGAATGGCCAACATTTCATTGACTCCGGGTAAGGAAAAATACTCGCCAATGGATATGATTAAAGAGGTAGAAAAAGGCATTTATATAGTTGGGCGCGGTTCTTTCTCAATAGATCAGCAGCGTTATAATTTTCAATTTGGAGGTACCTTATTCTTTGAAATTGAAAATGGAGCCATCAAAGGGCCCGTTAACGATGTAGCTTATCAATCCAACACCCAGGAGTTTTGGAATTCATGTGTTAAAATATGTGATCAAAGTGACTATAAAACCTTCGGATCATTTTTTGATGGAAAAGGGCAGCCCTCGCAAATCAGTGCTGTCTCGCATGGTAGTTCTACTACCAGATTTAATGGAGTTAATGTGATCAATACAGCTAGAAATATTTAATAGATATGGGAATATTATCAAAAGAAGAAGCAAAAGGAATATTGCAGAAAGTTGTTAACCTCTCCAAGGCCGATAGCTTGGAGGTAAGCCTTTATGGCAATAGCAGAGGCAATATCCGCTATGCACGGAATTCCGTTTCAACCAGTGGCTACAATGAAGATATAAGTTTAGGCGTAACAGCTAACTTCGGTAAAAGATCTGCCTCTTCCACCATCAATGAGTTTGACGATGCCTCTTTGGAGAAAGTAGTACGCAGGGCTGAAGAGTTGGCACGTTTAGCACCGGAAAATCCTGAGTTTATGGAGCCATTGGGTCCTCAGCAGTTTAGGGAATCAAAAACCTACTACGAGAGCACCGCTAATATTACGCCTGAGTTTAGGGCTGAGGTAGCTGCATCGAGCATTGTTCCGGCTAAAGCCAAAGACGTTACAGCAGCAGGTTACCTGGAGGATGGCTTCGGTTTCTCGAGTATCATGAATTCTAAAGGATTATTCGCCTACTCAAAAAGTACCGATTTAGCCTTTACAGTAACCATGCGTACTGATGATGGCACCGGTTCAGGTTGGGTAACCAGAGATTATAATGACGTGGAAGATTTTAAAGTAGCCGAAGCATCAAAAATAGCACTTGATAAAGCGCTGCTCTCCAGAGAAGCCGTAGCTATTGAGCCGGGTAAATATACAGTAATAATGGAGCCGGCAGCTGCTTCCGATTTGTTGGGTAACATGCTTTTTAGCATGGGCGCAAGGCAGGCCGATGAGGGTAGGAGCTTTCTATCCAAACAAGGTGGGGGCACTAAATTAGGTGAAAAGTTGGTGGATGAGAGAGTTCAGATATATTCTGATCCTTTAAATGATAGGGTGCCTTCCAATACTTGGAGCAACGATGGACTACCGTTAGAACGTACCAGCTGGATTGAAAATGGTGTGGTTAAGAACATGTTTTACAGCAGGTATTGGGCTGAAAAACAAGGAGTTGAGCCTGTGCCATTTCCGTCTAATGGCATTATGGTTGGCGGTGATGCCAGCACTGAAGAATTGATTAAAAGCACTAAAAAAGGCATTCTGATAACGCGACTTTGGTATATTAGACAGGTCGATCCGCAGACGTTGCTTTACACTGGCCTTACGAGAGACGGTACTTTTTATATTGAAGACGGGGAAATAAAATACCCCATCAAGAACATGCGCTTTAATGAAAGCCCAATTATTATGCTTAATAATTTGGAAGAACTAGGTCAGCAGCAACGGATTGATGGAAATTTGATTCCGGTAATGAAAATCAGAGACTTTACCTTTACCAGTCTTTCAGACGCGGTTTAGCGGTATCAGTCTGAGCAAAAAAACCTTCCACTCAATTTACTTGATGGAAGGTTTTTACGTTTTGATCTAAAAATATATTAAATCTTACAATAGCCGTTTCTTGAGTGGTAGTTCACATACTTTTGGCATAAAAAAATGAGTAATTTTTTCTTTACACGTTTGCAGTACGAATCGGGTGATTGGAATGTAGATCAACGCATGCCTAGCAATTTGTTAAACTCGCTTATTGAGTACACCAATTTACCAATAGATACAGCTGAGCGCATAGTGCCGCTATCAAGCAAAGAGATATTTAATTGTCCTTTTTGTTATTTGAGCGGTCATAAATTGGTGCAATTTACGCAGCAGGAGCAAAAGCACTTCAAGCAATATGTTGAAAATGGTGGTTTTGTTTTTGTGGACGACTGCAACCACGATATCGATGGACTATTCGCCAAATCCTTCGAAAGCCAAATGGCAGAAATATTTGGTGACGATGCCCTGAAAAAAATCGAGAAAAACCACCAATTATATTACAGTTTTTTTGAGTTTGAAAAAGGGCCACCTACAACAACGCAAGAATTAAATGGTTGGGGAGATGATATTGTGCATGATTATTTAAAAGCCATTACAATAAACGACAAAATAGCGGTGCTGTATAGCAACAAAGATTACGGCTGCGAATGGGATTATGATTTCCGAAACAAACGCTGGCTTGCCAAAGACAATACCAAATTTGGCGTTAATATAGTGATGTACGCGCTTTTGAGCTAATCGCTATTTGCATTTTAACATTATCTTACAAAGTATATAGATGACCACACAAGATATAAGTGATTTAAGCAATAAATTTCAACAAGCAAAAAAGGAGCTTGCCAAAGTAATTATTGGACAGGAGCAGGTTGTTGATGAAGTTTTTATGGCTTTGCTGGCCGATGGCCATATTCTACTGGAAGGCGTACCGGGTTTGGGTAAAACCTTGTTGGTAAGAACGCTCGCTAAAGTAATGGATTTAGATTTCCATAGAATTCAGTTTACCCCTGATCTTATGCCATCAGATATTATTGGCATGGAAATATTAGAAGAAGACAGGACTACCGGCAAACGCATTTTTAAATTTAATAAAGGCCCCATATTTTCTAGCATTTTGCTGGCAGATGAGGTAAATCGCACACCGCCCAAAACACAATCGGCATTATTGGAGGCCATGCAAGAACGCGAGGTTACCTACGCAGGCCAAACCTATCAATTACCGCAGCCATTTTTTCTGCTGGCCACACAAAATCCATTGGAACAATCGGGGACGTACCCTTTACCGGAAGCGCAACTTGATCGTTTCCTTTTTTACACGGTGGTGCAGTATCCTACTGAACAAGAAGAATTATTAATTTTAACGGCAACTACAGGTAGCACGCAACCTGATGTAAATACTGTACTTAACCAGCCGGATATTCTGAAAGCAAAAGGACTGGTGAGAGAAATTGTGATCGATGAATCTTTGATAGGCTACATAAATCAGTTGGTTAGAAATACCCGACCACAGGTAAGTACATTAAAAAGTGTAGAGAACTATGTGGAATGGGGAGCCGGACCACGGGCAGGTCAATCAATTATTCTGGCGGCAAAATCCAAAGCCTTTCTCTCGGGCAGATTGTCAGTTATTCCCGAGGATATTATGGCTGTTACAGCCGCGGTGCTCCGGCATCGTGTGGTAATGAACTTTGCAGCACGCACCAGCGAATACAATATAGAAACCCTCATTGCTGATATAATTAGCCACACAAAGGTTTAACTCAATCGCTTTATTGCATGCAGCTAAAAGATATTTTTAAACTAAGCAAACTCGAGCGCCTAAAGGCCTTGCAGTTATATGCTAAGCATTTAGTGCATAGTCTTCAGGTTGGCATGCATCAAAGCGCCAAAAGAGGCAGCGGAATTGAGTTTAAAGAATACCGAAATTATGCCGTTGGCGATAACCTGAAGCAATTGGACTGGAAGTATTTTGCACGTACCGACCATTACATGATTAAAGAGGCTGAGGTTGAACGCTTGCAGGAGTTCATTTTTGTAATGGATAGAAGCCTCTCCATGAACTTTGAAAATGGGGAAATCAGCAAATTGAATTATGCCCAAGTAATTATAGCCTCATTGGCTTATATTGCTTCACAACAGCACGATGATTATTTGCTTTTTGAGCTGCAAGCCGAAGCAAAAACCTATGAGCAGTTTTTGTATCAATTGATTGAAGTAGATACCATGCAAGATTTTTCCGTTGAGCAGATGTCTCCAAATGGCGGTCGGCAAATACGATCTACTGTTTTTCTGCTAACCGATGGGTATGCCACCGAGAATGAAATGGATAGCCTGCTAAAAAAATGGTCGGTCGGAGCACATCAGGTGGTACTTATACATCTCTTGTTCGAGCGTGAGATAAATCTGTCATTTGAAAAGAAACATTACCGCTTTCAGGATTTAGAGACGGCTGAAATAGTGGAAGTGAATACGGTAGAACAGTTGCAAGCTTATAAAAATCAACTCAACCATTGGCAGGCACAGCTACGCAGACAATGTGCAAGCTATAAAGTCATTTATAGCCATTATAATGGTACTCAGGATATATCATCCCTATATTTTTGGTTTAATTAATACAATCAATTATTCAATTTGAGTTTAGCTTATACGATATGGCTTTGGGCTTTATTTACCCTTTTAATACCCATATTCATCCATTTATGGAGCAGAGAAAAAACGTTAAAAATACCTTTTGGCAGTATTAGGTTTTTGAAGGAAAGCGCGAGCACCCAATCAAAAAGCATTCAACTCAACGAACTATTATTATTACTCTTACGCTTGCTGCTGCTGTCATTAGTTGTACTATTTTTAGCCGGTTGGTCTATAAAAAGCGAAATAGGTAAGGAAAACTGGCTACTGCTTGGAAGTGGGAGCGAGTCTGCCTGAAGATTTTGATACTGAGCGTTACCAAGTCAGAAGAATATCCGATTTTATTGAAACTGGATAAAAACTATGATAGCTGGTCGTTACTCAATCAAATTGCAACAGACCATCCTCAAATTGACTCTTTAACCTGGATTGACGATTTTAATGAACGCAAGTTCCTCGGTGCTATCCCCGGCTATCCATTTTATATCAGTTTTATTGATAAACCATCAGCAGAGATTGAGCCTTCTGAAAAAGAACAAGCAGACACACTTAGCTATAATATTAGTGGCTTAAGTGCTCCCGACTCTATTTTGCTTGGAGAGGATGCTCCAAACTGTAAGTACTTATTCCGGCAAGCAATTGATATTTGAACGAAATTCTGTAAATGCTGAAATTGGTTTTACTACAAGTAACACTACTTCTAATTACGCCTCTCTACAATTTAACATAGCGGCCCGGCAGCTGAATGATTATGAGGAGAATTTTACCGGAGACAAAAAACAGGTTACTTTGGCTCAAAGGCTTTTTGAAGACTCTAGAGGTCATTCAGCATTATTAATAATTTTAGCAGAGCACATCAGTAAATATTCGAAGCCGGAGTTTTCAGCGGCCGTTGGCGATGAACTCACCCACTTAAATGCAGCGCTTACAAGTAAGAAAGCGCATTATAGGAACTGGCCTTATGCTGATATGGCCTTATGGGTGCTGATTCTGGTTGTTTTATTTGTTGAAAGATTGTACGCATCCCGCAGGCAAGGAATTAAATAATGGATAAGAACTTTCAAAAATATTGGGCTAAAATTAAACTGAGAATCTACGGAGAGCTACTGCTGAGCATTTTACTCAGATCAACAGCCACCGTATTGCTCGGTTTAGGTATTGTGTTCGCTTTAAGGGTGACGCTGCCAACGGAATTTTTGGTGCTTTTGGCGGCTTCATCTTTTTTAATTTTTACCATATACTCACCGCTACTGAAGCTTTTGAAAGAGACGAATCTGATCAATCTGCTTCATACAATTATACCCGGTTGGGAATACAGCCTGGGTATTTTCTTCAAACCAACACTTAGCAACCTTGAGCAAGTTCAACGAGAGAAACTGCACAAACAAACTACCAAATCTGAATCGCCTTCCGACCTTGGTGAACTGGCGCACAAATAGCATCTTTCTGGTAGCCGCGGCAATTTGCTGTTTGAGTATGTACAGATTGGCTTCAACCGAAGTACTAGAAAAAACTGCTATAATAGATCATGTGCAAGCTAGCAGCAAAGATAGAGTTGCGCTAGCATCGGTTGAAAGTGATTGGCGAAAAGGTACTCTATCCATAATTGTATTTCCGCCTAAATACACAGGCCTCAAACCTTATAAATTAATTAGATAAAACTATAATTGAAGAGGGCAGCAACCTGAGTTTTAAGCTGAGAGAAAGTAATGCTCAGGCTTCCATTGTCTGGCAGTCTGCAGATACCCTTAAACTTCAAGGCGCTACATCGCAAAGCCTGAATAAATATAGGCTGGTCACGCCATTTTCCTTTCAACCGATTTATCAATTTCCAGATACCCTGATGAAAGATAGCTTGAGCGTGGTGGATATTAAGTTGGACGACAAGCCTGCCGTTGAAGTTGAGCTGGATTTCAACAGGTATGAGCGAAACTGGGATGAGCTGAAGGATGATTTTACATTGCCGCTTTTGCTGGCAGATGATTACGGAATTGAACGTGCCAATGTAGTGGCCACTTTAAGCAGAGGCGAGGGTGAAGCAGTAAAATTTCGGGAAATGAAATGGCCCATTAAAACACTCAATTCAGGAGCTAAAAGACAGCGGACCAAATACCACATAAAGCTGGATACTCTTTCTATGACTCCCGGAGATGAATTGTATTTTTTTATAGAGTTGTGGGACAATAAAAGGCCGAATCCGCAACGGACAAAATCTGACGTGTATTTTCTATCAATTGCCGATACCATAACCAGAAGGCCTACCACTTATGAGGGTTTAGCGCTATCGGTAGAAGCTGAATATTTTAAGAGCCAAAGGCAGATAATTATAGATGCCGAAAAACTTATAGCAAACAGAAATGAGCTCAAACAAGCGGAGTTTAAAAGCCAAAGCAACCTCATTGGTGACGACCAAAAAATTCTGCGTCTGCGATACGGTGTTTTCTTGGGAGAGGAGTTCACAACCACAGGCGGTCTGGGCCAAATAGACCATAGCGGACATGACCACAGTATGGAAGGGGTGCATGATCACGATTCAGATGCAGAGGAAAACAAAAGTAGCGGAAAGTCATGACCATAGCCACGACCATCAGGCAGCCGGTGCAAGTAACTTTTCAAATGATTTATACAATTCACCCGAAATGGAGGCCTATGTACATGCCCATGATGATGCTGACATTGCTAACTTTTTTGACGCTAAAACAAAAAGCCTACTTAAGCAGGCACTGGCTAACATGTGGGAATCTGAACTTTATCTAAGAACATACAAACCTAAGCAGGCTTTGCCTTACGCCTACAAGGCATTGAAGCTAATAAAGGAAGTACAACAGGCAACAAGAGTTTATGTGGAAAGAATTGGCTTTGAACCACCTCCCTTAGAACCGCTCAAAAAAAGATTAACGGGTGAACTGGATGATATTAATCCCAATAGAACATCTTCTGATACGGAAACACTTTCAATAACTGAAAAGAAACTGCTGTTTATTTATGAAGCGCTCAGCCAATCAGACTTCTATAAATCTACAGAAAAACAGCAAAATTTATCAGAGCTTGCAGCAATCGTAGCCTCAGAAATTCATAAAAACCCATTGATATACGGTAAATTATTGGCTTTTATTGCGCAATATAAACAGCGGGAAAGTGCTATTACTTTCAGTAATATTTTACGACTGTTAAATCAAATTTTACCTGATTCCGAAACTTTATTGAATGGAAAGGATAACTCCCAACTGAAAATAAATGACATTTTCATGCAAACCAAATTAAACTGATTTGGAAGCTATTCATTTTACAAATCAATTGAACACCTGGCAGGTAATTGGGCTAATCCTTTTTACAGGCTTGCTAGCTGCTTTGGGAATACCGTAAAAAGCGTAAACGTGCCGTATGGCGGTACATCGCTAGCTGTCTGCTCACAACCAGCCTGTTACTCATTTACTTAAGGCCATTTGTTTTAGAACCAAAGCCGTTGGAATCAATAATTTTAATAGGCAATAATACCGCAGCACCACTCAAAGATTCGCTGATGAATCAAACACGGTATGCTGTATTTGTGCAGAAAAAAGATGCTACTAGCGGCATACCGTATTTGCAGTTGGCCAATGCGGCTACTAAGCACACTTTGAATAATTGGAACAAGCAGGCTGATACCATTTTTACCGTTGGTTCTATCGACCACGCACCATTAAATTATAATTATTGGGAATTACTGCCGGAAGGCTCTAAATCCTTTGAGTTAACTTATCCAAAAGAAATTATTTTGGGTGATAGTCTCGAGGTATCGTTATTAAATTCCGGTAATGCACTATTAAGCGCTAAAATTGAAAGTGGACTATTAGCAAATTCGGAAGATAGCCTGTTGAGCGGCCAACGGCTACAGCTGCAAGACAAGCCAAAAGTAACAGGGAATTACCGGGTCAATTATTCTGTAAGTGATACGCTGAGTTACCATGCAAATATAAGGATTAATGAGCCTGAAGAATTTATGGTATATCTTTTTGCAGCTACACCTGATTTTGAGTGGAAGTTTCTGAACGACTATTTCAGCAAACGGGGCCATGCTGTTTTTTGGAATACAATTGTTTCCAAGGCGCGTTACAAAGAACAACTGAGCAATTGGCCCGACAGCATAAATTTTGGTCAAAATAAAATAGCCTATGAGCGCTATAAATTAATAATCATGGATTTGGATGCATGGAATGGTTTAAACGCTTTGGTACAAAACAGTATGCTTGAGAAAATCGCTGAAGGTAAAGGCACTTTGCTATTTAGAGCAGGCAATAATACTAGCTTGAATGATAAAGCAGGCAAGATTTCACCTACCATATCCACCGGAAATATAATTGAATCTGATGATTTGTCTTACTCGTATCTACAATCAATTTCAGAATGGAAAAAGGTGGGGAAATACCAATACATATATAATAACAATAAAATGAATCTGGGTTTACTTACTTTACAGAACAGTTATATTTGGATGCTAAATGGTGATGAAGCTTTTTACAATGCTTTCTGGACCGATTACTTAAATAAGCTGATGAGTGAAAATAAGGAAGAATTCTATTTCCATTCTGATTGGGCCGTTATAAATGAACCATTTATTATCAGCAAATGGTCAACAGGAACTAATGACAGTTTGTTAATAGTTAATCCGAAAGGTGATACTAAAAAATGGAGCACCGAAAAAGATGAAATGATGACGGAACGCAGCCAACTTATTTTTTACCCTGATACAACCGGCTGGCATAGCTTCTCATTCAATAATGAGCAGCCAATACCGTTTTACGTACATCCGGAAAATATGGCTGGCGCTCCTTTCATTAGTGATGCTTATCACTATCAGTATCAGCGGTCAATGGATGAGCTGAAAAGTAATGCAGATAAAAATTCATCGAATAATAATGCAAAAACTATAACAATTTGGTTTTTTTCACTCTTTTTGTTAAGTATTAGCTATTTATGGATAGAGGAGAAATTAGCCTAGAATGAATAACCATTTTTTTAATCAATTTTTATATTATTGCATAGCACTCCTGCTATTGGGCACCACTACTTTGGCCAATATCCAAGGTGATTCTACAACCAATTGGCCTGCGAATATTAGTTATGATGAAACAATCAGCCTACTATCAAACTACATACAGCAAAGTTCCGTAAGCGGGTCTGAGCAAACAGCGGGTCTTTTTATTACTGAATACATAAAATCTTCAACTGATTTAAACGTCACTGTTTTTTCAGATGATGAGGACAGGTACAATATGGCAGCCTCATTATATCCGCTTGAACTTGGAAAACCCAACATAATTTTGCAGAATCATATAGATGTGGTGCCGGCAGAGAGTTTAGAGGCATGGAAATACGGGCCTTTTAGTGGGTATTTCGATGGAGAATACATTTATGGAAGAGGAGCGCTCGACTGCAAAGGTCTAAGCATTATGCAATTAAAGGCGCTAAAACGTTTTCAGGAAAAATATCCTGATACAGATTTTCCTTTTAATGTTACTGTATTATTTGTCTCCGGAGAAGAGACAGGTGGTAAAAATGGCGCGTATTATTTGATGCAAAATCACTTTGAGCTGCTTAATCCGGCAGCGGTATTAGGCGAAGGCGGAGCCGGTTATAGAAATGTATTGAGGAGCGATCCTGAGAAAGTAGTTTTTGGGGTTTCTATTGCTGAAAAGCAAAGCCTTTGGGTGGAACTAAAAGTGGTTAACGAGAATGGAGGCCACGGGGCAGCACCTAGCAAGGACTATGCTAATATACAGCTAATCAGTAGTTTAAATAAACTGACTAATCGAAAAACACTTTTATTTTTTAACAGAAGTACTAGGCAAATGTTCAATAAACTGGGGAGAGCTGAGGGCGGATTGCGTGGGTTTTTTATCAGAAATATAAACTGGTCTATTCTAGCGCCCTTTGTACGTAAACAAATAGAACGCGAACCGCTTATGTCCTCTTTATTAACCAATACCATTGTGGTTACTAATATTCATAACCCTCCCGGGCCACCAAATCAGGTGAGTAACCAAGCAGTGGCTGTTTTAGATTGCAGGCTGGTACCCGGTACCTCTGCAAAGAACTTTTTGCGCTATATTGAGCGAAAACTTGATAACGACAATATCGAAATTTCTGTAATTTCTGAAAGTCCTGAAGCCAAACCCTCTAAACTAAACAAAGTGTATGATGCGCTTGATAGAGCTATCATGAAAGAATTTCCTGATGCAGAGACTATACCTTTTCTGTTCCCTGCCACCAGCGATAACAGCATTTTTAGGTCTTACGGTATCCCTTCGTATGGGCTAATACCTGCTATTATTGATGAAGCGGACATAAACTCTATACACAGCCATAATGAAAGAATTAGCACCAAAGTTTTGGGTGATGGAATAAAGGTTTATTATGGTTTTATGGAAGAATTAATGCTAGAAAAGGAGGAAGGCTTTTTCAAAAACCTCTTGAACAGAGATTCTAAAAGAGACTAAAACTTATTCAATTTTTTGCTGTTATGTATTTCAATTAATTTAAATGAAGAAATCGCGTGTGTTTTTATTTGTTGGGCTGCTATTTATAGCGATAGTATTTTATGTGGTTTACGATATGTCCACAAAAACGAAATTCCCGAAAGGCAAACCACCCCGAAGTGTGCTACAAGATAGTGCTCATATAATTATTGATAGCGCAGCGGTTAAGGTAAAACAAAAAAAGGCAGATAGCAGCAATGAGTAAGCAGGGAAAGAAGATTGATGTAGAAAAAATTGATTTAGAGCGGATGAAAGAAGGCACTACCGATGAACCCGGTACATTGGCGTTTCCGCATCACTCCGGTAGCGCCATGATCAAGCCAACCGACAGAGGCAAAATAAAGGGTAGGGCAGTGGCGGCTATGCATCAGCAAACGGAAAATCAGATGTCTCAGATTTATGAGCAGATGCAGTTGCTGGCTGAACAAGCGAAATCCATACAGACGAGAGTAGAAATATCAGAGCGTATTTACCTGACTAAAATCAATTTTGAGCCGCTCATAAACCATATCTACTACATATACCAAACAGCTAAAGGTGAAGACATGCTTTCCTTAATTGCACCAAACGAATGGGGCAGGAGCAGCAGCATGGAATATTTAGCTACCGTAAAACTCTTGGCAGACCACACCTGGGATATTTTGGACGAAGTGGAAACTGAAAGCTAGTTAGTAGTATTCATCACTAACCTAAATTGGATTCTTAGTTTGAGATCACAGTACTTCAAATAGTACCCGTAAAAAAATCCGAGGTAATAGAAAGCTGTAACGAAAATTTTAAAACAGAAAGTTAGGATATAGGGCTGATCGATGAGATACAATTTATAATACGCAACACTCAATCATCAATCAAAAAGTTTTTGACATTCTTGTTCCAGCAAACCACCAGTAATGGCTACGCTGTACCAGGCTTCTTTTGCTATTTCTCTGCAAGTAATAGTAATCTGATTTCCTTGGGTTTGCGCAAAGCCGATATCCGCTCCATAAACTACTCGCCCTATTTCAGCCCAAATAATGGCCGACATGCACATAGGGCAGGGCTCTACAGTGCTGTATAAAGTGAGCTCGCCAGGTGTATCATGGTCTAAATCTTTCATTTTCTTGAGCGTATTTATTTCAGCATGAGCAGTAATACCATCCAAGGCCACTGTGTTTAATGCACCCACATGGTTGCCCTCCGCATCAACTAATACTGCACCAAAAGGAGAACCGCCTTCTCTAGCTAAGTCGATAGCCATTTTCATCCAAAATTCATCATTATGTTCCATTTGTTACTATTTGATTATCCATATCAGATACTTACAATTTTTGATCATTTTAAAGGCTTAAACTCAACCTGTTTTTACCGGAGCCACTATGTACTAGGTCAATGATCCCCATTTAGTTTACCATAATAAGGTAATCTCTTAAATTCGTCTTATTTTATCTATTCTTAATCGCTAATTCATCTTTTTTCTAACTTGTTTTTAGTAATTTCATATTCTGAATAATATAGCTTATCCATATGCAAATAAAAAACACTTTACTACTTACCTCTCTTGGTCTGCTCTTACTATCAAGCTGCGGAAATAAAACCGAACAGGAAGAGGTATCAATACTTCAAAACATTAATCGAGAAGTGCAGCAACATAGTAAAGCTTACGCTACGCTCGAAGATATTACTACCAATATTGGCCACAGATTAACAGGTTCTGAAAATGGCAGTAAGGCAGAGCAATATGCTTACGACTTAATCAAATCTTATGGCTTAGAGGATGTGGCATACCATCCTTTTGAAGTGGAAGCCTGGTCACGCGATACGGTATCAATAGCATTTGATGGTGAATTGGAGCAAGGAGTGGTTTCTCTGGGCCACTCACCGGTATCGGCTGACGTTACTGCTGAACTAATCGATTTGGGAAATGCGCTTAGAACCGATTTTGAAGCAAAGAAAGAAGCAGTTAAAGGAAAAATGGTGCTTGCCTATATTGGCCTATTGCCGGATAGCGGTGAGGATTTAAAGAATATCCATCGGTCGGAGAAAACAGCTTTGGCCATTGAGTATGGTGCCAAAGGAATTGTAATTATAAACAAAGTTCCAAATGGTGTGCTTTTAACCGGTACAGCATCCGTTACGGGCTCATTAATAGATATTCCTGCAGTTTGTATTACTTATGAAAAGGGCATGGCATTAAAAGAGCAATTAGCTGAAGGCGAACAAATTAGCACACGTATTTTCATGAAAAATAAGAGCGAAATGATTAAATCAAGAAATGTAGTGGCTACGTTAAAGGGTGCTGAAAAACCTACTGAAAATATTGTGGTAGGTGGCCACCTCGATTCGTGGGATCTTTCCACTGGCGCTATAGACAATGGTATTGGCATTGCTGCCATTTTGGACATGGCCAGAACCTTCAAAACATTAAACATTACGCCTAAACGATCTATTCAGTTTGTTATGTTTATGGGTGAGGAGCAAGGTCTGTTAGGCTCTAAAGCATTGGTTAAGCAATTGAAGCAGGATAATGAGCTTTCAAATGTTAGGTATATGATGAACATTGACATGAGTGGCAACCCCTCGGGGTTCAATGCGGCCGGCTGGCAGGATATGGTTTCGGTTTTCGAAACTATCGGAACACGTATTCAGGAAGTTGATTCTACTTTTAGCAATGAGGTAAATAATATTGCGGGTCTACATTCCGATCATCAAACATACATGATGGAGGGCATACCAACAGTAGGTTTGGTAGGTAATTTAGAGCCAATCGTTTATGATTTTTACCATAGTAATGGCGATGATTTTACTTTAGTCAATGAAACGCATTTAAAAAACACCGTTCGTTTTTGCAGCATGTTTTTATATGAATTAGCAAATATGGAGGAAATCCCTGCTAAAACGCTCAGCTTTGAAGAAACAAAACAGTTTTTAATAGATCAGGATTTAAGAGAAGAGCTGGAACTAGGCAACGAATGGAAGTGGGGAGAATAAAAGGTAAGAGTTGATAGCCACTAGAATTGAGTTTATACTATCTTACTCTCGTAAATAACTAATAACCAATTCGCTAAATAATAGAATCAATTAACCAATATCTATCCCGATAGCTATCGGGACCAATTAACTAATAACCAATAACTAATAACCAAAAAAAATAATGGCAGAATTTGAATTTGACGGAGATAAGGCCAAGGAGTCTTTCCAGAAGATTGTAAAAAATATGAGACTAATCATATTAATAGTGGTGGCCCTGGTAGCAGTGCTAAGCACTTTTTTTACAGTTGAAGCGGAGGAAGTGGGCGTAATTACGCGCTTGGGGCAGTTTGATAGAACAGTAGAACCGGGGTTAAATCTAAAAATCCCCTTCATAGAAAGTGTATTTAAGGTACCTGTAGAGCGACAGCAAAAGCAGGAGTTTGGCTTTAGAACTACAAGTGTTGGTGTGCAATCTACATTCACCAAAAATGGTGCAGAAGATGAATCGTTAATGCTTACAGGAGACTTAAACCTGGCCGATGTGGAGTGGGTGGTACAATACAGAATTGACGATCCTTATAATTTTCTTTTTAAGGTGAGAGATCCTGAAAATACACTTCGTGATATAGCAGAAGCAGGCATGCGACAAATAGTGGGTGATAGAACAGTAAATGAAGTGCTTACTGTGGGAAGGACAGAAATTGCCGGAAAGCTGAAAGTATTAATTCAGGAAATTTCCAAAGAATACGAACTCGGTATTAAGGTAGAGCAGGTAGTTTTACAGGATGTAACACCACCTGAACCTGTAAAAGCGGCATTTAATGCAGTAAATGAAGCCCAGCAAGAAAAGGAAACATTAATTAATCAGGCTAAATCTAATTATAACAAGGTGATTCCGAAAGCCCGTGGACAAGCACAAGAGACTATTCAAAAAGCAGAAGGTTACGCTACCGAAAGATTGAACAATGCCAAAGGTGAAGTAGCAAGGTTTAATGAACTTTATACGGAATATGTAAAAGCACCGGAAGTAACTAAAAGCAGAATTTATCTGGAAACTATGCAGGAGGTAATTCCTAAGCTAGGCGACAAAATCATTACTGATGATAAAGGCCAAAATGTACTGCCGCTCTTGCAATTAGGTGCTGCTGCCAATTCAAATAATAAATAAAGCGAAACTAGAAAAACGATGAAAAAGAGTTTAATCATAACAATAGTAATTGTATTAGTTGCCTTTATAGTAATTATGCAAGGCTTCTTTATAGTTAGTGAATCCGAGCAGGTGGTAATTACTCAATTTGGTAAGCCGGTAGGTGAGGCCATTACCGATGCCGGTATGCATTTCAAAATTCCATTTATTCAGAAAGCCAATTTTTTTGATAAGCGTTATTTAGAATGGGATGGCGCACCAAATCAAGTGCCTACTAAAGATAAAAAATTTATTTTTGTAGATACTTACGCAAGGTGGCAGATAACAGACCCGCTACAATTTTATAAGCGTCTAACCAATGAGCGTGGCGCACAATCCCGTTTGGATGATATATTAGATGGTGAAACACGAGATTTTATCGCCAATAACTATTTGGAAGAAACGGTACGAACAAGCAACAGAACGCCCATGTCAAGTGGCGCCATTAGCGAAATTATTGAGGATAGCTTGGTAGTAATTTACGTGGGGAGAGACAGCATACAGGAGAGCATTCAAAAATCTGCTAACGCACAAGCTACTGATTTGGGCATTGCCATATTAGATTTCCGCTTTAAGCGCATAAACTATGTAGAAGAGGTAAGAACTCAGGTGTATGAGCGCATGAAGTCCGAGCGGTACAGAATTGCCGATAAATTCCGCTCAGAAGGGCAGGGTGAAGCTTCGCGGATCAATGGTGAAAAAGAGCGAGAGCTTAAAACCATTCAGTCGGAAGCTTTTCGCAAAGCCGAAGAAATAAAAGGTGTGGCCGATGCGAAAGCGGCAGCAGTTTATTCTTCCGCTTATGATAAAAACGGTCAATCGCGCAAGCTGTATAGTTTTTTAAAGTCGATGGAAACATTTCAAAAAACTTTCAATGCTGAAACTACTGTTATCCTTTCAACAGACAGTGATTTGTACAGGTATCTGAAAAGCATGGATTAAGTATAATGCTATTAGCTTCAGTTTAATCCCTTATTAATGAATTCAATCAGTAAGTTATTGAGCGTTAATATACCTCCGCAGCAAGCATTTAAAAAATTCGTAAATGAATTAAACAATTGGTGGCCAAGCGATTATACTTGGTCTCAGGATAAGTTAGAAGAAATATCATATGGAGGGCAGGTTAGACGGACTTTGTACCGAGATTGGACCATACGGCTATCGTATTGATTGGGGACGGATAACAGACTTTGACGCTGGTGAATTCATTAGCTTTAAATGGCAAATTAGTGCTAAGCGTGAGCCTATTCCTGATCCGGATAAGGCGAGTGATGTACAAGTAAAATTTATTCCGGATGGTGACTCAACCACGATAGAATTTGAGCACTTCAACTTTCAAAAGCATGGAGAAGGATATGACGATTACAGAAAAATGCTGAATTCACCTCAAGGTTGGGATTTCATTTTAGAGCGCTACAAGAAGTATTGTGATAAGTAATAGTACACGAAATATGTAAATACTAACAATCATTTCTCACAATTATTGAGTATGTTCCATCCAAGACATCACATGCTAATTTATGTCAGAGTCTAAAGAAAATAAAGATAAAGATCCACCCATTTTGGGAAGCTGGAGAAACTTTTATGCAGTAGTAGTATCCGTTTTAGTAGCTTTAATACTCGTCTTCTACGCTATTACTATTTATTACGAATGAAAACCTTAGACTGGCTCGTACTTTTCGGCACCCTGTTTCTAATCGTTGGCTACGGAATTTACAAAACCCGTGGCAGCAAAAACATGGAAGCCTATTTAAAAGGTGATAACAGCTTGAAATGGTGGTCTATCGGCTTATCCATTATGGCTACTCAAGCCAGTGCCATTACTTTCCTTAGCACACCCGGGCAGGCTTATCAGGACGGTATGGGTTTTATTCAATTCTACTTTGGCTTACCCATTGCCATGATTATTCTGAGCATTTGGGTGCTACCCATTTACTACAAGCTCAAAGTCTACACTGCTTATGAATACCTCGAGAATCGCTTTGACCTTAAAACAAGGGTATTTGGAGCGGTACTTTTCTTAATTCAACGTGGTTTGGCTGCCGGCATTACTATTTACGCGCCCGCAATCATTCTCTCTACTATCTTAGATTGGCCACTTGAATACACCACGCTTATTATTGGTTTGTTTGTAATAGTATATACAGTAATTGGCGGGACACGTGCAGTAAGCCAAACACAGAAGCATCAAATGATTGTAATGATGGGTGGAATGATTGTAGCCGGTGTTTTTGTAGTGCAGCTATTACCGGAGAAGGTGGGTTTTGTAGAGGCCATCAATGTAGCCGGTCACATGGGCAAACTCGATTTAATTGATACTACATTTGATCCCGACAACCGCTATACGCTGTGGACTGGCCTTTTAGGTGGATTGTTTGTGGCACTTTCCTACTTCGGCACTGATCAATCTCAAGTAGCGCGCTATTTAGGTGGTAAATCGCTTACAGAGAGTAGACTAGGGCTCATGTTTAATGGGTTGCTGAAAATTCCTATGCAATTTATTATACTCTTTATTGGAGCCATGGTATTCGTGTTCTATCAATTTAACCAACCGCCTATTTTTTTTAATGACGCAGCTGTTCAGCAAGTGAAAAGCATACCTGAAAAACGTGTGGCCTATGAAGAAACGGAGCAGGCCTATCAGGGTATTTTTGAATTAAAAAGGGGAAAAGTGGAGCGCTTAGCGCTTGCCGCAGATGATGCAACTATTGATCAACTAAAATTAGACATTAGCGATTTGGAAAATCAATCCGATGCGCTAAGGGAGCAGGCAAAAGGTATTATCAAATCGGTTGATGACAAACTGGAAACCAATGATACCGACTATGTTTTTATCTCTTTTGTGATGAAATACTTGCCTTCCGGGGTCATAGGTTTGCTGCTGGCGGTCATATTTTCGGCTGCTATGTCATCAACCGCTTCGGAGCTCAATGCATTGGCATCCACCACTATTGTGGATGTGTATAAACGCAATATTTACAAAAAAGGAAGTGAAAAGCATTATTTAATTGCCTCTAAATCGGCTACATTCCTGTGGGGAGCCATCGCTGTAGGTTTTGCGCTCTTTGCCGGATTATTAGATAACCTCATACAGGCCGTAAATATATTGGGCTCAATTTTTTACGGAACTATTCTGGGTATTTTTTTAGTAGGCTTCTTTATCAAATTCATTAAAGGAAATGCCGTTTTCATTGCGGCTGCCATTGCGCAGGTGGTAGTATTATATTTTTATTTTTTCACCGAAGTGGCATATTTGTGGTTTAATGTAATAGGCTGCGGAATGGTAATTTTGATTGCTTTAGTGATACAAAAGGTAAAAAATTAATATGTTTGAGCTTTCCTTATTGTGGTAGTAATTTTTTTAAACAAGTGTGCAAAGGCTTAGCGTAAGTTCGCTTGGCATTTATAATGAATGCTTAAACGATTACAACAGCCCTTAAATGCTCAAATATGTCTGTCCTATTTTTAATAGCAAGTCTTGGTGCAATAAATGGATTTCTGCTGAGTGTTTTCATCATTTTCAGAAAAAAAGGAGTTGTCAACAAATATTTCGGATGCCTGCTATTGGTATTGAGTATTAGGATAGGTAAATCGGTATTCTTCTACTTTACGCAAAAACCGGATTTGTTAATCCTGCAAATAGGACTTTCGGCCTGCGTTTTTATAGGTCCCTTCTTTTACCTCTTTTCCAAAGCGCTTGACCATAAAGAGCAAAAGTTTAGAAAAGCAGATTTGATGCTACTTTTTTCACTCTTGGCCGCCATTCTAATAATTGGTAGTATCTATCCGTATAGGGCATACCCACTAATATGGAACAATTACATTATTTTTGGTATTTACGGTATCTGGTTACTATTTACTGTTTTAGGGATTTATCATAGTGCTAAAATTATAAAAGATGGTGCTGTTTCAATGCACAAAAATTCTGATAAGCAGTATATGATAGCCATTGTGCTTTCCATGGTTTTTATCACCACTACCTATCAAATAGCTCTTTTTACGAGGTTTGCCTACATATGGGGAGCGCTTATTTTTTCATTTACTTTTTATTACCTAACGGGAAGGATTTTGCTCACCGGCAAATCAATTACACCAAAAAATAATCCTCCCCAGCTAGCTAATGCAGCAGCACTCTTACAATCGGTAAATGAGCTTATGCAAAACACAAAACCTTATCTCAATAGGGACTTAAAGCTTGATGAACTTGCAGCCCAGAACGGACTTAGTAAACACACGCTCTCGCAATTATTGAATGAGGTATACAAGCATGGTTTTTCCCAGTACATCAAAGAATATAGAATAGCCGAAGCTAAAACGCTCATCCATGCGCGTCCGGAGCTTACGCTGGAAGGAATAGGCTATGAATCGGGCTTTAAATCCAAGTCTGCATTTTTTGAAGCCTTTAAAAATATAGAAAAATGTACGCCTGCATCATACAAAAATAACAAAGAGGGCAGTTTCAATGGTAAAACTGGTACGGAATGATCATTCGCTACCTCTTTAAGCCGGAAAATTTTATGGACATGGTAAAATAGTCGTAATCTTGGGTGAACAAAAAATAGATCACTCATGCAAAGATTTTTCATCTTATTAACCGCTCTTAGTTGCTACAGCTTTTCTTTATTTTCGCAGTCCGATCAGGAACAAATCCGATCAGTTTTAAACACCTTTATTGATGGCACCACCTTCAATTATCCCGATTCTATAGCAGGTGCATTTTTCCCGGGAACGCGCATGTTTTTGTATACCGGCACCGAGCAAATGCGAGTAATGACTTCGGAGGATTATGCAGCATTATATTCAAGACGTCCGGCAGGGACTAAGAATGACAGAAAGGGCAGTATAACCACTATAGAAGTAGTTAAAGATGTGGCATATGCCAAATTGGAATTTGATATTCCCTTCTTTGGAAATAGATATTATGATCTGCTATTGTTGAAAAAGATAGCCGGTGAATGGAAAATTATTGCTAAGTGTACTGCCGCTGAGCCTATCCCAAAAACACCTGAGCAAATGGTAGCAAAACCTGCTAAAGAAGTGGTTATAGAAAACCTGAACCGCCCTTGGAGCATTGCCTTTATTTCTGAGGATGACGTGATTATAGCTGAAAAAGATGGTGATGTATTGCGCATAAATTTAAGCACGAAAGTGCATACTAAAATAGCAGGCTTACCAAAAGATAAGGCCGGTGAAATAAGAGTTGACACTACTGAACATGCTCAAGGGGTATTTCCTGCGCATACCCACGGAGAAACGCATAGTTTTAATTCAGGCTGGTTTCAGGTGCTGCTTGATCCTGACTTTGAAAATAATAGCTATCTGTATCTTTCTTATGCGGCACAGAATAGTGAGTTGGCCAGTACAGTAAAAGTAATTCGCGGTAAATTGAATGGGAGCAAGCTAGCTGAAGTTGAAACGATATTTCTAGCGGAGCCTTATTCTCATGGGCTATTTCATTATGGCGGTGGCATGCTGTTTGGGCCTGATGGCAAATTGTACATCACCGTAGGTGAGCGAAATTTCTATGAATATCTGAATCCTGCGCTGCCGTTATCGCAAGATGTAACCGATAGAAGAGGGAAAATTTTTAGAATTAATGCTGATGGCTCCATTCCTGCGGATAATCCTGATTTTGGAAATACTGCAGTTAGAGGATTATATGCCACAGGCATCCGTGCCTCGCAAGGGCTGGCACTCGATCCGGCTACTAACAGAATCTGGTTCAGTGAACATGGCACAAAGCAAGGCGATGAAATCAATATTTTAGCAGCAGGCAGTAACTATGGCTGGCCCTACAAAACATCGGGAAATTACCGCACGCAAGATTACAAGCCGACATTCGACTCCACCATAGTTTTTACTGAACCGGCATATTTCTGGGATCATACAGTGGCACCAACCGGACTCACATTTTATAGCGGTAATGAATTTCCCTTATGGAAGGGTAATCTGATAGTACCGGGTTTAAGCAAAGGGAGTCTGTGGCGCATGATCATAGAGAATGACACCATAGTAGGAGCGGAGGAGCTTTTTATTGACAGCCGGGTACGGCTGAGGAAAGCCGCTTTATCTCCCCGTGGGCAGCTCTACCTGCTAACGGATGAAGAAAATGGCAAATTGCAGAAGGTGATTAATGCGCATTGAAATAACTATGAGGGGTTAAAAAATGCTGCTATTTATTTTCACTAGAATCCCTTCGCTTTCTTAGTTCGTCAATATCGGTATTATCAAAATCAACTTTATTTGGTCTTTTTAGTACCTCTTTGCTATGAATTAGGTCTTCGTATCCAATAATGGGAATGGAGACCTCATTGATCTTTACCAGTTTAATTCTAGTAAAAGTGGAATAGAAAGATTTAAATCCTGGAATTAATGGATTATAATCAACATTATATTCCCCATAATCAAACTTCAAAAACGACTTTTTTGGATCTATAACTTCTTTAAAGAGTTCATCCGTATTTTTCCCGCTGTCTTTAACAGCTCTTAATAGGTTGTAGTAATTGGAAATTGTTGGATTAAACCAAATATCTATATCAAATTTATCTGTAGGTAAACCGTCCATACCCATGGAGCGTCTGGAGAAACCATGAAACGCAACGGCTGTTCCACCTATAATCATATACTCCACCTCATTGGTATTTAGATGACCACAAGTTTCAATTAGCAGCTCCCTTAGTCTATTCATTGCTTTGGTTAATAGGCTCCGCTTTCTGAAGTGAATGAAAGAAATCCATGATTTCCAATGCCTTTTCTAATGCCTCTTCATCCGATAGATTTTTTCTCGAATAAGCTATACTGTCAACTTTCATCTCTTCAAAGCTATCATATCTGGTAACTACAGGTACTTTTAATTTTTTTATCTCCATAGGCCGAAAAACTCTTATTGCAATTCAATATTTATTCAAATATAATGATATTGAATCGAAAGATTCCTGATATGTTCTTAAATGATGAAAACGAAACAGTTTTAATCATATCGCTCCTAACTAACATTAAAAGGTGGTTTCTATTCTTTCTATATTCAATCAATGCATACATGCAGTAAATAACAACTTGTAAAGGAAAAGGCTGATTGAGTTGAAACTTCTGAAGTTTCATTGCAGACTTCCGAATTTTTTAAAACATCGGAAGTCTAACTAAAGCCCACCTACAGTCTCTCATGGTTGTCAGGCGCAATAGAAGAATGATACCGACATCGAATACCAAATATTAGCTTAAAGCGATGGTTGTTACCTATCATTGGGGCTACCTCCTCATTAAAGCCAGCAAAAATACCTAAAAAGCCAGTTCCTAGGGCAATTAATCCATAGATTATCATAAATAAAAGCTAGTTTTACCTATAGCGTGTCGGTTGTTTTTGTGGCTTTATTACTTTCTTGGGATGTCTACAGTGTTCGGCCTGATCAATCGGTAGAAAATGTAGAAGTGACTTATCACGTTCACTTGTACGATTGTAAATGCCCACCACATGGTGCATAAATCGTAACTGTAGAATTCAATGGCGAAAATTCATCCCCCGGGCAGCTTTACCTGCTTAAGGATGAAGAAAATGGCAAATTACTGATGGTGGTTAATGAAAACTTATAATTCTGGATAGTCATAAAACAAAAGTCAAAAATGCTTAACCTCTAAAAGTCGAGGCTTGGATTTTTAATATGGAGGTATTAGTCTTAAATTTCGGAGGGGGGATACGGGTTTCAGAAGTACCAACACTTCCAAACCCGTGGTTCGTATCCCGCGAAACGCTCGATTATACCAAAAAAATACTACAACCCATAGATTGATTGAAAATGAACACAACAACTAAAATTTCATTTCTGCACAAGGCAGCCTTCCTAATTGGATTATTGTCTGCAATGGGAATAGCCTTGGGCTGGTTGGGAACTATACTGAATATTTATCCCGGCAGTTTGCTATTCAGCATAAGCTTTATTGCTCTTAACTTGTTTTTCTTACCTTATTCGCTGTTGCGTTTTCGCTCTCGGCAGCTTGTAAAATCTAAATTGAGCACTGCCTTTGTTGTCTTGGGTATTTCTGCAAGCTTATTGACTGGGATAGCCGTACTTCTGAAGCTTGGGCATTTCGCAGGCTCAACCATCCTATTCGTGGCTGGTATTTCAATTTTCAGTTTCGGTTTTCTGCCAGTACTGTTTCTATTAGTTCATAGAAGATGGTCTAGTGTCTAACGCATTTTATGGTTGATCTTCGATAATTTGCACTTCTTGGCTTAGTATCAATACGCACGCTAGGTTTATTATCATCTAGCCGGCTAGGGAAATAGGTTCAGTAATTCGTTATTATGCAAATTGATTCTCAGATTTGAGAAACCAACTCTCAAGAGTATTCTTAACAATAACATCATCTCACAAACCAGCTAATTCCGGTGCTTTTGTAGTTCTTTTGTATCCTTAACATATATAATGATGCCAAAAATCACACTTTCAATCGCTTGCCTACTTTTCAGTTTTCAAATTGCTGTTGCACAGGATTTTACCTATACCACCGACTCCGAAGAGCTGAAGATAGCCTTTGGCTCATGCAATAAACAGGATAAACCACAACCCTTATGGGATGATATTTCAGCTACAAATCCTGACTACTTTTTATTTTTAGGCGATAATATCTATGGCGATACCGAAGATATGGAGCTGCTCGAACAGAAATATGCACTTCAAAACAGGAACGAAGCCTACCGGAAATTAAAGAACAATGTACAAATGATTGGTATTTGGGACGACCATGATTATGGCGCTAATGATGCCGGAGCGGAATACCCCAAAAAAGAGGAAAGCCAACAGTTGTTTCTGAATTTTTTCAACAGAGCAGAAGATCATCCTACGAGAAAGCGGGAGGGTATCTATTCTTCTCATCTCATCAACTGGAAAGGACAGCGCATAAAGCTTTTGATGCTGGATACGCGCTATCATAGAGGTGAGCTAAAAAAGGTTAACCGCGCATATATAAAAAATGATACCGGAACAATATTGGGCAATGCGCAGTGGAAGTGGCTGGAAGAGGAGCTGAGCAGTGACAGCATCGACTTATTTATTATCGGTTCCAGCATTCAGGTAATTTCCAAGGATCATACGTATGAGAAATGGGCGAATTTCCCTGCTGAAAGACAAAAATTATTTGAATTGTTATCCGAAAAGCAACCCAGCCGTGCCATATTATTAAGTGGCGACAGGCATATTTCGGAGTTTTCAGCTCTCCAAGTGGAAGGTCTTGATTATCCCCTGTATGATGTCACTTCCAGCGGTTTAACGCACACTTGGTCTGGCGCCAAAAAACCGGATGAGTATAATGAGTACAGAAAAAGCAAGCTGATAGCGGAATTATCTTTTGGGCTGATAATCCTTCGGCAAATAGAAGGGAAGCTTGCTGTAGACATTGAGCTGCTAGGCAAAAATGGTGAAAAATATGAAACTGCAACTATCGATTTTTAAGGTATTTAAAAAATGTAAGCTTGCTATTGCTGCTTGGCAAAATTTATAACGCTGAGAGCGTTTCTTTTTAGCATGGTGTCATTTTTCGCCTCAATAAATTCTATTTACTGGGTCAAAATTCACAGCCAATAATCTTAAGTGAAAGATTCACACTTTGAAAATCAATGGAATAATTTTATACTAATTCAACCGACCTTTAAAGAATTTTAGTAAATTAACATCAAATTTGTATATTTAACCTTAAATAAATCATAAACTATGGATGTAAATAAAATATTTGAGAGAGTAAAGCAAATTATCGTGGACCCAAAAACTGAATGGATAAAAATTAAAACTGAAATAACCCCTCCAAAGGATATTCTTTTGCAATACGTTGTTCCGTTTTTGGTTTTAGCTGCTATAACCCGCTTGCTTGGTTATTTGGTATTTAGTGAATTCCAATACATTTCTGTAGCTTTAAAATATAGTATCATTAGTCTTATTAGTCCGCTAATTGGTATTATTATTAGCTCTTATGTTATCTACTATCTGGCGGAACAGTTTCAATCTAAGAAGGATCTTGCTAACTCCTTTCAATTGGTAGCGTATGCATCTACTCCCTCGTTGCTGGCAGCAGTTATAACAAACTTGGCACCACTGTACCTCTCTTGGGTTGGTTTGTTTGGTTTGTATAGTTTGTACTTATTCTGGATTGGTCTCCCTGTGATGCTTGAGACACCGGAAGAGAAAAAAGTGCCCTATGTGATTGTTAGTGTATTGGTAATTATCGTAATAAATATTGTGCTAGGTTTGCTATTTTCTAAGCTCGCCTTCTCATTTTAAGCGGTTAATCACGGAGCAAAACAATCCTATGATCTAACAATTTTATGTAGTTGAATAACACGACATAGCAGAATCACCACTCTTAGGCTAATGATTGCAAATTGACTGACGCTGAATAAATTTTAAACTTTAATTTGCAGCAGGAGCTGGGATGTTTAAATTTTTATAAAGCTTTTGAAATCGATATGTTTTCTTACTCCAAGCAGGAAATTAGAAATAAACATGCAAATAAGAAGTAATATGATTTTATGACTTCATCAGTCTTTGGAAAACCTATCGAATAGCATATTGTATGAGCAGATGAAAGAAAGCTGAAAGATTTGTCTCTAACGATAAAAAAAGTCCGGATTTTCCGGGCTTTTCTTATGTAATCATCATTTCACTCTCAAGAGCTGTTTTTCGAAGAACCCACTTTTACCTTTCATCAATACAATGTAAGTACCGCTTCCAATCCCTTCTAAACTGATGGAATTGTCTTTACTGGAAATAGTAGTTTCTTTTAATAGGTTACCCTCAAAACCAATAAGCTGAACCTGATATGTCTCTCCTGAAAGCATGTTTTCGGTAGAAATAAAAGCTTCACTTGAAGCCGGATTCGGGTATATAGTCATTTCATTACTAGTGCGCTCTTTATTGGCCGCCACAGTTCTTAAACTACTCGAATTGTCACCTGCTGCCCAAATAATAGCTTCTTTCATCATAGTCCTGAAGTTGCTATTGCCCGAGTAGTCGCTGGTATTATGACCCAGCGCAGTGTAGAAAGACCTGCCGCCATCAAATTCCTTGTACCACGTAATAGGCCTGGCCGCATCATAACTTTGGCTGCCGGTTGAACGCACATTCAGCAGGTTAATATTTCCTGAAAACAAATAACCACCATTTAATTCCCAGTAATAATACTCCTCGCTTTTGTTCCATTCGCTGCCCAAATGGCTCACTGCCGGATGGGTGCCTACTACATCCATGGTGGCATTATAATTATTGGCCGTATGATTTGGTGAAGTTTGCACTATGGCACCAACCAAGTCATTGTACCATGACCAGCTGCCATCTCGGTAAGTATCGGTAGCTGCATGTACGCCTACAAAACCGCCTCCAGCTTGAATATATTGTTCAAAAGCGGCTTGCTCATCATTATTTAATAGGTTGTTACCGGAAGTATTCATCCAAACCACCACATCATAAGTTGCAAGCGAGGCAGCATTAAACGGATCGCTATTTTGCGAATCATCCACATTCCAGCCACTTTCACTGGCAAACTCATTCACCATGGCTATACCGGCATTAATTGAATTATGCCTGAAGCCGTTGGTTTCATGATAGACCAATACGTTCAATGGTAATTCATCCTGCGCGGTAATCAATGCTACCCAATCGCTGGAAGTGTCTGAAGGAGGTAAGCCGATTGCCACCGTTGAACCACCTGTTATTGTCTGCACTGAACCATTTTGCAAGCTGCCTCCATTTCTCGGGTCATACCATTTCACTTCATAATTGCTCACTGAATTAGCTAAATTCAAGCTAGTACTTCCTCCTGATGGTCTGTAGATCACATATATTTCACCTTCTTTTGCAAATACATAATCTCCATTATCAGCCGTTAGCCCATCATTACTCGCCATCGCTGTTAAAGAAGGTTGGAGGTAATTATTAAAAAACGCAAGCGCAATTTTGGCATCTTTCCATTTGCTTGCTCTTGTTCTGTGGTCTTGGCAATCCAAATCATCGCATCCTGTCTGGTAGCCATAATAATATTCTACCCCTGCGCCACCGGCCAAAAGTGTGCCCCATAGCACTTTGTTTCTTACATCGGCTCTATTATCAGCCACATTTCTAGCCTCAGGCAAATTAGCGGTAGGATAATCCGCATCTACAGCAACACCTGCATTGGCACTTCCTTGCTCATCATTTGCTACCACCCATTTTTTTCCTGCATTGGCAGAGGCAGCTACCCATTTTTTAACATCATTATGGATATTGCCAATTCCGGATTGCACCGAAGCCCCGGTAAGTTGTGAGGCTGATCCCAACAATGGATCGTACACTTCATCCTGCTGGCCGGGGTAAGTATGAATAACAATGTTATGACGGTAAGGGTCGATTTGTGAGATGTAGTCTGCGTAAGACTTCACAATGTCGTTATTAGGGTCATTTAATTCAGTCCAGATATCATTTTCCTCTCCCAAATTCCAGTTGAGCGCCAAATGGTGTCCAAAGCGTGCGATCAGCTCACGGTAGTATAGTTTTCTCTCTGTGCTGAGTTGTCCGCCATCCATTCGTTGGTCATTTTCTGTCTCCTGCAATTTGAAATGCAGGTACATGCCTTTCTTATCGGCATAGGCAAAAACTTTCTCCCACTGAGCCAATTTTGAGACATCGAAGCGGGTGTGGCTAACATTGCTCCAATCAGTTGCATTGGCTGTTTCCTGCAAGTGCGGATATACGTTGCCGTCATCTCCATTCAGGCTAAAAGTCAGGAAGGAGAAAACGTTCATTCCCTGGCCCGACAGGTAATTGACCATACCTAGTATTTCTCTACCGTTCTCACCGGCTCCATCACCTTGACTATTTCCCCAAGTGTAATCAGCCGCATCACTCAGGTTAAAATCAATGGCATGTGGCGACCATGATTTTCTACGACCACTTTTATCGGGGGTGGCATCAAAATCAGCATAAGCAAGTGTATTTTCAGGGGCATCGGCACCAGCTTTTATAAAATATTCACCTGTTTCTGCAAACTGTAAATAATGTTCGCCCACATAACTCAATCTGCCTTTACCTCTAAAGTCACGACCGCTTTTGTCAGACGCGGAGATGTTGAAGGAACCACTTTGTCCATCGAAAGCGGTAGTCGCACCGGCATTAGGATCAGTAGAGATGGCAACCTCTGCGCCCTGTCTGAAAGAAGCCTGATAAGTCCATTCTCCGGTTTGGTCAGGCGAGAAGTTTACCTCCCATAAATTTCCGGAAGTGGCTGAGGTATTAGCCGCATCGCCATCCGCAGCATAATATCCGGGAATAATATGTGTAGTACTGCCGTTGGTGAAAGTCACATTTAAACGGTAATCAAGAAAAGGATTAATAGTGGCTGCTTCTGTGGTAGAAGGTCCTTCAAACTGAACAGTTACCTTATGCCACTTTTTGAGCTCTCCCAATACTTTTGGATCATTAGTGGATACTTCCGGCTCGATGGGATACCAGATGGTGCTGTTGGTAGGGCAACAAGTACCTCCAATTCCCCCATTAGCAACTATCAGCTGGTCGCCAAATACCTTGGCAGCAGGAGCTAGCAATTTATCAGGTAGGGGACATCTTTCGCTCCAACTATCTGTAGCCGGATTATACTCTGTTACATCATCAAAAAAGAAACCACCTCTTCTACCGCCAACAATGATTATTTTATCATTGTGCACCATGGTACCGGGTTCAAAATGTGACCGGGCCGAAGGTAAATCAGTGAGGCTGCTCCAGCTATCGGTAGTAGGGTCATACACATCTAAAAATGCCTGATCTGATACACCTCCATCATGTCCAAATTGCCCGCCAATGGCATATATTTTACCCTCTACAGCGGCTCCACTCAGGTGATTTCTGGGGTTTGGCATAGCTGCTGCTGCCTGCCATCCGGCAGCCTGATTGCTTATATCCAGTATATAATGCTCGCCTACATCGGTTTTTCGATCGGGCAAAAGTCCGCCAAAAAAATGTAATTTACCATTACTATAAACTGCCGCTCCGGAACCTCTTGGATTGGGTAGTTCTGGCCCATCCGACCATGAATCGGTAACGGTATTATAAACCTGCACTTTGTTAGTAGCTACTCCCGGGTGGTTGCCGACAAAACCGGCCACTATCCAAATTTCATTGCCAATAGCCGCGGCACCCATGTGGGTAACAGGAACCGGCATATCAGCGCCATTGCTCCAATTATTGGTAGCAGGATCGTAAATTTCTGTAGCTCCAGTAATTTGTAGCCCGCTTAAAAAGCCTGCCAGCACGTATAATTTGTCATTTACTTTCACACTTTGCGCCTCCACCTTGCTCAGAGCGGAATTTGCTAGTCCGTTCCATGCACATCTAGGAGTAGGGTCTAATAGGCTGCCTTCCCCAAATACTTCTATGGCAGATACTTTAGGCTGATTAACTGAGGCTGTGAAAACAATATTTAACTCCTGATCTGTCACATTCGTACTAAAAGTTCTGATAAGCGCAGTCATAGGATTTGTTTCAGCGTTCAGGTCGAAATTCAAGAGTATATTTTCCCCTTCCAAGCTTACGCTAAATACTCTGTTGCCGGTACCGCCTGATCCACCATTGGTAGCACCGAAATAAATCTCTGCAAAATGGAGGTTAATACTGTATTCCCCATTGGTAACAGGAATACTGTAGCTGAATGATTGTAGGCTGGCGTTTGTGCTTCTTTCAGACTTGTAAATGTCATCCTGAGAAGTTCCTAAAATATCGGTGATACCATTATTGGTATAAGATTTTCCATTGCCTGCAAAATAAGCATCAGCAATAAATATAGAATCTCCGTAAGTGATGGCGGAACCACCTGCATTAATTCTCACCACAGCAGGCAAGGTTGATAGATCTTCAAGAGTTGTTACAGTCAATGTATCACTCCAGGCTGATGGCACTGCGTCAAAGTTGACTCTGATACGAAAGAAATACGTTTCTCCCGCTTGCAGACCTGAATATTCTAGCCCTTCATAACCATAGTAGAGCGCATCGAAAAAAGAAAATCCGCTATCCAAATTCGTAGTGAACTCAATTAAATAATCGTTGCCATAAGGAGGCTGATCCCAGGCCAATTCAATGGATGTTTGCGTTATGCTCTCTGCCCTGAAATTAGTGGGCGCTAAAGGAAAATTATCCACCCGAACAGCATCAGTAAAACTTGAATTACCCACACTGTTAACCGCACGAACCCTATAAGCAATATAGGGCTCCAAGGCAACAGTGGAATCGATATATATTGTGCTATTAGCTGCTACACTAGTTAGTAACGTCCATTGAGGAGCAGAGGAGAAAGCGTCAAATGTGCGTTCAATTTCGAAACTCTCTTCATCATTTGCATTGTCTGTCCAGCTTAGACTAATAATGCCGGGAGCCAGTGCCGCTGCATCTAAATCTGAAGGCGCTGCTGGCGGGTTCACGCCTGCAATAGTGATCACACATTGGTCAAAAACAGATCCATCGCTAAAACTTGTAGCAGTTACTGTAATTTCCCCGGGCGCACTCGCAATAAATACCCCACTTAGATAATCTACACTCAAACCATCACTGGCAGTAAAGGCAATGGTTTGGTTGGTAGCACTTCCCGGTTCTATCAGCACATCCAGATCAACTGTGTCATCTACATTCAAGGGTGCTGTGGGGCAGTTGATAAAGCTTACATCAGTAACGAAAATCTCTTCCTGACTAAAGATAAATTGGTCAACATCGAAGAGGTAGCCACTGCCTCCTTTAAAAACCAGATACAAGTCTACTATACCTGCTGACGTTCCGGGATTGACGAGATTTATAGCGAAATCCTGAAAAGAAGCCCAACCTCCTGTATTTGTTATGGGTGAGGTCGCAAGCAATTCGCCATTCACCGATCCCTTCCGCCACTCAATAGTACCACCTTGATTGTTGCTGGAGGCACGAACGGATCCGCCCAGCGCTGCATTGCTAAAATCTACATTTGCAAAAAATATGTAATCGTTATTCTGAATATATCCTACAGCAATTCCGCTGCCGCCCATCTGTGTACCACTTTGCCCCGTATATGCTTCGGCCTGCACCACTTGAAAAGGATTAATTGTAGCTATTGGCTCAATAATATTAATAATACATTGGTCAAATACACTTCCATCGCTGAAGCTGGTTGCGGTTACGGTAATCTGGCCGGGAGCCGAAGCAGTGAATTCTCCACTCAAATAATTTACGCTGGTACCGTCACTGGCCGTAAAAGCGATGGTTTGGTTGGTAGCATTGGCGGGAAGTATCTCTACATCCAAGTCTATCACTTCTCCCACCATCAGGTTAATGGTTGGGCAGTTGATAAAATTGACATCCGTAACTACCACCTCAAGCGGTTCATTAATAAACGAAATAGCTACTGAGCTGGAATCAAGTAAGCTGCCTGTTCCATTCGATGCGCTGTAGGCACGCGCCTGTATGGCATACGTTTGCATAGCCGGAACCCAGGCATTGTAGTTCCCGGAATTATCACCGGCAAGGGCGTACGGACTAATATTTTCTGTCTGAAACTTCTGACCATCTACAAAAAATACAATACTGCCAACAGCAGCTGATACATTTACCCTTATGCTTAGCTGATCGGTACCGATAGCTGTCAGGTTATAAACATTCCCGTTTTGTATGGCGGCAATATCTGTGTTTGTTTCAGCATTCACCAAGGTAAAGGATGATATGGACTGCGCCATTGAAAAGGTGGAAAAGCCGAAAAAGATAACACTAAATAGGAGGGATGAGAGGTGGAGATTTTTCATGACTTATGGTTTTTCTATTTTGATTTCCCCACAAGTACTTGAATATTATCGATTAAAACTTGGTGATATAGGCAATCTGCTGTGCAATGTACCTTTTAGATAAAAATGGTATAATTATCGATGAAAGTATTTTTTTGATCGATCAACCTAAGAGATTGAAGCGGATTTATGATAATATGATAATTGTAACAATAAAAGCAGCTAACGATGAGAGTTAGCTGCCTTCTGTATATGCTTATTTAATACTTATAAAGTTTTAATCAGCACCTCATTTCTTTGGATGTAACCAAAATCTCCTTGAGGAGAAGCTTTTGCCATTTCTATTGACTTCATTGCTACTTCCTTTGCTTCTTTGTTCTTACCCATTTTAGCAAGAATTTTAGCTTTGGTATGTACATGCCAAAATTGTTGGCTGTTATTACCTTCGGCCAGGTAGGTATTCATCCATGCCAAGGCCTGCTCCAAATTTTGATCTGTAGCCAAATAGTAATTAGCAGCTGCAACTAAATTAGAGGAGTTTACTCTGGTTTTTGATGCAATATCAGCCATTACCTGCTCGTCAAAACTTACTTCAATAGGAATTTTCACAGAAGTGTTTTCCCACATAAAATGGATATTGGCTTTTGTATTGTCTTCACTAATATCAGAAACTAAGTAGGTTAACGTTTCCACCTTTTTCTCAATTTTTTCAGCTTTGGCACTAGCAGTTAACAACTCTTTGGCTTCATCATAACCATTCACGTTTCCACCTAATGAGAGATCGCTGTAAAGCTTAAACTCAAAATTATCTTTTCCGGGTGTCATAAATATTAAGTATTCACCGGCCTTCACTTCTTTACCTGCAATTTTCGCATCGGTACTCAAACTTAAAATGGTACCACTGTTGGCGCCTGCTCTCCAAAGCTGACCGTAAGGTTGCAAATAATCCTTGCCTTCGCCAAAAACCATTCGTCCTTTCACACCCGGTCTGAAATAACTAATGCCGATTTCCGTTAAACCCACAGTAGATTCTACCTTGGCTTTGGGTGATGGTTGCGGAGTGTTAATTTGCGCATTTCCCTGATAAATAAACATGATTGCTGCCATCATTAGGGATAATAATAATTTTCTTTTCATAATAAGTATGGTTAGTTAAATTGATTCTTCCGAATGAACGATTCTAGATTAAAAAGGTTAGTGACCTTAAATCACTCAACCATGCAAAAACTTGATGCTAGTTATTTCCAAGGCACTGAGGTAGTTGATATTGCCAAAAACCTAATCGGCAAAAAACTATGTAGCCATATAGACGGTAATTTTACTTCAGGCCTAATTGTAGAAACGGAGGCCTACAGCGGAACAAATGACAAAGCGTGCCATGCGCACCTCGGGCGCTTTACCAAAAGAACAGCCGTTATGTATCAGCCGGGTGGTGTTGCGTATATTTACCTTTGTTATGGTATACATCATTTACTTAATGTAGTAACTAATACCAAAGGCGTGGCCGATGCCGTTTTAATAAGAGCTTTAGAACCATTGGATGGGATAAATTTGATGAGAATGCGCACACTAAGTAAACAAGGGGAAGCTAAACTATGTGCAGGACCGGGCAAACTTACCAAGGCATTAGGTATTGGTAAAAAACTAAATGGAATTGATCTTGGTAGCTCTTCGGAAGTGTGGATAGAAACTGGGGAAAAGATAAAAACAAATGACATAATTGAAACTACCAGAATAGGAATTGACTATGCCGAGGAGGATGCTTTTTTGCCCTGGCGATTTTATTTAAAAGAAAATAAATCAGTTAGCAAATATTGATATAACGATATTTTTGTTAATTTCATTTATATATAAATTTTACAGCGCTTATGGATAATATCTTGTGTCCCGTTGATTTTTCTACCTACTCTTTGAATGCAATGGAGTATGCTGCTAATTTATTAAAAATACGGCATGGTAATTTAACTCTCATCCATGTTTTCTCGGATGAGGAATTTTCTAGCGCTATTAAGAATGAAGCTACAGAACACGCTTTTTCAAATATGCGCGATCATGCTCAACACAAATTACGGCTCTTGGCGGAAGAGACTGCACATGAATTTAATATCAAGTGTGATTACATCATTTCTTTGGGCGATGTGAACCAAGCAATTAATAAATATGCCAATAGCAATGATATAGACTATATAGTGATGGGTACCTTAGGGAATGGCTACAATAAAGAAACTATTATTGGTAGCCGCACTATCAGAACGGTGGAAAACAGCGACATACCAGTAATTACTATTCCTATTCAAGCCAAGTATCGAGGTTTAAATGCAGTTGTTTACGCTTCCGATTATTCAGAACACGACAGAATTACATTGCAACGGCTGGTAAGCTACATATATAGCTTTAAAAGTAGAATAAAAGTAGTACATGTCAGTCGCTCTAAAAATCACGTTTCAGAAAATAACTACGAGGAATTTAAGCAAGAGCTTTCTACTTTTTTAGGATATGAAAAGATCAGTTATTTTTTAAAGGAATTCAAATCTGATATTAGCCATGGTATTGAAGAGTTTGTTAATGAACAAGATGGAGATCTGCTTGTATTGTTAAAGCGCAAAGGAAATTTCTTCACAAATTTGATAGGAAGCAGCGTTTCAAAAGATATTACCTATTTGAGCTCGCATCCTTTATTTATATTTCAAGAGCCCTCCTAAGGCATCTGCAAACCATATACTCAAAATTTCTTTTTGCTATTATAAAATATGCACGGTTTAACATTAACTGTTTAAATTTTTGATTTTAAGATAACTACCTGATTATTAATAGGAATACTATTTGTATTTGTTCTAATGCTTTAATACTTTTATAGGTTCATTAACCATTATTAAAAGTATTGAGCTGTTCAGTTGTGATGTGATTTTTTTAATAAGCTTATGCGTTTTATCTTGCATCAGTAATATTGAGCATTAAGTTATTCAGAATTTTTTTAGGTCTTACAGTAACTTAATATAAGTAAATTTTAAAATGAAAAATCTCTTATACATTCCCTTCATTTTCTTGAGTTTAATACTCAACGCACAAAATAATGCCAAACCTATTTTGGTTAAATCTCTAGAGAGCAATTATGACGACATCTCGCCCGTAGTTTCTCCAGAGGGGAACCACTTATATTTCACTAAGAAGAATCATGCACAAAATACAGGTGGGGAAAAAGATGATGGTGATATATGGGTAAGTAAAAAAGTAGGTGATGAATGGGCTAAGGCCGAACGTGTAGCAGGGCCTTTAAACAACCAATCATTCAATAGCGTGATAGGCATTACTGCCGATGGTATGATTATGTATGTAACGGGAAATTATAAAAACCAGAAAAAAGACGGTATATCTTATGCCCGAAAAATAGGAGAGAATTGGGGCGAGCCAAAACCTGTTGAAATACCTTACTTCAAAAATAAATCAGATCACCTCTCCGGTAGCTTGTCAAAAGATGGCAAAATAATGGTCTTAAGCCTGCAGAGTTTCGACACCCAGGGTAATGAAGATATTTACTATACGTTTATGCGTTCTGTAGATAAATGGACAGAACTGAGAAATTTGGGTGTTGACATTAATACGAAGTCACAAGAATTGACGCCTTATTTGGCCACTGACAATAAAACTTTATTTTTCAGCTCTAACGGAATGGGCGGGCAAGGCAGTAGAGATATTTTCGTATCCAAACGGCTCGATGCAACATGGAATACTTGGACTAGTCCGGAAAACCTGACTGTTTTAAACTCCGAGGGAGCAGATTGGTATTACAGACTAATAAACGATGCTAACAACTCCGCTTATATGGTTAATACGGTGAATAGTGTAGGTTTAGGAAATATTTTGGCTACAAAGTTACCTGCTGATGTTGTGCTTGATAAAGCCTTTGAGGAAAGTCTCACAGCAGCAGCCAAGCCTCTGATACCATATAATACCAAAACAACCACGAAAAGCCAAGATAGGCCTAAAGTAGAAGTAAAAGTGACCGTCATTGATGGTTTATCACGAGAAATTTTGAGTCCTCAGTTGATTATAAAGGGTATTGATGAGAATAGCAAAAGTTCTTATTCGGAAATAGTGTTGGGAAAAGGCTCCACCTATCAGACTAACCTGTGGAAAGACTCTGTCTATACAATTGATGTGGATGCGGAAGGGTATTTGGATGAAATGAAAACATTAAAAACAGATACATTAGATAACAACTCTGAAGTAATTTTTGAATTGGTGAGATTAGAGAAAGGCACAACAGTTCAATTGCAAAGCGTGCTTTTTGAGCGTGGTACAGCCAAAATGCTCGAAAGCTCTTATGCTGAATTAAATAGGGTAGTAAATATGCTTGCCAAAAATCCTAAAGTTGAAATTGAGCTGTCCGGTCATACAGATAACACCGGTAGTGCCAAACTTAATATTGAGTTGTCGCAAAAGCGATCGGACACAGTAAAAGACTATCTGATGAATAAAGGAGTGAGCGCTAAACGATTGAATAGCAAAGGGTATGGGGGTTCAAGACCTATTGCCAGTAACAAAGCAGAGGACACCAGACAACTCAATAGGCGAGTAGAATTTACCATTGTTAAGAATTAATTAATGGCTGCAAATGAACCATCGTTAAGGGACCGCAAATCAGCCAAGTTAAAGCTTTTAATACTTGATAAGACAAGGCTGAGACTTCAACATCATAATTTTAACGACATCCACGTAGCCGATATTTGCAAAGAAGTAGACATCTCTAAAGTTACCTTTTTCAGGTATTTCCCACAGAAAGAAGATGTGCTGCTATACCTTTTGCGGGTCTGGGCTTACAAAACAGCCGTGCATCTTAACAACGAGGAAATCAAAGGTATTAAAGCCGTAAACTATATTTTTGATCAGTATACCGATTTATGTGACAAGCATCCTTCACTTATGCAGCATCTCATTAAATATTATGCGGTATCTGATAGGGTATTGAAACCAATTAGTATTAAAAAAGCTGAAAAACAGCAATTATTTCCTAATTCTGAGCGTGCGGTGAGTCAGGAGATTCTATCTTTTGAGAAACTACTAGAAAAGCATATACTCGAAGCCATTTTTAATACTGAAATTACCAAATCATCGCATGTAAATGATATTGTAGCAATGCTACTTACTACTACCTACGGCTCCATTCTTATTGCCAAAATGCGACAGCTCCCTTTAAAAGGATTGCTGAAAAAAAATGTTTCTTCCATCATCAATTCTTATATGTAGTACAGTTATTTTGCTACTTTTGTGCAAATTATAAATTATGGAAATTACTAAATTCTTAAAGCACAACTACAGACATTTTAACGCAGCTGCCTTGATTGATGCCGCTGAAGGCTACAAAACGCATGTGGAAAGCGGGAAAAAGATGATGGTGACGCTTGCCGGTGCTATGTCCACTGCAGAGATGGGTATTTCTTTGGCGGAGATGATTAGGCAGGATAAAATAGACATTATTAGTTGCACAGGTGCTAATTTGGAGGAAGACCTAATGAATTTAGTGGCACATAGTCATTATAAAAGAGTTCCGAACTATCGTGATTTAACACCCCAGCAAGAATGGGAGTTGCTGGAGAAAGGTTTGAACAGGGTAACCGACACCTGCATTCCTGAGGAAGAGGCCTTTAGGCGTTTACAGAAACACGTTTACAAAATATGGAAGGATGCCGAGGAGAATGGGGAGCGTTATTTTCCGCATGAGTTTATGTATAAAATGATTAACTCAGGTGTGTTGGAGCAGTATTATGAAATTGACCCGAAGGACAGCTGGATGGTGGAAGCAGCCAAGAAAAACCTGCCGATTGTAGTGCCGGGCTGGGAGGATAGCACCATGGGCAATATTTTTGCCAGTTATTGTGTGAAAGGTGAATTAAAACCCTCCACCATGAAATCGGGTATTGAATATATGACTTTTCTGGCCGACTGGTATAAAAAGAATGCAGGAACTGAAGGCGTTGGATTCTTCCAGATAGGCGGTGGCATAGCGGGAGATTTCCCTATCTGCGTAGTACCCATGTTATATCAGGATTTAGAATACACAGATGTGCCTTTTTGGAGTTATTTCTGTCAGATTTCCGATTCAACTACCAGCTATGGCTCGTATTCCGGAGCGGTACCTAACGAGAAAATTACCTGGGGCAAGCTGGATATTAACACGCCTAAATTTATAGTGGAATCAGATGCGACCATTGTGGCACCCTTGATGTTTGCGATTATTTTAGGGCAGTAAATTGATGGGTAATTTTTTAACTTTTCCAAAGTTCAAAACTTTGGAAAAGTTCTGAAACGATTTATTGTTGTAATGAGCCTCAATCCTCCACTTTCATAAAAATGCCTACCAACAGCACCACACCCATGGTTACGCAGGATAGGATGAATATCTGCTGTTGAATTAACCCGAATATAAAACCTCCGGCAATAAGCCCAATAATACTGGCAGCACTGCCAAAACTATTGGCAACGCCTTGTATGGCGCCCTGCTGTTTTTTGCTGCCCTTTGTGGATAGTATGGAAAGAAAAGAGGGCCACATTAAGCCGTTGCCCAAACCAAACAATACAGCACCGGTATAAATTACGTAAATATCAGTAAAAGTAAGGCAGTAAAACATGGCTATAAGTAGTATACCTCCGGCAAAAAACAACTGTTTTTCGTTGAAATGATCATTTAAATAACTCAGTCCCGGACCCTGAGTGAGAATCATTACCCCACTAAGCACTGCGAAGAAAGGGCCAAGTTGTGCGGAATTCCATTTCAACACATTAGCCGCATAAATAGGAAAAGTGGCATAGAAGAAGTTGAAAGCCAGATAAATCAAAAAGAAAAGTACCACCATTAAAGGTACTTGTGGAATACTCCATACTGAAACGGATTTGCTACCATCTTCAGTTGAGCTATCCAATTGCTCATTATCCGAGGACCCATTTCTGGGATTTTTCAAAAGAAATTGAATGATAAAGATGGCAACAAATGAAATGAATGCTGCCAGTATCACAGTCTTAAGCTTACCTGACGCAAGTGCAGCTATATAACCGGAAATAACCGGGCCAATAATAAAACCCAGATTCATGGCAGAGGACATTTTACCGAAATTTTTCTTTCTTGTTTTGCTGGTTGAAATATCAGCAAGATAGGCATTAGCTACAGAAATATTTCCACCGGTTAAGCCATCACATGCTCTGGCCACAAACAAAACTATTAGCGGCAAGGTAAATAATACCGTTTCGCCTGAATAGTCAAATGTGAATAAATTAGTCTGAGGGACAAAAAAGGCTACAAGAAATATAAGCCAGGAAATAAAAGTGCCTATTTGACTGATCAACAATACTTTCTTTCTGCCTACTTTATCAGACCACCTACCTAAAATAGGTCCTCCTATAAGCTGAAAAGCAGGATATACTGCCCCCATCAGTCCATAAATAACCTCGTTCCCTCCAAAATCTTGAACCAAGTATACGAGAAAAGGAAGTATGATGCTGTAACCTAGCGCGCCAATAAAGTTTATTGTGAAGAGGGGTAATAAGTTTGTTCTTCCATCTCCGGTAAAAGCAGTGGTGATTCTATTTGTTAGGCTCATGCAATATTTTCTATGTCAAACTCTGGTAGTTAAAATATACACCAAGGGGAAAATTATAAATGCTAGCAGACAGTAATTTATAATTTTTTTAAAGAGATAGTTGCAATTTGAACACAAAAGTCAAATCATAATATTTTCTTAATTTAGCCTATTGCTTTATTATTATTTGATAGGCTAATTTAGCAGAATGCAGTATTATGACAATATTACTATAAAATGTTTACAACATTGAACTCAATCAGAAGTAGAATTTTTTTAGGCTTTCTTCTAATCATTCTATTTTCAGTGATCGTATTCCTGCTTAATTACCACTATTTGGTGCGCCTGGACAAAATTAGGATCACCGAGCGGAGTCTCAGCAACCTAGAATTGGAAACCCTACGTGTAATTAAATTGGATAATGATTTTCTGGATATTGAATCCACTAATAAGCAATATTTCATAAGCCGGAAAAGCTGGTATTTGACTAAACGTGATAGTCTGATGCAGAAATTATTTGAGCAAATCAGTATTCAGCAGCACAATACAGATGTAGAAATCTCTCTACAAAAAGGTTTGGGCTTAATTGCCATAAATATGACCACCTACAATCATAAATTTTGGGAACTAGAGGACAAAATGTTCATCTGCGGTTTTCTTGATTATGGACTGGAAGGTAAAATGAGGAAATATGCACATGCGCTTGAGGAACAGCCCGAAATAGCACTATCGGACGTTTTGTCTTTAAGAAGACATGAGAAAGACTTTTTTCTTCGACATGACTCTATTTATGTAGAGCAATTCAATGACTTAGCAGCGCTTACAATAACAAAACTTGAGCGTAAGAATAGTGCCATGGCCGTAGAAATCCTACATGGTTACGAGCATACCTTTAATGAATTAGTAAGCATGCAAAAATCAATAGGACTCAGCAGCAATGAAGGTCTACGTGATGAACTAAATAAGCTGACAAATCGGTTAAGTGCAGATTTTTTAAATCTATCTTCTGCCATATCAACGCAATCTGAATATTTGTTGGGACGTGTATTTCTAATATTCTTTTTAAGCGCACTCCTTAGCTTTATACTGTCAATATTGCTCAGTTACTACCTCTCTACCAAGCTTTCGAGACCTATTAAAAAATTAGCTAACATAATGGATCTTTCTTTAAAGAGAGATGCCAAATTAAAGTACACTACCGATTTGGGATTTAATAAGCCTGCCAGAGAAATTGTAAACTTATCGAAATCTTTTTTCACTTTGATGGATCAGCGTGAAAACCAACTGAATGAAATAGAGTTGAAATCGGCTCAAATGAGTCTAAAAAATGAAGAATTAGAAAAGTTAAATGATGAATTGGATAAATTTATTTATAGTACGGCTCACGATCTACGCTCCCCGCTTGCTTCAGTCATGGGGCTCATACAATTGCTTGAGTACGATAAATCCGATAAAAACATAAAACACTACTCAGCCCTAATGCGTAGTAGTATTTCCCGCATGGAGCGTTTCATTAAAGACGTGGTCAACTATAGTAAAAATAAGAAACTGGGCCTTGAGTATGAGGCTGTGTCCATAAAGCTACTTATTAATGATGTATTTGAAGAGCACCGCTTTATTCCACAATTTGAGAATATTGATATAGTGGTGCAGGTTAATGGAGCAGAGGTAGTTTACTCCGATTATAATCGTCTAAAAATTATTTTTAATAACCTGATTTCCAATGCTATAAGGTACTCTGATAAAAGGAAGGAAAACCCCTTCATTATCGTGCATATAGACATTCAGGAAACCAGTTTCATGATTTCGTTCAAAGATAATGGCCTCGGAATTAGTGAAGAGCATTTACAAAAGATTTTCAATATGTTTTATAGGGCAACTGAAAAATCTGAGGGTTCGGGTTTGGGTTTATTTATACTAAAAGAAACTATTGAGCGACTTGAGGGTGCTATAAATGTTGAATCGGAATTTGGAGTAGGAACGCTTTTTTCGATTACACTTCCTAACCATATCACGCCTGTCACACCTGCAGAGGAAATGGAATTAGCTCATGCTACTGTCACTAGTACCCAAATAAATTAAAAAAGGAGGTGTATCGTACACCTCCATAGTTTCATCTTCTGCAATTGAATTAATATGCACGCAGCATGCCTTTAGTTTCTGTTGTTTAATAGATAGGTGCTAAAATCTTGGCCATTAACTTCCGTGTATTTGGTATCTATATCGCCTTTTACCTGAAAATTTGTAAGTATAACCTCACCTTCTAATTCAGTATATTTAAAATTGAGAAAATCATTGAATAGGGCATTGCTAAAATTCACACCGTTTTCCATTTCGGCATACTTAAAATTAGCCTCTTCATTGAAGGTGGTGTTGGCAAAATTAACCATTTCACTATATTCAGCATACTTAAAGTTGGCCAGCTCGTTGAATATAACCTGACTAAAATCGGCACGTGCTTCAAACTCAGCGTATTTGAAATTAGCTTCTCCACTAATTACACTACCGGAGAAATCTACCTCACGAGCAAATTCAGAATACTTAAAGGCAATTGCTTCCTTAAATTGACAATTCTTAAACACCACCGAATTATCAAAGTCGGCAGTGAACGTATATTCCGAGTCATCATCGTGAAAATAGGCTATAAAGGCATCCTTAAAAACGCAGTTTTCAAAGTAAATACTTCCTGTTATTGTGTTATCAATGCTATTTGAGCTACCCCACGACCAAAAACTTGAAGGTAAGTCGTCCTTCTTTTCCATATAAGGGGTTAAATCAATGATACCATCAATAGTCACATTTTTATAATTAATATCTTCTCCCGCAAGTGCTTTATCAATAATTTCCTGAGCCGCTACTGACTGCCCAAAGGATTGATATGCTGTGCTTACTGAAAAAAAAATAATGAATGAATAGATAAGCTTTTTCATAAGTTTAGTTTTAGAGGTTTTTGTAAGTGTCATACGTTTAAGATGCAACCGATGATGCAAAGGTTGCAGCAACTAAGCAAAAATTACTGTTAGGTATGGTATAATCTTCAAATTTTTAAAATGAAAAAGCCAAAAGACTAGAAAAGATAACTTTTGGAACGACTACATTCAGCTCCAAGTTGCTATTATTTACGAAAACATTTTTCTTAAAATGATGATCGAAATGAAAATGTTTGCGTTATCCAATCGCTGACTTACAAGTAATTACATAGAATAAAGAGCTTGTATATTTTAGCAACAACAAAACAATTTAAATACTACATTTGACACATGAAACTAAGAATGATTTCAAATGCTGCAATTTGCTTTGCAAGCTTGTTTACAATGACTCCTTTAACTGGATGTGCACAGGACACTGAGCCAGAACTCTTTTTCCCTCAAGAAATCAAAAAGGCAGATGTTCTACCCAGAGTGCTAGCAGAGCCATCTTTGCCCGTTCTACGCGAACTGATAGATTTTAACATGCAACGAGATTTGGAAAATGAGCTGAATGCCAATCCCAGATGGAAAAAATTAATCAGCCAGAAAAAAATGGCGGTAGGTCTGGTGGATCTCAGTAACCCTGACCAAACAAAATTTGCCAGAGTCAATGGTCTGCACATGATGTATGCAGCCAGCTTACCCAAAATAGCCATTTTGCTAGCGGCTATGGATGCCATTGAAAAAGGAGAGATTGAAGAAACAGCTAACGTGAAGGCAGATATGCGTATTATGATCAGTAAATCTAACAACCAAGCCGCTTCAAGAATGATTGATTTGGTGGGTTTCGAAAAGATTGAATCTGTGATGACCGATCCGAGATATGAGTTTTACGATGAGGAGTTGGGCGGTGGACTTTGGGTAGGTAAAAGATATGGTAGCGGTAGTATAACTAATAGAGAGCCTCTGAAGCAATTCAGCCACGCAGCTTCAGTAACACAAGTGTGCCGATTTTATTATTACATGGTATACGGACAACTGGTGAGCACTGAGCGTTCAAAACAAATGCTTGATATAATGGGTGACCCTGAGCTGCATCATAAGTTTGTAAACTCTATTGAAAAAGTAGCGCCAAAGGCGCGCTTATTCAGAAAATCCGGCTCTTGGAGGACATATCATTCTGATTCTATTTTGGTATGGGGTCCGGAAAGGAAATATATTTTAGTAGCTTTGGTGGACGATCAGAATGGTGAGCAAATCATCAGAGAAATCGCTTCTAAAATGGATGCGATTGCGAGAGTAAACCTATAAAGTTTTAATGGATTTTTTAAAGAGCGTACTACTCAAATCATTTGATATAAGAAAAGGTGAGTTTGTGCCGGCATTGCTTTTAATGCTGAATATCTTCTTTATAATCCTTACCTACATTACTTTAAAGCCTACAGTAAATGCATTATTTCTAAGTCAATTTGGTGTAGAGCAACTACCAAATGCTTTTATTCTAATTGCCGTTGTGGCGGGCGCAATTTCCATTTTCTACTCCAAGCTCTTGTTAAGCGTTTCTCTTAACAGAATGATGTTGTACACCGTGAGTTCAAGCCTGTTTTTTATGTTGGCTTTTGGGGTGTTACTGCAACTTGGAGTAGGAGAGGATGTTGTGTTATATACTTTCTATATTTGGCACTCTATCTTTACTGTATTGGCCACCTCGCAATTCTGGATGCTCACCAACATTGTTTTTAGTGTTCGGCAAGCCAAGCGTCTGTTTGGCCTAATAGGTGCAGGTGCCATAGCGGGAGCTATTTTGGGTGGCTATTTGGCTAGTGTACTGGCGCAAGTGATTAGTAGCCATAACATAGTTTTTGTAACAGCAGGCCTGCTGCTGATCTGTGTACCCATCACCAACTATTTATGGAAAGGATATGTAGAAAATAAGCTCAACAGTTTTCAAAGAAAGAAACGTTCTGCTGACTTTAGCTCTAATCCTTTTGCCATTGTTAAAAAATCTAAATATCTCACCCTAATTGCCGGTATAGTTGGAATAGGGGTGGTGGTTTCCAAATTAATAGATTATCAGTTTAGCAATATTGTTACCGCTCAAATAGACAATGCCGATGACCTCACTTCTTTTTTTGGCTTTTGGTTTTCTACCTTTAACATCATATCTCTGGCCATACAACTATTCTTAACGCGCAGACTTATTGGCGTTTATGGGGTAGGGACTTCACTATTAATATTACCAGTAGGAATTGCCGTAGCTACGGTTTTGTTGCTTTTTACCCCTGTGCTTTGGGTGGCCATCTTTCTGCAGATGAACGATAATAGCCTAAAAAACTCGCTCAATAGGTCGGCAGTGGAATTACTATCTTTACCGATTTCTATCGATATCAAAAGTAAGGTAAAAACTTTTATAGATGTATTTGTGGATAGAGCTGCCACAGGCCTGGCAGGTATATTGCTTTTACTGGTGCTAAAGGCTTTACAGTTGCCTGCTTTTTACGTGAATTTACTCATCATTGTGCTAATTGGATTCTGGATTTATCTGGCTTCTAAAATTAGGGACGAATACATTAATTCTTTTCACGAAAAATTATCTGATCCGCAAGAAAAGCTTTCCACACCTATTGATTTGCGTAAAAATTCAGTATTTGATGGTATTATAGGAGTATTACAGAAGGGAACTGATAGCCAGATTTTATTCATGTTACATAAGGTGTATGAATTAGCGGATCCTAAATTATTTGAGTCTTTAGAGGCCTTGTTGCACCATCCATCTGATAAAATAAGAGAAGTTGCCCTGCAAAATTTATATTTATACAAAACTCCTGTAATTAAAGAGGAGGTCACTGCACTCTTGAAAGACTCGAACGATGAAGTTAAAATTCGTGCCATGGAGTATCTCATTGCTAGAACCAGCCCTGAAGATAGGCCTTTACTTATCGATAGTTTTATCAATGCTGAGGATTCCGATTTGAAAGGTGTTGCACTGGTTACGCTAGCTATTCAATGCCGTAATAATCCTGTTTGGAAAGAGCAATTTAAGCTGCTTGAACGTATTCAAAGAAGTATCACATCAATCGAGAAACTCCCTGAAGGTACCCAACGTGAGACAGAACTCTCTCATGTTTTCCAGGCTATCACACATGCTGCAGCATCGGAGTTATACCCATTCATACAAAAACACGCTAAACATGCATCTATTATCATTGCTCAAAAGGCATATCAAGCCATGGGTAATAGCCTAAGTCCTGTATTTTTAAATGACCTGTTAGAAGCGCTAACTCATGCTAATCTTAGCAAAACTGCAGCTAAATCCTTAGTGAATTATGGTGAGGGGTTGGTTTCACACCTGAAGCAACCCACAGTACTAGATGCTCTTTCTGTTAAAGTTGCACGCAAGCTTCCTCAGGTATTGGAAAAAATAGGATCACAAAATTCTATGAATTTGTTGCTTAAACTGCTTTCTTTTGAAGATGTAGCGGTTCGGTTGGAAACGCTTAGGTCCATGAATGAACTGAGGTTAGCTTATCCATTTCTAAAAGTGAATCATCAGTCGGTAGTGGAATTGGTAACAGAAGAGGCAAAGTTATATTTAGATACGCTGGCAGTACTTTACTCGCAGAATCAGTTGGCCAATGTAGCCATTAACCAACAAGAAGGAGTGGCAATTATTGATGCACGGAGAAGCTTAATTAAGATATTAGAGGCTCGCCTCGATGGCACTTTAGAGCGTATCTTCAGGCTGATTGGTTTAAAATATCCTCCGGAGAAAATACTGCTTATTTTCGATGGCATACAGGCAAAAGATACTGATTTTAGAATAAATGCCATTGAATACCTGGATAATTTGCTAGAACTGGACTTAAAGAAGATTCTTATACCAATTATTGAAACTGCACTAATGGATGAAGTATCAAAAGAGGCTATTGAAAACCTCAGTATCAATACGTTGGATGACGTGCACTGTTTTACTATGCTGATGCAAGGCTATGACCCGAAAATTAAATTGGCAATTCTACACCTAATCAGCCAACTGAAAGACCAGCGTTTTTTACCCATTGCAGAAGCTTACCTTAATTCGGATAATTCAAAAGTGCGAGATTTTGCGCTTCAGACTAAGCAGGCCTTAACATCTATTGCTTAATACTTTGCTCTGTAACAAATACTTTGATGTAGATAAGAAACTCCCAAGGTGCATCGAAAACGAAGGGGAACGTGATTGTGGTGATGCCAATAATGCTTTGAACCTGCATATTAACAGCAAGAGCTAATCGGTCATGCCGGTTGGGCAGAGGTAAAAAAAATAAAGGGGATTGATGCACCTGTAGAGAGTTAATTTGACTATTTTAATGGATACACAAAATATCGCTAAGTAATCATCGCCATCAGATGAACAAACTGTATTTTATCTCTTCTGCACTATTTTATCCAGGCTGGAAGCTAAATACATGTGATCAGTTGCCGAATTTTTCCTTAAAACATTAGTCATCAGCACTACCATATATTTACAGTTGTTAGGATGCTCAATAATAGCGACTGAATTCATGAAATTATCTACATTGCCCATGTACTTATCACATGCCTCACCTTTGGTGCGGTCGCAACGGTATAAGCTGCCTGATTTAAAATAGACTGCGGCTTTGGCCAATGCCGGTGATTGTGCATACCTGATTCTGCGGTCAGTCATGTACATTAAGCGTTTTATTTCTAAACTCGATTGCTGATCTACCACATTCCCCTGTTCTAGCTGAATCAAAAATTTCATTAAGCCCAGTGGTGAGCCAGTGCTGCCTCCTTTATTACCTACATACTTATTTGCACCTTGTGTAAAAAAGCTGCCTAACCTCCATTCCTCAGCAGTAATACCCAACTCACGAAGGGGGAGATTGACTACATCGTTTCCTAAATTAGTCAGAATATTTTTCGGAGTAGTGGCAAAGTACTCAGTCGATTGTTCCTCAGTTAGGGTAGGGTAGTCGCTGCCAAAGGCTGCCATGAGTAGCACTTCGCGCCATACAATGCTAGCTGCTCCATTATTGCTTACAGAAAGCATGTGGTCAGTCCACTCGTACAGGCTAAAAACATCGGCAGCCACCACAGGTCTTTTCACCAAGGCATTGGTTTCCGGATTATAGATAGGGATTGTATGACTATCAGTCAATCCCCACTGTCCCGCTTTCACTGTTTTTATCCTTAATAATTCAGTCCTACTTTCCCATGAGTCAGGATAGATTCGTTGTAATTGTGTGAACAATCCTACCAATACAGCTAATTTGCCTACACTGCCCGGCTGGTAAGCCGCCTTTTCATTTCTGCTAGCATACCTGATACTATCTAAGTCACTGATATCCAATATGCTAATAGAATAGCTTTTATCAAGCCCTTTAAATAAAGCATTGATTTTAGCCTGCAAACGCTGATCTGTCTGAAAGAAATTGGCTAAGGAATCATTCTTTTTCTCAGTTAAATTGAGATTAATTTCGCTCCACGACTTCATAGCTCCTTCCGGAATCGATAATTTACCTTGAATTTCTCCGCTTTTGAGTCGTTCCAATCTTAGCAATCTTTTGATGCCGGTTTGTTCGTAACCATCAATAGGGTAGTATGTTGCAGAAAAAAATGCTAATGAAAAAATGGCCAGGATAGCAATACTATAGAGTTTGCGCATGTTACAATGTTTTTGATAATGGAATTTTTTTATTTTTATCGATTACAGGCGTAATAGATTCTAAATAGGCTGATCCGATGGCTCTTTTATTTTCTACAAAAGGCCTTATTTGGAACAGCCACATCTTATTATTTTTGAAGCCTAACTCCACATCATACGCACCATCATAGCCTTCATGGCCGGGCATAGTACCCCTTATTTCAGATGCGATGTTCCTGATATCTTGCAGATTTTGCGGGGTAAGCACAGGATTCTCAAAGCTCCATGCCTCCTTTGCCGTACCTCCGGTAGCGGGCAAAGTGTTAGCATAGGTTTCCCTCAAGGGTGCCAAAAGCACTTCTTCAGCTGTTTGTGTGAGTAAATAAGTTTCTGCAGCTTGGCCATCAACAGCACCACCTGCTCCTCTACTAAAAGCAATAGTCAGGTCCTGTGCCTCACCGTTGCTAATGCCTTTAGTGATGAGCACTCCTGAATAGTCTACATCTACACTTGGAATAACCAGGATGGAGGGGAAGACATTTTCCGGATTAAGCAGATATTTTTGACGCCATTTAAAACTTCTTTCGGTATAGGGAGAGGCCCATACTTCTTTAATACCATCAAGAATTTTTTGCTTGGCCACTACATTAAATAAGGTTAGGTTGAGGCCGGCACCGGTAAAGTCTTTCAAGTCTTCCATGTTGGTATCACTACGTAAAAATACAGGAATGTCACCTATCTTTTTGCCAAAAATGGTCATAAATTGCTGTTCTATATCAATAACAAAACCATTTTTAAGAGGCATTTCTAAGATGGCTTTACGCAGAGTTTGCAGCTGAGCGAGCTGGTATTTCTCCACTTCTTCTTCGGCCGTTTCATTGGCAGTCATCTCTGCTGCTACCTTAAACAGGTTGTTGAGAAACTGCCAGTATGAAACTTCGAAACCTACCATGGGCTGATCCATGTGCTCACGGAAGATACCGAAAGGAATAACCAAACCCTCTACCACCATATTGGGGAACATCTGCTTTAGCTGCCCTAAATTAGCTGCTTTTGGGCCACACAGTTTTCCTGAGTCATCGGCATCAACACTTCTTAGGTTGATCACACTGTTTTGATTTAGCAAAATTTTCTCTACCGGCACGGCTATCTTCTCATCCGGCCTTGCCTTCTTATCAAACAGCATACGCTCTTCATCAGTCATATTTTTCTCTAGTTTGAGTATGACATTGCCCTTGTTTGACACCGCGTAGAAAACTTTTTCGCCACTATACGCCTTCATATCAAGCAGCTGCTGATCGGAGAGTGCTGCATTTGGTATGCCTAAATTCCGTGCTAATAGTTGCACGTGCGACACTAAATTACCTTCCGCTACGGTGGCAATGCCTGCTACAGGCTTTAAGTCGGCCGGAGCACGTTCAAAAATATATATTTTATTCGCATTTACTTCAACTTCATCTGGTGAGCCATCCACAACAACCAACTCGCCAAAAGCGTAACCCGGGTTTAAGCCTCTGAACGATGCCTGATCTTTCAGGTCAAACACTTTATTGGTTAAGGAGGATTCCTTTGCAATCAGTTCACCTAATTGCGCAACAGTTTGCCCCAAAGGTAGCGTAATGGCACTACGGATTCGATCATCGATGAAACCATAAGCCTTTGGTTCGAATGCGGTAAAAAGCATTTACGGTGGGCTGATAGGTAGCTTTTACCATGGCGGCACTCCATTCCACCTCGCCTCTGGCCGCTTCTAATGTACGCATAAGACTAGCTAATGTAACTTCGGGCTGGTTCGGAACCTGTAAGGCAGCTTCAATTTTGTCCCATTCCCACAACTCTACATAACCTGCTCCGGCATTGGCCATGGCTAATGCATACAATTTCTTATATAAATCTTCTACTGTTTGCACTTCCCATTTGGGAGCGTTTTTAAAAATCAGTTCCTCCAGTTGCAGGCTTAGGTCCAGTAGCTCTAGTCTATTTACAGACTTTTCTTCCTGCATTATTCCTGTTCGTATAGTTAGTAATAACTGTGCTGTACTCACCACTATTTCTTCTGCTGTTGCACTAAGTGCCATATTTTTGGCATAGTCATTTAAAGCAGTTGTAATAGTACCAGACTTGAACTGAGCCGATTTATTTTGTAAGTCTTGAAAGTTGAATGGGCTGTAAAAACGCTCCATCGTTGCCAATAGCTCATCAAATTTCCTGTTCATTTCGGCTGATAGCTGTGCTTTATTTTTAGCTTTAAAGGCCGTCACCTGAGCTATGTCTCCAGCCTCTGGTTGGCCATGAATTTTAACCCGTAAGTTCATGAATGAAGTCAATTCATCGGAAATTATCTTGGATTGGCTCCTCATCAGCTGCGCTACGTTGTCATCGCCTCGGTGGGGCACATCGCGTAATGACTGCCTTATTAAGAAGAAATGCTTCTGCAAATTTTCGTCTTTTGCTAGCAGCCAATTATAAAATGCTCGGCCCCAGGCTTCTTCATCTTCCACCTGTAAAGCACCTCTATAATATTGTCCTTTGCGGAGTATCCAACCATCATCAACAGTTCTTAAGTACTTCTCCAGCTGATATTGTTTCAGTCTGGAAAAGTTATTTTCTGCGTCCCAAAAATTAGTATATGTGGTGTAGGCTAATATCTGCCCCAAATAAATCTGATTATTTTTGGCTAACCCCTCAACGGATTCTTTATAGCGCGCATGCTGTATGCCTGGGCCTATTTCAGCCGGGCATGGATCTTTAGGATCGCGTACGCTTCCATCTTTGCAAAACCAACGGATGTCTTTATAAGGCCCTCTGATGTCTGTTTTATATGCTTCTACCAGTATTTTGATAGCCTTGGGTTCTATAGGTTTAGCCTTTTGGGCTTGCAAGCCTGACGCAAATGTGCTGATCAGTCCGATCAGTAAGGTACTTCCATGTGAAAATTGCATATACGCTATTTTAAGGATCACAAATCAAATCCGAAAATTTACTATTTTTAAACCAATGTCGTTTAGATAAGACCCTTCCTCCATCTCCTGGAGAGAAGTATTACGTGCCTGCCCGCCTTTGGCAGGATGAGGTCATGAAGACAAACCTATCTCAACAACAATGGTTTTTAAACTGCTATTAAAAAGCAGCTAAATGTAGGCATAATCTTGGAATCTCTATGTAATTTGCCTTGAGAAACATAATACATTCACTGTAATTTTTCTCAGTATACGATAATGAAAATGTAAGGCTACTTATAGTCAATAAATTAGCGCATCAATAAAATCTAACCCTCTAAATTATTTGATTCCTGAGCCGTTGGAAAAACATAATTTCTGAATATCAGTAATAGACTCAGAAGCACTAATATATATAGTTACGCTACTATTAACTCGCTTTCTATTTCCGTATTATAAATTTATCATTATATAAAAGTTATGAAAATCTTCCATTGTGGTAATTGCGATCATCCACTATTTTTTGAGAATTATAGCTGCGAAAACTGTGGTCATATATCCGGTTACAGGGATACCGATCGAACTATGCTCACTTTTGATCCTGCTGGCAATTCCCTAATCTCTGATACAGAACAAATAGCTTATAAATACTGTAAAAATAGACAGCACCATGTTTGTAATTGGGTAATTGAAGCAAACGATGCGCATGAGTTGTGCAGTGCATGTCAGTTGAATAGAACGATTCCAAATCTCTCTCAAAAGAAAAACTTTGATAAATGGAGAAACTTAGAGTTAGCCAAACACCGCTTGATCTATCAATTACAAAAAATAGGGCTGGACCTCACGAGCAAAAACATTGATGATTCCGGCTTTTGCTTTGATTTTGTAGAAAGACAGAACGACCCCAAACTGATGACTGGACATGCCGATGGCGTTATTACCATTCTATTACAAGAAGCTGATTCAGTATTGCGAGAACAGGCGCGGAAGCAACTTATGGAGCCCTACAGAACATTAATAGGCCATTTGCGCCATGAGGTAGGTCACTATTTTTGGAATCGATTAATTATGGGAAACGAATTAGCGTTAAATGAATGCAGGGCTATTTTTGGCAACGAAGAAAGAGACTATGCGGAAGCCTTGCAACAATACTACAAGGAAGGTGCTCCAATCAATTGGAGTGAATCATTTATTAGTAAATATGCGAGTTCACATCCTTGGGAAGATTGGGCGGAAACATGGGCTCATTATTTGCATATAATGGATATGGTAGAAACAGCGCACTTTTTTGGATTACAGGTTATCCCTGTGGAGTCTATGCCCCATATGAGTACGGATGCCTCATTTGATCCGTATGCCGAGGACAGCTTTGACCGAATTGTACAAACATGTGTGCCACTTTCTTTTACAGTTAATAGCATGAACAGGGCCATGGGTATTCCTGATGTATATCCCTTTGTTATAACACCAGTGGTTATTGATAAAATGAGATTTATTCATAGGCTGCTATTATAACAACGTAAGTAAAACATTTTGAATACCATATTTTGCTTTTTTCAGATTAGGTGAAGGAATAAGTAAAACCATGAGCTTCGATCAATAATAAGACTATTTTTGATGAAAAAACCCACTTTATAAGTTCGATGCCTCATAATTTACCATGTGGTAGTAAGGTGTTTTTTTTTGGATTACCCTTTTAAATCGCTAATTGAGTTTAAATTAAACTATTAATTGAGGAGAGCCACGCCTTGAAAGCATTTCAGGAATTAAATAAGTAGGATGTTGAGTGACTAAACGAAGCTAAATGCATTCATAAAATAGTATTTGGCATTTTTTATAACCAAAATAAATCTCCTCACCCCATTTTCTAAAGGGGATTAAGAGGGATTTCTGCCGGCACTACAGTAAAGCTTCGTGAAATAGATTGACAAATTAACTAAGTCGTTGTAAACTTACATCAGGACGCGTCCCAAGTGAAAAAATTTAATGTATAGGCACAGATATATTTACCAGTGACCTAAATGGGTAGCTATTTATTTTAAAAAGTATACTGAGACGCTTACCAATGCAATGGCACAATCTGGAAGTTCGGAAGCAAACGAAAATTAGAAACTTTCCGTAAAGATATAATTAAAAGAGGAGAGATTTCCTGGGAAATATTGGCTGATTATTGGGCTAATATTGGAGAGAGTTATTGGAAAAAATGGAAAGAATAGATTTGAGCCGAATATACAATAAGTTATTGACCTGATACTTCAATTAATCACGTAGAAAATAGTGAACTAACTGTTTGGCGATAAGTATTTTCAGGTCAAAGGCGGATAGTTGATGTGCTTAATCAAAAGACTTTGGTAAGTAATTTTTAAAATGGAAATAAATACGGTTAGCTTTCAAAAAGCTTAAATAATAATGCATCGACTTTTTACTTCTATTAGTGAACCCATAGCGGGCCATAAATGGCTGCAATTCTTTAATGAACGATGGCCGGCTTATAGCGCTTGGTTAAAAGGCAGCGCTATAGTTACAGATTCAAAGGAGGCCTTGGAGTGTTATTGCCGCGCCCCGGTATCTCAATGTATTAAAGTGTTATTTTGGCGTTAATTATCCACTGGAAATTTCATTCAAAATTTTGGTTCTTACGAGCCTTACAATAGGCAATACGATAGCTGGTACAATTACTTCAGCATTTTACATGGGTTGCTTTATTCTATGTATTGGCAGCTGTATCTATCATTTATTTATAAGCAAATTCAATATATTATGAATAATTATAAATTAATAAGCTAAATTAAAACGATTTATCATCTTTAAGACAATCACTTAATATTTAACATGACATCCACAAAATCCCAAGCCAGACTTGAAAGAATTAAAACATATGACATGTCTAGCTTTATCGGATATTGAAGTGGAAGAAGCTGTAGAGCAGGTATTTGTTACTCAGGTCAACTATAGGTTAAAGAAAGGCCAGAGGAGCCTATTGCAAGAATTGAAAGAAGATCGAATTTGGGAAGTATTCCGATATAAGCTTTCACGAGGAGCTTTTCAACGTATGCACCATGCTTCAATGGTCGTTCCCTAATGTTTTTAGCGAGCCTGATGGTGTAAGAATTAATTTGAAAATAACTGCACTGAACACAAGAGCGGTAGCAAGTCTAAGTCCAACGAGTTCATTCCTTTCGCCCCTGCTTAACGATGGTATGATAACCACAATATTATTTAAGACTTTCGATGAGCAAATTGCTACCAATAATTTCGTGAAGCCGAACATATTCTATGGAAAATATCGCATACTGGCCTTTCTGAGGATAATCAATCAAATAATATGACACTTTACCTGTGGAATGGTAGAAATTAAAAAGTCTTCATGAAGGTAGCTAAGAACCTAGTGGATCCCAAAAGCTTAGCGGCAGTTATAATAGAGCCCATTCAAGGTGAAGGGGGTTTCAATGCGGTGCTCGCAAAAATACTTTGAAGGCCTGCGTGCTTTTTGCGATGAACATGGCATTCTGCTTATTGCCGATGAGGTACAAAGTGGTTTTGCAAGAACAGGCTACTGGGCAAGCTGGCAGCATTATAATGTTCAGCCTGACCTTAGCACCTACGCCAAATAACGGGATGCTCAAACATACCGAATGTATTCGGATGTAAGCAGTAGAAGAGGTATTTACAAAGCGGCTTTCCGGAAGGAGTTTTTCAAAACCTTATTGTCCATCATGATCAAACAGAAACCATTATTGCCCATAGCGCCATAAAGGTGTCACTTAAACTGGTAGTGAACGTCGGGATCCGCTGTAGCTGAATCGCAGGACGGCATATTAAAAAATCCTTACTTGAATTGGGAGGCAACAATGCTTTAATTGTATGGGAAGATGCCAACATTGATGAGGCTGTGATAACAGCTATTACTGCACGAATGCTCAATTGTGGCCAAAGTTGCATTGCTGCTAAACGGTTTATATTGCTTGAAGGTATTTATGAGGAATTCGTTTCAAAGTTTACTGAGGCAGTAAAGCAACTCAAATCGGGTGATCCTGTAGAAGAAGCAACAGAGGTTGGTCCTTTAGCACGAAAAGACCTGGCCGATCAACTTCAAGATCAAGTGAAAAGATCAATACAAGCTGGAGCTACTTTACTACTTGGGGGACGTCAGAAAGACTGTTACCATGAGCCCACCATATTAGGAGACGTAAAACCTGGTATGGCAGCCTTTGATGAAGAAACTTTTGGCCCACTAGCTGCTATGATTAAAGTTAAAGATGAAGAAGAGGCTGAACTTCCAGCAATTGGAGATGTACGAGGTCTGACCACGTAAGCGATGGGGCGTATTTCATCAATCAACTAGTAAAATCTGATCCCAGATTACCTTTCGGGGGCACTAAATATTCCGGTTACGGTCGTGAGCTAGCAAAGGACGGTATGTTGGAATTTATTAATAGAAAGACGATTTACGTGAAGTAGTTCTGTCTTAATCAATAGAAATATATTCATCTACCGTTTGCCCTTCGCAAATTTAGTTGTTTGATTAGTACTGAATGTGTAGACAAAACAACCATCCGCAGCTGTTCAAGTAAGCAATTCCATTATAATTTGCTTGTAGCTTTTCCCAATGGGGATTTCGGATTTGTTTTTTAAGTACATACGGTTTCCTTCTAGGTAATCAATATATAACTTATTGACTATAAAAGATTTATGTGTTCTAACATAGTCCGATGCTCGAAGCTTATTTTCAAAGCTTATCAAAGTAGCAGGTGTTAAATGGTAGGCATTATCGAGCCATACTTTTACGTAATTGCCATAGCTTTCCAAATAGTAAATATCTTCCAAACGGACTTGTAGATATTTTTTATCAACCTTAATGCCTATGGTTTTACTTACCTCTTCCGGGGTTGAAGCCGATGGTTTGTTAGCCGGTATATCTAGCTTTTTTGTCTGTTGCATACTTAGCTTTGCAGCTTGTTGCGTATATACTTTATTGGCCGCTTTTAAAAAGCGCTCAAATCGGAAAGGTTTTAATAAGTAGTCGCTTACATCTAGTTCAAAGCTCTCTAGCGCATATTGCTCATGAGCGGAAGTAATAATAATCCATGGTTTGTGGTTCAGCGTTTTAAGAAATTCATTTCCTTTGAGCTTGGGCATCTGTACGTCCAGAAAAATGAGGTCAACGGCATGTTGCTGAAGAAATGCGAGCGCCTCGGTAGCTAAATGGCAATGGCCTACAAGCTCTATAAAATCTACGTCATCAACATATTGCCTGATAATTTCGTGTGCCAACGGCTCGTCATCAATTACTAAAGCTTTTAGTTTCATCTGCTTTTAATTATTTTAGCGGCTTATACCCACTTCTGCTTTTAATTGAACGTTATTTTAAGCGCTACTTCAAAGCTACTGTTTCTTTTTTCTAAAATCAGCTCGTGGCTATCAGGATACAAAAGGCTTAATCTTCTTTTCAAATTTTCCAATCCAATTCCATGGTGATCAGACGGTTGTTCAAATGAATTGATGCAACTAAAGCATAGGCTATCAGCATCAGCATTTATTGTTATATGTAAATATGCCCTTTGCTCTGAGGTTTCCACACCATGTTTAAAAGCATTTTCTACTAAGATGATCAGCAGCAACGGAGCAATTTTTATGTCATAGTCGGTTATGTTTTGTTCAAACTGTAAGTCGATGGGTTGATGAATCCGCAGCTTCTGTAACTTAATGTAATCATTCATATATTGGACATCTTCTGTTAAAAGTACTTGTTGCTCTTGGCCTTTGTAAATAACATACTGCATCAATTCGGAAAGCTGTAATATCACCTCTGGCGTCTTTTCTGATTTACTTAAACTGAGCGCATAGAGGTTGTTTAGTGTATTGAAAAAGAAGTGCGGGTTTATCTGTTGTTTCAGCAAAGAAAGCTCGGTTTCTACTTGTTGTTTTTCCAAACTGATAATTTCATTATTCTGTTTGAACCATTCTAAAGCCAAGGTTATAGGCAAACTGAGTACCATAATGCTAAAAGCTACCGTAGCGTTTATAGGGTCTAGCGCATTGTAATTCTCGCTAGGCAATAAAATAGGGGTTTGTTGATGTAATGGTAGCCAAATGATTAGTTGCGCCAATAGTGGATAGAACAAAAATACTACTCCTACAGCTGCTACAAGGTAATAAATTACGCCTTTTTGCCTTAATAATTTAGGGATAAGGAAATTGGCATTGATGAAATAAAAGAAATAACCGGCCATATAGGTTAAAAATAATTGGAGCCAAATAGCCAGAAAAAGCCCAAAATGCTGCGCCACCTTCGTATAACTTACTGAGCAGATAATTTTGCAGGGCTTGTTTTATGCTTTTTATTCCTTTCATCTTTTCACCTAATCTTACGCTTCCAAAGAAGCTACATTATCTTTCTTATATCAAATTTTAATGATGAAAGTCCTAAAAGTGATGATGAACGCTCAAATATATTGATTGGGCATTTCGTCATGCAATTTACTACCTACATCATTCTTTATTGTCCAAAGCATGCAGTGCCGCTACTTTTGATTTCTATCAAAAAAACGACTGGCATGAACAATACACTTGAAATTAAGCAATTATGTAAGACTTACAGCAATGGCGTAAAAGCGTTGAGCCAAATCAACCTAAAGCTAAATAATGGCATGTTTGGTCTATTAGGTGCTAATGGGGCAGGTAAATCTTCCCTCATGCGGACTATTGCTACTTTGCAAATGCCCGATAAAGGAAACGTACTCTTCAATGGCCAAGATATCTGCCATAAACCTCAGTTGATCCGTAATTAGCCTAGGTTACCTCCCACAGGAATAATGCCGTTAGTTAAGACTTTTATCCTTCTCTTGAGGAGAAGGATTAAGTGCCTGCCCACCTTTGGCGCGTTGAAGACACAAACAAAACCTTAACCAAACGACATTGAGTGGTTTTAGGTACTGATAAACTAAAAACATAATACTACATTTATATCCGAATAACAATAATATTCAAATAACCATCTTTTCATTAAACTACCATGATTTATAAGTAAATAGCAAGGGGCTAAACGCAATTTATCAAAGGCCAGAGGGTTGCCTACATGTATGCGTTGTTTTTAAAATTCAATAAATAAGATTAGCTTAGTATTAAGCTGCAACAAATAAAAGAAAGTAATACTTTCCTACTTGAGAAAAATTTGACAAACTGAAAAGAAAGCAGCGTAGTTTTTAATAGTTTGCGGCATCATAGTTTGAACCTTGATTAACAAGTTGTAAACCAAAGACTCTTATTCAAAAATAAAGGCTATGTTTCATTGCACATTGACATTAAGCGCTTATTAAAATAGTTTACACAAGCATCCGGTGGCTCAATTAAATACTGAAAAATATATGAAAGAAGGCATTGATAGTTTTTTTGACGGTTTAGGATTGCAATTCAGCACTTTACTGCCGCAACTTATTAAAGTGGTGGCTATTCTCGTAATTGGTTATTTGCTGGGTAAACTAATAGAGAAAATTGTGAGAAGATTTATTATTTACCTCAACCAATCTATTAATTCTCAACTGAATCAAAGGTTGCTCAACGTAGATTTGAAAAATTCAGCGAACTTCATTTCGAAAGCCTTCTTTTGGTTCATCATGCTTATCGCCTTTTTTACCTGCATGAAGGTTCTGGAGCTCGATTTCGTGGATCTGCTCTTTAATAATATGATAGGCTATCTCCCCAATGTTCTCATTGCTGTCATCATTATTTTCTTCGGGATTGTAGTTGGTAGGCTGTTAGGAGAGCTCATAAAATCTACTGCCACGAAAGCGGGTATTGCCAATGGAAATTATCTCGGTACCGCTACCAGATATATTGTCTTATTTATTTCAATTGATATAGCAGTAGGGCAGCTGGGTATTGATATCGCCTTTTTAAATAACTTATTTATCATTGTTATCTCCGCTATACTCCTCGGGGCAGCATTAGCCTTCGGATTTGGTGCCAGGTCATCGGTTAGTAATATTTTGGGAGCCTATTACACCAGAAAATCTTATGAGGTAGGAAGCCGCATTAAATATGAGACTGTGGAAGGGACCATCATTAAGATAAGCGACCATGCCATCCATGTAGAAACTAAATCCGGCATAGAGGTGATACCCGCTCAGCAGTTCAGCAAATCTAAGGTGACTATTATTAAAGAGGGATAAAAAATGAATACAGATCAGCAACTTATTAACCAGTTTTTTAAAGATCATCCGGAAGTAGCTATGCAATTCATAGAACGTTTGGAGATAAACGAAATAGCAGCATTATTGGCGTCCCTACCTGCTCATCAATGCGCCTACATACTTTCACATTTACCTATTTTTCAGACCAGCAAAATTTTAGCGCTCATTCCTGCTCCACGCTCAATTGAACTGATGGAAATTCTTGAGATTAAAGTGGTACAGTCCATTTTAAGTGCAACGCAGAAGGATGCTTTTGAGCAAATACTGAAAGGAATTTCCAAAGAGAAAGCATCTTACCTGAGACGCGCCCTAAAGTATCCGAAAGATCAGGTGGGCGGACATATAGAACCCTTTGTTTTGACCTTGCTCAATTCAACAAAAGTTGAGACCGCAGTAACCCTCATCAAAGAAAACAGCGCTATAGTAAAGCCACATATATTTGTAACAGATGAGCATGCACAACTTATTGGATATGTAGCATTAGTAGAGTTAATGGTTGCTGACGCTAAGGCTACTCTAAAATCTATATTGAAACAAGTAAGTAAACCGGCATTTGCTGAAATGCAAGTAAACGACCTTTTAGCCCAATGGGATGACTCCTTTATGGAACTGCCTGTGGTAAATGTGCACGGTACATTTTTAGGGATAGTTGCAAGGAGCTCGCTCAGTGCAGTAAAAGAAAGAAAGAAGGGAATTGACAACTCCGCTGTAAATGCCGGCAATGCGTTAGGCGAGCTTTACTTCATTGGCCTAACTAGCCTTTTGGGCAATTCTACGGGTTCCACATCACAAAAATTATAAATTTAGCTTTTATGGATACGGTACTTATTAAAAAAAAATTAGCTAATCAATATATTCATCGATTTCCTGATGAAGCAGCTTCAACGCTTAACAATTACAGCTCGGCAGAAGTGCTGATTTATTTGAAAGAGCAATCATTAGAAACAGCCGAAGAGGTAATTAGTCATCTCACGGCAGATATGGTAGAAACTGTGCTTGAAGATATGGAGGAGTCCCTTTTTATCAATATTTTCTCCTTTATCGATCCTTATACCGCAGCTAAATTACTCTCAAGGTTAAGTAAAAAATCACAAGAGGAACGGCTAGAGCTTTTGGACGAAAGCAAGAGTAAGGCCATTCGGGAGATGTTGATCTACCCTCAGGAATCAGCAGGATATCTGATGGATACTCGGATAATTGCCTTTAATCCGGAACATACGGTTGATGAGGTGCTCCACAAATTGCGGTCTATTGGCGATCAAAAAGTAGTGAACATTTATGTTACCGATACTGCGGGCAAATTACTGGGAAGAATATTTATTCAGTCTATCGCTATATCTCCGGGTGATACGAAACTGGCTGCTATTCTGGAACCTTCTGCAAGCGTGCAGGTAATGTCTCCCGCTGAGGAAATTGTGGATATCTTCGAGGAAGGTAAAATTATCAATTTGCCGGTTGTTGATATGAACAGTCACCTTTTAGGCATCATTCGCAGTGAAACACTAATTGCCGAATCTAAAAAAGACGCCACGGAAGATCTGATGGCTATGTTTGGTGCGGGCAGAGAGGAACGAGCCCTTTCGAGCCCGTGGCTAGCTGTGCGCAAGCGTTTACCGTGGCTACAAATCAATCTGGCTACCGCCTTTTTGGCAGCCTCCATAGTAGGCATTTTTGAAGATACCATTGCTCAGGTAACTGTGCTTGCCGTTTTTCTGCCGGTTGTGGCGGGGCAATCCGGAAATACCGGCTCACAGGCACTTGCAGTAACCATGCGCGGTTTAGCTCTGAGGGAAATCCAGACCAGGCATTGGTGGCGGGTTGCTCGGAAGGAAGCATTTGTTGGTCTGGTTAATGGAGTAGCTGTTGCCATTACCACTTCGCTCATAGTGTTCATTTGGGCATCATCCTTCGGGTTAGCCTTGGTAATAGCCACTTCAATGATTCTTTCAATGATTATTGCGGGCTTCTCCGGAGCTATTGTTCCTATTGTTTTGAAAGCGGTGGGGCAGGACCCTGCGCAATCATCATCGATAGTGCTTACCACTGTGACTGATATTGTAGGTTTCTTCAGTTTCTTGGGCTTAACTACCCTTTTAGGATCGGCTTTGGGGATACTTTAAAGAAAAGCCGTAAATAGAATTTGGTTGTTCACCGATGTAATTTCCGTAGCTGGCGCAAGATGCGCTTTTGATCATACCGATGGTTTCGTAAACTAAGCTTAAAAATAAGGAAGTGATCTTGGAAGTTTTGGCACGTGGCTTTGGACTATAATTTATTTCCAAGACATTTATAACCCGTTTACTAAGCTCGATTTTTCAAAACAGTAGGTTAATTTCTTCAACAATCTGCTATAAATTATCAATCAGCGGCTACATTAAATAGCGTAGCATCAATTCCCGGAATTATGGTGAGCGCATTTTTGTAGTATATTTTCTTCAACACCGAGTCGGGGAGGTGCAAACCGTACATTTTCCAATGCGCATGTCGCTTTCTGTAGTAATCGAAATACTCGTCATTGGTTTCCAACACCCTAAAATAGGTATAATATTCTTCCTTTTTATAAGTGTCTTTTCCCATAAGCACCCGGTCCTGATAGTCAATCAGAAATTGTCTGGCTGTTATAGGCTGCCGACCCAATTCCGCTAAAACAGCTCCTAGTTCAGTATATACGTTGGGCATATTGACTAGCAGCTTGCCAAGGCGCGATAAATCGTTACCGAGCCAACCTAAATGTGCAGCAATAAAAGTAGTGTTAGGGTGTTTCTTGAAAATGTGATGTTGCTCAGCCATTACTTCGTCAAAGGAAGGATTCTTCTCAGGGTCTTTATATCTGCCGGGGTACTGTTTTAGCTCCAGCCAACGTTCATTGTGTTTATCCTTTGGTAGCCAGAAAGCTGCTGGTTCGCCAGTGTGGATTAAGACCGGAATACCCAGCTCACCGCATTTCGCCCAAATAGGATCCAAGCGTGGATCATCCACTTTTATCCTGTTTCCTTCCTTGTCTGTGTCGGTAAGTCCTAAAGATTTATAAACTTTCAGCCCTCTTACGCCCTGCTTTACAGCCGCCTCCATCATAGTCAATGTTTCATGTGGCCAACCATCATCATCGAGAAGTTCAAAATCAATATTCATAAACAGAATGAACCTATTGCTATATTTTTCATTCACATTGTCAAGCGACCACTCTAGGTATTTTCCTCTGAAGCCACTCAAATTGACCATAACAGCCATGTTTAGCTCGTCCATTTCGGCTACCAACTTATCGAGGTTTTGCACGGGCATTGTCCATTGATGATTATGCACATCAATAAAAGGGAATTTAGCCGCTGTGAGCAGGTGTTCCTCAACTTTTAGTGTGGAGATTGGTGCATACGCTTCTACATCCATTACCTGCAAGCGGTATTGAATTTTACCAATTAGCCAATAAGTAAAACCTAACAGCAGTAAAATTGAGATAGGTAAAAGAATCCATTTCTTTTTTGAGAAGGCCATTGTTATTGCAATGCTACGGGAACTGTAAACCTGGTATCTGCCCAACTAAAGTTTAAGTTCGCTCCCGTTTCAGATGCTGTAATAAGTATAGTAAAAGTCTCCACGTCAGTAGCCATCTTTTCCACCGCTGCACTCGCAGTTACCACATCCAACTCACTATCAGGCTCTGCAACGCCAAAGAAAACATCTGTTTCACTATTTAAAGTAACTTCAAAAGTTTCTGCTCCGGGAACAGCATACATTCTATAAGTTCCGGCTTGCACAAGTTTTCTTCCGAAGGTTACATTTTTATTAAAAGTTATTTCAGAAGCAGCATTTGCGCCTAATCTCCAGTATTTACCATAGGGCTGTAGCGCGCCTTCAGCTTCTTCGCCAAAGATTAACCTTCCTTTTTTCGAAGGTTGGCTGTAAACCACAGTAATGGCTAGTCCGCCTTTGTTGAATGATGCAGTAGCCTTCGGGCTAACGGGGTCTGCAATAAATAATCCGTAAACAACCCAGAGCACAAAGAGCAAGAATGCTACACCTACTCCAATTAGAATTTTCTTTTTCATCGTTTCTATATATAACTAAAAGTCAATGTCGTTTAGTTAAGTTTATCTTCATGACCTCAACCCACCAAAGTAGGGCAGGCACTTTAATGCTTTAACCCAAGAGAGGGAGATAAGGTCTTATCCAAACGATATTGAAATAAAAGTACAAATAATATATGAAATGAATAAACTTTGTCGATGGTCTTTTATATTGCAGCGGTAATGCAATAACTGATTTGAAAGCGATAGTAATAGGTTTACTGGTGAGGGGCTTATTTATGAGCCACCGATCATATTTTCCGCACCAACAGCTACAAATATACTACTGATATTCGTGTTACTCAGTATAGGGGGATAGAAAGAAATTGAATGTTTCCGACAAGTATGATTTAGTACTTATAAAACTGTCGGTAATACATTTGGGTGCTTCAGGCTCACTTAAGCACCTAATCCTTTACTTTTTACTAGCGCTTCTAAATGTTCCAGGCTAACCGGTTTCTCTAAAAAGCCAATTACGTCAGGGTATTTATCTAACTGCTCTTGGTCAATTTTTTCGGAAGAAACCATAATCGTTTTCGGTTGATATTTCATTAAATCCAGCACATCGAAGCCGTTTAATCCATCAATATATTGGTCTAGAAACAACAAATCAGGGTGCTCTCTGTGCACATCAAACAAACCTTCGAGCGTATTGTCTCTGGAGTTGATATGTGTAAAGTGCGGAAAGCGTTGTTCTATGCTTTTTTTCAACCATAAGCTGAAAACGTAATCATCATCAATTATGAGGTAACTTATTTTGTTCATTTTTACGTAAGTTCTGATAATAGCCTTAGCTCAAATGTAGAAATTAATTGACTAAATCATTCTTTCAATTGGCTAATAATTAATAACATTGCTGCATCTTAATAACTTTATTAAACTGTATTGGTTAGCTTAATCAATTATGCTAATTTAATTGTATTTTTTTATTTACCCTAAGTAATAACCACTCTTGCATATAAAACGAATTCACCTCCTCTCAATTATTTTAGTTGTAGCAATGGTCAACCTAGGCTTCTGCCAACAAAAGCAAGGCTTTATTTTAAGGACTGTAAATAAGATATTAAACGACACCAGTGCCAATGATCGGCCAAAGTTTATAGCCTATCCCACAGTTGCTTATGCACCGGAAACCAAGTGGGAATTTGGCGTAAGTGCCTTATACGTATATTACGCAAACCGCGATACGATAAATAGGCTTAGTGAAATAAATACTTTTGCCTTCATCACCATTGAGCAGCAATACGGTATTTGGCTCGACCATGCCTTGTATTCTGATGCCAGCAAATGGTTTTTTTTGGGAAAAGTACGTATTCAGCAGTTCCCTTTAATTTATTATGGCATAGGCCCTAAAGTAAGTGGGGAGGAGCTGGCAGTTTTTGATGCCGGTAGCATTGTAATCCGTGAACGCGTGTTGCGACTGATAAAAGGTAGCCTCTATGTTGGGCTGGAGGCTGATTTTCAGCGCCTGACCGAAGTAGCTTTTGAACCGCTAGCGGGAAGTGAAGTAGCGGAACCAATTGGCACGGCCGGCTATACCAATATGGGTTTGGGATTAGGTGTAGTGTATGACAACCGGCACAACGTGATGAATGTGCGGGAAGGTTTTTTTGGTGAAACCGGTTTTCTGAATTACAATAGCTATTGGGGTAGCGATTTTAATTTTACCAACTATTTTTTAGACATGCGTTATTATGTTCCCGTTACTAAAGACCAGATTTTTGCTTCACAATTATTCTATAGCACTATTACTGGCACTGCCCCTTTCAATCAGCTGCAATTAATGGGTGGCGAAAGCCTGATGCGCGGATATTATACCGGCCGTTACCGTGATAATACCTATGTAGCCGGACAGGTGGAATACAGATTCCTACCATTTCCATTTAGCAAAAGGTGGGGTGCTGCGGCTTTCTTAGGTGCAGGAACCATAGCAGGAAGCACTGTAGATTTAAAATGGCGTAATTTAAAGGCTACCGGTGGTATTGGCGTAAGGTTTTTACTGCTGAAAAATAAAGATATTTTTTCCCGCATTGATGTGGCCTTTTCCGAAGACGGGCCCGGCTTTTACTTTTTTGTTGGAGAGGCTTTTTAAGGGGGAATCCTCAGACCAATCCAATTCGCCAAATGCTGAATTAAAAATTCACAGATTCAAGTGTATTCATTCCTGCAAGACAACGAAGAATGCACACCTTTTAAATGCTCGTGTTAACAGCGACTGTATTGCATAACTCGTTTGCCAATAAGCCAATTACAGGCGCATAGTGTTGCAATTCCAGCTGACTAACTTTTTTTTGGTGTGACCATATTGGGTGTTGGGTTAATGCTTCATCAAATCCGGTACATGAAAAGCATTTAGCTCATTAGTATACTACCAAGCCCCAAATCTTTTGCCATTAATTCAATAGCATATAATTTACTACCTTTAATAAAATCAAAACCTACCCACATGGCGGAAGCAAGTTTAAATTTATCATATCTCAGGCTAAGGAAACTGATTGGCATTTGCGGACTGGCCTTGCCGTTATCGGCAGTTGTGGTCACAGGTGAGCTATTACCTTCCATCAGTCATTATTTCTATTCAACTGCCAATATTTTATTCGTAAGTATTTTATCAGTATTGGGAGTATTCTTATTGTCGTACAAAGGTTTTGAAAAAGGGGAGGAGCTCATTTCCGATAATTTGGCTAGCGGCATAGGCGGTGTGGCTATACTTTTAGTGGTATTTATTCCTACGCTTTATGTGTGGGAAGACTTTCCGCTTGCGTGGCAGTACAATACAAATTGTCCCACTTTTTACTGCACTGATAATCCGGCCATCGGGTGGATTCATTTTGTTGCAGCTGGGATATTTTTTCTGGCCATGAGCTACCTGAGCATTTTCAATTTCACCAAAAGCAGTAATACTAAAGTCAATAAAGTGTATGTTTTTTGCGGAATTGGCATGTTAACCATTCTGCTGATCACGGTGGTGCTTAAAGTAATTTTAAAATTAACTATATCTGAGCATTTTATCTTTATTGTAGAATGCCTAATGCTCGTGCTCTTCGCGGTGAGTTGGTTAGTGAAGGGCAAGATGCTGAGGGGAGGAGATGCGTAGTAAGAATAATTCAACTAGTAAGGCTACATATTTCCTTTCCCTTCCCGGAGGCAAAGTTAGTAATAATTGAAAATGAGGTATTTCATTATTCTCATTCAGCTAAACACGGTAATTTCCCGTATCCGCGGTTAAGAGAACACTTTACAATGCTACTTCCTTCCACCAATAGACAACTGGTTCTTTGTTCCTTTCTTTTCAGTGTATTTACCCGAAACAGGTTTCCTGCCATACAATTCATCCAGCTCTTCCTGGTTGGGGTAAGGCGCACGGGAAGTATAGCTATGGGCTACTCGCATATTGTTCCATACGTGGTTATCCGGCCTGCTCTCCTCGCTGTAGCGTGGGTCGGGGATCATGGGCAGCTTTTCCATTTTAATGATTTCAACACTGGGAAAATCATGGTCTACCGTAATCTTCCCGAGCAGTAAATAACAGCCCAAACCTTTAAATGGATGGTTTTTGAGCGATGCAGGAAAATGAACTGTGTCAAAATAGCCACCGTATACATCAATCCATGTACCGAAATTCATTTTCGTTTTGCCATCTTTATTTTTTATGGGCACATCTTTAATGGAGATCAAATAGCCCACCATTCGAACTGTTTTATTCTTATTCTGCAAAAATTCTGAGGCAAAAACAGCTCCCCGGTAATTGGTCTTTAACAGGTTAAAGGGGGAAACCGAGACCGGGTATCCGAGGCCTTCCATTTCATCAAAAGCATCCTCAAACATGTCACCTTCATCCAGCTCATAGCTGAATGCTTTAGGTTTCATGTCAAAAAGCTGTAATTCTTTCGTTTTTGCAGGTTCATGAGAAAAAAAGCGCTTTGCCTCAATAATGAGCTGGCCTTTACTTCTGGAAACGCTGCGCAAAGCCCCTGCATAAATGGCATAGCTTACATCATCAAAATTCAGTTTAGCTTTAACCAGCAAATCGGAAAGATCAGCAAAAGAACCTTGATTTTCACGTGCCTTTATTATCGCCTCAATACCGCGTTGGGAAAGGTGCATAATCTGATCCAAACCCAGGTGAATAGTTTCTCCTTTTAGTCTGGCATTGGCATAACTGAAGTTAATATCGGGTGCTTCAATATGTGCGCCCAGCATGCGCGCTTCATTAATGTACACCTCTGGCCGGTAAAATCCTCCGTTGTTGTTAATCACAGCTGTAATAAATTCAAGGGGATAATAGGCCTTTAGAAACAGGCTTTGGTAGCTTTCCACTGCATAGGAAGCACTGTGGCTTTTGCAGAAACTATAGCCGGCAAAAGAGGCAATTTGCCTGTACACTTCTTCCACTATATTTATTGGGTAACCTAAGGCTTCACAGTTACTAAAAAACTGATTTTTTACCTTGTCCATTTCCTGCTGCGATCTGGATTTACCGGACATGCCGCGCCTCAGTACATCGGCATCATTAAGGTCTAGCTTGGCAAAATGATGTGCTATTTTGATCACATCCTCCTGGTAAACCATTACTCCGTAAGTATCCTTCAGTTGCTCCTCAAATACCGGATGGAAATATTGAATGCGGGAAGGATCACGATGCCTTTCCACATATTCTCTCATCATTCCGCTTTGCGCTACGCCAGGCCGAATGATGCTACTAGCCGCTACCAGGGTTTCGTAACTATTGCATTGCAGCCGCCTGAGTAAACCACGCATGGCCGGACTTTCTATATAGAAACAACCCAGCGTTTTACCGGTACGCAGCAGTTCATTGCATTTTTCATCCGTCTTAAAACGTTTTGTCTCTGCAATATTGATTTTCACCCCTTTATTGGATTCCGCAATTTGAACAGCTTCTTTTATATGTCCTAAACCCCGTTGGGAGAGGATATCAATTTTCTCCAGATGAAATTCCTCTGCCATGTACATATCTATCTGGCAAGTGGGCACGCCTTTCGGATAAATATTCATTGCTGTATAATTGGCGATGGGCGCTTCAGTAATGTAAATCCCGCAGGAATGCATAGACAGCTGATTGGGAAAGCCGCCTAGCATTTGACCATAATATTGAATATTCTTCATCAGGTGATCTGAGGGAGGGTGATTGAGGGAAGTGCGAGAAAGCTGGTCCAGCTCTTCCTTGGGCAAACCAAAAACCTTTCCCAGCTCACGCATAGTGGAGCGGTGTTTAAAATCTGTTACAGTGCCGCAGAAGCCGGTATGCTCCCTGCCAAATCTCTTGAAAACATAATCAATAATATCGTCACGGTCCGTCCAACTCCAGTCGATGTCAAAATCTGGCGGACTTGTACGTTTATTGTTGAGGAATCGGGCAAAATACAGGTTGAGCTCAATAGGATCTACCTCTGTAATTTTTAAGCAATAAGCTACCAGCGAGTTAGCGCCACTGCCCCGGCCTACATGAAAATAGCCTTTGCTCAAGCTATGGCGAACAATATCCCAGGTGGTAAGGAAATAACAGCCAAACTGCATTTTATGGATGATTTCCAGCTCATCGTATAGTCGCTGTTTGGCAATTTTATCGTCATCAGAATAGCGGTTTTTAAAGCCTTCCAGTGCAAGGGTTTCCAGTAGGATTTTATCCTCGTAGTAGCTCGATGTATAGCACTTCTTGTTCTTGGGCGATTTAAAATCGAAATGAAAACTGCACTGATCAAAAATGAACGCTGTATTGCTAATAATTTGAGGATAATCTTTATAAAGTAGCTTGAGTTTATTTATAGAAAGCATGTATTCTCCCGTGCCGGCATGCTCACTGGCTTTAAGGTGGCTTAACAGGATATTTTTATCAATGCAGCGGAGCAATTTATGCAGGTTAAATTGTTGTTTACTGCCAAAAGTGACAGGGTAGAGGCATACTAGTTTTTCTGTTTTTAATGCGAAAGAAGGCTTATATTTTTTCAGCTCAGCAGGTTTAATCCCTATATATTCATGCTTCTGGAGTATTTCCGGCACATTGTGTGTAGGATAAATAACGAAAACATTGTTGAAATGAGGCGACTGCAAGGGGAGGGGCATCTCCGATAAATTGGTTTTAGTCAGCAGCTCATTAATTTCCCTAAAGCCTTCTAAGTTTTTGGCGATGGCCACATATAATAAACCATCATTCCTCCTGATTTCCACCCCTGCAATAGGTTTAATGCCTACAGCCATACATCTTTTAGCAAAATCAGTTATGCCGGTGGTACTGTTAATATCCGTTAATGCTAAGCTCTCCACACCATTTTGCACCGCCTCATGCACCAGTGCTTCCACTGAAAGCGTACCATATCGTAAGGAATAGAAAGAGTGACAATTTAAATACATAAACTAAAAAGAATTAAATATTGAGTAATGTTTTTTGGTTATGCTTTTGATAAAAACCTCCAGCCAAAGGCTGGCAGGCAAATTCTTAATCCTTCTCCGAGAGAAGAAGGAGAGGATGGGCTTAACCAAAAAATATTATTTTTTATGAACTAATTTTTATGAACTAATTTTTATAAACTAAAGGCCTTGTGTACAATAGCAGGGTTGTTATATCGGTTTTTGAGCTTGTCCATGGCCTGGTACAATTCAATGGTTTTTACATTATCTGTAAAGAGATTAATCTGATGGCTTCCGTGCACCAAATGAGATAATTTAATACCTACCAGTCTGATGAGCATTCTCCTATGGTATAACTTCTTGAAAAGCTCAAAAGCCATTTCCATCAACAGCTCATCATTGGCGCAAAAGGGAATTTTCTTTTGCATGGTTTCCGTATCATGGTTGGAGTAGCGGATCCGCACCGAAACGCAGGCACACATTTGGTTGAGTTTGCGCAACTTAAAGCCAAGATATTCCACCAGTTTGAGTAGCGTAGCTTTTAGCAGTTTCATGTCTTGCGTATCCTGGTCAAAAGTAAAATCTTTACCTATTGATTTTTCAGCGGAATAGGGTACCACAGGCGTAAGATCAATGCCATTGGCTTTTTTCCAGATGCCAATGCCGCTTTTACCCATTAATTCATTCATGGCTTCGGCAGGGAGTAACCTGATTTGTTTGATGAACTTAATCCGCACCCTCCTTAGCAGTTTAAAAGTGTTGCTCCCTACAGTAGGCAAGCGCCTGATGGATTGCGGATCGAGGAAAGGTTGCACTAAATCTTCCGCCACCTCGTAGCCACCCAAAGGCCCGGCATGAGCCGTACAGATTTTCGCTACTGTTTTGTTAACACTCAGGCCATAAAGTAAAGAAAGCCCGGTTTCAGATTTTACCTTATTCACTAGTTCCTTAGTGAATTTGGAGGAGCCGTGGAACCTGTCCATACCTGTCATATCCACATAAAACTCATCAATGGTAGTCCTTTCATGCAAGGGAGTATGTTCCGTGAGTATTTCGTTTACGATGTCAGAATATTTGGTAAACAAATCGAAATCACCTTTCAGCAACACTGCATCGGGGCATCTTTGGAGTGCCACCCGAGTGGGCATGCCTTTTTGTACGCCATATTTCTTTGCTTCAGCGGAAACTGATGCCACTATACTACGGTTATTTAATCCTCCTATGAGTAGGGGTTTTCCCTTAAGATTCGGAAGTTTCAATAACGTACAGTTGATGTAAAAAGCATCTAAATCAATGTGTGCGATTTGCCTCATATTTACTAATATATTTAGCAAATATACTAATATTACTAATTATATTAGTCATTCTAAAAGAAAAAATGTTTGCTTTTAAGATATGTTCTGGTTCAGTGAAACAGCAGTTGGGTGAGATAGCAATTATGACGCTAGAAGACGATTAAATCGTACGTATTTACTTGCTGTTAATGCTAATTCCGATAACATTGTTCACATGAATTTTCAAACTGGGCAAATAGTGGTAGCGGGAAACAATGCTTTGCAAGATAGAGGTATTCGTTCTGCAGTATGTTCTGTAATGGAAGGGGGAAAGGATGCATTGGATAAGCGATATTATAGAATTTCGAAAGCTTTAAAATAATGGACAAGAATAACCAAATCAAAGGCCCAAACTGTGGTACCTCCATAGATGTACATGATATATTGTCTCATCTGTTGGAGGATGAAATCCAACAGAAATACCAAGTGAAACTTTCAGAAGAGAAAAAGAAGTTTGAGGCTGAATTTAATATCTTAAATAAGGCGAAAGCGGAATTTGAAGCCAAAAAGAAGCAGGAAAATGAACTGTTTCACGAACGGTTGAACAAACAGCTAAAGGAGAATAGCAAGCAATAGAAGAAAAGTTAAAACTGAAGCTACAGAACGAATAGTTAGAGCAATTTGATGCCTACAAAAAGAACTCAATGAAAATTCGGAGCAAATCAAAGAACTCAACCGTACCAAGGCAGAAATAGAAAAACTCAAACCGGAAAAGCAAGAACTCAAAGAAGTAGCGGAGGCAGAAGCACAGAAAAAGCTCAAAGAAATGCTTACCTAAGAAAACGATAACGAAACAAATACCTGTACATAATAAATAAAGTATAAAATGAAACTCTGGCACTCACACCAGAGAAAGCAGTTCAATCGGTTGGACTGAGGCTAGTACAAGGGGCAGGCTGGTTTACGGTGCGGTGGGCTTTTGTGAGAGTTGACTAAATAAGCCTTGATTTATTTAATCTTTTATTTCCCGAGCCAACTCTTAGGCAAAAGAGAAAAGAGGAACTCATTACAAGGAAGCACATTTTTATTTGTAGGGCCAAGCATCATCTTCAACTATTTTTATTAAGAAGTTTCAATAAGTTTTGAAAGTTCCATAATTAGTATTAAGTTTGTTTCAGATATGAAATACGTAGAAGCAAGGCAACAATTTATACATGCATGGGGAACCTTAGGTTCAAGTTGGGGAATAAACAAAGCCATGGCCCAAATACATGCATTACTGTTGATAAGTAAAGGTGCACTTTCTGCTGAGGAAGTAATGGCAGAATTACAAATGTCCCGTGGGAATGTGAACATGAATCTTCGGGCACTAATGGATTGGGGAATCGTGCAGAAAGTAAGTAAAATAGGGGAGCGGAAGGAGTTTTTTGTGGCGGATAAGGACGTTTGGGAACTTGCCAGGCAAGTATCGAAAGAAAGAAGAAGGAGGGAAATAGAGCCAATACTTAAAGTGCTTGAACAGGTACAAGGAGTGGAAGGAGAGGGGGAAGAAGTGCAAGAATTTAAAAAAATGACAAAGGAACTTAAAGACTTCTCTTACAAAGTAGATGGGGTACTTGAAAAATTTGTTAAATCTGATCAAAATTGGTTTTATAAATTAATAATGAAGCTCTAACTTTTTTTATCTATAACTTTCAATACTTTCTGAAATAAATGAATTAATTAAATTTTAATTTAAATCGTACGACTATGAACTATTTTATTATTACTTATGGAATTTATGTGGTTATGTCCATTGCTCTTACTATTTGGGTGGCCAGCACGCTTTTTAAAAATGGACGAATATTTCTGGTGGACATTTTTCATGGAAATGAGCCACTTGCGGATAGTGTTAACAAACTGCTAGTGGTAGGTTTCTACCTTATTAATGTGGGCTACGCTGTCTTCACATTAAAAATATTAGGTGAAGTAGAAACTGTGCAAGCAGTTATAGAAACGCTTAGTGTTAAGATAGGAGCCATCATTTTAATTTTAGGGGGAATGCATTTCTTTAACCTATTTGTCTTTTTTAGATTGAGAAACAGGGCTAAGAATGAAATAAAACCTGCTGCGTAATCATGAAGAATCTGCACTATTATATTCAATGTGTCTTGATCCTACTTGCTCTTAGTATAGCTGTGCAGATTCCTTTTCAAGAAAATTTAATAGGTTATGTAGTAATGATTGAATTTCTTCTAGGTGCATACCAGTTGGGGATGAGTGTTATGCTCAGATGTAGACTTTCACGAAAGTCAACACTTCTTCAGGTACATTTTTTTAGTTCAATAGCTTATCTATTAGCTTTAATTGGCTTAGGAGTTTTGTCTCCAGTCTGGATGGATGAATTGTGGCCTTTTGCCTTATTCGCTTTTCCTTGGGTATTTGCCATCTTATTTTTGGTTACTATTGATGAATTAGAACGAGCCAGGCACTATCGCTTATGAAAACTTTTGTTGTAGGTGGTGGCACCGGATTTAAGAAACGTAATAGAATACACATTTCAAAGATATAGCTCAAAATAGATCCTTATTCAAAATTAATTTTGAACTCAACTAATCTCTAGGCTATTCCAAGTCCAAAAAGAGATTCAGGATGTCCGCTGCGCTACTTCCGGAATTACGAACTGCTGACTACTAATACTGCAAAAGTTCCTAACAATAGTAATTTGTTATATAATTTATATTATGTTAAGTTAATCATTACAAACTCACCATACATAATTAACCCTACCTCTCTAGCTGCACCTCCCTCTCAGCATCAAACAAACTTTAAAATTCATAACTAAGCCCCACAGCTGCAAAATGTATCAGTGAGAAATTATAAACCTGACTTACATCAGCACCACCCTCAATAATTCTGTAGCCGGCACGTAAGTTCCAATGTTCATTGAATAGCTCCTTGTTAACACCAAGCAACACGTCCTCAGCTCTTCCCTGGCTACCAACCAATGCATCTCCCTTAAGCATCAAACTTAAAGTTTCATTGCAGTTGTAGCGAAAATCAAAGCTAACTAATGGCACAAAGCCTAAGTCAGTAGTTTCTTCAGAGGCATTTACCGGCATATTATCGTCACGTAATGAAATGCGTGCATCCCTAATTAAAACGCTAGCACCAGCATCCAGATACCACTTTTCATTAGAAATCCATGTGTAGCGATAGCTCACGCGATAAGTATTGAATTCATACCTTGCCATCACATTACTCGTACCAAACTGCCTTTCGCCAAAATCGATGATTTTCTCACTCCGCTTTTCATAATCAAAAGCCAAGGGTGCCGCAGTTAGTTCAACAACATGCTTATCAGCAATTCGCCATTTTAGCTCGAAGCGTGCATACACCACAGGCTGCGTTACCTCAAAATCATCAGTCAGGGAAAACAGCGTTCCCATATCACTGTCCTTATTAAAATATCTAACGTCATTATAACCGTTAAAAGCTAAACCACTTTCTGCTGTTAGCTGAAGTTGTGCGTTTGCGATGCTTGCGGTAACTATTAATATTAAGCCTACTAATATATATCTGGTCATTTTATTTGGTTTTTGTACAAAATAGCAACGATGAAAAGAGCAACTTGTTTGTCTATTTAGTGCCAAATTGAGTGTTTCCAGAACGCATATCGTGTAATTAAGACCTTTAGTTCTTTGTTACCACCTCAAAATCAAAGCTGAGGTAATGCCCGGCTTCATCCACCACATATAATTGATGTGCCCCAACCGCTTCATTTATAGCTATTTGATGTTTTTCGATGGTTTTCCCCACAAAGTTATTATCCACATACCAAAAAACAGTAGCGTCTTTTTGCTGATGTGCCAATTCAAATATGGCACGTCCCTCCTGTCCATCTATTTCCTTGGGGATGAGTATGCTGGTTTGATGGCGCGGGTAAATCATCTCCATTGGTTTTTCTGCGGATTGGCAAGCTGCCAGCAAGGGAGGCTTTTCTTTAAAGTTAGCATGATGTGGTTTGTAGAAATAAGCTACTGCAGGGGGTAAATCGAAATACACCGCTGCCTGCGCCTTATATAAAGGATAGCAGCTTGCATTGACTATAAATTGCTTATCTTCAGAGAGATATACCTTTTTATGAAAAAGACATTTCTCCAAGAGCTTTTTGCTTTTGTTGATGTATTTTAATGTATGCTTCGGGCAATCTTCAGCAGCCAAGTAACCGCTCTCTTCACAAATTCTGGCAGTTTTCAGGTCAGCCATGGGCATATTAAAGTCTGTTGCACCATCGTTTTTAAGCAGTGCCATTAATTGGAACATGAGCGGTGCAGCTGCTCTTACACCAACCAGCCCCGGCCTGCCTTCACCATCGGCATTACCAACCCAAACCACCACCAAATAGCGCTGGTTTATGCCCACAGCCCAAGCATCGCGAAAGCCAAAGCTCGTGCCTGTTTTCCATGCTACTTCCTGCGAGCCGGTAAAGCGCTCCCAGCCGTGTTCTTCACCCGGTCGTATCACTTCCTTCATCGCTTTTAAGGTCAGCCACGATGTGCCTGCACTCAGTATATTGTCAGATGCTTTAATATGCTGATTTACTGTTAGTTGTAATTCATTATTTGAAGTATTGCTGATAGCGCCTTTTACTAGTTTACTATACAATAAAGCCACTTCCCAAGGGCTCACTTCTGCCCCGCCTAAAATCAAACTCAGTCCGTAATGTGCAGGATTATGCTGCAAACTTTTATAACCCATGGCTTGCAGCCGATCGTAAAAAGGCGCCACGCCAAAATCCCTCAATAAATTTACAAAAGGGATATTAAGCGACCGTGCCAAGGCCTCATCTGCTTTTACGCCTCCATAATATTGATGGTCAAAATTCTTAGGGCTGAATCCCTCATAAAATATTGGAATATCATATAACAGCTGCTGCGGACTAATAATACCTTCATTAATTGCATGGGCATAAAGTAATGGCTTGAGCAAGCTCCCCGGGCTCCGCACCGATTGCACTATGTCAACTGCTTCATCGTGTAATGTACCCGTATTAGCATTGCCAATGTAAGCTTTTACTTCTTGCGTTTGCCAGTCCAATATCAATGCACAGGCATTGTGTATTTGGTTGGCTTTTAGCTGCTGCACGTACCTGTTAAGCATCACTCCTGCCCTTTGCTGTAAACTCATATCCACAGTAGATACATATTTTCTGCCTTTGTCTTTCTTATGTAGATGAAAAAGTAAATGCTGCGCTATTTTGGGGAATAAAAGCTGCTTTTCCGGTATAGCTTCTTTAATGGCTAAGCGGTAGCTCAGGCTGTCGATATGGTTTTCATGCAGCAGTTTCCCAAGCAGTTTATTGCGCTTGGCCACAAGCTGCTCATTGTTACTGCCGGGAAATAGCATAGCCGGATCATTGGGTAAAACAGCTAAAAGAGCTGCTTCAGCCCATGAAAGCGCCTTGGGTGCACGGCCGAAATAACGGTAGCTAGCGGCATTAATTCCCTCAATGTTACCGCCAAAAGGTGCGTGCGTGGTGTAAAGTTTTAGAATCTCATTTTTAGTTAATTGTGCCTCATAGCGTAAGGCTAACACCATTTCTTTTAGCTTCTGCCAAAAAGTACGTGCCTGATTACCGCTGGCCATCCGTGCCAGCTGCATGGTAATGGTGCTCCCTCCGCTCACCACTTTGCCTGCTTTTATGTTGGCCCACAATGCTTTAAATAAAGATACAGGGTTTACACCCGGATGGCGATAGAAATAAGCATCCTCAAAACTCAAAAGAGCCGTTTCATAGCGGAAAGGCAAGCTGTCTATCTCCGGAAATCTCCACTGCTCATCGGCTGCCAGCACGGCACCCATCAGCTTATTTTCTGAGGAGAAAAGCACGGTGGAAAGTGGCTTGTCCACCACTTTTGCCGGCAATGGCCAAAATAGTACAGACCAGTATAAGCAGCAGTACTCCCGCTGCTATAATGATGCCTTTTTTGCTTGTTGTTTGCTTTTTAAACAAGGTTTTTAAGTCGTTTTTGAATTTAAATAGGTCTAGTATTTAATCAGTTCTGGTAATTGCGAACGCTCCCCCGATAGATATTGGGCAGATAAGGAAGTGAGCAATTGGTTATTAGTAAGCAAGATTGCTACCTTGCAACAGCCTTTTATGCTGAGTGTCCCACATGCCATGGTTTTTACCCCACGAATCATAATTTAGTCCATGTTTCATCAAATCAGTGAAACAGATTGCTTCGTACCTCGCAATGACCAATACTCGGAGAGACGTGTTTTTAAACAGTAGCCATTTAACCACATACTTAAATACTGGTCTCTGCGAATGCTCATTTATCTCTTTCTCCATGGTTCGTGTCCCCATGAATCATTTTTTACAAACCCATGTTTCATCAAATCAGTGAAACAGATTGCTTCGTACCTCGCAATGACCAATATCGGAGAGACGTGTTTTTAAACAGTAGCCATTCAACCACATACTTAAATACTGGTCTCTGCGAATGCTCATTTATCTCTTTCTTCATGGTTCGTGTCCGCATACATCATTTTTTACAAACCCATGTTTTATCAAATCTGTGAAAGAGATTGCTTCGTACCTCGCAATGACCAATACTGGAGAAACGCAATGACCAATATCGGAGAGAGGTGTTTTTTAAACAGTAGCCATTCAACCACATACTTAAATACTGGTCTCTGCGAACGCTCATTTATCTCTTTTTTCCATGGTTCGTGTCCCTATGAATCATTTTTTTACAAACTCATATTTAATCAAATCTGTGAAAGAGATTGCTTCGTACCTCGCAATGACCAATACTGGAGAAACGCAATGACCAATATCGGAGAGACGTGTTTTTTAAACAGTAGCCATTCAACCACATACTTAAATACTGGTCTCTGCGAACGCTCACCCCGATTGCTATCGGTGCAGATAAGGAAGCAGTGAAGCAATCTCGTTATTATAAGCAAAATTACTTACGTACTTCCACCCATTTGCCACCAACAGAAGCATAAATACTCTTATCATACATGGCCTCGGCTTGCACCGCAGGGAGGTAATACTTCCCTTGATAGGCAGCATTCAAATTCACTTCAAAGCGTTTGCTCTTTCCGGCATTCAAATCGAAATAAGTCAGCACCCTATCATCCCTTATGTCCTTATAGGTGGCACCATCCTTTGGCGCTGCACCTCCTGTTAACCTGCTATTGAGTATCTCCCATCCCGAAGGAAAAATTTGCGTAAGCGCCAGCTGTTCCAACGAACCGCGTGTCCCCGGGTTGCTGACAGTTACAATGGCTTTAAAGTCCGTACCTTGCTTAATGTCCTCAATATTAAATTCAGCATCTTGGCTATCGTAATATTTCACCTCAATAGTTAAACTGCTATTATTCGGCAACTCTATACCTTCCATCGGGATGCCCTGACGGATTAAACGCGCATAAATAGGCGCGTCAATTTCATTAGAGACCGAAATAGACGCTTTTTCATCGGGCTTTATAAGTTGATGCTTTGCAAAATAGCCATTCGTTTGTATGCTATGCTCTTGCCCATTGATTACCACATTTGCTTTAAGGCTTGAAGCCGATGGGAAATCTTCAGTATAAGCTGCCACAGCAATTAAGCAGTAAGCCGTTGTTTGCGTACTTAGCCATTGGTCGGCATCCCCCAATGATCTGGCCAATCTATTGAGCATTTCAAAAGCTTCATTTCTTTTGCCTAGCCTCACCAAGGTTTCCATAATTATGGCTTCATCTCGTACGGAAGAGCCGAATGTGCCACCCAATTCGCGATACGATTCGATGGTTTTAGTGGTATTATTCACCAACTGTTCGCCTACATCAGTGTGGCCGGACATGGCATAGGCATTGGCGAGCATCCAGCGCGCTTGTGTGCTTAAACTACCTACTTCGCGCATTCTATTCATGGCTGACATTGGCCGGTGAAGCCGCTAAGTGCCAACGTATATAGCCTGTACGCTTGCGTTAAATCAGCCCTTCGGTACCCTGAAGCATTGTTAACCCACTCATTGGCCAGCCTTGTCTGAAAACGTTTCAGATTCTGCGTCATATCAGTTGGTACTTCATAGCCCTCTTTCTTTAGCCAATAATAAGAAATGATAAGCATAATTTGTTCCCCACTCATTTGATGTGAGTTGTCCCGGCCAATAAGCCAGCCCTCCATCTGATGTTTGAAAGTTTCTCAATCTGCTTATGGCAGCATTGATATTTTGCTGTATCTCATACTTTCGTTCCTGCCTAAGCGATAATAAATCAGACAAAAACAGTTGCGCAAATACAGATGAAGTAGTTTGCTCCAAACAACCATGCGGATAACGGATGAGAAAATCTGTCCGCTGCTCCAGGTTAAGAGCCGGCAAGGTGGATAGTTCCAGCACAGCTTCGTTAGTATTGAGCATGCCTAGTGGATTGTAATCAAGCTTCCAGTTTTGCCCTGCTTCCAAAAGCTTATCGGCCATGGCCAGCATAACAGGGTTGGATGGGCGAACTTGCATATCCACTTCATAAATTGCTTCGTTTTTACCGGATTTAGCGGTAATGAGTACCTTTCCGCCCCCAAGTGCTTTATCCGCCCTTACAGGGAAATAAATAATTTGCTCCCTGCCACCACTAATGCTTACTTGTTTGGTGGCGTTACCTTCTACCTTTAATTTTCCTGTGGTTTTTACCGTTACCGTAGCATCTTTTATGGATTTATCTTTTGCAAAGATAGTAACAGGCATTTGGGTAATTTCTCCCGGACCAATCACTCTTGGCAAAGTAGCTAACATCATTAAAGGTTGGTTTATGGCCAAAGCAGCAGCTGTGGAACCATACCTGCCATCGTTGCTGGCAGCAATCAGCATTACTCTTAACTCGCCAATGTACTGCGGTATGGTATATTCATGCTTCGCTTTCTTGCCTTTATCAATATAAAAGGGGCCTAAAAAGCCAACTACAGGTTTAAATCTGCTTTCACTTTTTTCTTCTAGCGGGCCGGATTCATCACCGCCTACAGCCAGCAGTTTACCATATTTGCCGGTAAAAGCGCTCATCACATCCTCAAACATATCCCAGGTTTTAACACCAAGTGCCTCACGCTGGTAGAAATGCTGCCATGGTGCCGGAGTTTTATAATTGGTAAGTCCCAGTAAACCTTCATCCACCAGCGCGATGGTATAGGCCATTGGTCTATCATGTTGCTCGCTCACTTGCAAGCTGATGGTTTCCCCCGGCTGGGCATTCTTTGGTATTTTTAATTCCGGATTCAGCTTGGTTCCTGCATCTTCCACCATTACATTTCTTACGCCATAGAGCCGAAGCGGTAGATCGTTATACTGCTGATCGTGCGGCTGTATTACGGCCACATGGACATATACATTCGGGGTCATTTTTTCGGTGAGCTCAAACTCAAAAACAGTCTGTTCTCCCTCTAAAGGAATATAATGCTCCTCCAAAACAGCCTTGCCGGTTTCTAAAGAGATATATGCATGGCCACTTTTCCCTCCCGGTATAGTTACCTGAACGCTTTCTCCGGTCTTTGCTGCACTGGTACTTAGGCTGAAGTTTAATAAATCTGCCCCTCCCATTGCCTTGGCCATGGTACCATACCAATCGGATCTGCGGAAATAAGCGATTTGCCCACTACTATGGCCCGATTCATTGTCTTTTACACGGATGTAATAGCGCCCCCAATTATCATTACTAATATTGATTGACTTGCTGGCTTTACCTTTTTCATTAGTGGTGATGGTGTAGGTACTAATAGGCTTATTGTAACTGCTGCTCACATAATTGCTAATGTTTTCTCTGCCGTAATCCCACCACCAACGCCAGCTTAATTTATACACTTCCACTTTCAACCTCTTGTTGGCTAAGACTTTCCCTTCCTCATTAACAGCAGCAAATTGTAAGGTGTTGTCTTTTCCGGTATACATCAAAGGCACGCTGCTATCCTCTTCCGTAGATGGTATATTTACACCGACATAACTCTTATAGGGCGAGTATTTTACGTTGGCCGAAGCAATGCTAAAATCACCACCTTCTTCAAATACTTTACCACTAAAGCGTAAATTAAGCATGCCCGGTGCTTCATTCGTATTTTCTACCTTTACAGGGAAGCGTGCATTGCCTTCGTTGTCAATTTTACTTTCAAAAATAGTTTGTTTGGCGCTGTAATATTCTTTTGCCTGGTCGTCAAACTCATAAGCCTCAAAGGCCTCGAATTTAGTAGCAGTAGCAGAAGCACTCATTTCAAACTTAGCATCTAAATTTCTTGCTGTAGCGCCATGCAACCAGCGCACGGCTAAGTTGGCATTGTTAGCCTGTCCCTGCCGAAGTAATTTGTCATTAAAAGTTAAATCAATTTTTAATCTATTAGGCTTTACCGTTTCAATCTTAATATTCTTATCAAACGTGGTACCTCCGGCATGAATTTTACATAGCCAATTACCCGTTGGTGATTCTACGTTAGTATACGGCTCAAAGTAATAAATTGGCCCTTTTTTCTGTTGTGGTTTTATAGTTGTAAACAGCTGACCTTGAGGAGTATATAGCTCCATAAATACAGGACTCCCTCCGGCAATTTTTTTAAACTGATCTTCCAATACAAAATTTAGGTGTAAGGTATCACCGGGCCTCCAAACGCCTCTTTCCCCATAAATAAATCCTTTTAGTCCTTCTTTGGCCTGTGCTCCGGAAACGTCAAAGTTGCTGAGTGATAAAGCTTCGCCATCTTGGAGTTTGAGATAAGCCTTTTGACCACTTTTAGCTGCTACTGCCAGAAATGGTTCACGATTCATATCCATTCTAAGCATACCGTTGGCATTGGTTTTACCTTCGGCAATTAGTTGATTTTGGTAGTCATAAATTTTTACTTCAGCATCGGAAAGCGCTGAGGAGCTTACTAAGTCGGTTGTGAGTATATGTAATTGCTGGTTTTCGGCTAGCTTTGCGGTTAGTCCAATATCTGAGGCAAAAAGTATTTGCTTTACGTCTCTGTTTTGTCGGTAATACATGGCATGGCACGGATTGTCACGCTCATTCCAGTCATAGTCACCATAGTAGTAATCGTAGGTATCGTCCCAATCTAATGTTTTTGGGTTTTCGCTGCTCTCAGCAATTTGCTTTTCGGCACTCATACCCTCGCAATTGTAAACAGCCATTTCTTTGCTAAAACCTACCTGCACTTGGTAAATAGCACCTTTTTCTACTTCAAAAATGTCTGATAAATCTAAGGATATGGTACTCCAGCTATAATAATCAGTAATTCCGGCCTTTATCAAAGGAATCACCTTTTTTACCACCGGGCGACCCACCATTCGCAAATTATAAGAGCCTCCTAAGCTGTTATTCTGAAAATATTGGTGAATATTATTAGGGAATATGCGCACTACAGTTACTTCAAGTGCTTTTATACCCACTACCTTAAGCGGCAAAGCCAGTTTATTGCTGGACGGAATGATGTAACCATTACCCGCCAATGTTTGCACTTCCGGTTTGTAGGAGCTTACCTGTAATTTAAATGCGGCAGATTTATCAAGACCTAACCCTCTGCTATTCTTGAGGTTGGAGAGCACCTCTACTGCTAGCTTGCCACTAAAATCATTTCCAAGGGCGTATATTTTTATTATGTTGTGTTCTGCGGTGGTTCGTAAATTATACCCTCTTACTTTCAAAGCATCTTCCAGTACCTGATTAGGGTTAATTGGATCGGAAAAAACAAGTTTTATGTAAGGCGCACCTGCTCTTTCTACTGTGGCCGATAAAACCTCGAAACTGTCTTTAGAGGGAATATCCAATTCAATTTTTCCTTCCTCACTTATTTCTAATGGCTCACCGGTCCATTCTACAGCTAATTTGGTGTCATCCTTTTGTCTTTCAATGCCATTAATAAGGAAAGTGTGCCTTTTCTGGTGATCGCTATGTAGAAAGCTGATGTCAAGTGATTTTCCCTTATGAGAAGCTTGAATCATCTTAACAACTGCTTCATTTTCCACCCAGTCGGATGTGGTAATGTTTCCTTTATACTGTACCATAGTATAATCTGTATTGCTGGCATTTACTAAGTTGTCAAATGCTACCGCATAGCTTAGCGGTATAGTTTGAATGGGAAAGGTGAATGTTTTGGGGAAATCTTTCTCCAATTTAAAAAGCTTGTTAAGTGCAATGCTGATTTCATAGGTTTTACCACTCTCCAAATAGTGTTCAGGCTCAAGCAATAGGACCGATTTTGATTGCCAAATTGCTTTTATATTAACACTAGGACTGACATCATAGATATTGCCGGCTGCCTCCTCTCCTATCTTTGCATCTTCAATTTCGGTATTGAAAGTGATGATAATTGGTTCGGTTTTGGAAATAATACCGGCACTAACGCTACTCACATATTGTGAAAACTGAGCAACGTTAGATAGTTGCTCCGTTTCAGGGCTGTCATTTTTAGAGCACGCAAAAACAGAAAATAGTATGAGCAGATAAGAGAGACGCTTAAACATAGCAGAGCTTTTGTAGTAGACTGCTAAGATAAAAATAAAACCTAAACCGAATGAGAATATAAAAGATTTAACCTTTCTGTATGCTAAAAGAAAGCGTAAAATACTGCATCAGACTGCGAAAATGATGATTGATGAATTACGATTGATGATTTGCGATTGATGATTTATGAGGTGCAAAGGGCGAATTTGATACTAATACTTTAGAGTCTATATTCAATTCCCAATAAATAACCAATCTCTAACTACCCAATATACATTTACCATTTTATCTCACCTATCCTATGCCCAAAGCGATTAAATCGGCTAAGACCACAATAGACTCTCGCAGGTACGGATCTGTTATGTCGGCATCGGAATTAATCTTTTTATCCTCCCCGTCACTTTCTTTAATAGAGGCATTCATGCTGCGTGATGCATTGCGTCTTGTCAGAGCTTCCTCATTTTCCTGCTTCCGTTTTTCGTAATTAAGGCTCAACTCATGCTTTTTTTGGTTCACTAAAGATTCTTCCACATCAGCTGCTAAATTTTTAAGGTATGATGCCTCCTTTAACCGTGCTCTATACCTTGCATTTAATTCGTTTCTAATTTCATCGCTCACAAAATTTGTCGGGGTATACTTTGTTCCGGGTATTTCATCCCATACCATAGCACGTTTATAGGAACTTTCCCCAAACTCTCCGGCTTCAAATGGCGAAGGCATTCTTATATCAGGGATTACACCTTTATGCTGGGTGCTGCTACCATTTACCCTGTAATATTTGGCAAGCGTTAATTTTACTTGTCCTAATTTATCGTCTACTTTAGGTACAAATTGATTCAGGGAAATCAGATTTTGCACGGTTCCCTTGCCAAAAGTAGTTTCTCCAACGAGCACACCTCTGTTATAGTCCTTCAACGCTCCTGAAAATATTTCTGATGCAGAGGCACTGAACCTATTTGTTAAGACAGTCATAGGGCCATCATAAACCATTTCAGGGTCTTTATCCTCACCTAGCTCAACGGATCCATCAGTATTTCTTATTTGTACTATCGGTCCTTTTTCAATAAACAAACCGCTAAGGTCAATGGCCTCTTGCAGTGATCCTCCGCCATTGCTTCTTAAATCAACCACAATACCATCTACCTGCTTCTCCTTAAAATCCGCCAATATTTTCTGTACATCTCGGGTGGTACTGCCGTATTCATCGCCCTTTTGATATGCTTCAAACTCCATATAAAATGAAGGAATGGTAATAACACCTATATTGTATGCTACGCCATCGCGGTATACATTTCTCACCTCGCCAATAGGCACTTGGTTGTCCAGTTTTATTTTATCACGCACTAGCGATATCTCCTCCGGTAATGAAGAAGAAACAGACTTGCCCGCTTTTACAATTTTTAAACGCACAATTGTACCCTTTGGGCCTCTAATGAGTTGTACCACATCATCTAACCGCCAGCCAATTACATTTACAAATTCACCTTTAACGCCTTGTGCAACGGCTAGTATTCTATCATCGGTGTTAATTAGTTTTGATACAAATGCGGGGCCACCGGGTACAACGCTGGCTACTCTGGTGTAATCATTCTGCAAGGTGAGTGTGGCGCCAATACCTTCCAGTGATTGGCTCATTCTAATCTGAAAATTCTCTGAGGTAATGGGCGAAAAATAATTAGTGTGAGGGTCAAAACTTTCAGCAAAAGTGTTCATATACAGCTGAAAAACATCCCTTCCCTCATAATCGGTAATGGTTTCTGCCAGTCTGCTGTACCGCTTCTTTAAATCAGTAACTATAGCTGTGTCAGATTTGTCGTCAAGTTTGAGGTCTAGCGCCTGACTTTTGATAATTTTACGCCATCTGTCGTTCAACTGCTCTGTATTGGCTGCCCAAGCAAGTGAGTCGTCATCTATAACAAGGTATTCATCTTGTGTGTAATCAAAATTAAAATCAAGCTCATTCTCTATAAAATGGATGCGCTCCCCAAACCGCTGTCTGAACTTATTAAATATTTCATAAGCTGATAAAAGGTATCCCAGTTTAATGTGGTCGTCAAGTCTATCCTTGTAACGCTCAAGGTACGCCATGTCTTCTTTTAAAAAATAATGCTTGTTGGCGTCAAGTGTTGTAATAAACGTGCTGTAAATAATTTCCGAAAGCTCATCATCAATAGGAGTCTTCTCATAGTGGTATTGCGATAACAAGCCGGCTACCAAACGTGCTTCCATAGATTCTTCCTTGGTGGGAGAAAGCTTGGCAAGCTTGGAATTATTAGTTTGGCTGAAGCCTTGAAGGCTAAAAATAAATAGAATACTATATAGACAAATTCTTTTCATAGGTACCAATTATTGTATTACTGTAGTTTCTTTTAACACACAATTTTACTTAACAACTTAATGTAACACATATTGTGCAAAAAAATTTGATAAGCGGTTTAAAGAGTAGTTGGCAGCAACCTTCTTTTAGGTGTATTTTGCCAAAAATAATCATGCGCATTTTCATGTTTTAAAGTGAGAATTGACTCATCCATCATCCCCTGTATGTACTCATTAAACTTATAGCCCATCCATACACTTGAATTTAAAATTACCGCATAAGTAAAGCCATCACCTCTTCTAAATATAACACTGGAGCTGCCTGCCAATGTACCGGTTCTTAACCAATCCTCTCCATCAATATCTTTCCATCCGTAGGCATCTCTATATTCGCCACAACCTAGCATTAAATCAATACTTTCGGTAGAAAGAACCGTGCCATATTTATAAGTAGGGTCTATTAGTGCAACAAGCTTTACCAGCTGCGAAGCATTGGCAATCCAGCCACCGGCTGCACCAAGGGTTTTAATATCACTACCCCCATAAGGTTTTGGTACATCTTCATAGTTACCATCAAAAGACGGGTACTTGTAAGCAGTAGGATAATCGTAATAACGAGACTCAAAAGACAATCTATCCCACTCATAGTTTCCTGCTAAGTGCATACCTTTAATACCATTGGGTTCTAGAATCTCCTGCTTAATATACTGCTCATAACTGTTACCTGTTGTCTCTTTTATAATTTCTCCCAGTAACATGTAGCCAAAATTTGAATAGGCATATTGGGTACCCGGTTCGTAACGCAGCCTTCTTTTCCGGAGTACAAATTCTATAATATCATGCGCGGTTGGCGAGCCGGGCAAACCCATAATCCGTTGTATTTTAGGTGCTTGAAACATAAAATCGCCATCGCGCCAGCTCCATCCGCCTCTGTGATTTAATAAATCTTTTACAGTAATATTTTTATGCTTTTCGTCTTTAAAATATTGATATTCAGACAGAATCCCTGTAGAACCAAATATGGTGTCATTCAAATACAGCTTGCCTTGCTCAACCAATTTCATTATGCCAATAGCGGTTATAAGTTTAGATACGCTGGCAATACGTAACATGTGGTGAGTATCCATTTCCTCTCCCATGTCGAGGTCTGCAAAACCGTAGCCTTTAGAAAAAATGAGCTTATTATCTTTCATTACCGCTACAGATGCTCCCTTAATGGACCAGCGATCAAGAAATTGTTCTATTATTGCATCAAACACGGCATTTGTGTCGGCAGCTTCCATAACAGGTGCCGGACTAACCGGTTGTAAATCCAAAAACCTGAGCTGGGTCAGTGAGTTAGCATCGCTCTCCTGCACAAATTTAACTTCTGAAGTGGTATAGAAAGCAGCGCCTGCAAATGCGAGCGCTACTACTAATAATGTGATGTACGTTTTCTTATAATCTATTCGCAAAACCCTATTCTTGTACTTGTGTTATACGCTTTATTACATGTAATAAACAACGCAAATTCCTAAATATTTGACAAACTGGCAAATTAAAGTTGTTTAAACATGTTCACTTAGATAATAATTTCATAATATCGAATGGAGTTTTATAATAAAGCATAAAAACTAAAATGTAATTAATTGAAGTTTATTAATACCCTATCAAGCAGCAAGTATGATTATATTATTGGTGGCGCAGGACTCGCAGGGCTCACCTTGGCTTATAAGTTGTTCAAATCCGGCTTGCTTGAAGGTAAAATGCTGCTCCTTATAGACCCCTCCACCAAAAGCGAGAACGATAGAACATGGTCTTTCTGGAGTAATAATGTACTTGAGTTAACCAATTTACCTATCAGTAATCGATGGGAAAAAGCCACTGTGCTGACTGGCACCCTCGAAAAAGAAGAGCTGCTGGCGCCCTACCAATATGTCTCCATTAATGGCATAGATTATTATAACTTTATTAAGAAGGCACTCACTGAAGCCAATTGTATTGACTGGTTGGTTACTGAAATTATTACGGATGATCCTACAAAGCAAACTGTGACAACGCCAATAGGTACACTACGTTATGGTTCCTATTTTTTTAAATCACATTTTTATGCGGATGATTTACCGGGTCTTCTATCAGATAGCACAATAAAAGACAACTTTCTGTGGCAACATTTTTTAGGTTATAAAGTACGCTTTGAGCAACCCATGTTTGATCCGAGCACTTTCGTTTATATGGATTTAAATGTGCCACAACAAGATAAAAGCTTGACATTTGCCTATGTACTACCCGAAACGGAAAATACTGCCTTGATAGAATATACCGTTTTTAGTGCTACCCTATTAACAAAGGCACAATATGAGACCGAACTTAAGGCTTACATACAGACAAATTATGGTTCGGCTAGCTATGTGATTGAAGAAGTTGAGTTTAACAGAATCCCTATGACAACTGCCCTTCAGGAAAAGCGCATAAAAAATCGTGTACCTATTGGTACGTTAGCGGGAGTGGTAAAGGCTAGTACGGGTTATTCCTTTATGCGAAATCAACAACATTCAGATTATATTGTAAAGCAATTACTTTCCAGTAATGATGATTTTGAATATAGATATTCCAAAAAGCATCGATTTTACGATAAGGTACTTATTAACGTTATTGCCAGCGGTTATGCTACAGGTAAAGAGGCTTTTAAATGCCTTTATGAGAACAACGACTTGAAGCAGCTTTTTAAGTTTTTGGACGAGGAGACTTCGTTTTTAGAGGACATTAAAATAATGAATACTGTACCTAAGTGGCCTTTTACGAAATCGGGTTGGAAAGCTTTGCAAGGTTAAGCACAATCCAGCTTCTTAGGCCCTGCATTGATTGCTTTCCCTTTGAGTAAAATGTATGCTCATGCTTTATCTCTCTGTCAAAGGTTAGTTCTGCAAATGATCGATTCAAGGTCAAGTCATCTTAACCCCGAAAATGATTAATCAAACGCTTTGTTTGCCGCTACTGCCAAATTACCATCGTGTCACTTGCCGTAGCATTGGTATTTTGGGAGAGTCATGGAACGGTGGTTATAATTAATACTCTTATGACTCTTTGCTCCCTTTAATTTTCATAAACACTTTGAAAATAATCAAGGAAATTATACCTACCAATAAACCTATTATAAATTCGATCAAAATAACTGGCGCAATAGGTTCTAGGTTCTGCACAAGCTCTTCCATGTAGTGTATATTATGAGAAAAAATTCCCCCGGCCACTAATATCATGGCAAGTGTTCCTATAACGGCTAATCCTCTTATCAAAAAGGGTAAAGTTTTCACCAAAGCTGTTCCTATGCCTTTTATGACACCGGATTTCTTCTCGCCTGCTGCTATTAGTTTATATCCGAAATCATCCATTCTGACCAATAAACCCACAAGACCATAAACTCCAATTGTGGCTATAATTGCAACAATCGTGACCACTATAATTCTTATTTGCAGTGGTTCATCAACTACCGTACCTAAAGCAATAATAATAATTTCTGCGGATAGAATGAAATCTACAATTATTGCAGACTTTATCTTCTTCTTTTCATAAATGTTGGCTTCTTCTTGGCTCATTTTTTTTATTGAAGCAATGACTTTGGTATCCTTTCTATGAAATACGTATTCGTAGATTTTCTCGGCTCCTTCATAAGCTAAGTACACCCCTCCCGCCAAGAGGATAGGAACAATCACTACAGGAAGAAAGGCGCTTAAAATAAAGACAACAGGAAGAATTATTATTTTATTCAGAAAAGATCCTTTGGTAATTTTCCATAGCACCGGCAGCTCTCTGGAGGAGACGAAGCCGGAAGCTTTTTCAGCATTTACGGCTAAGTCATCGGCTAAAATACCTGCGGTTCTTTTTGTGGCAACTTTACTCATAGCAGCCACATCATCCATTAATACTGCAATGTCATCGAATAGAGCAAAAAAACCTGATGCCATATTTTTAATTTAATTAGTTCAGAAAAAAAATTACATTTTGATTCACTCTGTACCAAACTCTAAACCTTCTGATATTTGTTAAGATAATCCACAACTGCAACTAAAGGTTTTACTGCATTAATTGTACGATGATAAATACGAGGAGTTAGGTCAATTTAGGTGTATTTATTACCATTGGGAGTAATCAAGTTTTACTTACCAAAAGGATTGAAACCGGCCAATCCTCTTTTGCTTCCGCTTAATTTGTTCATGGTTTTCATCATTTTGCGCATGTCTTTGAATTGCTTTAGCAAGTTATTAATTTCCTGAACGGAGGTGCCACTACCTTTTGCAATACGCTGTTTTCGGCTACCGTTCATTAGTTCCGGATTGTGACGTTCATTGGGTGTCATGGAGCGAATAATTGCTTCTACAGGCTTAAATGCATCATCATCAATATCTAAATCTTTAATTTGCTTGCCCATGCCGGGTAACATGCCGAGCAAGTCTTTGATGTTACCCATCTTCTTAATCTGCTGGAGCTGCGACAGGAAATCTTCAAAGTCAAACTGATTTTTTCTAATTTTTTTGGAAAGTCTGCTGGCTTCCTCTTCATCAAATGTCTCTTGGGCTTTCTCTACTAATGAGACCACATCACCCATCCCCAAAATTCGCTGTGCCATCCTATCGGGATAGAACAGGTCAATGGCTTCCATCTTCTCCCCGGTGCTGACGAACTTTATGGGCTTATCTACCACGTTTCTTATAGATAATGCCGCACCACCACGGGTATCACCATCTAATTTGGTGAGCACTACACCATCGAAATTAAGTCTTTCATTAAAAGTCTTGGCGGTGTTTACGGCATCCTGCCCTGTCATGGAATCTACCACAAACAAGGTTTCTGATGGGTTGAGTGCTTTCTTGAGCGACTCAATTTCCTGCATCATTTCCTCATCTACCGCTAAACGGCCTGCAGTATCTATGATTACTACACTTTTGCCATTGTCCTTGGCATATTTTACACCATTAGTGGCTATTTGCAGCGCATTCTTATTCTCAGGCTCAGCAAAAACTTCTACATCAATTTGTTCACCTAATACTTTAAGCTGGTCTATGGCTGCCGGACGATAAATATCACAGGCCACCAAAAGCACCTGCTTTCCTTGTCCTTTTAGTCTTCTGGCAAGCTTACCGGTAAAGGTTGTTTTACCCGACCCTTGAAGCCCTGAAATTAATATGGTGGCGGGCGATCCGGATAAGGTAATATCTTCCTGCTGCCCTCCCATTAGCTTGGAAAGCTCTTCCTGGGTTATCTTAATTAGGAGCTGACCCGGTGAAACAGCTATGAGTACGTCCCTACCTAGTGCTTCTTCTTTTATTCTATCAGTTACTTCCTTGGCTACTTTAAAGTTTACATCGGCATCAACTAAAGCCCTTCTTATTTCCTTTATGGTAGTAGCCACATTAACTTCCGTAATTTGGCCTTGCCCTTTTAAGGTTTTAAATGCGCGGTCTAACTTATAACTGAGATTATCAAACATATTCTGTGAAACGTAAACGATTAATAAGCTGCAAAAATAGAAATTTTATCGGGATATTTCAACTGTGTATGGCTTATTGAACATGGTAATTGCTTTGTGAAACTATAGCGCTTTGTAAAAAATAAAAGAAGAATAAACAATAGAGCACGTGGTTGGTGTACAGAGTTACATAGAGAGAATACTGATAAACCTTCTTCGTGAAACTTTGTGATGCCTTTGTGCTTCTTGTGATGAAAAGTAGAAGAAGAATAAACCACAGAGTACACTAAGGTTGCTGCACAGAGTTGCACAGAGTGAGTACCGATAAACCTCCTTCATGAAACTTTGTGATACCTTTGTGGTTCTTGTGATAAAAGATAAAAGAAGAATAAACCACAGAGTACACTAAGGTTGCTGCACAGAGTTATACAGAGAGAATACCGATAAACCTTCTTCATGAAACTTTGTGATGCCTTTGTGTTATTTTGCTAAAAATTAGGGGGAAAGCTTTTTATTGTTAAACCTAATTACAATTTGCTGCTACAGCATTTACACCTTTTGGTTCATCTAATGCAGCTGAAATCTTGTAATATTTGCACGCTTCATCCAGCTTCTCTTGTGCCCTGTAAACCTCACCTAAATAATAATTTGCTAACGGAAGTTCCTCATTTTTATCTAGTGCTATGTTGAGTTGTTTAATCGCAGTCTCATACTCACTCCTTTTTAAAGCGAGTACGGCTAAATTCCGATAGACGTAAGGATTTTTTTCATCTATAGAAATACTCTGACGTAAATCACGTTCAGCGGATTCATATTTACCCAATAGAGTATAAATATAGCCCCGGTTATTAAGAAAATATGGCTGGATATTTATCGATAGCTACCGCCTCATTAATGCTCTCCAAAGCCTTGTTCAACTCATTTTGGTCTGTTTGAATGAGCGACAACAAGTTCCATGCATTAGCTTCCTTATCGTTGAGATTAATGGCAATCTGTACTATTTCATCAGCTTTACTCAGGCTATCCTGAAAATAAAAGACACTTGCTAAGTTCGTGAATATTTCCGCATTGGCTGAATCCAAAGCTGCGGCCGTTTTGAAGCTTCTTTTAGCCAGTTCGTATTGCTTCAAACCTACCTCCGATAAGCCTTTTGCCATGTGTACGAATGCAGAATCTGCGTAGCTTTTAAGCACCGGCTCTAAATCATCGAGTGCCCGATAAAACTCTCCTGCCAAATAAAAGGCATTACTGCGGTTGTAATAGGCTCTGGTATAATCCGGTTTTAATGAAATGGCTTTTTCGTAGGCATATACCGCTTCGTAGATGTTGCCATTTTTGTACAGCGCCACACCCTTGGCGTTCCAGGCAATTGGATTTTGAATATCCAATTCTACCGCATCCGCTGCCAGTTCAACTGCTTTTTCCGTTTGCCCTTGCTCCATCAGGCCAAAGCTTTTGGCTATTAGTTTTTGCTGGCGCTCTTCCTTTGTGGAGCAGCTTATCAGCACCGATGTAGCAAGCATAAATAGCAGAATATTCCTCATTAGGATGCTTTTTAAGCGTAGGGTACTTTCTTTAAATGAACACCAACCTCAGTTTCAATTTTCTTTATCAGCTCCAACTCATATTTAGTGGTCAATGCCATGCTTACGCCCCTGTTTCCTGCCCGTGCTGTTCGCCCACTTCTGTGGATGTAATAGTCAATCTGCTTCGGTATTTCGTAATGTACCACAAAAGCCAGATTGGCCACATCAATTCCTCTGGCAGCCACATCGGTAGCAATTAACAATTGTACTTTTTTGGAAGTAAACGCTCGGAGCATTTTTTCGCGCTCTTTTTGTTGCATGTCTCCTTCAATGATGCCCACAGATAGTTTCCGTGCCGATAAATTTTCGTGGAGCCCTCTGGCAGCAGCTTTGGTGTTACAAAATATAATGCCGCGCTCGCCTTTCTGTGCTTGAAGGAAATAAAGTAACACATTAACTTTATCAGACTTTTCGCAAAGCACGAACTGATGCTCAATTTTTTCATTCACTAATTGATTGCCCTGCACTTGTATATGCTTGGCATCCGGCTTAAGAAACGTTTTTATTAATATTTTTATCTGCTGAGGTATGGTAGCGGAAAAAAGCCATGTTTGTTTCTCATGTACCAGGGTCTTCAGAATAAATTCTAAATCATTTTTAAAACCCATGCTGAGCATTTCATCTGCTTCATCGAGCACCACAGTTTTAGCCTGGCGTATGTCAATGGCTTTTCTTCGGATTAGATCGACCAGCCGGCCGGGTGTAGCCACTACAATATGCGTTGGCCGTTGCAACGCCCTTATTTGCTTATCAATCTGCTCTCCGCCAAAAACGCACTCAGTAAAAACTTTATCGGTATATTTGGTGAACTTAAATAGCTGCTTATCAATTTGTTGAGCCAGCTCCCTTGTAGGAGCAATTATAACAGCCTGAATGTGATTTAATTTAGGATTTACGGCTTCCAGCAACGGTACTCCAAAAGCAGCGGTTTTGCCGGTGCCCGTTTGAGCTTGCGCTACCAAATCTGACTTATGCTGCAACAAATAAGGTATCACCGCCTCCTGAATAGCCGTGGGTTCCTTTATGTTTAATTCGTTGAGTCCTTTTATAAGGCCTTCAGAAACACCTAAGTCTTTAAATGTAGTCATTCAATGGTGTAGTAAATTATTTCTTCCTTTTATTAAAAGGCCGTTTTTTGAATCCTCTGGAACCTCCGCCCGAAGGTTTGCCTCCATACTTAGATTTTACATATTCCGGCCCCTCACCTAATTGATTGGGCAGGCTGGTGGTTTTGGAAATATCTCTTTCTATTAACTCTTCAATACGCATAAAGCGTTCTACATCTTTAGAATTCACGAAAGTAATGGCCTCCCCTTTTGTATCGGCTCTGGCCGTTCTACCCACGCGGTGCACGTAATCTTCGGCATCGCCCGGCACATCATAATTAATTACTAAGCTGATATTCTCTACATCTATCCCTCGGGAAATAATATCGGTGCCTACTAAAACCTGTACCTTTCTGGCTTTAAAATTTCGCATAATCTCCTCACGTTCAGGTTGATCCAAATCGCTATGAAAACTTTTAATAGACATTGGTACACCTTTAAGCTCTCTCGATAATTCCTTCACTTTATCCTTTGTTCCGGCAAAAACAATAGCCGTTTCGTATCGGCCTGAGCTGAGCAAAAATTTGGTGAGAGGAGTTTTCTGGTTATCGTACGTCATAAAGGCTTTCTGCGAAATAGCCTCGGCAGGCTTTGAGATGGAGAGCATCACCTCTTCAGGCTCATGCAGAATGTCTTTGGCAAGCTTCTTAATTTTTGGAGGCATGGTAGCCGAAAACAATATGGTCTGCCGCTCTTTTGGCAGCTGCCCCACTATGCGTTTTATGTCATCGGAAAAACCCATGTCCAGCATTCTATCGGCCTCATCTAAAATAAGGTGCTTCACGTGGCTTAAATTAGTTGCTTCGCTATTGAGTAGTGAAATGAGCCTACCCGGTGTGGCTACAATTATATCTACGCCTTCACGAATGGCTTTTTTCTGCTGCTCCCACGCGGCACCATCGCCACCGCCATAAATGGCTATTGAGCTGGCGTTGGTAAAATAGCTTAAACCTTCAATTTGCTGGTCTATTTGCTGTGCCAGCTCCCTTGTGGGGGCAATTATAAGCGTATTTACCTCTTTGGAAGGTGCTGCCGTGGCTATTTTATGCAATACCGGCAGCACAAAAGCGGCTGTTTTTCCTGTACCTGTCTGTGCACAGGCAATAATATCTTTGTTATTTAAAATGATGGGAATGGCAGATGTTTGTATCGGAGTAGCCTCCGTAAAATTCATCATGCTAAGCCCTTCCGCCAGGCTGGGATGAAAATTAAATTCAGTAAACTTCAAGAATTATAGTTTAAGTTGTAAGATTATTAACAGTCAAAGATAGGTATATCTTTGGTTAATAACAGCAAATAATTTGAGGGTGTTGTAATCATTGACGTTTCAATAATATTTATAAGATGGCATTTTGGCGGATGCATCATGTAGTTTATGATTTAACAGTACCGAGACCTGACTGGTTTTAGATTAGTTGTCCGGTTTAGAGATTTCCTACATGGCTCAAGCAGCAACTAGATAGGTTCCAGAAAAGTTGCCCTGCCTAATTTATTACAAAATTGAACCAACACTACTTTAATATTACTTCCACCCTTCTTCCATAGGAATAATCAAGGGTTTTGTAATCAAGGGTGTTATCGGTTCCAATATATCCGATGCTAATTCTTGCAGATGCAATTTCCTTCGAAATAAAGTAATCGTTCACCGCTTGTGCACGTTTTTTTGATAGGATCATATTATTCTTAGCATTGCCTGTTGGGTCAGTATAACCTTTGAGGGAAACTTGGGTTTGTTCATTTTCCTTCAAAAATATTATTAAGTTATCTAGTTTGAGTTTGCCCTCACCACTAATTTGCGCTTGGCTGATGTCAAAAAAGATGCTGGTACTCTTTAGCTCATTTAAGCGCTTCTCATAATTCTCATCATCTACTTTTGCACTATCTTCTACAGCTTCTCTTTCACTTATCTGCCTTTCAAGTGCTTCCAGTTGAAGCTGAAGCCCTAAAATTTGCTGTTGACTTTGGAAATTATCGTCAGGGATGGTATCTGCATTTTCGGTAGATGAATTCTGCAATGCATTACTGAGGGAGTCAATCTTAGCTTCAAGATCCTGAATGTTTCTGGTTACTACTGAGTCAGGCGCTAACACCACTGTATCTTTCTCTGCTTCCTGCTGATTATCAGAGCCTGTAATGGATGGTGCAATAGCTACTCCACTTGCCCGGAAGCCACTGTTATTTTTCGCGCGCTCATCTGCCAATTGACGTTTTAAATTATCGATCCTATTTTGCGTTTGTCGATTAGCACTATTATTGTCTGAAGGGACTTCGCGCACTACTACCTGTTTCTGATTATTATCGGTCGACTTAGTTTTACTGTTTTGTAATGATCGTTGATTCGCTTTTAGCTGGGCTATTTCCTTTTTTAGCCTGGCAATTTCAGCGCTTTCCTGCTGCGATGTGCTACTTTTGCTCGCGCTGTCTTTTTTGGCCGGGGCCGATGTGGTTTCGGTGCTCATTAAATTTCTGGTGCTTGGTGGATTAGATCGCAGTGAATCTTGCTGCACTTTTGACTTATCGGCATTACTATTAGTAGAATCTTTGTTATCACCGGAGCTGATGACTGGCGCAACCAACAGGTTATCGGACCCTGATTGATCATTGAAATCATCATTTTCATACTTGTTTGATCTATCACTAGAATCTTTGCTGCTGTCGGTCGATGGCTTTACCTGAACTGCATCTTTGTTTCTTGTACTAGCATCTTTTTGGCGAATAGCTTTTCCATTATCGTTCTGTGGGTTGCTGTCTGAAGATGTACTCATTAGCAAACTATTAGTAGAAGCCTGGGTTGTATCGCTATTCAGACTATTTTTTGCACTATCCTTATTTTGTATCGGTTGCTTTGTACCAGATTTTTGAACCTCGGTAAATCTTGAAGAGTCTGTTGCAACAGCGGCTGAATCAGCTGAACTTTTTTTCTGCATCCCATTTTGCGCAGAGGTGATTTTTTTGAGTTTTGCTAACAGTGCTTGTGCCTGCGGTACTCCCTAATAAAATGCTTTTACCATTACTTACTTTTGCCGTGTCCCTCTTATCAGCTCTTATTGAGGAAGATTCCTGCTTTTTCGATGTTGCTGCCGAGTCTTTTGCGATCATTTATTGCTTAAGAGCTTCGAAGTCTCTGATTTCTCAGTTGTTGAGGAATCGGCAACATTATTCCTACCTCCCAGTAGAAAGGAGGAATTTCCCCTGGCTGCGCTCAAGGAGTCAGTTTTTTTACTACTTGAATCTTTTACTAGTAGCTTTTCCCTCATTTTGCTCAATGAGTCGTTGTTATAAACAATGGAATCATTACGCTGCAAAAGAGAGTCCCTAAAATTAAAAGTAGAGTCAGATTTGAGATCCAAGCTATCAGGTTTTATTAATAGTGTATCTGATTTAGCGAATGATTGCACCTTTTTTGCTTTATCAACTACCTTGCCTGAGTCGCTAATTATTTGGTATCCATTTGGGGTATCAGTTATAGTGAAACTATTGTTGTTAATAATTGTGATACTATAAGGTTTCTCGTTCTCTTTTTCTACCTTGTTCTTCTTATTTGCAGGCTTTACCGGGCTAACTGGTATAATTACCTCCTTTTGCTGACGCGAAGTATCTAATTTTGCGTTGTACTGTATAAGCAGTGGATTATTTAAGGAGTCAGCGGAAAGCGGTCGTAGCACGTCTTCTACGTAATTGTAGCTGTCGGAAGTATATATTGTAGGTGCTCTGAAATTATCGGCCCTACTTCCAAAATTAAAATGTAAAGATACTTGAGCAAGGCCGCTTACATCTTCTTTAAAGTCAAAATTATTATCGAGTGCAGCAAAATAACTACGAGCAGAGTATTCCAGGTTGAGATTAAACCGATCGCCTAATCTAAATTTTAAGCCAAGTCCGAGTGGCAAATACAACTCTTCGTTAATGAAATCATTACCCACCCCAAAGTTAACGTATGGTGCCAAAAAGCTCTCCCTGTCAAAATCTGAGCGGTTATCAGTATAGTAAGTAAAAAGTAGATCGGCATTAGCAAATTTATTAAATGAAGCACTGGAAATACCTTGTAATTTAATGCCCCATGCAAGGCTGGGCATATATTCCAACGCTCCGGTATATACTAAAAAATCCGTATCTAAGGTGGCAATGCCATCCTTCTGAAAATCATTGCTGCCGGTAAGCTTACCATCAATATATTGGTTGCCAACGCCTACACCAACGCGCCAATAATTCCTATTTTGCTGAGCTGTAGCTTCAATAGTGAAGCAAAAGAAAATTATGGAAATAAAAATTCTGGTAGAAAATAGTTTCATATTTAATATTTTGCAGAGTAAAATTATTTGGCCAATTCAAGAAATAAATTCAGATCTGCAGTAATGCCAATAAATGGTCTGAAATAAATATTATCTGATAAATCAGTAATTGTACTGTTGGCTGCATCATTTTCTAAAACTGTAACACCTGCCGATAATCGTATGAATCGATAAATTTTATAACCGTAACCCACATAAATAGGTCTTTTTACAACCGGCCCTGTGACCTCCACACCATTAGTGCCATCAAAATTATTATAGTATACCCCCACCATAATGGCGGAGTTGCTCCAAAATTTTGAAGCAAATGCTTTCTTTCCCAGGGGAATTGTTAAGCCCAGCATTGGTGAGCTCGCAATGTTGTCTTGAGATACATCTTCGTCTAAAAAAGCGCCTCCATAACCACCATGAATCACTAAAGGATTTCTGGTTTTTTCTACACTATAATTATCAATGAACTTGGTATCGACAATAATTGCAAGGTTATCATTTATCAACCCGACCACCTCACTATGCACTCTGATTTTTAACTCGTTCAACTCTTTAGTCTTGAGTTCCAGATTCTGTTGCTGGCTGGATTTCCTTCCTAAAAACCTATTTTGATTGCTTTTTGAAATTAAGTCAATCTTATCTAAAACTAAATCTGAAAACCCCTTAAATTCTACAAAAGAGGAATTCTCATAATAAGTAAATGCGCTGTATACAATAGAATTCATATCTTCAATCATACTCCTTCCGCTTTTAAATAATTCTATTCGCTTTTTATCAAAATCGGTATTCTGATCAATATACGCATTGAGTGAACTGAATAACTCATTCCTAAAATTTGTAAGTTCCTGTCCGTTCACCTCTCTATAGTAGCTAATCCGGAAATCATACTCATCTCCACCTCTCAACTTATAGTTAACAGGTATAAAAAATTGATTCTGCCCGTTCTGAAGCCCTCTTTTCCAAGTATTTGAGTAAAGAGCATCATCATTAGTATCACCATATTCATCATAAATGGTAATTTTAACAATACGTATTTCTTCGTTGATTGAGCCAACGAGGTTAAAATTGGTTTCTGCCGGTAAATCCCTGCCATCGTTGAATTCCGATTGCTCGTAGTCAAGCAGAACGGTGGCATTTTGAGCCTGAATGTTGTTACAGACGGCTAGAGACAAATAGGCAATGATGGATGCTGTAAAGTACTTCATAGAAAATAATTTAGAATAGTTGGTTCGCTTTTTTTGCATTAATAATTTATATAAGTGAAGAAGCTGGAGGCCATTCTTCAGTATTAAGAATCTAAAGATGAGGCTTAATGTTTAGCAGTAGCGGATTAGAGCATAAGATTGAAAAAATAAAAAATGGTGACAAAGTTTTAAAAATAGTACTATGTTTCATTGATGCATTAAACGATGCACTCTGTGTAAAGTTTAATTTAAATGCAGCACAATAAAATATAAATCCGGTGTATCTGTTTTTGCACATGTTATAATAGGCACCTTTGGCAAACTAATTAAATCCCAATCTATTCCTTAACTATCTCGTCTCTCATTATTTTTTCCTCTTCTGTTTCAAGTGGTGCGTTGTAATATTTCCAAAAATTAATATTGTATGGAGTCTCGTAATTGTATAAATCGGTTTGGCTGTCAATCCTATTTTTTGAGGGTATATTCGAGTTTAGCAGTATGTTGGTTACTCTTATGGAGCGCTTTGTTTAGTAGGTGGTTCTTTCAATATATAATATAACGCTTAAGTATAAGCAAGACCTCGCTGTTTTCCATAGATTTTTTATATATTATCAAGTGCTATAAATATTTTCAGTTTCTAAGAGACGACTTATTATTTATTATGTAATAAGCCTTCTGATCAAAAACATTAATGATAAAGTAGGGAAGGTTATATAGCGTAAGTTTTTATATTTACCATAGTAGTTAATTATGGAAATATCACCATTTATTTGTAACTGGAAAAAGAATGCATAAATGCTAGTAAGTTTAGTCTATAATTTTTTCTCCGAGTTTTATTTCAAAATAATATCTGTAATTGCTAAAGATGCATTATAGGCACTATGAAATAAGATAGCCATGAGAAAATGGCTTTTTCTCAGAACACCACAGAATATACCCACAAGAAACTGAGAACTCAACAAAATTGGGATTGATAGTGCAAACAATGCAAGATTTTGATAGTCAAAATTATCCGAATGCAGAAGAGCGAATAATAAAGCGGACAATATTATCGATATTTTACTATTTAATTTTCGTTTAAGAAAGAATGTATTAGCAAAGATAAATAACATGAAGAAGGACAGGCAAACACGAGCTATCATTTCATCTAATGCGATAAAAAGAATAGTACTTAAAGATAAACTAATTATTATAGAAAAAGACTTAAAGTTTAACGGAAGCCTAAAAATTAACTCTTCCCAGATAGGAGCTATACATAAAGCAAAAAAAAGATAACCAGATGTGTTTTCTTCCAGAGAAGGATTAATTTTAAAAAAGTCTTTAATAATCGGAAAAACAGGTATAAGAATTGAAAAATATATAATAATAGTTGTTAAAAAGAGAAAAAATAACTTCCATCTTCCAAGCTTACTATAGTGCAAATTTAATATCAGTCTTTGTATCATTAAATCAAAATAATAGTCTGATCTCAGCAATACTGAGATCAGACTAATTCATAATTTTAACCAGCACATCTTGAGTTTGGACCTAATAAGGAAGAATTAGCAGCACTTGAAACTTCAATAGTTGGCTGCAACTACTATCCAACATTAATTGGCCTAACGAGATCCCTGTCAATTAATTGAGAAGTCCACTTTTAAAAAGAGTAAATAAGTTTCTTGTAACAAAGTTTAATGTGTTTATTACTTACTCGGTGGCTGGCTGGGTCTTACTTCAATTTTACTAGGCAGGGTTCTGGGATCCATCTCAAATAAATCTACTACCATTTTGCCCAAATCTTCTTTTTGTATTTTCCAGGCATCGGCTTCGCTAGGCTCATGGTTGTTGAAATGGGTAGCTACAGAGCCCGGCATAATGGTGCTTACGTTGATGCCTTCATGTCGTAAATCAAGCATGACGGCTTGCGTAAAACCGGTTAAACCAAACTTGCTGGCATTGTAGGCCGCACCACCTGCAAAAAAGTTGGTTCCTGCCAAACTTGAAATAGTTATGAAATAACCTTTGGACTTTTTCAATGACTCTAAAGCAGCTTTAATGGTATAAAACGGTCCGGTAAGGTTTGTGTCAATTACCTCATTCCACTGCGCTGCGCTTAAATCGGCAATGCTGGCGAAATGTCCCAAACCTGCATTGGCCACCACAAAATCTAGCTGCCCCCATTTATCAATTATTTGCTGCACGCAGCTTTGCTGACTTTCCATATTACGTACATCAGCTTGAAGCGGTAAAATGTTATCGGTATTACCTAGGTGTTCAGCCGCTTCATCGGCTGCCTGCTGAGATCGGCTAGTAATGGCCACTTTGCAACCTTTGTTGAGTAAAGCTTCTGCAATGCCGTACCCTATTCCCTTACTACCACCTGTTATTAGTGCAACTTTGTTTTTTATATCGTTCATAGTTTTGTCTTTTAATTATTGTATCAACAAGTACCCTGCTTCAGGGTTTAGAATTTTTGATAGTTCTGGAAGAGTCTGTACTTGATTCATTTTGCTTTAGCCCCATTGAAACTGGTCTTCCTTTAAATGCATTTTGCGGATGAAAAATTTGAGCATCGACTGTTGTGCGCCACTATCACGGCTTTTTAATAATTGATTAAGTTGTACCAGTTTACCATCTTTCATCAGCGTATCGTAGGGTGTAAATCTGTAGCACGGAGATTTGCGCTTTGTGGTAAAGAACAAATCGGTAAGGTAATTGGCTAATGCTATAAATTTCCAGCCATTAGACCCTTTACCACCAAAATACCCTGCTTCCTCGGAAGCTCCAAATATGGAATGAGCGGCTTTCATATCCCAAATATCTGCCTGCAGGCCTGCTTTTAAAGCCTCTTGCTCTTTGGTACGGCAATAGGTTTTAAATTGCGGCACATTAAAACCTGTGTGCTCGTCATAAAACTCATCCCGCAAGGTAATCAGTCTGTAGCGATTAAAATGGAAAGCAGGCTCATAAAGCAAAAATGTATTGAACTCATAGAGATGAATAACCTTAATGTGAAAAGTCTCTTGCAAAACCTGTTTAAAATCTCCTTCCAAAGCGCAAACCACCGTTTCAACTGGTGCTATTGGCAAGTCTTTGGCAGGATTGAAACGAATAGTTACTATCTCATTTCGGCCATTTATCTGCTCAAAGCAGCTGCTGATCATTTGCCACTCGAATGGAGTTGGGAGTAATTGCAACATAATGTAAGCTACTTGAGATGATCTATATGCTATTATTATACGCTACTTTTTAATCGAATCGGTACCTAAGTTAAGCGTCACCATCGCCATCACCTCCCTGCATTTCATTTCTACGTGCTTTCACTTTTTGGCTATTCAACCTGTAGTCTAAGGTTAGGCGGAAGGTTCTTGTGCGCCATTGAAATTCAGATTCATATTCAAAGCCCTCGCCAGTAGTATTAGTTCTCCATTTTCTCGAGTTTAGCAAATCTCGAACACTTAAAGATAAGGTTCCTTTACCTTTTAAAATATCTTTGCTCATCCCCAAATCAATCATATAAAAAGACCTCACTAAGCTTTGAGGCCTTCTTTCAGGTGCTCTGTAGAAGCCACTCAACTGAAAGTTGAAATCTTTCCAGAAAGTCATTTGAGATGTAACCCTGGAGTTTAAGGTGAATGTTTCTGCATATAAATCGAGCGTTTTACCTTCGGCATCAACTACTCTGCCCTGCGTTTCAGAATAGAACGCATTTATGTTACCGTTAAGCCTCCACCATTTGTTTAAGTCATGCGAATAAGTGGTTTCTATCCCTACTGAATTTCGGAATCCTAAATTTTGTGGCTGCCTAAAAATTACGCCATTAATGTTGGTATTTACACGTTCTACAACTCCGTCAGTATGTCTGTAATAAAGACCGGTATATAAACTGGCGTTGGAAAAATTATTCATAACCCCTAATTCATAAGAGTCGGTAAATTCCGGATTAAGGTTTGGGTTGCCTATCCTTATATTGGTATTGTCGCCAAAGTTGGAAAATGGATTTAAACTTCTAAACCCCGGGCGGTCAAACCTTCTGCTGTAACTGATCTGCACATCTGAAATTTCTGTTAAGTTATAGGTAAAAAACGCACTGGGGAAAAGGTTAGCGTAGGGCTCTCTTGCCGCTAGTGTGTCATTTGCGCCAAATTGGGTGGTAATATCCGTTAACTCACCTCTTAACCCCAACTGCATACTTACTTTGTCCCATTCTTTGTTGTAAATGGCATATAGTGCATGAATATTTTCTTCAAATAGGAAATCGTTAGTGAAATCTTCTAAATCAACAAAACTGCCATCGTTCTGCTGTTCCTGCACATTATAATCATTGGTGATGGTTCTGAAAGTACTCCTCCAACCTGCCTCGAAGGAACTTGTCTCCCCAAAAGGTTTTATATAATTAGCCTGAACTAATAAATTTTCTGAGAATTCATCAATTAGTGAGGTTTGAAAAATCCCTGCCTCATACTGCTCTGTAGCCAAATTTAAGGTATCCGTGGTAATGTCAGAATCTTCCGTTTCGTTATTATTTCGGTATTGTACGTCTGCCGTTAATTTATGGTCTTTATCTTCCCCGAAAGTTTTAGTGAGGTTGAGGTTATATTCTAGTACTGATTCAGCTTCCAGCTCATTTTGAGTTCTTAGCACGGTAGAGGTTACATTTCTGTTTGAGTTGAAATTTTGGAATGCATTTTCTGTAATATTATCCTCATCGGATACGCGGTATAAGAATGAACCTGTTACTACGGTGTTATCTGTAATGTTATAATCTATTCCAAAACGAAAATTGTTAGATAAGGCCGTGCGACTTCGGTCGATGTCATTAAAAAGATATGACTCCACATTTCCTAGTGAGTCAAAATTTGTCTGGTCTCTGAAGCCCCCACCAAAGTTCTCATCGTACCTTATACCGTAGCTCCCAAAAAAATTAATATTATTTCGTCTGTAATTCAGGTTGGCGCTGCCGCCCAAAATAAGCGGATAGCCCACATTTGCACTAAAGCTACCATTTACGCCTGCTTTTTTATCCTTTTTTAATATAATGTTAATAATACCGGCATTACCCTCTGCCTCGTATCTGGCCGATGGGTTAGTAATAATTTCTATACTTTCTATTAAATCGGCCGGAATGGACTTCAGCGCAGAAGCACCCTCCATACCTACCAAACCGGAAGGTTTACCATCTATTAAAACACGTACATTCTGGCTTCCGCGTAAAGCCACATTGCCATCTACATCTACCGTAACGCTTGGCAAGTTATCCAATATGCTTTCTGCACTGCCACCAATGTTACTCAAATCCTGACCCACATCAAATACCCGCTTGTCAAGCTTCATTTCCATTTGTGGTTTTCTCCCTGATACTACCACCTCAGAAAGCTGATTTACATCCAATGACATAGCAATTCTACCTAAATTCTGGTCTTCATCGTTTATAGTTACCGGCTCATTAACAGTTTTATACGACACAAACTGTATTCGTAAATTATAGGTGCCTTGCAACGCTTGCAGTTTAAAACGACCATCTTCGGAAGTAACTGCTCCGGTGATAAGCTCTTCATCTTCATTAAATAGGCTTACGTTAGTAAAGCCCATCGCTTTACCATTGGCTTGATCTATAACTTGACCAGTAATGGTTGTTTTTTGTGAAAATGAATTAAAAGAACTGGCTACCAGAATAAATAGAAATAAGTATTTGAGTAAATTCAATAGTTTTTATTTTGTTGTTAGGCTAGCTAACTCATGATGATTGGTTATGTTTGGTCGATTACATAAACAACAAAAATCACCTGTTGAATGGTATGGACAAATTAAATGTGGTGCCTTTATCAACTTCGGAGTCCATTTCAATTGTACCATCTAATTTTTCTAAAGTGGCCTTAACAATATACAGCCCGAGCCCTGAGCCTTCTGAACTTTCGCTACCACGGTAGAACATTTCAAATATTCTTTCTTTATGTAGCGCATCTATTCCTGATCCGTTATCCGCAACACTTATATTAAGCGCATTAGCACTTTTTTGTGCTGTAATATTTATATAAGGATTATTCACTTGTTTTTTTCTATATTTAATGGCATTAGAAATTAAATTGTTGAGTACAATCTCTAAGCGTGATTTATCAAGTCTGATATCTTCTTCAAAATCTATGGAAAGCTTAATAGTCATGCTAGTCATCCCTTCTAAATAATCATTATTTTCTACTACCTCATGCAAAAGTTCCTTTAGTGAAAAAAAGTCGACTTTGACGTCTGTACGTGCATTTCTGGAAATTTCGATTACATTTTTAATAAACGAGTTAAGCTTTATCACCCTGTTTTCAATCTTATCAAAATAAGATAAGGCCACTTTATTTTTAATTTCATATTTAGCCACATTAATCAATCCTAATACCGATAATAGCGGGGCTTTTAAATCGTGTGACGCACTATAAACAAACTGGTCTAACTCTTGATTGGTGCTAATTTGAGCTCTGCGTTCTTTGCTTCTAACAATGCAGTAGCTTGCTGTCTTCTTTTTTCAATCTCATGATTTAATGACTCCATTGATAAGAGCGAGAATAAAGATTACAACTATAGATATCGCAAGATTTACGAAATAAGAAGTTTCGCCTGAAACCATAAATAAATTATCACCAAAACCAAAGGGATTATAATTAGTAGATTCCAAAATCACTATTAAAAATAGTGTATATAGATAGAGGCTAAATACTTGTTTTTCCTCTCATTGAGATCAAAAAGCATAAAAATGATTGTTATAATCGGGAAAGAAAATAAAATAGACACCATTGGCTTTAGGAATCAGCGTTGCGTAGATAAAAATGAGGCTCGGTCCTAAAAACGCAAACAGCATTTTCGACAGTTGATGCTTACCGTTTTCATTTAATAGGTAAATACCATAAAAAACTGCCATTAATAGAGAAATCAATTAATACTGTGACAATCGTTTCAAAGATAATATCATGCACCGCAGAAATACACGCATCCTAATACTACAATTAATGCAAATTGTGAGAGAAAGACATTCGATTTATTATCAAATGTTTTATCCAGCTTTGTCCACCTAGTAATTCCCGGGATTTTAAACATAATTTGTTAAACCAAAGGCTAAAGAGTTAATTTTGCGCTCTTAGGTACCGTTTATATAATTTCAATAATAACATTCCAATATAAGGTGTATGATCTACATTCATTTGTTAATTTTGAAAAAAAATTAGTCCCATGAGAAATTGTTTGATTTATAGTTTGCTGATGCTAGGTATATTTATATGCCCAGATGCAGAAGCTCAATTATTTAATAAGAATAAAAAGAAGTCACAAAATACATCAGAAAAAAGCGGCAAGAAAGACAATGAATTAAAACGCTACAGCGAAATTGTTACAAAAGAAACACTTTCAGATGAAGGTATATTTACTACTCACTTGAATGACGATAAGCTATACTATGAAATACCTTTTCAGTTGTTGGGTAAAGATATGCTCTTGGTAAGTCGTATTGCAAAGCTCCCCGATAACTTTGGCGGTGGTTACGTAAATGCGGGATCAAAATTAAATGAGCAGGTTATCCGCTGGGAAAAGCGCAATAAGTACATAGATGTAAAAGTTGTGAGCTTCCAAAATGAAAGTGATGAAGCCTCCCCCATCAGCAAGTCCGTAGAAGCTAATAACTTTTTCCCGATCTTATTCAGTGCCAAAATTGCTGCTTTTAATACCGATAGTACCAGTTTATTAGTGGAGGTTAGCGATCTTTTTCAAAAAGAAGTAGCCTCTATTAATGGTATGTCCACAAGCCTGCGAAAGCGCTATAGTGTTAAGCGATTTGACAACAGTCGATCTTATATAGAGTCCGTAAGTGCCTATCCGCAGAATATTGAAGTTAAGCACGTAATGACTTACGATGCGGAGGAGCCTCCGGAAAACGATCAGGCGAATACCATTTCGATGCTGCTGAATCAATCGATGATAATACTGCCTGACAATAAAATGATGCCTCGGTTAGCGGATGACCGTGTAGGTTGGTTTACTACTAAAAAATATAATTACGATTCTGACGAGTTAAAATCGGACAATTATAAAATTATCAATCGTTGGAAACTCATACCCAAAGACATAGAGGCTTATAAAAGCGGTGAATTAGTAGAACCGGAAAAACCAATAGTTTACTACCTCGATCCGGCAACGCCTGAAAAATGGCGACCCTATTTTAAGCAGGGTATTGAAGATTGGAATGTAGCCTTTGAAGCAGCAGGATTTAAAAATGCTATTGTTGCTAAGGATGCACCAACCTTTGCCGAAGACCCGGAATTTAGTCCGGAAGATATCCGCTACTCGGTGGTGCGTTATGTAGCCAGTACCACCAGAAATGCTGTGGGACCCTCGGTGACAGATCCGCGCACAGGTGAAATATTGGAAAGTGACATTATATGGTATCATAACCATTTGAGGAGCTACCGTAACAGGTTTATGATAGAAGCAGGCGCACAACACCCCGATGCCCGCAGCTTGCAAACACCTGAGGCTGAAATTGGCGAAATGATGCGTATGGTAATAGCGCATGAGGTTGGTCATGCTTTAGGGCTGCCCCACAATATGAAGGCAAGCTCAGCTTACCCAACAGATTCGCTTAGGTCGGCTACCTTTACGCAGAAATATGGCCTCACTCCTTCCATTATGGATTATGCACGTGTAAATTATGTAGCACAGCCGGAGGATAAAGGCGTTCGGTACATAAGAATGATGGGACCGTATGATACGTATGCCATTAACTGGGGCTACCGCTATTTACCCGATGCAAGCAGTAAAGAGGATGAAAAAGCAACCTTAGACAAATGGATTCTTGAAAAAGCAGGCGATCCATGGTATGAGTTTGGAGGTGGTTATGATGGCGTTGATCCGCAGTCGCAACGTGAAAGCCTGGGAAGAGACCAAATAAAAGCAAGTGAATATGGCCTGGCCAACCTCAAAAAAGTAGTACCCAACTTAGTAGAGTGGACCAGTGCCGATGGGCAGAATTATGATGAACTGGAGGAAGTATATCGTGAATTGAGCTACATATGGAGGCGCTACACAGGTCATGTAATTACCAATATAGGAGGCGTTTATGAAACCCGCAAAACGGCCGATCAGCAAGGCGTGGTTTATACCATTGTGCCTAAAGGCATGCAGCGTTATGCGCTAAATTTTACCTTAGACCATGTTTTCAGCACACCGGACTGGCTTTTAAGTAAGGATATACTGGAAAGAATTGAATCAAACGGAGCATTAGCGCGCGTTAAAGCTATACAGATTAACGGGTTAAAAAGCTTACTCGATGCCGATAGATTAACCAGGTTAATTGAGGCCGAGGAGCAATATGGCAATGCCGCCTACTCTGTTACGGAAATGCTTACCCAACTGAGAAAAGGCTTGTTTTCAGAACTTTACACCACTAAAGCTGTAGACGCTTACAGAAGAAATTTACAAAGGGCTTATGTTGAATTGGCGGGTAGTTACCTAGCTGAATTGAATAAGGAAAAAGCCGATAATGACATTGTTATTTCTGATGTTATTCCTTTGATGCGTGGGGAGCTGAACACGCTTAAAAGTGATTTGAAAAGATATGGTAATAATAGGAATCAGCTTACAAGCTATCATTGGGATGACCTATCAGCCAGAATTGATAAAATAATGGATACTGAGTAACTGATTAGCCTGGCTGAAGTTAATAAAAAATAGGCCTTCACCTAAATTTACCTTTATGATTATCTTATTTTGCCCCAAGTAAAAAATAGCGTATGGCCTTAAAAACAACGGTAAAAATATCGTCTGTCAATAATTTGAGTGACGCACGGTACTGTGCCGGAATGGGAGTCGATTTAATGGGTTTTCAGCTGAGTTCGGGTACTCCTGAATATATTAATTACCAAAATTTCGTGGAGCTTACCGGATGGGTTTCAGGCGTGCAATTTGTAGGCGAATTTATACATTCAACGGCTGAGGAAATTAATACAATTAATGAGCAGTTTGAGTTGGATTATGTACAAATTGCCGATGTAAATTTAATTGATACGCTTAATTTATCGGATGCCAAGCTCATTCTTAAATACAATATGGATGAGCTGGCTGATGCCGCTGCAGTAGCAGCCGAAATGGCGCACTATGCACCACAGGTGGCTTATTTTCTATTTGAATCGGATTTGGGCATAGTTTACAAAGCACACGTTGAGTCTGCTGTGCTGAAATTGGCGGAGGATTATCCTATTCTATTCGGTTTCAACCTCACAGAAGAAAAGGCTTTAATGTTAGCGGAAAATGATATTGTAAAAGGAATTGCACTCAAAGGAGGAGAAGAGATTAGACCGGGTTACAAAGATTTTGATGAAATGGCTGATATACTGGAAGCGCTTGAAGTAGAAGACTAAATTCAGAAAGCTTTAGCACATCATCTCTTTCAATTCATTATTTAAATTGCTTACCTTTGCGGTTTGAAATAACGCAATATGATTACTACTAATAATTTAACCCTCCAATTTGGCAAGCGCGTACTTTTTGATGAGGTAAATGTAAAGTTTACTCAAGGCAACTGCTATGGCGTAATTGGTGCCAATGGAGCCGGTAAATCCACCTTTCTTAAAATACTATCAGGCGAAGTAAGCCCTACCCGAGGCACTGTTGCACTTGACTCGGGCAAGCGCATGGCGGTGCTGAAGCAGAATCATAATGAATTTAATGAGCATACTGTACTTAATACAGTAATGATGGGCCATAGCAAACTGTGGGCAAATATGAGTGCAAAGGAAGCTTTGTACAGCAAACCCGATTTCTCTGAGGCTGACGGTATCAAGGTTTCGGAATTGGAAGAGCAATTTGCTGAAATGGATGGATGGAATGCCGAAAGTGATGCTGCTGCCCTCTTAAGCGGTTTAGGAATTGAGGAAGCACATCATTACAGCCTGGTGAAGGATATTAATGGTAACTACAGGGTGCGTGTGCTATTAGCCCAAGCACTCTTTGGTAATCCTGATTTGCTTATTCTTGATGAACCTACCAATGATTTAGACATACACACTATTTCTTGGCTGGAAGATTTCCTGCTAGATTTTAAAAATACAGTAATTGTAGTATCTCACGATAGACACTTTTTAGATACAGTGTGTACCCATATTGTTGATATTGATTTTAGCCAGATTAGCATGTTTTCCGGTAATTATAGCTTTTGGTATCAGTCCAGCCAACTGGCGCTAACACAACGTTCATCCGCCAATAAAAAGGCAGAAGAAAAGAAGAAGGAACTGCAAGAATTTATAGCGCGATTTAGTGCTAACGCATCAAAATCGAAGCAAGCTACCAGCAGAAGAAAGCTTTTAGATAAAATTAGTGTAGAAGATATAAAGCCATCGACCAGAAAATATCCTGCCATTATTTTTAATCAAAATAGAGAGGCTGGCGATCAGATTTTACAAATAGAAAAACTGACCAAAAAGGTAGAAAATAAGACCTTAATTAGTGAATTAGACCTGTTTGTGAACAAAGGTGATAAGATTGCGGTGCTAAGTAGAGACAGTTTATCCACCTCTGCCCTATTTGAGATTTTAACTGGCCACATGCAACCTGATTCCGGTAGTTTCAAGTTTGGACAAACCATTACTACTTCTTACTTACCCAACCATAACGATGAGTTTTTTGAGTCGGATGATAACTTAATAGACTGGTTAAGAGAATATTCTGATGAAAAAGATGAAGTGTACATAAGAGGTTTTCTGGGTAAGATGTTATTTACCGGTGAAGAGACCTTTAAATCGGTGAATGTTTTATCCGGTGGAGAAAAGGTTAGGTGTATGGTATCAAAAATGATGTTAACAGGTGGCAACCTATTAATGCTGGATGAGCCCACCAACCATTTGGATTTGGAATCTATTCAGGCTTTCAACAACGGACTGAAGGATTTTCCCGGTACTGTAATTTTCACCTCGCACGATCATGAGTTTACCAATACCGTTGCCAACAGAATATTGGAGCTTACTCCAAATGGTAACATTGACAGTTTAAAAAACTATGATGAGTACATGGAAGATGATAACATTCAAGCACAGCGTGAGGCTTTGTATGGTGCTGTAACGGCCTAATAGTTTTTTATTTTCAATTACTAAGGTGGCGTAAAGCCGTGTTTTTTCAAACTACATAGCATTTGGACCCACAAGCCAAAGAGCCAACGGCCAACACGCCAAAAAGCCAACACGCCAAAAAGCCAAAAAGCCAACGTGCCAACACGCCTTCTTAATTCCTAAAACCCTGGCCTTTAAAATCTTCAAAAACAGCCTGTGCTGCAAGCCTTCCAGAAGTCATAGCCGCATTAATTGAGCCGTTTAGCAAATAATCACCTGCCAAGTACACTCCCTCCTGCACTTTAGTATTGGAGGCATTAATAGTATATTGAAAGTCATTGATCTTAGGAAGTGCTTCATCGATACGGTACGTTTTCAGGTGGGTTATTTCTGCGTCTGCCATTTTAGGCACTATTGCTATGAGCTCTTCAATAACCTTGCTTTTTAACGTTTCCTCGCTTTGTTGGCTTTCATTTGTAACAGAGATGGAAAGCAGAAATCTTCCATCGACTGAATAATTAGCCGAAACATCGTTCATAACGCAAAAATTATTAATGGCTGTACTTTCATTACTTACCAAAGCAATGAGTGGCTTCTCTACAGGATTTACGCTTGAGGTGAAATATAAATTGACAACCGATCGATATCCACTTACCTGATCTTGCAGCTGTGGCAACATTGAAGCAGGGTTGGCAGCTACAACGATAGCATCTGCTGATAAGTGTTCACCATTCGCTAAAGTAAGGGTGTGCAGTCCTATACTTTTCACTTTTTTGTTATACAATACCTTTGTCTGGTCCAGCTGGCCCAGTAACTGCTTAGGTATTTCTTGCATACCATTAGCAGGAACGGCAGCGTTACCTTCCGCAAACATTTTAAAAACAAACTCTAACATTCTGCTTGAGGTGGCTAATTCATTTTCTAAGAAAATACCCCCGAAAAAAGGCTTGAAAAAGTTGTTAATCATTTGATTGGAAAAGCCTTTGTCTTTCAAAAACTGCAGGGCTGTAGTTTCCGGCTTTTTAAAAATAGCTTCTACTGTTGTTTTAATCAACGCCTTATTCCATTGGTATACTTTTATTTTATCTTTAAAAGTACCTACGGGAGAAAAGAGCATGGTTAATAACTTGGAAGGCTGCCGTAGCGGATCGGCAATTAGAAATGGCTCTCCTTCTTTTGGATAAATGATAGCCCCCGGATCGAAGGTTTTAAGATTAAGCGCCTCATAATTTAAGTATTTTTTGGCTTCCGGATAAGCGGTAAGTAGTACCTGAAAGCCGTGGTCGAGCAGGAAGCCATCTACCTCATCAGTTTTTATTCTGCCGCCCACCGAGCTTGAGGCCTCAATCAATGTTGGCTTAAATCCTGCTTTCTCTAATTCAATGGCTGCTACCAAACCAGCTACCCCTGCTCCTATTATTACTACTTTCTTATCTTGCATTTATCCGTTTTGCCGTAAAGATATATTGAATTTATTAGGTTGGGAAACGATGCTCATCTAATAATGTTATTGCGTTAGCCATTTAGATCTCGGGTAATTATATATCTGTGTCTATATGTAGCGTGCGTGTAATATGCAATATCGATCACTGTTAAAATTCCCCTTTAGAAAATGGGGAAGTAGCTCTCGGTGGCTTTTGTATTTATCTTTGTGGTCAAAATATATTCATTAATTAAGCAATTTTCACCATTTGGAGTATAAAATGGTAAAAGTTCTAAACGGCTCATTTAAAAATCTTTTTTATCCTGTTGAAGATATTAGTGTTCTGTTTTCCTTCTTCATTAAAGTTGCGCTCTTTGTCTTTATTAGAAAATATTTTCTTGAAGAAACCATCCTCCTTTACGGGCGGGCAGTCCAGCTGGTTTGCAATGGCCCTATTAGGCGGGTTGAAATTACTCAGGTAGGTCTTTTTTAGTGCCGGGGACTTTTCAAGCTGCTGCACCATTCCTGCATAAATAGGCAATGCACTATTTGCCCCTTGCCCCAGTGCCGTACTTTTAAAACCTATGGCACCGTCATCGGATCCAACCCAGCTAACACATATTAGATCAGGTGTAAGGCCCACAAACCAACCGTCTCTATTTTGCTGTGTAGTACCTGTTTTGCCGGCAATGGACGACTTAATTCCATATTTCCACCTAAGCCGGGAAGCCGTGCCTTTGTTCACTACGGTTTTCATCATCTCTAACATTAAGTCGGCAGTCTCTGAATCAAAAGCCTGCGTTTCCGCCTTTTCAGTTTCAAATGTTGCCAATACTTCACCGGTAGCCGTGGTAATTTTAGTAATCATGCGTGGCAAGTAGTGATAGCCCTCATTCAGAAATGACATATAAGCTGTGGCCAATTCCATCATATTTAACTCGGCCGTGCCCAGCGCAAGTGAAGGTACTGCGGGTAGCTCAGATTCAATTCCTGCTCTATTGGCTAAGGCTATTGCATCGGATATACCTGCTTCTCCTAACACCTTAACTGAAACGGTATTCATGGATTTCCGCAAGGCTTCCTGCATGGTAACATTAAGATATTTATAGTCCTTATTGTCACTATTCACGGGCTTCCAGCCTTTCTGGTCGGCATATTCTACTGCATTGGCGGCAAAGTACTTACAAGGATCTACCCCGGCATGTATGGCAGCAGCGTAAATAAAAGGTTTAAAGGTAGAACCTACCTGCCTTTTGCTCTGGCTTACATGATCAAATTTGAAGTGCTGATAGTCAGTACCACCAATGTATGCGCGCACATCACCTGAGCGCGAGTCCAATGCAACAAAACCTGTTTGCAATTGCTTGATGCTGCTTTTAATGCTATCAATAAGGCTTACCTTACCGGTTACCATTTGGCCCGAAGCGTAGTAATTTCTTTGCTCTTTTTGTTCCAGTAATGGCATTATCAGGTTCTCGGCTTTCCCTTCTGTCTTTAGCATTTTATAAGCTTCCGTTTGCTTAGCATATTTACTGTAAACAGCATAGTTGTGCCAGGGCGCACGGCTGCCCCACTCCTTTTCAAAACTTTTTTGCAGCACCAACATGTGTTTCTCCATACTCTCTTCAGCAGCTTGTTGTAGCTGTATGTCCAGTGTAGTGTGAATGATTAATCCATCTCCATAAATATCTATTTCTTCTTTGGTTTCCTGCTCATACTCTGCAGCCCACTCAACTAATTGCTTTCTAATTTTCTCGCGAAAATAGGCAGCCTTACCAAAGTTAGGTTTTATGTTGTGGTAATTGAGTGCTAGCGGGAGCTCACTCAGCCGGTTAAAAGTGGTGTCTTGAATTTTTTCATATTTCAGCAACTGCCCAAGTACAATATTTCTTCTGTTAAGGCTATTTTTGGGGAACAACCGCGGGTTGTAAGTATGATTGGCTTTTAGGCTTCCTATCAACACAGCCGATTCATCAACTGATAAATCACCTACATTTTTATTGTAAAATGTTTTTGCGGCTGCCCCTATTCCAAAAGTATTATCAGGAAAGCTAACAGTGTTTAGGTAAAGCAAAAGAATTTCCTCTTTCTTATAAATTGACTCTAACTTTTTGGCGATGAGCAGCTCCTTCATCTTGGCAATTATAACATCGAACTTATTATTTATTTCCCTCGGAAAAAGATTTTTGGCGAGCTGTTGCGTAATGGTACTTCCACCTCCGGCTGATCTATCTTGCAAAAGAATTGTTTTAACCAGCACACGGATAAAGCTCCGGTAATCAATACCATCATGTTCATAAAACCGGGCATCTTCCGTTGCAATCAAGGCATCAATCAAATGAGCAGGAAGCTCTTCATAGTGCACGTTCGATCGGTACACCCTAAATAGAAAGCCTAATGTTGCTTCATTTTTATCTACTATTTTAGTGGCTTGCTGGTGCTGAATGTTTTGCAGCACTTTTGTGGAAGGCAACTTACCAAATAAACCAATTTTAATACTGAGGATAAACAGCGCAAGCAATGCCGCGGCTGTTACTCCTACTTTTGCTAAAGTGATTAATAACTTTCGTCCTAAATTTCTGCTTTTCTTCTTCGCCATAACTCAATGTGGTGCGAAGAACGTGAAAATCTTATTGAAAGTGTAATTGAGGCATTTAAATGTTATTTTAGAGGAACATTTTTCGTTTAATATGGTAAAGGATGTATGTTTGTATTTTAAAACAATATCCATTTGTGGACGAGATAAGATTAGGCGGAGTTCCCGAACATTTTAATTTACCCATTCATTTAGCAATTAATCAAAAAGCCTTTGAAACAGAGGGCATAGACCTTAATTGGAAAGATTATGAGGGCGGTACAGGGCAAATGACTGAAGCGCTCAAAAATGATGAGGTAGACATCTGCGTTTTATTAACTGAGGGGATTGTGAGCCATATACTCAAAGGCAACAGCGCTAAAATTATTAGTGGCTATGTTAAAAGTCCCTTAACATGGGGCATACACAGTGGTGTTAGTAATACACTTAATAACCATGCAGCCATTTACGATAAACAATATGCGATAAGTCGCAAGGGTTCAGGCTCGCATTTAATGGCTATTGTTGATGCCATGGATAAGGAGAAAAAATTAGATGACAAGCAGTTTACGATAATCAATAGCTTATCTGGCGCTATTAAGTCACTCAATAAACAAAAAACGGATGTTTTCTATTGGGAAAAATATACGACCAAGCCTTATGTGTTGCAGGGGGATTTAAAGCGAATTGGGGAATACGTAACCCCTTGGCCTTGCTTTGTTTTAGCTGCTTCTGAAAAAATACTCGCTGAAAAACCAAAGTTAGTTTCTAAGATGCTACGCGTTATCCACAAATCATGCGCTATTTTTATGGAGCATGAGGAGGCCATAGAAATGGTGAGCGCGCGCTATAATATTGCTAAGAGTGATGCCTCCAAATGGTACCATGCCACTGAGTGGGCAACTGATGGCTGGGTAAGTAATAAAATGCTCAAAAACGTGGTTTATACTTTAAAGGAAGCAGGAATTATTTCTGAAAAGGTAGATACTAATCATTTGATCTGGCAGCGAAACCGAATATAAAATAGAGAAAAGTTACCACTTGAGCTGTATAATTTACGAGTTGAAAGTAAAATAACATAAATAATATATAATTAAAAAACCATGAGTAAAGGAGAGATAAAAACCAATAAAGGCACACTTAAAATTGAGTTCTATGACGATGCTACACCCAATACGGTAAAGAATTTTCAAAAACTGGCCAAAGAAGGATTTTACGATGGCCTTACTTTCCATAGAGTTATTCCTGATTTTGTTATACAAGGCGGAGACCCTGACGGCACGGGAGCCGGTGGCCCGGGTTATTCAATAGATTGTGAAGTGGATGGTGACAAGCAATACCATGAGAGAGGTGTGCTTTCCATGGCACATGCCGGCAAAAATACGGGCGGCTCGCAGTTCTTCATTTGTCACAGCCGCACCAATACGCAACACCTTGATGGTAAACATACAGCCTTCGGTAAAGTATATGACGGCCTTGAGGTAATTGATGCAATTAAGCAAGGAGATGTGATGGAGAAGGTTACGGTTGCGGAGGGGTAATTGTCCAAGATATGTTTCATTAAAAAGCTGCTGACCTGAAAAGATCAGCGGTTTTTTGTTGGCACCTACTTAATCTTTAAATTCTAGCTGTTCTTGCCTGCCAATTCGTAATTAATGCTTCGATAGTCTCTTTCGTTTTATTTTAGCATTATTTTGAAAATATATGCTATTTAAATTGATGATGATGTGCTGGCTGAAGGAACTTAAGATAAAACAACGAACGCCATATCATGTAGGCCAATAAGCTGAAAAGAATTTCTACAATGGATAACAAACTAGACTACCTCTATACATATAGTCTTTAAGTTTTTTTCAATTTTAATAACGTTGCTATTATAAATGAGTAAAGATCAATTGCCCCTGCATGCCAATAGTAGCTCATACCAATTTCCTCCAAAAACAGAATACTGTAGTTGTTATGCGCTATTAATAGACATAAACATTCCGGTAAAAGTAGCATCTAAACATTCCACAGCTATTACCACCACAACCTAGGCACTGCTACCCAAAAATTCTTTTAGAAAGCTATAGTCGCTCTTCAGAAATTCTTGCGGAGATTTTCCCAGACGCTCCTTAAAATTATTTATGAAATGGGCATAGTCGTAGTAGCCATGTTGCAAGGCAATATCATATAATTCGCTCATGTTATCTTTTTGAATGGCTTCAAAAACAGTATTGAATTGGATAATTTTACAATATTGCTTAGGGGCTATGCCAATTATATTTTTAAAAGTTCTGCGCAAATGGCGCTCGCTTACTTTCAGTTTGTCCGTTATTTCAGACACACTTATATTACCCTGTGCCTTATAAATTAACTCCAAGCTGAGTTCTAAAAATGGCACTCGTTTATGCACCTCACTATTGTTTATCAATAATTGCTGAAGCAACTCTCCTACTATTTTTCCGTCATCAAGCTTTGCAATTTTTTCATTAAAATCTCTGCTGACTTCATAGGCTGCCTTGTCAAAATTAAGCACAGCATCTAACAATTGCTCACCTGATATGCCAAACAAATAATATAAGATGGTAGGATGAAGCTCAAGGCCTACCAGTATAAAATCAGATTCTTTGACTTTTAACACCGGCTGCTCCTTAAATACCTGCCCTCCAAAATACAACTTAGGCTTATTTTCAATTTCAATTCTGTCGTGGTAGTGTATTTCCATGGCAGCATTGCAATAGGTGAGGTACGAAAAACCGGAAGGGCTAATGGGCAGTAGCACGTCCATACAGTTAGCGCCTTCTGTAATCAAAACCCTCCGCACATATTTTTTAAGTTCAGGCAGCGGCTGGATAGATGATATTTGGTAATTTTTCATGCTGAAAGAGATGCTAAATAGCCATAACTACGATAGTTGGCTGTTGACTATTCAAGTAATAGCTACAAGCATGAAATGTTTACTAATAAACGCTATTAGCAAATACTCAAATGGTTTTAAGAGTTATTTAGGTAGATACCGTCTGATTTAATAAGAATGAGTTTTTCTCTATACAAATGACCTATCTGTTTCTTAAATTCCTTTTTACTTAGACCAAATACCTTTTGAATAGCTTCCGGCTTCGATTTATCGTGATAAGGTAAATACCCATCTTTTTCCTTTAATAGACTTACTATTTCATGCTGCTTCTCCTGTTTTGCTACAATCCATTGCACATCTATTTTACCATCGGCACGCAAGGACTTTATTTTACCTTTGCTCTCCATGCCAATATCAAGCGCTTCAAAAACGGTGTCTTCGTAAATTAATCCCTTGAACGTCTGATTAATGGCCACCGAGTAACCTAATTCCGTAATTCTGTAGATAATAACGTCAACTTCCTGCCCTTCTGTGAGGTCACCATGTCCTTCCGTTAAGAAGCTCTCGATGTGCATGGTGGCAATAATGCGTTCTGTTTTGGGGTCAAGTACCACGTAAGCCACTATCCAGTCGCCTACCTCTAACTCATCGGACTGCTCTGAAAATGGAATCAACAAGTCTTTTTCGAGACCCCAATCAACAAAAGCACCTACTTCAGTAACTTGCTTCACTTCAAAGAAACCAATATTATCAATTTCTGCATAAGGCTTCAGAGGTAGTTGCTATAGGCCTCTGGGCGGAATCTTTGTAAATAAAAACGCTTAACTCGTCTTCTAACTGCAGTATTTTCAGGAACATATTTGTTGGGCAAAAGCACATCAGCATCTCCATCGCCCAGATATAAACCCTGAGGTGACTCTCTTAAAACCCTAAGTGTATTCCATTTTCCTAACTGTAGCATACTGCAAGATACAATGCTTTTTAGGAGTTGAATAGGCTAGCAATTAAATATTTGCTGCACCAGGCTTCTTTTTCCAGAAGGTGCCTTTACGAACGCTGGCTGAGTAATATACTAAAATGGGTGTAACCAAAGCAGTTGGAGCCAGCCATCCTATCCACATAGGGTCAGTTGTTACATTTTGCACCAACGCTGCTGTAATGGCCGCTATAAAAGTGCCTCCCATTTTACCAATGTGCATTCTTAAATAGCTTTTTTTATTTTTTATTTTTCCGCTTAAGTATGAGATGTCCTGCAGTAGATTTAAAGATAAAATTAAGGTAAAAACATTTACTACAATAAAGGCACCATCCCACCGGACTCCATACTGGCTTATCACTAAATATTGGCATGCCATCAGCAGAAAAACGGTTACTAGCCAAGGAGCCCAATGTTTCCAGGTGATTGACGGCTTCTTACTTTTGTAAAGTTGTAAACTTTGATAACCGCTAATGTTAGTGTAAAAAGTAAGCGTACCTACCAAGAAGAGAAAAACATTTACTTTTAAGTAGGATAACACAAAGGCTGAAAGCACCACATACCACATAACATAGTAGAATATTTTGCCGGCTGGCCTGTGAACTCTAAGCTTCTTGGGACTTACCATGGCCACAATCCCTGTTATTAAGGTTATAAATCCGGCCGAGGCGTGCGATATGAGTAGTAATTGCTCCATTTTGTTATTTTTATGTTATGGCAAATTACAGGAATTGACAGATAATATTATTTTAAACATACTGAAATGACAAATTTATGAACTGAACTTTATTAAAAGAGAGATGAATTAAATTGGATACGCTGAGTAGAGAATATCATGAATATTAATTCTAATGATGACTTGAACTCAAGCAAATATGATGATTTAAAGCCGAGAATATTTAAAGCAGATTTAAATAACTCAGAAAATGCGCTTCATGGTAATGGTTCTCCCCGAATCAATTTCTTTTAAACCGAGACATTCCGTTTGATTGCAAAAATCTAAATAAGAGGATAATTTATAGACTAGTCCAATATCTGCGACATATACTTCTACTCGCTTATCAAATACCTGTATAGAGTCTTTATTGTCCTCCTGAATGATTTGAACTGTTTGCTGATAAAGAGAATCTTCAAATTGATAAGGCTGAAAAGCTTTATACGCTGTAAAAATATCCGGCTCTGTAGCTTTGGGGTTTCCATTCCATTGTAGCCCTTCACGCACGGGGAAACTCAACTTTACTTCCTCGGTATTTCCCAATTGCTGCGTTAAAGTATTGTTGCTCCTAATAAGACTTATGGTAGATAACGTTTGCTCCGATCCGTTAGGCATTTGTTTAAAACGATAGCCTGTTAGTTTAATACGGGCGTTTATATTAGTAGAGTCAGTAACCCTATCAATTAGTAAATAACGCAAAGTATCTATTTCCCCTGTGTTACGGTAGTAAATCTCTTCTACCTCATAGGTGAGCTCCAGCTTATCTTGTAGCGGAAAAAACTGAAAGCCCGAACTGCTGAATTCGGGCTCTGGTGCATTGTTTGTACAGCCTGCAAGCAGGCTAAAGCTACTAAAGAGCGTTAAAAAGTGCTTTTTTATCATCTTTTTGTCCACGGTTCTGTCCATGATTTTGTTCATGATTTTGTTTAAAGGCCGATTGAATCCATCCTCCGCCTACCACATCATCACCTTCATAAAAAACTGCTGCCTGACCGGGAGCAACTGCAGAAACACCTGTACCGAAATAAACTTTCATGGTATCGCCAACCTGTTCAATTACGGCCGGAGCACCCACATCATTATAGCGCACTTTAGTTACTGTTTCAAGCCGTTCTTCTAACTTGGTATATTTACTCATCACCAGGTTTTTCACATACATGCCATCTCGGCTAAGCTCATCAAAAGTACCCAGCACCACCTGATTGCTATCTTTCCTTATCTCTGTTACATAAACAGGATAGCCCAGCGCAATGCCCAGGCCTTTTCTTTGACCGACCGTGAAAAATGGATAGCCCTCATGAGTGCCTACAACCGTACCATCTTCCAACACAAATTCACCACCGGCAACTTTTTCTTCCAGACCTTCTACCCTTCTCTTTAAAAAGCCGCGGTAGTCGTTGTCCGGTACAAAGCATATTTCATAACTCTCAGACTTGTTCACCAGCTCGAAGAATCCTTTGTCTTTGGCCATTTGCCTGATTTCAGGCTTGGTCATATCTCCCAAAGGCAATATAGTACGGCTCAAGCTTTCTTGCGAAACACCCCAAAGTGCATATGATTGGTCTTTATTTAAATCTTTACCTCTTGAAATGATGTACCGACCATTCTCTTGCCTTACTTTAGCGTAATGTCCGGTAGCTATGTAATCGCAACCCAACTGATCGGCTCTTCTTAACAGACTATCCCATTTAATGTGGGTATTGCATAGTACGCAAGGGTTTGGTGTTCTTCCTGCTAGGTATTCATCGGTAAAGTGGTTGATTACATAATCACCAAACTCTTCACGGATATCCAGTATATAATGCGGAAAGCCTAAGCTCACGGCCAAATTTCTGGCATCGTTGATGGAGTCTAGACTGCAACAACCGGTCTCTTTTTTTGAACTTCCTGAGGAGGCATAATCCCAGGTTTTCATGGTCATGCCTATTACTTCATAACCTTGCTCATGTAATAAAACTGCTGCCAATGAGCTGTCTATTCCGCCACTCATGGCTACTAATACTCTTCCTTTTTTCATTGCTCACGGTTTCACAGGGTTCACAGCCCTGCTTGGTGAAAATTATTTTGAATGATGTTAACAAAGTTTGTTAACATAAAGTGCAAAGTTAAAGAAGTTTGCGGAAGAATGGCAAGCGAGCACAAATATCGTACATCACTAACAGCCTTATAAATATTAAAAAGACCATTTTAAGCCGCAGAAGTGATACTAGAAAAAGCTACATTAGAGCAAGCAATTGTTGGTCTAAAGCCAGGCAAGTAATCACTCAAAAATAAAAGCTTCGCTCGTAATTACTATTTCTTTTTTTTACGCCTTCTCACCTTCGTGGGAACGAGTTCTGTTCCTTTCAATTCTACATACTGCTTAATATACATAGCCACAAAATAAAAGATGAACGAAGTGTAGAAGATAAATAACATTACCAAAACAATACTTCCACTAGCCGTAAACACTGTCTTTATGGTTCCATTAATTAAAACATTACTTATAACCACCTGCCCTAATTTGAACAAAATAGCCATTATAATCCCTCCTAATATAGCCGGTTTCCAGTCTAGTTTTGTGTTGGGTAAAATTTTAAATAGTAAGGTGTACCAAATACTAAAGGTTAAAAGTGAAAATACCTGGCTGATTAAGGGCGCTACATACGTTTTAATATTTGGTATTACCTCGGTGATCTGCTCATCTAAATAAGCCACGCCTACATCTAAAACGATAGCCAAAATAAGAATGATACCTCCAATGAATAAAAGTAAAATGGAGGTAAGCCTTCCTATTAAATGCTGTACAAAGCTAACATTAGTGGCGGATGGGATACCCCAAATTTCATTAATGTTAAGCTCCAACAAGAAAAATAGATTGGTACCAATAAACAGCAAGAAAGCAAATACACCAATGGAGGTCCATACACTACCTGAAAGTTCTTGAAAACTAATGAATAATTGCTTTAATTCTTCCGTGCCAATTTCTCCAATAATGTTATTAACACGGTCAAAAATCTCTGCATTTAAAGTCTCAGGTTTTACAAATAAACCAATCGTTGCCACGAGAATCACCAGAATGGGAGGAATGGCCAACACACCAAAAAAGGCTGTAGAGGCTGAAAGCTGCAAGGGATTTTTAGCATGCAATGCTTTTATAACCTTGGGAATAAGCTTAAAGTACTGTAATAATTTAGTGAACATATTTTATTTCTAATATTACCTATTAAAAAGAAATGAATGCCTTTAAAGTTTAAATAAACAATAATTTTAGGTAATATGACTTTTAAACCAATAGTTAGGTTAAATTTAGCAATAATATTTTAAAGCTTTCATCAATTTTTTAAACATGAGCCATTCTAAAAGTCGTATTTTTTTAATAACAACAGGTATTATTTTAGGTATTTTTTTAATTGGATATCTGGGCATTAATCCCCTTTTAAATTATGTTTTAAAGGAACAGGTAGAAAAGAAACTTGTCGGAAATTTTACTATTAAGTATGACACGATCATGGTCAACATCTTTGATAGATCAGTCAAGATGAAAAATGTAGCGTTCCAATTTCCCAAAGACTCATCGGAAGTTAAAACCAGAGGAAGTGTATCGGAGTTTGCCGTAAAAGGAATTAGCTGGTGGTCGGTTTTTGGTGATTTAAAAATTGATGAGATAAGCATTGCAGAACCTAAATTTAATACCCAGATTTCTGCTAATAAACTCTTTGAAACAAAGAGCGATACTACCAAAAAGAGCAAATTTAATTTCTACGAATTAATTGAAGGTAACCTTAACAGCCTGAATGTTGAAAGCATAATAATAGAGCGGGCTGCTGCTAAATGGTATTCACCTGACTTTAGCCAGATATGGAGAGAATTAGATAATGGAAATCTTCATGTTTCCAAGTTTGTGATAGATTCTGCTACTGCTGCTCAGAATAACGGACTCTTTGGATTGTCAGATTTCAGCCTTGACTTTAAAAGCGCCAAACTTTATTTGCCGGATAGTTTGCATAGTATAATTTTGGGAAACACCATTATAGACTATGAAAGGAACATGCTTAGTATTGACTCAATGCGTTTAGAGCCTATTGTTACCAAGCAACAACTTAATGCAAAATTTAAATATGAGAAAACCAGAATCCATCTGAAGGCACCAAAAATTAGAATTTTCGACATAGATTTTAATCGGATTATAAAAGAGCAGAAGCTAGATATTGCAAAAGTAGTCATTGAAAACCTGTACTTAGAAGCTTTTAAAGATAAAAATGCAGTAGAACCTACTTTTAAAAGACCGCCTCTACCTCAATCGGTTCTAAAAGACTTAACCAATTCATTAACTATTGATACACTACAGCTTACAAATAGTTATATCCAATATGAGCAAAAGGCTGAAAAATCAAATGAGGTGGGAAAAGTTGACTTTACCAAGCTAAACGCCATCATAACGCACATAACTAACGACTCACTCGAATTGGCGAAGAATCCCAATATGCTCTTCTCTTTCAATACATTTCTTTTTGGGAAATCTTCATTAAAAGCCGATGTAAACTTTAACTTAAAATCAAAAAGCAACAGCCATAATATTGTGGGATCCCTTGCACCTATTGATTTAGCAGATGCTAATGAAATACTTACTCCGATTATGGCTTTCTCAATAAGAAGCGGTAAATTAAGTAAATTTAAATTTGATTTTACTTTAACAAACACTCATTCTTCCGGAGTGCTAGACTTTAGGTACGAGGATTTAAAGCTGGAAAAAATGGACAGCAAAAGCCTGAATGAAGGTGATTTCAAAGATAAACTATTTACTTTTGCAGCCAATACTTTTGCCATAAGAGATGCTAATCCGGGTTGGCTGGGAGATGTACGTACCGGAGAAATTGATTTTGACAGAGTAATGCACAAAAGTATTTTCCATTATTGGTGGCAATCCTTACGAACAGGAATTCAGTCTACCGTGGTGCCGGGACAGTCAAAATAGAAAAAGGCGCCAATGTCAATTGGCGCCCTTAATGTAAAATATAGGATAATTTATTAACTAGTCATTGTCAAAAGAGTTCTCCACATCTTGCTCTATACCTTGTAGCTTGCGTTCTACATCGTTATAAGCAGATTCTACCTCTCCTTTTACTTTGTTCCAGTTATCCTTTGTGGCATTTTTAACTTTCTTTAGGTTATCTTCCAATTTTTGTTTGGCTTGTTCTAAATCTGCCTCTAACTCAGAATCATCACCCAGCCCTGCAATACGATTCTCTATATCGTCAATCTCCTCTTCAATTTTGTCAACCCAGTTATCTTTATTCTCTTGAAAATTATCTGATACTTCCTCCATATCATCATTAGTTTCCTTTTTGTTCTCAGGGCTACAGGCTACAAAGGTGAAAAATACGCCTAAAAGTAATAGTGTTTTTAAAAAATTAAGTTTCATATTTATATAGTTTGATTTGAAGTTAAATACGTTAACGCCTAAAAATGTTTCATGGAGATAGTCATTTTATTCAAATATTTTGAAAAAAAAAATTGGCGCGCAATGACAAGCATAAAAAAAGGCTTTCATATTTGAAAGCCTTTTAATTGCTATAATTTTTTTTTGCTTATTTAACTGATTCAACAACACTTTTAAAGGCGTCAGGATGATTCATGGCCAAATCGGCAAGTACTTTTCTGTTTAATTGAACACCTTTTTTATTGGCAGCACCCATGAACTGAGAATAAGACAAACCGTGCAATCTGGCTCCGGCATTAATTCTTTGAATCCAAAGTTTTCTGAACTCTCTCTTCTTTTGCTTTCTATCGCGGTAGGCGTAAGTCCAACCCTTTTCTACTGCGTTCTTGGCAACAGTCCATACGTTTTTTCTTCTACCCCAGTAGCCTTTGGCAAACTTAAGGATTTTTTTTCTTCGAGCCCTTGAGGCTACATGATTTACACTTCTTGGCATTTTTTTTTAATTTTTTGGAGACTGGTGATCCGGCTCAGCCGAATACTTCACATAACCATGTATCCTGGTTTAACATTGAACCTTAGTCCATTTTTACTTGCGAAATTAGAGATTAAGCATGTCTTTCACTCTACCCATATCCGACTTATGTACAAGTCCCATATCGGTTAAGCGTCTTTTCTGCTTAGTTTCTTTTTTGGTTAAAATATGACTTTTAAAAGCGTGCTTTCTTTTTACTTTACCGCTTCCAGTCAATTTAAACCTCTTTTTCGCGCCTGATTTGGTTTTTATTTTAGGCATTTTACTATATATATTTATTATTTATTTACTTACTTGATGCCTTGGCCGCTATATAAAGGTTCATTCTTTTACCTTCCATCTTAGGCATTTGCTCTACTTTACCGTATTCTTCCAACTCCGAAGCAAAACGAAGCAGCAAAAGTTCACCTCTATCCTTAAAAACAATTGTTCTACCAACAAAGTGTACGTAAACCTTTAGTTTAGCACCATCTTTAAGGAATTTCTTAGCATGATTTAACTTAAAATTGAAATCATGATCATCCGTATTAGGTCCAAAGCGAATTTCTTTAATAACAGTTTTTTGTGCCTTTGCCTTAATTTCTTTCTGCTTTTTCTTCTGCTCGTACTTAAACTTCGAATAATCGATAATTTTACAAACAGGCGGTTCAGCTTTCGGTGAAATCTCCACCAAATCAAGATTTTGCTCTTCTGCCATTTTTAAAGCTTCATCTAGTGAATAGACATCTACTTTAACATTGTCGCCAACTACCCTCACTTCTCTGGCTCTTATTTTTCTATTAACTTTGTAGGGTTCTTCTTCCCTGCCACGTGGACGGTAGCTGCCTCTTTTTCGCATTTTACTAATAATTACCTCCTTTATTTAGTTTAACAAGCTGCAAATATCGTTATAATTTATCGGAATATAAAATACTCAAATAGCCTTTTCAGTACTATTTTCAGTATTGGCTATGCTGTCTGCTATCTTGCTATTAAAGAATTTCACAAACTCAGCAATAGGCATACTACCTATATCACCTTCACCGTGCCTCCTTACGGAAACCATCTGATCTGTCTGCTCCTTCTCCCCCACTATTAACATATAGGGAATTTTTTTCACCTCAGCATCGCGTATTTTTCTACCGATCTTTTCATCTCTATGGTCAATAAAACCGGAGAAATCTTCTGCCTCCATAGCGCTATATAATTTATCAGCATAATCGGCAAACTTCTCGGAAATTGGTAAAACAGCAAATTGCTCCGGTGAGAGCCAAAGCGGAAACTCACCACCGCAATGCTCTATTAACACTGCAACGAAACGCTCTAGCGACCCAAATGGCGCTCTGTGTATCATCACCGGGCGGTGTTTGGCATTATCTGAGCCAATATATTCCAGCTCAAATCTTTCCGGCAAGTTGTAATCTACCTGAATGGTGCCTAGCTGCCAGCTTCTTCCTAGCGCATCTTTTACCATAAAATCTAGCTTGGGTCCGTAGAAAGCTGCTTCACCTTGTACAATAATTGTTTTTAAGCCTTTTTCTTCCGTAGCTTCAATAATGGCTTTCTCCGCTTTGCTCCAATTTTCATCGTCCCCAATGTACTTAGTCTTATTCTCAGGGTCTCTCAAAGATACCTGGGCGGTGTAGTCTTCGAAACCTAGTGATTTGAATACGAAAAGCACCAAGTCAATCACTTTTATAAACTCTTCTTTCACCTGATCAGGCCGGCAGAAAATATGTGCATCATCTTGTGTAAAGCTGCGCACACGTGTTAAGCCGTGCAGCTCGCCACTTTGTTCGTAGCGGTACACGGTACCAAATTCAGCCAAACGTAGCGGCAATTCTTTGTAACTTCTTGGCTTGGTCTTATATATTTCGCAATGGTGCGGGCAGTTCATTGGCTTAAGCAAATATTCCTCACCATCTTCCTCACCCGGTGCTGCTATAGGCTGAAACGAATCCTTGCCATATTTCTCGTAATGGCCGGAGGTTATATATAGCTTTTTATTGCCAATATGTGGTGTTATTACGGGTTGATAGCCGGATTTTACCTGTGCTTTTTTAAGAAAATTCTCTAACCTGTCGCGCAGCATAGTCCCTTTGGGTAGCCACAGAGGGAGCCCCATTCCAACTTTCTCAGAAAAGGCAAATAGCTCAAGTTCCTTACCTAGTTTTCTGTGGTCTCTTTTTTTAGCTTCTTCCAAAAGCTCCAAATACTCTTTCAGCTCTTTCTGCTTCGGGAAGGTGATGCCATAAATTCTTGTGAGTTGTTTGCGTTTTTCATCACCGCGCCAGTAGGCACCTGCTACACTCATTAATTTAACAGCTTTTATAAAACCTGTATGCGGTATATGAGGCCCGCGGCATAAGTCGGTAAAATTACCTTGCTGGTAAAAGGTGATGCTGCCGTCTGTTAAGCCGTCTAGTAGTTCCAGCTTGTATTCATCACCTTTTTTGTGGTAATAATCCTCAGCGTCTTTCTTTGACACTTCAGTTCTAATAAACTCATTCTTATTACGAGCTAGTTCAAGCATTTTCTGCTCGATCTTATCAAGCTGTTCACCATCAAATTCAATGTCGCCAAAGTCAACGTCATAATAAAACCCGTTATCAATTGGTGGGCCAATGCCAAACTTAACTCCCGGATACAGTGCCTCGAGCGCTTCGGCCAAAAGGTGTGCCGATGAATGCCAAAAGGTGTTTTGTCCCTCAGGATCATTCCAGGTGAGCAGTTGAATGTGTGCATCGGAGTTTAAGGGTCGGGTGGCATCCCACACTTGCCCATTTACTTTAGCAGAAAGCACATTTCTCGCTAAGCCTTCACTAATATCTAAAGCTACTTGGTACGGAGTTGTTCCCTCTTCGTAATTTTTTGTAGTGCCATCAGGCAGGGTAATTTTAATTTGTTTACTCATAATATACTTACTCCTGTAGAATAAAATACCAATTAACGCTGGTATCAGTACTGTGTTAAAATTTCAGGTTTACAGCTAAAATGCAAATATGCAATAAAAGCGTGGATTAGCAGAAAGAAGCATTCGAAATGTGTCACTCTAAGTGTTCAACAATAGGTAATTTTCATAACTCTTGTCTTAAATTGGAGGTCTTCAAAATTTTACCTTACAATACAGTGCTTTTACAAACTGATTAATTGGCGAAGCACTCAATAAATCTAATTCTGACTTATTTTAACGGGATTGCAATTACTCGGGTCTATTTTCCAACAGCTGCTCCTTTGCTGTCCAGCGTCAAAAATATCTCCTCATTTTCATTATAAATAAAGAAAATACCGGCTTCAACTTTTGCAGCTCCGAGTATGTCTTCTGTCTGGCAGTCATGCTGCCATAGAACCATCGCAGCCTCATCAATTAGCAACAAAGCACTTTTAAAAGAGGCTTTAGGCGTACCCTTAAGCTGAACAAGGTATTTATCCTGAAATGCAATTAAATTTTGAACCTTCGTGGTGGCCTTAATGCTATTTAGGCTCACCAGCTCCATATCATAACCAATTTCAGCCACAAAAGCATTGCCCTTATAAGTTCCGGCTGCCAACATGCTTTCACCTTCAAGCGTTAAAATTTTCTCAATTTTATTGCTGGCTGTCTTAGCTTGACTAGAAGCAGGCATATATAGTGTATCTTTTTTGTGCAAAACAAAGTTAATTTTAGCATTTAAACTATCTGTCATTCTATTTAATAAATCAACTTTTTTGGATGTAACAGTTTTCTCTAACACCACATACTCCTCAAATGAAGGTTGAAAACCCTTGAGATAGAAAGAGAAATTATCAAGAGCTTCCTGATTGATATTTTTTTCCATGGCTTCTACTGCACGAAGCAAGGCCTTTTGCTGCTTGTATAGCTCATTTATAGTTATAGTACGCTGATAAACATTATTTGAGTCGTTCAAAATTGGATTAAGTGCCGAATTGGACAAGGTGGAAAGTTCCGCTTTTTGGCTCTTATATTTTAATATGGATACCACCAGAGGAGAAGTGGAATAAGCGACCAAGCCTTCCAATAATGGCATCGGAATCGCTGCTTCAACGAGCTTTGAAGAGTCTTTTACCACTTTATTCTCTTCGATAGCCTTGCTTAGTTGGTCATCCGTTTCTAGGAGCATTTTTTTAAGTGGAGCCACTTCAGTAGTGAGTTCTTGCTGCAAAGACTTAAAGTAAGCTTCATAATTTGATGAAGTGATCTCATGATCCTTAAAAACGAGTTCAGTGTCAGCCATATCTGCCCATGATTTAATTGGCTTTTCAATCAATTGCGGCTTGTATAACGTGTGGTTAAGATTTTTGAGTTTCGTAATATAAGTTGAGATGGCCTCTTTCAATTCTTCGCTCTTTTCCAGCAGCCGGTCAAATGTACTTTGTTCATCCACTGATATTTTCAGTAAAAAAGCTTCGTCACTTTGGTACTGACTTTGAAGTGCAGCTACAAGATCGTTTAAGTTACTCTGCGCTACAAGTGCATCGGCTTTAGCCAGAACTATATCAGCTACAAGGTCTTTCTTTTTAAGCAGTACCTCAATTTTATTCTCATAATCGAGGTGGATATCAGATAATTTAATTCCAAATTTTCCAGTTCTCAAATCCCTGCGGTTGTAAGCCATGTAATATTCATCGTTCTTCTTAACTTCTCGCTCAGTGACTAATGAAATTGCTGTTTTATAGGCTTTAACAGCCTCATCAATCAACGAATCGTAGGTATTGTCCTTAGCAGAGAAAATTTTCACCGTGTCTAATTTAGAAGCAATCAATTCACCTAAGTAGAAATATGCGTTGGCTTCATCTTTTGTATCAGCTAAATAAACCAGCAAATCCGCTTCTGCCGTTTTGTAATCTTTGCTTTGCAATACGGGAAATAAATTTTTATATTTTACTTTCTTTTGGCTGAAGCCATTTACTGTGCTAACTAATACAACTAAAATTATAAGAAGATATCTCATTTCAATTATTTTAAAATTAGTTTTTAATTTGATGGTTTATGTCAAACCAAATATACACCGAAATCATCCGTTGCCCAACTAACAGTAATATGTTCTTGCAAAGTGGTGGCTAGTTCTATACCGGTGTACTTGGCAGAAACAGGAAATAAACGGTGCGACCGGTTGACCAAAAAAGCTGATTCAATCTTTTTTAGTGGAAGCGATAAAAAGGGTTTCAAGGCATACATAACCGTACGGCCGGAGTTGAGCACATCATCTATTATAATAACTACAGATTCCTTCGGTTTAGGAATGCTTGCATCGCACACTACTGGGGAAGACAAAGGATTTTCTTTATCGATAGAAACTTCAATTAAGTTAGCCTTGTACTTACTAATCCGGTCGTATTCTTTTTTAATGCTTTCGGCCAACAAATATCCCCCGCCTTTTATACCCGCCAGATAAAGTTTTTTTTCACGGTAATTATTTTCCAGTATTTGATAGGCAATTCTTTTTATTTTACCTTCAATCTGGTTTTTTGTAAGTACAGTTTGTGGCTGGTCAAGCATATTACTTAATTTGCAGGTATTGGTAATACCTTGCTATCTTTAAAACACGAAAGAATAACCATGGACTGCATACTATCAACCACTTCAATTTCACTTACACGCTCGAGCATCAATTTTTGATAGGATGCAATATCTCTTGAAATAACTTTTAAAATAAAATCATGAGAACCTGTAACATGGTTACATTCAATAATCTCATCAACATTGTTAATCGCTTCAATGAATTTCTCAATATTTGCTTTATTATGCGCTTTAAGAGAAACCATGACGTAGGTGCTTACGCCTAATTGTATTTTGGAAGTATCTAACTTGGCATGATAGCTTTTGATTACCCCCATATTTTCTAATTTCTTTACTCGCTCGAGTGTTGGTGCAGGAGATAACCCAACGTCTTTAGAAAGCTTTGCATTGGTAATACGTCCATCGGCCTGAAGTATATCTAATATTTTGTGATCTATCTTATCAATTTTGTGCATACATCTTATTTATTATTAGTTCAATGTCGTTTACTAAAGCTTGTTTTCATGACCTTGTTTTCATGACCTCACTCCGCCAATGACTGGCAGGCGGCACTTTGCTCTTTAATCTAAAGAGAAGGCGCGAAGTTTTCAGCTAAACGAAATTGATTGTTAATTGCAAAAATAGCAGATAAAACGTAATTATGAGTTATAAAATTGATTAAATAGGCCAAAGATGATTACAGCTGTATCGATACAATTTGCATCGTACAAAGAACAAGTTTGCACCAATGGTTTTTAATTGAATTAAAATTGCATTAAACTTAACGCAGTGAACTTAAAAGAAGCAAACATAACTACTCAAATACTATACCATTCCAGACCATATTTAGTAAATGAATTGCTCGATAAAGACATTGAAACCGATTTATGGAGCGAGCATTTCAGGAAAACGGTTGATTTCTTACGACTTTGGTTCGATCAATCGGACACGATTCAACAGCGCACTTCAGGCTCTACTGGGCAACCAAAAATAATTCATATATCTAAGAAAAAAATGGTTACTAGTGCGCAAAGCACTATGGCTACTTTAGGACTAAAAACAGGAAATTCTGCGCTTCTGAATTTAAATACTGATTATATTGGTGGTAAAATGATGGTTGTTAGAGCCATTGTTAATCGCTCACAATTACATATCGGTGCGTTATCTTCCAATCCACTTTCATCTTTAGCAGTACAGGCACCAATCGATTTCTTTTCGTTTGTGCCTTTACAATTAGAATGCATCATAAAACAAACCCCTGAAAAATTAATGCTGCTCAATAAAGCCCAAGCCATTATCTTGGGTGGTGCTCCTGTTACCCCTCAGCTTACACAGTTAATTAAGTAAGCACATTACAGCACCTACATTTAGTACTTATGGCATGACGGAAACAGTGTCACATGTTGCCCTTAAACAGCTAAATCATACTGAGGCAAACATGCCCTTTAAGGCACTCCGAGGCGTACACTTTACAACCGGTAAAAATAATTGCCTGATTATTCATGCTCCATCTATAGCTTTGACCAACCCATTACCTACTACTGATGTTGTTGAGTTACTTGATGCACATAGCTTTAACTGGTTAGGTAGACACGATTTTGTAATTAACTCTGGCGGCATTAAGATTCATCCGGAAGCGGTTGAAAACAAATTGCTTCACGCAATCCAGTCCCAACCAAGTTTGCAGAGAGCAATTAACTTTTTTATTTTTGGTCAAGCCGATGCCGCGCTAGGTGAACGACTCTGTTTGCTCGTTGAAGGCGAACAAGATGATTTTGACTGGCCTACTTTGTTTAATCACTTAAATAAATATGAGAGGCCAAAGCAAGTTTACTACCTTCCTAAATTTATTCGCACCGCTAGCAACAAGCTTAACCGACAAAAAACTATCGCTTTGTTGACCACGGACTGAAGTATAACAGAGGGATATTGACTGTACACCGGTAAAGATTCAAATTAGTTCTCAGTGGCTTTTTAAATTTCTAAATAGGATCAGCTTTGGAGGGCTTACTATTAATTTGTAATGCTACAAAATCATATAAGCTGTGAAAATATTTTCCCAAAAAGAATGAACAGTCATTATGGTACATCTAAGCATAATGAACTATTTTACTTTAAAAATTTGAAAATTGCAAAGCGAAAATTCTAATATTTCATAAAAAAATATGAATATAAACTTGTGGTTTTAGCAATTGTTAAATACATTGTTTTCGTTTTCTGAAAGAAAATATTCAATGAAAATTGAGATCAATCGAGCAATCACTCACACTTTATTAATACATATTTATGGCAGCATTTTATCAAGGCATTATTGATACAGGAATAAAGGACGCTAACACCAACCTGCTGAACGAAAAAATAAGGGTAGCAAATATTATTTCTCTATTTGTAATTTTTGTTGCTGGCATACCTTTCATCATTATATCTATTTATTTATACCCTACTCTTACCTGGATTCCTTCCGTAGGGCTTCTGTTTGCAGTTGCAACAATAGGTATAAATAAACTACAGCTATACAACCTTGCGCGCTTCATCCTTGCAATTATGTTAGGGATCATGGCAGGAATGTACCATGCCAATTTGCTCAAAGAGGGAGAAAGCGTATTGCTTGGCGTGTTTCTCTTTCATTTGTCTTTTTCGCTTTTTCCTTTTGTTATATATTCTTCAAAAGAAAAAACAACGTTGTACCTGACATTAGCTATCAACTTACTGCTTCTGTTTTTTTTCCGGCACCTCAATTTTTACCAGACGGAGGAATTAGATTCGGCTCTTTTTAGAGATAGTTGGCTAAACGAACTAACAGTAGTATTAGGAATTGTAATGTGCGTATTTACAGTAGCAGTTTTAACCTTACTTAATGAAAGATCGGAAAATAAAACACTAATAGTACTTGCGGAATTAGAAGAAGGTAAAAAAGTAGCCGAAGCTTCAGAAGTAGCATTACAGGAAAACTTGATTGATTTGCGAAAGGTGCAGGAGGTCGAAAAAATGAGGGTGTGGGCATCGGAAGGAATGAGTGGCCTTTCTGCGCTAGTACGAAAAAATCAGGATAGTGACTTTTTTTACGATGAATTAATAACATTTTTGGTAAAGTATATGGATGCCAGCCAAGGTGTAATTTATTCTGTTGAAAAGATGTTAGAAAACAACGGTACAGAATCAATAATCATCAAGCCGGAATCGGCCTACGCATTTCTACGCAAAAAGCACTTGAAGGAAAGCTTCCTTCCCGGTGAGGGCTTGATTGGGCAGGCATACCTTGAAAAAGATATCATTTTCCTTACCGAAGTACCGGAAAATTTTGTGAAAATTACCTCCGGACTTGGTGAGGCAAAGCCTCGTTGTATAGTTGTAATTCCGCTATTGAAAGACGAAGTAGTGGAAGGTGTAATAGAATTAGCCTCTTTTACGGAATTAAAAGATTTTGAATTAGATTTCTTAAAAGCTGCTGGCGAAACAATAGCAAGCTCAATTTTCAATTTTAGGATTACAACAAATAATAAAATTATGCTACAGCAAGCGCAGCAGCAGGCAGAGGAGTTGAGAGCTCAGGAGGAAGAGATGCGTCAAAATTTAGAAGAAATGCAGGCTACTGAGGAAGAGATGCAAAGGCAGAAACATGAGATGGAATTGAAAGATGAAGAAATGAAGAGACTGATTGCCCAAATGAAAGCAAATGAAAAAGATGCTTATGCTTCTGCACAAAAAAAGGAGGGGTTGTAAAATATTTTTTTAGACTTAAAAGAGCAGAGTGCTGTCGATCAGCTATAAATTAAGGAACTTGTAGATCCTTTAAAAAAGAATTAACACCCACATAAATAGTGCTATGAGAGACCTACTATAATCAGAAGAAATCAAGGATCATTTAACTGAGCATCCGGACGATGCGCTAAAAATCATTTTAAGTATTGGCACAATAAAGCTATCCATGACTAATCGGTAAATGGAATTTACTACAGAAAATGATACAAATTACGTATTGCACAAACAAAATGAATCAACTGATATTTAAAATTTGTACTATGATTGCGCCTCAGATAGCAAATGGAATTGTTGCATGATAAATTCATGGTTGATAAACGTGAAAAATTTTGAGGATACGGCAATGCGCTCAAAATAGTTGGTCAAGTTATACTTTTTACCTACTATTTTTTAACAAATTAATAATTAAACGCACTCCATAAAAGTAGTCTCTTGATTATTGCAGCGCAAATGAATTTTCAATAATGGGCCTGAGAAGGGTGAAAGCGAGTTTCCAGCAGTTGTCAAGTTTTTCGTCTTCTGAGTTGAGCGAGCCTAATTAAAAACTAGTACAGCCATTCTCAGCTATCTCTATCATTACTTTAACGCACTCTCCGTTGGTTACATCATATCAATACTTTTTATCATGCACAGTAAGCTCAACTGAACATGGATAGCATATTACAACCACCGGTTACATGCAACAACGATTTTAAGCCCATTCCATTACAGAATACTTTTGTCCATACGCTAGAAATAATATTAGATATTTTATTAAATGCTTCTTCTTTCTCTTGATTAGAAAGAGAACTGTTTAAAAGCTATTGCAATGAATTAGAGATACTAACCTGTCTTTGCCTTAAATCATTTCAAATCAATTAGTGCAATTATGCCATTAATTCTGCTCCAAAATTTGAAATAACTCGTCTAATTTAGGAGTAAGTATAATCTCAGTTCTTCTATTGGTTTGTCTGCCGGAGGCACTGTCATTAGCTGCTTTAGGCGAAAATTCACCTTTGCCCGCAGCAGTAATATTTTGATGGCTTGCGCCATTGTCTACTAATATACGCACTATGGATGTAGCACGCAGCACACTTAAATCCCAGTTATCGAGCAAATATTTATTGCCCGAATTAATAGGCACATCATCGGTATGGCCTTCTACAACAATGTTAACATCAGCATTCTCTTTTAATACTTGAGCCAGTTTTTTAATGGCACTTACTCCTTTAGCATCTACCACTGTGCTACCGGAATTAAACAAAAGCTGCTCTGCCAACGATATATAAACCTTTCCATTTGTCACATCAATAGTTAAATCATTTTCCTTAAAACTTAAAAGTGCCTGACTCACTTTTTGCTTTAAGGCATTAACAGCAGCTTCCTTGTCAGCCAGCACCTGCTCCAGTTCCTGCACCTTGGCTTCGCGTTCAGCTAGGTTGGCTGCTAGCTCCTCGTTTTTTTGTATAGTTACCGCTAAATCGGTCTCCATTTGCAAAAGTTGCCTCTCCTTTGCGGCTAAATCCTGATTGAGCTTGCCACTATTACTGGTAACCCTATCATAATAATCATTTAGGGTAGTATACTGCTGCTGTAATGAGTCAAGACTAAGATCGGCAGATTTGAGCTTATCTTTTAACGATTTTACCATCTCTTTCTCAGCCTCAAGCTGGTCCTCTAGCAATTCTATGGTATTTTCATTGGCCGATATTCGATTGGCCATTACAATATTGTCCGATTCAAGCCCTATCTTATCCGCCAATAACGAATCATACTTTTTTTGAGTTACACAGGCACTAAGAAAAAGAAAGCAAAAGAAAGCAAAAACAATTCGTATATCCATTATTTGATTTTTAAGGCTAAATGCAAATATGTATTTTTGTTTTAATAATTGTTATAAACGATAGACTTTAATTTAGATCAGCATGAAAAAATTGGTTGTACTTACCGGAGCAGGTGTATCAGCAGAAAGCGGAATTGCTACTTTTCGGGGAGCTGATGGTTTATGGGAAGGGCATGATGTAGCAGAAGTTGCTTCACCTCAAGGGTGGCAAAAAAACCAATCTTTGGTGCTTGACTTTTACAATAAGAGGCGCAAGAATGTAATGGAGGCGCAGCCTAATAAAGCTCATACATTACTTGCTGCATTGGAAAAACATTTTAAGGTAGATATTATAACGCAAAACATTGACGACTTGCATGAGCGTGCAGGCTCCACCAACGTGCTGCATTTACATGGCGAAATAACAAAAACGAGAAGCACGAAAGATCCATCTCTGATTTACGACTGCAATAGCTGGGAGCTAAATAAAGGTGACTTATGCGAGCAGCAATCGCAGCTCAGGCCGCACATTGTTTGGTTTGGTGAAGCCGTGCCTATGATGGAAATGGCTATGGAAATTACGCAACAGGCAGATATTTTGCTGGTTGTAGGCACCTCACTACAGGTTTACCCTGCTGCCGGTTTAATATATGAGGTAAAGCCAAACACCCCAATTTATGTTATAGATCCTGAAACACCCTATTATCGCGGTGCCGAGACAATAACTGCTATTCAAGCAATAGCTAGCAAAGGAATGGAAAAATTTTATCAGCTATTGGGCATAAAAAAAGAGGTTTAATCGATTCTTTTTAATCGTTCCTCTTGGTAAAAAACTTTGAAAAATTTTTTCCTATAATTAGTACAAAATAGTAATTACGTTTGATGCCTCACTTTAGTGCCATTGAGCCACAGCAAACCACTATACAGCTATATATTTAGTAATTTGAATTTCTTCTTAATATTAATAAAATTCAATATTAAATTTTAAGAACACAATTAATTTAAAAAAATATACTTTATTTAGCTATAAGTTTACGTTTTTCATATTACTTTTGTCATAAATCAGTCATAAATCAAAAAAACAACAATTAAGATGATGAAAAAATTAAGTCTAAGTAGATTACTGCCAATTATGGCAGTTGTAATTGCATTATTCTTTACTGCCTGTAAAGAGGATCCAACAGTGTTTGAATTTGAGCAAACTATTAATGTTACTATTCAAGGTATAGTATATGATAACGATGGCAATACGCCATTGGATAGTGTTAAGGTACGTTTAGCTAATGATTCAGTATTTACAAATGCTGAAGGTGTTTATGAATTTAGAAATAAAACAGCAGGTTCTCATTTACTAAGATTTACCAAAAGTGGCTATGCTACTATGGTTCAAACCATTGGTACTGAGGGTACGGATTACACCGCTAATGCTATAATAAATACTTCACCGGTATTCATGTTCGCAAATGGTGCTACATTAAATACCGCATTATTTAGATCAAACGGTGTAGTTAATATTCCTGCAGCTAATGTGCCGTTTAAAATCACATTCAATAATGATGAAGACCTGGACGAATATTATGATGCGCTTAGAATGGTAGCATTAGATGATGATTTATCATCCCCTACATTTTTCGAAAATAATGTTATTAGAGGTACCACTGATGCTAATGGTAGAGTAAATGTAAATAACCTTCCAGAAGTGCGAATGGAACTCGAAGTATCTTACAATGAAGGAAATTTCAGATACTTTTTAAACAGAAGTAATATGCCGGCCGATTTTAACCTATCTTACAATTTAAATGTGAGCGCAGCAACAGAATTCAGATTGACTGATACAAACATTGTTGAGGATAATGGCAACCAAGTAAATAACTTAGATGCGGGCTCAAATATTACTTTCACTTTTTCTGATAATATTGATGCTGCTTATGAAGATACCTTCGTTCAACTTCGGAAGTTTGGTGCTAGTAACAGAGAGGTATTGATTGATGCGAATATTTCCGGTGCAACTTTGACTATCGATCCGGAAGGAGCTGCTTTGGAAGAAGGTATTGATTATACAGTCCTATTAGAACTTGCATCTATAAATGGTGTTACTTATAGTCGCAACTTTGGCTTCACAATAGCAGGAGATGAAATAACAGCGCTCGGACAGGTTACTAACTTTACCATAGATAATTTCCAATCAGAAGTATCTAATACTACCTCAGTAGTAAGATTCCAGTTTACCGAAGTTGAAGATGCTTCATCTTATCAGGCTTTTGCAAGATACAGTGAAGGAACTGATGAGTTCATAGAATTAGATAAGTTTAGTGAATTTTCCGGTGAAGAGCCTAATGAGAGAGAGTTTAGTGTTAATTTTGCTACCAGATTTAGTGCTCCATCAGACCAAACAGGTTTATTTGATAACGGTTCTTCCATAGATATAAAAGTGAGAGCTGTAAATGGAAACACTTTCGGGGCTTTCTCTACCGCATACACAGTAAATACAGGAGATAAGGGAGTTGACGTTTTTTAGTCTTTTAATAAATAATTTATAAGTAGAAGGCTGGTTGCTGTAAAGCAATCAGCCTTCTTTTTATTAAGTCGTGTTATATAAATGAGACAAGTGTAAACGTCTTGATGATCTTCTAATAAAATTTTATAATCGCAAATAGTAAGTTGCGGAAACTTATCTTTTTGTACATCATTAAGTCAAAAGCTGTCAGGCCAATAATCGAAGAAGCTGCAAATTATAAACTAAACAGGCTCTTCCTAGTTCATGCAACCTAATGAAATTCTTAAAAATACTTTTCAAAGGGCTGCTCTTTCTAGCTCTTTTTGTAATTGGAGGATACTTTATGGTTAAATTCTTTGTGCCTTCAGTAGGCAAAGCACCTGATCATAGCGAAATGCAAAAATCGCCTCACTATCAAAATGGTAAATTCCTGAATATAATCCCTACCAGAAGTGCAGATTTTGGCCAGGTGCCTAGGATAATGCGCGAGTATATCAATAGAAAGACTGAAAAAGCACCAAATGCTGACTATATCTTCAAGGAAACTAATCGAGACTTACTTACTGCTGATAGCCCAGAGACTATACACTTACAATTGGCTCGGTCACGCTGCTATTTTAATGGAACGCAATGGCAAGTATATTTTGCTGGACCCCATGTTAGGCGAAAGAGCATCCCCTTTCAGCTTCTTAGGTCCAAAACGCTATAGCCCACCTCCTATATTGGCTGATAATTTACCAGAGCTGGAAGCCGTTATCTATTCACATGATCACTACGACCATCTGGACTATACCACTATATTGGCTCTAAAGGATAAAACAAAACTGTTTTATGTGCCGCTGGGTGTAGCAGCTAGTCTAAAATCATGGGGCATTCCTACTAGTCAGATAAAAGAATTCAGCTGGTGGGATCAATTTAGCCAAGCACACGATATTACAATCACTGCCACGCCTGCAAGGCATTTTAGTGGTAGATTGTTAAACCAAAATAATACCTTTTGGGCCAGCTGGGTAATTGAGTGGGGCTCGGAAAAAATTTACTTTGGTGGCGACACCGGTATATTTGATGGCTTCAAAGAAATAGATGAAAGATTCGGTCCCTTCGATGTGGCTTTTTTACCTATAGGAGCTTATAACCAAGCTTGGCATGATATCCATATGAATCCGGAAGAGGCTATCGCTGCTTTTCAGCAAATGAGCGCCAAGAAATTATTTCCTATACACTGGGGCACTTTCGATTTAGCACTGCACAGCTGGTATGAGCCTATCGATGAGCTTGTTAAATTAAGTCGCTCAAAGGATATACCCCTTATTACACTGCCTCAGGGCAGGTGGTTTAGTACCACTGAGGATAAAATAGATCCGGACTGGTGGAAGCATTACTCAAAGGAACTTAGCCAGTAAATGCTCACTGTACTCAACATTTCATTAATATTCTACTTTACAACTTCTCTGGGTATGGCAGATGGCAACCTGCTCAGCATCTCATTGTTCAGTAACATGGTGCTGTTGGTAAAACTAGCTACGTTAATCACATTATTTTTCTGACGGCCAATTAGCACTACCTCATCCCCTACTGTAACATCTTCTATATAGGTAATATCAACCATAAATAGATTCATATTTATAAGCCCTACTATGGGTGCCTTCTTGCCGTTAATGAGCACTTGCCCCCTATTAGATAAAGCACGCGGATATCCGTTGGAATAACCCAATGGCATAACAGCAATTTTCATGTCATGTGAAGCCTGAAATGCAGTGCCGTAACCAATAAATTCACCTTCCTTTACTATACGTACGTCCATAATATCAGTCTTCCAGCTGAAAACACGTTTCAAAGCACCATCAGATTTTTTATTCACTTCGTTTAAATGATGGAAATAAATATCAGGACTTGGCCAAAAACCATATTGCGCCACACCAATTCTTACTAAATCATACACCGTATCGGGCATGGCCAGCGCAGCCGCTGAACAGGCAATATGCCGTAATTTTGGCATTATTTTTTTCTCCTTGCACTGTTTCAAAAAATCCTTGTAACGCTTGTGCTGTTGGTCTATCTTAAATTGGTTGGAAATACTTTCGGCTCCTCCAAAATGAGTGCACAACCCTTCAAATTCTACTTGCTCCTTATGCTTTTTAAGAAAGCTCAAGGTCTTCGGAAACTCGCTGGCCTGCATACCTGTTCTGTTCGCTCCGGTTTCAACTTCTATGTGCACCTTGGCCGGTTTACCTACTTTATCCGCAGCCTCCAACGCTATAGGTAATCTATCATAATTATAGACAAAAAACGAAATACCTTTTTCTACAGCCCATGGAATATCATCTTTGTAAATGATGCCCATGATCATTATCTCAGAATCGGGCCGGCATACAGCAAGTACTTCTTCCGCTTCGAATGCCGATGCTACTGAAAAATGCTTGATACCGCATTTTTCGGCCATCGGAACAAACGTATGAATGCCATGACCATAGGCATTAGCCTTCACCACAGATGATAAAATAGGATGTGACCCTATCTTCTTTCTTATAAAATTGACATTATTTTTATATGCTGATTGTTTTAATTCGATCCGTGATGAATGCTTTACCATATTTTTTTAATATCTAACCAAGTATATGCCCTCCCCCAGCTTTCTTTCGCTAAATCTTTAACTTTTTTAATGTCTGCTAAAGGCACTACTGTTTCCTTTTCTTCAGGCGGCAAGTTATCAAAATGGAAAGCATATACTCTCGCAGCAAATTCATGCAACGGAAGAGATGATTCTCCGGCAATTTCACCATGACCGGCCACAGATGGCTTAATATTTTGCCCCCAATCTTGTCGCCCTTCATTATTTGGATTTAAAAAGTAAGCTCTTAGTTCACCGGCTTCTGTTTCTGCCACGCGCAGCAGCGAAACCGCATGAAAACCTAAAAAATCACCTTTGGACGAAGTGATAAATATTCCGATAGGGTTCGGGTAAATAAGGTTATGCTGTCCATTATAACTAGGGTGACACATATGATAGAAGGTTTGAATAAAACCATCAAAATCCACGATAGCGTTTGATAGATAATCGTAAGCTGATGCAAAACCAATTTGAATCCATTGACCGTAAAGTGCCGGATTAACCCACTTATGAGGATCTTCTCCACGTCCAGTGCCGAGCAACATCATCTGATTATATACCTTATCCAATAAAGGAACCAAAGTAACTGACACTGCATCGAGATTATAATCGAGTTTATGTACTAGTCCTTGTCCCGTTTCCGATGCCTTTATCTCTTTACCTTCAAAGCGGAAGCTAATATCATCATGAACTGCTACTGTTTGCAACATATTAATTAATTTTGCCGGTGCATGCTGGCTCCACATACTTATGCCTCTGGCTGACTGGCAGGTGGGATTATTGCCTTGCCCTACACCTATAGGCTGACCTAAAATCCTAAAAAGAGCACCCATTAAATATTGCTTTGGACTTACATCAGTTACCTCTTTACGGCTCGATAACTTAATACGCTCTTCTACATTGGCATGTATCCTACTGGTAGCTAAATTTGATAAACCACTTCTTACTGCTTCTCTGCTTAAAATGCCAATATCAAGCATGTGGGATAAACCGTATATACATTGGCAGTTATTTGGGTGAATAGTTTCTTTTATAAGGTCTATAATGAAATCAGTAAACTCATTAAATTGCGTTTCCCCTGCCGGGCTTAAGCCTAAGCACACCGGCACTATATGATAAAACTCATTATTGACCAGGTACAATAGCAACACCGCATGGTATTGGCTCACCAAGCCGAACTCAAGCATGCTTTTAGACATTTCTTGAGACTCGGCATAGATCTCTGCTTTTGTTAATGTCTTTAAAAAATCGGCATATTGCTCTACTGTCTTTTGGTCGCAGTCTTCAGTAGGTCTATAAATACAACGTTGAAAGCGTAACAGTTTTCTGTCTTCAACTTTATACCTATCCAATGCTATTTTATCCTTTATCAAAGCAATAATATCCCTTTGCTTTTCTGTAACAACCGGTCGTTGGGCGCAAATTAAGGTCAGTTCTTCTGATAGTTTTTCCTTCACCCGTTCCAGATCAATTTGATCGACCAAAAAGGCAAATAAATACTGAACCTTCGCCAATTCGTGCTCACTCATCATCAGTCGAGTTTCTTCCTTCAATTCGTTAAATACAAATTCCAGATTTGCTACTAGTATTTCCTGAAGATCATTGCTGGCTTCTTCAGCAGTAATAGCTCTATTTTCCAGGTCGCCCTTTACTATGGCCAAAATTCTCAGCTCACTCAGCATTTCAATAGTACTGTTAGGGTGCCCGCTTTTTAAGGTGCCATTTACTAAAAATGGCACTAATTTAGAAGGATCGGACCAAGCAGACTTTTCGAATATTCCTGCCTTTGTGAGCTGGGTAATATATTTGTAAATTTCGCCAATACCTTCTTTTGAGTCAGCCATCAAATCAATGTGGCTCATCAGCTTATTAGCTTTCTCAGGTCTTGTTAATGGTGTAGACTCGGAGAAATCTGTTAGCAACTCGCTAATTCTTGAGTGGTCAATGTTATCTATTGTCTGTGCAGACATGTATTTGTTTTTATTATAAAGTTAAAAAAAAATAAAACCCTTCTTTACTAAAGAAAGGTTTCATAAATTAAAAATTAATGTCGTTTAGTGATAAAAATCCACATTTTCATAATGCAATAATAGTTCCGTCATTCTGTCGGGATCATCTCCTTTAAAATTTACGGTACCAAAATGATTACCAAAACCTGATCTGTCACTTATTTTTTGAGAAGATAGCGGAGCTACCAAGTTATGATCTAAGAAGTACGATTCTTCTTTTAACTCCTCCGGTATCTCCAATTTGGAAATAATATTCTTGTGCGGATAGATCATTACATTACCATAGAAAGTTTTAGGACGGGCATCTAATGGTGGTAATATTTCTTTTAGTTCTTCCTCACTCAAATCAGGATCGTGACATAAAACGAATGCTCCCAGCGCATCAAAATCATAGGCCTTACCCGCCAGCTCTAAAATATGACCACCTGGAATACGGCAAGCTACTTCTCCAAAGCTTAATTCATCTTTTTCGGTCAAGAACCACTCAGGGTGAATCATTCCGTATTCTATTCCGAATAAATCAACCAATTTCTGCATTTCCTGCAAAATCCTATCACGTTTGCCATGGAGGTGATTGCCTTCGGGAATAAAATTAGAATAACCCAATTTTACATATTCAGTAATATTCATAAATCGAATTTTACCTCCATGAATAAATGCTTCGCACGAAAATTCTTGTCCGCCCAGATGGCTTTCTGCCAAACAAGGGAAATCTCCTTCTTCACATTTATTATCAATATCTTCTAATGAGCGTAACAAACGGTGCCCAACTGTGCCGGCTGAAGCAAATGGTTTAATGTGAACCCAACTATCTTCATCTCCCTCTATTTGCAAGTTGGCAGAGTTAAGCCGTTTCATAAATGCTTTTACTCCTTCTTTATTATACACTTCTTCGAACAAGCCCACACGCAATCCGCCAATCAAAGCTTTTCGCTTCATCATCGCTTTATTTCTAAACAGGAAAGCTCTATTCAATACCCGAGGATCGTCTCTGAATATAGAATTAAGTGCTCCGGCCCATTCAACCGTTTCCTCAAACAATGGTACGGCAACATCAGCTCCAAAAGGTTTTAATTTCTCTAATAAGTCGAGTGAATTGGAACTATCACTCCATTCATCAAAATGGTAGGATACAAAAGGAATGTCATTATCCTTTGCATATTGTTCAAAATCAGGAAATGAAACCACAACGTATGGTTTATTGAGTTTCTTCATACTTTCTATAACGGGTAAACTCCAACCCATAAGTGCAAAACATTTTGCCATAATTTAATAGTTTAATTAGATGAGATAAATTGTTGTATTTATTATTTATAAACTATGAAATAACCTAGATCGTTATATTGCAATCTATTCTCTGAATAACAACAACTAAATGAGAGATTCATGTTATCAAATAACTTAATCATCTAAATAACATATCATAAGTTTCGGATGTTTAAAATACTCAATAACTGAAGTATTACCATGCTAAATGCAACAGAAATTATTAGACTTGGTTTTGGTTAATCGATATTTATTTAATCAGATCATCAAAATTTATTAATTAAGGATGGAGCTTGAAATTATTTTTAAAGATTTTAGTATTGTAGCAATCAATAAGCCTCATGGTTTGCTAGTGCATAGAAGTAGTATTGCAACCGAGGCGGATGTGTTTGCTTTGCAGTTACTGCGCGACCAGCTTGGACAAAAGGTTTTTCCTGCTCACCGAATTGATAGAAAAACTTCCGGTGTGTTGTTGTTTGCATTAAACGCTGAGATGGACAGCGTTTTGAAAGCACTGTTTGCTAAAAAGCAAATAGACAAAACTTACGTAGCTATTGTTAGAGGCTATACTGCTGATTCAGGAGTTATTGACTATCCGCTACGTAAAGCAAACGGACAATTACAAGAAGCCATCACCCAGTACCAAACAATAGCACGGACAGAAATTGATGTAGTCTTTGGCAAGCATGCCACATCGCGCTATTCATTGCTCTCTATAAAACCTGAGACGGGCAGAATGCATCAGATACGCAAACACATGGCGCATATTTTTCATCCTATAATTGGTGACCGCCCACATGGCTGCAACAAGCAAAATAAGCTATTTAAATCAAAGTGGCAGATGGATAGTATGATGCTTCATGCAAAAGAATTGAGATTTACGCATCCATTAAGCAAAAAACAAGTACTTATAAAGGCAAAGTATTCATCAGAATTTGAAAGAACCTTAGAATTACTTTCTTTTGAGAAAATGTTACAGTAGTAGTATGGGAAAGAACAAAAATAATAGAGAAGGCATAGTCTACTCAACTAATGACGATTTTGAATATGCTTACGATGAGCAGAACGAGCAGGTAACGCTTCCTCCATCGGCACAAACGCTACAAGTTGAATTAGATAAAAAAGCCAGAGCAGGTAAAAAAGTTAGCCTGATAAGCAATTTTGTAGGTACTGAGGATGATCTCAAGAATTTGGGCAAATTGCTAAAAAGTAAATGTGGCGTTGGCGGAACAGCAAAGGAGGGTAAAATATTAATTCAAGGCGATTTTAGAGATAAAATTATAGAAGTACTAACCAAAGAAGGTTTTAAGACCAAAAAAGTGGGTGGGTAGCTTCAAAGAAAAACTTCTTACATATCATAAAACCTATCGTTTTAAGCTTAAGCGATATATGCACAATATTTTAACCTCAGATAAGTCTGATCATTTGATAGCTACAAGTTACGCCATAGGTAGTGCTATTGCCTTATTTCCTACACCCGGCTTTAGCACTGCCATAGGTTTGGCTTTTTTAGCTATTTTTAAAAAATTGAATAAAGTGGCTGTTCTACTTTCCATGTTGGTGTGGAATGCCGTAACTGTTCTTCCAATTTACTGGCTAAGTTATAAAGTGGGGGAGAATATTTCCTCTACCATCCCTCCTGTTAAAACAGATTACGACTGGATTAATAGTGCGGTGCTATTTTTCAAACAATTTATAATGGGTAATTTAGTGATTACCATTCCCTTGGCAATTATAAGTTATTTTGTAGCCAGAGCCATTTTAAAATGGAGTAGAGAGCGAAGAAGACTTAAAAAAGCTGGCCTGCTAGAAACCGGAAATTAGTTGATTGAGGAGTTCAAAATAGGTGTTAGGGTTCAATAAGCTCTGCTAAATCACTCATAGTTTGTATATTTCTCTGCTTGGCATCGGCTGTCCTCATAAGCATTGCGAAAGTATTATTAAACCCAAGGGGCCTACTCCAGCTAAAACCAAATTGCTCCTCAGATGAAGTCAAAACATATTCGTAGACATCTTTGGGAGATTTGATCAGCTGCCTCACTTTTTCATCGTTGTTTTGAAGCAATAGCAGTAAAGCCGTTCCCGTGTATTCGGGATAGAGGTCTAAAGCCCCCCTTTTCATAGCATCCATTAACAATTTTGTACCTCCAAAACCCAACTTAAGCTCTACTTTATAAGTTGTGTTGGCTTCAATTAAATAGCGAAAGATATGTGCCAAAATATAGTTCTCTGTAAAGGCTTTGCTTCCAATTACCAGCTTTCTGCCGTTACTCGTACCTGGTACTTTTTTAGCCTTGAAAAAACTGGTCGATTCCAGAAAACTTAAAGCCACTTCGGCAGGTATCTTACCTAATTCATCCACCTCATAATTGAGGGCAGTCATGGTTGAATCGCTAAGCTGATCCTCTAATAAGTTAAGTACTGACAATAGATCAGGATATTGGGCAAGCGTTTCTTGGCGAATCATCGCAGCGGCTTGGTAAGGCGGAAAATAGCGCAGATCATCCGCTAGCACTGTCAGATTATAGGCCTTGATTCTTCCGTCAGTAGAAAATCCACTAATAAGATCAACCTCACCTATGCGCAAAGCCTGATATAATAAACCTACATCCATTTCAACATAGGGAAGCTCAAAATCGTAAGTAGCAAACAACCCTTTTAGTCCATCTTCTCTATGTATAAACTCAGAGAGAAAACCCCCTTTTAAAGTCTGGCTTTGTTCTGCTTCTGCCTTAACCGGAATCATTTTATATAATAGGTATAGTCCTAAGATAGAGGCAAAAATAATAAGTGTTATTTTTATTGTTTTAATGCGCCTTCTTCCAAGCGTACCCAGGCTAAAATCGAGCACTAACGCAAGCAGCGAGGCCGGAATGGCACCTGCTAAAATCATGTTGGTATTATTAAGCTGTATGCCTTGCAAAATAAACTTACCCAGTCCGCCAGCTGCAATAAATGCGCTCAACGTAGCTACGCCCACATTAATAACCGATGCTGTTTTGATGCCCGCCATAATATATGGCAGCGCCAAAGGAAGCTCTACCTTAAAAAGCACTTGTTTACTGGTTAGTCCCATGGCTGTTGCGGCTTCCCGAACAGATTTATCTACTTCCGTAATACCAGTATAAGTATTGCGCACAATGGGCAAAAGCGCATATAAAAATAATGCAACAATTGCAGGTACTAAACCGATGCCTAGCAAGGGCAGTAGAAATCCTAAAAGCGCCAGGCTGGGAATGGTTTGTATTACATTTACAACTCCTAAAATTGGTTTTGAGAAACTGCTGTATTTTGCAGAAATTATACCCAGTAAAACTCCTGCAAATGTGGCTATGGCCAAAGAGATAAAGGTAAGCTCAATATGCTCCAATAGTTGTTGCAATACTTCAGCCCTGTTATCGGCTAAAAAATTTATAAAATCACTCATTCCATTGTGCTTTATATTGTCCGAATGCTTTCATCAAAATTAATTCTTCAGAGCTATTGGCAGATGACAAAGCTTCTAACAAACTGGCGTGATTAGTTAAATGCGCTCCAAGCTGTGGTGCATATCTTAACAGTGAATTCATTTTACAAACCGCAAGAGATGCCTGATACCTGTCTGACGCCAGAAAATCTATTACTTTTTGGTTAGCAGGATTATAAATAAGTCCTTCCGGAGTATCCAGTTGTTGAATTTCACCATCAGCTATTAAGCATATTTTATCTGCCATTTCAACTGCTTCCAGCACGTCATGTGTTACCATAACTGTGGTTATGCCTTCTTTTGCCTGAATGGCACGATAATCTCTTCTTATTTTGGTTCTAATAAGTGGATCTAATGCGCTAAAAGGCTCATCCATCAGCATAAGCTCCGGAGCTCCCGCCATTGCTCTGGCCAAACCGACCCGTTGTGCCTGCCCACCACTCAATTGTGCAGGATGTTTATGCGCGTGCTTTTCATAAGAAAGGTTCAGCCGCTCCATCCACTGCCTAACTATTTGATCAACGACTTCTTTTTTATGACCTTTGAGTTTAGGCAGCAAGCCTATGTTTTGAGCTACTGAATAATGGGGAAATAAACCTACCGCCTGAATCACGTACCCTATCGACCTGCGCAACTGCTCCAAATCCTGCTCTACTGTTGGTTTCCCGTTTATGCTGACTTGGCCGGAGGTAGGCGCAATCAACCCGTTGATCATTTTAAGGAGCGTAGTTTTACCGCTGCCACTAGCACCTAGCAGCACTAGAAATTCGCCTCTCTCAACACTTAAATTAATATTTTTGAGTATTGTTGTATCGCCATACTGCTTACTAAGGTCATTAAACTGAATCATTTTTTTAATATATGTACTTTGTAATTTAAAATAAAGAAATGCTGATTAAAGGTATTGATATAAACAAAATCAACCAAGAGTCGTTCGGCTACCATGGAATATAAACAAGCAGATTTTGAGCAGTTGGAGACACGTTTCAGGGCTAATTTTTTTAATACATTAAACGGTTTTAAAAGTGCCAACCTTATTGGTTCTATCAACCACGCTAGTAAAACAAACTTGGCTGTATTTAATTCTGTAATCCATCTGGGTGCAAACCCTCCGTTAATAGGCTTTGTTTTGAGGCCCACCACCGTGGCGCGTCATACCTATGCTAACATTTTGGAAACTAAATACTATACCATAAATCATATCCATACCGGAATGATCGAGAAAGCACATCAAACCTCAGCTAAATATGATGTTGATATTTCCGAATTTGATGCAGTTGGCTTTGAACCCGTATATAAAAATGATTTTAAGGCACCATACGTGAATGAGAGCATTGTGCAAATTGGGCTTAATTATAAATCTGACTATTTGATTAAAGAAAACGGTACCAGAATGATAGTTGGTGAAGTAATAGAAGTACACTTACCTGACACAATATTAAACAATGATGGCTCAATCTCCTTAACTGAGGCAAACACTGTAACAATTTCCGGGTTGGATACCTACCTGAGCTGCAAGGAAATAAAAAAGCTGTCGTACGCCAGACCTTAATCGTTAATAAACCAGAACAATCTGAAACTCTATTATTTAAATATCAGTTTAAGACATTATGCATCATCTGCAATTTTTTAAGAACTGAATCATTGACTGCAGACGGATGCCATTAAATCTTAGTAAATACCATGAATTTATTGAAATCGAAAATTAAGTTTGTATACATATTTTGTGTGCTTAGTTTTAGTTTGCAAGCTTGCGCTCAAAAAAGCAACGTTGCCGATACAAAAGCGCAAGATGTAAAAGTGCAGTTTGAAGTAAAGAAAACTGAAGCAGAATGGAAAGCTCAATTGAGCCCGGAGGCATTTAAAGTATTAAGGGAGGCAGGTACTGAACGTGCATTTACGGGAAAATACAACGAATTTAAAAAGGCAGGTACATTTGTTTGTGCAGCATGCCTAACGCCCCTTTTTAGTTCGAAAACAAAATTTGACAGCGGCACCGGCTGGCCTAGTTTCTATGCGCCAATTAACGAAAAGAATGTGCTTGAAGTAACCGATAAATCTTATGGAATGGAACGAATAGAAGTAGTTTGTGCTACCTGCGGTGGACATCAAGGCCATGTTTTTCCTGATGGTCCAAAACCAACAGGTCTGCGCTACTGCATTAATTCAGTATCGATGGATTTTGTTGCTGCCAAGGAGTAGAAAAGAGCGTATTTGAAATGAAAAAAGCGCTCATTGCACTGGCAGTTACAGTAATTTTATTTTCTCTGGCCGGAGTATTCATGTATAAACCATCGTTATCTCTCGGCTACCTTAAACAAAAGTACGCAACAGATTCATCAGCTTTTATAAATATAGAAGGCGTTGATGTACACTACCGGATAGAAGGTAAGGGAGAGCCAATTGTTTTAATTCATGGCACAGCTGCTTCGCTCCATACTTGGGATGAACTCGTTCAGGTGCTCAAATCAGACTATCAACTTATCCGGATGGATTTACCGGCTTTTGGTTTAACAGGACCGCTGCAGGGTGGCGACTATTCCATTCACCATTATGTTACTATCGTTAATTCTTTTATAAATAAGCTACAAATAGACAACGCCATAATAATTGGTAGTTCGCTTGGAGGCAATATAGCCTGGAATTTGGCCATAGAACATGGTGAAAAAGTAAAAAAGCTCGTGCTAATTGATCCTTCCGGCATTCCTACTGATGAAGATTCGCCTTTTATTTTTAGGGTAGCCCAAAATAATATTGGAGCAGCCATCATTAAGCATATTCTACCGAAATCAGTTATAAGGCAAAATATAGAAGCTGTCTATTTTGATGATGACAAAGTAACAGATGGGTTAATAGAACGGTATTATGAACTCGCCTTGCGCAAAGGAAATAGACAAGCCTTTGTAGATAGAGCTAAAACACAGACTATTGACAACAGCCACATGCTTTCTCAAATTACACAGCAAACGCTTATTATTTGGGGCAGGCATGACGAATGGATTCCTTTGCGTAACGCTTATAAATTTGATTCCCTTATCCCGAATAGTGAGCTGCTAATATATGAAGATGCAGGGCATGTACCTATGGAAGAATTGCCTGAAAGAACTGCCCGTGATTTGAAAAAATTCTTACAAACAGGTGATAATGTGATGCAGTGATATACCAACAGTAAAGTTATCTTACACCATTTTCAGGAAACTTGCCTTTAATAGGTCTATAAAAAGCCTTAATTTCTTCCATCTGCTCATCTAGTTCCCCATTAGGATAAACACTTATGCCTACTCCGGCAGTTTTTGTTTCATAATTCAGAAAACCACACAGTATAGGGACATTTGCCCCCTCAGCAACTCTGTAGAAACCCGTTTTCCAATTGGGATTGTAGCTTCTTGTACCTTCAGGCGTTACTAATACAATCATTTTATCCTCACCTTCAAATAAAGCTATCATTGCCTCAGTCATAGACTGTCGCTCCCCACTTTCATTTTTTTTGGTTCTGTCAATGCCGATAGCCCCAAGGGGGTTTAGTATTAAATTTAGCGGAAACGTTAATAACTCTTTTTTGACGGTATAGCGAACCGGTACCTTCATAATGAAGAAAGCGGCTCTTGTCCAAACAAAATCCCAATTGGAGGTGTGCGGTGCTGCTATCATAACAGCTCTATGCACATTGGGAGGTAAAGTACCAGCTACCTTCCAACCGGATATAAAGAAAAGAAATTTTGAAAATAGGTACCACATAGTTGTGAAGCGTTATGCTGCAAAAATGTGATTTTTATTTGACTTCTCTGAGATATTTCCGTGAATAGCTTAGCAACAATGGAAATTCTAGCATAGTACCAAGCTGCTATAATTGAGAATAAGGAGAGCGAGTACTATCCTTTAAACTATATTTACCAGTGACCTACAACATTGCGTTCACTCCAACAAGAAGAGTTCAATAGTTGAAAAATTCATTTTGTTGGTACAAGGAGGCTTGCTCAAAGCCATCAGTGATATTTATATTATTTCTAATGGGAGTCGGCAGTATTACTGCGCTCGGTTCAGATTGAGCGCTTAAAGGTTTTTTAGCATAATCGTCACTAACATATAATGCCGTGCCTACTATAAATAAGAGCGATAGTACTGTGAAAAATCTTTTCATAATCATGTTTAGTTTTGGCTAACATAAAACACGACACAACCTTTACTTGAAAGGTTGGAAAGATGCAAAAAAATAAAAAAATTTCTTAAAAGCAATTATCCTCGAGGCAAGCCATCGGGGTATAAGCTAGTTTTATTTTGATTTAAAGAGCAACAGCCGAAATTAACTATTAGATCCTCGCTTTTGCGAGGATAACGGTTTATTCGCACCCCGAGGCAAAGCCACCTGAGAATTATTTCCGATTAAATCGACAAAAAGAATGATCTTATTCTGCCATCTAATTCCTTCAGCAGAAACTTCTTTATAATAAAATTATTATGTGGCAAATTATAAAGATGCAATGAGCACGCATATATTCTAAGATTTCTCTATTAAATGTCGTTTTGATGAGCTAGTCTTTATGACCTCATCCCGCCAAAGGATGGCAAGCACTTTAAACCTTATGCCCAAGAAAAGCAGGTAAGGTATTATCTACACGACATTGATTCTTTACTGGTCAAAGACTTTGTTAAAAGTATATAGTGAATTTTTTGAAAATTGCCACTCCTCGTTGAATGGATTATTAAGCTGAGGATACATTTTTAGAGTCTTCAGCCTCCTGCTCTCGTGACATATCCTCTAATGAGCGGCCTTTGGTTTCTTTGATAAACGCTTTCACGAAGAAATAAGCCACAATGCCGAAGAAGGCATATACGCCATAAGATACGCCCAAGCCCAGGTTTACCAGCATGATTGGGAAAGTCATAGTGATGGCAAAGTTGGCCACCCATTGTGCCAAGCCGCAAAGTGCTAAAGCCGCACCACGGAATTGGTTGGGGAACATCTCCCCTAGCATTACCCACATAACAGGACCCCATGATAGGGCGAAAAAAGCGATGTACGCATTGGCAGCAACCAGCGCAAAAGTGCCAAACTGACCGGCAAGCATTAAATTACCATTGGCATCTAAAGAACCCGTGCTAAAGATGTAGGCCATTACGCCAAGCATAGCAGCCTGGCCTAGTGAACCAATCAGTAAAAGCGGCTTTCTGCCCTAGCCTATCTACCAATAGAATGGCCACTACTGTAAAGACTATATTTACTGTACCGCCTATCACATTGGTGAACAAAGCATCCGCCTCAGTAAAACCAGCGGCCTTCCAAAGTGTGGCGCCATAATAAAAAATTACATTGATGCCGGTTAGTTGCTGTAGTACTGCAAGCCCCAAACCTGCCCACACTAAAGGATGAATTTTTCCGGTATATTTACTTATTACATCTCCTAATTTAGGCTTGCTGCCCTGCCTCACGGTGGATTGTATATCTTTTACTTTGGCCGCAGCAGCTTTAATATTAGAAATGCCTGCCAGCACCTTATTTGCCAGCTGTGTTTTTCCGGCAGCTACCAGATACCTCGGTGATTCCGGAATAAAAAATAAAACGATTAAAAATATAGAAGCAGGCAAAATTTCTGCCCAGAACATCCACTGCCACGTTTGAAAACCTCCCCAAAAACTTTCTGAAGCACTTCCTGCCAAACCTACCAGCCAATAGTTACTCATAAAGGCGGCAAACAAGCCAATTACAATCATTAGCTGCTGTAAGGTAGCCAGTCGCCCGCGTATTTTTGCAGGCGCTATTTCACTAATATAGGCAGGAGCAAGTATACTGGCTGCACCAACAGCAAAGCCTCCAATCAATCTAAATAGTACAAAGGATACGGAACCGGTCGCTAACCCTGAGCCAATAGCACTTACTATAAAAAACAAGGCCGTAACTATCATCATAGGCTTTCTGCCGTATTTATCGGCCAAAGTACCTGCAAAGAAAGCACCCACTGCGCAGCCTAATAATACCGAAGCTACATTGAAGCCGGTGGCAGCAGCATCTGAATCAAATCTTAACTGTAAAGCATCTACCGTTCCATTGATTACGCCACTATCAAAACCAAATAGAAAACCACCTATGGCGGCCACAAAGGCTAAGAAAATTACTTTAGGTAGATTATACTCTTCGTTGATGCTATCGATTGCCGGTTCTTTTTCAATCATTTCTTAATGGTTTAATTATGGTTAGTTTGGAAATTTAGCAGTTTTTAGCCGATAAAAACAAAAACCGCTTAAATTTAAACGTTAAAATTGCCAAAGGCCTGAAGTTTCTTCCTAAAGAACAGCTATCGCCTGCTATATTCACAACTAATCGATCAGATATTTCAGTTACACAGCAATCGATTTACGCATAAAGTATGGCTCAAGACTAGAATTTTAAAAACACACAAAATAAGTAGAAAGAATAGCGCATGAAGAAGTATAGGCCTATTCTGCGAGCGTGAAAGCTGTAATATTATTCACCACTAAGTTAGTTATAACGTATAATTTAAAATTCGCTGCTTCCGTTTCTGAGTAATAATCTTTTTTGTAAAAAACCAAATCAGCCGGTTTAAGTGCAACGATCACTGTTTTAACCTGCGTATCCTAAAAGTGTACTTTTTAAAAGTTTTTAATTCCTTTACACCGCGTTTTATGTGACCTACTTCACTCTGAATACGTGGTTGAATTACTCTCTTTGCCTACAGTTCTGATATTGTAAGTAATTTTTTACTCCTACCTTCTCGGACGCAGACACTAATGAAAGTGTATTTATAAGCATGATTTTTGGTGAAATTCAATAACAAATACTACAATTCTAACCACCTAAAAATCAGAGATAATAAAAAGAGCAGTAGAAGCTGCTCTTTAATTCCTTATCATTAATCGTTTTCACCTATTCAGAATCAGACTCATTACCTTTGGATTGCCGTATCCTCATCTCGCTCAGCGTTTTACCGCCTTCAATGCCAAAATCCAATGTTCTAATTGGGAATGGAATAGTAATTCCGTTTTTATCGAATGCGGCCTTTATAGCCTTTATGGCATCGGAACGCATTTGCAGATAGCTTGGATTTTCAGGAAATTTGATCCAAAATTTAATTTCAAAATTAATAGAGCTACCACCAAACTCATAATAAGTGAAAATCATGTCATCATGCCTAATGGAACCCTCCAAATTTTTTATGGTCTCCAAAATAATCTTCTCAACATTAGCCAAATCAGCTGCATAAGAAACACCTACTGCCAGGTCAACTCTCCGCTCTCCTGTAGCTGAAAAATTTACTATAGGATTGGAAAGAACGTCTTTGTTAGGGATGTAAACTTCCTGACCCTGAAATGTTTTTAGCACAGTAACTCTTAGATTGGTTCTTTCAACTTTACCCATATAATCAGAAAGTTCTACAATTTCTCCTATCGCAAAGGGTTTTCTGAATGCTAAAATAATTCCTGAAACAAAGTTGGCTGCTATATCTTGAAAGGCGAAACCCAATGCCAAACCGATTACACCCACACCGGCTAAAAGCGAGGTTACAGCCTTATCGAGCTTAAGTATGCCCAGAATGATGAAGATTCCCAAGCCCAAAATGGCGTAAAACATAATGGTTGAAAAAAGAATCTGAAGCGCTTTGTTATCAGATGATTTTCTAAAAATTTTAATAAAAAGCTTTCGCCCCAACTTGGCAAGCAGAAAGAAAAGTATAAGTAATATAACTGCCACAAACATATTGGGAATCATATCAATCAAATCACTCCACCATGTTACGAGCTTATCAGTAACCTGCTGCAATGGCTGTGCTACTTCGTTTTTTGCCGATTCGGCCTTGTCCTTGATGGATGATTGTAAGAATGAATAAAGCATAAAGAATAGTTAAAGTCTGGTTATGAACCTCAATAAATAAAAAATGTTTGAGAGAAACAAATTATGCCAAGCCGGCTCTCAATTCAAGTATTGTTATTTCCGGGGGAATGCCAATTCTGCCGGGATAACCAAGGTAGCCGTATCCTCGGTTTACATACAATTGCTGCGCATTTTCTTGGTATAGACCAGCCCATTGCTTATACATATACTGTGCAGGGCTCCACTGGAAGCCACCGAGCTCTACGCCAAATTGGAAACCATGGGTATGGCCCGCTAGCGTCAGGTCAATATCAGCATAATTTGTTCTCACCTGTGCATCCCAATGGCTAGGGTCATGAGAGAGCAAAATTTTTGCAGGGTACTCCCTACTCCCGGCACATGCTTTTTCCAAGTCGCCATATTTGGCAAACCTGCCAGCTCCCCAGTTCTCAACACCTATAACAGCAAGTGGTTCTTTATCAACCCAGAGCGTCCTGTTTTCATTGGTAAGTAAATTCCAGCCCATCTGAGCATGCGCTTCTTTTAGTAACTCAAGGTTTTGCTCCTTGGCCTTATCGCTAGACCAGCTTTTGTAGTCGCCATAATCGTGATTGCCGAGGGTAGCATATACACCAAGTGGTGCTTTTACTTTGGAAAAAATTGGTAGGTAATTTTCTACTTCGCTTGCTTCATTATTCACTAAATCACCGGTAAAAAATACTAGATCAGGTTTCTCTCTCATAAGCATATCAACACCGCCCTCTACGGCTATTCTATTCCAGAAACTACCTGAGTGGATGTCAGACAGTTGTGCCACTTTAACGCCATCCCAAGCTTTTGGCAGTCCTTTAATGTAAATAGCTTTTCTTCTGATACGATAGTCGTGGGCTCCTGAAATAATACCAAAGCTCAAAGCGGTAAATGGCAAGGCTCCAGCAATTAACGCACTTTTAGCCACAAATGCTGAGCGTGTAATTGGTTCACCTTTAGGCAAAGCATCGTGACTGCTGCTGATAGCCAATTGAATTTTTTGATAGGTGAATTGTACCAATCGCACCAGATCGCCAACAAGCAGGACTAGGGCAGCTATAAACTTTGAAAAATAGGTGATAAAAACAGCTGCCATTAAAAAAGTGCGCGTGGCTCGGCTGTAGTTATCCGGATTGGTGAAATGATATAGCCAAAAGCAAATAATGGCTAAAGCAGTAATTCCCCAATAAGTGTAAATGGCTACGTTACGCCATGTGCCATGTGTATTTTGTAGGGCTACCCTCACCGCCTGAAATACATACCAATCGAGCAGTAAAAAAAGCACTGTAGCCAGCGGAATGATAAATATTTTGGACATAACTTTGCATTAATTTTACAGGGTGATTTGAGTTTAAACCTGATAAGTGGTATAAAAAGCTATTATGTGGATGCCTGCTGCCTGTTCAGTTTCACTGCATTATGACTGGCAGGCACCACAAGGGATACAGTTTATATGAGCTACAGACATTATATAAAAAAATACTGCCTGCCCAAAAATTAACAGCGCAGGCAGTACATTTATAAAGACTTATCGTCCGACACCAAATTTAGCGTTAAGCTTATTGGCTAGTAAATACATAACCGGAACAATAATAAGCGTTAAAAAAGTAGCAAATGTTAACCCAAATATAATCGTCCAACAAATTGGTTTCCAAAACATTACAGAATCACCCCCAATGTAGAAATCAGGATCGAAGTTGGCAAAAAGACCGATAAAATCGAAATTGAAACCAATAGCCAAAGGTATAAGACCCAGCACTGTAGTAATAGCAGTAAGCAGCACCGGCCTTAAACGTGTTTTACCGGCTGAAATCACTGCATCTTGCACATCTTCATACGTTAACTCGGTGCCTTCCGGCAAATTCAACTTAATATTCTGCTTGCTTATTTCAATAAAATCTATCAATACAATGGCGTTGTTTACCACAATACCTGCAAGGGCTATAATCCCAATCATGGTCATTACTACCACAAAATCCATCTGGAAAATAACCAATCCTAAAAATACACCAATGGTACTAAACACCACCGAACTCATGATAATAAAAGGAGCAGTCATTTTATTAAATTGTGCTACTATAATTAAGAAAATGAGGAATACAGCTAATAGCAAGGCTCCACTTAAAAATTCCATCTCTTTAGCCTGCTCTTCCTGCTCTCCGGTAAACTTTACAGAATAGCCAACAGGCACCTGAAAGTCGCTCATAGCCTCTTTTATCTGATTATTAATATTGGTGGCATTGTAACCGTCCAATACGTTGGAATAAACAGTTACCACTCTTTCGAGGTCTTTTCTGTTTATAGAACCATAAGTGCTGGAATACTCAACAGACGCCACCGCACTAATAGGTACTTGGTTAATTTTTCCGGTGGCCTGATCACGATAGGTGATCTTTTTATTGATCATGGCATCCACGTCATAACGATATTTATCCGCATAGCGCAGCATAATTTCATAATCATCCTCCCCTTCCTTATACTTAGATATTTCTTTACCAAAAAGGCCGGTTCTTATTTCATTAGCAATGGTAAAAGTGCTTAAGCCAAAGCGTCTGGCTTTTTCCCTATCTACATTAATTTTCAATTCTGGCTTACCCGTTTCCAAATCCGTCTGTAATTTCTCAATACCTGAAATGTTGAGTTTATTAATATATAAAGTCAACCTATCTGAAATATCAATCAATTCCTCAAACTCATCCCCTACAATTTCAATATTGATGGGTTTGCCCGTTGGCGGACCGGCTTGGTCTTTATCAACAGTAATAGCAACCCCGGGATAATCGCTTACTGCGTCTCGTATTTCGTTCATCACGTTAGTAGTATTAATTCCGTTACGGTACTTAAACTCTACGAAGTTAACCGTAATTCTCGCTTTATTTGGCGTTTCTGATTGCCCCACGGCCGTTGGATCGCCCGGATCCGCAGCACCTTGGCCAACATTAGTTACTACTGATTCTACAATATTGGTATAGGGTTCAATTACCTTTTTTACCTTGCTTTCAATTTTTGCGGCAAACTTGTTGGTTTGTTCTACGTCAGTTCCTACCGGATATTCAATAAACACATTAACATATTTAGGCTCGTTTTCAGGAAAGAAGAGTACATCAGGAGTGAAAGCACCTAATAACATTACGGAGCCAATTAAAGCAAATACGGTACCGCCTAGGTAGAAATATGGTCTTCTACCCGCAACAGCATAGCGCAAAGATTTTGTATAAAATCCATCTAAAGCCGGTAATGAACGTTTCTGAAACGCTCTTGAAGCAGGCATTAAAATATACACATTTAGTAAACCAAGCGCACCAAACAAAATGAGTAGGTTGCCAATAACGTTTAACGCTACCACACCATCCAGTATAAGTAAACTAACTAGAAGAAATAGGCCACCAAGCGATATAAAAATAAGCCCGTTGCGCAGTGTGCGCTTAGGTTTGGCTTGTCCCTCTACCTCTATATGCATAAAGCTGGCAATAAACACAGGGTTTATAACTAAAGCCACAAATAGCGATGAGCCTAAAGTAATTATTAGGGTGATAGGTAAGTACTTCATAAATTCGCCAATGATACCGGGCCAAAAAGCCAAAGGTAAAAAAGCAGCCAATGTAGTTGCGGTTGACGATATAATTGGCCAAGCTACCTCACCTACCCCAATCTTAGTAGCCTGAATAGCAGAGTAACCCTCTTCCATCAACCTATAAACATTCTCCACTACTACTATACCGTTATCCACAAGCATACCGAGCGCCATAATAAGCGAGAAGAGCACAATCATGTTAATAGTAATGCCTAAAGCGCCTAAAATAAGAAAGGCCATAAACATTGACATAGGAATGGCCACACCTACAAATAATGCATTTCGTGTTCCTAAAAAGAACAACAATACCAATACAACTAATATTACACCTGATATTATGTTGTTTTCCAAGCTACTTACTTGGTCTCGCGTTTGTTGCGATTGGTCGTTCGTAATAACTACCTCAAGATCAGCCGGAAACACATCTTTCTTTGCTTTTTCAATTACTTCATAAATTTTGTCCGTAAGAATCAGCAGGTTTTCTCCGCTTCGCTTCACGGCATCAACCATTACTACTGCCTCATTATTAAGGCGAGCGTAACTTTGTTTTTCTTTGTAATCAAACTCTACCTTCGCTATATCCTTCAAATAAACAATGTGCCCATCTTCATGTTTAACAATTAAATTCATCAGCTGCTTGGGGTCTTTGTACTCACCAGAAATAGAAACTGTTCTTCGTACTCTACCGGTTTTAATGTTTCCACCGGACATAGTCATATTTTCAGCCTGAACAGCGTTTTCAATATCACTGAAACTTACTTTTCTGGCTTCCATTTGAAGCGGATCTACTTTAATTTTAACCTCTTTTTCATCCACTCCTCTTATTTCAGCCTTACTCATCTCAGGGAATTTCTCCAACTCCTCCTCTAAATATTCTGCATAGGAATTGAGCGTTTCTAAGCTGTAGTTACCCGAAAGGTTAATGTTTAGAATAGGAAATTCAGACACATTAAGTTCAAAAACATTAGGATCATCTTTCAAATCTGAAGGTAACTCTGAATTTGCTTTATCTACAGCATCTTTCACTTGCTGTAAAGCGTCATCCACATCAGTATCTGTAGTAAACTCAATAATAATAGTTGAGAAATCTTGTACGGAAGTAGATTTAATATTATCCACATCGGCAATGGTATTTATTTCCTTTTCCAATGGCCGCGTTATCAGCTTCTCCATATCGGCAGGTGAGTTACCAGGGTGTACGGTGCCCACATAAATGGTAGGCTGGCTAATTTCAGGAAAATTCTCTTTGGGTAGGTTAATATATGATGAAATACCTAAAAGTATGATAATGAAAGTAAGTACATATATCGTAGTACGATTGTTAACCGCCCCGGAAGTTAGTTTAAACTCTTTCTCAAGCTTTTTCTTTTTTTGCTCACTCATAATTTAATTTATTTAAAAAGCTTATTACTTTCTGTTAGCCGTTCTTATTGTAATACCATCAACTGCTTCGCGGAATCCTTCTGAAATGATGGTGGCTCCAGTTTTGAGCCCTGTTAATATTTCAGTTTGGTTGTTATAAGTGTTACCTGTTTCAACACGTACTTTTTTTGCCACTTGCATATCATTCTTTTTAGTTATCTCAAAAACAAACTTGCCCTTGCTGTCTTCTTGAATAATTTCAGTATTAATAGTTATGGCATTTTCCTTAGTGTAATCAATCAGCTCTATGCTGGCAAACTGATTAGGCTTCAAGCTTTTCATTTTTTCGGTAAGCTTAATTTCTATCTGAAATGTTCTATTAGCTTGATTTATAACATAACTAACACTTCTAATTTCTGTGGAAATAGTATCTTTAGTTGATGGCAAATACACTTTTACAGGATCGCCCACCTCAAAATTATTGATGTATTCTTCAGAAACATCTGATTTTAAATACATTTGCTCTTGGCTTACCAAGGAGAGTATTGGCATACCCGGAGATACATACTCACCAACTTTCGTAATCACATCATTTATTCTTCCACTAAAAGGAGCCTTTATATAAGCTTTCGATAACTGCGTCTGCGCACTCTCCAGCTGATTTTCAAGGCTTTCCTTACGGTTTTTAGCTTCTAAATACTGTACTTCGGTTCCTATCTCTTGGTCCCAGAGATTTTTTTGCTTGGTAAACTTGGTTTTTGCTAAATCTAACATGGTTTTGAGTTCGTTAATCGAGTTTCTTGTCGATTGTGCATCAAGCTGAACCAGTGTTTGACCTTTCGTAACCATATCGCCTGCTGCTACATTTACCTGTATTACCCTGCCCGGCATTTCAGAACTCATATCAATATTCTTTCGGGAAGCTACCTCCCCTTGTACCTGAATTTTATGAACAAAAGTTTGCTCATTAATCTGTTTTGTTTCTACCAAAACCGATTTATCCATTTGCTTAGCAAATTTCGGGTCAAGTGCGGCTATTTCCTTTTCTAGCGTTTTCACCTCCGTTTGCCTCTGCTGAATTTCAGATTTTAATGTTTCCAACTGTGTCTTTTTCTTGTCAACATTAGATTGCTCGCCACAAGCAGCTAATAGGGCAAATGAAATGATGAATATTATGTTATTTTTCATGTGTATATGATTTGATATTCAATAAACCTTTTGACTCCCTCAAATAGGTCTATCAACTTTATAGTTAATGTGATTGATGTTGGTTTTTAATAAAGTGTACCTAGAGCTTTTTCTAATTCAATTTGTGTGATAACCGCATCGTACAACGTATTAAAATAATTTGTTTCTGCGGCTTTTCTCGATGTTTCGGATTCAATTAGCTCTGTGCTACTGCCCACTCCATTGTTATATTTTATTTGCGATTGCTCAAATACTTTATTGGCTAGCTTCCTATTGTCATCTTGTATTTCAAGTTCTTCCTTTAAAGATTTTAAATTATCTGTGAGCTGATTAATTTCTAAATCAATAGAGTTTTCAAGCTGTTCTTTCTGAATGTTTAATTGATCGAGTTGGATACGGTTTTTTTCCATTTTGTAACTTCTGCTAAGCCCTGTAAACAGGTTCCACTGTAGGCTTACACCTATTGCGCCAAAACTTAACCAGTTTTGAGAGAAATTACCAAGCTGATCAAATTCGTTTACACCTGTGTTATAACCATATCTGAAATTAGCACTCAACCTCGGCAGGTGTGATATCTTATTATTTTTTAACTCAAGGCCGGTTAATTCTCTGTTAGTAGCTAAAATTCTATATTCAATCCGCTGGTTATAATCAAAGCTATTAATAGGTGCCAAATATTCGTCAATATTTAATAAAAGCGCTTCAACATTACCTACCAAGCTTATTTCATTTGAAAGCGGCATGCCCATCTGAAATTTCAATAAATTAAGGGCGTAGGTGATGCCTCTCTCTAATTTATTTTTTTCCGTTCTGGTGTTGTTAAGGTTTACCTGTACACGGTCCACATCAATACTTTCGGCAAAACCATTCTCATTTAGTGCTTTTGTATCGCTGTATAACCTATTCAATTGCTCAATATTTGCATCTACCAGTTCTGCCCGTTGCTGATTTATTAACACGGTGTAGTAGGCCTTAGTAACTTGCGCTACGGTGGCAATTTCAGACTGATTGCTTTCCTTCTGCCTCAACTCTCTTAAGGTTTTTGCCGCTTGCAAACCTACAAAGTATGAGCCATCAAATAATAATTGAGAAACTGTAAAAGAAGCATTTCCATCATATTTAGGGCTAAATTGTACCGGAGTAAACCCTTCCGGATCGAAAGGCTCATTGCTGGTAGTGTCAGGCCCAAAGATAGCATTGGGTAAAAAGGCTTTTTGTATTTCGTAATTGTAATTTACGCCCGCACTTATGCTGGCTTGGGGTAAACCAATCGCCCTTGTTTCGCCCACCTGCGTCTCAGCAATGGCTTCCTGCAAACGGGTGGACTGCAAAGTGTAATTATTCTCCAGTGCATATTGCACACATTCTTCAAGTGTCAACGGGCCGGATAAATCCTGATCTGTTGTTTGTTGGCCAAAAGCCGAGAAAGTAAACAGCATGCTTGCTGCCCATAAATAGTTGAATATTTTAAGCTTCATGCTCTTCATCAAAATAGTGTTTAAATAATACGCGTCCGTTATCTGTTAATAGCCCCAAAGCAAAATGCCTAAAGAGCTGAATATGTACTTTTTGAAAATCAAATTTTTCTCTTGGATATAAATTGGGATCAAAACTGAGCTGCACTTCCGCCATACGCAAAACGGCTATAATCTCTACATCCAAGTCCGCCCGGAAATAACCTTCTTCAATTCCTCTAATAAGCGATGTGCGAATCATATCCAGAATAAATTTTTTCTTAAAATCTTCAAAGTCGGCAAAAGCCTTTGGGTAAAATCTTTCCAAATCATAAATAACTGCCGGGTTAACCGATTCAGTTTGCTGTTTTAAGCACTTTGACATTTCGTAAAGCTCCTCAATACAATTTTCAGTCCTTGCCGTGGCTTCCATCAACAGCTTCCTATGCAGCTTAAAATGTGATATAACTACCTGCGAAACAATGGTTGTCTTATCTTTGTAGTGCTGGTAAATGGTTTTTTTACTTACTCCTGCACTTCCGGCTATGTCATCCATCGAAACAGTTTTTAAACCAAACTGCATAAATAAGGTCTTCGCTCCTTCTAAAATCTTTTCTGCTACGTCCAAATTAATCCTCTCTTCATTTTTACATCAGGAAACTGCAAATATATTATAAGTTTCCTGAGTTTCCAACGGTTTGCAGTAATTTTGGTTTAAAAATTTCAAATTTATCTTATAATGGTTCTTATTGGTCCTCAATTATTTATAAAATAGCTGAAGCTGTACCTGTAGAAAACGACTTATGAAACACCTAACTCTTTAATTACAAAATCTTACATTTAAGAAATGATGAAAGGGCAAATAAAATTTGAGGCTGATAATTTAGACTATGAGATTTCGGGCAGAGGTCGGGTAAAATTACTGGCCTTCCATGGTTTTGGCCAATCGGCAGCGCATTTCGAACCTTTTGCCAATCAGCTTGGTGCCACTTACACCATTTACGCTTTTGATGTATTCTTTCATGGCAATAGCAAGTGGCATGATGAGCATACAACCTTAAGCAAATCAAAATTGAAAACTTATATTGATGCATTTCTCGAAAAAGAAAATGTAAGCAATTTTGTAGTTTGTGGCTACAGTATGGGGGGCAAATTTGCTTTGGCGTGTTTAGAGCTTTATCCGCAGCGCATTAAACAAATTATATTAATAGCCCCTGACGGTATTAAAACATCTTTTTGGTACAGTCTGGCCACCTATCCGCAGTTTTTTCGCAAACTATTTAAGCAAACCATAAAAAAGCCTGCTACTTTTAATAAAATCACTAAATGGGTGCAAAGGTTGGGTTTACTAGATAAAAGTATTCTGAAATTTGCCAGAAGCCAAATGAACACTGAGGCCAATAGGCGAAGGGTTTACATGAGCTGGATTGTGTTTAGGGAATTGCATTTCGATCTTAATCGAATAGCTGCTGTGCTTAATGAGCAGAAAATCCCCATAATTATGATTACCGGCAGCTACGATAAAATTATAATATCCGATAATATGATGAGGTTATTAAAACATGTAGAAAATCATCGAAATATAGTGCTGGAAACCGGACACAACAAATTGATAGCTGAGAGTGCCGATTTTTTGGCGAAGAATAAGGATAATTTACAATTTAAGCATGAATAAAACGGTTCCGCGATTTCCTTTTATACCAACAGTAATACGATTTCACCTTAAAAACCACATGAAGCATACAAATACAAACGAAATCTTATCCTATTGTAGTAAAAATTTGGCGTTAAATTAGTGTAGAATCATTTCCCCCTTTATTCAATAGATAATTATAAGAATTTCTAACTTTGCAGCTTCATTCAAAGCAAAATTCAAAAGCGCATGATGCTCACCTTCTTCCTCGGTAAATCCAGTCAAATTTTTGCAATAAGTCATCAAAATCAATTTTCTGCAGAAGCAATTGATAAATTAAAATGGCTGCTGGATTCGGAAAAAGAAGCAGAGGCAGTGCATTTAAAAGCCAACTACATTGGCCCCAGAAAGGAGCTGGTGAGTCCGTGGAGCACCAATGCCGTTGAAATTACTCAAACCATGGGCATGGAGGGTATTTATAGAATTGAGGAGTTTTATCCGATGGCAAAAGCCGAATCAGCATTTGACCCCATGCTACAAGCTAAATATTTTGGTTTAAACGAGGCTATTTTTACAACGCACAAACAGGCAGAAGAAATAAAAGAGGTAGAAGATATAGCCGCATATAATCAACAAGAAGGTTTAGCACTGAGTAATGAAGAAGTGCAGTATTTAGAAGATATAAGCAAGCAGTTGGATAGAATGCTTACCGATAGCGAAGTATTCGGCTTCTCGCAAGTAAACTCCGAGCACTGCCGGCATAAAATTTTTAATGGAACTTTTGTCATTGATGGCATTGAAATGCCCGATACACTCTTCCAGCTAATAAAAAAAACATCGGAAGAAAACCCCAACCGCATTATTTCTGCCTATAAAGATAACGTAGCTTTTCTGGATGGCCCTGAAGTGGAGCAATTCGCCCCGGAACAACAGGAAGAAGCAAGTTATTTTGCCAAAAAACGATTTAACAGCACCATCTCTCTCAAGGCTGAAACCCATAACTTCCCTACTACAGTAGAGCCATTTTATGGTGCCGCCACAGGTGCAGGCGGAGAAATACGCGACCGGATGGCAGGTGGAAAAGCCGGTGTACCTTTGGCAGGCACAGCCGTTTACATGACCAGCTACTCACGCCTTAAAAACGATAGAAGTTGGGAACAAGCCAACCAAGAAAGGCCATGGTTATATCAAACACCCATGGACATTCTTATAAAGGCTTCAAATGGTGCTTCGGATTTCGGTAATAAATTCGGGCAGCCCTTAATTGCAGGTTCAGTGCTTACTTTTGAGCATACCCAATCAGCTAAAAAATATGGCTTCGATAAAGTAATTATGCAAGCAGGCGGCATTGGTTACGGCATAAAAGAAGATGCCCTGAAAGATGTACCTAAAAAAGGCGATAAAATTGTAGTAATGGGTGGTGACAATTACCGGATAGGCATGGGCGGAAGTGCCGTTTCATCAGTTGACACCGGGGAACTCAGCAACCAGCTGGAACTGAATGCGGTACAACGCGCCAATCCGGAAATGCAAAAAAGAGTGGCCAACGTAATACGTGCCTTGGCAGAATCGGACAAAAATCCTATAGTCTCCATACATGATCACGGTGCGGGTGGTCACCTCAATTGCCTATCGGAATTGGTGGAAGATACCGGTGGTAAAATTAGTTTATTAAAACTCCCAATTGGAGATGCAACGCTCTCCGCCAAGGAGATAATTGGCAATGAATCGCAGGAGCGGATGGGGCTTGTAATAAAGGAGAAAGATGTTGCCCTTATAGAAAAAATAAGTAAAAGAGAACGAGCACCATTTTATGTAGTGGGGGAAATTACCGGAGACCATCACTTTAGTTTTGAGAATGGACCGGAAAAGAAAAACCCGGTGGATTGGCCCTTGGCAGCCATGTTTGGCAACTCACCAACTACCATACTGAATGATGCACGGGTGGAAAATAATTTTGAAGCAATTACCTACAAGCAGGAAGATATTGCCAACTACATTAATGATTTATTTAAGCTAGAGGCAGTAGCCTGTAAAGATTGGCTCACCAACAAGGTAGATCGGTGCGTTACCGGAAAGGTAGCCAAACAACAAACCACTGGCGAAATTCAGCTGCCGCTTAACAATGTGGCTGCCATGGCGCTCGATTTTAAGGGAGAAAAAGGCATTGCTACTTCCCTGGGACATGCACCTGTTAGCGCGCTGGTAAAACCCAAATCAGGTTCACAATTATCTATTGCTGAAGCCCTAACAAATATTGTTTGGGCACCTATTGAGCAGGGTTTGAAGGGTATTTCTTTAAGCGCTAATTGGATGTGGCCCGCCAAAAATGAAGGCGAAAATGCCAGGCTTTATGCTGCGGTTGAAGCCATCAGCGAATTAGCCATTGCGTTAGGTATCAACATCCCTACAGGAAAAGACTCCCTCTCCATGGTACAAAAATATCCTAACGGGGAAAAAGTTTTTGCTCCCGGCACTGTAATTATCTCTGCAGCAGGAGAAACCAGCGACCTGAAAAAAATTGTAGAGCCTACGCTGCAACCTATTGCTGAAAGTAAGCTGCTTTACATAAACATAGGGAAAGATTCCTTTGAGCTTGGTGGCTCCTCTTTTGCGCAAACACGTAACCAATTAGGTAAAGTAGCGCCTGAAATAAAAGACGTACCACATTTTGCCAAAACTTTTGGCATAGTGCAACAGCTTATACATGCTGAGCAGGTTTTAGCCGGACATGATGTGGGAGCCGGAGGCTTAATCACTTCCTTACTGGAAATGTGTTTCCCAACTGAAAAGCTAGGACTGGATATTGATTTATCGGCTATTGAAGCAAACGATCTGGTAAAAATACTTTTTAGTGAGCAGCCCGGATTAATACTTCAAATAAAGGACGAAAAAGTATTTGATATCTTGGGTGAAAATGATATCCATTACCATGATATAGGTGAAATAAACAGTGGTGGAAATCTGAATATAACACACAAAAAGACAAGCCTTACGCTCAATGTAGCAGAATACAGGGACAAATGGTTCGAAACCTCCTTCCTGCTTGATGAACAGCAAAGTGGTAAAACTTTGGCTAAAGAACGGTTCACAAATTACAAGACTCAACTGCTTCATTATAGGTTTCCAGAGTCTTTCAAGGGCACCTATGCTTCTCTCGGCTTGGACCCCGATAGAAATTGCCCTTCCGGGGTAAAGGCTGCCATTATTCGTGAAAAAGGTGTAAATAGTGACCGAGAAATGGCTTATATGATGTATATGGCTGGTTTCGATGTGAAGGACATCCACATGACAGACCTCATGAGTGGAGCTGAAGACCTATCAGATGTCAATTTTATTGTTTTTACCGGTGGATTTTCGAATTCTGATGTGCTCGGATCGGCTAAGGGATGGGCCGGTGCATTCAAATTCAATGAAAATGCCAAAAAAGCATTAGATAACTTTTATACTCGGCAAGACACCCTGAGCCTTGGTGTATGCAACGGCTGCCAGCTTATGACAGCACTAGATTTACTGAGCCCCGACAAGCCCGGTGCTATAAAAATGGAGCATAACGATTCTCACAAATTTGAGTGTGCTTTTGTAAACTTGGAAGTTCTTGAAAACAACTCTGTTATGCTGCAAACCCTATCCGGTAGCCGCTTAGGTATTTGGCTGGCACATGGTGAGGGCAAGTTTAATACAGTAGGTAATGAGAAGGACTTTAACATAGTGGCCAAATATGGCTATGAGCAATATCCCGCCAACCCCAACGGATCGGCCTTTAATGCTGCAGCAATAAGTACTGCCGATGGCCGACACCTTGGCATAATGCCTCATTTAGAGCGGAGCATATTCCCTTGGAATTGGGCACATTACCCTGCAAACAGAATAGCAGATGAAATTTCGCCATGGGTGGAAGCACTGGTAAATGCTTTTAAATGGGTAAAGGCACATAAAAGTAGTTAATGTACAGTAGCAATTACTCACTGATATAGCCTAATTATTAGTTTAATTACGAGGTAACTAAGCCTTGCTTCCAGCGTTCTGCTTTGCCATGTAAAATCTGCTTTGCAAATAAGAAACTCAGCTCAGCACTACAATGCTTTAATATTGAGCTTTATTTGCAGCTATCATCCATGAAATAGCCGATCAATAAAACATAAATAAATCTAAGCGGTTGGAATACAGCGTCTAAATAATTAATATTAACAGACATTTGATTATAAGTAGTAACATGAAAAAACTTGCACTGTTAATTCCGGTATTTTTGAGCAGCTGTTTTGCTTTTCGGGAGTATCCGGTAGAATATGATTATAGTTATTTAGGTGAGTTTAAAAGTTACGATACTTTTGGCTTTATTGATAAAAATGACTACGATTTTGCCTTATCGAAGGAGGTGGTGGAAGGTACCATTGTTAATTATATGGAGGTATTGGGCTATACTTACCAGCAGAGCAATCCTTCTATCTTAATTAATTATACTTATATGGCCGACACGCTATTTTACAAGGGGTATAAACAACCTGAAATGTTGAATTTTGTGAGAGTGAAAGAAGACGAAGAGAAGAAAAGAGAAAATTATGTAGAGAAAAAGCATAGCATCAATTCAGGTATATTTGTAATATCGTTTATTGAACAGAAAAATTACAGCATGGTATGGCAGGGTTATACTACGGACTTATACCGAGAAGACATTAAATCAGACCCCAGAAAAACGCGTGTAGCGGTGTTAAGCATATTAAAAAACTATTTATACCTGCCTGACTTGAACTGAAAATAATATTATTTTTTTTCAGTTTTGTGTTTGCTTAAAATGAATTCATTTTTACCTTTGTGTTCCTTTTAGTAAAAGGAAAAAATTGCCCGATGGTGTAATTGGCAACACGTCTGTTTTTGGTACAGAAGAGTCTAGGTTCGAGACCTAGTCGGGCAACAGAATACCATAAATCCCGCTCCCTACAAATGGGGTCGGGATTGTTTATTTAAAGCTTAACGCTAAAAGTACATGTCCTCAGTTAAAATATTTTCAGGCTCAGCCTCAAAGTACCTTGCCAACAAAATAGCTTCTAGTTATGGCACGCCTTTGGGTGATGTGGAACTGCAAAAATTTAGCGATGGCGAAATGTCCCCGTACTTTACAGAGTCAATTAGAGGGCATCATGTTTTTTTAATTCAATCTACATTTCCTCCTGCCGATAATTTACTGGAGCTACTGCTGATGATAGATGCAGCAAAAAGAGCAAGTGCGGATAATGTAACGGTAGTAGTCCCCTATTTTGGTTATGCCCGGCAAGATAGAAAAGATAAGCCCAGAGTAGCCATTGGTGCTAAAATGATTGCTAATATTTTAGAGGCTGCCGGAGTAGATAGAATAGTTACTTGCGATTTACATGCCGGACAAATCCAAGGCTTTTTCAATATACCTGTCGATCACCTGGACGCTTCTGCCATCTTTGTACCATTTTTAGAGGAAAGTATTAACCCTACTACTATTTTCGCTTCACCGGATGTTGGTGGTACCGCCAGAGCAAGGCGATACGCAAAACATTTTAAGGTGGACATGGTAGTTTGCGATAAACACAGGCAAAAAGCAAATGAAATAGCCTCCATGCAGGTAATTGGTGATGTTAAAGGCAAAGATGTTATCCTTTTTGATGATTTGGTGGACACGGCAGGCACCTTGTGCAAAGCGGCAAATATTATAAAGGAAAAGGGAGCCACTTCTGTAAGAGCGGTTATTACACACCCTGTTTTATCTGGCAAAGCTTACGAAAACATAGCCAATTCCACTTTGGATGAATTAATTACGACTGATACGCTTCCATTAAAGGAAAAATCAGCAAAAATAAAAGTATTAACAGTAGCTGATATGTTTGCCAAGGCCATCAGAAAAATTCATGCGAATGAATCAATCAGCTCATTATTTATTTAACAGCGCAACAATTTAACAAATATATATATTATGAAAACAGTTGAGATTATAGGGTATAACAGAGCAAATCTTGGCAAGAAAGAAGCAAAAAGGTTACGTTTAGAGGCAATGGTGCCTGCGGTACTTTATGGCGGTGAAAAACAAATACATTTTTACGCACCAATGATTCTTTTTCGTCCACTTGTTTATTCTGGAGATGCGCATTTCGTAAAACTTAATATTGAGGGTGATGAGTTTGAAGCAATTTTGCAAGATGTTGCTTTCCATCCGGTAAGTGAAATTATTTTACATGCCGATTTCCTGCAATTACACAGAGGAAAGACTATTAAAATGGATATTCCTGTTCACTTATCCGGAACAGCACCGGGTGTAACAAAAGGTGGTACGCTAATTCACAAAAGAAGGGCTTTAACCGTAAAAGCACTTCCAAAAGATATGCCGGAGTTTATTGAAGTAGACATTAGTGACCTTGACTTTGGTAAAGCAGTAAAGGTAGAAACAGTAAGTCTTGAGAATATAGAAATTTTAGATACCCCACAAGCATCTATTGCGGTAGTGGAAATACCTAGAGCACTAAGAGGCAAGACGGACGAAGATGAAGAAGAACTAGAAGGTGAAGAAGGAGCTGAGGGCGCTGAAGCTGCCGAAGGCGAAGAAGCAACAGAAGGCGCAGCCGAATAAAAATAGTATTTTGCGTGTAGGCTGTCTCGAGAAAAGCAATACTTTTTCCGAGACAGCTTTTTTTTGAGCCTCAATAACTAGGGCTTGCTAAAAAAGTGTTCGGAAGCTCATATACAATCGGGCAAAATGAAGGAGTATGCTTACCTTGCCTAGCCGACCGGGCAGTTACTTTGAATTTGCCTAACGCAGGCAGGTTGAAGCCCGGGAAGTACCAGTCAGCCTGTGGTTGAGATATAGTGCCTGAGACTAATTCTAAAAAATTAGAATAGTAATTTTTTAGCGTATATAATACAAGCTTGCATCATAAGAAGACATGCAGCTACTAAAAAACTTCAGCATTTGAAAATTAGACCTAAGATTTAGTGTGCTTTTCGAGAGATCAACTGTTTTTCAGCATGCCCTAACTAGAATTCATGGCTAATTCTTTAGTCAAGGTACATTCGTAAACTTGAAAATTTTCCGTCTTACTCATTTTCTGCATTACTTTCCTATCTTGCATTTATATGATGGATTACAATAGCATATTCTCAAAAGTTTGTGAAGAGATAAGTAAATTAACACTCACAGGAAAAGTAGCCGACTATATACCGGAACTGGCGAAAGTGGATCCTGCACATTTTGCGGTTCACCTACACACTATCAATGACAGAGGTTACTCTTTTGGAGAGGCACAGAAACCATTTTCCATCCAAAGTATTGCGAAAGTTTTCTCCTTAGCAGTAGCTTATGATATTGAAGGTGAGCAGCTTTGGCGTAGGGTAGGAATTGAACCTTCAGGCACTTCATTTAATTCAATAGTACAGCTGGAGAGAGATAAAGGCATACCGAGAAATCCCATGCTTAATGCCGGGGCGTTGGTGGTTTGCGATAGATTAATAACACATTTGGCACATCCGAAAGATGAATTAATATCTTTTATCAGAAAGCTTTCAGGCAATAACAAGATAGATTACTCTCCTGCCATTGCCGCTTCGGAGAAAAGCATGAGCTATGCTAACAATGCTTTAATCAACGTTATGAAATACTTTGGCAACATTGAAAATGATATTGATGTGGTTATGGATTTCTACTTCCACCTCTGCTCCATTGAAATGAACGCTGAAGATTTGGCCAAAGCATTTCTTTTTTTAGCTAACGATGGTAAACTCATCAATGGAGGGGAGCGCATATTAAGCAGGAGCAAATCAAAGAGAATTAACTCCATTATGCAGCTATGCGGCTTTTACGACCAAGCGGGAGATTTTGCATTTAGAATTGGGCTTCCGGGAAAAAGTGGCGTGGGTGGTGGTATAGCAGCTGTACTTCCCGATGAATATAGCATTGTAGTATGGAGTCCAAAATTAAACAAGCAGGGAAACTCTGTGAAAGGAATTGCCTTCTTAGAAAAATTTACAACCAAAACGGAGCATTCTATTTTCTAATTGAAAAATAATTGTAGTTGAACGATCTATCACCAAAGCGTATTAATAAATTTCTTAGTGAAGCCGGTTTTTGCTCGCGCAGAGAGGCCGACAAACTTATTGAAAAAGGGATAGTTACAATAAATGGTACAGTGCCTGAAGTGGGTACTAAAATATTCCCGAAAGATGTGGTGAAAGTAAATGGCAAAATCGTTGCTGCCAACCAAAACAATTTTGTGTATCTGGCATTTAACAAACCGCGCGGAATTGTTTGCACCACAGACACCATTCGAGAGAAAAACAACATTATAGACTATATTAATTACCCTGAGCGTATTTTTCCCATTGGCAGGCTCGATAAATACAGCGAAGGCTTAATATTTCTTACTAACGATGGCGATATAGTTAATAAAATACTTAGAGCACGTAACCACCATGAGAAAGAATATATTGTTACCCTAAACAAACCAATTAAAGGTAATTTTATTGAGCAGATGAGCAGCGGAATTCCAATATTAGATACCATTACTAGAAAATGCGTTGTAGAACAATTGAGCGATAAGCAGTTTAAAATTATATTAACACAAGGCCTCAACAGACAAATACGGAGAATGGTAGAATACCTTGATTATAAGGTAGCTCGCCTCAAAAGAGTACGAATTATGCAGGTAAAGCTGGATATACCCGCAGGTAAGTGGAGAAACCTGAGTGAAGGCGAGTTAAACACTATTTATAAAAATACGGAGGAATCGAGCAAAACCTCTCCCGGCTAAAACAATTTATAACAAATTGGGTCTTTTATAAATGCCAGAAAAAAAACCTAAATTAGTTTACGTATCGGATAAAGACCCGGGCTACACACGTATAAAAAAGGGCAAATCTTTCATTTATTTAGATGAGAAGAAAAAAGCACTTGCGGAAGAAAAAATCGTAGGACGCATCAATAAACTTATTATCCCGCCTATTTGGAAAGATGTATGGATATGCAAGCAAGTTAATGGCCACCTGCAATGTACCGGGCGCGATGCCAAAGAGAGGAAGCAATACATTTACCATCCTGATTGGTCTGCAATTAATCAAACCAACAAATTTAACAGATTAAAAGCCTTTGGTATGGCTTTACCGAAACTAAGGAAGCAGGTTGAGTTGGATTTGAAAAAACATGAATGGAACCGATCAAAAGTACTCGCCTTAATAGTCCATTTGCTTGATGATTATTTCCTACGAATTGGTAACAGCTACTATACCGATCATAACGAATCTTACGGAATTACCACATTGCGCAGAAAGCACATTGCAGACAGCAGTAAAAATCTAAGACTGGAGTACAAGGCTAAAAGTAATAAAATACGCAAAATTAATATAGAGAATAAACGATTAGCGAAGCTGGTACGTGAGATAAGTGAATTACCCGGTTACGAAATATTTAAGTACAAAGAGAAAGCGGGCAATTGGCACAAAGTGGATAGTGCTGATGTAAATGATTATATACACCAAAATGCCGATGAGCAGTTTACCGCTAAAGATTTTAGAACATGGGGAGGTACGAAGTTAGCTATTGAGAATTACGAAGAGGCCAAAAAACTGGTTAGTGCTAATACGCGACTAAAAATGGAACCCACACTGGTAAAATTAGTCGCTAAAAAATTGGGTAATACTTTGAGTACGGCACGCACCTACTATATACACCCTAAAGTACTCAAGGAAGCATCAAATAATGCAATACCACAAAAACCCTTAAAAAAGTTTGATAAATTACCTTTGCAGAACGCTGAAAAAATAGTACTTACCATTCTTGAAAAATGAAAAAATCGTGATTTATAAAATTTTAGTGAAATAATTTAGCGCTTATGTTGTTTACTTCGTTTAAGCAACTAAATAATTTAAATACGATAATAAATGACACCAGCATGAATCAAAATACAGGTTTAACACCGCCCGATCCTCAATTCGAAAAAGAGCATTTTTGGTCTAAGCAGTTTTTTATTAAGACTGTGTTAAACGGTTTATTATTAATTCTGCCCATTATAATAGTTCTTTTTCTCCTCTCCATAATATTTAGATTACTATTTAATATTATAGCGCCTGTTAGTGCTTTAATTGATCACAATTCAGATTCGCACACCTGGTTCATCAATTTAATTTCATTATTGATTTTGGTGGTCTTTATTTTTCTATTTGGGCTAATTTTGCGAAATAGAAAAGGTCAGTTGTACTTCACTACATTTGAAAGAAAATATCTGGTTCAGATCCCTCTTTATTCTTCCATAAAAGAAACAGTTACACAATTTTCCGGCATGAAGAAAATGCCCTTCAGTCAGGTAGTATTAGTTGATGCATACAACACTGGTGTTCTACTTACAGGTTTTGTGACTGAGGCTGTCAATGATGATCTATATACTGTTTTTGTACCAACAGCGCCCAATCCTATGAATGGTAATATCTACCACGTACCGCGTAATCAACTGACATTCTTAGATATTGAGGCGGAAAAAGCCATGAAGTCAATTGTAGGAATGGGAACAGGCTCCTCACTATTGTTTTTGGCAAATAAAAAAATTAATTACAAACACGAATAATAGCGCTTATTAATGAAACGCTTAGTAACAAACACGTAACAATCTTTTACAGAAGTAATGAAATACTTGATAGTAGGTTTAGGCAACATTGGACCGGAGTATGAAATAACACGCCATAATATTGGCTTTTTAACACTTGATAGACTGGCAGATCAGCAGAAGATAAAATTTGTAACGCTTAAATTAGCTATGAAGGCCGATTTTAAATTTAAAGGCCGACATATCCATCTCATTAAACCGACCACCTTTATGAACCTTTCCGGCAAGGCCGTGAATTATTGGATGCAAGAACTAAAGATTGCCAAAGAAAATATACTGGTAGTTACTGATGATATTGCCCTTCCGTTCGGTAAACTAAGAATGCGCGCAAAGGGCTCAGCTGCAGGACATAATGGATTGAAAAATATTGAAGACGCAATAGGTGGACAAAATTATGCCAGGCTAAAATTTGGTGTGGATAATGATTTCCATAAAGGCCAGCAAGTTGATTATGTGTTATCACCTTTCACCCAGTCGCAATTTGAGGAACTCCCCTTTTTAATGGATAAAGCAGCTAACATGATTACAGGCTTCGCTACTATTGGGATGAGCGAAACCATGAATCAATTTAACGATTGAGACATTTTACAGCTAGTTACAGATAGAAGCTGGAAGATATTAAAGAATTGACGAACTTTGTTTAATCTTCGTGCTATAATCTTAAACATTTAACAACACCAGCTGTTTCTTACCGTATACTCATTTTTCAAGTACAAAATTAATGAAAGTAGCGGTCTTCAGAAAAGAGCATTTTAATGCAGCGCATCGATTGCATAATCCTAATTGGAGCGATGAAAAAAACAAAACTGTTTTTGGCAAGTGCAACAATCCTAACTATCACGGGCACAATTACAACCTTACTGTAAAGGTTGTGGGAGAAGTTAACCCGGAAACGGGTTATGTCATTGATGTTAAAATACTCAGTGACATTATAAAAAAAATGGTTTTGGATAGGTTTGATCATAAAAATTTGAATCTGGATACAGAAGAATTTAAAAAGCTCAATCCTTCTGCGGAAAATATAGCTATTGTTATATATAACTTGTTAAAAGATAAAATCGATGATGCGTTAGAACTACAAATAACGCTTTTTGAAACAGAAAGAAATTATGTTCAATACCCCATAAAATCATAAAAATTTGAAAGATTTAAGTAATATTGACGAGTTTGGTGAAGACCATGTTGGTTCACTCGCTGAAACACCATTGAGAGCTGATGCTTTTGAAATGGATGATAACCTCAAAATGGAGCTTATAGCAGCGCATTTTAAGGAAATAATGCATGTTTTGGGAATGGATTTAACAGATGATAGCCTCAAAGGCACTCCTAACAGGGTAGCAAAAATGTATGTTAAGGAGGTTTTTAGTGGTTTAAACCCTTTGAATAAACCTAAGCCAAAGCTATTTCAGAATAAATACAAATATGATCAAATGCTTGTGGAGAAAGACATTACTTTTTATTCTCATTGCGAGCATCATTTTGTACCTATATACGGCAAAGCACATGTAGCTTACATATCTAGTGGAAACGTAATTGGGCTGTCAAAAATTAATCGAATAGTACAGTATTTTGCAAAACGACCGCAAGTACAAGAAAGATTAACCGTACAAATTGCGGAGGAATTGAGGAGTGTGCTTAAAACGGAAGATGTAGGGGTTGTTATGGATGCTTCTCACATGTGTGTTTCTTCGCGCGGTGTGAGTGATACTAATAGCCGGACGGGCACATCATACTTTGGAGGCAAATTTAATGAAGATGCTACCCGAAGGGAATTCTTAAACTACATTAATACTAACAGTAAAAACGAATAATCAATTGTTTCTAATACTTTAAAGGAAGTTAAAGCTTCCTTTTTTTATGGTTAGAAACTACGAAACATATTCCAATACAAGCTGTTATTAAAATAAAAATTATGACATTTAAAGGTAAAAACATATTAATTGTAGGTGCAAGTTCCGGCATAGGGCAATCATTGGCAAACGCTTTAATTGATGAGGGAGCCTCATTATTTATAGCCTCACGCTCCAAGCCAAAATTATCCGGTGATTTTGAATATATTGAGTTGGATGCAATGAATTTGTCTGATGAATTGGCCGCTTTACCGGATGAACTCCATGGATTAGCTTACTGCCCCGGCTCTATCAATTTAAAACCCTTTAAGGCGCTCAAGGAAGATGATTTTATAAATGATTTTAAATTAAATACTGTTGGTGCAGCATTAGTAATCCAGAAATGCGTGAAAAAGCTTGAAGCCGCAAAAGGAGCAAGCGTAGTACTGTTTAGTACAGTTGCCGCTAATACAGGCCTATCGTTTCATGCCTCAATAGCAGCAGCAAAAGGTGCCTTGCAAGGTTTAGGTCTAAGTTTGGCATCAGAATTTGCGCAGAAGAAAATTCGAGTAAACTTAGTTGCACCAAGTTTAACTGATACACCGTTAGCAAGTAACTTGCTATCTAACGATGACAAGAAAGAGGCCTCAAATAAGAGGCATCCGATTGGGCGCTACGGTAAACCTGAGGATATATCCAGTGCTGCTAAATTTTTGTTGAACGATGAGAACTCGTGGATTACCGGACAAATACTTGGTGTGGATGGCGGAATGGAAACCATAAGAAGCATTTAAACATTTTTTAAGCTGTTGCTTACACATTTTTATACTAACGAACGCTATGAACCAACAAACTGAAAATTTAAAAGATCAATTAGAGCCTGTGAAAAAATACGAGCATGCGGACTTGTCAAAAGTTAAAGGTAAGCCCATAGCAGTTGTGGCAGCGAGAAGCTCGTATATTCCCATTGAAGAATTTAAAGAACTGTTTGAAAGTGTTGGAAAACTTGTGGCATCAGATAGAATTGTAAAATTAATTTTTGATAAACGTCAATTAAATGTTTTTCATCAGCCTTCCATGGAGTGGTATTTCACGGACTGGAAGGAAAGAATGTGGCATCTGGGTCTAAAATCGCATAGAAAAATTTTACCGGACAATCAGGTTTTTAAACAGAGTGTTAAAATTGGAAGAGAAAAGATTAATAGTGAAAATCCTAATTTGAAGTTCCATCAGATGGACATAAAATATAAGGATACACTACAACAGGCAATAGACTCTTAATATGGCCAAGCAGATGATTGACGAGCTGGAAGTAGCACTGAAAAAGGCTAAAGAGAAAATTGTAGAACTCAATGAGAAGTACAATTCTGATGTTGTAGTAATGCAGAAAGAAATAAAGTACCTCAAAGAGCAATTGATGGCGCAACAAGGTATGTTAAACAATGCTGTAGATTATGCGTCCAAGTTAGAGGTAGACTTTAAAAAGCTTAGGAAAGATATTGATACTAACAGTTTCGAGAATATTCCCTAGTAATATTGAGCGTATTAAAATAGTAACTCGAATGGAGAATAAAATACCGGAATCTTTCTTTATATATAAGGAGTTGCTTACAAAAATGCAACAGGAGCGAGATGAACTGAAAAAGAAATATCAGGACAAACTTGACATTTTAACTACAGAAGTCGACTACCTAAAACAATTAATTGAAGCCCAAAATAATATGATTGCCCAATCAGTGGCTTATATAGAAAAAATTGAAGATCGTGTTGATAAAATGAGCCAACAGCGAGTTGAGATATAAAATATTGATATTAAGCTCATTTGATAGTATGTTCCTAAGTACTATTTGTGTTAAACTTTAGTTCCTATGGTACTCTTCTTTGTACATATACTGCATTTATTTAGGGGTTGTTGAAAAAGTGTCACGTGGCTCATATACAATTTGGCAAAACGGAGGAGTATTCTTACCGTGTCTAGCCGATCAGGCAGGTACTTCGAACCTGACTCACGCAGGCAGGTTAAAGCCGGGGGAATACCGGTCAGCCTGTGGCTAAGATGAACTGCCTGAAGCTAAGTCTAAAAATTGAAATAGTAATTTTTGAGTGCATATATTACGAGCTTTTACCGTAAGAAAACATTCACCTACTAAAAAACTCCAGCAGTAGAAAATGACTTAGAACTAAGCTTAGGTGTTTTTCAGCATGCCCTACTTAAAAAACTTATCTACTGCCGTAGACTTGCCTTTAATCGCTTTGCGCATCATGTAGCGTTCTACTAATACATCGATAGGTTTAAGTAAAATGGCTATGCCTAGTTTAAATATAAAACCAACTTGCTCATTACCAAATTTACTTTCTACTAAGGGTTCTAGCAAACCTTCTGATATAACGAATAATATTATAGCAATAAGCAATACAATTGACGATGCTTTCCTACCTACTTTTGCTTTTACTAGCTGGTCAATGGTGTCTTGTAACAATTGATTGTTAACCTTTAGGTCATCATTTATTTTGTTAATTTCCTCAGATTGCTTTTTGAGTTTCTCATTGGCCTCAATCAATTTTGAATGTAATCTGTCACTAACACTTGTTAATAATTTTGCTTCACCTATCAGGCGCTCATATTTATCACAAAGCTTAGTATAGTTCTCTTTAACATTTTGGGCAGGTATATTTTCATCCTCAGACAGCTTTCTAACTTCCTTTAAGAAGTCAAGCTCGGACTGAAATACATCTGATTGAACTACTACTTTAGCCATGTACTTTATAAATCTTTAACCTTTATCATACAAAAAGGCACTTTAATAATTTCCTTAAAATCCTCACCTGACTCCTGCATATCTTCATCACTCTCTTCAAAATACCAATCAATACTCAATTGCTTATCTTGATGAGCAATTACTTCCAGTTTTCTAAATATTTCAACTAAACATTTGGAAGAACTTGTGTTAAAATACTCCAATTTAACCTCAAATTTAGTGATCTCATTAGGTTTTTGGACATATCCGTCCAACCAATCGAGCAAAGGCCTATAAAACTCGATAGAATTCTCCGGAATGGATCTGCCCGATATTGAAAAAGTATTTGAAGTAGGATTAAATTCAAGTCTAGGCGTTTTTGGTGTTCCTTCTAAGAAATAAGCTTCCATAAATTACTCGTTAAGGTTGAGGTTCACATTCACTTTTAAACTAAAAAAAGAGTAATGCTCGTTAAAAGTTGTAAAACCATATTCTAATTGATTTCCTGATTTTCTAGCCATATCCATCAATCCTAGCCCTGCTCTTCCTCTATCTGTAATAGTACCTTTATCTAATCGATCTCTATAACTTTGTCGTAAATCATCACCATCCATAGCATTTACCTGATTGAGCTTATGCTTTAGCATTTTAACTTTACTATTAAGCATATAGTTTCCTGTATATACCCCGTAGCTCTGCTTTTTTTTTACTAAAATAATGCATACATCCTTCACAAAATTCTGATCTGCTTTATTCTCTTCACAATTATGATAAAGATTTTGAATAAGCTCTATCAAAATATGTAAAACTTTTTTCTTTAGCTGGGCATCGAAAGCATTCGTAGCTAGCTTTTTCTCAGTTATAGCCAGTAAATCGGTAAGTATATGTGCATGTATACTCCCCTTATAGGACAGTACTAGACCTCGATCATCTTTAAGTTTATTATACTGGTTAATTGTATTTAACATTTAAAAGCAATAATAACTTAAATCATAATTATTACACAATGATTATAACATTATTTGTTAATCTTGAATAATTCTTAGAACAGAAGTCATTCGCTATTTTACCGATCCCATTAATTTTCTTATCGGCTTAGCTAGCACCAGTAACAACAAACCGGAACCCACGCTTATATATACAATAAGCATATACTGGCTAGGCATTTGAACTAACGCCTCCCTACCCTCTCCTGAAATCTTTCCACCAATAACGCCTGCAATTAAATTACCTAGCGCTACCGACATAAACCACATGCCCATCATTTGGCTATAGAATTTCTTAGGTGCTAACTTGGTAATTAGGCTTAACCCTACAGGACTCAAGCTTAACTCGCCAAATGTGTGGAACATATACGTTAAAATTAACCACCTGTAGCTAGCCAATTCTCCACTTACAGCAATTTTAGCTGCGAACACCATCACCAAAAAGCCTATACCGAGTAGTATTAATCCTAGAGCAAACTTTGCAGGACTTGATGGCTCCATATTTCTCCTGCCCAGCCATATCCAAAATGCTCCAAATATGGGCGCAAATATTATGATAAAGAATGAATTGATAGATTGAAAAATACTTGCAGGAATTAACCAACCAAAAACTTCCCTATTGGTAAATCTATCGGCAAATAAATTTAAAGATGAACCCGCCTGTTCAAAACCTGACCAGAATATAGCCGAAAACAGAAAAACGATAGAAATTACCAGTAGCTTCTTTTTTTCATCTGCATCAAGCCCACCAAAGAAATAAACAAAACCCAAGAAACCGAAGGCCACTATAACTATTAGAATGCCGGAGGCACCGGCCAATGCAATTGCATCGATAGGTACAAACCCGGCAAATGCCAAAATCAAAAGCACCACCGCTATAAACAGCACTACTGTTAGTAGCTTCTTATACTTTTTATCATCATTTATCAATTTAGGAGAATCCAAAACTGGTGCATTGCCAATATCGCTGATGTAGCCTGAAGTCATTTTGTATTGTATGAGACCCAGCACCATAAAAAGACCCGCCACTCCAAAGCCCAAATGCCAATTGACGCTTTCTCCTATTCCTCCGGCAATTAATGGGCCTAATAGGCCGCCTAAATTAATGCCTGAATAAAAAATTGAGAACCCGGCATCTCTCTTGGTACTCTCATTATCGGAATATAAGGAGCCCACCATTGAGCTTACATTTGGCTTAAGCAAGCCTGTTCCGAGGGCTATGAGTATAAGCCCAAGAAAAAATGGAATTGTTTCCATTTTGCCTGCTGCCGCTTCTGAATGTCCCAATATGCTGAGAATTCCGGGTATAGCCATGGTAAAATGACCTAACGCTATAATGATACCACCGTACCAAACTGATTTTTTCAAACCAAATATTCTATCCGCCAGCCACCCACCGGGTAAAGCAAATATATAAACGCCCATAACATACAATCCGTAAATTGCACCTGCCGTTTCAGGGTCAAAAGAGAGTCCGCCTTCCACTAAACTCTTAGTCATAAACAGAATAAGCAAAGCCCGCATGCCGTAGTAACTAAACCTTTCGAACATTTCAGTAAAAAACAGTGTGGCCAAACCCCTCGGATGCCCGAAAAACGTTTTAGTGGTACTCATATAATTTTATTTTTCTTTAGCGTATAAGAAATAGTACAAAGAGCTAAAGCTAATAGCCATAACTCATTAATACAAGTTACAACAATAAATAACCGCCAGAATAGGCGGATAGTGTACATTTAACACTAATCAAACGTTTGCATTTAGCTTTTGAATTGCTTTCTCAATGCCATAATTTATCTAACTTTGTGCAGCTAAAATTTATCAACTATTAAATGGGCACATCAAAATGAAAGAGTTTGGATTAAAATCCTCGACAGCAGGTTTAGAAAGTATTGGTATTCACAAGGTTGCTGAGGCACACTGGAATCTATCGCCTGCTGAATTGGTGGAACATGCATTACACAATAAGGAAGGTGTTTTAACAGATAAAGGAGCACTTAATGTGTGATACAGGTAAATTTACCGGCCGCTCTCCTAAAGATAAATTTATTGTAAAAGATGATAAAACAGCTGATAAGGTTTGGTGGGGCAATGTGAATATTCCTTTTGATGAAAGTAAGTTTGATGCATTACATCAAAAAATGTTAACTTTTTTGGGTGACAAAAAAATTTATGTGAGAGATGCTTATGCGGGTGCTGATAAAACTTACAGACTTAAGCTAAGAGTTGTTAACACCCAAGCTTGGCACAATCTCTTTTGCTACAATATGTTTTTACGACCTGAGGCTTATAAATTATCAGATTTTGAACCGACATTCACAATAATTAATATACCTGAATTTGAGGCCAATCCTGAAACTGATGGCACCAGGCAGAAGAATTTTGCTATCATTAACTTTACAAAAAATATCATTTTAATAGGTGGCACCGGTTACGCGGGTGAAATGAAAAAAGGTATTTTTTCTGTTTTGAACTTCACATTGCCTACTGACCATAACATACTATCAATGCATTGCTCGGCCAATATGAATGCAAAAGGTGATGGGGATACCGCCATATTTTTTGGATTATCGGGCACGGGAAAAACAACACTATCAGCAGATGAAGGGAGAGGCTTAATTGGTGATGATGAACACGGCTGGACGGAAAGCGGTGTATTCAATTTTGAAGGTGGATGCTATGCAAAAACTATTGATCTCACCAAAGACAAAGAACCCCAAATTTATGATGCCATAAGGTTTGGTGCTATTGTTGAAAATACAAGATTTAAACCCGGCACCACAACAGTTGACTATACTAACACCAGCGTAACTGAAAATACCAGAACAGCTTATCCGCTTCATCACATTGAAAATGCCATTGAGCCTTCTATTGGTGGTATTCCAAAAAATATCTTCTTTTTAACCTGCGATGCTTACGGGGTGCTCCCTCCTATTGCTAAGCTGAATAAAGGGCAAGCTATGTATCATTTTATATCCGGTTATACAGCCAAAGTTGCCGGTACCGAAGCCGGAATTACTGAACCACAAACCGTTTTTTCAGCTTGCTTTGGCGCACCATTTCTACCGCTTCACCCAACGGTATATGCTGAAATGCTTGGCAGAAAAATGGATGAAAATAAAGTGAACGTGTGGATGGTGAATACCGGATGGTCCGGAGGGCCTTATGGTGTTGGCTCCAGAATGAAATTGAAATATACACGCGCTATGATTTCAGCAGCGCTCAATGGCGGATTGAATGATGTAGGTTACAGAAATCACTCCATTTATGGCTGTGCTATACCGGCCACCTGTCCCGATGTACCCTCAGAAGTATTGAGCCCAAGGGAGACATGGAAAAACGATAAAGGTTATTACATAATGGCTAATAAGCTTGCTGCGGAATTTAATGAAAACTTCAAGAAATTTGAAGAATTTGCCAATGAGGAGATTATGTCGGGTGCACCGAAACCAAATGTGGGTAGAGTGTAGTTTCAGCTATAAAAAATACAAAGACTGCGCCAAAGGTAAGCGCAGTCTTTTTGTGTGAAGCATATGCTAAAATGATATATCTGGTGCCATTAATAGTTATTAAAAAGCTGCCCATAACATCAGATGTACAATGTGACTCACCTAGATAATTAATAAGACTTTAGCATGAATTTATGAGGACCTATCTCTACCTATTACACCAATTAATATACTGAAAGATCCTTCCTTATATTGAGATATCTTTCGTAAATACACTCAACAAACCATTGGTTATTCCGATTCACATTTTCTGGTGTAACGAGAAGTGATGAAAGAATCTGTTTTTAGCAAATAAAAGGCTTATCGCATTTGGCAAATAATCGTTCTAAGTTACGCTAAAAATAAAGATTGTTATTAGTTACAACATATTGTCAAAGTTTATTATAATTTAGGAACGAACTCAAGCTGAAAATGCCTCGTCTTTAACAAATATCTGATCAAACTAAAATAAAATACAGCCTTACGGATATCTAACATATGCAAAACCAAATAGATTTTAATAAGCTTGATCTTTACCCGGTAATGGGTGAGAAAATAAACACTACAAATAGTGTGATTCTTGACTTTAGCGAATCAAATAAAAAATTGAAAAAGGTAGACTTAAGTAGCACTGAAAAATTCAATGCTTTTGTTTTCAAACAAATAGGCAAAAAGAAGTTTGGCTATGGGGGTTATTTAGAAAACCGCGTAATTTATAGAAGAAGCGAGCATTTTCAGCAGGGCGATTCAAGGTGTATGCATTTAGGAGTAGACGTTTGGACAAAAGCGCTTCATCCCCTATTTGCTCCGCTCGATGGCACAGTCCATAGTTTTAAAAACAATAACAACTTTGGCGATTACGGCCCAACTATCATCTTACAACACGAGTTGAATAATCAGACCTTTTACACACTCTATGGCCACCTAAGCATTAATAGCCTTGAGCACATTAAAGTAGGCGAAACCATTAAAAAAGGAAGCGTATTTTCAGAATTAGGGGAATTTCCGGAAAATGGCGATTGGCCACCTCATTTGCATTTTCAGGTTATAACAGATCTCGAAGGACGGACTGGAGATTTTCCGGGAGTTTGTGTACCTGCCGAATTACCGCATTATAAAAGTATCTGCCTCAATCCTGAAGCTTTTATTTGATTGATACCGCATTGATCGTCCGCACAAAGAACGCTCAGCGTAGGTTGTACCTACGCTGGAATATAAGTTTCGCATACCGCTAAAATTGCAACTTATAATAGAGGCTAAGAAAGCCACAAAATATAAAAGCGTAGCAGATGCTACGCTAGTTTTCGTTTCGTTCTTAAGAAGAAAATTAGCTATTTTCAACCATTTACTTAGCCAAGGCGCGTGTCCCCACGCGCCTTTACTGATCCGTTCAGTGTAGTTGAAGTAATCTAACACTTAGCATAACTGGTTTATAAAGGTGTTTCGTGAGGACACGAAACACGGCTGGCGGGTTACGGTCTTGTTGCAGGTGTTATATTGCCTGTTGCTGGTGTTATCACCAGCAACTTTGACAAGCGCGATTTAGAAACTCGAATGTATGCCGGGTTAATTCGGTGCCAACTATCGGCTGACTTGGGATGGCAGGACAATATATTGTTGCAGTGTATTAATCTTTTAAGCATTTCGGACAAAAAGGATTATAATTTTTTACTCAACAAAACTACAAAAAGAATCTATATTGTTACATTTGTTATAAATTACAATTTTACTTATTGGCTGATTGCAGCTTATCTTGTAGCTTTGCAGCATCATTTAAAGTACGTTATCAGTATGGATATGGCGCATCAAATAAAATAAGTCAGGACAAGAAAGGGGCTTTCCTAATAGCAATTGGCTGACATGCTTCCTACGAGCCGGGTGCAGTATAACCGCATAGAAACAGGCAAATGCGACCCTAAAGCAAGTATCATAGAGCGAATTGCTGCAACCTTAATAATTAAGATGCAATGTTGTTTAGATAAGACCTTACCTCCCTTTCTTGAGGAGAAGGATTAAGTGAATGCCCGCCTTTGGCGTGATGAGGTCATGAAGACAAATTTAACTAAACGACATTCAATTAAGATGGTTGAGTTTTTTGAAGCGTATAAAAACGGTACGAAAGTACACAGCGTAAAAGAATCGCTTTTACAAATAGTCCGTTTATTGGAGGAGTTGGACGAAACGCAGAGAAAATTAATCTGTAATATGATAGATACTGTTATTGCCAACAAGCGTATTAAAGAGGCACTGAACAATGCAATGAAAATAGCTATTTAAAAGAATAACAAGATGAAAGTAATAGTTGAAATTCCCGATAACGAAGCAACTTTCGGAATTAAAGTTTTGAAAAGCCTTGCTTTCGTAAAGAAAGCACAACCTATGTCGGTTGCTGCAGACAAGCTCTGGGACGAACTTAAAGAAGCTGCCGAACAGGTGCGTCAGCATAAAGAGGGAAAAATTAGGTTAAAAACCGCCCAAGAACTTTTGGATGAGCTATAGCATAATTCCTACACACCGTTTTGAGAAGGAGTTAAAGCGACTAGCTAAAAAATTCTCTTCGCTGAAAAATGAATTTGCTGACTTGATAGAAGAGATTTCTGAAAATGCCGAAGCCGGTACTACTCTTGGTAATAACTGCTACAAAATCCGGCTGAATATCGCTTCCAAAGGAAATGGCAAAAGAGGCGGAGCAAGAGTGGTTACCTACCTGTATAGAGCTACTGAAACAGTTTACCTGCTTACTATTTACGATAAAGGCGAAAAAGCGGGTCTAAAACCTAATGAACTCAAAGATATGATTGAAAGCCTGAATTTGGAGTGAAATTAAAAGCTTGCTGTTGCGTTTAAGCCTTGAATCTAAGATGTATATTAAATTCAAAGCATGATTTTTCGGTACTTCTAGCTTCGCAAAAATAGTGAAGCGATCTTCTTAAATTCATTAATTTACTTCCGGACCCACCGGGTCGCATAAATGTAAGGGTCGTTTATAGCGGTGCTGACCATCTTCTGACCTAGGTCATAAGTTAAAATGACATCAAGCAATAGCACAGTTATTTTATGGTGTTTGTGCCATTACGCCAAAAGCGGAAGCTCGCACCCATAGCCAAGGCGCGTGTCCCCACGCGACTTTAATAATTTCAGGTGTTTCTGAGGACACGAAACACGGCTGGCGGGTTTGGATTGCTTAAAAGTGTTCCTGTTATCGGTATAATCAGCGGCAACTTAGACAAGCGCGATTTAAAAACTCGAATTTATTCTGCTTTAATTCGGTGCAGACTATCGTCTGACCTAGGCTGGCAGGTCAGAATTTATTCTGTACCGATTAAATTTACAGCTGTAATGATTATACCTATATGCTACTAATAATATATCTAAAAAAAGAGGCTAAAAAAGACCCTGAAAGGGTCATATCTTTATAAAACTGTCTAAGCTCCATTTCACTCGACCCCGACAGGGTCGCATAAAAATTGAGGTTTGATTATATAGCGGTACCGGCTATCGTCTGACCGAGGTCATAGGTTAAAACGACATCAAGCAGTAGCACAATTATTTTATGGTGTTTGTGTCATATCTTCACAAGTGGTAGCTTGTACCCATAGCCAAGGCTAATGTCAACACGTGCCATTAATAATCCATTTTTAGCGTAATAAATGTAGCATAATACTAAGAATAGCTGGTTTATGAAGTGTTTCGTGAGGTCACGAAACACGGCTGGGAAGGCTAGGAACTAAAAAGCACCTGATTTCTCAAGTTTTAAAATATCTAAAATACATCATAATTAGCGCAGCGATGAAAATATCATTTTTAAAATAAAAATTAAGATAAATAAAAAAGCGCCTGAAAAAACAAATATTTTCATTGTCCTTAACAGCTTTTTATTTCTTTCACTTTTAAGATTAAAGAAGATGTATATACCAATGAAAGCAGCAGATAAGAATAGAAGAAATATTAAAAGCTTTAAGATACTTATATAAGTAAACATGGTGTAAGTTAAGTTTAAGACTCTTTTCCTTCGTTGGTTTCGTCTGAACGAAGATTACTTCTAATGAATTCTTCAGTTTGCTTAATAAAATCATCAAGACCAACACTTTCTCTAAAATCATCATCCAATTTGTTATATAGTTCTTCTAAAATAGGTTTTAATTTCTCAGACTCTTCGAAAATATTAAATGAACCAAAAAAATCGGTATAAGCTCCTTCTGCATAGACACTGGCACCAATTGTAGGCCCAAAACTAACCGTTAGACCACCTCCAAAATCTCCCTCTTGATCAATTACTTCTTGTAAAAATTTAGGTACATTTTTAAATTTAAATTCTCCTTCTTGAGATGGTATTGTCAAGTTACCTTCAACACCAAAACCAGGACCTACTAATTCCGGTGCCGCAGATAACCCAATATTGAACCCATAACCTTGCAAACCATAAACATCGTCTACAAGGGGATTAAATCCGACTCCTATCCCTACAGATGCAACTGCACCGACCTGACCTCCGAGGGAATATGCTTGATAACCTGCCACATTCCCTTGCAGATCAAAAGCTAATCCATAAGCTGAAGAACCAGTCACTCCATAAGGACCAATCATGGGAATAGATAACCTCCCTTCTAGGTGAAAATATAGCGCCTCTAATCCGTCTAAATCTATCGCCCAAATTGGCGTATTACTCGCAAACTGATAAGGTGTAAGCATTGGGTAACTCTTTGTCAACGGATCAACACTTAAAAACTTGGCTATTCGTGGGTTGTAAATACGGAAGCCGTAGTCGTAGTGGTTATTGCCGGCTAAGGCGGCTGGTGTGTAGGTGTTTGGTGCTGCTGTAGCACCGCTGCTCCATACGTTAATCTCGGAGGCGGTGAGGGAGCGTTTAAAAAAGCGGATATCATCTACACTGGCATTGAGGTTATAACCGTCCACCCCAAGTCGGCCAATGTGAAGGGGGATGTCCACATTATTAAAGGCTATTGTTCCAATATCTTGAGCTGCCCATACTTCACCATTCATAAGAATTTCTAATAGCGTGCCCGTTCTTCGCGCTACTACATGGTACCATTGGTTTAGTTGCAATTGCTGGTTGGCAAGAATAGCTTCTTTATTATTACCTACTTCATATACAAAACGTGGAGCATTACCAGCTGTGCTATGCCCTATTTGCAGTAGCCAGCTATTGCTACCCGGAGCACCCCCCGTATTCCACTTGCCCATGAAGGCTATTTCATCGCTCACACCCACAGTTTAATATTTTTGTACACACCTCTGCTTGTAGGTTACTTTAAAACAATACATCACGTGAAGTTAATCAATAAGCTCAATTTATTTTACCTTTTCAACTTCAAGAGTAATATACTTAGGATTTACCAGAAAGCAAATTGAAGATAATTCTCAATTTTTCCTAAAAAGTGTATTCACCTGAATTTTCACGTCTTCTGTATCAGCACACTAAAAAAAAATTTGCTTAAGTCCTGCTCTGCTTATTCTCACTTAAGGACTAACCAAAGCACCCGCAATGGTAGCAGTCATCATACAGGCAATGGTGGCCGCCAATAATGCGCGCATGCCCAACTTAGACAAATTGCCTTGCTGATTGGGTGCCATGCCGCCAATACCGCCCACTTGAATGGCTATGGAACTAAAGTTTGAGAAACCGCATAAAGCATATGTGGCAATAACAATTGACTTAGCAGATAGTAAATTGTCAGATTTCATTTCTGCCAGATCCAGATAAGCTACAAACTCGTTAATAACTGTTTTCTGACCTAGTAAGCTGCCCACCGCCAATGTATCGTTCCATTCCACACCCATCGCAAAAGCAAAAAGCCTGAAAACCTGACCCAAAATATATTCCAGACTAAATTTATCGAATGTTCCGCCTGTGGACTGCATTACAAAGGTATTGAGCCCGGTAAAGTCACCTATTACATTAGCTAAAAAATAATTGATTGCGGCAATAACGGCAATAAAAGCCAGTAACATCCCTCCAATATTAAGTGCCAGCTTTAGTCCATCTGCCGCCCCGCGTGATAGGGCATCAATTAGGTTTACCCCCATTTTATCTGAGCTAACATGTAGGGTATCGTCTATCTTATCGGGATTTATTTCAGGTATCAATATTTTTGAAATAACGATAGCCGCAGGGGCATTCATAATGGAGGCGCTCAATAAATAGCTGGCAAACATGGCTTTTTGTACAGGGTCATCACCTCCCAAAAATGCCACATAGCCGGCTAATACACCTCCTGCAATAGTAGCCATCCCCCCCGTCATCAAGCACATTAACTCGGACCTAGTCATGTTGGGTACAAAAGGCCGAACCAATAGAGGGGCCTCCGTTTGACCTAAGAATATATTGCCGGCAGCGGACAGGCTTTCAGCACCTGATAAACGCATGGTTCGCGACATCACCCAGGCAATACCGTAAACTAATTTTTGCAAAACCCCTAAATAGTAGAGACCGGCAGTTACTGTAGAAAAGAAAATTACTGTAGGTAATACCTGAAAAGCGAAAATAAAGCCGAACGAATCACCTGCTAAATCACCAAATAAGAAACGGGCTCCATCGCCCGAAAATGATAAAAACACCACAAAGGCTTCGGAAACTTTCATAAATAAGCGCTCAACAAAAGGCACTTGCGTTATTAACAGTCCGAAAATAATTTGTAGTGATAAACCAGTACCTACCAACCTCCAATCAATTTTCTTTTTATCTACCGAAAATAAAAAAGCAAAAGCAACCAGCACCAGCAATCCAAATATTCCTCTTAGGTAGTCCATATATTTAGTAAAGGCACAAAAATAGCGGAAACTGCTCAATTTAAAAATCTGATCGAAAAAGATACCTGATAATGCCTTCTTCTCTTTGTGAGCTATTAAGTAATGTGTTTATCTATTTATAACCAACGCCAAATATTCATAGTAACCATTTTATTTTGTCCTGATTGAAGTAATCACTTATTTTAGACTTATGAATTTATTCTTTCAGCCGGAGTTGCCACAAATCACTTTCCTTAATCCGGAGGAGTCACGACATTGTGTGAAAGTATTAAGATTAGAAGAAAATGATAAGATAGAAATTATTGATGGAAAGGGCAATTTGTATGAAGCCATTATAATAAAGGCAGATCATAAAAAATGCTATTTTGAGGTGAAGCATGTTAAAGCAACAGACCCCTCTCCTTTATATAGACACATTGCAATAGCTCCTACTAAAAATATTGACAGAATCGAATGGTTTGTTGAAAAAGCCGTAGAAATAGGTATCGATGAAATTAGTTTTATCCGCTGTGACCACTCCGAAAGAAAACTGCTTAAGCTAGAGCGACTAAAAAAGAAAGCCATTAGCGCCATGAAGCAATCGTACAAATTCCACCTGCCGAAAATAAATGAGCTTACCACTTTTAGCAGTTTTGTTGGCGCACAGCAGGCATCCCTAAAAACAATTGCTTATGTTGATTTTGAGAACCCTCTTATGTTTCAATCGGTTTTGAAGCCCCAAGAAGATTGTATTATACTCATTGGGCCGGAAGGAGATTTCAGCACCGCTGAGGTTACCTTGGCCATGACGAACGGCTACCAGAAAGTGAGTTTAGGAAACAGTCGGTTGAGAACTGAAACAGCCGGGCTGGTTGCCTGTCATTTAATAAATTTGGTTACTCGTTAAAATAATTGCGACCCGAATTCATAAACTCGGTTGATTGTAGAAAATCCATAGATTAACATTTTAAAACACGTGAAATTGAAGGGATGTTATGCCAATAAAGGGTCGTTTCTTCTCGATAGCAATCAGTAGATTTCAGAACTATATCCCTCTGTTATACCGCTCATTATTTTACCAAGAAGAGTGCAAGGCTACGCCCCTTTTCCGCTCAGAACTAAGCGAAGTGCACAAGGCGTTGTTTTTCGTGTCTGGCAACTACCAACATCTGGTTATTTCAATCCCGATAGCTATCCTGGAGAAGCAATCTATTTCCTATTAAGTTCAACACGTAATCGGTAGTGGTAATATTTAACAAATAATATTTGAGCTACAGCTTACATTTTTACGCAAAACGGATTGCAAATCCTTAGCCATTGCTACGGGATTACAAATCCCGATGAGGTGGGTGTCTGGCAACTACCAACATCTGGTTATTTCGATCCCGATAGCTATTCTGGAGAAGCAATCTGTTTCCTGTTAAGTTGAACACGTAATCGGTAGCGGTAATATTTTACAAAGAAATATTTGAGCTAGAGTTTATACTTTTACGCAAAACGGATTGCAAATCCTTAGCCATTACTTCGGGATTGCAAATCCCGAAGAGGTGGGTGCCTGGCAACTACCAACATCTGGTAATTTCGATCCCGATAGCTATCCTGGAGAAGCAATCTATTTCCTATTAAGTTGCACACGTAATCGGTAGTGGTAATATTTTACAAATAATATTTGAGCTACAGCTTACATTTTTACGCAAAACGGATTGCAAATCCTTAGCCATTGCTTCGGGATTGCAAATCCCGAAGAGGTGGTGCTATTTTACGAGCCTTTACAATTTAGCCAGCTTTTCCAAAGTTTAAAACTTTGGAAAAGTTTTTCTCAGTTTATTCTGTTGCCATGGCTCGTGGCCTCATGAAACACCCGAAACACCTAATTGGAAACTCATTTAAGCAACACACATTTAGGTATCTAATCTATGCTTGTTGTGTTTAATACAACAAATTTCTCCGACAAACTATCAGAAAGTATAGTTTTGAATTGTAGTAGCTCAGCGTTGGCCTCCGTTACTAAAAAATACGCTGTGTCTCCACCTTCCCAAGCCAATCCCAAAGTGTCGGTAGTTATAAAAGCAGTTTCAGTGATGGGAACAAACCATAAACCTGCTAAAGTGTCCGGGTGCTGCAAACACGCTGCATCATAATTAATATAAAAGGCACTATCAATATCAGTTACGGAGGAAGTGAAGTTTAAAACAAGCTGTCTGGGTATTTCGCAGTCTTCAAAATCCAACAGCTCATTATTTGACGTACGTGCTGTAAGCATCCACTTCTTCTGGTCGCCATTAGAAAGTACACGTTGAAGCTCCACCCTTCTGTACCCATCAAAACCGGGTTCATTTGGGATGCAAGCGTGAAAAAGACCACTAATTACAATTAGAAGAAGGCATCTGTTTAACATAACTGCAAATATAAGGGGAACAATTGAAAGCAAGTGAACGAAGTTTAGGAAAGGTATTAATAAATCAATAATTGCGCCTAAAATAATAGGTTTAACTTCTCAGTAGCATGCCATGCATTATATCAGCGATACGAAACCCTGTGTTAAAATTAAAGAATAAAATTTAGCAGTTGGGTTCCAAAGATTAACTGTTTTTGATGAAGCAGAAAGAAAAATATATTTGAGTACTTAATTTGGACATACTTATAGAGCAAATACAATGAATAGAAGCATTGAGTATCGTAACCTAAATAGTATGATTGAGGCAAATATAAAACTCAGATTGCACATAATGTTTAGATATTTACTAGTAATATGAAAATAAATCTTAGTTTTGCCTAAGTAATTTTGTGCTGTTTAATGATATTTATGTAAAAGAGAGGCTGTAAGATTTAGCTAGAAATGCATAAAAATAACGATAAAGTTGCATTAATTATTAAATTTACCTATATTTAATTGTATTTTTCTAGCATAATCAATGATTAACTTCATGTAATCTTCGATGAATAAACGTTTTTTTAAGATAAATAAAAGTAAGTAGGTTTGTAGTATGTCAGAAATGAAGGAATATATTTTTTCAGGTTTTAAGCTAATAACAATCTTAGCTTGCGTTTCATTTTTTAGCACGCAGCGGGTCCATGCTCAGTGTTCCGCTTTAACGAATAATGTTTCCATAGATTTTCAAGTAACCGATCAGTGCGCACCTGTGTCCGTAACTACTTTTGAAGTAACCTATAATTTTTTAGCACCTCAGGATCCTGACTTAGTGGTTATTCGTATTGCATGGGATGATAATGCCACTACTGTTTCTGATTTTAGTAATGGTAGTGGTTTAATTGTTGTTAGCCCTACCAGATTTTCTGCCACTGGTACGTTTAGTTATACTGATGATGATCGATGTCTATTTACACCAACAGCGACAATTCGTTATAATGGTGTTCCTTGTGCTGATTCACAACAGCCACAAACAGTTAATAGTTGGAATCTTGATAACTTAAACGGTGGCCTTCTTACCATTGATGAGCCTGTAAAAGAAGTTTGTGAAGGTGACGGCTTTAGTGGGGAAGTATTTTTAGATGCCACTACATTTAATTGCAATCCCACAGCATCCCCGGTTGGACCCAATACTCAACCTCGTTTCGTACAGTTTGTATATGGAACAGGACATAATGCCGCTAACGGAATTAAAGGGCTAAATTTAAATGGAGGAGCCATAAATTTAACCAATGCCGGTGGTGGTCTGGTTACCACTACTACCACTAATGGGGTGACAGCCAGATACTTCGGCCCTGTAGAGGAAGTCCCTTTTCCTGCGGTCGCGCCAAATGCACAAACTTTCCCATTCGACTTGGCTCCAAACGCAGCAAATGTTCCGGGAAATTATTTTGAGGTGACCATGTATAATTGGAATACTTGTAATCCTTACAACGGAAACCCGGCAAGTCCCAACTATGGGGATGCCATCTCTACAACTGCACGCTTTTTAGTAGTTGATGACCCTTCGGCAACCCTCCGAATAAGGGACACCGGTGGGGCGGCCAGATCAAACTTCTGTCCGGGTGAGAGAATTCGCTTACGTGTTGAAGCTCCTAACCCCAATGGACCCGGAATAACCTATCTTTTTAGAGTGTACGATGGACCTGCTAATAGCGACCCGGTGTTGTTCGAAAGTAATGGAGGAGGCTTTACTAATTTTGGAAATATTAACAATGGAGCCATATCTGATATTACTGAAGCTTTGACTAACACATTTATAAGTGGTACAAAGCGTGTAGATCTTTTCATTCAAAATGCCAATTCTATTGGATCATGTGAAAATGTAATTAGCTCCTCTTTTAATATCTCCCCTTCTCCTGCAGCTTTAATTAATTTTGAGTATGAAGAACAAACAGCAACCACCTCAGGAGATGCAAACACAACTCCTGTTTCTCAAACCTGTGATGACATATTTGACGGGCAAATACGATTTAGCTCAGCCACTGTCGATAATAGTGGCAATGGCTATAACCTTAGGTGGCGTTTATTTAGGAGAAGAAATCTTTTTTCTACGGTAACAGATATAACTGACAGTCCTGATAGCACCGTATTTGCTGCCGGTGATAATGGAGCTCCAGTACCACTCGTTTATAATATAACTCGCCCAGGCATTTATAAAGTTGCTTTATTGGCCGAAGACAAAGTAACAGGCTGCGAAACTTTTAGCGAAAAAACTATAGTAATTTATAAAAAGCCGGAAGCTTCATTTACCTTCACGGATGTTTGCCTTGGAGATGACAATACTTTTAACTCTAATTCAAGCCTATCCCCCAGAATTGATGATGAAAATATCAATTTATTCGAATGGGATTTTGACTATGATGGTGTAACTTTTGATATTGATAGGACCACAGGCAGCGGCAGTTTCACTCAAAACTTGGGCGCAATTGGGTCATACACTGTTGCTTTACGCGTAACTACGAGCAAGGGCGGCTGCTCTGACATTGCTACACAGACTGTGCTGGTTCGCCCCAACCCAGATGCTCTTCTGGCATCCAATTACTACTGGTCCCATTTGCCCTGGAGAAGAAATTATATTTACCAATAATTCTACACCGGCCTCCGGCCTTGCCGGCATATCATCGGTGGTTTATGAATTGGAAATTGATCCTCCTTCAGGTTTTGGACCCACTACCTTAACACCCGTGGCACAACCTGTCTCAACTTTACCGATTAGCTCATGGAGTAATCCGGGGCCTAACTTTGTAGAAACCTATGTAGTGAGGTTAAAGGCAACCTCCAATGATGGCTGTCCGGTTTTTTCTGCACCTATTAATATAGAGGTAAAAATAGGAACTACTTCTGACTTTAATATATTTGAAGGGGCTACAGATATAACACCATACAACTCGGGACAAATCTATTGCTCACCTCAAGAGTTTTCCTCACAAATTGATGCCACCACTTCAGGCTTATTAGCCTCGGGAGATCTGATAAACTGGGAAGTTACGCGCATCAAAAATGGCGTGGGTACGGTAGAACCAGGTGGCACGGCTTCATTTAACTTCCCTGACAGAGATAATTTGTTCACTTTTAACTTCACCAACAACTACCCCAATACTAGAGTAGACAGTTTCAACATCAGAGCCTCTTTTACTTCGGCAGGTGCTTGTATTGAGCCTACCACTAAAATGGTTAGAGTATTTCCTCAACCAACTGCTGCATTTACTGTAGCCAGCACCGATTTTACCTGCGATCAGGTTACTTATTTCTTTGAAGCTACTCAAAAGGGTCTTGATTACGATTGGGATTTGACTATCCCTAACCCTGCTGACACCATTTCTTCTAACATTGCAGGAGCAGGAGCCATTCTAGAGGTGGTATTTAGAAGACCAATTGCAACTGATCCTGCCTTAAACGCTACCGTTGGACTTACAACTACTAATTTAACATCATGTGTAAGCAATACTGAAACGCAACCTATAGTTATACCTCCGCAAGATGATGTTACCATCAGCTGGACGGTAGATAATGGTGGCGATGTTTGCGAACCGGTACGCTTCACAGTGGTTAACAATTCAGGAGCCTTTCCGGCAGGAACTACCTGGCGTTTAAAAATAGTTCGAATTAACAGTTCAAACATACGCATAGATTCAAGTACTATGAACGCTCCGGCTGGTAATCTTGAGTTTCGTAATACAGGAGCAGGTATATTTGACACTACCTTTTTTCAGCCAAGCACTTATGCCTTTAGTTTGGAAGCCACCACACCAACCAATTGTATAGTTGAGGTTACAAACGAAGAAATACGAGAGGTAAACCCTATGCCCAATCCGGATTTTATCATTTCGCAGAGCAATCAGTGCTCTCCTTCCTCAGTGTCATTCAGGAATATTTCACAAAACAACGGTGCTATCATAGACCAGGAAATATGGCTTATAGACTCCGCTGGTATAAACTTAGCAACAGAAACCAATTTTGGCTCTGATTTACCTTTTACTTTTACCAATGCTTCAGCAGCAAGTTTTAATTATGATGTTCGTTTGCAATTAATAACCGACCAAGGTTGTGATACTACCTCCGTAACTAAACAGGTGACAGTTTTACCTAAACCGCAAACAGGCTTTTTGGTAGTGCCTGAGACCTTGAAGTGCGCTGATGTTCCCGGTGGAAATCAATTTACTTTTACAATAGACTTTGATGATGCAGCCTTTACAGCTAACCCGGCCGGTACGCAATATTTCATAAATTGGGATGACGGTACTTCAGAAACTGTAGATCAGGATACTGTGGAAACACATACCTATACCAATTTTAGTTCTAGCAGTGCTATACAATACACCATTTCCGTAAGGGCTACCACGCCTGATTTTTGTGAGCGGACTGAAACCCAGGAAATTATTCTGAACCCATCGATAAACGCTGACCTTACAGCCGATAAAACCGAAATATGCTCTGGAGAGTTAATCAACTTTAGTGGCAATCCTTCAGCAGGTGCCAGCTACCTATTTCAGTACCGTATAAAAGGATCGGGCGCAACTTTTACCGATTTTGACACGCCTAGCCCCGCAAATGGTTTCGTAAGCCAAGCATTCAGCAACGCAAGTGGTGGCGACCTCACCTACGAGGTGCTATTAACCAAAGATATAACCGCAAATGCTTTGACATGTAATGATCAAGATACGCTCGATATTTTGGTCTTTTCAGAATTTAACTCATCTCCCATTACCGGACCGGACGCGGTTTGTGCCCTTACTTCAAATATAACCTACTCCGTACCGGATCAAACGGGTTTCACTTATATTTGGAGTAATGCTTCCATAACTAGTGGCGCAGGAACTAATGAAATAACCATCAGCGTAGGAACTGCTGACGTTGAGCTGAAATTAGTTGAAGTGGATGCAAACGGCTGTCAAGGAGCAGAGTCAGTGAAAATTATTGATGTTTTAGAAATACCGCAAGGCATTATTGAAACAGATGGCCCAGATGAGATTTGTTTGGGTGAAACAACTACGATAAAATTCGATCTATTAGGATCAAATGGTTTAAGTGACGGATTATTTGATGTTAAAATAACCAATGGCGTTTCTGACACTACTTTTGTGGATATAGCTCACCAACAATCTATTACTATTGAACCAACACAAAGTGCCTCTTACAGATTGCTTGGTGTTACTGATAAAGAAGATGGCTGCGAGGGGATACCTGGAAATAATCTTATTTTTATCAATGTAGAACAGCCGCCAACAGCCTCTATTACCAATGGCAGCGTATCTATTTGCGAAGGTGATCCTGCCTTCCTATTCGTGCTGTTTAGTGGCAGGCCACCTTTCCAAGCTACTTTGCGCGCTACTACAAGTTCAGGCTTTACAGACACGCCTATTACCAGCAATACAGGTTTTGAATTTTATACAGTAAATCCAACAGACAGCACTGATTATACCATAGAGAACTTAGCGGGTAGTCCGCTTAATTGTGACGGTACTACAAGCGGTGTTTCAACAGTAAACGTTAATCCATTACCAACAGCGGTTATTTCAGGAAACCATACAGGCGTTTGTAATGGCGATAGCAGAGAAATTCAGTTTGCATTGACTGGCACACCACCTTGGACTGTTACCTATAATGCCGAAGACGGTGTAGGGAATTTTAGAGGCACATTCTTTTTAACAAATGTAACACCAGACGCCAGCTGGGATCCTACTGCAGGTCCATGGATTGAGACAGTAGATGTTACCGGCCAGTTAGGTGAGAATATTTATACGATAGCAAGTCTTAACGGAGTGCGTGGCGGTAACGGCTGTATAGGTACAGGTAGTGGTTCAGCCACTATCATTACTTTTGCCCCTCCTACCGGCCAACTAACAGGTAATGCTGTAATTTGTCAAGGGCAAACCACCAATCTCGCTTTTACATTAACTGGTGAGGGCGGAACCGGCAGTGATGGTGCACCATTTACAATTGAATATACCGATGGGATAGATACAGTAACATTAAATAGCAAGCCTGCTATCTTTAACGAGGCCGTATCACCGGATACAACCAGTATCTATAGAGTTACAAGCATATTAGATGTAAATGGTTGTGCTGCTTTTAATCGCGGATTTCCTGTTGTTGTAACAGTTAATAAGCCGCCTACTGCGGAGCTTATAGGCAGTGATACCATTTGTTTCGGGCAGGAGGTTAATCTACAATTCAACTTAACCGGTGTTGGTCCGTGGGATATAGTGTATTCCGATGGAAGCTCAAACATATCTTTTAGAACACCATTCAACAGGCATTTCGAGCCAATTAATCCAGCAGTGACTACTACGTATACGCTGGTTTCCGTATCTGACGGCAATACACCTGTGTGTAGCGGAGCCTTACTGGGAAGCCCTGTTGATATTGTGGTATTCCCGGAATTAGGAGCTGAGTTTACTGCAACCCCTGCGTTGCAAACAGCGCCAAGCTCTACGGTAACAGTGGTTAATAATACAAAGAACAAAAGCTTCTGGACCTACACATGGGACTATGGCGATGGCTTTACAACTACAGATCAGGATCCGGCACCTCATGAATATACCCAATTAGGTACGTTTATTATAAAGATGGAAGCAACTAATGGCACTTGTACTGAAACTTTCCAGCAGACAGTAACAATAGAAGCCGGCCCGGCTATCGTCAATTTTATAGGCAGACCAATCGATGGCTGCGTACCACTACTTGTTGAATTTGAAAATCTTACAAAGTTTTCTGATCCGGCTACTTACCGTTGGGAGTTTGGCGATGACCAACGTGCGACTGGTGTAGAAAACCCTACCCATTTATACAGCAAGCCTGGTGAGTATACGGTAACGTTAACCGCTAAAAATTCAACCGGACAGGATGTGGAAGAGATGAAAGTAGCCTACATTAAGGTATATGAGGCACCGCAAGCATCTTTTACAATTCCTGATGCTTTCAGACAAGTATTCTCTGAAGAGACTGTTCAGTTTGTTAATACCAGTTTAGGTGGAGATGAATTTTTATGGAAGTTTGGTGATGGCAATACTTCCACGATCGTGACCCTGTACATGCTTATGCTGATAGTGGTGTATATGATATTACTGTTATTGCTACTAACAGCACAACAGGCTGCCAAGATTCATTTAAGCTGGACGCCCAGATACAAGTACTATTGGGCGGTGAGTCAAGATTTGCCAATGCATTTACCCCAAGTAGAAGCGGTCCGGGTAGTGCAAGCGGTAACATCCGATCCAACGATATATTTTTACCCCAAGTTGAAGGCGTAACAAACTTTAATATGAAAATTTATAATCGATGGGGAGAACTACTATTTGAGAGTAGCGATAAGACTGTAGGTTGGGATGGCTATTATAAAGGGCAACTCATGCCGCAGGGCGTGTATGTCTTTAGACTTGAATTGACATTCGAAAATGGTAGGCGCGAAGCCAAAGTGGGTGATATTACCTTAATTAGATAGAAAGAAAGATTGAAATATAAATTACTATTCTTCGGGTTATTTTTTACCACAGCTTTACTTTTTAACAGCAAGGCAGTGGCGCAGGACTTCCAGTTTTCGCAATATTACGCTGCACCCCTGTATTTAAATCCTGCATTTACCGGAACAGGAAAAGTGCACAGATTTAACACGGTTACAAGATTGCAGTGGCCCGGTTTGGGTTTCACCAATGCTTACAGAACCATATCTGTGTCTTACGATTATAACCTCGATAAACTAAATAGCGGTTTTGGATTACTATTCACAAAAGATGCAGCAGGTTCAGGCGATTTAGGAAATACGAACTTAGGCTTTTTATATGCTTATAGAACACAAATAAATAAAAAGTTGGTTATCGCAGCAGGAACACATTTCAGCTACGCCTTCACCGGATTAAATCAAGCTGGTTTAACCTTAGGTGATCAGTTGGCATTTGATAGAAATGTTTCTTTCGATACTGAACTGCAATCTGTAGAGCAAATTCAATACTTTCGATTTTGCTGCCGGTGTTCTTATCTATGGTAAATCGCTTTGGGGTGGTATGGCGCTCCATCATGCAACGCAGCCGGATGTATCGCTTATTGGTGATACTGACCGCTTACAGATGAAATTTTCCGTGCATGGTGGCGTGAGAATTCCACTTTACAGAGGGCCAAAAGAGTTCGACAATATATCTAGTCTTGCTCCCTCTTTTATATACAAAAGACAGGGCATAAACGATCAGCTTGATATTGGAGTAGATTGGCACTACAATCCTATTTCAGCAGGACTGTGGTATAGAGGCTTTCCATTTAATACAAATGAAGTAGGTAATACCTTTGATAGAGATGCAATGATCTTCCACTTTGGTCTTCAATTCACTAATTTCCAGGTTGGCTACAGCTATGACTTTACCATCTCTGAATTAGGAGGAATTTCAGGTGGAGCTCATGAGATTTCTTTAACCATAGATCTTGATAACTCATTTAGGAAAAAGCGTAAAGAAGCATTCCTACCCTGCCCAACCTTTAACTAATTTCCTCTAAACTTTTCGATTGTTGCAGAGCCGGCTGCGCTTATTCCATCTGACTTAAATACTTTTATAATCGTCAAAAAGATTATTTTTAAGTCTAACAGAAAGGATTGGTTTTTGACGTACCAAACATCATAGTCAAATTTCTGAGTCCAACCAATAGCATTTCTACCATTTACCTGTGCCCATCCGGAAATGCCGGGAGTTACAGTATGTCTTTTTTTCTGGTACTCATTGTACAAGGGAAGGTATTCAATAAGTAAAGGTCGAGGGCCAATGAAGGACATATCGCCCTTAACAATATTAATAAGTTGCGGAAGTTCATCAAGAGAGGTCTTTCTTACAAATTTGCCAATAGCAGTAAGCCGTTCATCATCCGGAAGTAAGTTTCCGTTAATATCTGTGTCATCCCTCATGGTTTTAAACTTGAGCAATAAAAATATATGCTCGTGCCTGCCGGGTCTCTTTTGTGTAAAAAAGACCTTTCCCTGTTGAAATATGGCCAGCAATATGCCTATAACCATAAAAATCGGACTTGCAATTATTACTGCCAGCAATGCACAAACACAATCAAGTAGAGGTTTTATAAAATATCTGTACATTATTTTATAACACCTATATGTATTAGCGCATCGCCCTGATGAACCAAAGGATTGTTATTTAAACCAATTACATAACCTGTAGCTGTTGCTGCTATTTTATTCTTAAATCCACCAAAAGGATCATTAATTGTACCGATTAATTGGTTTTTCTTCACGTATTGGCCGCTAATAACTTCGGTAAGAAAAATTCCTGATTTTTTAGAGCGTACCCATGAAGAACTATTTATTAATTTGTTACTGTTTAAGGCAATAGGTGCCTCGGCAGTCATCCCAAAATGTTTTAAAACCCGCAAAGTTCCGGCTATCCCTTCTTGTATGGCATATTTATCAAAGCGCGAAGATTCTCCACCTTCATAAACCAAAATTCTTTTACCAAACTTACTGGCAGTCTGTCTGAAAGATTTAGGCCTGAACTTACTATCTAGTGTAAATGGCGCCTGAAAAATACCTGCCAACTCACTGTTTACCTCATCCTTCATCATACACCTCACCTGAGGAAAATTAGACCTGTCCGCTCCACCGGTGTGGAAGTCGATACCATAATCTATAATAGGCAGAATATCTTTTGTAAGATAGTAAGCCACGCGACTCGCCAGTGAGCCATTTTTGTTACCCGGAAAAGACCTATTCACATCTTTACCATCAGGCACATAGCGCGAAAAGTGTATAAAGCCAAAGACATTGATAATAGGTATGCAAATGATGGTACCAATAAGTGGAATATTCTGCTCCGCTTCAATAATTCTCCTCACTATTTCGGATCCATTAATTTCATCGCCATGTAAACCTCCACTTAATAATATTACAGGACCGGGATCTTGAGATCTTGCAACTGTTATTGAGATGTCTATGGCAGAGTGCGATGGAAGCTTTGCTATATTGACATCAATCTTTTTCTCTGTGCCGGGTGCTATGTAAATGCCATTAATTTCCATATTATTTTACTAAAAGTCCTCTGTGGAGTTTTCCTTTTGAATAAAGTAGTTCAGGCCTTTTTTCACAAAAATACCACCATATAATACCTGCTGAAGATAGACCAATTAAAGCACCGGCCACAGTATCCATTAAAAAGTGTTGTAATAAATAAACGCGCGATATGCCTATAATAATAGCCATGAGCATAAGTATTACTTGCAACAATTTATTTTTTGTTAGGCATATTAATAAAGTGGCTATAGCAAATGCCGAAGCCGTGTGCCCGCTAGGGAAACTATGAGCGCTGTAAACCTTAACTCCATCTATGAAATTAAAGGTGTCCGCACTATTTTCAATGAACACTTTTGGTCTGGGATAATTAAATATCCACCTTTTGCCAATGGTAACTAATATGGTCTGTAGAATGCCAATCATTGCCAATAATATAATGTTGTAGTAGCTATAAAAAAGAAATATGATAGCAATTATAAGATACATCAGTCCATCACCCAAGTAGGTAAAGTACATAAAAAAAACATCACCATATATGTTGTGCCTGTCATTAAGCCAAAGTAGAAATGTGCCTTTTTCCCAAAAAATTGAAACTGCTAAAGTAGTTACAATGTAAAGAACAAACATGATAAATGCCGGTCCTTGAATTTTTTCCTTTAAGCTTTCCATTTAAATTTCATGTATTTAATTTTTTCACCAACCGCCTCAAATTTCTGCTCATATTTGGTGGTAATATTATAATGCTCTGCCAGCATATCGGAGCTTTTTAAATCCCAGGTGTACTCTAGGTCTTGTATATCATTTCTCTTAAACAGTACTGCTTCCAAAGTCCATCGGAACAAATCAGTATTATCAGTTTTAAAAAAAACAGTACCACTAGCCACTTGCAATTCCTTATAAATATCTAAAAACCGATGATGCGTCAACCTTCTCTTTTCATCGCGCTCTCGTGGACGTGGATCGGGATGAATAATCCAAATATCCTTTATTTCCTTTTGTCCGAAGCTCTGCACCAAGTCTAAAGCAAATGTTCTTAAAAATGCCGCATTCTCAAGCTCCAATTCCAGAGCCTCGGAACTACCTCTCCATAATCGCTCTCCTTTTATGTCTATCCCTATAAAATTTTCATCAGGAAATTGTTTGGCCAGCCCTACCGTATATTCACCTCTTCCGCACGCTAATTCGATACTAATGGGTGCATCATTCTTAAAATGGTGAGCACTCCAATTACCTTTTAGGTCTTCAAAACGTGCCGTATCTCGCTCAATAACATTGTATCGATCACCAATCTCTTTAAATCTAGATAACTTCTGTCTGCTCATTAGCTATAAACACGGTATTTCTGCCACCACAAATATTGAACCCCCTGCAAAAATAAGGTCATTTTCTGAACTATGCGTCATTGCGGTGGAAAATGCTTCCGATACATTGGCATATGAATGCCCAACGAGTTGGTGATGTATGGCTTTTTGCTGCAGTAATTCTGCTTCTAGCGCTCTGGGAATTGATGCCTGCGTGAAATAATAGATAGCATCTTTAGGAAGTATAGCCAATGTATCTTCAATTGATTTATCATTTACCGTTCCGTAAATAAAATGGAGGCGGTTATATTGCTCCTTTTTTAGCATAGCCACAATATGTTTCATTGCAGATACATTATGGCCGCCATCAACAATTATTTTTGCCTTAGTATTAGGGTGACTTATACTTTGCCAGCGACCTTTCAAACCTGAATTTAAATGCACTTTCTTCAGACCTTGAACCATGTTATCTTTGCTGATTAGCCACTGCTTTTCAGCAAGTATTTCTACGGACTTAAGCACCGTTTTGAGATTTTGAAGCTGATAACTGCCTTTCATGTCGCTTTCAAACTCAAAATCGCCTAAGAAATAACCCGAAAGCCGGTATTTATCTAAATGATCGTTTTCATAGTTTAGTTTTTTCAAAACAAAGGGTTCATCGGAAGTGTAAAAGGCTGCATGCTTTTCATCAGCAATTTGTTTGATTACTTCTTGTAGCTCCTTTTCTGCTACTGAGCAAACTACCGGTACATTCTCTTTTATGATACCGGCTTTCTCGCGGGTTATTTCTACTAGTGTATTTCCAAGAAACTCCTGATGATCAAAACCTATCTGCGTAATAACGGACAATATTGGCTGAATAACGTTGGTGCAGTCCAACCTACCCCCCAAGCCAACTTCCATTACAGCTACATCCACTTTGTGCTCTTTAAAGTATTGAAAGGCCATAGCGGTTGTCAATTCAAAAAAAGACGGTTTTATCTCTTCTACCAAAGGCAAGTATGCCTGAACATAACCTAAAATTTCTGATTCCGAAATAGCTACTCCATTTATCCGGATTCTTTCAGAAAAATGCTTTAGATGTGGTGAGGTGTATAATCCTACCTTGTAGCCGGCCTCCATTAATACAGATGCTAACATGCTGGCAGTGCTGCCTTTGCCGTTGGTACCGGCCACGTGAATAAATTTACCTTCTTTATGCGGGTTGCCTAAAGCATTTAATAAACGCAGCGTGTTGGTCAGGTCTTTTTTGTAAGCTGCTCCACCTATCCGTTGAAACATAGGCAAGCGTTCAAATAGAAACTGTTCAGCTTCTTTATACGAGTGCATTATTTTGAACGAATAATAAAAGTTATTTTACCTGTATATGAGCTGAGGGTGGAGCCCCCCGATGTTTTATAGAATGACAGCCTCTGTACTTCATTTTCATATATTTTTGCGATTTCAAGAGAAACGGTTGTCTGCGTAATTTGTGTACCAATGACTTCTCCATCGCTATTAACTTTAATTTCAATAACAACTTTACCATTCTGGTCGGAGTTATCTTTAGGCCTTGGTGGAGAATTCCATGCCCAGCCAACCATATCCAATTTACTACCATTACCCCCACCCTGCGTTCCCATTAGAGCTTTAGCATCAACATTGCCGTCTTTTACTCCTTGGTCTCCTTGCTCTTTACTGCTTTCACCCTGACTTGCATTTTTTCCCGGAAACAGCGCATTAGGGTTTGGCTTAGGCGGATCTTTTGCTTCAACTTGCTTTGTCTCGGCTTGTTTTTGCGCTGTTTTAGTTTCTTTAACAGCCTCAGATTGTACTTTGGTAGCAGGTTCATCTTTCTGCTCTACAAGTCCATCATTTTGTGTTATTGCTTCATCAACAGCTTCGCTTTCATTGCTCTCTACCTGATCTAGCGCTTCAACAGCTGCAACCTCTTCCGCCACCTCTTCATTCTCCTCTGCTTCCTGTGGGATAACTGCCTCGGAACCAGCAGGCTCATTTCCTGCTCCTGTGTTAACGCTGCCCATATTGAGCTCTATTCCAAATTCAGGATTGGGCGGATAAGGTTCTTGCCATACTGTAACCCATAAGAAAAGCAAAATAATAACTACATGAACAGCTATAGAGATGGCTATTCCTTTGTAATTGTTTTTTTTCGCTAAGGTATCGGTACTATTCATTTGGTTTTGTGGCAATGGAAACTTTTGCATTGAGGGCTGCAGCTATGCCCGCCACATGCACTAAGTGCTCCGTAGGTACACTTTTATCGATGTGTAGAACAACTACTCCCTCCTCCGCATTTTTGAGCTCTCTTTTTATAGCAGTCTCCAAATCTGCCTTATTAGTTTTTTTTGCATTAACAAAATACGATAAATCCGCACCAATGGTAACGCTTACCTTTTGGATAACGATATTTGAAGTTTTGCTTGTGGGTAAATTGATGGGTAAACCTGATGGCGTAATAAACGAAGAAGTTAGCATGAAGAATATTAATAACAGAAAGATAATATCTGTCATTGATGACATACTGAAAGACGGATCTACCTTGTGTCTTGATTTAAGCGCCATGTCTTAACCTTTTGGTTCTTGCAATAAATCAATAAATTCAACAGAGGTATATTCCATCTTATGTATTACCTTTTGTACCTGCGCAACGAGATAATTATAACCTAAATATGCAATTATTCCAACCGCTAAACCGGCCGCTGTGGTTATCATTGCTTCATAAATACCTTCTGATAACAATTTAGGGCTCACAGAACCTTCTTCTTGCGCAATTGCTATAAAGGCTTGAATCATTCCTGTTACGGTACCTAAAAAGCCAATCATGGGTGCAGCGCCCGAGATAGTGGCCAAAGTAGATAAATTCTTTTCTAATCTATAGATTTCAATTTTACCTACATTCTCTATTGACACTTCAATATTTTTCAGAGGACTGCCTATTCGGGAAACTCCTTTTTCCAACATTCTGGCAATAGGAGCTTCATTTTGAGCGCATAACATTCTGGCTTCATCTATTTTACCACCCGACACTAAGGATTTTACCTGATTGAGCAAGCCTTTTGGTGCTTTGTCGGCTTTTTTGATAGTCATTATACGCTCCACAAAAATGGCGATTGCGGCTATAGATAATAGCAAAAGGGGAATCATAACAAATCCCCCTTTCAATAATAAGTCAAACAGATTAACGCTGCTATCAGCAGCATTCACCGTAGCGGTGTCTGCCACGGTACTAATTTGCAATAAGTTCATATAAAAATTAAATCAATATTTTAAAGGCCAAGGTTGTTCTTTAAATTGACCTGCTAGCGCTGTTGCAGAACTACTTGCCTCAGCAAATGTTCCTGCCTCTGCAACAGCTACTCTGGTAAATTTACTTTTACCAAAAGGAGGAATGATATAAGCAGAAGTACCCTTTTTCTTAAGCTCTTTTGCATAATCCATTGCCATGTCATCATCAAAGAAACTACCAACAACAACATACGAACGACCTGTTCTTCCGTTTAGTGTATTAATGGTACCTACTTCAGGTTCTGTATTTTCCGGCTCTTCCATTACAGGTTCTGCAACCGCTATCGGCTTTTCCACTACATACGTTGTAGTATCCTTAACCGGAGTATTTGCTACTGCATCTTGTTTTTTGGAATCTTTTAAAAAGAAGAACCAGACGGCAAAACCTATAGCAAGCAGTATAATAATAGAAACAATGATTATAGGTGCCGATGATTCTTTTGGTGGGACATAGGTGGCTACTGGTTCAACCTCATCCTCTTCGGCCTCACTTTCAGCTTCATAAACATCGGAGTCGCTTGAATCTTCTTCGATCTCAGACTCAAATACAAATTGATCAGAAGTATCAATTGTACTTGCAGGTTCTTCCTCCTCATCAAAAGTTATTATTTCTTCCTCAACAGTTTCTTCAATTATAATTTCATCACTGGTATCATCAGCGTTAAAATCTTCATCTAAATCAGGTAATCCGAAATCTTCATCATCTTGTGATGCAGAATTATCGAAATTTTCTTCCTTGTAATCGTCTTCGGTGTTGTCCTTATCAGCCATTATTCGGTTTGTTCAGGTATATATCAGCTTAAATCTATTAAAAAATTTATAAGTATTAACGTAATACTAATAATTTTTTAGCAAGATAATTACTCAGGCCTCTATAGCGCCCAATGGATTAAGCAATTTTTAAAATCAAAGATAATCGCATTTCATGACTTTAAAAATATTAGAATGAATATGTGAAACCAACCAATAGCTGGAAACCCCTGTTAGGATAATTTAAATAATACTGATACTCATTGGCTAACAGGTTATTAGCATCTACGAAGACACTTGCCATGCTTGTTAAATTATATCTTGCGCTCAAACCCAGATCAACAAAGGGATCAATTTTTATCACCTCATCCGTAATCACAAAGCCATTAAACGTCCGTAAAAGACCTACCATTTCGGATTGCGCAAAAATATTGAATCCAATCTCTAATTTTTCTTTTATGGTGAAATTACTGAAAATATCAACTTTAAATTTCGGTACGTTAGGGAAATTATTGATGCTGTCATCCGAATAATTGAGATAATCGCCTTTAATCTGCATATCGAAATTTTTTCCGAAATCCGTTTGCAAAAATAATGAAGCACTAATAGCTGTAATGTTGTCATCAACTATAAATGTGTTGCTTGTAAAAAGATCGGCTCCGTTTGATGAAATAATTGTTGTATTATTAAAGAATGTGAGGTCCTTGATGGTCGCTACTCCAAATGAAGCATCGGCCTGTACTTTTTTGAATAAATTAGCGCCAGCACCAAACTGTAATTTGAATGGTGTTACACTATTACTAATAGCAGTAAGCGGATCTAAAAAAGGATTTGCACTTACTAAGCTTTTGGCCGTAACCGCATTTACATCTCCTGTTATACGGGCACTGAGGTAAGTTTTACTCAACGGGTAATAGGTTATCCCCAGATCGGGCAGTACATATACATCACTTTTATTAAAGGTGGAGTTTTTGTCCACGCTGATATTAAATCCTCCATCGATTAAGAAATCATCTTGTCTGTAAGTTACTTTCGGTTTTACCTGCACTAAATTACGACTGATTTTAACTGCCTCATCTGAGAAATTATAGTTAGAAACATATCCCTCCACTTTCAATTTTGCTCCAAAAGCATTGTTAAAATTATAGCTATTATCTAATTCAAAATTAAAGTTGGTTTCAGCATTATTGCTATTTCCGAAAAAGTGGTAAAAGCCCAACTGATAGTTATAGTCTAAGTTATTGGCAATATTTCTATCGGCAAAGGCCACATTAGCGCCAACATTTTGAAAGGTTTTTCTGAACTCACTTCGCTTAAAATTTTCGTTGAGATTCCGGTTTTCTTCTGCTAGTCCGTAAGCAAAATTATTTATTCTGTCATAAATAACAGCTGTTTCAATAGACATTTTCTCATTAAAAAATTTTGCATGAGGGCTAATCATTTGATAGCCGGAGCCTGAGTATCTTTTATCGACCGCTCCCCTATTAAAATTTTTGTGGTAAAATTGCACACCGTAGCTCTTATTTCTATCGCGTTTATTTCCCAAAAAGCCGGAAAGGTAAGTAGCTCCATAATTACCGAGGCCTGCGGATACCTGATTGGCAAACAGCTTAGGCAGCGGCTCATCTTTTATGCGCAACACTCTTAAACCGGGTTTTAGCTTACTCAACTCCGGTGTAATTTCATTCCAATTAAAATTTACACTAATGGAATCTTGTTGCCTATCCACCGCTGGCACCTGCCTAAAGTTTCTTCCGACACGGGGCAAATCAAGCGCGCGGTTTTTCTCTATTATAATTTGTGAGTCTTCCAATTCACCTGCTGCCGGCTCACTCCATTTATCTTGTGCTACAAGAATAAAGCCGTAAAAGATGAAAATAATACTTAGTGCTATTTTTTTCATACTAATCTTTTATTGAGTCTAGGGGTAAGTTAATAGTGTCTTCAGCTTGAATAACGGCTGACCCATCTGCCGCTTTTAGAGAGTCATTTTGCTGCATTTGCTGGTTAATGAGTGCCAGCTTAAGGTTTGCCTCCTCTATTAGCATAGCCGATGAGGCATTGGCTATTATTGAATTTAGGGTAGCTTTAGCCTGAAACACCTCTCCCATAGCATAATAATTATCTGCTATTAAAAGAAAAGATTTGCCTAACCATTTTTCAAATGATGCAAAATCCTTATTCAATTCAAAAAGGGTATTTATGGCTGCTTGATACTCACCGCTTGTATATTGCATGAGGCCTATCATATATTTAGCTTCCGCTGCATTTTCATCTTTAGCAGTATTTATCGCCATTGTAAACGGTTGTTGCGCCTCTTCATACTTTCCCTGATTAAAAAAAGCCATCCCTTTACGTAAATAAGCATCAGTAAGTGCATTGGTGCCTACATTACCTTTAATGATGATCAAATCGGCATATTCAATAATTGTCTTATAGTCGTTATTCACATTCGCAATTTGCAGCAGACCGGACCACGCATTGTACTGATCGCGTGGATTTTCTGCAATTTGAAGTAATTCATTATAATACGTTCGGGATTTATCATAATTACTATTAAGTAGTTCAATTTCTGCCACCTTTTGAACGGCTCTTTTCCTAAACGCAGCGTTTTTATCTGCCAGCACTTCATAAAATATAGGCAGCGCTTCATTGTATTTATTACTTCTATAATAAGCATCCGCCAAATAATAAGTAGCTTCTTCCGTTTTTCCATGGTCGGGGTAGTTCTCAATAAAGCTTTTAAACCCTACACTTGCTTTCGCATAATTCTGATTGAAGTAAAACGACTTAGCCGCATCGTATTCGATAGTTGAAACATCCTTGTCGTTAGGGTTAGCGCTTTTATAGGCTGTTAAATATTCGTCAAAATCACCTTCCTCATTTCTTAACCCGTAAATTTCCTGCAGACCGATTAAAGCTCCATTAGCTGTAGGATGGGTGGTGTAATTTTTCAAAATATTTTTGTAATCCATCAGCGCCATGTCATAGTTTTTTAAATTATAGTAAGCAATTGCTCGCTTAGACAAAGCATAAGGCACTAAATTACTTTGCGGAACTGCACTCAGCATTTCTTTAAATTGCTGCACTGCGGTTTGGTAGTTTCCCGTTTCGAAAGTAAGAAGCGCCTGCTGAAAAAGTGCGTTATCGTAATAAGCGGAACTTTTATAGTTAGTAATTACTTGGTTGTAATTATTCTGAGCCGCACTGTTATTGTTTTGCAAGGCATTTACCACTCCCAACTGAAAGTAAACATAGTCTTTGCCATCATTTATCTCAAGCCGCTTTTGGTATGTTTGAATGGCCTCAGCATATCTCTTAGTTACATAATAGCAATCGGCCAGGCGTAAGAGCCCATCGTGGTAGTAAGGTGCTTGCTTACCATAGGCAGTGTATTTCTTAAAATACGACAAGGCATTATCGAACTGTTTGGTATTGTAGTAAGCATAAGCCGCTCCATACAGCAAGCCAATGTACCAGTCATCAACTCCGGTAGTTCTATCTAACGATGCCAGGTAAGCCTCAAGTGCCTGGTCATATTTTTTACCTGTTGAAAAAGCCTCGCCCATCCAAAAATAAGCTTCTCCGGCTAATTGCTTCGATTGCGGGTAAGCTACTGATGTCTTAAAGCTTTGTACCGCTTCATAAAACTTAGACTGATTGAAATAATCTGCTCCTTTATAATAGGTTACTTTCTGATAGGCTGCCTCCAATCTAGGTGTAAGTGAAGGCAAACTCTCAATAAAGCCAATGGCCAAATCATAGGCGTTAGTGCTTAAATAAGCTTGGCTCAACACTTCTTTTGCCTCTGTGGCATAACTGCTTTGCGGATATTTCTCTAAAAAGGTTAAAATCTCATTGATTGCATCGTTAAATGAGCCCGCAGCGATTAAAAGCTGGCAAAGCTGCCAGTGGCTCTCCTCTGCTATTTCTTTATTAAAATCTAATGATTTCGCCTGCTGATAAGCGTTAATAGCAAAGCGCTCGTTTTTATTTTCCTGATAAAGCTTGCCTAAATAGTAGGTGCTATACTGGGTTAGCGTATCCTTCTCAATACCCACTTTTTCGAGCAATTCTATAGCCTCATCAGTTCTTTTTACTTTAAACGCGGCATAACCCATTCTGTACAATACGGCTCTGTCGTTAGTGCTTTTGTTGCGTTCTCTATAAAGCTCAAAGTAATCGGCTGCTTTATCATACTGCCCTAGTGCATAATATGAATCCCCACCAATTAAATAACTGTTGGCAGGAACTGCTCCCGGCAATTGTTCAATGTAGTTAACTACCTCTTGATAGCGCGCCTGCTGGTAGTAAATATTGGCACGCATTTCAGCCGCAGTGCTTTTATAGGCATCATTCTTCTCAGCTTTTTCCAAATCAACGAGAGATTGTCCATAATCGCCCAATTCATAGTTTATAAAAGCGGCATAATAGTAAGCGGCAGACTGGTATTGGTTCTCGTTTGTTTTTAGCTGATTGAAATAGGTTAATGCTTCCTGAAAGGCTTTTCTGCTGAAGTAGGAATACCCTAGTTTAAAGCGATAATCTCTCAAATCATTCTTGCCCAAAACCGCCTCGTTAGTCATCTCGAAGTATTGAATAACTTTAGCATAATTCTTCTCGCGGTAATAAAAATTACCTAATTCAAAATAGGCTTCAAGCGCTTTTGGGTGGTTGGGGTAGGTATCCACAAATTGCTTAATCCTGTTTTCTCCATCTGATTGAAAAAGATAGATAGCCGCTAACGCACTATAATACTTAGCCGATGCTTCATTTGTAGCCTCTCCATTTATGCTACGCAGATAGTCATCAAATAAACTCTGTGCTGAATTATATTGTGTGTCGTTAAATTGTTGAAGTGCCTTGCTATACTTTTGATCATTGCTGAAATCAACAAATGTTTTTTGTGCGGTAATGCTGAAGTGTATACCGAGCAGGTAAAAAGTAATAAGGAAAAATTTCTTATGCATAGCTATTTGTGGTTCCATTTTTAACTATCAAAATGGTAAATTATTATAAAATGATTGAAATCAGTGCATCAGCTTGAACAACAACTCTTTCATCAATTGTTCTTCTTTTATTTGTGCATTTATGCCTTTACTGGCCAAGTCGGCTTGGTAAATATATTGTAAATTCTGCAATACCTTTAGTTGGTTGTACTTTCTAATGGCCGCAATATAATCTTTCGCAAAATAGGGCGATACACCTGCGGCCTGCGCCACTCCCCTGTCCGATTTATCAGCGTGGTGGTGAATGAGCAGCAGCTTGGTAAAGAAGCTGTTCAGAAATCCTATACTTAATATGATAGGATGATTTTTAGGATCGGCAGCAAAAAACTGAATAATTCTGTTGGCTTGCAATATGTTGCCTTGCACAATAGAATTTTGTAATTCAAAAATATTATAATCTTTATTTATGCCTACATATTGCTGCACATGCTTTTCTGTAATTTCGGTAGGTACTTTAAAATTGATAATGATCTTATCTATCTCGTTTGATAGCCTTTCCAAATTATTGCCAATGTACTCTGTTAGTAGCAACATGGCTTGTCTGTTTATAGTGTGGCCTTTGCCCTTTACAAATTGACCAATCCATTCAGGCACTTTATTCTCGTAAATTTTACCCGCCTCCAAATAGACCGCATATTTCTCTAAGGTTTTAGCTATTTTTCTCCGCTTGTCAATTTTTTTGTGCTTGTGCCCAAAAACAAGCACCGTAGAAGGCTGTGGATTTTGTAGGTAATGCTCAAAAACTGATAAATCGGCTTCTTTCTTCTTTAGTTCAGCTAATTCTTGCGCTTCTTTTACAATAATGACTTGCCGCTGCCCCATCATGGGAAAAGTCTTTGCAGCGGAAATTACTTCATTAAGACCTACATCTTTACCATAGAAAATACGCTGGTTAAAACTTTTTTCTGACTCCTCGAGCGCATGCTTCTCTATAAAATTGCTTATCAGGTCAATAAAATAGGATTCCTCTCCATGCAAAAAATAAACCGGAGCGTAATTTTTATTTTTTAAGTCTGAGAGGATTTGATCTGCCGTTTTTGCCATAGCTTTGCTTTATCAAAGGCGAAGATAATAATTTAGTCTTTTCTAAAAGAAATAACCATATTTATACTTCAACTAAACACAAAATATGATGCGCCACTTTAAATTATTTATCCTTATACTACTACTAAACCTCACTTTCGAAAGTTACGGACAGCGCACTGATAATAGACTTTTCGTGGGTCTTTCTCTGGCTTCAGCAGGCATTCAAGGATCGGATGCATTAGGAATTAAAGGCGAACTGGGCTTCCAAAAAGAATCCGTATGGAATAGACGATTAGATTTTACCTCGGCACTTACTTATGGATACTACGATTTGGTAATATCTGATGGTGGTAATAATTTCAATATGCAGGCTATTGGTTTTAAGAATGATTTAAGCTTCAATTTTATTAAGAACAGAACGATTGAATTATACCTTGGTGCCGGTATTTTAGTCAACTATTCCATGGCTACCATTTCCATACAACCCGATGCAAACGTGCCCTTACAGGTGGAAGAAGTGAATAAGATTAATGTTGGTGGTAATCTACTCTTCGGTTTTCGGTTTAAACCGAGAAGATCTCCGCTCAAATATGAGATAAACATTGTTAATGCCACCCTACCCACTACTAACGATTTCTATGAGCTCGCTTTTTTACAGCTTAGAGTACATTTTAAACTGTGATTTGTGCGTGCTCTGAGTATTTGGTAATATAAAGCAGCATTTATCTGTTAATTACTTGTGGCGCCTTTTATCTTTGCTTCCATAACAGTGAAAAAACCATAGAAATGCAAAAAGATTTTATTGCCGAACTACAATGGCGCGGCATGATACACGATATGATGCCGGGCATCGAGAAACAACTTGCCAAAGAGTTAACTTCCGCTTATGTAGGCATTGACCCTACTGCCGACTCCTTACATATTGGCCACTTGGTAGGTATTATGATGCTTAAGCATTTTCAGGAAGCCGGCCATAAACCTATAATCCTATTGGGAGGCGCAACAGGCATGATTGGCGATCCATCCGGGAAATCTCAAGAACGAAACTTGTTAGATGAAGCTACTTTAAGAGCTAACGAAGCAGGCATAAAAAAGCAGGTAATGAAGTTCTTACAATTTGATACTACTGCTGCAAACGGAGCTAAATTGGTGAATAATTACGATTGGATGAAAGATTTCAGCTTCTTGGATTTCATCAGAGATGTGGGCAAGCACATTACCGTCAATTATATGATGGCTAAAGACTCGGTAAAAAAAGCGACTTTCAGCTGAATCGAGCGAAGGCATGAGCTTTACCGAATTTACCTACCAGTTGGTGCAAGGTTATGATTTTTTACACCTATACAGGGCAGAAAATTGCAAGCTGCAAATGGGTGGCTCCGACCAATGGGGTAATATTACCACAGGTACTGAAATGATTCGAAAAATTGATCAAGGCGAGGCCTTTGCAGTCACCACGCCATTAATAAAGAAATCGGACGGTTCAAAGTTCGGTAAAACCGAGAGCGGTAACATTTGGCTCGATCCAAAAAAGACATCCCCCTACAAATTTTATCAGTTTTGGCTTAATGCTTCCGATGAGGACATGAGCAATTTCATTCGTATTTTCAGCACACACGGTAGAGAGGCTATTGAGACTTTGGAAGCAAATCATAAGGAAGCGCCACATTTGAGAACATTGCAAAAAGCATTAGCAGAGGAACTGACGTTACGTGTGCATTCGCAGGAAGCGCTTGATATGGCTATTAAAGCATCAGGTATTCTATTCGGAAAATCTACCACGGAAGATTTGGCCGGCATAGATGAAGATACCTTACTTTCAGTTTTTGAAGGTGTGCCGCAAGTGCGCATCAGTGCATCGGACATGAAAGCCGCTGCCAACGTAACCGACTTCCTTGCAGAAACCACAAAAGGAGTAGTGTTCAAATCGAAAGGAGAAGCCCGCAAAGATGATACAGGGAGGTGGCGTTAGTGTGAATAAAAACAAATTAGATGATGCCAATGCCTCTGTCGACTTCAAATTGCTTCAGAATAAATATGTTTTGGTTCAAAAAGGTAAAAAGAACTATTATCTGGTAATTGTTGAGTGAGATTGGTTCCGATAGTGATTGGTATTGGTTATTGGTTATTGGGTTTAGTGATTGGGTTACTAGTGATTGGTTATTGGTTATTGGCCCGATAGCTATCAGGATGATTCATGAGTAAATTTTAGCTATTTATACTTTATAGTTTTATATTTAAGCAAACTAAACATAAATTATCATGAAAAGAATTGCACAATTAATGTTCGTATTTTGTTTTGCCTTGACGGCTTGTTTCGAAGATGGCGAGGATGGCGAAAATGGACCCCAAGGTGACCCGGGTGAAAAAGGAGAACAAGGGGAAATGGGCGAAAAAGGAGATGATGGTGTTCCAGGCATCGTCTTCTCAGATTGGATCGATATAAATTGGAATGTTTTGGATGAGGATGACGAAAAACAGGCATCTATTGCAGACCCAGCCATAAATAAAGAATTTATCGAAAATAGTGGTATTGTATTGATGTATCTGCGTTTAATATCATTCGAATTTAATACTACTATTGCCGTACCTCTACCTTTTTTGAATGGTGATGAAAATTTTTATTTTTTCTTCGGGGAATTTGGTGATGCCCCATTTACCGAACGAATTTGCCGAATGGTATTTTACTCACCCTAGAATCTGTTGATGAAGATCAGGGATCATTATCTGACTATCAGGATATTGCCGGAGTTGAGGATTATGATGTGAGGTATATATTGATTGACCCAACTGCTGCTGCAAATACTACGGGAAGAGCTGCTACATTTACGAAGGAAGACTTAGAGGAAATGAGCTATGATGAGGTTATTGCACTTTACAATATACCGGAATAGTTTCATTAAACACATCTGGCTGCTTTTCTGTTATTTAATCCTTTTTATTGCTTATTTGCAGTAACCAATTTAGGTAAATTGAAAAATCACTTACATTAATACGGATAGTGAAAAATTGACAAGGATTTAAAATAAGGCGACAATTGTAAATGAGCGGGAAAAAGTACGATGTAATTATTATTGGTGGCGGTATAGTTGGCTTGGCTACGGCTTATGAACTAACTCGTAAACAGCCGGGGAAATCGGTACTACTTATAGAAAAGGAAGCCGCATTAGCTAAGCACCAGACAGGAAACAACAGCGGTGTAATTCACTCCGGAGTGTATTATAAGCCCGGCAGCCTCAAAGCTAAAAATTGCATTGAGGGTTACAACCGCTTGCTTCAAATTTTGCGATGAAACAGGCGTGCCGTATGAGTTATGTGGTAAAATAATTGTGGCCACCAACAAAGCCGAACTGCCTACCCTACAAATGATTGAAGAACGTGGTAAGCAAAACGGACTCACTAACCTGAAGCGCTTGGCGGGTGAAGAAGTGCAAGCCTACGAACCTCATGTAAATGGTATTGCAGGTATTCATGTACCACAAACCGGCATTATTGATTATACAGCGGTCTCACTAAAATATGCAGAAAAGTTTCAGGAGGCCGGTGGTGAAATTAGGCTCAACGAAAAGGTAGCAGACATTAAACAAGCCAAGGCTGTTACCGAGGTAGTAACACAGCATGGTACTTATATTGGAAGCCTCATCATCAACTGTGCCGGCCTATATTCCGATAAAATAGCAAAGCTCACTTCCAGCAAGGTAGATTTACAGATAATTCCGTTCCGTGGAGAGTATTACATGATAAAACCCGAAAAGCAATACCTGGTCAAAAACTTAATTTACCCCGTACCGAATCCTAATTTTCCATTTTTGGGCGTGCATTTTACCCGAATGATTAATGGCGGTGTAGAAGCCGGTCCTAACGCTGTTTTAGCATTCAAAAGGGAAGGCTACAAGAAATCTTTATTCAATTTGGTTGAATTGGGTGAGACATTGACTTACCCGGGCTTTTTGAAAGTAGCGGCCAAATATTGGAAAACTGGTTTTGGAGAAATGTACCGGTCCTTCTCAAAAAGTGCCTTTACTGAAGCTTTGCAAAAACTACTGCCGGAAATAAGCGAGGATGATCTGACGCCCGGTGGCGCAGGCGTACGTGCACAAGCATGCGACAAAAATGGCGGTTTAATAGATGATTTCCTGATATTGGAAGAAAAACATGCCATTAATGTTTGTAATGCCCCTTCTCCCGCTGCAACCTCATCACTATCTATTGGTGATTATGTGAGCGGTTTGGCGCTGAAAAGATTCTAAAATTACTGCACATCTATAATTTAGTTGTTATCAGTGGAACTAAGAGTCTTGATTTACCTTTTATAGGTTACTAATTCTTTAATTAACAATGAACAAGTACTTTTTAGCATTAGTGGTGCTTTCGGTTGCCACAATAATACCATCCTGTTCTTTTTTACAAAATGTTTTTGAAAACCAGTCGCCTCGGGAGAAATATGCCATGGCACTTGATCAAAGCAATTTGCGTACTTCTGCAATGGTGAAGCAGTGGATAGAAGAAGGAAACCAAGCCTTAAACAACTCACTTATTTTGGAACTGCCAACAACGCTAACCGGCTATTTTGAAAGTGCAAATCCTGAAGCAATAGCTTTTAAGAGCTACGTAAAACGAGGCCAGCTTCTCCAGCTTAATGCCACTATACAATCGAAGCAAGATACCAAGCTTTTTATTGATTTAATGAGCCGGAAAAATGACCAAGGTTGGAAGTGCATAGCATTTGCGGATTCTACCTATCAGATTAATTTTGAGGTAGTTAAAAATGACACATTATTGATTAGGATTCAACCTGAATTGCTGGCTGAAATGCATTATAGTATCAGCTTTAAGACGAGCCCTGCATTAAAAAATCCGGTTTTAGGTGCTTCAAATAAAGACATTGGTAGTTTCTATGGTGATAGCCGCGATGCCGGTAAAAGGCAACATGAAGGTATTGATATTTTCGCTCCCAAAGGAACACCTGTTATTGCACCCGCTACCGGATTGGTTAGCCGGGTAGGTGAAAACGGACTTGGAGGAAAAATCATTTGGCTTCGCGACAAGGGAAGAAATCAGTCTTATTATTTTGCCCACTTAGATTCACAAAAAGTTTTTGCAGGTAAAAAAGTACACATTGGCGATACCTTGGGTTTCGTAGGAAATACCGGTAATGCGAAATTTACACCTCCACATCTGCACTTTGGCATATATGCATATTCAAGTATTGATCCGCTCGCATTTGTATGGGAGGCTACGTTAAATTTAAAGTCTCAACCTGCTGATACCGCCAGAATGACAATTTTTGAGAAGCGAATTAAACCCGAACTTGTCAACTTGAGGAGTGGCCCATCCACCCAATCTAAAATTATAGGTACTTTGCCTAAAAAAGAGCATTTAAAACTACTCGCCAACGTTGACGACTGGTATCTGGTAAAAACACAAGATAAGTTAAGCGGATTTATTGCCAAACGTTTAACTGAAGCACTTTCCCCCATAGCTAGTCGCCATGCCGCTCAGCAAACAATAATCTATTTCCACCCTAAAACAGATAGTACTCCGAAGACCACACTGCATGAAAATGAGCCCTTCACCGTGTTAGCCAGACATCAAAATTTCTCACTGATAAGCGCTGACAATGTGAGCGGCTGGGTATCAATAGATTGAATAAATGTGGCGAGACTTCAATTTTGTGAGATAACAGTATAAGCGGCTCTTATAATTTTATAAAATTCCTCTTGAATACACCGCATTGATTGTAACTTGCCGAGGGTAATAACTAATTATGCTTGAAAATATAACCAACTACATTGAAGTATACTGGAAAATAGAGCCGCAGCTTCAGCACAAAATATTCTTTACGCTATTTGCCATCTTCGTTTTGGTAATAATCCGGTTTGTAGCATTACGATTGGTTTTTAAGGCTTTTGAAGAGGCTAAAGACCGTTACTTATGGAAAACCGGTGTTAAAAATTCCTATTATGTGCTGCTCCTGCTTATCATCTTCAATATTTGGATTGATAAAATAGACAGCATTGGCACCTTTTTAGGCTTGGTAAGTGCCGGTTTGGCTATTGCCCTGCAAGTGCCCATTGTAAACCTGGCGGCATGGTTATTTATAGCCATTAGAAAACCCTTTGTGGTGGGCGATAGAATTGAAATAGGAAGCGTAGCCGGTGATGTAATTGACATCCGTTTTTTTCAATTTACATTGAATGAAATTGGTAACTGGGTTGATTCTGACCAAAGCACGGGCCGCATTATTCATGTGCCAAATGGTGAAGTATTTAGAGTAAGCCAAGCCAATTACAACCAAGGTTTTAGCCACGTGTGGAACGAGATGGCCGTGATGGTTACCTTCGAATCGAACTGGAAAAAGGCTAAAGAGATATTAGATGAAGTGGTAAATAAAAATGTAGAAGAACTTTCTTTTACGGCTAAAAGAAGATTACTGGAAGCCTCTAAAAAATTCATGATTTTTTACAGTAACCTCACCCCAATTATTTACACTTCCGTAAAAGATAGTGGCATTAACCTAACCATTCGCTATTTAACGCTACCTAAAAAAAGGCGGGTAACAGAGCACACCATGTGGGAAGATATTCTCGATCAATTCAGTAAGCACGATGATATTGATTTAGCCTACCCAACGCAACGCATTTATTTCAATCCGCAGGAGGGCAAATCAGGCACTGTAAAGCAACAAAAAGAGTAATTAATTGGTAAGAAATTGATTTAAAGGAAAAAAGTATAATTGGCACATCCGACTTAAGAGCGATATGTGAAAAACATAATGCTTCATATGAAATAAAAAAAGGCCATCCATTCAATCCTAAAAAATATCCTGTGAGATCCGAGTATCCCACAGGATGCTAAAAAAATACACTCAAAGGCTCGGACTAAGCGTGTGATGAACAGAATATCAGGATGAACCCTTATGAAACATATAGTGTAAAATTCGTGCCAAAAAGCACTTTATAATGGTAATGGCTCATTAGGCATCGTAGAAGCATTATGTTACTTTTACTAACTATAAAGCGCACTCAGTAAATGTGTATTATTTATACAAGCAACACAGTATTATGCGCCATTTAGAATCAATTGTACTATGATTTTCTGATTGCATTATTCATTAAGTGCAGTCACTCCATGGAAGATCATTTGCGCCTACCGATATGCCCAAATTTTTATAAAAATCGGCCGATTCATGTCAGAAAAATAGAAAATACTGACAATGCGGCTTTTTGAAGGGTTTTTATGTCAACAATATCCGGTAGCAGTAGTATTTGTAACCATCTTAAGCACAGCATGATTATAGTTTGAGACCGCTTATCAAGAATTTATCAAGCTCAGCATGTAATCGGCTAATCAATTAAATAACCATTGTTATGCTTGTATGGAGCCTTTAATTTTTCGTACCATTAATTCGGTAAATCTCCATTTTATTATAGAGGGTTTTTCTATTGATGTCCAATATGCGAGCTGTTTTGGACTTATTATAGTTATGCTTTATTAAGGTTTGCTCAATAGTGAGTCGTTCTACCTCCTCAACCAGCGCACTAAGTCCCTCAATCGGTAAGCCGTTAGTTAAGTTAAGTCTTAATTGACCATCGTCCAGCAGTTTATCGTTCATGGTTATTTCGGTAGGGAAAAACGAGCTGTCTAGATACTCTTCGTCACACCTGAGCACCATTCTTTTAATCACATTTTTTAGCTGACGCAAGTTGCCCGGCCAATTGTATGCCACTAAACGATTCGTGAGTTCATCGCTAAAACCAATAATACTTTTAGATAATTCCCTATTTGCCGTGGTCAGAAAGTGTTTGGCATACACCACAATATCTTCAGGCCTATCGCGCAATGGCTTTATTAGTAACTCAAACTCATTTAACCTGTAAAATATGTCTTCCCTAAAGGCACCATCTTTCACTTTGCTTTCAAGCTGTTCATTGGTAGCACTAATGATGCGCACATCAATCTTAATCTCTTTAGTACTGCCCACTTTCCGGATCATTTTTTCCTGAAAAACCCTTAATAATTTGGTTTGGTTCTCAACACTTAAATTTCCTATCTCATCCAGAAATAGTGTACCACCATTTGCCAGTTCAAAATTGCCTTGTTTATCTATGTATGCTCCTGTAAAAGCGCCTTTTACATGTCCAAAAAATTCACTTCCTGCTAATTCATTGCTTATTGCTCCGCAGTCAATTGCCACAAAACTTTTATCTTTTCTTTTACTGTTTAAATGTATTTGTCTGGCTACAAACTCCTTACCCGTTCCGGTTTCTCCGGTTATAATAACCGTCATATCAGTGCCGGCCACTAATTTTATCTCATCATACAATTCACGAAAAGAGCCGCTTTCTCCTAACACAAACACGTCAGACTTTTGCTTTATCTCCCGCATCTTCTTGCGTTCGCTGAGTGCACTTTCTATGCTACCCAACAACTTTTCAGGCACTATGGGGTAAATAATATAATCTCGGGCATCTTTCCAACAGGCACGCATGGCTTCTTCAATCGTTCCATTTTTAGCTATTAGTATAACCTCTGTGTACTGACTCAATCGTTTGATTTCCAAGAGCATTTCTATGCCGCTATAATCGCTCAATTCGCAGGATACCAACACCAGCTCTACATCATTCTGCTTTAAAAATTTTAGCGCTTTTTTACCATCTGTTAGCTTATGGGCCGTATATCCTTTCTTGTTCAGAAAATCTTCTGTTATCTTAGATAAGTTGGAGTTATTGCTAACTATGAGTATTGAATCCATGAAAAATTTATAATACCGATAAAAAAAATATATCACAGAAGACCTAATGCAGCATTGTCTCCACTGAAAACAGCACATAACATGCCACTGATAAAGTTTTCAGTATTGCAGTTATTTGTACCGCCAGTTATAATTAGTGATAATGGTTGTGTAAAGTTATGCATAAATAACTCATTAATACCATGTATTTGAAGTTTGAGGTTTTACTAACGAGAATCACAAAATTAATCTGCTAATTATCAGGTCATTGAGACTGGTATTAAGAATATCTTCATTAATTATCAAAAAAAAAATTGAGTAACCACTTTTCTAAAATAACAAGTCGCGGAATTCATTTACATGCTATGATATATTGTAAAATTTATACAAAAATTAAAATAATTATATACTATTAGAATACATAAAATAGCAGATTTCGTAAATTTGTGACCTACTTCTACACATAACTGAAAATGCTAATGACCTTATTAAGGACATAATAAACATCATCTAATTAAGCTTTCTTACTCAATTGCCGGTAATAGTCATAAGTAACAAAACCTATTTGCTTATCAATTCTCAACTTTTTATGATTTCTCAAAACATCTACCCCCTAGTCCTCTGTTAGTTTACTACATAGATTTTACAAAATCATGGCAAAGCAAATGAATACTATAAAAAACGAAGCACAATATGAAGCACTTCGTAGCAAAGGAATGAGTAAAGAAAAGGCGGCAAGAATTGCTAACACAGCTCATCCTAATTACGATAGCACGCCTTATGAAGAGCGTACCAAGGATCAACTTTATAAGCAAGCGTCAGAAATTGGCATTTCAGGAAGAAGCAAGATGAGCAAAGCAGCACTTATAAATGCTTTGCGTAACCACTAAATAAATCAAATTTAATATAAACAAAAAGTTATGAGTGATCAAAAAAGTAAAGAGGTAAAACATTTGAATCAATTAATTAGCAGAAATTACGATGCTGAAAAAGGTTATAAAGAAGCTGTTGAGAGAGTTAGTAACGCTGCGTTGAAATCTTATTTTGTTGACAAGGTGGAGGAACGCTACAAGTTTGGACACGATTTAAAACCAATGATTATTGTTGATGGTGGTGAAGTAGAGAAAGGTAGTAGTGTTTTGGGCGATGTGCATCGTCAGATTATGAAAATTAAAGATATGGTGACGGGCTCCGATGATGAAGCCATTGTTGAAGAGTGCCTGAGAGGAGAGAAATTTGCTTTGGAGGATTATAAAGATGCCATAGCTAGTGATGAGGTGGATGCCGCCAATAAAAATGTGCTTAAAAATCACTTGAAAGCCATTGAAGAAAGTGTAATGAAGCTTGAAGTGTTATCTAAAGCATTATGATTATTTACCCGGGTTAATCTTTGTTTATGATTAAGACTATCGATAATCAGCGGTTTGTCTATTGAAAGTTATGAAAGCATTGTTTGCTATATAAGGAAGATATATAAGTACTGATGCTAGCGTTTAATCCACATCCTTACAATTATCGCATCTAAGTCATAAACATAATTTTTATAAAAATTAACCTACTGCATAGCTAGAGCTAAACAATAACAGCGTTTTTGAACAGTGGGTTAATTTATTTTTTAACAGTAAAAACTAATATTATGAAATTAGCAGAAAAGCGAATTGCAATTTTAACAGAAACAGGTTTTGAGAAGGTTGAATTGACTGTGCCTAAGGAAAGGTTAGAAAAAGAAGGGGCTACCTGCCATATTATTTCACCCGAGCAAAAAACCGTTAAAAGTTGGGATGAGGATAACTGGGGTTCCGAGTTTGAGGTAGATAAACTAGTTCATGAAGTTTCGGCCGATGACTATGACGGACTTTTATTGCCCGGTGGTGTTTTCAACCCTGATAAGTTGCGTCAGTCAGATGCGGCAATCAAATTAATTAAGGCTTTCTTCAAGCAGGGGAAACCGGTTGCTTCTATTTGCCATGGGCCACAAAGCCTTATTGAGGCCGATGTTTTGCAAGGAAGAGAGCTCACCTCCTATCCTAGTATTAAAACGGATTTAAAAAATGCAGGTGCGCATTGGGTAGATAAAGAAGTAGTGGTTGATCAAGGTTTAGTAACCAGTAGAAATCCCGATGATCTTGACGCTTTCTGTAACAAGATGGTGGAAGAGTTTAGAGAGGGCGTTCACGAAGAGCAAAAAACAGTCTAATCTATTAATAAATGACAGCAGCTAAATTCTTATTTTAGTTGTTGTCTTTTTTTATGCACAACTACTTATTAATTAAATACTTAATCTGAATATAGATAAAGTGCTATGAATAATTGTAAAATGCAATAGGTTACCAGTTAAAAGCGTTATTTTATTGTAAATTGTTTTAGATTTTGCGCAGATAAACGTAACTTTTCACCATGGATTTTTTTAAGCCGGATATCGATTTATTCATTTTTATAGCCAGTTGCCTTGTTCTAGTAGTATTCTTTTTAAAATACTTTAGCAGAAGTAGCAATGAGCCAGATGATGATGATAATGGAGGCGATGGCGGTCAATTCAACCCACCGAAGGATCCTGTATTAGATTTACCTCCCGGTGTTACCCTACCTACCAATGCACCGGAAACAGAATTGGTTTAGAGTTGAAAACAGCTTGCGCCTATTGAGGCGAGATAAGGTTGTGGCTATTTTGATTGCAAGCGGTTTACACGTACTTTTGCAGCTATTTGCAACAAACAACTCATTTTATAAGTTTATCTAAGCAGTACATTCACTAAAGCTTTAACAATTTTACAAAAAAAATGACAAACGCTCAAAGCACCGACAAAAGTTTAAATAAACCTACCAAAGTTTTACCTATAGTAATAGCCCATGGCGATGGAATTGGTCCTGAAATTATGAAGGCCACGCTAAAAGTATTGGAAGCGGCTAATGTAAAAATTGATGCCACTTCAATTGAAATAGGTGAAAAAGCATTTTTAAGTGGCAATACATCCGGAATTCCCGATTCGGCATGGGAAGCCATACACGATAAAAAAGTAATATTTAAGGCACCCATTACCACGCCTCAGGGCAAGGGCTATAAAAGTTTGAATGTAACCATCAGAAAGTCGTTGGGTTTATTTGCCAACGTGAGGCCATCTATTTCCTATCATCCGTATGTAAAAACGGATCATGAGAAAATGGATATTGTGATGATTAGGGAGAATGAAGAAGACTTGTACGCAGGTATTGAGCACCAGCAGACGGATGAAGTAACGCAATGCCTAAAGCTCATCACCAGACCGGGCACCGAAAAAATTGTAAGATACGCCTTTGAATACGCCAAAAAGTTTAATAGAAAAAAAGTTACCTGTTTGGTAAAAGACAATATCATGAAAATTACTGATGGATTGTTCCACAGCATTTTCAAAGAAATTGCCAAGGAGTATCCTGAAATAACAGCAGAGAGCCAGATAATTGATATTGCCTCAGCAAGAATTGCCAATAGGCCAGAGAATTATGATGTGTTGGTTACTTCTAACCTATACGGTGATATTGTATCAGACATTACCGCTGAAATATCCGGATCGGTAGGTTTAGCCGGCTCTTCAAATATTGGGCAAGAATATGCTATGTTTGAGGCCATTCATGGTTCCGCTCCTGACATAGCAGGTCAACATATTGCCAATCCCTCGGGCTTATTGCAAGGTGCTATTCAAATGCTGCAATATTTTGGCGAAGCGGAGAAGGCTGCCTTCATTCAAAATGCCTGGTTGCGAACTATTGAAGATGGCATGCACACTGCCGATATCTACAGTGAATCGCTCAGTAAAAAGAAATTGAACACCATGGAGTTTGCAGATGCTGTAATTGAGCGGTTGGGGAAATATCCGGAACACTTTGCCAAAATTGAATATACCACACAGGATACACGCATCAGCATAAAAGAAACCAAGCATGCACCACGCAATAAAGAGCTTGTAGGAGTTGATGTTTTTATAGATGATAAAAATAGAGATGCAGAAAGCTTAGGTAACAGCCTGGTGGAAGCTTCAAAGGAAGTTTTAAAATTGAAAATGATTACAAATCGTGGCGTAAAGGTTTATCCCGATGGGATGAAATCTACCTTCTGCACCGACCATTGGAGGTTACGTTTTATATCTAAATCTGCTGAAAAAGTCAATGGCCAATACCAGTACAACAACGTGAAAGCGCAAGAGGTACTTGCCATACAAACGCAATTGGTGGATAGCGGTTTTGACGTGATTAAGACTGAAAACCTGTATAAATTTGATGGAGAGATTGGTTTTTCTTTAGGACAGGGAGAATAATTTGTTTTTTACAAGCAGCAGCCTAACCGAGCTGCTGCTTTATTTTATATAAACCAACAGCCAAACAAAATATAACATGAGACTTGCTCAGGCAGCTAGAAATTTAGCAATAACCACAGACGAGATAGTTTCTTTTTTTCATAAACGAGAAATAGAAATCGTCAAAGATTCTAACACCAAGCTAACTCCTGATGCTGTGGAGCTATTATTTGCACATTACAAGGTAGCACCAAAAACCGATAAATCTGACATAGTTACTACTGAGCGTGAGCCTGAGGTAAACGCGGCAATTGTAATAGCCACACAGCCGGAAGAAGCTGCCAAGCGGGATCAAGAGCTTGCTAATGAGGAAGAGGTTCCATCAGATGCGGGAAATATTGAGGCAAACCAACCAGAACAGGAGGCTCCAGAGGCTGTATTGACTCAAAATGCTGATTCATCCGCCCAAGAGATAGCAGTAGCACATACTGCGACCGAAGAGGATACTATCACCCCAACAAATGAATCAATTGAAAATAATGAAACCAAGGTAGCAACACTTGAGTCTCAGAATGAAAGCATCAAAGCCGCCCCTCAGTATAGAACCGTATCTGATCTGCTGGCTGATGAAATGACCGATGAGGATATAGATAATTCAGAACAGGTAATTATTAAGGCGCCAAAAGTAACACTACAAGGATTAAACGTATTAGGTAAAATTGATTTACCTGAGCCGAAACTAAAAAAAGAATTTGAGGAGACAAAGCCTGAAGGTAGCGCCAAAATAGCTGATCGTAAGCAACGCAAAAGTTATACAAATAAAGGAAAGAATGAATTAACCCCTCAGCAAATTAGAGCGCGTGATCAGCGAAAAGCCGCACAGAAATTAAAAAGAGAAGAAGCGTCAAAAAAGAAAAAAAGAACCTCGCATTATAAAGAAAATGTACTAAAACCTAAGCAGCAACAGCAAAGTAAGAAGAAGACACAGAAGAAAATTAAGAAAAGAATGGAGCCTGAGCCTATCCAAACACGAACGGCACCAAAAACGGTGCTTGGCAAATTTTGGAACTGGTTAAACACCTAGTAATATATTACAGAAACTATTCACTGCGCATGCAAGTTACCTAAGTATAAACCTGCTTATTAAAGCACTGCTTTCAAACTGAGGTGGCAAATAATGGATTGGGGTTACGGGGGCAATGCTTATCAAGAATCAAATTTGTTATGCTAGCCTACATTGCTGCACCACGGCTTTTTAAGAAATGGTATTTTGGTAAGCGAAGTGCCTATTTCTGGCGTTTCGGCTGATGATGTAAAACAATTTATATGAAGGAAGGAAATAAATTATACAGCATTTTCAATTTCAAGTGCCCACGCTGCCATATAGGTGATTTATTTACTTATGGTGCCTATAATTTGAAAAAGTTTCAAAAAATGAATGCTAAATGCCCAAATTGCAAGCTGCGGTATATGTCTGAACCTTCATTTTTTGATGGAGCTATGTATGTAAGCTATGCCATGCAGGTAGCCCTCATCATTACCGTTTTTGTGGCACTCAATATTTTAGGCTTTAATCATTTGTGGTTAATGATCTCTATTTGTGTAATCTTATCAGTGTTACTAATTCCTATAACCTTCAGGTTATCGCGTAGTATCTACATTAACATATTTGTTAAGTACAACCCTGATGAACGCTCTGAATATTAATAAGTAAAGAAAGCTTCCCAACAGCTTTGACTTTACGAAGACTTTTTTTTGCTTGCTCCAACCTACTTATTGCTATCTTCCAGCCTGTTTAGAGCTGTTTGTAGTTCTCTCTTTATCTTTACCTGCTTATCGTGCGCTGTTCTTCTTAAATCCTCCAACTCATTATCAAGCCTTACCTTATCTCTTTTAGCCTGCTTTGCATTTCTGTTAGCATTTAAAAAAGCTAAATATAAAAATACAAGTAAGAAAACTAAAACTGCCACTATACCCCAAAGCACCACATTATAGGTTGTTTTAGTTACCAAAGAGCCAAAAAAGTTTATACTGTCCACCTCCTTTTGGGTTTCTGTTAAATCGGATTTAACTGCTGCCAGCTGGCTCTGCAAACTATCGTTGCGCACCTGTACTGCTTTACTTGCAACTATAGTAGTAACTCTGTCAGCCTTTAATATATTTACTGAATCGACCATGGCAGCTTTAAATTTATTTATTTTAGCAATCGGTATGAGTTTGTACTGTTGAAAAGACTCACTTTCTTCTACCATTTGCTGGTATTGCTCGCTTAATTTAATAGGAGATTTACGCTGCGAACCAGCCTCCTGAGCTATGGTAATGTTGCTATAAATAAGACCTACTATTAAAAGGCCGACAAACTTTAATTTCATTTCAAAACACTTCATTACATAATGATTAAAACAACTAAACATAAATATAGGTTGATGATCGTAAAATACACAAGCTCGAGTAAGAAATAGCATGTTTATTCACTTTCTTATCGTATTAAAACAACTATTATTATAATCTACCCTAACAAATGCAAAATTTTTATAAAATTACCTTAAAAAGTGCTGCTGTTTATAATATCATTTGGGGTGCCTGGGTGGTACTTTTCCCACAGCATTTTTTCTTACTGGTTGGCATGGAACCACTCAACCATCCACTGGTTTGGCAAGGTATGGGCATGGTAATTGGCGTATACGGCTTGGGTTATTGGTGGGCTTCTTATAACCCGCTAGTGCACTGGCCAATTGTTGCAGTAGGTTTTTTAGGTAAAATATTTGGCCCGCTTGGCTTTATATTTAACTATCTTACGGGCAAAGTACCATTTGAATTTGCCTATACTCTTATAACCAACGACCTTATTTGGTGGATTCCATTCTTTATGATTTTAAAAGCTGTTCATGTTGAAAGGAATTGGAAACTTACTTAAATCTCGCTCATCTATTTATTTGTTGGCGGGCTTTTACATCCTGGCCGGAATAAACCACTTTATAAATCCGGGCTTCTATTACCCGCTCATACCAGATTACTTACCCAATCATCAGCTTATAAATATGCTCAGCGGCATATCAGAGGTAGTTTTTGGCATTGGGATAGCATTTAGACAATACCAGAAAATATGCATCCGTGCTAATCATGCTGATGCTGATAGCTTTTATTCCCTCGCATGTGTATTTTATTGTGTTAGGCAGTTGCGTAGAAGATGGTTTGTGCTTACCTCCTATTATTGGTTGGTTGAGATTACTAATCATTCACCCCATACTTATTTATTGGGCTTGGGCTGTTGGTAATTCCGGGGAAACTTGAGCGATAAAACTTAGTGCCAAACTATTAAACTGTTTGTACTGATCAATATTACAGATGTGGCCGGCATTAGGCATTATTTCCAACTGAGCAGTTTTGTGGATAGCTACAAAATCTTTCGCAGCTTTAAGAAATACGTAATCCTCGCTGCCCATAATGATCATTGCAGGAAAGCTCAGATTTTGATAAAAATAGCGGTTGAGCAATTCAAAAAACTCACTGTACAAGCCTAACCAGCGCATATATGCTGCTGAATCAATTTTAGCTGCTTGCTTTTGATAAATTTTTCTAGACAGCTGATGGTGACTTTTAGGCATTAACAAGTAAGAGAACAGGCTATACATCCATTTATAGGGTAGTAATACATTAAATCCTTTCGCCAAATAAACAAACGATTTGATTGCTTTGGTCGGTTTAAAGATACCTCCGGCAAATATAGCTGACTTCACCAGATCGGGATACCTCAGACTCAAGTCCTGCAATATTACGCTGCCAAAGGATAGCGTGAGGAAATGTGCATTTTTGACACCGTTTGCTTCCAGCACTTTAAGAATATCATCAGTAATTATTTCAAATGTATAAGCTTCATCAACCATCTCCACTTGCGTCTCGCCATGGTCTCGTAAATCCATCAATAGCAAATTATACTTCCCTTCAAATGCATCAATCTGGTACTTCCACGTGGCAATTCCTCCGCCTGCCCCGTGTATAAAAACCAACCAATCGGCATTGGCACCATTCAAGTAAACTTTATGATGAAGTAAATTTTTTGACATAATTTAAAAACAGCAACTTTGCACACTTGTTACCTTCCTTTAATTAACATTATGCTGCTATTAATTAAATTACTGATCGATTGTTCTCTTTTCATATTAATTTGGCTGGTGCAGGCTATCATTTACCCATCATTTCAATATACTTCAGCAAAAATGCTTCAATTTTGGCATAAGCGGTATCAAACATTAATTTCTTATTTTGTTTTACCCCTTATGTTGTGTCAATTGGCAATCGCGGTTTATTCATCCATTTATTTGTTCAACTATTGGCATCTGCTGCAACTCATCCTCATTGTTACAGTGTGGGCATCTACTTTTTTTCAAGCCGTTCGCGTTCATAAAAATATAGAGAAACAAATTGATGTGACAAAAAATGTTGCAAAACTGGTTGAAGTGAATAAAATAAGGACTGCTCTCTGGACAATTGTTTTTGGATTAAGCATAATGGAAGCCTATAAAACCTTCATCCAGCAATAGCGTAAAACTGCCTAGCTAAAAGCATTTCATGAGCAAATCCGAAGCCTTCGGCACAGAGCCAATCAATACCCTATTAAGAAAACAGTCCATTCCGTCAGGCATAGGTATATTAATGTTATCAATCTATGGTATTGTTGATACCATATTTGTAGGTAATTATATAGGGCAGCTGGGTATTGCGGCTATTACAGTGGTTATACCTATCACATTTTTAATTTCATCCGTTGGGATGGGAATCGGCATTGGTGGTGCCTCTATTATTTCGCGCGCACTCGGTGCAGACAATCCTTCGAAGGCCAATAAAACTTTAGGCAACCAGCTAACAGCTACTATAAGTTTAGGAATTCTATTTTGTATAATCGGTTTCATATTTATTGAGCCTATTTTATACACATTTGGCGCTAAGGGAAACATTCTGGAACCCACCGTAGCTTACTTCTCTATTATTTTAATTGGCATTCCGGTATTGGCATTTTCCATGATGTCAAACAATGTAATTAGAGCCGTTGGATATCCGAAGGTGGCTATGGTGATAATGATTGTGCCAGCCATTGTTAATATGATTTTGGATCCCATATTTATCATCTATATGGACATGGGCATAGAAGGAGCCGCTTGGGCTACTACCGGTTCGTACTTTATGAGTGCAGCGTATGCAGCCTATTTTTTTCTTAGTGGGAAGTCAGGCATCAAGGTTAGTCTAAAAGATTTAATTCCTGATTTGGGCCTTAACAAAGAAATTTTTTCTATAGGGTCAGTAACCTTTGTGAGGCAGGCAGTAGTGAGTGTTCTTTTTCTGGTGCTCAACAACTCACTTTTTAAATACGGTAGTGAAAGCAGCATTGCCGTTTACGGCATTATAAATAGAATGATGATGCTGGTAAATGTTCCGGCTCTGGGTATTACGCAAGGATCAATGCCTATTGTGGGCTACAATTTTGGCGCTAGATTGTGGGATAGAGTAAAGCTAACGCTGCGCAATGCAATAATTTACGGTACAGTAATTTCCAGCGTAATATATACCGCTATTATGATTTTTACGCCACAAATAGTGAGTATTTTCACCAATGATGTGAGCTTAATAAATAGCACGGTTCCTGCGCTCAGAACTGTTTTTATAGCTACTCCCCTCATAGCCTTACAATTAATTAGTTCAGCCTATTATCAGGCAGTAGGCAAACCACGGTCTGCCCTATTACTTACCTTAACAAAACAAGGGTTTTTTCTCATTCCGCTTCTACTAATTTTACCTAACTTCTTTCAGCTAAATGGCATCTGGATTGCCTTCCCCATTGCAGATACAGCAGCAGCTATAGTATGCATTTCGTACTTATTGTATGATCAAAAACGGATATTACTTGAAAACAAAGCACCGAAAGAAATACAAACTGCTTAGCGTTTAGTCCGTTCATCCGACTATTCCAGCACTTAAAAAATGAAAGCTTACCATTGGTGGATTTAAAGAAACTTTTAAACTAGGCAACTGTTTACTTCTAAGATTTCGATTTGTATTCCTCTACCTAGACCCACTTATGAAACAATTTTTACTAGTAGTAACAATACTAATCACTTTTTCCGCTCAAGCGCAGCCTCCTGCACGCTATGGTAATGCTCAATCGCAAATAACCGGAAAAGTGTCAGGTGTAATTGTAGATCAAAGTACAAGCGAACCCATTTCGTATGCAACGGTAGTTTTGAGATCTCCAAAAGATAGCTCAACTGTAAACGGTGTGATCACCGGAGAGGATGGTGCCTTTAAATTAACCGATATAAAACTAGGTAAATACCTTTTGGAGGTTTCTTTTGTTGGCTACGCAAAATTATCTCAGCAAGTAGAGCTTACGCCTAAAACGCCAGATGTGGATTTGAATAATCTTGAACTGGGGACAGACGCAGATCAGTTGGATGAAGTTGTTGTAGCCGGGCAGCGAGAGACTATTGAAAATAAGATCGATAGAATTGTATATAATGCAGAACTGGACGTGGCAAATGCCGGTGGCGATGCCTCCGATGTGCTGAGAAGAACACCTTTATTATCGGTTGATCAAGACGGAAATGTATCGTTAAGAGGAAGCCAAAATATACAAATACTCATTAATGGAAAGCCCAGCAGTATGTTTGGCAGCAGCCCGGGTGATGCCTTGAGAATGATTCCGGCTGATCAAATAAAAAGCGTTGAGGTAATTACCTCGCCCTCTGCAAAATATGATGGTGAAGGCACAGCAGGTATTATCAACATCATTACTAAAAAAAGAACACCACAAGGATTTGCAGGAAATGCAGATGTTACAGCCGGTACACGTATCAACAGAGAAGTGGTTGGCATTAATGCAGGTGCCGGCCGTTTCGGCTTCAACTTAAACGCCAGCTCTTTTCAAACCTGGCCGCAAACTGCCATCACAAATTTTACACAGCGCAGTACTGATTCGTTGGGCAATACCAGTACATTAAAACAGTTTGGTGGTACAGAAAGCTACAGAATTGGCTATTTTGGCAATGCCGGAGCATTTTATGATTTCAACGCCTATCATAGTTTATCAACATCTGTTAGACTAAGGGGATTCAATTCGTCTAATGCGGGAGTTAATACAGTAGAAAATTACCTGAATAATACCCTGGGTAATACTTATGACCGTTTTACGGATAACGAATCGCAAAATGCCGGTTATGAGTGGTCATTAGATTACGTGATGAAATTTGCTGAACAGGAAGGACGAGAGCTTTCTGCCAGCTATAAAATTGATGGAAACATTAACGATACCCAGTTTTTTATCAGGCAAGATGAAAACAATGTTTCCAATGCTTACGAGGTAGCCCGAAATGATAATGATGGTAACAACCGAGAGAATACCATTCAGATAGATTATACCCATCCCATGGGTGAAACTTTTAAAGTTGAAACAGGTGTTAAAACAATTTTAAGAGACATAACCAGTGATTTCGACTATAGCGCTCAGGCGGAAGGAAGTACAAATTATATGCGCGACCCTGCACGATCGGACGTATTTTTTTACAATCAAGATGTGTATGCGGGCTATATATCCACTCAATATAACATTACAAAAAAGCTGGGCATAATTGCCGGTGTGCGCTATGAATTTACTGACATCAGCGGCTCGTTTGATGAAGCTGAAGGGCAAGATTTTGATGGCGATTCGTTAGAGTACGACAACTGGTTACCGAGTATTATACTTAGTCAGCGTTTTGGAAAGGCTTCATCGGTTAAATTGGCTTACAGCAAACGGATTAGCAGACCAAGTTTGAGAAATGTAAACCCCTACATACAAATTGGTAATGCCAACAACATTAGTTTCGGTAACCCCGGCTTAGGCCCGGAAGTATCGGATAATTTTGAATTAGGATATAATACTTTCGTTAAAAGTACTTCTATCAATATATCAACTTTTTACAACCGCACCAATAACGTTATACAGGCCATAACCAACCGAGAAAATGGTGTGGCAGTTACAGAGTTCGATAACATTGGCATACAGGATAATGTAGGCGTAAATTTATTTCTCTCTACCAGTTTCTTCAAGATATGGACTATTAGAGGTGGCGTAAACGCAAACTATGTAATGGCCGAGGGCGTTATTCAAGGACAATTAAGAGAAAATGACGCTTTACTACTTAGCGGAAATATCAGTTCTAATTTAAAGTTACCAAAGGGCATACTTATAGATGTTTTCGGTTTTGCTCGCCCAAGACAGCAGACACTACAAGGGTTCAACCCGGGTTTCTCAATTTTTGGTTTAGGTGCCAAGAAGGAAATTTTAGATGAAAGAGGATCCATTGGCATATCAATGATTGAACCTTTTAAGAAAAGAAAACCTTTTATATCGGAAACAGAAAATGAAAATTTCTACCAACGAAATGTATTTGAAATTCCTTTCCGTTCCTTTGGTATTAATTTTAGTTATAAATTTGGCAAGTTAGACTATAAGGCGAAGCAAAGAAGAAGCAAAATAAACAATGACGACCAACAAAGTGATGGAAATCAAGGTCAGAGTTTTTAAAGATGCTAAATAACTTATTAGGTTACATGATATAGGTTTTTGGTTAATTTTTAACATGTTACAATACTTAATATAGTTTTTAGTGAAGGTGGAGTTAATAGCTCCACCTTTTTTGTTTGCTTATTGTAGGTTTTCAAGACTATACTATTGCTTAGCTTTGCTCACTAAACTTAAAAACAACTATTTGCTGCTTCATCCGCTAATGGTGTTATAACTGCTCATTATGATTGATTTACACTCACTGGATTTTCCCATTGTTGCCATTCTGCCTGATTTTCTAGCGGCTTTTGAAGCTGAAAATACCCTTATACTAAAAGCTGAAACCGGTGCCGGAAAAAGCACCATATTACCGCTAGCGCTTTTAGAGTACGCCAATAAGAAGCAGCAGAAAGTAATTATGTTGGAACCTAGGCGGCTGGCAGCGAAATCAATTGCAAAAAGAATGGCTGATTTGCTGGGTGAGCCATTAGGTAAATCTATAGGCTACAGCATCAGGTTTGAGTCTGCAAAATGTGCTGATACGCTTATTGAAGTGGTTACTGAGGGTATTTTAACTCGAATGTTAGTGAGCAACCCGCAGCTCGATGGCTATTGTACAGTAATTTTTGATGAGTTTCACGAGCGTTCTATTCATGCTGATTTGGGACTTGCACTAAGCCGCTCATTACAGCAAAAAACACGTCCTGAGCTACGTATTATCCTCATGTCGGCAACACTCAATGAAGATTATCTGACCAACCACCTCAAAGCCACACTCATAAAAAGTGCCGGTAGGTCATTCCCGGTAGAAATAAATTACATTGGTGCGCAGTCCGAAGGCTTAATTGAAGAAACCATAGCCTATCAAATACTAACAGCTGAAAAGACACATGATGGAGATATGCTGGTCTTTCTTCCCGGGCAGGGAGAAATAAATAAGGTATGGGACATCATTAAAGGAAAGTTAAAAGAAGCAAAGGTTTGCCCACTCTATGGTCAACTGCCGTGGAACAAGCAGCAAAGGGCTATTCTGCCGGATCAAGATGGTAAGAGGCGCGTAGTTTTGGCTACTTCCATTGCCGAAACCAGTTTGACCATTGAAGGCATAAAAATAGTAATAGACAGCGGACTGGGCAGGCACTCCGTTTATAACCCGAAAACAGGCTTATCCAGTTTAATTACTGAATCAATTAGTAAAGATGAGGCCGATCAACGCAGTGGACGTGCGGGAAGAGTGGCTCCCGGAATTTGCTTCAGAATGTGGAGTGAGGCCGAACATTGGCAGAAGAGGGCGCATCGCATCCCTGAAATATTGGTGAACGACCTCGGCCCCCTCCTATTGGATTTGTATGCCAAAGGCATTAGCCAAACGCACGAATTATTTTGGGTTACTCCTCCGCCTATTGATAAAATAATAGAAGCAGAAAAATTACTGACTGAGCTGGAAGCTGTTGAACATGGCACAATAACCACGCTGGGGAAAGCTATGAACCAACTGCCGTGCCATCCTAGGTTGGCGCACATGTTACAACATCCGTTAGCACAGGAGCATATTGCACTCGCTACCGATCTGGCCGCTGCGTTAGAAGAAAAAGACACTTTTTACCAAGTTTATGGAGCAGATATAACTGCCCGCCTAGCACTGCTGCATGAATTAAGGGCGGAAAATAGACTATCGAAACCACTGAAAAGAATTGAGCAGGTAGCCAAGAGTTATCGTGAATTACTAAAAGTGGAAGCCGATAATACCGCTGTAGATACTTATACCGCAGGACTGCTGCTATCTATGGCCTATCCTGATAGGATTGCAACGGCTAAAAGAGGTAATAATGCGCAATTTCAATTGGCCAATGGCGCTATTGCTGCAATAGGGCATAAGGATGATTTAGCCAACGAGAGCTGGCTCTCAGTAGCAAGCATGGATGCACGGCAAGGGCTAGGAAAGATTTTTCTCGCTGCTCCCCTCAACCCAAAAGATTTAATGCCGCTGGTAAAAACTTTTGAAACTACCTATTGGGATTATGACAACGACACTTTTGAAATTCGAGAGGAATTAAAAATCGGTCACATCATCCTGAAAAGTGAGCCTATTGACGATGAGCCGGATGCAAATAAAAAGAAACAAGCCGTTATAACGGCCATCACTCAAGATGAAGAGGGTGAATTGTTACAAGAAAGCACAGCATTTGATGCATTAATTAAGCGTATTGAAGCCAAAAGAAAACAGTTCCCCGATCAGGGTTGGCCGGAAATGAATAGGCTATTTTTAAGAAGACTTGCCAAATTATGGGTGACTGATGAAATGATTAGAGGCTGAAGACTTAGTGGAAAATCTTCACCGAATTGATCAAGTGAAAATTGGCTTGAGCTTGCTTACAGAAAAACAGCGAACTGAACTTATGGATTAGTACTAAAATAGGTTCTAGTTATCGTTTAATGACAGAAAGTAATTTCTTCTTTCAAGGAAAAGCTTTAGCTGGTTTTCGGGTAGCTTTTTCTCTTGCAACAGCTCATAATAGGTGAAAAAAAGATCTTCGGTAATTAATTCTCCCAAAAACTGCTTGAGTAGCAAGCTGCGCTGGCACATAAGTAAAATATTGTTATCATAATGCTTATTTTGTATGATGGACAAAGCCATTAGATCGCTAAGCTTTTGGGTTTGGCTGTATTCATCGAGCCAATAAAAGCCGGCATTTACGAAAAATGCTTCTATTTGGTTGGCAAAATAGTCAGGCGATTCTGTTTTTTTCAGGAAGTTGCGCTTCGGCAGCGTTTTATCAATAGCATCTAAGTAAAGCCTTAAAGTGAGCTGCAAGCCGGCACCATGCGCATTTCCACTCAGTTCATTTAATGATAATTCTGTAGGTTCATGTGAAATACCGAGCATAAATTCCACAGTAATACCATCTTCATATTCCGTTAGGTGTAGAAAAATAGCTTTGCTACATTGTTTCTCTTTTTGCACATAACAGGCATCCTCAAATTTTTTGGAATAACCAAAATCCTCAAAAAAGGCGTTAAACTGGTTTTGTAATTGCTGTTTGAGTGTATTCATTTATGTGTTATAACTTCATGTGCTCGTCAAAAAATCCCAGTGCCCTTTCTTCGGCATAAGTGGTTGCTTTATTGGCCTGCAGGAAACCCACATGACCACCATACTTACTTATCTCGAGGGTAATATGTTTACTTTCTGTTGCAATATCCACCGGATAACATTGCCCTGAAAGCATAGGATCGTTTGCCGCATTTAAAATTAGCGTAGGAATATTTATTTTTTTAAGAAAAGGCAGGCATTGCACTTTGCCGTAAAAATCCTGAGCATCTTTAAAGTTGTACAGCTTGGCAGAATAATGCGTATCAAATTCATCAAAATTCTTGAACGATTTCCATGGTCTCATTTCAATTAAGCCCGGAAACTGCTCATTTTTTTGACTTAGCTTAAAAGTAAGCTTCCTCATAAATCGGTCTTGGTAGAATTTATTTTCATTCTGGGCAAGTTGGGCTGAGCTTCTAGATAATTCGCAGGGAACACTAACAGCCATGCAAGCTTTTATTTGTTTCGGTAGGTCAATTTCACTTTCACCAACGTATTTAAGTGTTAAACTGCCACCCATACTAAAGCCTACTAAGCCAATTTTATTGTAGCCTTTTTCAATGGCATGTTTTACTACTGTAGCCACATCTACCGTAAAACCATGGTGGTAGAGTTTGGGCGTGCTGTTCATTTCTTCGCTGCAACTCCTACAATTCCAGGCAAGTACATCCCAATTGTTATTGCTAAAATGTTTAGCTATTCCCTTTACATAAGGCCTGTCGGAACTGCCTTCCAAGCCATGTGAAACTATAATTAGTCTATCGTGCTTGTTATTGATCCAATCCAGATCGAGAAAGTCATCATCCGGTGTTTCTATGCGTTTACGTTCATAGTTTACGCCTTTAACCTTGCGCCATGCACTGGGTAAAATAGTTTCTACATGCTTGTTGAAAGCATAAAAAGGAGGTTTGTACGTGTTATTTTTAATGACGGGCATCAGCTACATAGTTCAACCGCTAAAATCGTGAAATAATTTAACAAAGTAAGGATAAACATTATGATAGTACAGCCTCGGCTAGGTTCAACGGTGCAGACTTTCGTCTGACCCGGGTAGTAAAAAAGGTCAGTCGAAAGTCTGCACCGTGTATAGTAGTGATTTTTATCCTTCAAATAAATTACAGAAATCATTTATTATTTCGTTATCTGATCTCTTTTACATAATTTCAACTTGCAAATAAATCTACGGCATCATGAAAAAATTATTCCCATTAATAGCATTCTTAGTCCTCATTTCATGTAAGCCCGGCATGCAAAATCAATCTACCAAAACCGAAACCTCCAAGTGGGATAAAATCATTACCGGCACCGAGAAATTTAGCGGCTTCCTAAACTACTACTATGATGCTGACAAGGGAAAAATCTATTTGGAAATAGATAAACTTAATACTGAAATGCTGTATGTAAATTACCTTTCGGCCGGAATTGGCTCAAATGACATTGGCTTAGACCGCGGTAAAATAGGCAATACTAAAATCATCACCTTTAAAAAAATAGGCAATCAGGTGATGATGTTTCAACCCAACTATAATTATCGGGCTTCCACCGATAATGCAGCAGAGAAAAAGGCAGTAACCGATGCTTTTGCCCATGCCATCATCCACGGTTTTACCATTGCTGCAGAAAAAGACTGGTCGGTTTTAGTTGATGCCACCGACTTTTTTGTAAATGATACATATGGCGTGGCCAAAGTACTTAAAAAGCAAAAGGAAGGCACTTACAGTTTCGATAAAAGCCGCTCAGCCTTCAATTTAGAGGGTTCAAAAAACTTCCCTGCTAATACGGAAATTGACTTTTGGATTACACTCAAGGGTGAGGCGACAGGCAGCGAGCTACGCAGTGTTTCGCCCGACACTGACTTTCTTACGGTGCGTCAACACCACTCTTTTGTGCAATTGCCGGATGATAATTATCAGCCAAGGGCTTTTGATGTACGAGCGGGTTACTTCGGCACAAGCTATAGCGATTACAGTGTGCCTATTAACCAAGATGTCACGCAGAGATTTATTACACGGCATCGGTTACAGAAAATTGATCCGCAAGCTGCTGTGAGCGAAGCTGTAGCGCCAATCATCTATTATTTGGATCCCGGAACGCCTGAGCCTGTACTTTCTGCTTTAATGGATGGGGCCCAATGGTGGAACGAAGCTTTTGAAGCAGCAGGTTTCAAAAATGCTTTTCAGGTAAAGGTTTTGCCTGAGGATGCCGATCCGCTCGATATCCGCTACAATGTAATCCAATGGGTACACCGCTCCACACGTGGCTGGAGTTACGGCATGAGTGTAGTTGATCCGCGTACAGGCGAAATCATTAAAGGACACGTAAGCTTGGGCTCATTGCGTGTAAGACAAGATTACCTCATTGCCACCGGGCTGCTCTCCCCTTTTACAGAAGAGGAAACCGATCCACGTATGTTGGAAATGGCACTGGCGCGTTTACAGCAATTATCGGCTCATGAAATTGGACATACACTAGGCTTGGCTCATAATTATATATCCAGTACTGAAGGTGATGCTTCTGTAATGGATTACCCCCACCCCAATGTGCAACTAGATGAAAATGGCGAGATTGACTTGAGCGATGCCTACGACACTAATATTGGCGCATGGGATAAGGTTGCCATCAGCTATGGCTACAAACAATTTGAAAGCGATGAAAAAGAGGAACTAAACAAACTCCTTGAGGCTTCGTATGCTTCCGGTTTGCGTTTTATTTCTGATAGAGATGCTAGAGACCCAGGTGGTGCTCATGCCTATGCACATTTGTGGGATAATGGAGAAAATGCCGCCACACAGCTTGATAATTTACTGGCCGTTAGAACAAAAGCTATGCAGCAGATGGATGAAAGCGTGATTGCATTAGGCCAGCCTATGGCCACCATACAGGATGCTTTAATTCCCATCTACTTTATGCACCGCTACCAGCTGGAAGCAGCTGTTAAAATGATTGGTGGCATGGACTATAATTATAAAGTTCGAGGCGATAATCAGCAGCGCATGTCTATATTGAGTCCCGAATTACAAATGCAGGCAGTAAATAGCCTTATTAGCGGTATTTCACCTGAAAACCTGGCTGTTCCGGAAGCTTTGCTCGAATTAATTCACCCAAGACCTATTGGCTATTACAATGGCCGAGAGCTTTTGAAGGGCAGAACAAGTGTAAGTTTTGATGCCTTGGGCGCAGCAGAACAATTAGCTACTGCTACTTTTAACTTTGTGTTACATCCGGCCAGGTTAAACCGTTTGGTGGAGTTTAACGCCAGAGATGCTCAATACCCCGGGGTAGCATCCGTGTTAAATACATTTTTTATGGAATTGTTTGAACAAGAGCAATTAACGGATTATGCCGGAGCTATACAACAGTCGGTACAGTTTAGCTATGTGCAGTCAATTATGAAAGCTGCGCAACGCTCACAAAATTCTGCTTTGGTAAATGCCGCCCTGTATGAGCAGCTTAAGAGCATTCAAGCAATACTCACTACTGAAACGTACCGCATTAATAATGACCGCATTGCTTATGCTGATTATTTGCAAAGTGAAATCGAGCGCTTTTTTGCGGAGCCGAAGGAATATAAAACTATAGCACCTTATGACTTACCGCCCGGCAGCCCAATAGGTTCGGGTTGTGATTGGTAAATCGTAACTATTGGATGCAGTTTATGAGCACTTTTGCTGATGCTAAAAGCTTTACTATAAATTAAATGGCCACGTTTTTTATGCGCTGATACTGTCAATTATAAGCTAGTTTTATTGCTTTCGTTTAATTCAATGGCGGCCAGCCAATCTTTTCCCTCTTCTACCGTATCAAAAAGCTTCATTTTTCGGCCCGTGGCAGCAATAATAGAGTTGAGTATAAGCGTTGATAACTTGCTGAGGCCACATACCACTGTTGCTTTTGACTTAGGATTGTTTTTCTTTACGGTTTCCTTCACTTTTGAGAGCAACTCTGTGTTAAACCTGGCATTTGTGGCATTTACACACGACAGAACAGATTTGTCCGGAAAGCCTGCCACCAAAGTCTGCACCTGGTCAAAAGTAGGAATCGCTTCATTTCCCGCTGTATTTTCAATATTAGTGTAAACTATCTTAACTCCCTTATGAACAAGCACTTCGCAATACGACATGTTTCTATATTATTTATTTCTAAAGGTATCTATTTTATAGGTTTCAATAAAATAAATTATTAACACATAAGAAAATTTATACTACTTTCAGTAGGTATTACTTATGTCCTGAAACCATTTAGAAGTATCACCAATATAATCAGGAGCAATAGCCTTTCAACCTATTACCGACATTTCAAAATGTCGGATATTGATTTTTGAAAAAAGTCTAAAGCTAATCCGTGCTTCAAATTGGTCATAAAAAAGACCTGCCGCGCCTTTTTCAATTGTCTGTTGAATCACATACTACGAAAAATAAGTGCTCGGAAAATTGTCTGCAGAGTTTGAAGTGTTCTCTCAACAAAGTCTTTTTCTCAGAACCAAATACAAAACCTCCAATATTTTGCTCCCTATTTGCGATCTTCCTACAGGAAGCATGAAAGTAGATAAAGAAAGATTGAGTACAAATCTTGTGCGGAAATAATTTGCTTAAACTATAATTACTTATTTATTTTCCGTACTTTCAGACAGCTTTAAATTGAATAGTTACACATAATATAACAGTGAAAATTTGTTTTAAAATTATTTTAGCAATTAGTATTTTGATAAGTGTGTCTACTGTAAACTCACCAACAGACACTATTAAGGCCGATACCGAATATGCGGAAGTTCATATTTTTCGTCCGAAGCAATACCAAGGAGGCGCCATTGTATTTAGCGTGACAGCAGATAATAAGCCAATTGTTTCTCTTAAAAATGGCAGCAGAGTTATTTACAAGGTTTACAATGAAGGTGCGATAGACCTACAACTGAAAGCTTCTATTTTCACTTCTAAAAACATCAATTTTGGTATTGTAAAAGGCAAAAAGTATTACCTAAAAGCTTCTTACGGAGATGGTTTCGGATCTAATCTATCCTTTATACCACTCGCACAAAGTGAGGGAGAAATCCTTTTTGAGGATGAATCACTTTATCATCGCACTAAAATAAAATATTTTATAGCTGACTCCACCAGCGGAGTGGTAAAAGACGTGGATTTCTATTTGAGTAAAACCACTGATTTTGAAGAAACAATAGCTGACAAACCAAGTATTGGTTGGCTAAATCCTGAGAAACCTTCCGAGAAAACAGATATTTCAATTTACTCCCTGCAAGCCTGTGTACGTTCTAAAGCAGCCACTTTTGACCTGCAAATTTCCGTTAATAATGAAGTAGTAGCCAATCTACAAAATACTAAAACATCAAAAAAAGAATGCTCTTACAACTACATCAGGAATATTAAGCTAGAAGAAGGTGAAAACCAAATCATGTTGCTTGTGAAGGACGATTTTGGAGAATCATCATTCAGCAGAAAAATAATTTATAAATCTAATAAAAAAGTTTACCGAGGCTTGGCATTGGTAATAGGTAATTCGCAATACTTAAATACCACTAACTTGAAGAATCCTTCCAACGATGCCAATGCAATGGCCGAGGCCTTCGAAACTTTAGGATTTGAGGTAATGCATTCGGAAAACCTGAGTAAAGAAGAGATGAAAAAAGCCATTGGATTCTACTTGGCTAAGCTACGTAATTATGAAACAGGTATTTTCTTTTATGCAGGTCACGGCATACAATACAATGGAAAAAACTACCTGATACCCGTGGATGCCAAGCTGACTAAAAACGATCATATTGATGAGCAATGTATAGATACCGGAGGTTTACTAACCAATATGAATTTGATGAAGTTGGCTACCAGTATTATGATTTTAGATGCTTGTCGTAATAACCCTTTTGAGAAAGTTGGACAGCGCGTAACTGATACAAACTCCGGGCTCACCGGAACAGATGCGCCAGCAGGCTCTATTGTGGCATTTGCTACTGCTCCCGGAAAAACTGCCTCGGATGGAAGCAGCACAAACGGACTATACACTCAAGAAATTATTAAGGGTATATATAAGCCAAACGTTAAAGTTGAAGAACTTTTTAAGCGCGTACGGGTGAACGTAATGAATCAATCGAACAATGGCCAAATACCTTGGGAGACCTCTTCCCTTATTCACGATTTCTATTTCAATCCCTCAAATATCTGAACTATCCACCATAAATATACTAATACATGAAAAAGCTTTATATTACACTACTATTTACTGTATTATCAACTTATTATTGCTCAGCACAAATACAAATAGGCATAAAACAAGGCATTAATTTTAGCAGCCTTAATTATACCTTAAGTGATGAAAGCGACCAGCTTTATGAGCGGTTTGATATCAATGGCTCTGCCGGGTTTCATATCGGAGCCTTCTTTAATTTTAAGTTCTCCGAAAAACTTGGCTTTCAAACAGAAATGATGTTTTCTCAACAAGGTGCTAGGCTTAGCATTGTAGAAATAATTGGAAACGATTTGATAGAATATGAGCTAAGAAGAAAATTAAATTACCTTACTATTCCTACACTGCTAAAATACCAATCGAAATCAGGCTTCAACTTTGAAGGAGGTTTAGGCTTTGCCTTTCTTCTTTCCGGTAGAGACTCATACGATACCAAGACTGATTTAGCACAATTATTTTTTGGTGGCAGTGATCCGGATGGGGTTCTTGGCATTAATGATCAAGATGCTACGCAATTTCACAATAGCGTAGATGTACTATTTATACTAGGTGTGGGCTATGAACTCCCCTCAGGCTTGAGCTTTGGCATGCGGTATATGGCTGGCGTAGTTAATAGCTTAGATATCACCAATGACGAGTATGTAGAAGGAGAAGAACTGAGTAATACCGTATTTCAAATAAGCATTGGCTTTCCTCTTTACGGCAATTAAGTTTAGTAAATCTTGGTAGAAACTTAAAATAAGAGACCAGCATTAAGTTTCCTAAATGCTGGTCGTTTGTAATAATTTTTATGTATGATGCATGCTGGCTTCTTTTTTTATTGAGAATCATTTGAATCCAGCTTTTTATGAGCGGAAATGAATTAAAAATCTTCTTGCATTTTGTCGAATATGATTACAGATTATTAAAATTGCTACCGCCTTCTATTTTTTTGTAATTTTCCGGGTGTTGACTACAACCAACCAAATTCCGACAATTGCACCTGGAATTCCTATTAATGGCTTCTCAAATGCTAATATGATTCCGCTTATTATTGTAATTATTCCAAATCCAATCCATAATTTTTTAGAACCATTGCCCGTATTTTCCATATTACTCAATATTAATTTTCCTTGGTTTCTCTAATGTATTAAAAAGGAATTTTTCCCTCTATCAGTAAAAAAGATGATTTATTTACTTGCATATAACGCAATTAGTAAATTTGTTGGTTACTAAGTAATAGTAATATTTTCAGTTTACCAAGAAATAAAAATTGGCTGGAATTTGCAAGATTTTTCTGTCGTCCTATAGATATGAAACGGTTTTTGTGGGACGTTAAATAGCACTGAAGCTAACGTAATTACGTAAATACCAATGAATTTTAAATTATGTTAAGCTGTCACTTCTTCTCAATTTGGTTATCAACGGAATTACCGTCCTCATCCACTTTAACCAACTCTCCTATTTCCAGTTTTTTTACACCTTCTAATTGGGTGGAAGCATCCCCTACCACAAAATATGATAGCTCATCAGGGTTCATATATTTGCTCATTACAGCTTTCATATCCTCTACCGTATATGCCTTTAGCGCTTCTTGGTTTTGTCTTATATAATCTTTAGGGAGGTTATATGTGGAGATAGACTGCAGAATGCCAAGTTTGTCATACAGCGTCTCATATTCCCTTGCCTCCTGCCTGATCATGGCACTTCTGGCTTTCTCCAAATCGGCCGAATCATAATCATCCATGTATTGCATCAGCACTTCTTTAAAGGCAGCTACGGCATCTGGCGTCACGTTCGTTTTTACGCTAGAATACATGCTGAAAGGCGCTTTTTCATCACTGGAGCCCACATTTGAATAGGCACCATAAGTATACTGCCTTTTTTCTCTCAATTCCTGAAAAAGGACGGCACCCGCATTTCCGCCTAAACCATAATTAGCAACAGTTAGTGCAAAATGATCAGGATCATTTCTTTTTACCGCCATACGCTGTATCCGCACTACCGATTGCTTGGCATTAGCAAAATTAGCGAAATAGACTTTCACATTCTCAGGCACCTCATTCATAGTATATGTTGGCATATTAATTTCTTTCTTTGCCCATTTTTCGTTCAATCCACTTAAAGCTTTCTCTACTTCACCTTCTGATACTTTTCCCGCTACGCTGAATGTGGCGATGTTTGGCGCAAAATAGTTCTCATAATACGCTTTCAGATCGTCAACTGTGATTTTCTCAACCGACTGTACAGTACCTGCCAATGGCTTAGAGAAGATGTGTCCATCGCCATATAATATTTTATCGGAAACCGAAGAAGCAATGGCATTGGGGTTGGCGCTTCGCTGCTTGATGTCATTTATCTGTCGGGTTTTTATTCTGCTAAATTCGTCTGCATCCCAACGCGGCTCCAACAACATTTCCTCAATAAGTGCTACCGTCTGATCAAAATACCTGGCTAAACAATTAGCTGATATGGTAATATATTCTTGGCTGGTGTACATGTTAATGCTTGCTCCTATCTGACCTATAGCGTCCTCCAATTCCTCGGGTGTTTTATTCTTTGTGCCCTCTTGCATAATGTCCGTCATAAGGTTGGCTACACCGGGTAGTTCCATATCATCGAACAGCTGCCCGCCTTTAATTCTTATGCTTAAATTTACTAATGGCAGCTCATCGGATTGTATGCCATAAATTTTCATGCCATTGGAGAGGCTCGCTTCATAAATTTTAGGGGCATTTATTAAAGGTGCTTCACCTAAAGCAGGCTCTACAGACCGGTCAATTTTGCTGGCAGTTTTAGCACCTGTGATTTCCTCCGTTACCGCTTCTGCTTTCTGCTCATTTGGTACTACTTCCTCAATTTTTACCACTGCTTTTTCCGAGCCGTCCACTATTAGGTCTAACTGATCTTTAGGTACAAAGCTTGTTAGCACATAGGGTTTATCCTTAATGTATTGCTCATAAACACGCAGCACATCCTCTTTACTAACTGCTAATATCTTTTCAATGTCAGTAGTTATAAAACCCGGATCACCGGCAAACTCGTTGTAGTTACTAAGCTGAAAAGCTTTGCCTAAAACGCTGGAAATGCCATTATAAAAATCCGTTTCCTGTCTTGCTTTTATCCTTTGCAGGTCTTTATCGGAGAAACCATTTTCCTCAAAATTGTCTAGCGCTTCCATAATTGCAACGTGTACTGAGTCCAGATCAATAGCATCTTTGGCTCTTACACCAATAATAAATTCACCTGCCAATTCGCTTGCGCTGTTATAAGAAAATACGTTTGGCGCATATTCTGTTTCTTCCACTAGTTTTTTATATAATTCGGCTCTTTTACCTTCGCTCAAAATTTCACCTAATGCACTTAAGGCGTAACTATCAGGGTGGTATTGTTGCACCGATGGGTAAACCATTCGCAAATCGGGTACTTTAGCGAACTCATCTTCATGATATAGCTTTTTAGTAGCCTCCAGCGTTACAGGCATAGGATCTAGCGGTGTCTCATCTCCACGGGATTCAATCTCTCCGAAATACTTTTCAATCCAATCTTTAACAACAGCTTTATCAAAATCTCCTGCAATTACGAGTGTGCCATTATTGGGCCCGTACCACTTTTCATAGAAATCTTTTACATCATCCATCGTGGCGGCCTCTAAGTCTTCCAGCTCACCAATAACTTCCCAATTATATGGGTGGCCTTCCGGATAGAGCGCTTTTTTAATTACATAGCTTCTATGGCCATAGGGCGTATTATCTACACGCTGTCTCTTCTCATTTTTAACAATTGGCTTTTCATCATTCAGGTCTTTCTGTGTAACCGCATTAATAAAAAAGCCCATTCTGTCCGATTCCATCCATAAAATACGCTCTAGCGCATCTTTAGGTACTACTTCATAATATACCGTTCCATCGGACCAGGTGCCACCGTTGAAAGTTCCGCCCAAATCTTCTATATTTTTGAAAAATGCACCGTCTTCCACGTTCTCAGATTTTTGAAACAGCATGTGTTCAAAAAAGTGTGCGAATCCCGTTCTGCCGGGAGTTTCTCGGTTAGAACCCACATGCATTTGAATGGCTACGGCTACAATGGGATCAGATTTGTCATCATGCAAAATTACATCCAGGCCATTTGGAAGTGTGTACTTTTCAAAATCGATAGATAATTCAGCTTTTTCTTCGGTTTCCGCCTTATCGCTTTGACATGCCACTGCGGAAAGCACAAGAAAAACGAAAGCATATGTTGAGATTTTGTTCATAGTTTTTAGGACTTATTGGTTTAAGAGGCTCATAAATAGCGATTTAAATATGATAAATCCTAAAAATTATCTATAAAAGGAATACTTTGTATATAAGTGGTAGAGGTACCTCTGTTATTTACTAGTAGTTGCAGTAAATAAATGCTTAAGCACGTTTGGGTTGTCGGATAGCAGTTTGGAGGTATGCTCGTATCCTATGTTATAAATTTCTTTAGCTTTCGATAGGGCAAAAACTTTGTAGGTATCCAAAGCCTTTGGTTCAATAAATAAATCGCAATACTGCCGGTGGTCGTGCGTGTTGTAATTTATGGCCATTAGCAACACCCTTTCCATCATACTCTTTACATTAATATCGTATGCTTCTTTGGCTACAGGGTTACAATTAATGCCAATTAGATAGTCAACATCTTCCCTAATAATTTTAGCCGGCATATTATTCATGATGCCCCCATCAATCATTTTGTCCCCGTTAATTTCTATTGGCTGAAACACCACCGGAATGCTCGCAGAAGCAAGCATAGGTTTTATCAGTTCTCCATCAGTGAAGTAGTTAATCTCGCCTTTGGTATAATTGGTAACAGCTATTGTTAACGGTACTTCCAATGCCTCAAAGCTATTTTCCGGAAAATATTCTAGTAGAAGTTTCGATATTTTCTCCAATTTGATAAGTGCGCTGAAGGAGATGGCAGGTCTAAAATATTTCAAGAACTGGATTTCCGAAATAATTTCATAAGTACGCTTAGGTAAATAACCTGCTGCCAAAAAAGCACCTACAATAGCTCCTGCACTTGTACCTGAAATTACCTGCGGCCTAATTTCATGTTCATACAATGCCTGAGCCACACCTAAGTGTGCAAATGCGCGTGCCCCACCCCCGGAAAAGGAAAAACCTATTTTCATATCTTCGATTAGCTACTCTATATCAACAGCTGTCACTAAAAAGAGTTGCATTAAGTACATATAATGTGTTGTTCATGCTTATAATACCTCGCTTAGCTTAAAGGTTTTATCTAGCCTCACCCCTTTTTCGGTGTGTTTTACCGTGCAACATTCGTGCTGTGCATCATGCTCCAAAAATATAATGTACTGCTCATCGGCTGCCTCACTTAAAAACTTGGCTTTTTCATCGAGCGTGAGCAACGGACGCGTGTCATAACCCATTACATAAGGCAGCGGAATATGACCTACTGATGGCAATAAATCCGCAGCGAAAACAATGGTTTGGCCTTTATACTTTATCTTGGGGATCATCTGCTTATCGGTATGGCCGTTAGCATACAATATATCGAACTGTTTAAAGGGAGACGGAGTACCTTCATTGGCAAAATGCAGATGTCCGCTTTCCTGCATGGGTAAAATATTTTCTTTAAGAAAGCTGGCCTTTTCTCTGTCGTTAGGTTTAGTGGCCCATGCCCAATGGTCTTCATTACTCCAATATTTGGCATTTTTAAAATCGATATCGAGCTTAGAATGGTCTGCATCTTGCCAGCTTACACCCCCACCGCAATGGTCGAAATGCAGGTGAGTTAAAAACATATCGGTAACCTCATTTTTATGAAAACCGGCTTTTTTTAGTGAATCATTAAGCGAACCATCACCATGGAGGTAAAAATGACTGAAAAATTTTTCATTTTGCTTATCTCCTATTCCGTTGTCAATTAAAATAAGTTGGTCGCCCTCTTCAATAAGCATACAGCGCATGCTCCAAGTACACATATTATTGTCATCTGCCGGATTAGTTCTGCTCCATAAGGCTTTAGGCACTACGCCAAACATGGCGCCTCCATCTAATTTAAAATTACCTGTTTCAATGATATGTAATTTCATAAATTGGTATTTGCTAAACAAAAAAGCCGCATGGCTGCGGCTCTCTATAAAATTATTTACACTATTGGGTTACACCCATCTTGCTAAATTTGTTTATACGGTCATCGATTCGTTTATCTACCGACTTTTTTGATAACTCTTTGTAGTATTTGCTGATCTGTTTTTTAACCTCTGCTGCAATTTTAGTGGGGTCGGTATGAGCACCACCTAGCGGCTCAGGTATTATGCCATCAATTAACTTATTGGTAAGCATGTCGTTCGCAGTAAGCTTCAAGGCTTCTGCCGCTTGCTCTTTATAGTCCCAGCTCCTCCATAAAATAGATGAGCATGATTCGGGAGAGATAACCGAGTACCAGGTATTTTCCAGCATTAACACTTTATCGCCAATGGCAATACCCAGGGCACCACCGGAAGCACCTTCGCCAATAATGATGCAGATTACAGGCACTTTGAGCATAAACATCTCCTTGAGGTTTCTGGCAATAGCTTCCCCCTGTCCTCTTTCTTCTGCCTCTAAGCCGGGAAACGCACCAGGTGTATCAATAAATGTGACAATGGGCTTGTTAAATTTTTCAGCTATTTTCATAAGCCTGAGTGCTTTTCTGTAACCTTCAGGGTTAGCCATTCCAAAGTTACGCTCCTGCCTTTGCTTGGTATTTCTACCTTTCTGCTGGCCAATAAACATATACGATTGCCCGTTAATAGAACCAAAACCACCTACCATGGCTTTGTCATCGGCTACGGTTCTATCACCATGCAGCTCAATGAAATCGTCCGTAATTTCGTAAATGTAATCTAAAGTGTAAGGTCTATCAGGATGGCGCGAAAGCTGCACCCGCTGCCAGCGCGTTAAATTTTGAAATGTCTCTTTTTTTAAGGACACAATTTTTTGTTCTAAGTTTGAAATGGCATCGCTTATGTCCACCTCACTGTCTACTGCGAGGGCTTTCATGCTGGCCAGTTTATTCTCTAATTCAACAATAGGTTTTTCAAATTCCAAAAGCATACTACTGATTTGTTTGAATCGGTAAAATTAGCATTAATTATTGAACCCACATGTAAAATAGATATAATCCGCTGTTTTTTATAAAGTTAAATTTTAAACCAATAGAAAAAAGAAATAAGCTAATTTTATAAATTACGGTAATTCAGCCAAGTGTTTAGGAGGCCTGAGAACTGTGCTATTATTTTAAAATTAATTTCTATCAAGCCTTTGCAAATAAAAAATATGCACCTACATTTGCATCACCTTATCGGAAAGGCGGTAAGGAGACAGTAAATAGTCCGGTTCCCGATAGCTATCGGGACAGTTGGTTAGCATATCCCGATTCGCATCGAGAAGGTCAGCCAATGACGTTTCATCAGGACATTAAAATAAGAATGAAACAATTTTGAAATATTGGTCCGGTTCCCGATAGCTATCGGGACAGTTGGTTAGCATATCCCGATTCACATCGAGAAGGTCAGCCAATGACGTTTCATCAGGACATTAAAATAAGAATGAAACAATTTTGAAATATTGGTCCGGTTCCCGATAGCTATCGGGACAGTTGGTTAGCATATCCCGATTGCATCGAGAAGGTCAGCCAATGACGTTTCATCAGGACTTAAAATAGGAATGAAAATTGAGGTCCGGTAGCAGTTGGTCAGATGCTGCGTGCAGTCCGGCGAGCTGTCCGGACCGCTAAAAGCCTCTCATTTGAGAGGCTTTTTTTGTTTTAAAACCATTACCAATAAATGGTTAGTTCCATTAAAGAGAACCTTCGATGATTATGAGATTGCCACGCCTCTAACTTATCTCAGATAAGTTGAGGGCTCGCAATAACCAGTAAATTGTTAATCAACAGTTTTTTGACGCTATGTTCGGCTTGGATGTGTACTAGTCCGGTTCGTTTAGGCAACCTTAGTTCAAGCGTCCATTTAGATCGTTTGACACCTCCATTGGCGAGTTCAAAGGATCGAATTCGTTTAATTCAATCCTCGATAATCAAACAAAATACTTAGACCATTGCATTTCAGATGGTTAGCAAGTACCTATTCTCATCGGGAGGTCGCGAGCCTGCCTGAAGCAGACAGGTTCGAGTCTCGTCCGGACCGCTAAAAGCTTCTCATTTGAGAGGCTTTTTTTGTTTTAAAACTATTACCAATAAATGGTAACTTCCAGTAGAGAGGACCTTCAATGATTATAAGATTGCCGCACCTCTAATTTATCTTCGATAAGTTGAGGGTTCGCAATAACCAGTAAATTGTTAATCAACAGTTTTTTGACGCTATGTTCGGCTTGGATGTGTCCTACTCCGGTTCGTTTAGGCAACCTTAGTTCAAGCGTCCATTTAGATCGTTTGACACCTCCATTGGCGAGTTCAAAGGATCGTATTCGTTTAATTCAATCCTCGATAATCAAAAAAAAATACTTAGACCATTGCATTTCAGATGGTTAGCAAGTTCCTATTCTCATCGGGATGGTCGCGAGCCTGCCTGAAGCAGACAGGTTCGAGTCTCGTCCGGACCGCTAAAAGCTTCTCATTTGAGAGGCTTTTTTTGTTTTAAAACTATTACCAATAAATGGTTACTTCCATTAAAGAGGATCTTCGATGATTATAAGATTGCCACGCCTCTAACTTAGCTCAGATAAGTTGAGGGCTCGCAATAACCAGTAAATTATTAATCAACTGTTTTTTGACGCTATGTTCGGCTTGGATGTGTACTAAAAAAAACTTTAGTCAATCACTCCTCTCCAAGATCCTGCACACACCTGAAACCGGTATGGTTTAAGCCCGAATCTTTTGAGGTGCTCATTCTGCGTGAAACACGGTAGCCACTGCAGTAGCTATCGTTACAGAGAAAAGAGCCACCACGAACTACGTGTTTCTCTGCATACGGATCGCGCGGATCGAAGTAGGTAGCAGAGCCTTGCGGATTCTTTACAGTGCCCTGTTTTCTATAATTGTTGTAAGCATTTGCATCATATCTATCTTCGCACCACTCCCAAACATTACCGGCCATGTCGTAAAGTCCGTAGCCATTGGGAGGAAATGATTTTACCGGAGCGGTAATTTCGTAACCGTCCAGCACATAATTTTGATAAGGAAAGCTCCCCTGCCAGAAATTTGCTTTGTCGGTTGCCTGCTCCGGACTTTCATTACCCCATGGGTATTTAGCACCTTTATTACCTCCTAGAGCAGCCCATTCCCACTCCGCTTCTGTTGGCAAACGCTTGCCTGCCCATGTAGCATAGGCCTGCGCATCTTCCCAGGCAATATGCACAACAGGGTGTTGCATTCTATTTTCAATAGTACTGGTAGGACCTTCCGGATGGCGCCAGTCAGCACCAATAACCCAACGCCACCACTCGCTATAATTATTTAAATCCACAGGGCCATCCGTTGCGTGGAACACCAGCGAGCCGGCCATAAGCAATGAATCAGCCGGTTTGGGAGTTCCCTCAGGTACTTGCTTTTTCATTTCGTTCCAATCGATATTGCGCTCCGCAATAGAAACGTAGCCGGTGGCTTTTACAAATGCCGCAAATGCTGCGTTGGTAACTTCGGTTGCATCCATATAAAATTCAGATACCTGAACCTCATGCTTAGGAAACTCATCATCATAAGCCTGATTGCTTTTCGCACCCATTAAAAACTTTCCGGCCGGGATGCTAACCATACCCTGGGGAGCACTGGAAATTGCTCTGTGAGTAATTTTGAGCGTGGTCTCTTGATTTGCTTCATCGGCTCTCTTTTGCGCACAAGAAATTATAAAGAGCAGCACCAGTACAAAGCATAGAATATTTCTTTTTAAACACATTAATTAGTCAAATTCTGGTAGTAATTTATTCCAAACTTAGTGGTTTTAACTTTTATATCCATACCATAGCGTTGCCCTTTGTAGGGCTTAGTAAATAGACGACCTATTTAGTTGAAGTTTTCATGCGGTTGAAATAGTACCAAGACGATAGTAAATGGATGTTGGTCTAATAGTTTCAAATAGGAGCATCTATTTTAAAACTATGTAGGTATTTTTGTAGTAAGTGTATCTACAAATAAATTAATAATTTAATGAGACTAACTACTGATATTAAAGCACCAATTTTTAACAAAATAGATATTTTTAACAGGGAAATTAACCTAGAAAATTATATTGGCAAAAAAATGCTGATAGGGTTTTTTAGACATGCAGGCTGTCCATTTTGCAATTTAAGGGTGCATACGCTCACTAAAGTTCATGAAGAACTGAAGGCTAAGGGACTCGAAATGATTTTCTTTTTTGAATCGCCTCAAAAAATATTGTTGCGCAGCAGTTTTCATGAAGAAGTATCACCTATTCCGCTAATTTCTGATCCCGAAAAAACTATTTACGACATGTATGGTCTGGAGTCGTCAGCCACAAAATCTGCAATGAGTCATATTACTACATTTGTGCAAACGGCTTTCAAGGCGAAAAGACAAGGCGTGCCTATGCACCCCATGAAGGATGGCGAATCTATCAACACCATTCCTGCCGAGTTTCTAGTGGATGAGTACGGTATAATAAAAAAAGTACATTATTCTGAAAGCTTAACTGACAGGATGAATATGTCTCTTATTCACGATTTTGCTGCTGACAGCACCATTTTTGATGAGGAGCTGCGCAAGCAGAAGGTGTTAGTCTGAGTAGATTGCTATAAATGCTTCGATTCTAAGGCCATCTTGCTCAAAGCTGATGGTCTTGAGTCTAAATGCTGCACAAAGTTGATCAACGCTATTGCGAAATTGTGTGTCATCTCGCTTAATTGCGCTAAGTGTAGGAATGGCGACACCAAAGATGGTGCTTCTTATATAATCACCTCAATCACCGTCTTTAATTTTTGAGCTTATCCGCAAAAAGTCTTTTCAGCTTATCAATTTTAGGCTTAATCACAAAGCTACAGTAGGGCATACCGCCATTATTAGCATAAAAGTCCTGATGCACGGATTCTGCCGGGTAAAAGGCCTCGAAAGGCTTAATTTCCGTCACTATCGGAGTGTCAAAAATCTCCGACTGATCCAATGTTACCAGCATGTCCTTAGCTATTATCTCTTGTGCTGTGCTATGAGTTAGTATAATAGATCTGTAATGCGTTCCCACATCCGCACCCTGTCGGTTTAGCGTGGTAGGGTCATGTACCTGCCAAAAGACTTCTAATATCTCTTTGTAGGTTATTACTGTGGGATCAAACTCAATTTCAGCTACCTCGGCATGGCCGGTTCTACCTTCCACTACTTCTCTGTAAGGCGGATTTTTGATAAAACCTCCTGAGAAACCGGAAGTAACTTTTTCAACACCTTTGAGCTTTCTAAGCACAGTATCTATACACCAAAAACATCCCGCTCCCAGAGTGGCTTTCTCTAACTCCATCATATTTTAAATAAAAAAAAGGTTACAGTCTCTTGTAACCTTCCAAATTAAAATATGTTTATGCTTATTCCCCTCCTGCTTCTTCAGTTTCCTTGGCAGCTTTTACCTCATCAATCTTTATCCATCACTTCCATTGCTTTGTCATTCATTTTTAGTCTTGAATAAACAATTTGCAATGTTTCTAAAATAGCCAATTCTTCGAGGTGCTTTTTCACGTGCTTTTTCAAAGTAAGGAAGTGCCTTTTTAAGATAAACTTCAGCCTCTTTCTCTAATTTTTTACCTTCTTTTTGGTAGGTTTTCAAATCCATATTTGCAGCCTGGGTAAAAAGATCGGCAGCAATATTATAATAATAAACAGCTAAGTTATAATTGGCATCTAAATACTCAGGATCAATTTCTACGGCTTTTCTGTAGCTTTCTTCCGCCTTTTCAGGTTGGTTTAGCTCTTCATACAAGTAACCAAGATTAAAATATAAGTTAGCGTTATTTGGCTCCTTTTCAATGGCTTCGTTCAATTTGTCTTTTGCCTCGTCTGTTCGTTCCGCAGAAATTAATAGATTAATCTCCTGCTTAGCAAAAGCATCATTTTCAGGAAACTTCTTTTGAGCCATGCGTACTACTTCTATGGCTTTGTCTATGTCTTCATTTTGGTACCGCTCAATAGAAATAATACTTCCGTAAATATCAGGTTCATGGTAATCAAGATCGATCAGCCTGTAGTAGTATTTCAGGGCTGTTTGATTATCCTCCGATTGCTGAGCAGCAATACCTGCATAGAGCGTAGCTGTTGTATCTTCAGGGATTACTACTAATGCCTTTTCAAAAGCTTTCACGGCTTCTTCAAAATTGCCTTCACCATAAGCTGTGGAGCCAACATTAACATAGTTTCCCCAAATTTCCTGAAGTTTTAAGTCAGTTAATGTGTAATAATTTGCACCCTCTTTTTCAAGTTCCTTCACTTTTTCAAGGCTCTTTACTGCCTCCATGAGGGCCTGCTTACTGTACTCTTTCTTAACAATATTTTGATAAACGGTGCCCCGTAACAAACCATGTTTTACCATCTTCAAAGGTCTTTCTCGTGCTTAGCGGCTTCGTCAATTAGTTGCTTAGCTTCTTGCAAATCGCCATTTTCCAGCGCGCTCTCAGCTTTTCGTACATTCGAGTTTTGTGCAAAAGTTAAACTTATGCTTAGCATTAGCGCAAAAAATAAAGTTAATCGTTTCATCTCAGTTTTATTTTGTCAGTTTTTATTATCTACTATTTATATTAAACAATTATTACAATTATTGTTCTTATTTCACCCGTTTCTTCATCAGCAGGGCCTTCCGTATTATCAATATCCTCTTCTAGCTCATCGTCTCCCTCAAGTCTTTCAATTTTCTCTACAGAAGAAATGCTGTCATTTTCCCCAACTCTTATCAGCTTTACGCCTTGAGTTGCTCTTCCCATTACACGAAGTGTGCCAACTTTTAACCTGATGGTGATGCCGGACTTATTAATAATCATCAAATCGTCCGTATCAATCACTTCTTTTATTGAAACCAACTGTCCGGTTTTTTCAGTAACATTCAAGGTTTTTACCCCTTTTCCGCCTCTTTTGGTTGTTCTGTAGTCCTCAATATCAGATCTTTTGCCATACCCTTTCTCCGAAACCACCAAAAGATTAGCATTTTCTCTTGTAATGGCAACCATTTCAACCACATAGTCTGCTTCACTGGCTAAGGTAATTCCCCTTACCCCGGCCGCTGTACGACCCATCGGCCTCACATTGCTCTCATGGAAACGGATAGCTCTACCTGAACGCGCAGCAATGATTACGTTATTGTCCCCATTGGTCATTTTAACATCAAGTAACCTATCCCCGTCATTAATGGTTATTGCGTTAATTCCGTTGGTTCTAGGCCGTGAATAAGCCTCAAGGGTGGTTTTCTTAATAGTACCTTTTTTCGTACACATCATCAGGAAGTTATTGTTGATGTAATCCTCATCGGTGAGGTTATCCACATTAATAACTGCTCTTACCGAGTCTTCCGGTTCAATGTTTATTAAATTTTGAATGGCTCTTCCTTTAGCAATTTTAGAACCTTCAGGTAATCTATACACCTTAATCCAAAATACCTTGCCTAATTCTGTGAATATGAGCAGGTAATTATGGGTTTTAGCCACAAATAACAATTCTGTAAAATCATCATTCTTAGAGCCGGCACCTTTTGAGCCTACTCCACCTCTGCCTTGTGTTTTATATTCTGTTAAAAGGGTTCTTTTAATATAGCCTTGATGAGAGATAGTGATCACAACATCTTCATTCGGAATCATATCCTCATCAGTAAACTCTTCGGCACTGTGTACTATTTCGGTGCGTCTTTCATCACCGTAACGTTCTTTCATTTCCTGCAATTCATCTTTAATGATTTGCATGCGGAGCTCTTCATTAGCCAAAATCGCCTCCAAATGATCAATTAACTTCTTAATCTCTTCATATTCAGCAATAATTTTCTCTCTTTCCAGACCTGTTAAACGTTGTAAACGCATATCCAAAATAGCCTTCGCCTGTATTTCGGACAGTTCAAAGTTCTCCATTAAGCCGGTCTTAGCTGTTTCAGGATCCCTTGACTCTCTGATTAGTTTTATAACCGCATCAAGGTTATCCAGAGCAATGAGGTAACCTTCCAGTATGTGGGCTCTTTTTTGTGCCTCATCCAGCTCATACTGCGTTCTGCGCACTACCACATCATGCCTGTGATCAACGTAGTGCTTGATCATGTCCTTCAGGTTAAGCGTTTCCGGCCTGCCTTTAACGAGCGCTACATTGTTTACACTAAAAGAAGTTTGTAACTGCGTATATTTGTAAAGGTTATTGAGTACTACATTAGGGATGGCATCTTTCTTAATGTCGTAAACAATCCTCAAACCGTCTCTATCCGATTCATCTCTTATATCGGAAATGCCTTCAATTCTTTTCTCGTTAACAAGCCCGGCCGTTTTCTCAATCATGGAAGCTTTGTTGACCATATACGGTATTTCGGTCACAATTATCTGCTCTCTGCCCGTTTTGAGCACTTCTATTTCAGCTTTGGCGCGCATTACTATGCGGCCTCTCCCTGTTTCAAAAGCTGATCGCACGCCTTGGTAGCCATAAATCATCGCTCCTGTCGGAAAATCCGGAGCAGAGATATGCTCCATCAACTCGGAAATTTCTATTTCTTCATTATCGATGTAGGCGTTAATACCATTCACTACCTCCGTTAAATTGTGAGGAGCCATATTGGTGGCCATCCCTACTGCAATGCCCGAAGCGCCATTTAGAAGTAAGTTGGGCACCTTAGCAGGTAAAACTGATGGTTCTTTTAATGAATCATCGAAGTTAGGCTGGAAATCAACCGTATTTTTGTTGATGTCAGAAAGCATTTCCTCAGCTATCCGCTTTAGCCTTGCTTCCGTATAACGCATAGCTGCCGGTGAATCGCCATCGATGGAACCAAAGTTTCCCTGGCCATCAACCATTTGATACCTTAACGACCAGGGCTGCGCCATACGTACCATGGTATCGTACACAGCAGAATCACCATGGGGATGGTACTTACCTAAAACCTCACCAACTATTCTGGCGGATTTTTTGTAGGGTCTGTTATAAGCTAACCCTAAATCTTGCATTCCGTAAAGGATACGCCTATGCACCGGTTTTAATCCATCTCTAACATCGGGCAAAGCCCTGGAAACTATTACCGACATTGAATAATCAATGTAGGCTACTTTCATCTCCTCCTCGATAAAAATCGGGGTTATATTCTCATTTTCTCCTTCTGCCATTGTGTTACTTTGAGCTAAATATTACGTGCTTGTTTTACTATCAATATCTAAGCGGAAACAAAATTAATCATTTCATTGAGGTTTCAAAAAGCTAAAAACACCTCTTTTGCCTCTATTCATTTTCCGATGGTTTTCACCTACTTTAGGATTCTGCACCTTATAAATAGGTTGCCCCCTAAATTTTTTGTCTATATGTATATGATCTTTCTGGGCCTCGCAATTGCTAATGGGACATTTGGGATAAACAGGCAGGCTTATCCTGATTCCTGCTTGCAGTTGCACGTTCCACATTTTGGTCTTCAACGCTTCTCCACTTGGCAGGCCGGTTTGTATAGACTTTAAATCTATGGATGGCCTCAGCACAACACTAAAATATTCCGATAAATTCTTTTCAATGGGTAAGCTAATATTCCAATATTTGCTGCGCGCAACGTTGCCTGACGGAAAAGCATTATCAGACAATTTGAATTGACCATACTCCACATCCACAAAGTACGAATAATCCCACCAGTCGAAATAACGAAAGCCTGCGGTGAAGTAGTATTTTTGCGTAAAAAAGGTACGGAAATCAGATTGGTAATTTTCAATATAATCAGGATACCCTTTAAGCCGCATATTAGCCCGGGTATTAAGTTCAAAGGTAGCACCTCCGCCCACCCTTACGCGCCAATAGTTAATAGTAGCTTTTATGTGGATAGGGATGGCACTACCGCCACCTCTTAATCTTTTGTCCCCCTGTTGAATAAGGTACTCGCCATCAGGATCATTTTCGGTACCCAACACAAAAGTGTTTGCATTGGTAATGCTAAAGGTATCGGAAATCATTGGCTTGTTCAACCAATTGTAAATACCCACATTTTGCCCACCGGTTGAATCCTGTGCCAATAAGAGTAATTGATTATTTCCGCTGTAAAGTTGGTAACTATCAAGGTTTTGAAAATAGCGTGTATTGGCATACCCAATACCCACCTCGCCTGATACATGTGAAAGTAATTTTCGGAATAAACCAGGCTTGAAATCTTTGTGATTGGGCGGTGGACCCCAGGGATTAAAAACCTGTGCCAAACCGATGCTTTGAAAGCCAATAAATATGAGTAGAAATGATAATACTTTCTTCATAAAAAGCGATATGGCCACCGCAATTGTTTCTTAAAAAGTAAAGATACAACAATTATGCTAAAGGCATAAGCAGAACTACTTTAGTTCGTATTTATTAAGGAATTCCTCAAAAATATGTAGCTCAGAGAAACCAATTTTTTTACCTATTTCTTTTATTTTCTCATATTCGATTTTCTTAATCTTTCCGGGATTCAGAATATCATCGTCTCGTTCCAAAAATAGGGAGGAAAGAAATCTCACCATTAAGTATGGTGCATTCATCACTCTGTCTTCGTATCCCAAATCCGGATTATTAGCACGTTCAATGGTAGCCTCATCAAAAAGGATATGAAAAATATCATATATGGCTTTATAGAATTCGTTTTCCCAATCGCTGAAGCTTTTAATCAAATATTTCATGCCGTCAGCCACCGGATCTTTTGTGAGGAAAAAGCCACCTTTTGAGAGCTGTCGCGCCTTTTTTTGTAGAGACATTTCTTCTCCAAAGCTAATACTGTCATTGGCCATAGCTTTACCAACGGCTGTACTTAGAAAAATTAGGGACAGGAAATTATGGGGACTAATTTCAAAATACTCTGCCTCCTTCTTCAAAAAAGCCACTTTTAGCGTTTCAACTACTTTTTGAACGTCTTTATTATCGTTTATTACTGCGATTTCTGCTTCACTAAACATGTTTTGTTTTTTATATTGAAAAATAAGCTATTCACTCGCGTTTTCCAATTTTTAGGTGGCTCATAAAAAATTTTCCGGCTGCCTCTTTATCTCTTCCGCTTTATCAGTTGCTAAAAATTGATAGTTGCCTTGTGTAAGTCTGCTGAACTTCCAGCGGTGAATTTCTGCTATTTCGTTATCATGAAGCACCTCCACGCTAAGGCTAGCAATGCTTTGTTCTTTTTTCAACCAAACTAAAGAAACATTTTTTTCTTTAGTAGTAATGTTTATGCTTACTTGTTCCTTGTCGGCATTATCTATTAAAACAATGTTATTTGATTGATCGAGCAGCCTATGTAGCCACTCGGGATCAATCATTAATGGGCTATAAATGGAATCGCGCAGCTGCAATACTGCCGGTTCAGTAAATATATTGCTTTTTACCTGATGTAAAATAGTGTCGCCATCGGCAATAAGTTGTAAATAAGTAAGTGAGGTATTTTCGTTAAGCTTGAAGTACGCATTGCTTACATACCGCTGTTTGTTCTTCTTTAAAGTGGAAATTCCTTGAAGGCTAATCTCCTCTCGTATCAAAGGATTTTCTCTTGTATAAATAAAATTAAAATATTTAGTTTCTGACGCTTCCAAAGAGGTTATTATATCATCAACCAGCTTATTTTGTTGGCTTGGAGCCTTGCAGGAGCAAAAGAGCGAAATAAAAAATAGGAAAGTGTAGCTATACCAATTCATTTGAATACTAATATTCTAAAATTTTTATAGGACTAAAGTTAACTATTCTATGGTTTAATTTTTAGTAGAAACAATAAAAAATTTGGCTTGTTACTGCAATTAATCAAACAAAAATTATGAACAATTTTGAGTTTAAGAACCCAACCAAAATCATATTCGGAGAAGGTGAAATAAAGAAATTATCCGATAATATTCCTCAAGGAGCAAAAATACTCTTGGTTTATGGTGGTGGAAGCATTAAGAATAATGGTATTTACGATCAGGTAATTGCAGCTATAAAATCATTTAAGGTAACTGAATTTTCCGGTGTTGAGCCCAACCCGCACTTCGAAACATTAATGCGCGCGGTAGAAATTGGTAGAGCGCAACACATCGACTTTATATTGGCTGTTGGCGGTGGTTCGGTAATTGACGGATGTAAATTTATTTCGGCAGCTATACATTACGAGGGTGATGAATGGGGACTGGTGGAACAGATGAAGGCGCGTAAGCAAGAAAAGGTGGTGCCATTTGGGACAGTGTTAACCCTGCCGGCTACGGGCTCGGAAATGAACTCCGGGGCTGTAGTGACAAAAGCAGCAACGAAGCAGAAGAGAACTTTTGGTGGGCCACAGTATTTTCCGGTTTTCTCTATTTTAGATCCTGCTGTGGTAGCCTCATTGCCTAAAAGACAAATAGCCAATGGTTTGGTAGATGCTTTTACGCACACCATGGAACAATACCTAACTTATAAACATGATGCGTTTTTACAAGATAGACTGGCCGAGGGCATTCTCCAAACTATTGTAGAAATTGCTCCTAAGGTGATTGAAAATCCTTCCGATAGGCACCTAGCCGGAGAATTTATGTGGTGTGCCACCATGGCACTTAATGGGCTGCTACGGCTTGGGCGTACCAACCGATTGGGCCACGCATATGATAGCCCATGAACTAACTGCTTTACATGGCATTGACCATGCACGCACTTTAGCCATTATTGCTCCATCGCTTTACCGAAAACTGAAAGCCGATAAGCTCGATAAACTTGTTCAGTACGGCCAGCGCGTCTGGGGTATTACAGGCGGCAGCGATAGCGAAATAGCAGAATTGGCCATTGAGAAAACGGAGGCTTTCTTTAAATCATTAGCAATAGATACTAAGCTATCGGACTACACCGATGATTTTGAAGATACGGCTGCTATTGTGTATAATCGTTTTGATGAGCGCAACTGGCAAGGTTTGGGAGAGCGACAAAAAGTTGGGCCCGCAATGGCTAAAGAAATTGTAGAAATGAGTTATTGAGCAGCAAACAGAAAGGTTTCAAGCCAAAAAATTATAAGATTCATGAATTGCCGAATGTCGGTACCTCGTAGAGGTATGACATGTGGATGGCTTATGCAGGCTATTACTTTACAGTAAAGAACAGGTCTGACGTTTACAACGTACCGACCTTATTGCGGAGAACAGGTCTGACGTTTGCAATGTACCGACCTTATTGCTGAGAACAGGTCTGACGTTTGCAACGTACCGACCTTAATGCTGAGAACAGGTCTGCGTTTGCAACGTACCGACCTTATTGCTGTAAATCATATATTAGAAAGATAAAAACAATAATTTGACGCTGTAAGAAAACAAAAAGGGAATAAAAAAAACCTCCTGCTCAGTGATAGCTCACTGGCAAAAGGTTTTGTTTGTTTAAAGTCTTTCTATTTATTTAAGCTTACCTAAGCACCTTCAGCAGGAGCTATTCTACTTTCAATTGCTTCATATCTTGCTTTTACAGCATCATCGCTCGATAAGGCAGATTTTACCGCTTTGTAGTTAGCTACGCCCACCATTTTTTGCGCCAAAATATTTAATACTTCTTTGATGGCATCTTTTCTATCTTCTTGTTCTTTTACCAAAATGGCCATAAATTTTACTTCAAATTCATTAGCACCTTTGGCCTTCAGCTTTGCAGCATCATCACCTGCACTGGCTAACTCACTATATCTCTTGCCATCGAAGCCATCTTGCGCATCGATTCTGGTCTGAACCGCAGTGCTAATTTCAGCCTTCATTTGCTCAACTACCTGCATTAATAATGCATAGTTATAAAGTGACTCATCAGAAATTTCACTCTCTTGTGCACTAACAGTCTGTGCATTTAGGCTAAGAATAGCTACAATAGCGATTATCCCATTTCTCAACATTTTCTTCATCATATTAAACTCTTTATTTTTTATTTAATTACTAAACCCCGATTTAATAGCTTTTGTTGGCTTAGGCAAATATTTTCTTTACTTTATCATCAAAATAGAGAGAAATGAGAAAAGCAGTTTACTATTTGAGCACCTGTGATACTTGTAAAAGGATAATGAGCCAAATGAAATTAGATGACTTTGAGGTGGTAGATATCAAGAAAAACCCGCTCGATGAATCGCAATTATTAGAGCTGTACGCTATTACGGAGTCTTACGAAGCGCTCTTCAACAAACGCGCCAGAAAGTATAAGGAAATGGGCTTGAAAGAGAAAAACTTAGACGAAAACGAGTACAAGGCTTATCTTTTGAAGGATTATACTTTTCTGAAAAGACCGGTTTTTATTGTCAATGGTAATATTTTTGTGGGTAATTCATCAACTACTGTTAATAGGCTAAAGCAGCTTATTGGTGTTGAAAAAGGGAATTGATTTTGCTCATAAGCCTAAAATCAAAATAGTTAGTTTAAAATTCATGTTATACCAATTTAGATTTATAAAGGTGCATCATACAATCGTTCATTCCTCCGTCAGCTGGCGAAGGAATCTATTACCAGAAAGCTATCGCTTTCTATATTTTTTATATTTTGAGCCAATATTTGCAAGCAGTTTGAGGAACAGGGCTACGTGTATTAAAAGAAAATGAAAGAATAAATGCCTAATTCAAGCTGTGCTTGAATAGAACAGATTCCTCCGCCAGCTGGCGGAGGAATGACGGCTCGAGCAAAGTGCAATATAAAGAAGAAAACTCCCAACTAACCAAGAAATGCGTCATTCTAGAAATTTTGTAGCAAAGGCGGAAAAATTATCAGGAATCTGTTGAAGCAAACGTAGTTTACTTATCTCTTTGCTCCTAATTCAACGCTTCAAAAAAATCTTTGAGTAATAAGCCATACCGAGTTAAAAAGAAGGTTATACCAACTTAGATTTATAGCGTCACTCATATCGATTACTCGCTAACTACGATTAGCGGTTTGTAAGCTTACAACAGATACTTTCATCCAAAGGGTGACCAGCCTATGGCTGGCATCAATTCTCTGGTTACTCCAGAAAATGTAATTCGGAATAACCGGCAGTTTGGGCAGTGCATTTGTGCCAGATACCTCCTTACAAAGAAGATACGCCTTTTAATATAATAATTCCCTTTTGCAGGTGTTATCATCTGCAAACGTGCAACCGCTTTAACTTAGTAGTAATATACCGCTCAGGTCAGAAGAGTGTGCACGGTATTACATTATAGTATGTTTTTTTTTGTGTCACAAACCAAGGCTACCGTGGCATTAAAGAGCTAATTACTAGCAGTTTCTTCACTTCCATTTACTGCGTTTTATAATCTCCTTAGCTAAAATATAAACTCTTCCAGAGTGACTTTTCTATTAAAAATCTTGTAACTACTCAGGTAATTTAATGTGTCTTCGATATCTCAGATTCGGCCTCACATTAGTTAGAAAGAAATTTTTTAATGTAATCCGATTTAGACCAAACTGTTTCTGCTGACTTATTTTTCAGTTCTAAAGTAAGCTTGTAAGTAACGGAATTATCAGCTGCATTTTCATTTTCAATACCCAAATTTCCACTAAAGACATAGTCTGCAAAGTCTCGTTTTTGCTTGTTTAAAAATTGAATTTTGCTCATCCTTTTTTAACTCCTCTGCAAGTTCACTTTTGAGTACTTTTTGTTGGTAAGCGGCATTGTTTAAGCTCACATTAAAGCCGGTTATAAATAACTTTCTTGGTGACGTACTTCCGGCTATGTTGGCTTTGTACCAAGCAGACTGCTGGAACTCCAGATACAATTCTCCCATAGCAATTTCAGCATCGGTAGCATTCCATCCTCCGCTAATATCAATGGGTTTGCTGCCATCGGTTGGCAAAGTGTTTACAGTTTTACAGCTAAAAAATAGCAACAGGCAAAGGGAAAGTATAGAAAGGTACTTCATTATTGAAATAAGTTAGAATTTAACGATGCCTTTAACATTCAAAAATCTTGCCGATAATGAGTTAGGGATAGCAAAATTTTGCTGGTTGAAATCTTCAATCCACGAATAGGAAATGGTGTTTGAAACACCCAATACGTTGAGCACATCTACGCCCAACCAAAAAGATTCAAAATATTTAAAACCTTTCAACTTATCCAAATCAAACTCTTTAGAAAAGCCTACATCCATTCTTCGGTACCATTCCCCGGTAAAGCTGTTTCTTGCTTCCAGGCTATTAGGTGGTCCAAATGGCAGGCCGGAACCTACTTGTAATTTCAGGTTAACCCGTAAACTCGGGTTATTTATAAAATGATCCTGAAAAAAGATGGTGGCGGTTACGCGCTGATCGGAAGGCCTTCTTATAAAGCCCTGCCCATCCCCCTTTATGTTTTCCTTGGTGGATAATAAACCTAAGCTCAACCAGGATTCCGTATCAGGAATGAACTCACCACTTAAGCGAATATCGGCACCGGTGGCGTACCCAACAGCATTTAGTTCAGGTCGGTACCTTATTCTTACGTTGTCCACATCATAAGGAATTAGGCTAAAATGGTATTTATAATAAGCCGCACCGGTGAGCTGAAATGGACGGTACCAAAGCTCCAAATTTTTTGTGTAGTTGGTGACTAAGTGCAAAGAGCTCTGTGCTTTAACATCCGTATTTACATTGCCGCTTAAATCTCTCAATTCACGATAAAAAGGAAATTGCCTGTAAATGCCTGCTGCAAAAGTGAGCTGCCCGGATTTATCGGCATGCACTTTTCGTTGCACGCTCATACGCGGGCTCAACAACAATTCATCGGTATTAGAACCGTAATTAAGCCTCAATCCATAATTGAGGAAAGTTCTGGTATTGATTTCCCACTCATGCTGAGCGTAAATATTGATAAAATTAGCGAATAACTCATTGTTACTATTTACCGCTCTGGTTATCTGCACAAAATCTGCCGAATCGGTAAACTCGTATTCATCAAGCAGGTCATCTACCACCTGATATTTATACTCTGCTCCAAAAGACAGTAAATGCCGCCTGCTTATTTGCCAATCGTTTCTGTTGGAAAGTTGAAAGACCGAGGCATTCAATAAATTTCTGGCATATTGAAAATTACTGCCTGCTCCCCTTTGGCTAATACACTGATCGAAAGTATCGGAATTAATATCTCTGTCCACATCGCACAGCCTATAAAAACCTTCCGTATTGCTGTATTCAAACTCGGAGGTGGTAAAAGCGGAGGCACTGAGTGCCGACCTAAAACGATCGGTAAAAAAATGCTTTATTCTGATACCTCCTTGTACCGTGCTGTAATTTAAGGATTCAGCCCCATCGTACACCACTAAAAACCTTAACTTTTGTTGAAAATTACCAAAGTCTGTTTCGCGCGTGGCAGGAATTATTGAGTAATCATTTTGCGCAATGGAGGCCAAAATATCAATAGTAGTTTTGTCATTCAACTTATTGTTATAAAACGCTTGCGCATCAACAAAAAGCGGAAGGTATTCTCCTTGTGTATCGAACGTATTAAAGAGATATCGGGCATTTTTATAGCGCACGCCCACTAAAAGGCTGCTATTTTTAGGTAGGCGCGTGGCTACGAAACCTGAAGCCCCCAGTAAACCAAGATTAAGGTTGCCGCTAGTTTTTTCCACTTCTTTATAGTTGACCATTAAGTTGCTGGATAGCCTGTCACCATACTTGCTTTCCCAACCTCCTGCGGAAAATTTTATGCTTGCTACCATATCCGGATTGATAAAACTCAGCCCTTCTTGCTGTCCGGCTCGTACCAAAAGCGGCCGGTAAATTTCAATGCCATTCACATAAATCAGGTTTTCATCGAAATTACCTCCTCTTACCGCATAAGAACTGCTTAATTCATTATTTGACACCACACCTGGCAGGGTATTTACTAATTGGCTAAACTCATTAAAAGGAGTAGCTATCTGGTTAACGCTAAGCGGTGTAAGTGGCTGCAAATTACCTTGAGGCAAGTCCCTGATTATGTCTCCCTTCACATCCACTTGGTTTAAAAAGAGTTTTTCCTTTTCGAGCGTAATGATGAGCGTATCGGGCAATGGAAAGGCGAGCTTTACTTCCCTGTTTATATAAGCCACATGGCTGATGGCTAGTATAGTCTTATCTGATGGCGTAATGTTAAGTTTGAAAACACCGTTTTGATTGGTAACAGCATTGTCTGTTGTGCCAAGCACCTGAATGGTGGCTTCCGTAATTGGCTGTAACTCCTTTTTCGTCAGTATTTTACCGACCAACTGATTCTGCCCGAGTGCATAACCTGAGCTGCCTAAATAGTATATAATGATAAAAGAGAAATATTTGAAATATTGCATTAAAGGATTTTATGAACCAACGTTCTTCAATTCCTGAATAGTATTAATGGGGTTTTCTGATTTAAAAACAAAGCTTCCGGCTACTAATACATCTGCACCTGCTTCTAGCAGTTTTGGCGCATTGTCAATGTTTACTCCTCCGTCTATTTCAATTAAGGTTGAGGCACCAGCATCAACAATTATTTCTTTTAGGCGCTTAACTTTGGTATAGGTTTGCTCAATAAATTTTTGCCCACCAAAACCCGGGTTGACCGACATCATACAGACCAGATCAATATCCATAATTGTATCCTCCAAAAGTTGCACGTTAGTATGTGGGTTTATGGCTACCCCAGCCTTGAGTCCTAATTCTTTGATTTGCTGTAAAAGCCTATGCAAATGGTTAGTTGCCTCATAATGGACAGAAATTGTAGCAGCACCCACGTCATGAAAAGCTTGTATATAATTCTCGGGCTTCTCAATCATTAAATGAACATCAAGCGGTTTTTGGGCATGTTTGTAAATGGCCTCACAAACAGGTAAGCCGAAAGAAATATTAGGAACAAAAACACCATCCATTACATCAATATGGATGTAGTCTGCTGCACTGTTATTCAACATTTCTACGTCTCTTTGTAGGTTGGCGAAATCGGCTGCTAGTACGGAAGGTGCTATTAGGTGGTCCATTCGATTATTTTTATTTACTAACGTCACTATAAATCATGCTAGTATTGTTTGAGTAGTTACTAGCTAAATCAATTTATGTTAAAAGTTAAACTTTTAATGCTGCAAATATAAACATTTTGATTTGATGGCGTATGTTAAGCATTCAGAAATGCTGCACCAAATACTCCGGCACTATCGCCCAGTTTAGGAGCTAGTATAGGTGTTCTTAAAGTTGGGTTAAAAGTATTTGCTGCCACAGCTTGTACGCCATCGGTATAAAGGCCTTTAATATTTCCTACGCCACCTCCAATAACTATTGCGTCCGGATCGAGCATATTAATGATAGAAGATACGCCCTTGCCAAAAAAGTGTATTAGCCGATTGTAGGTTTGCATAGCAGCTTCTTCTTTATTTTTATTGTCCATTATCTCTTTTAGCGACATTTCTTTACCGGAAAGGGAAGTGTAAAATCTTTGCAAGGCAGGACCTGAAAGTATAGTTTCTACGCAGCCTTGTTTACCGCAATAGCAATCGCCTCCTGAATCGTCAAGAAAATTATGTCCCCACTCGCCACCTATACCATGTAAACCTTCAATAATTTGTCCGTTTACCACCAAGCCGCCACCCACTCCTGAGCCCATAATAATTCCGAATACTGTTTTGGCTGTAGGCGCTTTCTCTTTAACAATACCCATGGAGGCCTCGGCAATGGCAAAGCAGTTGGCATCATTAGCCATGCTAACTTTGCGCTGTAGTAAATCTTCTATATCCTTTTTAAAAGGTTTTCCATTGAGGTGCGTGGAATTGCTGTTTTTCAAAAGCTGTGTCAACGGATCGGTAACACCGGGTGTTCCTATGCCTACATGCATCATTTTATGGCCTAACTTGCCTTCCATTTGCTCAATTAAGCATTTAAGCTGCGCTAGTACATGGTCGTAGCCTTTCTCGCCCTCGGTTGGAATTCGTTCGCGCAAAAGCACCTCCGGCTGGAGGCTCGATTTGAGTACAACGCCTTCAATTTTTGTTCCGCCAAGGTCGATGCCCCACAGCATTTGGTTTGAATTACTAGTCATATAATATTTGAATTATATATCAGGATAACCCATTTAAATCGCTTTGCAAATAAACTTGATATTAACGTATAACCGTAAGGAACAGGTCTGACGTTTGCAAAGTACCGACCTTACTGCTATAAATAGCAAGCTACCACAATTAAAAAATGGTAAACGCCATTATAAACAAACTATAATTGCCTTCTTGCACCTTTCAGTACTTTAGCTTCCCACGGACGTAATTGGTGTAGGCCAATTGCCTCTTCATAATTACCAATTTCTTCTGTCATATTTTCTGAAAAGCCTGCGTCAATTTCTCTCATTTTCTCCGAAAAATTCAGCATAACCAGAAATACTTCTCCCTTGTAGCTTCTCTCAAAAATATATAATTCCGGATCCTCTTCTAAAATACAATTATAATCTCCGTAAACTAAGGCATTATTTGCTTTGCGGAAAGCAATCATCTTTCGATAGTACGTCAAAATGGATTTCTCATCTTTCATTTGCTGTTCCACATTTATGGCGGCAAAGTTCGGGTTTATGCCAATCCAGGGAGCTACCTCACTAAAGCCGGCATTTTTACCTGATGACCATTGCATAGGTGTACGTGCATTATCTCTACTTTGCCTATGGATGAGTGATAGCATGGCACTACTTTCTTTGCCTGAGGTTAATGCATCCTTCCAGCTATTGAGCGTTTCAATATCGCGGTAGTCATCTATATTTTCATAAATTACGTTGGTCATACCTATTTCATCGCCTTGATAGATAAAAGTGGTGCCGCGCATACAAAGCAATAGTGACGCAAGCACCTTGGCCGACTTTTCCCAATACTTCATGTCATTACCAAAGCGCGAGACGATTCGTGGAAAATCATGATTCCCCAGAAAAATACTGCCCCAGCCCTTTTGAGCCAGCTTTTCATCCCACGCGGTAAAGATTTTTTTCATATCTATCAAATCATAATCCACCGGATCGTATTTTCCTCCAGGACCATTGTCAATATACATGTGGCCAAAATGGAAAATCATTTGTAGCTCGTTCCTGTCATTACCCACATAATTTAGCGCATTATCCAACGTTATTCCGGGGCCTTCACCTACCGTCATGCAATCGTAATGGCTCAAAACTTCGTGATGCATTTCCTTTAGAAATTCATGAACGCGAGGCCCATTGGCATAATTTTCAGCAATAACATCTGTAAAATCGGTAGCAGTAGCATCTGTGTAATTTGTTGGCTTGGAGATGAGTGATACCACATCCATTCTGAAGCCATCGATTCCCTTTTTAAACCAAAAGTGCATCACATCATAAATTTCCTGACGTACTTTTGGGTTTTCCCAGTTTAAATCGGGTTGCTTTTTGGAAAATAAGTGGAGGTAATGTTCTTTCGTTGCTTCATCATACTGCCAGGCATTTCCGGTAAAAAAAGAAGGCCAATTGGTAGGGGCTTTCTCGGGTTCACCACCTTTCCAAATGTAATAATCTCGATATGGATTGTCTTTCGATTTTTTAGATTCAAGGAACCACTCGTGTTCATCGGAGGTGTGGTTAGGCACTAAATCCATAATGAGTTTTATGCCGCGTTTATGCACACCATCGAGCAATTGATCGAAATCTTCCATGGTTCCGAAATCAGTCATTATTTGGTAGTAATCACTTATATCGTAACCATTATCGTCATTCGGTGACTGGTACACCGGACATAGCCAAATTACATCTATTCCTAAAGATTCTATATAATCAAGTTTCTCAATAATTCCCGGAATATCCCCTATCCCATCGTGATTTGAGTCGTTGAAACTTCTGGGGTAAATCTGATAGACGATGGCTTCTTTCCACCATTCTTTATTAATCATTTAAACTGTATTTGCATTTAAAAAATAATTTCTATTGATATAAAAGCCCTAATATGCTACCAGAACCATATTACAATTATTGCAGTAACAATAAGTAGCAATAGTGACAGTACCCTGTAATTTTTATACCATGGTAAGCCTTTTAGCTCAAGTGTTTCGGCAGTATATATTTTTTTAGTCCAGATCATTCCTTCTATTTTATCCGCGGCAGGCGGTGGCGTGAGCAAGCTAACTACCACTTGAATTAACACACAGGCTAGTAACAAAAGTGGCGCCTTATGTAAAAAATGAATGCTATTTAAGGCCGGTGATAAATCATAAATGCTGGATAAAATTATAAACGCAGCAATTACGAATCCTCCGACTAGTGAGGCGATGGCACCATGCCCGTTGGCTCTTTTCCAAAATAAACCGACTAGAAAAACCGCCACAATTGGTGGTGCTATCAGTCCGAGTATAATTTGAAGGTAATCGAACAAGGAGCCAAACCTATCGATTTGGGGTGCCCAAAGTGCTGCTAGTATTACTAGAACTAAGGTGGCAATCTGGCCTGTTCGTACCAATTGCTTACTGCTCATATCGGGCTTAATCTTTTGAACAAAATCCATAGTTATTAAGGTAGAAGACGAGTTGAGTGTGGCACTAATACTGGAAGACATGGCCGCCAGCAAACCAGCTACTACCAGGCCGAGCAAACCGGTAGGAAGCAATGAATAGATTAGCAATGGATAGGTCATGTTGGGGCAATCTGCCAGGTTGGTACAGAGCACCTCACCTGCTTCGGTTTTCATATAATAATTTAATGGACTAATATCCATACCCGAGAAAATAACGATGGCAATGGTACCGGGAATAACCATAAAAAATAATACCGGTAATTTTAGTAAGCCCGCAAAAATGGCTCCCCACCTGCCATGGTTAATGTCTTTTGCACTTAACACCCGCTGTACCATAAACTGGTTGTTTGCCCAGAAGTAGAAACCTAATATCGGTACACCAAATAGAAGGCCTGTCCATGGCATATAATCGGTTTCTAACGGACGCACAAGACTCAAAATTTCATCGGGTCCTTTGCCCTGTGGCTGTAGGTTTTCTAAGCCGGCCAGCATGCCGCTCCACCCGCCAACTTCTGCAAAACAGAAATAAGTAAGTATCATTGAACCCGCAAATAGCAACATAGCCTGAATTACCTCAGTATGAACTACCGATGATAATCCGCCCGGAATGGTGTAAGCAGCTGATGCTCCTGCTAATATTAAAATAATAATTGTTGAATCAACCTCAGGAAAAATAATTTTGAGGATTAAGTTACCGGCATACAAACCTGAAGCGGTATCTATAATTACGTTGCCGATAATGGTTATGGAGGAAAAATAATACCTGGACCGGCTGTCATATCTTCTTTCTAAAAACTCCGGCATGGTATATACGCGTGAACGCAGGTAAAAAGGCAGGAAGAAAATAGCGAAAAATACCAGCACCACGGCAGCCATCCACTCATAATTGTAAACAGCTAAGTTAGTATTATAGGCTTCCGATGTTAAACCAATAAGAGTATTACTACCAATGTTGGCAGCAAATAATGAGATACCCACAATTGGCCAGAGCATATTTCGACCTGCCAGAAAGTAATCTTCGGACGACTTCTGTTTACCCTTTTTTATACCATACCAAATGATACCTACCAAGTAAACTACTATAACAACTGCATCGATGGCGGTAAGTCCTATTTCCTTCATATTCAACTAATTATCGCTTGTACACTTAATTTACTTCTTTAGTATTTAATTGCTCTCTTTTAGTTAAAATTTCTAACATGGCCGATGAAACTCCATTGGTCCAGCCGAAACCATCTTGTAAAGGGTACTCGCCACCTCCTCCAACTAGGGCAGTATCCACTGCATTGTATTTTTCCATCATTTTACCCGTTTTCCTGTAAACCTTTCTATTGATTTTTAACCAGCGATCCATCAGATCATAGCCTGCATCGTACTCCTCATAGTTGAAATATGCTTTCATGCCTATCCATTGGTGCGGTGCCCAAGCATTGGGGTAGTCCCACTGCTCACCGGAATTAATGTTGGTAGCTACCAGCCCGCCACTGAACAACAGGTCATCAGTCATTACTTGTAGGACTTTTCTGGCTTTATCTTTTTGCGCAAGGCCAACAAATAAAGGATACGCCATTGCCATGCTTTTTACGCCTGTATGAGTACCATTCACAAAATCATAATCCATGTAAGTACCTGCTTTCTCATTCCATAAAAGGCTGTTGATGGCTGCTTTTCTAACTTCGGCCTTGTTTAGAAATTCATCCGCTTTTTCAAGATCTCCATTCCAATTGTAGGCCTGAGCTATCTTTAATTCCTCAAAATAGAGAAGCGAATTTAAGTCTACCGGTATAATATCGGTGGTGTGGATGGTGCTCAAATTTTTCTTATCGGCAAACCAACGGCTTGAGTAATCCCATCCTGATTCTGCTCCGGCTCTTAGGTGTATATAAGTTTCTTCGGTTGGCAATTTATTGTTTTTCACTAAAAGGTAATCTTCTTTAAATGATTCCGGCCTGGGGCCACTAAAATTATCGTAATATCGATTTAAAATGGTAGTATCATTAAGCGATACAGTTCTTCTATTGGCTGTTTTTTGCATGGATGTATTTACCTTATCCGTTTCATTATCCATCCAAAAATTATATTCTTTTAGCAGCGCTGGTAAGTATTTAACATATTTGCTTCTATCGTCTCCTGCCAATAAATCCACCATAAAAGCAAAGAATGGCGGCTGACTACGGCCTAAGTAATAGGCGCGGTTGCCGTTTGGAATAAATCCGATGGAATCGATCATAAACGAAAAATTATCGAGCATACTTTCAGCCACAGCTCGCTTACCATCGGCTATAAGACCGAGCATGGTGAAGTAGCTATCCCAATAATAAATTTCCCTAAATCGACCTCCCGGCACTATGTATTCACCGGGCAAGGGTATGAGCGATGAATTGCTGATGACGCTGTCTTTATCTCGCTTTAAAACGCTCCAAAGGGTTTCGATATGACCTTCCATAGATTTGGTCGTGTCGGTTTCGAAGTCTAAGTATTTCTCTTGCGGTAGTTTGAAGTTTGCTTCTACAAAAACCTTCAAGCTGAAATCAGCCTCTCCTTTAGCTGCTTCATATGCCTGAATGATCTTATGAAGCGACTTTTTAGGCACACAATCCACAAAAGTTTTTGAATCTTCGTAAATACCGGCTAACTGCACTTCTTTAAAAAAATCAGTTTCGTAGTACTGTTTGTAACTTAATGGCGCGGTGTCTTTTACCTCATTACATGCGGTTAGTAACCAAAAAAAGAAGCAGCATTTTACATACATTGCGCATGGCGCTAAAGCTATTACTGAACCACATGTGCTTGTCTTTTTGATGAAATATTGTTGTCATTTAATTTTAATTTCCCTGTAATCATATTGCCTACTTTTTGCCCTTGTTTAACACCTTCTGTTATGGCAGGCATATAATGTATACCTCCGTAAAGTCGACTAATTGCAGCTTCTTCTGAAGCTTGTTTAAACGAGCTAAAACTTCTTGGTTTGAGTCCATATTTTACTTCAGTACTATCTGTAAAGCTGAAATCATCACCAAAAACACGCGTTAGTGCAATGCCGGCTGCTGTAGATATTACGCTATGACCACTCGTATATTCCGGAAATGGTGGCGTTTGAAGCACGGGCTTCCAGTCTTCGTCAATATAACGATTGATTACTGTCTCAGGCCTGATGAGGTTACTTCTAAACTTCTCATCCCAACAGACAATAAAAGCATCAGATAAGGCAATAGCTGTTAGCGCAAAGGCATGGGCACTTTTTATGAGATTGGCAGAATCCTTTTGAGCGGCAATTTTTGCGATACTCATCCAGTGTCCGCCAGGCGTTATTTTCTTTGTAGCGAACATTACGTGTCCTGTTACATTCATTACGTAAGGATTGCAATCCCAAAAACTGGCTATCTCTTTCTGTTCATCCGAAAGTTTATTTACCGTTTGATAAACCTCTAGGGTTTCGTCATAAAATTGTGAGCCTTCAACTACAGAAAACGCAGTAGGTGGCTCCGGGATGAACTGCTGCGCTGAGTCGAGCACAAAAGTTCTTATCTTATTCCAGTGTGGCTCAATGGCATCCATATAAGCCGGAGGTGTAGGCTCCCACTGGTTTGGCTGGTTGCCTAAAAAATGTTTGGACATTGTTCTTGTCTGCTTGTAGTTGTCCTTATCCGCCCAACGCAAAATGAAACGACTAACAGAATCCGCGTAGATCAAGCTGTTTTCCAACAACACTTCATCCGTTTGTTGTGTTTTTATGGTTTGCATCCATTGCTCGTGCCATTGCTCCATTTTATCTTCCGAAAAAATAAGGGCTCTTGCCACCAAATACATACTTTGAACAGCCGCCAGGTCATAACTAATATTATTTTGAGGAGCCGGCAGTTGATCCAAACCGTGCAATTGTCCTGCTAAGGACTCGTACGTGCTGTCATTTGCTGCTAAAACCTCGTAGGCGGCTATACTTGGGTAGGCATATATTCTGGCTGCAACGGGAGGCGAAAAAATATCGTGCACGATAACATCTGTTAACTTGTCCATTAGGCTGTGAAAATCAGCAGGAGCAACTGCCAGCTTTTCTACAGGCTGATTACTACAAGACGCCAGCAGTATCATGCCACATATAACCATATAAATTTTAATAAATCTCATCTTTTTCAGTTGACTTTTTCAATTGACAATAGCTTTAATGGTTCGTTGTTTATGGCTACCAAATAATAGGTGCTTCCTTTTATTTTTATTGGTTTTATACTTTTCACTTGTCCTGAGAGATTTAAACCTTTTGTTCGCTTCACTGAGACCTGTCCATTATCGGTAAAGCTTACGATATTTCCATAATCGGCATCATACTTTCCCATTTCAATATTATTTTCGAAGAAATTGCCCCCGGTTATAAATGTCTTTGCATCATTTAGAGGTGCAACAGCATGCAAGGTTGAAAACTGAAGTTTGGTGGGCAATTGGTGTTTGGTAAAAACGCCTTTTTCAGTTTGCTCAAACCAGCAATTAGCGAGGTTATTAACTGTTAATTTTTTTGCCTTTGCTAGTTTTCCTTTGTCGAATAATTCCTCAAATTCTGCGTTAGCAAAATCAGTTGCCATCTGATATTTTTTTCTTAACGCAGGCATTTGCTTCATAAGCTCGGCATGTGTGGCAAAGGCCACTTCCTGATTGCTTAAATAGTAAGTAATGATTTGTTCTTTGCTGCCATTATCATCAAAATCGTTGATGTACATATTTATGGGCTGAGTTTGGCTAGCTTTGAGTTTGCTGTTAAGGCCATTGTTCCCAGCAATTACATCCAAATCTCCATCACCGTCAACATCTTGCAAAGATAGGGCTTTCCAAAGACCAGCATTGTCACCTACATTTTTTAAGGAAAAATTACCATTATCATTCTCTAATAATTGAATATTTTCCCATTCTACAGCAATTATAATATCATTGGCTTCATCACCCGAAACATCTGCACTGACTGCGTCAACCACCATACCTAATAAGCCCTTATTAGGGAGCTTTTCATCGGTTACGTTAACAAATTTGCGGTTTCCTTTATTTATGAGCAGGTGACTTTTTGGTGAAACTCCATAATTTTTAGGTACTGCCCTTGCTCCTACAAAAACGTCAGGTAATGCGTCACCATTAAAATCTGAAGCGAGTACTCTGCTCGCTGTTATTGAAACGCCTTCCAAATATAGCTTTTCGGTGAATTCACCTGCTCCGTTATTCCAATAAATACGCTGGCTGAGATACTCGGATTCACCGGAGTATTCATTGCCACCGGACGCAACCAGCAAATCCAGATAGCCATCATTGTCTAAATCAACTAGGGAGGCATCAACATCCTCAAAAATACTATCATTTGCTAGCAGAGTAGAACTAACTCGCTCAAACTGACCGTTGCTTCGCTGCATAAAAATGGTGTTTTTTATGCGCTTAGCTCCACCAATAAATACATCTTCCAGGCCATCGTTGTTAATATCGCCCACAGCCAAGGCCGGGCCTTCTGCGGAAACCATGTGGGGCATTAAGCGCTCGCGGTTAAATTCTACGAAATCATTCTCCGCATGTGTAAATGTTAAACCAAACGAATCGGCTATTTCGGTAACCACGAATTCCGCGTTGGTGCTTGCAAAGAGTTTTGAGTAATCATACTTTGGTAAATTAGCTTTCCAGCTAATGGTATCAATTGTATTGAAGGCAGGTGATTTTAGCGGCTGCACTCCTCCATCGGGCCATATTAATATCACACTATCAATCTGCTGTGCATTGCCCACTCCGGTATGGAAGTTAGACAACATACTTGATTGAAAGCCTTTGACTGCATAAAATTCATTGCTGATGATACCCGAATTGGTAAACACTAACAAACGAGAACCGATGGCATTGCGGTTAGCAGGACTACCTTTTAAGTGTAAAGTAATGCTATTTGCTGTATCATTTGCTGCTTCTCCTTTCTGTATCAGCAAGTTTTCATAAATAAATGGCTTGTCCTCAATGTTATTTACCACAACATCTAAATCGCCATCGTTATCCAAATCAACCAATACACTACCGTTGCTGTAGGTAGGCAGGTTATTCTCAATTGCCTCGGCCATGTCGGTAAATTGTAGCGTGCCTGAGTTGAGAAAAAACTTATTGGGTATTTTGATGCGTGGCATTTTATCAATGATTTCAAGATCGGCTGAATCGGTATAGCCCATCTGCGTTTTCATGCGCTGGTCTTTGTTTTCAGCCATGTAGTTGGTGTAGTCGATGTCGTTCATTCGTCTGGGAATACCATTGCTAATGAACAAATCCTTTTTACCGTCATTGTTAAAATCTGCAAAAACGGAAGCCCAAGACCAATCGGAAGCGTATATTCCCGCCAGTAAGCCAATCTCACTAAAAGTACCATTTCCGTTGTTCAGCTGCAGGTTATTTCTAGCAAACTGATCGTTATATCCAAAGCGCTTTTTAAATTTATAGACATCATAAGGGTCTTCTCCCAAAGAGCTTTTCAATATAACAGGATCGTAAGGCAGCATATCCAAAGAAATAATATCACTAAAGCCGTCATTATTAAAATCTGCTACATCAACACCCATAGAAAATCTGCCGGTGTGGTTTATTTGCTCCGTCAGCACCTCTTTAAAGGTTCCATTTTGCTGATTAAGGTATAAATAATCATTCTCGTGGAAGTCATTACCTATATAAATATCAACGTAACCGTCATTATTTAAATCACCGGTTGCTATTCCCAAGCCATAGCCCAGGGCCGAACTCTGTATACCGGCAGCCTTCGTTATATCTATAAATTTACCATCATCATTTCTAAATAGCCGATCACCTGCTACTTCATTGGTTTTATTTTCGAACTCTTCTCGCTTTCCATAGGTACCGTTTTCATGGACTGAATGGTTAAGCTGAAACATATCCAAATCACCGTCTCTGTCAAAATCGATAAAGGTGGCCTGCGTAGAAAAACCAACCAGGTCTAAGTCATACTTAATTGCTTCATCAGCATAAAAAGGGATTCCCTCTTTTATACCTTTACAAATAAATAATTGATTTGTAGCCTTTAGTATCTTATGGTCGCCCACCTGGCTCACATAGATATCGAGTAGTCCATCATTGTTAATATCCACTACAGAAGCTCCGGTTGACCAGTCCGAACTTGTACCAAGAGCGGCTTGATCCGTTACGTCCTCGAATTTTAAATCCCCGCGGTTGAGAAATAGCTTATTTTTGCCCATGTTGGCCGTAAAATAGAGATCAACCAGCCCATCGTTATTAAAATCTGCTGCGGCCAAACCACCACCATTATAAAAATACATATAATCAAATACTGAAAACTCGGTGGATTGTGTAAGCGTATTCTCAAAATCTAAACCCGTCTGATCAGCCGTAAGCAGCTTAAATGCAGATTTATTTTGCTCATTATTGCAAGAGATTAACAGTGTGAGGTTAATGCCAATCAGTATTATTATGTACAGTACTTTATGCATCAGCTTATTAATCAGTGTTTTGGTTTAATTTAAAGAGCCGTGGTTTTTCATTATTTATGGCAATTAGAAGATGTTTCTGACCATTTATATTTATAGGAATAATATTTTTCACATCTCCAGTTAAATTCAGTGCTGATGATATATAAGGAACCGTTGTAAATTGACCGCTCCCATCGCCAAGCAACATAAGCCCTTGGTTGGCATCTATTTTGGAAAATTGCGGGATGAAGTTTGAATCATTACCGGCTACGAGCAAATCTTTTTGACCATCCTGATTGAAGTCATCTACATAAATAGTATGTAAGCTCGCATATTGCGCTTCCTTTGGCAAATGTTTAATGTCAAACTTTCCTCGGCCTTTGTTAATGGCAATAATTGATGATGAAATACTTACCTGTTTTACATCCGCATTAGCAGTCAATGATTCACCAAAAAGTTGTTCCACACTTTTAGAGGCATATTCACTATTTTTCAGATTCTGCTTACGTAAGGAGGGTACCTGAGCGGTCAACTCCTTTTTGGGCGCAGTAGGCATGTTTCGTCCATCAATTGTTTTTGTGAGTACCTTCTCCACCTGACCATTTCCATCAAAATCCTGTAAAAATAACTTAACAGGTTGTTGCGCAGTGGCTTTTAATGGGAAGTTCTCTCCCCTATTGCCCAGGATTAAATCGGGTAGTTTATCATTATTCAAATCTGCTATTTCTATGGTGTTCCACCATCCGTGTAGCGAATCGAGTTTGGTGAGCTTAGGTATGAGTTGCTTATCTTTGATTTCAAATTGTTTTATACCCATCCAATCGCCCACCACAATGAGTTCTTGAATACCATCGCCATTCAAATCGGCTACCTTGGCATCGGTAACCATACCCATTTGATCAATTGCTCTTGCTCTTCGCAGGGTCATATCCTTAAAAGTGCCATCGCCATTATTTTCGTAGAGATAACTTTTAGGCGATGTACCGTAGTTTTTGGGAATACTTCGGTTGCCTACAAAAAGATCGAGGTCACCATCGTTGTCATAGTCAAATGAGCAAGCGACTGAGGTGTTTGCCGCATCGGCACCCTCTTTTAGCAGGTAGGTTTCAGTGTACATATTGTCGTCCCCTTGACTATATAACCTATTTGTCAAAAACTGATTGCCCGGTTTAAGGTGGTTTCCACCTGAGCCTATAAAAATATCAAGCTTTCCATCTCCGTTGGCATCAAAAATATGGAGCGCTGTATCTTCATATTTTTCTGAATCGGGCAAGCTTTGCTCCTTGAAGCTACCATTCGGTTCTTGCAGATAAACCATAGTTGGTTGCCCAGCGGGCGTACCTAGAACGATATCATCCAATGCATCACCATTTAAGTCTGAAACAGCCATAGCAGGACCTTCTTTAGATAGTTTATTGATGATTAGCCCTTCGTAATAAAAATCAACGTAATCATCTTCTTTTAACTTTAGTAAATCGATGGCTACCTCAGTAAAAAAAGAATGGCTCTCTTGCTTGCCAATCACGGCAAGTGGTTTAGCCGCTTCTTCCGAGTAAGATACATTTAAAATAGTATCTGCTCCAACTGAATGCAATGACGTACCGTAACCATTGGGCCAAACTACCAGCAGGGAGTCGAGCGTATTTATTGTCCCTAAACCGAAATTTAAGGTGTAGTCTACTGATGACTGGAAACCCCTAGTGGGCATCAGCTCTTGTGTGAAAACCTGTTCACCGGCATAAAGATAAATTTTACTTCCTAAGCCATCAATATTAGGTTTTTGGAATTGCAGGTTAAGGGAAATATAATGTCCTGCTCTTCTATTTGAAGTGTTTTCGTAAATAGATGAAGCCTGGTTTAAATTATTGATCACTAGGTCTAAATCCCCATCGTTATCTAAATCGGCATAAGCCGCACCGTTTGAAAAGGTTTGTTCGCTTAAACCTGCTGTCAATTCATTTGCTTCAAATTTGAGGTTTCCTTTATTCTGAAAAAACTTATTTGGCTGCGGATTGGAAGGCATTTTTTTTAGTATTTCCTGCATTTGCTCTTTCTGACCTGTCAGCACCATTTTCTGCACCACTTCATTGGCAAAGAAATCCATAAAATCGGCATCGGTCACATCCTGATAAACCCCATTGCAGACGAAGATATCCTTCATTCCGTCCAAATCGGCATCAAAAATTAGTGCGCCCCAGCTCCAATCGGATTGCGCTACATTGGCATACCAGCCCACCTCACTAAAACGGCCATTTCCTTCATTTAGCTGCAAGCTATTTTGCATGTATTGGTGGTGGAAATCGCGGTCTAGTTTAAGTTGGTAGGTGTTGTAGCTATCGAACTGTAGTTTTTGTTTTATGAGTGAATCTGTGGCCGGTAGCATCTCGGTAGTGAATATTTCCGGTAGGCCATCGTTGTTGATATCGGCCATATCGGCTCCCATAGAGGCCAGACTCATATGCGGAAGCCATTTTTTTACTTCCTCATTAAAAGTTCCGTTTCCCTGATTGATATACAAATAGTCACGCTCAAAGAAATCGTTAGACACGTAAATATCAGGTAGCCGATCGCCATTCACATCACCAACGGTTACCCCAAGCCCAAAACCTATAAGGCTACCATAAATACCTGCTTCTTTTGATACATCCGTGAATGTACCGCCATCATTTCGCAGTAACTTATCTCCACCGCCCTTTACAAACTCCTTTACGTCCCAATCTTCGGCATATAAATCTCGTTTATTGGCGTAATTGAGTGTGTTTACAGGAATAAAGCTGTTGTTGAGGATATAAGCATCTAAGTCCCCATCGGCATCATAGTCAAAAAATGCTGCATGCGTTGTGTATCCTGCATCATTCAACTGATAAGCTGCTGCCTTTTCAGTAAAGGTATTATCGCCATTATTGATGAATAATTCGTTTTGCTGAGAAATGCCCTCCGTGTAACCGGCATTAGAAATGTAGATGTCTTGGTAACCATCTTGATTAATATCAACTATACTCACGCCTGTGCTCCAGTTGTTTGTATGAGCGAATCCGGCCGATTGAGTGATGTCCTCAAAGATTAGATTCCCTTTATTTAAATATAACTTATTACTCACCTGATTGCCGGTGAATACAAGGTCTTTTAAACCATCGTTATTGATATCGATGATGCCTACACCACCTCCATTATAGAAATTGCGATAGGTAAAAATATTAAATTTATCGGTATTGAAGAGTGCATTTACAAAATTGACCTTGGTGGTTGCTGTATCGAGCAATTGAAAAAGCGTTGGTTCGCTTGCGTTATTAATTGCTTGCTCCTTATGTGTATTTTGGCAAGACAAAAAAAACCAAGGTATAATAAAAATAAACTTCAAAACACATTTAAAGCGCATAAAATACTTTTAAAGCATAAAAAAGCAAGATATAAAAAAAAGGATAATGCGAGTGCATCATCCTTTTAAGTATATGTGTAATTTAATTAGTAACCATCGTTTTGTTCAAAGTTAGGATTTGTATCAATTGCTTGACGCGGAATCGGAAGTAAAACTCTGAATGGGTCAGAAGCTGATTTTTCCTGCCATGCCTCATTATAAGTGCCAAATCTAATTTGATCTTGGCGTCTCCAACCTTCCCAATACATTTCTCTACCTCTTTCTGCTAACAAAGCTGATTCATCTAAAGAAGTAAGTGCCTCAACTCCACGCTTCTCACGCAAACTATTAACCAACGCTAATGCGTCACCTCCAGAACTCGCACTAGCTCCACGTAAAATTGCTTCTGCCTTCAATAATAAAACATCAGCATATCTAAAGACTACATAGTTTAAAGCTCTTTCAGGATGATACTTAATAACTCTTATACCTTGGTCAGTAGTGGCACCATTAATTGGAACCTCTTTTACAAAAGCCAATGGTTGCTGATTTCTGCTATTAATAATTATTTCACCGTCACTATCGTATTGCTGACCGATTAAAAATCCTTCGCCCAAGCCGCTTGTTCCACTACCCCCTCTCCTAGAATCAGATGCGTCAAATTTGTCATAAAATTCTGAAAGCGTAGAAAATCCGTTCCAACCTCCTGGATTATTATCATAATGCAAGGTCATAAACCAACGATTCTCTGGCGAACCTATATCGCTAGCTAAAATCACCTCGCTTTCTGCATTTGCTGTAAATATCTGAAAATAGTCATCAGATAACTTATATCCTTCAGCTGTGATCGCATCAACATATTCCACAACCTTATTCAGATCAGCAGCATTAAATGCATAAGGGCCTGCAGGACTTTCGCTTTCATAAACTGCCTTATTAATATACAATTTGGCCAAAAGTGCATATGCTCCAGCTTTGCTGGCTTTAACATTTGTTGCTCCAGGACCAATGGATGGCAGATTTGGTAATGCAGCGTTAATGTCATCTAAAATGAATTGAAACGCTTCGGTTCTAGAGAATACCTTTGGATCCAAAGTAACTGGGTCATTAACTTCTCTGAAAGGAACAACACCCCATAAATCCATAATATAAGACATATACAAAGCTCTCAAATACCTTGCTTCAGCAGCCTGTTCCGGACTAGGATTTACAGCCAAAACTTGATTACAGATGTAAGAACCCTCATTTAAATTATTCCACGTGGGTAACATAAAAGGATGCGAAGAATCCCAGCTATGAGTATGTAAATCTCTCCATTGACCTGCATCATCCCAATCCGTACCACGGGTTGGAACAATTGCTTCATCACTACTCACTTCATTAAAAGCAAAAACACGTTCATGTTGTGTAATAGCATCTAACATTTTACCATAAGCTGAATTCAAAAGAACTGTAGGATCTCCAGAAAATTGACCAGCAGCTTCCTGGATTTCTGAATCGAGCTCGTCCTGAACCAAATCGGTACAACCGGATGCTATAACTAAGCATGACGCAATTAAACCAAAATAATATTTTAAATAATTTTTCATAATTGTTCTTTTCTTTTAAAATTTAACATCAACTCCTATGGTAAAAGTTCTTGCTCTTGGATACGGTGTATAATCGATACCAAAAGACGGAACTCCATCGATGTTTTTATCTGTATTGACTTCCGGATCTTGGCCTGAATAGTCGGTGATTACAAAGAGATTCTGACCTGTGGCGGAAATTCTAAGTGATTTTATAAAATCGATATTTGCAGTATTGACATTGTAGGCCAATGTTGCATTTTGAAATCGCAAAAACGAAGCATCCTCTAAAAATCTAGTTGAAGCCGCTGGGGCATTTGATGCAGCTTCTCCATTAGTAACAATATCCTTTGTAACATTTCTACCAGAATTTAAAGAACCTGCTGTAAAATATGCGTTAGCTGTATTGTTATAAACGTATTGACCAAATTGTCCACTAAAAAAGACATTTAAACTAAAATCTTTGTATGAAAGATTATTTGATAACCCAGTATTGATTATTGGAAGTGGGCTCTTTCCTGTATAAATTGGTCTGCCCTCATTTGTATATAAGCTCTGACCACTCTCATTAAAACCCTGAAAATCGGCAAGATAATAAGTGAATAGAGATTCTCCTTCAACAATTCTCTGAGAAAATGCACCTGTTAACCCTTGTCCGTTTATACCACCAGTATTCACTACGGTATTGAAGTTTTCAACAATATTTTGATTGTAACCTAAATTTCCTGAAAAAGTCCAATTAAAATCGCTGTTATCCACTAGAATTGCTGTCAACGATACTTCCACTCCTTGATTTATAACATCTGCCTCTAAATTCCTCCATTGAAAAGGATTTGCTGCTGGTTGGGCTGCATCAAATCGAAATAACAAATCTGAAGTTACTTTCTTGTATAAATCGATAGTACCTGTCAGTCTGTTATTGACTAAACCAAAATCAAATCCCAAATTGTATTGAGCAGTTGTTTCCCACTTTATGTCTGGATTTTGAAAAGAAACCGCTGACGAATTACCGTTATTCTGAATTCCACTAACACCGAAATCTGGCAATGGGAATCTATTTCTTGCAGTGAATAGGTTGTGTGGAATTTCTTGATTACCTGTAATACCAAATCCGGCTCTCAATTTTAAATCTGTGAAAAATGAAGGAATGAAAACCTCGTCAGATAAGCGCCAGGCACCGGCTAACGAAGGAAAATAACCATATTTATTATTACCCCCAAAACGAGATGAACCATCCGCCCTTAATGTGGCAGTTATTAAATATTTATCAGCAAAACTTAAGTTTAACCTTCCAAAAACTGATTGCAGTTCATCTGTCGAAAAAGAAGTATTTCCAATTAAAAATCCATTTTCGTAGTCTAAGACTCCCAAATTATTAATCATCAAATTAACATTTGAAGTCCTAAAATTTTGACCAAGCAATTCTTTTGTTTTATAACTAAATCCTTGATATGAATATCCCACCAAGGCATTTAGAGAAAATGATTCACTTATTTGTTTATCATATGTGAAATAATTTTCCCAAAGCGTATTATCTATTTCGACATCAACAAAGAAAGCTCTGCCTAAGCTATCAATATTCGTTGCCACTAAATCTCTTGAATAAGCAGCTCTTCTTGATGAAAATGATTTATCAAATCCAACAACCGTTTTAAAACTAAAACCTTCAAAAAACTCGTATTCAGCTGAAAAATTACCTAAACCTCTTAATGTATTCGTGTTATCTTCATTAAAAGCTAATAAAGCAGAAGGGTTAAGTTGTTCCACACCAGCCTGATAAAAAGTACCATCCGGATTTTTTACTGGAAAAGTAGGATTTAGTTTTAGCGCAGATCCTAATAAATCTCCTTCAAACCCAGAGTTATTTGTTATTAGTGAATTCTCATCTTTCACATTAGAAAGCGTAAGCTGAGTACTTAATTTAAGCTTATCATTTATAAAACGTTTGTTTCCATTGAATCTTCCGGTGTATCTTTCTAAACCACTCTCTTGCACTATACCTTCTTGGTTTAAATAACCAAAAGAGATACGATAGTCACCACTCTCCATTGCTCCGGAATATGAAACATTATGACTTTGAGAAATGCCTGTTCTAAATATCTGATCTTGCCAATCAGTATCAGCACCACCGTCACTCGCTGTTGGGTTAGCCTCTAAAAATTCTTGAGCATTTAATAAATCATATTTTTTTGAAATCTCACTAGTACTTATATTATATGAATAGCTCAATTCTCCATCCCCCTTACCCGATTTGGTGGTGATTATAATTACTCCATTTGCACCTCTTGAACCATATATCGCAGTGGCGGAGGCATCTTTTAGAATATCGATTGAAGCAATATCACTAGGATTTAAAAAGTTCAAAGGATTTTTTGCAGAAGATGTACCAAAACCTACATCCGTTGAACCTCCGGAAACATTATCACCTGCCAATGGAACACCATCAATTACATATAACGGATTATTATTAGCCCTTACAGACGAAGTTCCTCTAATTCTAATATTTGTTGCTCCACCAGGTTCACCACTTGCGCTTGTAATTTGCACACCAGCAGATTTACCTTGAATCAACTCTTCAGGTGACGCAATAACACCTTGATTAAAATCCTCGCTCTTAATAGACTGTACAGCACCAGTTGCATCTTTAGCTTCAATTTGACCATAACCTACAACCACTACTTCTGAAAGTTGTGCGATATCCTCTTTTAGGCCAACATCGAGCACACTTCTAGCGCCCACAGCAATCGTTTGCGTTTCATAGCCAATAAAAGAGAATTTCAGTTTGCTTCCATCACTTACCGAAATATTAAATTTTCCGTCAAGGTCGGTTACGACCCCTTGGCCTGTGCTAACTACTACTACATTCACACCCGGCAAGCCTTCACCTGAAGTTAAGTCGCTCACCGTACCTGTTACTGTTCTGCCCTGCGCCCATGCTCCGGGAGCGGCAAACAGCAAACATACCATCATTGTAAGTAAATTTTTTTTCATAGGTATTTTAGTTTGTTTAATTGATTCAAGATTCAAACTCGCAATCGTTAGCATAAAAACATAACAATTACTTATCATAGCCTGAATATTCTGTTAATGTAAAGAATTCAAATACCGACACCAAAATTTTTACTTAAACTTTAGAAGTTGTAGCTTACGTAAACGATTACGTAAACACTATTTATAATAGTTCTAAATAATTTAATACAATTTCAGTATATTAAAGCAATATCGATTAGTTAAAATAATGGTTATGGCCTCTACCCTCCAGAGGCGGGCAAGCACTAAGTCCTCTTCCTCAGGAGAGAGAAGAAAGGTCTTAACTAAACGAACTTAACATATTTAGCATGAGTAAGCACCCGGTAAGATTGAAAGATATTGCACAGCAACTAGGCATTAGCATCCCCAGCGTGTCGCGCGCACTTAACAACAAACCAGACATTGGTGAAGCCACAAAAGCGAAAGTACTGGCGTTAGCAGAAAAACTACATTATGAAAGAAATGAGTTTGCCATAAATTTTAAAACTCAGCAGACGCATACTATAGGCGTTATTATTCCTCAAATTGTGCATCATTTCTTTTCTCAGGTAATCAGTGGTATTATTGATGAGGCAGAAAAGTCGGGTTACAATGTAATGTTATTTCAGAGCAATGAATTAGTAAAGAATGAGATAAAAGGAATTGAGGTGCTTAAGAAGAGTATGATTGATGGCTTAATTCTCTCTTTATCGGACACAACTAAGAATTTTGACCACATTACACAGCTCCAAGAGCAAGGCATGCCGGTAGTACTAATTGATAAGATAGCACCTTCCATAAACTGTAGCAAAGTAATATGTGATGATTACACCGGGGCTTTTCAAGCTACTGAACACCTTATCAGTATTGGCAAAACTCGTGTAGCTCATATTACCGGTAAAACGAAACCGGAAACTACTTTACAAAGACTTTACGGCTACAAAGACGCACTTAAAAAGCATAACATTACTTTCAAACCTGAGTATTTAAAAAAATGCAACTTAATTTCTCAAGAGGAAGGCTTTGCAGCCACCACACAATTACTTAGCCTAACACAAAAACCAGATGCCATCTTCTGCGCCACTGACCCAACGGCTATAGGTGCGTTAGATGCTATTAAAAAGAAAGGATTAAAAATACCGGAAGAAATTGCTGTTATAGGTTTCAGCAACTGGAAAATGTCCTCAGTTATAAACCCTCCGCTATCCTCCGTCTCTCAGTCCGATTATGCCATGGGCGCCAAGGCTGTGGCACTTATTATTGATGAAATAGATCATCAATCTAAAGATTTGCCGTATGCGTTTACTACCACTGTTATGAAAACAGCATTGGTTTTACGGGAATCTACGGTAGGTAACAAATCCCCCTTAGTCCTCTAGGAAATGGGGAGAAAGGCCTCGGGGGCTTTTGTATTTGTATTTATTTCCCTATTTAAAATTTCAACACCCTACCAAACCTCATTAACGCACTCTATTTCCAGCACTAAGGTCGGTACGTTGCAAACGTCAGACCTGTTCTGTATTGTTAAGGAGATTATTTTACAAAGTTGCATCGTAAGCTTACCCCATGTCTGACCTCTGCGAGGTGCCGACATTAAATTGATAAAGCTAACGGCAACTGTGAAAGCGTAATTTGTAATCGGTTTGTTGATAATTTTTAACCAAGATAGATCACTATTTCCAGCAATAAGGTCGGTACGTTGCAAACGTCAGACCTGTTCTGTATTGTTAAGGGATTATTTTACAAAGTTACATCGTAAGCTTACCCCATGTCTGACCTCTACGAGGTGCCGACATTAACTAGATAGAGCAAACGGGAACTGTGAAAGCGTAATTTGAAATCGATTTGTTGCTAATTTTTTAACCAAGATAGATCACTATTTCCAGCAATAAGGTCGGTACGTTGCAAACGTCAGACCTGTTCTGTATTGTCAAGTGAATAGTTTCTCAGTTACATGTTGACCTATATATAGGCACAAGTAGCCGTTTAGACAGTTAACACAAATTTCACCTAATTCGGTTTTTTAATCATCTTTAAGTCTATCAGCTTAGATTCTTCATAGCCAATGGCTAAATAACCGAAAACTCCACCTGCTGCCTCTGCCACACGTTTTGCTATCTCTTTCATTGATTCAACAAATTGAACAGCCCAGGCCTTGTCTAATTTTGGCAATATGGTGTTTAGCCGTTCCAGGTCTTCAATCACCATTTTGCTTCTAGTTTCCGGTTCTTGCGGATATGATTTAATTAAATTTTCCAGACTTTTCTCAAAACCCGGTCCTACCTGCTGGTAATAGGAGAGCAACTCTTTCCTTGCTTTGCTCTGCCGTTTTCTGGTCAGGCTAACAGCTTCTTTTAATTCACGCTTGCTAATTTCCTCATCGGCTCCGGCTATTAGAATAGTGACAAGAGCCGGCACATTATTGAGTAATTCTATCTCTGTGGGTGATAGGTTTTTAAATTCTGGTATCATAAGGCTGTTTTGTAATTAGGTGGCAATATAAACAAAGCAATATTTTTTTGAGTGAGAAAATAAATTTTTTAGACAGGAAAATTTTTATGGTGATTGATCGCTTCAATCTGGTGCTTGTGATGGTTGAGGTGCGCACGAAAAAACTGAAGCATTTGGGCTAGCTTCATTTTTCCGGTAACAGGCTGATTAAAAACAAAGTAGTCGAGCTTGTCATAAGGAAAATTAATGAGCACGTCCCTCAATTCTTCTCGCAGCTCATTCCATTGCTGCTGAAAGGCATGCGCACCTTGAGCTATCTGATAATCAGCTGCTTTTTCTGACAGTATTTTAGGTACTTTCAATTTCCTTTTAGATTCAAGCCTGTTTACAAGTAGGATAGTTTTCAGCTGTGATTTCAGCCCAAGTTTTACGAGTTTTCTACCGAAGTCAAAGTTTTTGACAAAAGTTATGGACAGTTTTTCAGAAATATACAAATGGTGCATCACCTGCATCATTGACCAAGAATTTTCATCCGGCTTAAAATTTAATTGTGCCTCGTTAAAAACTTTCGATAAAGCATCGTAATACGCTTTAGACTGCTCAAGTCGTAACCAGTGCTTCTTTAGTTTTTTATTCATGTGCAAGTTATTTTATGACAAAACGCATCCATACAGGTAAATGATCCGAAATCTGCTGTGCTTCTTGTGCTACTCCACTTTCAAGTTTAATGATTTTATTTTTAGAAAAGAAAATATAATCCAATCGCTCATAAGGATTGGCTGTATCAAAAGTAAAATAAGCTGCTTCGTTTTGTAGATAGGCTGCCTTATCAATAGCCTCTTCAATGGACGTATCTTGCAAAAAAATAGCAATAGTTTTTTCCACTGCCTCAATATCAGTAGCAAAGGGTGGTCGGCTGTTGAAATCGCCCATTAAAATTACCGGATAATCTTTTTCGTATTGCTGATACACCTCTAATACCTTTGCTGCCTGCTCCTCGCGCGTTTCAGTATCAAAGGCCTCCAGGTGTACATTCATAATAACCAAGTCTGTATCTCCCACCCTCAACTTACTTATCTGGATGAGTCTGTCGAGGTAAAACCTTCTGTAATAAAAAGGGGCTGATTTCGGCTTCTGAAGCACGACTACTGAATCAGTTATGATTTGCATTTTGCTAAGTATGGTCTGTCCGCTCAATACCTTACCAAACTGATATTTAACAGGCCAGTACGGAAATGGAACATAAGACTTATCCCAGTTTATGGCCTGGGCAGCATTTGGGTAATTAAGCATTTTGGCAACACTATCTAGTTGGTTTATATTCATGCTACGGTCGGCATTAAAATCTACTTCTTGCATACCCACTATCTCCGGATTGTAGCCTTTCAAAAATTCAATTAACTTCTCAAGATTTTTATGAAATAAATCAGCCTTCCTTTCCACCGCTAAATTATTAGTCATGCCGGATAAATAGCCAATATTAAAGGTCATTATTGTTAGGGTATCAGATGGTATATCATATATATTATGGTAAGTTTTTACCTCATAATATTTAGCCGAATCATAAAACCCCGTTCCTGCCCAGTAGTAGAAAATTACTAAAAGCGCAATAACAATCGCCAGCACAAAACCTACTTTCTTCTTCATTGAACAAAGCTAATGAAATTTTCAAAAGTCTTAATTCAATTCTCCAGGCTATGAGAATAAGTGGCCAGATCAAAATAAGTAAATAGCATATTTCCAATAATTTACATACTTACCAAAAAACAAAAATGAATTGTGCAGCAGCCCTACACTAAAAAAATGAGCCTTTCACTTATGGCTGGACTTGAAATTGGAATTATAAAATTTATACAATTTTACAGAGTTAAATAAAATTGACATAGAACGTTCATACCTTACATTTACTGCTTAAACTCTCAATATCAGCACTACCACCTTTAAAACATATGCTGTCATATTCATCCGATTACTTCCAACCAGTCAAGTAATCATTCCTAAAGTATTACTTTGGTAATTATATATATTCGTTTCTTTAGTAATAAGTTATGCTTATCTATCTATTAATTTGTTTAACAATGCTAATTTTGCCAAATAATATTCGGTGGCATAAAAAGTGTAATTTTTCATGGATTTAAGAGCATAAAATAAGTTATAAAAAGCAAGCGACCTAAATCATCAAATAACAATATACGAAGTACACAGAACCACCAAGAAAAAAGGCTATCCATTCAATAGATTGTGGCATTATTAGATTTCAACAACCTTCGTAAACTGTCTTTCCTATATTAACATTTTTGCACTAAACACAGAATTACAAACTGCTCATAAAATCTATTAGTAACATTTAATTCTATAATTGATTATTAGCTTGTATATTCATTTTATAGAATACTTCTTTATTTAGTTAATATTAGATTACAGTGAACTTTAGCTCCTACCCCAAATATTACAATCATTTTAATGCGCTTATTAAGCTTGAAAGAGCAGCCGAAATGGAATTTCATAAAAATGAAATTTCATACTTAACTGCAAAGCAAAGGGAGCGAAAAGGCCGAGCAATTTTACTTTTGAATGGGCAAGATAATGGCATTGGTTTGGGTGGTATTCAACTCGTGAAATTAGTGCGCGCCTCAGGTATTCCTGAAAATGAAATATCGGTTGGTGATATTGTAATAGTTAGCAAAGACAAGCCTGACGGTAAAGAGGAATTGGCAACGGTAGTTTCAAAAACCAAAAGAAGTATAACAATTGGCTATAGCAATAATGCTCCCTACTTGGCTTACCAAAGAAATTTAAGACTTGATCTTTATGCTAATGATATCACTTTTCAAAGAATGCAAGATGCATTAGCCCGCCTTGATCAGCAGCCAATTTTACAAAAGAGACTACTTGTACCAATTGCATTTAATGATGAGCCGGCAAATGCTAATGATGTTACTTTTGATAATATCAATTTGAATGATAGTCAGCAAGCTGCTGTTCTGAATGCGCTTAGTAGCCAAGAAATTTTTCTTATTCATGGCCCACCCGGAACAGGAAAAACGACCACCTTGGCCGAAGCAATATTTCAGTTAACCCAACAAAAAAAGAAGGTGCTGGTATGCGCGCCATCAAACACCGCAGTTGATAATATATTAGAAAAACTCATCGAAAAAAACATCAAATGTGTACGTGTGGGTAATCCTATAAGAGTTAATGAAGCCTTATTAGCACATAGCCTTGATGTACAATTACAGGAATCGGCCGACTATCAACTGGCAAACAACCTTTGGAATAAAACACAAATACTGCAAAAGGAGCAGCAAGAGTACCTTCCTGCCACAGGGCAAAATAGGCGTGGTTTAAAGGATGATGTTATTGTTAAGCAGGCTAAAATTAAAAAACCTTACAGAGGCATACCTCATAGTAAGATGAGGAAAATGGCCAAGTGGATAACCCTACAACGAGAAATAAATGCGCTTTACGATAAAGCCAATACACTTCAGCAAAAGGCGGTTGAGCAACTTATTGAACAAGCCAATGTAATTTGTTGTACCAATTCAGCTGCCGGCAGTAACCTCATGAAGGACACAATTTTTGATGTGGCTTGTATTGATGAAGCTACACAAGCAACGGAACCGGAAACGCTCATACCACTTGTAAAAGGCAAAAAATGGATTCTGGCAGGTGACCACAAGCAGCTCCCTCCTACTGTAAAGTCATCGGGTACTGCAGCATTGCGCATTAGCTTATTTGAAAGGTTGTTAGCATTAAATGAAGATACCATAAGCCATACTTTAGTCATTCAGTATCGCATGCATCAAGATATCATGCAGTTTTCTAATGCGCAGTTTTACAAAAATAAACTACGCGCGCATCCTGCCATAGCGCAGCATACCTTATCAGACTTAAGCGGTTACAGTCCTTTCAACAATAATCCGTTTATACCCACTGCAGCTACCGATCCACTTACCCCGATCCTTTTTATTGATTGCCCTGAGGGAAAGGAAAGCACATTAGCTGAAAGTTTTTCTTATTTTAATGAAGCGGAAATCAGTTTAACACAGCAAGTGACTGACGCCCTTCTATCGAGCAGGCTTTTCCCCGATGACATAGGTATTATTTCGCCTTATGACCAGCAAGTAAGTAGATTGAAATCAAAACTACGCGACTATCATATTGAAATTAAATCGATTGACGGCTTCCAGGGCAGAGAGAAGGAAGTGATTATCATCAGCCTTGTGCGTGCCAATAGTGAAGGAAATATAGGCTTTTTACGCGATTATAGACGCCTTAATGTAGCACTTACCCGCGCTAAAAGAAAATTGATTATTATTGGAAACAAAGAAACGCTTCAGAAAGACAGGATGTACCAAAAGCTGATAGAAATGACTCAGGTTAAACCATAATATGTGGGCTCAAACTCTCCACTACAGTTTCCATTTTATTTTCCCTTTGTTAATAGCCTATTGGTATGCGCCATACAATTGGAAAAAAGCTTATTTGGTACTTTTAGCAACCATGCTGGTAGATTTAGACCATGTATTAGCCTCACCTATGTTCGATCCAAACCGGTGCAGCATTGGTTTTCATCCGTTGCATAGCGAAATAGCCATCGTTGTCTATATCATTTTTTTGCTACCTAAAAAAACACGGCTGGTATCCCTAGGCTTACTGGTTCACATGTTTACGGACTGGATAGATTGCTTGCTTTAAAGCAACTAATCCCAGTTTGGATTTATAAAGTTGGGTATGAGCATTGAACAGAAATAATGCGCCCATTAATAGGTGATTTTATATTATTTCTAATTTAAAGCCAGCCACCGTTAGGTCACTCCGTAGGAGTCTTTTTCGTGTCCTTTTTTTTCACTATTAGCAATTTAGATTTATAAAGTTGCTCAAAACGATTGCTCTTTAACGGTAACAAGCGGTTTATTTAATAGCAAAAGAGTCCTTCATCACTTCGCTGGTTGCACCAGCAAATGTGGTTCGGAATAACCAGTAGTTGGGGCAGCGTATTTGGAAGATACATGTAAGTACGAAGAGGAATGTGCCTTTTAATATATTAATTGATATAATAGGCGAAATAGTATGAAAAGCAGTTCAATTAATAAGCCAGTATTTTGAATGCCAAAAATAACATACCGTGGTAAATTAATATTATTATAAAATATAGCTTAAAACGGAAATAATACCGGCAAAAGTAAAGTAGCTAATAGCCAGAAAATGATGTTTAAAAGTAAACCAACCTTGGTAAAATCAGCAAACTTATAGTTCCCTGCGGTATAAACCATAGTGTTGGTTTGGTAGCCAATAGGTGTAACAAAACTGGCTGAAGCAGCAAAAGTAACGGCCATAAGAAAGGGTGTGGGGCTCAGGCCTAACTGAACGCTAACGGCAATAGCAATTGGTGCCATAAGGGCTGCTGTGGCATTATTTGACATGAGCTCAGTTAAAATGGAGGTGCAGAGATAAATGCCACTAAGCACCACTATCGGTCCAAAATCCCCCAAATGTTTAATTAGTCCATTCGCTATATCGGTATCGAGTCCGGTATTTTTAAGCGCCACGCCAAAGCTCAACACACCCGCTAAAAGAAAGACAATCTTCCAGTTTATGGATTTGTAAACTTCCTTCATGCTCATCATATTCGTTATGACCAGAATGATCACGCCAATCATAACAGAGATCACAATATCCAGCAAACCTGCGGTGGCCACACCAATAGCGGCAGCTAAAATAAGGATGACTGCTAAAAATTTCTTTTTATTAAAATCAACCACCGGATCAGCCGATAATAGTGCAAATGGTGCATTAGGCGTCATTTCCAATTGCTTTAACTCCTTCACATAGTGAGATTTCACATCGGCTAAAAGAACATCCCCTGCTTTGAGTCTAACATCGTAAATGTTTTCATGCAATACCTCTTCCCTATGTTTAATTGCTAAAGGAGATGCCCTAAAACGTCTTCTAAAATCCAGATCTTTTAAAGTTTTGCCATCAAATTCTGAGTTAGCTGAAATCACCATTTCCACTAAAGAGGAGGCCTTTCCCTTCAAATTATCTCCCGCCATTTTAACAGAAGATGAATCGAGCACCTTTGCCCTACTTTTAAGCTCTCTTATGTTGGAAAGGTTACACCGTACTTTTAATATGTCATCAGCATGTAATACAAAATCGCCCGGAGGTAAATTATAACGGGTATTATTGCGCTGTACTTCGAGCACATCAATTTTTAAATCGTTTACTAAAGGGCTGGCCATAATGGTTTTACCTACGGATTCAGTCCCCTCTAACAGTTCAATTTCAGTGAGATATTCCCGCATGCCAAATTTCAAGGCTAAATCACTGCTGGAACGCTTATTGGGCAAAATTCGGGTACCTAAAAGCATCATGTAAACAATACCTACAATAACGAGTATGCCTCCGAACGGTAGCAGCTGAAACATGGTAAACTCCGGCAATCCATTTTGCTGCGCTATACCGCTAACTAACACATTGGTAGAAGTGCCAATATAAGTACAAGTACCCCCGAAGATGGATGCAAAGGATAAAGGAATTAATAATTTAGAGGGGCTTTTGCCGGTACTTTTTGCAATTTGGATAACAACAGGGATAAAAACAGCTACAACAGGCGTATTATTAACGAAAGCACTTATTACGGCAATGAGTAACATCATTAAACCGAGACCGAGCTTAAAATTCTCTTTGAAAACGGCCGATAATTTGTAAGCAGTATATTGTAGCGCACCTGTTTTGAGCAGTGCGGCACTCATAACAAACATAAAAGCAACTGTTATGGTGGCTTTGTTGCTAAAGCCGGCTATGCCTTCCTCCGGTGAAATAACTCCGCTTACTACCAAGGAAATGATGATAAGTAGCGCAACTACGTCAACAGAGAATTTTTCACTAATGAATAAAAAAATTGCTCCTGCAATAACAAGCAGCGTAATAATAATATTGTAGTCCATCTAATTTTAAATACGAGCTTCCACTTTTTAAAGCATTGCTCAGGAGGGATCAAAGGTAGGTAAAACGAAAGAGTATTTGAGAATAATGGACTGTATTAATCAGTAAGGGAGAGCAACAAATTAAAATTGCTATCCGCTTTTTCAATCTTTTGTTGCTGGCGGAAGTTAGCTAAAAATTGATTGAAATCTGACTGACTAAAGAGAGATTGTAGTTTGCTGAATAACTTTAATGGTCCTTTTAAATCAAAGTTATTATCAGTTTCAATAGCAAGTATATCGGCCAGTTCATCTCCTAATAAATAAGCTGCAAGTGCCGATCCTTTAAGAGGTAGTGGTGTTTTTTGCCTATCGATATAATCTAGCAGTGCTTTCGTGAGTTGTTCACCTTCTATAGAATTTCTGAATTCAGATGATCTAATTTTCTTTTCCAGAATGAAGGCTTCCTTGTTGGAGTCAGGCCTTAGTGCTTCTTCCAAGCCAAGCATTTTACCTATCTCATTCCAGAAACGAATATAATTTTCGGCTTCTACGTTATCGGGCGTGTAGCCCAACTTACGTAAACCACGAATGGCAATCAGTGAAAAAGAATAGTTGGTACCGGCCATATCCTTTTGATTAATAGGATGACCCCAGTTACTATTCCATTTATTGCTATTTAATAGATGATAGCGTATGGCAGCGTGTATCAGTCTCACTTTGGCAATACTCACAAAACCTTTGCCCGACTGCTCAAATCCGTTAGGTGCGCATACATCTAAAACGAACTCAGCCGTTTCCAGCAAGCGTTTTTCAGGCTGCTCCATAATGCGCTTCGAAAAAACCAACACTTTGGCTCCGTCAGCTGCTCCGTAGCAATAAGGGAGCGATAGCAAACCCAGGCATAACATTATAGGTTGGGCGTTATTTTGGAAGAATAAGCTTCCCGCTCTTAATACTGATTGGTCGAGTTCGGTATTTCTTATTGCCTCAAAGTATTTTACTAACACCTCAGGAAACCCTGATGGAATGGCTTGATGGTTGTACTGAAACTTGCTGTAATCAGCATCGCGCAAAGGGTTAAACCCCGTTTTAAATAATTCCTTAACTACCTCATCGGCAAAAGGGTCTCCCATCTGCTTAAATTCTGCCAATTGAGCCTTCGGATATAGTATTTCTTTTTCCACAGCCTTTTAACAGACTTTTAAGTAAGAAGTTTGAGGATATTTGACATGAGTAGTCAAATGCATAGTGAAATAATGACGAGCCTCGAAAATTAACAGTACACAATTAATTGATAAAAAACTATTTTAAAGCCTTCCTATAGATTGAAACAGTTAAGAGATTTCGGATTATCTACTCAATCTAATAAGCCAAACAGCCAACCAGCCAAACCGCCAAATAGCCAACCAGCCAACCAGCCAAACCGCCAACTAACCCCTCACTTCTCCATATCACTCAACTGAATGTTCAATGCCTTTACACTAATTTGTATTTCCCAAATAGAAAGTGCCAAAGAAATCATTAGCAGCAATAATGAAAAACCAAAAATGTACCCACCAACCAGCTGGAAATCCTGATAAATAGTAAACATGCTGGCCACACAGAAAAACAGAGAAAGAATGCCCAGCAGCTGCATATTTCTTATAAGTATTAAACGTTTCTTTAGGTTGGCCATCTGCGCCTTCACCTTTTTATCGTGGTCTTGCGTGTACCTGCCGTGCAAATTTCTGATAAGAGCCGCAATGGCCAGGAATCTGTTGGTATAGGCAAGCAGCAGCAAAGAAATAGCCGGAAATAGTAAGGCGGGTGTAGTTAAAGAAATAGTCATTGTCTGTTTTTATCAATTAGCAATTAGCAATTAGCAATTAGCAATTAGCAATTAGCAATTAGCAATTAGCAATTAGCAATTAGCAATTAGCAATTAGCAATTAGCAATTAGCAATTAGCAATTAGCAATTAGCAATTAGCAATTAGCAATTAGCAATTAGCAATTAGCAATTAGCAATTAGCAATTAGCAATTAGCAATTTAAAAAATGTTGAATGGTATTGTGCAGCTAAACAAGTCTTTTTTTTGTGGAAAAGAGTGCCTGCACAGAAATAAGAAAACTTTTTAATCAACCGTAATTGCCAAAATGCTTCTTAAATAACAAGGTTCCCAGGCACAATTGCATCAACTCAAAAAAGCATTTTCTCCAGCATATCGCCCACAAAATAAGCGGCTCCGGCTGCCAGTGCTCCAAGGCTCAATGTTTCCAAAATGCTTTTTAGCAAACCACCTCTTGTTAGCTGATGCTTGCTCCACCCAATAAATACAAAGGTTAAGGCAGCACAGATAGAAGATATTAAAAAAGGCGAAAACTGCAATGAAGAGCCTTGCGCATACAGGAAAGCAATAAGTGGTACGGCACCGGCCACTACAAAGGCTATTAGTGTAGAAAAACCAGCCTTTACAGGCGATTTTGTTTCTGGCAGTAACTCATGCCTATAAACCAGCAGGGTGTGAGCCCAAACAGCTTCGTTAGATTTAATCTGTTCCTCTATGGTTTGTAAATCAGCACCTTCAAAGCCTTTTTCCTCATACACTTCCCGCAATTGCCTGCTCGCTTTTTCCGGATGATGGGCTATTTTATCGTACTGCTTTTTGAGGTGTTTGCTGTAACTATCCACCTCCGATCTCTTGGCTAAATAGGCACCTACCGACATAGAAAGACCATCTGCAATTAAATTGGCCATCCCCAGAATTAATACAATTTGAACGCTTAGGTGTGCTCCGGCTGCTCCGGCCACCACTGCAAAAGTAGTAACTATGCCATCAATACCACCATAAACAAACTCAGGCAAATATTCCTCTACAAAATTTATCGACTGATCATCCAGTGATTTAGCATCATTCTTTTGGGTTGGAAAAGTGAAAGGTAAAGTTTTTATTATAGCGGTTAAAAACATAGTCAAATAATTTAAGGTTGAAGTGCTGCGGATAATAATTTCGGTTGCTCAACAGTATATTCACTGTCGGTTAAAGTTCGCATAAAGGCAATTATGTCATCAATTTCGTTGGCATTCAGGTGCAGAGAATCTGGTGGTAGCGTTTGGTAAGGTACATCTAGCCCCATTCCCTGGCCTCCTCCTACGTTATAAAAATTCATTACTTCTTCCAAAGTATTATATACTCCATTATGCATATATGGTGCTGTAAGCGCAATGTTTCTCACTGTTGAAGTTTTAAAAAAATGTCTCTTTTCTTCAACACTATAAGGATAAAACATGCCGGGGTCATCATCTAGCACCGGGTTTTCGAAGCTTGCATTGGCCGGCACACCTAAATTCTCAAATTCGGTTTCATCATACTTTGGTGGCACAGTACCAAAAAAGGTGGGCGCAAAATGGCAGGTACCACAGCCTGCTTTGCCCATAAAAAGATTAAATCCTCTTATTTCATTCTTGGTTAGGGAATTCTCCTTTCCCTGCATATTCAAGTCAAATTTACTGTCGAAAGGTGTTAAATTTCTTATGTACGCGGTTATGGCATTTCTAATATTTTCGTTGCTTGTCTCACCGGCATAAAGTTGTTCAAATTGTGCTTCATATTGAGCACTTGCCAGTACGCGCTGTTCCATTTCGGCCATCTCTATATGAAATTCATCTACATTATTGGCTACACTTAATATCTGGCTTTCCAATCCTGAGGCACGGCCATCATAAAAAAACTTTTTCTGATATACCGTATAAGGCAATGCAGGTGTATTTCTTATCAATTCTTTGCTATTGGTACCTTTGGCTTTCGGCAGCCCATCAGTAAAAGCCAATTCAGCTTTGTGGCAGCTACCACAGCTCATTTGCTTACTGCTTGAAAGGTTGGTATCGTTAAACAAAGCCTTCCCCAACGCAGCCCGTTCAGGAGTAGCGGCAGGGGCACCTCGAACAGAAAACATAGACAAATTGAAGAACTCTTTACTGAATAGATTAGTAGCCGATGGGTCCAGTTCTCTGGAACGGCTCATGGCTATATTCCAATCTTTCTGTGTGCTATTAACCAGCACTAATTGTGCGTTGGTGTAGTTTTTTATAAAGGTGTACCTATCAAAACTATCAAATTCATCACTTTGCAGAAAGACAATAGCTCCTTTTATTTCCTGCTGCCATAATTCATAGAGTGAAGGATCCTTAAATCCTTCCTGATATATCTCCAAGATGTTTGCCAGCGATTGGTAGGTAATCACTGCCTCGGCCATTGAGTTAGCCAGTATGGGTGAGTCAAAACCGGTTATACCTTTAGCAGCCACATTCACTATTGCATCCCTAATCATTTTGAGCGAGTGCTTATCGCGCTGGCGGTATATAATATGATTTTTACGAATAAATGGAAAACGCGCTTGTAAAAATCTAAGCGTGCGGTGCAAAGCTGAATTATCAATTTTTTCTGAAAAAAGTGTTTCTTCTAAAACCTGAAGGCTGGTAGGTTTAATTCTTTTTATGTCTGTATAGTCATCAATTTCTACCTTTAGTAGATTAGGACCATTGATGGTAAGGTAGTTTTGGTAATCGTAAGCCATCATCATAGGCTCATTCATTTTGTACCAATAACGCACCTGGGTAAATAGCTTTTTATTTTGAACCGGAGAAACGGTTGTATCCATTTGCCGGAGATAGTGTATGGTGCTATCTAATGTAAGGAAATAATAGTTGCGTATATCTTCCAAAAACTGAGAGGTGTCATCTGCAAGAATTTGCTTCTTTGGTTTTTCTTGGCATGATGAAAAAAGCAAAATATAACAGGCAAGTGCTAAAAATCGGATAGAATGAATAAACATTAGGGTGCGATAGGATTAGATAAGTAGAAAAAAGGGCTCCACAGCTATGGAGCCCTTCTAGTAATGTTATTAATGCATATATTATCTGGCTAAGCCTGTGATTTTAAAAAGGAATGAACCTTCCATAGCAGATTCTGACTGAGGTATAGCAGTAGGGTCATTAAATACTTTTCCATCTGCGCGAACTGCGTCAGGATCTTCATCGTGTGACCAACCATGTACTTGAACACCACCCATAAAGGTAGGCTCAGATGCCCCAATGATATCTGTTACATCAATCAAACCAGTGATCTCCCATTTACCGCCACCACCGTAGTTGGCCATTACATCAGGATCACTCTCGTTGCATTCCATTACTGTTTTTAGGGTGCCGTTGTTTAAGTCATACTGATATAACTTTGCCCAACCTTTTATATCCGCATTAGCATTAAAATAGCCATTCGGATCTTCCTGTATATAAGCAAAGTTCTCGGTTACCAAAATATTATCAGGCGAGTGGAATCCGTCAGCAATGCCTCCTTCTTTATCACCATCCAAAACACAAGTGATTTTGGCGTCACCGGTAGGATCGTTCGGGTTCAATTCAACCTTATATACTCTGCCAAAAGAAGTTCCTCTTTTTGCCAAGTCCGGATTGTCACCTTTAATCCTGCCGGTAGCATTAAAATAAATGGTTCTTTGATTGGCGGCAGAACCTCTTCTCCAATCGATATCTTCAATACGCTGAAAGCCAATAGCCACAGAATCAATAGCTTCTTGGTTAAGTTCAGAAATCGTTCTTTCGGACATTTTTACCCACTCTACATCATAAGAAGTACCTTCTACCATGCCCATTTCAAATTTCAAACCTCCTTTACCAACAGTTTCGGTGGTATCTTTACCTCTTAGCACGTAAAGTTCTCCGTTATCCAAATCTCCTCTTGCACCCACATACATTCCTAAATGACCTTGTGGATAGTTATCGTCTGAATCATCATCACCCATAAAAACAACTGTTTTATCAGTGTAGGCGTCCTTACCAACAGCCACCGCGTTTTCGGTAGACCACTCGCCCAAAGCAGGCAATCTGGTAGCTTGGTCTCTGTTTTCAGTTGCTTTGAAAGGATCGACCTTATAAACACCTTTATTGGCACCTCCCCACTCTCCACCGGAAAGGTACAACGGACCAAATCCGTGCTCTTCTACAGTAATTGAAGAGCCTGAGCATTGGGCAGTATTGGCCGTAGCATTGGCATTTACAATATAATCTCCAGAGATAGGCTCCAATTTTGAATTCATCATAATTCTGGCGATAGAATAATCTCTCTCAAGGTTATTTATGAAAGCAAAAGTGCCATCTCCATTTGGATACAATGCCGCACCGTCCATATAAGAGCCATATACAAAAGATGAATCTGAATAGAGAATATCCTCAGATGACATTATCATTTTAAGCTTCATGTTGGGGAAATCTGTAGTATTAAGCAGCATTACGTTTGCCGGTGTTACCGATTCAGTTAATGGCTTAGCCACTACAGTAACTAAAACATTTAAATCAGCCGTTTTTTCGTCATTGGTTACTGTAAAATCTACTTCATAGGTTTTACCAAGTTCTGCATTCCATGGTATCTCTAAAGCGTAAGTGACAGTGCTATCAGCAGCAATTGTTAAAGAATCGCCATTAGCCACCACTTTTGGTGCTCCGTTAGCTGCTGAAACCTTAGCTGTAACACTTACCGTGGTTTTTTGAAAAGCAGTTACGGACTCCTCACCGGTAATTGAAACTGTAGGTTCCAATTTTTTTACTTCATCTTCTTCTTTACACGCTACAATTGAAGTAAGCATGAAAGCAAGTAATACTGTTCTTGTTAATAAGTTTTTCATTTTTTTAATTTGGTTTATTTGAGGTCAAAATTATTTCAAAGCCTGCTCAAAAGAGGAACCAAACCATTATAGAATCATTAAATATGAAGGAGAATTATTTGAAGAAATTTTACTGAATTATAACATAGATTTAATAAAATTAACTTAGAAAAATCATGACTTGCAGAGCATGCATTCTTTAAATATGCTTCAATTCATTTGTAATCAAAATAGGGCCTATTTTTACAATAAAAAGCATCATTTATAGTTAGCTAAATATCATTTCTTTCTTAAAGAATAGTTAAGAAAAAAATCATAATTAACTATTGAATTAACACTAGCATAAACTAATATGTTAAGCATTGGTGATGGTTACACCTAATTCAATGTGGTTAAGTCAAACTCATGTTCTAAATCCCATCCCCGCCATAGGCAGGCAGGCACTGTGGTTCTTTGCTGAACTAGATGAGCCAAAAGACTTAGCTAAACCAAATTGATGTATGATTGCAAAAATAGAAATACTGCAGAACATAGCGTCTTCCTATCAACCATCCTTATTTAATTTGCCTTCAGTATAAATGAAAGTAACAGAGCCGTTGTTTTTGGTGGCGCGTTATAGCAGGTTTTTACTGGTTTGCTAACAGAATATGCTGTTTACTCAAAAATTAAATCCGAAATTTAATCTCACTGACGAGGTGTTCAGATTAAATCCTGAATTGGAGCTTTCTGTATTAACTGTGTTCCTAAAAGTTGATGTCCTAAATATGGTTTCTGATTCGCTTCTTGCCCAGCTATAACTCGGTAAAATTTCAAAGCCAAAATGCATATTTGGTGAAATTTGATACATAGCACCTAAAACTAATCTCAGGCCATAATTACTGGTTCTTATGTCAGTTTCTCTAGATCGTGAAGTTGGAAATGATTGATCTTCATCCTGTTGCAACCTACTGTTTTGATAGAATACATCCCCCCCTATCCTAAAGTATAGTTTATCTGCCACAGCATATCTTTTTTCCCAACCAAGACTTAAATTAGCGAAAGAACGACTATCTTCATTATCAACACTATCCACCAGAATGTCTCTTTTTGATATGTTTCTACCAAAATCCAGACCTACCCGCCAAAGTGCCAAGTCATTGCCTATTCTATAGGCTGCACCAAAATTATTGAAGTTATTGAACGATAAACCGATTTCTTGTCTTTTCTGTGGTTCATCTTGTGCCACTAAAGAAGTGGTACTGAACAAAATTGCGCATAATAAAGCTTTGATTTTCATAGGATTGAATCTGAAAGTTTTTAAATCACCCTTTGAAAACTTTATCTTCTAAACGACTTATGCGATCTTCCATCTTTTCCTGCTTAGTTAAAAGGTGGTCATTCATTCTATGGAATTGTCGAATAAGTTCTTGTTGTCCCTCCACTAGTTCTTTCAAAAATGTAGAATGACTTTTAAGTATTTCGGATTGAGAGTGGATAACTTCCTCATGCCTATCCTGCTTGCGCAGCATCTCTGCTAATAATTCTGCTATTCTGTCTTCGTTTTTCATTTGACTAATGTGATCGAAATAAAACCATTAACAGTGTGAAGGTAAATACTCCACTTATATAAACCTCCATTTGGGACGATAAGTTTTAAGCAATTTACGATGCTCGGTTAACAACTTGCCTGAATTTAACTAATAAACAATCAGAAGTTAAAGCCAAAATTAAGCCTAACGGAAGAAGTGTTAAGGTTAAATCCTGAATTAGAGGTTTTTATTGAGTTTTCAACTGGATTAGTAGTATTAGAAGTCAAGCTGTTTTTTCTTTCACTATTTATCCATGAATAAGCTGGCAATACTTCAAAGCCAAAATGAATCGCTGAATTTATTTGATACATTGCACCAAACACCAATCGTACACCATAGCCATTTGATGATATTTCCGTAGTACTATTTTGACGAAAAGGCACAAATTGAACTCTTTCAAATGACGTTTGACCATTCTGATAAAATAAGTCTCCACCTAGCCGAAAATAAAGTCTATCGGCTAAAGCAATTCTTTTCTCCCACCCTAAACTAATATCCAAGAAAAAATCATCGGTGTTATTTTTTATTGTATCATTCGGTATTTCCTCAACCTGCGAATTTGTACTTAAATTGATGCTCACCCGCCAAAGTGCTAGATCATTCCCAATGCGGTAAGCTGCACCAAAATTATTGAAGTTATTGAACGATAAACCGATTTCTTGTCTTTTCTGTGGTTCATCTTGTGCCACTAAAGAAGTGGCACTGAACAAAATTGCGTATAATAAAGCTTTGATTTTCATGGAGTTGGATTTAAGGATTTAAAGATAACTTTCGAAAGCAATAATAATACCAAAATGATAGAGGCTATTCGAAAAATGCTTTTGGCTTAAGATGAAAATTCTAATTTCTAAAAGTTGAAAGATAGTGTGCTTCAATTATGGATTGAACACTGCCTATCGAATCATTCCTTTTTAATACATAAAAATCTGTTACTCAAATAAGATTTCTCCACTGCGTTACGAAATGACTATGAGCAGGCGGCAGCAGAAAAATAAGGTCGGTACGTTGAAAACGTCAGACCTGTAAATAATAAAATCTGTTACTCAAATAAGATTTCTCCACTGCGTTACGAAATGACTAAGAGCAGGCGGTAACGGAAAAATAAGGTACTTTGAAAACGTCAGACCTGTAAACGATAAAATCTGCTACTCAAAGAAGATTTCTGCGCTGCGCTGCGCTGCGAAATGACTAAGAGCAGGCGGTAACGGAAAAATAAGGTCGATTCGTTGAAAACGTCAGACCTGAAAACGATAAAATCTGTTACTCAAATAAGATTTCTCCACTGCGTTGCGAAATGACTATGGGCAGGCGGTAACGGAAAAATAAGGTCGGTACTTTGAAAACGTCAGACCTGTAAACGATAAAATCTGCTACTCAAAGAAGATTTCTGCGCTGCGCTGCGAAATGACTATGGGCAGGCGGTAACGGAAAAATAAGGTCGGTTCGTTGAAAACGTCAGACCTGAAAACGATAAAATCTGTTACTCAAAGAAGATTTCTGCGCTGCGCTGCGAAATGACTATGGGCAGGCGGTAACGGAAAAATATAGGTACTTTAAAAACGTCAGACCTGTAAACGATAAAATCTGCTACTCAAAGAAGATTTCTGCGCTGCGGTGCGAAATGACTCCTTGTGGAGTTGTCCTCACAAAACAACCTAACTTTTAGACTCCACAGGAGGCAAAAATGTCCATGCGACAATGCGACTTTTCTTGTTGCCGTGATTCATCTCAATAGTTTCAATTTCCTTGGCTCCAGCTTGTTTTATGGCTTCATATATACGCTTTAAATTTGAAGATTTGGAAACCAAAGTGGTAAACCAACGGACTGAATGAGCGTGGTATTTACTTTGCACCGCCATATTGGTAATAAATTTCAACTCCCCTCCCTCAGTCCAAAGCTCGTTGCTTTTACCACCAAAATTTAAAGTAGGCTTCTGCCCTTTTCTCAATTTATTGAGATTTTTTAATTTCCTAATCGTGCCTTTTTCTGCATCTTCCGCTGAAGCATGAAATGGCGGATTACAAATACTTAAGTCATAATATTCATGCTTTTTGATGATCCGCTTAAACACATCTTTTGATTTGCTTTGTAAGCGTAATGCTACTTTAGCCTGTAATACTTCATTCTGCTTGATAATGTTTTCTGCTGATGCAAAGGCTTTAGGGTCAATTTCTGAGCCTACAAATTCCATCCTATTCCCTGAGATCCCAAAATAGGATAAATACAACTAGCACCGGTACCAATATCTAAACATTTCACTAAATTGCCTTTTACGGTTACCCCTTTTCTCTTTTTGGTAAGAAATTCATCTATGTGAAATAAATAATCTGCCCTTCCCGGTATGGGCGGACATAAGTACCCTTCAGGAATATCCCAGTACTTTAAACCGTAGTGCTGCAACAACAAAGCCTTATTTAATGCCTTGACAGCCTTGGGATCAGCAAAATCAATCGTTTGGCTATCATATTTATTCACTAAAACGAATGGCTTTAGTTCAGGAAGTGCTTTTGATAAGGCTTCCAGATCGTATCTTTTATTAAATGGATTATTGGAATGCAAGCTTGACTTTGGTAGCGTGGGCATTTTTAATATTTAAACTTATTGGTAACAAAGATAGGCTTAAATTAGTGAGGGTTTAAAATAACGGACACTTAGATGTAAGACTTATGATTGTGTATTGATCTCTTCTTATAAAGTGTTACAGGCACCAGTGGAAATCAATTACCAGAAACAAGCGATAAAAAATAACTTTTAAATTCTTGAAATTTTTGTACATTTAATAATGTTAAAATAATAAAACAAGTTATATGACAACTCAATTTATAACAGATATTAAAGGCAAAAAACAAGCTGTTATTTTGCCAATAGCCGAATATGAAAAGTTGATAGAGGAGCTTGAAGAGTTGGATGATATAAAACTATTTGATAAAGTGAAGGCCGGAAATGAGGAATACGTTTCTTTCGATGAATTTCTAAAAACTAAAAACTAAAAATTGACTGGATAAGTATCATATTATTATATCCACGACTGCTCAACAGAAATTAAACAAATTACCCAGTAAAACTGCAAACACGATTATAGAAACTATTCTTTCACTTGCTGAAAACCCCAGACCCAATGGTGGTAAAAATTGAAAGGTAGAGATGCGTTCAGAATAAGGAAAGGAAGTTACAGGGTAATCTATGAAATTCATGATGATGTTTTAACAATAACAATAATCGGAGTTGGACATAGAAAAGAAATTTATAATAAATAGTAACTGATATAATTTTTTCTATCAGGTGAATTTTATGGAGAAAACAATTCGTTCTTGTTGGCGTTTTTATCCTTATCTTATTTTGTGTCCTCACAAAACAGCTTCATCAATATGCTTTTTTACATTGCAAAAGATTTCTCCATCAAGCAGATTTGCTACTCAATTACCCTGATCGCTCTGCCTATGATTACGTGAAGGTAGGTACTTTGAAAACGTCAGACCTGTAAATAATAAAATCTGCTACTCAAAGAAGATTTCGTCCACTGCGTTACGAAATGACTAGGAGTAGGCGGCAGCAAAAGAATAAGGTCGGTACGTTGAAAACGAAATCAGACCTATTGGGTATAAAATCTGTTACTCAAAGAAGATTTCTCCGCTGCGCTGCGAAATGACTGTGAATAAGCGGCACAAGGCGACATGAAGCGTCAGTCTCTGTAAATAATAAAATCTGCTACTCAAATAAGATTTCTCCACTGCGTTGCGAAATGACTATGGAGCAGGCGGCAGCAGAAAAATAAGGTCGGTACGTTGAAAACGTCAGACCTATTGGGTATAAAATCTGTTACTCAAAGAAGATTTCTCCGCTGCGCTGCGAAATGACTGTGAATAGGCGGCACAAGGCGACATGAAGCGTCTCTCTAAAATCAAAAACCACCAATCGTACCTCTCAAATCGTAAATCCTACCTCCTCTACATGTTTCTTCTATACTGACCTCCTACCTCAAACAGGGCATTGGTAATTTGCCCCAAGGAGCAGTACTTAGTGGCTTCCATCAGTTCTTCAAATAGGTTGTCGTTTTGAATGGCGGCCTTTTGAATGCGTAATATGCTCGCTGCTGCTTCCTTCTTGAATCGGGTATTTAACAATTCCAATGTTTCAATCTGATATTGTTTTTCCTCTTCAGTAGCACGGATCACCTCTCCGGGTATTACGGTTGGTGAGCCCTGCGAGTTTAAGAAGGTGTTCACCCCTATAATAGGGAATTCGCCTGTGTGTTTCAAAGTCTCGTAATACAAGGCTTTCTTCCTGTATTTTGCCACGTTGGTACATGGTTTCCATAGCGCCTAACACACCACCGCGTTCTGTAATTCTATCAAACTCCAGCAGCACTGCTTCTTCAACCAAATCGGTCAGCTCCTCAATAATAAATGCTCCTTGAATTGGGTTTTCATTTTTAGTTAAGCCTAACTCTTTATTAATAATTAATTGTATGGCCATGGCCCTACGGACTGAATTTTCTGTTGGCGTGGTGATGGCTTCATCATAGGCATTGGTATGCAGCGAGTTACAGTTATCGTAAATGGCATACAAAGCTTGTAAACTTGTTCTGATATCATTAAAATCAATCTCTTGCGCGTGTAACGACCTACCGGATGTTTGAATATGGTACTTCATCATCTGAGCCCTGGCATCGGCTCCGTACTTCTGCTTCATGGCTTTGGCCCAAATTTTACGTGCCACCCTACCAATGACCGCATACTCCGGATCAATTCCGTTGGAGAAAAAGAAAGATAAATTAGGACCAAATTTATTGATGTCCATACCCCGGCTCAAATAATACTCTACATAAGTAAAGCCATTCGCTAATGTAAAGGCCAACTGGGTAATAGGGTTGGCACCCGCTTCCGCAATATGGTAGCCCGAAATGGAAACCGAATAAAAATTGCGGACGTTATTTTCAATGAAATATTCCTGCACATCCCCCATTAACCTGAGCGCAAACTCGGTGGAGAATATACAGGTATTTTGTGCCTGGTCTTCTTTCAGGATATCGGCCTGCACCGTCCCTCGTACAACAGAAATGGTTTTATTTTTTATCTCTTCATACACATCGGCCGGTAACACTTGGTCACCTGTAACTCCCAAAAGCATCAGACCCAAACCGTCATGACCGGCCGGTAAGTCACCTCTGTAGGCCGGTCTTTGCTCTCCTTTTTCTTTAAAGATGGCATCAATTTTCTGCTGCGTTTCTTTTTCTAAGCCATGCGCCTTAATATGCATTTCGCACTGCTGGTCGATAGCTGCATTCATAAAGAAGCCTAACAGCATTGGGGCAGGGCCGTTGATGGTCATGCTAACGGAAGTCATAGTATTAGCCAAATCGAATCCGGAATACAGCTTCTTGGCATCGTCCAAACAGCAAATACTGACACCGGAATTACCTACTTTTCCATATATATCGGGGCGGTGGTCAGGATCGTTACCATAAAGCGTTACTGAGTCGAAAGCAGTTGAGAGTCTCTTAGCAGGCATATCTTTACTCAGGTAATGGAATCTTTTGTTTGTTCTTTCCGGCCCGCCCTCTCCTGCAAACATTCTGGTAGGGTCTTCCCCTTCCCTTTTAAATGGATAAATACCAGCGGTATAAGGAAACTCCCCCGGTACGTTTTCCTGTAAGCTCCATCTTAATAAATCGCCCCAATTTTTATATTTAGGTAACGACACCTTCGGAATTTGTGAGTGCGATAGCGATTCAGTATGTGTTTTAATATTTATTTCCTTATCTCGTACTTTGAAGGTGTAAACAGGATCAGTATAACTTTTTACTTTACCTGCCCACTCATCCAACAACAGTTTATTTTTAGGATCGAAGTTGAGCTCCTCTTTGGCATACGCTTCCTGTAATCCTTTAATCAATCTGTCCTTATCATCCAAGTCAGATTCAGCCAGCGTATCCATCGATTTCTGATAGCCATACAACTTATCAGCTACCTCACACTGCTGGTCAACCCAATCGTCATAACCCCTGTTGTTTTCAGCTATCTCTGATAAATAACGGGTTCTTTTGGGCGGTATGATAAATACCTTTTCCGACATTTCATCCGTAATCTCAAAGGTAGAGTTCAAATCGGCACCGGTATTTTCAACCAGCTTATCCATAATGGCTTTATATAGCGCATTTGTACCGGGATCGTTAAATTGCGAAGCAATGGTACCAAAAACCGGCATATCATCAGACTTTGCTTCCCACAATCCGTGGTTGCGCTGATATTGTTTTTTCACATCGCGCAGGGCATCCAAGGCGCCACGTTTGTCAAACTTGTTGAGGGCAATTAAGTCAGCAAAATCCAGCATATCAATCTTCTCGAGCTGTGTGGCCGCTCCATATTCGGGTGTCATCACGTATAGTGAAGCATCAGAATAGTCTAAAATTTGTGTGTCAGACTGGCCTATACCTGAGGTTTCCAGGATAATCAGGTCAAAATCCGCTGCCTTTACAATACTTAGTGCATCTTTTACATATTTGCTGATGGATAAATTACTTTGTCGTGTAGCCAGCGAGCGCATATAAACCCGCTCATTATTAATGGCATTCATCCTGATTCTATCGCCCAGCAGCGCCCCGCCTGTTTTGCGTTTGGATGGATCGACAGAAATAATAGCAATGCGCTTTTCTTTAAAATCAATCAGAAATCTTCTCACCAACTCATCTACTAAGGAAGATTTACCTGCCCCACCGGTACCCGTGATACCCAGCACCGGCACTTGGATTTCCTCTGCTCTTTTTCTCACCTTTTGTAACTCACTTGCTGTAGCCTCAGGGAAATTTTCTGCCGCAGAAATTATTCTGGCAATGGCGTTCACATTTTGACCGGCCAGGTGGTCGGCTTCCCCATTTAAATTTTTCCCCAATTCATAATCGCTCTGTTTCACCAGGTCATTGATCATGCCCTGTAATCCCAACGATCGGCCATCGTCCGGAGAATAGATACGCGTTATGCCGTAATCATGCAGTTCCTGAATTTCTTCCGGCAGGATAACGCCCCCACCACCGCCAAATATTTTAATGTGGCCGGCACCTTTCACCTTCAGCAAATCGTGCATATACTTAAAATATTCCGTATGCCCGCCCTGATAGGAAGTCATGGCAATGGCGTGCGCATCTTCCTGAATAGCCGTATTTACCACCTCTTCCACACTCCTGTCGTGCCCTAAGTGAATAACCTCGCAACCGGTAGACTGTATGATTCTACGCATGATATTGATAGCCGCATCGTGTCCATCGAAAAGGGAGGCTGCTGTTACTATGCGAACGTTATTCTTAGGTTTATAGGGAGCTACAGTTTGATGTGCAGACATGAAATATTTAGTTTTTAAGTTGAGTTACGAAATTACGATATTAATGGCTAAGAGTAAAGATTGTTTACGAACAATCGTTAGTTAGCCAACAAATTTAGTTTAGAAGGCTCTACGCAAAGAAGTAACGTCTTAAACAAGGTATTACTTAAGATTAGGTTGGTATTCTACTTAATTTAACCAGAATACATAGATGGGCACAATTGTTGGATTAATGAATTTTCAAGTGCTTGTGGAGTACTCAATTATTTTTTTTTGCACAGTCGTTTCCTTTATCTGCTTTCAGACAAGCTTTACAAAATCGTTCTCAAGTTTCACATTAAAGTTTATTTCTGCTTTTAACGCCTTAAAAACTCTCAGAATTGTATCAATGGTAGCACTATTAGCGCTGCTTTCGAGCTTGGAAATCTGAGCCTTTTTTACACCTACAAGTTCTCCTAATTGCTCCTGCGTTAGATGCCGCTCACGTCTAGCAGTTTTAATCATTTTGCCAAGAATATCCATCCTTAATTCATACTCATAATCGTCCCTCTCATCAGTACCTATCTTACCAATGTACTTATCCTTCATCTCAGCAAGTGAATAAGTTTTTATTTTTTGCGTTGCCATGTTAGTGGTATTTTACTTATTGTTAAAATATTTCTCTTTTAATTTAAGCGCTCGTTCAATTTCTTTGCCTGGTACTTTATCAACTTTCTTTATAAAACCATGGGTTGCAATTACTAGAATAATGAGCACCCAAATATAAAGCAAAAAAAAGTAGGCTAGTTTAAGAAAAACTCATACCCATTCGCATAAAATCGTTAATTTGATTAAAGTTTCTCAGGCTTTTTTTACCTTTATGTAAACCATACTATTTTTCATGCCTATTGAAATTACTCCCACCGCAGCGCTTGCCATAAAATATGTAAACAATACCAGCAAGCATATTTTTCTTACGGGAAAGGCAGGAAGTGGCAAAACTACCTTGCTCAGGCACATCATTCAGCATACATTTAAAAATGTAGCAGTAACGGCTCCTACCGGTATTGCCGCCATCAACGCACAAGGTGTAACATTACACTCGCTTCTACAGCTTCCCTTTGGCACCTTTCTACCTCAAGATGTTAATTTGGACAGTTACACCACACAGCAAATACATACGCCAAAAAGCTTTCTTTCTCAATTTAAAATGTACACTAATAAGCGGGCTATCATTCAAAAAATTGGCTTGCTGATAATAGACGAGGTGAGTATGCTGCGCGCAGATATGTTGGACTGTGCCGACCTAATATTAAGAACAGTGAAGCGCGACCCAAGGCCCTTCGGTGGTACGCAATTATTGTTTATTGGCGATATGAACCAGCTGCCTCCGGTTATTAAAGAGTATGAAAAACCTTATTTGAATCAATTTTACCAAAATGCCTATTTTTTTGAGGCCAAGTGTTTAGCCAATGATCCTCCCGTTTACATTTCGCTGGATAAGGTTTACAGGCAGGAAGATGTAAACTTTTTAGAAATACTTAATTCTTTGAGAAACGATGCCCTCAGCGAGCAGGAAATTGAGCAGTTAAACACGCACTATGTCAGAGATTTGTCGAAAAGGGATACTGATGGCTACATTTATATAACCACGCACAACCGCAAGGCAGACGAAATTAACCAAACGGAATTAAATAAACTAAAAGCGAAGGAGCATAGCTTTAAAGCCATTGTCAGTGGCGATTTTCCGGAAAATGCCTTTCCTGTAGCAGAAAAGCTACTATTTAAGGAGGGCGCGCAGGTGATGTTTATTAAAAACGATCCCAGCGGAGAAGGGCTGTACTTTAATGGTAAAATTGGTTTTATAGCATCTTTAAATGATGAAACCATTACCGTGAAAACAGAAAATCCGGAGCAGAAAATTACTGTTGGCCGCTATGAGTGGGGCAACAAAAAATACAGCCTCGATAAAGCCAATGATGAATTAAAGGAAAAGCAGGTGGGCACTTTTGAGCAGTTTCCGCTAAAATTAGCTTGGGCTATCACTGTGCACAAGAGCCAGGGCCTTACCTTTGAAAAAGCTATTTTGGATTTGTCCGATAGTTTTGCTGCCGGGCAAATGTATGTGGCGCTGAGCCGGCTCACCAGTTTGGACGGGTTGATTTTATCGCAGCCTATCCCTAATAAGCAATTTGGTATAGATGAGATACTTAACGACTTCTCAGCCGGTACCAAGGCAGTTGATGCGCTTAACGAGGATTTACAGACAGATCAGAAAGTTTTTCTTTTTCAATTCAGCAAAGAAACGTATGATTTAGAGGCCATAAATAGAAAAGCTTTTTACATGCTTAAAGATGTGCAAACCAGCGGTGCCAAATCACCTTTGAAAGCATTTGAAACATGGATGAGAGAGAAACAAACGGCACTAGCTGAACTTACAAAAGTGGCCAAGAACTTTCAAAAATCTATACAAGCTTATAGCCATGAACTAAACTATGAGGCAGTAATGAATGAAAGGATTACCAAGGCCAGTAGATATTTTATGCCAAAACTGAAGCTAACATCTGATAGTTTCAATGCTAAACTGAGCACCATAGCACAGGATAGAGTACCCAAAGAGTTTCTACAATCAATAGAAAATTTGACTGAGATGCTAAGGGCCAAACTGATTAATATTAATACAAACCAGCTATTTGTTGACTCATATGCAAAAGGTGAAATGCTGGATATGGCCACCTTGCGGGCATCAAGTGCTTACCAAAGTTCAACAACTAAAGCAAAAATGAAAGCCACAAGCAACTCAAATAGAACGCCAACTGCTGAAATAAGCTACGGACTATTTACAGCAGGAAAAACTGTTGAAGAAGTGGCACGAGCGCGTGAATTAACAGAAGGCACCATTCTTTCGCACCTTACAAGGTACATTCAAACAGGCGAACTGCAGGCATCACGCCTGATAGACCATAAAAAGCTAAGCCAGATTTGTATAGTGATAGAAACCCTAGGTGGTGGCACACTCACAGATATTAAGGTTAAATTGGGCGATGAATTCACCTATAATGATGTAAAAATTGCACTTGCTCACTATAAATTTCAACAGGAGAAAAAATAATTGGCGAAAAATCATTAAAAAAAACGCCAATCACCTTGAAGCTTTATGGATCGAAAGAATTATAGGTTATCTGCTGACAAAAAAATTTACCATTAAAATATTTCTGATCTATTAGATAAGTTTTGCGGTAATTTTTTTTTAGAAAATTAATAACTTTTTAATCTCTTATTACGTTTAAACCAATATAATAAACATTTTTTAAACTTAAAAAAAACGATCATGAGCAATTTAAAATTAAAAGGCAGCTGGAACGAAGTAAAAGGCAAGCTAAAGCAAAAGTACGGTAAGTTAACTGATGATGATTTAACTTACGCTGAAGGACAAGGAGATGAACTTTTAGGTAAGCTTCAGAAGAAAACTGGAAAGTCTAAAGATGAATTAAAGAAAGAAATAGAAAGCATGTAATTAGTGCAATTGTTAAAAATAAAGAGGCCATTTGCTAGTAAGTAAATGGCCTTTTTTATGTATATTTTTTAATAAATAGGGTTTGCTGAAAATTCTCAGGTGGATCATATACAATCGGGCGAAATGAGGTAGTATTCTAACCGTGCTTAGACGACCAGATAGGATGCAGCCCGGGAAGTACCTGTCAGCCTCTGGTCTGAGATAAAGTGCCTCCGGCTAAGTCCTAAAAAAATTAAAATAGTAATTTTAGTGCATATTATACGAGCTTTAATCGTAAGAAAGCATGCACCTACTAAAAAACTCCAGCAGTAGAAAATTATTTAGACCTCCAATTAAGCGTGCTTTTCGAAAGATTAACTGTTTTTCAGTATGCCCTACATAGTATTATAAATGTAAACCAACGAAATTAGCCTCGCTTTTTATATTAGAATAAAGCGTTTGCGTAAAAATAAGAAAAGCGTTGACGGCAAAACCCAGTATTATCCGTAGTGAAGACAAAAGTGAGGAGCATGATGAAAAAAGTATTATATTAGCCGAGTGAAATTAATTATTCTTTTATTACTATCTGCTATAGTCTTCAATACAAAGGCTGAGCAATTGGATGTTAGCGGGAATTGGTCGGGCACAGCGAGTTTTATGCAGATTCAATTCAACTTTAAGTATGAATTAAGGCAAACTAACAATAAGATTACCGGCTTTAGTTACATAAAAACACTCAATGGAAAGGATTCAGCCAAAGTGAGTATTAAAGGCGAGATTAACGGAAACCACTTAACACTCATTCCTATCAAATTTATTTACAAAGTTGGTGTCCACTGCGCCTCTGTAGCCAATCTTATCTATTCTCTGCAAGATAGTCAGGAAGCTTTACTTGGGAAATGGTCAGGTGATTTAAGCTTTACAACTTGCGCCCCACTTACCTCAGGGAATATCTCTGTTTTTAAAGAGCAACCATCTTCTAAAATGATGGCGCAAGAACCCTTAACTGAAAAAGATAACAACAGGCTCAACACGATTGAAATAGCTACTTCGGATGATATTGGGCTGGCACTCATTAGAGAACTTAAAAAGAGAACATATTACGCCCTGATCATCGGTGTAAACCAATATGAGGATTCGGGCATACCGGCTTTGGACAATCCCATAAAAGATGCACATGCCCTTGCGCAGGTTTTAAAAACCTATTATTCATTTGAGAAAGAGCATGTGAACGTGTTGACTAACCCTAATAGAGGCGAAATAATTGATGCACTTGACGCAATAAATAAAGATATAACGGATAAGGATAATTTATTAATCTTTTATGCCGGCCATGGCATATGGAATGAGCAGCTCAAACAGGGCTACTGGCTACCTAGTAACGCAGCCTTAAATTCCAAGGCTGAATGGCTCTCAAACAGCACATTGCGCGATTACCTAAGGGGCATAAATACCAAACACACCTTATTAATTTCCGATGCCTGTTTTAGTGGTGGGATTTTAAAAGAACGTGCCGTTTTTGAGAATAGTAGAGCTATTTTGGAAGTTTATAAATTACCCAGCCGCAAAGCCATGACAAGTGGCACGCTTAAAACCGTACCGGATAAGAGTGTTTTTATTGAATATTTGCTAAAAAACCTCATTCAAAATGAGTCACCGCTCATTTCAGCCGATCAGCTTTTTAGACAGTTTAAAATTGCGGTAATAAACAACAGTCCTAATGGGCAAGTACCGCAGTACGGCCCAATAACTCAGGCAGGGGATGAAGGCGGTGATTTTGTGTTTTTAAAGCGGTAGCCTTAAGGTTTTGTAAAACCGCTTGAAGACAGGTTTAAATATAACTTTCTAAAATACTTCTCTCAAACTACAAATTTTCTGTAACCCATGATTTAATTTCAACGAAGTAATTTTACGATCTCTACAGCAGGGACTGCAGCACACTTCTATGTGAAAGCAGTGCACACATAATGTTGTTATTCCTTAAAAATTAAGCCGATTAGGCTCAAGCTTCACAGTAGCTTTAAAATTCAACTAAATCCACAAAACCAAGTCAATCAGGCTTAAGCATTTCATTAAATTGCATCGAAAAAACCTAGCGCTAACGGCTTATACTTTTATGAAACAGGTGTTTAAACTAAATGCTTAAAACAGTGGGGAAGGCCTGCCTACTATGCTTAAAGTTGCCCGATTGATATTTCTTAAAAATGTGTGCTATCGCTTTTTAAATATCATATTTTACTGCCAGCAAAAAATACCGCTGCTGAATAAAATATTCGTAAGAACTGATGAGGTTTTCACTGAACGCATCTCTCCTTATTCCTTGCGTGTTAAGCAAATTATAGGCTGAAAATTTTACTTCCCAAGGTCTGCCGGTTCGCTGATATCGTAAACTTGCATTCCAGATTTGAAAAGTGCTACTGCTATTGTTTTCTTTATTCACATACGCATTGTAATGGTAGTCAGTTTTTAAGTCGAAGTGTTTTCAGAAACGTACAGCCAGCTATTATAAAAGGCATGTAATTAGTGAAAGTATTGCTGGCCCGGCTGGATTCGTAAATATTTAGTTGGTGTTCATAACCAAATGTAACGTCCATTTTTTTAAAAAAAGTGGTTTTTACAGCCGTTTTGTAATTTTGATTGAGCGATTGATTTAGATTAGCTTCTTCATTAATGATCGTATTTGTATTGAATGCGTTTATATTCCCTGATAGTTTCATTTGAAATAAATTGAATTTCTTATCTAAAGAAAACATTGCTGTAAGCGATTCATTAACAGGAGCTATATTTATTAAACTATTTATTCTTTCGAGGCCTTCAAAATTAACAGTTGGCGAAAAATCATCTTTCTTTCTGGAATAGGTGAGGTTGGAAAAAATATTCATTCCGCTAAAAAAGTTGAAAAAACTGTAGTAAAGATTGTACGTGTGGAATAAACCGTTCTTCAGAAAATTGTTTCCTGCAAAAAGTGCGTTGTAATCTGTGATAATTATACCTTCAGCTAATTTTTGTATATCTATAAACTCAGCACTCAGCCTATATTTGAAGCTTAAATTTTGAACACTACTAATACTCCACTGAGTATAAAAAGAAGGTAAAAGCAGATTGACATCTTGGTTTGTTACTGCGTTGCGCTGCGCCTGCCGCAATTGATAGTGATGGTAATATAATCCGGGACTAAAGACAAAACTCCCTACTTTGGATTTTGAGGATATACCTCCGTAAATATTAGTGAACTGATAGGATAATTCATTTTTAAAAATACTAGAATCTAAAGTTTGGCTTAATCCTTCCTGCGTTATTTGATCAATCTTTGAATTCATCTGTTGATCGCTAAAGTTTAATCCGGTAGAAAAATTTAGATGGTTCTTCTTATTCAATATCCTGTAATAATTAGCTTCCGTTTTGGATTGGTTGGTTGTTATATTCCTTTCCTGAAAAAGGCGATACCTGTCAGATACGGCCAGAGGCAACAAGCCGAGAAACGGATTTTCTTCGCTATCAATACCCAGGGTAGGATCTTGCAAATTATGGCTGTAACTACTTTCAAATGAGAGCACGTCACTTTCACTAATAGTATGATAAATATTCAGTTGCTGTTGAATGGAATAAGGTTGCTGCTGCTCCATTTCCATAATAACATTGGAGGCTTTGCTAAATTGCGAAATTAGGTTGTTGGTGCTTTCCAATGCTGTGAGCTTACCAAAAGCATTATATTTGATGTAGGTTTCACTACTTGGTGTATAAGTAAGCCCGTACTTAAGCAAGCCCGACCGATTAAAAGCATTTAAACTGGTAGTGAGCAATTCTTCATTATTCCCATCTTCTCTCAAGTAAGTTCTACTGGAAATATTGCCAAAAACATTATCAGATTCAGAACCAATAAAAAAACCTGAATGCGCCCATTTTTTATTAGGTTTGTAGTTGAAATTGAAAGCAGTTAGTTTTGAATCTAATGATTGCGCATTTTCTCTATCGGCAAGTGGAAACCCAAGCTCATCGTTTGACAACCTTATTTCTGAACCTGCCTTGGCACCAATATTTGATAGCCCGCCACTAAACCTGAAATAATCCTGCATAGTGAAAGCCAGCTCCCCCACATTGTTGGCATCTGCTATTAGGTTTACATTCAATTGAGGGGAATAGTAGAATAGATTACTATGCCCCAAATACCTCTTTTCAGGTCCGACTCCTAAAGTAATATCCCCAAAAATCATATTTTTCTTTCCTTCCTTTAATTGAATGTTGAGTGCAAGATCACCATCACCCTTTACACCATTCATTGGGCCTACCTCATTATAATCCTTTAATACCTGCACCCTGTCAACAGCATTAGCCGGAATATTCTTAGTAGCCATCTTCGTATCTCCCTCAAAAAATGGTTTGCCATCCACTAAAACTTTGCCAACCTTTTTTCCCTGCACTATAACTTCTCCGTTCTCATCAACCTCCATTCCGGGTAATTTATTCAGTACTTCTCCCAGCTTTCGCTCCCTCCCATTCGTAAATGCCTCTGTTTTGTAAATAAGGGTATCACCGGACATAGTTACCGGCATTTCGTGCACTACCTGTACTTCATCTAAAAAATCACTGGCTACGCTCAACTCAATAATTATATTTTCGGAATTCTCCTTTTTAGCTGTAAAAGACTGCTCAAAAGTATTGTAGCCCACGAAGGATACTTTCAACACATAGTCTTTTGCTTGTTCCAGTACTATTTTAAACTTGCCCTCATCATTAGTTACCGCAAATGATGCTATTGCATTCGTTGCTGGGTTTAGTACAATTACATTGGCAAATTCAATAGGTGTATTTAGAGAATCCACCACTTTACCTGCTAGAGAAAAGCTTTGACTAAAAGCACTGAAATGCATGCATAGAAAAATCATAAAATATAAATAGAATTTCATTGAGCAGGATTTATAAGAGAGAGAATTTATAAAAGGAGGTTTTTTTAACCTCCAATGCTGATGCTAATCGTTGCGTCACTATTGTCAGAGGGCTTATATTGCTTCATCATTTCCTTAATTTTCTCTTCAGAAATTAATTTATATTCCTCCGCTGTTACAATTTTTCCCTTTTTCGGCTTTATTATGCTGATAGCGTCATCCGGATTAAGTACAATTTTATTGCAGACGATTATTCTTTTTCCAGTTTTCACTTCCAATATCAACCCGGGTAAACCATGATAATTATTTGGCCCATTATTTACAGGAATATCCATGGTGAACCAAGCGGTAGTTTCAATAGTATCTCTGGTGGTTTCCATTTTCTCCATATCAGAAGAAAACTTCTTAGCATCTATAATTTTAGTATAAATGGCTTTCTGACAGTTATACTGTCCTATCTTCTTGGTTTCACTAGTCAGTTTCCAGTCGTACTGCGGAAGCGTATCCATTATTATAAAGCGCTTCCCCATCAGTTCTTCTCCTTTCTCGTATAAGCCCGAGGCAATATTTTTATAGAGTAATTCATCTTTTCCGCCAGAGGCGAAAATAATATCCATTCCTCCTGATGAGGGTTGTGCAGGCCCTCCATCAAGTCGCTCAATCTGCTGCCAGCACGATTCAGAAGTGCTAAAGTGCAAAGTATATTCCTTCTGTAGTTTTTTGGCTAATTCCTGCTGAATTCTCTCCTGCTCTGCCTCAGCCACCTTATCTCCCATGTTAATACTTACACCCGAGGATGTTTTGTAGGTAGCAATTCCACTAAATTGCTGCGCCCTGATAAGAGAAGGCAAAAGCATAAGCAATATGCAGCATGTTAAATTTTTAATTGTGTTCATAGCAGTTATAGTTTTTGTTTACTGCAAATAAACAGCATAAAAATATATTTAAAGGTTAATAAGTGTTAACGAATGTTAATTCCGCACTTTAAACTGTACTTTTCAATACCTTTGAAAAATGCAAGCTCAAAAATTCAGGCTTATTGGTGGAGTAATTGTGGTGATGATAGCACTCACAATCCTTATTCAAGGGTATAATATTTATAACAACTACCATGAGGGTAAACGGCAATTTATTATTGCGGTGCAAGATATACTGGACAATAGCATAGAGAAATATTATGCTGAAATAGCCAAGATGGATGTAATAACTTACACCGATTTAAAGCAAACCAACTTCGAGATTGATATACTTGAAGATTTAAAATCTGGAATAGATACTGTGAGTGGTAAATTTTTCGAAAGATTTTCCAGGAGTAAGCTTGCCGAAGATGAGGTAAAAAGGATTGATAAAAACGAATTACTTTCCATTGATAGTTTAAGTATTTCTTACGTAGGTATCCGAAATGGATTTACAGATACTGATATGTTGCTTGATAAATTAAATGGTATAGCTATGTTTAGGGGTAAGCAGGCAGCTGATAGCCTCGACCGGATTAAAGCGCTTACCAATAAGATTATTATCTCCATTACAAGAGACACCTTAGAATATGCCAAACTCAATATTTTTTTAAAGGAAGAATTTTCTCGAAAATCGATTGCTATTGATTATGCTATTATACATTATAAAGAAGATTCTATAACTGGAGGCTACAATAAGGAAGCACTTGAAGATTTTCCTATAAGCATTCTTTCCAGCGCTACTTTCCTACCTAAAAATCAAAAAGTCAAACTTTATTTTGAAAATTCAACGACAACGATACTTAAGAATGGAATCATGGAAATGCTCTTTTCCATTTTATTTGCCACCATCATTTCTGGCATTCTCATTTACCTCTATCGTATTATTAAAAGCCAAAAAGAACTTTCAGAAGTTAAAAACGATCTTATAAACAATATTACCCACGAATTCAAAACACCTATTGCAACTATTTCAACAGCCATTGAAGGTATAAAAAACTTTAACGAAAATGATGACAAGGAAAAAACCGGAAGATACCTTGATCTTTCCGACTTACAATTGAGCAAATTGAATACTATGGTAGAAAAGCTACTGGAAACGGCTGCCATTGACAACGAGAAACTTATTTTAAAACCAGAAAAGACTGATTTAGTAGAAACCATTGAAGAACTTATAGCCAAGTTTAAAACACTTGATACCGGAAAATTGATCATTTTTGAGACAGATGGTGCTATCAAACCTATTGCTGTAGATCCATTTCATATCGAAAATGCTATTTCCAACTTGCTTGATAATGCCCTTAAATATGGAGGTAATACCGTTGTAATAAAGCTACATCAGCAAAAATACACCAATATTACTTTAACTGATAATGGGACAGGAATTTCCGCGGCTCAGCAGAAGAAGATTTTTGATAAGTTTTATCGTGTCCCCAAAGGAAATATACATGATATTAAGGGTTTCGGAATAGGACTTTTTTATTCGAGAAAGATTGTTGAAAAGCATGGTGGAACGCTTACGTTAATGAGCCATAAGAACACTACTACCTTTAAAATTTCGCTGCCATGAATGGGAAAGTGAAAGTGTTATTAGCGGAGGATGAACCCGCTCTCGGCATGATAGTAAAAGAGAGCTTAGAAACACGGGACTTTGAGGTTCAACTATATGAAAATGGGGAGCTGGCAATAGCTGGTTATAGAAAGGAAAAACCTATGATTTTAGTTCTGGATATTATGATGCCAAAATTGGATGGTTTTTCTGTGGCTAAGCAAGTTAGAATAGATGATCAACATATTCCTATCATTTTTCTTACTGCTAAATCCAGAACTGAGGATGTACTGGAAGGGTTTGGTTACGGAGCAAATGACTACATAAAGAAGCCCTTTAGCATGGAGGAGCTTATTGTAAGAATAAATGAATTGGTTAAAAGAAACAAGCAGCAGAATTACTCGGAATGGGTTAACATAGGAAAATACCAGTTTCATTTTGTCAAACAGATACTTAAGATAGCTGAAGAGGAAACTTACCTTACTCATAGAGAGGCACAGCTGCTAAAACAACTATACCTGCATAAAAATGATCTAACCGATCGCTCCGTTATTTTAAAAGAACTTTGGGGTAATGACGATTTCTTCAACGCCCGAAGCATGGATGTATTTATTACAAAGCTACGGAAGAAATTGAAAGATGATCCTTCTATTCAAATACTCAATATAAGAGGATATGGGTACAAACTTATATTTTAATCAGGTTAAGACGAATTTTTCTGCCTTTCGTGTTTATTCGCACTTAAAGGCATTTAGAATGAGATGCTCAACAACTGTCGTTATCAACAAGCATTAGCAATAGATTTGCAGCAACAGCTCAGATAAGAAAAACTTCCCAAACAACATCCGGCTTGGCCTGTTCTCTATTTATTTAACTTAAAGATAGACAAGCTATGAAAATTACAAGAAAAGCAACCGCAGAGTGGAAAGGATCGGGCAAAGAAGGATCGGGAACTGTAACCACCGATAGTAAAGTATTAGATATGCAACAGTACGGCTATAATTCGCGTTTTGAAGACGGAAAAGGCACCAACCCGGAAGAATTAATTGGCGCAGCCCATGCCGGATGCTTCTCCATGAAGCTTGCCTTCAACTTACAGGAAGCAGATATAACTGCCGATAGCATACATACTGAAGCTAAAGTTGTATTGGATGAAGGTGCTATAAATGAAATACATTTGACCACCAAGGTGAAAGCTGCTGATTTAGATGAGGATAAATTGCAGGAATTAGCGAAGGATGCTAAAGAAAATTGCCCAATTTCAGCACTGTTTAAAGCTGATATTAAATTAGAAGCTATTTTAGAAAAGTAAGGTTTGCAATTGAATAGAACCTAATAGAAAATCCCCGTCATTTTATCATGAATGACGGGGATTTTTATGTGAATTTGTTAGGCTTAATTAGTTTAGGTTGAGTTGTAAAAGATTATATAAATGCCGTTTCTTTATGTATATATTAATCGCCTCATCACTCCAAAGGCAGGCAGGCACTTAGTCCTTCTTCGTAAGAGAAGGACATAAAAATTTACCTCAACCACATTGATATATTATTTGGTGTGCTACTCGTTTTTTATGCGTGTCAGTTCATCATTGCTCACATGATTATCCGCTATCACAGTATCCATTTTTAATAGTTGCAAAAAAAGTGAACTAATGTAAAGAAATAAAGTTAAATTCTAGAAACTCAGGCGTCCTATAGATTGACAATAAGCAAGTGTCCATTTTTTGAGTTAAACTTCAATATTTTTTAGAGAGCATTACGTATGAAATTAGTTTACATAGGCACCTATCCGCCAAGGCAATGTGGAATTGGTACTTTTACTCAGGATTTAGTAGAATCAATATCGGCCATTCAGGATGGCAAAGCAGCAGCGCATACTTCCCGGATTATTGCGGTTAATAATCCAAATGTCTCCTATAACTATGGAGATGAAGTATGCTTTATAATCGATCAGCAAAATCAGCAAGATTACCTCACGGCAGCTAGTTATATTAATAATAATGATTTTGATATTTGTGTGGTACAGCACGAATTTGGAATATATGGAGGCGATAGCGGCATTTACCTTCTGGCCCTACTAAATAATTTAGAGATACCTTTTCTTGTAACGCTTCATACCATTTTAAAAGTGCCCTCATACAACGAGCGTGCCATTTTGATTGAAATTTGTAAAATGGCTTCTCGCTTAGTAGTAATGAGCAGTAAAGCAGTGAGCTTTTTGACAACTATTTACGGAGTGCCAGAAAATAAAATAGCATTGATAGAGCATGGCGTTCCCGATATTCAGTACGATCAGCATGAATCCAAAGAATTGCTTCAGTTAGCACAAAAAAAAGTACTTCTTACCTTTGGTTTTGTAGGTAGAAATAAAGGTATTGAAACTGTTATAAAGGCTTTGCCTGAGGTAGTAAAAAATACTCCGGATATTATGTATATAGTGGCAGGCAAAACGCACCCTAATGTACTGCGAGAAGTTGGTGAGGAATACCGAGAGTACCTCGAAAGACTGGTCGAAGAACTGGATTTAGCCAAGCATGTACTATTTCTTAATAAGTTTATGGACATCCATAACTTATTCAGGTACCTGGCAGCTTGCGATATTTATCTCACCCCGTATTTAAATGAAGCTCAGATTACCAGCGGTACGTTAACTTATGCAATGGGCTCGGGTTGTGCCGTGGTTTCCACCCCTTACTGGCATGCAGCAGAGTTATTACAAAATAATAATGGACAACTATTTAATTTTGCAGATTCAGAAGGCCTATCAAAAATACTGATTGAACTGCTAAATAGTCCGAAAAAGTTGAAGGCTTTCCAAGAACGTGCTGCGGCCTATGGTGCAAATATAAAATGGCCAAATATAGGCAGTAGGTATGCGGTTTTAGCAGCCTCTATAGTAGGCGAACAAATTTCTTCAACACTCATCAATAAACCTGCTTTTAGTCCGCTCGAAGTACCCAAATTTTCATTAGCGCACGTTAACCGACTTACAGACCATACAGGAATACTGCAACATGCTAAATATGGTATCCCTAATTTAAAAGAGGGCTATTGCTTAGATGACAATGCACGCGCTTTAATAATGTGCTTAATGGCCTATAAAAATGAGCGCAGTGAACGGCTGTTGGAATTGATGGCAATTTACCTCAGCTACATCCACTACATGCAAAAGGAAGATGGCACCTTCAAAAATTTTCTAAGTTTTTCCAGAGAATTTCTTGATGATGTTGGTTCGGAGGATTCCTTCGGCAGGGCTATATGGGCTTTGGGCTATTTACTTAGATATCCGCCAAACGATGCCTATTTTCAGACCGGTAAATTTTTATTTTTTAATGCAGCATCAAACTTTGAGCAACTCAATTCCATCCGTAGCATAGCCAATACTATGATAGGTTTGTGCCACTACTTAAATGCGTTTCCGGAAGATTTAGAGATGTTGGAAAAAATGAGAAAGTTAACTTACAAATTAGCCAATCATTACAAAGATAATCAGCGTAGCGATTGGATGTGGTTTGAGGCATTACTAGCTTATGACAACGGATTATTACCATTGGCCATGTTACATGCTGCAGAAATACTACATGAGGAAGAAATAAAATTAATTGGTATTGACTCGATGCTTTTTCTTACCAAAATTTCTATGAAGGATGGTTTTCTATCGGTTGTAGGTAACAAAGATTGGTATAAAAAAGATGGTGAAAAAACCTTGTGGGGGCAACAACCTGTTGATGCTCAAGCTATGGTACTAATGTATCAGCAGGCTTACAAAAGCACCAAGGATCAAAAATATTTAGATTATTTGAATAAGAGTTTCATGTGGTTTTTAGGGGAGAACGATCTAAGAATGAGTCTGTATGATAGTGATACAAGCGGATGCTGTGATGGCTTCGAACACAATGGTATTAATAGAAACCAGGGTGCGGAAAGTCTTATAGCGTACATGGTGTCTCACTTAACTACTTTGGAAATGCATTATGAGTGCGTAGAAGAAGTAAAAAGTGAGGTATGAAAGTAGCTGTCTTATCGCCTATTGCCTGGAGAACCCCTCCATTAAAGTACGGCCCTTGGGAAAAGGTAGCCAGCCACATTGCGGAAGGACTCGTTTCACGCGGACATGATGTTACGCTTTTTGCCACGGCAAATTCCCAAACAGCAGGCCGATTGTTTGCCACCATTGAAAAACCTTATGAAGAAGACAAGGAAATAGATCCTAAGGTGGCTGAATGTCTTCATATAAGCGCATTGATGGAGCGTGCAGATGAATTTGATATAATTCATAACCATTTTGATTTTTTGCCACTTACCTATTCAAAACTGATTAAAACCCCGATGATCACCACCATTCATGGGTTTTCGTCTGATAAAATTTTGCCTGTGTATGAGAAATATAATGAACACACCCATTACATTTCCATTTCTGATGCTGACAGAAATAAGATATTAAATTATTTGACCACTATATACCACGGATTACCGCCCGAGGAATTTCAGTTAGGCCTGACAAAGAAAGATTACCTGCTTTATTTTGGTAGATTACATTATGACAAAGGCGCTCATACAGCTATTCAGATTGCGAAGAAATGTCATAAAAAACTATTGATTGCGGGATTAATACAGGATGAAACTTATTATAACACTCATATTTTACCACACATTGATGATGAAACAGTAGTGTATTGTGGAAATGTAGGCAAAGAGAAGCGTAATAGCCTTTTAAGTGAAGCTTCAGCACTTCTGCATCCTATTTATTTTGATGAACCCTTTGGCCTGAGCGTTGTGGAGGCCATGATGTGCGGAACACCTACTATAGCCTTTAACAGAGGTAGTATGCCCGAATTGATAACGGACAAAACAGGTTTTTTGGTAGCTACCGAAGAAGAAGCTATAGCCGCTGTTGATAAATTAAGTACAATTGATCCGGCCGCTTGCCGACAAGAAGCTATTAATAAATTTGGTCTGGATAAAATGATCGATAATTACCTAAACGCCTATCAGGAAATACTATCTTAATAAGAGTAATTTAGTATTTGGCTCATCAGTGAATTTCTTTTAGTTACGGATATTTAGAGCACTCTGAAAAATAGTTAATATTTAAGAGATACACCTAATCTTAGGTTTAGGTATTTGTAGTTGGTGAAGTTATTCAGCAAGTGCTAGCTTTCTTACAATAGCAGCTTGCATTTTAAGTACTAAGAAGTTACTGCATTAGTTTTAGTTAGTTTTAGTCTTACTCTCAGGCATCTTATCTCAGCCAGAGGCTGACAGGTATTTTTCGGTTTTCAGCATGCTTGCGTCAGGCAGTTTCAAAGTACCTGCCTGCGGGCGAGGCACGGTAAGAACACTGCTTCACTTTGCTCGATCGTATAGGAGCTATCTTAGAATTTTTCATCAAGCCCTATCTAACCTTTAGCAGCAAATCGGTTTTGTATTATTTTTTAATTGCGGTAATTAACTCATCCATATTCACTACTGCGTAGGTAGAAGAGTAATCGCTCACTGCATAAGGCAAAATTAAATTGCCATTGTGAACTACTGAGCCACATGAATAAACCACATTTGGTACATAGCCTTCTCTCTCATTCTCATTAGGTGTGAGAAGTGGTTCTTTCAATCGCCCGATTTCTTTGGAGGGGTCGTCCAAATCTAGTAAGGATGCACCTAAACAATAGCGCCTCATTGGACCTACTCCATGAGATACAACTAGCCATCCTTCTTCTGTCCATATGGGAGACCCACAATTACCCACTTGAGTAAATTCCCATGGAAACTTAGGCTCCTGAATAATTTTCGGATTACTCCATACTGTTATTCTATCCGAATACATTAAAAAATTATTAACGCCATCAATGCGGGCGAGCATTGCGTATTTTCCATTAATTTTTTTAGGGAAAAGTGCCAAGTTTTTGTTCTGCGCACCTTCACCATGCATTGGCATCACTCTAAAGGTGTAGTAATCTTCTGTACAGATCAATTTAGGCAATATGGTATGCCCATTATAGGCGGTATATGTAGCATAAACCTTTTGCGTGCCATCATCCTCTTGAAATTTCACAAAGCGCGCATCCTCTATCCCTCGATTTTCCGACTCAGAAACCGGAAACAACACACGTTCTGAAATATCCGTATCTTTAGGAAATTTTACATCATAAAAAGAATCTGCAAGCCAAGTCATCTCCTCCAGGGCAAGCTTTTTTTCTTTATTCATTTCGCTACCAGTTATCACTTGCTCTACAATTTTAGTGAGTTCGTAATAATCAAATCGTTCAGGTAACGCGTCCATTATATTTCTACTATGCTCAAGCGGAATTTTCATTTCCTTCATTTTACTTTCAAATCGCGCTTTATCATATAATTTTTTATGCGTTATATCTGCCAGGTCAATCTGATCGCCAACCTTCTCCATTATAAAGTTATTGTTAGCATCAAGTATTCCTCTCCTGAAAACAATGGAAGAAATGTGCCCTTCACCAGTAGCACGAAAAGAAATATTAATTCTTCGTTGGCCTTTCATTAGGTAAGATTGGTCATAATCTTCTACAAATGAGGGATTAAATAAGGCAGCAGATTCCAAGCTATACTCCATAGTTAAATATGAGCCTATAAGTAGCATTCTTGCTTTGGATAGGTTGGCACTATCTACCTTGAGGTGCTCCAAAATGTGCCTTACATTTTCAAAATGGCGTTCAAATAATTTCGAAATATTACGATGACGGCTGGCAAACTCTCGCAAGGTATGCTCCAAAGTGTTCTCCACGGTTTGCTCATCCAGCGCCAAAACTCTGGTCAACAATTGTATGGTGCGTTCATCACCATTAAAAAAATATCTGGCCACTACTCTGTTGGCCTCCGGTAAAAACCTTATATTCTTTCGCTCTACTGTTACTCGCATTGCTCTATCTTTTTTGCTTCTCGATTGGGCAATTTAAACAAAAATTAAAAAGAGTGGAGGTCTTATTACTAATTGTTACTAAAAAGTAAAAGATTCTTTTTTCAATTTAAAATGCGGGGAAAGGAAAGTTGCGTACAGTCCGAAATAATATGCATCACTTAGATTTTCCATTTTGTTCCTCAAAGTGAGACAAAAAAATAGGGCTATCAAATAGCCCCACTATTAAAGTCGAATATAACTACTTAAAAAATCCCCTCAGGATAATTTGTTGATGCAATTTAAATCTTTAAAGGCTATTTTGAGACGTTCAATCATGCTTTTTTCAGCCTCTCGCAGCCATACGCGCGGATCGTAGTATTTCTTATTGGGCGCATCAGCATCGGCAGAAGTACCTATCTGCCTTTGCAGTCTGTCTTCATTGGTTTGATAGTATGACCTAACACCATCCCAAAATGCCCACTGCATATCGGTATCAATATTCATTTTTATGGCACCGTAACCAAGAGCTTCTGCAATCTTTTCCGGCTCTGAACCTGAGCCACCATGAAATACAAATAATACAGGTTTTTCTGCCGTATTATGTTTCTGCTGAATGTAATCTTGAGATTTCTTAAGAATGTCAGGCCTAAGCTCCACATTACCAGGCTTATAAACACCATGTACGTTGCCGAAAGCAGCCGCTACAGTAAACATGTGGCTAATAGCATTTAATTGCTCGTAGGCATAATCAACCTCTTCAGGCTGCGTGTATAACTTGCTGTTGTCCACGTCTGAATTGTCAACACCATCTTCTTCGCCACCGGTAATGCCCAGCTCTATTTCCAACAACATGTCTATTTTAGCCATGCGCTCAAGGTATTTTTTACAGATATCGATATTTTCTTCCAGTGTTTCCTCAGATAAATCGAGCATATGGGAGCTGAACAATGGTTTGCCATGGGCTTTGTAAAAATCTTCTCCGGCTTCCAGCAACCCATCAATCCATGGCAGCAGTTTTTTGGCGGCATGATCGGTATGCAGAATTACAGGAACACCGTATTGCTCGGCCATAGCATGTACGTGGTGCGCTCCGGATATCGCTCCGGCAATTGCTGCCTTTTGGCCATCATTTGAAAGCCCTTTGCCTGCATTAAATGCAGCGCCTCCATTGGAAAACTGAATCATTACGGGTGAATTAACCTCGCGGGCAGTTTCTAATACAGCGTTTATTGAATTAGTTCCGATAACGTTTACTGCCGGAAGTGCATATTTATTTTCCTTTGCATGATGCAAAAGGTCCATCATATCTTTACCTGAGAGTACTCCAGATTTCATAGTGTAGTAAATTTAGCGTGTGAATGTTTATAATACCCAAAAATGACCATAAAGGTTAATAAATAAAAAGAAAGGCACGAAAATTAACTTTCGTGCCTTTATGAATGTGGTTTTATGGTTGTATGAAGCAATTTTAGCCACCATATCCATCATTTTGTTTAAGACTAGGATTTGCGATTAGATCGTTTGACGGGATTGGAAATATTTCTCTGAAAGGCTCAATAGAAGTTCCATCAATGTTGCCACCTTTCCAAGGCCATAAATAATTTCCACCCGTGTATTGATCAAATCTGATTAAGTCTACTCTTCGCGATCCTTCGTAGTAAAGTTCTCTTGCTCTCTCATCGATTATGAAGTCGAGATTTAATTCACCGGCTGTTATGTTTCCGCTCTGGTTTCCGTAAGCTCTCTCTCTGAGGGCATTTATATATCCGAGTGCAGTGCCCGCATCGCCTCCGGAACCACCTCGAAGCACAGCCTCTGCGTACATAAGATAAGCATCGCCTAATCGGAATAATGGGTAGTCCGTATCCACAAAAGTACACATCTGAACCATCTTCTCCTTCGCAAGTTACATTCGTAAATTTTGTTACTATGTAGCCATTGGAAATTCTAGAAGTTATCAATTTCAAGAGATTGACCGATCAGTATAGAATATTGCACGTTTATCAGAGGACTTCCTTCCACATCGGGAAATTTATAATCAATTCTAAGTCGTTCTTAAGCCTGCCCAACCTTCATTCACACCAAAATCGGCGATTTGATACGTCTCCCCCTAAAGAAGCATGAATCAAAAATGTAGTACTTCCGTAACTCTGTGATTTTAATCCGTCAGATGGAAGTGTAAATATTAATTCATTACTTGATGGTTATCAGCCTTAAATAGATCCGCATAAGTTTCTTCTAAACTATAAGGTCCACTATCACCTTTGTTAATGCTGTCAATGCTTCGGTCTTTTATTTTCCTCCAATATATACAGGCAGATTCAAGTATAATTTAGCCTGTAACATCCATAAAGCCGCCTTATCAGCTCTACCATAATGATTCTGACCTGATACACCATTTCACTTCTATTTCAGTAATTCATTTTCAATAAAGATAAAAATTTCGGCTGGTGGCACTTGGCTGGGAAATCAGTGGTTATTTTTGTTACCAAAGAAACATTTCTAAATAAATCTAGCGCATGCCAGTACGCCAATCGCACGTCAAAAAACGTGCTTCTGCTCTGTAATTTACTAAGTGTGGCTATTCCTCCTCATTATATCCGTACTACGCTACTTTATTTCACCGTCAGTTCGGGTAAGGAAATCGTTAGCGTAGGATATTATAAGAAATAACCTATAATAGAGTACGCTAATAAACTGATTGTCTGAAGACCATGTATGCGTATTTAAATCCTGAATACCGGCATCAGTCCAGGCAATAACTGCCTCATCAGTAGTTAATTCCTGCGCTTTCCAGTAGGCTCTAATATAGGAGGTGAAACCTTCATCGTGACCAATTGCAAATCGGTCTACCGTCCGGACCATGATTACCAGTAAGCTATAAGCAGCATAAATTTTTGCTAAATAGCTCGTGGTGTTTGTAAATCACCGAAAATGTTGCTTGGTGGAGTTACCATCTAATGGTTCCTGATTTAAATCTGTACAGGCTCCAAAGATAAAAGTTATTATCATTATTAATATTTTTATAATCGTTTTTTTATAATTCTTGAATGGAGTTATTCAAAAATTTGCACTTACGCCAAAAATAAATGCGGTGGAAGGTGGGAAAATGTTGTTATCAATTGCAACTTCAGGATCAAGACCTTATAACCGGTAATTGGAATCATATTCTGCACAGTTGTATAGACTCTTACGTTAAAGGCTTCTAATTCATTAAAATTATAACCGAAGGTAAGTTATCCAGTTTCAAAAATTAGCTTTTTTCAATATAGTAGTTCGATTGGAAATGTTCTTGATTAAAATTTGAGTTTATACGCAGACTCATGAACATTCTGTAAAATACCTTTACTTCGTGTAATCTGTTAAAAAGCCATTGGCGGAGGCCAGGTTATTGTAAGCATAACCACCTATCTTTGATCTTAAGGTAAACGATAGATCAAAATTTCCGTAGGACATGTTTGAAGTTAAACCCAAAATATTGGGGCAATTCCTTGTCCTTGTACCACCAAGTCATTTTCATTGATTGTGCCGTCTCCGTTTACATCCTCATAAGCGAACGTTGGGCTCCTCCTATTGGGTTACCATTGTCATCATACAATTGATTGCGCGTAAAAAAAAAGCCAAATGAGGCTCTCCAACTCGTAAGCATTTGAATAGTTTGACCTATATCACCAGAAATACCTCCCTCGGTATTCCAAAGCTATTTTCATCTTGCTCATTATTGAGCTTGGTTACCTCATTTTGATTGTAGGTAAAGTTGAATTTAAGATCCCAATTAAACTTTGATTTATCAAACACAACTGCATTAATGCAAATTCAACTCCATGTTCACGCATTTACCTATATTAGTAGTAACTCTATCTCCAACGTTTGTACCTGCTGCAAAGGTGCATTAAATAACAAGTTATCGGTATTTTTGATGTAAAAATCTATTGTACCGTTAATCTTCGTTTAAAAGACCATAGTCCAAACCAATGTTAGTAGACATCTGTACTTCCCATTGCAAGTCAGGATCAATAGCAGGAGGTCTTAGTCACTTGCACAAATTCATCACCAAATTGATATTGAGCGGTTGCTGTTCCTAAAAAATAATTACTGGACCACAATACGCACCTAAAACTGATTATCCGGTTTCACCGTATCCTACCCTGAATTTAAATTAGAAAATACATCAGTCAAATCCTTGGAAAAAGTCTTCTTCAATAATTCTCCAAGCAAAAGAGCCTGAAGGGAAAAAACCGTATCTGTTACCCGGTCCAAATTTTGAAGAACCATCAACACTATAGGTAAAAGTTGCAACATATCTATTTTAAGAGGAGTAGTTAAGTCTTCCGAAGAAGATTGTAATTGCTCGGTTACTGATGACCTCCGCTAATTAGACGATTTCTTCATGCGGAATTTGGCTAAATCAAAGAACCCAGTATTGATCATTTCCAAATTTTCACCCTGATTAACCATAATTCTCACCATACTATTCTTATTAAATTCGAAACCAACTGTTACATCAAATTGTCCAACAGACCCTGTTCCATTTTTATAAGCTAAGATAATTATAGTGGTTAAAGGTAGACGTCTTGTATTGCCATTCTTTATGAACCATCTTACTCATCATTTCTGTAGCTGGTAGGCTCAAAGAAATTATTTGTTCCATTTGCTTGTATCCATTGAAGTATTAGAGGTAATAGATAAACCATCAACATAATGGAATTGATAATTGAAGATTTAAAGAATTAAAAGATCTTCTGCTTTCTCCAACACTTAATTGTTGTTCAAGCGTTGAAACCGGATTTGTTGGTGCTAGACCAATGCCTCCATATTCAAAATACCCGCCAAATTCTTCATTAGCTTGATTATAAATCGGTTGGTAGGATCTAAGGAGGCAGCTGTTAGCGTCACATTTGGTTTATAAGCATCTTGATTAAAGGCATTTTTGGTATTGAATGAAACTGAGAGCTTATCATCTAAAAATTTACCAGATAATAGGAGTGCTAATCTCGTTACAGTGTTTTCATCTCCTTCAATTACTTCTTGGTTATTCATTCTATTAATTGATGCTCTATAATTCAACTTTTTCAGTGCCACCGGTAAAGGCAAGATTGTGATTTTGACTTAAAGAATTTCCGTAACTGCATCAAACCAGTCTGTATCTGATTCCCCAAGTAGACCTAATCTCTGCGGTGCTTTATAGCTCCACGACAGCTTGAAAATTTGCGTACTTAAAAATTCCGGTTCTCTTAAAATTTGAGAATACACGATTGAGCCGTCATAAGTTACGTTGGTTGTTACCTTGTTTCCCTTTTTTAGTGGTATACAATAATTACACCATTTGAAGCTCTATTTCCATAGATTGCCGCAGCTGATGCATCTTTCAGAACCGTGACACTTTCAATATCCGATGGATTAATAAAATTTAATGCATTACGAGTGCCTGCACTTCCGTCCTGATCAAGAGGCACACCATCTATCACAATGAACGGTTGTTTCTGGTAAGCAATGATCCCATACCCCTTATTGTAATGGAACCACCTCCTGAGCGTGTATTACCGGGTGTTACGTTTACTCCGGCAATTTTACCGGTAATTAATCTTTCCGGTGATGCAATTTGCCCTGATTAAAATCTTTTCTCATTTACGGTAGGATACCACCCCGGTCACATCTTTCTTCTTCCTGACGTACCATACCCCACTACAACAACTTCACTCAATTGCGAAATATCCAAATCTAAAGCAACATCTAGCAAGGACCTGCTCCCAACAGTTACTTCTTCTGTAGCGTACCCTATAAATGAAATAACCAAAACATCATCCGCAGCTACCTGCAGTTTATAATTACCATCTAAATCAGTAGTAGTACCATTGGTAGTACCTTTAATTTTAATGCTGGTTCCGGGTAAACTTTCTCCTGAGGCGGCATCAGTAATTGTGCCTGATAGGGTTCTGTCTTGCGCGTAGCTTGTAGTTACAATAATGAACATAAAAGCAATAACACAACTTACAGTAAATGCCGCTTTCATATTTAGAGTTCCAAAATTTTTCAATTGGTTGCTAAATAGCTTGTAGATGTTTTTCATATATTTTTTGATCAATGCTTAACTATAAATTTTTCAGATAAATAATCTCCCTGAACCTTTACTCTTAAAATGTAAAGCCCATTGGGTAGTTGGCTTACATCAATTGCTCTTCGACCGTTATCATTTTTTACCTCAAAATTGAATTGCTTGCTACCCTGTAAATCAAATACCTCTACTTGCTCTATAGGCTGGTAAGTTGAAATATAAAGTGTATTGAGCGCAGGATTAGGGTGTATTGCCATAATTTGATTTACTCCAGTCGTAGTATTTGCCAAAACAATATTTTTTTGGAGGGCATCATCAATATAATTTTCAATGGGTTTGCTCGTGAGCAACCTAAACTCACCTGCCGAAAGCTTAAAGCTGAAATCATCAGACGCTACAATTTCAATTTCATTTCCTGTAAAATAATCGTACCAAGTACCCTCACTTATAATCTGCTGATCAAGCGCTGCTGAGGTGTTACCGAAATTGCCGGTGAGTACAAATTCCGTATCCTGATCGTTATAGCGCAGCCATTTTATACTACTGCCGGCCGACCAGCCAAAATTATCTTTATTCAAAAATTCAGTACGAGTTTTTAATTTTATGAGCGATTGATAAACCTGAAACAAGGACTGGCGCGCATCATTTTCTAAATACTCCCATTTAGTCGGCTTTACACCCAGCCTATCGTTATTGAGCTCTTCATCATAACCGAACTCACCAAATTGCCACAGCATTTTAGGCCCCGGTACCATAAAGAAAAAGGCTGCGTTCAACTTCAATCGCTGCATTTGGATTGCTAAAGAACTACTGCTGCTTTTATCTAATTCAAAAGCTACCCGCTCTTCATCGTGGCTTTCCATATAATTGATTAGGTGTGGCTCATTATACCCTCTACTTTCATAAAGCATGTTGGTTATATTACGATTGCTGCCTTTGGCAAGATTTTTAAAATCATCATTATGATTTCCCCACAGCATCATTCCATAATTAGCTAATTCTTTTTCCTCGGTATTGTCAGCAAAATGCTCAAGTATCACGTATGAGTCCTCATCCACCGACCATTGATGGTCGGCAAGCCGTTTCAAAAGCGCTACCCTTGAGGCATCATATTGCCCCCATAAACCCACATTACCTAAGGTATTTTTTTGTGTAAAACCTTTGGAGAGGTCATATCTGTATCCATCTACATGATATTCTTCCAGCCAAAAAGAAACTACTCTGTCCACATAATTTTGAGTGAGCTCACTTTCATGGTTCATGTCATAGCCAACATTAAAATCATGCTTTGCGGAAGTATTAAACCATGGGTTGGCAGCGGTAGGATTACCATACAAACCTTCATTATATAATCTCACAAGAGAATTCCTGCCAAATTGATGATTGAGTGCTATATCGAGAATTACGGCAATTCCTCGAGTATGACACTCATTTACAAAAGTTTTTAAATCTGTTTCCGTACCATAGTATTTATCAAAAGCCAGCATGGCAAACGGATTGTAGCCCCAGCTCAGATTACCTTCAAACTCCATCACCGGCATCAGTTCAATGGCATTTATTCCCAATTCTTGTAAATAATCTAATCTGCCCTGCACCGCGGCAATGGTTCGCATATCGGTGAAATCGCGAATTAACAATTCATAAATGACTAGTTCCTCTTTGGCCGGTTTGCTAAAACTGTCATCAGTCCAGTTAAATGGTTGCTTATCAGTTTGTAAAAAGCTCACCGCTTCAGAGGTCTGTGTATTAGGATACAGTTTCAAATTAGGATAGCGATTTTCAGCAACTATCTCATTATCGTCAAATTCGGACCCTATTTTTGTAGCGTATGGATCAGCAATTTTAATGGCTCCATCAACCAAATACTGAAACTGATATTCTTTCCCCGGTTCTAAGTTATTGATGGTAAGCCAAAACTTATCACCGTCTTTTTTCATTAAATAATCATTATCAAGTGACCAATTATTGAAATCGCCTATAACAAAAACATTTTCCTTCTGTGGTGCCACTAACACTAGTGTAGCACTTGTTTGTGAGTTATAGTTAATGCCATCCTTGGCAGTACTTGGTATGGCTGCAATTGTAACTACAGGTGTGGTGGTATAGCTATAATTTTTTGTTACTTGTTCGGTTCCATTGTCCGCAGTTACCGCAAGTAAATGTGTTTGTCCGTCAGCAATTACATCATGGATGGCAGTAAAAGAGGTGGCATCCTCAATACTAGATTGAAGCTCACCATCAACACTAAAGGTGATTGTGGAACTTGCTGAAGCGGCAAAATCAATATCTATAGACTCACCGCCATCATAAAAGCCGTAATTACCTACCGGGGAGATAAGCGAGGCGGCAAAACCAGTTGATACTTCCTGAATATAGTCTGATGTTTGCCCGTCAGACCAATCGTTTCCTTTTAAGATCATACCTAATTTAACGATTTTCTCGGCAGGCTGATTAAAAAATGCTGTTGGGGTTAAAGTGATTCTAAAAATTGTTTGTCCCTGCTCATTTGTTTTGGTGAATTTAGCAGGAGCAGTAGCAGAGGCATTGGAGGCAGCCGGATTTATATTGCTGGGTGCATCAATGCTTTCATCGGGAAGCCACATCCAAATATAAGCTTCCGAAAGGCCGGCAAGGGAAGTGCCAGTTACATTATAGGAAATAGTTATGTCTTCATCAGGCCCAAAAAATTGTGGTGTAATGCTAGGTACATCTTGGGCAAGTGATGAAAATGAGAAGAAAGCAAGCGATAAAATTAGTCGTAATCGCATCATAAAATTTTTGAAGAAAATAAGAGCCATGAAATGATCATGGCTCTTTTAAGAATATTAAATATTACTGAATACTAAAATCAGCGGTGTATGAAGCTCCTTCATCCGAGGTTGTCAAAACAATATCATATGTTCCCGCTACTGTATTACTCATATTTCCATTTCCAGGATTTGTGATATTAGCTGCTGCCGAACCTACTATGGTTGTATTACCAAAGTTGAGCTCACCATCAGCCCAACAATCATTAGGCCTAAATTTGAATTCATTAACAGCTAAATCCACCTCCACGGTCCAAGTATGAGTGCCGTCTGTCTTACCAGCATATGTCATGTCAATGTCTTCCCCGGCATCTCCACAATTACCTGCTGGCCAACCTAGCGTAGTTGCTCCACCAACTACGGCCCATTTATTTTCTTCTGGGTCTAAATCATCCGTTCCGGATGCCTCTAACAGTTCAAAGTTAGCTGTGTAAGAAACACCCTCATCTGAAGTAGTGACAATTATTTTGTAATTTCCTGCCACATTATTTTTCATATTTCCGTTGGCAGGATTGGTAATATTCGCAGCGTCAGGTCCAGCCACTGTAGTATTACTAAAGTTTAATTCACCGTCATCCCAGCAATCATTCGGCCTAAATTTAAATTCATCAACAGCTAATACCACTTCCACAGTCCAAGTATAAGTACCACTCGCTTCGCCTTCATAGGTCATGTCAACATCTTCACCCTCATCACCGCATGCTCCTGCAGGCCAACCAAGTGGAGTAGCAGCACCGGCTACCGCCCATTTATTTTCTTCAGGATCAAACGGTTCAACAGTTATATCTCCCGTTTTATTACTGCTAAACGATGCTCCTACATCATTAGATAAATCGATTTCAATTGTATATACACCTCTATCCTCTGCTGTCCAAATCATATTGCTGCCGCCTGGAATTAAGTTAGCAACATCGCCTCCATAATTTGTAAAAGCTACATATCCGTTGTTTGGGTCAAATTCAGTTGCAGTTCTATCAGTTCTTCTATCAATAGTCCATCTGTTATTAATTCGTATTTTAAATTCTCCTGCTACCATATCTATATCTCCGGAGGAAAAAGAAAAGCCATCATCGGACGCTGTTCCTTCAGCGGCTATCTGCGTATCAGTAGACCATCCATTAGGAGTAGCATTACCAATTATTGATACCGATGTTACCTTCATCATAATTAATTCAGATAATGTTTCATCATAAGACACTTTATAATATCCTGAAGATGCCACATTAAGCGCTGAACCGTCAACAGTTGTTTTTGCTATTAAATAACCTGATTGCGTAGAATCAGTAGGCTCAGCTAACGTACCACCAACCGTAGAAGCTATTTCTCTGCTTTCTACTTTCTGTAATTGGTAATCACCAGCTTCAAGAAATACATAATTTCCGAAGAAGCCATCTCTATCAACTGCTGCAAAACCTTCTCCTTCCACCTTTTCTGGTAGTAAAGCTTTTTCAGCTACAGGGTCTTCACCATCAACAGTAAAGTAAAAACCATCGGCAACTGCCAAGCCATCACCAACCTCAATAATAGGCTCATCATCATCACACGAAACCATTACGAAAGATGCTGCTAGAAGCAGTGCAATGGCCCATAAATTTTTAAAATTTTTCATTTTTTTGTTGTTTAGATTAATTTGTTTCAATGAAGTGCTTATCAATCTTTTGCAACTTCAAATCTTCCTCAATGATAAATTAGTTAAAGCGTAATTAGTAAAGTAACAGTCAGTTTTTAACCGCAAACGATTGCGAAGACGTTTGCAGTCACCCAAGATGGGGCATAAAAAACTTAACTATATCGATGGTTTGCATGTTAAGTTAGCCGAATTACCTATTTTTGAAGGTAGAAAGTATTAGAAATGCAGTTCTTTTTACTTTATTAACCTACTGTATGAAAAAGACCAACATCACCATTAAAGATTTAGCTAAAGAGCTTAATGTTTCGCCCTCCACTATATCGCGTGCCTTAAAAGACCACCCCGATATTAGCATGGAGACAAAAAAAGCGGTGAATGAATTAGCTGAAAAGCTCAACTATCAGCCAAATGCAGTAGCGCTATCACTGCGCCAAAGTAAATCCAACACCATAGGAGTAATTATACCGGAAATAGCACATTTCTTTTTTTCAGCAGTAATTAGCGGTATTGAGGACATTGCCCACAGTGCCGGCTACCATGTAATTATTACCCAGTCCAATGAATCGGTTGACCGGGAAATAATGAATACCAAGGCGTTGTTTAATTCCAGGGTGGATGGTATTTTAATTTCTATTTCACGAGAAACTAAGCAGTTCACTCATTTACAGAAGCTGCTGGATGCCAATATGCCGCTAGTGTTTTTCGATCGTGTGGTGGATTCAATTAATGCCTGCAAGGTAATAGTAAATGATGAGCAAGGTGCTTATGAGGCCACCACGCATCTTATTGAGCAGGGCTTTTACAGAATTGCTCATTTGGCCGGTCCCCAAAATTTAGCCATTAGCAATAACCGACTGAACGGCTTTAAGGCTGCCTTGGCAGATAATAAGTATATGATAGATGAGAACCTTATCAAAATTTGCGGTTTGGGAACCTATGAAGAAGCAGAAGCCATTACCTATGAGCTTCTGGATTACCGCTTTCCGCCCGATGCTATTTTTGCCAACAACGATGTGGCCGCTTATGGGGCTATGACGGCCATTAAAAAAAGAGGGCTCAAAATACCTGGGGATATAGCCATTGTCGGTTTCAGCAATTGGCGCTTTTCGAGCCTGATTCAACCCGCACTCTCATCTGTTACGCAACCGGGCTTTAAAATGGGTCAGGAAGCTGCCCGCCTGCTGATGAAACAAATTAACCTCCCTGAAGAAGAGGAGGCAGTCACAGAAACCATTTCCCTTAAGACAAACTTGGTGGTTAGAGAATCTTCGCTTAAGCAACAAAGCGTTACTTCTTAAGGAGTAGCACTACCACAAATTTAACAGGAAAGTGCTGATTGTAATTGGGATTGGCCTTATTCATTTGACGTATTTTAGTTTTCTATATTTCTTATAATTTGCGCCAATAGTTACAAGCAGTTTGAGGAACATGCCTAAGTATATTAAAAAATAATTTGAAAGCTTAATGCCCCATTCAAGCTGTGCTTGAATAGAACAGATTCCTCCACCAGCTGGCGGAGGAATGACGCTTCGAGCAAAGTGTGCTATAAAGAAGAAAACTCTCAACTAACCAAGAAATGCATCATTCCAGAAATTTTGTAGCGAAGCGGACCTGCCCGCCCAAGGAGGGAAAATTATCAGGAATCTGTTGAAGCAAACGTAGTTTGCTTATCTCTATGCCTCTAATTCCAGCTCCATTAAAAAATATTTGACTAGTAAGTAATTCCGAGTTGAAAAGAAGGTTATATCAATTTAGATTTATAGAGTCATTTATGAGAATTGCAAAGAAATAATGCGCCCTTTAATATGTTACATAGAGGCTCCCGAAAAAACGGGACAGGTTTGAGCCTTTTACATGAGCAAAGATTGTAAGTATCTGTATTGAGAACCGAACCTGTCTAGTTTGTACGGGATAGCTTAAATTTATGAAATTAATTTTTAGACTTTATATAAATGGTATTAGTAACTGTAACACCGTGTCAATCGGATGTAAGCCAATAAATTCATTGTTCCATTAAAAACCTAGTAGCACCTAAAGAGTTAGAAAACATTAAATCCCATTGCTCTTCGCAAACGTTTGCGAAAACGTTTGCACTACTATAATGCCATCTCCCCGCTACTTGAGCAAATTTTATAAATACTTTAGCAGATATAACTACAATTAGTACTTTGTTATGATATCTCAAAACGTAACCCGCGCATCCAACACACCGCAGCACTGTGGAGCAGTTACCTACTATGAAAGAAAGCCGTTTGGTTTAAGTGGTAAAACTGAAAATGCTTTTTTTACCATCCTGATATTGCAAGAAGGCATGATAAAAGTGCATTTAGCCAAAACGGAAAATTTTGACGAACCCACTTACGCCATCATCGCCAAACCGATAGGTGTTGATTTCACCCTGGCCGAAAAAGCTGATGCACTGGAGATAAAAACCGCAAAACTTATTGTATGCATCCTCAAAGAGCCTTTTACGGTCATATTTAAAAACCTTGCAGGTGATATAATTTGCGAAGATGATGCCGCTTTTGGCACCAGCTGGATTGGAGAGCAGGTAACCACCTACAAAAAACTACAGGAGGGAGAACGCTTTATCGGTTTAGGAGAAAAAACCGGCCCGCTAGACAGGCGCGGTCATGGTTACCAAAACTGGAATACAGATCACTTCGGCTATCCGCCTGACAGCGACCCACTCTATTGCTCTACTCCTTTTTTCATCGGTATTCACCATAATTTAGCTTATGGATTATACTTAGATAATTCGCACAAAACGCACTTCAACTTTGGAGCCTCTAACCGCAGATTCTCTAGTTTTTCAGCAGATAAAGGCGATATGGCGTATTATTTTATACACGAGTCCACCATTTCAAATATTATAAGCACCTATACAGATTTAACCGGCCGAATGGAGCTGCCCCCAATTTGGTCATTAGGTTACCAGCAATGCCGTTACAGCTACCGGCCTGATAAAGAAGTGCTTAGCGTAGCAAAAACTTTTAGAGAAAAGGAAATTCCTGCTGATGTGATTGTATTAGACATTCATTATATGGAACAGTACAAAATTTTCACCTGGGATAAATCAGATTTCCCCGATCCGCAGGGTATGATTAAACAGCTGGAAAATCAGGGATTCAAAGTAGTGGTAATCTGCGACCCGGGCATAAAAATAGAGGCCGGCTATGATGCCTACGAGAGCGGAAAAGAAAACGATGTTTTCTTGAAATATCCTGACAATACCTATTACGAAGGGGAAGTATGGCCCGGTTGGTGTCATTTCCCTGATTTTACTAATGCTGCTGTGCGGAGCTGGTGGGCAGATAAACTGAAAACCTATACCGACATGGGCATTGAGGGATTTTGGAATGACATGAACGAAATTGCCACTTGGGGACAAACCATGCCCGAATTAATTGAATTTGATTTCGAAGGCAGAAAATCAACCGCCAGAGAAGGCCGCAATATTTATGGCATGCAGATGGCCAAAAGTGCCTATGAAGGTGCTAAAAAGAATTTACCAAATAAACGAATTTTTAATTTAACACGTGCGGGCTTTTCCGGTATACAACGCTATGCCGCAGTTTGGACGGGTGACAATGTAGCCGATGATGAGCACATGTTGCTCGGAGTTAGGTTGGTCAATAGCCTCGGCATGGCTGGAGTTGCTTTTGCCGGTTATGACATTGGTGGTTTTGCCGGAGAGGCCGATAGTCAATTATTTGCCAGGTGGATCTCCATAGGTGCTTTTGCTCCCTTCTTTAGAGGCCATAGCATGATAAATAGCCGCGATTCCGAGCCATGGTCTTATGGTGAGGAGGTGGAGGAAATAAGCAGAAATTATATAAATCTGCGCTATAAAATGATGCCTTATATCTACTCAGCTTTTTATGTTGCAAGCGAAACGGGCGTTCCCGTTGCCAGAAGTCTGGCCATTAATTACCCGTATGACGAGCTGATTTACGACCACCGCTATGAAAATCAATATTTATTTGGCGATAACATTTTGGTGGCACCTGTTCCAAGTAAAGTGAACCTGGCTAAGGTGTACTTTCCCGAGGGTGAGTGGTACGATCTTTTTAGCGACACCCATTACAGCGGGCAGCAGGAAGTAATTGTTGAGTGTCCGGTAGAACGTTTGCCCGTTTTTGTAAAAGCTTCCGGCATCATTCCCATGCAGGAAAAAACCATAAACCTTACTCAAAATACAAACGATGTACTTGACCTTCACCTCTACGCAGGTAAGGAAAAAAATGAATTTCTTTATTATGAAGATGATGGCAGTTCATTCAATCATTTGGAAGGTTCGTTTTACAAAAGAATCGTTCAATTTGATCCGGAAAATAAGCGGTTAAAGCTTACAGGCAAAGAAGGGGAATATAATACACGTTATAAGCGCATACTCCTATACTTCCATGGATTTGAGGGTAAACTAAACAGCAAAATACAGGTGGATAACAGCACCGCACCGGTACAGCAAAAAGATTTTATGTTTATCGATCAGATTTCTAACTTTGATCCGCTCCCTATGTCAGAGCGTATCTGTCTGAAAATAGATAACTTACCGTTTGTCGAAATTGAAAATAAAGATGAAGAAATCATTCTTAGCTGGTCGTAAAGCTACAGGCATTATTAAAAGTAAATTGCTCTTAATATTACTTACTGTTTCTATATGGAGTTGTAAGCAAGCAACTAAAACGGAAACCGAAGCACTACTTTCCTTTCCTGAAAAAGCAAAGGATATGACCATCTACGAGGTCAACATCAGGCAATACACCCCGGAAGGCACTATTAATGCCTTTATTCCTCATATTAAAAGGTTGAAGGCCATGGGCATTCAAATGCTTTGGCTCATGCCGGTGCAGCCAATTGGTGAAAAAGCCAGAAAAGGTAGTTTGGGGAGCTATTACTCCATTAAAGATTACACGGCCGTAAATCCTGAATTTGGGACACTGGAAGATTTCAAAAGAATGGTGCAAACAGCTCATGAAAACGAAATGAGCGTTATTTTAGATTGGGTGGCTAACCATACTGCTTTTGACCACAACTGGGTAAACGCCCACCCCGCCTACTACACAAAAGATTCGCTTGGAAATGTGATACCGCCTGTAGCCGACTGGTCCGATGTGGCGGATCTGAATTATAAAAATGACTCCATGCGAGCGGATATGACTGAAGCCATGAGATTTTGGCTCGTGAATACAGACATCGATGGTTTCCGTTGCGATGTGGCAGATATGGTGCCGCTAGATTTTTGGAAGCAGGCGATTACAACACTAAGAGAAACTAAAGATATTTTTATGCTGGCGGAGTCTGAAACCCCTGAAATTCACGCTGCCGGTTTCGACATGACCTACAACTGGAAAATACATCACCTATTAAATGACATTGCCCAAGGCAAACAAAATGCAGACAGTCTGGAGCGAGCTGTTGAAAAAATAAATGAAATTTTTAGTAAAGAGGTCTTTCAAATGAATTTCACCACCAACCACGATGAGAACTCGTGGAATGGAACGGTATTTACCCGATTAGGAGAAGCTTACAAGGTGATGAGCGTATTAACCTTTACCTTGGATGGCATGCCACTCTTATACAGCGGGCAGGAAGCGGGCTTGTCAAAAAGCCTGGCTTTTTTCGAGAAAGACAGCATTGCATGGGATCAGCTGCCGTATGAAGCTTTTTTTACCGATTTGATCGGTCTTAAGAAAAAGCATCCTGCCTTGTGGAGCGCAAACTATGGGGGCAACTATCAGAGAATTTCCACGACTAATAACACCCATGTCTTCGCCTTTAGCAGAAAAAAAGACAAAGATGAAGTTGTAGTGGTCACTAACTTATCGGCTGAAGCACAAGCTTTTACCATCGACACTACATACCAACAAGCATATACCGATTTACTGACCAACTCAAGTATAGCATTCAGCTCAGAGGAGTTTTCGCTTGCGCCTTGGTCATACCACATCCTTCAAAAAAAATAAACTACTATGAGTGGCATTTCACTAAATTCGGTAAAACCAAGGTTGAGTTTCTGGCAAATATGGAACATGAGTTTCGGCTTTCTGGGTATTCAGTTTGGCTTTGCGCTGCAAAACGCCAATGTGAGCAGGATTTTTGAAACGCTTGGAGCAGAAAAAGATAATTTACCTATTTTATGGTTAGCTGCGCCAGTTACCGGCTTATTGGTACAACCTATTATCGGCTACTATTCCGATAAAACATGGCATAAGAAGTGGGGCCGCAGGAGACCATTTTTTGCCATAGGTGCTGTATTAGCTTCCATTGCACTGTTTATTATGCCCAACTCCCCCACGCTGTGGATTGCCGCGGGAACACTTTGGCTCATGGATGCTTCCATAAATATTAGCATGGAGCCTTTCCGGGCATTTGTGGGCGATATGCTGCCCAATGAACAGCGCACAAACGGGTTTGCGATGCAAAGCTTTTTTATTGGAGTTGGAGCTGTAGTGGCGTCCATGCTGCCTTATATTTTCACCAATTATTTTGGCGTCAGTAATACTGCCCCTGACGGTGAAATTCCTGACTCAGTGAAATGGTCCTTTTATGTGGGTGCTCTGGCTTATGTTAGTGCCGTTTTCTGGACGGTGATCAAAACAAAAGAATACCCACCGGAAGACATAGCCGCACTCCGAAAGGAAAATAGTGAGAAAGGCGTTTTTGATGGATTGGCAGAATCTTTCATGGGCATATTTAAAATGCCTAAAACAATGATACAGCTAGCTTTTGTGCAGTTTTTTAGCTGGTTTGCACTTTTTGCGATGTGGATATATACCACCTCAGCCATCACCGAACATGTGTATGGCGTTACCGATCCCAAATCTGCTTTATACAACGAAGGTGCCGATTGGGTAGGCGTTTGTTTCGCCATTTATAACGGAGTAGCCGCCATTGTAGCATTTCTACTTCCACAACTTGCCAAAGTAGTTGGCCGAAGATGGACTCATTTGATTGCGCTATTCTGTGGTGGCGCAGGGCTGATATCCATATTTTTTATCAGCGACCCTACCATGTTAGTGGTCTCTATGATTGGTGTAGGCATTGCCTGGGCCAGCATACTCTCTATACCCTATGCCATGCTATCGGGCGCTTTGCCTGCCCATAAAATGGGTTACTATATGGGTGTTTTCAACTTTTTTATAGTGATACCTCAAATTGTTGCAGCCGGTATTTTGGGTTTTATTCTTAAAAATTTCTTTTGGAATGATGCTATTTATGCCATGATTGTGGGTGGCGCATCGTTTCTGTTAGCAGGCCTTTTATGTTTATTGGTTAATGATAAGGATGAAGTGAAGGTGGGTTAGCGTGTTGGCTTGTTGGCGGTTGGCGGTTGGCTGTTTGGCTTGTTGGCTGGTTGGCTGGTTGGCTTGTTGGCGGTTGGCGGTTGGCAGTTGGCTGGTTGGCAGTTGGCTCCAGTAGGTCTGTATTCCCATTGTAGAGAGGGCTGCTCAGAAACTAATATTTAGCATTTGTATTGGTAGGTTCTAGCAAGGATGCATATTCAAAGATGTTGTGATATATTTGGATCATTTAGTAGTTTTGATTTTCCTCAGAAGGGTTCCTTATGCTTATTATTGAAAATTATAAAAAAGAATACCGACATGGTTTCAAATTAAGCATAGATCAATTAGAGCTTGAATCAGGTATCCATTTTCTTAAAGGCAATAATGGCTCAGGAAAGAGTACACTACTAAGGTCAATAGCAGGTTTGATCCGTTTTAAAGGAGATATCAGTTTCAATAACATTTCTATAAAGAAGCAACCTAATGATTTTAAAAAAGCAATGGGATTTGCTGAAGCAGAACCGGAATTTCCTGATTTCCTTTCGCTTGAGGCATTAGCAAGTGTGGTTTTAACTGCTAAAAACATTAAAAAAGACGAATATGAGCAGTTAATAGACCTATTTGGAGTAAGTAGTTTCCATAAACAACCCATTGGAACTTACTCCTCGGGGATGATCAAAAAAGCCTCTTTAACGCTGGCACTATTAGGTGAACCACAATTAATTTTACTCGATGAGCCATTCACCACGATTGATAAACAAACAAAAGCGATCTTACTAGAAAAAATGACCGCTATACTTGCTAGTGGCAAAACCATACTTTTCTCATCTCATGAAGCGCTTGAACTCAAGCAATTTGATATTAAAACTACAATAACATTCTCAGAGGGAAAAGTAAAAATTTTATGAGTTTGAAGTCAACAATTATTAATGCTTTTGGCATAAGTTTTTACAAAGACTTTATTGGCTTTTTCCTTTTGGTATTATTTTTTGGTGGTGGCATGATGCGCACGCACGACCACTATTTACTATCGTTGGCTATTAGTTCAAACCTGTTATTATTAGGGATATTTCTGATAATAACTACGACTTACACCGCATTTCAGCTTTATCATTTTAAAAGGAAAGTCAGTCATAGTAATCATTCCATATTTAAGCAATTAACACTCTTAAACCGGCAAAGAAAATATCAAATTTGGTTACTCACTTACTTTGTTACGCATCTACTACCAATCGTTTATTTTGTGTTGATAGGCTATAACGCATTTTTTACTAATGATAGTTATGTACTGCTAACATTGCTATTGGTTTATGTCACTTTAACTGCTATAGGCTACCCTATTTTGCTAGATTATCTCATAGGGCAAATATTTTATGAAAGTAAATCATTAAGTCGTAGCAACCTTTTCAATTTGCCTTTTGGTTTGTGGTATATAAATGAGTTAATTATAAATAAAGGTCTCTTGCTCTTCGGTGTTAAATGCGTGAGTATCTATGCGCTTTCATTGTTCTTAGCCACCTATAATCCAGCTATATATGATCAGCGTTGGATTGTTCTTGGTATTTTCATCGCATCATTGGCCAACTATTTTATATACCAACAGAAAGAGGCCTTTGAATCTCGCAAATGTATATGGTACCGATCGCTACCCTTGAAAATCTCATTTAAAAGCCTTAATGCATTCACCTTTCTTCTAGTGGTAAATATCTTGGAGTTGTTAATTATCATCTTCAAAACACCGGATGGCATAAATTTACCTTATACATTATTTTCCTACATGGTTTTTAATTTAGGCTTTTACGGTTGGTCTCATATAGCACTTCCGCAAAAAAGTACCGCACAAATACAATTTTTAATTATGTTCCTCATATTCTTTGCTATACAGATACATACACCCTTGACAGTATTCGCAATCTTTTTTGTTGGCTTTCTTAGCATAAAAATTTTCAGTAGATTCTCTATTTAAAAAATTGGACGTTACCCAACTTATAATAAAAAACCCCGGTAGAACATAGTAAATAAATTTTTTGAATACTGATTGTTTTCTTCAAAAATTATCCTTGTTTCGTTCTCTTGAGATTAAAGCCTTTAATTTTCGAGTGATTTAATTAGAAAAAGGGTAATTTTAAAAAATTTTAATTTGAGGCCCTAACAAAATTATGAGACTAAGCTCAATTCTTTTAACCTTGGGTATTTTATTCACATCTGTCCATGAAAATATGGCTCAAAAAACATGGATTGGAACCCAAAAGCCAACTGAAGAACTACTCATACCTACCAATAAGCAGTTTTACTTCTCGATGGAAAGCTCTGAAGCAGCAAGCAGTTCGGCCAAAAACTCAGCAAAAACTATAGAGCTACCTGATCCCGAAGGACAAAATCAGCTATTCATTTTAACTCCTGCTAAAACCATGTCCGATAAGCTGGCGGCCAAGTTCCCGTCTATAAAAAGTTACATCGGCACAAATACTAAAGATGAGACTGCAAGGATAACAATAAGCAATAAAGGTATTCATGCCATGATTTTTAGCAAGCAAGGCTTATACTTTATTGATCCCTCCACGGCAGCAAATCCCGCCCTCTACCAAAGCTATTATAAGCACGACCTTATGCTTGGAAACCAAAAGGCAACATTTGAAGAGATTGAGCCTATAATTGCGGACAAAGCTAAATTTCAACGCGTTGCAAATCAAGTAAACTCGGCTCAGTATGAATTACCACCATCGGGCAACGAATTGAGAACATATAGAATAGCAATAGCCGCTACAGGTGAATACAGCCAGTTTCATGGAGGCACTGTAACTAGCGCCTTGGCTGCCATCGTTACCACCTTAGCGCGGGTAAACGGAATTTACGAAAGGGAACTAGCCATTACCATGGTTTTAGTAGACAATAACGATGAATTAATTTTCACCAATGCATCAAACGATCCTTTTACTAATGGCAATGCAAGCGAGTATATTGATGAGGTGCAAATAGAAATTGATGCCATCATAGGAAATGAAAATTATGATATTGGCCATGGCCTCTCCACCGGAGCGGGGGGCCTCGCAGGCTTAGGTGTAGTGTGCCTTCCAGGTCTGAAAGCCAGCGGAGTAACAGGAACAAATAACCCAATAGCAGACCCTTTCGATGTAGATTATGTAGCGCACGAAATAGGACATCAGTTTGGTGGTCCGCACACTTTTAATGGTATAGCCGGCTCATGTGCCGGAGGAAACAGATCGGGTAATACAGCGTACGAGCCCGGCAGTGGAGTAACTATTATGGCGTATGCCGGTATTTGCGCTAATAACAATATTGCCAGTAATAGCATCCCGTTTTTTCATGCCAGCAGTCTGCAATTTATTACGATCTATTCGCAGCTGAATAGCGGTAATAGTTGCGCTGAAGTGACAGATACAGGAAATTCAATCCCCACAGTTGAAGCGGGTGCCGGTGGTTTTTTTATACCTATCTCCACCCCTTTTCAACTCAATGGCACGGCTACAGATGCCGATGGCGATGACTTAACATATAGCTGGGAACAGTTTGACCTTGGGCCGGCAGGCGCACCAAATAATCCTGTAGGCAATGCACCGCTATTCAGAACATTTGTACCAGAAACAGATAGTTTCAGAATTTTTCCTCAACTATCGGATATCGTTAATGGTACACAAACAAAAGGCGAAATTTTACCCGACTACGCACGGGACTTGAGCTTTATGCTTACAGTAAGAGATGACCAAGCAGTGGGTGGTGTAAATAATGATCTCATTTCATTTTCAGTGAGCGATGTAGGCGGTCCGTTTTCGGTGGATGCCATCAATGAGACTGTATCAGGTTATGAAAGTTATACCGTAAATTGGGAGGTAGCCAACACAAACCTCAGCCCTATTAATTGCAGCAACGTTGATATTTATTTATCAGATAATGGCGGACAAACCTTTGACTACTTAGTGGCAAAAAACACACCGAACGATGGGACACATAGCATCACTATGCCTAATATTAATACCACCGATGGAAAAGTCAGGGTTTCGGCATCGCAGAATATATTTTTCAATATAGCACCTGGTAAGCTAGTAATAAATGAGGTAACCGAACCTACTTTTATTATAGCAGCAAATTTTGATGAGAGTAGCTACTGCCGTGAAGACGCTGTTGACCTAAGCATCACTTCCCAGTCAATACTCGGATTTAATAATTCAATTGACTTGAGCGTCTCCGGTTTACCTGCTGAATTGATTGCAAGTTTTAGTGATGATACTATTGTTCCGGGTAATGGCACCACGCTAACGATAAGCAACGACAATAACATTGCAGGTATTTTTGACTTTACCCTGAACTCCTCCAGTGGAGAAATTGATAAAATAACCGAACTCACATTAACAATTACAAACAATCCTGTAGCGCCAACATTTACAGCACCTGCTGCAGGTATTGAAACCCGCCTAGCCCCGATGTTTGAATGGACTGATGCTAATATTTTAACTACTTACGACTTGGATATTGCCACCGATGCCGAGTTCAACCAAATAATTGAAAGTATAACTGATATAAACGCAAAATCGGCTCAAATAAGTATGCAGCTTAATTCTGCTACCCCTTATTTCGCCAGAATACAAGCTAAAAATAGCTGTGGTATAAGTGATTATACCGTTTTAGAATTCTTAACAGCCCAAATTGATTGCCAGCTTAACACTGGTACTGATTTGCCTATAACTATTGGTGAACAGGTAAATACCATAAGTGCTACAATTGATATTGCCGCTGCGGGGAAAGTAGAAAGCGTTGAGGTGCTAAATATAAAAGGCAGCCATTCTTATATATCTGATTTAAGTTTTGTGCTGGAAAGCCCTGCCGGCACACGGGTAACGCTGCTATCAACTATTTGTGAAAGTGAGAACAATTTCGATTTCTCCTTCAGCGATTTAACGGGTCTGAGTCAAGACCAAATTCCCTGCCCTCCAACCGATGGGCAAACATTTATACCAAAGGAACCACTAAGTGCCTTTTTTGATGAGGATTTGACAGGCGAGTGGACATTATTTGTTATCGATTCAGAAGACCAAGATGGTGGCGCGCTAGAAAGCTGGGAACTTAAGATTTGCGCACGAGAAGCCACCTTTCCTCCCGCCAGACCAAGCAATTTATCCGTAATTTACTTGGGTGGCTTGGAAATAGCATTAAGCTGGGAAGACAATTCCGATGATGAAACAAAATTCGAAATTTTTAGATCGACTAACGAACTAGCGGACTACCAGTTTTTGACCGATGTTGGTAGTAACGTAAATCTTATTAACACCTTTTTACCAAATGCACAAACTACCTATTTTTATAAAGTGCTGGCAAGCAATACCGAAACGGGCTCATCGCTTTTCTCCAATGTAATAAGTGTTAATGGTTTGGAAGAGGAAGCGATTGTGGCACCAAGCCGGCTAAAGGCCTCTTTTGTGGCCGATAAAGAAATTAAATTGAGGTGGGTGGATAATTCAGACAATGAAGAGCTGTACATGATTGAGCGGAAGCTAAGCACTGAAGCATCATTTGAGCTAATAGATTCAGTGGAGGCGAATACCACTACCTTTAATGACTTACTAGCCTCCGTTTCAGCCACCTATAACTATCGTATATTTGGCAAAAATAAGTATGTTGATTCGCCTTATTCCAATGCAATAGCAGCCAGCATTTCTGTTCTTTCCACGAATGACTTAGAAAGTGCGGGCATTAGCGTTTATCCTAACCCGGTTGATCGGCAACTGAAAATTACCAATAGCAGAAACTTAAAATTTACACAAATTACGCTTACAGACCTATCCGGAAAACAGCTCGCCACATTCAATCCGGCACTCGATTACATGGATGTTCAACATATACAAGCCGGAATGTATATTTTAAGCATTCAAAGTGGAAATAAAATATATACTGCTCAGGTTGTTATATTATAGTAAAACTGATGGAAAATGCTGACAAGGTAATTTAGCCTTCATTTTTTCAGGATCTTGGCGGGTATCAAAAAAATCAGTAACGTAGATGGCTTTTTCTTCAATCCGATAAATAATCTTAAAATTGCCTTCTATTAATCTTCTATGGTTTTTATTCAAATGCGCCAAGTATTCTTCTAATTGACCTTTTTCCGGGTTAGAAATCAATCTATCAGCTCGATCTAATAATCCAGTCATAAGTTCTTGCACTTTTGCTAAGGGTAAACCTTGTACTTTGAGCAAAAACTCTGAAGACTCCTCTAGACTTTCAAAAGATTGATCGGTGTAAAGAACTTTCATGCACCTAAGCTACTATTCAGTTTATTTTGAATTTCTGATCTGGTGTAAACATTGCCCTGTCTAATATCCTTCTCCGATTTTAGCGCTCTAGATGTAAGTTTTTCTTTAAGTACAGGGTTCGAGTTAGACTTCCGTAATAGCGTTCTGATTGCTTCTAATGTATCTAAATCCTTTTCCTCATCTATCAATGTCCTTAATTCTTGTTTAATATCCATTGCTTTCATTTCCATTGTAATTACTTGTTTAAAGTTAATAATTTATTTCCTGAGTTATTCCCAATCAACCAAATACCTCCTTTGACATCCTCATGGCATCATTAAAAGCATCCTTATCCAGCGCCAAAGCCATCCCTTCCTCCTCAAAATACCTCAGCATAGTTTCTGTGGCCATATTGCCAACAAGCGTATCTTCTGCCATCGGGCAACCACCAAAACCTTTTATTGCTCCATCAAATCGTGTACAACCTGCTGTGTAGGCTGCGGCCAATTTTTGGGTAATTTGCTCAGGGGTGCTATGCAGGTGCGCGCCAAACTCAATATGAGGATATTTTGGGATAAGTGTTTTAAATGCCCACTCAATAGTATCAGCATCGGATACACCAATTGTGTCGGCCAGCGAAATAATGCCTACCTCCAAAGCATCTAGTTTCTGCGTAAATTTATCCAAATAATCAGCATTATAAGGATCATTGTACGGATTACCAAAACCCATGGATAAGTACACTACCAACTGCTTACCCTGTTGAATGCACAAGTCCTGTATATCCGATAAATCTGTTAAAGCTTTGGCAATTGAGCGGTTTGTATTGCGTTGCTGAAATGTTTCCGATAACGACAAAGGATAACCAAGATAAGTGAGTTGTTTAAATTTCACAGCTTGTTCTGCTCCTCTCCTATTGGCAATAATTGCCAACAGCTTCGATTGGCTACCCTCCGTATTCAATTGGTCGAAAACAGCCGCAGTATCTTTCAATTGAGGAATAGCCTTTGGCGATACAAAGCTACCTGCATCAATGGTGTCAAATCCTACTTTTAGAAGTTGGTTGATATAGTCGGCTTTTTTCTGGGTGGGTATAAAGTTATGAAGCCCTTGCATGGCATCGCGCGGACATTCAATAATTTTTACTTGCTGCTTTTTCATATCCAAAGCTAATTAAACCTGTAACTGAAAAAAAGATTTATAATGGCGGATTTAATTACACCATTACTTGAAATAGTTCATTCACAGTTAGTAAATTTCGGTTTAGGTAAAAAAAATAATTATATAGTTGGGAATAGTCATTAAACAAAGCGCTTATGCCTCCACCATAAACTACCTGGGTGTAGCAATAGGCGCTATAAATACTATTTTTCTATATCCCGCTTTTTTCACACAAGAGGAGTTTGGTCTTTTCAAAGCCATATTTGCTATGGCCATCATTATAGCGCCATTTGCCCAGCTTGGCCTTGGCCGAAGCACTTTGAGGTATTTCCCCCGTTTTACTGCCAGCAACAAAACAAAAGGCCGCTTTCTGTCACTTATTCTTATATTAGGTGCCTGCTCAATAGCCGCATTTTTATTAGTGTTCCAACTGGTGGATGCCTGGGTGTTTTCATTGTTTGAAAACAAAGCTCCGCAACTCGTACACCATTACTGGCTCATTCTCATATTGGCTTTTTTGCTGGTATATATCTCTATATTTGAAGCGTACTACCGAGCACTGCTCAATGTAGTGGTGCCTGCATTTATGCGCGAGTTTTTCCTGCGCATAAGCAGTACTTTCATCGCATTTCTCTTCTTCAAAAGCTACATCAATTTTGGCGATTTTCTTTTGCTGTCAGTTGTAACTTATGCCGTTGGACTAGCCTTACTGATCGGCATTTTACTGTATAAAAATCAACTGTTCCTAAACTTCTCTGTTTTTCAGATTGAGAAACCATTTTTGAAAGAATTAATGAAATATATGCTTTTTATAATGGCAGGTGCCGTAGGGTCGGTTATAGTTCTACAAATAGATCAGCTAATGGTTACCTCTTACCTGGGGCTTGCCGAAAATGCCATCTATGTAATTGCCTTTTTTATGGCTTCAGTCATTGAAATTCCGCGCAGAGCCATTGCACCCATGTCCGATTCATTAATTGCAAAAGCCTTTGAATATGAACGTATCGATGAGGTAAAAAAACTGTATAAGCAATCGAGCATTAATCAGTTAATTTTAGGCACATTTGTTTTCTTACTAATCGTACTAAACCTAGATAATATTTACAGCATTATGCCAAAAGGTGAAACTTATAAGGCAGGAGCAATAGTGGTCTACTTAATTGGCGTAAGTAAATTGGTGGATATGGGTTTTGGAGTTAATTCCGAAATCATTGTATCCTCTAAACTGTATAAATACAATATTTATTTTGTGGTAATACTGGCTGTGCTCACCATATTATTAAACATCTTATTAATACCCGCTTACGGCCTAGCGGGTGCTGCGGTGGCATCATTGGCCGCAGTTGCAGTCTTTAATATACTCAAATTGTTCTTTATTTGGAGGCGCTTAAAATTTCAACCTTTTAGTAAGCACACGCTAAGCGTTTTAGCTATTACAGCCGTTTGCTATTTACTTATCAGCCTACTACCAACCTTCGGGAATCCCTACATAAATGCAGCATACATTTCGGTAGTTATTACCGTAGTGTTCATTTTATTAATGCTCATGCTTAAACCTTCCAAAGAAATAAGTGGTATTATAAAACAGTTAAAATCACATTTAAAAAGCTGAATAAAACCCACGTATTTGCTCACAAACGTAAAGCACCTCATCTGCGGAGTGGTTTGGAAATATTGGTAAGGAAAGCACTTGTGAAGCGGCTTCCGTAGCTTTTTGGCAGGTACCGGTAGTACTTCCAAACACTTCTATATCGCTAAGCGCATGCGGATAATGAATAGCAGTTTCGATGCCTCCATTTGCCAAAAAATCTATTAGCGCATTTCTGGTTAAAGTTTTTACCACAAACTGATGATAAACATTGCCTTGAAACCTAATCGGTAAATGTATGGGTAAGTCTTTTAATTGCTCAAAATAAATCTCAGCCAGCGCTACTCTTTTCTTATTTTCAAAATCTAGTTCAGGTAGTTTAGCGGCTAAAACGGCCGCCTGTAGTTCGTCCATCCTGCTATTTTTACCCAATAAAATGTGCTCATCCTTTTTTAATTGTCCATGGTTGGCTATTAATGAAAAGGAATCTCTCAGTTGTTTATTTTTAGTCAAAATGCATCCGGCATCACCCAAAGCACCTAAGTTTTTAGTGGGATAAAAACTGAACACAGCAATTTCTGCGAAACTTCCGGCCTTATTACCATTTAGTGTAGCCCCATGTGCCTGTGCGCAATCTTCTATCAGCACAATTCTTTTCTCTCGACAAAAATCAGCTATCTCTCTTACTTCGGGGCATACCATCCCAAATAAATGAGGCAACAACAGCACCTTTGTGTTAAGCGTAACTACCTGCTTAATGCTAGCTAAAGTAAGCATAAAGGTGGTAGCATCGATATCTGCAAATACAGGTTTTGCTCCTACCCAAGAAATCATAGAAGCATCTGAATACCAACTAAATGCAGGAGTAATTACCTCATCATCAGTACGTAAATTCAACCCCCTCAGAACAATTTCAATGGCATCTGTGCAGTTTGCAGTGGGTACTAAATAAGGCATGCCAATGTAAGCTGAAAAATCGGCAGAAAAGTGCTTGGTAAAAGCACCTCGAAAGTAAATACCTGACGCCAGCACCTGCTCAATAGATGCCCGTACGGTTTCATTAGGTTTATCTACTTTACAAAATGGCACGCTAATTTTATTCATCAATAAACGCAAAGTTTTAAAAATGTAATTTAAAGATAAGTTATAGAATACTTGCTTTAAGAAATATCCTTTATCAATTTTATTCAACATTTGAGTATCAGCTTAATTTCTACATCAAATTTTTGTAGGCAGTATGAATTATTCAAATTATTTTTATTGACTTGACAAAAGTATAAGGCAACAACAGCTTTTAAATAATACCATAAACAATGAAAAAAGTAGCAATTTTCACTTCAGGTGGCGATGCACCGGGGATGAACGCGTGTATAAGAGCGGCAGTTCGTGGCGCCATTTATCACAACGTTGAAATTTACGGCATCTACCGTGGTTACGATGGTATGATTGAAGGTGACTTTGAAAAATTAGAATCAAGATCCGTCAGCAACATCATTCAGAAAGGGGGAACCATTTTAAAATCCGCCAGAAGTAAAGCATTTAAAACTCCGGAAGGAAGAAAAAAAGCTTACGAACATCTTAAAAAAGCAGGTATTGAGGGTATTATTGCTATAGGCGGAGACGGTACTTTTACAGGAGCCAAAATCTTTTATGAGGAATATGGTATACCAGTTATTGGTGCTCCCGGCACCATTGATAATGATTTATATGGTACAGATTATACCATAGGTTTCGATACGGCTGTTAATACGGCACTAGAAGCCATTGATAAAATAAGAGATACGGCAGACTCGCACAACCGTTTATTTTTTATTGAAGTTATGGGCCGCGATAGCGGTTACATTGCTATCCGCTCAGGTATTGGTGGAGGTGCGGAACTGGTGATGGTACCGGAAACGGAAACCTCCATAAATGAAGTAATAAATACCCTGCAGGAAGGTTGGAGCAGAAAAAAAACTTCATCCATAGTAGTGGTAGCTGAAGGCGATGAAGAAGGAAATGCCATGGAAATTGCAGAAAAAGTGAAAAGTCAGATTCCGATGAAAGATGTTAAAGTCTCAATTTTAGGGCACATACAAAGAGGCGGCAGCCCGAGTGCTCAAGATCGGATTTTGGCAAGCCAACTAGGGTTAGCCGCACTTGAAGGTTTGCTGGAAGGCAAAAAAAATGTGATGGCTGGTTTGGTAAATAATGACATAGCCTATACACCTTTCGAAGATTGCATTGGCAAGCATAAAGAACTGAATGTGAACTTGGTAAGAATGGTAAAAATATTAAGTATTTAATTAAACATATTGATGTCAGTTATCATGAGCACATCAAATAATTTTTATATTCGTTACCAAAGATAGCAGCGTATTGACAAAGCGAATGATACTGATGCAATGAATAAATGAAATTGACCAATGAGTCAGTCAGCATGATATGGAATTCAAAACTACTCTACATATAAAACCATCGGTTGATAAAATTCACCCTCATTTTAAAATAACCTCCATAGGTTCGTGTTTTGCAGACCATATAGGGAATAGGTTCAAGGAGATGAAAATGGATATTCTTGGTAACCCTTTTGGAATAATTTACAACCCGGTTTCACAAATGAAACTTATTAGATTGAGTTTGAAGAATGAGTCGTTCAACGCAGATCATATTGTAGAAAATCACGATATCTTCAATCATCTAGATGCGCATTCTCAGTTTGGGAAAAAGGAACTTACCAAACTACGCGAAGGGCTTAATGATGCTGCCGAAAGTTTTAAGACCTATTTAAAAGAAGCCAAAGTGCTGATCATCACTTTTGGTACGGCATGGATTTATCGTTATGAAAAAACCGGAGAAATTGTAGCGAATTGCCACAAGCTGCCGAGCCAAAATTTTACTAAGCACCTTTTGCCAGTAGCAGAAATTTGTACTGATACGGAAGAAACAATTGGTATGATTAAGAAATTTAATCCCGGTATAAAGGTAATATTTACCGTTAGCCCGGTACGCCATGTGAAAGATGGCATACCGGAAAATATGCTGAGCAAATCCATATTAAGAGTAGCTGTTGATAATATTGTGAAAAATATTGAAAATGCACATTATTTTCCTGCATATGAGTTGCTGATGGATGATTTACGTGACTATCGTTTCTATGGTGAAGATATGATCCACCCTAATAACATAGCCCAAAATTACGTTTGGCAGAAATTCCGAGAGACCTACTTCTCCGAACCACTTTTTACCTACTGCGATAAGTGGCAATCCATCAAAAACGATTTAGACCATCGAGTGATGAATCCCGGCTCCCAAGAACACGTACATTTTCTGGAATCCTTGCTCAAAAAGCTCAATAAATTTTCTGTGATAGGCAATGTAGATGATGAGCAAGCACATGTAAAAGAAGAGTTGGAAAATGCCAAGCAACAATAAACTTCACGAAGAAAGCAGCCCCTATTTATTACAACATGCCAATAATCCCGTAAACTGGCAAGCTTGGAATGAGGCAGCTCTAAAACAAGCTATAACTGAGGATAAGCCCATTATACTCAGCATAGGTTATTCTGCCTGCCATTGGTGCCATGTAATGGAGCATGAGTCTTTTGAGGATGAAGAAGTGGCCAAGCTGATGAATGAAAACTACATTTGTATTAAAGTGGATAGGGAGGAACGGCCCGATGTAGACCAAATTTACATGGATGCTGTGCAGGCAATGGGGCTCAATGGTGGCTGGCCATTAAATGTTTTTCTTATGCCTAACCAAAAGCCATTTTACGGTGGCACTTATTTCCCTAAGCCCAACTGGATGGAACTGCTCGATAAAGTGGCTACAGCGTTTCAAACCAATCGTAAAAAGCTGTCAGAAAGTGCCGATAATTTTGCGGTAGCTTTAAACACAAAAGAATCAGCCCGAATAAATTTTAACCTGTCAACAGACTATACTTTTGACAAATCAATAGTACACAAGGCATACGAAAAACTACTCAAATTTATTGATTGGGACAATGGCGGAATAACGGGAGCGCCAAAATTTCCGATGCCGGTTATTTGGGAGTTTTTATTGAAATATGCACTCATAACTAAAAATGAGCAAGCCTTAAAGGCCTTATCTCATACACTCACTGAAATTGGAAATGGCGGCATTTACGACCAAATTGGTGGAGGTTTTGCCCGCTATTCGGTTGATGCCGAATGGTTTGCTCCTCATTTCGAGAAAATGCTGTATGATAACGGACAGCTCATCAGCCTTTATGCCAAAGCAGCCACAGCATTAGCAGATAACCGATACCAAGAAATCGTAGCGCAATCCATTGCATTTACCAACAGAGAATTACAAAATGACCGAAATGGGTTTTTTTCAGCTTTAGATGCAGATTCCGAGGGTATTGAAGGAAAATATTATACTTGGACTCAGACGGACTTCGATGAAGTGCTCAATGCCGATGACACCATAGCAAAATTGCTAAAAGCATTTTACAATGTTACAGCAGATGGCAACTGGGAAGATGGAAGAAATATTCTTTTTAGACACAGCAATATTACTGATTTTGCCAAGCAACATAAAGTCCTACTTACCAAATAATTGAGGCGCTACCAAAGGAAATAGCCTGCTATTAAATAAAGCGCGAAACAAGAATAAAGCCCGGACTTGACGATAAAATACTTTGCGGCTGGAATGCACTACAACTTAACGCCCTCTGCGATGCTTATAAAATGAGTGCTGATGCAACTTATCTCCAACAAGCAAAAAATAGCTATCGATTTATTTGTGATGCTTTTATAAAAGATGAGCAGCTTAAGAGAAATTATAAAAATGGCCAAACAACCATAACTGCCTATCTGGAGGATTATGCCTTGGTAATTAATTCATTTATAAATTTCTTTGAGGTTTCGGCAGAGGAAGAAGCGCTTATAAAAGCCGCCAAATTAACCACCTATGTACTCAAAAATTTCTACGATTCTTCAGAAAAACTCTTTTTCTTTACCGATGAAAACGGAGAGCAACTCATTGCAAGAAAGAAGGAATTATTCGATAACGTTATCCCGTCATCAAATGCGGTAATGGCCGAAAACCTGCATTGGTTGGGCATTTTAGTGCAAAATAACGAGTGGTTGAGTATTTCGGATGCTATGGTGCATCAGCTAAAGGATGTTTTACCAAATGAACCAAAATATTTATCGAAGTGGCTGCAGGTTTACATGCTAAAAGCCTACCACACTTATGAAATAGTAATTGCAGGTGAAGAGGCACATACTTTACAACAAACCATTTGGAAAAAAGGCCTACCCAATTGTATGGTGCTTTCTAAACCGAATAATGCTACACTAGCAATCTTCAAACACAAGGAAGCAATAACAGAGAAGTCAACCATTTATGTTTGCCAGGCACATGCCTGCCGGCAACCGGTGTTAACTATTGAGGAAGCCATAGCACAAATAAAATTGTGAGCCAGCTAACATTACAAACTGCTCCGGCCGATGAGGGATTAACCACTTGGTTCGTTCAGGTTTTGCTGCCACTTCCCCTACCCAAAGCCTTTACCTACAGAGTGCCAAATCAACTGGCAGACAAAGTTCAATTGGGCGTGAGAGTAATTGTGCCGCTGGGAAAGAAAAAAGTTATTACAGGTGTAATTCAGCATATTTCTACTACTGCGCCAAAAGATTATGAGGCTAAGTATTTATTTGAAATATTAGATGATTTCCCCCTCATTATGCCACAGCAATTTCAATTATTTAGCTGGATGGCCAATTACTACATGGCTACGGAAGGTGAAACACTAAATATTGGATTACCCTCCGGACTAAAACTTAGCAGTGAATCAAAAATACAACTCCATCCAAATTTCATAAGAGAAGGTTCCCCTTATATTTTTAGTAACCTGGAAGAAATAACCATTGACCTGCTCAAAAAAGAGGAGCTACTCTCCTATCAGCAGCTTGCGGAATTAGCAAGCGCCAAAGAAATTAGCTTATTGATAAAGGAGTTGCTTAAAAAAAATGTGATTATTATAATTGAGCAGGTAAAAGAAAAATATAAAGTAAAAACGGAAAAATATGTTAAATTAAATAAGTCCTTTCTCTCAAAAGCCAAGCTTGAGCTACTGATGGCAGAGCTGGAAAATAAACCTAAACAGCTCGATGTTCTACTAAAATACCTTCAACAGATTTCTGTATTTAAAAATACCGAATTGAATGAAGCAGGCGTACCGAAAATAAGCTTTTCCAAAGCCAACTTATCTGCATCCTCCTTAAATACTTTGATCAAAAATGGAGTTTTCCATGATTTCGATAAGCTGATACCACGAGTAGAATTTTCAGATAATAACACGCTCACATCAGATATAACGCTGGCCGATTTTCAGCAGCAAGCCAAAAATGAGTTGGAAGAGAAATTCAATACACACGATGTTAATTTATTGCATGGTGTAACAGGCAGTGGTAAAACTGAAATATACCTCTCTTTTATAAAAGAAGTAATTGACAGCGGCTCGCAGGCTTTGTTTCTTTTGCCGGAAATTGCCATTACCACTCAAATGATACAAAGGGTGCGTAAAATATTTGGTGCGCAAGTAGGCGTTTACCATTCAAAATTCTCCGATGCCGAGCGGGTAGAGATATACAAAGGCGTGGCCGAAGGGCGATTGAACTTCGTAATTGGTGTGCGCTCTGCCATTTTTCTACCCTTTAACAACCTCTCATTTATTGTGGTGGACGAGGAACACGAGCAGAGCTATAAACAGTTTGATCCTGCACCGCGCTACCATGCCCGCGATACGGCCATTATGTTGGGTAAAATACATTTTGCCAAGGTGCTTCTAGGATCAGCCACACCTTCAATTGAAAGTTATTTTAATGCCAAAAACGACAAATTTGGTCTTGTAGCGCTTAATACGCGGTACAAAGAGGTAAGCTTGCCTACTATTGAGATAATTAATATGAAGAAAGAAAAGGCAAAAAAGCGCACTAATGGAGATTACAGCAATATGCTCATAGAGCAACTCACTACTCAGTTGGGACTTAATAAACAAGCCATTATTTTTCAAAACCGCAGAGGGTATGCGCCCTACATACAATGCGAAACCTGCGGTTGGATTGCCGAGTGTGAGAATTGCTCCGTAAGTTTAACCTACCACATGAAGCAGCACCAGCTGAAATGCCATTACTGCGGTTTTAGACAAAAAAGTACGGCCTCCTGCCTTAATTGCGAATCGAATAACCTGAAAATGAAAGGTTTTGGAACTGAAAAAATTGAGGACGATCTCAGCCTTCTTTTTCCTGATGTCAAAATTCAGCGAATGGATAAGGACACCACCCGCAAAAAATATAGCTATCAGCAGATTATCGAGTCCTTCGAGAATAATGAAACACAACTGCTTATTGGTACGCAAATGGTAAGCAAAGGCTTAGATTTTAAGCATGTGAGCTTAGTGGCCATTGTTGATGCTGACAGAATGATTTTCTACCCCGATTTTAGAGCACATGAAAGGGCATTTCAAATGATGCTCCAAGTAAGCGGCAGAGCCGGACGTGACAATGAACAAGGACATGTAGTGGTGCAAACCTACCAACCTGAACACCTTATATTTAAATACCTGCAACATTATAACTATAAAGAATTTTACGAAAGCCAGCTGATAGAAAGGCGACAATTTGCCTACCCTCCTTATTACCGTCTAATCAAAATAATTATCAAAGGCAGAGACGCCAGGCTGGCACATGATGGCGCCCGGCAATTATTTAATGCTTTAGTTTTACATTTTGGTGGTGGTAGGGTATTAGCTCCGCATGAACCGGCCATTGCTAAGATTAAAAACATTTTCCATCAGGAAATATGGATGAAGTTTGAGAAAGGGCATCCGCTGGTAAAAGCCAAAGAGCAAGTAAAGGAAACCGTGAGTACTATTAAAGAGGGCAAAGGATTTAGCAACATACGCATTTATTTTGATGTAGATCCTGCCTAATGCCTACATTTATTGGAACTAAATGCCATAGCTATTGATTATTGCGTTAATAGAAATTATATTTCGATATAAATTAATTGATTATGAACTGGTTCCGTAAAATTGCTTTCTTCAGTGCTTTTATCATTCCTGCATTGACAATAGTTGGGTTTAACTTAGGCGGTGTATTTAACCTACTACCTTTGGTATTTGTCTATTTTTTAATTCCTTTAATTGATGTAGCCGTAGGAAACGATCAGCGTAATATTGAAAAGTCAGCTGTTAGCAAAGTAGCCAATGATTTCTATTATCGGTTTGTTACCTATTGTTGGGTATTCTTTCAATTAGGATTTATCGTTTGGGGTGCCTGGGTAGTGAGCACCTCAGTGTTAAGTGTTTTTGAGTGGTTTGCGTTCATTTTAGCCGTTTCACTTACTACCGGGGGCATTGGCATTACTGTGGCGCATGAGTTAGGGCATAAAAAAGAGGATATAGAAAAGTTTTACAGCAAAGTATTGTTGATGACGGTAAGTTACATGCACTTTTACATAGAACATAACAAGGGCCATCATGTGCATGTCTCTACTCCGCAAGACCCGGCTACTTCACGAGAGAATGAAAGCTTCTACGCTTTTTGGTATCGTTCCTTAACCAAAGGATATCTGAGTGCGTGGGCAATAGAAAATAAGCGGCTTGAAAGAAAAGGTGTTGCTCAAATATCTTTAGAGAATAATATGATTTGGTTTACGCTGCTACCATTTGTATTTGCCGGCTCGTTGACTTTGGGTATCAGCTTAGTATTAGGCTATTTCGTTTGGCAGCCTTTAGTGTTCTTTTTTGGTCAGAGCTTTTTTGCTTTTTCATTGTTGGAGGCAGTTAATTATATTGAACATTATGGTTTAACCAGAAAAAAAGTATCTGATGAAAGGTATGAGCGGGTTGCTCCACACCATTCCTGGAATGCCAGCCAGATGGCCAGCAACTTCTTTCTATTTCAATTGCAACGCCACTCCGATCATCATTTTAACGCAATAAAGAGGTATCAGGTGCTGGATCATTACAATGAAGCACCGCAATTACCTGCCGGCTATCCGGCTATGGTAGTTTTGGCACATTTCCCGGGTTTATGGTTTAAGGTAATGAACCCAAGGCTAAAGAAATGGAATAACATTAAAGCGGAATTAGTTTAGACCTAAGTTGCTGCTTGTCTTTTCTTCAATCTTCGGGAAAGGATAACCACTAAGAGTGCCATAAAGGCGATAAGGCTAAAGGAAGTTCTTAATCCTAGAGCCTCCGCAATAAAACCTATAATAGGTGGCCCTATTAAAAACCCAAAAAAGCCCATAGTTGAAACTGAAGCCAACGCTAAACTGGGTAGCATCTTTTTTGAATTTCCTGCCATATCAAAAACTAAAGGAATAACTACCGAAACCCCAAGGCCAATAATAAAGAACCCTACTACTGCTACTACAAACTGAGGAATAGCAATTACCAGCAGCAGGCCCGAAAAAGAACAAATACCACTTATAAATATCATCCGTTTAGCGCCATACATATTGGTAAGCTTATCGGCCACAAATCTCACTCCGGCCATACTTATCATAAAAGCAACATAACCTACCCCTACCCATTTTAATGGCGACTCCACAACCTTTTTAAAATAAACACCGCTCCAGTCAAACATGGTACCTTCAATTAACATGGAGAAAAATGCAATAATACCGAGTAGCAATAAAGATTTATCTGGCAGCACAAAAATAGGACTTGGCTCATCCGATGTTGATTGCTTGTCTTTATTTTGCTGCAGCAGGTTAGGAAATGCAAGCAGCGATAGCGTAATGTTTAAGATAAAAATTGAAATGTAATGTACTTGAAGACCGATATCATTGGCAATAAACAAGGCGCCTATTGCTGCTCCTGCAAATCCTGCCAGGCTCCAAACGCCATGGAATGACGCCATAATCGTTTTTTTCATCAACTTGCCTAAGTCTACTGCTTGTGTATTTATTGCTATGTTTACCGAGTTACCCATAAAACCTAAAAAGAATAACATAATACCAATGAGGTAGATTGAATCGAAAAATGCAATGGATACAAACGAGGTAGAGTAAGCTATTATACTTGCAATTGTAACCAGCTTGCTTCCATATTTTGCAGCTAAATACCCGGCAATTGGTAAGGAAATAAATGAGCCGACAGGCAAAGCAATGAGTAAGGTGCCAAGACCGGCTTCGCTTAGCTGGAATTTTGTTTGAATAGTAGGTATGCGTGCTGCCCAACTGGCAAAAGTAAGCCCATAGCAAAAAAATATGATGCTAATTGACCAGCGTGAAGGAGAGAACACATTTGTAGAGGAGGTGCCCAAATGCCTATTTTGTTAATGGGAATAAAGAAAAAGACTGCCAAAAACTTGTTAATAATACCACTTTGAGCTACCTTTTCTCAATAACTTTCGGAAATCTCTTATAAAAGCTAACCCAAGATAAAGTAATATGGGTGAACCAAAAGTCAAAAATGAGGTATAAACAAAAAACAATCTGATTTGAGAAGTTGGCAACGCCATCAACTCACCCAAACGGGTGCAAACACCGAAGGCTTGATTTTCGATGAAATGTTGAACTTTTTTAATAGTAGTGCCCATTTGAAACATTTATACGTTTTTTAAGTTTATACATTCGATGAATGCAAAATATTTTATGCAATTAAACGCTAATTCATTGCAATAGTAACAATATAAATATAATTTCGCATTAACTTCCAAAATTAATCAAAAAATGAATCACATGAGAAAATTATTCTATGCAGCGTTAATGTTAGGTTCCCTAACGTTTTCAGGTTGTGCATTAAACAAAATGATGAATGCCGCAGAGGACCAGACGGTTGATGTTACTCCAAATCCACTTGAACTGCACGGTGGCGAAGTGACATTTACAGTAGATGTTCAGCTTCCGGCTAAAATGTTGAAGGATGGGATTACTTACACAGTAAATCCTTACTACGTATATGGTGATAAAGAAATTGCACTAGAAGCCGTTGATTTCAGAAAATCTGACTTCCCGAATAGCGACACAGAACCTGTGAAAACATCAAAAGAATTTTCTTTTGAGTACCAAGACGATATGGGTACTAATGGAGAATTGATGATGCAAGGTACTGCTACTGTAGAGAAAAATGATAAGTCTAAGTCTTCAGACAGAGTAACCATTGCTACAGGTATCATAAGTACTTCTAAAATGGTTCAGCCGGCATTTTTTGCTACTTATGCCGATCATGGATACAATAATAAGGAGGAATTAAAGCCTACAAATGTAAGCTTTCTTTTCGATCAGGGAAGAGCCACTTTGAAAACTTCTGAAATAAGAAGCGACAGAGGACAAAAATTCAATGCTTTTATTGCCGATAAAAACATGACCAGAACTGTAACAATCACTGGTACGCACTCTCCTGAAGGTCCGGAAAGAATTAACACAAATCTTTCAGAAGATAGAGCAAAAGCTATAGAAGATTATTACAAAAGACAAATGAAGCGTTATGACTACAAAGGAATGTCTGATTCTATCAAATTCATTCTTAAGCCGGTTGTTGAAGATTGGTCGATGTTTAAAAGCGCAGTAGCTAAGTATGATGGTATATCTGAAACAGAAAAAACACAGTATATGGATATTGTGAATGGTTCAGGATCATTTGAAGAGAAGGAAGATAAATTACAGAAATTATCTTCTTACGATAAAGTATTTAAAAACGTATATCCGGACTTAAGAGCAGCCAAAACTGAAGTTTTAACTGTTAAGCAGAAAAAATCTGATGCTGAAATATCCGTATTAGCTAAGCAAATTTCAAATGAGTCAGTTTCAGCTGATACTTTGTCGATGGAAGAGCTGTTATATTCCGCTAGCTTAACTCCTTCACTTGAAGAAAAAGCTGCACTTTATAAAGCATCAACCAAAAAAGATGATAACAGCCCTGTAGCACACAACAACTATGGTGCGGTACATTTGGACTTGGCTATGAAGGCTGAAGGTGCTGAAATGACAGAGTTAGTTTCGCAAGCTGTTACGCAATTCGAAATTTCTTTAAAGAAGAAAGAGACAGCTGAGGCACATGCAAATTTAGCAACTGCTCATGCATTGCAAGGTAATTATGAGAAGGCTTACGAGCATGCTACGAAAGCTGAGGGTATGTCATTGAGTTCTGATAATAAAAGAGGTTTAATGGGTGTTAAGGGTTCGCTTGAAATTATGATGGGCGACTATGATAAAGCGGCATCATCCTTAAACGGTGCGAAAGACTCAGAAGTTAATATGTACAACAAGGGATTAGCGCAAGTATTGAATGGCGATAATGCCGGTGCTGTAAATACTTTAACCGAGCTTACCGGTAAAACAAGCGGTAAAGGTATTCACGCTAAAGCACATTATTTAACTGCCATTGCAAGTGCAAGAATGGGTAAAGAAGCTGAGGCTGTAGAACACTTGAAGGATGCTGTTACTGCAGATCCATCGTTAAAAACTCAAGCACTGGATGATTTACAGTTTGCTAACTATCAAGCGAACGATTCTTTTAGAAACGCACTTAAATAAGTATTTTTAAAAAATAATTAAAGCGTCTGCTAACAGCGGACGCTTTTTTTTTGTTATCATACCTACAAGGTTGGTTATTGCCAATTGAATAATTATTTTTACAAACATTATTTCAAAGCAAATTTGATCATAGATGAGAGAAATTCAATTTAGAGAAGCACTTGGCGAAGCCATGTCAGAAGAAATGCGAAGGGACAAAAATGTGTTTCTTATGGGAGAAGAGGTTGCTGAATACAATGGAGCCTATAAAGTTTCGCAAGGTATGCTAGACGAATTCGGTCCCGATAGAGTTGTAGACACCCCTATTGCCGAGTTAGGCTTTACCGGCATTGGTATTGGTGCAGCCATGAATGGTCTAAGACCAATCATTGAGTTTATGACCTTTAACTTTTCTCTCGTAGCTATAGATCAGATCATTAATTCTGCTGCCAAAATGTTGAACATGTCTGGCGGTCAGTTTAATGTGCCAATTGTTTTTAGAGGTGCAACAGGCAATGCAGGTCAATTGGCCTCACAGCATTCGCAAAATTTTGAAAATTGGTATGCTAATACTCCGGGTCTAAAGGTGGTTGTGCCATCTAACCCTTATGATGCAAAAGGGCTTTTAAAAGCTTCTATAAGAGATAATGACCCTGTTATATTTATGGAGTCGGAGTTAATGTATGGCGATAAAGGGGAGGTTCCGGAAGAGGAATATGTGGAAGAAATTGGCAAAGCAAAGGTAGTAAAAGAAGGATCTGACGCTACCGTAATTTCTTTTGGTAAAATGATGAAAGTGGCTCATGCAGCAGCTGAGGAAATGGCCAAAGATGGGCATTCTATAGAGGTAATTGACTTAAGAACGATTAGACCTATAGATTATGCAACTGTGTATGAGTCAGTGAAGAAAACCAACAGATGTGTGATTGTGGAAGAGGCTTGGCCTTTATCATCAATAGCTACTGACTTAGCTTTTAATATTCAGAAAAACATATTTGATTATTTAGATGCACCCGTACTTAGAGTAAATAATTTTGATGTACCTGTGTCGTATGCTCCTACCCTTTTAGAAGCTGTTTTACCTAATGCAGAAAAAACAATAAAAGCACTAAGAAGCGTAATGTACCTAGATTAGTCTATCAAATATTTTGATTGAAAAGTAAAATTTACCACCAATACTATGACCCTAATGAGCAATCGTTAGGGTTTTTTTATGTATTTTTTTTATCGACATGCAACTTCTTTATAAAACGTTAGTCATTAAAACGGAATTAGATAAAATTGGAGACACTTGTAACCACCGACATACACAAAGATTTAATTGAAAGCTGTAAGCAGGGTAGCCAATCAGCCTTTAATAAGCTATACAACATGTATGCCCAAGCAATGTACAATGTGGCGCTTAGAATTATTAAAGAACCACAAGATGCTGAAGATATTTTACAGGAAGCCTTTGTAAAGGTCTACAATAAAATTGATCAGTTCGAATACCAAGCCACTTTTGGTGCTTGGCTTAAGAAAATAGTAATTAACCAAGCCCTAGATGTTATCAGGAGAAGGAAGATATATTTCTCTGATGAAGTTGAAGAGCTAAAAATAGTACACGATGAAGTTGTTGACTGGAACGAAATAGATTTTACAGTAGAAAGAGTGAAAAAAGCAGTGTTGGAACTACCAACAGGTTTTAATTTGGTATGCTCACTCTTCCTTTTTGAAGGTTACGATCATAAGGAAATTGCCAATATAATGGGCATAAGTGAAAGCACCTCCAAATCGCAATACCATAGGGCTAAATTGAAAATAAGAGAAATGCTGAAAAGAGATGAAGGATAAACTAGAGAGATTTATAAGTGACAATAAGGAGCAGTTTGAGGAGAGTTTTGATGCTAGCAAAGGCTGGGACGCTGTTACCAGTAAGATTGGCAAACCAAAGCAACGGAAAAAGATCAATTGGTATGCGGCAGCATCAGTATTGTTAGTATTTGCGGTTGTATATCTACTACTCGAACGAAATAGTTTCACTACAGAAATAAATAAAGCGGAGTTTGCCACCATCGATGGCCGAAGCTATACAGAAATTGAAGACTTTTATACACAGCAAATATCGCTTAAAAGAGCTGAGGTAAAGAAAAATAGTAGCCATATCGACTACCCCCTTACTACCGATATTGATACCATACAACAAAATTACAGCAGATTAAAGCTGAGGTTAAAAAAAAGTGGAGTTAATGAGAAGCTATTAAATGCTATGATTCTTAACCTACGAACACAAATAGAACTATTAAACGAGCAATTATCGATAATTGAGCATATAAATAAGTACATAGAAACAGAAAATAAAGAAAATAATGAGACACATATATAAAATACCATTTGCATTTCTATCATTAATAATATTTACAAATAGCCAGGGATATGCACAAACAACAACAAAACAGCTCTTTGCAAAAACTTATGATGTTACTAAGGGAACCACATTAGACCTTGACAATTCATTTGGCAACATGAATATTTCTTTGTGGAATAAAGCTGCTTTTTCAATTATCGTAGAATTGAAACTAGAAGGCTTCAGTGAAAAGGAAACAGGCAAGCTGCTTGAAAAGCTTAACATTGAAGATGAGGTTAGCGCAAGTGAAATAAGCATTCGCACCAACTGGAATAACAACAATATATCTAGCAACGGAAAAAAATCATTTGAGGTAAATTACACTGTAAAAGTTCCGGACAGCCATCAATTAAAACTAGAAAATAGCTTTGGCAACCTTTCTATACCGGATTACAACGGTAAGCTCGATTTGGAAGTAGAGTACGGAAATTTGAATGCAGGCAAATTAGATGAGGTTGATATTGAATTATCCTTTGGCAGCGGAACAATAGATGCAATTAATAAAGGTGAACTGGAAATTAAATATGCAAATAAGGTAGAAATTAATGAGCTGGGAATAGTTGATTTAGAGACTGGTTTTTCAAAAGTATTTATCAAAAAAGCTAATAGAATTGAGCTGGAGGGCAAGTATGGCGAGTTGGTAATCGATGAAATCAACGAAATTTTAGGTTCCAGCTCCTTTTCAACCTTTATAATAGGCGTATTAAACAATAAGGCGGATTTAGAAGTGAAGTATGTAAGTGGAAAATTACGAATTGATCATATCAGCTCCGATTTTAAAGCCATCGCCATAGATTCTAAATTTTCACGAATTGAGTTAAATTTTGATCAACCTGCCAACTTTAACTTCCATACTGAGCATAAGTTTGGTAAGTTGAATCGCAACAACGACAACTTAAATTTTACGCTTACTCATGTAGAGGATTTTTCAGAGGAATATAAGGGTTATGTAGGAAACCAAAATAGTAGTGCTGCTGAGGTGTATATAGCAACTAGTTATGGCGATGCCAGCCTAAAAAATAATTAGCGTAGTTATTTCTTATTCCTAAGTAACACCCAAATTTACTAAACCTGCCGCCAGATGCACTTTAAATAAGTCAGGTCTAGTGTCAGGTTTTTTTTTGTCTCATACCTTAAGCAATTTCACTAGCGTTTGAAGTGCTAGCCTTTATAGCAATAAAAGATTAACCCATCCTTCGCTTATAAGTAAATTAAACGCTATCGAGCTTGCCACTAAATCTTCGCATTTTTCGTTTGTGCATCTCTACTGCCATGTTTGCAATTACATTTTTCAGCTATATTTATAATAACAATTGAACATTTCTTTCCTAACAAGCGTTAGTTAGGTATATTTGACTATGCAAGCAACAGAAGTTATAAGCAATAGAAAGCATGAAATAATCGATAAAGCAACTAAGCTTTTTCAGAAGCAAGGTTATGCTGCTACTTCAATGAGAGATTTAGCCGGTATTATGGGCATGGAGGCAGCAAGCTTGTATTCACATATTAAGTCGAAGGAAGAAATATTGCAGATTATTTGCTTCAATGTAGCCACTAAACTATTTGAGCCGGTTCGTAATGTAGCCATTGAAAATATTGGTGACGATGAAAAACTAGGTAAGTTCGTGAAGTCACATGTTCAGGTATTAACTGATGATACCGCAGCAAGTGCCGTTTTCTTTTCAGAGTGGAGACACTTAAGTGAGCCTTATCTCTCTGACTTCCTGAAAATGAGAGAACAATATGAGAATCTTTTTATTAAGGTACTTACTGAAGGAAAAAATGCTGGAGTTTTCCAGTTCATCGATGCTAAATTTACTGTTTCAGCACTTTTATCATCAGTTAATTGGTTACCCAATTGGTATAAAAAAGAAGGACAATTAAGTCCGGAATTAATAGCCGAAAATGTGACAGATGTTTTCATTAACGGCCTAAAAATTAGAAAGTAAACTTAAACATAAGTAGTATGTACGGAGGAGGACAAGTTTTTGAATCGTCAGCAGTTAACAATGAGCTATTACAAGATGAAGATCCGATTAAATTAGCAGCATTTGAAGCGCGTATTGAGCGGGGTGAGAAAATTGAATCGAGCGATTGGATGCCTAAGCTTTACAGAAAGCAGCTGATACGGATGATTGAGCAGCACGCGCATTCTGAAATAATCGGCTCCCTACCTGAGGGAACATGGATTACCAGAGCTCCTGGCTTTAAACGAAAACTGGCACTGATGGCCAAAGTGCAGGATGAAGTGGGACATGCACAACTACTGTACGGAGCAGCGGAAACTTTAGGTAAATCGCGAGAGCAGATGATTGAAGACTTAATCTCAGGCAAATCCAAATACTCTAATATTTTCAATTACCCCACCTTTACCTGGGCCGATTCATGCTTTATTTCTTGGTTGGTTGATGCAGGCGCTATCGTAAATCAATTGGCTAATGCCAGAGGTAGCTACGGCCCCTACTGCCGTGCCTTGGAAAGAATATGTGCTGAAGAATCATTCCACTTAAAATATGGACACCACTGTGTAATTCACTTGGCCACCGGTACGCCCATACAACGCAAAATGATGCAGGAGGCTGTTAACAGATGGTGGGCACCAATGATGCACTTCTTCGGTCCTTCGGACAAAATATCTACCCACACGGAAATTCTTACCAAGTGGAAAGTAAAAATGGCCACAAATGATGAATGCAGACAGCAGTTTTTAGACATGTATGTGCCTAAAATATGGGAGTTAGGTCTAACCCTTCCTGATGAAAACTTAAAGAAAAATGAGGGTTCAGGGGAATGGGAATTTACAGAGCCTGACTGGGAAGAATTTAAGCGGGTGATTAATGGTGATGGTCCTTGCAATAAAGAAAGATTAGCGGTTAGGCGCTCGGCAGAAGAACGCGGTACTTGGGTAAGAAATGCTTTAGCCAAGCATTCGGAAAAGCAAGAATATGTAACGCCATTAGCCTAATGAAATGAGTAATAATGAACCACTTATACAGCGTTTTAAAGGGCATAAAAGCGTTTCTGAATCTAAATTCAATTTTATGCTGGAAAGACAAAGAGGCATAGAAAATGCCATGACAGAACTGCAGGAGGAAACATCAGATTTCTATAGTTTTGTTGCAGACTCACCCAGGGAAATAGACGCAGAAATAAGTGTTATAAAAGAGAAAATTAAAGATCTCTAATAAGATGAAGCAACTTAAATCCTTAGATCCAAGAATAAGTCGTTTAAGTATTCCTGACGAATTTGAATCTCCTTACGCAAAAAACGCAAACGATCAGTTTGCTACTTTCGAGGTATTTGTTCAGCCAAAAGAAGATAAAAGTTATCAGCATGAAGGCATAGTGCATGCCCCAACCGAAGAGATGGCATTTCTATTTGCAAAAGAGCAATTTAGCAGAAGGGGCACAAATTGCGCTGGCGTTTGGGTAATTGCCACGGATAAAATTAAGGTATCGCCCATCACTGAAAATAAGGAAGATATTTACGAGTATATCCATAAAGAAATAGTAGATGAGGCAACAGCTGGCGAACAGGCCACTTATCAAATATTTCATTTAATGAAACGCGGTAAGCAACACAAGCATGTAGGGCAAACAGAGGCCACATCTTATGAAGAGGCTTTATGGAATGCTAAAAATACTTTTGCCGGAGAAGCTCCTGTACTAAATATTTGGGTGGCTCAAAATATTGATTTACTCAAAATTGAAGGTGAGGACTTTGCAGATATCTGGAATACGCTTCCGGATAAAAAGTACCGAGATGCTATAGACTATAAGGCAAATGAGAAAATTAAGCAATTCAAAGCTGAAAAAAATGCATAGCAATGACTGAACAAGCGCTAAAAGAGTTTTTATATAAAATGGCAGATGATCAGTTGATTCTGGGCCATAGAAATTCCGAATGGACAGCCATGGGCCCACTTTTAGAAGAAGATATTGCCTTCTCCTCCATGGCGCAGGATAAGGTAGGTCACAGTTTGGCATTTTATAATTTATTGCATGAACTAGGCGAACAAGAGCCTGATATTGTTGCCTTTACGCGCAACGCTAATCAGTTTCACAATTGTCAGTTCGTAGAATTACCGATAGGTGAGTATAGTTTCAGCTTGATGCGCCACTTTTTATTCGACCATTCCGAACTTATAAGATTTAACATGTTGGCAGAATGCCCTATTGAGGAAATAGCATTAGTAGCCAAAAAATTGAAAGGTGAGGTAAAGTACCATGTTATGCATGCCAATACCTGGATTAAGCAACTGGGCAATTCTACTGAAGAAGCACATGAAAAAATGCAATCGGCCTTAAATGAAGCGCTACCCTATGCATTAGGTATATTTGAAAAATCGACTTATGAAGATGAGCTAACTGAAGCAGGTATTTATTTCGGAGAGGAAGCTATAGAAATGAAGTGGAAGGAAAATATTGTACCGATTCTAGAGCAAGCTTCTTTGGAAATTCCTGACTGGAGTGCGATAACGCCCGTTTTTGGTGGCAGAACCGGTAAACATACCGAACATTTGCAACCATTGCTTGATGAAATGACAGAAGTTTTTAAGGAAGACCCTACAGCGGATTGGTAAATACACTAACCTTATGAGCTACTCAAAAGAAGACATATTACTATTGCTTGAGGAAGTAAAAGATCCTGAAATACCGGCTATTTCTTTGGTCGATTTAGGTGTTATTACCAATATCAGTATTGATGCAGATCATGTTGCAGTAACCATGACGCCTACCTTTATTGGCTGCCCGGCTATTGACTACATGAAAAATGATATCATTGAGGTGTTGAACAAGCATGGTATAAGTAATAACACGGTAACTGTGAGCCTGAAAGATTCATGGAATTCCGATAAAATAACCGAGAAAGGTCGCAACGACTTGAAAGCTTTTGGGCTAGCCCCTCCTGCCGTGCATAATAATTTAATTGAAGACTTAGACATATTAGAACATGTGGAGTGCCCTAATTGCGATAACACCAATACCACATTAAAATCGCCTTTTGGTCCTACCCTATGCCGTTCTTTACACCATTGTGCCAACTGTGGTGAGGCTTTTGAAAGTTTCAAGCCTATTTAGAACCTTTGAAGAGAAGAAAGAAAGGCCATTTGTTTTTTGAAAACATCATACTTTGGCTTATATCATTTATGATCTATTAGTTGTATTTATAATTAATAGATTAGAGGTTCAGATCATAATAACCTTATTAGTAATAATTACAGCGAATTACAATATTTAGTATATTTATATTTTAATTAAGATAAACAAGTTAATATGCTAAATATGGTCAGAAATCTCACCTATGCTGGAAATATTGAGAAAAGAGATCAAATAGATATACTTTGTTGGGATTTTGAAAAATCTGCTGGCGAAAGATTAATTGAGTCTTGAAGATTGCATTGTATGAATTATAATGTGCTCCAAAGCTATAAATTGGACAGGCTGTTTGCAAAGCCTCAAAGAATTGAGAAACAGTATCTTCAATTCTGATTTTGCAGAGTATATATAGTTATTAGGTACATGTGATTTTGAATAAATGCTTGTTAACAACATTGAAAGAACGTTACTATTACTACAATTTTATTCATAGTGCCCCCAAAAGTACATCTATTGGATGTTAATGGCCCTGCCCATATTTTTTATGAAGCTAGAGAATTGGGGGCAGATGTTGATTTACATTTTGTATCAATGAATGATAAATCAGAAATTGAAAGTAGTGCAGGTTTATTTTTTTCTAAGTTGACGCATTTCCACAGTTTCGAACTATCGAAAAATGATTTTGTAATTGTTCCTGGTTTAGAATTTGAACTTATCTCTGATACCTTTGTAGATGAAAGTAAGCCTTTTTTTGATTGGTTGCATTTTCAATATACAAATGCCGTTAACATTTGTTCAATATGTACTGGAACATTTTTATTAGCTGAATCTGGAATTTTAAATGGCCGAGAATGTACCACACATTGGAAGTATACATCAAAATTGGCCAATAAATTTCCTTCAATAAATGTGCAGAAAGACAGGTTATTTGTAGCTAAGGATAATTTATATACTAGCGCTGGCGTATCTTCGGGTATTGATTTAGCTCTTTACATTTTAGAAAACCTATTTGGTTCTAAGCTTACATCAGATATTGCCAAGGAAGCAGTTATATATTTTAGACGTAGTGAATCAGACCCTCAACTCAACATTTTTCTTCAATACAGAAATCATTTAGATTCCCGAATTCATAACGCACAAGATTACATCTTACAACATCTATCTTCTGATTTCACCCTTCAAGAGATAGCAGAAAACGTGAATATGAGTATGCGAAACCTTACCAGACTCTTTAAAAAAACTACTGGCGTAACCATTGGTACTTATTTAGAGAAACTAAAAGTTGATCGAGCTTTACATTTACTATCCGAAAAAAATAAGGTTGAAACTGTGACTAAATTATGTGGCTATAAAAATTCAAATCAGTTAAGAGCACTGCTTAAAAAACATAAAAGTGTTATACCTTCAAACATCTCTTTTCCAAATTAAACATTGGCCTTATACGGTGTAAGCTTGTCCTTTCATAAAACAATACGCTTTTCTATTTTTGTGCTACTAAAAACACAAAAATACATGAAATTCCAGCTTTTAATCGTCCTTTTTTGCACAATAGCAATTACTGCATACAGTCAGCAATCGAATGAATCAATTATTCCAAGTTCTTGGATTGGAAAAATAAAAATGGGGGATTCAAACCCAGCGTTAGTATTCAATATTTATGCAGATAGTTTAGGACAACTAGCTGGCAATTTAGGTGTGCCTAGTAAGGGAATTCAAGGCATACCTTTAAGTAAGGTTCATATTAATCAAGATTCTATCGTGTTAGAGGTTTCTATTGCTCAAGCCGGTTTCAAAGGAGTTTTAGAAAATAACAACAAGACTATTAAAGGTATATGGACAGAAGCTCAAAGCATATATCCGCTCATTCTTGAGACTTTAACCAAAGAAATTGACTATGATAATTTTAAAAAAGAAAACCCATCTTCTTTAAATTTAGAATTTGCTAATGAACATTTCAATTTTTATTCAAAAGAAGGGGATAAGAAAGTGCTGGATAGCTTATCAAAAGCGCTTGAGAATAATTATTTACGTATCACCAAAAATATGCAGACTAGTTTTAATACCAAAATAGATGTTTTTATTTATCCCGACTTAAAAACGTTTCACAGTGCAATAAACTACCTTGATGCGCCTGACTGGGTTGTAGGAGCAGCTAGTAAAAATGAGTTAATAATGGTAAGCTTTTTAAATCCTGGAAGTGAACACTCCTATGAATCACTTATGAAAGCAATTGTTCATGAACTTACCCATGCGGTTGTACTGAATTTCAGAAAACAAGGACTTGTAGGTTTGCCAAATTGGTTAAATGAAGGTTATGCCTATTATGAAGCTAAACAACTTAGCAAAGCTCAACGTGAAATAGTCCATAATCAGCTACTTAAGAATAAAATTCCTTCTTGGAACGAATTAGAAACAGTTAATACTGTCCAATTTGGAGATTTTAACGGATACCCTATTTCGGCAACGATTATCGAATTTCTAGTAGAATCTTACGGACTTGATAAATTGAAACAATTTATTATTGAACCAGAAGCCGTTGAAAAAATATATAATGTGTCTAAAGAAGATTTGGAGGATTTATGGTTGAAATACTTGAAACAAAGTTAGCCTTCTATAAAGAAACCAATTCCAGGGCGCGGTATAAAGCATTGCGTGCATAATGGTATATTTGAATGAAGTAGCATCTAATCAGCGACTTATAGGATTTATAAGGTTGTGTCAAAAATTCTGCGACAATACCATCAGCTATTCGGAAATCAGTCAGTGATAACTTATCAATCAAGGGTTTTAACTTATCAACAATGGATATCTCCTTTGCCTTGTGAATTACACCAAGTGTTCCGGTAACTTTATTTTTGATTGACTAGCTAATTTACGCGCTTTTAAATCATCTAAGACCAAAAGTACGTCCTCATATTCCACCGCTAACGCAATGGCACTTGCTTCACCCAAATCTATTTGTGCAGAAAGAAGCTCTTGATATTTTTGGTCAGAAACTGATTTGACTTTAACCCATGCTGGTAAGGCTTCTCCAAACTCTTTCAAAATCTCTGGTGTAGTAACTAAACCTCCATACACTTTCTGTAAAAGTTCAAATTCTTCAATTTTCTGAAAAACAATTAGTACACTAGTATCGGCAATAACCATTTTAGGCATTTGCGATATCCGAATGCAAATCAGCTATTGAGGCACTCATAAGAGAAACATTATGTTTTCCAAGCATTTCGATAAATGCTCTTTTTGACAATCCTACCATTTCAGCAGCTTGTCCAGCGGATAGTTTTGCATCTTCATACAATTTAGCGGCAATTATCATTAAGAAATCGTGTTCTTTCAAATCAACGTTATCCGGAATATTTAATTGAAGCTTTCTCATAACACCATTTTTAACTAAAATACAAAATCATTTTGTTAAATAATAATTTGAGTGTATGAATTTCAAGCTTTGTATACAATCCTTTTCGTACCTACCCTATGCCGTTCTTTACACCATTGCGCTAACTGTGGTGAGGCATTTGAAAGTTTATCGCCTATTTGAAAATAATACTAGCTAACCAATTCGAAATTAGAGCTTCACCTATTTTATAAAAAAGATTCTATTGCTCAAGTAGAGACGCAGCAACAATTAGCTTGTCTATTATCATTTTATTAATTGTGATTGTATCAACGGTAGGAACTCAGATACTAAAAGTTAAACGCAACAACCCTGCTGATACCCTAAAAATGGAATGATACCAATCGATTTACATCCCCCATCAAAACTCAAAAATGCTATCCTAAGTTTATTGGCAGTTATTTATTTTCTATATTGAGGTTACTATTAACCAATGGAGTCCTTGAAGCCGCTCAAACCTTATGGAAAAATATGATTTAATTGTAATTGGTGGTGGACCCTCCGGTTATGCTGCAGCCATGCGAGCCGTAGATTTTAAGAAAAGAACTTTGCTAATTGAACGCAATACATTGGGTGGCGCAGGAATAACCAACGGAGCTCTTTCTTCAAAGACTTTATGGGAACTCTCACGCGACATGCTGGCATTTCGTAAAAACCTTAAGCGCTATGGGATGACACCTCCTGCTGCCATTTGGAAAGAAATTCAATCGGAAGTAAATAATGCGGTAAAGGAAAAAATTGATTTATTGGCTGATCATTTGGTGCACCTTAAAAGCAGCAGCATTTACGCTAACTACCTTACATTTAAAACGGGCGAAGCCAGCATTACTGCTGAAAATCAGGTAACGATAATCTCAAAAGAAGCCTCTGAAACCTTTGAGGGTGCCAACATTATAATTGCCACAGGCAGCAGGCCACGCCATATTGCTGAATTACCAATAGATGAAAAACATGTCTATACCAGCGATGGCATAGAGCAGATGGATGACTTTCCTGAAAGCCTCGTTATAGTTGGCGCAGGGGTAATTGGTTGCGAATATGCCACTATTTTTGCAGGTTTCGGCAAAACAAAAGTATATTTAATTGATAAAGGTCAAACCATACTTCCTTTTGAAGATAGCGATGTTGTAGAAGTAATAGAGCGCAATTTAGAAGCTGAGGGTGTCCATATTCACCACAATTCCGTATTGTCTAAAATGGAAGTCATAGATGGCAGGGTGCATTACACGCTTACTTTTACCGATGGTACAGTTGAGCATTTTAACGTTGAAAAAGCACTAGTATCCATCGGTAGAGTGCCAAATTACGAAAAATTATGGGCACAAGCAGTTCCAATAAAAATGGATAGGCGCGGTGTAGAAGATGATGATACCAATACATCGGTTAGTAATATATATGCCGTTGGCGATATTACTGCGGATATAAACCTGGTAAATGTGGGTGAGTTGGAAGGAAGGTATGCCGTTGAAAAAATATTTAGTATGCCCAAAAAACAACTGGTTTATGAAAATATTAGCACCATCATGTTTCTAAATCCGGAGGTGGCAGGTGTGGGGCTTAATGAAAAGATGGCGCAGGCCAAAGGACTGAACTACAAAGTTGTAAGTGTAGACTATTCTTGTATTTCACGTGCCATAGCTAAACGAAATACTGAGGGTTTTATAAAATTGCTGGTTACTGATGACGAACACATGAAGGTTTTAGGCATGCGTGTGATTGGTGAGCAAGCTTCCTCCGCCATACAAGCGGTGGCACTACTGATAAGTATGAATAGAGGCATTGATGAGCTGGCAGAATGCGTTCATCCTCACCCAAGCATAACGGAGGGTATTCAAGAAAGCGTACGAGCTCTACTTGGAAAATCTATATTGAAATCGGGTTTGATGAAGAATAAAGTAAGCTGCTATTGTTACGATTGCAAAAAAGAGGAATTAACGGCTATTTAAATAACTCATAATTCCTTCAACATCCTCAGGCTTAAACCATTTGAATCCTTCATCTTTTTTAAACCATGTCAGTTGGCGTTTGGCGTATCGCCTGCTATTTCTTTTTAACAAGCGCACTGCTTCTTCCCTATCATAATCACCGTTAAAATAAGCAAATATCTCAGAGTAGCCTACCGTTTGTAAGGCATTTAAATGACGGAAAGGATAGAACTGCTTGGCTTCTTCAAACAAACCTTGTGCTATCATCTTGTCCATTCTTAAATTGATTCTTGCATAAAGTGATGCCCTAGGTCGCTCCAGTCCTATTTTCACTATTTCAAAAGGCCTGTCTAAAGTCTTGGATTGCGATCGCCAGAAAGTCATGTTTTTACCACTTACCTCATGTACTTCCAAAACTCGTGTCAATCTTATAGGATTCTGCTGATCAATCAATTGAAAATACTCGGGATCGATTATAGCTACCTGCTGCTGCAAATAGGCTAGTCCTTTTTTAGTTCTGATGGTATTCCACTTATCCCGCACAGCGCTCGGCACTTTTGGCATGTCATTTATGCCTTCGCAAAGAGCCTTAATATACAAGCCGGAGCCACCGCTCACCACTATAGTGTCATGCCTGTTAAATAATTGGTCGATCAAAGCAAGTGCATCTCTTTCATATTGCCCAACATCGTAACCATCGTGTATGCTCAGGCTATTAATAAAATAATGCTTAACCCTTTTCAACTCATCCTCCTTTGGTTTTGCAGTCCCAATTTCCATCTCTTGGTAAAATTGCCTAGAATCGGCTGACACAATAATTGTATTAAAATGTGCTGCAATAATTAAAGAAAGCTCCGTTTTACCTACTGCAGTTGGGCCGGCAACTACAATAATCCGTTTTGTTTTTTCACGCAATTGTTAGCATAATTAGCTGTTAATAAACTAAATTGAAAGCCATAACCGACTTTATATTGAACTTACAAAATTACAATAAAGAACAACTTATAAAAGAAATTGAGAAGCTACAATCGCAGTTAACTCAAAGCCAATATTTTGAGCAAAAAGGTCAATATGTGCTTTCAACACACGCTTTTGAAGACAGCATTGATCTAAGCATGGAGCTTTCAAAAGAAGGAAGAATTATAAAAACAAATAAAAACTGGCGTAAAATACTAGGCTACCAAAACGATGAGTTAAGTCACATTCACTTACGTGATATTGTTAACGATCAGGACTTGAATCTTTTCAGTACTGTATTTAAAAAAGTGCTTAGCACCGGCAAGCAATCATTTTTGGAAGCTAAATTGAGTTCAAAAAATGGTGAAACCATATATGTTAGCGGTAGCTTATTTAGCACCAATGCGGGTACTTCTGTTGTCTCCACATTTCATGATATTTCCCATCAAGTTAACGCAGAAAAAGCCCAAAAGCTCTACTACACTATAACTACCTTAACGCTGAATTCAGATGATATACAATCATTATTTAGGAATATCCACAATATTTTAAATGAAACGATAGATGCTAGTAACTTCTTTATAGCTCAGTTCGATTTTGACAAGAAGCTTGTTAATTTTCCTTATATTTTTGATAAGTATTTATCCGACAGCCCTACATCAATTACCTCACCACTAGGTAACGGACTTTGTGAATATATATACTACCTCAATAAACCCATGATTTTAAAGGAAGGACAAATCATGGAGATGATGATAGAGGGTAAAATTGACAAGAAGGGATCGATACCTAAGTCATTTTTGGGCGTTCCCTTTAGAACAGAAAAAGGTATACCGGGCATTATTGGGGTGCAAAGTTACAAAAATGAAAATGCCTACACACGGCTCGATCTTGAACTACTTAATTTTGTTTCTGCTCAAGTAGTATTGTCTGTAGAGCGGAAAATAAACGAGGAGGAACTCAACAACCAAGCTGCAAGACTTCAAGCAATTTTTGATAGCTCAAACCATATAATTTGGTCCATTGACCAAGAGTATAGGCTTACTTCCTTCAACAGGAATTTTGAATATGAATTTCTTAAAAATTTTGGCATTAGACCCATAGCAGAAGATCAAATTAGCGGTGAGAAAGTTTTTGATCAGCTTCCTGACAAGTTAAGAGACTACTGGAGGAACTATTTTGATGCTACCTTGGATGGCCACATACAAAATTTTGAAATTAATTTTGCGGTAGCCAAAAAAAGTAAAGTCTATTGGAAAGAAATCTTCTTGAATCCAATTTATTCAGAAAATGGCCAAATAAGTGGTATTTCAGGCATTGCTCATGACATTACCGATAAAAAGGAAATTGCCATCCAAATATTAGAAAGTGAAAAAAGGTTTAGAAAAATTTTCGAATCTTTTCAGGATATCTATTTCAACTGTTCCTTATCTGGTGAGGTACTACTAATAAGTCCGTCCGTAAAAGATACCATTGGATACGATGCTGAAGAAGTGATTGGTAAAAATCTTACTAACTATTATCTATACACAAAAAAGACCAAAGATTTACTAAAGAAATTGGTATCAAAACGCAGTGTTCAAAACTTTGAAGCTACGTTAATAACCCATGATGGGCGCTTAATAAACTGTATATGTAACGTAAGGCTTTTGCGCGACAAAGATACCCGTAAAGTGACAATTGAAGGTGTTGCACGCGATATAACAAGGCTTAAGCAAGCCAACAGAGAATTAATGCAGGCTAAAAATTTGGCTGAAAACTCGCTGAAAATAAAGGAACAATTTCTTGCTAATATGAGCCATGAAATCCGCACACCAATGAACGGAGTAATTGGCATGGTTGATTTACTGGCCCAAACGCCACTTAACCTGGAGCAGCAAAATTTTGTTGATGTAATTAAACGCTCATCGGGCATACTACTTACCATTTTGAACGACATTCTTGACCTCTCCAAAATAGAAGCGGGTAAAATGAAGGTATACCCTGTAGTATCTGAAGTTGAGAGCATTTTTAAAAAAATAATCGATCTCTTTTCAGAAGTCGCCAGACAGAAACAAATTAACCTACAGTATAAAATAGACAAGAAAATACCCCGCTATTTGCTAATTGATGAAACAAGAATACTTCAAATTCTATCTAACCTTACCTCAAATGCCTTAAAATTTACTGAGAAACAAGGCACGGTTACTATCCACTTATCCAAAGAAAGAGAAGCAGATATGTATCGCTTTTCTGTGGAAGATACAGGGATTGGAATTAGCGAGGAAGACCAGCAGAAATTATTCATGTTATTTACCCAACTGGATAACTCCAGCACGAAATCTTTCAGTGGCACGGGGCTGGGGCTGGCTATTTCTAAAGAGTTAAGCCAATTGATGGGCGGTAAAATTGGGGTAAGCTCTGAGCCCGAGAACGGCAGCGTATTTTGGTTTACACTACAGGCCAACATACCTAACAAAGCTGATAAACTGCAATACGAAGTCCAGCAGAACAAGTCTGTTGCTAAACTGAAATTCAGGTTTAATGATGATGAGGCACCTATTATTTTAATAGTGGATGACAATAGCATAAACCGGCAAGTTGCTAGCCAGATACTATACAAGGCCGGTTTTAAAACTGATCTTGCTATTGGTGGCAGAGCTGCCATTGACAAAGTAAAACGGCACGACTATGACCTGATACTTATGGACATACAAATGCCACAGATGGATGGCATAGCCGCTACTGCAGAAATTAGGAAAATAAATAAGAAGACACCTCCTATTATTGCCATGACAGCTTATTCCATGAAAGAGGACCGTGAGCGCTTCCTTAATTTAGGAATGGACGATTACTTGGCTAAACCTATAGTGTCGGAGGTATTGCTGGAAAAAATAAGTGAATATGTAAATATTGACTCCATAACTAAAACGATTGATGAGAAAGATACGTTAGCATATAAATCAACTAGCAAATCAGAAATAATAGACGTTGCTATATTAGGTCAGCTCAAAAAGTATGCTGATGAAAACGCAATTAGTTCAATTTACAAAGACTTTGAAATTGAAGCAAAAAGTTTGATTTTTGATAGTATCAATGCGGAAAGAGTTTCGGACATCACACAAATTTTGAGTAATTTGCATACGCTTAAAGGCAATGCAGGAACTTTAGGAATACATAAATTAGAAGCGCATTCTAAAAAAATTGAAGATAACCTAAAAGCAGAAAAAACGGAGACACTCAAAAACGACTTAGTCGATTTGCTTAATTATTTTAATAAATTTACCGAGAATTACCAGTCAATATTACAATAGAATGGCAGAAAATAAGAAAGTGCTTATAGCGGAAGACAGTTCAGTCATCCAAAACCTTACCAAGAAGATATTGATGATGCAAGATTACTCAATACATTCGGCAAAAAATGGTGAGCAGGTTTTAAAAGCATTGCAAGAAGAACATTTCGATATTATACTAATGGATATTAACATGCCTGTAATGGATGGAATGGAATGCAGTAAAGCTATTAGGGCATTGGATGATCCTGAAAAGGCTAAAACACCTATATTGGCAATAACCGGTAACGCCAAAAACTATTCCATGGACGATTTTAAGGAAGTGGGAATTAATGAATACTTGCCTAAACCCCTCAATTTTGACCAGCTAGTGGAAACAGTCAAACGGCTTACCAGTTAAATAAACTCATGTTAATTAAGTACACTAAATCTTTTCTTAATAAATTGGAAGATGTGTTTTCTGAGTCAGATTACATGCTCCGCTACGAGAAAGGTAACTTTAAATCAGGGTATTGTGTGCTTAGAGATCAGAACATAGTAATTGTTAATAAATTTTTTGATTTGACAGGTAAAGTGAATTGCCTGATTGATATTCTGAAAAATATTGAGCTTGATTCGAAAAGCTTTTCAGATAAAAACAGGACATTCTATCTGGAACTTCAACAAACAGAGTTAGCCCTTTGATAGTAACTTTTTTAGGAACCGGCACCTCGCAAGGCGTACCAGTAATAGCATGTAATTGTGCCGTTTGCCGTTCATTAGATTTTCGTGATAAGAGACTCCGAACTAGCATTCATGTGGAAGTAGATGATAATAGTTTGGTTTTTGATACGGGCCCGGATTTTCGCGCTCAAATATTACGAGAAAGAATAAGGCACCTGGATGCAGTAATTTTTACCCATGAGCATAAAGATCATACCGCAGGCCTTGATGACGTTCGCTCATTTAATTTTAGCCAAAAATATGATATGCCTGTTTTTGGGAGAAAGCAGGTGCTGCAACAAATAAGAACCGAATTTGCTTATATTTTCGCAGCAAAAAAGTATCCCGGTGCACCATGCGTTGAACTTCATGAAATTGAAAATAAGGAATTTGAGTTTAATGGCTTAAATATTCTGCCCATAGAAGTGCTGCATTATAAGCTACCTGTATTTGGATTTCGAATCAAAGATTTCACCTACATAACCGATGTAAATCATATTTCAAATCAAGAAAAAGAAAAAATAAAGGGAAGTAAAGTACTTGTTGTTAGTGCTTTACAAAAAGAGAAGCACATATCGCATTTTACTTTGCAAGAGGCTATTGAGCTGGTGAATGAGCTGGAAGTACCACAAGCGTACTTTATACATATGAGCCACAGGTTGGGCAAACATGCCGATATAGAAAAAGAGTTGCCTGACCATATTCACTTGGCTTATGACGGGCTAAAGGTTACGCTCTAATGCATAACAATTACCATTTCTTTCGCGCCTTAGTGCCTGCTCTAAAAATAGAGTTGTTAAATAGTGCGTTGACCGATTGTTTCAGCCAAAATAAAGATGAACTTATTTTATGCTTTCAAACAAAGAGCAAGCCATTTTACATGAAGGCCTCTTTAAAACCTGAATTTTCATGTCTCAGTTTTCCGAATGAATTTGCCAGAACCAAGAAAAATAGCATCAACCTTTTTACGGAATTTTTGAATGAGCAAGTTATTGATATCTCGCTATTTGAAAACGAAAGAAGCTTTTCCATACATTTTGGAGGTGAAAAAATGATGCTGTTTAAGATGCATGGCAACAGGGCAAACATCATTGCCTATGGGAAAGGTAAGGCTTACAAGCTTTTTAAAAACAATTTCCCTAACGACCTCACACTTGATCCGGACATGCTTAACCGCACTTTGAAGCAAACTAAACAAGCTTTGGAGGCAGCCGATGGCAATTACTTAAAGGTATTTCCTACATTCGGTAAGCTCATTAAAAAATACCTCAAGCACATAAAATATGATGAGTTGGGTGCAGCATACCAATGGGACGTGCTAAAAACCATCTCTACCGACTTAAACAATCCTACAGAGTTTTACACCACAGTCTGGGAAAATGATATTTATTTCTCGCTCATTAAAATAGGAGACATAGCAAAATCGCACACCAACCCAATAGAGGCTGTTACACAATTTTATTATTACTACGCTAAAGAATATTACATACTCAAAGAGAAGCAGTTATTGCTCAAAGGTTTAGAGAAGAAGAAGAATCAATCTATAAACTACATTAAAAAATCGACCCACAAACTTGATGATGTAAAAAATAAGCCGGGTTACAACCAAATTGCTGATGTGATTATGGCCAATATGCATCAAATACCAGCGCATGCCACCAGTGTGGAGCTCTTTAATTTTTATACAAACGAGTTGATTACTATACCGCTCAAACATCATTTAACTCCCCAAAAAAATGCTGAGAATCTGTACAGAAAATCAAAAAACCAGCAGATTGAAATTGATCAAATGACTGCTTCTGTTAAACAAAAGGAAGCAGAATTAGCTGCCATTGAGCATGAGATAGCACTAATAAAGGCAACAGATGATGTTAAAGGCATAAAAAAGCTAGCCAAAAAGAATAAGCCTGAAAAACGTTCTCAGGTTGAAGAAAGAGTGCCTTATAAAAAATTTGAGACAGAAGGTTTCGTTATTTTAGTAGGAAAAGGGGCTAGAGAAAATGATGAGCTCACCTTGAAATATGCTAAAAAAGATGATTTATGGTTGCACGCCAAGGATGTTACAGGATCGCACGTGATATTGAAGCAACAGAGTAACAGGCCTTTTCCGCAGCAGGTGATCGAAAAAGCAGCACAGCTGGCAGCTTTTTACTCAAAAAGAAAGACCGATAGCCTCAGCCCTGTTATTGTAACACCCAAAAAGTTCATCAGAAAACCTAAAGGCCTCCCTCCCGGTAAGGTTCATGTAGATAAAGAAGAAACCATTCTGGTAAGTCCGGAATCGTGGTGGATAAAGTAAGTGTGATACTCAAATTAATGAAAAGGTAGTTAGGACTGAAATGTGTTTAAAAATAGGAAAGCACTTGTACACCATTTCTAAAATTGTAAATTACACTTCAAAAAATGTGTTTCTACAATGAATAAATTCCTTTATATAAGTATTCTATTAACAATAGCATTCACCACAAAGCTGTCGGCACAGGGCTGTAGCGATGCGGGTTTTTGTACAATGGGTGCCATGCAACCCGATCAGGAATTTAACAAGAACTTGCCGGTTAGGCTTAGGTCGGTAGCGCTTACTCTTTATGAGGGTCAAGCAAACACCTCTCCTTCTATAAGAGCTGCGATTTTAGATTTAGGCTTGCGGATATTTGAGAAAATTGATCTTCAGTTCAAAATTCCCTATATGACGGTGAGCGGTAATTTTGGCCAAACCTCCGGCATTGGCGATATATCTTTTGCCGCTACTAAAAGTATTGGCAGCTCGCCTACGCATGACTGGCTCGGGACGGTTGGTTTAAAAATACCCACAGGAAACTCAAACTTAATGCAGGAGGAGGAACAAGTTGTGCTGCCTATGTATTATCAGGTAACATTGGGCACATACGATTTAATTGCAGGAACCTCTTACATTACCAAAGACTGGATGTTCTCATTTGGTTACCAGCAGCCGATTATCCATCAAAATAAGAACACCTTTCAAGCCGAGCCGGCTCGTTGGGATTGGTATGAAGGCGGAATAGGCTATGTAAAAGAGCATGATGAGGCTGTTGATCTCAGGAGAGGCGCAGATGTAATGATGCGGGTTGAGCGGAATTTCAGACTCTCACAATTCAATTTTAACGCAGGCCTGCTCCCAATTTACAGGATTACCAAAGACCAAGGTAGAAACCCTGATGGGGAGTATGAGAAAATCGAGGGTACCAGAGGGCTCGCCCTATCGGGATTAGTTGGGGCAGGCTACAACTTTAACATATATTCTAACCTGAGCCTTATTGTTGGTTTCAAAATAACTGATCGGGCTGTAAATCCGGATGGTTTGACCAGGAAACACGTAATCAATTTCGCTTACACCTATAATTTTTAAGTAATGCGTCTAGTTATCATATTACTACTTGTGTCGCTACCTACATATCAGGCCTTTAGCCAGCTTTCCGATGAATACAAAACATATCTTGAAAGGAGCATTTCAGAAAATCCACAATTGTTGATTGACGAACTCTCAGCAAAACCTACCACACTTGAGCAGAATTTACTTATTGGAGAACTGTATTTTTACGCTGGAAATAACCAAACTGCCTCAGCGCTGATTGATAAAGCGTTGCTGGTGCTTGAGGAGTCGAATAAAAAAGAAACTGCACTTTATGCGCGTGGCTTAAATGCAAAAGGCCTTATACTTTGGAACGATGGGAAAGATGAAAAGGCACTTGAATACCTAAATAGGGCGTTATCAATTAACCAACAAATTAAAAGTGGAAACCAGATAATAGCTGATGTTTACAATAACCTGGGGCTTGTAACAAAATCACGAAGTTTAGATTTGGCAACTGATTTTTACTTAAAAGCACTTGAACTGCTGGAAAAAGAAGACATTAAAAACGACAGCAAAATTGCAATGTTAAACATCAATTTGGCCTTAGTTGAAAGTGAAAATAGTTTTTATGAATCTGCACAGAAGCGTCTAAATATTCTTTTGAAATCATGGAACGCCTCGTATGAGCAAGATTTGCCAATTGAAGCTTTTATCCTTTCCAACCTGGCGCTCATTTATCAGCGAACCGATCAGGTAGCACTCGCTAGGTCATTATTTACAGAATCACTGGATATTTACAAGCGCTTTTATGGCACAAGAAATGCTGAACTGGCCAATACCTACAGCTTTTTAGCAGAATTAGAAAGGGAGCAAGGGAATTTTAAAAAAGCATTGGAATATGTTCAAAATGCACTAGAAGCCAATACTATAAGCTTTAAAAATGAAGATACTTTCTCCAATCCTGCGATGGAAGACGTTCTGAAACCGGCATACCAACTTAGCATACTGAGCTTGAAAGCACAAATATTTGAGGACTACTATTATGGTTATTCTCTCAAAAAACAGCACTTAGAAGCAGGGCTCAACTGCTTAAAAAGTGCTGATGAAGTGGTTAATGTGATAAGGAGGACGACTACCAATAAAAAAGACCAACTGGCTTTGAGCAAAACAGCTGCCAAAGTGTATGAGGCTGCTCAGCGCATAACCATTGCCCTTGATGATGTAACACTCTTTGGAAACAGCTACCTGCAACAAGCGTTCTATTTTTCAGAAAAGGCCAAAGCTGCCACTTTATTAAGCGCTATTGCAGAATCTGGCGCTAAATCCTTTGCCAAAATTCCGGTTGAATTAACAGAAAAAGAGACTTTACTAAAAAATGAAATAGCATTTCATAGTAATTTGGTAGCCACCGCTACCAGCCCCGGCAATCTCGAGAACTCCAATAATCAACTCTTTGAAGCCAAACGAAACTATGAGCTATTTATCAACAGATTGGAGACCGATTACCCTGATTATTACAATCTGAAATACAATATTTCACCATCAAGCATTGGTATCATACAAGCTGCACTTACTCCAAATGAGCTACTGATAAGTTATTCATTTGCACCAAAAAACAATCAGGTTTATAGGTATGAGCTTACAAGAACTGAATTTAAAGTAGCTACTATTTACGCATTAGATGATTTGGAAAGATACCTCAACGCCTTCAGAAATTTACTTACTTATCGCCTACAGCAACCTTATCAAAATATTGCTTATTCTTTGTACAACAGTCTTTTACCAAAAAAAATACATCCTAGCATCACTAAAATTACTGTTATACCTGATGCTACTATAGGTACCATTCCTTTTAGTGCGCTAGTGACCGAGAAAGATGAAAACAGGAATTTTAAAACCTACAACTTCCTAATAAAACAGTATGATTTCAGTTACAATTATTCTGCCTCCTTGCATGCTTTAAAACCCAAGGCCGAGGAAAGCACAAGTGCCTTACTCGTAGCACCTGTTAATTTTGAGTATTCCGCATTTAATAGTCTGCCCGCCACAGAAACTGAGGTGAATGCACTTCAGAAAATATTGGAAGGGAAGCAGGTACATACGGATATGTTCGTAGGGGACGTTGCTACGGAATCGGCTTTTAAAATGAGTAATTTACCAACATACAGTTACATACACTTGGCTACCCATGGCAGTGTTAACCATTTAAACCCTGAACTCTCTGCTATTTATTTAGCCGGAAACAGTAGCGGAAATGATGATGTTTTATTTACGAGCGAAATATATAATTTGAATCTGAACGCTCAATTGGTTTGCCTCTCAGCCTGTGAAACAGGGCTAGGTCGCATTAGCCGTGGGGAGGGCATAATTGGCTTGGGCCGAGCATTTAGTTATGCCGGTGCGCAAAATTTATTAGTTTCGTTATGGAAAGTAAACGATAACTCTACCTCACAACTGATGCAAAATTTTTATGAAAATAGTTTAGCAGAAAACACTTACAGCCATAGCCTGCAACAGGCACAGCTAAAAATGATTGCTGAGGGATTTGCAGAACCCTATTTATGGGCTCCCTTTGTATTGTGGGGAAAATAATACTGTAAGTATAGTGCGAAAAAACAGTTATGTAAGCAGACTGCTTATTGAACTACTAATGTATACAAAACAATTTATTTCATCTACTTCAGGGAACTAGCCCTATAAACGTGAAAAAAGATAAGATTTTAAATGACGCTGACAGTACAGCACTAATATGCACTTTAAAAAAGCGTTTCGAAGCACATATGCCAAGGCATGCTCAATTAATATGGAGCGATGTTGCAACTCGCCTCGAGAGCCGGCCAGATAAATTATGGTGCTTAAATGAAATGGAAAGAACAGGTGGTGAGCCGGATCTGTTGAGCCTCAATGATGCCTCTGCTCCTTATATTTTTTATGACTGTGCCAAGGAAAGTCCGGCAGGCAGAAGAAGTATTTGTTATGATGAGCAAGCCAGAACTTTGCGGAAGAAGTATCCTCCTAAAACTAGCGCAATAGAAATGGCTAACTTTATGGGTATAAATCTACTCACCGAAGAGCAATATAAATTCCTCCAAAAATTTGGGCCTGTTGATACCAAAACTTCGAGCTGGATAAAAACTCCCGAACCCATAAGGAAATTGGGAGGAGCACTTTTTGCTGATTACAGATATGATACCATTTTTGTTTACCATAATGGTGCTGATTCTTATTATGGAGCAAGAGCTTTTAGGGGTATACTAGAAGTGTAAGCAAGTGAAGATTTGACTTAGAAGCGAAAGTGATCTATCTGATACGTTCATGAGCAGTCTCGCTATTGATCAGAACTGGTCGTACATAGGTTAAAATCGGGTGATCGGCTTAAATCGTTAATTGTCCTTAAACCATTTCATTAATTGAGGAGCGCTGCGCTTTCAAGAGCAATAAGGTCGGTACGTTGGAAACGTCAGACCTGCTTTTTGATTGTAAAGCAAAATCGTATTATGCTGTACCTTGAGCAACCGCGATGTCTGGCCTACACCGGATAGCAACAATAGATAAGCTAAGCAAACCAAGAATAACCGAAACATAAATAATAGTTACTCCAAGTAAGAAATCAGTTTTGTATCTTATTGAAGCACATCTCGCAATTCAGGTTCCTTGTCAAATACTGATTTAACATAAGGACACTGAGGTACTATTTTGATATTGTTTGTTCTGGCATAGTCCACCACATTCATCAACAGCTTTTTTCCCACTCCTTCACCACGGAAATCATCGTGTACTTCTGTATGGTCAACAGTAATTTCTGAATCTCCTGATTTACGGTAGGTCATTTTGCCGGCATTTCTACCATCTTGAGCAGCTACAAATGCACCGCCTTTGTCTCCTGATTTTTCGTGTTTAATATCCATTATATAATTTTTTATTGAATTATGCATTTTTACCTTGTTAGCTACTCTAATGGTTAGTAGGCTAAACTACTTAGGGCATGCTAAAAAACAATTAATCTCTCGAAAAGCATGCTTAATCTCAGGTCTTAGTCATTTTCAACTGCTGTAATTTCTTAGACTTAGCCTCAGGCACTTCATCTCAGCCACAGGCTTACAGGTACTTCCCGTGCTGCAACCTGCCTGCTCGGCTAGGCACGGTAAGAATACTCCTTCATTTTGCCCGATTGTATTTGAGCCACCTGATACTTTCTGCAGCTAGACCCAAAAAGAGATCGCTACCAAATATTGTCCGGCAAAAATTAGTAAATGCATTTACTCAAAAAACAATAAAATACAAGTTAGTTAAATGCCGGCATATAGTTAACCCTACTGCTCTAATATAGTTTAGTGGTAACTTATTTTAGAAAATAAATGAGAAGGAAGTCAATGAAAGTATTTTGAATGATGCATGTTGAGGAAACCTATTAAATCATTTACTATAAACCTGAGTTTATTAGTAATAAATAACGGAGACTACTTACTTGACAGTTTCCACCTTTTCTAGGGCGGCATCCTTCTCTAATTTTAGGCTTACACCCAAGGCTAAAATGGCTATGATTACAATAACGAAAATGATATTTCTTACCCTGTCAGGGTTCGATTGAAGCATTTTTTTCATAGACTAAATGTATAAATAATCTACAAAAATTTCTGAACGATTGCGTTTTTTACGTTAAAAGCCGCATCTCTTTAGACAAACAGGATATTATCACATATGAAAAAAGCGGTATAACAACTAAAACTACTCTTTTTCAATAATTCTTAGCTTAGCGAAAGTTAAGAGTAAGGTTTTCTCACCAAACAGTTCAAATTCAATGGTTGCTTTTCTGTTGGCTCCATCTACATCCATTTTTACAACTTTACCAAAGCCAAATTTCGGGTGCTCTACCCTCATACCTGTATCGAGTGTTCTCGTATCGCTCGGTGTAAAATCTGCCGATGGCGTATGCAATTTTCTGCCCGGTGGTATTCTGGTGGCTGCCTTTCTTTGAGCTACTAGGTTTTTGGCATACAATGTATTACTGCTACCATTATTTAGGCTACCCATAGCTTCGGACGAGTTAAATTTTCGGTCGACCTTAATAAACTCAGGGGAAATTTCCTCAATAAAGCGGCTGGGTTCGCAGCTTTTCAATCGGCCAAAACGGTAGCGGCTCAGGGCATAGGTAAGGGTAACTTTTTGCATGGCTCTGGTAAGCGCCACATAAAATAGTCTCCGCTCCTCCTCCAAGTCTGCTCGGCTGTTTAACATCATTTGCGAGGGGAATAAATCCTCCTCCATACCTACTACATATACTTGCTTAAACTCCAATCCTTTAGCGGCATGTATGGTCATCATGTTTACATAATTGGTATCGTTTGGGTCTTGGTTGTCAACATCAGTTAACAGCGCAACATCGGCAATAAAATTTTCTAACGATTTGTCTTGCTGCTCCGGACTATCCACAAACTCTTTAATAGCATTTAGTAGCTCTTGTACATTTTCGTAGCGGTTTAGTCCTTCAATGGTTTTATCGTCATACAGCTCTTTCAGTAAGCCCGATTGTTTGGCTATAAAAGAGGCCGTTTCGAATGCGTCTGCTCTTTCAATTTTTATTTTAAATGTTTTTATAAGCGTTACAAAGTTCTCTACAGCATTGGCTGCCCTTCCGGGAAGCACTCTTTTAATCCCTTTGAGTACCTCCCAAAGTGGCTGCTCGTGCTCAAAAGCCGCCACCATAATTTTATCAACACTAGTGCCACCAATTCCGCGCTTCGGCAAATTTATAATTCTGCGGAACGATTGCTCATCGTTTTGATTGATGGAAAATCGCAAATACGCCAATAAATCCTTTATTTCCCTACGTTGATAGAAAGACAGACCACCAAATATTCTATAAGGAATATTCATTTTGCGCAAGGCTTCCTCCATACTTCTAGATTGGCTGTTAGTTCTATACAGAATGGCAAAATCTTTATTCTCCAGCGTATTATTGCTTCTGTCTTCAAATATGGATGAGGCAACCAACCTGCCTTCCTCATTGTCCGAAGTGGCCTTTATCAGATGCACCTTTTCACCATCGTCATTATCAGTCCATATATTCTTTTTGAGCTGCGCAGCATTTTTTACAATAATTGAATTTGCCGCGTTAACAATATTCCTTGTACTACGGTAATTTTGCTCCAGTTTAATCACACGTAAATCCGGATAGTCTTTTTCAAAATTTAGGATGTTCTGAATATTAGCCCCACGGAAGGCATAAATACTTTGGGCATCATCGCCCACCACGCAGATGTTTTGATGCACCGAGGCCAGGCGCTTGGTAATAAGATACTGCGAAATATTAGTATCTTGAAACTCATCAATCATTACGTATTTAAAACGTTGCTGATATTTATTGAGCACATCCAGGTGATCCCTAAATAAAATATTGGAGTTAAAAAGTAGGTCGTCAAAATCCATAGCACCGGATCTAAAACAGCGCTGCACATACTCTTTGTATAACGCACCCATTTTAGGCTTCTGTGCCTGTTCATCTTCAGAAATATAGACCGAATTATTCATGTAATTCTGCCAAGAAATTAAATTATTTTTAGCTCCTGAAATTCTGTTGTAAACTACATTTACTTTATAAACTTTATCATCCAGCCCCGTTTCTCTTACTATATTTCTAATCAATGACTTGGAGTCATCAGTATCGTAAATAGTAAAGTTGCTCGGATAACCTAACTTATCTGCTTCGGCCCTTAAAATCCGTGCAAATACAGAGTGGAAAGTGCCCATCCATAAATTGCGTGCATCGGTGCCAACCACAGTTTCAACACGGCCTCTCATTTCTTTGGCTGCCTTGTTGGTAAAAGTTAAAGCTAAAATACTAAACGGATCTACCCCTTTACTCTTTATTAAATGAGCCACCCTATAAGTTAACACCCTGGTTTTACCCGAGCCGGCACCCGCAATAATCATAGTAGGCCCTTCTAAATTCTCAACACCTTCACGTTGTGGCGGATTTAAGTGATCTAAATAATCCATCTCACAAATTTAAAAGCAATTAATCGTTTCCCATGTTAATATGAGAAAATCTATTTCAATATCTTTTTAAAAATTCGGGGAAATTATTTATATTTTATTATGCTGTTATTATATCATTTTTCAACGAGTACCAGATAAACATGCTATCCCTTGATTTTGAGGATACACAGGTAAGCCGTATTTTCAACATCAGCTTTTCTAAGAAAGATCTGGTGATGCATGCCGATAAAGAAATGTTGCAAATTGCGATCAGAAATATAATTTCAAATGCCATTAAATTTACACCGGATGTTGTAAAAAATAGCTGTCTCAGGTACTTAAATCAATGGAATATATAAAGCTTCAAATTAGTGATACAGGAACAAGCATTTTTCCTGAAATGATTGAAAGCTTTTTTTCCGTTAACTACAATACGCTCATTGGCTCACTGAATGCAGAAGGTGCCGGTATTGCTTTGCATTTAGTGAAAGCGTTTACCCAATTGAATGGGGATACTATTTCTTGTGCCAGCCAAGTCAATCAAGGCACGCAATTTACGCTTGAGTTTCCTGCATAAAACATTATAAACTTTGAGCATTAGTTCTATTGCATTACAATAACTATTTTTATGTTATGATATTGATAGGGAATACAGTAATAACGGACGATATAAAAGACAAAAACTTCGTTTGCAATTTAGACAAGTGTAAGGGTGCCTGTTGCGTAGAGGGTGATTTGGGCGCACCACTTACCGATGAAGAGTTACCCATCATGAAAGAGATTTATGAAAAGGTAAAGCCTTATTTATCAGAAAAAGGAATACAAGCCATTGGGGAGCAAGGTGAATATATTAAAGATTGGGAAGGCGATTACAGTACCACCACCATTGATGAAAAAGAATGTGCCTATGCCATTTATGACCAAAAAGGCATTTTAAAATGTGGGATAGAACAGGCTTATAACGATGGGAAGATAAACTTTAAGAAACCAATATCATGTCACCTATACCCAATTAGAATAACCGCTTATGATGAGTATGATGCTTTGAATTATGATAAATGGGAAATTTGTGACCCCGCTTGCGATCTTGGAGAAAAATTAGGTGTCCCCCTTTATAAATTTTTGGAAGACGCCCTAACACGAAAATACGGAGAAGCTTGGTATAAGCAATTAGTGGAAGAAATAGAAAACTAGCAGAATTAAGCATGATAGGCAAAGAAGGCCATGAGCCACAACTTCTTATATTCAACCCATTAACACTAAAATTTAATAAGCCCGATACCAATAGGCTCTTCTCAAAAGAGCGATACAAGCATGATAGAGATTCATTTAGGCTTGTATTAATAATAGGTATGAGCATGAGTATAGTATATCTATTTTTTGATCTCCAGCGTTTTGACGATGACTCCAAGACCCTGATCTATCGAGGCGGGCTGGCGCTTATCCTAGCTTTATTTCTTCTGATTTCTCAAATTTTAGATAAGAACCGTCCTCAGCAACTTCAAATGTTCGGAATATTTATTGCGCTTTTTACCGTAACAGTTGGTGTTATACAAAACCACGACCGAGGGGATAATGGCTTATTTCTTAGCAACTTTATGTCCAGCTTAATCTTTGTATCTTGTACTATTTACGGTTTAAGGTATCGTTACGTGGTGCTGGTTAATTTATTAACTATTGTTACTTACGTAATATTTGTGTATACATCAGAAACCGGCACAACAGATACCGCCTTTACCCAGACCCCACAATTACTAACCTACTTTATTATTGGTCTCATAGCTGCCTACCTGCTCGAAAAGCATAGGGTAACACTTTTTATAAAAGAATACCAGCTACAGCAACAAGTGAAAAAAGTAGCTGATTTGAATACCGTAAAAGATAAGCTCTTTTCTACTATTGCTCATGATATAAGAGGACCTGTATTAAACTTAAAAAGTGTAACCGAATTGTTTAACAAAGGAGCGCTTACGGAGGTAGAAATAGTAGGTCTGATGACAACACTAGACGGACAAATAGGCAATACTGCAAGTTTAATTGATAACCTACTTGCCTGGTCCAAAACACAACTTAAAGGATTGACCATACATAAAAGCAAATACTTTTTAAAAGACCAGCTTATAAAAATAACCGATTTGTATAAAACCCAAATTGTTGAAAAAAAACTCCATATTATATTGCATGTTGAAGATGCTGATGAGCTCTATGCAGACATGGAAACAATGTTCATCGTTTTTAGAAATTTACTGAGCAATGCCATAAAATTTACTCCTTCCGGAGGTAAAATTAGTATTTCAGGTGCTGCTCAGTTGGCAGAAAACACATACACCATACAATTTGAAGACACGGGCATTGGTATGGATGCCAAAAAACTCAACACACTTTTCAAAATAGAAAACAGCAGCATTCTTGGTAGCATTAATGATAAAGGTGCCGGACTTGGCCTCACTCTTGTTAAAGAATTCATTGACTTGAACGAAGGCGAAATAAGCTGTAAAAGCAAAACTGGTCAGGGAACAACTTTCACTATTTTATTGCCTAATGCCATTGCCTAACATTATCGGTTAAAGCCCCTCAATTTAATTTCGGTAAGTTTCCTTTTCGTGTCAATAGCGAAATCTCCTTTCATCATCCAATCGTAATAACCCGATTCTCTTTTGAGCACCTCCTCCACCGGTTTGCCCTTGTGCTTACCAAAATTGAATACCTCTACATCCTTTTCATTAAAAACAAATCGACCGGCTAGGTCAACCATTTTGCTATTGGTTATTTTATGGATTTCGCTCACATTGTTTTCGAATATCCCTTGCACATTGCCCCGCAAGTCGGTAAGTTTTTGACCCTCATAGCGTTTTATCTGCGCATCCAGTACCTCCCAAGTAGCAACAGTATCTGCTTCGGCTGAATGCGCATTTTCTAAGTCTATATCACAGTAGAATTTATAGGCCGCTGCTAGCGTTCGCTTTTCCATCATATGGAAAATCTTTTGGGCATCGAGCAATTGCCTGCCTGAAAGATCAAAATCAACATCAGCGCGTAAAAATTCTTCCACTAATACAGGCACATCAAATTTAAGCATGTTGAAGCCGGCTAAATCGCATCCATTCAAAAAAGTATTTATTTCCTTCGCCACCATTTTAAAGGGTTGTAAACCTTTAACATCTTTATCATAGATGCCGTGTATAGCACTGGACTCAGCCGGTATAGGCATTTCCGGATGCACCTTCTCGGTTTTCTTTATCTGCTCCCCGTCAGGCATCACCTTAAGAAAAGAGTATTCAATAATGCGGTCGGTAACTGTGTTAGTGCCTGTAGTTTCCAGGTCAAAAATTACGAGTGGTCGTTTAAGTTTTAAATGCATGGCTTATGAAACAAGTTTTTGTGCTAATCCTTTAATATCCATCTGATTGAACTTTCCTGAACTTAAAAAAGCAAAGGTTTTAACACCTTCTGTTTCTGCAGCTTCAATAGCTGCCGTCAAGTCTTCAACAGTTGTAAATAACCTTAGCTTTTCATTATCAAATGCCTGCTGAATGTCTTTTTCTTTAAGTGTATCGGCATCATCAACCTTTAAATTATGTGGGTTAATGAAAACAAATGCCTCATCCGCCTCATCCAATGTTCCTTTATACTCGCTAATGAAATCTTTATTGAGGCTACTAAATGTATGAAGCTCATAAGCAATAGCAAGTTTATTACCGTACTGATTTTTTAATGCCTTTACGGTTGCCTCAAGTTTTGAAGGTGAATGTGCGTAATCTTTAAACACCACATGACCATTATTTTCTGCCAAACGCTCCAACCTATTTTTTGCACCTTTAAAAGTGGCTATAGCTTTATAGAAATCGGCCTGTGAAATACCAATCAATTGAACTACCTCAAGCGCAGCGCTTATATTTTGTAGGTTATGTTTACCAAATATTTCAATAGCTACTTCTCCATGGTCTTTTGTCTTCAAGAAAGTTATTCCATCTTTAATAACTGACTCGTGGGTTTTGTAGGGAATTAGTCTTACGTCCTCGCGCTCTTTGGAGCCAACATTATTGGTCAGGTTGTCCTCTTCGTTATAAATCAAACTACCGGCCTTGGGCGTTTTATCGGCAAATAAGATCGAATTGTTTGGTATAGTCGGTGAAGGTTGGAAAAACGTTTTTATGGTCCCAGGCAATTCCGGAAATTAAGCCAATATGATGGTCATATTTTAAGAATTTAGCCACCGGGTCAATTTTAGAGGATAGGTATTCATCTCCCTCCAAAATAATAATGGGAGCCTCAGAAAGAGATACTGTTAATGGAAATCCATCCACTTCCGCTCCCAACAAGTAGTCAAATTTTCTTCCGGCATGCTTTAACACATGCATAATCATGGCTGTAATTGTACTTTTACCGTGGCTGCCACCAATTACAATACGCTGTTGGTTCGTAGCCCAATGTCTTATAAATTCAGGAAAAGAAAGCACTCTAATACCTAGTTTCTGTGCCTTCACCAATTCAGGATTATCCATTTTAGCATGCATGCCCAAAACTACTAGTTCTGTGCTTTTGCTAATACGTTCTGCATCCCACCCAACAGTAGCTGCTATACCGCCAGCCTTTAATTTGCTAGCTGCAGGCTCATAAATCTCATCATCGGAGCCACTAACTTTTATACCCATTTGCTGTAAGGCAAGTGCTAAGTTGTGCATTACGCTTCCGCCTATTGCTATAAAGTGTACCGATTCAATCTTTCTTATATCCATCATTTATTATTAATAGTCAAAAATAGAATAAACTTACTGGGGTGGCAAATTTTATCAAAGCATTTAGTGTTGATAAAGTGTGGAAAAGTTGGGTAAAACTTGGCCATTTTTACGATATGAAGCTCAGATTATTACCTTAAGTTTGTTAGCTTTTCAATAAATATAGAAATACGGATAAGGGGAAATGGAGAAAAATAAATCTACAGCTTTAAGGTTAGGGTACTCATCTCGCAAGGGTGGAATTGGTGAAAACATGGGTAAAATACCCCCTCAGGCCATAGATTTAGAAGAAGCAGTGCTAGGCGCCTTAATGCTGGAGAAAGATGCACTCACCACTGTAATTGATATTCTGAAGCCCGAAAGCTTCTATAAAGATGCACACCTAGAGATTTATAAAGCCATCGTTTTACTTTTCAACAATTCAGAGCCTATTGACCTACTTACGGTTACCAACCAGCTCAGAAAAAACGGGAAATTAGACATTGTTGGTGGCTCGTATTACATTACGGAGCTCACCTCACGGGTAAATTCGGCCGCCAATATTGAGTACCACGCCAGAATTATTGCAGAACAAGCAATAAAAAGAGAGCTCATCAGAATTTCAGGTGAAATACAGAATGATGCTTTTGAAGACACCACCGATGTGTTTGATCTATTGGATAAAACCGAGCAGGAATTATTCAACATAACTAACTCTAACATAAAGAAGAATTATGCTGATATGCACTCTCTTATGAAAGAGGCATTTAGAGAATTGGAGGAGCGTAAAAACCATACTGATGGCCTAACAGGGGTGCCAACGGGTTTCTCTGCGCTGGACAGGGTTACCTCCGGCTGGCAGAAGTCCGATATGGTAATTATTGCGGCCAGACCCGGTATGGGTAAAACCGCTTTCGTGGTATCTGCATTAAGAAATGCTGCGGTTGATTTCAAACAGCCGGTTGCTATTTTTTCATTGGAGATGTCGTCCATACAGTTGGTGAACAGATTAATTTCTGCCGAGGCGGAATTAGATAGTGAGAAAATTAAAAAGGGGCAACTGGCTGATCACGAATGGCAACAGCTTGTGCATAAAACGGCTGCACTCACCGAGGCTCCCATCTTTATAGATGATACACCTGCGCTTTCTATATTAGAACTTAGGGCTAAATGCAGAAGACTGAAGCAGCAGCATGATATACGCTTAATAGTAATTGATTATTTGCAGCTGATGTCTGGTGATACCACCAAAAGCGGTGGAGGGGCAGGCAACCGTGAACAGGAAATTGCCTCCATATCCAGGGCGTTAAAAAATATTGCGAAAGAGTTGAGCGTGCCAGTAATAGCCCTCTCACAGTTAAGCAGGGCTGTAGAAACCAGAGGTGGTGACAAGCGACCCCAGCTATCCGATTTGAGGGAATCAGGTTCAATTGAACAAGATGCGGATATGGTGATGTTCTTGTACAGACCGGAGTATTATGGTATAACGGAAGATGAAAATGGCATTCCTACCAGTAATGTAGGCGAAGTAATTATTGCCAAACACAGAAATGGTTCGCTGGAAACAGTAGGTCTCAAATTCGTTGGTCGCTTTACCAAGTTCTCCGATCTGGATAGTCCCGGCATGCAGCCTACTACTCCGGGCTATGGCACTACCTTCCCGTCATCGGCCAATGTTCCATCAGATTTCGAAGCACCCTCATCAGTTACGCTCCCAAGTAAAGCTACAGGAAACAGTAAAGATAATGATGATGGAGCACCCTTTTAAAGCACTGAGTGATGAAAGCACTTATTATTGAGTCGGCCGGAAAAGTAAGTTTCTTTGAGAAAGACCGGCCTGAGCCGAGCCCACATGAGGTATTGATTAAAGTAAAGGCAGTAGCGCTAAACCATAGAGACCAATACATAAGAGAGGGCAATTATCCCGGTATTAAATACGGCACTACACTTGGTGCCGATGCTTGCGGAGTGGTTATTAAAGTAGGAAGCAGCGCGGATCAATCGCTCGTGGGAAAGGAAGTTATTATTAACCCTAATGTTGATTGGGGAAGCAATCCGAAAGTACAATCTCCTGACTATCAGATCTTAGGTACTCCGCATGATGGAGTTTTTGCAGAATATTTGGTGATTAACGAAGCAAAAGTTTTTGCTAAGCCTGAGCACCTTTCCATAGAAGAAGCTGCCGCCTTACCCTTAGCCGGTATGACTGCTTTCAGGGCGCTATTTCACCATGGTAAGTTAGCTGCGAATGAAAAAGTATTGGTTACAGGTATTGGAGGTGGTGTGGCACAATTTGCACTGCAGTTTGCCTTGGCAGCTAGCGCTGATGTTTACGTGACCTCTAGTGATGATGCTAAACGAAGCAAGTGCATCAGCTTAGGTGCAAAAAAAACTTATGATTATCGTGATAAGGACTGGGCGAAGGTTGCTAAGAAAGAAGCCGGAGGATTTGATGTGGTAATAGATAGCGCAGGCGGTGAAGGCTTAAATGATATTATACAGCTCATGAATCCGGCAGGTCGGATAGTGTTTTACGGTGCCACAGCCGGTAAACCCAAGGAACTAGATTTGTTCCGACTGTTCTGGAACCAAATTACACTACAAGGTTCTACTATGGCCAACGATCAGGAATTTAAACAGATGATCGATTTTGTAAATACGCATAAAATAAAGCCCATAATTGATTCTATGTTGCCTTTTGATGAGATTATTTCTGCCTTTGATAAAATGCGAGCGGGTAAGCAGTTTGGGAAGTTGGTGGTAAGGTTGTAGGGTTGTTTGTAGCGCATAGTGTAAAGCTAGTTTTAGTAATTTACTGGTACTAATGTCTTTTCGTACTAAACCAAGAAATCGCTAATTACCCAGTTAGTCTCTCTGTCCCTTCTCAAAAACTGCCACCCACAGGGCAACAGTACTTAAAATCCTAGTAGTTCTTCTCTATATTTGTGATCTAATGCGGCTTTAAACCTTTTGTTTTTCTTGCTAATTATTTTTGTTTTGTCATTTGTCAATGAGGCCTTTTCAATACAAAATGAAAACGCAAATTAATTGGAACTATTTTTCTACTTTTCTGTTTTTTCTTCTTCATTTTCGCATTGATTACAATGAGCATCCTTCAATAGCAAACAATCAACAGCAAACCACATAAAATAAAAGCTTTATTCATAGAGTCAAGCTTTTTTATATCAATCCCGCCTTTTTCAGTAGCTCGAGGATTTGGTCTTTGGTCAGGTTGTCAAGCTGGCTTTTATCATAGATATGTATGAGATATAATTCCTGATTATCAGTTATAAGGAAGGTGATCACTCGAGCACCGCCAGACTTTCCTTTGCCTTTTGAAGTGATGGCCATACGGATTTTATGAAGATTGTGGCCTAGGTTAGTCTCTGTGGTCGGTTCTTCGGTAAGTGTGTCAATGAGTTGTTGCAGATCAGCTTTGAGAGAGGGATATTTTTTGGTTAGCTTTTTAAAAAGCTTCTTGAAATCAGGGGTCGGAATTACATTATAGCTCATTTAGGAAATCTTGAGCTGATTGTTTAGGGAGTTTACCTTCCTGCATAAGCTTCACTTGCTTGAGGCTGTTTTGCAGTTCAGTCAGTGCTTTTCCTTCCATATCTTCCACCTTCACGTAGTCCAAGGTTTTGATAAATTCTAGGAAAGTTTTGAATTTATTATCAGCTATATTGAGTGTAACTTTTTTCATGTTTATAAAGCAAATGCCTTTTTATCTTTTACATTTTTTAGGAACACATCTAACATATAAAAATACTCTTCATTGAGAACGAGAGGCGGAATCAGCTCTTTGAATCCTTAATCTACATCACAGCCCTTAAGCAACAGGCTGCGATAGAAGGCTCCCTTCGCATAACGCTTATACCTAGCACACATAAATGTTGAAGTATTAAACATTATGTATAACTGAACCTTTATATCTACAACTCCTTTTTGTACTTCACTAGTTATATTTGCAAATGTACTACTACCAAAACTTCCTATAAAAACTGTGAAGCCCCATTAATGTTAACAAATATAAGAACCTTATGAGCGTAAAAAAAGTTGCATAAGCATTTGCTTAAAAGCTTTATCAGGGAATAAATTAACAGGTATTCGTGCTATTCCACTTTATGGTCAATAGAAATAACTAACATCAAACAGCAATTTTTGATTGGTCGAGTCTCCAAGCACTTTCGAATTCCATTCAGACGGCAGTTTATAGTGTTTGCTTAGTTGAACCTCTGCAAATTCTATTAACCCAACTTGCCAAATATAGGTGTTTAGGGGCATGGCGGGCAGTATTTAGCTATTAGTGGTACACTACATATTTTTTTACAGGTTTTCTGGTATGGGTGCATCCGGTGGCAGTGTATATTTCTTAGTTCAATCGGATTATTTATTTTTTCGGGTGTTACACTTTCACGACATTTAAACCCGTGGTGATTAACGAAAAATAATGAAAGCCTTACTCGTTGAGTAGGCTTTTTTTCAATCCAGTCCTTTGATAAGCACTTGTAGTTCTTTATCGGAGATATTGTCTTTTTCAGATTTGCTGTAGATGGTAAGCAGGTAGACAAAACCGTTCACCACTTTCACACAAGTAATGATCCTTGCCCCACCGGATTTGCCTTTTCCTTTGGACTTGATGGCTATGCGGATTTTGTAGCAATCATTGCCGAGCGGTGTACCTTGTGTAGGGTCTTTTTCCAAAGAAGTAATCAAGTTGAGAACCTCAGATTTCAGGGACTTGTATTTTTTGATAAGACGTTTAGAATCCCTTTTAAAATAAGAAGTGGTTAAAACCTCAAACCTCATTAAGAAAATCTCTTGCAGATTGGAGTTTGATTTTACCTTCCTTGTGAAGCTGTACCTCTTTCATTCCTTGTTTGATACTGTCAAGGATCTCCTGCTTGGTAGGCTCCTGATAGTCCTCCTTGCTTTGAATATGGATAAAGTCCAGACTTTTAACAAAGTTGAGAAAAGCAGCTGCTTTACTGTCGTTAATGTCTAAGGTTACTTTCATGATTAAGTATTTTCACTTTATATGTTTGTTATCTGACACTTAACTAACACAAATTTAGTTAAAAGAATTCTACAAAACAGGAAGGCATTATTTATTTCAATAAATAAGGTTTCCATATTTATTGCCCCTTTGCCACAATTATAAAAATTTACAATTATTTTGAACTCCTCGCTGTCATTAATTTACTAACTTATAACGGCTTCTGAAAGTCCTCTGTAAATTGTCAGCTAACAAATGCAAATTCCCTAAACCTTATCCACCGCCAACTTATAGGTAGGGTCTTCCATTACATTCACATCAATAATGGCCTCGGCATTGGTCAGCAACTTAATACAATCCTCACTCAAGTGCCTCAAATGAACCTTTTTACCTACTTTGGCATATCTATCCGTAATTTTATTGAGCGCCTCTATGGCCGACATATCCACTACCCTGCTTTCGTTGAAATCAATAATAACCTCTTTAGGATCGTTCAATACATCAAACTTATCATTAAAAGCCGAAACGGATCCGAAGAAGAGCGGTCCATATATTTCGTAATGCTTTACGCCATCGACATCAATACTTTTGCGTGCCCTAATTCTTTTGGCATTATCCCAGGCAAACACTAGTGCTGCTATAACAACACCCACAATAACGGCCAACGCTAAATTGTGTAAGAAAGCAGTAACAAGCGTTACTAATACCATCACAAAAATATCTGATTTAGGCATTTTGTTAAAAGTTCTTAAACTGGCCCACTCGAAAGTACCAATGGATACCATAATCATAAGGCCGGTTAGTGCAGCCATTGGTAACATTTCTATGTAGGAGGCTCCGAACATTATAAAAACCAATAACATAACTGCTGCTACAATGCCTGACAAGCGTGCCCGAGCACCGGATGATATATTGATTAAGCTTTGACCGATCATGGCACAGCCGCCCATACCGGAGAAAAGACCTGAAAGAATATTAGCAGCACCTTGTGCTACTGCTTCCTTGTTGCCTCTACCTCTGGTCTCAGTAATTTCATCAATCAGGTTAAGTGTAAGCAAACTTTCGATTAGCCCAACACTGGCCATAATAGCGGCATAGGGTAAAATAATCTGAAGTGTTTCTAAGCTAAAGGGAACATTTGGAATATGAAATGGTGGAAAGCCACCTTTTACAGATGCTATGTCACCCACTGTTTTGGTATCCATGCCGGTAAAGAAAACAATGCCAAAAACCGCCAGTATAGCTACCAAACCGGAAGGCACCTTCTTGGTAATTTTCGGCAATCCCCATATAATAAGCATAGTAAGAAGCACTAGACCCAAGAATGTGTACAGCGCTGTACCTGTTAGCCAGCTACCGCTATCATCTTTAAACTGTGCCAGCTGCGAGCTGAAAATGATAATGGCCAGTCCATTAACAAAGCCGAAAATTACAGGCTGAGGCACAAGGCGCATTAGTTTACCCAACCTAAGTACTCCGGCAAGTATCTGAATAATGCCGGCAAGTATCACCGTGGCCAATACATATTCTACTCCGTGCGACAATGAAAGTGCTAAAATCACTACAGCTATGGCGCCAGTTGCCCCGGAAATCATACCAGGTCTACCTCCGAAAATAGCAGTGATTAAGCCCATCACAAAGGCGGCATAAAGTCCGGTTAAAGGCGAAAGACCAGCAATTAGTGCGAAGGCCACCGCTTCAGGAATTAAAGCTATGGCTACTGTTAGGCCTGAAAGCACCTCCGTTCCATAATTCACTTTTTGGGAAAGGTCAAACAGGTTAAAATATTTCTTGAGTTTTATTTCGCGCATGGATAGTTGGTGATTCCTAAAATTAAGAGCGCAAAGGTAGTAAATGAATGTAGCAATAAATATTTATAACTAAATTTCGCGAAAATTGAAATCCTTTGCATCAAAACGTATGTTTAATGGATCAAATCATATGATATGCGTACAGCTTTAGATTTACCGGATGAATTAATAAATGAGGCAATGCTTATTACTGACGCAAAAACGAAGAACGAGTTAATAAAATATGCCTTACAGGAATTGATATTAAGAGAAAAAAGAGCCCGATTATTGAATTTTAAGGGTAAGTTCGATTTATGGATCGATTTAGATACGATAAGAGACAGAAAATGAATATCAGAAAAAATGTCTAGTTGATAGCTCAGGATGGATTGATTTATTCAAAGGCCATAATGTTAGCACATCGAGCTTATTATATAAAGTCTAAAAATTAATTTCACAAAATTACGCTATTTGATACTCAATATCAGATACTTATAATCTTTGCTCGTGTAAAAGGCTCATACCTGTCCCGTTTTTTCGGGAGCCTCTATGTAATTAATGAGGACTTAATTTGCACGAATGAACCCGTTTTGACTGAATTACTTCCATTTATAAGTGATAATGAACTGAAAGATAGTCTCTTAGCAGTCAATATTATTACATTATCCATTGATTGGCAAGTGATTAGAAAAATGCAACTGCTAAACCTAGAAAATGAAATAAACAAAGTGGGAATACCTAACTTACCCATTCTACAGCAGGTTATTGATCATAAACTGCAAATATTAAGTTTAGATTAGCATTTTAAAATGATGAAGCAACATTTTGAATTTACCTTGATATGCTAAAACATTTACATAGTAGATTATTAGCTGCGTTTTAACTGCGTAATGAATTGTACATTTTATAAAGTTTTAGGGTTATAAATCTCGAAGAGTGTTAACATGCTGATAGTTGGCGAGGTGGGTTAATCCAAATTTCCTATGTCAGAAGGATTTTTTCGGGTATGAAAAACATCTCAGATATAGACTTCATTTTCGGTGACTTTATAAATAATTTTGTAAGACCATTTACTAACTGATCGGTAATTACCTTCTTTATTTACTAAATAAGGTTCCTGTGAAAAACGGTTTGGCTTGTCGTTTAAACTTTTTGCAATCCTTAATAGCTCAATCTTGACCTTTTGAGCCGATGAAGGAGAGTCTTCTTTAATGTATTGAATTATAAATTTCAAGGATACCTTGGCATAAGTATCCCAGATTACTTTATATTTCCTCATTACCAATTAGCCGCCTCTTTTTCTAAATCCTCCTGACTTATAAACTCCCCTTTTGCTATTCGCTTTTCAGCCGCTTCTATTCTGGAAATGAGTTCTTTTTTAGTAATAGACTCTTCATTAGAATAACCTACAATCGGATTATTAATTTTAGTTAATATCTGCTTGATCTGACCAATAATTTCTTCATCCTGAACACTTACCAGTTGTTCAATTAAAAAGAGCTTCTCTGCTTGAATATCCATATCAATATGTATTTACTTCACGTAAAAGTAACAATTTCTTTTCGTATTTCATTCAGCTCAACCGATTAAACCTGTCAGCCTCGACCAATTAACATATGTTATTACTGTGCTTGCCGGATCGTTAACTGTAAGTTTCTTTCCAGCTATAGCAATTGACTTATCTTATTATAGAGCTCAATCAAGCTTACTTAAGGCCTGCTCTATATCCCAAATAATATCTTTGGCATCTTCTACTCCTACTGAAATACGCACCATATTTTCGGTAATTGACATTTCTGCTCTTAACGTTTCGTCCACATCCGAGTGCGTCATACTAGCCGGATGTTCTGCTAATGATTCCGTACTACCCAAACTCACCGCCAGCTTGATGAGCTGCATACTGTTCAAAAATTTAAACGCTGCCTTTTCTCCTCCCTTTATATCAAAAGCCAACATGGCACCTTTGGATGTGCACTGCTTCTTAAATATTTCGTATTGTCGTCCATCTTTCTCTGTTAAGTTTCCTAAAAAATATACTTTTTCAACCGATGGATGTTCATTGAGAAAGGCAACCACTTCTTCCGCGTTAGCCGCCTGTTTCTCCATTCTAATTTTAAGCGTTTCTAAAGAACGCATAAGTAACCAAGCAGTATGTGGACCTGCCATGGCACCCATAAAGGTCCTAAATCCTTTAACACGAGCTACTAATTCAGCTGAACCTAGGCAAGCACCGGCTACCAGATCGCTATGCCCACCAATATATTTGGTGGCAGAGTAAACAACTAAATCTGCACCTAACTGCAAAGGATGTTGCCATACAGGACCCATGTAGGTATTATCTACACCTATATAAATGGGCGATTCCTCTGTTTGAAGCGCATCGGCTATCTCCCTGAACATGCCTATATCTATTAGTGCATTGGTAGGATTAGCAGGTGTTTCCAGATAGATGAAAGCTATTTTATCCTTTAATCCGCTTTGCTCAATTTTATCCATTACTGCGGATTTATCGTCATAAGGTGTTACTCCAACACACTGAATATTAAATTGGGGTAACACTTTGGTGATGAAGTGATCCGTGCCTCCATAAATCGGCTGAGAATATAATACAGCCTGGCCGGGTTTTAAAAACTCCATTAGCATGCTGCTTATGGCCCCCATACCACTTTCAAATATGGCTGCATCTTCAGCACCATCCCAAAGGCATAACCTGCTTTCCGTAATTTGCAAATTAGGATTGTTTAATCTGCTATAAATCAAACCGAGTTCCTCCCCTTCAGCTTTGGCTCTTTTTCCATAGGCTACTTCAAAAAAAGCCTTACCATCTTCTGCCTTTTTAAAAGCAAATGTTGATGTTTGAAATATCGGGCATTTAATAGCTCCCTCTGATAATTCAGGCTTGTACCCAAACGACATCATTTGGCTTTCGGGAGAGAATTGATGATTATCCATATTTTGTTTCATTGGATTTAAATGTAGAAAATAATTCTTTCAAAATACTATGAAAGGTATATCGTCCTACAACTATTTTTGAATAAAAGTTTTATGCTGAAAAATCGAGCCCATAAGCTATGCTAATAGAAAACAATTCTCGCATGACGTAACAATATAGAGGTATCAAAATCACTAGACTGCCTCAAAAAAAATTTAAAAACCAAAAACAATCGTTATTCTGAGGTTTACGGAAGGACTAAAGATATTAATTCAGCTTTTGAAGCGCATTTGGCAACCATTACAGGGTTATAGCATATTAATACTATTTCAAATAATGTAACTACCATCACAAGGTACTTGCACAGGACATGAATTTCAGTCACAATTTTATAGAACAAGCTTTCCATCAATACAAAGCTGTAGAATCTGTAATGCACTCAATCATTACTATAATGTCTAAAATTACTGCTACAATAGCTATTCCACTTCAGCCAGGTAAGCCATATCAGGCATTCAATATGTGAATTCAATAACAAAAAGTATCTGATGGGTGCCCTAACTTCATAAATTAAAATTGCTTGTTAGAAACTTACACTTTACCATACTCCTCCTCACCCCTATAATTGCCTGAAGCCAAGACGCAGCCATCAAAATAACAACAGTGAAAGAATTGGGTGAAGCGGTCAAATGGCAAGATAAAAACTTTGTATTTCTTGATGTGAGAACCCTAAATGAAGTGGAAGAAGCAAAAGTAGCTGGCAGCAAGCACGCAGATGTTTTACAAGCAAGGAGGATTAATAAAAGAAGTGCAAAAATTCGATAAGGATAAAACTTTTTAGGTTTATTGTCGCTACGGTTACAGAAGTATGAAAGCTGTAAACCTCATGCATAATTTAGGTTTTAAACATTTGTACAATGTGGAAGGTGGCATAACAGCATGGAAGGCCAAAGGAATGCCTATTGAATTAAATCGTTTAAAAAAAAACGTTACAACGCTAAATCAGTTAATACCTTGAGGATTCGCCTCATCTTATTTTTTTGGATATAATTTTTTTTAGCATGTCGATAGAAAGTAAAAATCCTTTTAATAATAAAGTAGTAAAAACATTTTCAGAAGCGCCCGATTCGCTGATATTACAAAAGTTGGCAAATGCGGATGAGACTTACCATAATTGGAATCAAACTTCATTTGAAAGCCGTAGTGCTTTAATGATGAAGGCAGCTGATGTGCTTAAGAAACACAAAGAAAAATATGCCGGCCTAATGACTTTGGAAATGGGTAAACCCAAGAGAGAAGCCATTGCCGAAATTGAAAAATGTGCCTTATGTTGTGAATACTATGCGAAAAATGCAGAAACTTTCTTAGCCAATAAGCCGCTGGAAGTGCCGGAAGGAAATGCATATATAGCGCACGACCCAATAGGCGTAATATTAGCAGTTATGCCTTGGAACTTTCCTTTCTGGCAGGTTTTCAGGTTTGCTGCCCCCAACCTTATGGCTGGTAATGTGGGTATGCTCAAGCACGCCTCAAACGTGCCTCAATGTGCGCTTGCTATTGAAGAGGTTTTTCAGGAAGCAGGTTTTCCAAGTGGTGCTTTCCAAACACTTCTTATATCTTCCGACAAGGTGAACATGCTTTTAGATGATGATAGAATTGTAGCAGCTACCTTAACAGGCAGCGAAATGGCCGGCAGTAAGGTAGCCGAAAGAGCCGGTAAAAACCTTAAAAAGACAGTATTGGAATTAGGCGGAAGCGATCCTTTTATAGTATTGGACGATGCAGATATTGAAGAAGCGGCCAAAGTGGGCACAAAAGCCAGAATGCTCAACACCGGCCAAAGTTGTATAGCCGCCAAGCGCTTTATATTGCACAAAAACATTGCCGAAGAATTTCTCAACCACTTCAAAAAAGCCTTTGAACAGCTGAAAATTGGCGATCCGGCAGATGAAGCAAACGATTATGGTCCAATGGCGAGGGAAGACCTGGCTGACGAGCTGTTAGAGCAAGTTGAAAAATCAGTTCAGAAAGGAGCCAAAGTATTGCTGGGTGGAAAAAGGATGGACCGAGCAGGTGCTTTTTTTGAGCCAACTATACTAACTGACGTACAATCCGGCATGCCAGCTTATGATGAAGAGTTTTTTGGACCGGTAGCTATAGTGATAATTGCAGCATCAGATGAAGAGGCTGTGCGTATTGCAAACGACTCCAAGTTTGGATTGGGGGGTTCTTTATGGTCACAAAATATTGAAAAGGCTGAAAAATTAGCGCGACAAATAACCTCAGGTTCAGTTTATATCAATAAAATGATGGCTTCACATCCGGCAGTTCCCTTTGGTGGCATTAAAATAAGTGGATATGGCCGCGAGTTATCCGATCTGGGAATAAAAGAATTTATAAACCAAAAAACTATTTGGATAGCGCCTTAGGGATAGGTACTTTGTGAGTTATAAACAAAAAACCATTCGCTTGCTGGCGAATGGTTTTGAAAGTGAATGGTTATTGAATAAATACTATCTTAAAAATAATAGTTCTCTGTACTTTGGCAATGGCCAAAGTTCATCGTCAACGTACACTTCTAGCTTATCAGCAGCATATCTTATTTTATCAAAATATGCTTCTTTAATTTCCTTTGCATAGCGCTGTGCCTTTTTTTCGGTATCTTCAATGGGATTGAGTTCTTTTCGTTTCTCAATCATTGCCTGTACAAGACTTCTAACATCTTGCGTATAGCCACTAATGAGCTTAATATTCTGTACAATCTCATCATTATCTATTTCCAGGTGACTTAAGTTCTTCGCATTTTGAGCTAAAGTATTTTGGTACTTAACCGCAGTAGGTATAATCTGATTTAAAGCAATGTCACCGATCAATCGAGATTCAATCTGGATTTTCATGGTATAATTCTCTAAATAAATTTCATTGCGTGCTTCCAGCTCCTCTGCAGTCATTACCCCATGTTTAGCAAACAGCGTTTTTGATTTTTTGGAAACAAAAGCCTCCAAAGCTCCAGGAGTGCTTTTAATATTAGGCAGGCCTCTTTTCTCAGCTTCCTTCTCCCAAGCTTCTGAGTAACCATCTCCCTCAAATCTTACTTTTTTAGAGACCTTGATGTAATCTCTCAAAACGTTTACAATAGCTATCTTTTTATCAGTACCCTTGTCTATTTCACCCTTTATGGTTTTGTGGAATTCAGTAAGTTGCTCAGCAACTATCAAGTTTAAGATAGTCATCGGCTGCGCTACGTTTTGATCGGAACCTACTGCCCTAAACTCGAATTTATTTCCTGTAAAAGCGAATGGAGAAGTTCTGTTTCTATCAGTGTTGTCCAATATAATTTGCGGAATTTTATCGATACCAAGCTTCATGTACATATTGTCGCCTTTATCGATCTTAATGTTTCCTTTTTCTTCCAACTCATTTAGCACAGCAGTTAGCTCAGAACCTATAAATACGGACATTATTGCCGGGGGAGCCTCATTTGCACCTAGGCGGTGGTCGTTGCCGGCAGAAGCTATGGAAGCTCTTAACAAATCGCCATTGTCGGCAATGGCTTTAATGGTGTTTACTAAAAATACTAAAAATAACAAGTTCTCTCTTGCACTACTGCTAGGCTGAAATAGGTTTACACCGGTGTTTGTAATCAAAGACCAGTTATTGTGCTTACCACTCCCATTAAGGCCTGCAAACGGCTTTTCGTGAAATAATACCTGCAAATCGTGGCGTTCAGCAACGCGCTTCATCACATCCATCATGAGACTGTTGTGGTCGGTAGCCACGTTAATATCTTCAAATAAAGGAGCTACCTCATACTGTCCCGGTGCTACTTCGTTATGCCGAGTACTTACCGGAATGCCCAATTTAAGTGCCTCTATTTCGAACTCCTTCATGTAGTTATAAATCCTACTGGGAATAGCGCCAAAATAATGATCATCCAGTTGTTGCCCGCGTTCAGGATTATGACCGAATAACGTTCTACCGGCCATTACTAAATCCGGTCTTGCTGCGTATAAAGCTTTATCCACCAAAAAATACTCCTGCTCGCAACCCAATGAAGCATTAACACGATTTACATTTCTATCAAATAACTGCACTACTTTAGTGGCAGCAGCATCTATGGCATCAACAGCTTTTAACAAAGGCGCTTTATGATCTAATGCCTCACCGGTGTAAGAAACAAATATTGTAGGTATACAAAGTGTTCGACCCCAAACAAAAATAGGCGAAGAAGGATCCCAGGCTGTATAACCACGTGCCTCAAAGGTAGTTCTCAACCCTCCGTTAGGGAAAGACGAAGCATCCGGTTCTTGCTGTACCAATAGCGATCCTTGAAAAACTTCAATACCTTTTTGGGCATTAAAAAATGAATCATGCTTTTCCGCAGTAGCACCGGTTAATGGTTGAAACCAGTGCGTATAATGCGTAACACCTTTAGACATAGCCCAGGTTTTTACAGCAGAGGCTATCTGATCGGCCGTGTCCATGTCAATTTTTTTTCCTTTATCGATGGTGTGCTTTACCTTTTTAAATACCTCAGGAGCTAAGCTAGCCTTCATCTGATTGAGTGAAAAAACATCGGTTTGAAAGTAATCAGAAATTTTATTCGAAGGAGCTTCAACTCGTTCACTTTTCCTTTTTTGCACAATGTCTAAAGCATTAAAGCGTAAATGGGCCATATTTTAGTTTTAAGGGTTAAAATTGAACTCAAATTTAATAAAAATTTGCTTTTTCACATGATTCTAGTCAAAAATTACATGCTTTATTGTTAAAAAGATAAACTATTGTGTAGTTTTCAATCGCTTTGCGTTGAAAACGTTATTTAATAAAGTATTTTCAATATTCTTTTGACAATTGAAAGAGGCCAACGTTACCGTCTCTTTGTTAATGCTTTCGCTGAACTAAACTCGTTAATAGCTATTTCCAATATATACCTGCTATTTCACCCTCGGTTTGCTGTTGTACGAACTATCACATTCAAAATAATGCCAGTCGCTAGCAAAGTGAGCGGGAGTAGCAGGCTTATCTTTTATGCAGTTGCTTTATTGTTACAGCTGGGTGCATCAGTCGATTACGTGCAATGCACATACATCAGGCAAGATAGCGTTCTAAAATAGCACAAGCATATTTGCTTTATACCCGTCAGGCTTTTCAGGATTACCTAAATAAATAGTAACTTTGCCTGGTCGAGCACTGAAACGCAATTTTGATGAATAAAAAAGTAGCATTTTATACACTTGGGTGCAAGCTCAATTTTTCTGAAACCTCTTCCATTGCCCGCATGTTTGAGAGCCGAGGTTATGAAAAAGTGGCATTTCAGGAAACGCCAGATATTTTTATTATAAACACCTGCTCGGTAACCGAAAATGCCGACAAGAAGTGTAAAAAAGTAGTTAGAGAGGCCAAGAAGATTAATCCTGATGCTTTTGTAACAATCATTGGATGTTATGCACAGCTAAAACCTAATGAAATAGCGGAAATAAAAGGCGTTGATGCGGTGCTCGGTGCTGCTGAAAAATTTCAACTTATAGATAAGCTTGATGGATTTGCTAAAAAGCAGAAAGCGCAGGTGTTGGCTTCCGATATAAGTGAAGCAAAAACATTTAATAATGCCTATTCTCTTAATGACCGTACCCGTACTTTCCTTAAAGTGCAGGACGGCTGCAACTACCATTGTGCATTTTGTACCATTCCGCTGGCAAGGGGCAAAAGCCGCAGCGATACGCTAGCTAATATTGTGGAGAGTGCTAGAGAAATTGCTGCTTCAGGCGTTAAGGAAATAGTGCTTACCGGTGTAAACACAGGAGATTTTGGCATACAAGACGGTAAGAGGAAAGAGAGATTTATTGAATTAGTGAACGCCCTGGACAAAGTAGAAGGCATTGAGCGTTTCCGGATTTCTAGCATTGAGCCCAACTTGCTGACTAATGAAATTATTGAGTTTGTAGCGCAATCCGACAGGTTTGTACCGCATTTCCATATTCCTTTGCAAAGCGGAAGCAATAAAATATTGCGTGCCATGCGCAGAAGGTATCTAAGGGAGCTTTATGTTGACAGGGTGACTAAAATTAAACAACTCATGTCACATTGCTGCATAGGTGTTGATGTTATTGTTGGCTTTCCCGGTGAAACTGAAGCAGACTTTTTAGAGACCTACAATTTCTTGAAAGACCTACCTATCTCCTACCTACATGTGTTCTCCTACTCGGAGCGCGCAAATACAGCTGCTCCTAAAATGGAAAATCCAGTTCCTTTAAAAATAAGAATCGAGCGTTCCAAGATGCTGAGAAGTCTTTCTGAAAAGATTAAGCGCCAATTTTATGAGGAAAACATGGGTAGAACAGATGAGGTGCTATTTGAGAATGACATACATGATGGGCTAATAGAAGGTTTCACCAATAATTATGTACGTGTAGTGGCTAAATATGACCCTATGCTTATTAATACACTGAAAAACGTTCAGCTGACACAAATAAACCACCAAGGCCTGATGGAAGTAGCAGAAGCTGAGCATTCTCTATACCTTAGCCTGCCAATTGGCCAAATTAAAAAGCACAAAACCTTTAAAATTATTTAAAAAAAAAAGAAATCCCCCTTTAAAAAATGGGGAATTGATCTTGAAGGCTGTTGTATTTATCTTACCGCTTGAGATTACTGTTGAATTGACGAAATTTGTCTACAATAAATTTATCCTCAGGCACAAAAAAAGCTCCATAGGTTACATACGAAGCTTTTTCCTTTAAATTCTTCAGCTAACTGAGTTATTCTGCTATTTCGCCTGCCAAACTACTTCTTTATGGTTGTTGCCGGCCTGCAATATTATGCGTGGTGGATTTGGTGCCAAAGCCAGCGTAACCTTTGCGCTATTAAAATCATCTGCTTCAACCAAAACACCTTGTCCGGGAGCCACATCAATTTTATCACCTTCCACTATATACTCATCCGCCAGGTAGGCAATAGGCAGCAGCACATCATTATCAGGACAAAACTCATCGTGCACCTGCGCTAATGCATCCTCCATATACTCACCGTGGTTTTCAATAAAATCGTCTTCGGCATCGTGCAGCTCCTCCTCTATCTTGTCATAGTCCTTATCGGCATAAGTAAGTTTGCTCAAAGCAATCTTCTTTCTTACTAAATCCGTAAGGTCTTTGTCTAATTTTTTAATATCTGTCATTTGAATATAAAGATTAATCGAATTTTCTTTTGCAAAATTCTCTCAATTGCGTTGAACTTCCAAGCTTTATCACTACTAATTAGGATTAGTTTTACTTTTATTTCAATTCCCAACGAAAAGCCTTAATTTTGATACAGATCATTGGTTAAATAATTCTATTCATGGAGCAAGATTTCTTACCTATTAAAGGAACAGATTATATTGAATTTTATGTAGGCAACGCCAAGCAATCAGCTATGTATTACCAAACTGCTTTAGGCTTTGAGGTTAAAGCGTATGCCGGTCCGGAAACAGGCATTAAGGATAGGGTTTCCTATATGTTGCAGCAAGGTAAAATTAGGCTGGTTTTAACAGCTTCCTTGTACCCGGATACAGATATTACCCAGCACATTACCAAACATGGCGATGGCGTAAAAGTACTAGCACTTTGGGTAGATGATGCCGAACTATCTTATAAAGAAACTACCTCCAGAGGTGCCAAATCATATGAAGCGCCCAAAATCCTAAAAGATGAACACGGCAAGGTAACAGTTTCATCAATCCATACTTATGGCGAAACCATTCATACTTTTGTGGATCGCTCACAATATGAAGGCCCTTTTTTACCCGGCTTCATTGAAAAAACAAGTGAATTGCCACCCAGCCCAATAGGTCTGCAGTACGTGGACCACTGCGTGGGAAATGTTGGTTGGGGAGAAATGAACAAATGGGTAGAGTTTTACGAGAAGGTGATGGGTTTTAGCTTATTAGTCACGTTTGATGATAAAGATATTTCCACCGAATATACCGCTTTAATGAGTAAGGTAGTTTCCAATGGCAACGGCTACATTAAATTCCCAATAAATGAGCCCGCAAAAGGCAAAAAGAAATCGCAAATTGAGGAATACATTGATTTTTATAATGGTGCCGGTGTTCAGCATATCGCTATTGCTACAAACGATATTGTTCATACAGTTTCAGAAATGAGAAAACGTGGGGTAGATTTTTTACACGTGCCCGATACCTATTATGAAAACCTGAAGGAGCGCGTGGGCGAAATACAAGAAGACATGCAACCCATCCGAGACCTAAACATTTTGGTAGATAGAGATGAGGAAGGCTATCTGCTTCAGATATTTACCAAACCCATACAGGACAGGCCAACGGTTTTTTACGAAATAATCCAACGCAGAGGAGCCAAATCTTTTGGGAAAGGTAATTTTAAAGCGCTTTTTGAAGCCATTGAAAGAGAACAGGAGTTGAGAGGTAACCTATAATTAAATGCTCAACCTATAAGCGCATGATGTTAAAATTTAAGTATTACCTCCTATTAATTATTCTTTTCGTACAAGCTGTACCTGTATTTTCGCAAAATGTTTGGATTGATACCGACATACAATTTACCAAATTTGGGCGGGACGTTGATGATGGTCTAGCGCTTATAATTGCCTTGAAAGAAGAGCGAATCAGCATCAAAGGGATTAGCCTGATTCATAAGGTGGAACATGCTAATAGAGTGACTAAAAAATTAGCCGCATATTATGCCGAATACAACATACCCATATACAAAGGTGTGGACGATGCTTCCAAAGGCACAGTGGAAAAGAATGAGGCTGTAATAGCCTTGGCTGCTGCTTTAAAAAAAGAACCGTTAACTATTTTGGCACTAGGGCCGGCAACAAACATAGCCAGTCTGCTCACATATTTCCCTGAAGTACAGCCCCAAATAAAAGAGATAGTGTTTTGTGCCGGCAGGCAGGCAGGAGCTACCTTTAAACCAAAAGGAAGTAAAAGAGTATTGCTAGATTATAACTATGAGCTCGATTCCGGCTCATTCAAAAAGATTTTAGATACAAACATCCCCGTTACATTGGCTGGTTATGAAGCTGCTGACTCTCTTTATTTTTATAAAGAAGATATAAAGTCGATTAAACACAATGGAAGAGCAGGCGATAAATGGGTAGCTCGCCAGCTAAGCAACTGGCTGTTTTCATGGAAAATTGCCTTAGGTGTTAAAGGTTTTATACCTTTCGATGTGGCCACTATAGGCAGCTTTTTATATCCTGAGTATTTCAAATCGAAACAGCAGCAGCAAATTACAGTTAACTATCGTGAAAATGATTCTTATTTTTTGGTAAAAGCAGATCATAAAACCTATTTAGAAACCAGTGAACAAAGTAAATATCCCTTAAAAGTAACTTTTGTAACCGAGGTGGAGCCTGCGTTTAAGCAAAAGGCCATGCAGGTGTTACTCAAAAAATAGTATACAGAAATTAAAACCATCATTTACTTATGACTACATCCGAAGATAAAGCACAGCAATGGTTGAAAAGTGCCGTTGTTGATGAAAAAACCAAAGAAGCCATCCGAAGCATGCAAACTGAGCGGCCCGATGAGCTTGAGGAATCCTTTTACAAAGACCTGGAATTTGGTACCGGAGGTTTGAGGGGTATTATGGGTGTTGGCTCAAACAGAATAAACAAATACACCTTGGGCATGGCCACTCAAGGGCTTGCCAACTACTTAAATAAAACTTTCACCGACCATGGCATTTGCGTTGCCATAGCACATGACTGCCGCAACAACAGCGATACTTTCGCTAAAACTGTGGCAGATGTTTTTACCGCTAATGGCATTAAGGTTTATTTCTTTGAAGCTTTAAGACCTACTCCGGAGCTATCTTTTGCCATCAGGCATTTGGGCGCAAAAAGTGGTGTGGTGTTAACCGCCTCTCATAACCCAAAAGAGTACAATGGCTACAAAGCATATTGGAGCGATGGCGCACAGATGATTGACCCGCATGACGTAAATGTAATGGAAGAGGTAAAGGCGATAGAATCGATTGATGATGTGCAATTTTCAGGCAATGATGCATTACTGCAATACATTGGTGAGGAGGTGGACTTAGCTTACCTCAAAGAATTAAAAAATATCTCTCTTTTTAAAGAGGCAACTGATAAAGATAAAAGCATAAAAATTGTCTTCTCCCCTATTCATGGTACGGGTATTACCCTTGTACCAAAAGCCTTACACAATTTTGGTTTTAATGAGGTACATATTGTTGAAGAACAAGCCAAACCTGACGGTAATTTCCCTACTGTAGTATATCCCAATCCGGAAGAAAAAGAGGCCATGAAACTCTCTTTGGTGAAGGCTAAAGCTATTGATGCTGACATTGTGATGGCCACCGATCCTGATGCAGATAGAATTGGCATAGCAATAAAAAATAAACAGAACGAATGGGAGCTATTAAATGGTAACCAGACAGGCTCATTGCTAATCTATTATTTGCTCAGCCGTTGGGAAGAATTAGACAAGCTGGATGGCAATCAGTTTATTGTAAAAACTATTGTTACTACAGAACTCATTAAAAATATTGCCGATAAGTTTAAGGTGGAAAGCTACGATACATTAACAGGTTTTAAGCACATTGCAGGCCTTATTAAAGAGTTGGAAGGCAAAAAAGAATTTATTGGCGGTGGGGAAGAAAGTTACGGCTACCTTATAAGTGATTTTGTACGTGATAAGGATGCTGTGGCCTCAGCGGTAATGCTGGCAGAGATGACTGCTTATGCAAAATCGCAAGGAAAAACGGTGTATGATTACCTGCTAGAAATTTATGAAATGTGCGGGTTGTACAGGGAAGAGCTGGTATCCATTACAAAAAAAGGGATTTCCGGCAGTAAAGAAATAGCGCAGATGATGACAGGCTTCCGCGAAAACACGCCAAAGAGTTTACATAATATTGAGGTAGTGAGCATGCGCGACTACCAAAAAGGACAAGAAACAGATCTCAAGACAGGCAAGCAAACTAACCTCGATTTCCCTAAATCAAATGTTTTGCAATTCTTCTTGGCCGATGGTAGCAAAATATCGGCACGCCCGTCCGGCACGGAGCCTAAAATAAAGTTTTATGTGAGTGTGAAGGGCGAGTTATCTTCTAAAGAAAATTTTAAGGAAGATTTTGACCGGCTCAACGATAAAATTGAAGCCATTATTGACGATTTAAACGTGCGGTAGCTATTGAAGATTGGCTTAATTTCAGATACACACGGCCATTTAGACCAAGATGTAGCAGGTTATTTCAAAAATTGTGATGAAATATGGCATGCCGGAGATATTGGAGAGGGCGGCATTATTGAGGACCTCTCCCTAATTGCTCCTGTTCAGGCTGTTTACGGCAATATTGATACGCCTGCTTTTCAAAGCAACTATCCGGAGAATCTCATTATGGAACGTGAAGGTCAGAAAATATTGATGACCCACATTGCAGGCAAGCCGCCACGTTACAATCCGCGTGTGAAGAAACTAATTGGTGATGTTAAACCGAACATATTTATTTGCGGTCATTCTCACATTTTGCGAGTAATACCCGACAAGGTCAGTAACTGTTTATACATTAACCCCGGTGCAGCCGGCAGGCAGGGCTTTCATAGTGTAAAGACCATCATCAGGTTTGAGATTAACAGTGGTAAAATAGAAAATATGGAAGTGATTGAACTGGGTAAAAGAGGAGCCGTTTAGTCTGCTAGGGTAATAATGAGTGAGCTTGTTTGCTGCTGGTAGCATTACAATACGTGCAAAATCGTCATACCCTGAATATACAGCTGCATTATGCCATGCCATTTAAATGGAATCTCCATAAAAGTACATTACCGTTCCAAATGAACAGATTCTCCTAGAATTCCTTAGGGAATTCGGAGAATGACTTAGTAAATAGCGAAGTGCATCATTCCCAACCAGCAAGTATACAATAAAACAGATTTTTTCAAACTGCTCATGAATAACTGTCCGTGCTTATAGGAAAATCAAAATAATACTTCTTTTATTACAAAGTCGCTTGAGGCAGCATAAGAAACTTGCGGTTGTATACCTGCAGCCAAGAAAAACAAATAACTTACTCAGGAGAATCTTGCAGCCATCAATAAGCTTAACTCTTTATATTTTAAATTAAACTTTTTGGCCAAGTGCATATTGGTGAGGGTTCCTTTGTAGGTATAAACACCTTTCATAAACCATGAATGTGTAAAAATCATTTCTTCAATTCCGCCTATATCTCCTGCTTGCAGTAGCATGGGCGTTAAAATATTGCTTACTGCGTTGCTTGCAGTTCGCGACACGCGTGAAGCTATATTGGGCACACAATAATGGATAACATCAAATTTCCTGAAAGTGGGCTGTTCGTGAGAGGTAATTTCCGAAGTTTCCACACATCCGCCTTGGTCGATGCTTACATCAATAATAATGGCGTCCTTTCGCATGTTCATCACCATTTCTTCTGAAACTATGCACTTGTTACGACCTTTTTCTGCTCTAATAGCACAAATTACCACATCCGCTTCCGTTAACGACTCACTCAGCATAACAGTATCTAAAGTAGAAGTATGTACCGGTTGTGCGAGCGCATGTTTAATACGCCTTAGTTTGTAGAGGTGGTTATCATATATTTCTATGTTGGCACCAAGGCCAAGTGCTGCACGCGCTGCATATTCACCCACGGTTCCTGCTCCGAGTATGAGCACTTTAGTTGGCCTTACACCCGTAATACCACCAAGTATTACACCCTTGCCTCCATTGGAGGTATTTAGCAGTTCAGTAGCAATTTGTATGGCTGAAATACCGGCAATTTCGCTCATGGCTCTCACCATTGGCATCCCTCCTACTTTGTCTTCAATAAGCTCAATACCTAAAGCGGTAATTTTTCGGGCATTTAAACCTTCAAAATATTGCTTGGTTAATTGACCTACCTGCAAAGCGGAAATAATGAAACTTCCATGTTTGATCATCTCCGTCTCTTCCGCAGTTGGCGGCTCAATTTTAACTACAAGTTGCGTATCAAAAGCTTCTTTGGCAGAATAGACAATTTTAGCACCCGCATCGCTGTATTCATTATCAGGGTAGCTGGAGGCTTCGCCTAAACCACTTTCTACAATAACCTCATGCCCGTTATTAGAGAGTAAAGCCACCGCTCCGGGTGTTAGCGGCACTCTTTTTTCCAAAAGCGATTCCTCTTTGGGCAAACCAATTTGCAGGCTGCCTTTTTTTTGCTCAATCGCTAATAACTCCTCCTGCGGATATAATGTTGATTTACGAGCAAGAAGCTCAAAACCTTGATGAGAAATTTCTTTAGCCATGTTTTTTTACTGTAAAATCTCTACTATTAAGCGTTGCGTTAACGGCAATGTTTATCTCCAGATACACATCAGGAATAAGCGAAGGAATCTTTTCAGGCCATTCTATGAAACAAAGCTTATCAGCATAAAAATACTCTTCCGCACCAATATCCAAGGCTTCTAATTCATCCTTTATTCGGTAAAAATCGAAATGATAAATTACACCTAGGCGTGCTGAGTTATATTCGTTTACCAATGAAAAACTTGGGCTGCTTACATGATCTTCCACATCCAAATAAGCACACAATGCTTTTATAAATGTGGTCTTGCCCGATCCCATAGGTGCCCTAAATATCCAAATTTTATAGGACGCACCAAAAGCAAAAATACTTTTAGCTATGCTTTCAAGCTCGTTCAATCCTATTTCCTTGAAATTCCTTATCGAAACCTCCTCAATTTCCATTCTTCGAAGATAATGAAATTATGGGAATTATCATTTCTTCCATGGAAACTCCACCGTGCTGAAAAGTATCTTTAAAGTAATTAACGTAGTAATTATAGTTATTCGGATAGGCAAAAAAGCTCTCCCCTTTGGTGAAAACATAAGAAGTACTTACATTTATTTTAGGTAAATGGTAGCGTTCAGGCTTGGGTACTTCCAGCACATCGTTATTCGATTTATAACCTAAATTTTTACCTTGCTTATAGCGTAAATTGCTGTTTACGTTTCTATCTCCCACAATTTTAAAAGGCTTTTTAACCCTAATGGTACCATGATCCGTGGTAATTACCACTTTCACTTTCTTTGTTGCCAGCCGTTTGAGTAAATCTAGCAAGGGCGAGTGCAAAAACCAGCTATTAGTCAACGAGCGGTAGGCTGACTCATCAGCTGCCAATTCACGAATCATTTTCATATCGGTTCTGGCGTGCGAGAGCATATCCACAAAGTTGTAAACTAGTACATTCAGCGGATGCTCCAACATATTATTAACTTGATCTATAACCTGCTTGCCCTGATTTACATTTACAATTTTATTATAGGTAAACTTATCCTCAAAATTGTGTCTTCTGAGCTGCCTGCTAATAAATTTATCCTCGTTGTTATTTTTTCCCTCGTCATCATCTTCGTTCACCCATAAATCCGGATGCTTTCCGGCCATCTCATCCGGTAAAAGTCCTGAGAAAATGGCATTTCTGGCATAGGCTGTGGTGGTAGGAAGAATCGAATAGTAACTTTCCTCTTCATCCATATTGAAATGCTTTAACACTTCAGGCTCAATTAGTTTCCATTGGTCAAAACGCAGGTTGTCGATTACTATAAAAAAAACCGGCTCTTCCCCCAAATGTGGAAACACCTTCTCACGCATTAATTCATGGCTCATTAAGGGCCTGTTATCAGTTTCAGCATTTACCCAGCTTTCGTAATTTTCGTCAATAAATCGAGCAAAATTATTGTTACCTTCCAGGTGTTGCATGGATAGCACCTCAGACATACTTTGGTCTTCCGTTTGGTCTATTTCTAAATCCCAATAAACAAGTTTTTTATACATTTCGGCCCATTCGGTATGGTCTAGGTCATCACCAAAAGCCATGCTAATGTTTCTAAAATCTTGCTGATAGGTCTGGTTGGTCTTTTCACTCACCAATCTTTTATTTTCCAAAAGTTTCTTTACAGAAAGTAGAATCTGATTAGGATTAACAGGCTTAATTAAGTAATCGGCAATTTTTGAGCCTATTGCCTCTTCCATAATGTACTCTTCTTCACTCTTGGTAATCATTACCACCGGTAAATTGGGCTTGCTACCTTTTATGAGGCTTAAACTTTCCAGCCCGCTCATTCCGGGCATGTTTTCATCTAAAAATACAATATCAAACTGTTCTTCGTTACATAAATCTACCGCTTCAGAGCCGTTGTTCACTGCCGTGATTTTGTAACCTTTGCTTTCTAAAAAAATGATATGTGGTTTCAGAAGGTCGATTTCATCATCGGCCCATAAAATATGGTAGTTTTGCATAAATTAGAATTCTGCTTTAAATTTGACTGATTTGAAAAACTTTAGAAAAATTAACGATCCAATTTACGGATTCATTTCTATAAAGAGTGATTTATTATTTCAGCTACTAAACCACCCTTATTTCCAACGTTTACGGAGGATTAGACAGTTGGGTTTAAGTGAGTTTGTTTATCCCGGAGCAACTCATACGCGTTTTCACCATGCCTTGGGGGCTACTCACTTAATGGGGTTAGTGCTCGACCAGCTTATACAAAAAGATGTTGCAATTTCCGAGGAGGAGTATGAGGCTGCTCAAGCTGCTATTTTATTGCATGATATTGGGCACGGACCGTTTTCCCACTCATTGGAGTACAGTCTGCTCACGGGCATAACGCATGAAAACATCTCCCTTCAGTTCATGAAAGAATTGAATCAGGAATTTGATAATAGACTTTCAATGGCTATAGCCATGTTTAAAAATACTTACAAAAGAAAGTTTTTCCATGAGCTAATCTCCAGTCAGTTAGATGTTGATAGGTTAGATTACCTCAACAGGGACTCGCACTATACTGGCGTTTCGGAAGGAAATGTAAATGTTGATCGCATCATTTTTCACCTTAACATAGTGGATGATCAGGTAGTGGTTGAAGAAAAAGCCATTTACAGTATAGAAAACTTCTTGAATGCCCGTAGGCTTATGTATTGGCAAGTTTACTTGCATAAAACAGCCCTTGGAGCAGAAAGGATGCTTGCAAATATTATTAACAGGGCCAAAATAGTGCATGAAACAAAAGGAATATCCCCTGCCTTAAATTTCTTTTTGGAAAATAATATCTCGCTCGATAGTTTACAAGAGATTCCCTATGTAATAAAAGCCTTCTCTGCACTTGACGATTCAGACCTTACGCATGCCATTAAGGTTTGGGCAACTAACTCGGACAGGGTGTTGAAGAACCTCTCCAATAACATGTTAAACAGAAAGCTCTTTAAGATAAAACTGACTAATGAACCTTTGGAAAAGAGTGAGATAAAAAAGATAAAACAGGCCATCGCTAAACAATTTGGTCTACTTAATAAAGAGGCTGCATTTTATTTCTCACATGGTGAAGTAACCAACGCAGCCTATATTTTAGGCGGAAAAAGTATTAAGATAATCAACAAGAGAGAAGAAGTAATGGATATTGCACAGGCGGCTGATTTACCGAATATAAAAGCCATGAGTAAAATTGTAAAAAAATATTATCTCTGCCTGCCGAAATCTTTATCTTTGTAATCTTACCTAAAAATAGCAGATGGAGTTCACCGTAAAACAAATTGCAGCATTAATAAAAGGAGAAGTAGAGGGAAATGAAAACCTTATTATTAATGATTTGGGCAAAATTGAAGAAGGTAAGCCCAATACACTAAGTTTTTTGGCAAACGATAAATACAAGAACTTCATTTATAAATCAGAAGCTTCAGCGATTATTGTTAGTAATGATTTTAAACCTACAGCAGCTATTAAACCTGCCCTTATAAGGGTTGAAGATCCTTATTCAGCCTTTACCATTTTGCTGGAAGAGTACAGTAAAATACTATCATCATCAAAAACAGGAGTAGAACAGCCCAGCTACTTAGGTGATATGAGTGTGGTGGGTAAAAATATTTACAGAGGAGCATTTTCTTATATTGGCACCGATTGTAAAATTGGTAATAATGTGAAAATTTACCCACATGTTTATGTTGGCGATAAAGTTGAAATTGGTGACAACACCATTATATTTCCGGGAGTTAAAGTTTACAACAATTGTAAAATTGGCAGCAATTGTAACATACAAGCCGGTACAGTTATTGGCAGCGATGGCTTTGGGTATGCGCCACAGCCCGATGGCTCTTATAAGACCATTCCGCAATTAGGCAATGTTGTGTTGGAAGATGATGTGAGCGTTGGCGCCAATGCAACAATAGACTGTGCTACTTTAGGCTCAACCATCATAAGAAAGGGCGTAAAAATTGATAATTTGGTTCAAATTGCCCACAATGTAGAAATAGATGAACATACCGTGGTTGTTTCTCAGGCAGGCATTTCAGGTTCTACCAAAGTAGGTAAATATTGCGTAATAGCCGGCCAGGCAGGTTTGGTAGGGCATATCAGTGTGGCCGATAAAACTACCTTAACTGCCAAGTCGGGCATTTCAAAGTCCATAAAAAAAGAAGGCACCACCATCTCAGGCACACACGGTTTCGACCATGTCAAGTTCCTGAAATCCAATAGCATATATAAGAATTTACCCGATTTGCTCGAACGTATTAAGACTTTGGAAGAAAAAACCATAAATTTGCCGACCGACAAGTAAGACTTTATGCATACAAAACAGCATACCATCAGTAAACCGATAACCATTTCGGGCACTGGTTTACATACCGGAGTAAAAGTAAATCTCACTTTCCGCCCTGATGAAATAGATTCAGGCATTCGTTTTAAGCGGGTTGATTTACCTGATCAGCCTATTATAGAAGCCGATGCAGATCTGGTCACTGATATTTCACGAGGTACCACACTTTCCAAAGGGGAGGCCAAAGTAGCCACCGTAGAGCATGTGCTTGCTGCGCTGGTAGGTCTTGAAATTGACAATGTACTTATAGAAATGGATGCTGCAGAAACACCAATAATGGACGGCAGCTCCATACAATTTATTGAAGCGCTTGAATCCGCTGGCTTACAAGAGCAAAATGCGCTCAGAAATTTCTTTGAAGTACCTGAGGGCATTTTCTATAGAGATGAAGCTAAAAATGTAGAGATGGCTGCACTTCCGGTTGATGATTACCGGGTAACGGTAATGATTGACTACAACTCAAAAGTGCTTGGCAGCCAACATGCTTCTTTAAACAATATAAAAGATTTTAAGGCTGATATTGCTTCCAGCAGAACCTTTTGCTTTCTGCATGAGCTACAATACCTTTACAATAACAACTTGGTGAGAGGTGGCGATTTGAACAATGCCATTGTAGTAGTGGATAAGCTGATTGAACCAAAAGAACTGGATGAATTGGCTCTTCTATTCAACAAACCAAAGATTGAAGTAAAAGAAGAAGGCATTCTCAACAACATTGACTTAAGGCATAAAAATGAACCTGCACGCCATAAATTATTGGATGTAGTTGGAGATTTAGCACTTGTAGGTAGGCCTATTAAAGCACAAATACTAGCTGCAAGGCCCGGGCACTCCACCAATGTTGAGTTTGCTAAAAAAATAAAAAGAGTAATACGGCAAACTGAAAAGGCTGCACCCAAGTACGACCCTAACGAAAGTCCTGTTATGGATATTGATGGCATTTCATCGATGCTCATGCATAGGTACCCGTTTCAGCTAGTTGACAAAATTATTCATCATGACCACAAAATGATCATTGGTGTAAAAAATGTGACTATTAATGAAAATTTTTTTCAGGGTCATTTTCCTAACAATCCCGTGATGCCGGGTGTACTTCAAATTGAAGCCATGGCACAAACAGGTGGTATTTTGGTGTTGAGTACCGTTGAGGATCCTAAAAATTATTGGACGTACTTTTTAGGGATAGACAATTGTAGATTTAGAAGAATGGTAAGGCCGGGTGATACTATTATATTAAAATGTGAGCTTATGGCGCCTATAAAGCGTGGTATTGCTAAAATGATAGGAACGGCTTATGTGGGCAATCACGTAGTGAGTGAAGCCACACTTACTGCCAGAATTGTAAAAAAAGATGAAGCCTAGCTATATTGCCAACTGAAATGTGCAGAAGCACAGTTCGTAAAAGAAAACATCTCAACGCATGATTAACGAAAATATGTCATTCATACATCCTGATGCAAAGATCGGGAAAAACGTAACTATCGGTCCGTTCTCATACATCGATAGAAATGTGGAAATAGATGAAGGGACATGGATTGGGCCAAACGTTACTGTTAGTGATGGCGCACGTATAGGAAAAAATTGTAAAATATTTACCGGTTCAACCATTTCAGCTATTCCCCAAGACCTGAAGTTTGAAGGAGAAGAAACAACCACCGAAATTGGTGATGGTACTGTAATAAGGGAATATGTAAATATTAGCCGTGGAACAGTGGACAAACGCACCACCAAAATTGGTAAAAATTGCCTTATTATGGCGTATGTGCACATTGCGCATGATTGCTTCATTGGCGACCATTGCATACTGGTTAATTCTGTACTAATTGGAGGACACGTAAATATTGATGATTGGGCCATCATAAGCGGTGCTTCAGCTGTGCATCAATTTGTTAAAATAGGTAGTCATGTAATGATTTCAGGAGGCTCGCTGGTTCGTAAAGATGTTCCACCTTTTGTAAAGGCGGCACGAGAGCCGCTCACTTATTGCGGTATAAATTCCGTTGGGCTCCGGAGAAGAGGATTTACCAACGACAGAATTAACGAAATTCAGGAAATTTACCGCTACCTATATTTAAGTGGTTTGAATAATGCCAAAGCGCTCGAGAAAATTGAAACCCTAATTACTAGTAGTGAAGAGCGTGATAGCATCACCTCATTCATAAGAAGCTCGGAACGGGGTATCATGAAAGGATATGGCAACTGATAAAATTGAGCACAGTTTGCAGCTTGATATTGTTAACCTTTCAAAAAAGTTTAATCGCAACCTTTTATTCAAAAATCTCCATTTATCAGTAACTTCAGGAAACGTAGTGGCCATCACTGGAGCAAATGGTTCCGGAAAATCAACCCTTTTGAAAATAATTTCCGGTTTAATACCTCCTAATACCGGTGAAATCATCCTTTCTTCGGGTGGCGCTCAAATTAAAAAAGAAGTGTATTACAAACACATAAATATCTGTGCGCCTTATGTAGATTTAATAGATGATTTTACCTTAAATGAACACATCACATTTCACTCAAAATTTAAAAAACCGCTCAGCAGAACTATTTTAAAAGAAGAAATAACAGCTTCAGGGCTCAATGGTGCTTATAATACACCACTAAAAGATTTTTCATCGGGCATGAAGCAAAGGGTGAAATTAATATTAGCAACCTGCTTTAGTGGAAAAATTATTTTGATGGATGAACCTACCTCTCATTTAGATAAAACCGGGAAAGCATGGTACAATGGGCTAGTTAGCAAGAGAATTACTGATAGCATTTTGTTAATTTTTTCAAACGAAGAAGCTGAATTCGTGAATTTCACAAAAAAAATAATTAATATTGATATACTAAAACATTGATTTAGTTATTAGAATACATAAATCTTCAATACTTTTACAGCATAAATTAAACTTGATTATGAAAAGAAATCTGAAATTATTTAGCTACTCATTATTAGCACTTACTATTTTATTTAGTTCTTGTAAAAAAGATGATGATAAAACCCCGGAAGAGCAAAAAGCAGAACAGCTGAGCGGCACGTGGAATTTGACAACCGCCACCCCTACTGGTTTTGATGCGATTACTTTAGCAGGCGTGTCAATCACTTTCGCCACTGATTTAACCTATTCAGTAAGTGGGTTGAGTGTTTTAGACGGAGCAGACCTTAATAACGGTGATGATTTTGCTCAATCAGGTAATTTTGTTATAAGTGGATCTACTACTGAGATTCTAACATTGAATCCCGGTGGTGCATTTACAACTACTGTGAACAGAGATACCGGAGCGATTACTTTAACTTATTCGGCTTCATACCCAAAGTCAGTTTCTGATCCGGTTTCAATTACAATTGTGGGTACTCTAGCGCAATAATCTAACTAATTATATAATGAAAAGACCGCCCTGTGGCGGTCTTTTTTTGTTATGAATAAACTGTTTACCCAACTGAACACTTACCAACCGGATAATTCCGATGAAATACAGTTTAAAGAGCACATGCTTGACCTGCTTAGCACTTACGGTGAGCAGGCATTTTTAAGAGAATTGAAGCATGCCCATTTTACTGCCTCCGCATGGTTGGTTAATAGCACATTTACTGAAGCCCTATTGCTAGCACATAAAAAATTGCAACAGTGGTTACAGCCGGGCGGCCATGCCGATGGAAATACCGATCTATTAGCGGTGGCGCTAAAAGAAGCACAAGAAGAAACAGGACTAAATAAGCTGCTAGTTCATTCTGCAAATATATTTGATATCGACATCCATTGCATCCCTGCCAAGGGGACTATTGCTGAGCACCTTCATTATGATGTCCGCTTTTTGATAAGCGTGAGTGCTGATCAAAATGTATTACTCAACGAGGAAAGCTTAGCGTATAGATGGGTGGGTATGGCTACCATGACTGAAGTGACAGATAATACTTCCATTATCCGCATGGCGAATAAAACATTAAATTTAGAACAATATGGCTGAACCAATTTTGATTTATGGAGCAAATGGCTACACCGGCCGTTTAATAAGCTTAGCCGCTGCTAAACAGGATGTATCTGTACATTTAGCCGGCAGAAACAAAGAAGCCATTGCAGCCGTAGCAGCTGAAACGGGTTTCAATTACTCAATAGTTGACTTAAATAATAAAGCAGGGCTCGTTGATATACTGCAGCCATTTGATACCGTTATACATTGTGCAGGTCCTTTTACTGAAACTGCTCGCCAAATGGTGGAGGCCTGCCTCGAGTCGCATACCAACTACTTGGACATAACCGGAGAAATCTGGGCATTTGAAGAAATTATGAGCTATGCCGATCAGGCCAAGCAGGCCGGTATAAAATTGATACCCGGAGTAGGATTTGATGTGGTGCCCACTGATTGCATGGCAGCCTATTTAGTAGCACTAATGCCTGATGCCAACGCCATTGAGATGTCCTTTGTGGGTGAAAAAACCGCTATGTCGCGAGGAACTGCCGTAACCATGGCTAAAAACATTTCAAAAGGAGGTTTTATTAGAGAAAATGGTCAAATAAAAAATGTACCACTCGCCTATTCCGTCAAGGAAGTGGCCTTTCCTCATAAAAAAAGAACAGTAATGTCCATCCCCTGGGGTGATTTAATGACCACCTACTACCAAACGGGAATACCCAACATTATAATTTATTCCGGAGTAAGTAAAAAAACTGTTCGTAATATTAGAAGATTTAGGTTTCTGAAATTTCTAATGGGAATATCTTGGATACAGCGTTTAGTTCGGAGAAAGATTGAAAATTCAGTAGCCGGACCAAAACAAGATATGCTCGAAGCCGGCAAAACTTATTTGGTAGGTAGCATAAGTAATAAGAAAGGTGAAACATTAGAAGTGAAAATGATTACCCCTGAAGCCTATAAACTTACCTCCCTTACTGCATTAGAGGCTGCAAAAGAGTTGATTAGTAAAAATGATGATATACCTAACGGCTACCTTACGCCAGCCCAAGCCTTCGGCAAAGATTTTATTCTTAAGTTTGAAGGTGTACAGCGCATTGATGCGTAGGCACAAAAAAACCCCGGTGAACCAAACCGGGGTAAACTATCAACCTTAAAATTACGTCCATTTAATAAATGAAGCGTAAAACTTGATACAAATGTAAACCACAGAAAAAGAATCTTTTTTTTACTTTTAAAGGGTTTCTTATGTATGTAAGTTTTATAACAAATAATATATTATTACACCTAATCATGATTTCCAAATTTCCACAAATTTTAGTGTTTCTTCTACTTATTTTGGCAGGTTGTTCCGCCAATGAAGAGGAATTGATAATTGCTGCAAAAGCCAAAATAGACAGTGAGCGGTACCCAGAGGCAATAAGTTATATTGATCAGGCCATCAATAAAAATAAAACAAACGCCAGTTTGTTCAACTTGAGAGGAGTAGCTTATTTTTTGAATGAGGATTATGCGAAGGCGCATCAGGATTTTTCTGTTGCTATAAAATTAGATAGTAGTTTCTACAAGCCGTATTATAATCGTGGAAATGTTCATTTGGAGCAAAAACAATACGAAAAAGCACTTTTTGATTACAACCAAGCAATAGACTTAAAACCAAATAATGCCGATTTATATGTAAATCGGGCCATTGTCTTATACGAATTAAAGCAATTTGAGGAAGCACAAGCGGATAACGACTTTGCCATAAAGTTGAACCCTAATAATTATCTTCCTTATTTAAATAAAGGTAAAACGCTTATTAAATTGGGGGATTTTGAAGAAAGTGAACAGCTACTGGAAAGCGTAATAAAGCTTAATAATACACTTGGAGAGGCCTATTATTGGCTGGGTTTCATCAATATAAATTCAGGAAACCAGCAAGTGGGATGCGACTATTTGACTAAAGCCAAAAATAGAGATTTTAAAGAAGCTATCGAAGCCTTGGAAAAGTTTTGTAAGGGTGCAATCTAAGAAGTAAACAAAACTATAGTTCAATTATAGCATCGTTTACCCCTATTTAGGAGGCAATAAGTACCATACAAAACGCTATAATACTCAACCAGAATTTATATACAGCCAATGCAGGTATTGCTACAATGCCCAGCTCCATAAATACTAGAATAAGTACTATAATGATGGCTACTAACTTTATCAAATTTTTCGTCTTTCTACTCATAACTCGGAAATTGGTTATTATTCGCTAAATATAAAATTCTCTTTTTACATTTCTCAATCATTTCAAATAATTTAGAAGAAGCATTTCAATGTCGTTTAGCTAAGCTTGTCTTCATGACCTCTTCTCGCCAAAGGCAAGCAGGTACTTATTCCTTCTCCTCAAAAGAAGGAGGTAAGGTCTTAATTAAACGACATTGAGAAGTATTTTATAATGAAGGAATCAACCATTGTAAATAAAGCGCAATTGAGTTAAATTCGCCTCAAATATGGCAGAAATTGGCACCAGCATTTCCACGGCTAAAAGACTACTTCAGGAAGGTGAGCTTATAGGCTTACCAACCGAAACCGTATACGGTCTTGCAGGAAACGCCTTGAATGCCGCTACTGTTGGTAAAATATTTCAGGTTAAAGATAGGCCACAGTTCGATCCTCTTATCCTCCATTGTGCATCTATTGCGCAAGTGGAAACACTGGTGAATGATTTTCCGGAAAAAGCTAAAAAACTCGCAGCAAAATTTTGGCCCGGGCCAATCACTTTACTCCTACCTCGTAAAAGTAATATTCCTGATATTACCTGTTCCGGCCTTGATCGTGCAGCATTCCGCATACCAAATCATAAGGTGGCGCTAAAATTGCTAAAACAACTGGATTTTCCTCTGGCCGCTCCCAGTGCCAATCCTTTTGGCTACATCAGCCCTACTTCTGCACAGCACGTGAATAACCAGTTGGGTAATAAAATACAATATATACTTGATGGGAAAATAAGTAAAGTGGGCATAGAATCTACCATTGTAGGTTTTGAAGGAGATAAAGTCATTGTATACCGTTTAGGCGGACTAGATGTAAATAGCATTGAAGAGGTCATTGGCGAGATTGACGTTATGCCGCATAGCAGTTCAACACCGGCAGCTCCTGGTATGCTTAAAAGCCATTATGCACCAGCTAAACCTATTTATTTGGGCAATATCGAGGAATTGATTAAAGAACATGGAAGTAAAACTATTGGTGTGTTATCTTTCCATAAAAAATATGTAGGCATTACAAAAAGCTTTCAGTTGAGTACTACACATAATATAAATGAGGCGGCTCAAAATCTTTTCTCCTATCTTCGATTACTGGATGCTAGCGATGTAGATCTAATAATAGCCGAGCTAGTACCTAACGAAGGCTTAGGACGCGCAATTAACGACAGGTTAAAAAGGGCTTCTGCCTAGTACAGCAAACATTTGATGATGCTAAACACTTATTTAGGAGTAAATTTGACGTCACGCTAGTTAAATTTGTTTGACAATTTAAAATAAAAAAATATATGAGAACTATTGAAAACTATTCCTTCCAAAATAAAACTGCCTTAGTAAGGGTTGACCTAAACGTGCCGTTAAATGACCAGTTTGAGATCACAGACCACAACAGAATTGATGCTACGGTTAAAACCATCAAAAAAATATTGAATGATGGCGGCAAGGCTGTATTAATGTCTCACTTGGGTAGACCAAAAAATGGGCCGGAAGATAAATTTTCGCTGAAGCACCTTGTTAAAGATCTGGAGAAAGCATATGATGCCAAGGTTCATTTTAGCAAAGAATCTACTGGTAAAGTAGCGCAAGAGCATGCAGCTAACTTGCAAGCAGGAGAGGTTTTATTGCTTGAAAACGTGCGGTTTCACGAAGGAGAAACCAAGGGAGATGAAGCACTGGCAAAAGAATTTGCCAAGTTAGGCGATGTTTTTGTAAACGATGCCTTTGGGACAGCACATAGAGCGCACGCCTCTACCACCGTAGTGGCGCAGTTTTTCAAAGATAAACTGGCAGGCTATGTGATGCATGCCGAAATAGAGAATGCAAAAAAAGTGCTTGAAAAATCAGAGAAACCATTTACTGCTATAATGGGTGGTGCCAAAATATCGGACAAAATAATGATTATTGAAAAGCTGCTAGATAAGGTAGATAACCTCATTGTTGGTGGCGGCATGTCTTACACCTTTTTCAAAGCCATGGGCGGTAAAGTAGGGGCATCACTGGTAGAAGAAGACAAATTAGACCTTGCAAAGGAGCTCATTCAAAAAGCAAAGGAAAAGCATGTTGAATTAAAATTGCCGATCGATTCAATAGTTGCAGATGCTTTTGCCAATGACGCCAACACTAAAATAGCCCAAAACCATAGCATTGAAGATGGGTGGATGGGACTTGATATAGGCCCGGAAGCCACAGAAATTTTTAAGAACACAGTGGCTGAATCAAAAACTATTTTATGGAATGGACCGATGGGCGTTTTCGAGATGGAAAGTTTTGCTAAGGGTACCAAGGCCATAGCAGAAGCCGTGGTAGAAGCTACTAAAAACGGTGCTTTCTCTTTAATAGGAGGCGGAGATTCTGCCGCAGCTGTTAACTCATTAGGTTATGGCGATGACGTAAGCTATGTGTCAACCGGTGGCGGTGCGTTGTTAGAGTATATGGAAGGTAAAACTCTTCCGGGAGTTGCTGCTCTTGAAGACTAAAGTATGGCAAATGGCCATTACTAATTTGCTAATGGCTTCAGTTTGCTCAACCTACCTACTGTCGGTACCTCGCAGAGGTCATACATGGAGTTTGCTTGAAGTACTTAAATAGAACGATTTTTTTGTGATTCAGAAACAGGTCTGACGTTTTCAACATACCGTTCTGACTGATTCAAATAGCAATCTACTAATAAAGGAAGATCAACTTATGCTTGCAGAACTTCGGTTCGCTCAACCTACCTAATGTCGGTACCTCGCAGAGGTCAGACATGGAGTTTGCTTGAAGTACTTAAATAGAACGATTTTTTTGTAATTCAGAAACAGGTCTGACGTTTTCAGCGTACCGACCTTACTGCTGCAAATTGCGACCTTTACGTAACGAGCATGCATTTTTATGTAAGGGTTGTAATAGTTAAAAATAGGTAAAGATTGAGGTAATCTTAGAATCTAAACGATTAACAAATGACTTTGAGCCAGTAGAATTTAGGTAATAATTGATGCTGAGGCACCAATTGCCAATTAAATACTTACCTTTGCACCATTATAAAGTTCCTGTCTTTAAAACTAACGCATAGGAACAACTTTCACATTCCTGTGTAATAGTACTAAGTAAGCAGCCCTACCCTATTCAATTAGATTGCGCAGTTCATGCTCTTAACTATTCCATTCGGTTAAACCAATATTTATGAAATTTGAACAACTGCACATCATTGAGCCGATATTAAAAGCGCTTAAAGATGAAAACTATGAATCGCCAACCTCAATACAAGAGCAGGCTATTCCACTGCTATTAAAAGGAAATGATGTACTGGCCAGTGCACAAACAGGTACCGGTAAAACCGCAGCCTTTTCCATTCCTATCATACAGCATTTAGCTTTAGCTAAAACGCTGGGAAACAAAAAGATTAGAGCACTTGTGGTAACGCCTACCCGCGAATTAGCCATACAGATAGATGAAAGTTTTACGAGTTATGCAAAATATACGGGGCTTAAAAACACCGTTATTTTTGGTGGAGTAAATCAAAATAGTCAGACCCGTAAGCTGCGCGATGGTGTAGATGTTTTAATAGCCACACCCGGTCGGTTGTTAGATTTGATGGATCAGGGTTTTGTCTCATTGAATGCTATTGAATATTTTGTATTAGACGAGGCCGACCGCATGCTGGATATGGGCTTTATTAACGACATCAAAAAGATAATAGCAAAGCTTCCTGCTGAGCGGCAATCCTTGTTTTTCTCTGCCACGCTACCCGATAACATTGTAGAGCTTTCCAGAAAGATACTGAACAACCCGAAAAAGATTGCTGTAAGCCCGGTTTCTTCAACAGCAGAAACCATTCAGCAGCAACTGTATTACACCAATAAATCGGATAAGAAAGACTTGCTTTTTCACATTTTGCAAGATGACGAAATGGATCAGGTACTGTTATTCTCCAGAACTAAGCATGGAGCCGATCGTATTGTGCGGGATTTAAAAAAGCAGCACATTAATGCGGCAGCCATCCATGGCGATAAAGCCCAGAACCAACGCCAAAATGCCCTAAACCGATTTAAGGATAAGGAAATTCGTATTTTAGTGGCTACAGATATTGCTGCCAGAGGTATTGACATAGACAAATTACAACATGTAATTAATTATGACATCCCAAACATTGCTGAAACTTATGTGCACCGTATTGGCAGATCCGGACGAGCAGGAGAAGAAGGCATGGCAATATCTATCTGCGAGCCGGAAGAAAACGAATACATAAGCGACATTGAGAAATTAATAAGGCTTGATATTCCGGTGGTAAAAGACCATCCCTATCCGCAGACTGACAAGCCAATGACCAATGCTGAGAAAAAGGAGTTTGAGAAAGAGAAGCAACGAAGAAAACAGGAATTCTTTGCCAATCGCAAAAAAGGCCAAAACGGTTCACGTGCTGGCGGAAGAGGTGGTAGAAGATAGGAACAGTAAGCGTTAGATATTTATAAATAGCGACTGGCTATTGACCTCATTTGAGCTATAATAAAAAACCATTCGCTGGCTAGCGAATGGTTTTTTGTTGTGTGGTAATAAGCCGCTTATTAATCAAATTTAATTCCAGCCACCGCCTAATGCTTGGTAAATATTCACTAAGGCGTTCATCTGCTGCTTTTTAGTTTCAATCAGTTCAAATCTCGACTCTAACGCATCACGTTGGGTAAGCAAAACTTCCATGTAATCTGCCCGGGCTGACCTGAATAAGTTGTTTGAAATTGTAATAGACGTATTCAATGCTTCCACTTCCTGCTGTTTAAAACTAAAACTTTGCTGCAAATTATTTATATTGGACAGCTGATTAGCCACTTCAATATATGCATTTAAAATACTGCGCTCATAGTTAAAAACCGCTTGTAATTGTTTGGCGTTAGCAGTATTGTAAGCAGCTTTAATAGCATTTCTATTAATTAAAGGCGCGCTTATATCTCCCGCTAGCGAGTACAGTAAGGATTCCGGAGTACGCAGCAAATAGCTGGGATCAAAAGCTTGTAAACCAATCCCGGCTGATATGCCCAATGAAGGGTAAAACCTTGCTTTTGCCACGCTTACATTGAGTTTTGCCGCTACTAAATCTAATTCAGCTTGCTTCACATCCGGTCGGTTATTTAATAATTGTGCAGGTATACCGGCTTGTATGCTATCGGTTTTCAGATTAATGAAAACAGATGAGTTGCGCGCTATTGCTTGCGGAAACCTGCCAACAAGAAAATTGATTCTATTTTCCATTTCAAAAATTTGCTGCTTTATATCATACTGCAAACTTTTTGTGTTGTAAACCTGTGCCTCAAACCTGCGTACGGCAAGCTCTGTTACACGAGCAGAAGCTTTTTGAAGGCGCACAATCTCCAACGCATTGGTTTGTATATCAATATTTTGCTTTACAATATCCAGTTGGTTATCAAGCGCCATCAGTTCATAATATGAATTGGCTATTTCAGCAATCAGCTGAGTTACCATAAAATTCCTTCCCTCTACTGAGGATAAGTAGTTGGTATAGGCCGATTTTCTGGCATTTCGTAATTTTCTCCAAATATCCACTTCCCATGAGGCATAGGCGCCTAACTGATAGTTCTGTAGCGGATCGGGCATTGCAGTGCCTGGCTTTATTTCAGTAGTTTCCTCCAAAGCGCCCTGGCTGGTATAGCGTCCGGGTTTATCAAAGCCTGCACTACCCCTTAAGCCAACTAACGGGAGAATTTCACCTTTTCGCAAGTTTACCTCATTTATGGAAACAGCTATTTCTTGCAAAGTAATATTTAACTCCTGGTTATTGCTTAGTGCCGTATCAATCAGGGCTATCAGATTTTGATCAGAGAAGTACGCTCGCCATTGCACGTTGGCAACATTAGCGGTATCTGCTGAAGCACTGTATGCATCAGGAACTGCCCTGTTCGCGGTTTTCTGCACTAAACTGGGTACGCAGCCCGAAAGGGCGAACGTTATCAACACCACCCACAAAATTTGCTTTAATAATAAATTATTCATTTTCTAATTCAGGTTTTGAGTGGGTAGGGTTTTCGGATAAGGGCCTGTCATATTCATCTTTAATTAACTGTTTACCATCAGCCATTTTACCAAAAATAAAATACAAGCCAGGAATAATAATTACCCCGAAAATTGTACCTAGCAGCATGCCCCCAAGTGCAGAGGAACCAATTGTTCTGTTTCCAATGGCACCAGCACCGGAAGCAATCATTAACGGAATTAGCCCTGCAATAAAAGCGAAGGAGGTCATTAATATCGGCCTAAATCGCACCTTTGCGCCTTCAATGGCAGCCTCAAATATAGTAGCTCCTTCCCGATGTTTTTGCACGGCAAATTCAACTATCAGCACGGCATTTTTACCCAATAAACCCACCAACATAATAAGACCTACTTGTGCATAAATATCATTTTCAAGTCCCATTATTTTTAATAGTAAGAAGGAACCAAATACGCCCACCGGCAGTGAGCATATTACTGCCAGTGGAAGTATAAAACTTTCATATTGCGCAGCCAGCACCAGGTAAACAAATGCCAACACAATAATGAAAACATATAAGGACTCATTTCCTCTGGTCGATTCATCGTAAGAAAGACCTTCCCACGCAATGTCATAACCTCTTGGCAGTGTTTCTGCGGCCACCTCTTTTATTGTTTGGATTGATTGAGCAGTAGTAAAACCTGAGCCTGGCAAACCACGAATAGCGGCAGAATTATACATGTTATAGCGCGTCACTTCATTTGGCCCTTGTTTTTTTTCAAGCTTCATAAAAGCAGAATAAGGCACCATTTCACCCGTATCATTTTTAACAAACATTTTTAAAACATCTGAGGGAAGCCTTCGGAATTCCGGAGCAGCCTGCACATATACCTTAAAAAATCTATCGAAACGGATAAAACCCTGCTCATAAGTACTACCAATAAGTATATTAAGATTTTCCATAGCCTTGCCAATGGAGACTCCCTTTTGCATGGCTGCCTGGTTATTAATTACTAGTTCATACTGCGGGTAATTTGCTGCAAAAAAGGTGAATAGGCCTGTTAGCTCCTCTTTTTTACGAAGATTCGCTAAAAACTCTTTATTTATATTGTCAAACTCCTGATAGTCGGTACTGCCGGTTTTATCTAATAAACGAAGCGAAAAACCACCGGAGGAACCAAAACCCGGTACTGCGGGAGGTTCGAAAAATTCTACAACAGCCCCTAAGTTGCCGGATTTTTCTTCCAGCTCTTCCATTATCTCTTTCACCGTATGCTCCCGATCCGACCACTCCTTGAGATTGATGAGGCAGGTACCAGCATTTGAGCCACGGCCCTCAGTCATAATTTCATATCCCGCTAATGACGATACCGACTCCACACCATCTATCTCCTCACATATCTTCTGCAGTTTTTGCGATACCTGATTGGTACGCTCCAAGGTAGAGCCCGGAGGTGTTTGGATAATAGCGTATATGGTGCCTTGATCTTCGCCTGGTATAAAGCCTGAAGGAAGGACCTGGCTTTCAAAGTAAATACCCACACAGAAAACCAATAATATACCAAAAGTGAGCCATCTCCTGTTTACCATGCGCCTAAGTAAAACCACGTATTTACCGGTGAGCTTATCAAAACCGTTATTAAAGCCATCTAGTGCCTTAGTAAAAATGTTCTGTTTCCTGGCTTTACCATGTTTGTTTTTTAGCAACATGGCACATAGTACAGGAGTGAGCGTAAGCGCAATAATGGCAGATATTACTATGGCACTGGCCATGGTAATGGAAAACTGCCTGTAAAAAGTACCAACCGGCCCGGACATAAATGAGATAGGTAAAAATACAGAAACCATTACCATAGTAATGGCGATTATGGCACCACTAATTTCGCCAATTACCTTTTTTACAGCATTGTAAGGAGAGATATTCTCTTCCTCCATTTTTGCATGCACTGCCTCTACTACCACAATTGCATCATCCACCACAATACCAATAGCCAGCACCAAGGCAAAGAGCGTAACTAAATTAATGGAAAGGCCAAAAAACTGGATTACGAAAAACGCACCAATTAATGAAACCGGCACCGCTAAAATAGGAATGAGCGTAGAGCGCCAATCGCCAAGAAATAAAAACACCACCAATGCCACCAAAATAAAAGCATCGCGCAAGGTGTGAATAACCTGCTCTATGGAGGCATCAAGGAATTTGGATACATCATAGCTGATTTTATAATCAATCCCCGGAGGGAAATTAGCTTTCATTTCTTCAAGCTTCTCTTTTACACTAGCTATTACATCGCTGGCGTTACTGCCATAGTTTTGCTTTAGTACAATTGCGGCTGAAGGATTTCCATCTAAATTGGAGTAGATATCAAAAAACTCGCTACCAAGTTCAATTTTTGCAATTTCTTTAAGCTTTATGCTTTCTCCTTTTGCATTTGCACGAACAATAATATCCCCATACTCTTCCGGTTTATTGTATCTTCCCTTATAAGTAAGCACGTATTCTAAGGACTGCGCTTCAATTCCGGAACTCTGCCCTATTCGGCCTGGCCGGCCAATAATACTTTGTTCAGCAAGTGCCTCCATTACTTCATCAATCGAAATATCGTAAGCGCGCATTCTATCGGGGTTTAGCCAAATACGCATAGAGTAGGTACGGCTGCCTAAAATCTGTGACCTTGCTACTCCACTAATCCTGTTTATTTCAGGAATCATCTTAACATTAGCGTAATTGTACAAAAATTTCTCATCCAGCTTTTTATTCTTACTGTATAAGTTCACATACATTAGCATGCTAGGCTGAATTGGCGTAATAATTACGCCTTCTCTCTGCACCAACTCCGGCAATAATGGCATCACCTGATCCACCCTTGTTTTGACCCGAATTACCGCTTGGTTAGGGTCTGTTCCGGGTTCGAATATGATGTTCACCGTAGCCTCACCTGCGCTGGTGGCATCGGAGGTCATGTACCGCATACCTTGCACACCATTAATAGAGTTTTCCAGCGTTATCAAAGTCGATTTTACAAGTACATCGGCACTGGCTCCCGGATAGGCAATAAAAATACTTACGGTAGTAGGCGCAATTTGCGGAAATTGTGAGATGGGCAATTGTTTAATAGCCAAGCCCCCCACAAATAAAAAGACTATGGAAATTACTATTGCAAAAACCGGCCTATGTATTATTTTACTAAACATTTCTTATTTATTATAGGGTGGCCAATTACTCTGCGTATAAGGATAAATTTGATAGCACCTCAGCAGGTTTTACAAATTCATACTTTATCTCTTCCTTTTCAGCAACAAGGCGTAGGCCTTCCAGTAGTACTTTATCGGTTTCCTTCAGTCCTTCTTTTACTACATAAACATGCGGAAGCTCAGCCGCTATGGTTATTTGCCTCGATTGAACCTTGTTATCTTTATCAATCACAAATACAAATGTTTTATCTAACACCTCAAAAGTAGTTTTCTGTGGGATTAACAGCGCATTAGGATAGGCTTCAATCATTTGAATGCTGCCGGTTTCACCATGCCTAAGCAAGCCGTTAGGGTTTGGGAAAGTAGCTCTAAAAGCAATGTTGCCTGTTTCATTATTGAAATCAGCCTCTATTGTTTCTACTATTCCGCCATATTCAAATAGTTTATTGTTGGCCATTAGGAGCTTTACTTTTGTGTTACTATCCTTTTTTGTGTTGGTTTGATACTCAAGGTACTCCGCCTCGGGCACATTAAAGTATACCCACATTTTGCTATTGTCCGATAGGTTGGTAAGCAGGTCGCCCTCATCCACCAAACTACCCGGCCTTGCTTGAAAGCGATCAATAATACCATCGAAAGGAGCCTTTATTTGCGTAAAATCAAGGTGCACTTGCGTAAGTGAAAGTTCCGCCTTGGCTTTATCGAGCTTAGCCTTCGCCATAGCCAGCTCATTGGGTGCCACCACATTGCTATCAGAAAGCATTTTTGTATTCTGATATTCAATTTCGGCAAAGTTTACCTCTGCCTGTGCTCTCTGTTTTTCTGCGTAATATAGGTTAGGCATTATCTGAAACAGCAGCTGACCTTGTTTGACATACTGACCCTCATCTACAAAAAATTTCTGCAGATACCCCTTTTCTAAGGCCCGTAATTCTATGTGGCGGTAAGAATTAATTTGACACACATAACTCTCTACCCTTGAGGTATCCTTCATTAAAGGGCTGGTGACCAAAAACTTTGTTTCAGCCTTATGGTGTTCTTTTTTACTAGTACAACTTGTAAAACTTAGCAATGCTAATAAGCTAATGCATATATAAGAATATTTCATTATCGATTTTTGAATTGAATTGCATGAAAAAATACAATCCGGTATTAAAAGATTTGATAAATTTATTCGTAGGGGCACAGTTAATCAATAACCAATGCCGTTAATACTACGAAGGCCGAATAAGGTATATCCGTTAAGTAGATTAGGTGTTTATCAAATTCTGAAGACCTGTAATGTTTTATACAGACCTATAGAAAAGCTAAAAGGAATAGAAGAGACTATTAAAGTAGCCTTATAGTTAGTATGAATAGCGGAATTTAAAACAGGGACAATAAAGTATTCTATAGCAACATAACACTTAACATTAGCTTTGCTATGTCCCGCATCATCCTCCTCCTCTTTTTCAGGTTTTGCGATGATGGGTGATAATTGATACCTTCCTAATAAATGAGTGATAGCCTCAATTTGGGCTACGTGATTATCAGTGTATAAAGCATTGGCCGTTTTCTGGCTTGCAGAAGTTACTTCAAGCAGAATGTGCGCTTGATGTTTAATAGTATGTTGAGGAAAAGAATATGCCTTAATAGCCAACAATAAGAGCAGGCAATTAATCATATATTTTAATATTCTTTTTTTCATTTCGGCTGCAAATATATACAGGCTTTTTAATTATAAAATAACTTCCGCTATTTTATTCATTTTTTTCTATGCTCAAATAACGGTAATAATAAAAATAAGTCTGTGCTAAGTAGGTTAATTAAATATTAATAAATCGGGAGAAAGTTAATGTTGGCTTAATTTTTATAAATTCATCATAGCGAGTGAAAAACGATAATTGTTACAACTAAAAAACTTATAACAGCGACATATTGCTAAGTTTATAGTTTTTTAGGGGTTGAATAAAAACACTAAAAGATTAAATGGACAAATACCAAGAAACATTTGATACGTGGAATAAGGTAGCAAAACTGTATCAGGAAAAATTTATTTACCTGAATTTATACGATGAGAGCTACAACCTTTTTATAGACTTGCTACCCAACGCACGCTCATCGGTTTTGGATATTGGCTGTGGCCCTGGTAACATTACGCATTATTTGCTTTCTCAAAAACCAAGTTTGACTATTATAGGCGTGGACATTGCTAAAAATATGATTGAGCTGGCCAAAATAAATAATCCGTTAGCAAACTTTGAAGTGATGGACAGCAGAAACTTAAACCAAATTAAGGATCAATTTGATGCTGCCTTAGCCTGTTTTTGCATTCCCTATCTTTCGCAACAAGACTGTATAAGATTAATTGCAGACTGCCATAAACTATTAGCCGAAAATGGTATTTTGTATTTCAGTTATGTTGAAGGTATTTAGGGCTTGCTTAAAAACAGCTAAACCGGGGATAAATATCGTCTGCATGTTTTATTAAATGATTATTCCCTAATAGTTTTCACCAAGTGCAAGCTTTTTTACAGCTATACCTCCGAACCTTTGCGCCAAAAAATCAAATTTCGATTTTTTAGTGGCTTAGCCTCAAGCACCTCAACTACTTCCCAGCCTTCAGTTCGAGGTATAAGCATACATCTTCACTTTGACTGGTTGTATTTGAGGCACCTGAGACTTTTTAAGCAGACCCTATTTATGAAAATTCCGGTTTCATTAGCGGTAGCAGCGGAGATAGAACTTATTTTTACCAACATGAATTGTCTTTTTTTAAGCAACAGCTAAGCATCAATAACTTCAACTTAAAGCATTTAATGCACTTAGACTACAACAAACACGAAAGTGCTAACGAGACTCACACAATCTTAATAGCACAGAAAAGCTAGTAATGGTATTATTATCAAATCCCCTGATGCTGCGCTCTCAATAAATCGTTTACAGTTTTTACAGGGTTAAAAGTCTCAATAGGCACTTCCACAAATAGCGTGATCCAGTTGGACATGGCACCATTCCACAAGCCCGGTAATTCAAGGGCTTTGAGCGGCTTTCCATTTTTCGATTTCTCCGTTATAAAACCTGTATCGGAATCAACATAATCTTTCAAATCAAACTTTTTTCCGTGCGCATCTTTAAAGGCACAAATTAAATCTACCGGATTAAAATGTGTGGAAGCCTGAAGTGCCTGTTGTGCTTCATCAGCTAGCGGGTTAAACTGAGAAGTTTCAACTATCTGTAATGAATAGGCTCCGTCATTCTCTTCAACCCAAAAAGGACCACCGCCCGGCTCCCCAGTGTTGGGCACCATACCACATACTCTAATTGGTCTGTGCAATAAATATTGCAGGTAACCTACCTTCTCTGCAAAAGGAAGGCTGTTATAATCAGCTTTAAAGCTGAGCATGAGTTCGTCCTTAGCAAATTTTTCCACTTCAAGCAGCTCCAGTTCGTTAATATTTCTTTCGAGCATTTCAAGATGCCCAAATAGTTGCTTCTGTACGCTCATGAGCAAACCTCCCAAACCTTTTTTGTACCTAATGGTCTGCTCTTTTAAATGGTCAGGCACTACATTGTCTATATTTTTAATGAACACTACATCAGCCTCGATCTTATTAAGGTTTTCTATCAGCGCACCATGGCCTGCCGGACGAAACAAAATGCTCCCATCGGCTTCTCTGAAAGGCTCATTTTCAGGGGTAACGGCAATAGTATCGGTATTTAAATCTTGTTGCGAGAAGCTCACGTCAAAGGTGCTGAATCCTTTGTTTAACTCTTCTACATGACTGTCAAAAGCGGCTTGATGCTCTGGCGATACGGTGAAATGTAAATACGCTTTTCCATCTTTACCGAGCGCATAGTTTTCTGCTTCGGTAAAATGCTCTTCAGTAGCAGTTTTTGTAACCTCGCCATAAGCATGAAACTCCAACAAGCCTTTGGGAAGCTCTCCGTAATTTAAGCCTTCCGGCAGCAGCAAGGCCTTCACTATTTTATGATAATGCCCAGCATCTATGGCAGTTTTAAGGCTACTTCCCTGCTGTTCCAGCGCTTTATTAAGTGATCCTGCAAAAGCAAAATGATTAATTTTGTTAAAGAATTTGATCAGGAAATCATCCTGCTCGGCTACTGCTTCCTCTTCTTCCAAAAAAGAGAAAAGGCGTTTAAACATTCTGCTGGCAGCTCCACTGGCGGGCACAAATTTAACAATATCATAATTAGGAGACCGCTCTTCATAAAACGCAATAAAATGATCTAAACTGTGCTCAGACAGCTTAATGATGCCATTATTAACTGTTGCAGGTTTTACGATGTTCAAAAACGGAAAGCCATTTTTAAAGCGTTCTAACTGTGCTTCTACTAGAGCTGCCGATTTACCTGTTTCTTGTATTTCTTGCTGCAGTTGTTGGTTCATGGTATGTAAAATTAAATGTTAAAAAAGTGTTTTAGACGCCTTTACGTAGCTGGCCTCATAGGCGCTGTATAAATTTTTCCAGTCAAAAAACTCCGATAAGTCTTCAGATTTATTACGCATATCTATTCTAGCCCTGCTTTTGTTCTGAATAAACTTTAACATGATATTGCAAAGGTCTTCCGCTGACTCGTCAAAGCTTTTATTTGCCCTTTTAACAATGAACATCCCGTGCTGTTCATTTCCAATAGCAACATTTTTTATATAATCGCCAAAGCCCGATAAATCCGATGTAACAGCAGCAACACCCCGGGCCAGGCACTCTATTGGTGTATAACCCCACGGCTCATAGTAACTGGGGAAGACACCTAGATGACAAGCACGTACGAAGTCATTGTATTCCATCCCGAAAAGTGGGTTAGAGGATGATATAAAATCCGGGTGATAAACAATTTTTACGTTATCCTCCTTTTTGTTAACGAGTTGAGAGGTGCGTAAAAAATTGAGTATTTCATCCTCGCTGTCGTTAACTAGGTTGTGCGTTACTACTGGCGGTAGCTGGTCGGTTTTCCACGATTGTATAGTTCTCCTGTGCCGCAACCGCCAGTAATCATCCACCATATCATTCAAATTGGGCAATTTATGGTCGCCCACACTCGCTGCAGACTGCCTAATAAGCCTCTCCTTGATCTGGTTAACAATTGACTCGCTATTTGCATGGATTTTATCGAGCATAGCCCTGGCGTTAAGCACCTCAGGATTAATAGATTGCACCGGCTGCTTGGTAATAAAAAACATGACCACTGTTAAAGGAGAATTCATTTCTTTTAGCCGGTGGTTAAGCCGCGCCAGTGCTTCAAGTGTGAGGTCATAACCTTTGTTAGAATACTCGAAACGTCCGGATGTAAAGAAATAGAGCGTCTTTTTTAGATCAAATGAATAGCTTTGAAAAAAATGCCCCATAATAAATTGTTCGAGGTGTTCCTTGTACATATGGTGTAGGTTTTGCACTTCGTGCACCACTGAAAAACGTTCAATATTTAATCCATTAGGTAAAATTAAATCCGGACTTCTTCCTAGTAAATGGAGACACTCTTTGCCGGTAACCTCGCTCACTGTAGTAAAAACATGTGTGCCGTGCACACAAGCCCTTTCCAATTGCACATTGGCTTCAATATTAAAATGCTTTGCTTCCTTTGCCCAGTCCATAAAAGGCAAATGATCGTAAAAACCGGGGTCGTTCATAGCCAAATACCGGCCTAATAAAGTGGCATGTGTGGTAAATACCGTTTGTAATGGCACCTGATCACGCCTTAAATTGGGCAAAGCGGATGCCGCCATCCACTCATGAAAGTGGGCAAGCGGTTTAATTTTGTGCTTGAGTGCTACACGGGTAAGCTCCGATAAAAATATATGTGCCATATATCCAAAAGCCAACACCTCATCCATTAGCGGATCGTGGTTCTTAAAATCGATTGCGTGATTTTGCCAATAGTAATATTTTACATCACCCAATTTATCAAAAACCGAAAAATGGTTGAATAATACTGTTTGTGGCCTCCCTGAAACCAGCCAGTGACCACTCTTAATGTCCAGCCCTTTATTCCTACAATTGTCGATAGTTTCTTTTAAAACGGGATGGTCAAATTCAAACTCCTCAAAATCAGTATTAGCCTCTTTTTTAGCGTATGGGCCTAATAAAACGTAATTTTCTCCCCACTTATCCACCATAGTGGGTACCTTCGAGCGGATCACGGTGTATATCCCTCCTACCTGATTACAAACCTCCCAGGCTATTTCTGCTAACAAATGATTTTGCTTATCTAATGATTGTATTTCTGACATGTTATTTTGTTTAGCTATTGCGTAAACAGCCGGGTTACGTAAAAATAAAAGCTATTAAGTATACTCCTTCCCTTTTTTACTCATTAATATATAAAATGATTTTAACAACCTTCAATTTTTAATTAAATTTTCAACCTATATTAAAAATTATTTTATACTTAGTGTATAATCGACAATAAGTATATTACTTTGTATCTGCATTTTAACAAAATGTATTTAAAGCGCATAGAAAATGGAAAATGAAAATAAAGAAGTTATTAAAGAGGATGACAACTTTGAAGGCAATTATATTGATAAATTTAAAAGTACCAAGGAGGTAGAATACTTCCCCGGCAAGCTAATTAGCTGGAAGTTAAAAAAGCAAGCATTAAAAATTTATGCTGAAAATACAGTTTTACACCTGAGTATAATTGATCAGCGCATTTTGAAGTTTAGGTATGCTAATGACGGTTACTTTGAAAATGATTTTTCGTATGCTATTGATCCTGAATATGTTCAAGGGGATAGCCGTTATAAATTTGAAGACCACGCGGCACAACTCCTCATACAAACGGCTGAATTAAAATGCTACATTAGCAAAGCAGATTGCACAGTAAAAATATGCAATAAGGCCGATGAGGTTATTATGGAAGATGAAAAAGGCTACCATTGGAAGGAAGAAAAAAAATATGGCGGTGATGTAGTAATCCGCACGCTCAAATCGGCAGCAAATTTAAAATATTATAGTTTAGGTGATAAAACAGGCAGGCTTAACCTAAACGGTACCAGAAGAGAACTTTGGGGTACCGATTGCTATGGCTATGGCAATGAGTCCGACCCTGTTTATAAAAATATTCCATTCTTTACTGCGCTAAATGGCAATAGCGGTTACGGTATATTTTTGGATAACTCATTCCGCACTTTTTTTGACTTTGGCAACGAGCGACAGGAAGCATTGAGTTTCTGGGCACAAGGTGGCATAATGCGCTATTATTTTATATACGGGCCGAGCTTATTAGACGTGGTAAAAGACTACACAGAATTGACAGGCCGAGCACCAATGCCACCTAAATGGGCTCTAGGCTACCACCAAAGCAAATGGAGTTACTATCCTGAAACAACTGTGAGAGAATTAGCTGATAACTTTCGATCAAAAAAAGTACCTTGCGATGTTATACATCTTGATATTGATTATATGGATGGTTACAGGTGCTTTACCTGGGATAATACGCGCTTCCCTGATCCTAAGAAAATGATTGCTGATCTTAGAGCTGAAGGCTTCAAAACCATAGTTATTATCGATCCGGGCATTAAAATTGATCCGTATTATTCTGTTTATCAGCAAGGTGTACATCATAATTACTTTTGTACCAGAATGGACGGTGCACGCTTTAAAGGGAGCGTATGGCCCGGGCCATGTCACTTTCCTGATTTCACCAATCCTGCTGCCAGAAAATGGTGGTCGGGTTTATATAATGGCTTAGTGAGCGATGGTGTTGCCGGTGTTTGGAACGATATGAATGAGCCTGCAGTATTTGAGGAAGGTACTTTCCCGAGAGATGTGCGGCACGATTATGAGGGCAACCCGTGCAGCCACCGAAAAGGGCACAACGTTTATGGCATGCAAATGGCCCGTGCTACTTATGAAGGGTTAGAACAATTTAATGGTAATGAAAGAAGTTTTACCATTACACGGTCGGCTTATGCCGGTATACAGCGTTTTAGCTCTGTATGGACCGGTGATAATGTAGCCAGCTGGGATCATTTGAAAATTGCTAATGTGCAATGTCAACGATTGGCTGCCTCAGGGGTATCCTTTGCCGGATCGGACGTTGGTGGTTTTATAGGCTCACCCGATGGTGAATTATATACACGTTGGATTCAACTGGCTACATTTCATCCATTTTTCAGAACGCATTCATCGGGTGATCATGGCGATAAGGAACCTTGGCAATTTGAAGATAAATACCTGAACATTGTTCGCAAGTTTATTGAACTGAGATACGAGCTTATGCCCTATCTTTACACTACCTTCTGGCAGTATGCTGAATTTGCTGAGCCCATGATCAAGTCACTGTCTTTGTTATATCACAATGATGAAGATACGCGCAATAGAGAAGAAGAATTTCTTTTTGGCGATAGTATTTTAGTCTGCCCCATTTCCGAAAAAGGAGCTAGCAGCAGATTTATGTACCTACCCGAAGGGAAATGGGTAAACTATTGGACGGATGAGGTGGTAGAAGGTAAAAGGGAGATAAAAGTAGAAGCTCCTCTGGAAAAGATTCCACTATTTATAAAAGCCGGAGCAATTATTACCATGCAGCCAAAAATGCAGTATGTAGATGAGTTTGAACCGGAGGCACTCACTCTGCACATTTTTGCAGGAGATGAAACTGAAACTTCCACCCTTTACGAAGATGATGGACATACCAAAGATTTTGAAAGAGGGATGAACACGATTAGAACATTTGAGCAGCATAAAATAGATAATAGCCATATTATATCGCAGGAGGTGGCCGGAGATTACCAGACAGCTTACAAACATTTTGAAGTAGTAGCTCATGCTTTAACTCAGCCACCAAGCGCCATTATTATAGATGGAGAAAATTCAGACTTTGTGCAAGTAGATAATAGGATAACGTTTAATGCTCCAAAGTTTTTTAAAGAAATAAAAATCGAATACTAATAACATAGTAAGCCTTAAAATAAACGAGCTATGAAAATTTTAATGATTGGCCCTGCTGCAGCAGAAAGTAGAAATTACGGCTTTGGGTTGGCTACCGAAAGTATCGCACACCAACTGAGTGGTAAAACTGACTTAACCATAATATCACCCGTTGCTGCCGATACCTTAGAAGAGGAAAAGAGCAATAAAAAACGATCGATTCAGGTAAAAAAAGAGTTGTTGGACGCAAGAATTATAGAGGCCACAGCAGTACATATAAATGTATCGGCAGCGTTGCAAGCCTATTTGTACCACACCCCACAGCCCAAGGTAACCACTGAGGAAATTAAGATACAAGAAGAAATTCAGCTTGCACTTGAGCGCTACAATACGCAAATTTTACACGAAGTTAATACCCTAAAATATGACCTTATATATGCGCACGATTGGTTATCCATTGGTGCAGCGCTACAGTTACAGGCTAAGTATAAGAAGCCTTTTATATTGCATATACATGCGTTGGATTATGACAGAGTGGGTAAAAAAAGTAATTCCTGGATTTACAAACTCGAAAAACAAGGCATGGAAAAGGCTGACAAGGTTATTGCTGTTAGTCATTACCACGCACGTATTATGGAGCAAGAATATGGTATAGCCCCTGAAAAAATTTCGGTGGTTCATTTGGGTAGTGAGCAGGGTGAAGCCAATGCGTTTAAATCTCCTTTTGAAGAAGATATTATTTTATTTGCCGGCAGACTGAGCCACCAAAAAGGTATATTTACCTTTATTGAAATAGCAAAGGCATTGATAGAAGACAACGACCAGCTCCGCTTTGTGATAGCCGGTGATGGCGAACTTTCTAGTGAGTTGGTGAGTAAAGTAAATGAAATGGGCCTTTCCGAGCATGTTAACTTTACCGGTTTAATTGAGCGCGAAGAGCTAAATGCGCTAATGAAAGTTTGCAAAGCTATTATAATCCCGTCTGTTTCTGAGCCATTTGGTTTAATAGCCCTAGAAGCAGCGCACAATGAGTTACCTTTGGTTTTAAGCCCAAATTGTGGTGCCTCGGAATTATTGACTAAAGCGTTTGTTCCAAAAACGGCCAAGGTAAAAGATTATGTAGATCAGGTGAACCTGATTTTAACAGGTAAAGAGGCAGTAATTAAATCTGTTAAGGAGAATAAAGAAGCTGCTTTACTCCGAAATTGGGAGAAGGTTGGTAACGAAATACTAAAAGTATTATCAAGTTAATATGAGCAATTTTCAGGTATTACATTATCATTTTACCGTCAACCCCAGGGAAATATCTTTCTTACAGGTTAATGAAAAAAATGCGCTTATTCCGGAAAAGGAAAATTTAAAGCGTTTCCAAGCGCTGTTTGATAAAGAAATTAATGACAGGCTTAAACTATTAATCACTTTTCTTAAAGCTAAAAATGAGGCACTAGTTTACTTTAGCACGCCATTTTTAACCTTTTTAGAACAAACAGACCTAACCACCCTTAATGCCATTAAAAAATATGTTAGTACTTGTCAAATTAAACTGGTTGGTTCATGTGCTTACCATTCATTCAGTTACTTGTGCCATCCGTTGCTTTTTGAAAAAGAAGTAGCCTTACATCAAAATTCTTACAAGCAATTTTTTGATCAATCGGCAGCTATATTCATCAATACCGCCTGCATTTTTGATGATGATTTGATAACTCATTTGGCTAAAAGCAATTTTGACACCATTATTGCCACTGCTAATAGTTGGCACCTATCAGGTGTGCATACCGCTACGGCCTACCAATCGACCGGAGATAGGCCTTTGAAAATATTATTATCTAACGGAGACAGCAGCAGTAGCAGCTACCTCAGTTTAGCCAATGGCTACGGGAGTGCATATGATAACCGTGAGTTGGTTAATTCTTCACTTAAAAGCTTAGACGAGTTCATGCAGCCAAAGAAAGATACCAGCACGTACTCTGCCAGTATGCCTTTAAGTTCACCTGAATGGCAATATCCTATTTCAAACTATATTGGCAACCCTTTACAAAAGGCCCTATTTGCAGAATGTAAAAGACTGGTTGAAGCTTACAGTGAACAGTTGACAGATGAAGACTGGCAAACAATTATGATTATTTGCCAGCCTGAAAAATTAATCGATATCAGTAAAGCATCACAAAGCACCAGCTACCAAACCTTTATCAATGATATGAATATTTTAACGGCTATTGGGTTAAATATTTGAAGTAAATCCAACATAAACACACGTGAAACGCATACGCGTACTCTGGTAGATAGGATAAGTTGGTTGTTATCGTTGGCGCACGCGTGTCGCGTGTGTCTGTGTGCCTCAATAAAAAACTAATTGGACAGAGATGAGTAGAAAATACAAATTTCATAATAAAGAAGGCCTATATTTTGTAAGTTTTGCTACCGTGTATTGGATTGATATCATGATTAGAGAGCAATATTTCTCAGTAATCATCGACAGTTTAAATTATTGTAGAAAGAATAAAGGTTTGGAGATTTATTGCTACTGCATCATGCCAAGTCATATTCATTTGATTATTAGGGCAAAGAATAATAATCCTGAAATTATCTTGGGAAGATTTAAAGAATACACTTCGAAACAATTACAAGCTTTAATTACAAATAACATACAAGAAAGCAGAAAAGAATGGATGCTTTGGATGTTTAAAAGAGCAGGTTCAAAAAGTAGCAATGTAAAAGGCAGTCAGCTCTGGCAGCACAATAATAAACCTATAGAACTCTATAGCAATCATATCATAGACCAGAAAATTGATTATATACATCAAAATCCTGTAGTTGCTGGTTTCGTCAACGAGCCTCATCATTGGAAATATAGTAGTGCATTTGATTTTAGTGGTGGTAAGGGGGTTTTAGCTATTGATTATGTCAGTTAGTCCAGTTTTTTACTTTTTACATAGAAAGCATAAACACACGCGACACGCGTGCGCTAGCTTCGTTCAATTATAGAAATTTCATTAATTATCCGAAAGTCAATTGCGTTCCAACACCATAGCGGTTCTGTTTACCATATAAATAGCAATATAATTTTCGGATGCTTCCTTAAAACTTTCATGTACGGTAGCTGAATCTACTCTGGCATGTCCGCCAAACCTGGCATCATCGGAGTTTAGTAAATAGGTATACTTTCCGGACTGTGGTACCCAAAATTTGTAATCTGGTATGGAGTTGGTAGGGCTAAAATTGAATACAAAAATTAAATTTCCTCTTTCAAAAATTAATACCTGGTTATCCTCATCCATATTGGTAAGTCTGGCCGGATCGCAAGAAAGTACCTGATACGTCTTCAAAAACGAAATCATAGCTTTATCGAACTCGTTCAAATACATGAATTTCAAGTCGGTATTGTCTACCAAAGACCACTGCCTTCGTGCATATTTATAGCTCCAATCATTTCCTTTCCGAGGGAAATCGAGCCATTCAGGGTGGCCAAATTCGTTACCGAAGAAGTTTAAATATCCCTCGCCACCGGCTGCAGCTGTAACAAGCCTAATGAGTTTATGCATAGCAATACCCCTGTCAATAATTATATTATTATCCTCCTTTTGCATGTGCCAATACATCTCCTTATCCATAAGCCAAAAAGCTATGGTCTTATCACCAACCATTGCCTGGTCGTGCGATTCAGCATAAGCGATGGTTTTTTCTTTGTAGCGTCTATTGCTGAGCACATTCCATATTTCCTGCATTTGCCACTGTTCATCAGGCTTATGCTTTAACAATTTAATCCAGGAGTCCGGAATGCCCATCCCCAATCGGTAATCAAAACCCAAACCTCCTTGATCCACTGCTTGACATAAGCCGGGCATACCACTCATGTCTTCCGCAATTACCAAGCAGTTGGGTTTCACTTCTTTTGCCAGTGTAGTGGCTAATTGCAAATAACGGACAGCATCCCAATCTACGCCCTCTTTAAAATACCTATCGTAATGGTCAAAACCCACGCCATTGCCATGGTGATGGTACAAAATACTGGTAACCCCATCAAATCGGAAACCATCGAAATGGAAATCTTCCAGCCAGTAGCGCAGGTTAGAAAGTAAAAAGCGCTCCACCTCTTCCTTGCTGTAATCGAAAAGTTTTGAGTCCCAGCCTTCGTGGTAGCCTTTACCACCTTCATGAAAATATTGATGATTACTGCCATCAAAATTATTCAATCCTTCTGCTTCATTTTTTACTGCGTGAGAATGCACAATGTCCATAATAACTGCAATACCTAAATTATGCGCAGCATTTACCAACGATTTCAGCTCATCGGGCGTTCCGAATCGTGAGGAAGGTGCAAAAAAATTAGATACGTGGTATCCGAAAGAACCATAGTAAGGATGCTCCGCCACAGCCATTAACTGAATGCAATTATAGCCCAATACCTTCACTCGTGGTAAAATATTTTGTTCAAAATCCTTGTAGGTACCCACTCCTTCGTACTCTTGTGCCATGCCCGGGTGGCATTCATAAATAAGTGGTGAGTCTATTTTTTTGAGGTTAAAATCTTCATCAGTCCACTTAAAAGGTGTTTTGGGCTGCCAGATACAAGCGTTAAAGTCATAGGTCTCCTCATTTTGTACAGCATATTTGGTATAAGCAGGAAGCTTATCTACAGCTCCTTGAGCCGTTTTTAACCTTACTTTTATTTTGGATAGATGAGTGAGGCCTGCTTTATCATCGATAAATATTGACCACACACCATTTTCCTTTTTATCGAGGGGGTGTGCCGAATCATCCCAGTTATTGAAGTCGCCAATTAGGCTCACTGCCTCAGCAGCAGGTGCCCACTCGCGGTAATGCCAGCCGCTTAATTTTTTATCATAATTAAGGCCTAATTCCATGTGCCTTTGCGCATAGTTTTTAAGGCTTTTATACGTTGATTTTATCTCATTTAAGCGCTTACTAAAATAATTTAATCGGTTTTCTAAATCGCTCTCATAAGGTTTTAGCCAAGGGTCATCATCAATAAGCTGTAACATATAATTTTATGGTGTTTAGGAATGCTTTGAAAAGATAGTGAAAAGTTGTTTCTATTGATAGTAAGTAGGTAAAAATGATTACTTTCAACCCACTAAAAAATATCCCATACTCAGAAGACAATCAATTCTTAAAACACAAAAAAACGTATAAATTGCGTTAAGACTTGTGTAAATTTCTATTTTCACTTATCATTATAGCGGTTTATAGGGCCTATCTAAAAACGTATCAATTTAAAAATTTACCATGAGAATACTTACAAACATGCTTGCTCCAAAAGAATACGAATGCCGGAATGAATCGGGCAATAAAGTGTTAATTGATATGTATGACACAAAAGACAAAGACCATTTTTCCCCTATGGAAAGTGTGTTAGGGGCTTTAGCGGCCTGCGCTTCTGTCGATTTAGTAGAGATGATTAATAAGCGTAAACGGGAACTGACAGATTTGAAAATTGAAACTATTGCAGAAAGAAGGGCAGAACATCCTCGAGCTTTTACTGAAATTACGCAGACTTTCACACTTTTTTCATCGGACATAGAGCAAAAGGAAGCAGAAAAACTGGTGGAACTGGCATCAGGTAAATATTGCTCAGTGGCGGCAAGCTTGAAAGTAAAAATCAGTCATAAAGTGGTAATTAGACGTAAATAGTTAGATATTCATCAATTAGAGACTCCTTTTTTCAGGCTATATACCTTTGCTTCCAAAGCTACCAAGGAAAGAATTACTACTATTTCGAGCGTAAAATAGATTAAGCCCAAAAGGGTTAAATATGTATAGAAGTAAATTGTTAGTGTAGCTGTAAGCAAACAATAAAAAATGTTGAATGCAATAACTAATCTAATAAATACTGACCAGTGCTTGCATACAAACAGCCAGCAGCATAGCGAGTACGTGAAAAGACAAAATGCTATTGATGCAAGAAAATATAGTGCGGTATCCGGCATACCAAAAATAGGCTCCATTGGTTTAAGAACTAAAAGCAGCAAAAAAGCCGTTAACAAAGCACCTAAAGCATCTAGTAAAAAAAGGTACTTAGGGTTTTCATCAAATAAGTCTACAAATACTGCTATCTTATTCATTATTAGCTTACTTCACATCTTAGCCAGTGCCGCAACCAATTTTTGGTTCTCTTCTTCCGTTCCCACCGTTATACGCAGGCAATCGTTGCAGCGAGTAATAGTAGACCTATCGCGCACCACAATTCCTGCCGTAATCAGTTGCTGATATTTAAGCTGCGCATCGTTCATCTGAACTAATAAAAAGTTGGCATCTGATGGATAAATATGCTTCACTCCTTTTATAGAAGTGAGTTCCTGATGAAGCCAATCGCGTTGAGCAATAATCTCCTTGACCTGCTGCTCCTTCTTTTCCGGATGTGCCAGTGCTTTCAGAACAAGTTCCTGATTTGGCCCGCTTATATTGTAAGGCGGTTTCACTAGTATTCAACACCCTAATTAAACCAGAATCTGCAAAGGCCATTCCGGTACGCACAGCCGCCAATCCCCACGCTTTACTCATGGTTTGCATTACTACAAGCTTAGGGTAATGGCTTAGTGCTGTTATCCAAGATTTTTGAGCCGAAAAGTCTATATAAGCTTCATCAATAATAAGCATACCATCAAAATTCTGCAGCAAAAAAGTAACGTCATCAGCCCGTAAACTATTACCGGTTGGGTTATTTGGGTTGCAGATAAAAAGCATTTTGGTATGCCGGTTAGCCACTTCCATAATGGCTTTTGTATCAAGCTGGTAATCTCCGGTGAGTGCTACCGCAGTATTTTTTATATTGTTTATGGCGGCCGAAACGGCATACATACCATAAGTAGGCGGACAGGTAATTACCTCGTCTTTGCCGGGTTCACAAAATACTCTAAATAACAAATCTATGGCCTCATCGCTGCCGTTACCGATAAATATCTGATTGGTTTTAAGTTCTTTTATACCTGCCAGCTTTTGCTTTATAGCAACTTGATGCGGATCAGGATAGCGGTTTAAAGTATTATTGCTTGCATCAAAAGGGTTTTCATTAGCATCTAAAAATACCTTGGCTTCTCCTGAAAACTCATCTCTGGCGGAGGAATAAGGCTTAATATCAGTAATATGAGGTCTTAAAAGTGATTCCCAACTACGCATTGTTTATTTTTTCTTTTTTAATGTATTTAGGCGAACAGTAACCGCATTTTTATGGGCTCTCAACAACTCTGCCTCAGCCATCACTTCCACATGAGGACCTAACTTACGCAACCCTTCTTCAGTAATTTCCTGATAGGTAATATGTTTCAAAAAGCTATCCAGCGAGACACCACTGTAAGCCCTGGCAGCACCATTTGTTGGCAACGTATGGTTTGTACCTGATGCATAATCACCCACCGACTCCGGTGTATAATAACCAAGAAAAATGGATCCCGCATTTTCTACCTGCTCTGCCATTTCCCGTGCATTTTCACATAAAAAAATAAGGTGCTCAGGGGCATAGAGGTTAATTAAGTCAATAACTTCCTCTTCTTCTTTCAGTAAAATCACCAAACTTTCCTGTAAGCATCGGTCTGCAATTTCCCAACGCGGTAGCTCCCTCAACTGGGCATAAATTTCCTTTTGGAGCGGGTCGAAAAGTGCATCAGAAGTGGTTACAAAAACTACCTGACTATCCACGCCATGCTCTGCTTGCGACAGTAAATCTGCCGCAATAAATGCGGGATTAGCATTTTTATCAGCATAAACTAATACTTCCGATGGACCAGCGGGCATGTCAATAGCTACACCATCGAGGCTTACCAATTGTTTGGCAGCAGTTACAAACTGATTACCGGGACCAAATATTTTATCCACCTTGGGTACACTTTCGGTGCCATAGGCCATGGCAGCAACGGCTTGCGCTCCTCCCACTTTCATTATTTTCGAAATGCCTGCTTGTTTTGCAGCATATAATATAGCTGGGTGCAATTTCCCCTCTATATTAGGCGGACTGCACAAAACAACTTCGCGGCAGCCGGCTATTGCGGCAGGAATGGCCAACATAAGCACCGTGCTAAATAGAGGCGCACTCCCTCCGGGGATGTACAAACCTACTTTTGGGATAGGGACAGCCCTGCGCTCGCATAAAACTCCCGGCATGGTTTCTAAGCTGATAGGTGCTATTTTTTGCGCTTCATGAAATTTCCTGATGTTAGTCGCAGCCAGATTAATAGCTTCTTTCAATTCATTGGCAACCAATTCCTCCGCTTCAGCTATTTCGACTTCTGTAACCTCCAATTGCTCCACCGCTACCTGATCATATTTCAAGGTCAATGCTTTAAGTGCGGCATCACCTTCAGCGGCAACTTGCTCCAAAATAGGTTCAACTACTTTACGAATATCTTTTAAAGACTGCGTTGGTCGTGCCAGTATTTTTTCCCAGTTGCTCTTATCAGGATAGAAATAATCTTTCATATTGGATATTTTCTTAAAATAAATAGAAGTACTAACGCAAATAGACCATCGAACAAGGTTTATACAATAATGAAGTTAACTATGGTAGTTCTACTTACAGCTAAAAACAATCTAAATAATCATTTTTTCAATGGGTACAACCAGTATGCCTTCGGCACCGGCATTTTTTAATTGCTCAATTACCTCCCAAAATTGGTCTTCCTTCACTACGGAATGTAAAGAGCTCCAGCCTGCTTCTGCCAATGGCAAAACCGTAGGGCTTTTCATACCCGGGAGTAATCTTTTAATTTCTTCAAGGCTATTGTTGGGTGCATTTAATAAAATGTACTTATTCTTCTTACCTTCTTGCACCGCATTAATTCTGAATAGCAGCTGCTCCAAAATTGCCTTCTGATCTGCATTCATGTCTCTGTTGGCAATCAAAACAGCCTGCGAGTTCATGATTACATCAGCCTCTTTTAAGCCGTTACTCAACAAGGTACTTCCTGAACTCACAATGTCGCAAACGGCATCTGCCAAGCCAATACTTGGGGCAATTTCAACTGATCCACTTATTTCGTGTATTTCCGCTTTAATCCCTTTTTTTGCGAGAAAATTACCTAATATTTTAGGATAGGAAGTGGCAATACTCTTACCGTCAAGCGCTTCAATGCCTTCGTAATTCCAGTTGCGATCTATACCGATAGATAGCCTGCACTTTGAAAAGCCGAGTTGCTTCACGTTGTCCACTTCGCTCGTTTTTTCTGCTAGCACATTTTCTCCCACTATACCTAAATGAGCTATCCCATCTTCCACATAACCGGGTATGTCATCATCGCGAAGAAATAAAAACTCGAGCGGGAAGTTATCTGCCGTGGCTTTCAATTTGCCTTTGCCATTATTAAATTTTATACCGCATTCCCTAATCAACTTCAAGGAATCATCGCTCAAACGACCGGATTTTTGTATAGCTATTTTAATTTTGTCCATTATTTATTTAAAAGAATTGGATGAATACTAAAGTGAATTACAAATATTTTGTTCGTAATAAAATAAATTAGAATTTGATTGAGACGGCAAACATTTGCCATGGGCGCTATGATAATGAAATTCCTCTTAAAACGAGGAATGATTGAAAGGATGTGCAGCATGCATAGCAGTTTTTGCTACAATTACTTGTGGAATACGTATAGCTGCGTTTTTCATATGCTCAGCAAAAGTATAAAGGAAAGAGATAAAAAAAAATCCTTTCAAATAATTTTATTGAAAAGTCTTTTGCCTTAACTTAACTGATGCTGTTTGTTGCGGCCTGCGCAGAGCTTATAAGTAAACTTCAAAATTCAGTATTATGAGAAGAATAGAAGCACTTTTGGAGGAATATGGCAGTAGCCATAAAAATGAAACCAATAAAAAAGTTCATTGGATATGTGTGCCCGCCATATTTTGGTCTGTGGTAGCATTAATTTATAGTATTCCGCATGATAGCCTGACCTATATTTTTGGTGTTGGTTATTTTAATAACTGGGCAGTAATAGTGCTGGGTATTGTAATGGTTTATTACCTCATATTATCTGTTCCACTGGGCATAGGTATGTTTTTTGTTTCGGTGTTGGCTATTTGGCTTGCAAGTATGGCTGATCAGGTCAGTTTTTTACCGCTTTGGGCCATTGCCCTCATTGTATTTGCAGCCGCTTGGATTGGCCAGTTTTGGGGGCACAAAGTGGAAGGAAAAAAACCATCGTTTTTAAAAGACCTACAATTTTTATTAATAGGCCCGGCCTGGCTTATGCACTTTATTTTTAAAAAGTTAGGGATTAAATACTAATAGAGAGAATTATTTAGTCAAATAACCATTTGCACACAAAAGAGTAAAAATAATCAATATTTAAAGAATTGCTACAGACCATCTATACGCAAAAAACCACCTACCCTACCAGCAAGTTGCAACCGCGTACATCGGAGTAATCAAACCGGCCCAATACAGTAAAGGTCCCATCTTGATGAACGAAGCCAAGGTCTTTAGTTTCTATAAATGCGCAACTGTCAATGTTTGCCAGATCAATTACATTAATTCCGCCAGCGCGTTTGGGTCTGGCAGTTATAGCAAAAGGATCGTTTACTTCTCTTATAAAAATAGACATACTGGCTGACGGCTCGAAAACACCGGCACCCTTACTATAACTTTGTGAGAGTAGCTCCGTCATGCCATATTCCGAATGTATCGAGGTAACGTTTAAGCCTTTTTGTAATACCTCATGCAAGGTTTTTCTAGTCAGCTCAGCTCGCCTGCCTTTCATCCCTCCTGTTTCCATTATTATACAGCCGGAGAAATCAGGCTGGATTTTTTCAGCTAAATCCAGAAGAGCAAAGCTAACGCCCCAAATAACTATTTTCTTATTTGGCTCTTGCGCCTTTAGTGTTTCAACTTTATCTACTAAACCTTGGTAGTCATTTAAGTAGAATCCTGAATGTTCCGAACTAGTTATTTTTACAAAGTAATCAACCATCGCTACTAAAGATGAATTGTTACGCTCAAGGTAAGATGGCAGCAAGGCTAAAATTACATAGTCTTCCAATGCACCATAAGTTTTTTCGAAAATAAGTTTACTCGTATTTAAGTAATATGCCAGGTCAAAAACGTAATGCTTACTATTTACAGAAGTGGTAGTTCCACTGCTCTCAAAAACAGACTCCGCATCTTCAATAGCTAAATTTCCGCTAATAATTGGGTGTTGTTTAAAAAATTCGATAGGTAGAAAAGGTATCTTTGCCAGTGTGGTAACGGATGCAGGCTTTCTACCTAAAAAATCGACATATTTTTTATAAATGGGATTGTGCCTATATTGGTATTGAAAAAGAGAAATAGCCGCTTGTCCAAAATTTTCCTTATTTAGGGCATCAATTTGATTTAAAAAGCGTTCTCTTGCTGACATTTAAGCTATGCATAATTTATGAGCAAATATAATATAAAATACTCCCTCAGCTTAGTGGTTGCGGCCTCATCTGTCTTTTTTATGGGCTGCCCTACTGCACCGGAATTTCCTGATAAGCCCTCCATTGCTTTTCAGGATGTAAATTTTGAGCAACGTGGAGTTACTGGTCAACAAAATGTTACAGAAGATGTGATCACTATTTCGCTGGCTTTTGAAGATGGTGATGGAGATTTAGGCTTATCCAGTAATGACATCAATAAGCCATACAACCAATACGATTTACGTTTTACTCAAGAAGGAGAACTAATATATGTTGGTGATAATGATACTTTACCTGCTTATAATCCGTTAGACTATATTGTAGTACCGGAGGGGGATTCAGCGATGAATGGGAATGCGGTGCTTCCAGGAGATACAATTTATATAGTGAGGAATGCTCGGTTCTATAATATTTTCATCAAAATGTTCTATAAACCGGGTGGCAAAGGTGATTTTGTAGAGTTCGACTGGGAGGATGCACCTTATTTCCAAAGTTTTAATGGCAGATTTCCTATTTTAAATACTGAGGAATACGCACGGCCGCTTAATGGTGAACTCACCTACGAGATAAAATCGGCCGGTTTTAGACCTGTGTTCAGGGAAGACCCCATTATAATTGAAACCTACATTTTAGACCGAGCGGGAAATAAAAGTAACACCGTACAATCAAAGCCATTTCAGTTGCTCATTGATTAATTTTTAAAAACAGCTTTTGTTTTTGCTTGTTTACAATATATGCCGGTAAAAAAGAAAAAAGATTTAAATACTCTGGAAATTGATAGAGTGGTTGAAATGGGTTGGGAAGATCGTACCCCTTTTGATGCTATTGAAGCGCAATTTGGTGTACCGGAAAAAGAAGTGATAAAAATAATGCGATCGGAAATGAAGTCTTCCAGCTTTAAAATGTGGCGCAAGCGGGTTCAAGGACGCAAAACTAAACACACTTCTTTAAGAGATGATGATGTGAGCACTTTTAAATCGAGCAGGCAGAAGCAGATAAGTCATAATAAATACAAATAAGCCTAGTGGAGCCTATCTTCTCTAGTTTCTAGTGAAAGCATTATTTCAGCCTCTTGCTTCAATAACTCGTTCCATCGTTCCCTAACAAAATCTTTTGGCATATACATTTCCGCTAATTTCAGGAAATTTCTATAGTGCCCTGCCTCGGATATCATTAATTCATAATAGAAATTTTTCAGCTCTTGTTCTTTAAGCCGCAGGTGCAACAGCTTAAAGCGTTCACAACTTCTTGCTTCTATCAATGCATTGAGCAGTAGTTTTTCCATTACCTGATGCTTTCGGTCACCGCCTTTAACCTCTAATTTCATTAACTTGGCTACATACTCATCTTTTCGAGGCTTGCTTAATTTATAACCCCTCTTGGTTAATTGCTCTACCACGCGCTCAAAGTGCGACCACTCTTCCGCCACCACTGGCGTTAGCATAGCCACCAACTCATCAAATTCCGGGAAATTAATGATCAAACTTATACAGCTGCTGGCAGCTTTCTGCTCGCAGTAAGCATGGTCAATCAAAATATCAGCTATATTTTTTTCGGCAACATCAACCCAACGCGGATCTGTGGGTAACTCCAAACCAAGGGTAAATTTTTCCATTGTTGACTATTAAATACGTTGCTATGTAAAGGACTCATAAGCAATACAAAATTACACTAATTGAAGAACGACCAACTCACACCTAGATCAAAAACAGCTTGCTGTCCGGTATAATAAGGAGTTACAAAATAACCATCTCCTATCAGGCCCTGATTAAAATGGCGGTATTTGAAAAATATACTGGCAGTACCAACCTGAAAACTACCGTACACATCACCGAAAAAATAGGCAGGTACTTCAAACTTATTCTGTAAATAAAATTGCTGCGTTATGGCATCATAGCCATCGGCAAAATAAGCACTTTGCGCATGAACATCTATACCAAATCTTCCTATTAGGTTCTCAAATAAATTTCTTTCATAATAAAAGCCAAAAGTAGCAAAATGCTCAGGAATTCTGAAAAGGTCAGCTGAACCGCCTTCAATAATAGTATAAATATAATCGGCATTAAGGTGGAGATAGCCCAATTTAGTACTTAGCTCAACACCCGGGTGCAGCATGCTGGCCGTTCCGGTCGTTTGAGCGGGCTCGGCATTCTCATTAAAATACAGGTGATCTGTTACAATTGAGATCGTAGCCTTAGGTCTTACATTTATGTATTCTTTCCAATTAAAAAAAGCCATCCCTTTAATCTGTTGTACTTTTTCAGTGGTGAATTCATTTCGCCAATAGTCATGGTTGCCAAAGTAACTTTGATAGAGAAAAGGAGCATCAAATTGCATGGAGAGGGCAGAAACCTCCAGAAAAGGAATTTCCAACTTACCCTGTATCTTGTAATTTCCATCAAGCTGATACTCCGCAGAAGCGGTTAATTGCCAATTCTCTTTGGGAGCCAATCTAATGTAACCTCCGCCATAATTTTCTACCGGACGCTGCAGTTCGCTGTCATATTTAGTGAAGAATCTGATATCTTTACGTTTTATATATAGCCGATAAAACAGCTTACCTAAGTCTCCTTTTAAACCCACAGTATTCTGAATGTAGTAAGAGGCGGCCAAATCGGTGGTGCTGTCAGTTCTTATGAGGTAGCGGCCAAGGTAGGCAGTCTCAGTAGTTGCACTGGCCCCGCTATTTACAAACTGATTGAGCTTCCTTTCCCAATCAAACTGATGATAAAAGCCGACCAGTTTACTTAAATTATACTCCTGATAAATATGGTAATGTTGTCGCAACTCACTTGATCGGGCATTTCTGAGGTTAATGTCTTCATCTTCATAATCGAACAGCTCTGCGTAGTCCACCACGGTGGCGGTATCTTTTATGCCACCTGTCTCATCTACTTTATGAAAGGTTCGAGCAAAATTAAATAGCACCCGATATTTTTTATTTGGCGTAAAATAGTCCGTATAAATATCATAAGAATGCGAGAGCACATTCAAATCTCCCCTACTCTGTGTGGGACCTAACTGCTTATCAATAGTCCACCGCCTAAAACTAAAACCCACATTCCAGTTGGGCTTTACATTACGCGAAAAATCGACCCCAATAAAAGCCCGGTAATTTCCTCCAATAACTGATCTTAAATTGGTGTAAGGCGATTTGGTATCATAATACCTAAACTCATCGGTGGTTTTGATGTATGGATCATACACATTGAAACCGCTGGTTTTTCCTGTTACTTCAGGAGCCGTATAGTATATAGGTTGCATGGCAGTACCAACCGTGCCCAAGTTTTGCCAATAATAATCATTTAGTTCTACCGGATCCCATCTATGAGTATCTTCCAGCGTGGTATCGAGTCTGTAATATCCTTCAATATTATTAAGTATGTTGGACTCAGTTGTATAAAAGGTAGTTTGAGGGCCATACACATTTTGAGTAGTATCATCAACCACTTGACTAAAAGCCGTAAATGCGGAAAGCAGCAATGCCAGAAATGTAAGTGATATATGAGGTATACTTTTTCTCAAAACGATGCGAAATTACTTATTAAGAAGCAGTTTATTCAACCTTTGTAGCACTAATTTATTTCAGTTGAATGATCAGAATTCAAATTATGGCTCACCAGCAGATGACTAAGCTTGTTTAACAACGCTTGTTCACCTTCCAAAAATTGTACCATCATTGGTAAATAAAATAACTTATCTTTCACAAGCTGATGGAGCGAGTCGTTACTGATAATTCTCACCCAATCTTTTTCGGTACATAAAATATCTGCCTGTTGTTGTGTTGCATATTCATTAATCGTTTCCATCTCCTTTAGAGTAAACTGATGGTGATCCGGATAATCGAAATGCTTTGCCACCTCAAAAGATTGTGCCAGATAGTTTACCATTACTGCAGGTTGAGCAATACCCGTTAAGGCTACTACTTTCTGTTTCATATTTCGTGTAAGCTTAGAACGGATTTCATCGTAACGTATGCCTGAAAAGTAGATAGCGGGTTTTTGAAAGTATTTTGATGCTCTTTGTTTGATGGCCTCCATCTCCTGCTTCTTCAGGTTTTCCGGGCACTTGGTAATAATTAAAATATCTGCGCGGTTAATGCCGTGTCGCGCTTCACGCAGTAAACCCGATGGTAGCACGTAATCATTGTAAAATGGCCTGCTGTAAGCGGAGAGCACGATGGAAAAATTAGGCTTTATGCTCCTATGCTGGAAGGCATCATCAAGCAAAATCACTTTATTCTCAGGATGCTCCAACAGTATACTTGGCACGGCAAGAACTCTATCTTCACAAACAGCCACATTAATTAACGAATCAAACTTATGATACATTTGGTAAGGCTCATCACCAATTTCGGTGGCATTTGTTTGGTCATCTGCCATTATAAATCCTTTTGATTTACGACCGTAGCCCCTAGAAAGTGTGGTTAAGGGTATATTTTGCTTTTGGCTGATGAAAAATTTAATCAGATACTCTACCATAGGCGTTTTGCCTGTTCCTCCAACCGATAAGTTACCGACTGCAATCACCAGATTATCGAACTCAAATGCCGGCTTATGTGCTATGTTATACAGATGATTTCTCAGTTGCATCACCCATTTATAGATCAAGCTGAAGGGCGCCATTAAATACACCCATACTTTATATTTAAATAGTTTAATCATAAGCTAGGTGAACAAAATTAATCAATTCTTTATGATAAGGTATATTTAAAATGCTTTTGTGAATGCACTGGGCTATAATTTTAATAATTATCTTCTGCCATCGATGTTGTTTTTTACCGCAGAGGCGCAGAGAACGCAGAGGCTGTCTGCTTTGCGACCTTTGCGGCTTTGCGGTTATAAATTGTTCGTCCTCCTTTTTGTACCGTCAAATACTCTCTTATTTTTCGAGTTTATTAGAACCCTAAGCTTTAATTTAAATAATTATCTTTTTTCATCGATTCTATTTGTTTACCGCAGAGGCGCAGAGAACGCAGAGGTTATTTTCTTTGCGCACTTTGCGGCTTTGCGGTTATACATTGTTTACAATCCTCTTAACACCGTCAATTACCTTGACATTTGATATAAACTAGCTGGGCTCTATTTCAATAATTACTTGCTGCCATCGATGTTGTTTTTTACCGCAGAGGCGCAGAGAACGCAGAGTCTGCTGTGCGCACTTTGCGACTTTACGGTTATAAATTGTTTACAATCCTTTTTACACCGTCAATTACTCTCACACTATTAAAATTTATCAGCAAGCCGAGCTTCAAATCTCTTAGCCTTAAATATGTCAAAAGCTGTGCTGTGTGGATATCTGCAAGAGCCTCTACAGCTTTGATTTCAATAATTAGTTTGTTTTCTACAAGTATATCAATTCTATACCCTGCTTCTAGCCTCACCTTTTTATACACAACAGGCAGCGCAACTTGAGTTTGAATGGATAATCCCTGTTGTCTTAGTTCGTATGCCAAACAAACTTCATAACTACTTTCTAATAATCCTGGACCCAATTGTTTGTGCACCTCAATGGATGCCCCTATTATTATTTTTGAAATTTCGTTTTCTGTCATAATTATTGCTTTTTACCGCAGAGACGTAGAGAACGCAGAGCTTATTTTCTTTGCGACCTTTGCGACTTCGCGGTTATAAATTGTTCGTCCTCCTTTTTGTACCGTCAAATACTCTCTTATTTTTCGAGTTTATCAGAACCCTAAGCTTTAATTTAAATAATTATCTTTTTTCATCGATTCTATTTGTTTACCGCAGAGGCGCAGAGAACGCAGAGGTTATTTTCTTTGCACACTTTGCGACTTTGCGGTTATAAAGGCCTGAATGCGTGCTCTCTTTATCTCAATACCAATATAGTAACATCTTATGATTACTACTAAAGCTAAAATTGTTTCATGAGTAATGTAGTCGTTTTCTAATGGTTTGAAAAGCACAGCACACAATGAAAAGCAGCTTGCTTGCACTCGCTATAAATATTTATAACTTTGACCAAACATGCATACCATAAAAGAAATTACGAATTACATCGATCAGGTGGCACCACCAGCACTGCAAGAAAGCTATGACAATGCAGGGCTGCTGGTGGGTGATCCGTCTACCACGGTAAGCAATATACTAATTTGCTTGGATGTTACTGAAGCTGTAATAGACGAAGCCAAAAGTAAAAGTTGTGAGCTAATTGTGGCACATCATCCCATTATATTCAAGGGTTTAAAGCGTTTGACAGGCAACAACTATGTGGAGCGCACGGTGATAAAAGCTATTAAAGAAGATATTGCCATTTATGCCTCCCATACAAATTTAGACAACGTTAAGCATGGCGTTAATGCTAAAATATGCAATAAACTGGGTTTAAAAAACATAGAAATTCTGAGCCCGAAAAAGCAACAACTAGCTAAACTAAGTGTATTTGTACCTGTAAATGCAGCAGAAAAACTTAAAGAAGCCTTGTTTGGTGCTGGAGCTGGTCAGATTGGTTCCTATAAAAATTGTGCCTTTGAAAGTACAGGAACGGGCAGCTTTACCCCTACCCAAAATGCCCAGCCCGCTATTGGCGAAAAAAATAAGCCCGAGGAAGTGGAAGAGCATAAAATAGAAGTTATTTTTCCCATCCACTTGAAAAAAGGTGTACTAACTGCTATGCACAAAGCGCATCCTTATGAAGAAGTTGCCTATTATTTGCACCAGCTGGAAAATGAATATAGCGAAATTGGTGCAGGCATGGTAGGCGAGCTCCATAGTGCCATGGATGAGCACGAATTTATGGATCACCTTAAAGCACAAATGAATTTAAGTACCATAAAACATACCCCTCTCAAAGGCTCTGAAGTACGTAAAGTGGCTGTATGTGGTGGTTCAGGATCATTTTTAATTAAAGATGCTATACGAGCCGGAGCTGACTTTTACGTTAGTGCCGACATAAAATACCACGAATATTTTGATGCTGAAGGCCAGCTGGTAATTGCTGATATAGGACACTACGAAAGCGAGATATTTACAAATGAAATTTTTTATGCACTATTGACAGAAAAATTCGCTAATATTGCACTCCATTTAGGACAGACTGTTACCAATCCGATAAAATATTATTAACTGCATGGAAAGTACTGTAGCGCAAAAGCTTGACGCATTAACGAAATTACAAGCAATAGATTCAAAGCTTGACGAGATTAAAAAAGTTAGAGGGGCATTACCTGATGAAGTAGCTGACCTTGAAGACGAAATTGCCGGTTATGAAACGCGTATTGAGCGTTTCGATGAAAGCGTTAAGGTTATTAACGATGATATTACTGCAAGCCGACAAGGCATAAAAGATGCTGAAAAACTGATTGCCAAATACGGTGAGCAGCAAATGAATGTAAGGAACAATCGTGAATACGATGCCATTACAAAAGAAATTGAACTTCAGCAGCTGGAAATCCAAATATTAGAAAAAAAGATCAAGGAATCTGAAGCTAAAATTGAAGATAAAAAAGCAGCGATTGAGGATACCAAGCAATTACATGAAGATAGAAAGAAAGATCTTGTAGCGAAGAAAAGCGAGCTTAAAACCATTGAGCAAGAAAGCGAAGATGATGTTAAGAAACTTCATAAAGACAGAGAAAAAGCCTTAAAAGGCCTAGAAGAAAGACTCTCTAAGACTTATGAAAAACTTAGAAATAATGTAAGAAATGGACTTGCAGTAGTGCGGGTAAAGCGTGGTGCTTGCGGTGGTTGTTTCAATACGGTTCCGCCTCAACGCCAAGCAGATATAAGAGAGCGTAAGAAAATAATTGTTTGTGAGCATTGCGGAAGGCTGTTGTCTGATGTAGATGACGAAATAATTGAAGAAAAGCCGAAAAAGAAAAGAACAACTAGAAAGACAGCTGTTAAAAAGAAAGCAGTAGAGAAAAAATAAGTCTTCTGAAGATATAATAAAAAAACCGCTGGAAATTATTTCCAGCGGTTTTTTTTGTGCACGTTAGTCCGATGCAAACCAGTACCAATTTAAATTTATAGATTCACTCATAACGATTACTCGCTAATTGAGAAAGCCGAATATTTAATTGCAACAGATACTTTCACCCAAAGGGTGATCAGCCTATGGCTGGCATCACTTCTCTGGTTGTACCAGAAAATGTGATTCGGAATAACCAGTAATTTGGGTGGCGTATTTGCAAGAGACGCGACATTAAAAAGAAGTATGCCCCTTGTAATATATTAATTATTATAATTTATTTTACATTTCTTCAGTCTAGCTGTGAGCAAAGCTTCAAAAATAAACTTCGCAGTTTGGTATTAGGTAACCACATCAATCTTTCATATCGGCAAATACCAAATCTATGGTACGCTTATCAATGTCGGTAGCTTTTACCGCTACAGTCACCTTATCGCCTAAAGTGTACATGCGTTTATTATTCTTCCCTATAACGCGCAGGTTTTTCTCATCATACTCGTAATAGTCATCGGTTAAATCAACTAGCCTAACCATACCCTCGCATTTAGTTTCTATTATCTCTACGAAAATACCCCATTCAGTAACACCTGTAATAAGGCCTTCAAAATCTCTATCCTCAACTGAAGCCATGTATTCAACTTGCTTGTATTTAATGGAGGCACGCTCGGCATCAGAAGCTCTTTTTTCACGTTCCGAAGAGTGCAAGCACTTGGCTTCATACTCTTCCTGCTTTACAGATTTTCCTGCATCGAGGTAATGCTGTAGCAACCTATGCACCATTACATCCGGATACCTTCTTATGGGTGAAGTAAAATGTGTATAGTACTGAAACGACAGGCCAAAATGGAAGCTGCTTTTTGTGGTGTACTTAGCCTTGGCCATGGAACGTATAGCCAGACTTTCCAGCACATTCTGCTCCGGCTTGCCCTGAATTTCAGCCATCAACTGGTTCAAAGATTTTGAAATTGCTTTTTCTTCCACCTTCAAATCATGTCCAAAACGCTTGGCAAAAATGGAAAAAGTACTTAATTTTTCCGGATCGGGATAATCGTGCTGTCGGTAAACAAAAGTTAATTGTTGCTCTCCCTTCTTTTTAGTGGCTATAAATTCAGCTACTTTTCTATTGGCCAATAGCATGTATTCCTCAACCAGTTTATGGGCATCCTTTCTAATTTTAGGAATAACGCCCAATGGCTTGCCCTTCTCATCGAGCTTAAACTTTACCTCAACCGATTCAAAGGCAATGGCACCATGCTCAAAGCGGGTAGCTTTCAAATTTTTAGCGATATTATTTAATATCACCAGCTCATCGGCATGGTCACCGGCTTGGGTTTCAATCACCTCTTGCGCTTCATCATAGGTAAAGCGCCTGTCGGAATGAGTAATGGTTCTTCCAAACCATTCTTTATAAATCTTACCCTGAGCATCCAACTCAAACACAGCCGAAAAGGTAAGTTTATCTTCATTAGGCCTCAACGAGCATAATCCGTTTGATAGGCGCTCAGGCAGCATAGGTACTGTTCTATCTACCAAATAAACCGAGGTGGCTCTGAAATATCCCTCCTCTTCCAATAAGCTGCCGGGTTTAACGTAATGCGAAACGTCTGCAATGTGAACGCCTATCTCGTAGTGTCCATTGTCTAATTTTACGAAAGAGATGGCATCATCAAAATCCTTGGCATCAGCCGGGTCAATGGTAAAGGTGGTCACCTTTCGCATATCCTTTCGCTTGGCAATTTCCTCCTTACTAATTTTATCGCTTATGGTTTCCGCTTCCTTCAATACAGCTTCAGAAAACTCCATTGGCAGATCAAACTCAGCCATTATGGAATGGATTTCAGCTTCATTTTCGCCCGCCTTACCCAATACCCGCACCACTTTGGCTTCAGGTTTTTTATTCTCTCCATCGGGCCAGTGAGTAACCTCTGCAATTACTTTATCTTGGTGTTGTGCTCCCCCAAGCTTGTCATTATAGATGTAAAAATCGTTATGAATATACCTGCTGTCAGGAATCATAAATGCATACCGTACCGATTTGTCAATACGGCCCACAAATTGGGTTTTGTTTCTTTCGAGGATTTCGATCACCTTGCCCTCCTCACGGCCATCTTTATTTTTTCGTGTAACCACCACCTTCACAGTATCTTGATGGAAAGCCCCTTTGAGCTTGTCGGTTTTCACAATTATATCTTCCTCCCTACCCTCAGCAATTATATAAGCTAATCTCGGGTTTACGTGGTCTACCTTGCCCACAACAAAATCGGGTTCTTTTACAGACCTATAACTACCGCGGGAGGCTTTTTCTATTCTGCCTTCAGCAGCTAATTCGTTTAAAAGCTTATCTAAAATATTCTTAGTTTGAGCGGTATTATTTTGGATGGCTCTGGCAAGATTTCTTACCGTGTATGATTTGTCTAAATTAAAATCTAAAATTTGTAGCACTTCATTTTTTAAATCCGGAAGTGTAGCAGGATTTCTTTTAGGCTGTTTTTTAATGCCTTTTTTGTTTCTTTTACTCATATTTATTATTAAAAAATTTCATTGAGAAATGATCATTTGCTGTAGCACTACCCTTTTGCATTAGCATTAATTATTTGTGCTTCTTTTAAGATGGGCTTTACGTTCATTCGTAAATACAACTGACAGGTGAGGACCACGTCTTTTTCGCAATATTTTGCTATTCTTTCTAAATCGTTTTGTTCGTAATATATTTTATAAACCTGACTACCGTCAATGTCATCTTTACTGGTGGGTAAGTCAAAAACGTGGGCGAGTAAATCAAGTTTTGAATAATGTTTGCGGTCTCCAAATTTCCAAAGCTCTAGTGTATCTATATAAGGTGTTTGCCAAGGTTTTTTTGATGAGACATCAAGCAAATCGGGGAGTTTCAATTGGTTAATAAGAATTCTTCTGCAAAGGAAAGGGACATCAAATTCTTTTATATTATGGCCGCAAAGCAGTGTTTTTGTATTGTCAATTTTTACAAGAATATCGATTAAATCAGTTAGTAACGCTTCTTCATCGTCATTGGCTAGTGTTTTCAACCTCAACTCAGCTTCCTCTCCCTCACCACTAAGCCAACCCAAAGAAATAACTATTACTTTCCCAAACTCAGCATAAATTCCGGCTCTGGGATATACGTCTTCTGTAGTTTGATCATTTTTAACAAAAAAACCTGCCCTATAATTCCACAGTTTTTTTTCTTTTTCAGAAAGCGCCTTATAGTTAGGATGCAACGGAACAGTTTCTATATCAATAAAAAGTATAGCCATACAAAATTACAATTACCGAAATTGATAATGTTACTTCCCCCTTATTGTTCCGAAGGTATTAAAAAGAATTGGTTTCTACTATTATGGTTGTTTTTTTGACTAAAACATAACAGCATAAACTTATTTAATTAACCTAGCCTATTATTATCATTTTTATCCAAGTCGGTTAACTTTGCCTATTCAAAACTGAAAACCGCTATGAAATATATAAACCCAACCCAAACAGAAAGTTGGAAATCGTTGAAAATACATTTTGAGGCAATAAAAGACACACCTATTAAAAGCTACTTCGAGGCTGATAAAAAGCGATTTGAAGCATTCAGCATAAAATTTGAAGATATTTTTGTCGATTTCTCGAAAAACAAGCTGGATGATAAGGCTTTAAAGTTGCTGTTAGAATTAGCTGATGAGGTTAACTTAAAAGAACAAATTACTGCTTTATTTGATGGCAAGCCTATAAACTTTACAGAAAACAGAGCAGTTCTACACTCCGCTCTTCGCTATTTTGGTGATGAGCCCATTGTAGTTGATGGTGAAGACATTATGCCTAAAATAAATACTGTAAAACAGCAGATGAAAAGCTTTGCTGACAAATTACATGCCGGTGACTGGAAAGGCTACTCCGGAAAGAAAATTACAGACGTTGTGAATATAGGCATAGGCGGTTCCGACTTAGGGCCTGTAATGGTTACCGAGGCGCTAAAAGCCTATCAAGAAGAAGGTATAACCACTCATTTTGTGAGCAATGTAGATGCCTCACACATTGCAGAGGTTTTCAAAAAGATTAATCCGGAAACGACACTTTTCCTAATCGCTTCCAAAACGTTTACTACGCAGGAAACCATGACTAACGCTTATACAGCAAGGAAATGGTTTTTGGAGAATGGGGGAAATGAGGCGGCCATTGCCAAACACTTTGTGGCGCTCAGCACCAATAAAAAAGCGGTAGTTAGATTTTGGTATAGATTCCAATAATATGTTCGAATTCTGGGATTGGGTTGGCGGTCGATATTCACTTTGGTCGGCTATTGGTCTTTCCATTGCGCTTTCGATAGGTTACAACAACTTTGAGCAGCTACTAAAAGGTGCTCACGCTATGGACGAGCATTTTAAAACGGCCGAAATGACAGAAAATATTCCTATAATTTTGGCACTCATTGGTATATGGTACAATAATTTTTTTGGTGCGGAGACTGAAGCAATCCTGCCTTACGACCAATATATGCATAGGTTCGCAGCCTATTTCCAGCAAGGAAATATGGAAAGCAACGGCAAATCAGTTGATAGAGATGGCACACCTGTCACCTATCAAACAGGCCCCATCGTATGGGGTGAGCCAGGCACTAACGGGCAGCATGCCTTCTATCAGTTAATTCATCAGGGCACCAAGTTAATTCCGTGCGATTTTATTGCTCCATGCCAATCGCATAATCCGCTGGGCGACCACCATCAGATATTGCTGGCTAACTTTTTTGCTCAAACTGAAGCCTTGATGAAAGGTAAAACTGCAGAGCAAGCCAGGCGAGAGCTCGTAGAGAAAGGAATGCAAACCGATGCCATAGAAAAACTGCTTCCTTTTAAAGTATTTGAGGGAGATAGACCTACCAACTCCATATTAGTAAAGCACATTACCCCTTATACACTCGGCAGCTTAATTGCTATGTATGAACACAAGATTTTTGTTCAGGGCAGCATTTGGAATGTCAACAGTTTTGATCAGTGGGGAGTGGAACTGGGCAAACAGCTAGCCAACCTTATTTTGCCTGAATTGGAACACAACAATCCGGTTATTGGGCATGATGGCTCTACCAATGGATTAATCAACGAATATAAAAAGATGAGATAGGACATTTAATTCTCAATTATTCTATTCTAAATTTAGCAAGACATAGTAAGTTTAGTATATTTACACTGAAAAGGTATTTAACATTCAGTTGTCTGAGAATGAATGATATAAGTTAATTTGTGAAAGGAATGAATTCGTTTTTCTGCTTATAATGGAAGGAATTTACATTCTCTTATAACTACAATACGTTCAAAGTTGTCATCCGGAAATTTTCTTAATGCAACCCTCCTTCGCGGTAATGGTGGAAGAAAATTATCAGGAATCTATTGGAGAATTCGAAGCTTGCTTAACGGCTTGGGCTTACACAGCGTATTTAACAGAAAGCCATAAGCACCCAAAAAGACGAGTATCTTACGCTGATTCCAACCTCTGGTTGAAAAGAACAGATTCCCTCCTGCCTGCGAAGGCAGGTTTTCAAGGGAATGACGTTACGAGCGAGCAGTATTATAAAGGAAAACCTAACATAAATCTGCACGACTGTTATCCCTGAATTTAGTCTGGTCTGGTGCGCTGAAAATTCTAGGGGAATCTAATGCAATAAAGTACTTCAGTCCATAAATACACGACCGGATAAGCGAGATTATTTTATCGGAATCTGCATAAAAGAAAGTAACTGTTCCAAATGAGCAGATTCTCCTAGAATTCCTTGGGGAATTCGGAGAATGACGTAGTAAATAGCGAAGTGCATCATTCAATGGATCTGGTGTAGCTGTGCGTACTGGCAATTCTGAGAGAATTCCTCGTAAATTAACACGTCATTCTCCGAATTTGGTGTGGGAAAATGCGCTGAAAATTCTAGGGGAATCTAATGCAATAAAGTACTTCAGTCCATAAATACACGACTGGATAAGCGAGGTTATTTTATCGGAATCTGCATAAAAGAAAGTAACTGTTCCAAATGAGCAGATTCCCCTAGAATTCCTTGGGGAATTCGGAGAATGACGTAGTAAATAGCGAAGTGCATCATTCAATGGATCTGGTGTAGCTGTGCGTACTGGCAATTCTAAGAGAATTCCTCGTAAATTAACACGTCATTCTCCGAATTTGGTGTGAGCAAATACGCTGAAAATTCTAGGGGGATCTGTTAAATAAAGCAAGTCAATCTTTGAATACAAGGCTGTATCACTCGATGTTATTATATCAAAATCTCCTTAAAATCCGTAGCCATGCTAATCAGGTAGATTCTCCTAGAATTCCTTAGGGAATTCGGATAATGACGTAGTAAATAGCGATGTGCATCATTCAATGAATCTGGTGTAGCTGTGCGTACTAGCAATTCTAAGAGAACTCCTCGTAAATTAACACGTCATCCCCGAATTTGGTGTGGGAAAATGCGCTGAAAATTCTAGGGGTATCTAATGCAATAAAGTACTTCAGTCCATAAATACACGACCGGATAAGCGAGGTTATTTTATCGGAATCTGCATAAAAGAAAGTAACTGTTCCAAATGAGCAGATTCTCCTAGAATTCCTAAGGGAATTCAAAGAATGACGTAGTAAATAAAAAAAAGTCGTTATTCCCAACACTCAATCAGCCAGCAGGCTGAGGAATCTATAATTAGAAGGCTTGCGCTTTCTAATTATGTTATGCGAAGGCAACGCATTTTACATACTCTTTTAACAAATAAGCATACGCGTTGAATAAAATTGATAAGAGATACGCTAATTTACCCGAACTCTACCTTCCAAAAGCTTCCACTTTATAGTCTAGCTTGGTGCCGTACATAGGGAAGGTAATTTTAATGAGTCCATAGAAACCGCGCTTTTCAAGTCCGGGTCTTACGCCTATTTCAGCAGCATAACCCCAGCCAAGCGTACGGTTAAAATGTCCGTCAATACCCAACCGGCCGCCAAACATGAAGGTATTTATATCACTGCCCCTGTACCTAAAAAACTGAGAGGCACCATCCGGCCGGTGTATAAAATCTTCTACCGTAATAACGGGCAAAATAAATAAATCGATAAATGTGGTGAAAATGTGGTCGTCTACTAACTCCTCATAAGTTTTATCAGGCTTTGCTGCAAAATTCTTCATCCACGTAATGCCGGCACCAACACTTAAGCCATAACCCAAAACATTGCCAAAGATAGATTGATCCAATGATCCTCCGTTTAAGGTATCAACCGCTGAGGGCTCATCTACTCCAATACCCTGTACATTCACTCCTTGCGTATTGATAGCACGAGATAGCTCACTGGTTGTTTCATAATATACACCACCTAAACGCGCAAAGAAAATCTCTCTTCTTTTGTTAGGTATTTCAGCTCTTTTGGGCACTTTTGCCGCCCATTGTGCTCCCTGGTAATTCTTTGAATATAGCGGAATCATACTCTCCGACTCTTGCTCCTTATCCCAGATATGATAAGATATGCTGGCTTCGGTGTAGAGGTATGAGCGTGCCCTGCCATCAAAATTCTCGTTAGTTTGTGCTGCCCTTCGGGCGAAATCACTTCCTGCAAAATAAGGCGTTCGCACATTAGCTTTAAAGTGCATAAAATCCTTCAGATAATAAGTGGCATCCAAACCAAAACCAGAGGTGATATTACCAACGCTTACATCGCCATACATTGGTGTTAAACCAACAAACAGTTTGTTGATGTCATAAGGATCGTTGTACATCTCCTCATAAGTAACCGTTTTATTGGTGCTGCCTCTGCGAAATTGTGCTTCAGCCAGCTGGCTGCAAACCAAAAAAGTAATCAGAAAGAAAGCAAAGCTATATTTTTTCACGCCATTGTATTTTTTTCAAAGGTAAATATAAGAATAAAAACTATTTTGCTCACATTTAAAACCTTTAGTTTAATGCTAAATACCTAAATAGCTTACATCATGGCAGTTAAAACTTTTTTATGTGCAGTAACTATGTGCTCAAGGTCTTCGGATGACAGTGCGTTTGAAATAAACCACGACTCAAACTGTGCCGGGGGTAAATAAACGCCCTCATTCAGCATGCCTTGGAAATACCTGCCGAATCGTTCCAAATCACAGGTTTTTGCCGTATCAAAATCTACAACTGCCTTATCGGTAAAGAAAATACTAATCATTGAGCCGATTTGGTTAATAGTGTAATTATACCCTAAAGCAACATTAACTTTTTTCATTTCCTTTGCCAGGTATGTTGTAGAAGTTTCAATTTGCTCATAAACGGCAGGGTGCTTATTCAAGTATTTTAACATTTCAATACCTGCACTCATGGCTATAGGGTTGCCCGAGAGCGTTCCTGCTTGATAAACAGGCCCTTGTGGAGAAACAAAATCCATAATTTCTTTTTTACCACCGTAAGCACCTACCGGCATGCCACCACCAATTATTTTACCCATGGTGGTCATATCCGGTTGTACATTAAATATGCCTTGCGCACCGGCTTTGGACAGCCTGAAACCAGTCATCACTTCATCAAAAATAAGCACAACTTCGTGCGTATCGCATAGTTTCCGCAATGCTAGCAAATAGCCATCCTGTGGTAAAACGCAGCCCATGTTACCTGCAACTGGCTCAATAATAATTGCGGCTACCTCTCCCTTATTTTTATAAAGCAATTCTTCCACCGCTGCAATGTTATTAAATGGAGCCGTTAAAGTATCCTTAGCTGTACCTTTGGTAACACCCGGTGAATTAGGAATGCCTGCGGTGGCAGCACCACTACCTGCAGCTATCAAAAAGCTATCGCCATGGCCGTGGTAGCACCCTTCAAACTTAATAATTTTGTCTCTTCCGGTATATCCTCTAGCCACTCTAATGGCCGACATAGTAGCCTCCGTTCCTGAGTTAACCATTCTAACTTTTTCTACAGAAGGCACCATAGAGCATATTAACTCAGCCATTTCAATTTCTTTGGCAGTAGGCGCACCAAATGACAGTGAGCTTGAAAGTGCATCAGCTACAGCCTTCTCAATTAACTCATTACCATGACCTAATATCATTGGACCCCAAGAATTAATGAGTTCAATATATCTGTTATCGTCTTCATCGTACATGTAAGCCCCTTTAGCGCGCTTTACAAATATTGGGTCACCTCCTACTGCTTTAAACGCCCTCACCGGGGAATTTACTCCTCCGGGAATTACTCTTTGTGCCTGTTCAAATAACTCTTTACTCCTTTTTAATGTGCGCATTTAATAATTATTCTTTTACTTTTTACTTCATTTACTAATATGAACCGCTAGTTGGTAATATCATCAAGTCGAGATCGAGTAGCTTCAATATGGGCACATACTGGTTATCGTTAGCATTGGTATAGTCAAAACCTTTGTATAAATACCCCTCATGGTAGCCTTCCTCATTCAGGCCATACTGAAAATAGTTTCCGTAACGGAAAAGCATCTCCGCAAAAACACGCATACTCTCATAGCCCAAATAGCTGTACTGAGTGGGTAGCTGGTTAAATTTTTGGAGGTATGCCGATTTAAATGCTGATACCTTCACGGAGGTAAAATCGAAATAATTTTGCCCTACAAGTACCACTCCCAACCTTTCCAGTTGCTCAAATGAAATTTGATTAAAATCCAACCAGCTTTCCATACCAATAAGCGGCACACTGTCTCTACGGGTTTCTACGGCACTCAATACATTAAAAACAAGAAGTTTATCCTGATCCGTGGCAACCATAATATGTCCCAAACTATCACGCGAATAAATTAACGAATCACCATCGCCCACTCTAATCTTTTTGCTATTGGAGATGTACACTTGTCCGCCACCGCCAGGCACTCTTTTATATACGTTTGTTAATGTTTTCAATACTTCTGCAGAGGCCACAGCAGATTCTACCGGTGTAATCCAATTAATTTTAAAAGAATCTAGCTCCAAATATTTTTTATAGGCATAGGCATAAAGTCTGTCCTCTTCACTTTGCCCATAAAAAATGGTAGCTCTTTTGTTCTTAAAATTATTAGAGGCATACCTTGCCGCTACCCTTGCGCGCGTTTCAGGTGTAGAGTTAATCAGAAATGAATATTTATTATTGCCAATAATTGCGGCATTGGTTGAAAGCGGATTCAGCAAGTTAATTTTATTTCTTTCAGAATAAGGTTTAATGAGCCTTGCAGGAACAGGGTAAAGCGGCCCTATAATCAAATCCATTTGCAGTAAATCACCCGAGTCAATAATTTTTTGCGTGGCAATACTGTCTCTTTTGGTATCGAAAGCAAATAGCCTGATTCGCTCACCGCGGCTATTCAGTTCAAGTGCGGCTTCTTGTATGCCCTGATACATATCTAGTACAAACTGGTTGGCTTTATTACCTTTGGTAGTGTTTAGACTGCTGGCCATAAAAGGTAATACTACGCCCACATTGTAGGTCTCCTTCATCTGAGATACCTCTTTATCTATCACGTCAAAGTCTCTTTTATTAAGTCCGAAAGATTCAATGAGAAATTCTTGAAGTTCAACTGGGCGTTCTAACACATCCTTTTTATCAATCACCTGCGCTAACCTAAGTGCCAGCACAGAATCATAGGGATTTAGCTCCATACCCTTTTGAAGTATTGGTAGACTGTCATATTTAACAAGCTCATTCGCTTTAATCTTAGCCGCTATCTTCTTTATGGATTGATCTTGAATGCTGTTTAACACCTGCAAGCCCTTGTAGAAATCGCCTTGCTCTAACAGTATTTTACCATACCAAATGTTAAGCTCCTCCCTATTTTCCCACTGATCATGCGTAATGCTTAGCCTCCTAAATGTTTCGAGTGCTTCGCTGGTATCGCCTAATTGGTAAACAGAAATACCATAAAAGTAATTGGCGTATAAAGCAAAAGGATTTTTTTCGTTTACATCACGCAACTTGCTGAAGCCATCCTTCGCCTGATTGTAATTACCTAAGCGGAAATAAGCCTTCGCTTTTAAGTAAGCAGCCTGAATGTCATCGCTTGGCTGCTGGGCAATTAATTGATGACTTAACACCAATAAAAATAAAAATGCTGTAGCAATAAACAGTTTTCGCATATGTTGATTTTTAACTAAAAAATTCCTTTAAAATTATTCCCATTCAATGGTTGCTGGTGGTTTGGAGCTAATATCGTAAACCACTCTATTCACTCCTTTCACCTTATTTATTATATCGTTGGATACATCGCTTAGAAAATCATAAGGCAAATGTACCCAATCTGCTGTCATTCCGTCTACACTTTCTACAGCCCTCAAAGCCACTACTCTTTCGTAAGTCCGCTCATCGCCCATAACTCCTACTGATTGTATTGGCAATAACATGGCACCTGCCTGCCATACATCATCATAGAGGCCTCTTTCTTTCAGCATCCCAATAAAAATTGCATCTACTTCTTGCAGAATTTGTACTTTTTCAGGCGTAATATCTCCTAAAATTCTGATAGCCAAACCCGGCCCCGGAAATGGATGCCTGCCCAAAATCTTTTGGTCAATTGCTAAAGCTTTACCCACCAAACGGACACCATCCTTAAAAAGTGTTTTAAGAGGCTCCACCACTTTCAAGTTCATTTTTGCAGGCAGCCCACCTACATTATGGTGCGACTTTATAGTTGCAGAGGGCCCTTTTACTGAAACTGACTCAATAATATCAGGATAAATGGTGCCTTGAGCCAGCCACTTCACATCGGAAATGGCTTTAGCCTCCTGATCGAACACTTCGATAAACGTTTTACCAATTGCCTTGCGCTTGCCTTCAGGATCTGAAATACCTGCCAATGCGGTATAAAATTGATCTCGTGCATCAACACCTTTTACATTGAGACCCATGTGCTTGTAGGAGGCCAGCACCTCTTCAAATTCATTTTTTCTGAGCAGTCCGTTATCTACAAAAATGCAGTATAAATTTTTACCGATGGCATGGTGAATAAGCATGGCAGCAACGGAGGAATCTACTCCTCCTGATAAGCCTAAAACAACTTTATCGTCTTTAAGTGCTGCCTTCAATTCGGCTATGCTCGCATCCGCAAAAACGCTTGGCGTCCAGTCCTGTGCACATCCGCAAATATTAACCAAAAAGTTTTCTAATATTTGTTTCCCCTCTGTGCTATGGGTTACCTCCGGGTGAAATTGTATGCCATAAGTATATTCGCCTTTGATAGTAAAAGCAGCCACCTCCACGGAAGAAGTGCTGGCAATAACCTTGAAATTTTCAGGTAGCTTTTTTATTGTATCCCCGTGCGACATCCAAACTTGTGAGTTGAGGTTTATACCCTGCATTAGCGGATGCTCTTTGTCAAATGCGGACAACTTGGCGCGGCCATATTCTCGGATTTCGGAAGGAAGTACCTCCCCACCATTTTTAAAAGCCATGTATTGTGCACCATAGCAAACTCCCAAAATGGGTACTTTTCCTCTATACCTATCCAAATCAATTTGCGGGCATTCCTCATCCCTAACTGAACAGGGGCTTCCTGATAAGATGATGCCTTTTATATCTGAGCTCAACGCAGGGGCATCAAAAAAAGGAAAAATTTCGCAATAAACATTTAATTCTCTTACCCTTCTGGCAATAAGTTGGGTGTACTGAGAACCAAAATCAAGAATTACTATTTGCTCTGCCATTATGCAAAAATAGCAGGAAGAAGTATTATAGCATAAGAAAAACGTATGAACTTCTAAGAGTCTGTGAACAAATAAATTACAAAATGAACACATAGCCTATAGTACCTGTTTACTATAGTGCTTTCATAAAAAAGTAAAGGCTGAAAGAATATGTAGTACTTTTTACTGCAAAAAGTGGGCGTTGGAAACTAAGATGCGGCAGCCTTCTTTGTACAATTTCAATTTGTTAAGCGGAAAGCAAAAACAAGAATATCGTCCACTTGATCTTCCTTTTCCATCCAGCTATCAAGTGTTGAGCTAAACAAACGCTCTTGCTTACTCATCTGCTTCTGGTGGTTAGCATTAATTAACTCCTTAAAAGAATCAAGCATAAATTTTTTACCTTGTGTTCCGCCAAATTGATCAATATATCCATCGGTGTAAAGATAAAAGGTGGTATCTGCGGTAACATCAATAGTGTGCTTGGTAAACTTCTCAAATTTTTTGGACTCATCCTTTCCAATTGTGGCTCTATCGCCTTTAATATGATGAAGCTTATTGTGCTGCATAAAAATTAGACAGTGATTGGCACCGGCAAATTCAAGCGTTCTTTTATTTTTATCCCATATACAAAGGGATATATCCATGCCATCTCTATTATTATTTTCATCTTGCCTTAAAAGATGAATCAGTGTGGTTCGCATTTCATTTAAAATGTCATCCGTTGAAAGCGTCTTATTACTGTTGCAAATATAATTGAGCATATCGTGGCCTATAAAACTCATAAAAGCACCGGGTATGCCATGGCCTGTACAATCTGCTACAGCCACCATTATTTTATCTTCAAACTCCCGTAACCAATAAAAGTCACCACTTACAATATCTTTTGGTCGGTAGAGAATAAAATTTTCGTCAAATGCTTTGTCCAATCTGCTTCGTGCCGGCAAAAGTGCTGTCTGTATTTTTTTGGCATAATGCAGGCTGTCATAAATATTCTTGTTCTTGCCTTCAATCAGCTCATTCTTCAGCAACATTTCTCGGTTTACTTGCTTTAAGCCCTCCGCTTGTTTTTGTATTTCTTTCCGCTGCTGTAATATTTCTTGGTTTTGTATCCTTAGTAATTTGTTAACACGCTGCTTAATTATGTTCGATCGGTAAATTATAAAAGCAACAATAATAATAGCCAGCAAACAAATAGTAATAGCTACAACTATTGCCTGCTGTCGCGATATGCGTTTCTCTTTAAGCTCTTTGTCAACCTTGAGTAGTTCATTTTCCTGCATATACTGCTCGGTTTGATAAACGATGCGCAGGTTGGCTATTTGTCGCTGTTTTTCCTGATCTAAAATACTGGTTTTTAATAGCAATGCTGAGTCGGTATGGTGGTAAGCCCTATCATAATTAAACATTTGCTCGTATAATTTTGATAGTTTCAAATGGCAGTTCATGCGCCATTGTGCTGTGTTAATTTTTTGAGCCAATGCCATGGCTTTCAAGGCATGATTTTCCGCTTCATTTAGTTTCCCCAAGGCTTGATACACTTCACATAATAGTAAGCTGTATTCAAGATAACCCAAATCGTTTCTATCTTCCTTAAAATATTGTAGTGCCTTGGTAACATTTGCCAGAGCCGCGCTATGCAGCTCATTGCTTATTTTAATTTTTGCCAGCACACCGTAGGAATAAGCGAGGCCTTCCAAATCGTTTATCTCGGTAAATATTACAAGAGCCTTATCTAGTAACTCAGTAGCTCGCTTATAATCGCCACTTACCTGATAAACCTCACCTATATTTAAGCAAAAAGTGGCGTACCCACCTCTATATTTTATAGTGTCTGCCAAGCTAAAGGCACGATTATAATAGGTAAGTGCATTTTCATAGTCTTTCTGATTAAAATAAAGAATACCTAAGCTATTGGCCGTGTTCGCTAGCCCTTTGACATTGCCCAGCAGCTCGTTCAATTTTAGCGCCTCATGTAGTTGCGTGCTTGCTTTTTCATATTCACCCAAAACTCGGTAAATAGAACCTAGAATATTATGTGCTTCGGCTTCAAAATGCAATAATTCATTTTCTTTAGCCAATTGTAGAGCGGTTAATGCGTACTCATAAGCCCTATCGATTTTCAGGGTTCGATAGGCCACCGCTAAATTTAGATAAATATCTACTTTGCTGCTGTCAGGGGCGGTTGCAACAATATTTAATAAGCTATCCGTATCATTACGTACCTGAGCAGTTAATAAGTGCGAAAACGTTGAAAATAAAACTAGCAAAAACGTAAATCTCATGAATAATTATTAAATGCTATTTGCAACCGAATGAAAAGCCACTTAAATTAACCAATTATAAATAATCAATCAAAGGAGCAACAGTTTTAAATTTCACTTTTGAGTTATACTTCAAATAAATTTTTCTTGCTAAGATACTATATCCTATTAGGTAGTTGCTTATTATTGTCAGATCTGGCTTTTTCACAAGATAGCCTCATAACTGATCTTGACACAGCAATTTACGAAACCGATGACAACTCATTGTTCCCTTTACCTGTTGTTTACTATACCCCCGAATCAGGCTTGTTTTTTGGTGCCAGCATTCTTTATAATTTCTTCATTGACAGAGAAAAGCCTATAAACCCCAGCCAACTACAATTGGCAGCAGGCTACACTACGAAAGACCAGCTGCTCATTTTTATTCCTTTTCAGCTGTATTGGGACAAAAATAACTGGCGCAGCACCGGAGAGCTAGGATTCTATAATTTCGCCTATCCGTTTTATGGTATAGGAAATGAGGGTAGTACAGCATTATTTTCAACATACCGAGCAATTTTTCCGCGTGTAAGAGCTTTTTATATGAAGCAAACCAGACAAAACCTGTTTGTTGGCCTAAGGTATTGGTTCGAAAATTACGATATTATAGAATGGGACAACAACGGCAGCTTTCAGCAAGCAGACTACAATGGCGCAGCTTATAATAGAACGAGCGGCATTGGGCCATCACTAATTTATGATAGTAGAGATGGTATATATTACCCAAAAACAGGTCATTATTTGGAAAGCTTTTTGGAATGGAATAATACTGTTACAGGCAGCACCCATAGTTACAGTACCTTATCAGTTGATTATGCCTATTATTTTTCTCCGCTTGATAAGAGCGTGGTAGCTACCAACATTTTCAGTATGGCTAGCTTTGGGAGTGTTCCGTTTAACCGTTTAAGCCAACTGGGTGGAAACAAGAAAATGAGAGGGTATTTTCAAGGGTATTTTCAGGATAAGAAGCTTTTTCTAACCCAGCTGGAGTGGCGGCAAGAGTTGTTTTGGCGCATAGGCGCAGTAGCATTTGGTTCTGCCGGACAGGTAGCTGAGAGCTTTAGCCAGTACGGAATGGACAGGTGGCATTTTGCCGGTGGTGGTGGGCTAAGGTTTACTTTTGACACTAAAAAGCATATTAACGTAAGGCTGGATTATGCTGTTGGGAAGGAAAGTAGCGGTTTCTACATCTCCTTTAACGAAGCTTTTTAAGGATTAGCTGCTCGTGGGGTTCAACTTAAATGAGCAAAAAAAGCTACTACTAATTGGGAAAATATATTACACCTCCACTATTATCGTGCTGTGCTCCGGTAACTGAACGCAAACAGTTCATTTCATTTCGGATTCTCAGTACACCCATAAAAGCAAAGACAATAGCCTCCTTAAAATCAATAATATCATTAGCCGGTATCACCATTTCTACCTTGCCCGATAAGTAATGTTTTAGCGTTTCCATTAGAAAGGTATTTTTGGCTCCACCGCCACTTATGAGCAGCTTAGCATCAACTTTGTTTTCGTTTAACACCGCTTTAGCCACTTGGTAGGCAATGTGATGCACCGCTGTATGTAATTGATCGGCAACAGCAGAATCATTCTGTGTACCATTATTGGCGTTATTTGCTCATCAAACCATTCAAAACCGGTGGACTTAGGATGGGGTAATTTTAGATAGACCAGATCATTTAGCTGCTTAAATAATTGCTCATCCAGCGCACCACTACGGGCTATTTCGCCCCCTTTGTCATAACTTTTACCGAGCTTTTGTACTAAATTATTAAGCAGCATATTAGCTATAGAAACATCATAGGCTATTCTCTCACCTGCTGACTCAAACGAAATATTGCTGATACCTCCTAAATTCAAACAAAAATCATATTCATTAAAAATGAGCCTATCACCAATGGGCACTAGTGGAGCCCCTTGACCGCCTAAAGCCACATCTAACGACCGAAAATCGTTTATAACTGTTTGCTTAGTCTCACGAGCCAACTCATGCCCTGAGCCAATTTGTAGTGTTAATTTTTTCTTCGGCTGATGAAAAACCGTATGGCCGTGGCTGGCAATTAAATCCACCTCAATAGTTTGTTCCTTTAGAAATATAGTTGCCTGATGACCCAGCCACTTACCATATTCATTATGTAATAGAGACAAATCCCTCCCATTTAAATTTACTGCTTGTTGCAGTTTCTGTGTCCAGTAAGTATCGTAAGCAACGCTTTTTCCCTTTACCAACTCAAATTGCCAAGTTTCATCGGTTAAGTAAAAATGACACAAGGCTAAGTCCAGCCCATCCAAAGAAGTGCCGGACATTAAGCCCATTGCTGTATATTTATTTTTATTCATTTGCCTTTTTTAGCGTAAAAGTAATGCTCAATGATAAATCAGCATTATTTGCTGTCGGTTCATTTATATCTACTAAGCTTAAATCGACCGCTTGAAATAAGGCTGACCAGCTTTGCAAAGTACGAAAATACCTTTTATGTAGTGCTGTAAAAATTACCGGCTAGTCCTTTCTACGAATCATTCACCCAACCGCATTTTTATGGCTGTCCGTTGCGGTGAAATGTATAAGGGTGCAATGTTTGTATAAAAATATAACCCACTTCAGTTAGCAACTCAGCGGATTTTAACAATAATTTTTCCGCCAACGCCTCCTCGTAAATACAAAAGTTCAATATTATCCCGCTAAAGCGTGCGCCATCAATGGCTATCCCTTCAACAATGTTTTTGAAGGTTTTGCATAATTACCTCTCAATCTATTGTAAATTAATAAATATTATCGGTTCTACCGGGTTTTTAATGGAACGTCTTTTTTAGGCGAGTGAGATACAACCATATCCTATACAGACTTTTTTTTAATTATTTCAATATTTGTTATGTTTTTAGCCATTCGATTGTCTCAAAACAAAAGAAACAAAAAGTCAAGGCTGTATTCATGTGTTGGAAACTTCTATGAAAAACATGCAATTAGCTTCTAATTTTATTTTACATATTTCAGAAGGTAATTATGACATTAATAGGAACGGACTTAATGAGCAAAATGGGCATTTAAATAATGATACCTTAGCGGGCGATTTATTAGAAATAAGTGATAAAATGAAAATTGCCAAAGAAAGGGGTTCCAAACATTTATGGGTAAGTGATGGCTTGGCAGAATTTTGTACATTGGCTAGAAAACACCACTATGTACTTGAATCATCATGATAATGAGCTTATAGCATTTTTAGAGAAATATATGGGCGCACAGCAAGGTGCATTGTTTATAGTTAAAGAAGAGGATAATGAAACGTAAATGCAGTTGGAGGCCTGTTACGCCTGCGACAGAGAAGAAATTTGTGGAAAAACGAATAGCACCCGGCAATGGCTTAGTAGGGCAAGCTTACCTATAGAAACTACTTATCGTTTTAACGGAAATTCTTTATGGCTATACACATATTAGCTCCGGGCTCAGTTAAAGCAGGTGTTTAGCCGAACTTTAATCCAATTGAAAAATTAGATTAAATCAGCTAAACACCATAGAAAATCAATAAATAACAATTTTATTTTAACTCTGTAAAATTACCTAAGGCTAAAGTCCAGTCATAATCGGTATATTCTACTTTGGGATCAGCCGCTTGCGGAATAACGTTATACTTTTTGAGAAAACCAACTGGGCCACCCATATCTGAAAAATCTCCTTTAAACCAGCTGAATAAAGTAGTGGTGTACACCTTATTTTCCCCTGGTTTAAACTCAGTTACCCGAGTCAAAAATTGTTTGGCTATGGCATCCAATTCGTTGTCAAGATTTACAGCACTAAAAATAGCTACATACGGGCAACTCTTTGCTCCGCAGTTTAGCGCAAAATGAACGCGACCGTCTGTTTTATCAACTCTGAATTTTTTTTCCAGTTCGCCTGCAAATGGATCTTTCAAAAAACCCATTGAAAGCTTTACTTTCGATCCTCTAATTACACCATGTTCTATAAAATCAAAGCTTAGAAGCTCCCCTCCTATTTTCACTCTGTCCTCTTTAAAGAAATCACCTCTATCTTTAAATAATTCAGGATTATCATTCAATAGAATTTGTACGTAAGCGTTGTAGGTGTTTATCCAAAAAGCCTTAATCTCCTCATCTGTTTTAAGTGATTCTCCGAGCTTGTCTAATGAAAGTGATTCCATTTTCTTTGTATAAGAAGAAACATCGTTCCCATTTCTTACAGCTCCTAAAAGCTGCATACTTAGTTTTACATACTCATTTGTTTCTTTTTCGATATTGCCCTGAGCTTTACCGGTAAAAAAAGAACCCATTAAAAAAAATAGTAATACAACGGTAGCTATAAAATCTGCGCATAATTAATAATTCGTAAGTTTGCATATTGTTATATACGGAAACAGCAGAAACTTAGATGCCTGAAGGAAAAAATATAAAATTAACAGTAATAATTCCTACACTCAACGAAGCGGATAATATCGTAAAACTTATTAAAAAACTTAAAGCAAGCCACTGCGGAGCACGAGGTGGAAATAATTGTTTCCGATGCATCAAGTACCGATAATACTGCTACACTAGCCGAAGCATGCGGTGTGCAAGTACTGCACACGCAAAAAGCTTCAAGAGCTTGCCAAATGAATTATGCGGCAAAAGTTGCTCAGGGCGAGCTGCTGTATTTTGTACATGCTGATGTAAAACCACCACGGACTTTTGTCAAAGATATTGAAACCTATATTAATAAAGGTTACGACTTTGGCTGCTATCGATTTAGGTTCGATTCAAAACATCCATTCTTATTTGTAAATTCGCTTTTCACTCGTTTAAAATTTCTTTGGTGCAGGGGTGGCGATCAAACGCTTTTCATTAAAAAATCTGTATTTGAGGAGGTCCATGGATTTGACGAACGCTATGTAATCATGGAAGATTTTGAGCTGATAAAAAGGCTCTGGGGAACTTACAAATTCGGTGTAATACCAAAAAATGTAATCGTATCGGCTCGTAAATATGATGTAAACGGCTATTTCCGCGTAAATCTGGCTAATCTAAAGGTTTATAGAATGTTTATACATGGAGAGCATCCTGATAAATTAAAAAACACCTATTATAAACTTATTAAGCATCCGAAGGATATTTAATGGCAATGCGCCATTGAACGCTATGCTTTTACCTTATCTTTAGGCAATCTTTTCTTCTGCTTACCTCTTTCAATATACTCAATTATTTTGGCTGCTATATCCTTACCGGTTGCTTTTTCAATACCTTCCAGACCGGGCGATGAATTTACTTCTAAAATCAACGGCCCTCTGCCAGACTGAAGCATATCCACTCCCGCAATGCTCAAACCCATAGATTTTGCAGCTAATAAAGCGGCTGCCTTCTCGGCTCGTGAAAGCTTGATAACATTCGCAGAACCTCCTCTGTGCAGATTACTTCTAAACTCCCCTTCTTTGCCTTGCCTTTTCATGGCGCCAACTACTTCACCATCCACAATAAACACACGAATATCGGCACCACCGGCCTCTTTTATAAATTCCTGCATAATTACCCTAGCCTTTAGGCCTTCAAATGCTTCAATAACCGATTCTGCCGCTTTTCTTGTTTCTGCTAGCACTACACCCAAACCTTGCGTACCTTCCAATAATTTAAGCACTACAGGTGCTTTACCCAAGTGTTCCAGAATATAGTTTCCGGCATTTTCACTTTTATTTGTAAAGGCTGTTCTTGGCATACCCAGTCCACTTCTCGATAATATTTGCAAGCTTCGCAGCTTGTCTCTCGATCTGGTAATGGCCAGCGAATCTACTGCGCTGAAGGTTTTCATCATTTCAAATTGACGCACCACGGCTGTTCCATAAAAGGTGACCGAGGCACCAATTCTCGGAATAATTGCATCGATCTTTTCCAATCTTTTACCTCTGTAATAGATAGAAGGACCTTCTTCATCCATTATAATATCGCAATACATATGATTAAGCACCAGTGCTTCGTGTCCCTTGGCAGTGGCCGCTTCAACTAAGCGTTTTGTAGAGTACAAGTTGGTATTTCTTGATAAAACAGCAATTTTCATATAGTCTTTAATTTATGAGGGAGAAAGTAAATGAAAAATATTGATCCTACCTAAACTTTTTGTAATCTGTTCCATCATAAACAATTATTGCGGCTATTACATCAATAAAACACGACTATTCCTTTACATCATCGCAACTCTTCTCTTATTCAATCTCACTTATTAAATCGCTGAAAAAATGATAGGTTATAAAATCCGAAATGAGGTTTCCTTCCAACAAAAAAGCATCATGCCCTTTGGCTGAAGTAATTACTTCTAGCTTTGCATTTGGTATGTTATCCGATAAAAAACGTTGTTCCGCAAGCGGAAATAATAAATCTGTTGAAACTCCGATAATAAGGCAATTAGCGCTTATAGTAGCCAAAACAGCCTCAATATGTCCTGCTCTTTCTCTACCAATATTATGACTATCCATCATTTGAGATAGTAAATAATACGATTTACTGTTGAAGCGCTTCACAAATTTTTCTCCTTGGTAAGTCAAATAAGAGGTTACATTTTCTGAAGTGCAGGATTTCCAGTCTTTCTCTTTTTGCTCAAAGTCATCGGCACTTCTGTAGCTCAACATCGCTATTTCTCGCGCCAATGATAAGCCCTTGTCGTCATCAGAGTTGTTAATGGCGGTGCGCTGTAAATGATTCCACGCAATGCCCCAGGCAGAGTGCTTTGCATTGCAGCCAATCAATACCAGCTTATCGACCGATTGCGGATAAATAATTGACCACTCCAAAGCTTGCTGTCCCCCTAAAGATCCTCCTAAAAGCATGCTAATCTGGTCAATATTCAGGTAGTCTTTAAGCTGCTCAAAAGCGTTTACTACATCTCTATGAGTAATTTCCGGAAAGTCGCTTTCGCCTGTGGGCCCGGTGCTACCATAGCACGACCCTAAACTGTTCGCACAAATAATGTAATGCTTTTCTGTGTCCAGAAAGCCCCCATTTTCAACAAATAAAGTAGGCCACCATTCTTTTACAGTCGCATTACCTGTTAATGCGTGGCAAATCCAAATGGGCTCATTTGCAGGATTGCCAAGTGTTTCATAATAAAGGTGAGCGTTAGTTAGACGCTCACCTTTTTCTAGTTTAAAATCATCGGATAATTTATACTGCGGCATAATCCTTTTCGTGCACTTTCTCAAATGCTTGTTTGAAATCCTCAATGATGTCATCAATGTGCTCTATTCCAAGAGATACCCTCAGCAAATTAGGATAAACCCCTGCTGATAGCTGCTCCTCGTTGCTTAACTGCTGGTGCGTAGTGGCGGAAGGTTGAATAATCAAGGTTTTAGCATCACCTACATTGGCTACGTGACTCACTAAACTTAAGCCGTCTACAATCTCAGTGGTTTCTTCCTTGCCACCTTTGACTGTAAACGATAGAACCCCTCCGTAACCATGTGTTAAGTACTTTTTGGCCAGATGATAGCTATTGCTCGATTCAAGTCCCGGATAGTTTACCTTTTCTACCAACGGATGTTTTTCAAGCCAGTAAGCTAATTTTAGCGCATTATCAACTGTACGCTGCACGCGCAAAGAGAGTGTTTCTACTCCTTGCAGCAACAAAAAGCTATTGAAAGGACTTAATGCAGGGCCAAAATCTCTTAAGCCCTCTACCCGTGCTCTAATGGAAAAAGCTACATTGGGTAAACCTAAAGGATTGTTATCGCCAAAAGTTTCCCAGAAGTTTAATCCGTGGTAACCTTCGGAAGGTTCAGAAAACGCTGGGAATTTACCATTTCCCCAGTTAAAATTACCACCGTCAATTATTACACCTCCAATGGAATTGCCATGACCGCCAATCCATTTAGTGGCCGATGTTGTTACTACATTGGCACCATGCTTTATAGGCTGTGCCAAATAGCCGCCTGCGCCAAAAGTGTTATCCACCACTAAAGGTATGCCATGCTTTTTGGCAATTGCCGATAGGCTTTCAAAATCAGCAATGTTGAAAGTAGGATTACCAATAGTTTCGGTGTAAACAGCTTTTGTTTTTTCATCAATAAGCTTTTCATAACTGCTAGCTTCCTCATCTTCTGCAAACCTAACCTCTATTCCCAGTCGCTTAAATGCTACTTTAAATTGATTATACGTTCCGCCATACAAATGCTTCGAGGAAACAAAATTATCACCGGACTCCAATATATTATTGAGTGCGATGAACTGAGCTGCCTGCCCTGAACCTACTGCTACTGCTGCAACACCACCTTCCAGCGCTGCAATGCGCTTTTCAAAAACATCGGTGGTAGGGTTCATAATACGCGTATAGATATTGCCAAATTCTTTCAAGGCAAAAAGGTTTGCGCCATGTTCGGAATTGTTGAACACGTAGCTTGTTGTTTGATAAATAGGAACAGCACGTGAGTTCGTGGACGCGTCTGCTTCTTGGCCAGCATGCAGCTGGAGTGTTTCGAATCTTAAATTTTGAGACATTTTTTTTTAATTTATTAGTTTGACAAATGAAAAATTATGGGTGTTTGATTAGCCAGGTTATCATTAACCGGACATCTTGATTCTATTGATTTAATCCATTTTGATTTTAACAATGGCGCTATTTCGCACGATGTGACTATAGCTACATAAATTGTGCTGTAACCTGCCCTGTCATTGGAGGGCTTACCCAAAAACTTATCTATGTTGATATCTCCCGATACATTAACAGATAAATCCTCAAGCTCAATGCCATACTCCTTTGCAGTGAGGTGAGCTACTGCATTAATGCAGCCGGCATAACCTGCCAGAATATATTCAAAAGGCTTTGGTGCTTTATTACCTCCCGAAAATGCTTGAGGTGCATCAACGGCAAACTTAAAACCCCTAACTTTTATTGATGCTCTAGTGGGCGAATCGCTCTGAGACGCCACACTAAGTTTTAGTGCATGTGACATAATAATGATGTTAAAAAGATGACTTTTTTGAAAGAGGATGTTACTAAGCGATCTTAGCAGACTGCTCAATAAATACCCGAATGGTGGTAAGGATTCTTATTTCCTCAAACACATTGAGCAACAACAACAACACATAAAAAGGTTGTTACTAACAGACTTGATAAAACCTATTGGTGATTGCATGCCTTGAGGCAATTGTGAGTTTGTGCAGATAGCACTAAGCTGGTGATTGTACATTTTTTTACAATTTATAGTTTCCAATTTCGGATCAGGTTTTGGCACCTTACTACTTAGGTTGCCAGAGGGTCATGGAGCCTGTCTCTCGCCTCTTCTTTATAAATTGATTCCGATTAATACGTCAAATGTAAAAAAATAATTCCTACAACTTCAAATAAATAAGTAAATAAAATTGAAAATTTTTCTTTTTTTCAGAGAAACAGATGAAGCTTCTGTTAAAATTCTAAAAATCTTAAGAATCTATTGGTCTATGATACAACAATCCCTTTACTATCATCCATTGAGCAATAATGTAAGTTACCATTACTGCAATATTGGCGTAGGGTATAGTTTGCGAGAATCTGTTGATAGCCAGCAACGAATCCGAAACAATAAACAGTATAGCACCTACAAAAACCCATTGGAAACTCAATAAATTGGTATTGCCTTTGCGGAAAAATGCCGCTGAAACCATTAATAACAATACGAAAGCATAAACAGTAATTGGCACTTGGATGACTGCATCGACATATGGGAGTATGAGGTAGCCCAACAAGGTAAAAAAGACTAAAAAGAATATAGGAACTATACTAAGCTTAATTGTGAGTTTACCTTTATTGGTGGCTTTTACAAAGGCAAAAATGTACACAATATGTGCTACCAGAAAAGCAGAAAGACCTGCAAAAAACAGTAAAAAATTAAGGTGTGTAAACATAAGCACCACATCGCCCAACCAAGAAAATACCAATGCCAAGGTAACAAACTTTACCCACCGCTCATTTTTCCTATTATCCGATTGACTCCAAAAAAACACGAGCAGAGCAATCATTAAAAGTGGCTTACTAATTTGATTGAGCAATTCTATCTGAAAAATCAATGCCACAATTACGGCTAGGGCCACTATCCAGTAAAAATTCTTCTTAATAATATTCATCTATTAGGTTGAAGTAGTGATTAAAAATGTACCGAAAATTACACATTATACAGCACATTAAGAAATGACTACATTTTAATTGTAAGGTAGGTGTTGCGCTTCGTTTTGCAACGTGTTCTGTGGTGTGGTAGTTGAAGTGAATTTTACTCTGGCAGATAGAGCACCGGGTTGCCTATCCAGGGCATGCTAAAAAACAGTTAATCTTTCGAAAAGCACACTTAATCTTAGGTCTAAGTCATTTTCTACTGCTGGAGTTTTTTAGTAGGTGCAAGCTTTCTTACCATAAATGCTCGTATTATATGTACAAAAACTTACTATTTTAATTTTTTAGACTTAGCCTTACCTAACGCTTGGTATTTATATTGCTAAGATCATAATTGTACTCTTACTCTAGAAATTGATGTACTATTTAATTCAACATTCTTCTACAGAAAAAAGAAATCCCCCTTCGTTGCCTTTTGAAAGAGAGAATGGTGAGATAGTTCTCGGATATTTATGTATCAATTCATAATTTGTAGTACTGTTCGATTAACGCAGCGCTGTTCAACGAATAGTATAATTTAAACACGAAGGCAAATTTAAATTGAAAACCTCATACAAACTGTTAACAAAGCCTTAGTTCTGATAAAATTTTTTGAAACATTAATAGTATAATGTAAAAGGAGTGGTACGTGTTAAATATGCTTAAAACAATATTAACTGCGCTTCACAAACTTTTTTAAGTTGTTGGCACCATCTATTGTAATCAATAAGTAATAATGCCCTGCAGGCATATCAGCAATATCCACCTTCACTAAATTACTACTTTCAATTGCAGTTTTCGCTTTCATTTTATTACCTATAAAACTTCGTACTTCAATTGTTGCTTTAGACGCAACTTTGTCGGTAAATTTTACGAAAATGTAATCAATCGCAGGATTTGGATAAACGTCTAAAAGCTCAAATTTTTCACCAATTATGGGACTTGGTGTGACGCCAGACGTGCTAACTTTAGCCTGACCTATTTGTTGAAATAGGAATAAACCGGATAAAATAAGGCAATATGCGATGAGCTTCTTTTTCACTTTTGTTACTTACGGAAATAAAGTTAAGTAAGTTTTATATTTTATTGTATTATCATTAACATTTTTTGTGCCAAATGTAAGTTTGCAATTAAAATAGATGGCGTTAGGTAAAATTCGCCATAATTTACAGATGCCAAGTCGCCCGCTAGCCCATGTAAAAAAACTGCTTTGATAGTCGTTTCTAGTGCATCAGTATTTTGGGCGAGCATCCCTCCTAGTAATCCCGCCAGCACATCACCGCTTCCGCCTTTAGCCATGCCACTGTTGCCGGTAGCATTAAAATAAATGTTACCCTTAACATCAGCAACGGAGGTGTATTTTCCTTTCAACACAATAAGTAATTGGTATTTAACTGCTACCGTTCTTTGAGTTTTTAGTCGGTCGAATTGATTATCGTGGTCTCCAAACAACCTATCGAATTCACCAATATGCGGAGTTAAAATAGTGCCGGCTGGTAACTTTTGTAAGAGATCGGGCTTTGCTGCCAAATAGCTAATGGCATCTGCATCGAGCACCAACTTACCCTTGAAATTTATTATGATCTTCTCAAAAAGTTTTTTGGTTTCATCAGCAAAGCCTAAAGCCGGCCCCACTACCAGCACATCTTGGTTTTTATAGGTCATATAATCGCCCAAGTATTGCTCATGCTCATCGTTATAAACAAGTGCTTCGGGTATTGCCTGCTGAATGACTGCTACCGTTTTTTTACACGATTGAACCGAAATAAGGCCTGCACCGCTGTGCAAAGCGGCCTTCGATGCTAAAATTGCTGCTCCCATACCGCCATACTTACCTGCTATAATAGTACATCTACCCCGCTTCCCTTTATGAGCAAACTTAGCAGCGGGCGGTATCTTCACGCTTTCGGTATAATGATAGGTTGTAGGGGTTTTTTGAATGTAATTCGAGTTAAGCCCAATATCCAGTATTTGCCAAGTCCCTACTGTTTGCTCATTTTCAGGAAACATAAAAGCTAACTTAGGAAACTGGAAACTTAGCGTGTAATGGGCTTTAAAATTTGTATTGCTGCCAGAAGATTTATCTGCGAAAAGACCTGACGGTATGTCAATCGCTATTTTTTCTCCCTGCAAAGCGTTAATATATTCTATTGTTTCAGCAATCGTGCCCTCAATAGGCCTAGACAAACCCGAGCCAAAAAGGGCATCAATCCATATCACATGTTTCGTATTCCGTGCAAAATTTTCAAGCTGCACGTTTTCAGTTAGTTGCGGTATATTATGCCCATTCAACCGTTCGTAATTGGCATTAAAATCATCGGACCCGGCTGTGCCCATTGGCAAATACAAACTAGCGCTATACCCAAAACCATGCAATAGGCGCGCCACTGCCAAGCCATCGCCTCCATTATTGCCCGTGCCGGCAAGTACCACTACCTTGTATTTTTTGGAATATTTCTTTAAAATCCAATCAGCTACCCTTTTGCTGGCCCTCTCCATCAATTCTAATGAGCTAATAGGTTCTTTTTCAATAGTTTGCTTATCAGCTTCTCTTATTTCGTCAACCGTAAAAATCTTCATGATGTTGTCGTATTTTTGGCTAATTTTCTGCATTTGGCACTACAATATTTAACGTTGCCCCAATCTTTTACCCACTTTTTACGCCATGTAAATGGTAAGTTGCACATGGGGCATGTTTTACTCGGAAGATTAACTTTCTTAACGCCTCTCATACAGTTTTCTTTTTTTAAAGATAAGAATTGATTCGCTACACTATTGTTTGGGGGCTGTAGTTAATTATTAAAGAAATTATGAGTTAGTAAGCCAGTAATTTTTAATTTTGAGCTATAATAAAACTATATGAAGCAGTACCACGACTTAATGGAGAATATTTTGAACAATGGCATTCAAAAAGGGGACAGAACCGGGACCGGCACCAAGAGCGTTTTTGGTTACCAAATGCGGTTCGACTTACAGGAAGGTTTTCCCCTGATTACTACCAAAAAATGTCATTTAAGGTCTATTATTCATGAGCTGCTGTGGTTTTTGCAAGGCGAAACCAACATTAAATATTTGAAAGACCATGGGGTTTCCATTTGGGATGAATGGGCGGATGAGAACGGTGACTTAGGACCTGTCTATGGCTCGCAATGGCGCAACTGGCCTACTCCCAGCGGCCAACATATAGATCAGATAAAAGAAGTGATTGACCAAATAAAAAATACGCCCAACTCACGCAGAATGATTGTGAGTGCCTGGAATGTGGCTGAAATACCCAATATGGCGCTACCTCCATGCCATGCCTTCTTCCAGTTTTATGTGGCCGATGGTAAGCTTTCGTGCCAATTATACCAACGTTCGGCCGATGTGTTTTTAGGCGTGCCTTTTAACATTGCCTCTTATAGTTTACTAACCATGATGATGGCGCAGGTTTGTGGCTTACAAGCTGGCGATTTTGTGCACACGCTGGGTGACGCACATTTATATTCCAACCACATGGAGCAAACAGAAATGCAATTAAGTAGAACACCTTACCCTCTGCCTCAAATGAAAATCAATCCGGCCATCAAAGATATTTTTGACTTCTCTTTTGATGATTTTGAATTAGTGAACTACCAGCACCATCCGCATATAAAAGCACCTGTAGCCGTATAAACATTGAAATCCAAATACCTCCTTTTAAGTTTATTTTTGCTTCTTTCGCATAATCTAAGTGCGCAATCGTACGATTGGTGGGTTAATGGCCAGGTGTTTAGAGGCTTTGTTTTGGCACATTCGGCAAAGGTAGAACACTTAATTAATGCTGCGCCAGAAGGTGTAGAACTTAATTTTAGGCAGGAGTTGAATGGTAAAAAAACTTGGGAAAGCTTATACAATAAACCGGTTGTAAATTACGGCATCTCCTATTATAACCTGAATAATGAGGAACAATTAGGCGAGTTATTTATAGCTTCCGCAGCACTGGACATCCCGCTGGATAAAAGAAAATTCACTGATTTATTTGTTAGAATTGGTACCGGTGTTGTGTACAGCACCAACCCTTACGATAGAGATAAAAACAACCAGAATACGATGGTTGGCAGTCCGTTTACCTTTTTGATACAGAGCAGGTTAACCTATGAAATAAAAATTAACAATAACTTTAAGCTCACGCCCAACATAAATATTACCCATGCCAGTAATGGCGCGCAATCGTTACCGAACAGGGGTATTAACATGGTAACTGCTAATATAGGCTGCTCCTACCGACTAACTACAGCAAAAATTCTGGAAGACGCGATAGTCGCTCGACCAAAAAACACCTATAATTTTAAATACTACGGCCTGTTTAGCACCGGAAAACACGTACTTAGCTTGCAAAACAGGGTGGCCAAACCATTCTTCAACTTTGCGCTGGTTGCGCAAAAATACCTAAGCCAAAAGAGCGACCTTCAAATGGGTGTAGAATATTTTCATAGCGAATCGTTGAAGGAAAATATACGTGAATCTTGGTTTCAAAGGCAGAGAAATAATAATCCTGATTTCAGGCGAGCAGGGCTATTTGTAGGGCATGAGCTTAAAGCGGATAAATTGGGATTTATTGCTCAGTTTGGTATGTATGTGTATAATCCTAGCAAATCGAACCATGCGGTTTATCAACGTTATGGCTTAAAATATGAGTTTTTACAACACGCTGTAGCGCAGATAGGCTTAAAAGTACATGCTGCCACGGCCGAAGCCATAGAGTTTTCAGTAGGATATAAACTATGAGAAATAATAGCTTATTTAACTTAATGATTGTAATTGTGCTAATGCCTCATGTAGGATGCAATTCTCTGAATGCCCCGGATTGCTTCCAAAAGGCAGGGTCAGCTAAGACGGTAATACTAACAAGCGACAAACCTTTTAACGATGTGGTTATTTATGATGACATTGCCCTTAACATAGTGGAAGATGATACTGTCTATTTCGAACTGGTATATTATGAAAACCTGATTCCGGAAATAACTTTTGAGTATGCGAAAGATTCCATTATACTCAGAAATCGCAACAGCTGTAATTTTGTGAGAGATTTTAAGCGACCCCTTATCAATTACCATACAAATAAAGGCACCAACAATATTTACTCGCTTACTGCAGGAAATATAACTAATACCGACACGCTGAGAAACAGTGTAAGAATCGTTTGCAAAGATGTTAGCAACCTGATCAATTTAACAGTTGATAATACGCTCACCATTTTTTCCGGTAATTCCAGCTCCAATTTTAATGGGCAAGGCAAAACACAAATTCTGCGAATACTAGCCTATTTTAATGATGGAAAGTATGATTGCTCAAATTTACGAGCCAAGCGGGTTGATTTTTTACAACGCGGTTATAATGACATTTTGGTGCATGTTACCGACTCTTTAGTGGGTAGTATTGAAAATGCCGGAAGAGTTTTTTATACGGGAGACCCCGGTTTAAAGGTAAATGTTGAAAATGGTGGTGAATTGATAGCGCGATGATTTAAATGATGGAGGTAAACAGAAAGCGCTATTATTTTTATTCTGTTATGCCAAATATTATATGTCACTAACTGTAACTGAATATATCAGCTGGCTAGCACAAACTTTATGCTCGATCTAACCGGAACCTGCCCTAGTAGAATCAAAAAAAAACAATTATGTATCTGTGAAATTTAATATTAAATAGATATGTTTACTATAGAAAAGCACATCATGAGGTTACTATTAGATATTAAAGACGAGAAGGCTGCTTTCTTTTTGGAAGTGCTTAAAAATTTCTCTTTCGTGAAGGCAAAGCCCTTGTCGGATGAGAAGGCTGTATTAATGGAAGATATTAAAGAAGCTGTTGAAAACCTTAAACTGGTAAGGGAGGGCAAGATGAAGGCACGTCCGGCAAGAGAGCTACTCGATGAGCTTTGAAGTTCTTTCTATTCCTCCGTTTGATAAGCAGTTAAAACGGTTGGCTAGAAAATATTCTTCTCTTAAAAATGATTTTGTTACGCTACTGGATGACTTAGCTGACAACCCGAATTAAGGAACACCCATTGGTAAAAACTGCTTCAAAATCCGCCTAGCAATCTCTTCAAAAGGCAAAGGTAAGTCTGGTGGTGCCAGAGTGATTACTAACATCGTGGTAACTGAAAAGACAGTCTTTTTACTCGCTATTTACGATAAAGCGTACAAAGAAACACTAACCGATAAAGAACTTGCCGAACTACTTAATATGATCCCTGAGTAATTCGTTTTGGACTATTTGAAGCTCATGGAAGTTGAATTTTATAAACCCTGATAAACGTTTCATCTGTGCATATAGAAAAAATATATCCTGATAACGGCTGATAAAAATAAAAGTATCCTGTGTAAGAATATCTAGCAGACTGTTCGCTGATCTGTGTGTTTACATTCTGGATAGATAATGGGATAAGTCTTCAAAAATCTTCCGCACCGGTTACCGCTTTTATAACACCACCTGATGCTAACACAAGAATAAACGATTAGTGGGGCGTGGGGACACGCTCCACGGCTTAGGGCGCCATAGGTCAGACGATAGTCGGAACCGTTCTGATTGGTTAAAAAAATAGTACTCCAGATTGGAAACTAAGCGTAGCATCTGCTACGCTTGTATATTTTAAGGCTCTCTTAGCCGGAATAAATGTAAATTCAATTGTTCTATAGACCCGACTTTCTGCCATGGTTTACGGCTCCCAAAAATATTTTTCTCATCATGAAAGAACCTCATCAGAAAAGTTGCCGGTGATAACACCAGCAACAAGAAACTTGAGAGGGCTGCGAACCCACTAACCATAGTTTATATCCTTGCTAAACAGCTTAGTAAATCGAATGCTGTCAGAGTTTTTTGGTGTCAATTAATGTAAGAATAGATTATAAGTGGAGCGCGGAGGCACGCACCACGGTTTAGGAGTTGGTTTTCTTGTTTATATTATTTGTGGATAAACCAATCAGAGGATAGTATTAACTCTTTATACCCTTCTTGAGACTGATGAGGATTAGGTTTAAATAAGTAGTGTAATCTTACTTTTTTCTTTCTTGGTCTAACTCTTAAGTAATCGAATATTAATGAAGGTGTATTTATCACCTTTGACTGTTTAGGTAAAATCTCATAATCCGTAAACCAGTCCTCCATACAATTAATATCATTTACAGGATAAACTTCTCCATCAACTGGTTTCGCATTGGTCAAAAAATTCATTTCACCATATTCATCCTCAATAATAAATTCATTGAATTTAATCCTCTCAATAATACAAAAAAGCTTTTGATTGCACCTCCTTATTAAATCCCTGTTTTCCTCGTAATAACAATCGTGAGAAAACGCTTTCCAATCAATGATTAATTTAAGAGTATCTAAAGTGGTTATATCAAATTCATCGCTCACATATTTCACATCATCTGACGTAGAAAATTTAGGAGCTATTTTAAAATCAATTTTGTTTATCATCTTACTCTGACAACTTGATAATATGACAATAGCTAGTACTAAGGTAAATCTCATCTATTTATAAGAATTATAGTATCTCTGAACTCCCTGAGAATAACTAGGTGTCGTCCAGTTAAAACTTTTATGGTTTCTCTGATAATTAATCGCTCCGTGCTCACTCCACTGTTTATAAGTCCTTTCAGATGCAAAAGTCTTCCACTCATTATAACTATGCATAATTCCAGTAGTCTGATTTGCATGATAACTTTCACGTTCTAGAGAATTCCTTAAGTTATATACATCTGAAAATAGAGTGGATTTTGTTCCTTTGGAATAGTTTATTGAAAAGACCCAATCAGAATACGATTTTCCTCTTACTTCATAATTTCCATTTGCTCTTATTCTCGCTTCCCTAGAAGCAACAGATAGACTATTCTTTCCTGCATTTATGTTTGTAGAAACAGTAGGGAAGCTTTGTAATCCAGTAAACTTAAATTGTGATAATACATAATTTTCCATCTGTGTAGGTGTTCCAATAAATTCTTGACCGCTAAATAATTGAACTGAGTTAGCCATTAAAGTTGCTAAATCACCTATTTCTCCAGAAAAATCAGCATTTACTAAAAATATATTACCATCATCAAGTCCATCATCAAATACAACATCTCCATTGGAATTTACACCTTGATTAAACCCCCCATCCGGATCCACACTACTCACCGGATTATTGCCCATGGCTAAATAAGGACTGGGGTATTGCCCATAAGGATCAGGTGCAAACCAGCGGCCTGTGATGGGGTCATACAACCTGAGTTGGAAACTATTGTAGCGAGACATTTCAGGCTAATTTCCTTGATGGTTCCACACTTGAAAGCATGGCACGCTTTAGAAATCCCCGTAAACTCAAATCTTCATCCAACGCTTCCCAGTGCACCCCTGTCCGGCTGATATAATAAGCTTCCAATTGCTCTTTGCTGGCTCCTCTTAATAATTTGAATGAACTAATTGACTCCTGCAGTACTTTTTTGTTATTAAGTACAATAAGCATTAAATCTAGCTCTACATCAAAAAATAATTTTTGGATGCGTAATTGTTCCTCGAAAATGAGGCTATCAATTGGGTCAAAACGGCTTTTATTTCCTTCCAAAGTATTCATACCACTGCTCTATTATGTAATCTTTATTGCTTTCTATAATATCCATGATCTGCTTCTTCTCCTGATTTTTAAAATCCTCCAGATATTGCTCCTGCACTTTAGGCTCCAGCCAAATTTTACCATCACCGGATCCTTTCTGAACATGGATATGACACGGCTCATTTCCTTCGGAGGAATAAAAAAAGAACCGGTAGCCATTTAATTCTAGTATTTTCGGCATAACAAAAGTATAAATCAACAGAGAGCGCGTGTGTTTGCTTCATTTACATTATTTAAATTCTCATGTGGCTATCTACATACTTAATTTATCTCTCAAATTTACAGTTTTTCTATTTACCTTCCATGACCTCATCTATCATTCTTATTTTTGCTTTCTTGTTTATTTCTGCTGTTTCCTTGTATTGTTATAAGGAAATTGCTTGAGCTAGCGTTTGTGAACATCATAACTATGCATTTGGTGAATATAGATAGAATGAAAGCTAAACTTAATTTAATCTTCAAGATAATAACTTTGAGAGTATTTTGCTATTAGATGACTGGAGATTACACATTCCACGCTCGAAAGCGTAGTTCAGGGATTACGACTAGAGCAATTCACAAACAAGAGATACCTGATATTTTCCTTGCGCAAAATTCAGAGATGACGGTGGGAGCTGGCAGGTTTACACCTAGATAGGGTTCAAAGCGCTATTACCTCCTTTGGCAAGATATTAAAAGAACAAAAAAATCGTCATATTTATCCCGATTTCCAGCGGAGATTAAAATATCCGCAGCGCAGCGTAAGGATGTTATCAGGAATCTAGCGTTTCTATATGCCTGGCAAACAAAAGAAATTCTCAATCTTCCCTACGATGGGTGCTCTAAAGCAAAAATACGCTTTATAAAAATGAATTTTTGGATTTCAAAAAATAAGAAGATCTGAACACACTCCTGCAGTTATTGTAGCAGTTTTTAAAGGATTTAATTCTGTTCTGCGAGCCGCTGACAACATGGGATAGATGAATGGCCTACTTTAAAGTAGGTTCTGAATTAAATAAAGTCCTTTATAAGTAGCCAAATCCCCAGAAATAAAATAAATATGCCTAATATTAATAGCCCTAATCTAGTCATTTTGTAATGGACCCGAACCCATTCAACCTGCTTCTCTATTCCTTTATCTCTTTTAAAAGATTGCCAAATAAAAAAAAGACCTACTATAATACCAACAATACCTAGTTGTATATCGCTGATGATCTAATCTACTTTATGATTCGATAGCATAATTGTTTCCGTATCCAATGAATCGCCAAGAATGGCTTTACCTGTATTTGAAATTTGATCAGCATTAATCTTTTTATCAAGAAGGGTAGAACCTACCTCTACACCAACATTCCCGCCTGTCTACTCGCATTCATACCAAAAGCCCCATCGTTTAGCTCACTAATTATTTTCCTCACAATTGAAAATTATACCTAAATATGCTAAATCAAATTTTCGATGCAAAATTATCATAGCTTTTTAAAGAGTAATACAAGCACTTTTGGTTCAATTCTTCCATCGTCATGTAATCCAGCGTTAAATTTAGCATGGCTTTTACTCCGGTAAGCATGCCGCTTTCATTGAGCATGAAGTCCGGTGTATGGTGGCCTGTTAATGGTTGTATGTAAGGCTGATCTGCCGGCTTGGCGCCTACAAAGAAGTACAAGTCCGGGAATTTTCTCTTGAAAGTAAGAGAAATCCTCCGCACCGGTTACCGCTTTTATGGCCACCACCTGGTCCTTTTTGGTCGACTTCTCAAAACTTGAAATCATTTGAGCTGTAAGCTCAGGGTCATTATAAGTTAATGGTGCATTATTTTCTATGATCACCTCCACAGTAGCTCCTGCAATAGCGGCAATATGCTCGGCAGTAGCCCTAATTTTTTCATGAATCATATGCTGCATGCCAATATCCAAAGTTCTAATAGTGCCCACAAAGCGCGCTTCTTCCGGTATTATGTTGTACCGCACCCCTGCTTGTATCATACCTACCGTAATTACGGCTGCCTCTTTGGTTAATTCAGCATTTCTGGAAATAATGTACTGCAAACCATTTATTATTTGTGTGGAAATGGCGATAGGATCAACCGAAGCCCAAGGCGTGGAGCCATGCGCCTGCTTGCCTTTTACGGTTATTTCAAAACGGTCGGAAGCTGCCATAAACCCGCCCGACTTATAGCTTATTTGACCAACGGGAGTACCTGCTGCTATATGCAGACCAAAAATTACATCCACCTCAGGGTTGTTCAGCACGCCTTCTTCCACCATCAGGCTGGCACCCCCTTTTTCTCCCGGTGGCGGGCCCTCTTCTGCCGGCTGGAAAATAAATTTTACTGTTCCTTGTAAATCGGCTTTCATGCTGCTTAATACTTCGGCTACGCCCATAAGTATGGCAATGTGCGCGTCATGTCCGCAGGCATGCATCACTCCTGTTTTTTGTCCGTTATAGGTGGTCACCACTTCCGATTTAAAGGGCAAATCCACCCTTTCGGTTACGGGCAGGGCATCCATATCGGCTCTTAATGCTACCACCGGCCCCGGCTTCGCACCTTTTAAAATGCCTACTACTCCGGTAATGGCCACTTCCTCCTCCACGGCTATACCGAGGCTTTTTAGGTGGGTAGCAATTTTTGCAGCAGTGTTTACCTCCCTGTTCGATAACTCCGGATGTTCATGAAAATACCTCCTCCACTCAATTACCTTTGCCTCAATGTCAGCAGCTTTTTGCATGGCTATTGCATTAAAATCTTGAGATTTAGCTACAGTGGTTAAAATACTTAGGATGATGATGAGATAAAAATGCTTTTTCATAGTAGATTAATTTAGTGCTGTTAACTTACACATTTTATTTCTATAGCCTATCACCAATTCACTAAAAACCAGTTACCGACCTAATATTTACAAAGCGATGGATGTTAAATTGTGAGCGATTTATTATTTGATTATTATTGCATAGCTATTTTAATATTAAAACATCTGTATGTCCTCCAAAGTAAACCTTAAAAAGGTAACTCCTCATATAATTGCCCTTGTAGTATTCATTGCAGTGAACTTAATCATGTACTTCCCGCTTTTTTTTGATGGGCAGCAACTCAACCAAAATGATATTTTGCAGGGTGCCGGGGCCAATCAGGACATAGTAGAGTATAGAGAAGATACAGGTGAGGAAGCCTTGTGGACAAACGGTATGTTTAGTGGGATGCCGGCCTATTTAATTAATGTACAATGGTCGGGTGAGTTAACAAAATATATTCAAAAAGTAGTAAGTTTAGGACTTCCCTCCCCTGCGAGCCACACCTTTGTGGCTATGTTAGCATTTTACATTTTGTTGTTGGTATTCAGGGTAAATCCTTACCTGGCCATTGGCGGAGCTTTAACTTATGGCATTAATTCATTTTTTATTATTTCAGTAGAGGCAGGGCACATCTGGAAAGTAGCAGCCATAAGTTGGATGCCTGCGGTACTAGCCGGAATAGTGCTCACCTTTAGAAAGAAATATTTACTGGGTTTTATTCTTACAGCACTTGCCATGGCACTGGAGATACGCTCAAACCACTACCAAATTACCTATTATTTAATGCTTATTGTTGTTAGTTTACGGGCTTTTTAAGCTTATTGAAGCAATAAAAAATAAAGAGCTACCGAACTTTGCGAAGACTATTGGCATACTATTGCTGGCAGTAACGTTAGGTATTTGTGCCAACTTAGGCAAAATATGGACAGCTTACGAATATGGTAAATTTTCAATAAGAGGTGCTTCAGAACTCAGCAGCAATACACAATCTACCAGTGGCGGTTTGGATAGAGATTATGCATTTGCTTGGAGTAATGGCGTATGGGAACCGCTTACCTTTTTAGTACCTAATTTCTATGGAGGCGCAACTCAGGAAGCCGTGGATATGAATTCCGATTTGGCTGATGGCCTGAAAGCAAGAGGAGCCGGTCAAGGTCAAATAAGAGGATTTGTTAAAAACGTACCCACTTACTGGGGCGATCAGCCTTTTACCAGCGGCCCTTATTATTTAGGAGCTGTTGCCATTTTTCTTTTCTTCATTGGAGCATTTATTGTAAAAGGCGCTGTTAAATGGTGGTTGGTGGCTACTTCAATACTGGGAATTGTACTCTCTTGGGGCGATAATTTCGAGTTTTTCAACTACCTCATTTTCGACTACCTCCCGGGCTACAATAAATTCAGATCTGTTTCCATGACTGTAGCCATACCATTTTTATGCATGCCTCTGCTTGGTTTTATCGGCTTGCAACAATTATTAGACAATGGTTTCAAAACACATAAAAAAGCATTTTTTAAAGGGGTAATAACAATTGGTGTTATTCTATTGCTGCTACTTATTGCCACTTATATTTTAGGTTTTAGAGCTCCGGTTGATGAAAGATTTACCGAACAAGCCTGGTTGGTTGAACTAATTAGAAATCAGCGCGCTTCCATGGCGCGGGCAGATGTACTCAGGTCGATGTTAATGATTGGCTTAACAATTGGTACTATATGGATGTGGCATAAAGAGAAATTGAAATCGAGTATTGCAGTTGCTTTGATAGGCGCACTTCTTTTATTAGATTATATACCGGTAAGCAAGCGTTATCTAAATGAAGAAAACTTTGTTAAAAATCCTAAAAAAGCATTCTTTAATAAGAGTGAGGCTGACAAAACAATAGACCAAGATAAGAGCCATTACAGGGTGCTTAACCTTAACAACCCTTTTAATGAGGCACAAACATCCTATTACCACTCCTCGCTGGGTGGGTATCACGGTGCAAAAATGCGCAGGTATCAGGACATAATTGACAGGCATTTACAAGCAGAAATGGCTGCGCTTGTTGAAGGCTTAAGAGCAGGCAACACGGACTTATCAAGCTTTGGAGTAGTTAATATGCTCAACGCCAAATACATTAAATTTGGGAATGAAGCAGCACAAGTAATTAGCAATAGTGCAGCCAACGGCAATGCATGGTTTGTATCTAATATTGTGGAGAGCAGCTCTGCCGATGAAAGCATTGCCAAATTAGGTGAAATTGATACAAAAACTACAGCCGTAATTAATACCCGGAAATTTGCAGAAGTTAGTACAGATAATTTGGGAACTGGGAAAATTACAATGGAGCGCTATAGTCCTAACGAACTCGTATATAAATCGACTAGCTCTGGTAAAGGCATTGCGCTATTTTCAGAAATTTACTATCCTAAAGGCTGGAAAGCGCTAATTGATGGCAAAGAAGTGCCAATAATTCAGGCTAATTATGTGCTTAGGGCTTTAGAAATACCGTCCGGAAGCCATACCGTCACATTCAAGTTTGAGCCTGCGGCTTATTTTATTGGTAATAAAGTAATGCTCATTAGCTCCATATTGCTAATTTTAATTACTATTGGTGGCCTTGTTTACATCTTCATAAAAAAGTAAACAGCATCATGGTATCAGTAGTGGTTTGTACTTATAATAGAGAAAAATACATTGGCACATGTTTAACCTTATTGGCTGAGCAGACTGAAAATAGTGCTGCCTATGAAGTGCTTGTAGTTGACAATATGAGCACTGATAACAGCAGAGAAATCATAGAAAGGGTAATTGCGCAATACCCTAATCGCCCGCTACGCTATTTTATTGAAAAGAACCAAGGGCATACTTATGCCAGAAATAGAGGAGTTAGGGAAGCAAAGGGGGAATACATCAGTTTTTTGGATGATGATGCATTTGTAAAACCAGATTATATTAAGCAATTAGCGGAACACTTTACATCAAACAGCTCCGTTATGGCCATAGGTGGTAAAATAATTCCTCAATACGAAGGTGAAGAACCGGAGTGGATGTCGAAATATTTACTCACGCTGGTTTCTGCACTAGATATGGGCAATGAGACCAAAGAATTTCCCAAAAACAAGTTTCCCATTGGGGCAAATATGGCTTTTAGAAAGCAGGTTTTCGATCAATACGGATTATTTAATACCGACTTGGGAAGGCGCGCTGATGGATTGGAAGGAGGCGATGAGAAAGAGCTATTTATGCGGCTTAGGAAAGGCAATGCACTGATTCATTATGTGCCTGCTGTTGCTGTAAGCCACATTATTCCTGAAAAGCGAATACAAATCGCTTATATTAAAGGCTTGGGTATTGGTGTGGGAAGTAGTGAAATGAAGCGACTGAAAAATGCGGGATTAGGCAAGAAATTAAATAAATATGCTTCGGAAGTGGTAAAATGGTTAGCTAGTTTTTATTTGTTCTTAAGCTACAGCTTGCGTGGGAAATTTAAAGCAGCAATTATGTTTCTGAGGTTTAGATTTTGGGTGTTACAAGGAATGTTAAATTGATATGTGGATTGTTACTGTAAGGAATTTTATATTCAATTTGATGAATAGCAAACTAAGTTTGCTCAAAATTCTATTCTTTCCGGCTGGCGATAAAAAAATTCCTCTGAAAAACAAATATAGCAGTCTTTTAATACTTGGTAATGGCCCCTCTCTTCAAACGCTTCTTAATCAAAATAAGAAAGCACTTGAAAATAAAGACCTCCTCTGCGTTAACTATTTCGGTAGAACCGAGGAGTATATTATATTAAAGCCAAGTATTTATGTTATATGCTCACCTGAATATTTCACAGAAGAAGCCAAAGCCGATTTTGCTTTAGAGCGCCAGCGCACATTAAATACAATTGCCGAAAGAACTACCTGGCCTATGGTTTTCTGTATTCCAGCAATAGCCAAAAAAAACACTTCTTGGAATACAAAATTTATAAATCATCCACATATAAAAATTTTTTATATGGCTACAACACCAATTGAAGGTTTCAGTTGGTTCGAAAAGTGGGCTTTTAGTAGCTTGTTAGGCATGCCCCGACCACATAATGTATTAATACCATCAATTTATTTAGGTATTAATTTCGGATATGAGACTATTGAAATAGCTGGGGCTGATCATTCTTGGCTGCAAGAAATTTTTGTAGATGATTGCAATGAAGTGTTACTTAGTCAGAAGCATTTTTATGATAAGCAAGCTGCCAAGCAAAACCACTATAGAGATATGGCTGTGGCACAACCAATGTATAACGGAGGTAGCACACAAACAAGAAAATTACATGAGGTATTAGAGAAATTTTACTTTACCTTTAAATCATATTGGGTTTTAAAACGGTTTGCCGAAGCCAAAAAGGTAACTATAGTTAATATTACACCCAATAGTTATATAGACGCTTTCCCAAAAAAACTACTATCGTCAAATGAGCAATCAGTTTCGTAATCATCTAAAATTTAGCTGGAAACATAAATTAAGGCAGCTAAGTGAAAAAAGAAGACTGGCATTTCTCGGACAGGATGTTTTTATCGATAAAAATGTAGAATTACTGCGTTACCCCCGCAATATATCTATTGACAGCCGGGTGGTATTAAAAGAAGGCACGAGGATTTGTGCTTGCAATGAGCAGGCTCAAATTAAGATTGGGAAGAACACTACAGTAGGTTTCCATACCTTTATTTATGCGTCAGAAAACATCTCAGTTGGAAATGATTGCCTTATTGCTCCTTTCGTTTATTTGGTAGACAGCGACCATGTGGCAGAAAAGGGCAAACTTATTAACCAACAGGGAAACACAACAGCTCCTGTGTTGATTGGTAACGATGTTTGGATAGGTACAGGAGCAAAAATTTTAAAAGGAACAAGCATTGGAAACGGTGCTATTATAGCAGCCGGTGCGGTTGTTTCCGGAGTAGTTGGAGCCAACGAAATATTTGGCGGTATCCCTGCAAAAAAAATAAGTGAGCGTAAATGAAGGTAGGACTGATTGTAATCTGCAGATATAACTCCAGCAGACTGCCGGGTAAGATTCTTAAAAACTTAGGAGAAAAACCTTTATTAGCGCACATACTTGACAGATTAAGTGTGAGCGCATACGCATCAAATATTATTGTTGCCACTTCCGATGAATCCACCGATGATCCCATTGCAAACTACTGCAAGCAAAATGAGATAGATATCTTTAGAGGTTCATTGAACAACGTGAGCCAGCGTTTTGCAGATTGCATGGAAGCTAATGAACTTGACTACGCTGTACGAATAAATGGTGATAATGTATTTACCGATGCCCACTTAATTGATGAAGCCGTACACAAGGCAGTAATAAACCAATATGATTTTGTAAGCAATGTAAAAGGACGCACCTACCCCACCGGGATGAGCGTGGAAGTGGTGAAAGTTGCGTTTTACTTAGCATCTTTACACCTATTTACTCAGAAGAATTACCAAGAACACGTAACTTTATATTTTTACGAACACGAGCCGTTAGGCAAATATCATTTTATTAAAAATTCCACCATCACCGGAGCAAAAGGGATGAAGTTGGCGGTGGATACACCGGAAGACTTTAAAAAAGCCAATGCTATAATTCATAAAATGAAAAAGCCATTTAAAGCGTATTCCTGGAAGGAAATAATAGAAATTAAACAAGACCTTAAAAAGAAAAATGTGGGAAGGTAAAAACGGACCCTTGCTAGTAGCAGAGATTGGTGGAAACCATGAAGGTAATTTTATGTATGCCAAACAGCTCACTCAATTGGCTATCGACTCAGGGGTTGACTATGTAAAATTTCAGATTTACACCGGAGACGGATTGGTGAGTAAAGTGGAAAGCCCGCAGCGGAATCAGCACTTCAAAAAATTTGAACTCACCAAGGAACAACACATTGAACTTGCTGCATTATGTAGCGCACAAAATGTTGGCTATACCGCCTCAGTTTGGAACTTTGATGCCTTAGAATGGGCCGCTCCGCTTATGTCTTTCTTCAAGATTGGATCTGGCGATCTTACCGCCTACCCCATGTTGAAAGCCATCGCCAAATACAAAAAACCAATGCTGCTATCCACAGGCCTTGCAGCTGAACAAGAAGTGCTTGATGCGGTTGAGTACATCCGTTCTTTAGATGACTTTTATAAGCAAGCTGAAAATATTGCGGTTTTGCAGTGCACCTCTATGTACCCTATACCTGCCGAGGATGCTAATTTGAGCGTGATGCAGCAGCTAAAAGAGAAACTAAATTGTACTGTAGGTTACTCAGACCACACCGAAGGAGCTTACGCCATGGAAATTGCCGTGGCAATGGGCGCACAAATACTGGAGTTCCATTTTACTGATGACAGAGCAGGAAAAACTTTCAGAGACCACAAGGTATCATTAACCAAGGAAGAAGTTCACTTACTGATTACTAAAATTCATGAAATAAAAGCTTTACAGGGCAATAGTCTGAAAAAACCGGTACCAATTGAATTAGAAAACGGCCATGAATTATCATTCAGGAGAGCGGTATATCCGGCTTGTAACATACAAGAAGGTGATGTTTTAACCGAAGCGCATTTAACCGTATTGAGGCCTTTGGCAGGGATAGATGCTCGAGCATACGATCAGCTAATTGGTAAAAGAACACTCAAAAAATTAGAGAAACATCAGAAATTGAGCTGGGATTATTTTGAATAGCTCATAAAATATAAATTATGGATTGGATGAGAATGACTCCCATGTCAAAAAAAGGGGAAAGAAGTCAAGAGCAGTGGATTAGAAATGAAAACGGAGCCAACGAGCAATTTGAAGTAAATACCTATTTAGGTAAGAAGACTGATTTACTTGCACTCAAAAAGAACATCGTTGAAACTTTGAAAAAGCAACAGTCTTATTACAAAAAGTCGCGAACGGATATATATAAAAAAGCAAATACGGAAGCCGTAAGCAGTTGTCCGGTCTGCGCTGAAAGCAGCTCCAATGCAGAAATAAAAACAATTATATATGGGGCAAAATATGCCATGTGTCAAAAATGTACGCATGTATATGTGCTGGAACGCCCGTCCAAAAGTGCTATTGAAGGTTTTTATTTAAACGATATTACTTATGCTGCTACGTATACTGATAAGGCAGCGGCAGAATCCCGGTTAAATGCTATTGCTGTACCTTGGTTAGAGTGGACAATTGATGTATTTACCAAGGCGCACGGTCGCGAACCGAAAAAAATATTAGATGTTGGATCAGGTGCCGGTCATTTTGTGGAAGCTTGTAGAAGAAAAGGAATAGAAGCTAACGGAATAGAGCTGAGTGAATCGAGCAGAACTTTTTCTAAAGAAATCTGGAATATTGAATTAGATGGAAGAGATTTCTTAAAAATCGGCAATGACTATGAAGGTTATGATATTGTTACTTTTTGGGGCTTGCTGGAACATACGCCCAATCCCGGAGCAATTTTGGAAAAAGCCTATCAAATAGTTTCAAAAAGTGATGCGGGTATGGTTATATCTAAATTACCGCGATGGCACTCACTTAGCAGTGCCATTCAGCAATTATCAACTGATACTGTCATCAGACACTTAGATCCTATGGGACATATCATGGCTTTTACAGATGCATCTGCTGCCGAATTGTACTACAAAAATAAATTCAGCCCTTTCGCTGCCTGGTACTATGGAATGGATGCCTATGAAACGTTAATGCAGGTAGCAACTAAAACGGAAAGTTATGAGGCCTTCACAAAAACAGGCCCCTTACAAATGGAATTACAGCAATTTGTTGATGAAAACATTTTTTCCGATGGCATTACCTTAGCAGGAATTCCTAACTAAATAACTAGTGGTGAATAACAAGCTTGTTACTGTTTACATTACCAATTACAACTATGCAGCCTATTTAGAAACTGCCATAGAAAGCGTTTTGGTGCAAAGCTTGCAGGATTTTGAGCTCATTATAATCGATGACGGCTCAACCGACAATTCCAAAGAAATAATAGAGCGTTATAAAACTCATTCCAAGGTATCCATTATCTACCAGCAGAACAAAGGATTAAATATTACCAATAATGTGGCCATGCGTGCTGCAAATGGGAAGTACCTGATGCGCCTAGATGCCGATGATTTTTTAGAAAAAAATGCGCTGGAAATAATTAGTGACGCTTTAGAGGCAGATAGTGAATTAGGGCTTGTATTCCCTGATTATTATTATGTAAACGCAGCAGGTGAGTGTACAGGCGTTGAGGAACGGCACAACTTTGAAAAAGAGGTTTCACTTTACGACCAGCCTGCGCACGGTGCCTGCACCATGATTAGGTTAGCTTTTCTCAAAAAATTAGGCGGTTATAATGAAAGTTTTACTTGCCAGGATGGTTACGAGTTATGGATAAAATTCATCTCTCACTATAAAGTAAGTAACATCAATCAACCGCTATTTTCTTACCGAAGGCACGGAAATAACCTAACCACAAACGAGAAAAAAATATTAGACACTAGGAAAAAAATTAAGGCACTATTTGTTGAAGAGAATTTAAGCAGCCCTAGAACGCTAGGCATAATTCCTATCAGAAATACGAAAATTGACTCAGTAAATTTACCGCTTTTTGAAGTGAACGGTAAAAGCCTGCTTGCACTTAAAATAGCGGAATGCCTTAAATCTGATAAATTAACTAAGTTAGTAATTTCCAGTGCAGATGCAGATATTATCGACCACTTAAAGCAGCTCAATATCTCTTCAGAACGTTTGGCGATTATTACACGTCCGAACAATTTTGCCGGATTGAACCAAACGCTGTACGACACATTCAATCAGGTAATTGAAGAGGAGAATAAATTGGGTAACAAATATGAGGCCGTGATGAGTATTTCAATAGATTATCCTTTTTTAACCTATGATACCATCGATGAAGCCATAAATACACTGACACTTTTTAAATCAGATGCTGTAATGAGTGTAAGGCCCGACAATAGAATGTATTACCAGCACAATGGCCATAGCCTCACTCCTATTCTAGACCAAGAAAAATTTACAAAGTTAGAAAGAGAAGCACTTTATAAAGGAGTAGGAGGTGTGGTGCTCTCCAGCATTGAAAATTTTCATGCTAATAAAAAGCTCGTAGCGGGTAGAATTAGCCACATTGTGGTAGATCAGCGAACTGCTTTCGGCATTTTTAATGCTTTTGATTTTGAAGTCTTTCAGCATCTAGCGGATGCCAATCCATAAGAAATTCTTCTTTTTATTTTTGAGCACCAAGTACTACCAATTATTTTAGTAGTTTTGAGGATTATATAGGGACAACATTTAACAATACTATGAATACAGACAGAATTCTTGAAACAATTACCAACATGGCCATAATCTGGGGGCCAAAGCTCTTAGGTGCTATTCTACTACTAATAGTAGGACTATGGGTAATTGGCAAACTATTAAATGCTGTAGACAAAACCTTTAAGAAGCGGGATTTCGATCCGTCTTTGGAATCTTTCTTAAAAGGCATTATTAGCGCCCTGTTGAAAATTACTCTGGTAATTGCCGTGTTTAGCATGATTGGCATTGAGATGACTTCATTTGTAGCCATTTTAGGTGCCGCAGGTTTAGCAGTAGGTTTGGCACTTTCTGGTACATTGCAAAACTTTGCAGGTGGGGTGATGATTTTAATATTTAAGCCATTTCGTGTGGGTGATTACATTGATGCTCAAAGCCACTCTGGTACAGTAAATGCCATTAATATTATTAACACTATTTTAAAAACACCTGATAATGTAACAAAAATTATTCCTAACGGAGCATTATTTAACGGGTCAATAACCAACTTTAGCGCAGAAGAAAAACGCAGAGTAGATTGGAAAGTAGGGATAGGATACGGAGATGATTATGAAAAGGCCAAAGCCGTGATGATGACATTGATTAAAGCCGATGAAAGAATCATCAATGAGCCTGCTGAGCCGTTTATAGCTCTTTCAGAACTGGGTGATAGCTCTGTTAACCTTGCCGTAAGGTGCTGGGTAATAGCTTCTGACTATTGGGCAGTAAAGTTTGACATGAATGAAAATATCTATAAAACATTCGCTAAAGAAGGGCTCAACATTCCATTTCCTCAAATGGATGTGCATGTGCACAACAAATAATTATAGCCACAATTGTATTAATAAATGTGGCTACTCATTTTGTGCAGCTCCTTTTCTGTTTTACACCTTATGCTTGTAATTGTTTCGACTTTAATCGGGGCGTGAGGCATAGATTTGAAATCTGAACAGCTTAATCTCTCCAAATGAATCTCACTGCATAAAATTATATTTATTAAACAATAATCGGAGGATGTGATTAACTTGTTTTAATCTAATATATGGTATAAAAATATACGTACATCATTTTTTAAACTAAAAGAGAAGCTCACCTTGCGATCAATCCTCACCATACTGTTTTCTTTTGTTGTCATCACCTCAGCCTCGAGTCAAAAAGATTGCAGCACCGATGCAAAAGCGTATCAGGCCGGTGAAGTGCTCCACTACGATATAAAATACAATTGGGGTATTCTCTGGGTAGATGCCGGAGAAGTGGTTTTTTCCGTGCAAGAAACCACCTACAATAAGCAAGCCGCTTATTGGTTTAAAGGTTATGGCAGATCAAAACCTAAATGGGACTGGGTTTATACCGTGCGCGATACCTTCGATGCCATTGGTACCAAACAAAACTTATCGCCTCTGTATTTTAGCCGAAACACCTCAGAGGGTTCCTACAAAGTAGATAACGTGTATAAATATTTTCCGCAGCAAGGATATATTGAGAGCACTATTTACAATTCTGAAAAAAATACTACAACCCAAAAGAAAATTGACTATAACCAATGCCTTTGGGATTTGCTTCATGCAGTCTACTACGCCAGAAATTTAAACTATACCAATTACAAAATCAATACCCAAATTCCGTTTAATCTGGTGATCGATGGTAAAATCAATAACCTTTTTATTCGCTATTTGGGCAAGGAGGTACTGGAAATGCCCTCAGAAAAAAAGTACAACACTTTAAAATTTAGCGTACTATTGGTTGACGGAACCATATTTGACGGAGGCGAAGATATGACTATATGGGTTTCTGATGATAAAAATAAAGTGGCTCTTAAAGTGGAGGCTAAAATTAAGGTAGGTTCAGTCAAAGCATTTCTGACCCATACAAAAGGACTGAGAAATGGTGACATTAAACCATTAGCTGATTAAATTGCAGCACTAATGGCACAAATCCATATAAATACAATAGCTGAAATTTGCACAAAACATGGAGTTCAAGCAGGCAGTAATTTCTCCCGGTAGCAGAAACGCACCTTTAACTATTGCTTTTAACAGGCACCCTCAAATTAAATGCTACTCCATTTCCGATGAGCGAAGTGCTGCTTTCACAGCGCTAGGCATGGCGCAAGCCGGTCAAAAAATTGTGGCTCTTATTTGTACCTCGGGTAGTGCCGCGCTCAATTATGCACCTGCCATTGCCGAGGCATACTTCCAGCAAGTACCAATTTTAATAATTACTGCAGATAGACCGCGTGAGTGGATTGACCAATGGGACGGGCAAACCATCAGACAGCAAAATATCTACGGAAAACACGTAAAAGCCGCTTATAACTTACCTTTGTTGTCTGGCCACAAGGATGAACTTTGGCAAACATACCGAATGGTAAATGAGGCATTACTTGTAGCTAATGGACGATCAGCCGGGCCGGTGCACATCAATATTCCGTTCCGAGAACCCTTTTACCCAAAAGCGAGCGATGCTTATCAAACTGACAAGCCATTGAAGTTTATCGGTTCTGCCGCTACGGTTTCTTCATTGGCCGAGCAGGAGTTAACACAGCTGAGCCAACAATTTGAACAAGCTGAGAGGCCTGCCCTGCTTATGGGTCAAGCGAATTATAGCGAGCGTTTTATAAAGCAAATTGATCATTTCAGTCAACAATTAAACTTACCTATTTTTGCCGATGTTATCAGCAACGGCCATATGCTTACTAATGCCATCCGAGCAACGGATAGTGCGGCCATGAATCTTAAAGATGCAGCCTACCAGCCTGATTTGCTCATTAGCTTTGGCAGGAGCATTATTTCAAAAAACATTAAATTATTTTTGAGAAATGCCCATTTTGATCAATGGCATGTGCATGAGGGTGGGGAATATCTATCAGATCCATTTCAAAATTTATCAAAGATATTCGATACAGCGCCTGAACGTTTTCTAGAGCAAACGAAGGAAGTATTTGGCAAAAAAGACAGTAGCTATTTGGAAATATGGCGCTCCAAAAGCGATACTGTGGAGCAACGCACTAAAGAATTTTTAGATACGCAAAACGATTGGAATGAATTTTCGGCACTTTACACATTAATAGATAAGCTGCCTGGGAATAGCCACCTGCATTTGGCCAATAGCCTTTCTGTCCGCTATGTTAATTTTATAGGCCTTAACAAGCCACATACCATTTGGGCCAACCGTGGCACCAGTGGCATTGATGGCTCCAGCAGTGCCGCTATGGGACATGCAATACACAATAGCAGAAATTACCCACTTTTTAGTAACAGGTGATGTAGCTTTCTTTTATGATAGAAATGCTTTTTGGCATAATTACCCATATACTAACCTCAAAATTATCCTGCTAAATAATAAAGGCGGTAGCATTTTCAGGATGATTGAAGGTCCGAAAGAACAACCCGAGCTAGAGGAATTTTTTGAAACGGAGCAAAAGCTTAACGCTAAGCATCTCTGCAAAGAATTTAACATTGAATATACTCTTGTTTCACAAACAGCTGATCTAAAGGAGGCTTGTACGCTCTTTTTAGGCCACAAAAAATCCGCACTTCTGGAAATTCAATCAGATAGCAAAACGAACCAAAGAATATTTGAATCTTTTAAAAAACACATACAGAACTAAAATGGCATCAATCAAATGGAAAACCGTTAAACCGGCCGGCAAAAGTGAGGAATATAGTGATATTACCTACAAAAAAGCTGATGGCGTGGCTCGTATCGCCTTTAACAGACCAAATGTTAGGAACGCATTTAGACCCAAAACCACTGGTGAATTGTTTGAAGCCATGCTGGATGCTCGGGAAGATCCGGAAATTGGCGTGGTGCTGCTCTCTGCCGAAGGTCCTTCCACCAAAGATGGAGTTTACTCTTTCTGCAGCGGTGGCGATCAGAACGCGCGTGGCGAGCAGGGTTATGTGGACGATGATGGAGTGGCGCGCTTAAATATACTGGAGGTGCAAAGGCTTATCCGCTTTATGCCCAAGGTGGTAATTGCAGTGGTGCCCGGTTGGGCAGTGGGCGGAGGCCATAGTTTGCATGTAGTATGCGACTTAACATTGGCCAGTAAAGAACATGCAATTTTTAAACAAACCGATGCAGATGTTACCAGCTTTGACGGTGGCTATGGTTCAGCCTATTTAGCCAAAATGGTGGGCCAAAAACGCGCAAGAGAAATATTCTTTTTAGGTAGAAACTACTCCGCACAAGAAGCTTACGATATGGGCATGGTAAATGCCGTAGTACCTCACGCTGAATTGGAAAAAACTGCCTATGAATGGGCGCAAGAAATACTAGCGAAGTCTCCAACTTCCATTCGTATGCTAAAGTTTGCCTTTAACGCTACCGATGATGGCATGGTGGGTCAGCAAGTATTTGCAGGAGAAGCTACCCGATTAGCCTATATGACAGATGAGGCCAAGGAAGGACGAAATGCTTTTTTAGAAAAGAGAAAGCCTGATTTTAAAAAATTTAAAAGAGTTAGTAGCTGATCAATAATTAAAGCAATTTCGGAGTTTTTCAAAAATTAGACATTTACTAAGACAGGCTCTCAGGAGCAACTTGAACAGCATACTAAAATGATTATTTCCGCTAAAAATTGGAAAGCACATATCTATTTAAATCACTTAATAATGGTGGGCACTTATTAAAATTGCAAGATACTGAAAAGCCAGCCTGACAGCAGCAGCTAACAACTCCCGTGCTTCGGTTACGTAAAAGATTGCATGTAAGTACTGCAATATGCTTGCAAATAATACTACTAAAAATTACACAAAATTTTAATATATGAATTTTTCCATAAAAATTAATAGCATAAAAACAGTAGACACAATTGAAGGGTACTGGACGAAAGAAGACTACATCAACTTACTTGAGCTGTTCAATTTTGAAGATACTGCAGGATTGGCAGAAAAGGATTTATTGGAAATGCTAAATATGGCTATTACGGACTACGAGCCGGCAGAAGCAGCTGAAATAGTGCTTACCTATAAATTGAGCGATGTTTTAAAAGAAAATCAAATCAAAAACTTATCGCATGAAATGTTAACGGATAAAATAGTGGAGGAATATCCGGATATATCATTGCACTATGCACTCTTTAATATCAACCAATTATTGCGGACTGCTTACAACGGTAAATTCCCAAAAACGCTCGCTTCAATTATTGAGTTAGAGCTAAGCTTTAAAGGGAAAATAGATATTACAAAAGAGGTAGTGTTGCGAACGCTGAGCGACTTACTTTCCCCTAAAAGTCTTTTAAAAAGGTTGTTCGATGAACAGCTTGACTCTAATAAAGAGTTAAAGGATGCTTACAGCATAATTTGGACGCTTGATTCTACTGAAGAAAATACCATACGCGTACTCTCATCTGATTATTGGTTGAACAGGGAAGATTTTATCAGGGAAGAATTTGAAGGGGTGCTTAGAGAAGAAGAAATTACGCACGACAAATAAGCTTAATAATACAACTCTATTAAGTTCATGCCGATTCTGCCAATCAATACTTCGCAGAGATGGAAATTGCCATAGGTACTTCATGACAGTTGGAGCTATCCGGATTTTGGACTCACTGGTAGCCATATAGATCATATTTTGGTAAGTAATGCACTATTTGACGATCTCGTTTCGGTGAGCACCTTAATTTATGATGATTGTGTAGGCGATTATGATTACTATATTTCAGACCACCGGCCGGTAATGGTTACTATAAAATAAGTTGTGGAGAGAAAAAGGTTTTAACACATTGTGCTTTAAAATTTGATTTATTAGTTTTGCTTGTTTTTAACCTATCTTTGTCTAAAACCTATTCACCATGATACAAAGAATTCAAACCATCTTTTTATTATTTGTTGGCCTCAGCCTGCTGATATTTCTTTTTGCTCCAATTTGGGAAAAGCAGGAAGTTAATAGTGGAAAATCGTATGCCCAAACTGCTTTTTATGTTGAAAAAGTCGCAGATGCCGAGTCGGAAATTCAATATGTTTTTATTCCTTATGCAATTTCAGGATTTATTGCTGTGCTTTCAGCCTGTTTGGCGCTGTATTCAATTAGTGCATACAAAAAAAGAACACGTCAAATGCTGATTTCAAGTATCAATACGTTTCTTATAGGCGCAGCACTTATCCTTTCTGCCTGGTGGGCGTCCGAGGCCGAAGCTAACTTATTAAACGGAATAGCCGGAGGTTACCAATACGGATTATTTTTGCCTGCTATAGCACTTGTATTCAATTCATTAGCCATTCGTTTCATACGAAAAGATGAAAAATTGGTGCGCTCTATGGATAGGCTGCGTTAGGTAATTAATTTTACTAATAGTTTAGCCATGCAAACAGAGCCTGCAAGCTAAAAAAAGCAGGTCTGACGTTCTTACCGCACCGGTGTATGTATAAGAATTTGAAAAGCAGGTCTGACGTTTTCAACGTACCGAACTTATGTATTGCCTTGGATTATGTCACATTCAAAAAAGCCTTATAATAACTGCAAACAACAGTTACCAAAAAAAAATATTTGAACGCCTTGGATCATGTCCCCACGAACCAATTGACTATTTAAACATACTACCTTAATCCACGCTACCAAACACTTTCTTAAGTATAGCATTCACACGTGCCGCAGGGTTTTCACGGATTTTTTGCTCTTCGATAGCCAGCTTGCCAAATAATCCGTCCAATGCACGTTGCGTTACGAAAGTGGATAGATTACTTTCTTTTATTGGACTTAAATTCAATGCATTAATAAAATCAGCACGTTCCACTTCATTATAAGTAGATACAAATTTGGTATACAATGCTTCGCTGCTTGTATTCAGTACAAGTGGCTTATCCAGCACCTTTTTTATCTCAGGTTGAAAGGCATTTTGCAAATTGCTGAAAGTCTTGTTGCGTAAATAGCGCGTTGCAGCATCATCTGTACCTTTCAAAATATTGAATCCGTCCTGAATAGTCATTCCTTTTATAGCATTTACAAAAATAGGAACTGCCTTGTCCACTGCATTTTCGGCAGATCTATTCAGACTTATAATCATGTCTTTCTCAATATCCGCAATTACATTGTCATAAATTTTTCTACCGGCTGAAGTCGATTTTAACTGGCTTAGCGCGTTGTTTAGTTCACTTGGCAACAATATTTTTGCGGCTGCATCGGCCAAATAACCATTGTTTTTTGACAATACCGATACGCCATTTTTGGTACCCACTTCCAATGCGGACTTTAAACCCTTTATCACTTCTTGCTCTGTAAGCTGGCCGCCCGGCAAACTGCCACCGTAGTCCTTTGCTACTTGATGTAGTACTTCGCAGCTACTTAGCATAAGGCTCAACAGTATGCCAGTTAGGAAATTCAATTGTTTATTATTCAGAAATTTTTTCATAGTTTGAGTGCATTTAAATTTTTTAACTGCCAGCATGGCAGCTAAGGTATTCACTTTTTATCAAATTTAACAAATGGAATAGGCTTTGCATAGGTGCAAGTAGAATAAAATTTAAACTAATTAAACAATGCAAGAGAAAGGTAGTATTTCGATACACTCGGAAAATATATTTCCAATTATAAAAAAATTCTTATACTCCGATCATGAGGTTTTCCTCAGGGAGTTGGTTTCCAACGCTGTTGATGCCACACAGAAGATAAAAAGCTTATCCTCATTGGGGGAATACACAGGTGAATTGGGCCATACCAACATCGAAATAAAAATCGATAAGAAGAAGAAAACGCTTCACGTAATCGATAGAGGTATTGGGATGACGGCAGAAGAAATAAAAAAGTACATTAACCAAATTGCTTTTTCAGGCGCTACTGAATTTGTAGAAAAATATAAAGATAAAGGCGAAGGAGCCGGCATTATTGGGCACTTCGGCCTTGGATTTTATTCAGCCTTTATGGTAGCCGATCAGGTAGAAATTAAAACCCTATCGCGAGAAGAAGGTGCGCAACCGGCCCATTGGATTTGTGATGGCAGCACTGAGTTTGAAATTAAAGAAGGTGATAGAACGGAAAGAGGATCGGAAGTAATCCTACACATCAACAAAGATTCTAAAGAATTTTTAGAAGAGCACAGGGTACGCGAGGTACTAAACAAATATTGTAAGTTTCTGCCTGTGCCTATCGTTTTTGGTGAAAAGGAAGAAACCATTAAGGAAGGTGATGGCGATGATGCCAAGGACAAAAAAATTACCAAACCCGATGTAATCAATAATCCTGAACCGCTTTGGACTAAATCACCTACTGATTTAAAAGATGAGGACTACATAAATTTCTACAAAGAACTTTATCCTTTCAGCGATGATCCATTATTCTGGATTCACCTCAATGTGGATTATCCTTTTAATTTAACCGGAATACTGTATTTCCCTAAGATTAAAAATGAACTGGAAATACAGAAAAATAAGATTCAACTCTATTCCCGCCAGGTATTTATTACCGATGAGGTTAAGGATGTTGTGCCGGAATTTTTGATGCTCCTGCACGGGGTAATCGACTCACCGGATATTCCGTTGAATGTGTCAAGAAGTTATTTGCAGGCCGATAGTAATGTGAAAAAAATCAATAATCACATTACTAAAAAGGTAGCTGATAAGTTAGCCGACCTATTTAAAAAAGAGAGAAAATCGTTTGAGGAAAAATGGGATAGCATAGGCTTATTCGTGAAATATGGCATGATGAGCGATGAAAAATTCTACGACAAAGCGCAGAAATTTTGCTTGTTGAAAAGCTTGAATCAAGATAAGTATTTCACTTTTGATGAGTATACCGAGCAAATTAAAACCAATCAAACCGATAAGGACGGGAACATTAGCATTATTTATGCAACTGACCCTGATAAGCAGGATGCTTTTATCAATTCGGCAGAAAAGAAGGGCTATGATGTAGTTTTACTTGACAGCCCTATTGATAGCCACTTTATAAATACGCTAGAGCAAAAGCTGGAGAAAACAAGCATGAAGCGTGTGGATGCCGATATTGCTGACAAGCTTATTGATAAAGATGAGAAAGCAGAATTGGTGCTATCCGATGAAGAAAAAGAAAAATTGAAAGGTATTTTTGAAAGTGCCGCCAATAATAAGTCTATGACAATTAGTGTGGAAGCACTATCTCCTGATGAATTACCTGTAACTATAACGCTGCCGGAATTTATGCGAAGAATGAAGGACATGGCAAAAACCGGAGGCGGTGGCATGCCATTTATGGGCAATATGCCTGATCAGTTTACCATGACAGTGAATGGTAACCATGCTATAGCAGGTAAAATATTGAAAGAAAGTGATGAGACAAAACAAAAACACCTGGCTAAACAGGCTTATGACCTTGCATTGCTTTCTCAAAACATGTTAAATGGTAAAGACCTTACTTCATTTATAGGCCGAAGCGTTGACATGTTGAAGCAATAGGCAGCTACACTAAAAAACTATATTTTGAACAGCCTGAAGATTTCAATATCTTCGGGCTGTTTTCGTTTCAACATTATGCGTAAAATCATTCTCCTTAATCTTGTATTTCTTCTCTGTGCTGTGCACGCTTTAGCGCAGGAAGAAAACCCCTCCGACACACTAAAAACTGCCAGCGATAGTGTAAGAAACACCTTCAAGTTTTTGGATGGTGCGCCTGTTACCATTGACTTATCGGTACCGGAAGAAGAGGAAGAAGATGACAAAAAAAAGAAAAAGGAGAAGCCTAAAAGGAACTTTTACTACGAAAAAAAAACAAGGAAAGGTTTCAATAATTCGGGTATTGGTGGTGGAACGCGCGAACTATTCAACACACTGAAAAAGGAGTGGGCAGGACCTGATCCCTTTGTTCGCGATTTTTATTGGTACGATTACCGAAGGAAGGCTATCCGAAATAGCAGAAGTCCAGATCCTAAATTTGCCGGAATTTTACACGGACCCTACCAAAAGATTGCCGGTGAGGAAATAGTTGAAACTGGCATGTACTGGAATGGCCTAAAGCACGGCCGTTGGATGCGTTATGATAAGAAAGGCATACTGTTGGATAAACAGGTGTACTTTAAGGGTTGGCCCATCGCATCGGAAATTACCTATTACGATCAGGAAAGAACAAAGGTGAAAGAGGTAATTCCCATTGAATATGGCGAGCGAGAAGGCACTTATTTGTACTTCCATACAAACGGCCAGATAGCCGTACAGGGTGAGTTTAGGTTCGACCACAAAGTTGGCCTGTGGGTTGAATATTATGATACCCGCAGAAGAAGGAAAAAAACTATTGAATATGGTAATGACCCTTTTGCGAAAAATTTTAAGCCTTATATAAAACAAGAATGGGACGCTGCCGGTAAGTTGGTTTACGACAGGGAAAGATGGGAAAGAAAATTTTCTTCCAACTAATTTTATAAAATATGCTTAAATCGATCCTTTTGGTGGGTGTAGGTGGTTTTGTAGGTAGCAGTGCCCGCTATTTATTGAGCTACTATTTAAATAATGGCAAATACATTATACTTCCTTTAGGCACGCTGCTGGCCAACCTGATAGGTTCATTTCTTTTTGGCTATTTTATGGCAACTCTTATGAAATCCGATTCGGAAAATTCGGTTTGGAATCTGCTTTTGGTAACCGGATTCTGTGGAGGCTTTACCACTTTTTCTACCTTTAGTTATGAGAACTTTAACTACCTGCAGCAAAGTGAATACCTTTTGTTCTTCGGCTATACTTCCATAAGTATAGTCATAGCACTTGCGCTTATTACTTTTGGCTTTTGGCTGGGGAAGGTCGTTTGAGAATGGTTTGAGCAGCAGCTGACTTGTTTATGTTGCCCACCTCTTCGGGATTTGAAATCCCGAAGCAGCGGTTAAGGATTTGCAATCCGTTTTAACTATCAACCGATTTGCTGTTCGTTTAATGCTGGCTTTTTATCGCTAAAATATTAAGGCAAGACCACCTCTTCGGGATTTGAAATCCCGAAGCAACGGTTAAGGATTTGCAATCCGTTTTAAGTACAACCCTATCTGCCGATCTATTGATACTTACTTTTATCGCTAAAAGATTAGGACAAGACCACCTCTTCGGGATTTGAAATCCCGAAGTAACGGTTAAGGATTTGCAATCCGTTTTAAGTACAACCCTATTTGCCGATCTATTGATACTTACTTATATCGCTAAAAGATTAAGTCAAGACCACCTCTTCGGGATTTGAAATCCCGAAGCAGCGGTTAAGGATTTGCAATCCGTTTTAACTATCAACCGATTTGCTGTTCGTTTAATGCTGGCTTTTTATCGCTACAGGATTAAAATCCGTTAGCTAGCGACTGAGATCGGTACGTTGCAAACGTCAGACCTGTTGTTGGAAACAATGGATCACCTACCTCAAAATATACAATTTACCGTAGCCTTTTTTAAAGGCCTTATCGGCACTGGTGGCACGCTGCTCCATAAAACTACCATTGTTTCTTACCAGCACGCGATATAGATATACGCCATTGGCAAGGCGATCACCATACTCATCTCGCCCGTCCCAGGCATATTCTGTTATATTATTTCCTATGTGAATCATGCCTATTTCATCCTGCAAAATTTCCCTTACTACCCTGCCGCTGATAGTCAAAATCTGGATTTTTATTTCATTAGGAATCTCTGTTCCCGTAAGGGTAAAAACAAATCTGGTTTGTGTAGAGAAAGGGTTAGGGTACGGGTAAAAGTTAGTAATAGTTGATGCATTAACTACCTCAAAAGTAATACGATACGGCTCCTCTCCTGCACTGTTTCCACTGGCATCGGTAGCGTTGGCTCTCAAAGTATAACGGCCATCTTCAAATGTTTCGGGACGGTATGTAATGGTAAAAGGTTTTTCAGCAGTAGCCGGCTCATAGCTCACCCTAGAATTTGAGAAGTAGATAGGCTGCGAAACGCAACCTTCACATAATGGCTGTAAACTCAAAGTAATACCGGCTGTGTCGGTTCTCGCAAGTGATGTATTCTCATCTTTCAGGCTCAATAATATAACAGGGCTCGGAGACACGATGTCATTGTCAAGTATATTGATGCCGTCAAATGTAACATCTATAAAAGGTGGCAGCGAGTCACGCTTAATATCTAACAGCTTATTGAGGTTTATTTGGTTATTTATAGTCCTGAACTCAGTGTTTCGTCCACTATTTAGCACCATGCCGACATTGTTCAGGCCAACTTTACCTCGTGTATTAATTGATACAGAAAAATCTGCGGAGCTTTCGGCTGTAAGTGCGGCTATTTTCACACTTTTACTTTCAGCTATTCTGCTGCTCTGGTTAAATAAATTCAAAGTGGCGGTAATGCTATCAGTAAAATTATTGGGTGTAACATTAACTGCAGTGTATTTAAGCGGATAATCGATACCCTCGGCCACAGCTACAGTGCCATCAGGAACTTCTTGATTAAGCAGCAGCACCGCATCGGGCAATTCTTCATATTCCACCTGCCATTGTGTTAATCGCGCAGCGGTGAAATTGATGGTGTCAGTTAGTATTGTGCGCAACCTCAATTGTGGGTAGATAGCGGCATTTATATTACTGATAGTGGCTGGCAAAGTAACATCTGATAACAACAATGTTTGGTTGTTAAGAGAATCAATACCGAAAACATCAATCCGTACCTGATCAGTTGATTCCAGATCGGTAAAAGTGGCATTTAACTCTTGCCAGCTACGGGCAGGCCCCACCGTAGTGGAAGTAACAGAACCTGTATTGAATCTAATGTCAATCGATTGATCAAGGCTAACCAGCAATTGGTTTATAGGATCGTCCTCGGGCTGCTCTAACGAAAAGGACTCTATTCCTGTGCCCTCTCCTGCTCCCTTCTGCCCAAATAAAATGTATGGATTGCCATTTTGTATTGCGTCAAAAACAGCAGCACTTGCTCCAAGGTCTAGAACCTCATTTCTATTATTGGCGCGCAGAATATTCCAAGCCACGCTATCAAAAGAGGTAAGTAATACATAGTCACCTACGGACAGTTCATCATAATATTTTTGAAAATAGGTTGTAGGGTCATTAAGTTTTGCATTAGGTATTTTGTTAATTACCTGCGGACTTCTCCCGCAAGTAAAAGGATCTAATCTATCGAAACCTCCGTTGTTTAAAATGCGGTAAGGGGTACCCGTGAATTGATCGAATGCAACCAAATATAGACTATTGGGTGTGCATTCATCTACAGCAAAGCCGTAGGGTGAGTATTCCTCGTTATTTATGCGGATGCTCATTCTATCGGCACCAATTTCTGCCGGGCTCTTAACCGCTAGCTCAATGGTTTTTTCCAGAAATTTCCAGCTATTATTGCCTAGTGTCAAACCGCTGATTTCATTATTTTCAAATTGATTGAGCCTATTTTGAGCCCATCCTTTGTTAGCCTCCGCATTAAATATAAAGCTGGATTTACTCCATTGGTCTATTTCTCCATCACCAATCTGGGCAAATTTGGTTCGCCAGAAGAAAGCTTTACCATTCTGCCCGCTTAACTGAGTATTCCATCGGGCTATTACTTTGGCTGTAATAGTTTCTCGCTTTAAAAAAGGTGAGTCAAAAGTTGGTACGCTATCCAGCTCAAACAAGTAGGCGCGTTCCTCGGAAAGTAGGTCAATAGACTGCGCTACCAATTTAATATCGTTGGTATTGGTGAGTGAAAACGGATAGGGGTATAAATTTAGCGTAGTTCCAAGGCTAAAGAAATAATCAAATGTGGCTGTATTATTCAGCTCGTTTATTTCCGAAATACTATCTAGCGGATCTAAAACAAACTCAAAAGTACTCTCACCAAACTGACCTATATTGGAATTTTCAATAAAGACACGCAGCGTATCTTTGTTATAAGGTGAAGCAAAATATTGTGTATCGAGCGGTATGAGCGTGTTATCCGCCAACCTTCTGTTTACAAAAATAGCTAAAGAGTCGGCAGTGGTGATGCCATAATTTCGAATAATAAGATCGAACGCAAAATCTGTAGTTAAAGCATCAACCGGGAGACCGTTTAATGAGACCAAGTCAATATCGGCATCAGTTACTTCAAAATCCGGTTTATTGGTAGGGAATAGTTTATAGGCAGGGTCGCCCATGAGGTTGAATTGCTGTGCCTGTGACAGCACCAATTCCGATGGATTGGCACTAAAAATATCCAAATAAGCCTTCGATGTTTCAAGATGTATTTTCCCGATTGGCTCATCGATAAGGGCGGAATCCGCAAATGCCTTGGCATAAAAAATATCGGAATAGCGCTTGAGCTCGCTAGGGATACCGAGTGCAGTGTGCGCCATAACATGAACAGCACCTAAATCAGCTGTATTTACCCAATTTTCACCAAAGGTGAGGGCATCAGTGGTATCTTCATAAATGGCTCCGGCATTACAGCCATTGATAAAAATTAATGGATACTTCCCCTTATTTTGGTAACCCAAATCTGTGGTGCTTACGAAACCAATGTCAATATCCGATGAGGCGGTGCCGGAATGCCCAAAGAAGGTGATCATATTTACTCCTTTATTCACCTGCTCCGAGACGTTGAGATCCTCGACTACTTGTGTGCTTTGCTTGGTTAGCTCTTCGGCAGCACCTCCAATATACGGTGATTCGGCAAAGGTGGAAAAGTCATCGATAAAACCTTTGAATGTATTAATCTCGCTTTCGCTCAATCCGCCTGAAAGGTGTAGAAATGCTTTTCTGCGTAAATTATCGATTGGCTGCGCTTCCATTTCCGTGATTTTCTCCAAGTAGTTTACTACTATCTCTGAATTGTGCGCATTCAAGCGGCCAAAGGAAAGAGCCGGTCTGTTTGCCTCTAAAATATTGTAGCCATATAAATTATCAGCTCCCGGGTAGCCTGCGCTGGGCACAAATTCATCGTACAAATTAGGCTGATTGCGTGCCCTGCGATACGGATCGAAATTCCACCTTAAACCTTTGCCTATTAAAAAAACGTATTCCGCTTTGGTATTTTCTACCAAGTAGCGTGAGAATCGGAACAGCGCTAAGGGCGATTTTTCGCCATAATTGAATTGGTCGAAAAGCTGTTCCATAAAAACAGTAAGTGTATCGTAAGCTCCTCCGGCCTGAGACGCTCGGTAGGCATTGTAAGCTTTTACCGGCTCGTTGTAAGTGCCAAATGGTGTGTTCAACAAGCGATTACTTACCACCACATAATCAGGATTTAAGGCGGTGAGGTTTCTAAAATTAATCCGCGCAATGGCTGGAGCAATAGGTGCTTCATTCTGAATGTATAGCGGCACTTCATCCGCTGCATTTTGCAATAACCGTGCTTATGGTTGTGCCTACTCGGTTGGTACTTAGTATGATAGGTTCATTAAAATCATCAATACGGAAAATACGGGCAGTGTTATTGGTATTAGTAAAGGAAACAAATGCTGAACTTTGCCCTGCACCGGCTAAAGTAATTTGCGAGCCTGGACTCACCTGCCATATCAAAGGATTTGTTATAACTAAGTTGAAGATACGATAACGATACCCTATCAATACTGCTAGTGGTTGTACGAATGCGCACCACAAGCTCACCGCTCACATTAATATCCGACCAGTTTAAGGGTGCTGATACTGTAGAAAAAGCAAAATCCTGAAAGCTGAGATTCGCTACACTTCGGAGCGAGGCAAGATCGGGACCAACCAATACTTCCACCTCATGATCCTGATTATTTCTGCCTTGTATTAGTAACTCCAGCAAAAGGTTTTCTTCCGTTCGTACTTGCTTATTTATAGCGCTGATTGTAAAATCTCTGTCGCCCGCAAAACGAGTTCCTGTCCAGGCCTCACCCAAATCGAAAGCGGATCTATAAATTTGATTTCCGGGAGCATAAGCTCTACCCACAATGCCATTATTTACCAATACATTTCTCACATTTTTTAGGTACGAAGCCCGAGCCGGGAGACTTGTGGTGTTATTAATGGTATTTACAACCTGCATTCTTTTGCCGAATGTACCATCCAAACTCCAGGTAAGAAAGTAGGCGGTAGTATCGGAAAATAAGTTATAAAAAGTATGCGGCTGCAGCTCAGGTGATGAGTAAAGCGGTGTATCACTTTCACCATTGTTTGGCTTACCTAAAAACTGAATGGCATCACCCGCATCAATACGGCCATCGTTTTGCCCAATCACGTTTATGGCAACCTCCTGCCCTCTGTGGTAAAGGCGAAATGTACGGGCATCGATAGTATTTAGGCTAATGCCTGCTGTTGTTAAGGTACTAAAGTCGAGCTCGTACACACCCTCTTGCGCTACCGGTATTTTATAGTACGATTGGTTGAAGTTTATCCACTCATTTGCATACTGAGCTGAGGCGGTAAAAAGCGGTACTAATGCACCTAGTGCTAAAAAAACTAGTAGCTTATTCCTTCGCATCCCAATTGAGTATTACGGTAAAAATATGGGAGTATAAAGATTCCGAAGCATCTCCCAGATCGGTATAAGCATAGTCAATTTGGAGTATTTTATATTTAAAACCCATGCCAATATTAGCTTGCCCATTCCACCTCTCGGAGCGGTCAAAGTTTTTTATTTTTTGTAGGTTATTGCCACCAAAACGTAAAAAAGCTAATCCCTTGTAGGCTATTTCTACTCCAAACCTGGGATCAATAGAAAACCTTTCTTCGGATACGTAAGTGTTTCGAGGACCATCAAAGGTAGTTTCCAGATTTATTTCACCCAACACGGTAAAATTATAGGGCAATGGCTGCGTATAACTTGTTCCAAAAATTACTCTGGGCAAAGTCATTTCGGTTGCATTCTCCGGAATGGTATTCCCCGTTTGCAAATATACATCCTCTATTAGATGTAACATTATGGTACCAGGTGGTGAAAGGTGCCAAATATATCTTTACCCACCACGGCAAAATTAAACCGCTTGAGTTGATAGGCCAGTGCGGCATCTAAACCAAAACCCCAAGCATTGGCAAACTGACCAACCGACCGATGGATTACTTTGGCATTGGCACCAAAATTTAGCCCTTCCAAAATAGAAAGCGGACGCGCATAAGAAAATTGAAAGGCATAATCGGCTGCGGAGAAAAATCTGATATTATCATAATTTATAGCACCGTTGGCATCATACAAAAATCTGGTGTCGGGGATGTCATCCACCCCAAATCTTATAAAGGAAACGCCCATAACACCTTTTTCATCTACCCGTGTGGCATAACCTATATAATCGTAGGCAGCTATGCCTGCAAAATATTCGGCATGTTGTAAACTGAGGTTATGGTCATTTTTGATGTTAGCTAGATTGGCAGGATTCCAATAAGTGGCAGAAGCATCGAAAGTGCTGGAAGTTACCGCATTACCCATGGCCAAACCCCTAGCTCCCACACCAATTGCCAAAAACTCATTGGCATATTTGGGCTTGCTCAACTGGCAAAGCCCGGACGTGGCAAAAGTGAGGATGAGTAATAATATCGTATTTGTTTTCAACATAAAATCATGCAAACCAAGCTCAAAATTACGAAATACCTACTGATTATTTGAGCTGATAGCTAGAAATTACCATCGGCTATAAATTAATAATTGCGCTTAAATTGTTCAAAAACGTACACTTTACGCTATATCGCATGGCAAATATGAACAGCCAAGTAAAAAACTAAGTATGGGGCAATAAAATTAATTTTGTAAAAATAGTATGCCCAACAGCTTAAAACAGCTTTTTTATCAGAAAAAAACAGAATAATGGAGGCATACAAAGTGCTTGGTACACATATTGGCATTATAGCCATAACGAATGAGGTGGCAACACCCATTGTAGCATTTAATTAAAAGTTATGACAGCAGATCAGATAAAAACACAAATGAGAAAAGGGATTCTCGAATATTGTGCTATGCAGATTTTACTTCGCGGAGAGGTGTATGCATCGGACCTTATTGAGGAGTTGCAAGAAGCTAAACTATTGGCAGTGGAAGGAATAATTTACCCCGTACTCTTAAAATTTAAGCATGAAGGGCTTCTTACTTATGAATGGGTAAACTCAGCAAGTGGCTTGCCGAAGAAGCACTACCAACTCACCGATGAGGGGAAGCAAGTTGCTCACTTATTAACTGAAGAGTTGCACGCTTTAATAAATACCACCAAAAACTTTGAAACCAAAGCAGGCGCCAACAGTGCTGAACTTAACCAAAAAAAATAAAGAGTGCTTAACCATTTTAGGGTAGCATTCATTTAAAAAACTTAATTTTATAGCAATGAAGAAAAACGTAAGCATAAATATAGGAGGCATTATTTTCCATGTAGAGGAAGAGGGTTTCGAGCAATTGAAGGAATACCTCGATACAATAAATGCCTATTTCGCTGATTTTCAGGAGAGCCAGGAAATTATTACGGATATAGAAAACAGGATTGCCGAGATATTTCTGGTCAAGCTCAAGGAAGACAAGCAGGTGATTAATGCCGAAGACGTGCAAGCTCTTATGGCTACACTCGGAAGCATTGAGGACTTTAGGAAAGCTGAAAAAGACAGCCAAGAAGAAGAAAAAACCTACACTACTGAAAAAGAGGAATTCTTTAAAGAGGAAGCTTCAAAAAAATTATTCCGCGATACACAGCGGAAAATATTAGGTGGTGTGGCTGCCGGGCTGGCACATTACTTTAAAATAGATGTGCTGTGGATACGCCTTGTGTTTATTATTCTTACTGCTGTATCCTTTACCACCGGCCCGGGTGCTGTTATTATGTTTATAGCCTATTTACTCTGCTGGGTATTTATTCCGGCAGATCCGTTTTTGCCTGAAACAGAACAAGTTAAAAAGTTATATCGCGCCAAAGACGGTGTTGTAATAGCCGGTGTGGCTAAAGGCCTGTCAGCCTATTTTGGGGTTGAAGTAGCCATCATCCGATTGCTATTTGTGTTACTGCTTATTCCCGGTTTTGCCGGTTTCATTATTTACCTGGTACTTTGGTTAATAACGCCTAAAGCTAACTCCCTTACCGATAAAATGCAGATGGAGGGAACGCCCATAACGCTTTCCAACATTGAAAAGAGCATAAAATCTAACTTTAAGGTTAAAGACGGAGAAGAAACTATTTTAGTGAAAATCCTCCTGTTTCCATTCAGGTTGGCGGCCATCATACTCAATGGCCTGGCCAAAGTGCTTGGCCCTGTGCTTAATGTGGTAGTTGATATTATTCGTGTGCTAGTTGGCCTTGTATTTATTATTGTGGGTTTAAGTATAGGTTCAGCCGCCTTCGGCTTGTCACTATTTAATCAAGGTTGGTTGCTGCCGGAAAGATTCATTCATGAATTAGATGCTCCATTGGCTGTAATTGCCAACTCGGTAAGCGTGGAGCAAAATATTGTGGGCTTTTTGTTGCTTATTATTCCCGCGCTGTTTCTCACCATTGCGGGTATTAGTGTAATAGCCAAAAAATGGGTGTTAAACAGAACATTTGGATTTTCTTTGCTCGGCCTGTACCTCATTTCCCTCATTATTGGCGCTGCATTGCTTTTTAATACGGGAATGTCCTTCTCCAAAAATGGCACAGTTACAGAAACGCAGGAATTTGACATCAACGGTCGTGAAAAGCTGATACTGTCGGTTAAGAGAATTGGCTATAACGACTACAGCAACCCCAGACTTACCTTGTATGGTTATGAAGGCAGCACCATTAGACTTGAACAAAATTTTGAAGCGAAGGGATACTCCAGAACTAATGCTGTGGAAAATGCCCAGATGCTACTTTATGAAGTAGCGCAAAAAGCTGATTCAATAATTATTTTTGACTCTGACTTAAGATTTAAAGACGATGCCATTTTTAGGGTTCAAAAGTTATCCATGAAGTTGTACATCCCTTACAATCAGCCTTTTGAAATGAGTAGGCGATTAGAGCATCTACTCAGAAATACCATTTACCGCAGTGGTTATTCAGCTTACCAAATACCCGATAACACTTGGGTATTTACTGAAGAAGGGCTAAACTGTACCACTTGTGAGGCGCCCGAAGCAGCACCGAATTACAGCTCATCGGATGATGCAGCTAGTGGCAGTGGCAGTAGCTTCTACAAAAAGCCTTTTAGCTTAAGCGATGGTGCAGCCAGTATGAATTTCAATAACAAAAATTTTGATGAAGTCCACATTGCTGCAGGTATTTTTGCTGAGGTAAGAGAAGGTTCAAGCTATTCGGTGAGGATACTGAGCGAAAACGATGAATTTGAAGATTTGGTAGTAGAACAGAGTGGCGATAAGCTGGAGATTTACTTCAAATCCGGCTTTTGGGATGGCGAGCGACCTAAGACCAAGGCACTCATCACTGCACCTGCTATAAAGGTAGTGGAAGCTTCATCGGCAGCGGTTGTGCACTTGTACGGATTTAATAATAGCTCCATAAATTTTGACCTGAGCTCAGCTGCCAGGGTTTATGCTGAAGGTGTTTATCGGACTCTATCTGTTGATGCTTCCAGCGCAGCGCAGGCCAACTTTAAAGGCTCCTGCAACAATTTGGAAGCCAGCGCCAGTAGTTCGGCTGCCGTTAAAGCTTTTGAATTAGAAAGTAATAGAGCCGAGGCAGATGCTTCCAGTGCCGCCAGTATAGAAGTGAATGCCGTTAATACTTTAAATGCGGAAGCCTCTAGTGCGGGTAGCATACAATACAGGGGGCAAGCAAATGTTACTGCCGATGCCAACAGCGGAGGCCGCATAGGCAGAGACTAAAATCACTTATTTGTTGGTGAAGAAAGCATCCGTTAGTTAACGGATGCTTTTTTGGTGCTCTTTGGTGGTAGTAAGCAGTTTGCTAAGGAATGGCACAATTAGCATTTTACTCCGTCATTCTCCGAATTCCCCAAGGAATTCTAGGAGAATCTGTTCAATTGAAATGGAAATATACTTTCTATTGAGAGTCTGATAAAATAACCTTGCCTGTGTCACCATGCTTACTCCGCAAAAAACGTGCTCCGTGGCAAAATAGATCCCCCTAGAATTTCCCACGCGCAAGCCGCTCCAAATTCGGGGGATGACGTGTTAATTTGCAAGTGCTTCCCTTAGAAATACCTAGCGGTTAAGCAAACTATGTTTTCTTCAAAAGATTCCTGATAATTTTCTCCGTTGCACTACAAAAATTTCTGGAATGACGGCTTTTTTGAGATTAGTTTGGGATACACATCCTTATTATAGCCGCCTGCTCTAACCGTCCCGACAGCAAAGCGTGATCGGGAATCTGTTAACAGAAAGCGTGCGCTTTCTGACTATTGCTGAAAACAATGGACTCCTATTTTAGAGAATCCAGCTGCGCTTAAATAGAACAGATTCCCTCCTGCCTGCGCAGGCAGGTCTTCCAAGTGAATGACGATCTTTTTTAGTTTAAGGATTGTCTTTAGTTAAACAACCTAATCTTACGAAGATATTGTATTGACTAAAAGGTAGTTACTATTCAATTTCTATGGTTACCATTCCGTGAAAAAAGCGTCAATACTACCAACATCGTCATTCCCGGCAGCAAAGCGTGATCGGGAATCTGTTAACAGAAAGCGTGCGCTTTCTGACTATTGCTGAAAACAATGCACTCCTATTTTAGAGAATCCAGCTGCGCTTAAATAGAACAGATTCCCTCCTGCCTGCGCAGGCAATTTTCCAAGGGAACGTGTATATTTGAAAGAGATTCGTTGTTTTGCATGAGTAAACAATCATTTGCCATTTTTACCCTAAATTCGTTCAACTCGGATCAAGCTTATCTGTAACCTCGCCAAATATTCCGTGCCACGGTTACATATTCCACCCCCACAGTTTCATTAAAACAACTTCGAAACTGAAGTTATAAACCTGCGGGTAAATATAAATTGATGACTGGTATGCTATCGTTTTGACAAAAATCTTGCACAGGAAAGAAAAGCATGAGAAAATAAGAGAATATCATTCATGATATGAAGACAGGCAACAAATAGTGAATTATCTCTGGAAGCCGAATAAATGAATAGCGTTCAACATATTAGATTGAATTGATAAAAGTTCCGACTTCCATTGGCGCTGCAACACAAAACTGCTAAATTCAGAGGCTGTGAGTGGTGTTCAAGTAAGCTGCAAATGAGCTATGAAATAAATATTCACACCAAGTCTAAGACAAACACGAGTAAACATGCAGAAACAAGAAATACTTCGGATTTATTTTGCTCTTACTAAGTATAGCGTTGTATATTTCTTCGTTATAGAATTAGAAACCCGCAAAAACAAGTATCATTTTTTTAATTCGATTTAATAACAAACCATACAATAGAATATATGCATTATGTAAAGTTATTTATCTTCGTAGGCTTTCTAGTAGCCTCTTGTTCACAAAAAAGTGATAATAATAGCGGGTCAAATCAGCAGAAAAAAGAGACCGTAGTTGAGCAAAAAGTAATAGATAAGCAAAAAGCTCAGCCTGTAAATAATACTCAGCAGCAAGCATTGAGCTCGTGGCAAAATCCACAAGTTAAGAAACTGACTGTAAAAGGCTATTTTCCCCAATTCGCTGATAATCAAACATTGCTTTATAGCTCAAAAAATTATGAAGGACTGTGGATTTATTCAATCTCGGATGAGACAATAACACAAATTACTGATAAACGAGGGGCGGGTTACCATCCTGAAATTGAGGGTGATACAGTAATTTATCAGGTTAAATCTCGCAAGAAGGGATTAGAAAGAGCCTTAATTTCGAAATCGAAAATGATCGAACAAATCAATTCAAATCTTACTCCACAACGCTATATTGAAAAACATCATAACAGTAATAAAACATACGCGGCTGTAGCTGATGATATGCTATCTATAGAAATAGTAATTGAGAACACACGTCATAAACTGACACCCAATGGGAAGAAAAACTACTTGAACGCATCTCTCTCACCAAATGGTGAACTATTGCTTTACGAGGTTTCTGGTGGCCAAGCACATATAGCAGATTTAGAAGGTAACATAAAGACCTCCTTGGGTGAAATAGATGCGCCAAGATGGGTAGGAAATAGGCAGGTGCTTTACACCGCCCGAAAAGACGATGGCATGCAAACAATCAGTTCTAAAATTTACGTGAAGGATCTGGAAGAGGATACTGCCTTTTTACTAACAGATTTGAAGATGATAGAAAATCCGGCTATTAATGAGTCAGGAGATATGATTGTTGCAAACACTCCTGATGGTGACATTTATTTAATTACTAAAAGCAAATGAAGATGGTTCGAAATCTAATTATAATAATATTTTTAATTGCAGCAATTAGTGTTTTAATTACTTCACCTGTACAGGCACAAGACAACTCCTTGGATGGTATCAAAATTTGCCTCGACCCCGGCCATGGTGGTCAGGATAGCGATGATAGGGAGACAGATCTTGGCGTAGGTACTTTGTACTACGAGGCTGCCGCTAACTGGGAAGCCGTTGGATACCTTGATTCATTATTGACATCTTTAGGTGCTGTAACTAAATTAACAAGGCTAACAGATGACCCTGATGCTCCGGATAGAGACCCTAGTTTATCTGACCGTGTGCAGGTAGCCAATACTTTTGGCGCAGACTATTTTCATTCATTCCACACCAATGGTGTTGCTAATCAAGAGGTTAATTACTCTTTAATTTTATATGCCGGCCCGGCAGATGGTACTGCTGACTTCCCTGAATCGTTTGAAATGGCTGAGATTATGGACGATGAGATTTTTAAAGTAATGAGAACTACCACCACTTTTGCCAGAGCGGACATCCCCTTTACAGGCTTTACGAATGGTTTAGGTGTTTTGAATAACCTCAATATGCCAAGCACTTTGTCTGAGGCATCGTTCCACAGTAATTTAAACGAGGGCCGTAGGTTAATGAATAGCGCCTACCGTAAAAGTGCAGCTTGGAGTATTGTTAAATCTTTTCTTAAATTTTACGACCAACCCGCGCTGCCATTTGGAGAGTTGGGCGGTATAGTTACTGACAATGACGGTAATGCGCTCAATGATATAGAAATTACTTTTGCTCCGGGCACACCACAGGAAAAGGTCTATAATGGTGACCTGTTTCTAAATGGCTATTATATGTTTGACCGGATAAACCCGGGAACTTATGATGTCCGTTTTGATAAGTTTGGATATGAAGCACAGATTAAAACTATTACGGTGGAAGCCGGTCTTTACACAGAAGTGGATGCCTCCTTAAGCGTAGTAGGTGGTGCACCGTCTGAACCAAAATTAACTTTTATAGGAAACCCCGGTACTGCTACAGGGGTGTCGGCAGCTTGGGAACAAAATCCGGAAACTACACTACTCGGGTACCGCCTTTACTACGCCATCGATGATTCATTAAACAATTGGGCTTTAGCAGCTGATGAAAACCTGCTTACGGCCAGTACTACCACCATTTCCATTGCGGACGACCAGACTTTTCTGGTAACACCCGGTAATCCGGTGCATCATTTTAAGCTTACAGCTGTAGCAACTTCAGGCGCTGAGAGTGGCGCAGGAGACATCTATTCACGTTCTTCCAATGCAGAAGGTGATAAGATTTTGATTGTAGATGGCTTTGATCGTATCAGCGGATCGTACCAAAATGAGTTTCATGATTTCGCCACCGATTATTTTATATCCATTCGTGATTCGCGATCGGCCGTTGTAAGCACAGCTGCTAATGAAGCCATCATATCTGAGCTAATTAATCCTGAAGATTATGAAATGGTTGTTTGGTTTGTTGGCGATGAATCAACACTATCGGAAAGCTTTTCCGTAGAAGAGCAAGACAAGGTTAGTGCCTTTTTGAAATCAGGAGGTAAATTGCTGGCGAGCGGATCGGAAATAGCTTGGGATTTGGGAAACAGAGGCGATTCACTTGATGCTGTTTTTTTAAATAATTACCTGAAAGCTTCTTATGTAGGTGATGGATCATCAAATTTTACACCCGCTACAGGCATCGAGGATACAGAATTTGCCGATTTATCCATCAATTTTGGCATTGCGTATGTTGAAGATTTCCCGGATGATATAGCCCCTGAAAATGGTGCAATTTCCATATTAGATTATGCGGTAGCAGGTGCCAAAGGCGGAATTGCTTATAAAGGTCTTTTTCCGGACGGAACAGAAGAAGGTGGAGTTGTATACATTTCATTTGCGTTGGAAACCGCCAACCCATCGGAACAAAGACTTTTTATGAAGGATGCGTTGAACTACCTTGAAGTGGGTGAATTTTACACTACTCCACCTGCGCAACCAACAATACAACAGGTTGCAACTACTGCTACCGAGGTATCTGTAGCATGGGAAGCAAATACCGATGCCCGCCTACAAGGCTATCGACTTTATTATGCCACTGACAATACGCTTGCCGATTGGAAACTTGCTGCATCGGAAGAGACACTTAGCCGCACAGCAACATCAGTAATTATTAACCCCGATAATTTCATTGAAGCAGCTGCCGGCAGTGTGTATCATTTTAGGCTAACTGCTATTAGTGAGGGTGATTTTGAAAGCGAGCCCAGTGATACTTACTCTGCTTCAAATAATGGAGATACTAAGGTGCTTATTGTGGATGGATTTGACAGGGTTTCAGGTTCTTACTCTTCTCTACGCCATTCCTTTGCCGCCTGCCTATCATCAAGGGCTTATTAGCAATCAGGCATTTAACATAAGTACAGTGGCCAACGAGCAAGTAACAAGTGATGCTTTAGACCTTAGCGTTTATGACATTGTTGTCTGGTTTTTGGGCGATGAAAGCACTGTGCAGGAAACCTTTTCTTCAACCGAGCAACAAGCAGTTAAAGCTTATTTAGAGCAAGGCGGCAAACTATTTGTTTCAGGCTCAGAAGTAGGATGGGATCTTTTTGGCCAGGGTAGCGCTCAGGATAAGGATTTTTTCAAGAATTATTTAAAGGCAAGTTTTTTCGGTGACGGAAGTGTTGGCCTGTCCCCGGCAACGGGCTTACCCGATACGGATTTTACTGATCTGGAAATTGATTTTGGTGTAGTTTATCCGGAAGACTTTCCCGATGAAATTGAAGCCATTGAAGGGGCAACAAACATACTCGCCTATTCAGGCGGAACGTTCGCGGGCATAGCTTACACCGGTACTTTTGGGAGCAGCACAGTACCCGCAAAACTGGTCTATTTCGCCTTTCCGCTGGAATCCGCGGCCATTGCCACCAGCAATGAGGTATTACAAAATATTGCCCTGTATTTTAAAGATCCTGACGAAGTAACAGGACTAATATCGATAACGGTAAATAACTTAAAAGCAAGTTTATACCCCAACCCTACTAGCAGCACCTCTACTACGCTTGAATTAAATCTGGAGGAAACAGCTGAACCGGCTGCATGGGAAATGACAATATTGGATATAAAAGGCCAGGTGCAGTCAAGAAAGACTTTGCAATTGCAGAAAGGTTTAAATCGGTTTGATTTAGATACGAAAGATCTAAAAAGTGGCATGTATTTTATCCAAATCTCCGATAAGAAACATAAAACTGCACTGAAACTACTAAAAAGATAAATTATGAAATGTAAAAATTTGATATTCGATAAGCTGCTCAGCGTTTCACTCACTCTTCTGTTTTTATCGATTAGTGCTAATGCTTTTGGGCAAATTGTTTATGAAGGTGCTCAAATAAAAAAGCTCAACCTCACCGGGTTTAATGTTAAGCTGAGCCCCAAAGGAGATAAATTGCTGTACAGCGATGCTAATTTTAGAGGTCTGAAATTATATGATATTGAAAAGCAAAAAGTTATGAAAATATCAGATGAACCGGGAGCCGGGTACAATGCCATACTAACCAACGACTTGATTTATTTTAAGCCGAAAGATGCTAATAAATTTATTGCTGTTTCCTCCGATAATAACAAAGTTGTGGTATTGGATATAAGTCAAAACGAGCAAAAGCAACTAGAGCTGCAAAGGGCTGGAAATGCTTTGAACGTAACCGCCAAACCATCTTCAGACCTTACCGGCATTATTGTAAAAATTGGGCAGGCAGCGCCAAAGCTGATCACTCCGATAGGCCAAAATGACTACCTCAACGTTTCAGTTTCTCCGGATGGCAGCAAACTACTTTTTAGGGTTTCCGGTATTGCATCCTATGCAACCACGCTAGATGGCGAAGTAATAAAAAAGTTTGAGGATGCTGAGTTTCCAACATGGCTCAATAACGAAGAAATATTATATGCCATAGTTAAAGATGACGGTCATAATTACCTCGCTTCTGATTTGTTTGTTGAGGCTTTAAAGTCAGATAAAAAAATCAATCTTACCACCAATTCCAAAGTAATAGCTTTGTATCCGACTGCGGCAGCTGGAAAGGTAGCCTTTAACACCCCGCAAGGAGCTATTTACTTGATTGAACCTGAGAAGTAGGGGTTCGCCTTTGAGTATTTAGATATTAGTATCGAGTAACTGGATGTATGCGCAAAGTATTAAGTTGGAACAAGGAAATTGAAATTCTTTGACAGGAAGAATTGCCTAGCAATATGAGAAGTACGACATGGCATACAACTTTTAATACTTTGGGCTTGCTGTTAAACCAATACTTCTTAGGCCCCAATAAAGCGGGGTAATCTAATACATAAGTTTGTAGAAGTTAAGTACACTTTTTGCAGAGACAAGCGAGTGCTTACCATTTTTTTGTCTCCGATTTCTTACCTCACCTATAGCTATTATTTTACTCAAAACGTATTTATCTTAGACACCTCTGCCAGTGACTTTGAGAGGATTAAACATTTGCAGTGGTACTAATTTTTATTAACAAACTGAAATGTCTCTCTATGACGCTCCTTGACATACTCCATTGCTTTCTGTTGATATAATTGTGCAGCCTTGAAATCTTCTTGCACCTTCATTAGCTGCTTAGCAATATCTTCCCCTTGTGTTTCTTCAATTTCAAAGACCCAGTCTTCTACACCTATATCATACCACATCTGCCCTTTAATAGTATCTTCGGGTTGTCTCAAATAAAAAGCAGGTGTCCCGTTCACAAAAGCCATAATAGGTGAATGGCACTCAAAGCTGATTACCGCTAAAGCCTCTTTATACACCGAGCTTGCCTCATCGGGCAGCCAATAAGTATCTCGTTTAATTACATTTTTTTTCACATCATCGGGCAGTGGATCTATTAGTAATTCATCCATGATATCTAGCTGATAGGTCATTTCAGGACAAACCAATACTTTGTTACCTGTTTTACGTACGTAAGTGATCATAGCCTCTCGGGCCTTGGCATGGTCCTTCTCCTTGTGTTTATCATTTAGTGTATCAACAGCATTAATTCTTTGTTCACTCCACCCTCCATTATTTGGGCGAGTTCTGTAGGATGGAGTTTTTCGTAGCCTGGGTATCACACAAATAAACTTGCGTGATTCTAAAGCATGCGTTTTCATAAATTCAGAAGCCTTTTTACTGTTAAGCAGATGCATGGCAAAAGTAGCATCGGGGGCAAAACCGGTGTGTACTCCACTAATGCCTTTTTCTGCCAAATTATTGAGGGAATGGGTTTCTCTGGTAAATATAAAAGTGGCACCATTGAGCAAATCTTCTATTTCAGAATCAATTACCGGAATAGTGACACCGTAAATGCCATAAGGTTTCCCAGTAACTTCTTTCCAGCATTTCAAACCCTTTTTGCCTACCACACTTGCTCCCGAACCGTGTATCATTAAGTCCGCTTTTTTGAAAGCTTCTTTCAATTCCAGGCTTGAAGGTTTACCGTGCTCATCCACTTCTCCATTAACAATGGTAAGTGATGGGAAACCTTTACGCATCATATCCTCTACACCTCGATCGAGCTCACTTCTCGGCCACAAAATCACCGTTGTATCCGGTGAATAATCTTCGAGGATTTTGATTAATCCCGGTGTATGGGCAATGTCTCCTATATTTAAGGTTTGCCATGAGGAGTGAACAAGTATGGTTTTATTTTTGAGAATACTACCAAACAAAGAGGGAACAGCAGGGCTCAAAAAAGCTGTGCCGGCTACTAGTCCTATCCTTTTTAACCAATTTCTTCGGGTGATTGTATTATTGCTCATAATCCTAAAGTCTTTTATTACTCGATTTTCAATGTCGCACTTTGCTAATTAAAGCTAAATATGCCTCGGAAAATACTAGTGCTAAGAAAAGCATTTCTAACATATTTATCAAGAATATTCGCCCACTTATCAATGTCATTCTTTCATATTGTGCCGCCCCCTACGTGCGCACGCGTGTCTCGTGTGCCCATAACGTCTTTAGCATAAAATTGCTCAATCTATTTCTTTTAACTAACATAATTAATAGCTAAAACGCCCTTTCCACCACTATAAAGTCATTGTCAATGCTATATCTCCAATGATGAACCTTATTCACAATATCAGATATAACCGGATTTTGATATGTGCGGTCTATTTTTCGATAAAACAATGTTTTACCATCAAGCTACCTCGCTTCATAACGATAAAATAGAAAGTTAGGAATGATTTAAACAGTCATTAGACAATGCGGACACATTGCAAATGAGACCGAGGATTTTATTAGAAGTTTGCACTTGCTTAAAAATAAATCTTTGAACCTACTTGAAACTATTTCAGGATTATTATCCTTAGCTCATTTAATCAAATGAACAACTTGTCCCGCTACAGCGGGATGACTCGGCAAAATGCAATAGCAAAAAATCTCCAATCCTTTATTTTTGCTACAGTAATCCAGGCTATCAATTATGATGGAGAAATACTGTTCCCTTATCAAAATATATATCTATCCTGTAGCTATCGGGAGTAGCAAAATTAATAAAAGCTTATCCGAAATTGACGGCTGATATAAGCGTTTTTTGTTATGAGTTTTATATTTTCTGCTCATTTAGTTCATTTTACTTTTTTACCAGACACACGCGGCACGCGTGCGCTAGCGAGGCGAAGCAGCACAGCACCTGCTGCCGAAGCATAGAAGGTAAAGGCAAACCCTTCCAACACCTTGTTAAAATTCTGCATCCAGGCTGTTTCGTAACCCAGGCCTTCGCCAATTGGCCTTAGTGTATTAATTAAGCAAGGGTTGGCCTCTATAACCGTTTTAAGCAATGAACTTTCCAATAATGGAGAATCCCTGTAGGCTTCTAAAAGATCATCATACCTTAACTGAAAATAGGGTTCACCTTACCCTGTGCCGTATAATTAGCATCAAAGTTTGTGGTAGAGAAAACTAGCGTGCTTACCTCTGCTTCGTCCTTAAACGCCACGCCATCATCATCCCAGATGGAAACCTTTATCTGATTGGCAGTTTTTACTGCTGATGCATCCGGGAATTTTAAAAGGTTTTTCTCCGGAATGCCTGCCTGATAATATCCCTCAAAATAACCGTTTGGTATTGAGGGATGATAGTTTGTAGTGTTTGTTTCAAATCCGTAGATAGCGCTTAACAGGAAATCCGCTGGGTTAAGACTACCGCCATCCAAGGCAGCTTTATCTTTGAGGATAGCTACTTTTTTATTGTTACTGAACTTGAAAGGCTTGCCGGCAGAGCTAAGCAAATAACAGTCATCGAATGGTACTTTTTCAATCCATTCTACACCGGTCAGTAAATCTTCACCCCCATAAGCCCATCCTCATCGCCATCAAAAAGCGTAATCATACTCACCGGGTTATGGATCAGATCCTACTGGTATTTGTGCAAATAGGTGCCCTCGGTATTGTTGTAATCCATCAGGTTATCGGTGCTGAACTGGGTGGCTATGCCGCTCTCGTCCCGAATACTAGAGTAAGGAATTACTCCGAGCGATTAGGGTTGTCGGGATTATGCAAATGGATTTATGATTTTAGATGTGCTCCAAACGAAAGGCACCATGTCGCAATTCATAGGCTATGGTTTTTTCCAAAGCAGCCATACTGCTGCTGTGGCTGTTCATATCTACAAATACAAAACCTGCGCGCTTCTTGCGCGGAATATAGGCCACTCTGTTGCCATTAAGGGCGTTATCTATCAAAAAAATGTAGTAGCAGTCCTTCTCAAAGCCCGGGCCGTTTTTACAGGCGCGCAGTATATTACGCATTTCAGTGGGGTAGTTGGTTAGCAGGCCGGAGCAGTGTGCGGCCAGCTTGCGTTGTTTCGGCTAATGCTTAACCGGGTTGCTGTATTTTTATGCTATACCATAAATAGTTGATAGGTGCGGGGTAGAAGTTATGTACAAGCACAGGCACAAGCGGACGCTTGCGCCAGGGGGGGGGTTGAAGTTATGTATAGGCACAAGCGGACGCTTGCGCCAGGGGGTTTCTCCCTTTAATCATATTTCTTTAATGCTTTGCTGATCATCTCCAGGTTTTTTGTATCAGCTTCTGTAAGCAAACCATTCATATTTTTTGTGCGGCTGGCTCGTTTCGTTTCGTCATTATAAAACCCAAAAAGGTTGAAATAGGCTTGATAAAAGTCGGTGCTAAAACCGTAATTGTATTTGGCAAAAACGAGGTTCTTTAAAACACCCAATTGCTCTTCATTAAAGTCTTTAATCTGGTTCTTATTGATAGGGTGGTTCTTAAATATATCATAGGCTACTTCTTCGAAAGCTCGGTCTACTTTGTAGCTCACTATTACCTTTTCTCCGTTATCAAGTTGGGAGCGCAAATAAAAAAACTGGTTCTTTCCTTCCTGAATATTCTCACCGATAATTTCCCAAGGCAGGTGCTTTTTAATTATATGCGCTGTATCTTCTAAATCTTTAGAAAATATAAGATCGGTTTGTGCTGGTAAATTGCCGTAATCTACTCCGGTCATCAGAAAATCATAGTCGTAGTGAGAGAAGTAGAAGTTGACACGGAAGTTTTCTTCTTCTTCACCCGTTCGGGTTTGAACATCAGTTTTTATATTGTTGAAAGACAACTCATAGAGAGTGTCTGAGGATGCATAAAAATATCTATAATATGAACATCCACCATCCCAAGGACAACCTTCCACAATTACAGTTTTATCATTAATCTCTGTCAAAGACCAAATTTGATCTGCTGAACGAAGGGTTTCATAATATTCAAATTTTGAGCTTAAATCAGCGAATGTTTTTATATCCCCTGATTCTCTTAGTGATAAAACCATATTTTTGTCAGATTTAGGATCTATTCCAAAATGATAACTTAACGGCACATAATTTGGCGTTTCTTTTATAAAGTAAAGTGGCCCTCCTATTTCAAACGAGTAAATTTTATAGATATAATCTAGAGAATTAACTTGATAGGATCTAAATCCATTCTCATAGCGCTGGGGGCTGTACCTAAAATTTATTCCAGTACTGTCATATAAATCTCCATTCAAATAAAGCAACCGCTCCCTTTCTTTCTTTTTGCGAGGAGCATAGTGTCCTATCTTAATTTGATAAAAGGTATCAGTTTCTTGGACAAAATAATGTTTCAAACTATCAGAATCATAAAGAATCGATTGACCCTTACATAGTGAGCTAACACATATGATGATAATAAAACAAAAACTCCTCATAATCTCTTTTTTAAGTGTCCTAAATAAACATGCATATCTACTTCCGTGCCTTGACCAAAACCTTGCTGTACAGACATAATGCCAGTAGTACTGCCAGCTTGAATAATCTCATCATTATTTATCCAAGCGGTTGCAACATGACCTGTATTAGGTGAGCTATTAATAGTCAGATAAATCATAAACCCAGTCTCCTTAAATGTGCTTATGTCCTCAATCTCTGATATTTTAAAAAAATCACTATTTGAACTGATATAACTATGAATATCATTTGCCCTCTTTGGTGCTCCCCAAGGTACATATCCAAAAATGTGCCGACTCAGATCATAGGTAAAAAAATTACAGTACGTAGCTTTCCATCCATGAATTTGAAGATAGCCCATGACCGGTAACATTTCACCATTATTTTTTTGCTCCACTTCCACATCAAAAAATGATAAGGTGTCCCCACTGTTCTTAAGTGGAAAATAATTAGTTGGTATGGTGTACCCTGTAGTATTTGCGCTAGTTTTAAGATACCTTCCTTTGTTCTCCCAAGGCCAATTTGAAACTATCTCCGATGCATGTGTATAGCCCCAGTCCAATACTTTTTGTTGCGTATTCTCAACCAATGTAGTGACTTCATAATCAGATGGTGTTTCAATGAAGAAACCAAGTTCGTTAAAATCCATATTGTCGGAGAAACTAGACTCTAATCGTTCTATAGGGTAATATTCATAATATTTACAATCAGACCAGTGATTACAATGGGCTCTCTGATATCGGTCATCCGTATTCAGCATCTCATTGCCCTTCTGCTCTAAACGCTGCCTGTATATCGGATTTATTGCTTCTCCAATGGCATATAATCCACTGCTTATAGTTTCTACATAGCTGTTTTCTTTTTTCATAATTTCATCACGGATATATCTTCTTACCAAATCAGGTATTCCTTCATCCATAAGCATATCGCTAAAATTAAGAGCGTCCAATGAATAGGTGCCATTTCCCTGATCGATAAAGAGCATCAAAACCGAAGGCTGCGAAAAATACCTCATAGACCAGTTGGTATAGGTACCCGGGCTAAATAGCGTCCGGCCACTTTCATCCCTCCCGGTAACGCCCCCTTCATCGAACTCGTCTTCACTTAAAAAATCAATCTGGATAAGCAAATCCTGTCCATTCACTTTTCGGTTGGCTATTATAGTTCTTCCCTCTGCTTCAATCCTGCTTCTTTCTTCAGCACTCAATGCTCCCAAAGGATCATAAACGGATGGTTTGTCCATTGCACTTATTTGTGCGACCTGGCATAAAATAAGACCGATCACAAGTATTTTATTCTTCATTTTCACTAATTCTTTGATCTAGTAGTTCTTCAATAAATTGGATTCTATCTGTAGTGCTTTCAGGGAGAGCAGTATTACTCCTTACATCCGTCACAAATTCTTCAAAACGATCACCTTCTTTAAGCTCGTTCAATAGCTCAATGGCTGGTTTCAATTCCTGAATCGGGATATCTATTGCTATGAGACTATTCCTGGCATCATCAATTGATTTTACAGATGGGCTTAGTCTTTCTTTTACATTTTCCGGCTTTTCTACTATAGCGATATGAAGACTGATGCCCTCTCCAATGAGCTCATCATTTTCGCCTCTGATCCTTGGAGGATAAAAGTTCTCATTTTCAATGATACCTTCAATCTCTTCTGTGAAGGGCTGCATTTTTTCTTTCAGGCTATCAATGACTGCCTGATCTGATTCTATTCTCAGGACTATTATCTCATAAACCAAACTGTCCAAACCTGTTAAATGGTTTTTTTCATCTGTACTTCCATCCTGTGTGTTTCCTGCTCCTGAACCTCCCTTACTTACATTCCCCTCACTATCGACCACCCACGTATTCCCCTCCTCATCTTCTATCACCTTGTCGCCATCTTCATTATCAGCAATTTCATCTAAACCAGCTTTAACAATGGTGCCATCATCTAAGGTAATAACTATAGAATCGTTTTCAACTGCTACCCCTGAAGTAATTCCTTTTATCTTAGTAATCCCATCACTTACATCTGTTAACACATCATCTAAAGAAGCTAAGGTCTCATCCAGCTTATCAATAAAGTCGGTGATGTTATCAGGCAGCACATCCACGCCTATACCTTTTACATTCATGCTGCCGGCCGTCATGCGGTAATCGGTATTTACCGTAATGCTTGTAAACTCTACGCCCACCGCTAAATTATCCAGATATGGCACCACCACCGTGCCCTTGCCGGTGAAGGTGCCTGCGCTTCCGGTGGCTTCTGAGATGCGCACATCAAAATCCCCTGCATACAAAATATCATCTCTCTGCAGCCCCGGCAGTGGCTCAGCATTGCCGAAATCGTAATTTTCCGGTGGCAGCCCACAGCTATAGTTTATTTCCGGAGCGGCTTCCGTGGTAATAGTGGCAATTGGGCTGTAAGTACTGCTGAAGGCGTTGCAGCCTCCCGTCAGCTGGTATTCGTATGTCGTCTCAGCCTGCAGGCCATCAATGGCTATTTCTTCAAAGAAGGAGTCTTGCTCGTACCAAGTGGCATTGGAATCGACTGCCTTGCGGTAGCGCACGCTAAAGTTGGTATTGTTAGGGTTAGCCTGCCAGCTAATGCGGAAGGAGACGCTGTTTAAGGCTTCGGCACTAATGTTTTGTGGCAGGTTGCAGGCATCGCCATAGGTAAACGCATGGGTTTGGCTGTAGCCGTTATTCTTAAAAAGGTCCAGTTCTTCTATGCCTGCTATGCTTTTGGCCTGCACCCGAAAGGCGTAGCTTCTGCCCGGCACCAGTGGTGTTTCGGCAGGGCCGTAGATCAAGGTGTTGCTTTGGGTGGTGGTTTCGTAAATATGCGGTGTGGTGAGGATGGCATCGTTCGGGTCTCTATTATCCGGCCAAAGCTCTACTAAGGCAAAGTTGTACTCCGTGCTGAAAGCCGCATTGGGGGAGCCGGTATGGCGTGGCATCCACTGGAAGGTAACGTATTGTGGCTCCTGGGCACGCACTTTTTCGTTTTGCTGCGGCAGGTTAATGATAGGCGGATCATTGAGGATAAGCCAGGCCATGGCGCAGGCGCTGTTGCTCACTCTGGCGCCTCTGTTGTATTCCAGCACTTCAAAGCAGAATTGGTAAAGGCCTTCCGGCAGCTGGCCTGTCCGCAAAAACTGCTGCTTGCTAATGCCCTGAAAGTTGAGATTCTCGGGGTCGAAGTAGTCTGCCAGGTCGGCAGCGATCAGCCGCTCGGGCACGCCACCCTGTAGTATCAGTGGTGCAGGCAAATATGAAGGCTTGGTTTCTAGGCGTATGCCCTGCCCTTCAATGCGCAGCCGCAAACGTGCTTGCAGCTCCGGCCGGTTGATGTCTGCCAGAAATATATTCAATGCCAACCGCTGGCTGCCCGGAGCCACATAATCCGATAAATTGAGCGAATAAGGAGGTGTTAGGTTGGTGGATGCGGTAACGGGGAAGGTTTGGGAACAGACCGTTGAAGCCAGCAGCAGTAAAAGGGGCAATATGAATAGCTTTTTGGACAAATGGTTATTGGTTATTGGTCATTGGTTGATTAGTAATTGGTCATTGTTAATTGCCCATCGTCACTTCACCGCTATTCTTTTATATGTTGTTTTGTTGCCTGCCGTTAGTTTTATAATATATAATCCTGACTGTAGTGCTTTGCGTGAAACGGCCACTTCATAGCTGTCGCTGCCGCTCAAGGTGCTGGCCAGTACTATGGCATTGCCCTTTAAATCTACCATACTGATATTAACATCGGATTGCTCCCGAAGCTTTACGGCAATGTTAAAATCGCCCTCGGTAGGGTTAGGGAATACCGTAAATGATTTAATCATGGACTGCTTCCTACTTATAATGGCAGCCTGCTGATCTGATTTACTTGATAAAGGTAATATGGTAAGCATTTGTTCTCTATAGCTGGTACATTGACCAAGGGCTATATCCATACCGATTTTATACTCGCCACTTTCCTCAAATACCACGGAGAGGTAATCCTTATTTTCTTCCAACATAGTAGCCTGCTCGGGGTACGTCCAGCTAATATTTTCAGGAATAGGCCAGCTGATATCAATTATCATGACGGTATCGCCCACATAAGCCTCGGTAGCCATTACATAATCTGCTGAAAGTAAATCATCGGAAAAGGAAAGTGTAAAGCTCTCTTCTGTCTGGCAGCCGCTGGCATTAGAGACTGTTAGACTATAAACACCTGCTTCATTCACATATAATTGTTTTTCCGTGCTAATTACTTGTCCATTATATTTCCAATTATAACTCACCGCATCGTTATTATCGTAAGAAGCGAGGTATAACGATCCTGTACATATGGATACTTCCGGCTCAAAATTAATTTCCAATGGTGCAGTAGTTTCTACTGTTAGTATTTCGGTGCTATTGCAGCCTCGGCTATCGGTTATCACAACCTCATAATCTCCTGCCGATACATTCTTTAAAACAGGACCCTCAATATTTGAAGACCATAAATAGGTGTAGGGAGGCGTACCGCCCGTACCTTTAATAGTTATGCTTGCATCGTTTGTTTCTCCGCATGATGGTGGAATATTACTTATAATGGCATAGCCTATCGGATCCGGAGCATAAAGAAAAACCTCATCTGTAAGCTGGCATCCGTTTTGGTCGGAAATTGTTAAGGTATATCTTCCCTCACCTATATCGCTTAAATTATTTCCTGTAGCTCCATTTGACCAGCTGTAAGCATAATCTCCGGCACCACCAGAAGCCACAACTTGGAGCGCACCATTTTGACTATCATTACAGCTGGGGCGCACTTTAGCAACTTCATATGTGATAACATCTGGCGAAGGAATATTTACAGTTTCAACTACTACGCAACCTTCACTATCTATTATTATTACCGTATTAAGGCCAGCTTTCAGGCGAGTAGCGGACGATCCGTTCTCTCCATTAGCCCAGTAAATTTCAAAAGGGCTATTACCTGAAACATCTATAGTGGCGCTACCATCTTCGCTATTAAAACAGGTTGTAGCGCCAATATTGTTAGTGCTTATTTCTGCTCCATCCTCACTATTTATATTTACAAATTTTATTACACTACATCCGCTTTCATCAGTTACTAAGGCGCTGTACACTCCTCCCGGCAAAGCGGTAATTGCGGCTCCAGAACCTACCTGCTCACCTAAACTATTTTGCCAGATGTAACTCAAATTTCCGGTGCCACCTTCTGCAAAAACGGTGGCACCTCCCGTAGGTTCCTCGCACGTAGCATTGCTTTGATCGCTGATAATGGCAGATAGAATGGGCGGCTCATCGATTGAAAAACTCGTAATCTGCTCACAATTTTCGCTTACTTTGATGTATGCATCGTAAGAGCCAGCATCTAATCCGCGGAAAATGTTACTCGCCTGATAATTTGTGCCATCTAATGAATAAAGTTGGCTGGGTGATCCGCCAGAAGTATTTATAATAGCTATTCCATCGGCTTGACCGTAGCAGGAAATTGGATTGATAGCTGTTTGATTAACTATTAAGGGTTGGGGTTCTTGTAATATAAAAGTTTGAGATGTAACACAGCTATTGGCATCAGTGACAACCACTGAATAAGTACCGGCCGTCAGATTTTGTTGGTTCTCATCGGTAGAGCCGTTCGACCATGCATAAGAAAAAGGGCTGGTACCATCAAAAACTTCCAAATCAATAGTACCATCGCTGCTGCCATTGCAACTGATATTAAATCCATCGTAGTTACTCAGATTCCCATTGGCGCTAAGCTCAAATGGTTGGGTGATGACTACTTCTTTGTTATTACTACATCCGTTGGCATCTGTTACTATTACCTGATATACACCTTCTGAGAGATTTGCTACATCTTTTGTGGTAGCAAAATTGCCTGAACCAATTTTAGACCACTGATAACTTAAAGCACCTACTCCATTTGCTGTAGAGAGATTTATGGCCCCATCGGATTCTCCGAAACAGGAAATGGGGGTTTTGGTATCTGAGATGAGGATTTGATTGGGAGTGCTAAGCATAATGATGGCTGTATTTTGAATACAATTGGCACCATCTGTTGTAGTTACTGTATAAACTCCTGCCCCTAAACCACTAAAAGTAACCGGGACATCTAAATCTGCAAATTGCTCTTCTCCGTTTAAGGTAAATTTATAATCTAACCCACTCGCAAAAGGACTGCCACCGGCAGCTGAAACAGTTATACTGCCATCCTGTTCACCAAAGCAGGAAGGGTTTACCCGAAGGGCTGAATTTTCTGTAATGGATAAATCGCTCACTGTAAATGTAACAGTACCTTCAGTTGAAGTACACGTATCGCTATTATCAGTAATAGTCCATTTGAGGGTATTGGTACCTACATTCAAACCTGAAACCACTGCTGTTGGATTATTTTGATCGTTAAAAGTACCGGCTCCACTTACTACCGACCAAGTACCTGTTTCACCGGACTTAACCGCATTGGCAGCTAAGACTGACGATTTACCGCAAACCAAGCGACCCTCACCGGCATTGGCAACAGTGATGTTTTTGTAGGTGATGGTGATATCGGATTCAGCCTCAGTACATCCTGCTTTATTGACCGTCCACTTAAAAGTGTTGACTCCTTCTTCAAGATCAATAGCTTGAATAGTGTTATTAGTAGTACTTCCTTGGAAGCTCCCTCCTCCGGATACAATAGTCCATAGGCCTGTTTGACCTTGAGGTAGACTATTGGCAGCAAGCGCAGCCGTAGGTTGGCATACTATTTGATTTGTACCGGCATTTGCTATGGGTGGATATTCTCCAATAATAGTCACCTGGCTGCTATCAGTACAACCATAGGCTTGCGTTATTTTATAACGAAAAACATTAGCACCAGGCTCAAAACCACTTACTGTAGCAGTTGTTGAAGCACTATTAGCTATAGTACCCGCCCCCGATACCAACGACCATTGTACCGTTTCATCCGCTGCAATAGCATTCCCTGTTAAGGTTGCTGTAGCACTACAAACATTTTGAGAAGGTCCTGCTTCAGCTTCTGTGATAGGTTGTGTTGGACCGAGGATTGAAAATGTTTTTCGATCTACAGCAGCGCAGCCGAGAGGTATATTACTTCCTTCAGGGTACAAACTACTGGTAATGAGCACATCATAATCACCTGAGATGAGTCCTGCTCCTCCTTCACCAATGATCGCGCTATTAGTAATCGTTTCATTGGCTGAATTTATGACCTTTAAATAGCTACCATCAGAATCTTTACGTCTTACATCATACCTAAAACTTTCCCCTGAGATGGGTTGCCGATTTGTTAAGATGGTAATTTCTTCAAGCGTCTCACCAAAGCAGGTTAAATCACCTTTTATAACTTCTGAAACTTCTGCTTGAGTTGGCGTGAAGTAGTAAGGGCCAGCTTGAGGGCTAGTTGCAGTAAAACCGCAATTACCTACCTCATACCTGAAATAAATATTTTTTAAGAGTTTTGAGCTTAATGATCCGTAAATATTAGAAATATCAAAGGTTTTGTTATTACCCACTCCCCCTGGATCAAAATTTATCCAACTGCCAGATACCCCTATTCTATATTGCCATTTGTATTTAGTAAATCCAACGCTTTCTTTTAAATAGAGTAACTGATTTTGGCAATATGTATCTGAATTGGGAAGTTCCAGATTCAAAACCAACTACAGGTATTATAGATATTGAAACATTATTGGTTGTGTAACTATCGGTATATGGAACATAGTCATCACCGCTTAGTTGACAATTTAAATTAAGTGTAAAGGTTCTATTTACCGAAAAACAATCAGAGCTATTTAAATTTATAGCAAAATCCATTTCTCCATAGCATACATTATAATATGCATCGAATTGATTGTCTACTCTTTCTCTGTCATATGTTACATTAAGCAACGAAGGTCGACCTGAAAATAAAATTTCTCCCTGTCCGTCAATTGTAGAGGATTGTAAATTACTTTTTAAGGTGAAATTCAGAAATTCTTGGAAATATGCACTTTGATTATTATTTATACTAGGGGTATTATAAATAACTTTGTACTGTTGCGCACATAAAATCGAGAAAGATGATGTCACAAACAAAAATACTATGTAAATCTTCTTCATACTAGGGTAAAGGTTTAATCTGAATAATCTGCATACTTATAAGGCTATTATCACTCAATTTAGGAATAACAGCATAGCTTACTTTTTCATTTTCTACAAAAGTTTTATCAATAAATAAATTGCTACTAGCATCTAATGTAGCATAGAAACTAAATTCTGCTTCACCTCTTTTCTTATAAATGATAAAACCAGTAGTCCTTGGGTTAGTGTATTTCCAGCTTAAGAAGATTTTTTTTTCGCTTTTATTTAAAACATATGTTAAATTTTCTACGCCTGTTTTTACATAACGTTGTGCTGCGATCTTAATAGAATTTGAGGGTAACGATTTATTATTACTATTATCAAAAGCAATAATTTGTATATTATAATTTTCTTCAGATTCTAAGTGATAGCTAAACTTAGTTCCACTTAATTCCGCCTTAGTCAACTCTAACCATTGTTGTTCACCATCTCTTCTACCATATAATTGATGCGCAACAACATCTAAACTTGAACTAGGTTGCCAATGAATTTCAACTGTATCTCCATTAATTTTAAAGTTATAAATAACAGGGGGAGTAGGTGAAATTATATCTGGCTTATTCAATTCAATAGCTTTGCTAAAGCCTGATGTGTTATAGCGTTTATCAACAGTCGTAACTTTATAATAGACGCTAGAAGTTAAATTTTCTAGGCTAATAGAGTCTTTGAATTGATTGATTTCAATAGGACTTACCGTCAATTCTGAAAATTCACTATTCTTAAAATTGGCTCGATAAATTCTGTAGCCCAGAAAGTCTCGTTCTGTATTTTTGTCCCACTTTAAGGTTACAACTCCAAGTGTATCAATTTTTGCCAGAATATTAACTGGTACAGCCGGAGGAATACTATCCTCTAATTGAACTAAATAAGGAAATGATGATTTAACCTCGTTTGCTGAATGCACTTCTATTTTGTAATAAGCCGTATTCTGATTAGGTTGATGGATAAAACTACGTTCAGAAGGTTTTAACAAAATATCATGAACTGCTGTGAAATAACCATCGGCCCTATTGCTGCTAGTTACTTGAAATCCTTCGATAACAGATTCCATTGTAGAGTCAAATTCCCAGAACAACTGCACTTCATTGTTTCCGTCAATTCTAACATCAGCAAAAGCCATCATTATACCTAATGGTTCAAATGACATGCCTTTAACTACTTTGGAAGGAGGACTAACTTCACCAAAAGGCGTTATACCTTTTACTCTGTAGCTGTATTCAATTCCATAACTAACAGAATCAGTTTTCAAAGCAAATTTACTTTGTTTCTGATCAGTGATACGGCTATTTAGGATGGGAAGTTCACTTATAGATTGATAACTTATACCTCCGTCCGCAGACCGTTCTACCATAAAACTATTGTAAATTTTTTCGTAGGGAGCTTGATTCCATTTAATGCTTGCCAATTGTCCGGAAATCTCCAAATAAACTTCCCTGACAGGAGTTAATGGTGCATAGTCGGCAATGGACAAATAAGTTAATCCCGAATCTAATTTAATGATCTCATCAGGAATATTGGCATATACTTTATAAAGGTATTTTTCATTTTTCTTCACCTTATTATCTATAAAGGCTAATCCTGAAAGTTGGGCAGCTTCAAATGATTGATCTGCAGCAAAAAGTGCAAAAGAGAAGCGTTGTGCTTCTTCTCTTGTTTTGTTAACTATCTGAATTATATCGCTCGTATAATTTTCCGTCAATTCAAATGTTTCACCATAGATAGCTTGAGCAGCTACTGCAACATAATCATCTTCATCAACTTTAGTTTCCCAATCTTGTAGGGGTGCTGGCGCCAAATTTCCAAGGATAACTTTTTCCGGTGGGGAAACAATCATACTATCCCGTAGTACGGTAAATCTTTCTAGCGTATATCCGTATTTATTGGATAAATTCCAAGTAAGAAAATCTTTTGGAGCCCATCTCAATAGTATTTTATCTTCTTTTGCCTGACTAATAAGTGCTATTCCAGCATTATCTTGTGCCAATAATGCGTTAGAACACACAAAAAATACAAGCAGAAGACACAATACTTTAACTAATTTTGTAATCATCTTGACAATTTATATTTCATGGTTATCACTTCAGAAGAATGAATTTGAGATTTTCCCGGCAGCTGATAATTGAGTTTAATTTTATAATCTCCCTGATTAATCAGAGGAAATCGTCCAGCTATTATACGCGCAATACGATCAGTATAACTATTTTGATTAATAAACTTGTCAACCACTTTCTTCTGAATTTCGAAAAAATCGTAGGCCATAGGCAAATGCATATCGAAATTATAACCCCAAGTCTCTGAGGAAGAGAAATAATTACCTTCCGGATCATCGCCCAATAGCTTTTTATTCCTCCGAACCTGATAGATACTCATTGCTTTAGTGGGTACTAACCCCAATATTAAAACATTACGATGGGTGATTGTGCTTCCTGATATAGGATAATCCTCATAAACCAAGGGGATAATTCTATCATCAAAATAGGGATTATTCGTTATATCGGCTTCAATACTTACTAAAGGCTGCTGATTAGTATATTGATTTCCTTCCAATTCTGCTTCATCGTAGTTCTCAACTGAGCTCGAATAAGCAGTTAAATCCTCTGCAAACCATTGTATGACTACACCTACCAAGGCTTTTCTGATATTTTGTTGCTCAATTTTTTCGGAAAAAATTCCATACTTACTACTCCTAAAATTCATTCCAAATACCTGCTTTTCTTGTAATTCATCAATGGTGCCTTCGGCTACTTTAGTGGTTATTTCTGTGCCTGTCCCTCCGGCATCGTTCTGAATTTCAGCAGTAGAGGCAGTCACATTTCTATCCACTTCACCGCCTGTTTTCAATGGTACATTTAACAGTTCCAGTTGATATCTTTTATCGGTACTTAAATCGGTAGGTAGGTTAAAACTTACTTCTCTGTTAGCGTCATTGTAGGTAAAATCAAATTCGGATTCCTCCCCGGTGCTAGCCGTAAACCTACCAGTCTGCCTCCAGATAGTTTTATCTACCACAAATAAATCAGGCATGCCATCATCTAATTTTATATAGCCTTGGCCATACTCATCTTTGTAAAAATTTAGCATATTTACCACAGGGTAGCTGTATTCCACATTGTGCAATGGTATATGATCTGGTGACACGCCTGAGGTAAAAGTGAGCTCTTTCTTTTCAACATACTTTTTTCCATCTACTATCACATCATTCCAACTTCCATTTATCATTTCCTCAAAACTTACCTGTACCAACACTTTTAGTTCCTCTTCGGAAGGTAGAATGTCGTAAGAATCAAATGCTACCACATCATTATTACTATTCCATTCCAGCTCCCCGGCTATTTTAGCGGTGCCATTCATCAGGTCAAACTGATCAAGCTTTATGCGGAAACTTTTCTTTTGCTCATCCACATCAATAATTTCAAAAACCTCGTTCACCGGCATGTTAAATACTGCCTGCGGGTTGTTGAACACATTCACATCTTTTTCTCCCTGTCGTGGGGTTACTTCTGCAATTACCATCAGGCCTTCTACTGCACTTCCACCTGTAATATCGCATTCCTCACCCAGCGTAACTTCAAATTTGCAATTGCCTTTTACCAAACCTCCCAGCACACTAAATTCACCCCCTACTATACCCCGCATCCAAAAAGGGTTAGGCAGCTTAGCTTGCATTAAAGCGGCCGCCTGCAAATTGAGGATATCTACATTTTTATTCTTTCCAAACAGTTTTACTTTTATGCCCACCTTACCATCAAAATAGGCATAAGCCTGCCCATTAGCATACCAACCATTTATACCTAGCGGATCGGTGCTGCCATTACATGTGGCGGTACCATAATCTTTGAGCATAATATCGAAGCCTGCTCCTGCCGAAAGACTAGCATAAAACATAAGGAAAGTTAAATCGCCTGTATCTACCGAAAATGCCGAGCCGAAAGCAAAACCCGCACCCTCACCTAGCGCATTTAGATCGCGCATATAATCCAGGTCGTCTGCCTTTAAAATGGAGGCTACTTTTTCTGGCGGTGCCGGGCTGCCGGGTATTTTGGTACCCACCATAAAATAGCTGGTTGCCTCGGCACGGATTGGCCCGATACCCATACTAAGGCCTATCCTATCTTCTGGCGTGCCTACATAAACGTACCAATCGTCAGGCGAAAAATGCAATACGGCCCAGCCTGCCCTTCCACCGGCACCTGATCCTTTAATAATACCTCCGGCCACGTTCATATAGGCTTCAAAATTGCCATGAAGCTCTTTATTTTCGAAATCGTAACTGATAAATACACTGGCCGAAATCTGCCCTTTGGCACCGGCCGCCTCCCCGATCTGTCCGTAAATTTGCGTAACTGTCTGATCCGCCTCAGCATTTTCCGCCAAATAGGCACCTGCTGCACTACTCCCCATAGCCTTCTCAATCTTTGCGACAGCACCCGCTAGTTTGGTGGTTTTTTCCTGTAGTTTGGCCAGGGTATTTCCCATGGGTGGTGTGGCTAAATAACCGTTTCCTTTAAATGAGATATACCTGATGCCGCCACCTTGATAAAAGGCCACTTCAAAAGTAACATCACCGGTAAATGCTTCGGGTTTAGGATGCGAAGCCAGCTCAACAGTAGCTTTTAATCCTAGGCCGGCATTTTTCTTGGGGATGTACACTATTCCAGACACTGTTTTGCCCAGATCGCTACCTGCCCCTTGCGTGTCCATGCCCATGCGGTAATAGGCTCCTCCACCGAATCCGTAAATTCCTACCCCAGGGAAAATAGGTATTCCGGGAGTAAATGAGCCTAAAGCATCGGCATACCAGTACCTGAAACCATCCACATTACCAAAAATGGCGGTAGCTGCAATCTTGAAACTGGGCTTGGATTCTGTTTTGCCCATATTAAATTCAGCCTCAACTGTACCATTAAAGCCTTCACCATACGTTGCATCGTCTTTATAAAACTTAAGTTGACCTTTAATTTTAAAGGCTCCACCATCTATATCTACCCCAATATCCCGTACTTCTACAGTTTTATACTTCCACTCCTTAATGGTTGCCTCAAGCGGAAGTTCTCCAATAATTGTTAATCCCGCATCGGCAGCAAAAGAACCGCCATCCGCTCCCGTAAGGTTCAGCAGCAAATCAAAATCCAGCCCCACCTCTGTATCGGAAATATTTCTTAGGCCGATGTTATTTATGCTGACAGGGAAATTGGCCATAGCCTGTTGTGTCGCCTCAGAGCCAAAGGAAAAAGTTCCTACTTCTATATAAGGAGCCACGGATTGTACCATAAGATTTTCGAAAGCAATATCTGCCAGCTCCACTCCCTTATCACCTTTACCCAATTTGGCCTGAATGTTCATGTTGCCGTGCAGCACAGCTTTGGGTAAAAACTTCTTATCCACCACTTTAACCTCAACATACGAGTTGGCATAAATTTCCAGCTTACTGGTTTTAAACATAGGAAACTCCAGGCTGTCAGGTGCGCTCACATTAAAAACATACTGATCTCCCGGCTGTATAATAGCGCTGTAGCTAAAAGGAGTGGCTTCGCCCGATATGGGTATCACCAATGATCCCTTGAAGCCTCCGCTACGCAGGCTGTTGGCCATTATATCCATGCCCAGGCTATCCAAAGAATAGGCCCAGCCGTTCATATCGCCACTTTCTTTGGTAAAAAGGTCGGTGCCTTTTAGGAGGCCTGAGAAACCTAGCTCATCAATGAGCACATCCTGCGCGTAAAATTGAGTGCGCTCAATTTGATCCTTCTTATTGAATTGTGGAGGCAGGGAAACGGTAAGTTCGCGCAGGTAAAAGCCCCTCCATAAATTAGGCAGGCCAGCTAATAATGCGGGCGACTGGTAGCCTGCAGGGAAACGCATGGATAGCGCGTTTTGAAGATCGGAGAAATCAAATACCGCTGTGTTGGCTGTAAAGCCTACCCCCTTGAGGTTGGTGAGCTGAAAGGGCGGCAGACTTACTTCTACTACTAAGTCGTTCCAGTTTCTTATGGTACTGCGGAAGGAGCCTGTAACGTTGCCGGAAAGGGTATCACCTTCCGGGCTCTCAGGCACGATTATAGCTCTTGAAAATTTAACATCCGCATTGAGCGCCATCTCTAAAAAACCGTTGCAATCAAAGCTTACTTCCGTTCCTGATTTTAAAATTATTTGGGAGCGGTCGCCTTGCAGGTTAATGGCATAATCGGCCACCAGAGCCAAAGTAGCATCGCCCACTATACCCCCTTCTTTGCTGAATTTAATGCCTTTGCCCATAAAAGTGAGTACTCTATTATTCTGCGGCACCGTAAACTGCATATACACTTCCAACTCAGCATATTGGGGCTTCAGTTTAATGCTGGCAATGCCGATGTCGTAGTCCAAGTTGCCTATGGTTTTGTGGATGCCAACAGGCAGAGAAAGCAAGGACTCGCCATCGAGGTAGCCCACAAACTTTTTCATCTCCCGTATTTCGCTGATTACCGCCTGCGCTTTAGCAATGTAATATTGAGCCGAATCTATGGGATCGGAAGAAGGAATGAGGCCTTCGGGAAGTAGTGCGCTTGCGGTAGAAATGGGTGTTGCATTGGCTGCAATGAGCTTATCGAGCTCGGGGAAGGTGCGGGATATTGGGAATTGGTTGTTGGTTATTAGTGGTTTGTCATTGGGGATTAGGGATTGGTCATTGTTAATTGATAACTGCTCGTTGATAATTGTTAATGGCTCACTGTGAATCGTTAATTGATTAGGTGGAACTGAGTCTTTGGCTATGCTGCTCGTATCGGGGACATTGATGAAAATAGCAGTGGAACTATTGGTTGTTGCGGTAGGGTGATCTACTGTTTTTGTTGCTGCAAGCAGCGAAGCACAATGAATTAACAGCAAACAAAGGGATAGTAATGTTACTTTTATATTTTTGGCCTTCATAAATATTTTGGCTGGTTGTTATACTGTGATACAATATAATTACTTTGTTGTAAAATTCCGCAGTAATATATAATGAAATTAATGTAAGCTAAGTGTTTCTGATGTACTTTTTATTGGACTCTTGGCCAGTTTTCACTTAGTTATACAGCATATCATCGCTCCAAATGTACACTTAATGACGGTACGCATGACTCATACCTCACAAAGGAATTACCGTTTAGCTATGTTTATTGATATTTTATTATACTTTTTCTAATCGCATTTATTGGTAGCGCCTCAATTAAATACTTAGATTTTTAGGATTAGCATTAGATACGAGTAGAACACCTTCCATTTGGTATTAAGACTCATTATTCATCAAAGAAATGTAAAAATTCAGCAATTCTGCTATATGTAAGTATTTTATACCTTTTGCGATAACCGAATTAAGCAACAAACGGATGCTTAGATGTGCTTAAATACTGGCTGTTTAGCATGGGTAGGCGTTAGCGCGACTTTTTTTATCGCTTTGGGTGGTTAATTGATTATTTGACTTATTGAATTAAAAAGGCTCTTTTTTATATATAGACATAAGTTGCTTTAAAATAGGTCAAGTCCGCCATATGAAACAATTGAATTACTTCATGTAATTAAGCAAATTCAATGAATTAATTTTATTAAAGTCCGTATCGGCACTTATTAATGGAATATCAAAATATATAGCTGTACTCGCTATCAAACTATCGGGTTACTTAATGTCAAAATTTTGTCTGATCTCGATGGTTTTATCCTTGATTCCGGCATTAACATCAATCACTGTACAGGATGACAGCACACTATCAATTTTTATTTTCTCGGCAGTTGTTAGTTGTTTAAATCCATATAGCTCTAGCTCTGTAATGAAAGATATGTAAACATGCTTGCCCTCTAAAATATCAATTAGCGTTTCATCACCATTCAATAAATACTAAATAATATTAGTGTCCAGTAAAAGTCTATTACCATTCATCCCGCATCTGTTTTTGAACCACTAATGCGTCCTCTTCCAATTTTAGAATACCGCAAAACTGCTTGGCTTTAAAACCTTTAACTTTTTTCTTATCCAATTCCTTTAAACGCTTTGCTATTACCTCTTTACTTGAGCCACGTTTTATTACAGTTACCATAATATGTTATTTTGTTAAATATACTATTTATTGGGTGGGTGACAAAATTCTAATCGCCCTACTGAAACCTGTACTACAGGGTTTTGCTATCTTTTCTACTGTAAGCTCATATTACGAATTATATTCTCAAAACAGCATACTCCAGTTACACATAAATATAATAAATTTGCTATTACACATCTAATAAAAGCTTCTGCGGCTTTACATTCTTATCTTGTCAATTATCTCTTTCGAGTTTTTCGAGTTAAAAACGCTCATTTTTATGAATAGACACAAGATACGCTTTGTTAAACTTGCGCTAGTGGGAAGGGATATGATGATAAATGGCACGAGCTACAAGCCAGCGGGGTTTCTGATAAATGGGACTTTAGCTTAAAACATGGCCGCCTTAGACTCGGAAAAATACTTTTTGATCGATTCAATACCCATAATTTTTTTTCGCTTTTCCGGTTCCAATTCACTTCTGTATTTCCGCTAACCAATGATTCTAAAGGTATTCCCAAATACCTGTTTAATAGAATTATCATTTTAAGGGTTAAAGGACGCTTCCCATGTAAAACTTCGGATACTCTCGTTTTTCCTCCAAGTAGTGGAGCAATATCTACTTGTTTTAAATTCATCTGCTCCATTCTGAACTTAATAGCTCCTATTGGGGTGGGTGGTTTAATCGGATAATGTTGCTGCTCATATTTCTCGACAAGCAAAGATAAGAGTTCTAGTTCCTCCCCGACCGAACTATTGGGTTCAATAGCTTTTGCTGTACTGTTAATCACTGAATAAATACGTTCACAAGCCGCATTGTAATCCTGCTCTGTCTTTAATATTTTAGTTTTCATAATGCACTGTTTTTGCGTCTATCTGTCATATTCTGCAGGGTCTTGATTTTATAAATAATCGATGTTGATCTGCAATTTGAGATCTTCCGGATTGGCTGCCCGATAAGTTTCCCTCGTTCCAGAGTGGCGCAATAAGTTTTTAAATAAATCGCTATGGCATCAAGGTATATATTTAAAAACCCCTTTTCCACCACTATAGTCAATCGCCCTGCTATATTCGCCAATGATGAGCCTCCTTTACAAAACCAGAGACTACAAGATTTTAATTGAAGCCCGCTAGTGGGTCGGCAGGTATTCTACTCTTCTGATCAATTACTTCATTGCTGTACAATTCTATCGGTTTGTTATTGTGTTGTCATAATTGGCTTCCTTTTCCATTACTACTTTTATATCCTACGCTTTTAAATCGAGATGTGAAATCAAATGAACAACTTGTCCTGCCACAGCGGGATGACTCGGCACGATGCTATAACAATAAATTTCCAAACCTTTATTTTTTCTACAATAATCGAGACTATCAATGATGATAGAGAAATAATGTTACCTTATCATAATATCTATCCATCCCGATCGCTATCGGGAGTGGCAAAACAAATAAAAGCCTGTCCGCCTCACGGCTGATACAAGCCTTTTTTGTTATGAAACCTGCCTTTGCCGGCAGGCAGGTTTATATTTCCTACTCATTTAATTTATTTTACTTTTTCGACCAAACACACGCGGCACTCGTTCGCTAGCGCGGAGTTTACCACTTGATGTGCTGCTCTAGGTCTTCTTGAATGTGATAAATTCCATTGCCAACTTCGATAAATCTCTCATTTATTTCGTAATCGCTAAAGCCTTCAACACCCCTCGTTGCTGATGTAAATCCTGCATGAATTTGCTTCAAAAGATTATTTTGAGGCTTTTTTCTGTATTTAGAAAGGTTTCGCAACATTGAATCTACTTTTGATAAGCCATAAGATGCTCCCTCTTTGTCACCAGGAATAGTATCGCTATCCCTTACATTTTGAAAAAAAAACTTTAGCTCATTCAGTTTTTCCTCAATCCTTTCTAAATCTACCATTCGGCTTTTGTTGATTTTACTATTGATTGAAAATTAGGGTCTTGATTACTTAATAGCGAATATATAGCTGCTCTTCTCCACCAGGTAGGTGATAATTACCCTGTTGCCGCCATGCTCTGCATGGTGGTATTAAACCGCTTTTCATCATTAAATGCACCTCCAACATTCCTTTTCTCCCTGCATAATCGATAGCCGAGCTGTAAAGATAGTGCTGTGGTTCTGCTACCTCGCCTGATTCCACAGGATTAAAATGTATATAATCCAAATTCTTCTGTATTGCCTTATTGCTCCATGGTTCGATTGGCTTATTATGCTGTTGCCAAAATTGTATCTTATTTTTTGTGGTTTTATTCCTTTTTGCCGCTAATTCCATAAACCAGATATAACGTTCCCTTTTACTTTCCTTTGGATTGGTCTTTATCAGTTCAATTAATTCTTTTGCCGTTGAGCTTTTGAAAGCTCTGCAGACGACCTTTTGAGGGTTCTTTTCCTTTGCTGAAAATATTAAATGGACATGATTACTCATGATAACCCAGGCCCCTAGTACCATTCCTTTTTCTTCTATACAAAACCTTAGGTGCTTAACAACACAATCTTTATATACCATTCTGGTAAAAACACTCAACCAAAAAACAGTCGCAAAACTCACGAAATACCATCCTTCAGGATTTTGAAATTTATAGTTCCTGCTCATAAAAATGAAAGTAATCATTTTTTAATCCTTCATTTAAACCACCATGCAGAGCATGGCGGGAACGGGACTTTCCTTAGAAAACCCGAGCCACAAGACGAACTATATTACACCTTTTGGGAGGATTATAACTGAAAAATTGATTAAATTTTAGGATATCGAAGGAGATATTCCTTCAACGTTTCTACACCCTTTGGCTTGTGGAGCATTTCCACTGGTGCATAACCATCTAGCATAGTCTGTTTGGTTTTTAGCCAAGTTTTATATTTATCAATACTATTGTGAAACATAAATTCTGAAAATGTGGCCAAAACCCTATATATATCATCTGAAAATATCCTTTCCTGGCTTATTTCATTATAAAAATTTTTGTTTTTTTGAAACTCAACAGGCACCACTTTTTCCAGAACATACTGCCAATTTTCTTCCTTGTAATATTTCCATAAACACTCCATCAATTTAAAATTTTCTCTATTGTTTTCCCTTTGATAATTTGGTTAGCTGTTCCAGAATCGAAAACAGCTACATTAACAAAGTATTTATTATCCACTGTTCCTCTTGCGGAAGGATAGATTATTCCACTATATTTTTTATCACGAGCCCAGGTGCCGATCACATCTGTAAACTCATAAGAATTATTGGTGATTTGATCTAAACTAATTCCAATTTTATCTCGAACTACAGGATTAGTTAGATCAAGTAGATTAGTGCTTTGAATCTCTTTGTAAACAAACGTAGTTGTGTTTCCTTCAACTTTAACGTCCCAATGTGCCAACTCTTGGAAGTTACCCTCTTTCGATGAACCGAAGAATAAAGCGTCCTCTCCTGGCTTTGCATACCTTTGAGGAGTGCCTTGAGGAATATAATGTGTTAATAATGGGTCGCGTCCATTCCCAACCGTCCTGTAAAAATCACCTGTGTATATTTCAGGCTTTGGAGGATCTATCTTGGAAAGCCTGTAAAGTAACTCGTCTCCATTTTTTACTGCTCCTCTTAATATCCTGTTCCACTCTTTATAACCACCAAACTTTGTTATATCATCCAGATTTTTGTAAACCAAATCCAGCTCATCAAGATCAGTAGCCAATTTTGCCAGGTCATCATTGCCACTGTTTTTAATAACGCTCCACCCATCAACCCCACCAGGATTATCATTAAAATATTTAACAAAGTTGATATCACCGTTTGCAATATCAGCCAGTAATTTATCACTATTTTCAAGATTTTCAAGAACTGTTTTATTACTAACTTCAAATAAATTCTTCCGAGCGGCAAGTTCATCAAGGCCTAGCCTTTTTGCATACTTTAAAATATTGTCATCGGCAATACCAAGTTTGGCAAATAAATCTACTAGCCGTTTTGGGTTGGCTTTTACTTTATTTATGAAGCCGGCAAATTTATCTGAAGCTTTGCTTGCCACCACCGCAGAAACCGCTCCCCAAAAAGCATCGGCAAAAGCCTCACTCGTAGATAATTCCTCGAAGTTCCTTACGTTTGACTCATCATCAAATACATAATCTCGCAAACCGGAAACCGAGGCTTCAAGCATAAGATTTCCAATTAATGCCTCTCCGCCCGAAACCAGCATCTGTGTTTTATCCACCTGGCCCCAGGCGTCTTTAATAGTAATACTATCCTCCCCGCCTATATAGGCTATTGTAAGCTGAATGGCTCCATCGATTGCAGCACCCAGGGTGAAACTGATGGTCCGCTCGGCAGTAATTTGCCGGTGATTACTACACCCTCTGCTATCAGACCCTCAATCATCAAGGGAAGCAGCACAGCACCTGCTGCCGAAGCGTAGAAGGTAAAGGCAAACCCTTCCAACGCCTTGTTGAAATTCTGCATCCAGGCTGTTACGTAATCCACAACTTCACCAATTGGGCTCAGTGTATCGATTAAGCAAGGGTTGGCTTCTATAACCGTTTTAAGCAATGAACTTTTCAATAATGGAGAATTCTTGTAGGCTTCTAAAAGATCATCACACCTTAACTGAAAATAGGGGTTCACCTTACCCTGTGCCGTATAATTAGCATCAAAGTTTGTGATCGAAACTAGCGTGCTTTACCTCTGCTTCGTCCTTAAACGCCACGCCATCATCATCCAGATGGAGACCTTTATCTAATTAACGGTGCCTTTGCTGATGCATCAGGGAATTTTAAAAGGTTTAATCCGCAATGCCTGCCTGATAATATCCCTCAAAATGGCCATTTGGTATTGAAGGATGATAGATTGTAGTGTTTGTTTCAAATGAGTAGATAGCGCTTAACAGGAAATCCGCTGGGTTAGACTTACCGCCATCCAAAACAGCTTTATCTATGAGGATAGCTACTTTTTTAATGCTACTGAATTTGAAAGGCTGCCCGGCAGGGCTAAGCAAATAGCAGTCATCGCATGGTACTTTTTCAACCCATTCTACACCGGTCAGTAAATCTTCACAGTAAAAACTCCCCTCCCCAAATCCTCCACCAGCCCACCACCACTGGTGGCTGTGGATTAAATCCCACTGGTATTTGCGTAGGTTGGTGCCGGTGCCATAGTCCATCAGGTTTTCGGTGCTGCCTTCGGATATGGTGGGGTACTCTTCCCAGGTGTGCTGGAGGCGGAAGGCTCCGTGGCCTAGCTCATGGGCGATGGTGCGGGGTTGAGCTTATCACCGCCTTCGCCCATATAGATAAAGCCGTAGCGATGCTTGCGGGGCATGTGACCACTTCTGCATCAGGATTTGTCCAGCCGAGGAAGAGGTGGACGCTAGGATACATGGTGATGCCATCGGTGTTTTTGTAGCCGTTGATGATGGCGCTTCATCCATCGCTGTAGGTGGAAAGCAGGGCTTGCTCATGGTCTTGCAAGGTGCCATCAAAGCCCTCGATGGTCATTCCGCTTCCAACTCCACCTCCCAGCTGGCACCGGCCTGGGCGTAGATGCGGTTGAGGTAATTGGCTAAGTCAGCTCCTTTAAAACCTGCTGTTGTAGTGCCTACCGGAACAATATGCACTTTTCGCTTTATCTCCTCATAGCCTGCAGCATCATCTTATTCGTTGTGGTGTCAGCACTGGCACTGGCATGATTATTAGTAATTGGTCATTGGTCCCGATAGCTATCGGAAGGGGGAAGCGATACCGTCCACTCATTGCCAGCTCTACTTGAATTCAAAAATGGCGCCATCACTCCCTGATTTGAAGATGATGTCTGCTATGATACACTATTCGTCGGTCAAACCCATCCTCCTGCTGCTCCGGCTTTTGTGGCCACCCAGGGTACGGCTACTTCATACCCAGGTAATACCATAATGTTGTAATGCAGCCGGTGGGCGGGATGTTCCTGTGCATCATAACCCATGGTGTTGCCGTTGAGCTGTGTCAGGTTTTCATGAAATTCTACTGCGATGGTTTGCAGAGGGGTTCTGGGCGTGCGAGATTGTAACAGCTTAGCTTACCGGAAATAGTGGATAAATCATCCTGCAAAGAGCCCGTGCGCTGCACATTTTGCGCATAAAGATGCTGCTTATTGAAAAGATAATCGGCAGAAAAAAGCAGCGTGCTATGTTTATTTTATGGGGCGAGTTTAGTTTCTTCTTTCGATTTAGTCAGTTGTGTACTATCGAAAAACCATTTTATGAAATTATTGAATCTTAAGCTAAGAAAGTAGGGGCTTAATTTTGTTCATAAAAATTCATGCCCGTAATATTGATCCCTTTTTCTTCTATGCAAAATTTCTAATAAAGTACAAATATCTTATATACTTTCTTTGAAAAAGACACAACCGAAATCCCCATGGCAAAACCGATAAAAAAGTTTTTCCGCCTCACGGCTGATATAAGCCTTGTTCGATATGAAAAATACTGTGCCACCCATGTCGTTCATTGTACTTTTTATAAGTGATACTGATCCCATCTGGAACAACGTATTCATCAATGTATTCGGAATTATTCCATTCCATTCAGGTTGTACAGCCGTACCACCTACAACATCATCTAATTTTTCAGGCTTTGTCTGTCTGTCCAGTATGGACGACAATCGGCTTTGTCAAGTGGACTGACTCGATAAATTTTATCACCAAGCTTTAACTCTAAAGGTTCAATTTTTCCGGTGAAATTTCGCATCTGATTTTCAGGTAAATCAACATCATTCGCCCAGCCATTCGGCAAGTCAACTTTATCTGACAAAGAAGATCCATTCGGAGTATACCTTCCCTTCGCCACTCCCGGAATATTATCATAATCTTTGATCAATACCTGAGCTTGTAACTTGCTTTTGGCAGTTTCCAACTCATCAATAAGTTTCTGTTTGCTTGGTGATTTGGCAATACCATTGGTCAGCTTTTGAGGCTCTATCCCTTCATCCAGCCACTTCCTGATTCTCTCCAAATTTTCTGGCTTCCTCCTTAAAATCGGGTTGTTTTCAATAACTCGCCACGCGTTGACCAAATCAGGATTCTCTAGAAACTTAATAACCAACTCGTCAGAAGCCACCAAATCTTCAACTAAATTCTTTAATACATCATCGGCTAAACCATCAGTTTTACTTAGTATTTCTATAACCTTACCATAGTCTCCATTGGCATAATCCATCAGCTTGAATAATACTGCGCTGCCTTGATCAGAATCTGCCACTTTAAGCATTTTATCAAGCTGTTTTTCAAACTTGATAATACCCTCAGATGTAAGTGAGGTAGAGGCTCTGACGAATTTTATCAGCTCATAGTACTTTTCCGCCAAACCATCTACATGTTTTACTACCTTACCGGCTTTCATAAAGACCGGTGCTAATCGCTTTGCAACCGTTACCCCATCTACTATTACAGCAGTCATGGATAGACTGGCCAATAACAGTTCTCCTTCTGTAAAATAAATAACACCATTGAGGGCATCAGAAGGCGAACCTAGAATTGGTATGAAACCCAGAATATCCAAGCCACAGTGAACCATGGACGACTCATTCTTTTTGCAGTCGTCATACATGGCCTTCATTATTTCCGCCATTGACGCAAATTGCTGAAGTTCACCCGTTCCATCGAAGTCATACGGATACCAACAGTTATCTTTCCATATCAAGTAATGAGCATTACCCAATTCATCAAAATAGTAAGAGAAATAGTAGAGCTCTCCGTTATTTCTTTCATACTGAAACATGAACACAGAGGACGACTTGCTGTAAACAGCTTGACCTTTCTGCAAAAATTGGGTATAGGAAACTTTGATGCTATCAGCACTTTTTCCAATGTCAGTATCGCTAACACAAGTGTTGTTGGCCGGAAGATTATTGCATTTGCAATCGGACAATCCTGTTATTGCCTCTGAGTCTTTGTTTGGTGAGGTAATTCGAACATCGCAGGTCTTGTGGTCAATGTATACTTTGACAGGATTTGATCCGGATTGGACTTCATACTCAATCTTGGTATCACTAGTCTTTCTGTATCCTTGCCATTGCGTATTTCCCTTTTCATCTCTACTAAAACCGGAAGCGTAAAGGTCACCAAGCTCATCGTAAAAAGCGGCCAGTGTTCCTTCTAAATTCTCATTTTCATCATAGTAGAATGCTACGGCTTCGCTTCCTTCTGTAAGTTTAATGCTGTTTCCTTCCGGTGTTACAAAAGTGAGGTACGTATTGCCATAATTTTCCCCCACATTAAAGCAAGCTGTTTTCTTATCCCCTAGCTGAGCCCCCTCCCCCAAATCCTCCACCAAGCCCACCACCACTGGTGGGTTATGGATCAAATCCCACTGGTATTTGCGTAGGTTGGTGCCGGTGCCGTAGTCCATCAGGTTGCTGGTGCTGCCGTCGGCTATGGTGGGGTACTCCTCCCAGGTGTGCTGGAGGCGGAAGGCTCCGTGGCCTAGCTCGTGGGCTATGGTGCGTAGCTTATCACCGCTTTCGCCCATATAGATAAAGCCGTAGCGGTGCTTGCGGGGCATGTAGCCACTTTTGCCGGTCTGGGATTTATCCACCAGGAAGAGGTAGAACTCCTCGTCAATAATGGTGATGCCCTCGGTGTTCTTATAGCCGTTGATGATGGCCTTCATCCCATCGCTATAGGTGGAAAGTAGGGCTTGTTCATCGTCTTGCAAGATGCCTGCCTGTCCGGCAGGCAGGCCATCGAAGCCTGCAATAGTAATTGCGTTTTCCAACTCCACCTCCCAGCTGGCACCGGCCTGAGCGTAAATGCGGTTGAGGTAATTGGCTAAGTCAGCTCCTTTAAAGTCTGCTGTAGTAGTCCCTACCGGAACAATATGCACTTTTCGCTTTATCTCCTCATAGCCTGCTGCATTCAACTTGCCTACGGTTGTGGTGTCGGCACTGTTTATGGCATTGATTATTAGTAATTGGTCATTGGTCCCGATAGCTATCGGGAGGGGGATGGTGACCGTCCACTCATTGCCAGCTCTACTTGAATTCAAAGTCAGCGCCATCACTCCCTGATTTGAAGATGATGTCTTCTATGTTTACGCTGTCGTTTGATATAAATTTAGCCTTTACGCTGCCTCCTGCTCCCGCTTTTGTGGCCACCCAGGGTACGGCTACTTTTTCATTGCCCGATAATACCATAATATTATAATACAGCCTGTGGGCGGGGTGTTCTTGTGCATCATAACCCATGGTGTTGCCGTTGAGCTTTGTCCTGGTATTTGCGCAGCTTGGTGCCGGTGCCGTAGTCCATCAGGTTGCTGGTGCTGCCTTCGGCTATGGTGGGGTACTCCTCCCAGGTGTGCTGGAGGCGGAAGGCTCCGTGGCCTAGCTCGTGGGCTATGGTGCGTAGCTTATCACCGCTTTCGCCCATATAGATAAAGCCGTAGCGGTGCTTGCGGGGCATGTAGCCACTTTTGCCGGTCTGGGATTTATCCACCAGGAAGAGGTAGAACTCCTCGTCAATAATGGTGATGCCCTCGGTGTTCTTATAGCCGTTGATGATGGCCTTCATCCCATCGCTATAGGTGGAAAGTAGGGCTTGTTCATCGTCTTGCAAGATGCCTGCCTGTCCGGCAGGCAGGCCATCGAAGCCTGCAATAGTAATTGCGTTTTCCAACTCCACCTCCCAGCTGGCACCGGCCTGGGCGTAGATGCGGTTGAGGTAATTGGCTAAGTCAGCTCCTTTAAAACCTGCTGTAGTAGTCCCTACCGGAACAATATGCACTTTTCGCTTTATCTCCTCATAGCCTGCAGCATTAAGCTTGCCTACCGTTGTGGTGTGAGCACTGTTAATGGCGTTGATTATTAGTAATTGGTCATTGGTCCCGATAGCTATCGGGAGGGGGATGGTGACCGTCCACTCATTGCCAGCTCTACTTGAATTCAAAGTAGCGCCATCACTCCCTGATTTGAAGATGATGTCTGCTATATTTACACTGTCGTTCGGTATAAATTTAGCCTTCACGCTGCCTGCTTCTCCCGCTTTTGTGGCCACCCAGGGTACGGCTACTTTTTTATTGCCCGGCAATACCATGATGTTGTAATGCAGCCTGTGGGCGGGGTGTTCCTGTGCATCATAACCCATGTCGTTGCCAGTGAGCTGTGTTAGGTTTTCGTGAAATTCTACTGCGATGGTTTGAAGGGTATCGGCATTGATGTTAATGTCTTTAAGCTTATTAGCCCTGCCAGTGAGGGCGGTAGCCTGGGCTACTTTCCTGGCCGCCTCGGCAATATTCTCCACAGTAGCTCCGCCTTTTAGCGCAGCTGCCGCATCGGCTATGGCGGCTTTGGCTTTTTCTCTGTACTCCCCTTCTGTATCATTAACTAAATCCCTTTCTTCTTCAGCGGTAAAGGGGCCGTTGTCCAGTATGTCATTGGCTAGTTTTTCTACTTCATCCAGTATCTCATCGGCTACATCCAGTCCATCACTCACATCGGAGAGTATGTCATCCACCGAAGCCAGTGTTTCATCCAGCTTATCAATAAAGTTGGTGATGTTATCAGGCAGCACATCCACACCAATGCCTTTTACATTCATGCTGCCGGCCGTCATGCGGTAATCGGTATTTACCGTTATGCCGCTAAAATCTACCGAAACAGCGAGGTTGTCGAGGTACGGCACCACCACTGTGCCCTTGCCGCTGAAGCTGCCTGCGCTGCCGGTGGCTTCTGAGATGCGCACATCAAAATCCCCTGCATACAAAATATCATCTCTCTGCAGCCCTGGCAGTGGCTCAGCATTGCCGAAATCGTAATTTTCCGGTGGCAGCCCACAGCTATAGTTTATTTCCGGAGCGGCTTCCGTGGTAATAGTGGCAATTGGGCTGTAAGTACTGCTGAAGGCGTTGCAGCCTCCCGTCAGCTGGTATTCATATGTCGTCTCAGCCTGCAGGCCATCAATGGCTATTTCTTCAAAGAAGGAGTCCTGCTCATACCAAGTGGCATTCGAGTCGTTTGCCCTGCGGTAGCGCACGCTAAAGTTGGTGTTGTTGGGGTTGGCCTGCCAGCTGATGCGGAAGGAGACGCTATTTACAGCCTCTGCGGTAATATTCTGTGGCAGGTTGCAGGCATCGCCATAGGTGAACGCATGGGTTTGGCTGTAGCCGTTATTTTTAAAAAGGTCCAGCTCTTCTATGCCTGCTATGCTTTTGGCCTGTACCCGAAAGGCGTAGCTTCTGCCCGGCACCAGCGGTGTTTCGGCAGGGCCGTAAATCAAGGTGGTGCTTTGGGTAGTGGTTTCGTAAATAGGCGGAGTGGTGAGGATGGCATCGTTCGGGTCTCGGCCGGGAGGCCAAAGCTCAACGATAGAAAAATCATACTCCGTGCTGAAAGCGGCATTGGGGGAGCCGGTATGGCGGGGCATCCACTGGAAGGTAACGTATTGTGGCTCCTGTGCCCGCACTTTTTCGTTTTGCTGTGGCAGGTTAATAATGGGCGGATCATTAAGGATAAGCCAGGCCATGGCGCAGGCGCTGTTGCTCACTCTGGCGCCTCTGTTGTATTCCAGCACTTCAAAGCAGAATTGGTAAAGGCCTTCCGGCAGCTGACCTGTCCGCAAAAACTGCTGCTTGCTAATGCCCTGGAAGTTCAGGTTTTCAGGGTCGAAGTAACCTGCAAGGTCGGCAGCGATCAACCGCTCGGGCACACCACCCTGTAGTATCAGTGGTGCAGGCAAATATGAAGGCTTGGTTTCTATGAGTATTCCCTGCCCTTCAATGCGCAGCCGCAAACGTGCTTGCAGCTCCGGCCGGTTGATGTCTGCCAGAAATATATTCAATGCCAACCGCTGGCTGCCCGGAGCCACGTAATCCGATAAATTAAGTGAATACGGAGGTGTTAGGTTGGTGGAGGCGGTAACGGGGAAGGTTTGGGACATACCATATCTCCCTGCTATGAAAAGCAGGGTGAATAAAACTGATATGGTTGCTTTTTTTATCATTTTCCTTGTCTTTACCCTGATTAGCAGGATTTCCTGATTAACTTGATTTCGGCTTCACTTCTAAGAATTTGTATCACTTAATAATGAGTTTCTACACCTCTTTCAATCACTCTTTTAGTCATGGTCATCAAGCTCACCTTTCAATCATGGCCATCATGATCATCCATTTATTCAATCATGGTACTTTTTATTATTATGCACTCTTTTAAACTGCAAACTTTTGCTTCCAAAGTTAATGAGTAGACCTATCTCCAAGTGGTAAGCTTCACAATAATTCATAGCCTGTGCCAGGTGAGCATCCTCTAGATGGATTACTGCTTTCAATTCTACCATTATCAAATCCTCAACTAGAAAATCTACCCTCCTCAAACCTACTTCGAACCCGCGATACACAATGGTCATCTCCTTTTCCCTTTCAATGCTAGGCCTGCCTCTTCCAGCTCAATTGCCATGCATCTCTGATAAATAACTTCCTGAAAACCATTACCCAGTTCAGAATGTATCTTCATAGCACAGCCAATGATTTTGTGCGTCAACTCCTTATGTTTGGCATCAGCTTTAATCTCGCTCATCCTATCATTTAATTAATACTCAAATCATCACTTTTTTAATCGTGGCCATCAAGCTCATCTCCAAATCACCATCTTTCTTATTGTTTAATCATGGCTATCAGGAAATCCTTGCAATCATGGTCTGTTTTTTTTGCTACTGAATGAATAACTATACCCCAACGTACCTGTAAATTCCAGAAACTCCTGACTGCTGCTTTCAGTGCTGGTGGCACGATTTACTACTGCCAGGCTCAGGCTCAAATTATGTTTTTGTTTTACACTATAACCTCCATTTGCACGAATATTCAATACCCTGCCTACCGACTTACCATTGTTATAAGATTGATTCCAGCTGGAGGATAAGGTGGTGCGCAGCTTTTTATCTAACATGCTTTTGCTCACTGCCAGCGTGGGGCCTAACGTTCGGGTGTTGCTGTTCATCGCCCGGTTTTCATTGTAATTAAATGAGGTGGAGATGGTTAAATTCTGTGGCACCAAAGCTAGGCTGTATGATGAGTTCACCATATAGAATTGATTGCCGCTGTTTTGCTCCACTCCTCCCTGCTGGTCGCTGGCATCCTGAAAAGAAAGGTTCATGTTCAGGTTTTGCCTGCGGCTTTCCACACTTTCTAGTATATAATTACCATTGAAAGAGGCATTTTGCGATATTTGTGTAAAGTTCAGGGTATCCAGATTATCGAATGGTGTTAGCTGGTTAATATCCACAAATTGCGAGCGGATGTTGGTAAAGGAGGTAAAGTTGGAATAAGAGGTGGAAAGGTTCAGCTTATCGCTAGCAGCAAAACCAATATTTATGGAGCCTACATTTCTTCTGAGGGTACTTATCTTTTGTCCGTCCAGATTATCTTCCTGCAGCCCAAAGTTTCCGGAAAGGTTTACTCTACCGGCAAATATAGCTGTGGCTGCATTTACTGTATAGCTCACTAAATCGTTATTGAAAAAATAGGCCCCAAGTGTTTCATAGCCCGGGTCTATGCGCTCATACCCTACCCCTACTGAGAATCCGCTTCCCTGATAACTCAAGCCTGATTTAATGGCGTTGTAATAGGCCGAAGAAAGCCTTGGCGTATATAAACCGCCTACATTATCAAAAAATCTATTGTTATCTATATCTACTTCAGTGCTTCGTGTATCTTTAGTGATTCCACTGATGGCATATTCTGCATTAAAAACAAAGTATTGTAAAAATTGCTTACTGCCTATCAAACTCACCACTAGGTTTTCTTCCGGCAAAATGTTCTCTTCCTCCGGTACATAATTTATGGAGTTAATCTGATCTCTGGCACCAAAAATTATTATATGTAGCTGGTCATTCCCATCGGCATAGCCAGCCTTTATGCCATAACCCATCCTTTTGAAAGAAGGAATTATGCTACTTTCAGCTAGCGTATCGGGTTCTACTGATTTGAATAAGCGACCGTACATGGCACTTACATTCCATTTACCAGGCCGTGCTTCCACACCTGCCCCTAAAAAAAGATGCCCTCCCAAGGTGTATGGTGAAAAATTCATACTTGTAAATCCGATATGACCAGTGAGCCATTTGTAGGTAGGATGCATGCTGTAGTGATTGAATGGCTGCTGGAAGCTGGCCTGCTGGTTAGAGTACGCGAAAGAAAGCGGCACATTCCATCCGTATAAATCGAAGTTAATATTTCCTGAAGCAAAAAGTGAGTAGGGATCCCTTCTGGAATCTAGTCCATCAACAGCATAAACAATCTGATTTAATGATACCCCACCTGTTATGGTAAGTGGTTTTTTTGTTCCTATATCATCCAGCTGCTGCGCTTGCACGGAGATGGAGGAATGCAGCATGCACCAACAAACGAGGATAATATAGTGAGTGTAGAAGCGGTTGAAAATACGCATGCTTTTGTAATATAACTAAATGTAAAAAATATATGGTTAAAACTTACTATAAAAATATATATTTTTTATTGTATTTAATTACGGTGAGTATATATTAAAAGCCTTACATTCAAGTGATAGATACTTTTAGGAGGGTTTTAAGCTGTTGACAAAGTATGTGTATGAAAGAGATAGAGTTTTACACATCAAGTAAACTTGCATGGTTACTCAGAAAATCGTTTTCCTCTATACAGTCTGGTTGGCAGACAGGATATAGTTTCAAAATAAAGGCTATGCAATAAATAAGTAGCGATTTATAAAACATAGGTTTAAACGGCTAAAAAGCTTACTTGATATCCGGCACAGCTCAATCCTTATTTCTCCATTTCTTATCCCACCAGATATACAACGCAAATAGCACAATACTCACTACCGAACCCCAAATAAGGCCTGTCTGCAGCCGATTGCTATTCTCGCCAAGGTAAGCGATGAATATCGTGAGAGGCGTAATACCTAAGAGCGTTGCACCAATAAATTTCCAGTAGCCCATCTTCAATATTCCGCCAACAAAGCTAATGGCATCGTTAGAAAGAAAAGGTGAGAGCCGCGTGACTATTACTGCCCAAAAACCATAATCATCTATAAAGCCTTCAATCTTTTTTTGTGACTTTTCCCCTATCAGTTTCAGAATAAGATCGGCACCAAAATACCGACCAATGGCATAACCTATGCTCGATGCACAAAAAATAGCACCAATTATAAGTACCGAACCCCAATATGGACCGTAAGCGAGTATGGCAGCCACCATTAATATGGGAGTGGGTACCACGATGAGAAACATCTGGAAAATCATGCACAAAATAACCACTATCGGACCCCAAGCGCCAAACTGACTTACCCAATCCTGCGTGCGCTGCTGGTCATCATCCATTAAAATTTGCCACGCTGTATTTACTTCCTTCTGTACCTCCGGCACAAAAAAATATAATGCTAAAACAGCTGCCACCAACACTAGAGAAATAATTAAAGGTAATTTACTTTTTGATGATTCAGACTTAGCCATAATTAAGAAACTGCAAAAAGCATCAACAGTTTAATAAAATCCGCATAGCGCAAAAACACCTGCGCTCTCGTATGTAATATTTGTTATAATTGCTGATATTGGCTACTGATATGGCTTATTAATGAATAATTAAGCTGAAAGAGGCATAAGGCTCAGAGTAGATTTTAATTTACTTGACAATTTTTTACTACCCGCGCAACCCTTTTAAAGGTTCGTGCATCTTGCTTATGTAACCAGAAAAATGAAAGTGTTTATCCAAAAATCTATTACCGAAGAAAAATTAATTGACGGATGCAGGCGTCAGAAAGGAAGTGTTCAGAAAGCACTTTTCGACAAATATTCAGGCCGCATGTTAGGCATCTGTTGCAGGTATGTTAAGGATAAACTGGAGGCTGAAGGAGTTATGGTTACGGCCTTCGTTAAAATTTTTGAGCGTATTGATCAGTTCAGCGGTGAAGGAAATTTTGAAGGATGGATGAAACGCATCATGGTAAATGAATCATTGATGTATATAAGGAAAAATAAAAATATGGCTTTGCATATTGACATCACAGAGGTTTATGAAAGCCCTGATTTTGAAAAATTGGAAGACCACTTAGAAGCAAACGACTTGCTTCAACTAATTAGCGAATTACCGGTGGGTTACAGAACTGTTTTTAACCTATATGCCATAGAAGGCTATTCGCACAAAGAGATAGGCGAACAATTAAATATTAACGAAAACACTTCCAAATCTCAATTGAGCAGAGCGCGCAATTTATTACAGAAGCGACTGCACGAGTTGGAACAAAACATAAATATAAGCAATGGAACCAAATAAAATAGACACCCTTTTTAAACAAAAAATTGAAAGACACAGCGAGGTTGTGTCAGACAATGCCTGGGAGCAAGTGCAGAAACAGCTTGGCAAAAAAGGCACAAGTAATAAGAAACCAATATTTTGGTATGCCGCAGCAGGCATTGCACTATTTATAACGGCAGGCTTAGTGTATAACTTTGTAACATCAGAAAACGATAGGAGCAGTTTAGCATTAAAGCCAATTGAATTACAAAGAGGAATTCAGCAAACATTTACACAGCAAGAAGCATTAAGCATACCTGAATTTAATGAATATAAATCGGTAGAATCGGTTGCTAAAACCGCTGCCGTCAATTCAAAGAAAGCTAACAATTATGTAGCTACTACATCGGAAACTGATACCTCGCAAGTGAATGTAAAGAATAACATAGCTTTAGATAAACTTACAGCAAAACCCACTCAATTTATAGCGGTTAACGGTACCAATTTTAAGCCAATGATGGAAAAGATTGAATCGGAGATTATTGTAGAAATGAATTACTCACCGCGCCTGCAGGGTAAGGTGGACGAACTTAAACAAAGTACTAATAAACTAAAATCACTGGCCAGTGAAATAAGCTTAGCTGACTTGAGGTCCGCTAAAAATGAGCTCTTTGCTTCAGCTCTGCAATTTGAAAAGAAGCGTGTTAACTAGAAAAAAAAAGATGAAAAATTTAAAAGTAATACTCGTAATAACATTAGCATTGTTTGTTGGCCAGTCCGGATACGCGCTGGGTTGGCAGTCGGACACCATAAAAGTGGTGAAGCAGGATGGTGAGATGGTTTTCCTCATTCTTAAAAACATAAGTAACAAAGCAGAAATTAAATCGATGGAATTAGGTAAAATAATTTCCGGTATTGAAAAGAATAAAGAAAGAATAGGCAATGATGCCGTTGTGGTGCAAGGTGAAGGAAGGAATTACCATCTTAAAGCCAAAGGTGATTATTACTACATATCGGCTTTAAGCCGCAAGAGTAATGATGCATTTACAGTACGGATTTTTGAAAGCACTACCAAACAACAGTTGGATGCATTTAGAGAAAAAGCTGCGGAGGAAGGTATAAGCGTAAAGTATAATAACTTGCAAATAGTAGACGGTAAAATTGATGCCATAAGTATGGAAGTTGACTGCAACGATGGCTTTTCCGGTAGCCTATCAGTGACAGAAATACCAGAATCGGGTATTGGTTTTGTAAGAGACTACTCCGAAGCTGCTGACAGCCCGTTTGCCATCGGTAAAATTTTTGGGCAGTCTGCAGTAGCCTCTGATGATGACAGTAAAGATTGGCAAAATGATGATAGTGATGATGAGGATGACAATGATTTCTCGTACTCATTTAACAAGGAAAGCAAGGTTAGCAGAAACGAACGGAAAAAGGGAATTGGTTATAACCACGAGTTTGAATTTTTAATAGGCTTGAATAACTATTTGGGTGCCGGTAACAAGTTGCCGGACAATAACAATGCCGTTTACAGCTTAGACCCAATAACTTCATGGACTTACGGCTTAAACTCTGTTCACGAGGTTAGTTTTTCACCCTACTTTAAATCGCTCTTCCAGTTTGGTTTGCAGTGGTATAACTTTGCCCTGGCTGATGAGCAATATCAAATAATAGAAAATGGTGAAGTGGTAGATTTTGTGGACAGAAGCAACCAATTGGATGCCACTAGAAGCAAACTGAACATCACCTACCTCAATGCAGGCGTAGTACCCATGTTTAGCTTAGGAAAAAGCAGCTCTTCCTTTCGATTTGGAGCAGGTGTTTATGGCGGATACAGAATAGGCAGCAAGTCAAAGTTTAAATATGAAGATGACGGCAAAGATGTAAACCGTGATAACTTCCATCTAAACAGCTTGCGTTATGGTATAAAGGCGCAAGTAGGCTGGAAAGGCGTAGATCTTTTTGCCACTTACGATCTTAACTCACTTTACATTGATAACCGAGGACCGCAATTAAATGCAATTGCTTTCGGGTTGGTATTTTAACATTACAACTAAAATAAAAAAAGAGGAAGCTGCACTTCCTCTTTTTTTTATGCGCCAAATAGCTCCCCTTAATTAATTATTTTGATGCTAATTGATGATGTTTGATTTGTAATTAACTTTCATAAATGTTTCTTTGCTCATGCGTAAAGCTCTTTTTGCTGTTTGCAGTTCAGGCCTAAAAAAGGAAGCAAAAAGCAAGAGTGCAGTAAAAACACCCATTAAAGCATTATGGTAAGTAGCCGAGTAAGCTGCTACCACAAGCACCTGTAATAAGCTCAGTACAACATATTTAGTTAAAGTAGCCTTCCGGTAAATAACCATTTTATTATTTACATCCGCAGTTTGTGCTGCCACTTTGTACTTGCTCTTGGCAAAAATAAACACAAGTGCAGTACCTGCCAGTGCTACTATAGCTACTGATGATACCAGTAAAGTTTCAAATTCTGTATTAAGTGCTAAAATGGTTTTGCTACCATTTTCTGCCCTTAAAAAGGCGATAGCGAAAACAAATAATGGAGCAGCTAACAAACTATAGTAAGTCATTTGTAACGACTGAAAAAACTGTTCCCAATACTTTAAATCTTTTTGCGATGCCATACTTAAATTTCGAGCAAATATAACATTTCTTCATAAGCCTAAATGAGGCTTTGTTTCAGTATCCAATTAAATACCAGTACCATTTAGTGCAATTTTCCTTTAACACTTCCTTGAGATGTTCTCCAAGAGAGAATAATGAGCCCTAATGAAACTACAATTAGTATGGTGCTGATATAGGCTTATCGACATATTAATGCCTCACAAAAACAAAGCCTGTCAGTATATACGGGCATGATAATGCTACTTTCCTAAAAATAGCTATCACATTATTTATTTTGAAATTCTACTAAATAAGTTTTAGTTGGTGGTTGAATCGAGCAATTTCACCGCACTTAAACCTAAATGATTGACTAGTATTTTTTTATATGCTGTCGTGTTTTTATAACCTCCGTTAGCAGCAAAGAACTCGTTAATGATAGGCTGCCAATCACTTGACTTAGGCATAATAAAAGCAAATTCTTCGGATCCTTCATCCCCAACCTCGTGTCTTTTAATCGGTTTTCTGTCTTTTACAGCATCAAAATAAAAAGCTAGATCGAGGTATGAAAATGAGTTTTTATCGGCTAAAACTTTATCTAAAACCTCCGGACTGGAGTTAACATAGTCAATCTTTAACTCAGGATAATAGGCATTTCTAATATCAAAAACTCGCTTCTCATTCAGCGTTCCTTTAGCAGTATAGGCCGTAAAGCTGTTAAATTTTTGCGATATCTCGGACATAGCACCCAAGGTGGCTACACTGCTATGTGTAATAAGTATGGCAAAATTCTTTATAAAAGGAGGGCTGAATTTAATCTCAGATTTTCTCGCCTCCGTCATGGTAATATTACCTAGGCCAAAAACACCACTTGAGCCATTTTTAACGCCATCGTACATAGCTCTAAAACTACTGCCATTACCTACAAAGCGTGCATTTAGCTGAATGCCATGCGTTTGCTTAATATAAACAATAAAATCATTCATTATATCAACGCAAATTCCCGTTAACTTACCGCTTCGGTCTTTATAAACGAACCCTGGCGTTTCCACATAGGCAAATGTTACTGTGGCAATTTTTGCATCCTTTGCCTTAGCAAAATTATCTCCCGAAAGGCTTTGACCGTATGCAGTAGAAATTACGCATGCAGCCAAAAAAAATACTTTGAAAATGTTTCTCATGATTAATGGGTTATTAATTAAAGCAAAATTATACAGCAAAGAAAATCATTCATTCGCTGCATTCAAATTTTCTTTCGCTAAAGTATAGTTTGGCGCTAGCTTTAATGCACTATTAAAATATTTTATTGCATCTTCTTTATTACCTTGATCTTTGGCAATCATACCTTGTAAATTCTGTACCACAGCTTTAAAAGGTATCTCAATTTCTTGATCATTAGTGTTTTTCACATTTACTTTACTGCTATTAACTAACGGCTTACCCAAGAGCAGTTCAGTATTAATTAAAGCCTCATCATAGTTTTTCATTTCATATTGCTGATTGGCAATTTCAAATAGTACAAAGGCATCATCACTAACAGTATAAAGTCGCTGATACATTTTTAACGATTGGTCAACTGCTCCGAGCTGATCTAAACTTTGTGCAGCCACTTGCAGCAACACCTGATTCTGTGGATTATATTTTAGTGCTTCCTTACTCACCAATGCGGCCGAAGCATACTGCCTGAACTCAAAATACATAAATGATAACGAGTCCAAATAAGCGCTATTACTCGGCTCCAACACCATTAAATCGTAAATAGCAGCTTTGGCTATGGCGTAATCATTGAACTGAAGCGCCATTTTATATTTGACCTTTGCTCTGTTAATGGCATCTGCATTAATTGCTTGCCCCACTGATTCAAAATGTACCAGTAACATAATTGCAGCAACCAAACTCATTTGTAATATCCTTCTCATATTTCCTTTTTTAAATTTAACTTTTTACCTAATTCAAGCATATATTTATACGCTTCCTCATAGTTATTTTTAATTTTGCCATCTAAAATAGCCTCTTTAATATCATTTTTAATAATGCCCACTTCCCTACCAGGTGGTAGCTTAAATACCTCCATTATCACCTCCCCTTTTACCGGAGGTTGGAAATTACGTACCTGATCTTTGTCCTCCACTTCCCGCATTTTCTGCTGTACAATATCAAAATTATGCCGGTATTTTTGAACTCGGCTCGGATTTTTTGAGGTTACGTCAGCCCTACAGAGCGTCATCAAATCTTCCACATCATCCCCTGCATCAAATAACAGCCTGCGCACTGCATTATCAGTAATATTGTCACGGACGAGCGGAATAGGCCGTAAATGAAGGAGTACAAGTTTCTGGACGTACTTCATTTTCTCATTCATAGGCAATTTAAGCCTTTTAAACAGCTCAGGCACCATGCGCGCGCCTTTGTCCTCATGGCCATGAAAAGTCCAGCCCTGTTTGGGGTGAAAACGCTTGGTAGCGGGCTTAGCAATATCATGCAGTATGGCCGCCCATCTGAGCCATAAATCGCCACCATAAGCCGCAGTATTATCGAGCACTTGCAATGTATGATAAAAATTATCTTTATGCTTGAAACCATTTTTCTCGTCCACCCCGAGCAACCGCTGAAACTCCGGAAAAAATTTATCGAGCAAATTAGCATGATAAAGCATTTTAAATCCGTAAGAGGGGGTTTCCGAAAGGATAATCTTGTTGAGCTCATCTGTTATGCGCTCCTGCGAAATAATTTTCAGTCGGTCGGCATTCTTAGTGATGCTGTCAAACGTATTCGGCTCAATATCAAAACTAAGCTGAGAGGCAAACCTGATGGCGCGCATCATCCTTAAAGGATCATCGGTAAAAGTAATATCTGGGTCTAAAGGCGTTCTAATAATTTTTCTTTTGAGGTCTTTAGTTCCCTCAAAAGGATCGATTAAATCACCATAGGTACCTTCATTTAAACTAATTGCTAACGCATTGATGGTGAAATCCCTTCTGTTTTGGTCATCTTCCAGGCTGCCATTCTCTACTACAGGCTTGCGGCTGTCCCTCTGGTACGATTCTTTTCTGGCACCAACAAATTCCAGGTCAAAACCTTTATACTGAATACTAGCTGTACCGAAATTCTTAAATATCTGAATTTTTTTGTCTGCATTAATAGTTTTAGCAACTGCCTTGGCCAGTTCAATACCACTACCTACACAAACAAAATCAAGGTCTTTGGAAGGGCGTTTCAGTATCTGATCGCGCACAAAACCGCCAACTACATAAGTTTCTACTTCTAAATGGGCTGCGGCCAATTTTACCTTTTCAAAAATGATTGAACTGTCAAGTACAGATTGGAAATTCATTTGTTGGAGAACTGCTCTGAACGTGTCTTAAAAGAGTGCAAATTTAGTATAATCTTTTGAGAAGACTTGTAATTAACGGATAGATTTATGAATTGTTGACCATTGTTGTTTAGATAAAACATTACCTCCTTCTTTTGGGGAGAAGGATAAAGTGCCTGCCCGCCTCTGGCGGGATGCGGTTTTAAAGACGAGCTTAATAAATAACATTAAATTGTATACTGAAAAGCAAAAAAAAAGCCGAAATGTAACAACCGGCTTTCTGTAGGTTTGGTATGTTTAATTTCTACGGTTTATTTCATCCCTAATTTTTGCCGCTAGCTCATAGTCTTCATCTTTTAGCGTTTTATCTAGTAGCCCATTCAACTTATCCATTGACATATTCTTGAGCTGCTCATTTTTGCCTGAAGATTTATCCGCTTTTTCCGATGAACTGGCTATTGGCTTTTTCAACTCCGAAATATCTGCATCCGGTGCGTCATCAGATAAAACTATGCTCGCCTCATTCATTATTTTCTCATGCGTAAATATGGGGGCATCAAATCTAATGCCTATTGCAATAGCATCGGATGGGCGCGCATCAACGGCTATAGTATCCACACCATTCTCACAAACAATTTTGGCAAAAAATACGCCTTCTTTTAAATCAGAAATTACTATCTCTTTAACAGTAAAATTAAAGCCATCGGCAAAAGACTTAAATAAATCATGCGTCATGGGTCTGTTAGGCGTTATCTTCTCAATCTCTATGGCAATGGCCTGCGCCTCAAACATACCAATAATAATAGGCAAGCGCCTGTTGCCTTCTGCCTGCCCTAAGACCAATGCAAAAGAACCAGACTGAGACTGACTGGACGAAAGACCTAATATTTCAAGTTTAATTTTATCCACAAAAACAATAATTAGTTTTTAGCCGCTTTTAATGCTTCGGTTAATTTTGGTACCACTTCAAAAGCATCCCCAACTATACCATAATCGGCAGCACCAAAAAACGGTGCGTCAGCATCTTTATTAATTACTACAATATTTTTTGATGAGTTAACGCCTGCCAAATGCTGTATAGCTCCGGAAATACCGATAGCAATATATAGCTGGGGAGAGACTTTTACGCCAGTTTGACCTACGTGCTCGTGGTGAGGCCTCCAGCCCATATCCGATACCGGTTTGGAACAACCTGTAGCTGCACCGAGCGTTTTGGCTAAATTCTCAATCATCTCCCAGTTTTCAGGACCTTTCAATCCTCTGCCACCGGACACAACCAATTCCGCTTCAGGAAGCAATATGTCTCCTGTGGCTTTATCCTGTGAGGTGATGTTCACTTTAAAATCATCATCTGAAAGAGTAACCTCAAATTTTTCCACCGCTGCCTCAGAGCCATCAGATTTTGCTTCTACAGCATTTTTCCTCAAACCAAGTATCTTTTTATCAGTCTTAATCTCCACATTGGCGAAAGCTTTACCGGTGTAAATACTTCGTCTTACCTTAAAACCATTTGTTGTATCAGGCAAATCGGTTATGTTAGACACAAAACCTGCACCTATTTTAGCAGCCACTCTTGCGGCTACCGGATCGCCCAATGAAGATTGCGCCAGCACTAAAACGTTGGCTTCGCTTTTTTCCATGGCCTGACCAATTACGTTGGCGTAAGCCTGAATGATGCCTTTTTCCAACTTGTCGTCAGTAACGTGCAATACTTTAGATGCTCCTGATTCGCCTATGGCTTTCAATGCAGATTCATCCACATTGCCTACAACTAAACCTATTACCTCATCGCCCATTGCTGCTGCATAAGACACGGCCTCTAGTGAAGATTTTTTTATTACGCCCTCAGCGTGTTCTATAAATACTAATATTGACATGTTAATTTTTTTTTAAGTTCTAAATGGAATGCAGTAGTAAAGCTTTATTAAATAACTTTCGCTTCATTTTTTAGTAGTTGCACCAACTCCTCAACATTATCCGCTTCAATCATTTTTACCGCTCCTTTCGCAGGCGGCATTTCGTATTTTTCTAAGTGTACAGCTTTTTCAGCATCCATAGGCTCAATTACCTCTAATTTCTTGGTTCTGGCAGACATAATACCCCTCATATTAGGGATTTTCCATTCCGCAATAGGCTCTTGGCATCCGGCAATAAATGGCAGTGCGAGTTCTAAATACTCTTTCCCACCTTCAATTTCGCGGGCAAGCTTGGCATTTCCACCATCAATATCCAGCTTCATTACCGGAGAAATTGCCGGGAGACCCAACAGCTCACCCACCATGCCGTGAACCATGCCTCCATTAAAATCGATAGACTCTCTACCCATCATAATTAAATCATAATTGGCCTCTTTGGCGTGCTGGGCAATTTGCTTTGCCACAAACATTGAATCTGTTGGCTCAGCATTTATTCTTATGGCGTCATCGGCTCCAATAGCCAATGCCTTCCTAATTGTTGGCTCTGTTTCGGCAGTACCAACATTTAATACTGTTAAACTGCCGCCACTCGCTTCTTTCAACTCAACGGCTCTAGCCAGGGCATAATCATCGTAAGGGCCTATAATAAACTGGACACCATTTGCATCAAACTTAGTATCGTTATCCGTAAACGAGATTTTAGCTGTTGTATCAGGAACATGTGTAATACAGACTAATATTTTCATAAATTTTAAATTATATTATGGATTTTTGCCCGCAAATGACGAGCTTTTTGGTAAAACAATTAAATAGTTACCGAAAGGTTTGATAATAATTGATAAACCTCAAATATAGTAACTGCAATCGATGCCCGAAGTTAATTAATATTGAAAAAAATAAAAATTAGTTTATCGTATCAAATGTTTCATGTCAGATAAACACATCATTATGTAAAATTTTTATTTCGAATTCTATTATTTATCTAATATTTGCCCCATGAACAAGGTAAGAATTAAACAATTACAAGAATTTTTGCAAGAAACACCGAACGATCCTTTCCTGATTTATGCGCTTGCTACCGAATATAAAGAAGCCGATGCAGCCAAAGCGAAGACTTATTTTGATGCGCTCTTAACAGATCACCCTAACTATATTGGTACCTACTACCATGCTGCTGCACTTTATGCCGACCATTTTGACAGGCAAATAGCAGATAAAATTTACCAAAAAGGAATACAGATAGCTGCTAACCAAGCCAACTACAACGCGCTGAGGGAATTGCAAAATGCCTACACTAATTTCCAGTTTGAGGAAGATTAAAAGCGACCATTGAGCCGTTTATGTTGCATACAAGTTTTATTCTAGCTTATTTGCTGGTATGGTTTTAAACTACATTTGGGTAGCATTTTTTATCATCGCGTTTATTTTTGGGCTTGTACGGTGGATTTTCATGGGGGATTTGGAAATATTTCCTGCCATGACAAATGCCACTTTTGAGATGGCCAAAACAGGCTTTGAAATATCCTTAGGGCTTACAGGTGTGATGACGCTCTGGCTGGGTATTATGAAAGTAGGCGAAAGAGGTGGTATGGTAGCGCTATTATCCAAAATTACCGCGCCCTTATTCTCACGGCTTTTCCCGGAAGTACCAAAAGACCATCCGGCTATGGGTGCCATGCTTATGAATATTTCAGCCAATATGCTGGGGCTCGATAACGCAGCCACGCCCTTAGGCATTAAAGCCATGCACGGCTTGCAGGAGCTGAACCCTGATAAAAATACGGCTAGCAATGCACAAATAATGTTTTTAGTGCTCAATACCTCCGGGCTTACCATCATTCCTATTAGTATTATGGTTTATAGGGCCCAGTTGGGAGCTGCCAACCCGGCAGATATTTTTATCCCTATTTTACTAACTACATTCTTTTCAACCTTAGCCGGACTTTTAACCGTGAGTTTGATACAGAAGGTAAACTTGGTTAATAGACAAGTGCTGATTTCATTAGGTGTGCTAACCACTTTCATCGCTTTCGTAATATGGTATTTTGCCTCATTAAGTCAGTCAGAAATAGGGCCTATATCATCGGCCATTGCTAACTTTATCATTTTTGCCATCATTATTTCTTTCATTGTTATGGCGCTTAAAAAGAGGGTGAATGTTTATGACAGCTTTATTGATGGTGCGAAGGAAGGTTTCAATTACGCTATTAAAATAATCCCTTACCTGGTAGCAATTTTGGTAGCTATCGGTGTTTTCCGAGCAAGTGGCGCTTTAAATTTAGTTGAAGATGGAATGGCTTGGGCTTTTAACCTCTTAGGTATTAATACTGACTTTGTGCCTGCCATCCCTACTGCTGTTATGAAACCTTTGAGCGGTAGCGGTGCACGAGGATTGATGTTGGAAACTATGGACAATTACGGAGTGGATTCATTTGTGGGCAGGTTGGTAAGTGTAATGCAAGGCTCCACAGAAACAACCTTTTATGTGCTAGCCGTATATTTTGGTGCTGTAGGCATCAAAAACACACGTTACGCAGTTGGTTGTGGCTTAGCAGCAGATTTTGTAGGTATTTTGGCCGCAATTATTATCAGTTATATTTTCTTCTACTAACAAAAAAATATCCAATCCCTTGCGGAATTGGATATAGCTATTTTCAACGAAACAAAAGCTTACTTCGGCTTCTTCTTATCGTACAATTTCTTGGCACCAAAAGCCGCCCCGGCAGCAATAAGGTATTCTATACCGGTTATGGGTACAGGATTATCAGGATCACCCCCAGGATTGCCAGGCTGAGCATTAACCACTGTAGCGGCCAATAGAAAAAAACCTAAAAGAAATAATTTAGATATTTTAGAATTCATTATTTTCATATCAATCTTTAATAATCCTGTTTGTCACCGACTCACCATTTGCAGTACTCAGCTTGATTAGGTAAATACCCGATTCAAGAGTTGACATATTTAGTTTATTACTACCTTTTCTCAACTTTTGCTCAAATATAAACTTTCCTTCGACCGTAAACACTATCAAGTCAACTTCTTCGAGCGTATTATCTAGTTGAATTTCATCAAAAACCGGATTAGGGTAAATCTGAATTTGGTTCAACATTTTTTGAGCTGTAGAGGTCACTCGCTGCTGAAAGAAATAACCATCACTTAACTTGGTACAACCACTTTTGGATACCTCAACCTGATAATTTCCATCGTTAGAAACAACTAACATATTTTTACCTTCTCCCGCTATCAAGTCTCCTTCCAAAAACCATTGATAACTATCTCCTTCAACGGATGTCTCTAAAACGTTACCATTCGGTATAATATTAGGTTGATCTAAGCTGCTGACAAAAGCAGTAAAAACAACCTCATTTGATGGACAACTCGTTTCATTTTGTGCGATAACGGTGTAAGTGGTAGTTGAGTCAGGGGATAAATTGAAAATACCATTGCTACTCGTATTAATTACTTTGCCATCTACTAATAAACTATAAGAGGAAGCCACTATATCTGAACTGACATTTAATTCTACAGATTGCCCTTTACAAGTATTTAGGTTATCTATAGCCTGAATTACCGCTACTTGAGAAACCATGATTTCAATCGCTTCAGCAACAAGGGCATTGCTACAATTACCATTTGACAGGGCGATATCTAAAACGTTTTCACCAATAGCCAAATTAGCTGAAGGAATAGTAAAGTCTAAAGTAGAGCTACTAGCTATTTTTGTAGCAAGCGTATCTGTGTCATTCAACAAATAATAAGTTACACCAACTTCAGCGTTGGTAATGTTAACAATAGCACTTTCCTCACTGGTACAAATATCTTTTGAATTAACCTCAAAAGTTGCATTCAATTGTTTCTCCGAACTTAGTATTAGCTTGAATCTATCTGAAGCCTTCGATTGTGCATTCTGGTTTACTTCAAATTCGTAGGAAACATCCTCTTTAAGATCAATACGAGTTCCTGTAAAATTATCTTCAAAACTAACAGTATAGTAAGGTAAAATATCTGATAGCTGCATAAAAGAAAACTCGAATTGCCCGGTTTTGATTACGTTCTCAAATTTCAATTCTATTTCCATTGAGCAACTTCCCACTATTGATTTTGGGATACTGCTGATCTTCAGCATTGCTCCATCAGCGGCAGCAGTAGAGAGCGTGTAACCGAGGTCACTGCTGTTTAGAAGCCGCTTGGCATCAAATTGCTCATCAAAACCAAAAGTGGCCTCATCCCTTAGAGCAAAAACAATTGCATCCTTACTTTCCTCATGACTAAGCTCAATTTTTAATTGCTGTATTGGTGCAGTCCTAAAGTAAGTAGGATCTTCCGCCACACTTTTAATATTTTCTCTGGCAGTTAGTGTGGGAGATGCAGCTGTTGCTCTAACCCAAAATGCCTGACCCGAAGCTACATATTGAGAGCCGCCATTATTACCTACACCAGCGATATAAGTGGCAAAGCCGCCTGACGTTAGAGGAACATGAAGCTCATTTGCAATATTTGTTTTAGTCCATGCGGCTGCATCCCAATTAATAGGAGCAGCATAAGGATTGGCTACTAAATTCCAAGAATTACCGTCTGGTGGTGCTGTATCAAAAGCTACCGGTAGCGTTACAACTTTCTGATTTAGTACACCTGTAACAGCACCTACAATAGTGCCACTGTTATTTCTAATAAAAGGTGTATAACCTCTTCCGCTAACAATTAAATTGGAGGCAGCAGAGCCAATGGTTGGATACGCAACGTAATCACTTGTTGTGGCATTCCAGAAAAACAACGAGGATTCATCAGATATTAAGGCGATTCCGTCAAATGTACCTGTTGAGGGATCTGCAAATGTGCCTGTAATCGGAAATTCTTGTTGCCAATCGGCAACTGTAGTATTTTGAACCGGTGAGCCTAAATATCTATAAAATCGTCCTGCACTGAAAAACCGCTGGGCTGTTACATTTCCTGTAATGGAAGAACTGGAAGGAATAATGCCAACGTAAGCTGTTTCATCAGAAGCAATAGACAAAAGCGTAAAGGTTCCTGAGCCGGTTCCATCAGCATCCAATGTGGTATTGCTTCCTATTGTTATACCCTCTGAAACTTTAACTTGTGGGTTATTATTGGAAACCGTTCCACCTGACACGTTCAATAAATTAAAAACAGTTTCATTAGTGCCGCCAATAGTTCGGCCACCGATGCCTGTCATATTGATAGTACCATTATTATTGTTAAAAGCACCGTTATTGATAAAAGAGCCGGCTACTGTTAATGTCTGATTAGCAGGGCCGGTAACCGTACCCGTAGGAGTAATAGTAAAATCATTAAAGTTTCTAGAGCCAAATCCAAAATAATTGGTCGTTCCGTTAAAAATGAATCCTCTGTCTGAACCCGCTAATAAAGTACCATCAACCCGCATATTACCCAAAACTGTAACGTCCTGATCGTCAGGATTAAAAGTGCAGCCGGGATCAATGTCCAGCTCACCATTAATAGCGATACCAGTATTACTAAGAATTACTTGAGTGGTATTGCTAATTCTTAAACCACCATTAAACGAAGTTACACTATTGCCTCCTATTGATTGCACGTTAACGCCATCAAAGGCTACAATTTGCGAAGGTAGCCAAGTGCCATTATCTACTAAATTACCTCCTATATTAATGGTCTCTGAATTAGCGTTTGAATTAAAAGTAACATTGCTTGAATTTATTAATAGATTTCCGCCCACGTTTAAAGTGTTACCTGCTTGTAAAGTTTTTGTGGATGAAGCAGTGGGAGAACGCAATGACAAATTACCATAGGTTAGCGCACCAATATTTTGATTTGCGCTTGCACTATAATTAATTGTAGATGCTTCATTTATGCTGAAGATTCCATCAGGACCAATTGACTGAAACCACCAACTTTGTGTTTGATTTGCACCGTTGAAATTAACATTAAAAATTCCAGTATTGCCTATAGTAAAATTTGAAGAGTTAATATAACCTGATGCTCCGGAAGTTAAAGAGCCTTCAACATCTATTGTACCAAACCTTGTGCCACTTGTACCGTCACCGTTAATTGCACCATTTACATTTAAAGAAGAACCACCTTGAACAATTAATGACGATGGTGCACTACCGTCAGCAATAATGAAAGCTGAACCTATCGTTAGCACAGTATTGTTCGTTAGTGTCAAATTTCCAATTCCTACGCTGAAATTCTGAATTTACAGATGTATTACTACCTGAGTTAAAAATTAAGTTCGGAAATGGTGTATCCACGTTCCATTTATTCAATACATTAGCAGTACCGCTCAAATTAAATGTTAGTTGAATGTGATTCTCAATGCATTCAACGGAAGGTCCTGTTGATGCGAAGAGGCTAATTGACTCAAAACGGTAATATTCACTGGCAATATCGCCAAGAAAAACCATTGTAAAAAAGTGAATTCGAACGGTGGTTGCGATGCTAGCGCCGACAACTAAACACTGTAGATGTCTGTATCTGCTCCCACATTAATTCCCGGAAGAATTATAGCAACATCTCCAGCACCTGGTACACCCGCTCCACCTGTGCCTGCGGGGTTCTATCCCACGTACTGATGCGTTCACCAATCTCCACTATTTACAGCAAAAAAAGTAGCTGCATTAGTTATATTGGAGGAAGCTAGGCTAAGTAAAAAAAAGAAAATGAGTATCAGGCTCTTCTTCATCGAAAAAAATATTTATATTAACTGTGTATTCTGTTACTAGATTAATTTACAAATCTACGATAATAATTACCTACCACATAAATATTATAGCGTAAAAACTTACATTTGGTCGAAAAATAGTAAAATAATAGTAAAAACTTGTTTTATACCTCAAATATCTACGATTTTAATTTAAAACGGGATTTATTCCATAAAAATTGAAATAGTCACAAGCAATTCGATATTTTTGTGTTTCATTTACACCCTTTATGCATACAAAATATATCTGTTTATTTTTTTTGGCGATCGTTATCACCTCATGTGTTGGTAACAAACGTATTGTTTATTTGCAGAATGATGACCTAAAGAACAACGATGAAATAATTAAGGATTCTGTTTTAAGAGCTTACGAACTATCTTTTGAAGATTACACCATACAACCACAAGATATATTGATGGTAGAATTCAATAGCTTAACAGATGAAGAATACGATATCTTTGAAGACTTTTCCAATAACTTTGGCGGTGGTGGAGGTGGAGCCGGCCTATTATCATTACGTGGGGAGCTGGTAAATCCGGCCGGTTATATTAACTTCCCACTCTTAGGAAATATTTATGTTAAAGGCAAAACAATTTTTGAAATACAGGATGAATTGCAAAATAAAGCTGCCCTTTATGTAGAAGACCCTGCTGTTAAAGTAAGATTATTAAATTTCCGCTTTACCTTGTTAGGTGAAGTAAATGGAGAAAATACGATTACTACACAGAATACGCGCATAACATTTATGGAAGCACTCAGCCTTGGTGGTGGCTTATCGGAGCTAGCAGATAGAAAAAATGTGAAAGTGATACGCCAAAGAGGCGATAAAGCAGAAATTTTTTATGTGAATCTTTTAAATGAAGAGTTTATAGCTTCAGATAAATTTTATGTTTACCAAAACGATATTATTGTGGTTCCGCCATTACCGCAAAGACCTGTAAGGCGTTACTACGGACAAAATCTTGGACTACTTGTAACTACAGTCTCCGCAATACTTCTCTTTTATAATATATTTATACAGTAAACTAAAGTTCATTGGAGCAACAATTTAATCCCTACAATTCAGACTTTTTAGACCCTGGCACAAGCAATGAGGGTAATACTGGACTAAAGGTTGATTTCAAACGGGTTCTTTTTAAAATTATTCGCTTTTGGTATGTTATTGTAATAACCAGTTTACTAGCGCTAGCAACGGCCTTTATTATCAACAGATATACTACTCGAATTTACCCCGTTTCAGCATCTATCATTATCAAGGAAAATCAGGAGGAAGTAGGTGCTAAATTCCTGTACAGTAATGCCATTGCCGACCCGTACAGAAATTATTTCAATGAAATATACGTCATAAAATCTTTCCCGCTTATAAAAAGTGTGGTGAAGGAACTCAAGTTTGATGTTTCATTTTATAGAGAGGGTGAGATCAAATCTTCCGAATACTACAACCCTGATTTTCCTGTGCAGATACTGCCTCAAGACAGTTCTGAGCTGCCTTACGGGAAAGCCTTTGGCATAGAATTTCTAAATCAAAACGAATTTGTAATTACCACCCTTAATCAAGAGGAAGCCAGCGATGATGGCGTTGCAGAGCATACTTATAAATATAACAAGCTAATACCGATAAATGGACACAAAATTTACTTAACCAAAACCGCTGATATTGGTAGTGGCGAACTCAATAAATACTTTATAGTACGCTTCAACGACTTGGAAAAGGTGGCGAATATGTACCAATCAAAATTGAACCCTCAGTGGGCAGAGCAAGGCTCCTCGGTATTAAACTTAAGCCTAAATGGCGCTGAACCGCGCAAAGAAATTGCATTTCTGGAAACCTTTATTGTTAAATATAAAGCCTTGGATATTGCCCGTAAAAATCAAACGGCAAACCAAACCATAGCTTTTATTGATGGGCAGTTAGCCGAAATTTCGGACACCTTGCAATTTTTTGAGAACCAGTTGATGCGTTTCAAGGAAAAGAATGTAGTAACCAATATGGATGGCGAGGCTTTGAGAATTTACGAAAAGCTTCAGGAAATAGAATCGATGAGCGTTGTATATAAGGTGCAGGATCAGTATTACGATTATTTGCGCAAGTTTTTGAGAAATCCGGCCAGTGATTTGCAACAAATTGTAACACCACAAAGTGTGGGTATTGAAGATGTGGTGATAGCAGAAATGATTACACGTTTATTGAAGCTGGAGACGGAAATTGACCGTTTTCAAATGAAAGAGAAATTGACTAACCCAATATTGGAAGAACGAATAAAACAGCGCGATGTACTTAAAAATAATATTTTAAGTAGCATCTTAACCCTTGAGGATACTCGTGCCATCCGCCAAAAATCAGTAAATCAGCAGAAAGCACTGCTAGAGAGCCAGTTGAGAATGCTGCCGGGCTTGCAGCAGGACTTTATAAACATAAAAAGGAATTACTCTTTTAGGGAAGGATTATACAATTTTTTGATGCAAAAGCGTGCCGAGGCGGCCATTAGTCAGGCCTCAACCACTAGCGATATACAAACAGTTAATCCTCCGAAATTGGCCGGTGGACCGATCACCCCCAAAACATCGCAAAATTACTTAATTTTTTTATTGGTCGGTTTAGTCTTACCCATAGGCTTTTTTATTGTACTGGAGTTATTTAACAACAAAATACAATCGAAGGAAGACATTGAAAGAGCGACCAATATACCTGTGATTGGCGGAATTGGGCATAAAAAAAATGAAGATAATCTTGTTGTTTATAAGAAGCTAAGGTCTGCGGTGGCTGAATCGTTCAGGGCGCTGCGTTCAAATCTGAACTTTTATACAGCCGGAAAGGAAAAAAAGGTATTTTTGGTAACAAGTTCCATCTCCGGAGAAGGAAAAACGTTTACCACTATCAATTTAGCTACAGTATTGGCCCTTTCGGGCAAGAAAACTTTACTCATTGGAGCGGATATGAGAAGGCCTAAAATTTATAACGATTTTGGTTTGCACAATGAATACGGACTTAGCAATCTGCTATCTGAACAAGGTGAGCTTAAAGCACTTATACAACCTACCTCAATTGAAAACCTGGATTTACTAAGTGGTGGCCCCATACCGCCTAATCCTAGTGAGCTGTTAATGAAGGATGTCATGGAGGCCTCTATAAAAAAAGCTTTCAAAACCTATGATTTCATCATTATTGATTCCCCTCCTATTGCGCTCGTTACTGATGCTTTCGTATTATCGAAATTTGCTGACCATACTGTATTCCTAGTAAGGCAAGATTATACACCAAAAGAAGCTGTAATAGCAGCTAATGAGCTGTACGAAAAAGGTAAGATCAAAAATATGAGTATCCTATTTAACGATATAAAAAAGGCCGGGCCTGGGTATGGATACGGGTACGGTTATGGGTATGGTTACGGCTATGGCTATGGATACGGTTACGGCAAAAAGAAAGATGGCTATGGCTACTACCATGAAAGTTAGTCAGCCATTATCAGTGTTGTAACAGTAACGTATCAATTAAGCCGGCTGCCAAAAAAATTTTAAATGTTTTCAACGTGGCTAGTCTTGTTCTTTTTCATTATTTTAGCTTTCTTTTTTCTTTTTAACCATAATATATGTTAGAGTTAGGCAGCATTTTAGTTTTGGGGGTAATTGCGCAATGGTTAGCATGGAAAATAAAGCAGCCGGCCATTTTGCCCCTTATTATTATCGGTTTGTTAGTTGGCCCAATTTCTACTTTCTTTACTCCTGATAGTAGTAAACTGATAGATGGTGATGCTATCTTCTCCGGTGACTTATTGTTTTCTTTTGTCTCATTATCGGTAGGGGTTATACTTTTTGAAGGTGGCCTCACTTTGAATCTGAAAGAAGTGAAAACAGTGGCCTCTACTGTGCGTAACTTATTGGTTATTGGTGTTATTGTCACTTTTGTTGGCGGAACACTTGCCGCTCACCTCATTCTGGATTTGAGCGTATCTATTTCCATGTTATTTGGTGCATTAATAATTGTAAGTGGGCCAACCGTGGTACTTCCAATTTTACGCAATGTAAAACCCAACGCTAAAATTAATACCATTTTGAAATGGGAGGGCATTCTTATCGATCCTTTAGGTGCACTTATTGCCGTTTTGGTTTATGAATTTATCAAAAGCACATCGGATGGAAATTATTATACACTAGAGACTCTGAAAGATTTTTTAACCACAATTTCCATAGGTGTATTTATTGGCGGTATTGGGGCTGTGCTTATATGGTACATGGTGGGCAAAAATAAAATTCCCGATTACCTCAAAAATCTCTTTGTATTAGGTATGGTCATTTTAGTTTTTACCATCTCAGATACCTTGCAGAAAGAAGCGGGGCTACTGGCTACAACTATAATGGGTGTGGTTTTGGCAAATTTAAAGTTAGATGACTTAAAAAAAATATTATCGTTTAAAGAAGACATCAGTCTTATTTTAGTAACGTTACTATTCATATTACTCTCTTCAAGAATTGAAATTACGCAAATTGAAAAGCTTGGATTGAAAAGCCTGCTGCTCTTAGGAGTGATAATATTGGTGATAAGGCCTTTAGGTGTTTGGCTTAGCTCCATGCGATCTAATTTAAACTGGAGAGAGGTGTTATTCATTTCATGGATTGGACCAAGAGGTATAGTTGCCGCTGCTGTAGCATCATTATTCTCCCTTGACTTAATAAATTCATCCATGAGCTCTGCAGAAATTCGGTCCGATGCAGAACTATTGCTCCCACTCGTTTTTTTAGTGATAGTAGGCACAGTGATGCTACAAGGCACAAGCGCTAAATGGATTGGCAAATTGTTGGATGTTTTAAGAAAAGAGCCTCAGGGTGTGCTGTTTGTAGGTGCAAATGAACTATCAAAAAAATTAGCAGCTTATCTAAAAAAAGAAGGATTTTATGTGCTTTTGGCAGATACCTCCAAGCACAATGTGGCAGAAGCCCGCAAGCTTAACATGCATGTTTACGAAGGCAATGTGCTATCGGAAGGTATCTTTGAAGAGATAGACCTATCCCAAATAGGTAAGTTAATGGCGGTAACGAGTAACTCAGGTTTAAATGCACTTGCCATGAACTGGTTCGATAATGAATTGGGCGAACAAAATACTTACCGACTGGTAAGCAAAGAAGAAGTTGAAAATGAGAATGTTCCGTTACCCAAAAATGTGTTATTTAACTCAAGGCTTGATTATATGAGCCTGAGTCAATTGCTTAGAAAAAATACGACCTTATCTGAGGTACGGTTTTACGAAAATTCAGAATATGAGGAGTTTATTGAAGAAAAGGGTAAAACCATCATACCACTTTTCATTATTAAACCTGATAAAAAACTTGAAATCATTTCGGGTTATCCTTATGAAGTATCTAAAGACGATAAATTAGTATTTCTAAAGAATAATAACTACGATATGAATAAGGTAAAGAACTAGTAAACCGTAATACTATTACCGTGATACATCTAACAAAGGCTGAAGAGCAAATAATGCAGAAGCTTTGGCAGCTCAAAATGGCAACAGTGCGTGCTGTTTTAGCTGAAATACCTGAGCCAAGGCCTGCTTACAATACAGTGAGCACTATCATCCGGATTTTGGAGAAAAAAGGAATGGTAGCGCATCATGGAGCAGGTAAAACTTTTATTTATTACGCCCTACTCAAACAAAACGATTACAAAAAAGCCAGCCTCAATAAATTAATTAGTGGCTACTTCGATGGCTCATTCTCCAAAATGGCCTCCTTTTTTTCTATTGAAGAAGAATTAACTACCACCGAGATGGAGGAGCTTCAAGAAATTTTAGATAAAAACAAAAAGAAGTGAATTGGCTGGCGTGCATAGCAAAGTCGTATTTAATCATTGGTTTTCTTATTTTTATATATAGATACTTTCTCGCCAATAGCGCCAACTTTCAATTTAATAGATTTTTCCTGCTATTTGCTTTGGTTGCATCACTAATTACACCACTACTTCAATTTAATTTACCAATTGATGAAGCCGGCTCACTGGCTTCCATTAATTTCAAACAACTAAACTTTATTGCAATCCATTTAAATACTAATACAAATAGCGCTGTAGGCAGCTTCCATTATTGGATACTAGTAGAAAAAATTTACTTTATAATTGCACTTAGCTTACTATTGCGCTCGCTATTTCAATTTTATAGGCTTAGCAAGCGGTGTACAATTTATAGGCGATCAACCAATGATTTCTTTGATGATGGCATTGTTTTCACAAATAATATAAGCACGCCTTTCACCTTTATTCTAACTACTTATCTGCCTATTTCTTTAAAAAATGATCCAGATCTTGAAGTTATTCTCATGCATGAAAAAACGCATCGGAAACAACTGCATTTTATTGATATTGTACTGATCACGCTTTTCAACAATCTGCTATTTCTCAACCCCTTTCAGCACTATCTCAAAAAGGCCATATCCATTAATCACGAATTTTTAGCCGATCAGCATACTGTTAAAAATTATAAGCGAAAGCGGTATGAAGCTGCGCTGATAAAATTAACCCTGGATGGATTTACCTCTTACAAGATTTCTCATTTTGCCAAACCATCCATATATCGCAGACTCAAAATGCTAGAACAAACGCATGGCGGTATTTCCAAACATATTGTTGTAAGTATTATACTATCGTTTACATTCTGCGTATTATTGTCGTTCAAGCTGAACATATCTGATTCGCTAAGTATGCCAGCACAAAACACGGGAACTGAGCGATCAGATGATCAAACCATTTTTACAATAGTAGAAAAACAAGCAGAACCTAAAGGTGGCATACAGCATTTCTACGCGCGTATTTCGACTCTTATTAAGGCTGAGCTTAATGTAATAAATGAGGCTAGCAAAAAAGCTGGTGTGGTGTACGTGCGCTTTGTTATTGAGAAAGATGGATCGCTTTCAAATATTGAAGCGGTGAAAGGCGTTAATAAAGCGCTTGATGCCTTGGCTACCCAAGCAGTAAATAACGCAGGTAGTTGGTCGCCTGGTTTACAGAAAAATAAGAAGGTGAGATCTCAACGCGTAGTGCCCATCCGATTTACTTTTTAAACGGTTCCATTCAAAAGAGATTACAAAGAATTAACCAACTCTTATAATGGTTTGAATGGATAATTCTGTACCTTAATTAAAAATATCAGATATATGCTCATTAGACTCCTATTTATACTAATTATTTACATACCGATTTCAGGTTTTAAAGGGAAAAATTCTGCTGATGATGTGTTGCAAAAAGTTCTGGAATTGAAAGAAGTGGAAGCCTATTTCTCTAAGACACCGCGCTTCAACTCCAGCGCAAACCATCAGGTGGTTCTAATAAAAAATGAAAGCATTACGCTTACAGAACAGCACCAAGTTAACCACATCCCGCTCACCATAACTAATGAAAGTAATAGTGCCAATCTGGATCTGACTGTATTCTTACACATTAGAGAGTTTAACCAGAATGATAAAGATGCAACCATTAAGCTAGACATCCAGAATGCTGCTTTGCTGTATGAAGAAAATAAGTGTATCGCTTTGCAAGCTGCTTTAGAAAGAAAAGGAAATGAATGGGTGGTTAAAGATTATGAGTTGAATAAAGTTAATATTTCCTATTAAAAATTTCGGAATAAATAAATGCCTTCTTCACGGTATCAGGATTATCAAAATCATTTCTTATTTCTGATGCCAAATTATTCGTTTTATTTCGTGAACTGTCAGCTGCAATTGCACTAGTTATTTCAGTCTCTTTAATATCCACTAACTCATCAATAGTTTTAAGCTTCTCTCCTTTTCTATAGAGCTCTTTTAAGGTGCTGTCTGCGTTTTCATACTCCTCATCGCTCACAGTTTGATTTAAAGGCCTCTCTTCAACCTCCGTATTTAACGGACTTTTGTAAGGTTCGTAAGGCACTTCTTCCGCATCTTCTAATTCTTGCAGCTCTTCTTCACGCTTTTGTCCGGTAAGCTCTGCCAGTATTTCCTCAAATGATTTAGGCTTCTCGTGGGTAGTCGAATCAGCCGTATTGGTTTTTTTTCTTATTACAGGCTTCTTCTTCTTGCCGATGCCTTTAAATAAAAAGTACAAGATGGATAGAGCAATGTATATTAGAAACTTATAATCTTCCATAACTGGATGTTAAATTACGAAAAAAGAGCGTAAAGCTACCTTATTTATAAAATTTAAAGCTTACCCTCCATTATTATACAGTTGTTAGGAGAGTTGATAGTTTGCCATGCAACGATTGCTATTCGCCTTTGCGGATAATTTAACCACTAAACAAATTGTTTTATAAAAGCACTAGCCGATACTGCTGGAATTTCGGAAAAATAAAAATCGCTAGTATCTTCAGTTACTATAACCGCACATTTTGCACGAACAGCTGCGTAATACTGTATTCCATCCTCAAAATCCAATACTTCATTATTTTCCAGCGCGCTCTTTACATCAGAATATGTGCTTTCCGCAATCCCTATTTTACCTACCAAAATATTGATTTTCTGTTTTGCTTGCTGTGCGCCACTCTTCTTTTCAGCAAAATAAAAAGCTATAGCCAAACATATGGGTGAGGTATATAAATTATATCGCTTGTCATCCGCAAGGCTCAAAACACGTGAAGTAATGTTGAAAAGAGGATACTCTTTATTGAGAACGGAAACCAAAATATTAGCATCCAGAAATACCCTCATTTTTTATTTTCGTAGAAATCAGCCTTTAATTGCTTTCTATTCTTGGCTTTTGTTATATACTGCGCTTCTCCTTCGGCCACTTGGTTTACCCAATCGGCTACTGGCAACTCATTGAGGCTCTTGTACTGACCTGAAGTAATCTGACGCAACAAAAACTCTGTAAGCCTAGAAAGACTCATATCATTATTGCTGGCAAAAGCTTTAGCTTTTTGTATTACATCCTGATCGAAAGCAAGGGTTACTTTGGCATCCATAACTTTATTTTATTTTTATACCACTAAATTATTTTTTTTATACGTAAATTACAAATATTAGTTATTTTTTTCTCCAAATTTTTTACTACCAGGTAACTATCTCAAGTCAAAATAACTTATAATGCACCTTTTGTAGAGGGCAAATCCTGAAGCCTGCTTTCATCTCTCTTCAATGCCATTTTTATTGCTCTTGCCCAAGCTTTAAAAACTGCTTCTATCTTATGGTGCTCATTTTCGCCTGCTACAGTTACATCCAAGTTGCATTGCGCTGCATCAGTAAATGACTTAAAAAAGTGATAAAACATTTCAGTCGGCATATCCCCTACTTTTTCACGATTAAAAGTTGCATTCCAATTAATCCATGGTCTGCCTCCAAAATCTATGGCCACTTGTGCCAGAGCGTCATCCATAGGTAATAAAAATCCGTATCTGTAAATACCTTTCTTATCACCCAATGCCTGCTTAAATGCCTCACCCAAAGCCAAGGCCGTATCTTCAATAGTATGGTGCTCATCAACTTCCAAATCGCCCTTAACAAAAATACTCATATCCAGGCCTCCATGTTTTCCAAGCTGATCCAACATGTGATCGAAAAATTTAAGGCCGGTATCAATTTTTGTTTTACCCTGGCCGTCCAGATTCAAGCTAACTTTTATGGCCGTTTCATTCGTATTTCTCTCTACAGAAGCTTCTCTCTTCGGCAAGGTAAGCAATTTGGCTATTTGCCTCCAATCGGTGCTTGAAAAACTTGCTTCGGTATAAGATTCGCCTATGTAAATCGATTTAGCGCCCAAATTTTTAGCCAATTGAATATCCGTTTTTCTGTCGCCAATTACATAGCTGTTTGCTAAGTCATATTCTCCACCTATATATTTTGTGAGCAGCCCTGTGCCGGGCTTGCGGGTTTCTTTACCTTCCTTCTCGAATGATTTATCAATAACCACTTCGTCAAAGTTAATTCCTTCAATTTCCAGCTGCCTCATCATTTTTTGGTGTGCAGGCCAAAAGGTAGCTTCAGGAAAAGAATCAGTACCTAGCCCATCCTGATTGGTAACCATAACAAGTAAGTAATCGCAGTTTTGAACTATTGTATGTAAAGCACTTAATACAAACGGCAGAAACTCAAGCTTCTCCAGAGAGTCTACTTGGAAATCGGTTTTCGGTTCCTGAATGAGCGTGCCATCTCTATCTATAAATAATATTTTCTTCTTCATTTGGGGTATTTAATAGGGAAGTAAAATTAGGTAAAAGATTGCTATGCAAAAAGAAAAAAATCAGTACTGCGGCCTATTACGTGCTTATAAAACATACACAGACAAAAAGGACTTTTTAACCGAATAGTTTATTTTGCATAGCATACTATATACAAGTATGAAGTTACTCTTTTTAAATTTCGGATTTCAACAAATTATATCCTAGCAGACGCATCATTTATATTGATGCCTCCTGCACATAAAATTTAAGTGGCGGATTGAACCATAACCACTATTTCTTCCTATTAAAAGTAAAGCTATTAGTTATGGCTGGCATTGTATGGTCTGGTTATTTTTTGATAAGAGCCTAGATAAAACTCATGACATTTTTTGATGCTAAGCTTGAAAAATCTTAATTAATCTTTTTTCAGCTGCTTGCTATATTGCATCATGAGCTCTTTGGCCTCTGTAATATTTTGCGCATACTTTACCACTTTGTAAGGCTTGCCTGATAAGTCAAGAATTGGTGTATAAATACTTTGTAACCAAACTGTTTTACCCGATTTCGTTTTTCTCTTAAAGTCACGCGATTGTGGTATACCTTTCCTCAAATCGTTCCAGAGCTGTACGTAATCAGACCCTAAATCTTCTTCAAAAACAAACATACTATGCGCTTTACCTATAATTTCTGCACTGGTGTACCCCATCGTATTTAGGAAGTTATCATTTACTTCCTGGATTTTTCCATTCAAGTCAAAGCCTATTACCGCATAATTTCTCCAGATGGCTTCAATCTGGCTTTGGTAATTAATGGCGTCTTCCTTACTTGCCGTTATATCAATAGCGTATTTTACTATTTTATAAGGCTCACCTTTTAAATTTAGAATTGGCGTATAGGTACTTTTTAACCATATGGCATCTCCACTTTTGCTTTTTCTCTTAAAATCATCCGCCTTCGATATTCCGTTGCGTAAATCTTCCCACATCTGCTCATACCCAGTTCCTAAGTCATTCTCAAAAACAAATATACTGTGGTGCTTTCCCTTAACCTCTTGCAACTTATAACCCATTGACTTTAAAAAGTTAGCATTGGCCGATAGAATATTGCCCGCTAAGTCAAACTCTATAATGGCAGTATTTTTACTTATTGCCTCAATTTGAGAGTCAAAATCAAGCGCAATCTTTTTTCTGTCAGTTATATCCTGTGCATATTTAATAACCTTATATGGCTTTCCTGTAATGTCAAGTATTGGCGTATAGTTGCTCATTAGCCAAATAACATCACCTGACTTGCTCAACCGTTCTACCTCTGCCTCATAAGTTTGACCATTAGCCAAGTTCAACCACATCTCTTCATATTCGGTATTTTGGTGCTCAGCTTTTACAAAAATGCGGTGGTGCTTACCTCTAACCTCCTCTAAACTGTAGTTTAAGGCATTCAGAAAATTTTCATTAGCGTCTAAAATTTTCCCATCAAGATCAAACTCAATGGTAGCCAAATTTCTATTAATGGCTTGTACTTGGCTAGTTTGGTCGAGCGCTATTTGCTTTGTGGCGGTAATATTTGCCTGCACTGATATATAGTTTGTAAGTACACCATTATCAAAAACAGGATTTATAGCCATGGAAATCCAATACTCCTTACCGCTTCTGTCATAATTAAGAATCTCCTCATAAAAAGATTCTTGGGAATTTAACTTTTGCCGTATGCGTTCTGTGGTTTGCTTGTCCGTATCTCTTCCTTGTAAAAACGAGCCTGGTTTTTTACCTCTTATCTCTTCCAAAGTAAAATCTGTGAGCTTTGTAAAGCCGGCATTTACGTACTCTATTAGGCCATCAGCTCCGGTTATAATCACAGAGTTATCTGTATGATCTGCTACTAATGAGAGCATTTTGTAACGCTCTGTATTTTGTTTGTGCAATGTTTCCAGCCTTTCTATCTCCACTGCCTGCTCATGCCTGTTCCTGTCAATTTGATCTTGCGTAGCTTGCATTTCCTCCATGTTTTGACGCATTTCCTCTTCCTGAGCTTGCATTTCTTCTGTTTGCTGCTGACTTTCTTCTAAAAGCAACTTTGTTTGCGCGTTAATTCTAAAATTAAAAATAGAGCTGGCAATTGTTTCGCCTGCTTCTTTTAGGAAGTCAACCTCAAACGCTTCCAAAATCTTAAACGATGCCAACTCAATAATTCCTTCAACCTTATCATTTTGGATTAATGGAACAACAATGATACAGCGCGGATTGGCATCACCCAAACCCGAAGTTATTTTAATGTAATTCTCCGGAACTTCTGTAAGATAGATAATGTCTTTTTCTAAATAAGCCTGCCCTACTAAGCCCTCACCTTTCTGGTAGCGCTCTTTCAATCTTTTATTCCTGTTAAATGCGTAAGCGGCCTGTGGCACAATGCTAATTTCTTCGTACGACTCGTCACCCTCAATAGTATAAATTGCACCTTGGTTGGTTTGTAAATACTTTACCATAAAACGAATCAACTCACCATAAAACTGATTCCCTCCCTGACTTTTTCGAATAATATCTCCTAAGGAACTCATCCCTTGAGAAATCCAATTGCGCTTTTTCTCTTCTTCCTGCGCATTTTGTAGGCGTTCAAGGCTTTTTTGCATTTCCTGTTCCGATGCGTTGGCCTTTTCTTTTTCACCTTCTATTTCCGATAGTAAAATTTTATTTTTAGAAGACGATTTTGAATTTAAAAAAACAAGCGTTAAGATGATTGAGAAACTCATTAACAAGCCCATAACAGCAGCTAACGAATTTAACCACGATGCTCTGAATAACGAGCTATCTAAAGCAAGGTCATAGTATGCATTTATTTGAGGAAATAGAACGATTAATAAGAATACTGTGAACAAAGAAGTCACGAGCAAAGCCCTTTCCTTCAGCTGAATCATTAAAAACGGAAACAAAGCAAAAGCTAATTGAATAGTATAAATACCAGTGATTAAGGGCTCATCAACATTCAATAAAGAAGCTTGATACAATGTAGCCACCGCCAGCGGGAATACAGAAAGCAAGTATTTTGCTAATGCATATAGCCTGAAATAGTTGAAAAGTATACCTAATAAAGAAATCGCCATTCCACTGACAGGAATCCAAACAATTGACGGATATAAGTAATGAGAAATTACAATAAAAGGTAGTGCAGCACCAAAAGCAATAATTATTGATATGCTATTTGAAATTTTAATTTTATCGTTACTGTCAGTATCAAAATTTTTGTCGGTTCCGGTGGCAATAAGTTTAGCTATTAAAGATTTACTCATTTCTGCGAATATAAATTTATGATTCAATGTCGTTTAGATAAGACCTTACCTCCTTCTCAGGGAAAAGGATTAAAGCGCCTTCCCGCCTTTGGCGGGATGAGGTCATGAAGACAAGCTTATACCAAACGTCATTAATTTGTGATTAAAAAATGTTCATAAATATAATGACAAGCGGGGCAGGTTTTAGTTATCTGTATTATTTTGAGTAAAAGTAGGCATGGTCAACCTTTAAACAAACCAATTAATATTTTATTCTGTAAGTGTAACATAAACGGAGATAATTACAGTAGATTATCCGATCAAAACGGGTTTTTACAAATTAATCAAGGATCGATTGCACTTGCATTTTCAGTACAACTGCATAATTAAATCAACAGGTATAAATTCTTAATCAGCACAAAAAAATGATGGCTTTAGTGATTGACTAGAACCATCATTCAGAAAAATTATTTAAACACTTTTTTTATAAGCGATAACGCACCCTTAGTTTCATTTCCACTCAATAATTTCTGAAACTCACTTTTTTCAGTCGCATCCATCTCTGTTCTAAAATCAATATTATTGAAGTCTACCTTTTTTGAACCCATTTGCCAGCTTGGGAAGGTTCTCTCATTAATAGGGCCGCTGGTGATTAGGATGACATTTTTGTGGCGGTCATCTAATTTTATTTTATCGTAGAGCTCAAAAATAAGTTTATACTCCCCTTCTAAGTATTGTACGAACCGAGTGTCCGAATATAGCAAAACACCAGTAATATCTACTGATTGATTATTTCTGTTACAAGCATCTAAAATTTTCTCAATTTCTGCAGGTGTGCAATTGGGTTTTCTGGCACTTACGTACACAAGATTTGAAAGCATCGTTTTTAAATTAAGTTTAAAAAATTTTACTATTGTTCGACTATTAAAAATTTATAGCACCAAGTTTGACTATTATTTTGAAGGGCTTAACAACATATAATCTAGTTGCGAATTTATTAAGAACAAAAATACTGTACAAGCAAAAAAGACAATAATAAGTGACCAATGAGCCCAAAAGAGTTTTTGAAAGTTTAAATGCGCACACAAAAAAGTAAGTATTAACTGCCACCTTTAATACCCGGTTGGCAAATTGTATGACAAAGTTGATCTTTAGACTGTTTTCATTTCCATTTAACATTCAACCTCCTATATTTGCAGGGTTTTGAAAAATAGAAAAAATTATGAGTAATATTATTTGGGCAATTCCATTATTAGGTATTGTAGGGCTAATTGTTATGGCGGTAAAGTCTTCGTGGGTTAATAAACAAGCCGCGGGCGATGAAAGAATGCAGGAATTAGCAGGCTACATTGCCAAAGGTGCTATGGCATTTCTCAGAGCAGAGTGGAAAGTAATGTTCTACTTTGTAGTTATCGCTGGTGTGCTATTGGCCTACTCAGGCACTTTGGTAGAAACCTCCTCATGGACTATAGCTATTTCTTTCGTAATCGGTGCAGTACTCTCAGCATTTGCCGGATGGGTGGGCATGAATATAGCTACTAAAGCGAATGTACGAACTACCGAAGCTGCCAAAACAAGTTTAAAGCAAGCCTTAAAAGTATCATTTTCCGGAGGTACGGTAATGGGTTTAGGCGTTGCCGGATTAGCAGTGTTTGGTATGGGTACCTTATTCATATTCTTTTATAACCTCTATGTTATTCAAACCGGTGGCGATGTTAATGGTATGGCCATGGAAAAGGCGCTTGAGGTGCTGGCAGGTTTTTCACTTGGTGCTGAGTCCATTGCGCTATTTGCTCGAGTGGGAGGCGGAATATATACCAAAGCCGCTGATGTAGGTGCCGATTTGGTTGGTAAAGTAGAGGCAGGCATTCCGGAAGACGACCCAAGAAACCCTGCTACAATTGCCGATAACGTAGGCGATAATGTAGGTGATGTTGCCGGCATGGGTGCCGATCTGTTTGGTTCGTACGTAGCTACCATACTAGCCACAATGGTTTTAGGAAGAGAAATTGTTTCAGCTGATGATTTTGGTGGCATTGCCCCCATTCTATTACCCATGATTATTGCCGGGCTAGGTATATTATTTTCAATTATAGGTACTTTGTTCGTTCGCATATCAAAAGAAACGGACAGCGTTCAGAAAGCTTTGAATCTTGGCAACTGGTCATCCATTATACTCACAATAGTAGCTTCTTATTTCTTAGTGATGTGGATGTTGCCTGAGAGCATGATAATCAGGTCATTTGAATTTCAAAATATTGATGTATTCTACGCCATTGCAACAGGCTTAGTGGTTGGTGCCTTAATGAGTATTATTACCGAGTATTACACCTCAATGGGTAAAAAACCTGTGCTTTCAATCGTAAAACAGTCAAGTACCGGAGCCGCAACCAACATTATTGGTGGATTGGCCGTGGGCATGCAATCTACTGTTTTGCCTATTTTGGTTTTAGCAGCAGGTATAGTGGTATCGCATGCATTTGCCGGACTATACGGTGTGGCAATTGCCGCAGCCGGCATGATGGCCACCACAGCCATGCAGCTAGCCATTGATGCCTTTGGCCCTATTGCCGATAATGCCGGTGGAATAGCTGAAATGAGCGGACTACCTAAAGAGGTAAGAGAGAGAACCGATAACCTTGATGCGGTTGGAAACACTACAGCAGCAGCAGGGAAAGGTTTTGCCATTGCTTCAGCTGCATTAACCGCATTAGCATTGTTTGCAGCTTTCGTAGGTTTGTCCGGTATTGATTCTATTGACATTTACAAAGCACCTGTATTAGCTGCTTTATTTGTTGGCGGAATGATTCCTTTTATATTTTCTTCATTAGCCATTGCCGCAGTGGGTAGAGCAGCCATGGATATGGTGGAAGAAGTGAGAAGGCAATTTAAAGAGCTTCCGGGCATTATGGAAGGTACAACTAAACCTGAGTATGAGAAATGTGTGGATATTTCAACCAAGGCATCTATAAGAGAAATGATACTGCCGGGTGCTATTGCTTTATTAACGCCATTAATTGTTGGCTTCGGCTTTAAAGGCGTATTTGAAGATACCTCTTCTGCGGAAATTTTAGGTGGCTTACTGGCTGGAGTTACTGTTTCAGGTGTGCTTATGGGCATCTTCCAAAATAATGCCGGTGGTGCTTGGGACAACGCTAAAAAATCATTTGAAAAAGGTGTGGAAATTAATGGAAAAATGGAATACAAAGGCTCTGAAGCACACAAAGCCTCAGTAACCGGTGATACGGTTGGAGATCCTTTTAAGGACACATCGGGCCCATCAATGAATATTCTCATTAAATTAATGTCTATTGTAGCCCTTGTTATAGCACCTCATATTTCAATAATTGATCATACCACTGAGGTAAACGCAGAAGATAAAGCAAAGTCGGAAATCATAAATACCGATACTGAAGCAGATGACGCTGTAGAGTTCTAATTTAAAGTAGATTTTGTTTAGAACGTTGTATGATAAAAGCAATTAATCCTAGCTTTACAGTTGGTGTGGGTAATGAAAAAAAATGATAAATTTACTACATGGCTGTCAATAATCTATTAGACACAAGCACGGTAAGTATGAGCGATATCATAGGTAATGGTAAAACCTATGCTGTACCACCATATCAAAGAGATTATTCTTGGAAAAGAGATCAGTGGGAAGATCTTTGGAACGATATATTAACAATACATGAGAGTGGTAATATTCATTATATGGGATCAATTGTTCTGCAAAATATGGGAGAAAAAAAGCATAGTGTAATTGATGGTCAGCAACGATTTTCCACCTTAACCTTAATCGTACTTGCAACAATTAAACAATTACAAAATCTTATAGAAAAAGGAATTGAAGTTGAGCAAAACAAAGAGCGAGTTTCATTATTACAAAAAAAATTTATTGGAGATAAAGATCCCGGTTCTTTAACTTATTCTTCTAAGCTTAGACTTAATGAAAATAATGACAGCTTTTTTCAATCAAATATTTTAGTATTTAGATCTCGAACGTACGTACTCTTCAAGATTCTGATAAATTAATTTGGCAAGCCTATAATTATTTCGTTGATCGAATTACAGAACATTTTAGTGATAATCAAAGTGGTGAGGAAATCACAAACTTCTTAAATCGACTTATTGCGGAACGCTTAATGTTCATACAAATTATCGTTGAAGATGAGTTAAGTGCATATACTGTATTTGAAACTCTAAATGCTAGAGGTGTTGGTCTCACAGTAACCGATTTACTTAAAAACTATCTGTTCTCAATTTCTTCCAAAGTGGATTTGCCACATATAAAAGACAAATGGAAGAAAATTGTTGACGTTATTGGCTTAGATACTTTCCCAACTTTTTTAAGGCATTACTGGATATCCAAACACAAATTAATAAGGCAAGAATATTTATTTAGAGCTATTCGTGATTCGGTAACCACGTCACCTGAGGTCATTGACTTACTTGATTCTCTTGAAGAAAATGCATTGCTATATAACGCTCTTTCAAACTACTCAGATAGTTTTTGGGGTGGAGACAGAATTCTAAGAAATCGAATTAAAGAGCTCGTTCTGTTTAAAGAGAAGCAAGCATATCCAATTCTTATTGCGGCTTACAATGAATTAAATCCTGAAGACTTCAAAAAAGTCTTAAAATTCGTTAGTATTATCACATTTAGATACACAGTAATAGCTAGATTACACACTAATTTGAAAGAAGATATTTACAACAAAGCTGCTATTAAAATTAGTGATAAGGAGGTTACCTCTCCAATACAAATAGTTGAATTAATTAAACCGTTATATCCGTCAGACGGTGATTTCAAAAATGACTTTAGCACAAAATACCTAAGCACTAAAAGAGGAAAAAAACTGGTTAGATATATTCTATTTAAAATTGAAAATCACTTGAGTCATGCTGATTATGATTTTGAAGAGAACCCTGGCACAATAGAACATATATTGCCAGAGAACGGTAGTGAACATTATTTAGATCAATTCCCTATCACTATACATGATTCCATTGTATATCGTATAGGAAATTATACGATTCTCGAAGATGATAAAAACAGGGCTTGCGAAACCCTACCCTTTGATCAAAAGAAAGAGATTTATAAAACAAGTCAATATCAATTGACCAGAGAAATTGATTATAGTGCATGGACGCCCATGGCTGTTGAAAAGAGACAAGAAAATCTTGCTCAGCAGGCTACTTCTGTATGGCGAATATCACAATATGATTAAAATACCCATAACATTTATTAAAATATCTCAACTGCACTACGGCATTGCAACTCTTCTGAGCCAAAACCACTGCCTATAATTGCTGTATTAATAAAAGTCAATAGTCTCGAAAGTTCTTTCATTATGCTAGTTACTTTTTAACAAATAAACATTACAATTTCGTTTGAGTTATTTGCTCAAATAACAACGAAATTTGAAATACTTCGCCTCACTCATAACAGCGCTCGATCAAACGAATAAAACCAACCAAAAGGTTGCGGCACTTAAGCAGTATTTTTCAATTGCTACGGATACCGATCGACTCTGGGCATTGGCACTTTTCACGCACCGCAGGCTAAAAAGAAAAGTTAATAGCACGTTACTTAAAGAATGGGTTACCTCCTGGGCAGGGATCCCTACTTGGCTCTTTCAGGAATCTTACCAAGTGGTGGGTGATGTAGCCGAAACCATTGCCTTGTTATTGCCCGAAGCTGAAATACACGAAGAAAATGATCTATCGCTCACACATTATATTAATGAACTTGGTGAGAATAGGTGAGCTCGAAAATGACGAGAAAGAGGCACAGCTGAAAAGCATTTACTACACCCTAAATAAGCAGGAGCGCTTTGTATTTACAAAATTAATGACGGGCGGATGGCGTTTAGGAGTTTCACAGAACCTCATAACTAAAGCACTCAGCGAACATTATAATATAGACAAAGCCATTCTCGCTCACCGTCTAATGGGTAACTGGACTCCTGACTCCACCACTTTTGAGCAATTGATAATAGAAGACGATATTAACGATCAATTAGCAAAACCTTATCCTTTTTATCTGGCTCATCCTTTAGAGACAGAAGAGGTGAAACAGTTACCAAAAGCCGAGCATTGGCAAGCTGAATGGAAATGGGATGGCATTAGAGGACAAATAATCAACAGAAATGGAGAGGTTTCTATATGGAGTAGAGGCGAAGAGTTGGTAACTGAAAAATTTCCGGAATTAGCAAAAATGGCCGGTATGTTACCGTCTGGAACTGTTTTGGATGGAGAAATTCTTCCTTTCAAAAACAATGAGCCGCTTCCATTCGGAGTGCTGCAAACACGAATTGGAAGAAAAAATATAACTAAAAGTATTTTAAATAGTGCCCCGGTAGTTTTTAGAACTTACGATCTACTGGAAATAGACGGAAACGACATCCGCCAAAAGACCCTATCGGAACGACATGAACTTTTAAAGGAATATAGTGGTAAACGTAGATGCCGACAGCCTGCAATACGCTGCACCCGTAAGTTTTAAAAACTGGGAAGAGCTAGAGGAGATAAGAAAGCAATCGCGCGAGAAAAAAGCGGAAGGTTTTATGCTTAAAAAGCTTGACTCAGCTTATGAAGTGGGCAGAAAAAGAGGCAATTGGTGGAAATGGAAAATAGCGCCACTGACTATTGATGGCGTGATGATTTATGCACAAAAAGGGCATGGAAGAAGAGCCGACTTATATTCAGACTATACTTTTGGTGTATGGAGCGGAAATGAGCTCGTTCCTTTTGCCAAAGCATACTCAGGCTTAACCGATGCCGAAATGAGCAAAGTAGATGCCTTTGTTAAAAGAAATACCAAGGAAAAATTTGGACCCGTGCGCACAGTGAAACCGCAGTTAGTATTTGAAATAGCTTTTGAAGGTATTCAGGAATCGAAAAGGCATAAATCGGGTATTGCATTGCGCTTTCCGCGTATTAGCAGGTGGCGCCAGGATAAACCCATGGAAGAGGCAAATAAACTCTCCGATTTGCAAGAACTATTAAAGAAGTATGGCTAAATCAATTGCAGCAGCAAAAAAGTGGTTTAGCGGAAAAAAGTGGAAAGCCTTTCCTTTTCAGCAGGAAACATGGAAATATTATTTGGCTCAACGTTGCGGCTTACTAAATGCGCCCACCGGCAGCGGTAAAACCTACGCCCTATTTCTAGCATTTTTAATGGAGCAGCAGCAGAAAAAGAGAATTCATAAAGGCCTAAAGTTGCTTTGGATACTCCCCTTGCGTGCACTGGCAAAAGATATTCAGCAAGCGATGTTTGAAGCCACGGAAGAGTTTGGTCTTACACTGGAAATTGGTCTCCGCACAGGTGACACCTCTACCAAAGACAGGCAAAAGCAGAAAAAATCTCCACCTGATGTGTTAATCACCACGCCTGAAAGCTTACATCTTTTATTGAGCCAAAAAAATGCAGTACAGTATTTTAAAAACCTTGAAGCTTTCATTGTGGATGAGTGGCACGAATTATTGGGGAGCAAACGAGCTGTACAAGTGGAACTTGTCTTGGCAGTGTTAAAAAGTTATTCCAAAACCAATTTACGCATCTGGGGTATATCAGCTACCATTGGTAATTTAGATGAGGCCAAAATGGTACTTTTAGGTAATGATGTGGATCAGGGAGTTTTTGTAACGGCCGACTTGGATAAAGACATTCAGATACAATCTATTTTACCCGATGAAGTGGAGAAATACCCATGGGCCGGTCACTTAGGAATTAAATTGCTTCATAAAGTATTGCCTATCATTAACGACAACCAAACTACACTAATTTTTACCAATACAAGGTCGCAAACTGAAATATGGTATCAGCAATTATTAGAAAACGCACCCGAGCTAGCCGGAGTTATGGCCATGCACCACGGCTCCCTTAGTAATCAAATAAGAATTTGGGTGGAAGAGGCATTACATTCAGGCGCCATTAAAGTAGTGGTGTGCACCTCCAGTTTAGATTTGGGCGTAGATTTTAGACCTGTAGATACCATAATTCAGGTGGGTGGGCCAAAAGGAGTTTCGCGCTTTGCACAACGAGCCGGCAGAAGCGGCCACAGACCGGGAGCTTTAAGCAAAATATACTTTTTACCCACCCATTCACTAGAGTTGGTAGAAGGCGCTGCGCTCCGAACGGCTGTTGCTAAAAAAGACTTTGAAGCACGCATACCCATCACCCTGGCTTTTGATGTACTCATACAGTTTTTGGTAACATTGGCCGTAGGAGATGGCCTCGATGTGGAAGTAGTAAAATCACAGGTAATGTCAACCTTCTCCTATAAAAATATGTCCGATGAGCAGTGGGATTGGTGCATTAGTTTCATCAAACACGGTGGCAAAAGTTTGAATGCTTATGACGAATACCAAAAAGTAATAGATGAAAATGGCATACTGAAAGTAAGCAGTAAGAAAATTGCCATGCGCCATAGGTTGTCCATTGGCACCATTGTGAGCGACCAAATTTTGAGCGTAAGGTACATTAAGGGAGGATTTTTAGGTACTATAGAAGAGTACTTCATCAGTAAGTTAAAACCCGGTGATGCATTTTGGTTTACAGGCCGTAACTTAGAATTTGTAAGGCTTAAAGAAATGACTGTTCAGGTGAAAAAAAGTAACAAGAAAAACAGTCTGGTTCCGCAATGGATGGGGGGAAGGATGCCCCTCTCCTCGCAGTTGGCTTTTCATATCAGACAAAAGCTGGAAGATTTCATTGATAACAAGGTAGAAGACATAGAAATGGAAACTATAAGACCACTACTTGAAAGGCAGCAGCAGCTCTCCATTTTACCACGAACCAATCAATTATTGGTAGAGTCATACGTATCTAAAGAAGGTTTTCATATCTATTTCTATCCATTCGAGGGTCGGTTCATACATGAAGTGCTGGCCGGATTAATCGCTTATCGTATCAGCGTATCGCAACCTATTACTTTTAATATTGCCATGAACGATTACGGCTTCGAATTGCTTACCGATGAAGTTTTTGACCTCGAGGAAATGCTTTCGCTAGATTTGTTAAATGCTGAAAATATTGAAGAAGATATAATTAAAGCCATCAATGAAACTGAAATGGCTAAACGTAAATTTCGTGACATAGCCTCCATTTCTGGCTTAACATTTAGGGGCTACCCCGGCAAACCCATAAAGGAAAGGCACCTGCAGTCATCTGCCGGCATATTATATGGCGTTTTTGAGGAGTACGAACCTGAAAATTTATTATTGCAACAAGCACATAGCGAAGTAATCCAGCAACAGCTGGAACAGGAACGATTGCTTAAGGCACTTGAAAATATTAACAGTCAGGAAATAGTTTATAAAAAAATAAGCAAACCATCGCCCTTTTCGTTTCCAATCATGGTAGACCGGCTCAATAGGCAAACATTCTCTACAGAAACATTAGCAGAAAGAGTTGCGAAAATTCAAGCACAATTAGAAAAATCTTAAAAATTCTCATAGTTTTATTGGCAAAATATTTGCACTGAATTCTAAATTACAATTAAATTAAAACCAGTTATGAAAAAAATATTATTATTAGCAATTCTTTCCACATTCGCTCTAGCTACACAAGCGCAAACTGATATTTTTGGCAAATGGAAAACTATTGACGATGAAACAGGCAAGCCTAAAAGCATTGTTGAAATATATAAAAAAGACGGCAAGGCTTATGGCAAAATTATTAAGCTTTACCGCACCGCAGATGAAGATCAAGACCCTATTTGCGAGGAATGCACCGGTGGTAAAAAAAATCAAAAGATCATTGGCATGGAAATAATAACCGCTTTAGAACAAGATGGTAGTGACTGGGAGGACGGTACTATACTTGACCCTAAAAACGGAAAAATTTACGACTGTGAAATATGGAGGGACGGCAGTGAGTTGAAAGTACGCGGTTATATTGCTTTTTTATATAGAACTCAAACTTGGCAAAAAGCGGATTAATTTTTGATTATTACCTTAAATGGGGAAGAATTTCAATTAACCCCTGAGAAAGCGCTTATCCATTTAGCAACACACTCGGCCTTGCTGGCAGACTTACACCTTGGTAAGTCTGCACATTTCAGAAAATCAGGTATTGCTGTTCCGGGTCAAATTATATTTAATGAGCTACTAAGGCTTGCTCGCTTAATAAAAAAGTATGACTTGCAAAACATGTACTTTTTGGGCGATCTCTTTCATAGCCATCTAAATAATGAGTGGCAAATATTTGAAGATTTTTTACGAGAACACCAGCATATGAATTTCATGCTTATAAAAGGTAACCATGATATTTTACCTAATGCTGCATATAATAGAGAGCTCTTAACAGTAGAAAATGAGCCCTATCAGTTTGGTGCCTTCACTTTAACACATCATCCGCTGTCGTCAGAAGCGCTACTGAAAAATCCGGCTCAATATAACATTGCAGGCCACATCCATCCCGGAGTAGTAGTACATGGCAAAGGCAGAAATAACCTGAAATTAGCCTGCTATCATAAAATGAATCAACAGCTTATTTTACCGGCATTCGGGAAATTCACAGGCTTGGTAAGTCAAAAAAGAGCTAAAAAATCTGATGAGTTTTTTGCAGTTACCGAGGAAAAGGTTTTCCAAATAAAATTATCTAAATAACTAAAAAACTTACAGTGAAGCGCGAAAATAAAAGTAAGTCCATTTTTTTTTATTAAATTTATGAAGAAAGTAAACTAAGGGTTACTATTCAGCAGCAGAGAGTATTAACAAATGAAAGTTAGTGACCAGCGCATAATTGATAGGATTAAAAGTGGAGATGAATCCGCTTTAGATTATCTGTATAAAAAAAATTACAGCACTATGCTGAGCTTGGTTATTAGAAATAATGGTACTGAGCAAGAGGCTCGGGACATTTTTCAGGATGCGCTGATTGTTTTTTGGCAAAAAGCTACCTCTAAAGAGTTTGAACTTACTTCAAAAATAAGCACCTATTTATATAGTGTATGCCAAAACTTATGGAGGAAAGAGCTTGAACGAAAAAAGAAGTTTGAGGCAAGCGATAAAGAGGACAGTGAAGAAAATGATTTTGAGAAGCAAGAAATGATTAGAATTGTGCATGAATGCATTGATTTACTCGGTGATTCTTGCAAAGAAGTTTTAACGCTCTACTATTTTGACGGCCTATCGATGGATAAGATAGCCGAGAAAATGGGTCTAGCTAATAGTGATACTGCCAAAACTAAAAGATATAAATGCAAAAAAAAGCTGGACAGCTTAATTAGATCAAAATATACCTCCAGCGATTTTTTAGATTAATAAATTATGAGTGAAACAAATTTCTTTCGCTTAATAGAAGCTTACTTTGACGGGACTATAAAGCCCACAGATAAAACAATGCTTGAGCACAAGGTTCAGAAAGATCCTTTGCTAAAAGCAGAGTTTGACCTGCAAAAGAGTATTGTTGAGGGCCTGGAACAAACAAGAAAGTTTCAGCTAAAGCAGCGCTTAAATGCTATTGATGTATCCGTGCCTGCTCCCGGTTTAATCTCATCAACCACAGTAAAATGGATAGGCAGTTCTTTAGTAGTAGCTTCCTTACTCACGGCATTGTATTTCTGGCCGTTTAGTAGCACATCAATTATACCGCTCAATTTAACTAGTAATGATGCAGTAAATTGGGGTGCCAACGAAGAAGCAATAATGCCTAAGAACAAATTAGCTACTTCGCAAAACATGCCTGCAACCGCCCTGTTTGTGAAACCTACAGTAGTGCCTGACAAAGATTTAGCAAGTACAAGCAATATTACTAATAAAGCACTACCAAGTGTTTCTGATTTAAAGGCAGAAGTTAAGCCTCAATCTCTGGTTTCATTTGAAGACGAAAAGCTATTTAAAGCGGAAAATGAGAAGCTAAACTCTTTAAATGCACGATCTATAACTGCACCAGCCATAGCTGAAACGGAAATAGCATTGCTTGCTCCAATTGCTGAGCAAAAATATCATTACAAATATTTCAACAACAAACTGTTCCTTTACGGTAATTTTGATGAGCAGCCTTACGAGATTGTTGAATTAAACAATAAAGGCAACCGACAGCTATTTTTAAGTTACAAGGAGTACATTTATATAATTGAAGAAAACGTTACGGAAATAGACCAATTGAGCACATTGAAAGATAAGATGCTAATAAAGGAATTATTGCTCATCATCAACGAATAGAAAATACGTGATCATTCGAAAAAAAGCTCGCTTAAACAGTGGGCTTTTTGCTTTTTAGAAATTTTTACAATAATTAAGAATTTGCTCATTGAGAAGCCCCTACAGTTTTTTTTCAGCGTTTAAAATTGCTATTTTTGAATCCGAATGAGCAAAGAGAAAAGATATCGAAAAAAGAAGCAGCTGGGCAGCTATCCATTCTTTAGCGTTATTTTTAGTATGTCTCTGGCGCTCTTCGTTTTAGGGTTGTTTGCTTTACTACTATCCGCAACCAATTCACTCACCAAGGTAATTAGAAACAATGTTGAAATGCAGGTGTATCTAAACGGGAATCTTTCAGATACTGAAATAGCTCGTATGAATAAATCGCTAGAAGCCAAAGAATATACGCTTTCGTCTGCTGACAACACTACTGTAGTTTTCATATCGAAAGAGGAAGCGGCCAAAACATTTATTGATAAAACAGGTGAAGATTTTATGCAGTTTTTAGGAAAAAATCCGTTAAAAGATGCCTTCATCATTAAAATTGCACCGGATTTCCATTCGAATGATCAGATGTTAGCTATTAAAAATTCACTGGAAAAAACCAAAGGTATTTTCGAAGTAATATATGTGGAAAATATGATTCAAAGCATTAACGAGAATATTACTAAAATAAGTTTGGTACTGCTTGCCGTTGCTATAATTCTATTTATAGTAATTATTATACTTATTAATAACACAATTAAGCTGGCCCTTTTCTCACAACGCTTTTTAATAAGAAGCATGCAGCTTGTGGGGGCCACCAATAATTTTATTAGAAACCCATTTATTTATCGCTCAGCACTACACGGTATTGTTGCGGGCATCATAGCCTCAGCAGGTTTATATGGTCTCTACATTTATGGATCGCAAAAAATTGATGGCCTCGCTCAATTGGAACAAGGTAACATATTATTTATCATTTTTGGAGGAATACTGCTGCTTGGGATTACAATAGCCATATTTGGTACTTATAGGGCCATTCAGAAATATTTAGCCATGTCATTAGAAGAACTATATTAAGCGTATGTCAAACAACAAATTAGCTTTCGGAAAAAATAATTACGTATTGATGATCGCAGGAATACTCACACTTGCCATCGGTTTTATCATCATGACTTTAGATAAAGAACAATATGGCTTTGGTTTTCTGGGATTAACTTTGGGGCCAATTATTGTGGTATTAGGTTTTATAATTGAAATCTTTGCCATACTGATAAAACCAAAAAAATAGATGGAACTTCTTGAGGCAATTATCCTTGGAATTATTCAAGGATTAACAGAATTTCTGCCTGTTAGTAGTAGTGGACATTTAGAAATAGGCAATGTATTGCTCAATGTGCAAGCCAGTAACAACCTGCTATTTTCAGTAGTAGTACATGCTGCCACCGCACTATCTACCATCATTGTTTTTCGGAAGGATATCCTCACTATCATCAAAGAGCTATTTAAATTTGAATGGAATGATTCAGTTGAGTTTGTATTAAAAATCATGCTTTCTATGATACCAATTTTTCTCATAGGTATGTTGTTTGAAGAGCAAATTGAGCTATTTTTTACAGGCAATCTTTTACTTGTTGGCAGCATGCTATTATTTACTGCTGTTTTATTGGCCTTCACCTTTTTGGTGCGCAATAAAAAAGGCGGAAGCATAACCTATTTGCAGGCTTTTATTATTGGCTTAGCCCAATCGATAGCTATTCTGCCCGGTATATCCCGCTCAGGAGCAACTATTGCCACTGCTCTGCTGCTCGGTGTAGATAAAGAACGTGCCGCCAGATTTTCTTTTTTGATGGTGTTAATACCCATATTAGGCGCCTCTTTTTTAAAGCTTTTAGATTACACGAATGAACCCACAGCGGCAAATGCCATTGGTGGAGATATTTTATTTGCAGGCTTCATCATGGCATTTTTGGCAGGCTTAATTGCCTGTAGATTGATGATAAGCTTAGTTAAGAAGGGAAAGCTTATTTATTTTGCCATCTACTGTGCAATAGTAGGTTCAATAGCCATTATTAGCCAGCTAATATGATCTTAAACCCAGAAAATTCCGTGTTGGAAGGTCAGGTTATATTAATTGATAAGCCTTTGGAATGGACTTCTTTTGATGTAGTTAAAAAGCTGAAGTTTGCGTTAAAAGCAAAAAAAATAGGACATGCCGGCACCTTGGATCCCTTGGCTAGCGGCTTACTAATACTTTGCACCGGAAAAAAAACCAAAACCATTGAAGGTTATCAAGCGCAAGAAAAGGAATACACAGGCACTATTACCCTAGGTGCTACAACACCATCTTACGATTTAGAAACAACTCCCGAGCATTTTAAGGACTATAGTAAAATTACTATTGATCATGTAAAAGATGTAGCGAAAGATTTCATAGGTACAAATCACCAAACCCCGCCTATTTTTTCGGCTGTAAAAAAAGATGGAAAAAGGGCTTATGAATTGGCACGAGCCGGCAAAGTTGTTGAGTTGAAAGCTAAAATAATTGAAATACATACTTTTGAAATCACTAAGTTTGAATTACCGGAAGTCGAATTTAAAATCAGCTGCTCAAAGGGAACTTACATTAGAAGCATAGCAAACGATTTTGGAGAAAAACTGGGCACAGGTGGTTATTTATCCGGTTTGAGAAGAACAAAAATCGGGGATTTTAAGGTAGAGAATGCTTCCGAACTTATACCATTCGTTGCGTTACATAAACAAGAGCAATCGTGATCATCCACCAAGGCATACACTCCGTAAACAGCATAAAAAATGCTGTGGTAACCATTGGCACCTTCGATGGTGTGCATTTGGGCCATCAGGAAATATTGAAGCGCGTTATTGAGTTGGCCAAACAGGATAATGGTGAAGCCTGTATGGTTACTTTTTGGCCGCATCCACGATTTGTGTTAAAACCTGATGATGATGACCTGAAGCTGCTATCAACCTTTGATGAAAAAGCACAAATACTAGAAGCTATCGGCATAGACCATTTATTAAAAATTGAATTTACCAAAGAATTCTCCAAGTGGAGTTCTGAAGCCTTCGTGCAGGATGTGCTGATTAAGGCCATCGACACCAAAAAACTTGTAATAGGTTATGACCATCATTTTGGTAAAAACAGGGAAGGTAGCTTTGAGTATTTACAACAGAACGCTGCTGATTACGGCTTTACTGTAGAAGAAATATCCCGACAGGACATTGACAATGTAGGTATTAGTTCTACTAAAATCAGGACTGCGCTAGAAGCAGGCCATGTGGAGGATGCAGCGCTATTTCTGGGGCGTTTGTACGGTGTAAGAGGCACTGTAATCACGGGAGATAAAATAGGGCGAACAATCGGTTTCCCTACTGCAAATATTGAAGTAGCCGCCAAATATAAGCTCGTTCCGGCAGAGGGAACTTACGCGGTACAAGTAAAAATTAACAAGAAAACATACAATGGCATGCTTAATATAGGGAGCAGGCCAACAATAGCAGGTGAAGAAAAACGTATGGAGGTAAACATTTTTAATTTTAATAATGATATTTACGACCAACAACTTGAAGTTTTTTTCGTGAAGAGATTAAGAAACGAAAAGAAATTTGATTCTATAGAAAGCTTGACAGAACAGTTAAAAATTGACAAGGAGCATGCTATAAAAATATTAGAAGCGCAATAAATCAATTACAATGATTAGTAAAGTAGTAGAAAATGCGGATGAAGCAGTAAAGGATATTTTTAGCGGAGCCACCCTTATGCTCGGAGGTTTTGGCTTGTGCGGTATTCCTGAAAATGCCATAACAGCGCTATTAAAAACCGGTGTAGATAAACTCACTTGTATTTCAAACAATGCCGGAGTTGATGATTTTGGCATAGGCTTGTTGTTAAAAACCCGCCAGGTAAAAAAAATGATATCTTCTTACGTAGGCGAAAATGAAGAGTTTGAACGGCAATTATTAGCAGGAGAATTGGAAGTTGACTTGATACCCCAAGGTACTTTGGCCGAACGTGTGAGGGCAGGCGGTGCAGGCATACCGGCATTTTACACTCCGGCCGGCTACGGTACAGAGGTAGCGGAAGGAAAGGAAACCAGAGAATTTGATGGTAAAATGCATTTGCTGGAAAATTGGTTACAAGCTGACTTTGCCTTGGTAAAAGCATGGAAGGGCGATACAGCCGGGAACCTCATTTTTAAAGGTACGGCTAGAAATTTTAATCCTTTAATGGCTACAGCAGGTAAAATAACCATTGCGGAAGTAGAAGAACTCGTGCCGGCAGGAGAACTGAACCCTAATGAAATACATACACCGGGTATTTATGTGCAACGTATTTTCAAAGGGGTAAACTACGAAAAGCGGATTGAGCAAAGAACAGTAACTTCATAATTATGGCGCTAGATAAAATAGGAATTGCAAAGCGAATAGCACAGGAAGTAAAAGATGGTATGTACATTAATTTAGGTATAGGCATACCTACTTTAGTGGCCAACTATATTCCTGATACACTTAATGTAGTGCTCCAATCTGAAAATGGGCTCCTAGGCATAGGTAAATTCCCGAAGGAAGAGGAAGTTGATGCTGACTTAATTAATGCAGGAAAGCAAACCATAACTATGCGTGAAGGATCTGCCCTGTTCGATTCATCTCAAAGCTTTGCCATGATTCGTGGCGGCCATGTTGACCTGACCATACTCGGGGCCATGGAAGTTTCAGAAAATGGTGATATTTCCAATTGGAAAATACCCGGTAAAATGGTGAAAGGAATGGGCGGTGCTATGGATTTAGTAGCCTCAGCCCAAAACATAATTGTAGCCATGCAACATACCAGCAGAGACGGTGACTCAAAACTGTTGAAGAATTGCAGCTTGCCTATAACGGGGCTTAATTGCGTAAAAAAGATAGTAACTAATCTTGCAGTGCTAGAAGTGCAACCCAATGGCGGTTTTGTATTGTTAGAAAGAGCACCCGGTGTAACAGTAGAAGAAATAAAGCAAGCAACCGCAGGCTCATTAACAGTTAATGGTGAAATTCCGGAGATGCAGATTTGATAATTCAACACCTTTTTTACGCAACAAATTAATAATTATGGCGATTAACATTCAATTCGCCATCATCTCATTACTAAAATAAATATAAAAAATGACTAAAAATAACACGTTTATACTAGCCTTAGTTTTGGCTATGATCAGTTTCTCATGTAAAGATAAAAATGATGACTTCGTATTTTCTTCTATAGAACAGGACATAGAATTGGGTCTACAAGTTTCACAGGAAATAGCAAATGACCCTGAGCAATTCCCTATACTTGATAAAGCCGATTACCCGGAAGCTTATAGGTATATTGAGAATTTGTTGAATATAGTGCTTGAAACAGGAGAAGTTACGTACCGTGAGGAATTTGTATGGGAGATTTACATTATTGATGATTCCGTGCTAAATGCTTTTGCAACTCCTGGCGGATACCTCTATTTTTACACCGGACTTATTAAATACCTTGATGCAGAAGACGATTTGATGGGTGTTATGGGGCATGAAGTAGCTCATTCTGATTTAAGACACACTATTAAAAACATTGAAAAACAACAGGGATTATCATTTATTTTAAGTTTAATAGGAGGAGAAAACCCATCACAAATTACGGAAATAGCAGGTCAAGTTGCAGGTTCATTAGCCGGTTTAAGTTTTTCAAGGGAAGCTGAATCAGAAGCAGATGCAAGGTCAGTAGAGTATTTAGCAGAAACTGAATATGCCTGTAATGGGGCATTCTCTTTTTTTCAGAAACTGCTAGATGCTGATGCAACAGGTAATACTCCTAAATTTTTAAGTACGCACCCGGACCCTGAAGATAGAGTAGCAGAGATAAATGAGAAGGCCGATGAAATTGGCTGTTCTAAAACATTACTAAACCCTGCTACTTATGAAGATTTTAAAAACATGTTGCCGCAATAATTGAATAGATTAAAATAAAATGAAGAAATCGCATATTAATTTTGAGATAGACTTAGATAAAGACAGTGTTCCGGAAAAAATCAATTGGAATGCCACTGATTCTAGTGAAAAATTAAAGGAGACTAAAAGCATTAGTATTTCGCTTTGGGACCATGAAGAAAAAAACTCCATGCGTATTGACTTATGGACTAAAGACATGCCCATAGATGAAATGAAACGATTCTATATTGATTGTTTAGGAGGAATGGCGCAGAGCGCATTAAATTCCACAGGAGATGAATTTATGTCGCAACAAATGAATGAGCTATGCGACAAACTGGTAGCACATGTTGAAAAGGAAATGCGAGAGCAAAAGTAAACTGACAATTACCAAAAATAAAAAGGGGGTAAGAACTCAGGTATTAAATGATAGTTAGAAATGACAAAAAACCTGTCAGAATCTGTACTTTTGATGTGTTCTGTCAAATATAAACAGATTGCTTCGTGCCTCGCAATATCCAGAGTTGGTCATTGCGAGGCACGAAGCAATCCCAAGACTAAAATACACTATAACAGACCTGAGTAGTTACAAAAGGGGAAGATTTAGAATCTTCCCCTTTTTTATTAAATACATAGAACGCTTCATCTCAGAAAAAAGCACCTACATCAATATTAAAGAATTTTGAAAGCACGGTGGTAATAAACATGATAGCTAAAACAATAGGACAAAAAACAGTAATGGCGAAATTGATATATTTCTCAATGAAGGAACCCTTGTAACCATCATATCCAAGACTAATTTCCTCACTAAGGTTCTCTTTTTTCCACACGTAAGCGGCAAAAAATACAATTAAACATCCCCCCAGAGGAAGGAAGGTATCATTGGCCAAATGTCCTATAAAAGTCATGAAATCAGTAGGCTTATCGGCACCAAAATAGGTGATGAAATCAGTAAAGAATGCCGAGTAGCCATTCCCTACAAGTGAAGGCAAACCTATAATAAATATAATTCCTGCCACAATCCAAACCGCTTTACTCCTATTCATTTTGAGCTCATCAACGGTATAAGCAACGGGCACTTCTAATAAGGAAACTGTTGAGGTTAAAGCAGCAAACGACAGCAGCAAAAAAAATGCTGCACCAATAACAACCCCTAACGTGGGTCCTAAAGATTCAAATACACCGGGAAGCACAGCAAAAATAAGTCCGGCACCCTGCCCGGCACCTTCCATGGTTCCATCAGTTAAATAGGCCACCAAAGGGAACATAAGCATACCTGCAATAAAAGCTATGCCAACATCTGTTAGGGTTATATAGACTGCAGAAGATACTATATTGTCTTTTTTACCTACATAGGAACCATAGGTAATTAAAGCACCCATACCCAACGAAAGAGAGAAAAATGCCTGTCCCATGGCACTGCCAATAACTTTAGTAGAAAGCTTAGAAAAATCAGGTATTAAATAAAAAGATAATCCCTCAAAAGCATGTGGTAAAGTGAGCGAGTAAATTACTAACCCAATAATCATAATCAGCAAGGTGGGCATTAGTATTTTAGAGGCTTTTTCAATTCCTCCGGAAACTCCTTTTGAAACTATATAGGCGGTAATAACCATAAATACGATGGCATAGCCTCCTACCTTAAAAACATCTTTTATAAAATCTCCAAACTGGCTGCCAATAGCAAAATTACCTGAAAGCATTTCAACGAAATAGCCGAAAGCCCAACCAGCAACCACGTTATAAAATGATAAAATTAAGAAGCCACTTAGAATCCCCAGTTTACCAATAAAATTCCATTTGCGATAACCGAGCGCATTGAAGGCACCTACGGGATTTTTGGATGTCTTTCTGCCCATAGCTATTTCAGTTACCATTACAGGAAAGCAAAGGATAAAACAAAATATTAAATAGACGAAGACAAAAGCTGCACCTCCGCCCTCTCCTACCTCAAATGGAAATTTCCAAATATTTCCTAAGCCCTACTGCCGAGCCTGCTGCTGCTAAAATGAAACCTATTTTGCTTGAGAATCCTCCTCTTGATGCCATAGTCTACAATTGAAAGCTGTAAAGATATTAGATTATTCCTTTTTGGCAATGGAAAGCGCATTGTTGTTGCTAATTATGGCTTTCGCTGTTCCGGATAGGGTAAAATTGCTGGTTATTCAACAGGAGTTGAACTCAGGTTAGTAACCTACAGCCGCCCCATCCGGGCTTGATGAATCGGAAACTCCCACATAAATATCGGCATCATCCGGAATTAAAATACCCATTAATCGGCCTAAATTCTGTCTCCCTTGTAAAGTATGTCCCATGGCTTCTAATGCTTTTTGCGTATCGGGTGACAATAAATCCTGCTCAAAAATCAACTGATCGGGTAACCACTGATGATGTATTTTCATGACTTCGATGGCTTTCCTTAGCGGCATTTCATACGCGGTAACATTTAAAATGGTTTGAAAAACCGTATTGATGATGGTTCTTCCTCCCGGGCTGCCGATGATCAGATATGGCTTCCCATTTTTTGCCACTATTGTGGGGGTCATACTTGAAAGCATTCTTTTTTCAGGCTGAATTATATTGGGGTCGGTACCAATTAACCCATTATTGTCGGTATAACCGGGTTGTGGATTAAAATCGCCCATTTCATTGTTGAAAATAAAACCAAGCTTTGGTGATCCTAAACCGGAGCCATAGGAATACTCCAGCGTATATGTTAACGAGACTGCATTACCGTGCTTATCAATAACTGACAGATGCGTAGTATTTTTACCATCGTACAATTGACCGAATTGTGAGGAATCACTTACCGAAGCCTTATCGAAATCGATGTTATCGTATCTCATGGCAGCAAATTCTTTGGAAATTAATTTCCGGACAGGCATATCCGGGTTAAAATCAGGATCGCCCAAGTGCTCGGCCCTATCAGCATAAGTTCTGCGCATGATTTCTGCCAATAAATGAACATACTCGGTGGAGTTGAACGGGATTGAGTCCAAATTAGCCTGCTCAATCATATTCATCATTTCAATAATGGCCACACCACCGGAACTTGGCGGTGGCATAGAAAAAATTTCGAAATCTTTGTAGGTACCGGTAATTGCTTCGCGTTCAATTGCTTCGTATTTGCTTAAATCATCCATCGAAATGATTCCGCCATTCGCTTCCATAAAGGCTGCTATTTCTTCCGCCACAGCACCTTTATAAAATCCGTCCCTACCATTATCTCTTATTAATTTTAAGGTGTTAGCTAGTGCCAGCTGCACCCATAATTCACCGGGCTGAATAAGCTCGCCTTGCCCATTTCTGTAATAGTTTTTCAGAAATTCCGTTTGATCACTATTATTGAAGATATTTTGCATGATTTGCCAGCGCATAAGACAGCAGCACCCCTTGTTCGGCTAAATCGACAGCCGGCTGCACTAATGCTTCCCAAGGCAGCACACCATATTTTTGATGCGCCAAGAACAGCCCTGCCACCGTTCCCGGTACCCCTACCGATTTTAATCCTGAGTGGTTACTACCTTCAAGCAAGCTACCGTTATCATCTAAAAACATATCAGCCGTGGCGCGTAGTGGCGCTTTCTCTCTGAAATCAATGGTGGTGCCGCTACCGGCTGAATCCATATAAACAATAAATCCACCACCACCGATGTTCCCCGCCTGCGGATGTGTTACAGCTAGCGCGAAAGCAGTAGCAACAGCTGCATCAATAGCGTTGCCTCCTCTTTTCAATATATCGACACCCGTTTTGGAAGCCACGGAGTTATCGGATACCACCATACCATTTTGCCCATAGGTTTGGCTGAAACCCTTAGTAAGAAATGAAATGTTTAGTAGCCCACAAGGCGATGAAGAAAATAAAAGTATTTCTGCTCATTATGATAAAGGCTTAAATTTGATGATATGATTTTTTTTTATGCTTTAAAAGTAAATCAGTTGCTATTTATTGTTCAATGTCGTTTAGTTAAGTTTGTCTTCATGCCCTCATCCTTAATCCTTCTCCCCAAGAGAAGGAGGTAAGGTCTTATCTAAACGACATTGATTTATTATTTTAAAAGTTTTTTTAAACGACTTTGGTACGCCTGCCAGTAGTTTCTTTTTGTCTCATCATTAAGAAATGAAGCTTTTGTCAGCTGCGCTACTAAATTTGATTTCGACTGCATTAATGACAGTATATCACTGTACATTTTCTCATTTATTCCGGTTGATCGCGCAAGTATTCCAAACTGCTGACTCATTTTTCCCTGTGCCAAATTTCTTGGCAGCAATCCATCGGCAAGTGCAAAATCTTTATCTTCAATGTGGATACGACTATTCAACAGATCATAGGCAGGGCTCAGCCTATAATCCCCCATTGGTGTTTCTAGCAATGAGAAATTCTTGTAATGAGCATCGCCATTTGAGAATAAATAGTTGAAAATAATTAGCTTAAATAGTTTAATGGCTTCTAACTTATAAGCAGGCAGATAGGCCTCCATTAGCTGAAACATTTCTAAATAATTTCCTAAATATTTATAATCTGCTCCGTGAGTTTGAGGTGTCCTCTTTGCGAGTGAGGCAAAGTCATCCTGCGCTAATTTGGTCTGGTCTGATTTTGTATCAAAACGCTTAGTAATATATGCTTGTTCACCATTTTTAAAAAATATTAACGCATTTTCTGCCGTTTCTATTCCGTAAATTTGACGCGCTATCTGCATGGTTAGATGCTCATTAGCGGGCATTTGGTCTCTTTTTTTACCTATTAGTGGTATTGGCTTTAAAATATACCCACCCCTTTCACCATCATTGACTAATCGCAATTTGTTCTTTTCTTGCAAAACGGAAAATTTTTCTTGCACACCCGATATTGACATACGTAACCTATTTTCTTCAAAAAGCTGTTCCGCTTCTTGGTTAGTTGTTGGTGAATCATACGATAGCACATGGTGTACCTTCTTACCTTGAAAAACTCTATTCAGGCAGATTCTGCTGTAGCTGCTAAATCCTTCTGCTAATGTACCCGGGCAGTTTTTTATTTCCGACAGACTCATAAATTTTCTGCTTTTATAACAGTAACCGCCCCAATAGTATCCGTTTTAGCCGTGGCTAATAATAACCCGAAGTAATCATTGGCATCAATTCTAAAATGCTTACATATTAACTGTTTATTAGACCCCTCGGGCAGCATATTATAGAAAAAAGGAAATAGAAATTTCGAATAATGTGTGCTGCTTTTTTTTGGTAAAGTGAGGCTGATATGCGGCTTGTTCCTGTCTTCTGCCCAAGTAGTATGGTAGTTGAAAGTAAAAGAACCATCATTGTGCTGTGTTAATATGCCAGCCTCCTCACCTTTAAATAATATATGCGCCTTTCTCAATTGCTAGCAGTTACTTCTTTAAGTTTCAAACATACTTCTAAACCGAGCACATCAGCTAGCTTTTTTAAAGTTGACAAGGTAGGATTACCTTTTCCACTTTCAAATTGTTTGAGCGTTCTTAAACCCACATCTGACAATTCTGCTAGCGTTTCTTGTGTAACATGTAACATTTCTCTCCGCGCCTTAATAATTTCGATCATATCTCTATAGTGCAATTTACTGCTCTTTTCAATACAAAAATATAACATTTTGCGAAAAGTACATACTTATAGGCACTATAAAGCACTTTTTTACCATTAATTACTGCAAAAAAATTTCTTGATTTCTTATTATTTAAATGCTCATTAGAATAGAATTTACTGAGAAGATATGACCACCCAAGTCATGGGTTTAATTTTGGCTTAATAAAAGCCCTAAGCAATTCTACAATAATTTCTTCTTTATACGTATAGAAAGCATATCAAAAAAAATCAGTGAATTTTAGGATTAGCTCATTTCGTCTAATTTCCGGTTGCTCTCTTATATAGTGGTTGTAGCCATCTACTGCTGCTCTAAACAATTTTATTTCGTTGCTATACCAATATAGTCATATAAACTTATTTATTCGAAAATGATAGGCTTTAGCGGTTTTATGTAGGGGTTGTTTATTATGTGTAAGCTAACATAGCTCCATTACCTTTTGATAAAATTGAAAGGCGATATTTTAATCTCTTAGATTTGAGATTTAGCAAAAGAGTTATTAGTATCTAATGAAATCTTTACACCCTAGTGCTGTTACTATAATGTTTGAACTATCTATTTTTTTATATGCGCATATCTGTATAACATTATCACTCTAAAAACAGGTTATAAGTGTAATTAAGCTCTAATCATCACCCACAACACCTTCCTGGCCCATTAAAAAGGCTTTAATGTAATCATTCAAGTCGCCATCGAGTACATTTTGCACATCTGTACGTTCCACTCCGGTACGGGCATCTTTAATTAATTTATAAGGGTGCAGCACATAATTTCTTATCTGGGAACCGAAATCAATCTTCATCTTACCGGCCTCAATTTCACTCCGCTCCTCATTGCGCTTTTCCAGCTCCTTTTGATAAAGCTGCGATTTTAGCATCTGCATGGCCTGCTCTCTGTTACCCAATTGTGTTCTGTTGGCCTGGCAAATTACCACTATACCTGTTGGCTTGTGGGTAAGCTGCACTTTGGTTTCCACCTTGTTTACATTCTGCCCACCGGCACCGCCCGAGCGGGATGTATGCAACTCAACCTCCGATGGGTGAATCTCGATATTGATAGAGTCATCGGCCACCGGGTACACATAAACCGAGGCAAATGAAGTGTGCCTGCGCCCGCCACTGTCAAAAGGGGAAATCCTTACCAAGCGGTGTACCCCATTTTCCGACTTCAAAAAGCCATAACCTTGTGAACCTTCAAACTCTAAAGTAACAGATTTTACCCCTGCCACATCACCTGCTTGGTAATCCACTTCTTTCACCTTGTAGCCGTTACTTTCTCCCCACATAATGTACATGCGCATAAGAATACCTGCCCAATCGTTACTCTCTGTACCACCGGCTCCGGGAGTTATTTGCAGCATAGCCGAAAGCTGGTCTTCCTCTGAGGAAAGCATCTTTTTCAGCTCTAGGTCTTCCACCTTGCTAAGTGCTTTTTTATGCGCCTTGTTTACTTCCTCCTCATTGGCTTCTCCCATTTCCTGAAATTCATTGAGGGTTTCAGCATCTCCGTAGAGCTCTTCCAAATCTTCAAACTGTTTGGTCCATTCCTTTTTCCCCCTAATTTGCTTCATGGTTGCCTCGGCATCTTCGGAATTATTCCAAAAATCAGGCTGTGCGGAAAGTAGCTCCAGCTCCTTTGTTTCTTCTACTTTTTTATCGTAGTCAAAGATATCCCCGGAGCGCATCCATCCGGGCCTTTAAGTCTTTTAGTTCGTCTGAGGTCATATATATTTGTAATATTATTGTTCAAATCCCATACTGAAAATGCCGCGCTGTCATTTTAACAGTACGGCATTACATATAATAAAAATATGGTTATAGTGTAAAAAGCCAGTTATACTTGTCCTCGCTGTGTCCTGCCTTAATATCGTCCAGCTCTTTTAACACTTTGTTGGAAAACTCTCTTTGCTCTATGGCGGGTAGTTCGTAATCTACGCCATCGTGGTGTATGAGTTTAATGTGTGCAATAGTAGCTGCTGTTCCGGCACCAAATGCTTCCTTCAAAGTTCCATCTTTTGCTGCTTCCACAACTTCCTCCACCGTCACTTTTCTCTCTTCCACTTGCATGCCCCAATCTTTGGCTAAAATTAATACCGATGCCATCGTAATGCCTTTGAGAATAGTTGAGCCGGTATCTGGCGTAATTAAAGTATCGCCAATTACAAACATTACATTCATAGTGCCCGATTCTTCTATGTATTTATGAGTTTTGCCATCAGTCCATAAAAGCTGGTGGTAGCCTTTATCTTGCGCTAATTTGGCAGGATAAAGAGAACCGGCATAGTTGCCTGCTGCTTTGGCATAACCGGTGCCTCCTTCGGCTGCCCTAGTATATTTGGTTTCAATCTTAACCTTTACCGGTTCACTATAGTAGCCTCCTACCGGGGAAGTAATAATCATAAAACGGTAAGTGTCCGATGGTCTTATGCCAATGTAATCGTCCATGGCATAAACAATGGGCCGAATGTAGAGCGCAGTACCCGCTTTTGTAGGAATCCACTCCTCATCAATTTTCAGCAGCTCCGTTAAGGCACTCATAAATAATGCTTCAGGTACTTGCGGTATGCACAAACGCTTGGCCGATTCATTAAGTCTTTTAGCATTTTGATCAGGCCTAAAAACAGTAGTTTGCCCGTCTTTATTTTTGTAAGCTTTTAACCCTTCAAAAACTGACTGCCCATAATGGATTACGCTTGAAGCAGGCGCCATAGGTAAATTTTCATAGGGCTGTACCCTAAAATCAGACCATTCGCCATCTTTATAATCGGAAATAAAAATATGATCGGAGTAAGTTCTGCCAAATGGAATGTTGTTGAAATCCACCTCACTTAATCGTGACTCTGCAATTTTTCGAACTGAAATATCTAAGGTATCTACCATAATTTATTGAAGCTATATCTTACAAAAATGACACGAAATTAGTACAAAAAAGGTTGGCAATCAACTTTACTTTTTAGGCACCCAAGGTACTTCCGTGGCGTTTAATTCTTGTGTGAGCTTTCTTGAAAGAACAAATAAATAATCTGAAAGCCTGTTGAGGTATATAATGATCAATGGCTCAACCTTTTCATCCAATTCTTGCAATGCCACAACACCCCTTTCGGCTCTGCGGCATACCGTTCTGGCTAAATGGCAGTAAGACACCACCTGATGGCCTCCTGGTAGGATAAAACTTTTCATTTCAGGCAGTTTTTCGTTCATTTGGTCTATGGCTTCCTCTAGGCGTACCACATCCTGCTCATGGATTTCAGGTAATTGAAATTGACCTGGTGCAGCCTCATTGGCCAAATGTGAACCGATGGTAAATAGCCTATCCTGAATTTCCACCAATAATAAATGACGGTTGGCATTCACCTGCTGGTCTCTCAAAAGGCCAATCCAGCTGTTCAACTCATCTACATTGCCATAAGCATCAATTCGGCTATGTGCCTTGGAAACGCGCGACCCACCAAGCAATGAGGTCTTTCCTTTATCTCCTCCTTTGGTATATATTTTCATTTTTTTTAAATGCTTTATGCAAAGATGGTGAATTAGTTTGAGGCAATAAACTAAATTGACCTATCTGGTTGACTATACAAGTATATTGTTGTCAAAATACAGTTCTAGCATTTGATAATTATGAAGATAGCGGCAGTTTATCTTGTTATTCAGTCGGTCCTGTTTTATTGTTCAGCCTTGTTTTTAAAAATGTTCTCTTCAAACCATAGTCCTCTTTTTTCTTTTCTTTCCTCTCTTCTCTTTTTACGCTCCTTCCTTTTTTTCCTCTTTTTGCGCGCTTTCTGGCGTTTCTCTCTGGTCTCTTTCGCCAGCACCAAACTTATGGTTAGTGCTGCCGGAAAATCAAACCAATCTTCATGATTAACATGGTAAGTGGGCATCACATCAGCAGAAATGGTAATGGGGAGTGCAGGCAATTTCAACTCTACTCCTGTAATGATGTTAAAGCCATAAAAAGTACCGTAATCCTTTAAATTTCCCGCATGCGCTCCTGCTCCAAAGTAAAGATTAGTACCTCTACCAATAATGTTAAAATGGTACTTAGGCATAACGGTAAATTGGAAAGCATCGGGCTGAAAGGTAAGCAGTCCCTCTGCCGTAAGATTTGACAAGAACTTTTGCCTCAATGAAATTCCATAATTTTCTTTACCAATTCTTGCGCCCAAAGCTGTTCCATACTTTTGCGCCACCACCTCAAAGGAGATGAGTAGCACGGTACTCAGCAACAATAATTTTCTCATAGCGGCACAACGGTAATGCTTTTGAACATATTGTCCGGTCTTTGGGTATATTTAGCCAAACAATCAACAACTTGCGGTTTGTTTTGCAATACGTATAACGTTGCAACAGGTATTAAGGGTGTTCTGATAATTCGCATTAGCTATTTACAATACTGCTTGAGGTAATAATCAACGGTTTTATCGCCCATACCTTTAGCCGTTTGCCAATCGTTGCAGGCTGCCTCGTCATTTTCGAGTTGATAATTAACATTACCCCTCAGTTTAAAATAATTGGCTTGCGTGCCATCCAGCTCAATAGCTTTGTCTAAATCCTTTAAAGCGGGGCTATTATTTTCAAGAATAGACTTTGCATTGCCACGATAATAATAAGCAGAGGCATCCTGCGGGTTTAATTGAATAACCTTGTCGTAGTCTTCCAGCGCACCTTCCCAGTTTTCTAATTCTTCCCTAAGCACTGCTCTGTTGTAGTAAGCATCCGTATTGTCAGGGTTTAGGCTGATGGCTTTGGAATAATCTTCCATAGCTCCGCGGGCATTTCCGGCAAACAAATTAGCCTGCGCTCGGTATAATAGCGCTTGCGGATTATTAGGCTCATTTTCCAATGATTGCGTTAAATCCTGTACGGCAGTTCCGTAATCCTCTACCTCCAAATACGCTCTGCCACGCTTAAAATAGGAATCGGGTTTAGAGGCGCCACCTTGTATGGCTTTCTCAAAATAAGAAATAGCTCCCGGCCAATCTTCCAATTTATAATACGATTCAGCCTTTATCAATAATAAATCGGCAGATACTTCGCCTATATCTTCCAGTGCATTTACATCAGCAATAACACCTTCATAATTCTCCTGTTCATACAATGCGCTGGCCCTATTTTCGTAAGCTCTGTCATAAGCCGGATCAATGCTGATGGCTTGGTTATAATCTTCAACTGCCGCTTCTAAATTACCTAATAACTGCTTGGCTTTACCCCTATTGTTATAATATTTGGCATCTTTTATACCTCCATTAATTGCCGTATTATAATCGGCAATAGCCGACTGGTAATTTTTGAGCCTGAATTTGGTATCTGCTCTGTAGGCATAGGCTTCAAAATACTGAGCATCCTTTTCTATGGCTCGGTCAAAATCGGCCTGTGCTTTATCAATATTTTTCAACTCATAATGTGCTACTCCCCTATTAAAAAAAAGCTTCGTTTCTATTGCGCCCAACTCCTCCGCTTTGTTGTAATCATTAATTGCTTCTTCGAGCTTTGCTTCGTCAAAAAGCAAATTACCTCTGTGGAAATAAGTCATAGCGTGGTTATCGTTAAGCGCTACGGCTTGATTCAAATTCTCCAATGCTTGATCAAAATTTCCTAGAAAGTAATATGCATTCCCTCTACCATAAAATAACTCCGCAGAAGTATTTCCTCGTTGAAAGGCTAAATCCAAATTTTCAATAACTGCATCATAATGCTGTAAAGCAAAATGACTCAGTCCAATTCTTAAATAAGTGTTGTCATCTGTAATATTTAATACGGTAACCTGATCGAAATCTTTCAGCGCCTCCTCAAATTGCTTCCCCTTGTAAAAAGCATTGGCCCTATTAAGCAAGGCCTGACCATAGTCAGCCTTTATGGAAAGTGCTTTATTGTAATCAGGTATGGCTCCCTGATAATTTTCCAGCAAAGCTTTGGCTTTACCTCTGTTATTATAAATTATCTCGTTTTCATAACCATTTGTAATGGCCTGATCGTAGGTGGCAATAGCTTTTTGATAGGCCTCCTGCCGGAACAACACATTACCGTACTGATAATAAGTTTCTGCCTGTGCTCCATTATCTACAGCTTGGCTCAGGTATTTTTCCGCTGGCTCAAATTGTTTTTCCTCATAAAGTGCATTTCCTAAATGCTCTATAACTAATGGGTCGGTTACCCCTAGCTCAACTGCTTTACCTAAATCTTGTGCTGCCTGTTGCGTGTTCTTAAGCATGAAGTAGCTGTTACCCCTATTGGCAAAAAGGTCTTTATCAGCTATACCTCCTTGTGCTGCTTTATCGTAGGCCTTAATGGCTTCCTGATAAGCTGCCTTTTGGTAATGCAGGTTACCTTTATAGAATGTAAAGTGTGGCATTGTTAATTCCACCTGCCTCTGCTTGTCGCATCATTTCCAGCGCTTTATCAGCCTGCTGCGTTTGGTAATAAGCTAGCGCCAACATTTCTGCCACGGCCGGTGTGGTTTCAGTCACTTTCTCTAAATCGCTGATGGCAGAAGTGTAATTTTTCTCTTGATAATAAGCTGATCCTCTGTTTAATAATGCTTGTGTATAAGTTTGGTCTATTGCCAAGGCTTTAGTAAAATCCTGAATGGCTGCTGCCGATTGATTCTGCGCTAATTTGGCCTTTCCCCTGTTATTGAATAGCATTTTGTCTGATAAGCCATTGGTAACTGCCTTGTCATAAGCAACTACCGCTTCGGCAAACTGATCGGCCTTGAATTTAAGGTTACCTAAATAGAAATAAACCTTTGCATTTTTTGAGTCTTTCTGTTGAGCCTTTTCTAGTGAGTTTGTGGCATTTTCTGCATCTTTTAGCTCGTATTGTGCTAAGCCTAAGTTCTCATAAAGTGCCAATGATTGATTACCCAAGGCTGTTGCCTTTATTAGGGCATCGGCAGCAGCTCTGTAACGCGCTAATTCGTAGGATGAAACGCCCAACGCTATGTAAACTTCCGCCTCATTTACGCCACCCTGTACTGCACTATTTAAAGCGCGCGAGGCTTCTTCAAATTTTTTCTGTTGGTACAAAGCTAAGCCCATCATAGCATAATTCTCTACACCATTCGCTCCTTGTTTTATTGCCAGTTGCAGCTTTTCAACCGCGTTAGCATACGCTTTTGTTTCGTAGTATGCCTTGCCTAGCGTACTTAATAATTCACCTTCACGTACGCCTGAAGCTTCGGCTTTTGAGAAACTTTGAATAGCTGCGGACCACTGCGCTTTTGAGGCTGCAATTAAGCCTTTATAATAAAACAGTTTGCCTTCTTTTGCTCCTGAGTTGATGGCTTTGTCAATGTTAAGGGCTGCCTCTTCCAGCTTCCCGTTTTCATAAAGTAAAATGGCATATTGTGTTAAAAGGTTTGCACTTTTAGCTCCCGCTGAAAGGGCCTTTTTATAATTATCAATGGCTGCTACCTTATTATCGGTGGCTAAATAAGCGGTGGCAATATTTATATACAAAGATGTATCCTTTACGCCAAATGATGCTGCACGCTCCAAGTTGGTAACGGCTTCCTGATAAGCTTTATTTTTGAGTTGTGCTGTACCTAACGAGAGATAAACATCACTTGTATTTGCCCCTCGCTCAATTGCAGCCTTGTAATCTGCCGCAGCTTTAACATAATTATTCGACTGAAAATAAGCATTAGCTCGTGCCTGAAATATTTCACCATCCGGCTTTAGCTCTATTGACTTGCTCAGGTAAGAAATGGCCGATGGATAGTCGCCTGCATTAGAAGCAGCCAGGCCTGCCAGTTTCCAGGGCATAGCATCTTTGTTATCATTTTGGGCATAGTTAGCAAACCCCTTGGCTGCTGCATTCCAATCTTCTTTATTGTAATGATACAATGCAGATAGTGCATTTTTATTACTACCAAGGGCTGATGCAAATTTAGACAAACCCATGCTTATGGAGGCTGCGGCATCTATGCGCAATGCACCCACCACTAAAGTTCCATTAACACCTGAAACATCAGGTAGTATAAAACCTTTGGCTTCGTTTCCTGAAAATACCACTGCAAATGACTGCTTGCTGTCAGCTGTAAGGCCAAGATTTACACCAGCTACTGCACTATAAGCTGCTGAGATTTTTATTGATTTTTTATCACGATCTTGTATGGTTGTAGCATTGATCGCTGACAAACCTTCTCCATCTGTAAAGGCTTTTTTTGAAATTGTGGCGCGCTTAAATGCAGTGCTCAAATTATTATCTACTGTAAACTTTACAATGCCGGTCATTTTATCCCATGCATTAATGGTGCTAATGTTATGGACGCTGCTGTCAGTGGTAAAAACTTTTGCACTAGCTGCGCCCTCAAATAAAGTGCTGTGCGTGGCGCCTGTTCCCTGCTGATCAATAATTAAGGCCGTGCCAGATTTCAATGGGTTACCGCTCGCATTAAAAGTTTGCACGAAATAGGTGCTTTGCTCCTGAGCATGCGTAGCAATGCCTGCGTAAAAGAAAATTAACAAAACAAAAAGAGAGAAATGTCTCAGCATAAATCAGTGATTTAATTAACAACGCCCATATAACAATCGGAAGGCAATAAGTAAAGATACTATTTGCGCTTTATTTATGAGCAAAATCTCCTTGTGATTTTTTAATTTCTCTACTTTATCAAGAATCGGCAAAGTAATTTTATTCTATTTCAAACAACCACAAAACGCTCTTAACGCACTAAAAACTATGATTTTCTGTAATTCTAACTGTTGGCGTTTCTACTTTAATGTCAGATAATATGCTCTCGTTTCCTTGTCCAATTTTTCAATTGCATACCTAAGCGTAATTCTTGGCATGTGTGTAGCATGTTTGTCAAGGAATGTTCTCAATTTTTCTTCATTTCGCTTTCCGGCTTCTCTAATCCAACTCCCAACAGCCTTTTGGACGTATTCATCTTTGTCGTTAATAAGAATTTCTGCAATCTTAAATGTATCTTCTATGTCATTTTTTCTTATAAAATAGTAAGTACTCACAATTGCAGTCCTTCGTTCCATTGGGTTTTTGGATTTTGCCAAATTGTACAATGGCTTTTTGTCTTTGTCGTGCAAATATCCTCCAACTACATAGGGTGCACTTCTATCTACCAAGCCCCAACTATCAATCCATTTATGGTTATCAATATACGCTCTATATATGCTTTCTTTTTCTTCTTTAGAAGTTTTCTTATTTCGTGCTTTCCAATCTAAAATTGATACTGCTCCAAGCCGATGGTTGTCATTTTTGTCTTTTAACAATTTTACAACTTCAATTACTGGCATTGGCAGATATTCTTTGGATAAAGAAAATATTTCTCTTTTCGGAATTTCTCCCGAATAATCTAGGCTGATTATTTTTAAAGTTTCAATAAATTCCTTCGCATTCATAGTTTGCAATTACGCATTCTTTCGGCTGGTATTAGATTCTTTACTTTTAATTCTGCCTAAATGTTTCTTTTGTTCCCGGTACTTTTCCGCTTGCAGGCAACTCTAAAATTATTGAAAATTTGCCATTTACGGAAGAAACTTTCAGCTATTGTTAAGAAGTGTTAAATTGAGGTTTAAAAATAGACACTACATATGAGATTATTCACCACCCCATTTTTAATCATTTCCATTTTGCTTATAAGTTGCAACAACGAGCAAAAAGAACCGCAAAATAATAAAGCCGCAGGAGAGACTATTGAAGAAACAGGCCCCATTAGTCTGGTAATCCACGGAGGAGCCGGATATATAAATAGGGAATCGTTAAGCCCGGAGCGCGATTCACTCTACAGAGCAACGCTTACAGAGGCGCTCGAAAGTGGTTATGCTGCACTAGAAAATGGACAACCGGCTATGGATGCTGTTATTGCCGCCATACAGATAATGGAAGCCTCACCACTTTTTAATGCAGGAAAAGGAGCAGTATTTTCCAGTGCCGGAAAAAACGAATTGGATGCAGCAGTGATGAACGGTGCAGATCGAATGGCCGGAGCAGTGGCAGGCGTTACCACTATAAAAAGCCCGATTGCTGCCGCCAGAGCAGTGATGGAACAAAGCCCACACGTTATGCTCGCAGGTAGTGGAGCCGAGCAATTTGCCAAGGAAGTAGGGCTTGAAATTGTTGACCCTGCCTATTTTTATACTGAGCGAAATTTTAATAATCTAATGCGTATTAAAACGGAAGAGCAGAAAGATAAAACAAGCTATATGGATAGTCACCCTGACTATAAATTTGGCACCGTGGGCTGTGTAGCACTCGATAAAGACGGCAACATTGCGGCAGGCACTTCTACCGGAGGCATGACCAACAAAAAATATGGACGGATAGGAGACGCACCCATTATAGCAGCCGGCACTTATGCCGATAATGCCACTTGCGGGGTTTCTGCAACCGGGCATGGCGAGTACTTTATAAGGAGCGTAGTGGCCTATGACATAGCAGCAAAAATGAAATATTTGAAACTAAGCTTAAAGGACGCAGCCAACCAAGTTGTAAATCAAGAGCTGGTTGACTTTGGTGGCAATGGTGGAATTATTGCGCTAGACAGAACCGGCAGCATTACTATGCCATTCAATACATCGGGTATGTTTAGAGGCTATAAAAATAACAAAACGGATGTAAAAGTATTTATTTATGATGATGAGAATTAGGTGATTGGCATATCAACTTTAACACACATTATTTTCGCGTTTGACCTAGCCTTTCACCAGTATTAAATAATTTTAATAGCATTTAAATTTATAGTTGTGAAAGGCGGTTAGATTGTACCTTTCAAATTTAATAAGCTACTCACCCGAAAATTTCACCTGGTCAATATTAAAATTGGTTGTTTTCTTTAAAATAAGAGAACTGAAGGGCTGAATAGTCAGGATTAAGCCGTACCTTAAGGGCTTATAAATGTTTATGAAGTCTACCTCAGTAAAATTTAATCACGATAGTCAGCCGGAATTTGTTAGTACGCTAAGAAAACGTGTGCATCAGCATTTCAAAGACAACAATATTAGTATATATGCTAATACCAGCATGAAGCTGAAAACAGCCTTTATGTTGGCTCTATATTTTGTGCCCCTCGGTATTCTCTTGAGCGGAACTGTACATGCTATAGCGCTTGTATTTGTTTTGTACACCATTATGGGCTTGGGTATGGCCGGTATTGGTTTGTGCGTAATGCATGATGCAAACCACGGTTCATTTTCAAAGCACAAAAATGTTAATAAATTTTTTGGTTTTATGGCTAACTTCTTAGGGGCTTACCACATCAATTGGAAAATACAGCATAATGTGCTACACCATTCATTTACTAATATTGGTGAACATGATGAGGACATTGACAAAAAAGGAATTATCAGGTTTTCGCCTCATCAGAAGAGGAAAAGCATTTTTAAGTTTCAGGCCTACTATGCCCCATTTCTTTACGGTTTTATGACCTTCTACTGGTTAGTGGCTAAAGATATTGATCAGCTTATTAGGTACAATAAGCGCAATTTGCTTAAGGCACAAGGATTAAGCTTCAAAAGTGGTCTGGCACAGTTATTATTTAACAAATTTTGGTATGTAAGCTTAACATTGGCGTTACCAATTATTATAAGCGGTGTAGTTTGGTGGCAAGTGCTATTATGTTTTTTATTCATGCAATTTGTTAGCGGTTTAATACTTGGCACTTGTGTTTCAGCCTGCGCATGTTATTGAGGCAACGGACTTTTACGAGCCTGAGCCTGGCGGCACTATGGAAAACAACTGGGCTATACACCAGCTTAAAACTACGTCAAATTTTGCTAATAGGTCAAAGTGGTTTTCGTGGCTTATTGGTGGGTTAAATTTTCAGATTGAGCACCACCTCTTCCCTAATATCTGTCACGTGCATTATGCAGAAATAGCCGGTATAGTAAAACAGACAGCTGATGACTTTAACGTGCCTTACCACCATCAGCCTACTTTTTTGGATGCGCTCGTAAGCCATTTCTCACTGCTAAACCAATTAGGCACCGGCAGTTACGATAGAAAACCTGTGATGGCTTGAAGAAAGAAAACGCGTCAGAGTCATTCGAAGAGGGCTTTAATATACAGAAATCCCCCTTAATCCTCCCGAAGTAAATTCGTGACAGGCTCCTTTTTACGGTGGAGACGATCTTGATTGTTTTTGCGGTTGTCATATATTTCAAGATCATCTAATAGATGTTTGAACTTTAAAATACCACCTATACCATTTAACATGTTAAAGGGTGCATTATTTCTTTGCAATTCTTATAAGCAACTTTATACTTCAAACTGGTATGAATAGATGTAGCCTGCAATATTACTTTATATCGTCATTCCCGACAGCGCAGCGGAGATCGGGAATCTGTTCTATTCAAGCTATGCTTGAATTAAGAATTTAAGCTCTCAATTTTTTTTAATACACTTAGCGCTGTTCCTCAAACTGCTTCTAAATATTGGCGCAAATTATAAGAAAGACAGAAAGCTATCGCTTTCTGGTAATAGATTCCTCCGCCAGCTGGCGGAGGAATGACGATTGTATTATCAGTCAAGATGATTCGTAAAAATAACATTATTATACCTATTAAAGGGAGAATTATTTCTTTGCAATTGTATTAAGCCACTTTATAGATCTAAATTGGTATTAATCCATCCAGAGCGGCTGAAAAAGAAGTGTTTGCCTTGTTTTGTGGCTTGTAAAACATCACATATCAACTTGCCTGACCTAATTTAATTACTCCTCACAGTCGTTGGAACAGAAAATTGATATAGAACAGCCATCCCCTTTAATCCTCCCGAAGTAAATTCGGGACAGGCTCCTTTTTAAGGTGGAGACGATCTTGATTGTTTTTCCGAAAGTCAATATTCAAACCTAAACAGCATTGCACGCTGCTAACAGTAATAAAATTGGCATGTATCAACTATGAAACAACCATATTATGGTCTTTAGTAAAAATTATTACCTCATTATTTGCAATTATTAAAAATACCATCATACTTTGTACTCTTATTAAGAGAAGTGAACAACCTTAACAACATAGCGACAACGAATAACAGCACATGCACAATGTGTCTGTCCGCTCTTGCTACAGCTGCACCACGCTTTCTCTTCATTAGGGCATAGGCCCTTTCAAATACAATTCCCCAATTGGGAATTACCTTTCGACAATTATATTAGCAAATTTATTTTATGATACCACAGCAACGATAGGCTATTGGTTTCAATTTATTTACAATTAATAAACATGCAACAAGAGAAGTTCATCATAGCGAGAACCACTCCGGAACATACGAAATTTACCCAAATTATTTTGGAAGAAATAGCTGCATCAGCTGCCGCTCGCGGTACAGGTATAGCCAGAAGATCCGAAGAATACCTGCTACGCAAAATCACTGAAGGAAATGCGGTTATCGCCCTCACTAAAAAAGGTGAGTGGGCCGGTTTCTGCTACATAGAAGTTTGGGATCATGAAAAATACGTAGTTAATTCAGGCCTAATTGTAGCTCCTGCATTCAGAAAACATGGCTTGGCAAGAAAGATAAAGGAGGCCATTTTTAAATTGAGCAGAAAGAAATACCCAAATGCTAAAATATTTGGATTGACTACCGGAGCTGCTGTTATGAAAATAAATTCTGCTTTAGGCTACATACCGGTGGCTTATTCTGATTTAACAAAAGATGAGCAATTTTGGAAAGGCTGCCAAAGCTGTGTGAATTTTGAAACCTTAAAGGCAAAAAATTACCAAAACTGCTTTTGTACTGCCATGCTGCACACCCCAAAAGATGTAAAGAAACAGGAAAAAATTGCGTTAAGAAGTGATTTTGAAGACAATATGCCATTATTTGTAAGGTGGGTAAAAGTGAAGAAAGCCATTTTGCTAAAATTGAAACAAGCCGGCAAGGCGGTAAAATTTTTTTAAACAACCATTATGAAAAAAGTAGTATTAGCCTATAGTGGCGGACTCGATACCACCTTCTGTGCACTGCACCTTTCAAAGGTGGAAGGCTTTGAGGTGCATGCCATGCTCATTAATACCGGGGGGTTTTCAGATCAAGAGGTACAGAACATTGAAGCACGAGCAAATACGTTAGGTGTTTCTTCATTTAAAGCACTGAACCTCGAGAAGTCTTTTTATGAGCGAATCATTAAATTCTTGGTTTTCGGGAATATATTAAAAGGGCAAACCTATCCGCTTTCAGTAAGTGCCGAAAGAATTGTACAGGCGGAAGCAATTGCTAAATATGCCAAAGAAATAGGAGCTGACGCCATAGCCCACGGCAGTACAGGAGCAGGAAACGACCAGGTGAGGTTTGACATGACTTTCCAAACCTATTTACCTTCAGCTGAAATAATTACACCTATCAGAGACTTGAAATTAAGCAGAGAGCACGAAATTGATTTTTTGAAAGCGCAAGGTGTAGAAATGGACTTTTCCAAGGCTAAATACTCCATTAATAAAGGGCTATGGGGCACTTCTGTTGGCGGCAAAGAAACGCTAACCAGCCATCAGTACTTACCGGAAGAAGCCTTTCCTCAGCAATTGGAAAAAACTGAACCTGCTGAAATTAGCCTAACCTTTGTGCGAGGCGAATTGAAAGAAGTCAATGGAGAACCCTTTTCTCATTCGGTAGCAGCTATAAAAAAAGTGCAATCATTAGCTGCTCCTTACGGCATTGGTCGCGATATTCATGTAGGTGATACCATTATTGGGATTAAAGGCAGAGTAGGATTCGAGGCTGCTGCTCCACTAATTATTATAAAGGCACATCAGCTGCTCGAAAAACATACCCTTACTAAATGGCAGGCCTACCTCAAGAACCAAATGGCTGAATTTTACGGCACGCACCTGCACGAAGGACATTATTTAGATCCCGCTATGCGTGATATTGAAGCCATGATGAGCAGCAGCCAACAATTTGTGAGCGGAGAAGTGAAAGTAGCGCTTGCCCCCTATCGCTTTACATTGTTAGGCATCAGCTCCCCACATGATTTAATGCAGGCTAAGTTTGGCAGCTATGGCGAAATGAATAATAGCTGGACAGCCGAAGATGTTAAAGGCTTTACCAAAATTTCCGGCAACCAAAGTGCTATCTTCCATCAGGTAAACAAAACCTTAGAAACAGATGACTAAAGATATCATAAAAGTGGGCATAGTAGGTGCAGCCGGCTATACGGGAGGCGAACTACTACGCCTGCTCGTGCATCATCCTTCGTGTGGAAATAGTTTTTGCTTTAAGCAATAGCCAGCAAGGCAAAGCTGTGAGCATGGTACATCCTGATCTGTTAGGTGAAACAGATTTGATTTTTACTAAAAGCATTGATACAAAAGTAGATGCTGTCTTTTTAGGACTTCCGCATGGGCAAACTAGGGCTTTTCTAAAAGCAAATCAGTTCAATGATTCTACTGTGTTAATAGATTTAAGCACTGACTTCCGCAATGAATCGGATGGCTTTACCTACGGGCTGGTAGAAGTAAACCGGGAGAAAATAAAGCAGTCGAAGAAGATAGCAAACCCGGGATGCTTTGCAACCGCCATTCAACTTGCCTTGGCGCCATTGGTAAAAGCCAACAAAGCGGCAAGCACTATCCATATAAGTGGGATTACGGGAAGCACAGGAGCGGGCGTTAAGCACAGCGATACCACCCATTTCAGTTGGCGGAACCAAAATATTTCTACTTATAAAGTGTTTGAGCACCAACACATGGAAGAGGTGAGCAGCACTTTCAAACAGCTTAATACGGACTACAATCAGGAATTACTTTTTACGCCCTACCGAGGAAATTTCTCCAGAGGAATTTGGGTTACCGCCTACTGCACTTTTGAGGGAAATTTGGCAGAGGCAGAAAGTTTATACGATCGGTTTTATAAGTCTGAACCTTTTGTACACCTCTCAAAAAATCATTTAGACTTAAAGCAAGTGGTGAATACCAACAAATGCATTATCCATTTGGACAAACTCAAAGGGCAATTAGTAGTGAGTTGTATAATAGATAATCTACTAAAAGGAGCAGCTGGGCAGGCTATGCAAAATTTCAATCTGATATTCGGTTTACCGGAAAAAACAGGCTTGCAATTAAAAGGAATTGCATTTTAAAATCTTAAAGCACGATGAAAGCATGATAAAACACTTTACGCAATTCGAGTCTAAGGCACTTACTGAGCAGCTTATTCAACAAGCAATAGAATTTAAATCCAACGCTCAGGTTGATAATAAATTGGGTGCCGGACTTCGAATCGGTTTGATTTTTCTTAATCCCAGCCTAAGAACTCGGCTAAGCACGCAAATAGCCGCTTCCAACTTAGGTATGGAAGCGGTGGTTTTAAACATTGATAAAGAATCATGGGCACTTGAGTTTAAGGAAGGAGCCGTAATGAATGGCGACAAGGTAGAGCATATTAAAGATGCTGTTGGCGTAATGAGCACCTATTTTGATGTACTCGCAATCAGAACATTTGCCTCACTAAGCAATAAACAGGACGATGTAAATGAATGGGTTTTGAGCCAATTTATAAAGCACAGCAAAGTACCAATAGTAAGTCTGGAAAGTGCTACCCGGCATCCCCTTCAAAGCCTGGCCGACCAAATTACCATGCACGAACATCAACCCAAAAAAGCCCCTAAAATAGTACTTACGTGGGCGCCACACATAAAACCATTGCCACAGGCGGTAGCTAACTCCTTTGCGGAGTGGACACTTGGTACAGGTCATCAGCTGACTATTGCCCATCCTGAAGGTTATGCGTTGGATGAGCAGTTTACAGAGGGTGCAACCATTACGCACAAACAAGAAGAGGCGCTGGCTGATGCAGATTTCATTTATGTGAAAAACTGGTCCTCCTTTGAGCAATATGGGAAATTATTACCCGATGGCAACTCCTCATGGCTGCTCGATGAGTCCAAATTGACCAATAGCCCAAATGCTAAAATTATGCACTGCCTTCCTGTAAGGCGCAATGTGGAACTATCGGATGAATTGCTCGATGGCAGCAGAAGCTTGGTGATGCAACAGGCTGAAAATAGAATTTATGCAGCGCAGGCTGTGCTTAAACACATCATTGAAAATAAATGAAGCTGAGTATTATAAAAATTGGTGGCAATATTATAGATAAACCAGCCGCTTTAAAGCAGTTCCTTGCTGATTTTGCCAAAATTGAGGGTCATAAAATTTTGGTACATGGTGGCGGAGTGGTAGCCAATGCTGTGGGTAAACAATTAGGCATTGTATCGTTGATGAAGGAAGGCCGCAGAGTTACTGATGCTGAAACGCTGAAACTGGTTACCATGGTTTATGCCGGTAGCGTGAACAAAGAAATTGTGGCGGCACTACAAGCTTTAGGCCAAAATGCCTTGGGCTTAACCGGTGCCGATGGCAATTTGGTACAGTCTGAAAAACGTGCTCCAAAACCGATAGATTACGGCTTTGTGGGTGATGTAATAAAAGTAAATACCGATTTGTTAAATACTTTATTTGAAGCCAACATTATACCTGTAGTAAGCCCAATAACACACGATGGAAGCGGACAGCTGTTGAACACTAATGCCGATACCATGGCAGGAGAAATTGCCATCGCGGTAGCTGATATTTATGAAACAAGCCTATTTTATTGCTTCGAAAAACATGGCGTACTACAAGATGTTAACAAAGAGAACTCCGTAATAAGTAACTTATCTTATGAAGACTACTTGGAGATGAAAGCCTCCGGTAGTATTGTTGATGGTATGTTGCCTAAATTAGAGAATGCTTTTTCCGCACATCAGAAAGGTATTAAAGTATGGATAGGACATGCAAGTAAATGTTTGCTAGCTGCTGAAAACAAGGCCGTAGGCACACTGCTTATTAAAAATAAGTAATATGGAAATTCTGCAAAAAGATAAAATCGGCAAGCTACAGCAAGAGGCTATAACATTGCTCAAAACCTTAATTGCTACGCCCTCTTTCAGCAAGGAAGAAAAACAAACAGCAGACTTGATAGCGGAATACCTTAATGAAAAACAAGTTGAATATCACCGAAAGGGTAACAATATTTGGGCATTGCCGGCCAACTATAATGTTGATAAGCCACACATTTTGCTCAACTCGCACCATGATACAGTGAAACCAAATGCCGGCTATACCAAAAACCCTTATGAACCGATTTTAGAAGAAGGCAAATTATACGGATTAGGCAGTAACGATGCCGGAGGATGTTTGGTAAGCCTTCTTGCAACTTTTGTTTATTTTCATCAGATTCATACGCAAGAACTGCCCTATAACCTCATTTTTGCTGCTACTGCCGAAGAAGAAATTAGCGGTGAAAACGGCATCAGTTCAATTTTAAGTGAGCTTCCTGAATTTGAATTGGCAATTGTAGGTGAGCCCACACAAATGCAGCTGGCGGTGGCAGAAAAAGGACTGATGGTAATTGACGCCACGGTTACGGGTAGAGCCGGTCATGCAGCCCGAGAGGAAGGCGTAAATGCCATTTACAAAGCCTTGCCCGATTTGCAAGCCTTAGCCAGTTTTGAGTTTAAAGAGGTATCCCCATTTTTAGGCAAAAGCAAGGTAAGTGCTACTGTGATTCATGCAGGCACACAGCATAATGTAGTACCCGATATATGCGAATTTACTTTGGATGTACGCATAACCGATGCCTACACTTTGGAAGAAGCGCTGAGCGAATTAAAAACAGTATTGAATGCGGACTTGAAACCACGCTCCATGCGTTTACAACCTTCGAAGATCGATGGTTCACATGGTATTTTTAAAGTAGCTGAGCAATTAGAGCTGCCTACTTTTGGGAGTGCTACCCTGTCCGATCAAGCCTTAATTCCGTATGATAGCGTGAAGATTGGTCCCGGTGACTCTGCTCGCTCGCACACAGCCGATGAATATATTTATATCGAAGAAATTAATGCAGGCATAATGGGCTATATTCAATTATTGGAGGCATATTTTAAGTTGAAGGAAAAGTAAATGCATTTTCCATGATTCTCGTTATAATTTTTGGTGATAACACCAAAAATAGTGGATAGCGATTGATAATAAACAAAAGATATCTCAAACAGGCTGCTACTACTGAGCAAGGTCGGTACGTTGAAAACGTCAGACCTGTTGTTTATTAATGTAATTACAGCTTGCAGGGAAATACTTTTATGAACGAATTAAAGCAATAGCTCCTTGGCGACTCATTTAAAAGAAGCTCAGCGTGAAGTGAAGTAATATATTGCATGAGCCATTGCTGCCCAAAGTAAGTACAGGGTAGAGCACTGCTGAGTTGAGCACTCGCTAAGGACTATTTTGTACAATAGACAACAGTTAAACACAGTTATAAACTACATCACCTATGAAACTCTGGCAAAAAAATACCGGCAACCTTAAAGAGGTAGAAACCTTTACCATCGGTAAAGATGCCGACTTTGACCTACTGCTGGCACCCTATGATGTGTTGGGCTCTTTGGCACATGCCATCATGCTGCAAAATATAGGACTATTAACTGCTGAAGAACTCCAAACGCTACAAAAAGGCCTACTGCAGATTGACGAAAGCATAGCGCAGGGGAAATTTACCATACAGCCGGGTGTTGAAGATGTACACAGTCAAATAGAAATGTTATTAACTGAGCAATTTGGCGATGTGGGCAAGAAACTGCATAGTGGCAGATCCAGAAACGACCAAGTGCTTGTAGATTTAAAGCTTTACTATCGCCAGGCTGTAGAAGCTATTCTATCGGAAACGCAAGTGTTGTTCGACCTACTTATTGAGCTGGCAGATCAGCATAAAAATAATCTGATGCCCGGTTATACGCATGCTCAACTGGCTATGCCCTCCTCCTTTGGTTTGTGGTTTAGCGCTACGGCCGAGTCGCTCACGGAAGACCTAGACGTGTTATTTGCTGCCTTTCAATTAGTCAACAAAAATCCGCTGGGCTCGGGAGCCGGCTATGGTTCTTCCTTCCCGCTGGATAGGAGCCTTACCACTAAGCTTTTAGGCTTTGCCGATATGCACCACAATGTAATGAATGCGCAAAACAGCCGAGGGAAAACTGAGAAGCACCTGGCTTTTGCTATGAGCAGTGTGGCCTGCACACTAAACAAGCTGGCAGCCGATGTTTGCTTATATATGAACCAGCATTTCGGTTTCATCAGCTTCCCCGATGAGCTGACGACCGGCAGCAGCATTATGCCCCACAAAAAAAACCCCGATGTATTTGAGCTCATTCGGGCTAAAACCAACCAGCTGCAGGCAACACCAAACACCATAAGCCTACTGCTTACCAACATGAGTAGCGGCTACCATAGAGACCTGCAATTGCTGAAGGAAGCTATTTTCCCAGCCATTGATACCACACTGAGCTGCCTGCAAATGACTACGTTCATGCTCTCACACATTGAAGTGAAGCAGGATATTTTGAAAGCACCATTCTACAAAGATATTTTCAGCGTTGAGGCGGTGAACAAACTAGTTCTAGCAGGTATTCCTTTCAGGGATGCCTACCGAACAGTAGGCAGGCAAATAGAAGCAGGTACTTTTGAAGTAGCGCATACAGTAGAACACAGCCACGAGGGAAGTATAGGCAACCTATGTTTGGATGCCATACAACAGAAGATGAATACTAAAATAGCGCAGTTTAAGTTTAACGAAATCGCAAGGAGTTTGAAATCTTTAAAGGATGGTTGATAAAATAATGAAGGATTGCAGGGGCGTATTACGCGCTAGAAAGGTGCAGTACCTATTTTCTGTAGAAGTCAAGAGATGAACTGATTAAGATCTACCTTAACATAGTAATTACATAGAGATGAATAAAGATAAGACATACCTACGTTCTATTAATTTATGGAACAGCACATATAGATAAGTACGAAAGGCCAACCTTTCTGAGTGAGCGCTTGCTTTTATAGCTTCGTTTATATTTAAACGAATGCGCGAAGGCAGGGATAAAAAAGAAAGTATAAACACATACTTTGAGACACTCATTCCTGCCTGCCTTAGTACCTAAGTACGGCAGGCAGGTGCCACGCATTTGCTAGAGCTAGGTACCTACTTAAGTAGCATACAGACGCTATTGGGTCATAATAGTTTAACAACCACGGAAATTTACACACATGTTGCGAATCTTGGTATGAAAAGTACAAAAAATCCGCTAAATTAGCCTATTAACAATAATATGTAAATGCAATAGCGTTTAGCGAATTGTTAGCTGCAACCAAAAAAAACGTCCATACTGACAGATTAGAAAATTATTATGACCGAACATTTATTCTTCTACTTGGGACTTTCCCTTTTATTAATGCACGAAATGGATGCGATACGTTGCAAAGAGTGGCGAATATTTCCAGGATTATCAATGCTTAGTGATAAAGTAGGACATATAGTATTCCTGTTTTTACATATTCCTCTGTTTTACTTTGTATTATGGAAACTAACACATAGTCAAGATGTAGAAGCGTTTATCTACGGATTCAACATATTTATGATTGTACACTTAGGACTTCATATTCTTTTTCTAAAACACAAGAACAATGAATTTAAAGATTGGATTTCTTGGTCTATTATTATTGGAGCAGGTATATGTGGACTAATTGACTTAATAATTTGACCCGAAATAATAAAGTAAATTAAAAAGGCAGCAGCTAACAATGGGTATAAAACATAGGGCGGACAGTGGTTTCCGCAAGTTTTCGGCACTTACCAAGCTCGGTTTCGAGCGGACAGTTAAGTGGTTCGAAGTGCCCTACGTTTCATACCCGAGCCGTTGGCTGCAAGCAAAGAATTAAAACGAAATGAAAATTATCAAGAAATTTGTAGGCGAAATGTTACCTGTAATAATGGGTGTATTGCTCGCATTACTGATAAACAATTGGAATGAAAATAGAAAAGATGACAAGTATGTAAGGAGTATGTTGAAGTCAGCAAAAGAAGAATTAGCAGAGAGTAGAGATTATCTGCAATCTATTTTACCGAAACAAAGGGCTTTACAGGATACAGTTAACCAATATTTAAATAATCAAGACATATCCATATATGATATTCTACTAAAAGCCGGTGGTATGCAACCACCTATTGTAAGGGATAATGCTTGGAAAGCGATTGCCAAAACAAAAATTGAACTGCTTGAATATGAAGAAATATCGATGTGGTCAAGTTTATCAGAGGGTAAAGAAATTATGGATTCAAAGTGGGACAAGCTTTTTGATTTTATATATGAAAACCTAACGGAATCAGAAACCGATAAAAAACGTGTATTTCAAATTCTTCTACAAGATTTATCTAATAGTACAGAATCGGCAATAGCAGATATAACTGCATTATTAGAAGAATAAAGCAAGCAGCTAACAAAAACTATGATGTCCATGCCTTCAGTATGTCAGCACGGCACATAGCCGAGACGTAAGCATGGCCAAACGAAGAACTAAGAAAATTCGTATCTTTCTAAATGGAATGGAAAAAGCACATAATAGCGGATGAAACTGTACTACTTGGAAAGCCTACAGTAAAAGGAACTCGTATATCTGTTGAACATATCATTGGACTCCTTGCCCAAGGTTGGACAGAACAACAAATTCTTGAAAATTATCCTCGCATGAATCAGGAATGTCTACAAGCTGTTTTCTCTTACATCCAAGAATGCTTAAAGGACGGACTCTTATACACTAATTCTTAGATATACCCAGCTTGAAGTATCTAGCCAATGAGAATGTACCATTCTCCAGTATCACCTATCTCAAATCTAAAGGTTATGACATTAAGGCAATTGGAGTTGACGACCCTAGTATTACGGACGAACAGGTTATGCAGATTGCTATTGATGAGAACAGGACTATTGTAACTTATGACAGCGATTATGGTGAATTAATATTCAAGCATGGATACAAACCGCAAGCAGGTGTCATTTTCATCAGAATTCAACCAACTGAACCATTAGAGACAGCAAAGCTTTTAGAAGATCTCCTTACGAAAAAACTATTTCATTTGATAACAATTTGACTGTCATCGATTCCAACACAATAGACAGAAAAAATATTAACGCTTACCAACAATTGCTAAAATGCATTTGCTTATTGCTTCTAGCAAAGTGAGCAGGTCACCACAAAGCCAAACTTTTAGTTTCATTCAAAAAGAAAGCAAATAAAGTGATTCTCTCATTTTACTGCTTTGCAATTGTATAAATAGTTTGGCTTTGCTACTTCAGTCCTTCGTCCGCTAAGTGTACAAACGCATTTTAGCAGGTCGTTGCCAGTCATTCAATTAAACCTTTCTAAAGTATATAAGTCTAAATATAAAAAAATGAAAACAAATATTTTGATTATAATCACATCCATACTTCTTGGATGCGATAGTCAGGTCAATGATGAAAGTGATACTCTAGCTAATTTTCAACAATTAATGGTTACAGAACAATACAAATCAATCTCAGGCGTGGATGATGATCTTTTGAGTTTGGATATACACTACAGAAATGACACTGATTTTAAAAAGCCTGTAGTAATTTACGTTCACGGTGGTGCTTGGCGGAATGGCGACAAATCCAATAGCCTTAAAAATAAAATAAACCTTTTTTCTGACCTAAATTACGACTTTGTAAGTATCAACTATAGGTTGAGTCCTTTTTCAGAAAGCGAATCTACACCTGACAGAATAAAATATCCAGTTCACAATATCGATGTAGCAGATGCAATTAAATGGGTCATAGAAAATATATCCGAATATGGCGGAAACAACGAAAAAATTGGACTTTTGGGCCATAGTGCAGGTGCCCATTTGGTGGCTCTTACAGGTACCAATTATACCTTTATCCAAGGGATTGGCTATGACATTTCGGACATTAAAGGGGTTGCAATTATTGATACCGAAGGTTATGATGTCCGTTCAGAAGTATTGGAAGGCAACAAAATGAATATCAACGCATTCGGAACTGTGGAACAGGAAAACATCGATGCCTCTCCGTTATATAATGTTTCATCAAATATCAATAATGCTAAATTCTTTGTTGCCAAGCGTGGTACTTCCTTAAGAATTGCAATTGCAGACAGATTCATACAAGAGTTGAATGATAAAAACATAGAGACATATGAAGTAAACGGACGTGAATATTACCACAATGGTATTAATAATGCAATTGGAAATCCCGGACATACCATAATAACACCAGCATTAATTGCATTTTTTGAAAGTTGTTTTGAATAAAAGGAAGAACTACTGGCAAAATAACTAAGCATTCGGCTTGCCGCTAGGCCAAAGCTGAATGCAGTGTTGACGAAGTTCTACTGTTATTTGCGGATAGTTGCCCTACTTTGGGTAAGAAGTTATGAACACTTCTTTTTGAAGGTCCTTCCTACTAGTTGTATAGACGGCCGTGAGCTATCAGCCCATGATGCGCCCCAGCCTGCCGGCTGGCAGGTCTCACACAGCTGCGTAACCTCCACCAAAAACCAGTAACAGCCAAAATTTTAATTTTAGCTTTAAACTGTGAGTACGAAAAGGAGCAAATTCACTCTTGCCAAATAATCAGCATACCAGCTATATAAATATCACGATTTTAGCAAAGAATTATGCCTTCGTCATCATTAAACTCTGCGTGAAACTGCAATACTTAGTAATAAATATTAGCTCAATTGTTTAGCTTGCGTATATTTTAAATGCAATTAATCTGAAAAAAGATTTAGCTTATAAAAGCAGCTACACTATGAACTTGCTCCGCATCACTATACTCCTCTTTTTCGGTATTTGCCAGAGCAATTTTGCGCAAACAGATAGTACGGTGTATAAATTTATTGGCCTGGGTTTTGGCACCAACCTAACCAAAACCGATTTATCAGAAACCTTTAGCAAACCATCACTGGCATTTAATGCTTTCCTGCAATTTGACAGACCAAAACGTTTATCATCGGCCGTCCATTTAACTGTGGGACAACTTATCTCGGAAAGCCGCAACGTAAAATTTGTAGACCAAAGCGAGTTTAAGATCAATGATTTTGCTCAAACCAACTACCAAAGCGTACATTTTGAAGCCGTTTTCAGCATTATCAAAAAGTCCAATTGGTCTATTTCTCTGGCACAAGGTTTTGGCTTTATGCGCTTTAATGTGTACGATAAGAATAATAACCCACTAATTGATCAACTCAATTCTCGTGCCTTTACTGAAGACTATACGGGTTTCGCTGTGATGTTGCCCACCAGCGCAAAGGCTCACTATGTATTTAAAAACAACTTTGGGCTTAGCGCAAATTTGGGCTTGCTTAATGTACTTACCGACTACCTCGATAACATTTCCACCTTTGGCAATGCAGAAAATAACGACAATGTATTGGTTATGCAGCTATCATTGTTTAAGCGCTTCAATACGTTGCGCTCAAATAAATAGCTTTATTGCCCCCACCCTGAAGGATTGGCGCGCCATTCTTTTAGCATTTTTTCGTCCGTATTGGCTACAACGCCTAATACCATTGCCTTCTCCAGCAGAAAATTATAATTACTTAAACAAGCCAACTCAATATCGGCCTCTTTAAAATTTGCTTCGGCCAAATCGAACCCATAAGTAAAAATAGCCACCATGCCCATAACCTCGGCACCGGCTGCTATTACAGCTTGAGCCGCTTTTATGGAACTTCCACCGGTAGAAACCAAATCTTCCACCAGTACCACCTGCTGCCCTTTTTCAAGCTTGCCTTCAATCATGTTTTCCATGCCGTGCCCTTTAGGTTTCGATCGGATGTAAATAAAGGGCAAATCCAACGCCTCTGCAATTAATGCCCCTTGCGGAACACCTGCTGTGGCCACACCGGCAATTACCTCCACTTTGGGGAAATTTCTGCGTACCTCAGCCACCAAAAACTCCTTTATTTTTGTGCGTGTTGCAGGAAACGATAAGGATAATCTGTTGTCACAATAAATAGGTGATTTCCAGCCTGATGCCCATGTGAAAGGTGTAGCAGGTTTAATTTTAATGGCGCCAACCTTTAATAATTCTTCAGCAATGGTAAGTGCTATGTCTGCAGAAGCCAATTTTATCATATATAATACTTAGTATGTTTGGTATTTACGCAAAGTTAATTGAAATATTTTCTTTATTAATTTAGCAAGGGTATTTGTGTACGTCTAAATATTCCTTTCTTTGTAGTTAAATATAATCCCATGAAGATTTTTATTGATGACGTGCCTGTTTATTTGGTTCCGATGGACAAACAATTGGACAGAGAGCATTATGACCTAATAATTGACGCTTCCAAGGAGAAAGTACGCTTTGATGAACTGATTGATGATGTACTTATCAGAAAGTCCGATATAAGTCTTGTGATGGATTTTTACCACTTCCAGTGTGAGGATAACAACAAAAAACTTGACTCACTCACTTTTAAGGTAAATAATTATGATGCTGTGGTAAAGGCTTTCAAAAAATCATTTAAAATAGTAAAAGCTGCAGGAGGCATAGTTACCAAGGCCGATAATATTCTTTTCATCTTCCGCTTAAAAAAATGGGATTTACCAAAAGGGAAACTTGAGAAAAAGGAGGCTTTTGATCAGGCGGCCATCAGGGAAGTGGAGGAAGAATGCAATGTGAAAGTAGCATTGGGCGAACGCATTTGCAAAACGTGGCACACCTATACCAGAAACGGTAAAAATCACCTGAAGAAAACCGAGTGGTATAAAATGGCTTTAATAAGCGACTCGGAAATGAAGCCACAAAAAAGCGAAGGTATTGAAAAACTTATTTGGGTAGGAAAAGATGAAATGCGGGGTGTGCTACTTAAAACCTACAGGAGCATTCGTTACGTAATGAAGAAATTTCATGAGCATGAGGAATTGCTTACTTAGTTGTTGTAGACTTTGGTAAAGCAGCTTGTTGTGGAAAATGATTAGCACCATTTGTGTTATTAAGCACATTTACAGGCTTATAGCTGCTAAGAAATTCTCCGTGAAACACGCCAGTGTTCTGCTCTTTGCTCTTTGAGCTGCTCATCCAGCTTCTCAAAACGAGATGAGTTACTCACAAACTCCGGTAGAATATTTTTCAACTGTAAAATCATTCCTAACTCATTCTCCTCTTCGAGCAGCGCCAATAAATTATTGATAGCTTGCTTCACCTTTTGGTTTTCCATCCTGACTGTCTTGGCTATCATTATTTTTTTATGGTGGGTAGGTAGTGTAGTTTCCTTTTCGCTTAGTAGCTCTTCAAATAGCTTCTCTCCTTCCCTCAAGCCTGAGAATTCTATCTTAATCTCTTTATCAACCTCAAAGCCGGATAGCTGAATCATTTTTGCAGCCAGGTCAATAATTTTGATGGACTTACCCATATCAAAAACAAATATTTCGCCACCATAACCCATTACACCCGCCTCCAATACTAGCTGGCAAGCCTCCGGAATGGTCATAAAGTAACGCGTTACATCAGGGTGGGTAACAGTAACCGGTCCGCCATTATCTATCTGAGCTTTAAAAAGCGGGATGACGGATCCGTTTGATCCTAACACATTTCCGAAACGCGTGGTTATAAATTTGGTCGTGTTAGTAGTGTCCTCATCTCGGCTGTCATTCAACGATTGCACATAAATTTCCGAAATACGCTTTGTAGCACCCATCACATTAGTAGGGTTTACCGCTTTATCGGTAGATACCATTACAAATTTGGATATCTGGTGCTGCACCGACAGATCAGCTAAATTTTTTGTGCCAAATATATTACAAGAAACCGCCTCAAACGGGTTCATTTCCATTAAAGGTACATGCTTGTAAGCCGCTGCATGGTATACAACTTCCGGCTTATATTCTTGAAAGATATTCCCCAACCTGCGCTTGTTGGTTATATCAAGCACTATAGGAATTATTTCTGTTGAAGCTTTATTCAGGTTTTTAAGTTTGATATCAGTTTCATATAGAAAAGATTCCGCCTGATCTAAAAGAATAAGCTTTTTAGGTACCGCTTTTAACACTTGCTTGGCAATTTCAGAACCTATTGAACCGGCAGCGCCAGTAATTAAAACACACTGGCCGGCAAGACTTTCATTAACTTTAGGGTTATTAAGTTTTATGGATGCCCTTCCCAATAAATCTTCAATTTTGATCTCTTTTATTTGGTTAATGCTTAATTCTCCATTTACCCACTTATCGGGTGCGGGCACAGTTCTTACTTTTACCTGATGCTTAAGACATTCATCAACCAGCTCATTTTTTCTCTCAAAAGAGATAGTTGCTATGGCAATAACTACCTCATTTATATCATGTTTTTTTAGTACGTCCCCAAGATTAGCGGAAGCATCGTATATAACCCCTCCATTAATTACTTTCCCTACTTTTTTACCATCATCATCAATAAAACCAATCACTTTCATGCGGGCGTTGGCATCAATATCAATCATATGTTTGGTGATAATACCGTATTGACCTGCACCAAAAATGAGGATGTTTTTCCGCTTTCTTACCGCATCTCTGTAATACAAAAAAAGATTTTTAACCATTACGCGATAGGCGAATAAAAGTAGTATAGCCACTGTAAATGAAATAATAAGCACAGAAAGAGGTATTATTATACTGCCTTTATAAAAGTAATGTGCGTAGCTGATAGCTGCACTTAAGGCAGTTCCTATTAAAGTAGTAAAGCCTATCCTAAAACCATCCTGCATGGAGGTGTACCGGATAATACCCGCATAAGATTGCGTAATTAATATAGCCAACAAATGACAGATAGTGAATAGGATTAAACCTTCCTGAAATTTGAAGTTAATGACATCAGCCAAGTTAAAGTTAAACCGCAGCAGATAGGCAAAAACAATCGCTGTTAATAATATACCCAGGTCGATTAAGAGAATTATCCACCGAGGAAGAAAACTGATATTATTAATTTTTCTGATCATTTCAATACAAATATAACCATATTAATATTAAGTTATATATTTCCTTTAGTAGTTTATTACTTTCTTTATCTCATTTACAATAAAATTGCGGTGTTCATCATTTAACGAAGACCCGGATGGCAAGCATATGCCCTTATTAAATAAAGATTCAGAAACGCCATTTAAGTAGGCGTCACAATCTTTAAAAATAGGTTGTAAATGCATTGGCTTCCATAGTGGTCTGGTTTCTATGTTCTGCTCCTCCAATTTTGTTCTAAGGTGCTCTCTATCGAAACCAAGCTTAGTGGAGAGCAATGCTGTGGTTAGCCACCTATTGCAATAGTAATTATCTTTTTCCGGCAGAAACTCAAATCCCAAATCTGAAAGGTGTTGTTCATAGAAGAAATAGTTTTTTCTACGCAAGCTTACCCAATCATCCAGCACGAGCATTTGACCACGGCCTATGCCCGCAGCAATATTGCTCATTCTATAGTTGTAGCCAATTTCACTGTGCTGGTAATGGGGTGCTGCATCTCTTGCTTGTGTAGCTAAAAACCTCGCTTTGGTAATTTTTTGCTCATCTTCCGCTAGCAAGGCTCCACCACCCGATGTGGTAATAATTTTATTGCCGTTGAATGAAAAAACTCCGTAGTCGCCATAGGTGCCCATTTTTTTAACGCCAATACTAGCTCCTAGCGCTTCGGCCGCATCTTCTATTAAGGTTATTTCATATTCACTGCAGATTTCTGCAACCTCTTTTATTTTGCCGGGCATACCATAGAGGTGTACAAAAATAACGGCTTTGGGCTTTTTGCCCTTGTTGGTGTAGGTTTTAATGGCTTGCTTCAATAGCTCAGGATCCATATTCCACGTTTCCATTTCGCTGTCTATCAATACCGGAGCTGCTCCTTGGTAAACAATAGGATTTATAGTAGCCGAGAAGGTAAAGCTCGAGGCCATCACTACATCATCTTTTTCTACACCAGCGAGAATTAGCGCTAAATGAATGGCAGCAGTTCCTGAACTCAGGGCTGCGGCATGTGCCACACCGGAGTAATCTTGCAAGTCTTTTTCAAAACCATTAACATTGGGGCCTAACGGAGCAATCCAGTTTTCTGCAAACGCATGGTCAATAAAGTCTTTTTCCTTCCCGCCCATGTGCGGTGCAGAAAGGTATATTCTTTCATTCATGTTATAAGTCCCCCAATTGCGGTCGCAATACTATTTCTTCTACTACCGTTCGTTCCGATAAATTATAAGCTGAGAACACTGCATCGGCTACGTCTTCAGCCTTCATAAATCTTTCTTCGGGTATATCTACACCTTCCCAGCTGGCAGTATAGGTTGCGCCAGGCAATACAGCGGTTACACGTATATGCTTTTCCTTTAATTCCTCCCTCAAACATTTTGTAAAACCTTGCATAGCATACTTGGTAATGCTATATGAGCCTCCACTGCTATAAGCCGTAATACCGGCAATACTACTCATAGAGAAAATATGACCGTGTCCTTGCTTAACAAATGTTGGTAAAAGATGCCTGGTAAGGTGATATGCAGAAAATAAATTTGTATCCATCATATGCTCCAAATTTCCTTCAGGCTCCTCTGCAATACTTCCCGGAAGGAAAATCCCTGTATTATTAATTAATACATCAATTTTTTGGGTAACGCTCAAAACAAATTCAGCAAATTTTGCTATCTCTTTTCTTTTTGATAGATCGGCCGGTACTGCATGTATCTGTAAATTAAAAGTAGTATTTATAGTAGCCTTAAGGTCATTCAAGTCGGCCTCACTTCTGGCGCAAGTAATAATTTCAAAACCTGCTTGCGCAAACTTTTCAATTAACGCTTTGCCTATACCCTTGGTGCCTCCTGTAATTACAGCGTATTTTTTACTACTCATATAACTTTCTCACTAATTTTAAAATGAACTAATTGCAAAACTAATGATAATTATCCTAGTTAAACAGACTTATGTGGTAATGAAATGCTAACTTTGATCACTTTATTTAAGCAGCGTAAATTTAATGAAAATGAAATTAAGCCAATATGAAGTTTTTAGCGAAAACTTACACAATGCCTTTTCATTTGTTTAAATTCGAACTAAATTTTGATTTTTAGAAGACCACTATGAAAGCAATTGGTGCTTATTTTATTTTTTTAGGTAATATGTTTGTAAGGAGAGAGAACTTTTCTTCCTATTTCAAACTAATTATTAATGAGTGTCACCAAATTGGTGTAAACTCGTTGTTTCTGGTGGCCATCACCTCCACTTTTATGGGTGCAGTTACTACTGTACAAACGGCTTATAACCTGGTAAGCCCTTTAATACAAAGCTATGTGGTAGCTCAGGTGGCTCGCGAAATGATTATTTTGGAGCTGGCGCCTACGATAACTGCCATTGTAATTGCAGGAAAGGTTGGCTCAAGTATAGCCAGCGGTCTAGGCACCATGCGAATAACTGAACAAATTGATGCTCTTGAAGTAATGGGCGTAAATTCTATATCTTATTTGGTATTACCTAAAATAATTGCTGCGGTTCTTATGTATCCGTTGTTGGTAATTATTGGAGGCTTTTTAGCATTGTATGGAGGTTATTTAGCCGGCACCCTTACCGGTATTCTTACCCCTAATGAATATATTTATGGTATAAGAATTAGCTTTAATCCTTACACTGTACAATTTGCTTTAATTAAATCAGCAGTGTTCGCCTTTTTAATAGCTTCCATATCAGCATTTCAGGGTTACTATACTGAAGGTGGTGCATTAGAAGTAGGTATTTCCAGTACATCGGCAGTAACTAAAAGCTGTATTGCCGTATTATTGGCCGATTACATTTTAGCTGAACTTTTACTGAATTAGTATATGATTGAAGCAAAAAATATCTCCAAAACTTTTGGCAATACCCAAATATTATATGATATCTCAGCGGATTTTGCAAGGGGCAAGTCAAATCTTATTATAGGGGCTAGTGGTACCGGTAAAAGTGTTTTGCTCAAATGCATAGTTGGCTTGGTTACCCCTGAAGAAGGAAAAGTTTTGTATGATGGCCGTAAATTTCTGGAATCTGACAAGGAGGAAAAAGCACAGATTAGAAGAGAGATAGGAATGCTATTTCAAGGAGGTGCCTTGTTTGATTCGAAAACCATCGAAGAAAACGTTCAATTTCCGCTTGATTTGCTCACGGATATGCCCAAGGATGAAAAGCTAGACCGCGTGAATAATGTGCTCAGCCGTGTAGGTTTGGAGAATACGAATAATAAAAAGCCATCGGAAGTAAGCGGTGGCATGAAAAAAAGAGTAGGTATAGCACGCGCCATTGTAAATGATATCAATTATCTATTCTGTGATGAGCCTAATTCAGGTCTCGATCCGAAAACCTCTTTACTGATTGATGAGCTTATCATTGAAATTACTCATGAACTCAACGTAACAACCATAGTTGTAACACATGATATGAATTCTGTTATGGGAATAGGTGAGCATGTAATTTATTTGGCCAAAGGCAAAAAGCTTTGGGAGGGTACAAACGATAACATATTACATTCCGGTGAAGAGGATTTAGATGATTTTATTTTCGCCAGCAAGTTTATGAAAAAACTAAAAAAATCGCTCTAAAATAAGGCCGAGAGTTGTACTGATCCAAATTGTACTGTGCGATTTTCCGGTGTTTTTCTTCCGTTGTAAGCCATATTGAGGTTTAAGCCTCCGAACAGCTTCTGTCGGAAGTTCAAATTCCACACTACGTTATCTCCAGCGCGCAAACCTTCAAACATCTCAAAAGCCTGTGGCGTTTGCTCACTTTCCAATTGAGAGGTGAGCCTGATTAGCCCTACGCTTCCCTCCAACATAGTTAGCGTGGATTTAATCCATTTAGTATTGATGTCAAATTTCTGGAAAACAATTCCCTCACCTACCGCTTCAGTAGTGGTTGTGCTTTTATCAGTATGCTCATAGCCCACACTTACTCGCCAGTTTTTAAAATGTTGCCATTGTAAAGCAGGTGTAACACCGTTGGTTGAGTAGGCATAATTTCTCGCTACCAGAAGATCAGATTTTGACGCATTCTGTCCATTTTTATAGGTGAAAAGGAAATCCCAGTCTTTCGAAATATTCCATTTCGACTGCCAAGAGAACATATCCACAAAGTTAGACTCAAAACCATTTAGCAACAATTGCTTTCTGTTACTATTGAGCCAGTTAAAACTTGTGTTTAAGCGGCCTCCCCTATTGAGGAAAATACTGGTTTTAATAAAGTTCTTGGCTGAAAGCAAGTCGTCCCGGGCGGCATTAAAGTTGAGCGGATTTATTCTATCACTCCACTTCTCATAGGTGTTTTTGTTTTCTATATTTACCTGCCACTGTCCGGAAACATGCGACAGCATAGACAACACCAGCCCTTGGTTGCGCCATTGGCGTGGCATTTTTACATTGAGCAAGTAGCGCATATTATTTATGTACGCTGTTTGGTAGGCATTACTGAAATTGAAAACCTTTATAAAATTTCTATCCCCATAAGTGGTTTGGTCTTCAAAAAACTCTTCTAATTCCTTCTCATCATTGCTGTTTAAATCAGCCCACGAATGTGTACCTAGGCCCAAGGCTACCTCTTGAAAAAAATAGCTTCTTTCGAGCACTCGGCCCGTCCCAGTTTGGTAGTAAAACTGATGACTAATATTATTATTCCAAAAAGAGCTGCTCCAACTCAATGCTCCCTGGTAAAAAGCTTCTTCGCGCGATGCTTCCACCTGATTGCTGATAGCACGCCTCAATACATTGATTTTAATGGTGCTGGCATTACCATAATTAAATTGCTGATCGAAACGGCTGGTTTGTGCTTTTTCAAATAGTACAAACGCTCCGCCACCCGGCATAAAATCCGTTCTGAACTCATGTGATAAGGTGAAATTCCAAGTACCGCTATCCTGTTTACTCAAATAACCCTCATGACTGTAAAAATGCTGAAAGCTATTCACCACTGAATCAAGCTGTATCTGTGCATGGCGTTGGTAATTAAACCTATAACCCGGCTTAACTGCCCATGGTGTAAAGGCGACATCGGTAAATACTTTTTGCCAGCTATTTTGTTGCTCGTACTGCTGGCTTTGCATATTATAAAGTCTCGTGTTAATACTCACATCGCCATTGTAACGATAGTTAAGTGTATTTTGAGTACCACTCAATGGCAGCGCACCTAGTTTATCTCTGTAAGCTATTTCATACGCTACGGTATGTTTATTTACCGACAGCCCGGCATGGCCTACTAGCAAATGTTCTTCACCGCTCAAGTATTGCCCCGATTGGTTAATACCCCATTCTCGGTTAAAATCGAGCTGTCTAAAATTCTGGATAGGACTAAATGCAGAATCGAGGTATTCATAGCTCAATCCATAGCGCAAGTTTACTTTATCTAGTTGCTTTTTGCCCGTATAACCTGTTTTTAGTGCAAAACCTTGGTGCTGAGATTTTTCAGGATTAAACCTATTAGCAGTATATGCGGAGCTGGCAAAACCAACGTTTATTTGGTTGGTCTTATTTATTTGATACCCCAACCCTACGTTTAGTAGCTTGCTTTGCTGTGGTAACGCAATTTTACGCACCGGTGCGTAATTACCCTGCGCTATGCCATTAAGCGGAGCCACCCATTCATAAATTGTGCTATTAGTATTAGCTGCACTTCTTATGTAGTTTCCCTCACCCTGGCCTACAAATGAAAAATTAAGTCGGTAAAGCTGCGCCTCCGCTTGTTGGGTATGGCGATATAAAATATGAACTTCATTATTTATTAGTGTGTCTACTCGTGCATACAGCACTTTATCCTTTTCATAATCAGCACTATCCACCGCATTGATATAACCAAAGCCTAAATTTGCATCTACCTCCGCCAATTGCTCCATTTCAATTTGGCTTAGCTCAGTAATTGGGTTGCTGATGTTATCGTTCTCCTGAAAATAGCCTGCGTTAATTGAAAGCTTTCCTAGCTGCTGCCGGTGTTTGAAAGCCGTTACATTTCGTCCGAACTGTTGATCCGAATATTCAAATTCAATGAGTATTTGGTTATACTTAGAAATATAAATAGTAGGGTTAAAAACAATCTCTGCAGCATTATAATCAATCACATAATCGTTTTCGATTCCTCTATTGAGTAACTCACCATTAACAAACACTCTTTCCGAGCCTGCAATAAGAAATATGAAAGGTTCATTTTGTGGTCCTTCTATTCTATACGGCCCCAGCACACCTTCTATTGGTGTAATATTTTGTGTACCCACCTTACTGCTGGAAATAGAACTAACTATGGATGTGTTGGAAGACTTTGTGGAATCTATTGTTAAGCGTGGTGTAGATACGCCAATACCTTGTACGAGTCTATTATATCGTAAAAAACTTAAATCGTCAGATGACTTGAGGTTAATGTCTCCTCCTTCGAGCATCCAATTGTCATGAATAAGTTGAATGTTTACCCTATCAAAGTCTTGCAGGCGTTGGGTATTACCTTCCGGCTCAAAAGGTAATTGCTGGTCGGTTAGTATGGCCTTCACGAAAAGATCATCGGATAGCTTGCCACTAATTTTTAAATCCATAGCTGCGTGCATGTAAGTTCCTGTTCTCTGCCCTCCTGAAACACTTCTGAGAAATGCCCCCTCTATTTCAATACCATCGAGGCCAAGCAATTCTTCGGTCCTTTTTTCCTTCCAGTCGCCAGTTGGGTTTATTTCAGTAAATAGCACAGCGCTATCATATAAATTAGGTGCCAATACCGATTTTACTAGTGATTGCTTTCGAAGCAGGTAATCGTAGCATATTTCTACAGGATAATTTTGTGCTTGTTCCACAATCAGCCAATTTTTTTGTATGCTAAATAACTTACTTGAAAGTTTTACACCATTGAGCTTTATGGTATTGGGGATGAGCACTATACTGTCAGGGATGAAGATCTTTGAAGTACTAGATTCAGTGCAATTACTCTGAGCTTTTGCCTGACAAATAAAAACAAATGGCGCTAAAGCAACGAGCAGGATATGTCTGAATTTTCTATTCAAACTAATCCATTTTTTGTAACTCAATATTAAAAGTGGCTCCCTTATCAATTTCACTTTCTACCCAAATTTTTCCTCCGGCATACTCAATACCTCTTTTGGCAATGGCCAGGCCAATGCCTGAACCCTCTTGCTTGGTTGTAAAATTAGGAAGAAATATTTTATTCAAGCTATCTTCAGGAATTCCTATGCCATTATCTGTAAAACTGATTAGTACTTTGTTTGGTGTAACAGCTAATTCAATTTCAATATGAAGTGCGTCAACAGGCTTTTCGCTCTGCAATGCATTTATAATTATGTTATTGAATATTCGCTCAATAATTTTATGGTCAACCAATGCAAAAACAGATTCTGAAGCCATTTTAAGATTGATCACATTATTTTCTGCCTTAAAAAGGCTTACAACTTTCCGTAATATTTCAGCCACATTGGTTCTGTCGTTATCAGGAATGGGCATTTTAGCAAATGATGAAAACGATGTGGCAATGTCACTGAGGTTATCGATTTGAGATAGAATGCTTTTTATTTTTTGCGCAGCGTCAGAACTGTCGTTTCCCTCACGTTCTAAACGCATCGATAAATGCTGTAGTGAAAGCTTCATTGGAGTTAGCGGGTTCTTTATTTCATGCGCTACTTGTTGCGCCATTTCACGCCAGGCCGATTCCTTCTCAGTTTTTGCCAAGGCTAACTTACTCTTTTCCAGCTTTAGTAGCATTTGATTGTACTCACTTATTAATAATCCTATTTCATCTTCCACAGGCCACTCTAATGGCTCATTACGCTCCGAGAGGTTCACTATTGCAAGTTTATTCTTCAATAGATTGAGCGGCTGCGTGAGCACTTTTGTAGCAGTATAAGCCAGCATTATAAAAATGATGAATGAGGCCACAAATATATTGAACACATTCGTTAACAAATTAGCGAGCAGCGCATCGTATTCTTTGCTCGATTTGAAAAATGGACTGGAAAGTATGGCAATTAGTTTACCTGAGTTATAAGAGTAAATACCAGCGTAGGTCGTTTTATAATTTAGGGAGCCAATTTGTTCCTCCACCGTAAGTAGTTTTTTATTACCAAAGCTTATCTCGGCATAAGCTTTATTATTTATGTAGGTCGATTGTAATTTTTTTTCAAATATTTGGGGCTGGCTGGTGGTAAGCAACTTACCGTTAAGGTTAAAAAGATTTAAGTCACTGTTCACCATTTTAGTAGTATTCAGCAGCTCATTATTAAGCGTTTCTTTGGAAATAACTCCGTTATCAAAATTCATTATTACAGGCGTAAGCTGATTGCCCACTCTGCTTATGCGTTCTTGATAAGACTTTACAATGTCGCCCAGAAAAGTTACGTTAACAAAGCTTATGGTGCTTACACTTATTGATAAAAGCGGAACAAGGAAAGAAAGTGAGAAGAAAAGCTGGATTTTAGCACTTAAACCTATTTGTCTCTTCTCAATAATTGCCCTACCAAAATAGTAGACAGAAAAAGCCAGTATCAATGTAAAACATAAAATAAAGAAATATGAAAACTTAGAGAATATAGAAAACAGATTGGTTTCAGTTTCGGCAAAAACTACGGTTTGATTGCCATTCCTAATAGCTGTTGAGGCTATATCATTACCATCCTGCCGCAACTCAATATCACCCGCTTCCATTCCGTTAGCAATAAAGTCAGGGAATGACATATCTCCTACTTTGTAATCGAGCGTATCATTAACATACACTGCATAATTGTAGGGCGCTTTTTCAACATCGGGTACAAACCTTTTATCAACCAGTAATTCCGGGAAAACATTATCGGGCTGCAATTTTTTTGGAATAAGCTCCACCGCAATGGTGGCTAGGGTATAGTTGGCAAGCTTGCACTCATACAAATAAATATACTTTTTATTGATCTGCGACTCCTCTGTTCCGCCAATTAGATAGAGCGCTATTCCGGCACGTTTATTTTTATTAACCAATTGATTTTCTTCATACTTAGCAGAAAAATTAATGCCATTAACAGGATATAAAGTATTGCCATCCCCATCATAAATTGTCACTACTTGCTCATACTTCTCAAAATAATCGCTCAGATAATACTTCTTAATTTTATTTGCTACAGAAGAGTATGGGGTGATGGGCAGTAGAAACTGGTTTTTTATCTGGCGGTCATTTTTCATCAATCCATCCATTTGTGAAAGCAGGTATTCAGCCAAAACATCACTATTATTGAACAGCCTATTCGCAAAACTGGCTTGCTCATTTTGTTTCTTAAAACGCTCCATGTCATAGGTTGACCAAGCAGCAGTAACTGAAACAGCTGAAACAAAAAGAAAGAGATAAATGAAGCTGATAAAGCTAATTTTATACAACTGATTACTCAATTTAAAGAAGTGAACTAACAAGTTCAATAGAAAAACTATGACAGCAATCCATAAAAATGGCGCCTTAATTAGTATAGCAAACGGAATAAATAGCAGCAACCCAAGGCATTGGTCTTTGATAAAAACAGCATCTGATTTTACGTACTTTGCAATCCACCCGTGTATCCAGTGCACTATATAAAATACAAATAAACCGAAAAGTAAAAAGGCACAAACACTCAATAGCTTGAATATATCCGGATTAATGGTATTGTAAATATCGAGCCCCCATTGAGAGTGTTTATATATTAACTCAATAAATCCGTAAATAAATAAGAAGATGGCATATGTGCTAAAGGATAAGAAAACGGACAAACCTAAATTATAAGTCAGTGCTTTTTTCTTTATCAAATTATTCAAATATTTAATGATAAATATGCCCGTAGCAAAAAGCATGATGCTGTTAATAAGCAGGGCGCCAAAGGAGGGGTTGAAATCAGACGATGCAAAAAACTTTGGGTTAAAAAGCGATACTTGCGCTGACATAAATGGGAATGACAACCACCACATTAGCAAGCGAAAGATGATCATACTCACTACAAATATAAATAGCGCTGTGCCCGGCTTGTCATTAATTATAGCTCCACAAAATAGCCAGAAAAGTAAGATAACACATAGAAAAATAGCCACTTCCAACACGATAATTATGAAATGGATGATAGCATGATGATTGGTAAATCCGTTGCCAAGCATTATGTAGAATAATTCATTTTCTTGAATATCCCGCAAAGCATACGCATTAGTAGCCTTATTTTCTGTCAGAAAAATATTGTCTTGGCTGAAAACATCATTGTTATAAAAAGACTGCACATAGTCGTTATTTACACCATAGTTGGTATAAAGATCGCATACGAAAAGGAGCAGTATATCAGCTTCTTTGGATTTACGTGCCAGTAACAAAAATTGACCGCCTTGACCATTATAAAAATGCCAACCTTCGTCAAGTTTCCTATTTAATTCAGAGAATATAACCTTATCGCTCCAGAAAACCAGTTGATTAGATTTGTAAACATAAAAGGGATAATTTGTTTCCAATGCTGAAAGTGCTTCGAAATCAAAAGCTAAATTGCTTTTTAAATAGTCTAATACAACAGCTTCATCAGCCTTAATGGTGCGCATGGTGTGATTAAGAGCATGCTGGGTTTCACTTACAAACTCTTCACGATTTTGCTCCATACTGTGGTAAAACCACCGCAGAATAGCCACAACAGCCACTAAACAACTTATTACAATAAGGAGGCGCTTTATATTACTAGACATTACTTCCTAAAATATGAATTAATTACACAATAATCATACTCATTTTGAAGTATAAGGGGGGAAAATAAAATTAGGCGTAATAATAAAACACTTAACCGACAAGGAGCTAACCCACGATCCGATCTTGGATGTTGATTCTCGTCTTTTTATTTTTACTGTGACGATACCATAATATACCTATAACGGCCACTAATAAATAGGGTGCTATAAAAAGATATAAAATACCTATGTTTAATCCGGTGGCAATACCTGCTTCACCATTGTTCACGTTATTTTCTACGGTAGCTCTGCACATAGCACATTGTGCCGCCACATGTTGAATGCTAACGATGGATAATACAATTACAGAAAACAGGAGTTTTTTCATACTATACAATTATAAAAACAACCTAAGTAAGCAAGCATTAGTTCATGCTAATGCGGGTAATAAGGGCTTATCATCAGGTAAATAATAACACCGGTAATTGACACATACAACCAGATAGGATAAGTAAATTTCACAACTTTTTTATGCTTATCTATCTTTCCTGAAAGCGCAAAATACATAGCAAATAATACAAATGGAACTACAATGGCGGCCAGTGCTATATGCGATAGCAAGAGTATGACATAAAATAACCTTAGAGACTGAAAGTCGGCCGAGTTCTCAGCATCGTCCAATACACCATTTCCATTAATATCACCAAAAATGGTGGAATCAGCCGAAGCATGGTACAGCACATACGAAAGTAAAAATACACTTCCTAAAACAAAGGAAATACTCATCATAGCCCTGTGGAGCTTTATTTTCTTCTGTTTTATAAATACTAAACCGCAAATAAGTAACACGGTTGTCGCGGAGTTTAAAATAGCATTTAACATAGGTAGTCCGTATACCCAAGTACCCAAGGTAAGCTTCTGCGGAAGATAAATTAATACCGCTACTAGTAAGGGTATGACGATTGACAAACCCCAGATAACAGGTTTTAAATTTTTATTGGTATGTAATTGAGAGTCAGCGTTAATCATTGGTTTTTACTGCTTAGGAAAACCTTTACTTCTAAAATTAATCTATCAACATCCTTTGTTTGAAATGCATTATAATATCCTCTAATAAATAGAGAGTCATCCACCAAAACAACAGTTTTACTATCCTCAAGCACGTATTCAAAAGGATGCAACTGACCAAATTGTGCTGTTGGCAGCGCCAAAAGGCATTGTTTCAAGCTGGCTAACGTTCCGGCATCAACTTGGTAATTTTGTGCCATTTGCTGTTTGGTAATGGGCTCATTTGATATAAGCGTATCTTCCAAACTTTTAAAAATGTGAATTTCTATTTGCGCTTCATCAGATAATTCAGCAAATGTTCTGTTTAACTCATTCTTTAAAGGCTGGTTATCGTTGGCATAATCGGGAAATAAAATCAGATTTAAATGACCGCTAAACATTTCATTGGTCGATACCGAATCGTTATTGCTATGATTAAAGAAAGTGTAGTTTCCTTTATGCAATACAGTTTCTGTCCCACAATCAACCACGCCATCCTTAAAAAAGTAGGGTAAGTTATAATGATTTGTACCGTAAGACCTTAAAAATAAATAAAGAATTACCGGAAGACTAATTGTAATTAATAATATAAAAATTTTCTTACTTCTCATACATAAAAAAAATCAGGCTTTTAAATGGCCTGATTTCAAATTTCTGTTAGCTGCTTAATTAATATCTGGAGGTAAGAATGGCATCGCCTTCAACCATTAAAGCTACTATAAGCCAGGCTATTAATATCACAGGAATTAATATAGACCAAATTAATGCTTTCTGCTCATGCTTTAAGTGCATAAATTCTGCCACAATATAAAAAGCCTTCACAAAAGTTAGCCCAAAAAATATGCTGGTAAGTAAAATACCTCTCTGCATGGTGAAAGCAAACACGAATTCAATGAGTGTTAAAAAACCCAATATACCGGCTACACGCCATATTTTTTTTGTCTTTTCCTTATCTTCAGGTTGTACCTGTACGTTATTAGTTTCTTCGTTCTGCATATCCTAAAGTTTAAATCAAGTAAAAGAGTGTGAAAACAAATACCCACACTAAATCAACAAAGTGCCAGTACAATCCTGTTTTTTCCACCATTTCGTAATGACCTCTTTTATCGTAAGTGCCTACCACTACGTTAAAGAAAATAATAAAATTGATTACTACACCACTAAAAACGTGGAATCCGTGAAACCCTGTAATAAAGAAAAACAGATCAGCAAATAGAGGCGGTCCATATTGATTTTGGATAAGGTTAGCACCAAAAAAAGTGGTGCCCTCTGCAACCGCATCACTCGTCATATTGCCATGTATAAAGTGGCCCCATTCCCAAGCCTGACATCCTAAAAATACCAATCCACCTATTATAGTCCACAGCATCCATTTAATAACATTTTTCCTGTCCATTCTGTGGCCGGCCTCTACTGCAAGAACCATGGTTACACTGCTCAAAATGAGAATGAAAGTCATTATGCCAACGAATATTAATGGTGCATGCACTCCGTGTAAAAATGGAACTGCTTCAAAAACCATTTCAGGTACAGGCCAATATTCTTGACTAAAAGTAAAACTATCTATTGAACCGGCATAAGCAGGGTGCGCGTAACGTATTAATCCATAAGTAATTAATAGTGCTGAAAAAGAAAAAGCATCTGACAATAGAAAGAACCACATCATTAGCTTACCATAGCTAACTTTCATTGGAGGTGATCCTCCCGCCCATTGATTTTTATCCGAGGCTATTGTAGCAGTAGTAGACATAAAATATACTGTTCGTTTTAATTAATTATTGAGCAACAAAAATATGAATAAATATAACCAAAGTCCATCTAAAAAGTGCCAATATGTGGTACACATTTCCATTTTCACCATATTTTTAGCGTGCACTTTCAAATTAAAAGCTGAAACTAGCATTATTAAAATAAAAATAACGCCCGTAATAAGGTGAAAAGCATGCATACCAGTTAACACGTAAAGGAAAGAACCGGCAGGGTTACCCACAAAATATACATCAATAGCTACCAAATCACCCCAGGAAAGAAACTGCCCTACTAAAAAGGCAATTGCCAGTAGTGCGGTAACGACCATAAAGATTTTGAGCATCTTAAAATTATCTCTTTTTGCAGCGCTGTACGCTAATTGCATACTTATGCTACTGAGCGCTATAAGTATGGTGTTTCGCAAAAAGCTGGCAGGCAGGTTATAAATTAACCAATCACCTTCGGCCTGCCTTACAATGTAGGCACTAGTTAATGCCGCAAAAATCATAACAATACTTACTATGAACAACCATAAAGCAAACTTTAAAGGATGCATTGAAAGTGTGTTTATATTACTTTTGATGGTCCGATGTTTCAGGTCTATTGACTTATCCATATTTTGTAATTAATTTATTTTATCCATGAGATATGCTATTTGCACAATAGGCAAATAAAGAAAGGAGCCGAACATAATTTTTAATGCCGCCTCTCTTGAGCATTCCTTCATTAGGTAGAAAGTTTGGCTAAGAAAAAGTACTCCGCAAATGGTAACTACAAAAGCAGAGTGAATACCGGTTATTCCAAACTGACTGGGTAGTAAGCCTAAAGGGATAAGGAATAAGGTATAGATCATAATTTGAATGGCGGTATTCATGTCTTTTTTCCCTCCGGAAGGAAGCAGCTTAAATCCTGCTTTTTTATAATCATCATCTGCCACCCAAGCAATGGCCCAAAAATGTGGAAACTGCCAAACAAACTGGATGCCAAAAATTATCCATGCCTCTACACCAAAACTGTTTGTTGCAGCTACCCAACCTAATAAAGGTGGCAATGCGCCCGGTATGGCTCCAACCAAAACTGCAATAGGCCCAACTCTTTTCAAAGGCGTGTATACAAAACTGTAAAGCACCAGCGATAAAAATGACAGTAAAGTAGTTGCTAAGTTTGTATAAATGGCTAGCACTAATAAACCTGCAACTCCGGTTACTACAGCCACTATAGCGGCTTCCCACATAGTAAGAATGTGAGCCGGCAACGGCCTGTTTTTTGTTCTCTCCATCAGTGCATCATACTTCACCTCTAGCATTTGATTGATGGTAACGGCAGCCCCTGAAACCAAGAAACCTCCTAAAGCTAGCATGCATAGTAAAAACCAATTGAGCGAACTCCCAGAAAAACCCAAAACATAACCAAAAGCTGAGCTAAAGGAAACCAATAGGCTCAGCCTGGGTTTCAGCAACATAAAAGCAGCCTTTACTTTTTGACTAAACACCACCGATTGATCTAAACCATACGCTTCAGGATACTGCATGGACATTCTTTAATTTATGACTGTAAATTACATAAAGCAGCAAATAAAATTGCCATCCTACTAACAAAGTACCTAATAATAAATGTAGTGGCTGTACCCATGCCGGTATTGCAAAGTAAGCCATTATTGCCCCGCTAAGGATTTCGAGTACAAATAAAACTATTAAAAACTTTGTGTAAGAAACCAATGAATTTGCACTAGAGTTCGCTTTATACAAGAAATAAAAAAGTAGAAGAGCCATCATTAATAATAGAATGGAAAATGACCTATGCACTATAAATGTTAGTCCTATGTTATCAATCCAATTTCCCCTAGCGCTATTTCCCATTTGTTCTGCCACTATATCCAGTAACTCCCGCACCTGCGTGCCCAAAATAATTTGAGCCAATAATAACGAAAGGTTGATCACCAGTAAGAGTGTTATACTTTTTCTGTTAATCAATTCAATTTTTTTATCACTAGGCCTACTACTGAAGTAGAATAATGCCACTATTAGCGCAACAATAATAACGGCAATAACCATGTGCAAAGTAATTAACCATTGTAACAAGTTGGTGGACACTACAATTGAGCCGAGCCAGCCTTGAAAAATAACAGCTACAAAACAAGCAAAAGCCAACCAGAATATTTTTCTGCTGGTCTTAATATATTTTATAGCACCAGCCAATAATAGCACAATAAGAAAACCTACAATTACCCCCATAATACGGTTAATATATTCAGTCCATGTTTTATAAACATTAAACTGAGCTTCTACTCTTATGCTTTCATCAGCAAGAATTTTTTGTCCGATCTCACCAAAACCAAACACATCGAGATACTTAGCAAAACGCACGTTTTTTGTGTGTCGGTAATCTGAATAGAACACTTGATAATCAGCCGGAAGCTCATTAACTGAGGTTGGAGGTATCCATGTACCGAAGCACTTTGGCCAATCAGGGCATCCCATACCTGAGCCGGTACTTCGAACAATACCACCGGCTAGTATTAAAAGATAAACAGCTACTACCGTAACAGTTATAAGATTACGATAGTAGCTGCTTACTAAATAGGTGGATCTAGGCTGTTGTACTGGCATTACCCTCCGTCACCTTCACCTCTTTTTTGGCTAACTCTTGCTCAAATGGCAAGTTTGACTCAGGCGTAGCGGATAACGGCACATTTTGCGGAATGAAATCCTCCGCAGCACCGGGCTTACTGTAATCGTAAGGCCATCTGTAAACCGCAGGGATTTTACCCGGCCAGTTACCATGACCCGGCTCAATAGGCGTAGTCCACTCAAGTGTGTTGGATCTCCACGGATTTTGAGGTGCTTTACGGCCTCTGTACATGCTGTAAAAGAAATTAAACAAGAAGATAAACTGCGCTACCACCGTAATAATAGCAGCAATACTAACAAACATATTCAAATCAGTGTAAGAACTGAAAGCATCAAAGTTGGTCCATGAATAATATCTTCTTGGAAAACCGGCTATACCAATGTAATGCATCGGGAAGAAAATCATGTAAACTCCAATGAATGTGAACCAAAAGTGAATGTAGCCCAATTTTTCATCCATCATTCGTCCAAACATTTTAGGGAACCAATGATAAACACCCGCTAATAATCCAAAAATAGATAAACTACCCATTACAAGGTGAAAATGTGCTACAACAAAGTAGGTATCGTGCAATTGAATATCAATAACAGAGTTACCCAAGAAAATACCCGTTAAGCCCCCTGATATGAAAAATGAAACTAAGCCGATGGAGAATAAAGTGGCAGGTGTAAAAATAATGTTACCTCTCCATAAAGTAGTTAAATAATTGAAGACTTTTACTGCTGAAGGTACTGCAATGATCAAAGTTAAGAACATAAATACAGATCCTAAAAAAGGATTAAGACCGGATACAAACATATGGTGAGCCCATACCACAAAAGACAGTACAGTTATACCCAACATTGAACCGATCATGGCTTTGTAACCAAATATAGGCTTTCTTGAATTTGTGGCTATTACCTCAGAAGTTATTCCTAAAGCAGGTAGTAGTACAATATATACTTCCGGATGACCTAAAAACCAAAACAAATGCTGGTAGAGAATAGGACTTCCTCCCATATTGGGAAGTGCCTCTCCACCTATATATATTTCGGATAAGTAAAATGAGGTACCAAAGCTTCTGTCGAATACTAAAAGCAATGCCGCAGCAAAAAGAACAGGGAATGATAGTAGCCCAATAACAGCTGTTAAGAAAAATGCCCATATTGTGAGTGGTAATCTTGTAAAGGACATACCCTCCGTTCTCAAATTAATTACCGTAGTAATATAGTTAATACCCCCCAGAAGCATGGACACAATAAAGAATACCATGGCTACTAACCAAAGCGTCATGCCAAGCTGTGAGCCTTGAATAGCTTCAGGAAGCGCACTAAGCGGTGGATATACCACCCAACCACCTGCTGCAGGACCGGTCTCTATAAATATAGAGGTCATCATAACAACAGATGATATAAAAAAGAACCAGTATGACAACATGTTCATAAAGCCGGAAGCCATATCTCTTGCACCTATCTGTAATGGTATGAGGTAGTTACTAAACGTACCGGATAGACCAGCTGTAAGTACAAAAAACACCATGATGGTACCATGCATGGTTACTAAAGCCAAATAAAACTCAGCGTCTAACTTACCTGCTTCTGTAATCCATCCTCCTAAAATAGGGCGCAGAAACTCTAGCTGCATTTCAGGAAAGCCCAATTGTAGCCTAAAGATAACAGACATAGCCACGCCTATTAGTCCCCAAAGTATACCGGAAACCAAGAATTGCTTACCGATCATTTTATGGTCGGTTGTGAAAATATATTTAGAGATGAAACTCTGATTGTGATCGTGATGCTCCTCTTCGTGAGTATCGTGAACTACCTTAACTTCTACTGCCGTTGTTGACATAACTTTACTTTTTCGTTATTTATTTTGCTAACTCCTTGTTTTCAATTCCTGTTTTCAGGAGTGCAATTTCTTTTAAATCAGCCGGTACATCCGCCAAGTATTCAGGATTTCTCTTTAAAAAAGATTCCTGCTCTGCATACCATTTAATGTACTCCTTAGGCTCAAGAACTACCAAATTTTTCTTCATGGAAAAATGCCCTTTTCCGCATACCTCTGTACAAGCAATCTCATAATTAAATTCAGGATCATCTAATTCTTCCCTCATCTCCTCGGTGGATTTTGTAGCTGTAAAAGTAAACGAAGTAGGCATACCGGGTACGGCATCCATCTTTAACCTAAAGTGCGGTGCAAATACGCTATGCAGCACATCGCGCGCTCTAATGTTAAATGTAACAGGCTCTCCTTTTGGAATAACCATGTCTCTGTAGGTAAAATCATCATAAGACGACTTGTCTGAAAAATCTATACCAAAGGAATTAACAGCATCAATCTTCATGTAATTATGTTTTCCTAAATCTCCATCAGTGCCGGGGTAGCGCACCTCCCATGCAAATTGGTAACCCATTATTTCAATGTTATTAGTATTTTCAGGAGCGGGAGCAGTAACGTCAGTCCAAACTCTCCAGCCTGTAAATACAAGTACCGCCAAAACCACAGCAGGAACAAACGTCCAAGCCACTTCTAGCTTATTATTGTCAGGGTAAAAAAGTGCTTTAGAATCTTTCTTATACTGGTATTTCCAAGCAAAGTAGAAAAGGAGGATTTGTGTAAGTAAAAATACTACTCCGGTTACGACCATTGTTAACCAAAACATGTATTCATATTCCTCACCATGCACTGAAGCTACAGGCAATTGGTAATTATTAAATTCTTTAATTGAATACCAAAAGAAAAGACCACCCGCACCAATAAGAAATACCAAAAAGAAAGCGGCATTAAATTTATTGGAACCTGTAGTAATTTTCTGTGAGTTGCCTTTAGCAACTCCTATTAATGAGGATATTCTAAATATTAGAAATAAAATTGCTAATAAAAGAATGACACCTAAACCAATAGCTAAATTAAACATATAAGTTCTGTTATTAAATAATTAAAATACGTGATGATGCTTCGACTCTTCCAACATAGGATGATTTTTTGCCACCAGTGGTAACTTTGCTAAGCTTGTTAATGCAACAAACAAGAAGGCTACTCCAAAAATTAATGCCATACCTATTTCCAATAATCCGAAACCGCCATCTTCTTTCATAACACCTGGTGTTACCATCAGGTAAAAATCAAACCAATGACCGATTAAAACCACAATAGTAACAATTTTTAAGAATACTGTATGGCGCTTTGCATCTCTTGGCATGAAAACCAAAAATGGAAAGAAAAAGTTTAGTATAAGATTAACAAAAAATAACATGCTGTAATGGTCGCTAGTCAGCCTCTCAATAAAGTAAACTGTTTCTTCAGGAATGTTGGAATAATAGATTAGCATAAACTGCGAAAACCATATATAAGTCCAGAAAATTGAGAAGGCGAACACAAACTTACCGAGATCGTGCAGCACGCCAATATTTACTATTTTCAGGTATCCGGCCTCTTTCAATAATATTGTAGCTAAAGTTATTGCCGCTAATGCTGTTACCCACCAACTGGCAAAAACGTACCAGCCAAACATGGTAGAAAACCAGTGCGTATCAATAGACAAAATCCAGTCCCACGCTGCGGTAGAGGATGTTACAGCAAAAAAAACAATGAAACCTGCAGATATAGCTCTTAATTTAAAGAAGTACTGCTGTCCGCCATTTCTATCTTCTTCTAGTGATTTTCCTCTTATCCAACGGAACATCAAAAACCACACTACAAAATATACCACCATACGCCCAATAAAAAATGGGGTATTTAAATAACCTTGTTTACCGGCAATAATTTCATCGTAAAGCGGGCTGGCCTCATCATAAAGGTAGTCGTGTGTCCAATGAAAAATATCATGTCCACCAAAAATAAAAATAAGTGCCGTGAGCACTAGGCCTATTGGTAACCAGTTACCAAAAGCCATGGGAATACGTATAAGCGAAGCAGACCAACCGGCTTGTGATACGTATTGTATAGCTACAAAAAACACACCTAGCAAGGCAATACCTATAAAATACATGTTGTTAATCCATAGGTTGGCGTAAATTCTTTTCAGCCAAGAGGCATGCTCTTCACCGTGTGCACCTTCCGCATGTTCATCATGTCCAGCCTCTGAATGATCGGCCGTATCCATGTGATCCTGATCATAATCCTCAGTTTCATGTGCACCTTCCAAATCATCAACAATAATAGCTGCATCATGCATCTCACCTTCATGCATTTCCGCGGTGGATCCTTCCTCCTCACTGTGTCCGCTGCTGGTAATGGCAAAATAAAGGCCCAAGCCAAATAAAACCACACCTACAATTGCTACAATTGATAGCGTCTTTTTTATTTTAGAGACGAATTCAAATCTTTCTTCAGTCATATTTTAAATTCTTTATATCTTGCTTACCTGACTTTTTACTTACTGTGTGTTACTACTCGCCATGGCAGCTGATTCTGCTACTACTTGCTCCTGCTTACTTCCTTCTTCCGAAGTGCTGTCTGTAGCTTGTTCCGGTGCTGCATCAGATGCTGTACTTTCATTACCCTGCAAAGTTTGCACATAGCGTACAATTTTCCATCTGTCTTCTTGCTGCACCTGCGAACCGTGTGCCCCCATTCTTCTAATGCCATGTGTTATAATATGGAATATATGTCCTTCCGACAATTGAGAGGTGGCGCCCGCCTGATAAGACGGAACTCCTTTGTACACAACTCCTACTTTAGCGGTTTCATCCATTGAACCACCTCCATTTACACCATGGCAATGCGTACAATATTTGGTATACAATACTTGACCCTCAGCCAACACTTCATTCGTATTAGGCAAAGGATTTTTCATTATCCTACTGGCTAAATCAACACTGTCTTTCGGAAGTCTATAAGGCAGCATGCCATTTTCGGCTCTTGAAACAGTATTTTCAACGGGCTCCCTCATATTCATCGAAAAAGCATTATTAGGATTTGAGCTATAATATTCACCATATCCATTTTCATCTGAATTGACCCAATTTCCTTCATCGGTATCAGTAATTTGTATCAAAGGCTCATAGGAAACCGCATGATACATATTAGGCGCATACTCCGTCCCCGTATCATCTTTGCCGGCACCACAGGAGGCCAACAAAAATGCTATTATGGGAATAGATAGGAGTTTATAAGTATTTTTTGACATTTTAAATGAGTTCAGCTTAAAATTTCTTTTCATTCACTTCCGAAGCACCTGAACTTTTTAAAAGCTCATTTAGCTCCTCTATTTTCTTATTGTTACCAGCTAAATCAATAGTTAACACATGTTTATCATCAGTACTTCTTATATCAAAAGTTCTAGGTTTGCCATAAGGCTTTAAATTACTGATAACGAAGAATGTTCCTACCATCCCGAACGCTGCTAAAAGTACTGTAACTTCAAAAGCTACAGGTACAAACGATGGAATGGCAATAAAATCCTTTCCACCAATGATCATTGGCCAATCAATACCCATCATATAAATCATCATTAGAAAGGCCAGGCAAGTACCTAATATCCCAAACATAAAGGCAGCTATAGATATGCGCGATCTTTTGTAACCCAAAGCCTCATCCAATCCATGCACAGGATAAGGGGTATAGCACTCATGAATTTTAACATTACTTTTTCTAATAGTTCGAACAGCGCTCATAAGCGTTTCTTCCTGATCAAAAATTCCGTACACAAAGTTTTTACCGCTTTCCATTGTTATTTTTTGTTAGCAATTTCACCTGAACTTGAATTCAATATCGCTTTTATCTCTGCCATGTTTATCACCGGGAAGAACTTGGCAAAGGAAAAGAACAACGTAAAGAACAATCCGAAACTGAATAAATAAATACCCATATCATAAATTGTAGGACTAAACATAGCCCAACTCGATGGCAAATAATCTCTATGCAATGAGGTAACAATAATTACAAATCGTTCGAACCACATACCTATATTCACCACTATTGAGAGTATAAATGTTCCCCATAAACTTGTTCTAATTTTCTTGAACCAGAAAAGTTGTGGAGACACCACGTTACAGGTCATCATTGACCAATAAGCCCACCAATAAGGACCGGTTGCTCTATTTAAGAAGGCATATTGCTCATACTGCACTCCTGAGTACCAAGCCATAAAAAGCTCAGTAATATAAGCTACACCCACAATTGAGCCTGTAATCATAATAATTATGTTCATGAGCTCTATGTGGTTAATGGTAATGTAATCTTCCAATTTATAAACCTTTCTGGTAACCAGCATTAGGGTTAGCACCATGGCAAAGCCTGAGAAAATTGCACCCGCCACAAAATATGGAGGAAAAATGGTAGTATGCCAGCCCGGTATAACCGAAGTGGCAAAATCCATAGATACAATAGTGTGTACCGAAAGTACCAAAGGAGTAGCCAAACCGGCTAATACCAGCGAAACTGTTTCATATCGTTGCCATGTTCTGGCAGCGCCATCCCAACCGAAACTTAGCGCCCCATAAATGGCTTTAGATATCTTATTTTGAGCCCTGTCTCTTATGGTAGCAAAATCAGGAATAAGACCGATGTACCAGAAAACTAAGGATACAGAGAAATAAGTTGATATGGCAAAGAAATCCCACAATAAAGGAGAGTGGAAATTTACCCATAATGAACCCCAGGTATTAGGGATGGGTACAAACCAGTAGAAACTTAACCACGGCCTTCCTGTATGGATTAATGGAAACAATAAGGCACAAATAACCGCAAAAATTGTCATGGCCTCTGCTGCTCTGTTAATGGAGGTTCTCCATTTTTGGCGGAACAACAGGAGTACGGCAGAAATTAATGTACCTGCATGGCCAATACCTACCCACCATACAAAATTGGTGATATCCCAAGCCCATCCTACCGTTTTATTCAGTCCCCAAACGCCAATTCCATCCCATAAGGTAATGGCCAAGGCATAACCACCTGTAAAAAGGGCACCCAATGAAATTGCCATTGCAGCCATCCATCTTGGGTTTGGTTTGGCTTCCACATGTCTACAAACGTCTTGCGACACATCGTGGTAGGTTTTATTTCCAGTTACTAATACTTCTCTTACCGGTGAAGTGACTTCCATATTATATCAATTAAATAATTAAGCCTCGTTACTTTCTTTGTCTTTGTTTCTAACCTTGGTCATGTACCAAACATTGGGTGAAACCCGCAGCTCTTCCAGTACATGATAAGCTCGCTCGTTGTTCACCTCTTTAATAGGCTCATCATCGCTTTGCTTTAATTCGAGGTATTTAGAAATGTTTGATTTCGCATTGTTCAAATCTCCAAAAACTATGGCATCCGATGGGCAAGCTGATGCACATGCAGTAGTTACATCTTTATCTTCAAGTTCTCTTTTTTCCTTCTTAGCAGTTAATTTACCTGCCTGAATACGCTGAATACACATAGAGCATTTCTCCATCACCCCGCGGGAACGTACTGTTACATCAGGATTTAACACCATTTTACCCAAGGTATTATTCATAGCGGAGTTTTTATCAAACTTGCTATTGTCATGGTATTTAAACCAGTTAAATCTCCTCACTTTATAAGGACAGTTATTTGCGCAGTATCTTGTGCCCACACATCTGTTGTAAGTCATTTGGTTTAAGCCTTCAGAACTATGCGTTGTAGCCGCAACCGGGCATACCGTTTCGCACGGTGCATTGTTGCAGTGCTGGCACATCATCGGCTGGAAAGTTACTTCCGGATTTTCAGCGGCCTCTTCCAGTTCTTTATAAGATTCTGCTCCTTTTGAAGAACTATAATACCTATCAATACGCATCCACTGCATATCTCTACGGTTTACTACTTCCGCTTTACCTACTACCGGTATGTTATTTTCCGACTGACAAGCAATGGTACAGGCTGCACAACCGGTGCAAGAATTAAGGTCGATAGCTAAGCCCCAATGGTGGTTATTATATTTATGGCCGTTCCAAAGTGTTAATTTCGATGGTGCTACCTTTCCCTTACTTGTTGCTACATGCGGCTGAAAATCTCTTTTCCAATCCTTCTTTTTATAGTCCTTAAGTAAAGTTTCTTGTATAACGGTTTGCCTTCCTAAAAATGTCTGCTGGGTTTGTGTTTGCGCTAGCTGATAACTACCTAATACATCACCCACACTCACATTAGTTGTGTTGTACATGGCTTGTGTTCCATTTACAATTCCTAAATAAGGATACACGTCAAAACCAATTTCATTGCCCACCTTTCCGGCCATTTTTCTACCGTACCCTACTGCTAAACCAATAGTGCCAATAGCTTGGCCGGGTTGTACCAATGCAGGTACTTCCATTGATTTGCCATCTATGGAGAGGGTAATAAGTGATGTTTTTCCTTCCACTACTTTAATGCCTAGTTCATTTGCCATTTTTTGAGAAATGGTTGCATAATTATCCCAAGCGGCTTTCGAAATAGGATCGGGTAATTCCTGTAACCAAGGATTGTTTGCATGGCTACCATCACCAACTGATATTTTCTGATAAAATGCAATTTCCAAACCTTCGCTCTTGGCTTTGTAGTTTTTGTTAATGCTACTTGCAGCACCTGAAAAATCTGCTTCTTGAGCAGCAACTTGAGAAGCTTTACCAGTAGTTTTAAAAACGCCATTATATAATGTTCTATCCCAAAACATATCAAAAGTAGGCTCTTGGCTTGCGTAGTATTTGCTTTCCCAATTACTTCTTAAAAAATCGTAATAAGTGGCTGTGCTCCCACTCCACTTTAGGAATGAATCCTGCGCTTGGCGCGTTTTAAACAATGGTGAAATGGTAGGTTGCGTTAAGCTTAGCTCACCATCTTTAGGCATGGCATCGTTCCAAGCCTCCAGAAAATGGTGGTCAGGCGCCACATAAGTAACTAAACTCGCTGTTTCGTCTTTTCTGTCGGAAAGTGAAATAGACAATTTAGTACCTTTTATTGCCTTTGCTATTTCAGCAGCTCTAGGTGAGTTATAGGCAGGATTAGCTCCGTAAAAAATAACAGCTCCAATAGTACCTGCTTTGGCATCGTTTACAAAATCATTAAATGCCACTTCATCACCCTTTCTGTAATAAAGCTGCTGATTAATGTCTAATGTAGTGCCGTAGTTGCCCAACATGCTGTTAATTCCGTTAACCAATAGCTGAACATCTTTGTCGTTCGACCCTGCTACCACCAAAGATTTACCCTTAGCGCCAACCAAATCTTTCGCTGCTTTTGATATACTTGCTACTTCCATTTTTGAAGAGCTAACACTTGCATTACCAGTCATTCTGGCTACTTCATTGTACAATGACGCTACCACTAAACCTTCTTGGCTTGGCTTGATAGGCGTTCTGTAATCAGCGTTTGAACCCGTCAATGATAGGTTCGTCTCAAACTGATAATGCCGAGACATGGCCTTCTTCTTGTCAGATACTTTTCTGGTTTTACTATACTGCTTGGTATGCTCAATAGGTGAAAATCCTGTACCCAGAAAGTCGTTGTTGATACTAACGATCACCTCTGCCTTACTAAAATCGTAGAAAGGGATTCCTCTTACCCCAAACATTTCTTTATTAGCTTCCAAAAGTCCTTGGGCAGAAATGGCATCGTAAGTTATATGCTCTGCATTGCCAAATTTATTAGTAAACTCCTCAATGGCCTTTAAAGTTGAAGGGCTCATTATAGTAGAAGTAACTACACTTATTTTTCCACCCTCGGCACTTATGGTGGCAAGCTGTTTCATTATTTCTTTATCAACAGCCTCCCAAGTGGCTGCCTCACCATTTTTTAAAGGGCCTTTCAATCTTTCTTCATCGTAAAGCGACAGAACAGAAGCTTCAACCTGTGCATTTACACCACCTTGTGTGATGGAAGAAAACTTATTTCCTTCAATTTTTATAGGCCTTCCCTCTCTAGTTTTTACCACTATACTGGCATAATTACCACCCTCAGCGTAGGTAGAAGCGTAATAATTTGGAATACCCGGATCAATAGCTACCGGTTTGTTTACGTAAGGAATAGCCTTTCTGATGGGTGCTTCGCAAGCTGCTAAAGAAGCAGCAGCCACACCAAAACCCATCATTTTAAGAAAGTCTCTTCTGGAAGCTTTCCCATCATTGACTTCTTTATCCTCATTTATTGGTAAATATGTCGGAAATTCTTTTTCTGCTTTAGCTACAAACGATGGCTCGTTGGTTAACTGCTCAGTGCCTTTCCAATATGTTTTTTGCTGATTACTCATATCTATGATTAATGAAGTAAATTAGTTTTAATTAATAATGACATTTAGAACATTCTAAACCACCGATGTCAACCACTTTGAGCTCTCCCCCATCGTGCGCTTTCACCAAGTCATTATAGTAATCATTTCCTTTTGTTTGTACTTTTGATTCTCTGTGACAGTTTATACACCAACCCATAGTTAAGGTATTCCACTGCTTAACCACCGCCATTTCTTCAATTGGTCCATGGCAGGTTTGGCATTCAATTTGACCCACGTTTACGTGTTGCGAGTGATTAAAATAGGCCAAATCAGGTAAATTATGTACCCTTACCCACTCAATAGGCTTAATATTATCTCCATATTCGCCCGTTTCCGGATCGTAATCTATTGCAGCATAAATTTTTGCTATTTGCTTCGATTCCGTTTTAATGGCTGAATGACAATTCATACAGATATTAGCCGAAGGAATGTTCGCGCTCTTACTGATCATTACGCCTGTATGGCAATACTGACATTCTATTTCATATTGCCCGGCATGCAACTCATGCGAGAAAGCAATAGGTTGAGTTGGCTGGTAGCCTTGCTGTACACCTACCACATATAGACCGTCTAGTACATTTTTAACTACAATAACAGTAAATAAAAAGATAATAAAAAACAGAAAACCATTACTTTTCACCAGCTTCCCAACACTAAAGCGTTGGTTAATGTATTCTTTGTCTGATTGCTCTACATCCTCTTTGTTGTTTACAAATTTTGTTAACACCGTAACAATCATTACCAGCACTACCAAAATAAGAATAAGAACTAATACAAATCCGCCTAAAATGAGGTACAGGTATTCTTGCGGGATGCCGGTTCCTCCACCGCCACCAGCTGCAACAGCACCATCGCCATCAGCAGCTGCTACCTGTGCCGCAGGAGGGTTCTCTGTTTGTTGCTTAATATACCCAATGATATTTTTTATCTGGCTCTCTTCAAAATAATCGAAACTAGGCATTACTGCCTTTCCGTACTCATTGTATAAGTTCACCGCATATTCATCGCCACTGGCTATAACCTTTTGCGAATTGGAAATGAACGTAACTAGCCAAGGCAATTCTCTTCTCTCATAAACGTTTTTAAGTGCCGGGCCAATCACTTTTTTCTGAACTGCGTGACAAACTGCACAGTTGTTTTGAAACAACGTTTTTCCCTCAGCTATGGCAGCCTCCTCAGTAGGTACTTCAGCAGCTTGACCATAAACGGATTGGTTAAAAGTGATAGAAAGAATACTCACAAAAAGAAACGTCAGAAGAGATGCAGGTGTGATAAACTTTTTTAAGGACATATTTAATAATTCATTTAGCATTTAAAAACACTAATTTTAATAAAGTACAAATCTACTACCCGTGGTTTTTATTTCAAATACATTTAAGGCACAATTTGCACTGTTTTAGCTTAGCATGTACTAAGTAAAGTATAAGAAACTGTATATAAGCTTGTTACTTGCTAAATATAGTTGCTTAGTGTAACAATTTAGAATAATTATAAATAAATAAAATCTCCTTTTAAGTTGAACTATGCTATTATTAGTCTCAAAAGCAAAAAATCAGCTGTTTTCGGCTTTTAAATCTCCGGATATTGCTCCGGATTATACTCATTCATCAGCGCATAGAGCTTGTCAAAAATTTCTTCCGGATTGGGTTTGGAGAAGTAATCACCATCCGATCCGTAAGCCGGCCTGTGCTCCTTACCGGTAATGGTTATGGGCTGGGCATCGAGATAACGGTATGCATGCTGTTCCTCTAATACTTGTTGCATCATAAAAGCTGAGGCACCACCGGGAACATCCTCATCGGCAAACGCTACTTTATTGGTTTTTTTTACAGATTCTACTATTTGCGCTGTCACATCAAACGGTAATAAGGTCTGCACATCAATAATCTCAATAGAAACATCATATTCAGCTAGTTGGATAGCAGCCTCAGCTACCACGCGGCACATAGAACCGTAGGTAACTACAGTAATATCAGTACCTTCCCGCAGGATTTCAACCTGCCCCAAGGGTAAAGCAAATTCACCAATGTTACTAGGCATACTTTCCTTTAAACGGTAACCATTGAGGCACTCTATAATAAGTGCCGGTTCATCAGATTTTAGCATGGTGTTGTAAAAACCTGCTGCCTGCGTCATATTCCTAGGCACGAGTATATTTATTCCTCGTAGGCTATGTAAAATCATGCCCATGGGTGAACCTGAATGCCAAACACCTTCCAGCCTATGGCCTCTGGTTCTTATAATCAATGGCGCTTTTTGCCCTCCCCTGGTTCTGTACTGCAAACATGCCAAATCATCTGATAGTGTCTGCAGCGCATATAGCAAATAATCTAAATATTGAATTTCTACAATAGGTCGTAAACCTCTAAGCGCAGCACCTATTCCTTGTCCGATTATTGTGCATTCTCGTATGCCGGTATCCATTACTCGCAGCTCTCCAAACTTATCTTGCAGGCCGGCAAACGCTTGGTTCACATCTCCTATCTTGCCTACATCCTCGCCACAAGCAAATACTCTTGGGTCGCGGCTCAGCGCAGCATCAAAACAGGCCTGAAGCACTTCTCTGCCATCTACTTTTTCTGCATCGTTGTCATAAGTAACAGCAACCGCTTCTACCTTTGCAGCAGCTTGATCTGATTGGCTGTATAGGTGTGAGCTAAATCTTTCTTCGTTTTGCTCCATAGTAGCATGTAGCCAACTTTTTAATTTGTTGCGGCTTGCTAAATTAGTAGCGCGGCTATGCCTTAAAGCCTTTTTTACAGCTTTTATTACGTGTAATTTTAAAGGATTCATCTCTGACTTCAGTTCCTTTATAATATCCGAAACAGCCTGAGTATCTGACGATTCTTTACTAAAAGCTTCAAGTAATTGAACTGCTTCGCTTTGCTCCTCCTTTATTTCGCCAATAAACGCTTTCCAAGCAGCCTCTTTTGCCTCTTTTGCTGTTTTTTTTGCTTGATTCTCAATCGCTTCCAGCTCATCTTCTGTAGCTACACCTTCGGCTAAAATAAATTTTTTAAACTGCAAAAGACAATCATGTTCCGCCTCCCACGTCAGTCGTTCTTTTGATTTATAACGCTCATGAGAACCACTGGTAGAGTGCCCCTGGGGCTGAGTCATTTCCAAAACATGCACCAAGGTAGGTACATGCTCCTTGCGTGATACATTACTGGCTTTTTTATAAGTACTGATCAAAGCATTATAGTCCCAACCTTTTACAGTGTAAATCTCATAGCCCTTTTTTTCTGCGGTGCGCTGAAAACCTGAGAGCACCTCTGAGATACTGTTTTTAGTAGTGTGGTATTCTTGCGGAACGGAAATACCGTAACCATCGTCCCAAACAGAAACCAGCATAGGCACTTGTAGTACTCCCCCGGCATTAATGGTTTCATAAAACATCCCTTCGCTTGTGGATGCATTGCCAATAGTTCCAAAAGCTACTTCGTTACCGTCATTAGAGAATTTTGCTAGTTCTTTCGTATGTAATCCTTGATTCTGCCTAAATAGCTTGGAGGCAAAGGCCAAACCTAATAAACGAGGCATTTGGGCAGCAGTAGGCGAAACATCAGCTGAGCTATTCTTAGACTTGGTTAAATTGACAAATTCACCGGAAGCATCCAACATACGTGTGGCAAAGTGGCCGTTCATAAGTCTTCCTGCTGAGGCCGGATCTGCCTCAATGTTAGCATGTGCATAAAGTTGAGCAAAATATTGCTGCAAATTAAGTTCACCAATGGCGAACATAAATGTTTGATCTCGGTAATAACCGGAGCGGAAATCTCCATTTTGAAAGGATTTAGCCATGGCGATTTGGGCTAATTCTTTACCATCTCCAAAAATACCAAACTTAGCTTTGCCCATAAACACTTCCTTGCGTCCCATAAGGCTGGCATGCCTACTTTCCCAAGCAAGCTTATAATCGCTTAAAATTTCTTGCTTGTTACTTGATTCAGCCTTTGCTTTTTTTGTAGATGCCATAAACGAACCTTCTTTTAAGTCAGAAAAATAATTTGCCTCTTTCATAAACTCAACAAATTTAATTAAAAACGTGAGCTATTCAAACCAATCCATTAACCATGTTTAAGTCGATTATTTTGTTTCTAATCGCTTTAGCCCTAACATTTCAAGCTAATATTTTGACTAATACATCCTTAGCAAAATTTTATTCTCTTATTTAAAAATACCAAAGAGAATAAAATTGTGTCCGAATGATAAAAGAAGGTTAACGTAAAAAAGCACAAACAAGGTGCTCTTTTAACATGTACTTATTTATATTTGCCATAAATAAAAAATACTACCTTATGATTGTTGGTGTACCAAAGGAAATAAAAAATAATGAAAACCGCGTAGCGCTTACTCCCGGTGGTGCTCAGGAATTGCTGAAGCATGGCCATCAGGTATTCGTGCAGTCAACCGCTGGCGAGGGCAGTGGTTTTTCAGACGAGGAATTTGCTGAGGCGGGTGCTCACTTATTACCTGATATTGAAAGTGTTTATGCCAAGGCAGATATGATTATGAAGGTTAAGGAGCCTATTGAGCCTGAATATAGGCTTATTAAGGAGGGTCAGTTAGTGTTTACCTATTTCCACTTTGCTTCCTACGAACCACTTACACATGCCATGATCCAAAGTAAAGCGATATGCTTGGCGTATGAAACAGTGGAAAAACCTGACCGGAGCTTACCGCTTTTGGTGCCGATGTCGGAAGTAGCCGGCAGGATGGCCATTCAAGAAGGTGCGAAGTTTTTAGAAAAGCCTATGAAAGGCCGCGGCATACTATTGGGTGGCGTGCCTGGTGTTAGACCTGCCAAAGTACTTATTTTGGGCGGTGGTGTAGTGGGCACCAATGCGGCTAAAATGGCAGCGGGTATGGGTGCCGATGTAACAATTATGGATTTAAATTTACCACGCTTGAGGTACCTTGATGACATGATGCCTGCCAACGTAAATACTTTTATGTCAAACGAATACAACATAAGGGAGCTGATAAGCACGCACGATTTAATTGTAGGTGCTGTTCTAATACCCGGGGCAAAAGCACCACACCTTATTACTAGAGACATGCTAAAGGAGATGCGACCGGGTACTGTTTTGGTTGATGTGGCTGTTGACCAAGGCGGTTGTATTGAAACCTGCAGGCCAACCACGCATGAAGACCCTACTTACATTATTGACGAAGTGTTGCACTACTGCGTAGCGAATATGCCAGGAGCAGTGCCTTATACTTCTACTTTAGCACTCACAAACGCCACATTACCTTATGCTATACAACTAGCCAACAAAGGCTGGGTTAGGGCTTGCCAAGATAATAGAGACCTGTCTCTCGGATTAAATATTATAAATGGAGATGTGGTATATGATGCAGTAGCAAGAGCTTTCAATTTACCACATGTGCCATTTGAGAAGTACTTGGGGCACGCACATTAAACAATTACAGCGATATTTTTCAAGAAAAAGGTCAGGCCTATGTAAGGCTTGACCTTTTTTGTACGCCAACCTCACGGTTTATTGCGGACATCACCTATCTTTAGAAATTTTTGAGCGAATACCATTGTAGGGAAGATGAAACACCTTTAACACATTAAAAACTTTGTTCTTATCTAATAGATTTACCGATTCCTTTCCCATTAAATTTACATAGTGGTCAAAGCTATTGACTGGTTTATCCTTCATATAATACAATCCATCGAATAGAAAGAAGAATCCTCAATCAATTCAATCCGGAACCTGTTAACTTTACGTTCCTTGTTAAGTAAATATACTTAGATAAATAAATTATGAAAGAGCAATTGACACCGAGTTCAACAGAACATGAAAAATTTTACCATGAAAGTTTACAATTTTGCGCTTACCTCAATAAGCAGCAAATACCTCACTTACAATCTTTTAAAGCCAAAAAGATTATGAATAAAGGAAGATGTTAAACATTAAGTAATATTACGTAGTTTCTTATTTATTTATATGATGGTTATGAAAAATCTTTACAGCAAAAGTATATTGTTTATGATGAACATTAACATTGATAAGCATTCGAGACTCATTGAAGATCTTAAAAAATTACCATTAAAAGAACTTGCCATTACTCATAGGGAACTGTACATAGCCCTCAAAAATAAGTAGTTTTTATCAGAAGGAGCTGATTTACTATGGTTGCGCAATTTTCTTAAAAATTCTTAATTTAGACAGGTCGCTATTATATTTTGCTTTCTCTTCAACTGGCAGAATCGAATCATAAAAGCCAATTATTAGGTACCCACCGATATTAAGGTGTTCATAAAACTTACTCAGCAATCTGTTCTTCATAGCTCCGTCAAAATAAATCATCACATTTCTACAAAAGATGAAATCAAACTTACCAAAGATCGTGTCTGTTACCAAATTATGATATTTGAAATTGACGTTCTTAATTAAATCATTATGCATCTTTATATGATTTTCATCCTCTACCTGATAGAATTTTGAGAAATCACTAAATTTATTGTACTCTTTATATTTTTTTGCATAATCAACCATCTTTATTTTATGGTAGATGCCATTCTTGGCTATTGATAAAGCTGTTTGGTTCATATCAGTAGCCGAAATCTTCACCTTATCCAAGAGACCCATTTCACTTAAAACTATGGTCACAGTGTATATCTCTTCACCCGTAGAACAGCCGGCATTCCAAATATTTATAGCGCTATGCGTATTTGCATAGTCATAAAAAATACTTCTAAGCATGCTCCAAACCTGAGGTTCTCTAAACATTGATGTTAAACCTACGCTTAACTCATCCATAAAAGTACTTAGTAGCGATTTATCCTTAAGCATTCTTGACCAAAGCTCATGAATACTACTACATTTCAGAACATGTAACACTCTATCAATTCTCCTTTTAAGAGATTGCGGTTCATAGCATGTAAAATCCAAGCCATACTTCTTGAATAGGACCTCAGTGAAAGATTGTATTTCAGCAGTTGTAACTTCTGACATCCTAAACCTTTAATACCACTTTCCTATCAATCAATATCACTACTACTTTGACAAGATTTTCTTCTAAGTCAGTAATGGGGCTGAAAGTTGTGCGAAAAGTTTTTAATTCACCGTGGGCATCTTTGTAGTTTAGGTCATATTCAACGACCTGTGAAGCTTCTAGTTTTTTAAGAATATCTTTTGTTTGAGGCGTGTTTTTATCATTAGCTAAAAATACTTCGAAGGGTTTCTGACGCAAAGCCAGACGCTTATAACCAAACGCCTGAAAAAACAGCTCATTTGCTGTTTTAAACGTTCCATCCGCATTCAATTCCATGATAGGTGTAGTATTTTTCAAAGCGTTTACCGTTCCAGTCAAGTTTTTCTGTTTTTCTTTCTCTGATGTATTGAATTGAGCATACACCATCACCTTATAAGGTTTACCCTCCCAGTCGTTAATAGGGTTAAATGTTCCTTTCAACCAAAGTTCTTTTCCAGTAGTATCCTTAAACTTAAACTCTCCACTAAAGAATTTTCCCTCCCGGAGATTATCCCACAATAAAACCGTTTGTGGTTTATCTTTTTCTGTTTCAGGAATTATGTCAAAGTAGTTCATTTTCTTAATGGAATCAGCGCTGATTCCAGTAATGCTTAAAAAGATATCATTGGCTTGCTTGAGGTTGCCTTGCATATCCAGTTCTACTGAGGCAATTGTATTATTAATTGCCATTAATTGGCTTGAAAGTTCTGCCTCTTGTTTCTGTGTTTCCAGTTTAAGATGCTTCTCTCTTGTAATATCAATAGCAAATTTTACGATTTTATACGGATTACCGTTAATGTCATATATAGGATTGTAGATACCCTTTAGCCAAACAGTTTCGCCCTTTTTGTTGATTCTTTTAAACTCATCGCTAATGAATTGCCCTGTACCAAGGTCTTCCCAAAACTTTATATAAGCCTCAGATTCACGTTCTTCCTGTGCAACAAAAATACTATGATGTTTTCCTATAATTTCATCACTTTCATCGTAGCCCATGATTTTTAAGAAGTTGTCATTGGCCTCTAGAATATGGCCGGCTTTATCAAACTCAATAATGGCGTTAGATTTACTGATAGCCTTAAGCTTATAGCTGAAGTCCAAAGCCCTCTTTTTTGTTTCAGTTATATTGGCTTGAATGGATATAAAATTATCTATGCCTCCATTGTCATTAAATACGGGATTAATTGCCATTGAAATCCAATAACTTTCGCCATTTTTTGTGTAGTTTAATATTTCATCATAAACAGGTTGATTCTCTCTCAATCTTTGACCTATTCTTTCTATCGTTTCTTTGTTAGTTTCCTTACCCTGCAAGAAATCACCGGGTCTTTTGCCCATTACTTCAGGTTTGGTATAACCTGTCATTTCACAAAACCCTTGGTTTACATATTCAATTATACCGTGCTTATCAGTTATGATCACGGAATTATCAGTATTATCTGCCACCAACGAAAGTTTCTCAAATTCTATTTCCTCGAGCTTTCTTTCGGTAATATCTGTTGCAAGCAGTAATATCTTCTTACTATTGCCTTGACCGTCAACTATTGGTGAAAAGGAGATATTTAACCATAACAAATCATCATTTTTATTTTTCGTTCTGTAATCTCTGGCTGGTATTTCTTCAGTATTAATCCTGTGTAAAAAATCGCATTTACCATCCGTAAGACCTACCAATTTTTTATAAGAGACAGACTTTATTTCTTCATCGTCATAACCTAAAGTTGATAAGAGAATATTGTTAGCAAAGATGATATTTCCTTTAGTATCCAATTCTGCCAAGCCTAAGGTGTTATTAATAGCGCTCATTAGTCCGTCAAGCTCAAACTGCTTTCGCTCCATCTCCTCTTGAGTTGCAGATAGTTCTTCCATGTTTTGTCTCATTTCTTCCTCGCTTGACTGAAGATCTGCGGTTAGTTTCTGAGAATCGTCTAAAAGTGCCTGGGTGTGTTCTGCAGTCATCAAAGAAACAAAAACGGAGGCAATGTTATCGGCAAGCTGCTCCAAAAAGCGCACTTGATGCTGCTCAAGTGGAGTAAAAGTGGCAAACTCCAGTACGCCATGTATTTTCTCATTGTTCACAAGGGGTATTAATACAAGATTTGTTGGATTTGCATGCCCCATGCCGGAAGTAATTTCAACATAATTAACAGGTATGTCAGTTATATATAAGGTATCTTTTTCAACGAAACACTGGCCAATAAGACCATCCCAGATACTTACTCTTTTCTTGGAGAGTCTTTTTCTATCAAAAGCATAGCAAGCCGTACGCTCTAAAAATTCATCATCACCTTCTTTTTTATAAAGAAAGAGGCCTCCTTGGTTAGCGCCAATATATTTTACAATTCCATTGATTAATTCTCTTGACAATTGTTCAATCGAGACATTATGTGTTCTAAGCATGTCGCTAAACTTAGCTATGCCCTCAATACGCCATTTTCTTTTATCCTCTGCTATATTGTAATCTTTAAGCTGGGTATCAGCACTCTTTAAGGCAATCCCAAGAGCAGAATGCTCATCCAGATTAGTGAAAATTCTTTCGCCCTTATTTCCTAATTCAGCTATTAAACCTGCGGCCTCATCCATACTTTTTTCTTTCTCCGCTAACAAATTAGGTAGCTCTGTTAAAAGCTGAGATTTTTGAGGAAGCGCTAGCGCCCTTTTTATTTTTTTACTGTAAAGGTATTTGGAGAGGTAGCAAGAAATTATGGCTGCTGCTATTGCTATACCCGTGTAATAGGGATTGTTAAAATAATACTCTATTCCTGCTAAGGATGTAAATGCAATTACAGGAAGTAGATTTTCTAAACTGGTTGAATTCTTCATAACTACACGGCTTTTTTTCGAGCAACATCTATTCTCCCTTTAATACCATCCACAAAACCTTTAGTCAGTTTCCAAATAAATTGTGGGCAAAGCGTAGTATCATTTTCAAATACAAATTGGGTATCCGCCAATAAAAAATAATCATTTTTACCATCTTGCATATCTTCAAATAATTTCCGCTTAAGGGCTGACCGCTTAGTGTGAATTATTACTGGTACATCACCAAAAATGGTTGCCTTCATATAGTTGGAGAATTCAGTAATTACAGCAGCAGACAAGATGTTATCAAGCTCTTTTAACAGGGCCTCAGTTTCCATCTGCCTACTTGCCTCATCAGAATTATAGGGCATACAGGTTTTATAAACCTCATTTGCCTCCTTATTATTGAAGAGCAAATAACTTTTACCATCATGCTCTCCAATTATGGATGTTTCCAATAATATGAGCTCATTGTCTTTCTTCAGATTCATAAAAAAATCATCGCTTTCACTCACAATTTCTATTCTTGTAGGCTTTATTTTTATTTGCTGTTTAGTCATTATGGCAAACGAAAGAGCTGCTTTCTCGTAACCTTTGGTTAATAACTCTATTGCGGTCTCTTTCTCATTAGATTTTAAATAGCTCATATCTTAAATAACCTTGTGATTTGTTAAACTAACATTAAAAATAAAATTGGTTACTGCCGCTATATTTAATACAGGACAAACATTACCATTACCAAGTATTGTAACTCCACTCAATAACTTGATTTGATCTAAGGGCTTAAGTAGTGGTTTTTCTACTATCTCTTTTTGTTGTAGTAGTTTATCTACCACTAAACCAATTGTGCGTCCGTTATAGGAAACAATTACTACATCTAACTGCTGTTCAGGATGGAGCTCGTCAAACCCTTTTTGTAAAACCCTTTTTGAGCGTATGTATTCGCTGGTATCAACATCAAAAAGGTATTTAAGAAAAACGACCGATATGGTTTTACCCAAATACGTACTTACTAAACCGTTACTCACTTTGTGCAAATCAGCCTTATAGATAGAAACTACTGCTTCTGTATAAGACAGTGGAATGGCATATGTCTGCTGCTCCAAATTGAATAGTAAGGTCCCTTTAACTGCCATGGAAGAAGGTAGTTTCAATGATACAATAGTGCCTTCGCCCTCATTGGTATCAATTCGAATGTTTCCACCGATTGAATCAATAGCCTTTTTAACAACATCCATGCCTACGCCTCTACCACTTAACTCTGAAACTTGTTCTTGTGTGGAAAAACCAGCTTCAAAAACCATTAGCAGTAATTCCTCTTTACTCATTAGCTCAAGCATATCCTTATTGATTAGTCCTTTGCTTAAAGCTTTTTCCTTAACCTTAGTTAAGTTGATGCCTTTACCATCATCCTTTATCTCAATAATAACACCGTCATTATCATTTTTAGCACTGAGAGACACCGTTCCCTCTTCTTTCTTTTTAGCTTTTAGTCTTTCAGCTGGCAACTCAATACCATGACTTACACAATTTCTGATCAAGTGAATGAGTGAGTCACTAATGATCTGTAGTATATTTCTGTCAATTTCAGTATCGATACCATTCAATTCTAACTTCACCTTTTTACCCTCGATAGCAGCGGCATCCCTTATCACGCGGTGAAATTTATTAAATAAAAATCCCACCTGAACTAAGCGTACATCCATTACAGAATATTGCAGATCGGATGAAATTCTGTTAAGACGGGCATATTCATTAGATTTACCATTATAAGCATGTGAAGCGATAATTCTATCACGTTCAATAATCAATTCACCTACTAAGTTTAATAAATTGTCTAATTTTCTAACCGGAACCTGTACCAAGTCAGAGAAAGTAATTTTATGCTCAGTTTGAATTAATTCAGGTTCTTCAGTCTCATTAGCTTGGTTTTCCGTAGCATTATTTGCTAGCGCTTCTCGATTTTTATTATCAATCTTTTTTGTTTGCTTAGGCACAGTTTGCTTCACTGCAGTCTGCTTCAATTTCACATCAACCTTATCGGGTTTTTTATTTTCAGTTGTCCCCGTAGATTTCTCATTTCGTTGAATTATGATTTGGAGCCTTGTTTTAATTCCTCTGTAAGCGACCTTCTCATTTGTTTTTATGGCATTTATTAAAGCTCCGAGAATATCAACAGCCTTAAACAAAGAGCTGAAAACATCTTCATTTAGCGTTATATTCTGGCTTCTTACTTCACCAAATAGGTCTTCCATTACGTGGGCTAAATCTCCAATATTTTCAAAACCCATACCGGCAGCATTACCTTTTAAGGTATGAGTAATTCGAAAAAGGGCATCTATATGGCTTTTATCAGCCGGTGCCTTTTCTAACTGCGTAAGCACCTTATTTATCTCCTCAAAGTTTTCAAGTGCTTCTGCCAGAAATATCTCTTTATACTCTTCTTCTTTCGAACTCATTATTTTGTTTTTTAACTGAAACAGCTTGTTACAAAGCCAGGAATCTCTTTAATATCTAATACATAATCAGCTGCTTTAATGTCAATAGCAGCCTTTGGCATCCCAAAAACTATTGAGCTATTTTCATCTTGTGCTATTGTCAAGCTTCCTTTTTCTTTCATTTTCTTTAGCCCTAAGGCACCATCTTTTCCCATTCCGGTCATCAGTAATCCTACTGATTTGCTGCCGTAAACTTCAGCTATAGATTGAAATAAGCAATCAATAGACGGTTCGTTAAACTCGGAATACTTGGTAATTACTTTTCCGAATATCGGCTTACCGTTTAATTTATTTTCTGTAATAACCGTGTTATGTGTACCCGGACAGATATATATATGATTAGGCAGAAGAGATCTTCCTACTTGCGCCAGTTCAATTTTTAATGCTGAACAATTATTTAGCCTTGTGGCAAAAGATTCCAAAAAGCGAGCCGGCATGTGTTGCGCTATGACTATGGGTACCGGAAAGGTTTTAGGTAGGCCTTGAATGAAAATTTCAATGGCTCCTGGCCCTCCGGTTGAAGCACCAATGGCGACTAAATCATATATAAATTCATTGCTGAATATATGGTCAAGGTCATTCCGCTTAACAGCTTTTTTCTTCAATGCAGCAGTATTAGCATTTGCTGCAGCTTTTATTAGCTCTATTAGCGGCTGATTAAACCCCAGTGAACGCGTACTTTTGGGTTTGTCAAGAAACCCAAATGCGCCTAATTCAAGTGCTTCGAAAACCTGCTGATTCGTTTTTTCTAAAGAACTTAAAACCACTATTGGTATAGGGTGATGGGCCATGGCTTCTTTTACTAAATATAGTCCATCGTAATGAGGCATAATCATATCCGTAATGACTACATCAGGCTTATAAAATTTAATTGCCTCAAGCCCCTCTTGCCCATTGTTGGCTGTCCCAATCACTTTAATGCCTTTATCAGCACTAAGTACGTCACGAATACGTAAACGCATTAAGCCAGAATCTTCAACAATGAGGGTTTTGATCATCCTTTTACTATTAAATAGTTTTCATTAGCGCATTAATCAACTGATCGTTCGTAAAAGGCTTAACGATATAATCAATGGCACCAAGCGAGATGCCTTCATTTACAACGGACTCTTGACCCACGGCACTGATCATGACCACTTTTGATGTCAGGCCTTCTTCCTTATACACTTTCAATATATCTGTACCAATCATATCTGGTAAGATGTTATCAAGTGTGATAAAATCAGGTTGTAACTCAAAGGCCATATCGATCGCTTCTTCACCATTTGAGGCTTGCCCTACTACATTAAAGCCTTCCGCTTCTAGAGCATCTTTGATTATTGTACGCATGTACAGGGAATCATCGACTACTAATACATTCTTTGACATTTTTTTTCAGTTTAAGACGTTACTTGCTTTACTTTATTTAATTCAGTTTCGTTAATCACCTTGAGTATATCTATTAAAATAATAAGACGATTGTCCTTTTTAACTATACCCGAGATGTAGTTTTGCTCCATAGAAGTGTCTTGAATCAAATTAACTGACTCTTCTATATCCTTCTCCCGAACGGCCAAGGTATTGGGCACTTCTTTTACCAGAATGCCTGCTTTGAATTGCTCACTTTCAATTACGAGTGTGAAATTTTTTCCATCTTCATTCTCGGCAGAAGCCTTTAAACCAAACTTCTCCTCCAGATTAAGAATAGCAATTATATTCCCTCTAATATTAGCCACGCCCTTCACATATTCTGGAGTTTGAGGCATTTTGGTGATATTAGGGGTAATAACTACTTCTTTTATCTGGTCAATTTGCAGTGCATATTCTTCTTCACCCTGCCTGAAAACCACTAATTGTATAGTGTTCCCTGTTTCATCTTTTTCTTCTCGTTTATTCGTAGCTACCTTTAGCTCTTCATTTCTCAAAGTTTCCATGATTAGTTCAGTTTGAATTTGCTCACTTTTGCTTTAAGATCTAATGCAATTTTCGTTAACTGATCGCTTGCGGCTGCTACTTCTTCCATTCCTGAATCAAGAGAAGTAGATGAGGTAGCAATTTCTTCTGTTCCGGCAGCAGTTTCTTCAGCTACTACAACAATTTGCTCTATGTTCTTCACTACTGTGTCTATAGACCCCTTTTGTGCTCCCGATGCCTCTTTAATTGACTTACTCATTTGAAGTGTTTCTTCAGATGATTCAGCTATTTCTTCAAATATGCTCTCTGCTGATTTTGTTGCTCCTGAACCTTCTTTAACACTTACCGTCATAGTATCGATAGCTTTCGAGGCCGATTGCGTATCCTTCTGTACATCACCTATGATCTTTTCTATGTCAACAGCAGATTTTCTAGAATCTTCTGCTAGTTTTCTGATTTCCTCTGCCACCACAGCGAAGCCTCTGCCCGCCTCTCCGGCTCTTGCCGCTTCTATTGCTGCATTTAATGCCAAGAGGTTGGTTTGAGCCGCTATATCTGTAATTACATTTAATGTTCTGCCAATCTCCTCAGCTCTTTCAGTAAGTACTTTGATAGATTCTGATGTTAAACCCGCAGACTCATTTATACCAGACATATTTTCCACAAGGTTTTTTATGATCTTTAAACCTTCCTCGCAGCTTTTAACACCTTTTTCTGCTGCTTTATTAATCACATCAGATTTCGACTCCATATCATTAGAAGAAGCCAACACCTGTTCTGCTAATTTCGATGATTCATCGGTTCTTTGAGCTTGATCTTGCGCACCTTTCGACATTTGTGCAATGGCAGAAGCCACCTCGGCCGTATTATTTTTCATGGCCTGAGCACGCTGCATCATACCATCTGCTGAAGAAGAAACCTCTACAGCACTCGTATCAATAGTTGATAAGATATCACTCAGGTTATCAACGGCAATATTCAAAGCATCACCCATTTCTTTTACATAGCCTTCAGCATGCATATCAAATTTTTGGGTCAAGTTACCTTGTGAGATGCCTTTAATTATTTCACTAACGTGCATAACCGGGAATTTAACACTTGAAATATCGTTGGCTATTTTTATCACCTTTATTACTTTACCTTCGTTATCTTTAACTGGCGTATAAGTAGCGTTGATCCAAATCTCATCACCTTGTTTGGTAATGCGCTTATGCTCTCCTGAATTTACTTTACCTGAGGCTAAATCAGACCAAAAAGATTGATAGGCAGTAGAGTTCGTAAAGCTAGCCTCACAAAAAACTCTATGATGCTTCCCTTCGAGTTCATTCACATCTGAGTACCCTAGTATTTTAACAAAATTTCTATTCGCTGTAATAATTGTGCCATCCGGCTCAAATTCTATTGAAGCAAAGCCTGTATCTATTGCAGCTTGTACCTGTTGAGCTTGCATGGTGTCATTTCGCTGAATGGTAATATCTTTAATAAAAGCCGTGTACTGCAACTCTCCACCAACATCAACTTTACTAAGCGAAAGATTACCCCAAAACTTACTGCCGTCTTTACGACTCATCTCAAGATCTCGACTCTTACCCACCACTTTATTTACTCCCGTGTTCATATTGCTATCAACATACTGGTCATGATTACCTCTGTGTTCCATTGGCACAATCATTTTAACGTTTTGCCCCATCACTTCTTCCCTGGTGTACCCAAACATTTTTTCAGCTGCAGCATTGTAAAAGCGTATTTTTTTGTCAGCGCCAATCGTTACCACTGAGTCATTTGCTTGTTCTAAGATACCTTCGGTTCTTTTTTGAACTCGGGACATCTCCTCTTCTTGCGCCTTAGTCTCTTCAAGCTGTTTTTGCACCTCTTGCTGAAGCTTTTTCTTTTCAGTAATATCTTGAATAAAAGAAACATAAACCGTTTCGCCATTAGAAGTAGACTCACTCAAAGAGAGGAATATATCAACCTCTTGACCATCTTTGGTAAGGGCTTTTACCTCTCGCGATGATCCCATCACATTTTTCTTACCCGTCTCATTGTAATTTTCTAAGTAGCTATCATGTTCCTTCCGAATAGTTGGAGGTGTTAGCACTTTAACATTTTTACCGATCACCTCGCTACGATCATAACCCCAAAGCTTCTCCGCTGAGCCATTGAAAAATTGAATGGTTCCCTTTTTATTAATCATTACGATACACAAAACGGAGCCTTCCATTACCTGTAATAAATCTACATCAAGGTTTGATGCTTCTGTAGTCTTTTTACCATTTGATTCGTTTTTAGGAATCAGATTGTCTTCTTTCAAATTTTTTCCTAGTGCCATAGTTTTAATATTATTTTTTGGTAATAAATCATTTTTAATGGTGACCAGAATGGTCATCATTTCATCTCTGAACTGTTTTTTAATTTTTAGTTTTTTTAAAATATCTTCGGTATGCTCTGAAATTGCCATGATATGAGCTTCCTCGAAGTCATTTTGAAGTAAAATGTCTTTTACCTGAGAGAGCTGATTGCCACTGAATGTTTTTCTACCGCCTAATAGGTAGGTAAGGTATTGCTCAACATCAAACTGTTGAGCACTATCTTTCAATAACTCCAAATAGGGTTTCAGCAAAGCATCATTTGATGCTTGGGTGTAAAGCTGGTCAATGATTACTTGCAGGCTCTTTTTACCCCCCAATTTGGTAAATAGCGTATCCTTTTCAATATTTGGTTTTGTCTTGTTCATTAATTTCTTTGCTTATTTATTAAGAGCCTTTTTGAATTTGTAGGTTCAGCGCTGGCATCTTTATGTCGTAATTTTTCGATAGGTTTTTTAGCTACCTTTCTTAAAAGACGGTGCGCAAAAGCTGCAATAAGCTCCTTTTCTTTAAGAGTAGCTTGCTTTATTTTTGGAAATAACCAGTCCAATTGTTCTTTTTCAAAAGACTTCAACTGTTGCCAGTAATCTCCAATAAGCTGGCTATTCTTTCTGGCTTTAAACATCAAGATATACTTGTTTACTTCTCGGGTTATTTCTGCTGTCGCTGCTGGCACTTGATTTTCGCGATACTCATAGTTAGTGTTTAAGCGATTAGTAATATCAGCCAATCCAAAATAGGCATTTACAAAAGTTAAGGCTGGGAAATTAGCGGGTGCTCCGAAGTCTATAATCAGCTTCTCTGAAACTTCTTTACCTATTTCATGTCTTGGGCAAACAGCTGTAGCGTGGTACTTATTGCTAAAAATTACCTCACCATGGGTACCACCGACTACAACATTTGCCCTGGATAAATAACTTTCTACATTTTCGATTAAAAGTGGTTTGCCTCCATATTTTTCTGTAAAGCTTCTGGCTCTTGCTAAATCGTGACTGGCCACAGCGATATTTGAGACGCCTAGCTTTATTAAAATCTTAATGAAACTTGTCGCAATTGATCCAGTACCAATAAGCAAATAGTGCTGATCAATACTGCCAAAATGTGTTATAACAATGCTTTTTGCTATAGAAGCGTAGGACAAGTTATTTGAACCAATACTAGTATTAGTTCTAACTACCTTACCACAATGAATGGCCTGACGAACTAATTCATCTAAAACGGGGCCTACCGCCCTGAGCTCTCTGCCGAGCGATAACCACTTAAATAATTGTCCCTGAATTTCATGCTCACCCAAAACTTTGGATGCTAAACCTGATGCTACGCTGAAAAGAAAGTTTGCTGATGCCTCAGTCGCTGAATATAAACTGTATTTTTTTACTTTGATCAGTTCTTCAGCCTTCGATTTTAATTCTAATTCATGCGTTACATATGCCGATATCACCACGCGCTGACAGGTGATCAACAAAAAGCTCTCTTCAAAAAACTGAGCTAATTTATTGTACAATGCTACTCCATCAAATTCAGTAAATTTTTCGGTGGCTAACTTAAAGTCTATGGTAACTATTTTTTTCTCCAAAATCATATCAGTTTCTTCGGGCGATGATCTCCTTCGCCAAGTTTATGTAATCAATTGCACTGGTTGATTTCGGGGCATATGACAAAACACTTTTTCCGAAAGAGGGTGCTTCTGAAGCTTTTACATTTACCCTAATTTGGGTATCAAAAACATGGGTGTTGTAATTGTCTTTGATATGATCAATAATGTCTTCGGTCAGTTTTTTACGCTTGTCAACCATCACAGCCAAAATACCTTCAACCTGAATAGACTTATTAAAATTTTTTCTAACACCTTCAACTGTATCTAAAATCAAATCCAATCCTTTTACACTAAGTACCTCAGCCTGCATAGGAATTAATATTCTATCAGATGCGGTAAGGGCATTTATGGTAAGTAATGATAGCGAAGGGGGGCAGTCAATTAGTATATAATCATAATCCAAAGCACTAATAACCTTGGAAAGGTGAAAAGCCCGCTCTTCCAGGTTGATTAGATTTATTTCAGTATTGGCTAATCCTATTGAGGCAGGTATTAAATCCAAATTTTCTATTCTATGGATTACCTCTCTTAAAGTGGCTTCTTGAGACAATAACTGTTCTATATTTTTACCTGTGTTATGTAAACCAAAAGCGTATGATAAATTTCCTTGAGGATCCAAATCTATTAATAGCACTCTTTTTTTGTAATGTGCTAAAGCACAACCTAAATTCATTGTGGTAGTTGTTTTACCTGTGCCTCCTTTTTGGTTTATAATAGAGTAGATCATACTTCTTAATTATACTGCTAAGATATAAGGTAACAAAAGGCCTTTCAATAAGCGGAATAGTGTATTTTCAATTGGTAATATTATTAGCCTAAATGCGAGAAATTACCTAGTTGATGCTACGCATTTCTATTTCTTTTTAAAGTGTGTTTCTTGCTAATTAGTTTACCCTTGATATCATTTGGGATAATAATGGCTATGTTGGTTCCTAAATTAGGTGTTGAGGTAATCCTAATATGACCTTTCAATTTATTAACTGTTTCCCTTGCGATAAATAACCCCATACCTGAACCTGTGGAATTTAAACTTGCCCGATAAAACATGTCAAACGCCTTACTAAGATGAGTTTTTTCTATGCCTTTACCGTTATCGCTAATAATGATCAATGCCCTATCGGTATTGATATCTACTCTGATGTCAATTTTAGGTTCCTTATCATCTGAATGATATTGTATCGAATTCAGTAAAATATTGGCTATTATAATGCATAACCTTTCGCCATCAGTATAAAAATAATAGCTATTGGTTGGTAAATTAAGGTTCAACCGCACCGCACTGTAAGGTCCGTTGACTTTATCCCAAGCCTTTTTAAAAAGCAATTCAAAGTTAATTTTATCACTAGCTAATCTCGTTCGTGCATTTTCCGAAAATTGCATGACTTCTCGAATAAAATAATCCAGTTTTCTCAAGCTCGAATCAATTTTATCGAGATAATTATGCTTTTCTGCATCAATCTCCATTCTCAAAATATTAACCAGACCCATAATGGAAGTCATGGGTGATCTAATATCATGCGAGGCACTGTAAAGAAAACGATCCATCTGAGCATTTATCTTTTTTAACTCCAGGTTTTTATTTTGCAATAGCTCCTCAAATTCCTTCTGTTTGGTAATATCAACTATAGCTCCATCAAAATATTTATCTCTGCCATTTGTTACGGAAAAAGAGCAATTGACCAATCCCCAGAAGTTACTTCCATCCTTTTTCCTGAATTTAATTATCTCATTTTTCAGATGTCCATGACTCTTCATTTTATGCTGAATAGTTGCATTTTGGCTATCTAAAGCATATAAGTTTTTGATTGGTTCAGCTAATACTTCATCTATTTCTTGGTAACCAAAAAGCGAAACGAACGACTTATTTACATAAACAAGACCTTCTCCGGATAAGCCTCTATAAACACCCTCACTAAGGTTGTCACTTATGTTCAAGAACATATTATTTAAAGCTTGTTTCTTTTTGGAGGGTTTTCGTCTGAATTTGATTGTTATAAAGAAGTATTGATCACAAGTAATAACACGATGTAGGATTATACTAGCTTCCACAATTCTGTCTGAATTACCACAATTTACAGAAAGTACGGATTTAGTCTGCTCGTTTTTTGATGATGACTCAACTACAAGCTGGTGCAAAGCACTACCACCATCATTGGGTAGCAATTGATAGATTGATTTAGGATTATCGGTTTTTTGTATATCAAAATTAAGCTTAAATGTTTTATTAGATCTTAGTATCGTTCCATCAATATCAAACAATACAAAGCCGACACTGCCCTCGTCAGCAATGGACTCGGCCAATTCCACATTTATGTCAAAAACTACTTCTTGCTGATTCATAACACTAATGTAGCTATGAACCTACCAAAAGTAAATTGGAGAAAACTTGATTTTTTTGCTATTAAGACCTACCCCTATTTAAGTAAAAATACTTAATCGAGTATATTCAATTCTTTAATTTTATTGATGAGGCTTATTGAATTTTTGACATCTAATTTTTTCATCAGGTTACTTCTATGAGTATCAACAGTTCTAGTACTTATAAAAAGCTTATCGGCTATCTCTTTACTGGTTAAGCCTTCCACCACACATTTCATCACTTCCTTTTCGCGGTTGGTAAGTTGAATAGCAGCTGTAACTGATTTTGGATTTTGTAGAATCTTTGAATACTGGTTAACAATTAAGTCTTTAACGCCACTACTATAGTATTTACCATTTTCCATTACCTCTTCTATAGCGGTGGCTACCTCGTGTCCTTCATTTTTTAGTATATATCCGTTTACTCCAATTTCAAGACAGCGAGAAATGTAATCATAATCATCGTACATGGAAAGCATGATAATTTTAATTATGTCGTGCTCATTTTTTATCTGTTGTGCGAGATCCATTCCGTTACCATCAGGAAGCGATATATCCATAACAATAATATCGGGCACGCTTTTTTGTAGAAAAAGTAGTGCTTTTTCTACTGAAGCCGCCTCATTGACAGTATGCGTATCATTCACCTTAGCAATAGCTGCTTTTATGCCATCTCTAATTAAGGAATGGTCGTCAACTAATAGGATTTTTAGGTTGTTATAATTCATCTGTATATGGGATTTCAATTATGACTAAAGTACCTTTACTTAACTTAGAATCAATTTCAATTTTACCCTTTAAAATTTTTACACGATCAATAATATTTTGTAAGCCCATGTGGCCCTGTAGCAATTTTTCTTTCTCCTTTGTAAGATCAAACCCCTTTCCATCATCCTCAACTGTGAAAACTATTTTTGTATCCTCGCCATGCAATTGCATAGATAGGCAAGACGCTTGAGCATGTCTGATGCAGTTGTTAATTATTTCTTGCGCAACCCTATAAATATTGACTTTTATCTTCATATCAATTCTGGAATTATCGATATCATTCGATTGAAATGATACCTTTAAACCAGAAAAATCATGTTGAATTAGTGAAGATAAACAAGTGCCTAAATCGAAATTTTTTAATTTTGAGGGTAGCAAATTCTCGGAAATTCGGCTGGTTTCATGAATGGCCTCGTCTATTAGTGCTTTTAGGTCGTCAATAATTGCTGATTTGGTATCGCTCACGTTATTCAACTGTAATTTTATTCCATTAAGTACCTGCCCAAGGCCGTCATGTAGTTCGCGTGCAATACGCTCTCTTTCATTTTCTTGACCCTCTATCATACCTGATAAATGCCTATTATTCAGCTCCTCTTTTCTATCGTTTTCTTTGAGCTTGTCACTTATGTCTCTAAATGTTATAACAACGCCTTTTAGTTGCTCTTTATGATCGTAAACCTTAGATATCCTACCATCACCTATTGGCAACTTATTACCTGATGGTTGAACGAGGTACATAGGCTCAAGCTCCAAATCTTTACTTTCAGGGCTTCCCTTCCATAAATTTGTTTCCCTAAGCCCCGTTTCCATACTGATGAAATGCACAATATCATAAAAATTTTTTTCTTTACAAGCAGCAAGGCTTATTTGAAGTTTCTCTTCGGCTGCCATGTTAATGTATTCGATTTTGAACTCTTCATCGAGAAAAATAAAAACATCGCTTATGGCAAAAACAGCAGCACGGAATTTTTTCTCACTTTCGTTTAATTTGTTCTCGGCAGAATATTTATGAAGTGCCATTTCTAATAAAGTAATTACCTGCTCTGTCTGAAATGGCTTCATTATGTAACCATAAGGCTTCGTTTTCTTGGCTCTTTCTACTGTATTTCTATCAGTAAGCGCAGTTAGGTACACAACTGGTATGTTTTGCTTTGCTTGAATTTCAATAATCGTATCAATACCATCATCTCCATCGGCCAGCATAACATCCATAAGAATGAGGTCAGGATTCTTGTCCTCTACCAATGCTAAAGCTTCTTTTTTAGTAGATGCCAGCCCAGCTACTTTGTAACCTGCGTTTTCCAAAATCTTTTGTAAGTGTATAGCAATTAACTTAGCATCCTCAACTATCAGAATTTTATAGTTTGTATTTTTATACATTAGAAATTGATTTTATAGCTTAGTCCTCCTTTTTCCGTTTTCTGCATCTTGCCCTTAAGCTGATCCACAAAAATTTCAACTAATTGTAATCCCACTGATTTCTTGCTCTTCTTTTCCTGCAGACCTACACCATTATCTTCAATCATTAACTCATAGCCCTTGTTTTTTGCTTTAAAGCTAATTTTCACAGTTCCTATTTTATCGCCTGTGAAAGCATGCTGCAGGGCATTTGATAGTAACTCATTTACGATAAGACCTAAATTCATTACTACATCGGTTGATAAGTGTAAGGAGGCTATATCTCTAATAATTGTTACTTGGTTAGTACTATTTTCGTAGGTATTATATATGCTAGAAATAAGATCATCCAAGTAAGATTTTATATCTAAAACTTCAAAATGATTGGCCTTAAGTAACTTCTCATGGGTAAATGAGATAGCCGAAATCCTGTTTTGGGTATCCGTAAAAAATGAAGAAAGTTCTTTATCTTCTATATCACATGATTTAAAATATAATAGGCTCGATACCGTTTGTAGATTGTTTTTTACACGGTGGTGAATTTCCTTCAGCATTACTTCTTTCTCTTTGGCAGACTTTTTTAGTTTGCTAGTCATAGTAAAAGCGTTTAGGTATTGCGCCAATTGATTGGCTACTATCTCCAGAGTACTTTGAAACTCCTTCAACTGAATATCGGTAGTTTTACCGTAAAATAAAATTACATCATAGAGATGAGCGCTTTGTTGAATTTTAAGCCCAATACAGCTTTTGATTAAGGAAGTTTTGAGTCTAGTGATGTTAGGAAAATGACTCTTTTCTATTTTATTAAAAAATATAGTTTTACCATCCTGCGTAATTTGTAAAAAGATACCTTCATTAGCTTTAACTGTATAATCTTCGTCAACTGTTAGAAACTCGCACAAATCTTCATCAACTGACCACTTGGTTTTTTGGTTAAAACCCCTGTCAGCATTAAACTCCCAGTATTCTCCGCCTCTTAAATCTAGAATATCTGCTATTACCGCTATAATTTCTTGAATAAAATCCTCATTGCCACCGCTATTAACAATGAGTTCATTTACCGTATTGATGAGCTCTCTCCGTTTTCTATCGCGTTTTTTAGCTGTCACATCATTGGCTATTACCACTGCAACCTGCTTGTCTTGTAATTCCATTAACTGCACACTGGCATCTACATCATATAAAGTGCCATCCTTTCTTGCATGTTTAAAACTATAATAGCGGGCCTTGGTGCTTGTTTCATTAAGCTGGTTAATAATTTCCTCTCTAAATCTATTACTGCTATAATTATTGAGAATCGTAGCTGCGCTAATCTGAGGAAAATCCAGTTCATTATAGTGAAGGTTGGTAAGAGCCGATTGATTGATGAAAGTAGGTTTCAAGGTTTCAACATCATAAATAAATATTTCATTTGTTGTGTACTTGATAATACTCGCTAATTTTAATCGATCATCTTTTAGCTGCTTTTTCTCAGTTATATCATGAAATGTTCCATAAACTTCCGTTGCTTCATCATTAATTTCTATTAAACTACCTTGCGATCTTACCCATTTAATATTCCCCTTGGCAGTGATTATTTGCAATTCAAGATCATAAGGTTCTCCTTCATTAATTAATTTTTCAAACGCCTGAGAAATACTTTTTCTTTCTTCTTTTTTGTAAAAATTGATAGCTTTAGTTAAATCTGGCTCAAAGTCTAATGGTACTTCATGAATATTATAAGTAGTTTCAGACCAATAGAGTGACTCCGTATTTAAATTATATTGCCAAGTACCCATACTTGCAATTTTTTGCCCCATATTTAATTCATGAGCTAAACGGGTAATTTTTTGATTAGTCTCAAACTGTTCAGTTATGTCAGTTACTACACCAACTTTACTTTTTACCTCGTGTTGATGATCAAAAGTTGAAATTACAATTTGCAAGTATAATTTATTCCACTTTACGGTATACCGGTATTCACCATTGATTTTATACTTTTCTTTTTGTATAATACTAGCATCATTAGCCGCCAAAATCTCTTTAATATCTTTGTTTATAAGATCAAGATGCGTGAGCTTAAGCTGTTGAAGTAAATTTCCATAGACAACATTCAATTTGTTATCTTTCCCAACAGCAAATACAATACTCGGACTATTTATTGCTAGCTTTTTTAGCTGACGATCTCTACTTGCTATTTTATATTCCGCAGCCTTTTTTTCAGAGATATCATGGATTAAATGAAGCTTATATTTTGCACCATGTAATTCAATATCTCGTGCGTAATCCTGAACATAGATTTTTTTACTAATTGTTTGATGAATTAGTTCAGTTGGCACACTATCGTTCTTGTTAGTGGCGACTGTAAACTCTTTATAAGTTTTTTTAAGCAATACCTCTTTAGTATAACCATAATGGAGTAACGCTTCAGTATTACAATCTACTATTTTACCTTCTGAAGGATTTGTGATAAAGATAGGGTTAGGGTTATGTTCAAATAGTGTTTTATACTTATTTTCAGATAATTCTATCTCTTTTCTGGAATCAACGAGTTTTGTTATGTCTTGAAAGGAACAAAAAGCACCAATAATTCTATTATCTAAATCAAGTGTAGGTCTTGAGTTAACTGAGAACCACTTCTGTTTACCATCAGGTGTAGTTATACCCATTATTTCATCATTAATTTCTTCTCCTGTAGTTCTTGATCGTGAAATGGGATGCAATTCACCGGGGAAAGGTTTGCCGTCAGCAGTAACAGCTTTCCATCTAGGATCGTAAGAATAACGTCCAAATAGTTGCGCATGTGATAACCCTAAATGCGCTTCCGCTGATTTATTGTACTCAACTATCTTTCCTTCTTTATCCTGAAAGATTAAACCCTCCGCCATATTTTCAAAGGTATTTCTAAACCTTAGTTCGCTCTTCTTCAAGTTCTGCTTGAGGTTTTCTCTTTCTGTAACATCGCGCAAAATAGACAGGTAATAGCACTTACCATTTTCTGTTTTTAAAGAAGTAATGCCCCACTCATTAACAAACTCTTGTCCATTCTTTTTATAATTATAAGTATACCCGAAAAAATCTTTATTTTCTTTTAGCGCCTTGCTGAGTTCTGCAATAACAGTAGGATCAGTTTTGGGACCTTGCAAAAACTTTGGATTTCGCCCCTTTAATTCTTTAAAGCTGTATCCCGTAATTTCTTCGTATGCCTTGTTTGCATAAATAATTTGGGGCTCCATTTCATCTGCTGTGGTGATGGCAATTCCGTCATAAGCATTGTCCAAAAGCTTTATATAGAAGCTTTTGCTGTCATACTCCGGTCTATTTTCTACTACTTTTTTTAACTTAATCAGCCTACAATTTTGTTTCTCAAAGGGAATGCTATGCGAAATTAATGAAATAGAATAATGTGCGGACACTTGTAGTAAGAGCTCTGATCTAGGGTCATTGTTAATCAACGTTTTAAAAACCTCAGCACCAATCTCAGGCCTGGCTGCATTGAGTTTTTCTAAAAGCTTAATTTCCGGGACTAATCGAATATTAAAAAATTCTTTGTATTCAATTTCAGCCGCTTTATTATAATCTTTAAGCCTGCCATCTAAAGCTATTATAACAAAAGCCTCTTCCGATAATGTAAATAATAAATCATATAAACTTTTTTCAGCTTTTTTATTTACAGCTTCAGGCATAAGATAGACTAATTTTTAGTTACGAAATATAGTACTTAAAGCGGTCGGTTCCATCAATATAATTAACGAATTATAGAGCCATAAACTACCTTAAAAACACTAGGTAATTTTACTTAGAAGTAATGTTTTTAAGCATTTTCAGCAGCAACTGCTCATTGAATGGTTTATCTTGTTTAAATGTGTTTGGAATCCTCTTTATTCTTTCTGTAGTTTCTTCATCATTTAATGCACTGATAAAAATAATTGGTATTTGTGCATTTTCACGTATTTCTTCAGCTGCTTCAATGCCTGTTTTATTAGTGGATAGCATAATATCCATTAATATAGCGCATGGATTAAATAATTCTATTTGATTAAGTAAATCTGTGGCGTTTGGCAGCACAGCAACATCGTAGTTATTAAGTGTTAATAAACTTTTAAGATGGTAGGAGGTGATGAGGTTATCTTCAACGACTAATATATTAGGTTTTGATATTGAATTTGAAGTAATAGGCTGTGCCATGCGTATTATCTACTGTGTAAGTTCCGTTTAATTCTTTTGACATGATGTCAATCATTCTCATACCAAAAGAAGCTTTAATTCCATTTGTTGTTTCTATCCCTTCACCATCATCACTTACCGTTAAATGTAAACCATTTTTTATAAATAACCTAAGACTTATTTTACCTTTTTTAATACCTACGTAGGCATGTTTAATGATATTCAACACCAATTCATTAATTATAAGGCCTATTTTCATGGTTTGTTCGATGTTCAGTGTAATTGCTTCTGCCTCTAGATCAAAGTTGAATTCGCCATTGGTGTAAGAAGCAATAATAGTTTGAACTAAGTCTCTTATATACAGCTCCAGATTTACCTCATTAAGCGCATTGTTAGCCAAAAGTATTTCGTGTATTTTAGCAATTGAATTTATTCTGGAGGTAGTATCACTAATAAAGTCTATCAATCCTTTATTGTCAGACTCTATTGATTTTATATACATCAAACTGTTAATGAGTTGTAAATTATTCTTAATTCTGTGATGTAATTCCTTAAAAAGCAGGTTTTTTTGTTGAATAATTTCCTCTAGCTCAAACAAAAGCTGCTTGTTCTTTAATTCTATTTCTTTCTTATCTGTTACATCAATGGATACAAAATGCCAGAGTATTTCATCACCGTTTGTCCTTTTAGGGATTCCATGCGAATTGAGCCATTTCAACGTGCCGTCTTCTAGGGTAATTCTATGCTCATATTTCCATTTTGAAAAATCCTGTAAACTTTTTTCAAGCGAAGCATGTAAGCCAACAAGATCATCCCTATGCATTTTGTTATACAATATATCAGGCGATTTTATCACCAAATTATCTTCAAGTCCGTATAGTTCTCTTGCTCCCTTGTTTATGAATTCCACAGCGCTTACTCCAGCTATATTTCTCAGCTGCATAATCAATCCAGGAACACTATCAGCTACGGTTTGCAGCATTTCTCTACTTTCAACTAGTTGAGCTTCTTGACGCTTTTGTTCACTTATATCGGCAATAGTACCAGAAACCTTGGCGACTTTTCCGGATTTGTCTTTTATTACAGACCCTTTTATTGAAACCCATATATACTCACCATCTTTTCGTTGCCTCCTGGACTTAGAATGGAACCATTCTTTGTTTTCAATTGCCTTCATAAAAGTGGAACTCACCAAATCAACATCATCAGGATGTATAAGATTTTGCCAGCTCGATGCATCAATAGGATGCTTCTGCGGTTCAAATCCGTAGATTTGCCACCACATCTCGCTGCCCTCTATTGTGTTTTTTTCTATATCGTAGGTCCAATAACCATGTGCTGAGGCTTTCAAAACATCTTCTAACTTTTTATTGGTTTCGTAAAGATCAAGCTTATTAAGGGTTACTTCTGTAATGTCATAGTTGATTCCTATAAAATCAAAGTCCTTTACAATATCGCTTAACGTGCCAGTAGAATGTATGTATTTAACTTTTCCTGTTGGGGTTATTATGCGGTAAATTAAGTCTCTGGAAGTGCCTATCTTGCCCTTATTAATATTTCTTTTTACGCTGGCTCTGTCGTCAGGATGGATTAGCTGCATCCAACTATGCTGGTCAATCTTTTCGCTTTCTTCAACTTCATGTATCTTGTACATCTGTGCATCCCAGAAAATATGATGATGCTCTTGGTTACGTCCCCAAATACCGAATCCGCCTTCTTTTTGTGCTATTTCTAGTTTTAATAAATTTTCATCTCGCTCTAGCTGAGCGTTTTTTAGCTTGGTGATATCTCTTGATACATTTGCTACGCTAACCACAGTGCCATCGAAACTTATAGGCGATATACTGACGGAAACATTGATTGATTGCTGCCACTTATTAATTCTTAGTGTTTCAAAATGTTCGATTTGTTCCCCTTTAGCCAACCTGGCTTGCAGTTGTTTTTCTTGCTTTAATAATGCTGAGGGAATTATTTTAAAGATTGACTGACCGATCATTTCAGTCGCTGAATAACCGTATAGCTTTTGAGCCGCAGCATTCCAGAAAGTAATTACACCTCTCAGGTCATTTGTAATGATAGCATCTGTTGACTGTTCAACAATAGTATTTTTGAAAATAAGCTCTTTTTCAATGTGCTTCCTATGAGTTATATCCAAGATAATTGCTGTGAAAAGCTTCTCCTCACTTTCATAGGCCAAATGCACCTCAACAGGATAAGTAGTTTTATTCTTCCGCTGATGAATAGTTTCGAAAACCAGTTCATCCTCGAGTCCCTTCTCAAGATTCTTTGTTAATTTATTGAATTTAGCGAGGTTGTAAGCCGGTTTAATATCAAACGCGGTCATCGTCAATAAAACCTCAGCGCTGTAGCCTAAGTTTGTTTGTGCACCATAATTGGTGTATTTGAAGAGAAAATCGTTGCCGAAAACATACACCTCGTTAATTGAATTATCTAATGCCTTGATGAGATGAGTGTTGTTAAACGACATCATTTAATAGATTAATTGTTTGAACTATAATAAGTTACCACAATTTATATAGCCTACCAAAAAATATATGAGTTTTAAATAAGTAAGGAAGAAAAATAAAGAAAATACGCTAATCTTTTAGGTAAAATTACCTTCTAATTTTACTGAAAATAATTACTAATTTTCACTCATGAAGAAAGTTGGATTATCACTTATAATCGGGAGCCTTATGTTAATTGGACTCAGTATTATATTCAGCTCTTTTTATCCTAATGAGCACGACTGCGAAAACATCAAACTATGTAGTGTTGCAGTTACAAAAGAAGCGGAATCGTCCTTTTCGAGTCTACTTGATACCTCATCATTTCCCCCTCGTTGGTCATGTGGAGAATGGACTGCTTTCCAGGGTTGGACCTCCATTTTCTCGGACCTTTTCATTTTCCTATCCTATTTTGGAATACCCGCTGGTTTACTTTTTGTATTTTACAGGACGAGACCTAATGATATTACCTTTAAAGGCTTGCTTATTTTGTTTATTGCTTTCATACTTTCATGCGGTGTTACACACTTAATTGAGGTAATAATATTTTGGCAACCTATTTATAACCTTAGCATACTAGCTAAGTTTATCACTGCTGTTATTTCATTTGCTACCCTTATAGCACTTATTAAAAATACACCGCATATTTTATCTTACAGTTCACCGGAACAGCTACAAGAAATTATTGACAAGCAAACCAATGAGTTGACCATTAAGAATACCGTTTTAAGTAAAGAAGTAGAAGAAAGAAAAAAAGTTGAAGCAAAGTTAACTCATACCTTAGCTTTAAATAAGGATTTACACAGGGAAAATCAACACCGCATAAAGAACAACCTTCAAATGATTTCTAGCCTGCTCTACATAAAGTCTAGTGATAAAGATGAAAAGGAAAAAGCAGATTTTATTGAAATTGGAAGGAGGGTAAATAGTATTAGCAGAATTCATGAATTACTACTTAATAAAGAGCTTAATTCCACAATTATTGTGAAAGATTACTTTATACAATTAGGTCAAGAATTATTGAATATTCATTCCACCAAAGTGGAATTTGAAATGGACATAAATTCCGATCTCATGTTTAGTTCAGACGATGTAATCAATTGCGGCCTTATATTTAGCGAGTTTTTCTTCAACGCAATAAAACATGCATTCAAGGGTATTCAAGATCCTGCTATCTCATTAAACATTAAGGAGCGAAATGCTTCAGCTGTTATGTTTATAAAAGATAATGGTATTGGTTTTAATCAGAAAGACACTCCAGAACAACCTGGATTCGGATTGGCACTGATGGAAAGTTTTGCTAATAATATGAACGGTCATTTATCAATAAGTTCGGATAGTAGAGGAACAAAGCTCAACTTAATTTGGACTATTTGAGAAATATTCTAATTTCAATTCTTTACATCCCTTTATTCAGAAAATAGCTCATTTTATTTATGTTTAACCTTCGTAAATAGTAAAAAACCTCGAGAAGCACCTCCATTATATTAATCGTAAAGCAGTCCATTAATAAACCATCCAAATAAAATAAAAGGCAAATAAAGCATTATACACCAAGCAAAAGTTTATGCGATTTTCTTCAGCCTGTTGTTGATTATGCTACTCATTCTTATGATTAGCTATTTTTTCAATACCGAACTGGATCAAATAAACACCTTATGGGTCGTACTTTGGCTTATCCCTACTACCTTTTTTGCCGATCTGCTTTTAAGGCCTTCCTATACGATTAAGAATGATAAGCTATTCATTAAAAGCGGTTTGATCAAATATCCTGAAATTAATATTGGCGCTATTAGAACCATCAAAGAAACGACTAGTCTCATCTCTTCACCAGCTCCATCTTTTGATAGACTTGTTATCGACTATGGGAAATATGATGACATTATAGTATCACCTCAGTACAAAACAGAATTTATTGAGGATTTACAAAAAGTAAATTCGGCTATTCAATACAAGGTGTGATTTTTGAACCATCAAACTTGTACTAACGGCTTGCCTTGCTTATAGACTACCTAATTCTATAAGCAACATTAAACCCTAACTTTACAGTAGGGCTAAAGCCGGTCGGTAGTTCATTCTGATCTCCCTCTCCATTGTAAAATTGATCTGGTGCAGGTGACTCGGGTATTGAATTGAAATTGGCTGTATACCGAATACCTAAAGCGCCAAATACTGATAACATCAACTTATCGAAATAAAAAGCTTTGCCCAACTTCAAGTATGTGCCGGTTACTATTCTTTGATTTCTCACCTGAAACAATCTGTAATAGGTACAGCTATTAAAGTTGTCGTTACATGAATAACCTGCAATTGTTTCCGAGTTAAAAGTGAGGTAGTAGATATATGGCTCAAAGGAGATAAATGTTTCAGCATTCTCCGGAAAAGTGCTCCCACCCTAGGTTAATTCTGTACTCATAGAGCAACTGACCGCCCTTTACTTTGGTAGCGTCATCATCTCTGGCCTGAATAGCTCCCAATGAAAATAGGTTATCTAAGCCATAAATGTAACCTAGCTGTAAATGGTGCATGCGCTTTTCATTAGGCATGCTCGCAACCCCTAACTGTACAGCATTATAATTTTCAAAAAAGGCAGTAAATGAAGCTGTTAAATATTTGCTGTGAGCCGGATTAAGCTGCTTTAGCGCAATACTGTCCATCTTAATGATATCGAGTCCCTCCTGCGCTCTAGCTTGTACAAAATTAATAATGAATAATACCGGAATAAACAGCAGCAGTTTAGTTAGCCTCATTAATGCTCAATATTTGGCTTAATAAATAAATGCTATCTACCTGCTGATAGTTGTATTGATAAATACCGCTGCTGCCAGTAATAATAAGCTCGCGTTTTCCGTTTATGCTAATCATATCATTGGCCGGAATACTATCGTAGTAGGCTATCTCAACAGGACTTCTTCTGTTTTTAATGTTAAATACTTTGAAACCCAAGTCACCTTCTCCCACAAATAATAAGGTATCGTTTACTGCCAAGCCATGTGGATTTAGCATATCAATTGTTTCTATAAGGGTAGGGTTTAGATAAATTCGAAACGTCAATCACTTCCATTCTGTCCGGGCCGGTTGCGCAACTAGTGCCTGACCTGAGGGTTACATAAGCTATGTTATTGGCCACCACTACCGGATCGCAAGCAAAGCTGTGTTCAAACAAAGAAAGGTACGTAGGTGCAGGGCCATTTTCGAGAGAATAAATATACATGCCCCACTGCGAGCCTAAAAACAGGTAATTCTCATAAGGAAAAATGGTCTCAATACCTGAGCCTACATCTATTGTGGCTATAATTACCGGATTATCAGGCTGGCTTATGTCTATAGTTTTGAGTGTAGTTTCGTCAACTATATATAAATAGCCTTTGAGGAAGGTAAACCGTGCGGTTGAACCTCCTTTTCCCTCTCCGCTAAAATTAGGCTCAGAGTCTTCAAAACTTTCACTGCAAGAAGTGATTAATAGGAGTAAACTGCAGATTGCAGTATAGAAGAGATATTTTTTCAGGTATAACATAATTCTTTTTATAAAGTGATGATTAACGATAGCACTTAGGGTTTTGAAGCATTACGTACTCCCAACCTATTACAAGACCTTTGCTTTTATCAGGACACTCGAAGTACCCTCCCTGCTGAGCAGGATATTCCGAACCAAAAGGAAAAACATTTTTTATAGTGGAAGCTACTTTAACGTTGGTGAGGTTGCTGATATCAATGGCCAATAAATTACTGGCTTGGTCGGCATACAATAAATTATCTCTAACCGCCACATCGTTATTTCCGGCAATCTGTAAAAAACCTATATTTTGAGGATCAGCCGGATTGGTATTATCAAATATGTGCACGCCTTTCAGCTTTTCTACTATTAAGAGGTAGTCTTGTATCACATAAATTTTGCCGGCATTTTCCACCGTTCTGGGAGGCAGGGTTTTTACAGCTTTTTCGGACTCAGTAGCATACAAAGGGCGGTAACCCATTGTTTCTTCTACATCAAAATCAGGCACATTGTTCCAGTCATCGCATGCAAAAACGAGTAGCAAAGTGGCAAAAGCCAAGTAACGCAATAGTAACTTTACTGCTTGTAAAATAAGGTTCATAGCAATTTACATTTAAGTTGGGTGGTCTAATCAAGTAACTGACACTTTCTCGATTAAAATGGTTGTAAACACCTGCCTTAGCTTTCACTTAAACTACAGCTCAACAGCTTTTTCGATGTAACATCGTTATCATTTAAAATATAAATGGCATATTGGTGCAAATAATTAAAGATATGAAATTTAGTATATTTTTTATAATATATCTTTCTTGCTTTTCGTACAGCACATTACTCAGTGGCCAAAATTTATCTCAAAATAAGGATACTGTAGAGGTGATTAGGCTAAATAATTTATTTAAAACACAGCGATCTCAAAATCCTCTAGAAGCTTATATGTACACTAAAAAAGCACTGGATTTGTCCATTGAGCTCAATTACGCAAGGGGAAAAGCCACTTCTTTCAATAATTTGGGTGTGTACCACAGACAAAAGGGAGATTATGACCGGGCGTTAGACTTCTACCAAAAAGCACTAATAATTTACGATTCCATAATAGATATGGAAGGAACAGCCAAAGCGTTAAGTAATATAGGCAATATCTACTCTGTAAATTCTGATTATGAAAATGCCTTGGCCTATTATCTGAGAGCTCAGCTTTTGTTTGAAGAAATAAATCAGCCTTATAGAACCATGCAGATTATGAATAACATTGGCAATGTATATCTTGAAAATGGACAAGAGCTCATAGCGCTTGATTATTACCTAAAAGTACTAAACAGATACAATGAATTGGCCAATAGCCAAGCACCTTTGGATCCTTACAGCAATATTGGTAAAATCTATTTTAACAGAGAGCAGTATGATAGTGCCTTATACTATTTCTCCAAGTCGTTAAAAAAAGAAGAAGCCGCTGCAAATAAATTTGGCATAGCCAGCGCTTTGGTAAAAATTGCCCGCCTCCAAAATGTAAGAGGAAATTATGATGAGGCTTTAGAAGCGAGCACAAAAGCTGCAAAAATAGCAGAGCGCGTGGATTCCAAACCAATTTTAATGGAGTCGTACGCTACACTGGCAGAAGTATATCTGATGCAGGATAACCTCCGCAGCTCGTACCTGTATATGAATCAATATCATTTAATAAAAGACAGTTTGTTCAATGAAAGTAGCCGAAGAGCTATAGCACAATTAGAAAAGAACATTGAACTAGAACAAAAAGAAAAAGAAATTTCGCTGCTACGGAAGGAAGCTGAAATTACAAACCTTCAATACAAAAATAGCCAACTTTATAACTACGGATCCATTGTTCTTACTTTACTTATTAGCGCGCTGGCGTTGGTTTTGTATTCCAGATTTAAGCAAAGCAGAAGGGCAAAATTTCTATTAACGCATCAGAATAATCAGATATTAAAAAGTAAACGCATTCTTGAAATACAAAAGCAAAAACTGGAGAGCTGGAATAAAAACATTACCGACTCCATTGAATATGCCAAGAGCATACAAGACGGCATAATGAGCAAAAACATTTTTCAGCAAAATATTGAAAAATCATTTGTACTTTTTAAACCTAAAGACATTGTAAGTGGCGATTTCTATTGGTACACGCGCAAAGAGGGTTATGACATTATTGCTATGATAGATTGCACAGGGCATGGCGTAGCCGGTGCGTTTATGACAGTTATAGCCAATGCCGCCATGAATCATGTTGTGAATGAAAAGGGGACAAATAATCCATCAGAAATACTAAATTTAATGGATTTGAAGGTAATGGAAACGCTAAAGCAGAAGGAGGTAACCACTAAAAACCATAGCATGGATATTGCTTTGTGTAAAATTGATTACACTAACAAAAAAGTGGTTTTTGCCGGTGCCCGCAGGCCGCTTTATATTATTGAGCATGGAGCACTAACCGAAATAAAAGGCAGCAAATTTACCATTGGCGAATATTTTAACACACCACAAAAGGAATTTTGCTGCACGGAGATACCTATAAAAACCGGGCAAACTTTTTACATGACCTCCGATGGTTATCCGGATCAGTTTGGCTTTGAAACCCAAAAAAAGTATATGACAAAACGCTTCAAAAATTTACTGGTTACTGTTACAGATAAGAGCATGTTAGAGCAACACAAAAGCCTAAATCTTGAAATGCAGCGCTGGCAAGGCGCTATGGAACAAACGGATGATATGCTGGTAATAGGTTTTAGCCTCTCCTAACGTACAATGTAATTGGTAAATTATGCTCAGCCATTAAAGCGGCTAATGCAAACGGCTCAAACTAAAACGCCCATTCCAACTTACCATTGGAAACACCCATGAGGTTACATAGCCTATAGAGCATTCTGGCTCCAACATTACCATTCCAGTCATCTTCACCGGGTGCTACTTCATTCAAATCAAATCCAATAATTTGTCTACCACTTTTTACAAGCTTCTGCAAGAGATAAGTAGCTTCCGAAAATTTTAATCCACCCGGCACCGGTGTACCTGTATTGGGGCATAGATCAGGATTTAAGCCATCAATATCGAAACTTATATATACCTTTTGCGGTAGTTCACTTATGATCCGGTCAGTTATCACATTCCATGATTCACCATCAAAAATGCCGTTCTTTACATCATCATCATAAAAAACAGTGACTCTTTCATTATTTCGTTCTGCGAATTTGTATTCTTCCTCACAATAATCGCGAATACCCACCTGTACCAGCTTCTCAATCTGTGGCAATTTCATAAAGTTATAAGCTATGGAAGCATGCGAATATTCGAAATGCTCATATGCCTTCCTTAAGTCCATGTGAGCATCAATTTGGAGCACTCCGAACGAATCGTGCTTTTCTGCCAGTGCTTGTATTAGGCCTAATGGCGTACTATGATCGCCACCCACAAGGCCTACCAACTTATTTTTATTGAGCTGGATTGTAGCCTGCTGCTTAATGTTTTCTACCATTTCGGCACAAGCCTTATTAATATTGGCAAGTGTGCTTTTGGCATCTGTGGTATCAAAATCCCCTTTTTCAAGCCATTCTATGTATTGCTCCGCCAGCGTGCGGTGCTCGGAATTACTTGAAATGAGCTCCTTTGGTGTATTCAAAAAGGCAATTCCTAATTTCCAGGCATCCTTTATATCTTTTTGAAATAAATCTACCTGGCTGGAGGCTTCCAGAATATGCTGCGGCCCCTTGGCGGTTCCTTTAGTGTAGGAAACTGTTACTTCCCACGGCACGGGAATGATCACAAGATCGGCAGTTTTTTCTGTAAAAGGTAAGGCAAAAATATTTCCAGAAGTCCCCAACCCATTAGGATCAAAGCCTTCAATTAACTTTTCTTTATCACTCATAAACTATTGTATTTCTGTGGGCGAAATGTATTCAACAAATTCGCAATTTTTTTCTGACGCTTCTTGCCACGAGGTAAAAGGTATTCTAATATGTACTATCCCGGCAGTTTGTACATGACCAATTTCAGCTCCGGTAATATATTCCGACAGGTAGTTGATTGAAGGATTATGACCAACAACAAAAGCTGTTCGCATTTCAGACGGAATATCCATAATTGCTTTAAGCAAAATACGAGCAGAGGCCTCATAAATTTCCTCCGATGACTCAATATGATCAGGGTTAACGCCCAACTGCTCGTTCATTCGCTCAACTGTTTCAGTAGTTCTTACTGCAGCACTATGTAATATAATATCCGGATGAATTTCTTTTTCCTTAAACCATAATCCAACTCTGGAGGCATCTTGGTAACCTCTCGCGGTAAGCTGACGTTCAATATCTTTCGTATCGGCACTATGTTCCTCAGCCTGAGCATGTCGGATTAAATAAAGATTTTTAACCATATTGATAGTAGTCTGTTAAAGTAAAATTAAAACTATTAAAGCAATAGTTTAAAGAAATTAGTAAAAACCTAAATTCTTTTTTTCTAAATAATTTTAATGATATTTGGAACTTCCTTAGTAAAACACTTTATAAATTATGCCGAAAAATTTAGTCATTGTTGAGTCACCCGCCAAAGCAAAAACCATAGAAGGATACCTCGGAAAAGACTATAAGGTTCTTTCCAGCTACGGCCACGTACGCGACTTGCAGAAGGGAAATAATGCCATTGATGTGAAAGATGGTTTTAAGCCAACTTATGAAATTACCAAGGATAAGAAGGAGGTAGTAAAAATTTTAAATAAGGAATCGAAAGCAGCTGAAATTGTTTACCTCGCTACGGATGATGACCGGGAGGGGGAAGCTATTTCTTGGCATTTGAAAGAAGCTTTAAAACTAGATGACAGCAAAATAAAGCGTATTGTTTTTCGTGAGATAACCAAAAGTGCCATACAAAATGCCATTGGAAGCCCGCGAGGCATTGACAACGATTTAGTTAATGCACAGCAAGCCAGAAGAATTTTAGATAGGCTCGTAGGCTTTGAGCTGTCTCCTATTTTGTGGAAAAAAATAAAAACGGGCCTTTCAGCCGGTAGGGTACAATCTGTAGCTGTAAGAATAGTTGTTGACCGTGAACGAGAAATTGATAAGTTTGAAGCCAAGTCGTTTTACAAGGTACAGGCCATTTTTGAGGTTGATGGTGGCAAAACATTAAAAGCTGAGTTACCCGGCCGCTTTGAGAAAGAGGCAGAAGCGCAGGCATTTTTAGAGAAATGCTTAGCTGCTGAATACAGTATTGGCAAACTAGAGAAAAAACCCGGTAAGAAATCCCCTTCGGCACCTTTTACTACTTCTACTTTACAGCAGGAAGCTTCCCGAAAATTAGGCTTTTCCGTATCGCAGACCATGACTTTGGCACAACGTTTATATGAGGCAGGTAAAATTTCGTATATGAGAACTGACTCCCTCAATTTATCTGATGATGCCGTGAAAAGTGCAACTGATGCGATTAGTTCGGAATTTGGAAACGATTTTGTACAAACCAGAAAATTTAAAACTAAGTCGGCCGGAGCACAAGAAGCACACGAAGCCATACGACCCACTAACTTTGCTGTGAGCGAAGCAGGAACCGAAAGCGGTGAAAAGAGGCTGTATGAGCTTATTTGGAAACGCGCCATCGCATCCCAAATGGCAGATGCGCAGATTGAGAAAACCAATGTGAGCATAAACATTTCCACCACCAATGAAACATTTAGCGCTAGCGGAGAAGTAATTAAATTTGAGGGTTTCCTTAAAGTTTATATTGAATCGGTGGACGATGACGAGGAGCAGGATAATAATGTAACCAAAGGAATGTTGCCGCCACTACAGATGGGGCAAAAATTAGGGCTAGGTGAAATGCGTGCGAAAGAAGGTTTCACCAGACCTCCGGCACGCTACAATGAAGCCACGCTGGTAAAAAAATTAGAGGAAATGGGCATTGGACGTCCTTCTACCTATGCACCAACCATTTCAACAATTCAAAAAAGAGGTTATGTAATTAAGGAGTTCCGTGATGGGAAAGATAGAAACTACACTGAATTAATTTTAGCTAAAGGTAAAATTGATAAAAAGGAAAACAAAGAGGTTACGGGGACCGAGAAGAACAAGCTGTTCCCGAGCAACATTGCTATGGTGGTAAACGACTTTTTGGTAGCGCATTTCCCTAATGTTACCGACTTTAATTTTACCGCCCGCGTAGAAAAAGAATTTGATGAAATTGCCAAAGGAACGAAGGTGTGGAATAACATGATTGATTCTTTTTACACTGACTTTCATGCCAAAGTAGACGAGGCAGAAAGCTTAGAAAGAAAAGAGATTAAATCGGCACGAGAATTAGGCAACGACCCAAAAACCGGAAAGCCGGTAATTGTACGTCTGGGCAAATTTGGTCCGTTAGCTCAAATTGGTGAAACCCCTGCGGAGGACGATGAAAATGCGGAAAAGCCCCAGTTTGCAAGCCTCAGAAAAGGGCAGTTTATTGAAAATATAACCCTTGAGGATGCATTGGAATTATTTAAGCTCCCCAGAGATGTGGGTACGTTTGAGGATAAGAAAGTAGTAGCAGCTATTGGCAGGTTTGGCCCATACATTCGCCACGACAGCAAGTTTGTATCCATACCAAAAGAAGAAGATCCGCTGGAAATTACCGAGGCTAGAGCCATTGAATTAATAGAAACTAAGCGTAAAGCAGATGCAGAGAAATTCATCAAAGGCTTTGAAGAAGACGAGGAGATGCAAGTTCTAAACGGACGCTGGGGGCCTTACATAAAAGCGGGTAAAAAGAATGTAAAAATACCGAAAGACAAAGAACCCGAGAGCCTTACTTATGAGGAGTGTGTTGCACTGGCAGAAGCTACACCTGACAAAAAAGGCAAGGGTGGCGGTGGAAAACGTGCAGCAAAGAAAAAGTGATATTGAGGTACGATGGGTGAGGTACGAGGTACGAAGGGTGATTTACGAGGTACGAGGTTTGAGGTTTGAGGTACAAAATGTGATTTACGAGGTTTGAGGTGTGAGTTGTGATGTACGAGCTGTGTTGAACGTGAGTGCCAAATAACATAGCTCAAGCACAACTCTTAGCCAATGTGTTGTTAAAGATTTCATTGTATTTAACGATTCTATGAAGTAAAAGGACGCTTTTATTCTCGTGGTTGTCGGAAGCGGCTCACAACCACAATCTAGTGCCTAGAAACTTGCTCTGGTAGTCTATGTTTTCTCACCATCCTCAGCCATGGCGCGTGTCCCCACGCGCCACCAATCCCGTTGCTTACACTACAACTTTGATAAAGCCTGAATGTGGCCAACTTTAATATCCATATTTTTGGAGCTTAGAATCTGATCCTTGCTAATACGGTTCCGACTATCGTCTGACCTTAGCCCTGAAGCCAAATGGAAGGCTACACCGCTTATGCATAGTAAGTTTTGCAAAGTTTAAAAAATTTGCGAAGTGGAATGTGTACCTATGTTTTCTCACCATCCTCAGCCATGGCGCGTGTCCCCACGCGCCACCAATGCCGTTGCTTATCACCGACAACTTTGCTAAAGCCTGAATGTAGCCAACTTTAATATCCATAATTTTGGAGCTTACAATCTGATCCTTGCTAATACGGTTCCGACTTTCGTCTGACCTTGGCCCAGAACCCAAATAGCAGTCTACACCGCTTATGCATAGTAAGGTTTGCGAAGTTTAAAAAATTTGCGAAGTGGAATGTGTACCTATGTTTTCCCATTATCCTCAGCCATGGCGCGTGTCCCCACGCGCCACCAATCCCGTTGCTTATCACCGACAACTTTGCTAAAGCCTGAATGTAGCCAACTTTAATATCCATAATTTTGGAGCTTACAATCTGATCCTTGCTAATACGGTTCCGACTTTCGTCTGACCTATGCCCAGAAGTCAAATGGCAGGCTACACCGCTTATGCATAGTAAGGTTTGCGAAGTTTAAAAAATTTGCGAAGTGGAATGTGTACCTATGTTTTCTCACCATCCTCCGCCATGGCGCGTGTCCCCACGCGCCACCAATGCCGTTGCTAATCACCGACAACTTTGCTAAAGCCTGAATGTAGCCAACTTTAATATCCATATTATTGGAGCTTACAATCTGATCCTTGCTAATACGGTTCCGACTTTCGTCTGACCTTAGCCCTGAAGCCAAATGGAAGGCTACACCGCTTATACTTAGCGACATTTGCGAAGTTCTGAAAACTAGCGAAGTGGAATGTATACCTATGTTTTCGCAATGCTCACAAACTTCTTCTTGAAGCTACAAACTAGCGGCTCGCAGTTCTATTGGACTACTTTTTCAATTTTACCACTTCAGCTTTTATGTTTAGCACCATTTCAGTAAGCTCTTGCATGCTTAGTGAGTTTTTGGTTCTATTGTTACCTTCCGGGAACTGCGTGCTTATAAAAGCTTTTGCTTCCCATATTTCCAGAATACTTTCAGCCGGTAATTCATAAGGGGCGTAAACGGTATTGTCCGACACCAAGTAAAGCAGGCCTTTTTCAGTAACATAGTTAAATACCCGCTTGTACACTACACCTTCTTGCTCGCTTACAATAATATAAGTCTGCCCGTTCTTTATGTCTTCTAATTGCTCCACATATTTGCCGATAATAATGGTGCCGGGCAGTATAGGCAACATAGAATCTCCGGCTATTTCAAAAGCACGATAAGTACCGTTTTGTGGCAACATAGGAAGCTGAAAGCGTGGCAGTTCCTGTAAATATTCAGGATCGGCATAGCCGTTGGTGTAACCTGCTGAAGCTTTTTGTGGCACGAGCTCAATATTTTCTCTGTCACGGGCATCTACTGTGATGGCCAATACTTTTGCGGGCTTTTTCTTAATGGATTTATTGGTAGCCAAGTCCAATGAAAGAAGCTCATCAATCGATAATTCGAATAACTCGGCCAGTTTTAATAAAGTGCCAAGCCGCGGATCAGCCCTGCCCTCCTCATAAGAGCCAATGAGTGGTCTCTTAATTTCCAACTGATCGGCTAAATCTTGCTGAGTCCAGTTTTTCTGTTTGCGTAAAAATTTAATGTTGCTACTTACTAAATGCACAAATTACAGCGGTTAATATTAATGTAAATATAATAGCTTCTCTTAATTATCTCTAAAAATCATCATGTTCTGTTGGCGGTAATTGCTGCTTATCAACTTGTAAATAGAGTTTCCTCGAAAGCTGCCGGCATCTGCATCGGTGAAGGTATTTTCAATAAGTGTTACCACTTCTTTTAAAGTATCTTTGGGGTCAACCAACGTATAGCCATACCAGCTTAAGCCTGATACTTCCTCTGCCACGTGAAACCGCACCTGACACCTGCCAGACCTAAGTCGCTTACTGCTCAATTTTATTTTCATCTCATTGCTATAAAGTTTCAACTGATTGACTATCAAAAAACTATAAATATTAGTTTTAATACCCATAAAAGTAGTAAACAAAATTAATAAAGCAAGTATAATACTAAAATAAATAGTTTTTATCTATTAATTTTAGTTTAGAGGCTAAATAGCGCCAATATATTATCTGAATGAGGTTGTCTGTAACTTAAAATTTATCAGAAAATTTTCCGATTATTTCTTAAAGCCGAGGCGTAAATGTGGAAAAATGCCGAAACCATGAAAAAAATAATTTTCTGAGCCGTCAAATATAATTCCATAGCCAATACCTAAGCCTAATTCAAAATCAAAATACTTCCCTAAATTTCTGCGCATACCAAAAGTAGAAGCTAAAATTAGATTATGATCTCTATCAATTGCTGCTGCATCTAAATTAGAAATAGATATCCACTTCGGGCTGTAGAAGGCAAGTAGTCCAACATAATTTCCTGCATTGAAATTGACATTCTTGCCCTCGCGCTTTCTCTTTTTGAGGTTATAATACAAACGCGGTTCAGCAGAGACATAGAGGGATGTGAGAAAATTAGCTTAAGTTGGCCGATTTGAGCCACCTCTTATTGATATATTAGCTCAAGTTCCTCAAAACGGCAATGTAGTTGCTACAAATGAGGTAGTTTGGCTTTCATTTCTCCAAACTCTTGTACTTCCTGGCAAGTTTTAGCTGCCGCATTTCCTTGATTCCATTGGATATCCTGCAACCGGTTGGTTTGCTTGTCCCATATTTCATTTATTCGCATGCGGTCGTCCCACTCTTTTAATTTGGCTGGCACCTCACATTTTATTGACCTGCCTCTCCAGGTTTTCTCAATATTTTTAACCAGCCATAAAGCCAGAAAATTTAAATAGATATGCGATCTTATGCGATTGGCTTTTCTGTGTCGGATAGGCCTTATTTCCATATCAGATTTGAGGGAACGAAAACATCGCTCAACTTTTATGAGGCTTTTATAATATTGGCTGGCCTCCTGTGCGGTCAGTTGTTGTGGGTCAAGATCAGTTTGCAACAGATAATAATGGCCAATCGCATTTTGTGCTTTAAAATGCCCTCTATTAAAGTGAAAAATCAATTTGTAGCGGTCTTTACCCTTTTTATCGATATAAGTTTTAAATGATAGATTCCAGCACTTGGTCTGATTGTATTTCTCAAGAGCTTTCATAGCTCTGTGGTAGAGTTTTTCTTTATTGGTATTTTGAGGTGATGCCTGAATTTTCTTTAACGCTTCATAGGTTTTTCTTAAGTTTCGATGGTTTTGGATTTCTTTGCGGTATCCTTTTTGGTGGTGGCGGCATAAAATGTAGCGGTGACCTTCCTCGGTGAATTCAGTAAACTGTTGGTCGAATAGCTCTGGGCAATTTTCATGGATGTTTTTAAGTAAGGACAACTGAGTGGCCGCTGGTAATCCGGTGATATAAGAAAGACCCATCTGCTGCACTTCCGACAAGGTTTCTTCTCCACTCATTGAGCGATCGGCTATCCATATAGCCTGCTGGGAATGGTATTTCTCTTTCCACCCTGCAAAAGTCTCTCCTACTGTTTTTACATCAGCAGTACCCCCTTTCCATACTTTTATATCCAACGGAAGGTGATCTTCTCCGGTGACCAGCCCATATCTGACTATATAACGATCGTAGCGTTTTTCTTTGCTATCGCCATACCCGCCTAACTCTGCTTTGTGACCGCAAAAGTAACTGTTGCTTAAATCGTACAGTAATAACCTGCCTAAAGGCGAATGCGCTGCATTTAGGGAGTCTCTAATAGCTTCAAATTGCTCTTCTAATTTGTCCAAGGCGCGGTAGAACGTATCTTCGCTATAGCTGCTTTTTCCATCGAGCAGGTAATTTAAAGTTATTTCTCTTTTCTTTACATAGGATAGCTTACTATCAGTATCAAGTATTTGTAGCGTCATCATGTCCTTAATAACTGCGCCTGACTTGTTTCCAAGTTGCTTTTTCAATATTGATTCCAGACCTGTGCTTTTAAAATATTGAAGTAAAACCCAGTTGCCTGCACCACGAAATGAATCTCCTAAGTAGGTTGTTCGGTCAATAGGCGTAAAATCTCCTGCCTCTGCCAGCACCTTCCACTCTTCGGCATCTAGATACTTGTGCCCATTATATTTTAATATTAGCCGGCTTCTTTCAAGGATGGGAAGTGCCTCTAGCTTTTGAACTGTACGGTTGCGTGGCTGGCCGGTCTTAGAATCACGATAGGCTTCTACCAGTTTACGGTTTCGCCCGTTCTTTCCTTTCCGCTTGACTGTGCTGCATTGTATAAACATGTCACAAATGTAGCAACTACAAACGACTTATGCAAGCTCTCAGCGTAGGTGTGCGGAACTTGAGTTAGTTGACAAACCTGCCTCTCCACGAAATGATAGTGATGGTTTCAGCTTATGTTCTTGGTAATATGCCAGTTCCAGCCCGTTAGTTTGAATGCCCCAGAATTTATCGGTAACGGATGCTATAGTGTCAGAGGCCGAATCTTGTGCTTCTAAAGTGTAACAGCTGGTAATGAACAGTATTATGAAAGAAGTTCTCATGATTGATAATTTATATTTTACACTAAAATAGTTATTAAATATAGCTTAACGTTTGGAGAAATCAAAAATCGGCATATAGCCTTTCACTCTTCTTATCTAACTTCATCCATCGGCCATAAGCTTCTCCGTTTTGGTATTGCCCGCTGGCTATCAATTTGCCTGTAGCATCAAATTTTTTCCACTTACCATCTTTTGCATCTTGTTTAAATTGTATTGTACCAGAAATTTTTCCATTGGCATAGTACCTTACCCATAAACTGTCACGTTTTCCCTCTTTGAAGAATGTATCATGTTTTAACTGTCCTTCTTTATAAAAAACTTTCCAGTTGCCATCTTTTTCTCCTTCTTCATAATAACCCCTTTCAAATAATTCGCCTGAATCATAATAGGCCGACCAAAAGCCTTTTTTAGCCCCAGCCAAAAAAAATCCGCTTGCATTTAATGAGCCGTTGGGGTGATATTGCTTCCAACTATCAACCTTCACGTCTTTCTCAAATGTGCCTTCTTCCATTAAAATACCGGAAGGATAATAGCTTAAATAGTGATTATCTAACTTACCTTGCTTATGAAAGACGATTGTTTTTGTCTCACCACTTTTATAATATGCAAAGGAATAGCCGTACTTTTCTCCTTTATGGTAATATTGTTTTTTAGAGATTGCTCCTGAATCAAATTTGATAATATTAAATCCTGTCAATTCCCCACCCTAACGTTTTCATCTGTTGTGCAATTAACAACAGTGAATGAAAGAAAGATGCTGATTAGAATTTGTAAGAAACGACCGGTAAAAATGCCCATCCTGTAAAATTTTGATGTTTATTAAGCTGCCCGAAACCACTAATTTTAAGTCCAATCATTGCCTTCTGATTTCTGGATACGAACCCGTATTGAAGCCCTATGTTAAGACCAATGCCGTACTCCGTTTTATTGATAACCGATGCAATATCGGGTATATATTCTTCATTTTCATCTTGAATAATTGTATAGGTTGCCACCGATGAAAACAGTTTGAAAAAATTGAAACCACCATCAAATATTAGTTGATGCCGCTTTGCTTTTTTAAATAGTTCGTGATAAGAGCCCAGCACAAGTGAATTGTATAATTTATCAAACTTAGAGTTGGCAAATCTCATGAGGGGGTCACTATACTGCTCTCTAAAATCTCCTCTGAAATATTCAAGCTTAACTGGTACTGTTTGCAGCCGGAAGAAGTAGGAAAAGGATAACATCCTGCCAGTAATACTTGGGTCTTCCTGCCAATTTATGTCATACTCCTCCGGTAATGCCCTATCAGAAAAACGCGGAAACAAAGCATTGTTGTAATCGCGGGCGAAACCTATACCAAATGAAAATTGATTCGTATGCAATAATTTTTGTCCGGAAAGCTCGGAAATATTGAGCAAAAGTACGAGCATAAACATGCTTGTAGTAACACTATGGTGTATAAAAGTACTATTGAATTTAAAAGTTATAAAATTCATATTTTTCAAAAGTTTTTACCAATCGCCAGTCCTGGATAAAGAATTCCTACGTCTTCATTTAACAATAGAGACACCTGCAATTTCCACATCCAATCATGCCCGAAATGTCTCTTAAAAGCAACATTTATTAACACGTTATAGAAGCTATTACGTACTCCAAAATCATCATCAATGTCCTTCCTAGCACGATGATTAAAATTACTATGGTGCGCCAAAGTATAGCCAAGTCCGGTTTCTAAATAATTTTTTTTCCACAATTGGAAAGCAAACTGGGCAGATACAGGTAGCGTTACGTAAACGGCTCCATCACCGTACACGCCTATGCCTGCTCTTATACTTAGGCCAGGAGTTTTTGTTAGCTGGTATTCATAATTGGCTGAACCCCATAATCCACTGCCCAAGGCTTCGAAGAATACCGTATTTCTAGGAATGCTTGTTGCTTCAACATTCTGAGCATTAGCAACAGCTACTAAAGTGAATAGGAGAAGAATACAAATGAGCGTTTTCAAGATGTCAAAATTTAATATTTACAAATGGTGCTAAAATAACACTCTCTAAACCGTATCCGTAAAATAAAGTATAGGCATTAAGGCTAATTCCTACATCTAATTCTTGATTTATTTCACGGTAGTAATTAAAACTAAAGGAAAAGCCCATATCGGCAAAATTACGTGAGAAGGCGTCTAGACTCACCACGTATAGCCCATCAGGACGAGGATCAATAAAATAATTATACCCTGAATCATTAAAAAATCTAAAAATATAACCAATGCCAGCTAAAAAGTGATGTTTGTCATTTTGTGATACAAAATGTCGTTCTATTAAAAAATCGAAAGTCCAATACCGTTCTACAAAATATTTGCTCTCAAAACCACCGAGCACATCACGATAGGCTCTCTCATATGATCGTTTAAAAGTAGTATACCCTAATCGAGTACTATAGCTCCACTTACTTTTTCTTGAATAACTAACCTTTAAACGATTACTCCATCCAAGAAGAAATATTTGAGGGTCAAACTCTTCCGGAAACCAATCCGGATCGTCCCCGTCATCAATACCCCAAAATTCAACGCCATCAGTGTGAAGTCCTGATTCTACAGCAAAACTCCACTGATTTTTTACTTCCGGTATTGACTGCGATACAACTGACTGCTTGATTAATAAGCTTAAAAGAAGAAAAAGTATATATCTTTTCATAAAATTTGAAATAAGGGGATTTTAATCCCCTTACTATTTAGAAATACATAGTTGGTTTAAGCGTATGGTAAAGACTACCGGCCTTTCGCCAAGCAACGTTATCAAGAAACCCATGACCGAAGTTTTTATCATATATATCATCAAAATAGAAAGTCTCCCTATTCATATCCTGCCTAATTAATAACGGATCTTTTGATCAGAATTTTTGAACGTAGCTCTCTTTCAAAACAGTTCCGTTATGATTGTATTCAACAAACCCCTCTACAGACAATGTTTGCGGGTAATTATCATATTCATAAATAGCAAACCCTTGTACCAACTCTTCGTCCTTCCACGAATTATCCCAAGAGGCAAATTGACCTACGACTTTATTCTTTCTTATCTGCCTCCTGCTTAAGTAGGTGTCAGCCTCTTTAACTGCGCTGCTAAGGACATCACTGCTGGTAATGTAAGCTGGTTCAATCCTTACAAACTGAAATTCTGAACCACCATAGTTGCCAGCAACATTCACTAAACCGTCATATTTTTATTTGCAGCGAAGGTAATTGAATTAGAATATAAAGAAAGAAATATAACTATCACTTGCACCTAAGTCATCACTAAAATCATTTAAATAGTATTTTTATTCTTGAAAAATTATAAGCAATTAATGCTATTTTAGTAATCCCAGTAAAAATAACTCCGCTTGCGAGTATAAAATGAGCCTCATAATTACTATTAACTTTTAGATATGAGCCTACAATAGTTATAACCATTCCGACAACTACAAAACCAATTAAAATTTTATTAATATTATTCATCTTGAAAGTATTTATTATAAACGTTAAAATCTAAAAATATCAATCATCATTTTCATCATCTTCTTCATCCTCGTCACATACTAAACAATGAACGGCAATAACACCACTTATAATCGCAGGGTTCGTAGCCAATGATAAGCACCCTAAGAAACCATCGCAAAATTCCCCAAATTCTCTACTAAAACAATCGTTAAAATCCTCTCCTCCTGCGTGTTGATCGCATGTAGAACGGTTCAAGTAATTATTATTTTCAATATCACTAAAGGCTCTAGAAGGCTGTTCAGTATCGAACTTTAATTCATTAAAATTATATACTTTATCTTTTAACGCTGAACCGGTAAATTGATACATTTTACTTCCCATATGTTTAATAATGAGTTCTTTATTACTTTTGTACAAAACTTTATATTCGTTTGATCCATCAAACTCAATTGTAGCATTTTATCTATTCTGGATTAATGCGTTAAGCTCCCCCAAATTCAGGTCTTGATTTTCTACAACAACTCTTTCCTCTGCTTTTGTACATGCGCTAAAAATTAATGCTATCAGCATTATTAAATTGGGTAATTTTGTTTTAGAATACTTATTTTTCGTAATTTTATTTTTTAAAATTTGTTAAATTTTACCTCATCCTTTATCAGTTGATTTAGTCGTCTTACTTGATGTTGGGTGAGGTTTTTCTTATGATTTTCGGTCAGAGAGATTCACAACTCCCTTCTCTTTCAGGTTTGCAAACTGTTAGAACTACATTTTCACTAGTTTATCACATAGGCAGCTGTATTTAGTGCAAGAAAACTTTTATAAAAATTAAGTCCGGAAAGGATAAAAATCACCGTAGAAATTGTCTGTAACGTGAGAAGATAGCGGGAAAAAGAGCCAATTATGATCATTTATGTAGGTTTTGTTAAAATATGCTGAAAACAGCATATAATTTGAATCGGCTCTATCATCGCTGATTATCACCGAGTTGATTGAATAAACCAAATCAAAAAAAACATAAAATCAAAATTTTATCTGAAAATATTACATAGCATATGCGTATAGTATATAGTAATTTATAGATATAGTTATAAAAAATACCTTGTTCCAAGGGTTATAAATTGTCATATCTTCGAAAAATACTATTGTAATTTATTTTCAATTATTAAAATTTGTGGTTTAAATTTTACGGTGACTGGTAGCTTTGCTATTAATTGTTTGAAATCCCGGTAAAAAACGATTGAAATTCGACTTAATAAGGTGCCTAAATCGGGTCAGAAATAAAGGCAGCTAGAAAATTAATTAAAATAAATTACCGTATTTACAGAGGCGGGCTGAAACTTAAAAAAGAGCACCGTTCACTAATCTGACAAAGCCTAAATATCAATGAAAGTAAACCTCTTATTTACAATAATTTATTTTGTGGCGCTGATGGCTTGCCAAAATGAGCGCAATAACCGCTATATTTTCTTTCTTCATAACAGGTTTTTAGAAACACATGAACTGCATGAATTACATCCTGAATTTGGGCGAACTGAATACTTGGAAATAATAAATGCATTTGAAGAAGGTGGCTTAAAGGTGTTGAGTGAAAAAAGAAATGGCAATGTAAATGCCAGAACATACGCTATCGGCATAGTAAATAAAATTGACAGCTTGATGGAAAGTGGAATTAGTGCAAAGCAAATAACCGTTGTGGGTACTTCAAAAGGTGGGTATATCGCTCAATATGTGGCTACCATTGCTAGTAATCCAAATCTCAGCTTTGTGTTTATAGCCAGTTTTAGAGATCATGACATAAGAGATATCCCTGAAATAAATTATTGTGGCAATATTTTGAACATTTATGAACAATCCGATCCGTTTGGGGTATCGGCATTGGCACGCAAGGAAACATCCACTTGTGAAATAAAACATTTTAAAGAAATTGAATTGCATACCAATATGGGGCATGGCTTCTTGTTTAAGGCATTGCCCGAGTGGATTGAGCCTACCATCAAATGGGCAAACGGAGATTACACCCTAAAATAGGAATTATTCTATTTAGCATTACTCAAAGACAAAACCATTCTATTATTTTTGCCACATGAAAAGTATAGTCGTTTTTTGCGGTTCCAGCGAAGGAATTGACCCTCATTTTAAACAACAAGCCCACCGGTTAGGGAAAACCCTAGCAAATGCAGGGATAAGAGTAATTTACGGAGGCTCAAAAGCCGGGTTAATGGGTGCTGTTGCTGATGGTGCGCTAAGCCGGGGCGGTGAAGTAATTGGTGTTATTCCGGGTTTCCTCAAACATAAAGAAATTGCACATACCAAGGTCAGCCAGTTAATTGTGGTGGACAGCATGCACGAGCGTAAGACTAAAATGCATGAGCTCTGTGATGGCATCATTGCACTTCCGGGTGGTTTTGGCACTTTCGAGGAATTATTTGAAGTGCTCACGTGGGCACAGCTGGGTCATCACCAAAAACCGACAGCTTTACTCAATGTAAACGGCTACTACAACCCTCTTTTAAATATGTTGGAACAAGTAGTAGCAATGGAATTTTCACCCCGGGTAAATAAGCAAATGCTGTTGGTGGCCAAAGAAATCCCCTATTTACTAGAGAAAATGAAAAATTACAAAGCACCAAATGTGCACAAGTGGATTGTAGATGATGAACTCTGATAAACAAAAAATTACAGCAACAATATCCTTTATTTTACTCTTGTGCGGGGCACTACTTGCCTGCTCCTGCAAGCCTAAAACCACCCTCCCCGATCCGCTTGCTGCCGGCTGGGAAGGCCAAGCGGTTTGTAAAGTACTCGAAGAAAACGAGGATGTACGGGTGCTGAAATGTACCTTTCCTCCCGAGGTTGGGCATGAAAGGCATTACCACCCCAAGCATTACGGCTACACTTTAAAAGGAGGCACTTTCCGCATTACGGATACCAGCGGTATGCGGGAAGTACGCGTACCTACCGGTAGTGATTTCTTCAATGAGCGTATAGATTGGCATGAGGTGCTGAATATTGGCTCCGATACGGCCGTTTTCTTAATAATGGAGACTAAGTAGCGCTTTGAAGAAGCGAATAACCCGTATTTCGGCTATAATTAAATTTTTGTTTAGCAAACTATTTTTTAGAGGAATCTCCATTAAATAAATGCGTCACCATTCCAAATGAACAGATTCTCCTAGAATTCCTTGGGGAATTCGGAGAATGACGTGGTAAAAAGCGAAGTGGGTCATTTAATGCATCTGGTGTAGCTTTGCGTACTGATGATTCTGAGAGAATTCCTCGAAAATTAGCAACCAAAGTCGTCATTCTCCGAATTTGGCGTGGGCAGATGAGCGGAGGAAATTCTAGGGGAATCTAATGCAACGGAGCAAGTCTTTTGAGTAGTAAGTAAGGGTTAAACAAGCAAGGTTATTTTATCAGAGACTCCATAAAATTATGTTACTGTTCCAAATGAACAGATTCTCCTAGAATTCCTTGGGGAATTCGGAGAATGACGTAGCAAATAATAAAGTGCTTCATCCAAAAATTTTTGTACTGCTACAAAGAATATTATTAGGAAGCTATTGAAGAAGTATCACTTTTGAATAATGGTATCATTTACACAGTGTAAGCGGCTAAAATGAGTAACCTTTTAAATTTATTGAAAATAACTGCATAGCCATCAAGTCAATATCTTATAACTCAGCTGCGGCAGCCTCCTTAAACCGGCAATTAACTCATTGTTGGGATCAACCTTATATTTGCGGCTCATCGTATCTATCAAGTAGCCGTCATTTTTATCGGTAATCTGAAGCTGCACATTGCACTCACCCTTAAAAGTTTGGCAGAGGTTGTCAAGCTCGTCAATCATAGCTTCATTAATATCGATCAAATCCACACTAATGCGCAAGCCTTTACTGCGCTTATTTCTCAGCTCAGAAAGCAGTTCTATTTTATTGATTTTGAATTCCAACTCCTGGTTGCCCCACCTCCTTTTAGCTGCACGGCCGGAGACATAAATAAACCAGCCACTTTCCATAAACTGCTTATTGGCTAAGTAATCATCGCCAAATAGAAAGAAGGTGAAAGACCCTGCATAATCTTCCAGCGTAATGGTGCCGAAAGGCTTGCCTGTTTTGGTAGTTCTGTGCGCCACGGCTGTAATTATACCACCCACTTTTACCTCATTTTTGGCTGATAAAGGTTCAAGGTTGTTAAGTTCCGATACTGTGGAATTACAAAAGCTATCCATCTCAAAGCGGTATTCATCAAGCGGATGACCTGAAATATAAAGACCAACCACTTCCTTCTCAATATTAAGTCTGTGCAGCTGCGAATAAGGCTCCATAGGCTCTACCTTGGGCGATGGGATAGCTACTCCGCCTTCCCCTCCAAAAAGAGAAGTTTGCGAGCTATTTTTTTCCTGATGAATTTTCTGCGCGTACTTAATCACCTTATCTATGAGGTTCGACTCATCGCCATTTCCTTCCAAAAATTGCCTTCTATGGTAGGCTTCAAAGCAATCGAAACCTCCGGCCATCGCCAGCGCTTCAAAGGTTTTTTTGTTTACGCTTTTAAGCGGTATGCGCTCCGCAAAATCGAAAATATCCTTGTACTTGCCATTAGCTTTTCGCTCTTCAATAATACTTTCTACGGCAGCACCACCCGCACCTTTAATAGCGGCCAAACCAAAACGTACCTTGCCCGCCTCATTTACAGTAAAGCCAGGGTTCGATTCATTTACATCGGGTCCGAGAACTGCCAGTTCCATCCGCTTACACTCCTCCATAAAAAAGGTGACATCAGCAATATTACCCATGTTATTACTAAGCACTGATGCCATATATTCAGCCGGATAATGCGCTTTTAAATAGGCGGTTTGATAAGCTACCCAGGCGTAGCATGTAGAATGTGATTTATTGAAAGCATAGGCGGCAAATGCTTCCCAATCTTTCCATATTTTCTCAAGTTTATCCTTCGGGTGACCTTTCTCCGCTCCTTGGTTAATAAATTTCGGCTTGAGCTGCCCAAGCAAAGATAGTATTTTCTTGCCCATGGCTTTACGCAACACATCGGCTTCACCTTTAGTAAAACCTGCCAGTTTTTGGGAAAGCAGCATCACCTGCTCCTGGTAGACGGTAATACCGTAAGTTTCCTTCAGGTACTCCTCCATTTCAGGTAGGTCATAGCTTATTTCCTCTTGTCCGTTTTTACGTTTCACAAAGTTGGGAATATACTCCATGGGCCCCGGCCTGTACAGCGCATTCATGGCAATAAGGTCTGAAAACTCCGAAGGTTTCAAATCCTTCATGTGCTTTTGCATACCGGAAGATTCATACTGGAAAATACCCACGGTTTCGCCTCGCTGAAAAAGCTCGTATGTTTTCGCATCATCTTTAGGGAAGGCCTCCGGATCGAGCTTTATGCCATGTTTCTCCTCTACAATACGAACGGCATCTTTTATGAGCGTGAGCGTTTTTAAGCCGAGGAAATCCATCTTAAGCAGTCCTGCATTCTCTACCACCGCGTTGTCAAACTGTGTGCAGTACATGTCGGAATCTTTGGCCAATGCTACAGGAACAAATTTGGTAATATCATCAGGTGTAATAATTACGCCACAAGCGTGTATTCCTGTATTGCGCACCGAGCCTTCCAAAATTCTGGCTTGGTTTATCACCTTGGCGGAGGCATCATCTGCTTTAGCTAAATCGAGCAATTGTTCTGCCATGGTTATTGCCTCTCCATTATTTTTGAGTTTGAGGCCGAGGGCTTTCTTGTCGGATGCTAAATCGAATAACTTCTTCAATTTAATGTCAGGCACTAGTTTGGCTATTCTATCGGCATCGGAAAGTGGCAATTCCATAACACGTGCTGTATCCCTAATGGCCGATTTTGCCGCCATAGTGCCATAGGTAATAATCTGCGCTACTTGATTGGCACCGTATTTTTCAATCACATAGTCAATAACTTTTTGCCTGCCCAGGTCATCAAAATCAATGTCAATATCGGGTAACGATACCCTATCGGGATTTAAGAAACGCTCAAAAAGGAGATTGTAAGCAATGGGATCGATGTTTGTAATTCCGGTACAATAGGCTACGGCAGAACCCGCAGCCGATCCCCTACCCGGCCCAACAGAAACACCCATATTGCGCGCTGCCGTGGTAAAATCCTGTACAATTAAGAAATAACCGGGGTAGCCAGTATTTTCAATGGTTTTCAGCTCAAAATCGAGCCGCTCCTCAATCTCCGGAGTTAATATTTCGTAACGCTTTTTAGCCCCTACAAAAGTGATATGCTTTAGGTAAGCATTTTCACCTCTTTTACCGCCATCCTCAGCATCTTTCGGGTCAACAAATTCGGCAGGGATGTCATAATTTGGAAGCAATACTTCTCTGGCCAGCTCAAAGCTTTCAATTTTTTCAGCAATTTCTGCAGTGCAGCTAATGGCGTCAGGCTCATCGGCAAAAAGTGCCTTCATTTCTTCGGGCGACTTGATGTAAAATTCATCATTCGGCAAACCAAAGCGGTACTCCCTACCCCGCTTGCCTATGTATTTTTTAGGCTTACTAACAAAATCTCCGTCTTTCACACAGATAAGAATATCATGTGCTTCGGCATCTTTCTTATCTAAGTAGTAGGAATTATTTGCGGCAAAATATTTTACGTTGTGCTTTTTGGCAAACCTCAGCAAAACCTCATTAATTTTTTGCTCTTCGGGTATGCCGTGTTGGTTGAGTTCTACATAAAAGTCTTCACCAAACTGCTCTTTCCACCATAAAAATGCCTCTTCAGCTTGAGCTTCTCCTGCATTTAATATCAGGAAAGGCACCTCACCCCATACACCACCGGTGGTTGCTATCAAGTCGCCTTTATATTGAATGAGTATCATCCCTGTCAATTCTCGGTACATAATAAAAACCCTCCACAAAGGCAATGGACGATAGCTTGGCTAAATTATGATAACCCGCTTTGTTTTTGGCTAACAACACAGTTTGGTAGCCATCATCTTTATTTTTCTTGTTCGTTCTGTCTTGCGAGAGGTAAAACTCGCAGCCAACAATTGGTTTAATACCTGCATTTTGAGCCGCTGTTACAAAATTATAAGCCCCCATCATGTTACCGTGGTCTGTCATGGCTATAGCCGGCATGCCAAGCTCTTTAGCCTTGTTAATCATGGCAGGAATTTCAGCGGTTGCTTGCAATACCGAGAATTGCGTATGGCAATGCAGGTGCACAAATGGTGTAGTATCAAGCGCAGAAATATCCGCTTTTTTGGCCTGTTTTAGTGCTTGTTCAGCTTGCTTTTCCTCCTCTCCGCTGCTTTGCGCAAAATTAGCAGCTGCTAGTTTTGGTGGTTCATAGCGGATAGCCTCAACAGGCATACCTCCTTCAGGATTAACCACTTTTTGGGTAATTAAGCCAAAGAAGCATTTTGCTGTGGCATCTACATCGTATGCCGCATCATGGGCATCGCCAAAACCCTGACCAAATAGTTTTGTGTACAGCTCAGTTAAGGTAGGCCATTTATACTTGCCACCCCGCCCTCCGGGGATAGCGCAAAAATTAGTACCCTCATTTTTGGTGTCTATTATTCTTTTATCGGTCAGTAGTTTCTCAGATCTTTCTTTTCGGAGCATTTCGGCTCCCATAATATTAATGTCGAACTCAATATTATGCCCAACTACAATGGTTGTTTTTTCAAGCATATCCTCAAAAGCTGCTAAAACCGCTTCCAATGGCTTTCCTTCTTTCATGGCCCTATCATTGGAAATTCCATGTATTTTTTCCGCATTGTAAGGTATTTCAAAACCTTCGGGTTGTATATATATGGTTTTGCGCATCCAGTAATTTACCTTCCGCACTATGCAACTGCCAGGCAATTTGCACACACCTTGGCCAGTTGTCCGCATCTGTTAATGGGGCATTGTAATTTTTAGGTAGGCCGGTGGTTTCGGTGTCGTAAATGAGGTACATAAGTTGCGGGTAAGGCGATGGATAATTGACGGCTCAAAGTTAAGAAAAGTGAGTAAAGTACGGTAGCAGAATGGCGATTGATTCCGCCAAAGGTAGAAAAAAATGGATTGTTAATTATCGTATAATAGTACGATAATATCATATATCGTATAATGATACGATATTCTTGTATATCGCATAATAATACGATATCTTTGTAAAAAGTAGCTAGCATGATCGCAGTATTAACCGGAGATATCATCAACTCAAAGCAAGGCATAGTAAGTGAATGGCTTACTCCACTTAAAGACTGTTTAAGCCTATATGGAGAACAACCGACTGACTGGGAAATTTTTAGAGGGGATAGTTTTCAGCTCGCACTGTCCCCAAACGAAGCACTAAAGGCAGCTATACACCTCAAATCGGCACTTAAAATTTCTAAACCACATGACGTACGCATTGCGATAGGTATAGGGAAAACCGGACATGAAGCCAGCCACATTACAGAGGCCAACGGCCCTGCTTACAATTATTCAGGTGAAGCCTTTGAGCTATTGAAAAAACAAGCATTTACCATAAAAACTAGCAATGAGCAATGGGACGTTCAAATGAATTTAATGTTTAAATTAGCATTGCTCACAGCCAACCAGTGGAGTCCGGTAGTAGCAAATGTGGTTAAAACAGCCATTGAAAACAATGGGAAGTCACAGCAGGAAATTGCCAAGCTCTTAGGTAAGTCACAAAGTGTTATCAGCGAAACACTGGCGAGGGGTGGTTATGAGGAAATAATGGAGCTTAACGAGTTTTTTAAGCAACAAATTACAGCTATATGATGCTATTATTTCTACAACTATTAATTGCCCACCTCATAGGCGATTTTCTACTTCAGCCGGATAAATGGGTAGCCGATAAGGAAGTGAAAAAGATACGATCGAAATATCTTTATGCGCATTTGCTCATACACACGCTGTCGCTTTTGGTGCTTTTATCTTTCCGTATCAATTTTCTGTGGAGTATTGCAATAATTGTATCTAGCCATTACCTGATAGACTTAGCTAAACTTTATAGTCAGAATTTACTTAATAAACGCAGGCTGTTTTTCATCGATCAGGCAGCGCATCTGTTGGTAATTGTGGCAGTTGTTTATTACTACCATCCTTTTACCACGGACTTCAACATACTTAGTGAGCCCGAGACTTTATTATTGATATGTGCAGTGTTACTCTCCACAATTGTTGCCGCTACCATAATGAAGCTGATTATGGGGCAATGGTCGCTCGATGAAGACAATACGAGCGATTCGCTGCCAAAAGCAGGATATTATATAGGTATTTTAGAGCGTTTTTTTGTATTTACTTTCATTGTATTGCAGCAATGGCAAGCAATTGGTTTCTTAATTGCAGCAAAATCAGTTTTTCGCTTTGGCGACCTCTCTAAAGCTAAAGATCGGAAGCTAACAGAGTATATTCTTATAGGTACCTTGCTCAGTTTCGGCTTGGCTATTTTGATTGGTCTCTCCTATAATTATTTTTTACGGTCAGATATATTTACACTATAAATGAGATATAGTAGAGCAATAATTAAGGAATAAAAATATATACTGCTTACCGAAAAGATAATGGTGAGCTTCATCAAAAATTAGTGTGGCGTGAAAGTAGAATTAATAACTGTAAAGCACCAATATTGAGCAGGAGCAACTTGTCCGCAACTAAAAATCGCAAAATTTTAAAAGAGTTTAATCAATAGGTATTAAATATAGCTACTCCCTAACCAACACTTCCATCAGCAACCGCCACATTTCATCATGAAAGGCAATGGGTACAAGCTCCTCGCCAGCGGCAGCGCCCATGCGCACTACCACCAATTGCTTACTTGGGATTACATCAATAAATTGTCCGTTTTTGCCCATGGCTGCAAAAAGGTCGGCAGGTGCATTGGGTGCTAAAGCGCCACTAAAGGTAAATGTAGTTCCGGGTATCTTAAAGCTAGCTTTTCCATTTAACCACCACAAGTAGCCATAGCTTTTATTCAACGATTGTGAGCTATTTGTCATCTCATTAAAGTAGGTGCTGTCCGTTAAAATTACCTCATTATTCCATTCACCTTTAGCCAGGGCTAACAAACCAAAACGGGCTGCACTTCTTGTATTGCTGTAGTAAATATTATTGTAGCCTGACTCAATCCACAACCCTTCCATACCTATTTTATCTGCCAGGCTGGTTTTAGTAAAACTGTTATAATCTGTACTAGTAGCGTTGCTCACTACTTGATCAAGCAGCGTATAGGGAGCATTATGGTAGAACCACTGCATACCTGCATCGGCTTTATATAGCAGGCATTCCGGTGCAGTGCAATTTGGGTTAGGGACGGCATAATCTAAACCGGTGGTCATGGTCAGCTGATTTTTGATGCTGATGAGGTCTTCTTTATCAGTGCTCAAACTGCTCCAACCCGCTCCCAAGTATTCCGAGCTTTCATCTTCAATAAGGAATAAACCCTCTGCTTGCGCTATGCCTACTAAAAATGCTGTAAGCGATTTCCCCGCAGATGCCCAATACCATGATGATTCTGCAGTAAAAGGATCATTTCCTAAAAGTTCTATTCCCCAATATTGCTCTACCACTATTTTACCGTTCTTTAAAATGAGAAAGCCTCGTGTGTTATTATCGGATAAGTAGGTTAACAACTCCTGCAGTTTTGCTGTATCCCAATTAAGACTATCAGGGCTTTGTGTAGCCCAATTGTTACCTGATATGGGTGGGAAGTACAGTGAACTGTCTTGCTCAGGCATCACTACTGTGGGAATTGCGTCAGACTCTTTGCAAGAGATAATCATTAAAAATGAGCAACTGATTAAAAGCAAGTGATAAAATTTGTTCATGAATTTTAAACCTAGATGCTAAGTAATATAACAGGTTCAATTGAGAAGTAAATTTATTGGCACTAAAATAACAAAATATTTGCGGTTACTTGGAGATAAAAAAGGTCCCTATATCAAAATAGTATCTTATCTTTTTTACCTCGTGCTAAAACTATTTTTACGTAATCAACATCATACATTCGGAAGCCAATAAATTTTCTGATTAAATTGAGTTGATGTACCAAGACTTTATCCCGACAGAGGAGGAAAAACTAATAGAGGAAGCCCAGCATGGCAATAGCATAGCCACGGGCCGATTGGTGCAGCTTTGGTATCAGCGCATTTATAATTATGCTTTAAAATTTTTGGGCAGTCACGAGATGGCTTCGGAGGTAAGCCAAAAAACGTTTATTGCGCTTTACAAAAACATAGGTAAGCTGCAAGATCGGTCTAAATTCAAATCGTGGATTTATACTATTGTAGCCAATAAATGCAAGGAAGAGCACAGAAGAGGTAAACGATGGAGAATATTAAGTTTTGACCAGCTATTGCCCGGCAAAGCAGAGGCGGAATCGCCCACATGGGAAGTTTCAATGCCGAGAGACACTAATCCTGAAAGGAGCTATATGCAGCAAGAGTTGGGTGATATGCTAAAAAAGTGCATCAGTAAACTTTCTGAGGAGCAAAAAGAAGTGCTAATAATGAAAGAGTATGAAGGACTAAAGTTTCGAGAGATAGCGGACATACTACAGATTTCTGAAAATACCGCTAAGTCAAGGTTATACTATGCCTTGGATGCACTCCGGAAAATGCTAAAAAAAGAAAATATTAACAAAGAAACAGTGAGTTATGAATATTGAGCCAAACAAAGAAAATAGCAATGAGCGCATGATGGCTTATCTTTACGGAGAGCTTTCATCGGCAGAAAAAAATGCATTCGAAACCAGAATGGAAAGCGATGCCGCACTAAAGTCGTCATATTTAGAGTTTAGAGAAACCCGGGAGTTAATGGGTAGCTTACCGTACGAGGCAGTAAATCCTCCACCCTTTCAACAACTGATGCATGGGGAAGGCAAAAGCAATCAGGCTAACGATGCGTTTAAATGGATGGGCGCCATAGCTGCTAGCGTGCTGCTCATTCTTTTTGCTGCAAAGCTTATGGGATTGAGTATCCATTCAATTGATGGGCAAACTACTATTTCGTTCAATAATCAATCGGAAGCAATCAGCACTGCGGAATACATCCCCAAAAAGGAAGTAAATAAGATGATAGCGGCTTCTTTAACAGTCTACGATAAAAGACTAAACCAGCAAATGGATGCCCGAAGTGCCAAGCAGGAGAAAATGATTAATACGCAGTTTGGTCAAAATAGAGACCTCTTAACAGGCTCGGTACAGAAAATACAACACAACAACAAACAGCTAATGGATGCTTATTGGCAGCAGAGCAATCAACAACAACAGCTTTATATGGCTTCGCTCATGGGCAACTTCACTAATTACGTGGAGCAAAAAAGAAATGAGGACATGCAATACCTGATGGCAAAAATAAATTTATTGGAGACTGATACCGATTTGCTGGAACTAGAAACGAATGAATTGAGGAATAGCTACGCCATAAACACCCAAGAAAATAGCTACTAGAGTAATTTTATTGAAGTACAATAACTCGAGTAAAACTGCAAGAATTTAAGTAAACAAGGAAAATAAAAACAGATGAAAACATATAAAATAACATTTATAATGATGCTGACAGCAGCAATGGCTACTGCTCAGATAGATAAAACACGGATGAACCGCGACTTGGAGATTGCCAGTACGGTACTGAATTCAATGATGAATAAAAACGGATTGATGCAATGGGAGGGAGTGAATGGCTCACCCAATGGTAAATACATTGAAGGCTACGGAGTTATTCTTAATATGCCAAACAACCATTTGATATTCGGCAATATTCCTCCGAGCCCACCCGCTTCAAATTCGCACAGCATGCATTTTGATACCAATGGATTTGACGATGATGAGAGAGTGATTGTGGAGGGTAGCGCAAGAAGTAGACGAACATGACCACGAAGTAGTGGAAGAGCAATCTTTTTCTTTTTATTTGCAAGAAAGAAGTGAGCGCAAACAAGAATTGGCAGAGCGTGATCAGGAACTAGCCATCAAGGCTCAAGAGCTGGCTTCCAGAACATTACGATTTTTAAGAATTGATAGCTTAAAAGCTGAAAATGATGAGAACAGACTTGAGCAAATGAAAACTTTCTTAGTTGATTATGCTCACCTTATTACCCAGTTGAAACCTGATGAAAAAGTTTTGATAGCTGACAAAACAAACCAGATGTACCAATATCCAGCATTTTATGGAGTAGAAAACATAAAACGGAATCGGCTTTCAGCTGAAATAACTATGAAAGATGCGCAAGCCTATCAGCAGGGTGAAATTTCAAGGGAAGAAGCGCTCGCTAGAATTAGTGTCAATAAAAATGACCAGCCGAAGAAAGTCTATAAAGACCTGGAACTTTATAGCAGCATTATGGACAGGCTGTATGATGCAGATCTATCTGAGACTTTTTATACACAAGGAAGAATTAGCTACGAGCACATTACCAATTTGGGCGCTATCTTTTATATGAATACGGTATCCTCTATCAGGGCAAAAAATGATTTATGGAATGTACCTACGCAAGATAAGAAAAGTCTCCCGCAGAGTGAGAGAGACGCCTTAGTAAAGAGTATGTATCCAAAATTTGAACAGCAGCTAAAGGAGAATATGGTGGAATACGGCAGAACCATCAGCTCACTTAAGCCCACAGAACAGCTTATTTTTAATGTGAAGATTACTAAATGTGAGGATTGTGACATTCCTAAAAACTTGGCTCTTAGCATAAAGGCAGCCGACCTAACGGCTTATGGCAAAGGGGATTTGAGTAGAGAAGAAACAATAAAAAGAATTACGGTAAGCAAGGAGCAGATGCAGTAAATAATAAAATTATAAACAAAAGAGGGTTGCCGTTCAAATGGCAATCCTCTTTTTTTACCTTTAAAATGAATTTAAAAGATTTTGATCAATCTCCTACTTTAAACAATTTGCTCAAAATTATACTTTTACGCATTAGAATTCTTAAATAGTGTAAACTAACCTATGCGAGCCAGACATAATCATGATCAGGAGAAATTAGAGAATGCTATTAATAAGCCTAAATCGGCCACTAGCATTTATGATGAGCAGGTAGAAGAAGGTAAGACTGAGCATAAAAGATCTTCAAAAGGTTTGTTTATGTCATCTATCGCTGGAGGCATGGAGGTAGGTTTTACATTACTGCTGGCCGGTATTATGTTCACTATGTTCAATAAGGAACTCTCCGAATCAGTAATGCACTGGGTTTTGGCATTGTGTTATCCGGTTGGTTTCGTGTTTGTAATCATCGGTAGATCTGAGCTTTTTACAGAGCATACTAACTTAGCGTTCACTCCTGTGCTTAATGGGCTAGTGAGCGTAAAAAGCTTACTGAGGGTGTGGGGACTTGTTTATTTAGGTAACCTAATTGGTGGCTATCTTATTTCGTTCATCCTAACCATTTTAGGGCCAAGCATGGAAATTATTTCGCTATCGGCATTTTACGAACTGGCACACAAACTGGTAGATCACCCTTTCCACATCATACTTATTAGTAGTATTGTAGCCGGCTGGCTGATGGGCTTACTTTCTTGGCTGGTTAGCTCCTCTCAGGAAACCATCAGCCGTATTTTTATGATATTCCTGGTTACCTCTTTAATTGGTTTGGGCGGGTTGCATCACTCCATAGTGGGCTCTATTGAAGTTTTTGCCGGGCTGCTGGTAACCGATATTACTTTTGAGCAATACGGCTTTTTTCAACTCTGGTCCACCATAGGTAATATTACCGGAGGTGTATTTTTTGTGGCGATATTAAAATTTAGTGCTATTAAAAAGAATAAGTAGCTATGTAAAGGAGCTGTTTAAGAAAAAAGCAAGCATGCAATCCTCTCCATTATTTATCACAAAAGCTTATCGTGATTCTTGAAAGAATTATTATCTCTCAAAGGTGAAAGCAATTAGTGGGCATTTGTCACTTAAAGCGTAAACCTAACACCAACTCATGACTATCCTGCAATAAATCTGACTCACTACTGGTGAAGGTGTAAATATAATTAAGGTTGAACATTGCACCGATATTGGCCCCAATCAAACAGTTGATTCCATAGTTCTGCCGATACCCCAAACCTGCTCGTATTTTATTATTATATGCTGCCTGAAGCATCCCCTCAAGCTGGCCATCGAAACGTTTATTGTAATGATATAGTACGTAAGGTGTTAGCGCAATCATGGATGGCTCAAACTCGAAAGTGTAAGAAACAGAGCCAATCAGGCGAGATAAAGGCTCAATAGTACTCACCGAGCCACTTTCATTTGCAAAAAATGCCGCATTATTAATTCTGGGCAAAGAAATACCCACCCTCAATTTTTCCACGCTGTACACTAAACCAATTGCTCCCTCCAAATTAATCCCTGAAGTAGTATAGTTTGCAATTGCGGGGTCATTAGGATCATCAAATTTATTTGTATTGAGGTTATTCCAGTTAAATCCTACAGATAACCCAAAATAAAGATGCTGATCAAGCTGTTTACTAAGCTGCAGATCATATCCTGCTGTAAACAGTGCAGTTAAATTATTAAAAGGACCCTCAGTAATATTGTTTACAAATCCACCTAAGCTCATTTTTGATGTAAGCGGATGGGTGTAACTCACGGAGGCTATTGTTGGAGAACCTTCCACTCCAAGCCATTGCTTTTTGCCAGCTACATATAGGTTTGCAGATTCGGCCTCGGTTGCAAAAGCAGCATTATACACATAAGGGTTCACAAAAAACTGGTTTTGTACCGGCAACAATTGTGCGCTGACAGGAGCAGCACTTAAAGAAATAATAAAAGCCAAGAAGAATGTATAGATATAAGTTTTCATAATATGTTAGATCAGTATAAGATAGTAATAAAGCCCGTACGTGGCTTCTGTTCGCCCTCTACAATAATTGCATAATAATATACGCCACCAGGTAATGGCTGACCATTGTATGTGCCAGCCCAATCCTGACGGTATCTACTACTTTCATAAACACGCTGTCCATTTTTACTATAAACCGTGATCATATATGTGTTGAAAAGCTCAAGACCTTCTATTCTCCATGTATCATTTCTATTATCTCCATTAGGTGTTATCATGTTGAAAGGCTTTAGTTTATCCTCTAGGGATAGTCCTTGAGGATCTTCCGTGCGGCATGGTTCGCCATCCACCCTGAAGCATGAATCGGCCGGTATAAATGGCAATTCTACGGCATCAAGATTTGCTGTATTCCAAACCTCTTCATCCCACAGTGCAAAATACACATCAGGATTCTCAAGCTTGCCGTCTTCCTCAAAATCGTTGAAAGGAGTTTTCCTGATAGCGTTATCAGAGGTGATCATAGTACCTTTTTCCGTTTGAGCAAGGTAAGCAACTTTACCGTTTCCGGTAGCTATTCTATTGTGTGAACCTCCACCATTCTCCTTTGAAAACACTCCCCAAAGTAATCTAGTATTAAAATCCGGAGTAGTCATAAGTACATATTGATCACCGGAATAAGGTCCTACTAATTGTCCATTTACATTGAACACGTCCCTATCTTGAATTTGGAAGGCGGCCTCCCCTACTACCAAAACGTTACCCGCTCCATCAAGCGCAAGGTCTCCCATGCGCACTCTGTGCGTATTTGTTTTGCCACCGGACAACCGTCCATGAAAGAATTTGCCAGTCAATACTGTTCCGTTAAGCGGATCAATTCTACCAAGAAAAGTAATGTGGCATGACCCACAGGAGTTGGTACCATCTGTAAAGAAGTCGTTCTGTTTATCTGCTACCTTTGTGGAAAGATCTTTACCATTGTAGGCGAAGACTGTGAAACCTCCCGGACCACCACCGGCACTCTCACCGGCCATATACAGAGAAGTGTCTGTGGCAACTATTCTGTATAACCTAGTATCAGCTCCGTTCTCATTCGTATTAATTTCATTGGGTCCAAAACCCCATGTTTTCCAGTTGCTGGACATGTCGTTATCTGCTGAAAACGCCCGAAGGAAAGCTACCTGCAATACAGAACTTACCTGAGTGTACCCTCCTACAAAGTACTGGTTCTGGCTCGAATTAATTTCAACATCTGTAATAGTAACACCATTGTTATCCATGGTTGAATTTTCGTGGACCAATTCACCATCAGCATTAAATAATTTTACCAATCCTGCACCCTGATCAGCCGAGGACAACACAACGATAACCTTACCATCATCAGCAATAGCAATGGCTGCATTATCGCTCACCCCCTCTACTGTGTTCCATTTTAGGGCGAGCACATCAGTAAGGACTGCCACACCAAAATCACCAATTACGGCAACTTCTCCATTTGAATTCACATCCATGTCGGAGATATTTTCCCCTAAAATGGTGGCTCTAAGCACTTCAGTACCTGTGGCATCAAGCTCCAAAATTTTTCCTATGCCTTCAGCACTTGCTCCTAAAAGAATGTTGTTAGTAGCGCCCATATTGCTACTAAAGTTGCCGGCCACTAAAACATTACCGGCAGGGCTGATGGCCGTGGCGGCTACAGTATTTTCACCCTCGCCCCCTAAATAGGTGCCTGCCTCTAAATGTAGATTTTTTACCTTTCCTTTCGATTCAAATGCTGCATTGAAACGAAAAATACCTGCATTCTTGCGGTCATCGTCATTATCGGAACATTCACCTTCAGCAGTTTGGCGTACTGACACTTTTGCAAAGAAGGTTTTTCCATTATCAGGCGTCACAAAACTAGCTAACCTAACAATGCATTTTTGACCCTTGTTGGTAACCTCTGTGTTGAGAGCGGCATCTACTCGATTAATATTTCCAGACGAACCTTGTATAAACAAATAGTCTTCGGTAATGGCCAAGATACTCCCGGTTCTGTAAAAATATTTCAACCAGCCTCCATCAGCTTTCTGATAAAACCCTTGTTCTGTTTTTATATAGAGTTTTTCATGTTTGTTGTCGCTAAAAATAGGACCTATTGGGCCAAAGCCCGATCCGGTAATATTAATGCCATTCAGCCCAAGGCTTGCACTTTTCCAATCGGTTCCATCCCACTCGTATAATCCTCCAAAGCCATCATTTGCAACATAGTCAAAAGGACTACAGGTATATACTTTACCATTTTTTAAAGCAATCGGCTTTCCCGGGTTTCCTCCTTTGGAATCAATTATTAATGGTTTGTTAATATTACGTAAAAATGAAATTTCTCCTGTTGGTACATCTAGCTCCAAAACAAATTCTTCCTTTTTCTGAAATTTCTTGTCAGGAAATTCAGAAATGGTCTTATCTGACTCGATCCGGCATGGTATGTATAGTTTATCTCCCAATGCATCAACCCCACGAGAAAGATTTAGCCCTACTTTTGGTAAATTGGCCTTTTGTTCCCACTGCCCCGTAGAGAGATTCAGCTCAGTCACATTCTGGCTATCGCCTCCCGAAACTGCAAAAATTCGGGTTCCACTGCTAACTAAGGCTGAAAAGCCGTATTGGTTCAACCTTGGAGCAAGTTTTATCCACTCTTTATCAGCGGTGCTATATAAGTACACTCCATCTTTCTCCTCACCATCGGAGTGGTTGGCTATAAAACTATAAATTTGCCCATTGTCTAGTGTTAGCATATTAATTACATCAAAGTTGCTTTTTCCTGCTATTTCTCCGATGCCCGCATTGGCAGGAATCCACGCGTTTTCCTGTCCGTAAACAGCATTGCAAAAAAGAAGGCCGAGTGTGAGGATAAATGGCAATAGGTAGTTTTTCATTAGTAAAGTATTAGGTACGCATGAAGTATATATCAAAATTGAGATGCCAAACTAAGTGCTTTATTTGAATACGTGATACGATTAAACCGACTAATTTGCGGGGCTTGTAAGTTTTTTCGATAAACTCCACAAAGTGGGCTATAATTATAAGCGTAAATCAGTAATAACTTATTTGAGTGGATGTAACAATTGATAGTTCGACTATGGCCAAAGAACACGAAGCATGAGAACCCTCAGCCAACACTAAAGCAACAATAAACCAATAAATACATAAACAAAATAAACCATCTGCTCAATCGCAGATGGTTTATTAGTAGCCCGTAGGGGAATCCCAGCCAGGGGCTGGTCAGCCTCCGGCTTGAGAACCTATAACTATGACTCAAAAATTCTTTCAAACAGCTCCTTTTTTGCCGCACTATTCTTTTTCAAGTGTATTTCACGACTAATTGCTAGTGTCTTGCTCATGTAAGCCTCGCAATAAACCATCTTTACAGGAAGCTTATGCTTTATGGATTTGGTCTTGCCTGCATTGTGCTCTTTTATTCTTTGCTGCAAGTCAGATGTATAACCGATATACGTTGTACCATGGCTAACGCTTAGTAAAACATACACATAATACCATTTGGAAATCATATTTTAAAATTACGAATAAATACTTTAGTTCTATAATTTGTAAGCTCGGCCTCCGGCTTGAGAACCCTTAGCCAACACTAAAGCAACAATAAACCAATAAATACATAAACAAAAAAAACCATCCGCTCAATCGCAGATGGTTTATGTAGCCCGTAGGGGAATCCCAGCCAGGGGCTGGTCAGCCTCCGGCTTGAGAACCCTTAGCCAACACTAAAGCAACAATAAACCAATAAATACATAGACAAAAAAAACCATCCGCTCAATCGCAGATGGTTTATGTAGCCCGTAGGGGAATCCCAGCCAGAGGCTGGTCAACCTTCGGCTTGAGAACCCTTAGCCAACACTAAAGCAACAATAAACCAATAAATACATAAACAAAAAAAACCATCCGCTCAATCGCAGATGGTTTATGTAGCCCGTAGGGGAATCCCAGCCAGAGGCTGGTCAACCTTCGGCTTGAGAACCCTTAGCCAACACTAAAGCAACAATAAACCAATAAATACATAAACAAAAAAAACCATCTGCTCAATCGCAGATGGTTTATTAGTAGCCCGTAGGGGAATCGAACCCCTGTTTCCAGGATGAAAACCTGATATCCTAACCCCTAGATGAACGGGCCATTCTCAAATCGTGATGCAAATATAGATGGCCGTTTTTACAATGCAAAATTAAACTTTAAAAAAACATACAATTATTTTCGGAGTTAAAGGAATAGCCTCCTAATTTGATTATGCTAACAAGGTGGTTTATATTTACCTAAATTTAAAACAACAAAACACACATCAACATGTCAAAAGTAAAAGTTGCTATTAATGGCTTTGGCCGTATTGGAAGGCTAACCTTCAAAGCCCTCATGCAAAAAGATAATGTAGAGGTAGTTGCTATCAACGACCTTACAGATACTAAAACGCTGGCACATCTGCTAAAGTATGATTCTATACATGGGCGCTTTCCGGGCGAGGTGTCATTCGATGATAATGCCATTATTGTAGACGGTAAAAGCATTAAAGTTATTGCAGAGCGAGATCCTGCTAACTTACCGTGGGCAGATCATGGCATTGAGGTAGTTTTAGAATCAACAGGTTTATTTGTAGATGAGGCCAGTGCAGGCAAACATATACAAGCCGGTGCCAAAAAAGTAGTGATATCGGCTCCTGCTAAAGGTGGCATACCTACCGTAGTTTTAGGTGTAAATGACGATACCATGACGGGGGATGAAACCATACTTTCCAATGCCTCATGTACTACCAACTGTTTAGCCCCTATGGCCAAAGTGCTGGATGATACTTTCGGTATAGAAAAAGGCTTTATTACTACTGTTCATGCTTACACGGCCGATCAGCGTTTACAAGATGCGCCACATAAGGATTTAAGAAGAGCAAGAGCAGCTGCTTACTCAATTGTTCCTACTTCTACCGGTGCAGCAAAAGCGGTTGGACTGGTGTTACCACATTTACAAGGGAAGTTGGATGGTATAGCCATGAGAGTTCCTATCCCGTGCGGCTCCCTAACGGATTTTACAGTTGAGCTTAAAAAAGAAACAACTGCTGATGCAGTGAATGCCGCAATGAAAAAAGCTGCTGAAGGTAGCATGAAAGGCATTTTAGAATATACTGAGGACCCTATTGTATCCATTGATATAATTGGTAATAAACACTCTTGTATTTTTGACTCCGACCTGACCTCAGTTTCCGGCAACTTAGTTAAAGTGGTAGGTTGGTACGATAACGAAGCAGGATACTCCAACAGAGCTGCTGATTTGATAGCTAGAATAGCTTAATAGAAAATTTATAAGTGAGTAATATTGAGTAAGTCCTTGCCGAATTGGTAAGGACTTTTTTTATGTAGAATTGTTCAATAGTTTAATAAGAGTTGAAGTTAATTAAGATTTTACGGTAGAATTAAGGCAAATCCTACTGTGCAACTAATAGTGAAATCAGGCGTAAGTAGTTTCTATTAATTCATCAAGCGCCAGCCTTTTTACTTGTATCTCTTAATTCCTTTAGTCTAAAGTGGCAAATATCCTTTATCAGTTTTTTGGGCAGTTTTTTATCAAAAGAAAACTGAATAGAGCCTTTGGCATATTTAAAATCGCCAAGCTGTTGCTCAAAAGCACTGATTGCAGAAGGTGTTGGATAAAAGCCAATATGTTTGGGAAACAGGGCGAAATAAACCAAAATACCGCCTAGTCGGTAGGCCGGCATGTTGTAGCTGATCACTTCTTCTGCTTCCGGAAAGGCTAATTTAATAATCGACCTGAGTGTATTCAGTTGCTCAATATGCACTGCCGGCACATGCTCAAAATATTTATCAACAGATGTGTATTTATGGTTTTCCATAATGCTGTTACTTCGATTTTAATTTTCAACGTAGCGCTTAAAATGTTCAAGAATGGCCTGCCAACCTTGGCGTTGCCTGTCAGCACTGTTCTGCTGCTCAGGTTCAAAGGTTTCTGTAATAAGCATACCATCTGCAACTTCCTCAAAAACAATAGACACTTTTCTGCCATCATCAAGCGTATATTTGATGAGTTTATTATGCACTACTTCATTGTAAGTGCCGCCCATATCAAAACCCATGCTGCCGTCTTTGGCCTCCATTCTTGAGCAAAACTTACCGCCTGCTCTTAAGTCATTTTCTGCTTTTGGTGTGTGCCAATCCGGGGAAGCACTATTCCATTTTACTATGTGCTTTGGTTCTGTCCAAGCTTGCCAGATTGTATCCATATCAGCATTTACGGTAGCTGATAGGGTGATCTTATCATTAGTTTCCATCATGTTTAATTTACAACATTTTACTGAAAATCTATGCTTTTGAATGTATACAAAATATATTTCTGTCAGTATTATTTTATTAATTTTTGCATTGTTTATTTGGATAATATATTAGCATTTTCAATCAATTGTTACTATATTAGCTAATATATTATCCATTATGTTACAACTGCCACACGAAGTACAATTAGCCTTGGCGCAGCGTGCCAAGGCATTGAGAAAAAGCAAGAGCCTATCTCAGGAAGTTTTGGCGGAGAAGTCGGGCGTATCCTTCGGAAGCCTGAAAAGATTTGAACGTTCCGGCAAAATCTCTTTAGAGTCGCTTTTGAAGATTGCGTTTGTTCTTGATGCACTGGAATCATTTGAGCGGCTATTTTTCCCTGAACCAACCATGCCCGATTCGTTGGATGAACTGATCAATTCAAAACACTAACTCATGAAGTTGCAGCCGGTCAATCTTTTACAAGTAAAAATTCATCATCGTGGAGTGCCTATTGCGCTAGGCCGGTTGGCGATAAAATCCGGCCGGATTTATTTTGAATATGACCCTACTTTTTTAGAGCGGAAACTGCCCGTATCACCTATTAAACTACCGCTGCGCTCCGGTGTTCATACCGCTAAAGATCAGGTTTTTGATGGACTTTTCGGTTTGTTTAATGATTCTCTTCCGGATGGATGGGGCAAATTGCTATTGGACAGGGCAGTTTTGGCAAAGGGCAGCCCTTATCAAAGCTTAACGCCTTTGGATCGATTGGCTCATGTGGGGGCATGGGGTATGGGTGCGTTAATCTATGAGCCTGATCACAGTGAACGGAACATGGCAAAAGGACTTTTGAATCTTGATGAGCTACAAACCGAAGTTCAGCAAGTGCTTGATGGGCAAGATGAAGTTGAAATAGAAAAACTGCTGGAATTGGGAGGCAGCTCGGCAGGAGCTCGTCCGAAGGTACTTGTAGGGTATAATCCGGAAACCTACGGTATTGTAAACGGGCAGCAATTGATCCCGGTAGGATATGAACACTGGATGATTAAATTTAACGCAGCACCAGACCCACCGGACATGGGAAGGTTAGAATATGCCTATTCATTGATGGCCCGAAAGGCTGGGATTGAGATGCCTACTACCAAATTATTCAATGGGAGAAAAAGAGCCTATTTCGGAGTGAAACGTTTTGATCGTGAAGGGAGTGTAAGAAAACATGTACACACGGCTAGCGGCCTGTTGCATGCAGATCATCGCCTGCCTAGCCTGGACTATGAAAACCTGATGCGTTGCAGTCTATTTCTGAACAAAGACATTCGAGAAGTTGAGAAATTATTCCGACTGGCTGTTTTCAATGTTCTGGCACACAATCGAGATGACCATAGCAAGAATTTTTCTTTTATAATGGATATTAAAGGTATTTGGTCATTGGCCCCAGCTTATGATCTTACCTTTTCTTATGGTCCCGGTGGTGAGCACAGTGCCTTGGTAGGTGGCGAGGGAAGGAATCCCGGCTCCCGGCAACTGATGACCCTTGCTGAAAAATTTCAATTGAAAAATGCAAAACATATAGTGGATGAAGTAAAAGAAGTCGTAAACCAGTTCGTTTCTTTTGCCAACGAAGCTGAAGTAGGGTCAAAAACTATCAATGCAGTGCAAGGGAAATTAAAAAGTAAGCTTACCATTTAGGGCGGACTTGTGAATTCCTCTTTTGGATGGCTCTCATTGTCCGAGACAATTTTAATTGCCATTATGCACTTCTAAATCAGTTTAATGCATGATTTATTTGTTTCCGCAATATCAGGTTGAGTAGGGCAGTATGATACTGCGCATGACGCATGTTGTTGAGTAGTATTTCAAGCATAGAATAGTCCATTTTCCCGTCCCCTTCTTCTTCAATCCATTTTTATGCAATTTCTTCTTCCGTTAGGTTGCCGATAAGGTTGTGGCATTATTTACGAGCGGATTGAATGTATTCCAGCAGTTCTTGTTTCGTATAAACCTGTCGGGCACCACATAGTCCAGTGCTTTGCGTGGAATTTCTTCAGTTGCCTTAATTGTAAATAGAGGTAGTTTTGTAGCTTTTGCCGAATACTTAGAGGGCACACTTTGGACTGGTGATAAAAAATTTGCTGAGGGTTTAAAGGCCAAAGGATTCAAAAGACTAACCAATACAGAAGAACTTTTTAAAAAGTATATGCTTAAAAATAAAAAAGGAGAGCTTTAATAGAGCCTATAATTAAATAGTAAAAATTATCGAGTCTACGACAAAAAAAAACCACGATTTAGCTCAATTCAAAGATTCGATGCATCTATGATTATAAAGTGTAAATTATAAGTTCGTGAACAGTAGTTTACCCCGAAGCTGAATAGTGGTTTCAACTTTTCTATCTGAACGTGTCTCGGGTATTTGCATTACACTTTATAGGAAGTATAGCATTAACTCACAAGGCAGCATATATCGCTATATTTTCAGATTAGTCGGCATCAACTTAAGTCAATCTCAAAACCAAAGTTCCAACTCGCAGTTAAACCTAACATATGGCAGAAACATCACACTGGACAGGATCAGAAAAATATTTGTGCGACCCCGCCTTGGCGCAGGCTTTTCACATGGCACGCACCTTAGGCATGCCCTTACTTATTGAGGGCGAACCGGGCACAGGTAAAACAGAATTACCCATAAATTACGCTAAAGACCGAAACCTCGACTTGGAAGTGTATCCGGTTGGCTCCAAAAGCAATCTGGAGCAATTTGTAGCACGATTCGACCATGTAAAATACCTCCGCGATTCGCAAATAGAGATACTTAACGCCCAACGCCAGGAAAAAGGGCTGGCGGAAAAAATGACCACGGGCGGAAGAAACCCGGAGTATTTAGGCGATTATGTTGCCAAAGGCCCCGCAGCGGTAGCTTACAGCAAACCAAATTCCGTTCTGTTAATTGATGAAATCGACAAAGCTCCGAGGGAGTTTCCTAACGATTTACTCTATGCTCTGAGCCATCGTAAATTCATTATGCCGGAGTCGGGTGAAATAATTGAGGTATCGGAGGAAGACATGCCGGCCATTGTGATAACCTCCAACCGCGAGCAAGAATTACCTACCGCATTTAAAGGCCGATGTATTTACCATTACATCGATTTCCCCGATCAGGAAACCATGGGAAAAATCGTAGCGAAGCATCATCCCGGCATGGATGAAGCGGTAGTGCGTGTAGCCTTGGACGTGTTCTATCATTTAAGAAGAATTGGCCTGGAACGTGCACCTACCACGCGCGAAATACTCAACTGGCTTAAATACATGCAAAGTATTGCACCTAAAGAAGCTATTGAAAAAATAAAAGGGCTGGAGGGTATTGGTGCCTTGATAAAAACACAAGAAGACATGGAAAAAATTAATCGGTTGCTAGGAGCAGATGACACTTATTTTGGTAGCCACAACTTGAATTAATATGTTTAGTGCACTTCCGGAAAAATTTCGCTCGCATGGACTTAAAGCTGATGTAAGAACATTGCTGCTTTTACGAAAGGCCATGCAGAGAGGATTGGTGAAAACGCTGGGCGATATGTACCATATCCTTAAAGGCATTATAGTGAAAGATCCTTCTGATGTGGGGCCATTCACCAAAGCCTACTATGAATATTTTCTGCATATTCCGATAGCGCCAGGGCAAACATTAGAAGATGCCATAGTCCGTTCAGAAACATTTGCCAAGTGGAAAACGAAATTTCTGGATGAGGCCGATCATGATTTTGATGAAGCCAAACTGGTCGATACTTTTCTGAATGAAGTCCACCTGACCAGCTATGACATAAAAGAGGTAATATCCGGAAAGGAAATTTGGGATAAGGACAACCCTGACCAGGCGGATGATGATGAAAACGACCCAAACCAACCACCTGCAGCACGTACTTTAGATAAGATGGCCGACTACTCTGAGCTCTCTTTAGAAGAACTTTTGGAGCGCATGGAAAAGGTGAGACAGCAGCAAAAAACACAGCATGGAGGCGGTAGCCACTGGATTGGTACCGGAGGTATTTCACCTTACGGACATGGTGGAGCGGCAAAAAATGGCATCAGAGTGGGCGGGCAAGGTGGCGGAAAAATGGCTCGAAAAGTAATGGGCGATAAAAACTATTTTCCTATTGATCGTAATTCTACGCTGAGTGATGACAATGTGGATGCGGCCCTGGCTTCCATTAGAGGTGTAATAGAAGAAAGTGCTGTGGAAAAGCTCGATATACCGCAAACCATTAAGAGCGGACTCAAAAGAGGTGGCTTATTTATACCGGAAATGGCCAGCGAAAAAAATGAAGAATTGAAAGTAATTGTACTTATTGACAATGGCGGTTACTCCATGGCACCTTATGTAAAGAGCGTTCAAAATCTCTTCAGGAAAATGAAAACACGCTTTGCTCACGATTTAGAAGTTTATTATTTTCATAACACTGTTTACAACAGGGTTTACACCGATGAAAGAAGAACAAAAGGCATTGCTATCGAAAAATTATTGAGCCATAACAAAGAATACAGGGTGTTTTTTATGGGCGATGCTGCCATGGCTCCTTACGAACTCAACGCTTACAGCATTGACACGATTAAGGCTATAAAACTTAAATTTAAAAAGTGTGTATGGCTCAATCCTGAACCATTAAAATACTGGCCTTATACTTATACTACACAAGTAATCCAATCTTTGGTTCCTATGTTTCCGCTCACACCGGCAGGTATTGAAAGAGCAGTACGATCAATGAACACAAAAAATTCATAGCTCGGTTCTCAGTTTTCTATATAATATTATGATTATTTAGATATAGCATATGAAATATTAATAAGAAATAGTTATATTAATGGTTAAAAAGTAGTTATGAAATTTACAGCCTCAAAGTATTTACTGCTAATCGCATTCATTTTCTCATATTTTACCGCTCAAACTCAAAATTTGGTCATAGAAGATAATGCCGAATTTATCACCGAATCAATAGATAGCCTACTTCGGGTAAAGTTGAAAGGACAGAACATCAAGCTTACCTCATTTGTTGATTACAGAGAAAAGTGCAATTATAAATTCGCCCGCCTTTTTAGCGAAAACAATATTCTTTATACTGAAATTACTGATTGCGAGAATGCTGTCTTGGGCACTAACAAATTAGGGGAATCAATTAAATCAGCTACAGAGGAAGAGAAAGCCACCCTCATTTACTTTTCACTATTGGATATAATTGAAAATCCACAACCCACTCCCGCACTAGTTGATGATGAAGTTGACAACCCGCCTCAGCAGAAAACATACAATAATAATGTTGGTATCAATAATCTGGATTTGGATCCGAATGTTTCAGAACATGATTCACGTTATTTCTTTGCGCCATCAGCCATAGGCTTAAAAAAAGACGAACTATACTATAACACCATATATTTTCTATTGCACGACCTGCAGTACGGCCTAACTGATAGACTAACAATAGGTGTAGGTACCACGATAATCGGTCTGCCGTTTTACTTAACGGCTAAACTAGCTTTCCCTTTAAATGAAAAATCGCATGTGGCATTAGGCGATCTTTTGATTGTAGGCACCTACGGCACCAATTTCGTAGGTAATTTAGTGTACGGCAGCTACACCTACGGCAGCAGTAAAAGCAATTTCACAATCGGACTAGGGCTACTCACCGCCAATGACGATGACATTATTGAACAAGATTATAGAATAGTAACCAACGCAAACGGTATTTTGGCGATAGGTAAGCATTTCTACATACTAACCGAAAATTACATCACTCCATTTAAGAGGGATAGAGAAGCCACGCGAAGGGTTACTAACCCGGACGGTTCAGTAGCCTTTTTTCAGCAAGGTAATTTTACGCAACAGAACGTATTATGGTTTGGTTTATCGGGGATTCGCTTCGTAACAAAATCAAATTCATTAGCCAGTTTCCAGTTTGGGCTTACTCATATATTTACTATTCAAGGCAAAATACCTTCACCGTATGACCGCAATGAATGGGGCGTGAGCGATGCTGATCCAAGCTTTGTCTTTATTCCTACCATTTCTTTCACGCGTAAGTTCAAGCTCAACTAGTCGCAATTTATTACGCAATCGCAAATAATAGCTGAACGCCCCAAACCCAACCTACTGTAAACAGATTGGATATTTAAGAGTTCAAGTAGATGCTTTTTACATTAAACTAATAATGAATAAAATCCATCGCATCTTATGAGACATAATTTATTAGTTACCGGTCTGTTCCTTATACTGTCAATAACATCGTGCAATGCACAAAAAGAGAGTAATGAAGGCCGCTACGTTTTTAAAAAAGGTAGTTACGATGGCATTGGCAAGTGGTATTTTGGTAGAGAAATTGCACATGTGATGGGCTACCAAGGAATTAGTCTGGCTCGAGAGAAAGGAAAGAGAGCAGGAAGAAAACAGCAGCAAACTAATTAGCAATATGGACATTGGCTCCGATGAGGTAATTGCCGATATTGGAGCAGGATCGGGCTATCATGCTTTTAAAATGGCTACGCTAAACCCAGAGGGTGAAGTATATGCTGTTGATATACAAGCAGAAATGCTGGCAGCTATAGCCAAGCAAAAACAGGAAAAGGATATTGAAAATATCACAATTGTAAAAGGTACCGAGCAGGCTGTTAACCTTCCGCCAAATGCAATTGACAAAGTGCTGATGGTAGACGTATATCATGAATTCAATTACCCTTACGAGATGATGATGAGTATCATTTCAGCACTTAAATCTACCGGAGAAATATACCTTATTGAATACCGTGAGGAAGATGAAAGTGTACCCATCAAAGCACTACATAAAATGAGCGAAGCACAAGCCGTTAAGGAAATGGAGGCTGTAGGCTTAAAACTTAAAAAGAACATCAGCAATTTACCTTGGCAGCACTGCATGGTATTTGTTATACAGTAACTCTTGTAGCAATAGTAAAAGTACCCCGACCGACATACGTTAGAGAAAGCCTTAACATTAAGGAAATAGCCTCGTTTACTTCACTTATTTAAAGCATTACTACTACGCATGGATATTACAACTTACGAACAGCAATTTCAAGATATTTTAGAAAGCAAAAACCCACAACCACCTTACGATGATGCATTCTATTTCAAGTACTTAAAACTCAATTACAGCCGCCTAAAACGTTGGTATAAAGTAGGAAAGATTATTCCTGAATTAGCCTCACGCATCTATCAAATAACAGAACAACAGCAATGGTTGCTCATAACTGAGCCTTGGTGCGGAGATGCTGCGCATGCCCATCCGTTCGTTGGAATGTTGGCCAAACTTAACAGCAATATTACACTTAGGGTGCAAAACAGGGATGCTGAAAATAGCGAAATAAGCAGTTACTTAACCAATGGAGGCAAATCCATTCCCATACTCGTTGTGAGAGATAAAAATGGAGCAGATATTTTCAGGTGGGGACCCCGACCTGCCGGTGCGCAAGCGCTTTACTCAAGTCAAATGAATGATGCACAGCTTAGCGATGAGGAGAAAAAAGCTGCTTTACAGAATTGGTATAATAAAGACAAAGGGCTTAGCATGCAGAAAGAGTTGCTTGAATTATTTGTAGAAAATGGCTACTAGTAGCTCCATTTCGAGTTCCACTTCATAACTCTTGCTCAGGGTAAAATCAACCAAAATCACAGCCCTTTTCTCTATCTTAGGACAGGGAAAAACATTAGATCATTTGCTGTAGCAATAAAAGCGTTAGTTGATAAACAACAACTTTAAATCCCCCTTAGCTTCCTTATAAAAAAAGGGGAGACAACTCTACTTGGATGAAAATATGTTTCTAGTTGTTAATTTCTCTTAAAAATTACAATTAATCATAAACCATATAGATGAATACTGTAATCTTCGAGATCTATCTCTCCATTTCCTAAAGCGGAAATTAAGGGGTATCTCTGAAAGCACCCAACCTTTTGCAGTCCTAAACGATATACTATATTGGCCAACATTTTGGCAGGGCTATAGTTAAAATTAGCCTAAATAAACGGTAGCATTTTATAAAATCAGGATTAGGAAAAAAGGTATCCGACAGTAAAAATATGGCAGAAATTAAAGTGCTAAATTATATAACAAGCGTAGTAGACAATGTACCACCAGATTGGTTGAATTTAACTACCCACAGACTCGATATTTACAATGAAAAATTGGCGAAAACAGCGTTTATCCACGAATTTGAAGAGCTATATGAAGCCAATAATTCCGAAACGTCAGCATTAAGTCAGTTACCTACTGCTTATGATTATATCCGACTAGGCCATCCCCTATCGTCAATTTTAGAATGGGCAATTGCGCAGTTAAACGGTATTAAATCCGAGCAGGTAATTAGTTTTTCATCTCAAACGATGCCCATCTTGGCTGTGCTGAGAAAAAATTTATTAGATAAGAAAAATACACAAATTCTTTATTCGGGTACTTTGCCACTTGCCTTGGATGCCGAAGCTATCAAGCGAGTGTATGGCTATGAGTTTGAATTAAAATGCATTGAATCAGTAAATGACATTCCCGCTTTTAAAGGTAGCACTATCTACATTTCAGAAGATGATAGTTTCGGCAAGCTAGCGCTTAATCAGTCCATCGATTTTTCACTTTCGCTTCATAACGACCTAGGAAGTGTGTTGATTATAAATGGAGCAACTAATGAAGATTACATTTCGGACATTCAGCATGTGCGCAGAAGAGAGACCATTGCGATGACACCGGCAGATTGCCACACGGCCTTGCAGCAATTGGTTGGAACAACCACTACGCCTGAAGTAAAAAACACCGAGGCTGATAAAGCAACTGTACTCGAATCCATCAAGAAAATTACCGCAACCAAAACAAAACCACTGCTGGGTTCAAGTGGCCTATCCGTTCAATATGCTATTATGATGGGGCTTATTGATGAAGCATTAGAAAAACATCATGGAAAGGCCATTAAAATAATCGTTCCGCCTAATTGTTATGGTGGTACCAATGATCAGGCCAGGCGCGTTGCAGCCAGCGTAGATAATGTGGAGATTTTAGACCTGCCCGTTGATGGTGACAGTGACATGGTACAAAGCATAGAAAGAGTATTAAACAAAGTAGCAGCGCTAGATGGCATTCCGTTAATTATTGCAGAAATACCCACTAACCCAAGGTTGGAAGTACCCGACTTAGATAAATTGAGCGCTGTTTTAAGCAAAAAGCGTAAATCGCCAACTGGCGAAGCGGCAATTGATCCTGTATTTATTTTAGACCAAACATTTTGCCCTAATGTTCAATTTTTAAGCGAAGCAGGCATACTGTCAAAAATTAAGATAATAGCTTATGTTAGTGGATCGAAATTTCCGAGTGGGGGGAAATGTACAGCCGGTTATTGTGTGGCTAACAAAGAAGCCGCTCCTCTGATGGAAAAAATAGCCAAGCATTTGGCCATTTGTGATAATGAGGCCACCGACCTACAAATAGCCATATTGGCCGAGCAATTGCCTTCAATGACTCAGCGGATTTATGATGCGTATAAGAACACGAGAGAGTTTGTAAATTTTATTGAAGACAAACTGCCCACGGCTAAAATAAATTTTGTTTCGCAGGACTTGGCTAAACAAGGCTTTACCCCTTCCGTATTTTCTCTTGACCTGCCTACAAAAGGCAGCTCTGATGTAGAGAGAGAAGCTTATAAGCGAGCGCTCAACCACAAGCTAATTGATTTAATGATTACTGAGATACCCCATGAGAGCAAGTATTGCGTGAGTTACGGGCAGCTCAAAGGCTGTTATTGGACCATTCCGGCTACTTCCACACAAGGCACTACCAAAGAAAGCGACAAGGACTACATTGTGCGTGTTTCGGTATCACCCAATCTTGACCTTAACCGACACAAAAAAGTCTTTGCAGATTTTGTTGAAAGCATTAGTGCTAACTGATTGTAAGGGTTGCTCTTCTCAGCACTGCTCAACAAAAGTAACTAGCACTATCGACTAGTTCCAACCCATTGTTGGAAGGAACAGATTCCCGATCTCAGCCAGAGGCCGACAGGTCAGCTACGCTGTCGGGAATGACGCTAGCGGTAGAATGTACGTAAAAAAGACAACCTCAAACTAACTACAAGAGGAACACTATTATACTCACTTTCAATATTACACGCTAAAATTCATTTCTTAATCGTATTTCATTTACAAAAGGTGAAATCGAGTAGAAATCCTTTTTTATGATGAATGAGATACTACACCATTTGGACAATTAGGTTAAAAAGTTTTAGTACAGGATTTGAGAAATATTTTTAAGGGAGATAATTTCTTTCTGTTTAACTATATTTATATTTTATTTATTCAGAATTTTAATCTTGAGTATTAAGATAGCTTGACTTAAATATTTGACAACCAAAAACAATACAATGAAGAATATTGTAGCACTTATTTTGATTTTCTTTTATCTGCTTTGTATTGGCTGCAATACTAATATAAATCAAAAAGAAAAAGAAAATACAGCACAACCAACTAATGTACAAGTAGTTGAAAAAAATGATGGCTTTGTAATAAAAGAGTTTGATCCTCAAGAAATATGGCCCTATTATATAAATGGAGAGTGGGGATATTTCTCGAATGATAGAGAATTTGTTATAAAGGTTGAGTTTGATGCCTGCGGCTTTTTTATAGAAAACCATGCGTGGGTAAAAATCGGAGATCAATACAAAATCATTAACAGCAAAGGAGAATTTGTTGGAGATTCAGCTGGATACGAAGGGGTTGGCAAAGCTTATAATCATTTAATTCCCGTTAAAAAAGGAGATTTGTGGGGAGCAGTAGATACAGTAGGAAACCTCATCGTTCCGTACGCCTATGAAAAACTGTTACTACAAAAAGATGGATTTATTCATATTCAGCAGAATCGTCAGTGGGGATTGCTCAGCTATGAAGGCCAAAAGATTTGCCCACCTGTTTACAATAATGATTTTACTTTTGAAGGAAAACATGCCATTGTTTTGAGAGGTTATAGAGATAAAGGTGTAATCAATAGATTGGGAAATGAAGCGGTAGCATGCAAATATTCAGATATAGATATCATTAATGACTCTACTTTTATACTGCATACAAAACCTAATTATAAAATTACAAAGTCTGGCCTTCAGGTTAATGGAATACTAAAATATGCTGTCGAGTATGACAGGATAGAACAACTGTTTGATACGCTATTAGTAATTACCAAAGAAAAGATTGCAGGAATAGTTAATCTAAAAGGCGATACTATTATCCATTTTAACTACTCTGACTTAAAGGCTGGTAATACTAATATCCTAAGTGCTAAAAAAGACGATAAATGGGGATATATTAATTTATCTAACGAAACAATAATCGATTTCCAGTATGATGCAGCTGATGCTTTTTATGGGCGAGCAGCCATTGTTTACCAGGGTATAACAAGAAATTCTTCACCTCCATCAAACAGCGGGTTGATAAACTATAAAGGTGAGCTGTTGATTCCTTTAAGTAATCAGAAATTAAGTTTTCTATCCGATGAAGTGATAATGGAAAGCAAAGCTTATCATAAAATACAGCTATACGACCTCAGAGGTAACCTTATTGACTCTTTAGGCTTTGACCGGGAGCAATATCATTCAATGCCAGACCACGTATCTGGAAATATTCCCAATGAAATGAATTTATATGAGTTTGTGAATGGTTTTGCTATAGTAGGCCGAAAAGGTAAAGTTGGCATGATCAATACAAATGGAGAAATTGTGATCCCTTTAAAGTACCATCACTTGGAGCCAATGAATGAGTATGGCTACACCAAGGCACAATATTTAAATAAGTACGGCATTGTAAATAGTGAAGCTAAGGAAATTGTACCCCTTGGTTATGAACACATTGGGTATGACGAAACCTATGACTATTTTTATTTACAAGAAGCGGATGAAAATAGCTCGACCAGCTATCGAAAAAAGTTTAAAAATGTAGGCTATTGGAACTACGATGGAGAGCTTTTAAGCAACACCAATTTAAAGGAGCCCTCACTTTTTAAAATTGAAGATAAAGTACAACAAATAAGAGCGGCTTACAGTAGAATTATAAAGGAGAATAAAGATAAAAAGCAAAAAACAATTGAACTCAAAGAAAAGGGGATAAAGGCACAATTTACATACAACAAAATGGTAGTAACGGAACAAGAAAACGTAATTTATGAATATTACTACGATGCCTCACTCAATAGAAATGGCCCTTTCTTTATTTTTAAAGTGAGCGGTAAACAGCAAAATAGATACTATTATATACATGGTAGAATAATTCTTTGGTTAGATGCAAATAAGGAGGAGCAACTCATCGCTGATGCCTTGTTTGCCCCTGAAAATGAACAGCATTATCTCGCCAGACAACATAAAGCATTTATAAAGAACGCTGAATCAATTGAGCAGTATAAACTAAGAAACCTAAAAATAAGGGTTGATAGTATGTGTAAAAAAATTGAGTTGGATATCCGAAAGGGACTTTATAAAAAAGGTGATAGCAAAAGCCACGGTATGGGAGAATACCACAGCAGAGATGAAGTTTATCTCGATGATAAACAAAATGTAATTTATGCTTCTTCTTCTGTTTCAGATGAAGGTGGTAGCACCAGCGAGGTAAAGTTTTACACCGATGGAAAGTTAATACGAGGCTTTTCCAATAAATACTATACTGATAACACCGATAAAGCGAACGAACCTAGCTGGACTTCAGGGCAATACTCTCTTACCCAGTACTATAATAAGGGGGAGTTAATATTTTCTGAAAAGGAGCAAGATAGTATCATGGAAATTACTATTAAAAAGAAATAGCTTTTTAGCGCGTATTTGGTCTTGCAATAGATAAAATAAAAATTGTACTTCTAAAGTCATTTTTATTACTCTGATTCTGAATTCGCAGTGACCATTTTTTCTTTCGTTCCATAAATTTTCATGGTACAACGGACTTGCACGCTAAAGTTTGAAGAAGATTATCAGGAATCTATTGAAGCAAACGCAGTTTGCCTAACTCGATGGTATTTCTAAATGTGCATCTTTGCCTTGCCACGTACAACAGCATCAATAAGGTCGGTACGTTGCAAACGTCAGACCTGTTTTCCCTCACCCCAACCGCTAATTTTAAAAGCAATTACCAAGGTGAGTTGCTAATTCACACAATATTTTCGATGAATAGTTCTATTTGTCCGTCCAAAATAAAAATCGTTGTGATATATTTACAATTCTTTAACGGACAGAGTTGAGAAAAAACGCAATGTGTATAGCCATTATAAACTAGGGCTAAATGATATTGTGATATAAATAAGTAATAGCAATTGTGTTTGGCGAATTGTTACCTTAAATGCTGAAAATCGGTCTCCGAAATAAAATTGTTTCCTAAATAAGAAACACCTATCTTTATCAAAAAAGCGGATTAAATGAATCAAAAGTTTTCTGTCGAATTAATGGAAGAAGTAGATGAATTTCTTTCCAAGCTTAATGAAAAGGCAAAACGTAAAATAATTTACAATATTCGTAAAGCGCAAGTTGTGGATGATAGCGAACTTTTCAAAAAGCTTAATTCGAATGTTTGGGAATTTAGGACACTTCACAACAGAACTAAATACCGACTTTTTGCATTTTGGGATAAAACGGACAAAACAGAAACTATTGTCATCTCAACGCACGGAATTGAAAAGAAAACTGGAAAAGTACCGCAAAAGGAAATTGATAAAACTGAGCGGATAATGGAAAAATATTTTGAAGCTAAAAAATAAAACTATGGCAACGAACGGAATAAAAACTTATAGTTTGGACGAAGTAACGAACAAACATATCGGAAAAAAAGGAACGCCAAATCGTGACGAATTTGAAAACGAATTGAGACTTGACCAAATTGGACTTGCAATTAAAAAAGCGAGAAAGGAAAGGAAATTAACGCAAGCTCAACTTGGAGAATTAGTTGGTGTACAAAAGGCACAGATCTCTAAAATCGAGAATAATCTTAATGATGCTCGATTTGACACGATTTTAAAGGTATTTCGTGCGCTAAATGCCAAGATTAATTTCAACGTGGAATTATTAAATCAAACTCTGAACTTGACATAGACTGCGGAAAACACTACAGGTAATGTATATATCTCATAGCTTGTCAGTTGCTTAATCGAAGTTGAGGCATATTTGCAAGTCAGCCAATTTTTTTAATTTGGCTTATTGAGAAAAAATAACAAGAAAATTAAAAAATTCGGCTCGTGCTTAGCCTATAATAAATTTCCATTTGGCATACTACGAGCCATATACAAGACCGTTATCACCAATCAACTGTATGGATACACTATCAATTATGAATAATTACAATCAAACTGATATTGACACATTAAACGTCAATTTAACAGACCGATAAAATTTTAAGCGGAATACACCAAATTGGATAGGAATTGAGCGGGATAAATCTATTACAAATGGCATAACAGACGCAAAAGTACTACTTACAATCGGCTGGATTGCCGTAGGTCATAGGCCTACGATGCGCCCCCATATACAGCGGTTCCTCAAGCATAACACAAGCTCTCTTTACACCAACTATATCTCGATTGTACTTTTGGGATAGGCTATACCTATAGCTATCACCACACAATCTTTAAAGAGTTTATATAAAACACCCAAAGGCTTCAAATACAAAAAAAATACAAGAGCATTTAGAGAAAATATTTTCGTCCGCTATCCCCAAAACCTAACCCACCTGCTCCATCCAATAGCTAATCACCATCCCGATAGCTACCGAAACAAAACCTCCCATACAAAGCAGCCAAATTTGCCTGTAAATCGCCTTCAGGGGCGGTTGCTACCTTCTCTCACTTTCAATGATTCAAATTATGCAGCAGCCGTAAATATTTCTTACCTTTATCTAAATTTACTGCCATGGAAAATCTTATAAAAAGAATAACAATAGACCCTGAAATATGCCACGGCAAGCCGACTATCCGGGGCTTGAGGTATCCGGTTGAAAATATGTTAGAGCTGTTAGCCTCTGGCATGACTATAGAAGAACTTTTAAAAGATTATCCGGACCTAGTAAGAGCAGATATTCTAGCATGCTTAGCGTATGCCGCAAAACTTGTTCACGTAAAGAGCATTCATAAAATTGCTTCGTGAAGTTTATTGTAGATGCTCAACTGCCAAATTCAGGTTGTCTAAATCATAAATTTTAATGCAAATACTAAATTACTCCAAGCAACTAGCAGCCCACTAACATCAATAAAGACGGTACTTTGCAAACGTCAGACCTATTTACCCTCACCCCAACCGCTAATTTTAAAAGCAATTACCAAAATCAATTTTCCAATTCATGCAAGCTTTTCGATGAATAGTACTATTTACACGTCCAAAATAAAAACCGTTGCGCTATATTTACAATTCTTTAACGACCAAAGCCTTTATACCTAATTATTTCATAAAGTTTTCTGGGAGTTGAGAAAAAAACGCAATGCGTTTAGCCATTATAAACTAGGGCTAAATGGTATTGTGATATAAATAAGTAATAGCAATTGCGTTTGGCGAATTGTTGGCATTCATTTAAAAACTAACATTAATGCAATTATCAAAAGTTAGAATTCGGAATTTTAAATCAATAAAGGAATTAGATTTCGACTTTCCTTCTTCTGGTATATTAGTATTAGTTGGAGAGAACAACTCTGGAAAATCAAATATAATCAGAGCAATTGACCTAATCTGCGGAGAAAGTTGGATTGGAAAAGAAAAGCTAGAAGACCACGATTATTATTTAAGGAATAAAGCATTAGATATTGAAATTAGTTTGTTTTTCGATAAGCAAAGAAGTGTCAAATTTTCGCCTAATGAAAGTAAATGGGGAATAACATATTATTCAAATTGGGAACAAACAATTAAAATGCCATTCGGGAGAGGAATAAAAGATGATTTTCCTTCAACATATTTAGGAGCAGACAGGACTTTAGATAAACATTTATCATTTTATGATTGGACACTTATTGGAAGAATCAGAAAAGCTTTTCATAAAAATGTGTCGAGTGAAATAAAAGATACTTTAGACTCTAAATTCGGTGAACTCGTTGAAATTTTTAATACTGTTCCTGGCTTTACTGATTTCAAATCAGATTTTTCTGGATTTTATAAATCACTTCTTCCAAAGTTTAAAACTGAACTTGGAGTAGACTTTCAGCCATTTACCCCAACCAATTACTTCAAAACAATGCAGATTTTGGGAATTGACCCAGAAAGTGCAGACAAGCCAATTGACCTTTCAGATTTGGGAGAAGGTGCGAGAAATTTAATATTAATTGCATTATTAAAGAGTTTTGCCAAAAACTTTAAAAATGATGATGGAATTCTAAGTGGAATTCTGGCTTTAGAGGAACCAGAATTATTTCTTCATCCACAAGCGAGAAGACATTTATATTCAGAGTTAAAACAAATAGCCAATGCTGGAATGCAAGTTATAATTTCAACACACTCGGATTCCTTCATTGATACGGAATTCTTTAATGAAATTGGAAGGGTAATTAAAATAGATGATGAAGAAAATGACGGAAAAACCCATACAGATTTAATAACTTGCTCAAAAGAAGAACTAAGAACTCATTGCATTGCATCTGGTGTCCCAGAACATAAAGTAACTTTAGATAGTCTAACGGAATACTACAAAACAACATCAAACATTAGATTAAATGAAGGCTTTTTTGCTCGATATTTAATATTAGTAGAAGGTGAAACAGAAGAGCTTACCATTCCTGAATTGTTACTCAATTTAGATATGGACTGTAATCCTATGGGCATTTCTGTTATTGGAGTAAATGGTAAAAATCAAATACCAAAATATTGGCGACTGTACTCTAAGTTCAAAATTCCAATTATAGTTGTATTTGATAATGATAATTCACCAAATAAGGTTAGTTCAAATACGAATATTGCTAATTGCTTTGGTTTAACAGTTGAAGATATTACAAATGACGTTGACGACATAAAAGTAATGGACAGCAATACAGACCCGGTTACTAAACTTGTAATTCTAGAACAAGATTTTGAAACAGCTTTCGAAAAAGAATTGACAAGCCAAAATCATAATGGTGTTTATGAAACTTTGCGAACTGAAGCTAGAAATTTAATTAAACCTATTGGCAATCAACAAAAGGGAGTTATTGCTCGCTATATCGTCCGAAAGGCTGTTGATTTAGGAGGTTTTAATTCTAATATCGGACTTAGAATTGCTGAACTGATTGAGTAAAAAAACGAAATGCCAATAATATATATAAAAAATAGGCGAAACAGTAATAAAATCAGGGCTTTTGGCTCGCATCAAACTGTGTGCTTAACCGAAAGTTTCGTGCTTCGAAATCGCCTACTTTTAATATAATAACCGTTACACAAAATTTAAAAAAAATGAGAATAAGTCAATTTCAAAAATACTCACAAAGAGAAAACACCGTCACGAATAATGTCTTATTAATGTTGTCAAGATTAAATGACCTAAATATTGGCTATTATAAATCAATAATTGAACTATTGAACGAAGGCAGTATTCAACAATATTACTATCCTCAACCAATTTTTACTCAACAAATTGGAATGAAAGAGGGAATAATAGACGGACATATAGAAGTTAAACCCTCAAAAATTGTTATTGAAACCAAATTAAATAACACAGAGTTTATTGGTAAATTAATTAAGTATGGAAAAGTTTTTATTGACAACAGTCAAAATCAACTTTGGCACTTGAGCTCGGTCAAATTTAATGAGAACCAAGTTGCTGAAATCAATAAAACGTTGAAAGAGTCATATCCAAATCTAAATATCCAATTTAACAATTTATTGTTTAATGATTTACTCGAAAATTTAGAAGGTATTTATGAAGAGAATACTCACGACATGGAATTACGATTACTTCTTGATGATTTTAGTAACTATTGCATTGAAAGTAATTTAATATCAAATGAAGATTATAAACTATTGTTTGTACCAACAGGATTTTCATATAATTGGAATAAAAAACACAAAATATATTATTGTCCAACTCATTGGCACAGTCAAAAATTTAAATTCTTTGGACTTTATAATTGGAAATCTGTTAGGACAATTTCAGAAATTGAAACAACAATTATTGCTGACTATGATGCTGATACTGGAAAATTAAATATTAAAAGCAAAGGACATACTGATGACCAAATAAAACGATTAAAAAGTGGACTTACAGAATTAGCTGAAAATCAATATGGACTGAAATATTACATTTTACCAGAAGAAGACACTTTTGATACTAACTTTAAGAAAACTTCTCATGGAGGAATACAAGGTTACAGATATAAAGACCTTCGAGATTTTTTATCACTTGATGAATATACCGATGTTAAACATATCGCAGAGGAATTAAAAAAAGTAAGCTGGAAATAAAAAAGAATTGGGCAACAACTAAGCATTCATGTGGTCGGTACGACCCAACATGAATGCAATGTTGAGCGATTCAGTAGCTTGCTAGTACTGCTGTACCTTTATGGGTAAACCGAAGTGATTGAGTTTAATTTCAGAGCTTGAAAGTGTGTACTTTTAAGCTGGAGGGATTAATCAAATCAAGTCTTTTAAGGCTTCATCATATGGCTTTTGATATTTTCATTGATTGAGGAGCTGTTTTTTCCTCATTTTAGTGCATGTTGAGCATTGTTTGCCCTTCATGCTTACAGCCGTTTTATTTTTTTATTGTGCCCGTAATATTTTTTTGCCATCGGTTGGGTGGCCCTCTTTGATCGAAGACTGCTAGTATTTAAAATTCCCTCATCCCAACCGCTCATTATAAAAGCAATTACCAAAATCAATTTTCTACGTCATGCAAGCTTTTCGATGAATAGTACTATTAGCATGTCCAAAACAAAAACCATTGTGCTATTTTTACAAATATTCAACGACCAAAGCCTTTATACCTAATTGTTTCATAAAGTTTTCTTGGGAGTTGAGAAAAAAACGCAATGCGTATATCCATTATAAACTAGAGCGAAATGGTATTGTGATATAAATAAGTAATAGCAATTGCGATTAGGAAATTGTTACCAATAACTGAATGAGAAATTTTTTTATACCTTCACAAGGAAACTTCATCGAGTCTGATCACTTATTCAAAACAAGTATAAAGCCTTACCTTGAGTCTTTAGGATATCCTGTAAATAGTTATGAAAAAGTTTATTCCATAGAAAATAGGCTTGACCAAAAAGAATATTGTGTCGGTGGAGCATCTCCTGTTGATAAAACAGAAGCTATTTTTCTAATCTTAAATGCCCAAGAAAAAATATTACTTTGCACAGCGTCACATGGCATTCTGGGTGGTGAACCATATGAACTAAACTCATCCGACTATCGTGTTAAAGAAATCTTTGATTATAAAAACAAAAATCATTTTAAAATTAATGGTTTCACATATAAAATGAGTGGAAAAAATCACGAGGTTCTACATCGTAAGGATATTCCAAAGACTTTATATAAATATTATTCTAATACAAAATATAGTGCAGATGCTGTTATAAACCAATATTTTTTCTGTAGCCATCCCTATAACCTAAACGACTCAATTGACTGTTCTTCAAGCTTGTGGGATCTTACCAATATGAGTGAACATCGATACCTTTCTTTTATTAAAAGATTCCCAAACTATTCTTCTTATCAAACCTCCTTTAACGAAGCTAAGAAGTCAGGATTCCAGATTATTAAAGATGCCTTTTGGAAAATGAATACCGAAAAGTCTGGAATAATTTCATTAAGTACAGAAAATCTTAATATTTTGATGTGGGCTCATTATTCTTCTGAAAATGGCTTCATGTTAGAGATTGATCAGGATGAATTTTTTAAAGATTTGAAAAAACTCAATCCCAACCTGAGAAATTATGTTTTCATGCCTATTAATTACATTGAAGAAATAAATCCGATCGATTTTTTCCAAGAAGGCTTTACTTCAGGTGATATTCCTTTTTTATACTCTTTGGGCATAAAACGAAAAGAGTGGAAATACGAAAATGAATGGCGGTTGGTAAGTTATTCAGATGGATATGGAATACCTAATAGTTTAATTGATAGCTCCTTGAAAGACCGAGACGGAATAGTTCCGAGAAATATCAATTATCCAAAAAGTTGTATTAAGTCAATCACTCTTGGTAAACAATTCTTTAATAAGTGGAACTCAAAGAAAGTTAAGGAAGGCACGTTTCAAATAATAGAAGAAAAAAAACTTGAAATATACCTATTGCAACAGTATAGTGATAAATTATTTATGTGTTTTGATGAAATTCTCGATGGAGTATTAAAAAGAGTGACTTATAAATTAAAAGTAAAGTATATTGGTAAAAATCTGTATAAAATCATGGCTGATCAGCGGGTTTCCTAGATTTTGGCTTTTATAGGTAAACTAGATAGTAAACTGAAATTCTTATACTTTTAAATTAGCCACGCTTCATACAGTGGCGTTAGAAACAAGCTAATAAACTTCATTGATGACAAAGAAAATAGGAGAAATTTTATTAAAAATAACACCTATTATGATTGGTATTTATTTGGGTTTAGTTTTATAAAATTCATCCGAAACGAATAAAAGGAAATCTCAAGCATAACTCTTAAGAAAAAATATTGTCACCGAAATTAAATCAAACAAATCAAAAATCTCCGAAGTATTAGATTATTACATAATGGTTAGAGATAGCTCCCGATTTATTCATAACACAGATGACATTGAAATAAAAAAACACCTCCCTACTTAAACTTCCCCTTCAACGCAGCCAACTTAGCCTGTAAATCGCCTTCAGGGGCTGCCGGCTGCTGGCCCTGACCTCCGGTATTTCTATTGCTGGCAGGCTGTTTACTGACTGCCGTTTTCGGTTTTCTAGACGCTCTTTTGGGTGCCTCTTTTGCAAAAGGATCGGCCTTCATAGACAGCGCAATACGTTTGCGTGCGGTATCCACCTCGGTAACTGTTACCTGCACTTGCTGCGATACACTCACAATCTCTGCGGGGTTGCTCACAAATTTATCGGCCAACTGGCTTACATGCACCAGACCATCCTGATGTACACCTATATCCACAAAAGCACCAAAGTTGGTGATGTTAGTCACTATGCCGGGCAGCTTCATGCCCACGCTTAAATCCGCCATGTTATTTACGCCATCAGTAAAGCAGAAAGCTTCGAACTGCTCCCTCGGGTCGCGGCCGGGCTTGGCCAGCTCCTGCATAATATCGCTCAAAGTAGGTAAACCAATGCTCTCGGTAATATACTTTTTCATGTCCAGCTGGTCGCGAAGCTCCTTGCTGGTCATTAGGTCCTTCACCGTTGCTGCCTTGTCCTTGGCCATGGCTTCCACTATTTTATAACTTTCCGGATGTACACCACTGCCATCTAGTGGGTTTTTGGCATCAGCAATACGCAAAAAGCCTGCTGCCTGCTCAAAGGCTTTATCGCCCAGGCGAGGCACCTTCTTTAACTCAGCTTTGCTTTTGAAAGGCCCATTGGTGTTTCTGTATTCCACTATATTCTGGGCAATCTGCGGCCCTAAGCCGGATACATAAGTCAGCAGCTGTTTGCTGGCGGTGTTCAGCTCTACACCAACTTTGTTCACACAGCTGATCACGGTATCATCTAAACCCGATTTTAGGGCATTCTGGTCTACATCATGCTGGTATTGGCCAACACCTATCGACTTAGCATCAATCTTCACCAACTCAGCCAGCGGATCCATGAGCCTGCGGCCAATAGATACGGCACCGCGTACGGTCAGATCATAATCTCCGAACTCTTCTCGCGCATTTTCCGAAGCGGAGTAGATGGATGCGCCACTTTCGTTTACCATCACCACCATCACACTTTTCGGAAGCCCAATGTTTTTGATGAAAGTTTCTGTTTCTCTGCCTGCCGTACCATTCCCAATAGCGATGGCCTCCACATTGTATTTGGCTACCAAATGCTTGATCAACTCTCCTGCTTTTACTGTTTGGCGCTGTGGCTCATGCGGATAAATGGCTTCATTGAATAATAGCTGCCCTTGTCTGTCGAGGCACACCATTTTGCAACCGGTTCTGAAACCCGGATCCACGGCCATCACATTTTTTTGTCCTAGCGGTGCAGCCAATAAAAGTTGCCGCAAATTCTCAGAAAATACTTTAATGGCTTCTTCATCGGCTTTTTTCTTGGTTAGTATACGGATTTCGGTCTCCATGCTTGGCTTGAGCAAACGCTTGTAGGCATCGGTTATGGCGAGCTTTAGGTGAGGGGTAGTTTCGTTTTCCGCGTCAATGATATGCCGCTCCATCAGGTAAACTGCCTCATCCTCATCAGGCTTAATATCCAGCATCAAAATCATTTCTTTCTCTCCCCTGCGCATGGCCAGTACACGGTGCGATGGAGCTGTTTTTACCGACTCTTCCCACTCAAAATAGTCCTTGTATTTCTGTCCTTCCTGCTCCTTGCCGCTCAGTACTTTGGAGATGAACATCCCTTGGTTTAAGAATAGCTTTCTGATTTTTTCACGCAGCTCTGGCATTTTCATTCACCCATTCGGCAATAATGTTTCTGGCACCTTCCAAGGCTGCTTCGGTATCCGCCACTTCTTTTTCTTCATTAATAAACTTGGCGGCTTCCTCCGCTACATCCATCTGCTGCTGCTCAAAAAGCATTCTTGCTAGTGGCTCCAGGCCTTTTTCTCTGGCAATAGTGGCTTTGGTTCTACGCTTAGGTTTATATGGTAAATAAATATCCTCCAGCTTGGACATAGTTTCGGCTGCATTAATTTCTTTTTCCAGCTCAGGCGTGAGCTTCTCTTGCTCTTTAATAGATTTGAGGATGGCCTCTCTTCGCTTGTCGAGGTCTGCCAGCTGCTGGCTCCTGTCACGGATGGCCGCTACGGCTACCTCATCCAGGCTGCCGGTCATTTCTTTTCGGTAACGGGAAATGAAAGGCACCGTGCCGCCTTCATCCAACAATTGAATCACCGCCTCTACTTGTTTTGGGCTGATGGATAATTCTTGGGCTATAAGTTGTGTGTTTTGTGTCATATTTGGCTTTTTGGCTTTTGGCGGTTTGGCGGTTTGGCGGTTTGGCTTTTTGGCTATTAGATATATTGGTTATGTACTATTAATTGGTTGTTGATTGGGATAGAAATGATGTGCATAAGGGCTTTAAATTTTATAAGTCTTGCTTCGTGGGGACACGTACCAAGGCGTTTGAGTTGCAGTGGTTTGTGTCCTCACGAAACACCGTATCATATTATCCAAATTCATTTTCTCGCAGTGGTTCGTGTCCTCACGAAACACTGTGTAACATTATCCAAATTCATCCCCTCGCAGTGGTTCGTGTCCCCACGAAACACCTTCCTTTCCCTATCATTACGTGTCCCTACAAAACACCTAATAACTTTTTTATTTCGCTCCCAAAACAATATAATTATGATTCATCACAAAAAACACTCCGTTCCATTTATGATTTAATTGGTTAGTTTTCGCTTACCATTCTATTCTTGTTTCGTGGGGACACGAACCAAGGCGTTTGCGTTGCAGTGGTTCGTGTCCTCACGAAACACCGTATCAAATTATCGAAATTCGTCTCTTAAATCTTTTATAAAACCGTACTCTTTAATACCTTTTTCATAAAACTTCGCTGTCGAATATTTGTAATCAGATGGCTCATTGGCCAATTGCCAGTGCGCAGTACACGGATTATTATGCAAATAATCTAACTTTTGATAAGCAACGTGGCTACTATACAATTCTACAGCTAAAGAATCTCTTTGCCAAAACTCAAATAATTTATTATTTGCCTCGACCGCATAATATTTCATCGCATTTGAGTCTTTAGATTTTAGTAACTTTTTAAAAGCATGCGCTGTAAATTTTAAGAATGAACCAACGGTTGTTTCTTTTCCGTTTTGTTCATTAACACGCCAAATGAAATGCACATGGTTCGGCATTATTACAAATGCAAAAATATCGATTTTATCTTTCTGAGAAAGATGTTCCAGTGAATCTATAATTACTTGTTTATAAACATGATCCTGTAAAAGATGTTGCCATTTGTTAATAGTAGCTGTCCAGAAATAAATATTACCTAACAGCATATGTGATTTCCTGTTGACCTTAAAGTAATTATCCTCCATTATATAAATTTATCAATATGCTTCTATTCTTGTTTCGTAGGGACACGAACCAAGGCGTTTGCGTTGCAGTGGTTTGTGTCCTCACGAAACACACTACAACATTATCCAAATTCACTACCCCGGCAGTGGTTCGTGTCCTCACGAACCACCTTCCTTTTCCTATAATTACGTGTCCCAACGAAACACTTAATAACGTTTTTATTTCGCTCTTAAAACAATATAATTATGATTCATCACAAAAAACACTTCGTTCCATTTATGATTTAATTGGTTAGTTCTCGCTTACCATTCTATTCTTGTTTCGTGGGGACACGAACCAAGGCGTTTGCGTTGCAGTGGTTTGTGTCCTCACGAAACACCGTACCATATTATCAAAATTCATTTTCTCGCAGTGGTTCGTGTCCTCACGAACCACCTTCCCTTTCCTATCATTACGTTTCCCCACGAAACACTTAATAACTTTTTTATTTCACTCCCAAAACAATATAATTATGATTCATCACAAAAAACACTCCGTTCCATTTATGATTTAATTGGTTAGTTTTCGCTTACCATTCTATTCTTGTTTCGTGGGGACACGAACCAAGGCGTTTGAGT
>CAWHTP010000009.1:0-49438 GCA_963832285.1 uncultured Cytophagales bacterium
TTGAAGTGGTTCGTGTCCTCACGAAACACCGTATCAAATTATCCAAATTCGTCTCCTTGCAGTGGTTCGTGTCCTCACGAAACACCATACCACGATAGCCTCAAAACCCCAATACCTTTCTTACTTTATGCAAGGTTGCATCTGCTATGGCAGCAGCTTTAGCTTCTCCCGCTTCCAGCTTGGCATCGAGTTCGTTTAGGTTTTCCATATAGTAGTTAAACGTTTCGCGCTCCTTCGCATACTTTCGCTACTATCAGCTCAAAAAGTGCCTGTTTAGCATGGCCATAGCCGTAGTTGCCGCCTTCGTAGTTGGCGCGCATTTCTTTTATTTGCGCTTTATCGGCCAACAGCTTATAAATGTTGAATACATTGCAGGTATCAGGATTTTTCGGCTCTTCCAGTGGCGTGCTGTCGGTAATAATGGCCCTCACATTTGTTTTCAGCTTTTTCTCAGGCAGAAATATGTCGATAGTGTTTCCATAAGACTTACTCATTTTTTGGCCGTCCGTGCCGGGAATAGTCATCACCTCATCGTCCACTTTGGTATCGGGCACCACAAATATTTCACCATATTTATGGTTGAAGGAGCTGGCAATATCGCGGGTCATCTCCAGGTGCTGCAGCTGGTCTTTGCCTACCGGCACTATGTTGGCATCGTACAATAATATGTCGCATGCCATCAGCACCGGATAAATAAACAGACCTGCATTTACATCTGCCAAGCGATCAGATTTATCTTTAAAGGAGTGCGCATTGGCCAACATGGGGAAGGGTGTGAAGCAGCTCAAATGCCAGGCAAGCTCTGTTACCTGCGGCACTCTGGACTGGCGGTAGAAAAGATTTTTCTCCGTATCGAAACCAAAGGCCAGCCAAGCAGCCGCCACGGCATTTACATTCTCTATTCTGGCTTCAGCATCTTTAATGGTGGTCAAAGAGTGCAGGTCGGCTATAAAAAATAAAGACTCGTTCTTTGGGTCTTCCGATAACTTTATAGCCGGAATAATGGCACCTAGTAAATTGCCTAAATGCGGTTTCCCTGAACTTTGTATTCCTGTTAATATACGTGACATGTTTTGATTTATGAGTTTTGATGTACGAGGTACGATTTACGATTTACGATTTGTGAGGTACGATTTACGATTTATGAGGTACGATTTACGAATTTTGATTTTAGCCGTGAGGTTCTTGATTTACAGTTAAATAATTGTTTCTCGACATTCACAGCTCATAGCTTTTCTAATTGCTAACTGCACATTGCCAACTGTTAATTGCAAATTGCCCCAACCTATCACTATCTTCGCATCAATTAAGAACAACGAATTTATGAAGAATATTGAATTAGGTAAATGCTCTTTCTTATTTGTTTTATGCTTATGGACTACTAATCTGCTTTTTGCCCAAAGTATTCCTGCAAAAATAGTATTTAGTGAGGAGGCTTACAATTTTGGCAACATCAATGAAGCTGAAGGCGAAGTAAGTCACTCATTTTATGCCATAAATATATCTACTGATACGCTCTATTTACAGTCTGTAAAGGCCTCTTGCGGATGTACCACACCGTACTGGGATGACAAAGCTGTGTTACAAGGTGATTCCGCTAAAATTATCATAGCTTTTAACCCCATTAACAGGCCGGGTAAGTTCAATAAATCTATCACTGTTCAAACCAACCTTCAGCCAGCGGCTAAAATGCTATACATAAGCGGCTACGTAGTACCAGAGGAATTACGGATAGAAGACCATTACCCCACAAGAATTGGCGGCATAAGATTCGAGAGTAAATTCTTGAATTTTGGTACCATCACCAACAACAGTCCGGTTACTAAAACTTTTAATATTTTTAACCAATCTGCCGATACTATCACTTTCTCCGATAGCATAATTAGTGGGGAATACATCACAGTACAGTTAGTTCCCGCTGCCGTTCCGGCCAAAAGAAGTGGTAAAATGCGAATCACCTACGATCCTACACTAAAGAATGATCTGGGCTTTTTTAATGAGCCGATAGTTCTTTTTACCAATGAGGAAGAGGAGAGCAATAAAGCATTGAATATAGTTGCTACCATCTTGGAATATTTTCCACCGATGACAGATAAAGAACTGGAAAAAGAACCGAAAATCAGTTTGGATGAAACGGAATATGACTTCTCCTCGGTAAATACTGGCGAGGTGCTTGAGCATATTTTTACCATCACGAATAACGGAAAGAAGAATCTGATGATAAGGGCTATTAAAACCAGCTGCCCCTGCTTAACTGTTGAAATTGATGATGAAACAATTAAATCGGGCAAAGAGCAGGAGTTGAAAGTGTTGCTTAATACCACAGATAGACAAGGGCCACAGATAAAAAGAGTAACTATTTTTTCGAATGACCCTACCCGCTCAGCGATGGACGTGGTTATAAAAGCCTACGTAAAGGAGGACTAACTCAAAACTCGAAACTGAAAGCTGAAAAATCACCGCTCAGGATAAACCGTTTCTTTCAGTTCATTTCTGAAATATATTTCAGTCTTAAGCAGTGCACCTTTTTCATCGTAATATTTCCAGTCTTCTACTTTCTTGTTACCTGAATAAAGCCCTTTCATAGCCATTTTACCATTCTCATGATATTCCGTATATTCACCCTGCTTCTTACCAAACTTGTAAATCTGAGTCGATTTTTCCTTACCTGATGCATAATACAAAGTTTCAACACCCGTTTTCTTGCCGGCTTGATAAAGCACGACAGATTTCAGCTTACCACCTTCAAAATAAGTTATACTTTCACCCTGCAACATACCATTACTGTAAGTGGCTAGCTCCTTGATGCTACCATTCTCATAAAAAAACTCCCATTCGCCAACAGGCTTATCATTACTCAAATAACTTGTAGCTTTTACCTTACCCGATGGGTAGTAAACTTGTTCCTCCTTATTTTTTCCATCATTGTTGTAAATGGTTTTTCTGAATAACTTACCATCGAGGTTATATTCCAGTACTTCCCCTTGCAGAAAACCCTTGACATAAAGTCTTTGAGTTTTAACTTCGCCTGTAGGATAATAGGTGGTATTTGATCCATCGAGCTTTCCATTTCTGTAAAATCCTTTCAGCAGCAGATTACCGGTTTCATCGTAGTTTTTGAATTCGCCCGATTTTTTTCCATCGGTATTCTCAAAAATAGTTTCAATTTGGCCATTGGCATAATAAGAGGCAAAGGCACCGTTCAAATCACCATTGACATAATTTTCTTCCGTTTTTATGCTTCCATTGGCATAATAGCGCTCCGTAAGTCCGTTTGGTTTACCGTTTTTATAGTGTACTTTTTGCGCCACAACACCATCCTCAAAGTACTCAACTACCAACCCATCCGGCTTGCCATTAACAAAATCGCTTTCACTTTTCAACTGTCCGCTGGCATAATAAAGGGTTAATTTTCCTTCCAGCGTATCTTTGATGAAGGTAGCTTCTTGCAATATGCTACTGTCATCGGCATATACTATTGTTTTTCCATTCCGCAAACCGTCCTTAAAATCGGTTGTGCGCATTACATCACCATTGGGGTAATACATTTCAAAACGGCCTTGCTCCTTTCCGGCAGTAAATTGACCTGAGGCCATTAATTTGCCACTTTCATAAAATTTCTTGTACTCGCCTTCCACTTGACTACTATCACCATTGGCAATAAAATAAACCTCCTTAGGCATTACTCCGGCACTGTCATAGTAGGTGGCTATCTGCTGCAATTGCTGCGCGTCTAAGCCGAAAGAAAGCAACAGTAATATGGTAAAGGGTAATACTGCTCGATAATGAAAGTGCATATAGCTCATTGCAAAGTTGTGGCTATTAAAAAGCCCCAATACGATCATCGGGGCTTCAATAACTTATTTTACATTAAAATATTATTACATTTTTTCTATTACAATGGCTGAAGCTCCTCCTCCACCATTGCAAATACCTGCTACACCTATCTTACCTTTTTTATTAGCTAAAACAGAATGTAGTGTGGCAATAATTCTGGCACCTGAAGTGCCCAGCGGATGGCCCAAAGCTACCGCGCCACCAAACACGTTTACTTTTTCTTTATCCAATCCCAGCTCTTTGTTGTTAGCCAAAGCAACTGCTGCAAAGGCCTCATTAATTTCGTAATAATCAACTTCTTCCTTACTTACACCTGCTCTTTCCATAGCTTTGGGGATGGCCAAAGATGGTGCAGTGGTGAACCAAATAGGGTCTTGAGCGGCATCGGCAAAACCACGTATTTTTGCGATTGGTTTTAAGCCCAGGGCCTCGGCTTTTTCTTTACTCATTAAAATGAGAGCCGAAGCACCGTCATTTATTGTGGAGGCGTTGGCTGCCGTAACGGTACCTTCTTTTGAGAAAACCGGACGTAGTGAAGGTATTTTATCGAACTTTACATTCTTATACTCTTCATCCTCAGAAATGACCAGAGGCTCCCCTTTTCTTTGCGGAACCTCAACAGGAACAATCTCATCCTTGAACCAACCGGCATCAGTAGCGGCAGCCACTTTTTTGTAAGAACCAATGGCGTATTCATCCTGCTCTTCACGTGAAATATTCATTTCTTTGGCGGTGTTATCGGCACAATTCCCCATAGGAAATTTGTTGTAAACCTCCCAAAGTCCATCATTGAGCAAGCCATCTACCAACTCACCATTTCCATATTTATATCCATAACGCGCTTTAGGTATGTAGTATGGTATATTGGACATGCTCTCCATGCCCCCGGCTACGATGGTATCGGCATGGCCGAGCATAATTGCTTGTGCACCAAACATAACTGATTTCATACCGGAAGAACACACCTTATTTATGGTAGTACAAGGCACATTAGTACCTATGCCGGCACCTAAAGCGGCCTGCCTGGCAGGGGCTTGCCCTAAACCGGCAGAAACCACATTACCCATAAAAACTTCGTCCACTTCTTTAGCATCAACATTTGCCTTTTGTAAAGCACCTTTAATGGCTGCTGAACCTAATTGTATAGCTGTAAGGCTTGATAATGCGCCTCCAAAGCTACCTATAGGAGTACGTACTGCCGATATAATGTATACTTCCTTCATTTTAATATTATTTTATTATTTATAATAATGCCTGATTTACCTAACGACCCTTGTTAATACAATCATGCGAAAGTAGGCAAAATTGAGGCATTTAAAAAGCTCAAAGCCATTGAGATTTTTTACCAGTCGGGCTTGCCTGAATCGCTGCGTTTAGTTGCCTTCTTGCGCATTTGTTGCAAGTATTGCGCCTCTTTGTTTCTAAGTGCTTCCAATATCATTTGAGCTTTCTCTTCTGAAACATTCATCGACTCTAATTTTTGCTTTGTAGATGGAGGCATCCGGGTGCTATCTTGCTTAGCATCTTGTTTTTCTTCACCCTCCTGCTGTTCTTTCTCTTCGCCTTCCTTCTGTTTGTCAGACTGCTCATCAGACTTCTTTTGCTCCTCAGCATTTTCTTTGTCTTTTTGTTCTTCAGATTCGCCCTCTTTGCTCTTTTCCTCGTTTTCCTGTTCTTTTTGATTTTCAGAATCCTCGCTTTCTTTCTTAGATTCCTCTTCCTGCTTTTGGTCTTCGTTCTCTTCGTTTTTGTCTTTATTCTGATCGTCTTGCTTTTGCTGCTCCTGCTGTTCCATCTTCTTCTTCAGCAATTCGTAATTAAATCTCGCCTCTTTGTTATTAGGGTTCGATCGTAAAGCTTCTTTATAGAACTGTAAGCCCTCCTTGAGCTGTTTTTGTTGCTCGGAGAGGTTGCCTAATTGGTTTAAGGCGGTTGATTTAATTTGTCTATTTGCTGATAGACTGGCCTCTCGGTATTGCTCGAAGGCGCTAAGCGTATCCTTCAATTGAAAATAACTGTGCGCTCGATTGAGCAAAGCTGCCTCATCGGTATATTTTAAACTGTCTAACAAGTAATTATACTGGGCAAGTGCCTCCTTATAGTTGCCATCTTTAAAGGCTTTTTCAGCTAGCTTTTTAGCCTCATTGGCCTTCGCTATTTTAGTCACAGGATCGGTAGCAAAAGCCGAAACTGATATAAATAGATATATAAAAAGAATACTTAACCTCATATTTTTATAACTTTTTTACCCCAAAGTACATCAATAAATAATAGAAGCAACGCAGCACCTAAAAAGTAGAAATACTTGTTGGCCGATGTATCAATAAAGCGAGTATCTTTTAACTCCCCTTCAATGGTATTTATTGTGGCTATCAGCTTGCCTACTTCATTAGTAGAATTATTAATTTCGAAATATTCACCATCGGCATTATAGGCAATATCTTGCAAAGATTCCGGATTTAGTTTTGAAACAACCACTTCACCACTGTTGTTCCGCTTAAATCCGTTTCTTACATTTATCCTGCTTCCTTTTTCAGTTCCCACACCTAAGCTAAACAAACGGATCCCCGCTTCTTTTATATCTTCAACCGCCTGATCGGTATTATCGCCAAAGTCTTCCCCATCACTTATCAGTATTACAATTTTAGATTTTTGCTTCTCGGTTGCCTGCTCTTCCTCGGCATTAAGTTTATCGTAAGCCATGGTCAAAGCAGCTCCAAAATCTGTACCTGAACTAGGCACCAAACCGGTGTTGAGCGTTTCTATAAATAGGTTTAAAGCATTCTGATCGTAAGTAAGCGGACATTGCACGAAAGCCTCCGATGAAAAAATAAGCAGGCCAATTCTGTCAGAATTAAAAGATTCCACAATGTTTTTCAATTCATACTTTACCTTCTCCAGTCTGGTAGGAGCTATATCGTAGGCATTCATAGATTGCGAAAGGTCTATAGCGATCATTATATCCTTCCCAATGGACTTCACTTCCTTTTTATCTGCCCCAAAAGAAGGCCCTAGCAAGGCAATAATTAGTAGCGCAAAAGCCAGCGACCTAATGATAAATTTAGGCACTATATTAAAACGCGACTGATTTAGCGCCTTCGCCACTCTGAAATACCTGTAAGCATACGCCAGATAAAGCAAAAAGAAAATGAGAATGAAAATTATTTCAGTTGTTCCAAAGGAATATACCCAAGTCATACAATATACTTTAAACACAAAAGTATAAAAGGAAACGTAAAGCCCTATTCAATGTTGAATTAATGCTTCAGGATATTTATTTTAGGGACTGCACTTCTTTAAAAACTTGCTAATTCTAAAGTGATTAGCAAGCACTTAAAAATGAATTAAAATATTAGTAAATTATGTTTGTGAAAAAATAAATTCTTCTCTTATATTTGCAATCCAATTCGGGAAGCGGAAGATTCTTGAAGACGATTTTGGAGGAGTGGGTGAGTGGGTGATCCGCTAGCTAGCGGATGCTAAACTGCTCATTAAACATTAAATATTAAGTGTTTAAACCTTAATGATTGCAATTGGAGGAGTGGGTGAGTGGCTGATCCGCTAGTTAGCGGATGCTAAACTGCCAACTAAATAAAAAATATTAAGTGGTTTTTAAACCTTAATGAGTGCAATTGGAGGAGTGGGTGAGTGGCTGATCCGCTAGCTAGCGGATGCTAAACTGCTCATTAAACATTAAATATTAAGAGGTTTTTAAACCTTATTGAATGCAATTGGAGGAGTGGGTGAGTGGCTGAAACCAGTAGTTTGCTAAACTGCCGTACTGGGAAACCGGTACCGGGGGTTCGAATCCCCCCTCCTCCGCATAGTATTTTCGATGTATATTTTGCATCGGGGTGTAGCGTAGCCCGGTATCGCGCCTCGTTTGGGACGAGGAGGTCGTAGGTTCGAATCCTGCCACCCCGACATAAGCTCTTCATAGTAATATGAGGAGCTTTTTTATTTAAAAATCTATTATAAAATGATTGTGGCAGGATGAGAACCGTGGTTCGAACCCAGAGCGCAGCGAAGGTTCACGAGGGGTTTTTTGTGCGGCATGCCTTGAGAGTATGAGTAATCCTGCCACCTCGACAAAGCCGGTAGACAACTCTGCTGGCTTTTTTTATTTATATGTTTTGTCTTAAATAATTATACAAACGACTGGTCGGCTGAGACCCTTTTTTCAATATCCACATCGCCCTATTTCCAACAATATTAAAAAGCAAAACCTACTCGTAAATCTAAATGATAGGCAATATGACCATGTGCCTTTAAAGAACATCCCAATTGAAGACCATTTGTAAACCCATAAAGCATTTCATAGCGCTGGTAGAATTTACCGGGATTAATGTCAAATGGCTCATAAATATAAAAGCCCATTTGCTGATTAAAAATGAAATTCCCCAGTAAAAAATTATGCCCTAAAAGTGCTGTAATAAAATGAAAATCTTGCGTACCTCCTACTCTTTTTATTTCTTCTGCCACGGCCTCGTCTCGCCATGTTTCAAAGTGAAAACTGATTCCGTTTATATTAGAAACCGGTTTTAATACGCCAAATAAAAGCCCGTAAAATGGTTTTCTCTTTTCCTCAAATTCGGGCGTTTCCGGCAAAGTTGTTACGGCACCAAAAATTCTAATCTCTTTTATTAAACTTCTGTCTTGTTTATAATCAATCGATTTCGGACGAAGTTTCAATGGTTTTAAGCTATAGGTTAAGCCTACATCAACTCCAGGATAATTCATTCCTTTATTAGGCTCCTTTATTCCTCCATTGGAAATATGATGGTAGGTAAGGCCTATTTGGGTTTTCCACTGTTCGGAAATAGCATATTGCCCAATTAACCCCGCTGTAAGTCTGAAACTAATGGGGCTGCTAAAGAATAAGTTACTAGGATTACTTTCTTCGTTGTAAACCTGATTGAGGTAAGTAATACCCATAGCACTTTGCAGCCGCACGCTCCATTTTGACTTAAGCAGCAAATAAGGTTTATAGAAAAAATAAAAAGTTAATCCACTACCAAGAACCTCATCGAAATCAAAATTGGTGTAATTAAGTCCGAAACCGACTTCGCTGTAACAATTACAATGCGCATAATTGGCTTCTGATGTATCGATTCGACCTATTTCTACACCAAAAGCATACGGATTGCTGCGGCTTACATCTACTATGTCCTTGGAATGTGCTAAAATAGTATTGTACTGGGTATTTACACCGATAACAGAAAAGCGTTTCTGAGCATCTTGTGCAGCAATATTCTGACGCATGCTTAAAAAAACCGACAGCGTTATTGCGATATAAAGGGAAATTTTAGACATTAGAATAAGACAATTTCATAGTTTAATAAGTTGAATTAGAGCGCTACTGAAAACAATATAAATATATAAAATAGCACGTGAAGGAAAAAATATTCTTGCTATACACCCTTTGAGCACACACAAAACAAGAGGCTCAAAATACGGCATAATTTTAGATTATGATAAATTTAATGAGTGTGCAAGGCGAAAAAAATAAAGGTACGCTAGACTAGAATGGTTAATGTCTTTTAATTAATAATACGATCAGGATGTAGTGGCAAATAAGTCGTGTTAAATAAATTGTAGATCATTATCGACCCAACAAGAATCATAGCTATTCCTGGTAATAATCAATCAAATACTCTTCCTACTGCTTGAAATTTCTCTCTATAGCTATAGTTTAATTTACACTGATAACGTTAGGTATAAATAACACCTAAAGCTGTTGACCACTAATGCATTGACACATTGAAGTATCGCAATCTATTTTCATCCGTCTTAGCTGATTTTGACAATATCTTTGAGAAAAATATCGGTTCAAATTTGCATTATTTACACACAATACTTAATTGGTGGAGCTTTTGTTTTTCCTAGTTTAATAAAAATTGAAGGGAACCAATTTACTAGTGCAGGTAGGGAGTTAGATCCTGTAAACAGCGCTGGATACTTTTGTGAAATGCTTCATCAATCAGGTATAAATTGAAGCTTATTGCCATTAGCCAGCTTAAAGCTAGACACTTATCAATGGCACAAAAATATGCGAAAGTGAGTGCAATAAAGAATTTAATAGTAATTCTGAACATCTTCATCGTAACATTATCTTACTATTACTCTTAAAGTCATGTTTTAACTGAGCAGATGCTTTTTATCAAATACTATGCAGTACTTCTTTATTTCTATTATACCTACCAGTGAATTTGGATGAATAGTTCTCTAAATATTTTTCACTACATTGAAAATGCTTATTTTTCAAATGGTAATTCAATTATATGACCTCTTCGAATAAAATCACCCTAGTCGTATTTTGTATACTTAGCTATTCGATAAATGTACACTCCCAAAATAATACTATTGATAGCTTAAAAGTAGAATTGCATGATCATAAAGAAAAAGATACAACACGCGTAAATCTTTTAAATGCACTGGCTTTTTCTTATTTCAGTAAAGACATGCCTATAACCCTTGAATATTTAAAAGAAGCGGATGCAGTAGCTGAAGCCATTCACTATAAAAAAGGGAAAGGCAGAAGCATCTACATAAGAGGCATAACTGAAGCAGTGCAATCGAATTATGACCAAGCATTTCATTACTATCATGAGGCGTTAATATTATATGAAAATATTAATTACCAAGGGGGAGTCGCAAACTGTTACAATGCCATAGGCATAGCCTATAAGAATAAAGGGGAACAAAGAAAATCAGCATCGTACTTTAAAAAAGCAATCAGGATTGAAGAGGAAATAGGAGGCAAAAACCTTTCTGCTGCATTACTCAATTTGGGATCTTTATACCAAGATTTGGGAGACTTTGATGAAGCGCTTTCATTTCTAGAAAAAGCACTTACCATAGCTAAAGCTGATGGTAATGTAGATTATTTACCACAAATTCATAAAATATGAAAAGGAATACAGTATTTATTTAGAGCCCTTTTTTATAAGAACCTTTTAAAAGTTAGTGGATAAAAAAAACAAGAAACGAAGAGTAAAAAAGAACGGAGATATACCACGACAAAGTATATTATTTTTTTTGGATTTCAAGTTTTACGCTTGCGTCCATCTTTTATTATATGCTATGGTTTACTATGCCTGGCCATGCTATACTTGGTAAGTTTTACAGGCTGATATCCGAGCTTATTTAGCTACTAATAAAAACTAAGAAAGAAGTTTTCGAAGATTATTTAATTTAATGGAGGAGTGGGTCAGTGGCTGATCTGCTAGCTAACGGATGCTAAACTGCCGTACTGGGAAACCGGTTACCGGGAGTTCGAACCCGTAGCGCAGCGGAGGTTCACGAGAGGTCTTTAGTGCGGCATGCCCTACGCGTATGAGTAATCCCCCCTCCTCCGCATAGTATCTGAAAGCTATTTTACACACTGATCAAGTGGTTTACCCCCTAATTATCAGATCATAAAATCTTCCATTAATCATTCTAACGTAAAAGGAATTTATATATCTTGCAGAAGAATCTTCATCATTTCTCGTGCAGAAACCTTCCCCTTCAGATCAATAAAATCTGCGGGTGTATCATCACCAATTTCATAAGTTATTCCTTCAGCCTGAAATTGATTATAAAACCAACTTTTTGATACTGGAAGTTTTATTTCAGAAGGTTTTTCATTAACTGTGTAATTTGGTATTTTTTCACTTAAACTGCTCAACCATCTTTTTTTAAACTCAGGAATAGTGGAAGTTGCATTTTGATTGGTATAGAAAATATCCTCATGAGTAGAATGAAAATCTAAACCCAAGATGACAGAATTGTTAGACTTGGTAGTTTCGGCAACTATAAAGTCTGCAATTTGCCTAACTTCAGGCTGTCTGTAATAGGCCCAATCCCTGTTTAAATCTACTCCCCCCGCGCTATGGCGCCAGTGCCCCATATCTACTCCGTCTGGGTTTATTAAAGGAAAAACCATCACCCTAAATTCCTCTCGGAAAGCCTCTGCTAATGAGGAGTTACTTAAAATTTCTTCTATAAATGATTGCATTGCAAAATAACCTGTAACCTCTGGTGGATGCTGCCTGCTAAATATAAGAACAGTTTTTTTATCAATTGCTTTATTATTATATATATCCAAAAAGTACAGGTTTCTTTCCTTCAGACTTTTACCGATAACGCTTAATTTGACTGATTTTAATTGCGCCAATTCCTTGCACCATTCTGCAACAGCAGTCGAATTGACAATTTCCTGCCCTGCCACCCACAATGTATCAGTAGAAAGTTTGAATTTATATTCAACATACATACTATCTTGGGAATAAACTGTAAAGTCAGCTTTATAGGAATTCCAGTCCTTTCCATTTAGGCTTACTTTAGGACTGTAACGATGCTTAAAGGATGAATAATCAAACTGAACAGTAATAGTTTGATTTTCTGCTGACCAGATTTTGAAAGCGTACCACGGGCTAGGGTTAATGGGTAAATTTTCCGGTATAATTACAGCTCGAAAAACAGTATCGTTAATTTTTACAAAATTGTTCAAACGAGCTCCATCAAATTGATTATCTGCAAATACATTTGAGTTTAGATTAGCGAAGACTTTTTTCTCCTGAGTAATAATAGGCTGTGAAACAGTGTTAACAGGCTCAAGATATTCATAATTTGTAGCTACATGATGTTCAGGTGTACACGCGTGCAAGCAAACAATGAGTAGTATCCAGTTTTTATTAATCATTAAACTATTTATTTAATAGAAACTCATAACTACCGCTCAAACCAATAGACCGACTTCCGATGGGTTGATCATTTTCAAGTCTAAATCTTAAGATCAAAATTTCATCATTATTGCTGTATTCTACACTTAGAGGTCTCCGATCAGAATTTAAAATAATTTCCGAAAAAGTACCTTCAGCAAAACGCCATGTGCCAGAAGGTTGAAATACATTCATTGGGTCATTTTGAACCACATATGAATTCCCTGCAGAAAATCTTATCGTAAAATTTTGAAAATCAGCGCTAAGAAGGCTATTATCTCTTCTTACCTCTCCGTTATCTCCCACTTTCCATTCATTTACAATTTTAGCCGTATTAATTTCCTGTTCCGACTCTCCAATATTATCCTCTCCACAAGCAGAAAATATTAAAAAATAAAATACAGTGAGGATAGCAATAGTAATTTTTTTAAAAATTTGCATTTATTTATTTTTATAGTTTATTAATTTTTTTGCGACCTATAATCTTTCCATTTGTTTTTACAATAAGAAAATAAATTCCAGTTTCATAAGAATCTATAAAAAACTGGTCTCCATTAATTATCGTTTGCATTTTGAGTAACTCTCCTTTTATATTATAAAGTTCAACGTTTAAAGCACTGGTACTAGCTGTAAAATTAATATGAACATAAAATTCAGTAGGATTAGGAAAAATGACTAGTGCCTCGCTATTAATTTCACTATTAGAAGTAATCGACTCAGTTGGAAAAACTATTATCAAAGCCTCCAATAGTTTTTCCCAAGCTTCCATATTAGCTCTTAGCTTAGTAAACTCCTGTTCAAAATGGATAAATCTTCCCTCTGTATCGGTAGCATTGGTATTACATGGGTCTAAACTACCATTAATTAATCTACCTTGAGTATTTGTAAAACCTAATAACCTATTCCAATCTAAATCTTGATGTGCTACTTTAAAGGTTAACGAATTATCCACAGTATTTAAAGCATTTGTCAGCTGATCAATATAATCTATATCAGGTTTTAACCTTGTGCCATTACTTACAATAGCAGAAGGGTCAGAAGTCATTTTTGCAAACCCATGAAGATCAAGAAAAACTGAATTACCTACATTATTCATAATAACCTCAGTTGATTTATGCAAAATTGAGCTAGCATTATGTGCTGCGTCAGAAATTCTATAAGCTTCGTTACCACCTCCACATACTGATGTGGTTCCTGAACAAGAAGAAGCCTGATTACTGTTACAGCGATGAGTTCCACTCAGAAAGAACGCTCTTGCCCTAATTTTACTGAAAATATAAGCGCCTTGCTTGCCTGTATTACTATCTAAAATGGGATGAGGTGCCTGAATAATCAATCGTGATCTACTACTTGTAGGGTTAAATACATAAGTTCCCCAGTGATTATCAGAGCTTTCTTCCATTTCAAGAATATAAAATATATGATCGTCCTCAGCAGTTGTATCTGTAAACGCAAGTAGTTTATAATCTAATAATTGTGCTTTATCAGAAGCTAGACTAAATTCTCCCTTTAAAACATGATTAATTATATCATCCCAGGTGTTTAATGATTCAATGTTAGGATCTGTATAATCATTTGCATTAGCACCGGGTAAACTATTGACAATCTTTTCCAGATGCTGATATAAATTACCTTCGATCTCTATTTGAGCAGTTAATAATCTACCTGTTCCAATAATAAAAAAGACAATTAATAAATATTTCTTCATTATTATTTAATTAAAATTTTACCACTCCCAGATACTTCATTACTTGTTTTTGGAAGTATTTGATAAAAATATAAACCTGAATTTAAACTACTTACATCCATCACATTTTCAGTCGCTCCTTGAAGTTCTTTCGTAACCATAAGTTTGCCTTGAGAATTTATGATTCTTAGTTGATAATCATCGTTTTTCTCTTCAAAAGAAAAAGAAATACTATTCTTAGCAGGATTAGGATACACTTTTACAAAGCCAGACGTTTGCTTTTTATCTGCTAAAACGAAGTTAATAAATAAATCACCATTGCTTTTAGTACCCGGTGAGTATAATCTACCATCGGCTCCATCCACTGTAGAATGTAAAACAAATCCACCTATTATATCAGGACTACGTACTATAGATTGATCATCATTGGCTAAATCATTGTAAGTCATTCCCGCCTGAATATTTCCATCTGCATCAAATATTTTCAATTCATCGCCTGTATTTGTCAAACTTAATCCCCCACCCTCAGATGCTAATTGAACCTTGCTATTGCCAAATTGCCCTACAGGAATACCTCCGCCAAAAACCAGCATGGCGCGGCCAGGTTCTAAAAAGGTGCCATCTTCAAATACGTGTCTTAAGCTTGCAGCATCAAAAAATTGGTATCCGCTAATATCTATCACACTCTGTGATCTATTAACCACCTCAATAAACTCATCTCCTTCAGGATCGCGAATCCCATCATTATTGGCATCTCCTTCAAGCCCAAAAGCAGGATCTGCATGTATTTCATTGAATATTAATGGTACATCATCATCCAAAATTATAAATGAAAAAGTTGCCGGCACACCGGATGTAGCTCTTGTGCCTCCACTAATATTTTGCAATTGAAGTACAAATAGCTCGTCTCCCTCTAGTTCTTCATCATTTATTACTGATATTTCAATGAATTGATTTTCTGAGCTTCCCGCTGGAAAAATGACATCAGACTGAGTAAGCGCAAAATCCATTTCATAGCCCTCCGTTAATACAACAACTTCTGCCATGGTGGCTTCCGTCTCGCTGGCTCTTTCTATAGATAATTCCACTACAAAAGTCCCTGCTTGCTCCTCAATGCCTCCTGATGCTGAAACAAACTGTACAGTAGTTCTGGTGGCTACTTCAAAAGGAGTACCATCCACTTTTGTTCCCGGAGAAATATTAATACCATTCAACTCTGGGTGCGGACCCAATGCCCCAGTTATATCCGGGTTTAATGTGGTGGAAGTTCCTCTTGTTTGCTGTCCATATGCTAAACTGATAACAACATCTCCGGCACTATTTCTTATAATTATTTCATCATTACCATTAGTAAAACCTAAACTTTCAGTTGATGAAACTTGAATTTGAGCACCTCCAAATTCGCCAGTAGGCACTCCACCTCCAAAGACTACCAATGCTCCTCCAGGATTTATTAAAGTTCCATTAGGGAACACATGTCTCTCAGTAATTGAAGTAAAAGCATCATAAATTTGCCATCCACTTATATCTAAATCTACATTACCATCATTTACTAATTCAATGAACTCATCATCATTAAAGTCTGCCACTCCATCACCGTTAGCGTCCACTTCCGGTCCATTAGCACTAGATGCTGCACCTGCCGGCCATGCTAAAAATTCATTCAATACTAAGGATGAGGATGCAAAATCATTATCCTCTATTGTAAGTTCGAAGGTAGTTAAGCTACCTAATTCAGCTTCACTCCCACCACTTAAGTTCTGTAGCTCGAACATTAAGATTTGATCGCCCTCAACTTCTGTGTCATCAGTAACTTCTAAAGTTAACGTCTGATTTGCTGAACTTCCTGCAGGAAATGTCAATAGCTGCGTAGTGTAATCATTGATATTTAAAGCATCTCCAGAAATCAGAACTACCTCAACAGTGGATGCGTCTATATCATCCGGAAACAATATTTTAACGGCCAAGTCAAAAGTACCATCTCCTTCATTTACAGTAGCTGCACCTGTCAGAAACTCTACAATTGAGACTTCACTTTCAATAAAAGGTGTACCATCAATTTTAGTTCCGGGAGATATGTTGAAATCATTTAATGTCGGATGCAGTACATAGCTACCTGTGATATCCGGAACCAAACTTTCACTTGATCCTCTGGTTTGCTCTCCATAAGAAGCTACTAAAACTCTTTGCCCTTCACTATTTTTTACAACAATTTCATCTCCGGAATTCAAAAGGCTAAGATCTTCATTGGAAGCTAGTTGTACAGTAGCCCCACCAAATGAGCCTGTTGGGTTACCGCCACCAAATACCACCAAAGCTCCACCTGCAACAATTGAGGTTCCCTCAGGGAAAATATGTCTGGCGGTAGGGGTTGTGATCCCATCATATATTTGCCATCCAGTGATATCTAAAGGCTCTGTTCCCTCATTTACAAATTCCATGAATTCATCATCTCTAAAACTAATCGTTCCATCCCCATTAGCATCCACTTCAGGGCCATTTGCACTTGCTGATGCACCAGCGGGCCATGCTAAATATTCATTCAGTACTAAAGAAGTTGAAGCAAAATCATTATCCGTTATGGTCAATTCAAAATTTGTTCTAACACCTAATTCAGCATTGTTACCTCCTGAAATATTTTGTAGTTCAAAAACCAATGATTCATCAGCCTCTATTTCAGAATCATCATTTATACTAATAGTTAATATTTGAATATCTGAAACACCAGCTGGAAATGTTACAGTCTGTGTCATATAATTATTAATATCTGTCGCGTCTCCTGAAATAAGTACTACATCCACTGAGGTAGCATTTATATCATCTGCACCAAGAATAGAAACCTCCAATTCATAAGTGACCACACCTTCTTCTATGTAAGCTGAACCCATATTAAATTCAACTTGAGTGACCGACCCTTCAATAAAAGGAATGCCATCTATTTTAGTGCCCGGGGAGAATAATGCTCCACCTGAACCGGTAGCTGTAGAATGTGCAACCATAGGATTGTCTGAGCCTGTTATATCAGGGCTTCTTGTAATAGACTGATCGGATCCTGCTTCTGAGCCATAAGTATAAGAAATGATTTCTGTGGCAGTAGCATCTTCTATAATAATCCCGTCACTAGAATTAGTCAATCCCAAAGCTCCCGTAGTAGCAGTTTGCACAATGGAACCACCAAAAGTGCCGGTTGGTGTGCCGCCACCAAAAATAACTATTGCTCCGTTAACTGGTACTATTGTTCCTTGAGCAAATACATGCCGTTCTGTTAAGGCAGAGTTAGTATCAAAAATCTTCCAACCACTCACATCTAAATCATTAGCCCCGATATTTACCAATTCAATAAATTCATCATCCGAAGCATCTCGTCACTCCATCTCCATTGGCATCACCTGTAACATCACCGGCAGGATCAGCGTGGATTTCATTAATAAGTAGGTTGGTGGTTTCAATAAAAGAAGTGCCATCTATTTTAGTGCCCGGAGAGAATAATGCTCCACCTGAACCAGTAGCTGTAGAATGTGCAACCATAGGATTGTCTGAGCCTGTTATATCAGGGCTTCTTGTAATAGACTGATCGGATCCTGCTTCTGAGCCATAAGTATAAGAAATGATTTCTGTGGCAGTAGCATCTTCTATAATAATCCCGTCACTAGAATTAGTCAATCCCAAAGCTCCCGTAGTAGCAGTTTGCACAATGGAACCACCAAAAGTGCCGGTTGGTGTGCCGCCACCAAAAATAACTATTGCTCCGTTAACTGGTACAATTGTTCCTTGAGCAAATACATGCCGTTCTGTTAAGGCAGAGTTAGTATCAAAAATCTTCCAACCACTCACATCTAAATCATTAGCCCCGATATTTACCAATTCAATAAATTCATCATCTGAAGGATCTCGCACTCCATCTCCATTGGCATCACCTGTAACATCACCGGCAGGATCAGCGTGGATTTCATTAATGACAATCTGACTAACAGATGAATTATAAATAAATAGAAAAAGAATCCCTAGTACCGTCTTCATTATTGTTTTATTCGTATTTTTCATATTTTCGATATTACTGTGAGTATTTCTTAATAAGCCCATAATGCATTATCCAATAAATGACCGCCTTGTCTGTTAATGGCATCATCTACATTCATAGGATTGGTTTGTCTTTCACTAAATGGATATAGATATCTGCGAGGTATAACTTTAGTTGGGTTAAAGCTTTCACTCGCACCAGAAGAAGGTTCAAGTTCAGGATAACCTGTCCTTCTGTAGTCTACCCATGCTTCTAAGGTGCCTTGCCCAAACATAGCTATGTATTTTTGTTCTAATAGAGCAGCAAGTTTTTCTTCATTTGAAGCCAAGACTGTTAAGTCAGCCAAATCAGCTAAGTAACTAGCTATTTCTGATGACCCCACACCTACTTTTTCTAAATTAGCTGTTACTGCTGATTGGTACTTAGTATTAGCTCTGTCATCTTTACCTAGCCTGATGTTCGCTTCGGCTTGTATAAAAAGTAGTTCGCTGTAGGATATTAGAGGCATTGGTGACTCAAATCTGCCCCAAAATAGATCATCTCCATTATCCCTATTATAAAGTAGATAATTTCCGTTTGTTAAAACACCATATTTTTCTTTTCGGGGATCATTTCGTGCATCAAGCAAATTTAAAAAAGTTTGATTTAAAGCTAATTGATTAGGTCTTTGAGAACCATATAGGGCTATAGGGTTAGCTTCATTCTCTGTTGCTCCGAAACGAAAAGCAGGTTCTACCTCATTAGAAAATATTGTGCCTCCACTTAATGCAGTTAAGGCTTTATTGGCAGCATCTCCATCAACATTCACTAAATGCAAATAGTATCTTGCCTTTAGGGCCCTGGCTGTGCCGATCCATAAAGCTGGATTACCATTATAAATAAGATCATCACCACCAGGCTTCAAATCACCTGGCGGTAAGTTTAATTCAGCTATAGCCTCATCTAATAGGTTTTGAATTGTTTGATAAATCAACTCTTGACTATCATATTCAATATCTATATCAGAAGATCCATCAAATGCATCGGAGTATGGTATTTCCCCCCAGAAGGAGGTTCCTATTCCGAGGTTCACGGCTAAAAGTATTTTAGCTATTCCTGTGTAATGAGGAATATTTAGTGTTTGTCCTTTTTCTATAATAATTTTACAATCTTTCATAGCCCCTGCATAAAGCCCTGTTCTCCAATAAGTATCTAAAGTATTTTCATCTATTAGATAATCGTTATAAGCTAATGGCTGTGCATCTATACCCTGCAAGTGTTGCACTACAACTCCTGAAACTCGAGCACCTGAAGAGCCCATATTTCTTGCGGTCTGAGCCTGAGCACTTGGCAATATTAAATCAGCCCCTACATCAGGAAGAGTTGTTGGATCGATGTTCATATCCCCAAAATCGCAAGATAGAAGTAGGCTAATTGTACCCACTACCATAATTACATTATAAAATTTATTCAGTTTATATTTTTTTAGATTATTCATATAAATTTTATTTTATAGTAACATTTAATGCAAGTCCATAACTTTTAGTGTTAGGCATATTAAAATAGTCCCAACCTTGCGCGTTGGAAGGCCCTCGTAAATTTGTCTCAGGATCTACACCTTTATATTCAGTAAATAATAGCAAGTTTCTTCCATAAATTGAGATTGAGGCTCCATTTATAACTTTAATATTCGAAAACATTTTTGAAGAAAACCTGTAGGTTGCCGTTACTTCTCTCAATCGAATCCATGACCCATCTTCTATATTATCTTCAGCTAATCCAAGCAATGTGCCTGCTCTGCGCCATTTAATTCCACCTAGACCAAGTGCCGGATTTGCAAAATCTACAGGAATGGTATTTACCTCACCCTGCTCATTTACACCGTCATAAACAAAATCTGTAACATTACGGTCATCACCGGATTCTTTAGAAACTCCGAGGTAATCGGTCACTCCTTTTGTTCCATTCCATAAATCACCACCCTGTCGAATATCCCAAAGAAAGGAAAAGGAAAATCCCTTATAGCTTAACTCATTATTAAACCCTACCAAAAAATCAGGGTTAGGATCTCCAATAACACCTTGTGTATCTGCAAATAATGGCCATCCGTCTGAGCCAATCACTAATTTTCCATCATCGTTCCTCCTGTATCTTGTACCGCTAAATACACCATAAGGCTGCTCAACAATATTAAGGGAAGATATAGCACTGAAACTGGCTAAACTAATGCTGCTTATATCCTGCGCAATTGATTTTACCAAAGATCGATTTCTTGTGAAATTAATTTGAGAAAACCATTCAAAATCATTTTTCTTAATGGGAGTACCACTTAATGTAATTTCTACACCTGAATTTTGCACTTCTCCTGAATTTAAGGTAATACTAGTAAAACCTGAAGGAGCTGGTAGTGTGGTAGTAACTATAGCATCCTTTGTAAATGCATTATAATAGGTTACATCCAATCCCAATCTTCCTTCAAGAAGCTTAAAGTCACCGCCAATTTCAAAAGTGGTGGTAATTTCAGGTTTTAATTGTTGGTTACCGGCAAGACCGCCTCTTTCAAAAGCATTTACTCCAAAGGCGGGAAACTGATTGGATGGAAGTAATCCATCTCCATCAATAACAGTGTTACTAAAATCTGAATTAGTTCTGTAGACTGGGGGCGAGCTACCTACGGTTCCATAGGAGGCTCTAATTTTTCCATAAGGCAGAATTGCTGAATTGCTGATACCCAAAAATTCCGTGAACTCAAAGCCTACGCTTGCAGCTGGATAGAAGAAAGAATTGTTCTCTTTTGGTAAAGAAGAGGCCCAGTCATTTCTGCCTGAAAGGTTTAAGTAAAGGTAATTTCTAAAAGATAGTTTGAAGTCTGCAAAAACACCATAAAAGCCTTCCTGCCTAATTGACTTATTAGCTTGAACTACACTCGTATTGCTTATATTATAAAAGCCCTGAACAGCCATTTCAAGACCGTTTGAGCTTTGTAATAAATTCTCATCATAATAGTAATTATGACCAAGAGTTGCATTTAAGCTTATATCTTCGTTGATGGATTTTGAAATTAGTACCAAGAAGTCTGAATTCACTCTGCTTGATGTCCTAACACTTTGATTTATTCTTCCTAAATTTTCTGAGGATGAATTTATATCCCAAGCAACATCACGAACATCTGTAAACCTGTCAACACCTATTTTGTATTTTAATTTTAGCCAATCTAAAACATCATAAGAAAAATTTATATTACCTAAAAATCTATTCACATCATCTGTGTAGGGGTTATTGTTAACAACCCAATAGGGATTATCATAAAGTCCATTTCCCCGATAAGAACGTTGAGTACCATCAGGAAAAATATAAGAACTTCTGGTATCTGCTGCTTCCTGTCCTGACAATCCATTTCCATTGTCAAAAGTGGGTGTAACACGGAAAATGCCGGTGGTTATTCCTGATAAATTTGACCCTCTTTGTACTCTATCACCTCCTGAATTTATAAAAGTAGTAGATGCCCCTATGGTAAGTTTGGAAGATAATTTTGCATCAAAATTGGCTTTGATAGACGTTCTTTCAAAATCAGAATTTGGTACAATACCTGTCTGATAAAGATTTCCGGCAGATATAAAATACTTGACAGCTTCGGTGCCACCACCAACTGAAACATTATTATCACGAGTGTAACCGTCAACAAAAATATCATAGGGATCATATGCTTTAGCCGGTACACCAATGCCTTCTCCTATAGGAACTAACCTTCCATTTTTATCATAAGGATAGGTAGGATCTCCATCAAATTCCAACTCAGAAATTAAAGGACCATAAGATGCAGCCTCAGTAGTCTCTGGCCCTCTATAAGTAAACAGACCATTACTAGGCCGTCCTTGTGCATATATATTCTGTCTCTCTGGTAGTTTATTTACTCTATTAACACCAAAGGACGAGTTAATAGTTATTACAGGTTTACCAATTTTACCCTTCTTGGTTGTAATCATAATAGCACCATTTGCAGCCCGGCTTCCATATAACACGGTAGCCGCAGGTCCCTTCAGGACTGTCATTTGCTCTATATCGTTTGGATTTATGTCTATGGCTCTATTAGATACATCTACACCTGCAGTGCCATTGGCAGAAGTACTATTATCTATAGGAACCCCATCAATTACATACAGTGGTTGATTTGAACCATTCAAAGATCTACTTCCTCTAATACGAATGTCTGCTGAAGCTCCTGGTGCTCCTGAAGAGGAAATTACCTGTACTCCAGCTATTTTTCCGCTCAGAGTACTAGAGATATTTGTTTCTCTGGATTTTATAATATCATCAGTATCTACATTTTGGATAGAATAGCCTAACTGACTTTTATTGGTTTCAATACCGACAGCTGTCACCACAACTTCAGAAAGCTGCATCACGTCTGGAGCTAATTCAATATTTAAGGTAGATTGAGATCCAACTTCTATTTCCTTAGTTAAAAAACCGACTGAAGAAAACACCAATACTGAATTTTCAGAAGGAACTTCGATTTTATAATTTCCATCAATGTCAGTTACAACTCCAATAGTAGTTCCTTTGATTATTACACTGACTCCCGGAATACCATCTTGATCTTTAGATGAAATAACTTTTCCGCTTATATTAACACCGTCAGACTGTTTCATGGAAGCATTTTTAAGGACGAAAACATTTTCTTCTAGCTTTTGATGTAATAAACCATTAGGTAGAAGTAGTTTTCTGAGTAATTCATCAAGGTCAGATGTTGAATGAAGTGTGTGTAATGAAACGTATTTGCCATTTATAACACTAGGTTCATAAACGAAAGAGATATTTCTTTCCTCTTTCAGTGAATTCAATACTTCCTCTAAAGCAACATCTTCTAAATCTTTTTGGTAAGCAATTTCTTGCCTTAATGAATACGCATATTGACTAGATAAAACCCAAATCAATATAATTCCAAATAATTTTAATTTTTTAGTAATCATCTATCATATAGTTTAAAGTGATATTATTCCGAAATTTTTACATAATTATCCTTATATGTAATATCCAAATCGTGAATTATTTCTAAAGTCTCCAGCAATAGTTTTAAATTATCATTTGGTATTTCACCAGAAAGGGTTTTATCTTGTATTGATTTGTCTAAAATCACATGTACACCATAATGAACTTCAATAAGCTCTACTACTTCTTTTAAACTTGTATTATCAAAAATTACTTTTTTATCTCTCCAAGCTTCATGGATCGAAATATTTACTTCTTTTACTCTAAGGCTATCAAAACTATCCAAAATAGCCAATTCACCAGGTCTCATAAACACAACTTTACCAGTTGGTAATAACAATTTCACTTTACCTTCTTTTAAAGCGACCTTAGTCTCCTCATTTCTAATGTTAACGTTGAACTCAGTTCCTAAAACCTCAATATTTAAATCATTAGTAAGTATTTTAAACAATTCATCATGCTCCGTTTTATTAACCTGAAAAAAGGCTTCCCCCTTCGATAAAATCAGTTGTCTGTTAAATTCCTTTTCTTTAAATTTTAATTGTGTATTGGCATTCATCTGAATAACTGTTCCATCCGGTAAGGAAACATTTTTCAATTCATTAAACTCAGTTTTATAAACAGTCCAATCATTATCAGTTTCTTGGAAAACTGTTTTGTATATAAGGAAAATACTAATTATTAGCAGCGCAAATGAAGCTGCAAATTTGAATACTAATGAAAATTGCTTAGAAACCCTGGATGAATTACTGCTAATAGGTTTATCTATAGCAACGGAATCCTCCTGTTCTATTTTATTTTTTAATTCCTTCCAAGAATTTTCAATTTGACTTTGGTCAGGTCGATCATTTGATCTTTGAACTGTTAAAAGAAATAACTTTGCCTTAATAACTTCTTCCTTTTGATCAGGATTATTTTTCAGAAAGTCTTGCCAAAATAAAACTTCATCATCATGCGCATTACCACTAGCCCAATTTCGAAATGATTCATTTAAAATGAAATACTCAAAATTATATTTTTCGTTATCCGCCATACAATTACATTATATACTTTATATATAAGACAGGCGGTATTTTATTTTGTACTCCTAAAAACGAGAATATTTCATAATTATTTTATAAATACTTAATTGTCAAATAATTACATTGATAGATATTATAATAATAGAAATGGATTTTCTGATGGTGGTTAAAGCTTTATGAATAGAATTTCTAACTGACTGATAATTTATGTTTAAAATCTCCGCAATTTCCTGATAATTTAAGCCATTGAAAAATCTCAAGAAAATAATCTCTTTTTGCCTCGCAGGAAGTTTATCAATTTCATTTTTAATCATTGAAATTTGCTCTGAATTTATTTCATTATTAATAATTAACTCTTGCACACAAGATTGTGTCTGGTTTTCGGTTGTATTAAAATAGGATTTTTTACTATCGAGCTTAATTTTGTCTAGCAACAACCTTCGATAGGCTGCATAGATATAGGAGCGCGTGGAGAAAGTTCGTCCCAAGTTTTCTCTTTTTTTCCAAATTTTAAAAAAAAGATCTTGCACAGAATCTTCCGCCAAATCATGTCTATCAGATACTTTCTTACCAAATAAAAATAATGGAATATAATACCTTTTGTAAAGAAGACCTAAAGAGTCAATATTTCCCTCAAGAATATCATTCCATAAATCATGGTCGGATTTATTATCATCTAAATTTCTAGGTAATTCCGTCATAGAACAAACAACTTGCAAAGGCAAACAAAACAGATCCGCTGTGAGAGATATTTTTGTTTATATGGTAATTAAATACATTACTACAAAAAGTACAATTTTAATTACATCAATTTTACAACAAATAATTAACGTTTACTTAAAACACTGATCTTACAATAGAAAATTGACCGTCTTCAGGACGTAGCTTAGCCCGGTATCGCGCCTCGTTGAGGACGAGTGATTTCGTAAATTCGAACCCATAGCGCAGCGGAGCCTCACGAGGGGCTTTTTTGTGCAGCATGCCTTATGCGTATGAGTAATCCTGCCACCCCGACAAAGCCGGTAGACAACTCTGCTGGCTTATTTATTTACATACTTTTCTAAATTATTGAAGAAAGATGAGCACCATGGTCTTAAGCTTTCCAAGATAATCTATTAAAATAGATCAATTAAAGAGCGATTATCCTCATAAAATTATCGGCACTTTATCCAAATCTTTTTTATATTTACCTCAAAAAATACGCCAATTACTACAGTACCTTATTAGCCATAAAATGAAAACATACCACACCATTATGCACTATGCAATTAAGCAGCTGGAGCAACTCTTCATCATGATACTCAGCTTCCTGCTAAATACAACCTCTGTTAAAACAGCAACGCTATTGGCCTTATTAATTTTTGCTCAGCAGAAAGCACAGGCACAGCAAAGGGATAAAGATTTGGAAATTAGCGGGTATCTGGAAACATATTATATTTATGATTTTAACAATCCAAGTGACCACAACAGACCCGACTTTGCTTATAGTTTTAATCGGCATAATGAAATAACCCTTAACCTAGGTTATATAAAAGCAGCTTATACTACGGAAAAAGTAAGAGCTAATTTAGCGCTGATGACGGGAACCTATGCTAACGCAAATCTTGCCGCTGAGCCGGGCGTGCTTAAAAATATACTTGAAGCTAATGGAGGCATTAAAATATCTGAAAATCATGACCTTTGGATAGATGCCGGTATTTTTGCTTCACATATTGGTTTTGAAAGTGCCACCGGAGCAGTATGCTGGAACCTCACCCGCTCCTTGCCGGCCGATAACTCTCCCTACTTCGAAAGTGGTGCTAAAATATCTTATACATCGGATAATGGTGAGTGGTTTGTTAGTGGGCTATTGCTAAACGGATGGCAACGCATCCAAAGAGTTGATGGAAATAATATGCCTGCCTTTGGACACCAGCTTACTTACACCCCTAACGATAAAGTAACCCTAAATAGTAGCTCCTTTGTAGGAAGCGATACACCCGATAGCGCAAGACAAATGAGATACTTCCATAACTTTTACGGACAATTTCAATTAACCGATAAATGGGCTTTAATTGCGGGTTTTGATGTGGGTAGCCAACAAAAACCTGATGATGCCAGCGGAAGTGACATTTGGTACTCTCCCGTAGCCATAGCGCAATACTCAGCAACTGATAGACTAAGAATTTCAATACGGGGGGAGTATTACTCAGACCCTAACCAGGTGATCATCAATACAGGTACAACTAATGGCTTTCAAACGGTGGGCTACTCAGCCAACTTGGATTATATCATTACAGACAATGTGTTGTGGAGAATTGAAGCAAGGGGGTTTAGCAGCGAGGATGAGGTATTCTCTAAAGAAGGAACACCGAGGGACAACAATTTTTTCTTAGCCACTTCATTAGCCATCACATTTTAAAGCTTATAACATGTGAATTGAATAGTAAATAACCCAATTTACAGACACACTATCTGCAACAGTGACCCTGAAAATTGCCTTTTTCCTTAACTTGGCTTTTACCATTTATGAAATTTGGCGGGCTTTATGTGAGTAGCATTGCCAGTGTATCCTATGCAGTGCACGATTTAGGAGACAGCATTTCGCTCGGTACCTCTTGGTACTTGGACTGGACATGAAAAAAACGCTAAAGAAGTGTTAAAGAAATCTAAGTTCTCGCATTATACCGTTGAAAATGAATTAGATGAGGAGAATTGTGCATTTTGCGAATAAATCTGACAGGAAACAGCATATACTCCCCTCAGTACTACTGCATTTACTTCCTATAATATGTTTAGTTGTCGGTTTTCGGTGTCTACTGCCACTTTGACCTATCGGTAAGCCTTATATGCAGTTTCTGTCCGTCAATATCAAGGTTTGTTTTCGGACTTCCTTCAGATTTTATCTCACAGTAATTACACTTGTCCCCAACAAATGGTTTGCGCAAAATCGTCCCTTCGCAACTTTAAATTTAATTATTAGTTGCAAACATGGTAAACAAAAAAGCATCAGCCGAATGGCTGATGCTTTATTTTGTATGCTAATAACTCTCTTACAAGTTACTATCAATAAATTCATCAAAAGGCAGTAGTGCTACTGGGCTGATGCTCACTTTTTCCATATATTTTGCCAATTTGGCTACTTCTTTATTTTTAATGGCTTCAAAATCATTTTTGGCGTTGTTGAATCTTGTTTCCAATACTTTCAGATTTTCCATTTCAGCATTGGAGGGTTTATCAAAGCTGGAGGCTACTTTGCTGTATAAATCACCCAGCTTTTCGCGTAATTCGGGTTCGGCCGCCCCTACATAATTGTCTCCTGTGGTTACCACAAGTGTTTCTTTCAGGCTTTGTAATTTATCCACCACCGGCTGTGCCACCTTTTTGGCTTTTGGGTCTTTCGCTATCAGGTTGGTAGCCATCTCCTGATAGCTATCGAGTTCATATACCATGTAGGCAAGTTCTTGCGAGAGGTTAAAAAGCTTACTTACTACTCTTTGTTTTTCTGATCTTTCGGTAGACGTTAACAATGAGGTGCTGTCGTTTTCAACCACTAAATTGGTTTCATAAGTATCTTTTCCCTTGTTTATAACCACTTTGTAAGTGCCTGCTTCCACACGCGGGGAAGTAAATCCTCCAAAAGTGAAAGTTTTACCTTTAGCCATTTTGGGTGCTTTGCTGGTATAATTCCAAGTAACTACATTAATGCCTTTGGATTTTCCGGGATCAAGATCTGAAATAAATTTACCATCCTGATCTTCCACACGCATGCTCATTTTACCAAAAGTGTGTCGCTTTTTTAGGTAATATATAATTTGCGCATTGCTAGAAGGGTTTGGCCCAACAAATTGCGTTTCGGTGCTTCCACCGCCAAAGCCACTTTGTTCAACCATCATGCTTGGCTTAGTCTCAAAAAAGTGCAAGTCTTTTGCCAGCACTTCCTGATCTATCTGTCTCAACGGGCTTATGTCGTCAATAATTATAATTCCTCTCCCATGGGTACCCATCACCAAATCATTTGTTCGGGGGTGTAAATCCATATAATGTACTGCTACTGCAGGCATATTATTGGTAAACTTATTCCAGTTTTTACCTCCGTTAATAGTTACAAAAAGCCCCATTTCAGTTCCCAGAAAAAGCAGGTCTTCATTCACGTAATCTTCCTGTATGCTACGTGCAAAACCTTCAATTTCGTCAGTTGCTAATGATTTCCATGTAGTGCCAAAGTCAGTGGTTTTGTAAACGTAGGTTTTCATATCATTCAAAGTATGCCTGTCAAAAACTGCATAGGCGGTACCAGCGTTGTGCACACTGGCTTCAATGTGATACACCCATGAATTACTTGGTAACCCTGTAATATTAGCCACTGTATTTTTCCATGTTTTACCGCCATCTTGGGTCAATTGCAAATTGCCATCATCGGTACCTACCCAAATTATTCTTTCATCTAGGGGCGATTCGGCAATGGTAAATATGGTAGTGTGATTTTCTGCTCCGGAGTTGTCAACCGAAAGGCCGCCCGATTCCGTCTGATTCTGTTTGGCAGGATCATTAGTGGTCAGATCGGGAGATATTTTCACCCAAGTATCGCCCATGTTATCCGATTTGTGCAAAAACTGACTTCCAATATAAATCCTGTCGGCATAATTGGTACTCAGGGCAATAGGTGCATTCCAGTTAAATCGTAATTTGGGATCACCCTCTATCAGGAAGGGGCTGAATGGTTTTATTCTTTTTCTTCTCTACATCATAACGCCAAACATTTTCTGCTCCCTGCATTTCAGAATAAATGATAGGTTTAGTTTTGTGTTTTAGCACTCTAAAACCATCACCTGCACCCACGCTGGTCCAGTCGCGGGCTTCAATGCCACCTATTGAGGCTGATGGTCCGTACCAAGAGCCGTTATCCTGCAATCCGCCATAAATATTATAGGGTTTTTCATCATCCAGACTAATATGATAAAACTGCGACACAGGCATGTTTTCCACTATCTCCATAGTAATGCCTCCATCCCAGCTGCGGTAAACCCCACCATCGGTGCCCACATACATTCTATCGGAATCGTTGATATCAAATAGTACATCGTGAATATCGGCATGCATATTTCCCATGCTTTTAAAAGTTTTTCCACCATCTCTGCTGATGGATCCAAAGAGTCCGCCCTTCACTACCACATCAGGGTTTTTTGGATCAACCACTATGCGCGAAAAATAGAAAGGCCTTACTACAAGCCCAAAATCACCATTGAGTTTTTCCCAACTAGCTCCGGCATCAAGCGATTTGTAAAGTCCTTTGTCGGCATCCTTTTCAGTTTCCAAAACGGCATATAAAATTTTACTATCGGAAGGGGCCACGGCTATAGCTATCCGTCCTAATTTCCCCGAAGGAAAGCCGGAATGGATTTTATTCCATGTTTTACCGGAATCTGTTGATTTAAATAATCCACTATTTTCACCACCTGAACTGAACGACCATGGAGTTCTCCTAAATTGCCACATAGAGGCATAAAGTATTGCAGGGTTGTTTTTGTCAATAATAACGTCACTACAGCCTGTGCCGGGGCCAACATAAAATATTTTATTCCAGGTAGTGCCTCCATCGGTAGTTTTATATACTCCTCTTGCTTCACTATCTCCATATAAAGCTCCTAAAATGCCTACATAAATCTCTTTACTATCATTAGGATTAAAAACAATACTGCTTATTCTCTCTGATTGTCCGAAGCCCGGAACTTCTTTCCAAGAAACACCCCCATCGGTAGATTTGAATAGTCCGGCACCTACTGAAACACTATTTCTCACCCAGGTTTCGCCAGTACCGACCCAAATATTCCTGTCAGGATCATTCGGGTCTATTGCCACCACGCCTATAGACTGGGGGAGGTCATTGCTGATAGCGGTAAAGGTGGCACCGCCATTACTAGATTTCCATACACCACCTCCGGCAGTGCCTGCATAAATAATTCTGCTATTTGTTGGATGCTTCTCCAAGTCAGAAATTCTGCCGCTCATTAATGCAGGGCCGATTTGTCTGGCGGAGAGATCTCCGAAAAGCTCCTTACCCGAGAGAACTATTTCTTCGCTCTGCGCAAAAGCCATTGAACCCGCAAGCATAAAAAAGCCTACAATTAATATGTTAAAATATCTTTTCATCATAATGCTATCTTTTAAAGAAAAAAAGCCAATGCCTTTCAATAAGTATCTGATATACCTCCGGCATTGGCTTATAATTTGTTAATTTAGTTCAACTGAATTACTCTTCCGGATAGGCAAAAGTTTTATCTTCAACTTCCGGGTTCAGGTTAATAGCCTCAATTGTAATAGTAGTGGAACCCATGTCTTTAACACCTTGGGAAAGCGAGAAAGGCATATAAAGCCCGTTTTCCACTTCCTGATAATCGCTCATTGTTATTTGCTGAATTTTTCCGTCCATGGGGCCTTGCTTTATTTCAGTTTCCTGTAAAATTGGGACAAAGTTTTCAGTATCGAAGTAGTAGTAAGAAACATCATCTACCTTTTTCCCATCAAGCATCTTAGGCTCTTTAGTCAGTTTAATTTTGAAAGTTTCAGAACCCTCAATAGTTTCCTTGCCTACCATCTCTACCTTATAGCCCTTGTCATTGTAATTAAGAAAGGGATCGGGGAAATCATTATTTTCCAACTTCATATTATCAGTGGTTTCCTGATCTGCTTTTTCAGCTTTCATTGTTTGAAAGTTTGTGCTCCACAATACATTGCCGTCATAGACATTCTGCATAACGCTTTGCCCCTGCACAGAAATTTTGGTATAGGTTTTACCGCCTTTGAGCTGTACCATTTCTATGGGAAGTTCCATACCGCCCTGATTTACACTGGCCATCATTTTTATTCCCTCCACTTCTTTCCAGGCATCTCGGCCACCGGTATTTTCAAAGTAATTATCCAACACTTGGTCGGCAGTCATATCCTGTGCCATTACCGCAGTGCATAGGAAAAAGGTTAATGTAAAAATTGATAATTTAGATTTCATTTCTTATAAAAGTTAGTTTCGATCTAATGTATGAAAAAATTATATTTCTTCATAAATAAATTTTACAAACGGTGGCATTCTTGTTTGATTTCTAATGCGATTCAAAGAAAATTGAAGTGATAACTTTGGGAAAATAGGTGTGAATTAAAAAAAGACTATATAGGCACCTCCATTCTCTTCCAATAATGCCGCTAGAGTATACAGAGGCATAAATTTAACGTTATTTGTAAGTTATTTTTACTTATACACAATACTGTAGATTAGAAATACAACACCAAAACTAATTTTAACTTTGGTGAAATCGGTTCTATCCTGATTTATAGTAGCGAGATTAAACTAGTAGAAGAGGCAATTATGCGCTTAGCAGTCCCCCCCTACACGGTTGAAACTGAGTTGGACGAGGAGAGTTGTGCACTTTGCGATTGAGCAACTACAGCAAATAAAAAAAGCCGATCACTCAAAATGATCAGCCTTTCAATATTGATAAAAGGAATGCTGCTATGCTTTATTAGCCATTCTCTTTCTTTCGTTTTCATCTAAATAAATCTTACGCATTCTTATTGATTTAGGAGTAACTTCAAGGTATTCATCTTTCTGAATATACTCCATTGCTTCCTCTAATGAAAAATTGATTTTCGGGGCAATTTTCATGGCATCATCAGTACCTGATTTACGCATGTTTGTTAGCTGCTTTCCTTTGTTAATGTTCACTTCCAAGTCATTATCTCTTGAGTGCTGACCAATTACCTGGCCTTTGTAAATCACATCACCCGGATCAACAAAGAACACACCTCTATCTTGCAGTCTATTTATAGCAAAAGCGGTGGAGGCGCCTCCATCAATTGAAATGAGCGAGCCTTTATTTCGCTGCGGAATATCTCCCTTATAAGGTGCATATCCTTTAAAACGATGCGTCATTACAGCTTCACCCGCAGTGGCAGTCATCATATTATTTCTAAGTCCGATTATGCCACGCGCGGGAATATCAAATTCCAAATGCTGAATATCACCTTTTGGTTCCATTATCAATAGCTCCCCTTTTTTCATGGTTACTAATTCAATGGCTTTCCCGGATACATCATCAGGCACATCAATTACCAACTGCTCAATTGGCTCGTGGCGTGCGCCATCCACTTCCTTAAACAATACCTGCGGCTGGCCCACTTGTATCTCGTATCCCTCTCTTCTCATCGTTTCAATTAAAACCGACAAGTGAAGAATACCTCTACCAAAAACTAAAAATTTATCCTCAGAATCCATTGGCTCTACACGTAAAGCCAGGTTTTTCTCCGTCTCTTTTATCAATCGATCACGCAAATGACGAGAGGTAACAAATTTACCTTCCTTCCCAAAGAATGGTGAGTTATTGATAGTGAAAAGCATGCTCATGGTAGGCTCATCAATAGATATTCTTGGTAACGGCTCCGGATTTTCCGGATCGGTGATGGTATCTCCAATCTCAAAGCCTTCAATTCCTACCAAGGCACAAATGTCACCACACTGCACTTCAGAAACTTTTACTTTACCAAGGCCTTCAAATACCTGAAGCTCCTTTATACGCGTCTTCTTTACGCTGCCATCTTTCTTGCAAAGCCCAACGGGCATACCTTCTTTTAGCACACCTTGGTATACCCTGCCAATAGCAATTCTACCTACAAAAGAAGAATAATCTAATGATACAATTTGTAACTGAGGAATACCCGTTTTTACAGGTGGGGCAGGAATGGTTTTAATAATTTCATCGAGTAATGGAAAAATTGAATCCGTCTCGTCTTTCCAGTCATGGCTCATCCAACCGTTTTTGGAAGAACCGTACATGGTTACAAAATCCAATTGCTCTTCTGTTGCCTCTAAGTTAAACATAAGGTCAAAAACTTCCTCATGTACTATATCAGGTCTACAGTTTTCTTTATCTACTTTATTAACCACTACAATTGGCTTTAAGCCTAAGCCTAGGGCTTTACCCAAAACAAATCGAGTTTGTGGCATGGCTCCTTCAAAAGCATCAACCAAAAGCAATACACCATCGGCCATTTTTAAAACACGTTCTACCTCACCGCCAAAATCAGCGTGACCGGGCGTATCAATAATATTAATTTTTACCCCTTTATAATTTACTGAAACATTCTTACTTAAGATGGTAATTCCGCGTTCTCGCTCTAAGTCGTTATTATCCAGGATGAGCTCACCTGTCTCCGTTCCTTCTCTAAATACCTCACAAGCGTGAATAATTTTATCCACCAAAGTAGTTTTACCGTGGTCAACGTGGGCAATAATTGCCACATTTCTAATTTCAGACATCTGCTATTTATAATAATTGAAAATCAGCAAGTTAGAAGGAGTTTGTGCACCTCTAGGCTTACAGCACGCAAAGGTATAAAAATACTTCCGTGGTTGGTGCTCAAAAGAAAAAATAATTAAAAATCATTTAAGTTCCGTAATAATTCTCAAAGTCCTGTGGCACATATTGTTTTATTCCTCGTCCCAATATCAAACGCTTTGTCTGTGGTTCACAAAACTTTACTTTTTTTGCCTCAAGATATTTAGGAACAATCCAAGGTCTGTGGCACACAGACCTTTTTGCATATTTATATATGAAGAATATCATCATATTTCTCTACTTTACACGCATGAATGAAGTCTTCGGAAATAAGCGGAAATCCAATATGGACCTCAATGCAATGTACTTTTGGACTTCAACCGTTCAAAAATGGAAACAACTGTTATTACACGTTCGCACTTTATATCAAGCCGTTTAAATATCTATGTAAGAGAGTTTTGTTAAAATTATTTAGCACTTTCAGTATGCTCTCTTATGGTAGATGTGTATTATTTTAAGCTTAATACGTCATGTTTCGATTTCTTTAAATTAATTCCAACATTCACCCGAGGGCTGTGGCACAAAGCACTCGTTTCTTAAAATTTACACCTGATTTAAAGCTACCAAAATGGTTGTAAATCAAAAACCTTGGATAAAAAAAACCTACTGCACTACTTCTTCCGGCTCGGTCTTTTCAGATTTGCTTTTGTCTTTCTTTTTATCATCCTCAACCAAATATTCTTTAATCTTGGTGCGTATTTCCTGGTTAGAAAGATTGTGGTAAATGGTGCCATTTCTGGCTAGCGATAGCTGGCCTGTTTCTTCAGACACCACCAAAACAATGGTATCTGTAGTTTCAGACATACCAATAGCTGCCCTGTGGCGAAGCCCAAATTGTGCAGGAACATCTTTTTCCGTTACTGGCAACACGCATCGGGCTGCCACTATTCTTCCCTTATGTATAATAAGTGCACCATCGTGCAAAGGACTGGTTTTGTTAAAAATAGAAATTAACAACCTCTTGGAAACTAAAGCATCTATTCTATCACCGGAATCGGCATAAAATCTAAGCTCTGAACCCTTGGAGATAACAATTAAAGCTCCGGTATTAGTACCTCCCAACGATTTGGCAGCTTCAATAAGAGGAGTTATATCCAACTCATAACCGTGCTGCCTTTTACGCCAGGGTAGGTTAGAAAAAAAGCTGTTGTCACGATTAAATGAGGTAGTCTTACCCAACAATAGCAAAAATTTTCTTATTTCCTGTTGAAAGAGGATGATAGCTGCTATAACTCCTACCCCCATAAACTGACCGAGAATAGCCGATAGAAGTGCCATTTCCGCAGCTCTAACCACTAAGTAAATTAAGTAAAGCGATAAAAAACCTACAAAAATTCTTACCGCTACACTCCCACGCATCAGGTTATAAACTTGAAATAGCAGAAAGCTCACTAGTACAATGTCGAGCACATCAACAAGGCTAACTTCAAGGAAACCTATGGAAAAAGCGTGTATCAATTGTTTATTTTGTTATATAACGTAACAGTTTCTTTAGCCTCCTTTACATCGTGAACCCGTAAAATAGAAGCTCCATTCATTAAGGCTGCCATATGAAGCGCTGTTGTCCCGTTCAATGCAGCACCGGCTTCAACTCCCAAAGTTTTGTATATCATAGCTTTTCTTGATAACCCTACCAGAACAGGCGCTTCCAATACCTCAAAATAGGATAAATTTTTGAGCATTTCATAATTCTGAGCTATGCTTTTTGCAAAACCAAAACCGGGATCAACAATAATATCATTTACACCCAAGTTATGAAGCTGACTGATTTTAGTAGAAAGCTCCTTTACCACATCAGTTAATAGATGGTTGTAAGTATTTAACGACTGCATAGTAGCAGGCGTTCCTCTCATGTGCATTAATACATAAGGTGTTTTGAGGTCAGCAACAACTTCAAACATTCGCTTATCCAAAGCTCCTCCACTTACATCGTTTATAATTGAAGCACCAGCAGCTACCGCTTTTTCTGCTACTTTCGATCTAAAAGTATCAACTGATATTATTGTCTTCGGATGCGCTTTTTTTAAGTCAGTTATTACAGGAACTACTCTATCGAGCTCCTCTTCCTCACTTATTTCAGTGGCACCGGGTCTTGTGGAGTAGCCACCCACATCAATAATATCTGCACCATCGGAAAGCATTTTTTCAGCTTGTTTAAAAGCACTGTCCGGGTCATTGCTTTTTCCACCATCGTAAAATGAATCCGGAGTAACATTAAGGATGCCCATCACCTTGGGTGTGGATAAATCAAGCAAGCTTCCGTGAAGCCGGCATGTGAATTTTTGATAAAATGATGTATCTTTCGAATTCAAAAAAAGTGACTAATCTATTTAAAAAATAATTCTTTTGAGTAAACAAACTGAAAGCGAATATAAGCAAGTTATTGCGCTCTGTAAAGATGTTTTCGAAAAGAAAACAAAAGATTACGGCACCGCCTGGCGAATTTTAAGATTACCCTCCATAACAGATCAATTATTTATAAAAGCACAAAGAATACGCTCCATTCAGGAGAAGGGCGTACAGAAAATTGAGGAAGATATTCGGAATGAATTTATAGGGATTATTAACTACTCAATAATTGCCATTATGCAAGAATTATTGACCGAGACAGATTCACTAGAAATTCCTTACGCGGAATTGGAGCCAAAATATAACGCAGTTGTTGCCGAAACGCTAAGCCTATTGATGGATAAGAACCATGATTATGGTGAAGCATGGCGCGATATGCGCGTAAGTTCCATGACGGACCTTATTTTGATGAAGCTTTACAGAGTGAAACAAATAGAAGACAACAAAGGTAAAACGATTATATCTGAACCTATAAAAGCGAATTATCAAGACATGATAAATTACGCAGTTTTTTGTATGATTAAATTAGGTATATAAATTATGATGAAACAGCTGATAATTATTGCAAGGTATTTAGTTGGCGGATTATTTATTTTCAGCGGACTGATCAAAGTGAACGATCCGGTTGGTACGGCCATCAAAATGGAAGAGTACTTTGTGGTTTTCGCAGGAGATATTGCTTCGTTTTTTAGCGTCTTTGAGCCCTACGCATTAATAATAGCAGTAACAATGAATGTGCTGGAGGTGGTGCTTGGACTGGCGTTAATTATGCGATGGCGCGTAAAGCTCACGCTTAATATTCTGGCTACCATGATTATTTTCTTTACTTTCCTTACTTTTTACACAGCCTATTTTAACAAAGTAACCGATTGTGGCTGTTTTGGTGATGCCATTAAACTCACCCCGTGGGAATCGTTCACTAAAGACATAATTTTGCTTGTTTTGATTGGCTTTTTACTTGCTGTGCGAAACAAAATTGAAGAAAGTAATTTTGCTACAAAAAATATTGTAATCGGATCTACAGCTATATTATCCATACTATTGTGCATTTACGCCATTAGACATTTACCTTTCATAGATTTTAGAGCTTATAAAGTAGGTACTACCATACAAGACGCTATGCAGCCTGCCGAAAATCCCAAATTTCAGTACACTTTTAAAAAGGATGGTGAAGAAATAAAATCATATCAATACCTTAATGAGCAGGAAGGTTATGAACTAATTGGCTATGAGATTACCAATGAAGAGGCTTCCACGCCAAAAATTACTGATTTTGCCCTGTGGAACGAATCGGGAGACAAAACTGACGAAGTACTTAGTAGTAACAAGCTCTTAATCATCAGCTACTTTGCCGAAGAAGCCGATGAAGAAGGTTTGATTGATGTTAAAGACCTAACAGATAGACTTCCTGCCAATATAACCCCTATAATACTCACCTCCAGTTCGGCAGAAGCGGTGCTACAGGTAAAAGCCCGAAGGGATTTGAAAGCTGATTTTTACTATGGTGATGCTACTGTACTTAAAACCATTATAAGGTCAAACCCGGGCTTGGTGCTGCTTAAAGACGGCCAAGTTTTAGGGAAGTGGCATTACAATGATGTGCCTGAGATTTACGATTTAACAGCACTACTCAAATGAGCATATTCCTGATTGGTTTGCCGGGATCGGGCAAGTCGTTTTGGGGAGAAAAACTGGCCGACAAACTTTCAGTAAACTTTATAGATTTAGATAATGAAATTGAACGAAAAGCCGGTAGTTCAATCATTGAAATATTTAGATTACACGGAGAGGAATACTTTCGCCTAATAGAAAAAGAAGTACTGGAAAGTGTTATTGCATTGCATAAAAACGAGGTAATTGCCTGCGGTGGAGGCACGCCTTGTTTTTATAACAACATAGAAATGATGAACCGCAGTGGCAAGACAATTTACTTAAAAACTCCTATTTCACTGTTACTCGAAAGGCTCAAAAAATCATCAGAAAGTGCTAAACGCCCCTTATTTGATCGAGAACAATCTCATCAAACGCGGCTTACAACTTTACTACAATTCAAGAAAGCTATTTTATGAAAAAGCCGACCATATCATTGAGATAGATCGGCTTCAAAAACCTTTAGAACAGCTGATTAAGCTTACAACAGTTTAAAACGCTTTGCCAATAGTTAATCTTACTGAACTTATACCACTGGAGGACTCAACTATACCGGGAGCAACACCACCTCCAAAATTGTAGGGCTGGTAAGTAGGGTTATTTTGGTTAGCAAAGCTGTAAGTGGCATCAAAAGAAAAACCTTTCCTCATTATACCAACACCACCACTCATTACTGACCTGCCTTGAGTACCATCATTGTTCTCAATTAAAAAACTCTGATTGTAAGGGTTATCGAAATAGCTGTAACCTGCTCTTATTCTAAAAACACCAAGACGCGCTTCCCCTCCTAGTTTAAGGTTGTACGTACTATTTAATTCATTTGAAATCTCAGGATTTGCACCTCCAAATGCATTAGTATTTGAGCTATAACTTGCATTGGCATAATCTACGTACTCTACATCCGCAGTTAAAAAGCCATATTTGCTGATGAAAACACTCGCTCCTGCACTTAATTTCTGCGGAATAATAAAATTGTAAGATGGCACATCATTTATTATCTCATAGTTGTTTGTTCCTGCCACTCCTCTGGTAGTCATTTCCAGCCGTTGTGTTTCGTCAATAGCAATAAAAGAGGGTGTGGAGTAGGACAATCCAATGTTTACAGTGCTGATGGGTTTAAATATGGCGCCTAGCGTTAATCCGGCTCCTGCGCCAGAAAGTGTTCTGTCATCAGTCAACTCCAAATAATTTAATTGCGCGTTGTCCGGTGTTTCCCTGAATGTTTTACGCTGATTATAGTTCAAGAAATTAATATTTAACGATGCTCCTAAATATAATTTATCTTGGTAATTAGCTCCATAAGATAAATCTAAAGTAGTTAAACCACCACTCGTCTGAATAGACTCTGTTTGAAATGACGAAGTAGTTAAATAACTATCGGTATCGGGATTATAATCATACCTATCCACTATAAAACCACCGTCATTCAATTCAACGATATCTAAAATTCCAGTTCTTTCTGCTAAGTCGGCATAAGGGTTAGCCAAAAATACATTATCAAGTTCATCGAGATTTGAGTACAAATTGAAATCACCCACTTCATTTAAAAAAGGTTGAAGCGTAAATTCAACAAATCCGTTATCTAATTCATCCACTATGCCTACAGTGCCTGTGTAATCCACCACATTGTAAAAACTGCTTGTCTGATTGTAACCCAAGCCAAAAGTGCCTGAAATCCAGCCGGAGCTTCCATCAAATTTATTATTAAAAACCATGCCGGCATTGGGCAACTGAATATTAGATCCAAAATTAGTATTGTTGTTGTCACTGAATTGATTGGGAGCTACTAAAGTTCTGTAATTAGCATCAAATTTTCCAATCCTTATCACGGGTGAAACGGACCAGGCTGAACGGTTGTAAAACCCTAAACCGGCAGGATTACCCGAGATACTTGAAATATCGCCTCCCAAAGAAGTGCTTGCACCCCCAAGACCGATAAAACGAGCCGTGCCGCTCTGCCCCGGCTGGCTGAATAATACCGCTTCATTGGCGAAAGAGGAATAAGTATTTTGAGCAAGGATTTCAGACGAAAAGCCACATAACAATCCTGCAAAAATGTATTTTAACATTTTCATAAGTGAAATATTTAAAGTGCTGGATTCAATAGATAGATAAAAACGCCCGACCAAAAAAAAGTCAGGCGTTATTTTAATTAATTACCTCCTCTTGATGAAGAAGAACGTGATGAGGAAGAAGACCTACCGGAAGAACCACTGCTTCTACCGGAAGAGCTTGACCTGCTACTGCTAGATGACGACCTACCTACAGAACTACTTCTGCCGGAAGAAGAAGACGATGATCTTCCATAACTTCCACTGCTTCTGCTGGAAGAAGATGATGATCTACCATAACTTCCACTGCTTCTGCTGGACGATGATGAAGACCTACCATAGGAAGAATTACTTCTACTAGGACTTGAAGACCTTCCATAACTTGATGAACTATTTCTTGAGCTATTACCAAATGAGCTAGAACGTTCGCTTGAACCACCAGACCTGCTACTACTTCCATAACTGCTTCTATTAGTTCTGCTACTATTATAATATGAACCTGTGTTTCTTGGTTGAGTAGCACTTCTGTTTACCGACCTTGAGCTGTTAGCCGTTCTGGCGTTAGCAGCACTATTATTACGTGAACTGTTAACACTTCTTACCGCACTACTATTTGCAGCTGTTCTGCTACTTCTACTATCTGAGTAAACCGCGGTTCTCGCATTGTAAGCTGTTCTACTACTGGCTGTTCTTGCACTGCTATTATTTACAGCGCTTCTGCTTGTTCTTGCCTGCGCAGTTCCTACATTTCTGGTACGTGCGTAAGAGTCTCTAGTAGATGTATTGCTAGCTACCCTACGAGCAGAAGCTGTTCTTTCAATTCTCGAATTACGGGAATATCTAACGTTTCTATTATTAAAGCCTTCGTTATGAAATCCTCCACCTCCGGCATAAAAACCATCGTTAAAACCATTTCTGTAACCCCAAGCATATTGGTTACCAAAGCCGGGACCCCAAAACGGATCATAAAAACCTCTGTTGAATCCCCATCCTCTATTAAAACCCCAACCTCTGTTGAAACCCCAAAATGGATCATAAAAACCACCTCCAAAACCTACTGACCAATGAGCACCGCCCCAACTATTGAAGCCCATGCCTATAAATGGTCTGTTCCATCCCCAAAAGGGATCAACAAAACCATTATTGAAAAAAGGATCATAGCCCCAATTGTTGAAACCATTATTGAAACCATTGTTAAAACCATTATTAGCAAAACCTCCACCATAATAGTTATTTACCACAGTTTGGCCATTTTGACCTCTCCCGCTTCTTGCAGCTGTTTCATCATAATACCAACCCTCAAGAGTTTCCACAGTATCAGCTATTGCAGTATTGAGGTTAGGATTATTATTGTTGCCAAAGGTATTATTGCTCTCGGTTTGATTATAAGCGTAGCCGGAATTTTTAATTTCCTTTAGACGAGCTTCCTCTGCAATCGATTCTTTTTCATCAAGAACTTCTCTGTCGGATGCAGTAAAATACAAATCATCATATTCAACTGAAGCGTCAGATTGGGCGTAACTTACCAAAGAGTTTAGGCTCAATGCTATTGTTAATAATATAAAGCTAAAAGTTTTCATGGCTACTAAGTTTTAAGTTTCTAATTTTACAACGTTAATCTGATAAAATTGATTTCCTTCTAAGAAAAATTTTCATCAGTATAACTATTGCATAAGATAACAAACATCATACCAGAAACAACATAATGGCTAAAGGATTACCAAAAAGAAGTGAAGATTATTCCTTGTGGTACAATGAACTTGTGAAAAAAGCAGATCTCGCAGAAAACTCCGATGTTAGAGGTTGTATGATTATTAAGCCTTACGGCTACTCTATTTGGGAGAAAATGCAACGACAGCTCGATGACATGTTTAAAGAAACCGGACATGAGAACGCTTACTTTCCGTTATTTATACCAAAATCGTACCTAAGTAAGGAGGCGAGTCATGTGGAAGGCTTTGCCAAAGAATGTGCCGTAGTAACACATTACAGGCTTAAAAATGATGAAAATGGCAAGGGGGTTGTGGTAGATCCTGATGCCAAGTTGGAAGAAGAGCTGATTGTAAGACCAACCTCCGAAACCATTATTTGGAATACGTACAAAAACTGGATACAGAGTTACCGTGATTTGCCGGTTTTAGTAAACCAATGGGCCAATGTAGTGCGCTGGGAAATGCGAACGCGTTTATTCCTTAGAACAGCCGAATTTCTTTGGCAGGAAGGCCATACGGCACATGCCACCAAACAAGAAGCCATAGATGAAACCGAACAAATGATAAATATTTATGCCGAGTTTGCGGAAGAATTTATGGCTTTGCCAGTTATTACCGGACTAAAATCGGATAGTGAGCGTTTTGCCGGAGCAGTAGAAACCTACTGTATAGAAGGATTAATGCAAGATGGAAAAGCATTGCAAGCGGGTACTTCACATTTTCTGGGACAGAACTTTGCCAAAGCTTTTGATGTGAAATTTGCCACAAAAGAGGGTGGGTTAGCATATGTTTGGGGTACCTCGTGGGGCGTAAGTACGCGTTTAATGGGAGCTCTTATTATGGCGCATTCGGACGATGAGGGGTTGGTTCTACCTCCTAAATTAGCACCTGTACAGGTAGTTATAGTGCCTATTTACAAAACGGATGAGGAAAAAGAGGCCATTACAAAAGTGGCTCTAAACCTTAGGAAAGTATTAAAGCAGCAGCATATATCAGTAAAGTTTGACGACCGTGACACACATAAGCCGGGCTTTAAATTTGCCGAATGGGAATTAAAAGGTGTACCATTGAGAATGGCCATTGGTCCGCGCGATATAGAAAACGGTACTGTAGAGTTAGCAAGAAGAGATACCAAGGAAAAAGAAATTGTAGCTATTGAAGGTATTGAAGCCATAATTGAGCAAAAGCTACATGACATACAGAGCAATATTTACCAAAAAGCACTAAAATTTAGAGAGGAAAACACACGATCTGCAGACACCTATGAAGATTTTAAGCGAATTTTAGAGAACCAAAACGGCTTCGTTTACGCCCATTGGGATGGCACTCCTGAAACAGAAGAGCGCATAAAACAAGAGACTAAAGCCACCATACGCTGTATTCCGCTCACTGCCAAAGAGGAAGCCGGAAGTTGTATTTATTCCGGCAAACCATCAAATAAAAGAGTGCTATTCGCAAAAGCCTACTGATTTTCACTATTTTTGAAATCAAGGTATTTAACATGACAGGTATCATTATCTTAATTATTATCGGTTTAGTGCTTATAATTGCGGAGCTCATTTTTGTACCGGGCACCACCTTTGTCGGTATAATAGGCCTATTATGTACCATTATAGGTATTTTTATGGTATTTGCAGATTACGGAAATACTGCCGGATACTGGACAATTGGTGGTACCTTAATTGTTACTGCAGCTGCAATATTCTACAGCTTTCAGTCTAATTCATGGGACAGGTTTTCATTAAAATCGACCAGCGAGAGCAGGGTAAATGAAGATGACGTTTTCAATTTTCAGGTAGGTGAAACAGGAAAAACCATATCTGACTTGAAACCAATAGGAAAAGCTGAAATATTTGGTAAGATTTACGAAGTAAGAAGTAAGGGTGACTGGATTGGCACAGGCCAACAAATTAAAGTCACCAAAATTGATCATAAACGAATTTTTGTTGAACCAATAAACTAATAAATGGACGGATCTATTATTTTCATTGTCATTGCGGGAATAGTCCTATTCTTCGTGTTTCTGTATTTTGTACCGGTTAATCTCTGGATAACGGCTATTTTCTCTGGCGTAAAAGTAGGCTTATTCGAGCTTGTGTTTATGCGCATCAGAAAAGTACCTCCGCGCATTATTGTGGAATCTATGATTACAGCTACCAAAGCCGGGCTGGAAGTTTCTACCAACGAGTTAGAGACCCACTACTTGGCAGGCGGTAACGTGCCCACCGTAATTAAAGCACTCATTTCGGCCGATAAAGCCAACATAACCCTAGGTTTTAAGCAGGCCACTGCAATAGATTTAGCCGGTAGAGATGTTTTTGAAGCGGTTCAAATTTCGGTAAATCCAAAAGTAATTACTACTCCAAAAGTAGCTGCGGTAGCGGCTGATGGTATTCAGCTTATTGCCATTGCAAGGGTAACGGTAAGAGCCAACATACAACAACTAGTGGGTGGTGCCGGTGAGGATACCATTTTGGCTCGAGTGGGAGAAGGTATTGTAACTTCTATTGGCTCGGCCAACAGTCATAAAAATGTATTGGAAAATCCTGATAAAATTTCTAAACTAGTTTTACAGCGTGGTTTAGATGCGGGAACAGCCTTCGAAATACTTTCTATTGATATAGCTGATGTAGATGTAGGCGCCAATATCGGTGCAAAACTTCAGACAGATCAGGCATCAGCAGATTTAAAAGTAGCTGAAGCCAAAGCAGAGGAAAGAAGAGCAATGGCCGTTGCCGAAGAGCAGGAAATGCGTGCAAAAGCACAAGAAGCCCGAGCTAAAGTAATTGAAGCAGAAGCACAGGTGCCGCAAGCAATAGCAGAATCATTCCGAAATGGTAATTTAGGCGTTATGGATTATTACCGTATGCAGAATATTCAGGCCGATACTGATATGAGAGATGCAATATCCGGCAACGATAAAGGCGGCTCAGGTAAAAAATCAAGCGGTAGTAAGAATAAAGAGGATTAAGGTATAATGTACAATGCGCTGATTAAGCCTATTGTTTTATAAATGGTAGCCGAACCTTCGGCTGTACTGCCTTACTAAAAATATAAAATATGACTTGCTATTGTGGCAAGTCATTTTTTTGTGCCGGGAAATAGCTAATTTTGAATAAAAGTAGTTTTATGCAGCAAGAACTGGATTATTACTTACTGGATGTATTTACTGATGTGCCCTTTGGCGGAAACCCTTTGGCTGTTTTTACCGAAGCCTCGGGCTTAAGCAGCCAGCAAATGCAGCGGATTGCGAAAGAACTTAATCTCTCTGAAACTGTATTTTTGAGTCCGTCTGTATCGGATGCTGCCGATATAAAAATGCGTATTTTTACTCCGGGCATGGAGTTACCGACAGCCGGGCATCCTACCATCGGCACTGCTTTTTTATTGCTAGCTACAAAAATGCTTACCCCAAAACGGAAGAATACATTACTTATCGAGCAACAAATCGGTCTAACAGAAATCAGCTTTGATCGACAAGGAGATGAAATTACAGCATTGATGATGCAACAGCCACATCCTAAATTTGAGCAAAATTTTGAGGATAAAGAGTTTATAGCCTCCTTACTAAATATAAAAGTTGATGAAATTTATGAAAACTACCCCTGCCAGGTGGTAAACTGTGGCAATCCTTTTTTAATAGTACCCATTAAAACACTTGCTGCCATGCACAAAATGCAGCTCAGCCATGAATTATGGCAATCGGTTTTAGAGGAGAATCATTTAACTGGCTTGTTAGCATTTTCACTAAAAACCGAACATGCGGAGAGCTTAACACATAGCAGAATGTTTGCGCCTCATTTAGGTATAGCGGAGGACCCTGCTACGGGTAGCGCACATGGCACATTAGCCGCCTATTTGCATAATTATCAACTGGCAGATGTTTCTACTTTGCAGCAATGCGAACAAGGGATGGAAATGAATAGGCCAAGTTTTATTAATATTCAGGTAACCACTAGCGAGGGTAAAATTGACAAAATATTTATAGGCGGTAAAAGTATAATTATGGGACAGGGAACACTTTTTCATTTTGAGTAAAGCAAAAAAAAACATACTCTTTATATGCCCCTACCCTTTTGATGAAGCACCAAGTCAGCGTTTCAGATATGAGCAATATTTAGCGATATTGGAAGTGGAAGGATACCACTATAGAATTGCGCCTTTTTTGGATCGGTCCGGATGGCAAGCGCTTTACCAAAAAGGGAGGTTACTTAAGAAAATTTTCGCTATTGTGAAAGGCTTTTCCAGGCGGAAATTACTCTTATTTCAGCTAAACTCTTATGATTTTGTTTTTATCCACCGAGAGGCCACGCCCATAGGGCCACCCTTTTTTGAATGGGCAGTGAAGTTTATTTGGAACAAACCGATCATCTATGATTTTGACGATGCTATTTGGCTAAACGACCTAAAAGAGAAGGGCACTTTAAAAGCGCTGGTTAAGTGGAAAAGTAAAGTGAGAAGCATTTGCAAATGGAGCTATAAAATAAGTTGTGGGAACAATTATTTAGCTACTTACGCCCGCAAATGGAATGATGCCGTTATAATAAACCCTACCACTATTGATACAGAAAACCTCCATAAACCCAAGTCTCTTACTAGTAGTATTAACAACAACCTCACTATTGGCTGGACTGGTACACACTCCACACTTGTTTATTTGGAGAGTATAATTGACATGCTCCGAGCAGTACATAAAACCACACCCTTTCGCTTACTGGTAATTGCCAACAAAAAGCCGGACTTCGATTTTGCCGGTATGGAGTTCATATATTGGCGTAAAAAAAGCGAAATAGCCGATTTACAAAAAATAGACATCGGACTTATGCCACTAACCGATGATTTATGGAGTAAAGGAAAATGTGCATTCAAGGCACTTCAGTTTATGGCATTGGAAATACCTGTATTGCCTCTCCTGTTGGGGTAAATTAGCGAAATAGTGCCATATGGTGGTTTTTTAGTGAATACAGCCGATGAATGGATAGATCGATTACAGACATTGTTAAATGATGCAGCCCAACGGCAGTCTTTAGGTGAAAGTGGAAGAGCATTTATAGAAAATAATTTTTCTATTTCGTCAAATACTAATAATTTTTTATCCCTATTTGATAATTAAAATGAAATTTTTCTATAAATTACGGTTATTATCCTAAAAATAAGGGATAGAAATTGCTCAGCAAGTTGCTTTTGACGTTAAACTTCATAGAAAATTTAACTTAAAGAAAAATAGCTTAATGGGTTTAAAGCACGCGTATACCTGCCAAGATCTATAGAATTTGGCTGGGAGAATAAAATGATGTGAAGACTCTGCAACTCTAGTTTTCAGTTAAAATTTAGGGTTAATACTGTTGCTAATTAAAAAAATTGAACTGATGGTACCATGTAATTAATTAAAATAATATACTAATATCGCTTAGTTAAGCTTGTCTTCATGACCTCAACCCGCCAAAGGCGGGCAGGCACTTAATCCTTGCTCCCCAAGAGAAGGAGGTAAGGTCTTATCTAAACGACATTGAATAATATACCATAGCCTCCATGCAAATAGCCAATTATTTTTGGACTTGGTGTGAAGCAAAATTTTAACAAATTTCACAAATCAATAACAAGCACATGAAACACAATTACAAAAAACAACTAGGCTTAGCTCTAATATGTCTATTAACGCTAGGTAACTTAAATGCACAAACCTTTGGTGATGTTGGTAAGATTAAAGTCGAATCTGATGCATCTACTTACCTTCAAAACTACTTAGAACCGGTGGTAGTTTCAGCTAGTACCGGATTAGCTAACGGGTGGGTTACAACAGCCAGGCCACATAAGCTTTTTGGGTTTGATATAACATTAACCACAAGCGTTGCCGGCATTCCTGATGCCGCTTATACATTTACTTTTAATAATGATGATTATGAATCAGTTCGTTTGGAAGAAAATGAAATTCCAATAAGCGGTGAAGTACCGACTTTGGCTGGTGGAAGTCCAGTTGAGGGCTATGATATTTTTATTTCAAATGAGGATGGATCACAAAACTCCTTTACACCTATTTCAGGACAGAATTTTGAAGATTTTCCTATTATTCGGGGTGGGTTACCTATACCTATGCTGAATGTTGGCTTTGGTCTACCTAAGGGTACTGAGATTAAATTGCGATTGATTCCAGTAGGACAATTAGGCGATGATATATCGTTAGATGGTTCTTTTGGTGTCGGAGTGTTACATGATATTAAGCAGTGGATCCCGGGAATGAAGTTTGTGCCAATGGATATCTCGGCCTTTATTGGCTACAATCAGTTTGCTATGAAATATGATGTACTGGAAGGTAGTTTTGCCAATTTTACTTCAAGAGCAACTACCTTCCAAATATTGGCATCTAAAAAGCTATTGTTTTTTACACCTTATCTCGGGCTTGGATTTAATGCTATCAATTCATCACTAGATTTTAAGGCCACTGATCCAGCTGCCGCTGATCCAAACGATCCAAATAACTTTGTTGTCGGTAGCTTTGATTACGAAAATATTGGTGGCGCACGTTTGACAATAGGTGGAAGACTTAAGATTCTATGGATACTGTCGTTAAACGTTGACTATACCATTCAGCGCTATAATACATTGAATGTAGGGTTTGGTATAAACTTTAGATAACAATACTTTAAAATATTTAAAAAGCTACTTTCTTAAGGGAGGGTAGCTTTTTTTCTGTGTCTACAGGTTTTAAATATCTGCTAAACAAACGAGCTATACATTCGTCTTATTAATACAGATACTAATCATAAAAAATATCTCTCTATGTACGGAGCTTTACAGGAAAAATTGCAAAACGACTTAGCACAGCTTGAAAAGGACGGCTTATATAAAAAAGAACGCATCATCACTACACCACAAGATGCGCAAATTAAAACGACCGCAGGCAAGGAAGTGCTCAACTTCTGTTCAAACAACTATTTAGGTCTTTCCTCCCACGTAAAGGTGCTGGAAGCTGCAAAAAAAACACTTGATACCCATGGTTTCGGCATGTCATCGGTGCGCTTTATATGTGGCACGCAGGATATTCATAAGGAACTGGAGCAAAAAATTGCGGACTTTCTGGGCATGGAAGATACCATTCTGTATGCAGCGGCTTTTGATGCCAACGGTGGTGTTTTTGAGCCTCTTTTGGGAGCTGAAGATGCCATCATCTCCGATTCGTTAAACCATGCTTCCATTATTGATGGCGTTAGGCTTTGCAAAGCAGCACGTTATCGTTACAAAAACAACGACATGGCCGATTTGGAAGAGCAGCTTAAAGCCGCCAAAGATGCCCGGTCAAAAATAATTGTAACTGACGGTGTTTTCTCTATGGATGGCTATGTAGCGCAGCTGGATAAAATTTGCGATTTGGCTGATAAATATGACGCTTTGGTAATGGTAGACGACTGCCATGCAACAGGCTTTATTGGTAAAACCGGAAGGGGCACACACGAGCTCAACAATGTGATGGGCAGAGTAGATATTATTACGGGAACGCTTGGCAAGGCACTAGGCGGTGCTATGGGAGGATTTACCAGTGGTAAAAAAGAGATTGTGGAGATGCTAAGGCAAAAGTCTCGTCCGTATTTATTCTCTAACTCCTTGGCACCGGCTATAGTAGGTGCCTCCATTGCAGTATTTGATTTATTGAGCGGCTCCACCGATTTGCGGGATAAGCTTGAGGAGAATATTAAATATTTCAAAAAAGAAATTAAGGCGGCCGGCTTTGATATTAAAGATGGCGACTCGGCCATAGTGCCTATTATGGTATATGATGCGGCCCTTTCGCAGCAGTTCGCTGATAGGTTACTGGAAGAAGGCATTTATGTGATTGGTTTTTTCTTCCCTGTTGTACCAAAAGAGCAAGCCAGAATTAGGGTGCAGCTTTCTGCCGGTCACAGCAAAGCACAATTAGATACTGCTATTGCTGCATTTACAAAGGTGGGTAAAGAATTAAAGATTATTTAAAATATGCTGAAAAACAGATAATGTTTGAAATATATGCTTATTGTTAGTTGTAGTTTTTTTTTAAGCTAGGCTTTTCAGATTGCCCTATTTGTACTAT
>CAWHTP010000010.1:0-173196 GCA_963832285.1 uncultured Cytophagales bacterium
TTACACAACTCACCGCTCAACTCTTGGTGGCCTCGCCCGCTTTTGCATTTCCAGCCCTGCTTAATTTCAGCTACTTGCCACACAGTGCCTCCCAGTTTAAGCCTAATCCAGTAATATTCATCTGCCACGGAATCGTCAGGCATCTGTTGTTTTTCAATAATAACTACCACATCGGTAATAAGCTCCTTGCCACTCAGGCTTTTTGCTACCATACTAACCTGTGGTGCTAACATCTGTTGGCCGGCAACGCGCATAGCTATAGCCAAAGGGCTGTAAGCCCAAGGCAACCTGACCAGCATGGCCTTTTGCACGCTTTCATTGTAGGGTGCAACATCAACCGGCTTACCGTTGTCTACTAGTTGGCGTTCTAGTTGCCAAAGCTCGTTGCTTACATGCTTAACTTCCTGCTTTTTCTTTGCATTACATCCGGCAAGTAAAATGAGTACAGCGAGTAGTTGCAGGCATACTTTTCTAATCATAAAATCGATAGGTATTAATAGTAAACTTTTAAGCTTTGGGTGGTATTGGCACTATTCAGCCTAAATTTCGCCTCACTATATTTAGGCGCGCTAAAGGTGTTTACCGCATTGTTACTGGCTCCATATCCTTCTTTCGGGATACCCATCATGTTTGTATCCATTTCCTCGCTGTCATTTTCATCATGCAAAAAAACTAGCGCGTACTCTCCGTAAGGCAAGTTCTCAAACACGATGGTATGCCTGACCTCTTTTACTTTCACCTTTTTAGTTTTATAAGCCGCTTCCGCCTTATCGGGGTAATCGGCTGAGCTATTGAAGAGTGAAACCAGCAAATGACCTTCAGTATTTCTTAACGTACCTATTTTAACAGTAACATTGCCTGTTTGACCATTTATAAAACCAATCTGACCAAAGCCAATAAATGTTAGCGCTAGTATTAAAAAAGTAATTTTCATCATTTCTTATTTAGTGATTGTTAAAATATCATTCTCCATGTCAATGCTAATTTTACCGAGCTTCTCCAGCACCTCAATATTTATTACCATAGACCGTACCAAATTATCGGATATCCGTGCTTTTACATTAGTTAATTCACGCGTTCCTACTTTAAGGCTGTTAATATTAAATACATGCGTTGCTCTAAAAGGTTTATTCGGGTCAGTAAATTCATAATAATTTCCCTCGAGCCATTCCCTGTATCCTACTGTTTTAGTCTGGATAAGTGTTTTAGCTATCTCTTTCGACAGCACAATTTCATCACTTGTTTTCTCCAGACCCACATATATTTTTAGCACATCGTTTACAAGTATCGGTATTTCAATACTGCCTGAATCACTTTTTTGTATGGGCACGCTAATGTGATTCCGCGTAAAAAGTGATTCATCAAAAGAATCATTTATTTTGGTGCTTCCGTCAGCTTTTTCAGGATAAGTCATCTTAAATTCATCAATTGACCAATCGGACCAATAAAGAATGAATTTTTTATCGCCAAAAACAATTTTCACATTTTCCAGCAGTGGTGATGACGGCTGCCCTGCATTCCATTTACCCTCATACACTTTCTCTTCGGAAGGCGCAATTACACCTTTCAAGTCGCCATATAACCACTCCGGTTGTTTACCTGCGAGGTATACTAACTTGTATATTTCATCTTCTTTGGCCAAAACCACAGTGTAAGAGTTTGAACCCGAGGAGAGGCTATATACGCCTTCTATGTCCTCCCTTCCCTCCTCTTGCCACTTTGTTTTAAGGGAATCCAACTCAAACTGGGCATAGCCGGAGCTGGCCAGTACAACAAAAAATAACACATGAATTAACCTCATTATAAACAGCTGATTGATTAAAAAAACATTTTTACGGTCATAACACCTGATGTAAAGCTAGACTAAATTATCAAATACAAAAACTTAGACTGTATCAAAATCATACGTTCAACTCTTACTTATTTCAATGTGAGTGAAGCTTGAAGTGTAATTCTGCTTGATCATTTCTATTATGTCTAAGAATATTTGCTAGTTTTGTTGCTATTAAAAAATTTTCAAAGAGTGTCTACTAAATAAATCCCTTCATAATTTATGCAGCAAGTTGATAATTTTCTTAAGGTAATCGATAGTTTCATTGGTGGTGCTTTCTGGTTTCCGTGGGCACTTTTGGGAACCGGTTTATTCTTTACTATCTATCTAAAGTTTCCTCAGATTCGGTTTTTCAAGCATGCCATTCGCATTGTTTCAGGCAAATTCGATAGAGAGGATTTACCGGGTGACACTTCTCACTTTCAGGCCTTAGCTACAGCTCTTTCCGGGACAGTGGGTACAGGTAACATTGCCGGTGTGGCATTTGCAATCCATCTAGGGGGGCCTGCAGCCCTATTTTGGATGCTCATGACTGCTGTTGTGGGTATGTGTACAAAATTTGTGGAAGTTTCCTTATCACATAAATACCGTACAAAATTAGCGGACGGCAGCATGGCGGGTGGCCCAATGTATTACATGAGAAATGCTGAGTTTAAGTTCAGAGGCAAAAAAGTAAACCTTAAATGGCTGGCTGCCATCTTTGCTTTTGCTACAGTGCTATCTTCCTTCGGGACAGGTTCATTACCGCAGATAAATAGTATATCAAGTACCATGCTGGCAACTTTTGGTATTGATCAGATTATTACCGGAGCAGTGTTGGCTGTTTTTCTCGGTTTGGTAATTATTGGTGGCATTAAAAGAATTGCTGCAGTAACATCCAAACTGGTACCGGGTATGGCCATTATTTACTTTATTGGTGCATTTGCGGTTATTTTCTACAACTACGATAACATTATTCCATCTATCCTCGCAATTTTTGGTGATGTATTTACAGGTTCAGCCGCTACTGGCGGCTTTATTGGTGCTAATCTAGCATTTGCCTTTAATAGAGGAGTAAACAGAGGCTTGTTTTCCAATGAGGCCGGTCAGGGTTCTGCTCCTATTGCGCATGCTTCCGCTAAAGCCAATGAGCCACTTTCGGAAGGTATGGTAGCTATTTTAGAACCCTTTATTGATACAATCATTATTTGCAGTGTTACAGGTTTGGTGTTGCTTTCATCCGGTGTGTGGAACGAAAAGCATACCAACCAATTTGAGTATGCTGAGATTGAAATTCTTGATGAAAACTATGCTGAGACTGATTTAAAAGCAAAGGACAAGATATACATGCACCTGAACGATGAGGAAAAGTTGCCACGATATAACGGTGAATTAATTGTTGAAAACGGTGAAATAACCAATGCAGAAGAATTCACTTTCATTCACGCACGCTCATTTGCCGATAATATTAAGGTGTACCTAAGCGAAGGCATTATTGATGAAGCTCCATTTAGCGGTAAAGTAAATATTGTTAATGGAAACATTGCACCCAAACAAGATATAAAGTTCATTGGTGAATCTCTAGTGCATAGCGCCCCACTGACGGCATTAGCCTTTAAGAGAGGATATTTCGGCACTTGGGGTCAATATATTGTATCTATAGGTCTACTACTTTTTGCGTTCAGTACCGCCATCAGCTGGTCTTATTATGGTGATAGAGCCATGACTTATCTGTTTGGACCTAAGTCGGTAGTTTATTACAGAATTATTTATGTAATCGCTTTTTTCTTGGCCTCATTCCAAGATACCACTATTATCTGGACACTCTCGGCCATCACCATTGCCTTGATGACTTTACCCAACCTAATAGGAATTATCTGGCTAAGAAAAGATATGAAGAAGACAATTGCTGAATATGGGGATTTCTTCGAAGAAAATTTCCCGGGACAGAAGCATCCTAAGTTTAAATAAAGAAGAGCTATCTCAAGTCTCCATATCTATTAATAAAGAAGGGCTTCTGCATAGAGAAGCCCTTCTTTATTAATTCCTCCGTAGGAATTAATGGGTTATTGGAAAAACGAGTGCATTGATGATTTAGAATATCATATAATAATCAGTGTTATCAACGCTGGCTAAATAGTCCGCCCTTTCAACATTTTTCTTTAATATTTTATCCGTAAATGTAAAGCCGGAGATACTCCCCTCGTAAAGAATTGCACCACTAATGTCCAACACTTTTACGTTAGTTATGTCTCCACATTCCAAAACGCCCTCTTTAATGAGTTCACGTTCAAGCAAGGCCAAATCGCTGTCTTTTTGGAGTTCAGCCACTAGTTTTTTCATTACAAGTAATTCTTTAGCGCTAACGTTTTTTACTTCTTTATCCAAAGCATCATCTGCTCTTACATTTGTGCCTAAAAACAGCACCATTACTATGGCTGCAATTCCGGCTTTCCCGATTGTTTTTAAATTCTTCATTTTAGCTTTTTTAGTTTTTTTATTTCTTGTATAGCTAAGACGCTGCCAAATTTGAGTTAGTTGCATAACGCCTTTAAAAGCATTTTAGGACGCTTTTCTGAAAAGTACTTTGCTATATATGTTCATTTATGAACAGTAGTTATCCCGTTTACGATCACTAATAATGGTCGGAAAAGAAAATACTAGGGTAGCATATTAGGCAAATGCCGAAATTACATTATTGATTCTGCTGTAGTAGCTCATCCCAAACAGATTAAGATGCAGCAGAAGCGGGTAAAGATTATAGATATTTTTTCTGAAGTTAAAGCCATCTTCAATTGCTGCAACACTTTTGTAGCCTTCATAAAAAGCCTCATCAAATCCTCCGAAAAGATAGGTAAATGCCAAATCGGTTTCAAAAAAGCTGTGGTGCACGGCCGGATCAATGAGTGTAGCGCCCAACTCATTGTTTCCAATAAAATTACCACTCCATAAATCACCATGAACCAGGCAGGGCTTAGCCTCAGGAAAAATACTGCCGACTTCTTTAAATAAAAGCTGAAAAGCGTTTAGATCGTTAGTGGTAAGCAACCCTTTTTTCTCGCCCATTGCCAACTGCGGATTTATCCTTTCTTCAATCCAAAAAGTATTGAAATCTGGCGTGCTGCTTATTACTCTGCTGTAAACTGCCCAAATAATTATCGTGTGCCCACCCGAACTTATTGGTAACAGAATTTTCATGCATCTGTGCTAATTGACGTCCAAACTGTTGCCAGTATGCTTTATTGAGTTGTTGTTCTTCAATAAATGGCAGCACAAGTATTTCATAGTCTCCTATTAACTCATTTAAAATAATATCGGGCGTATTTATTGTGTTGGTTGCTGCTATAGCATGCAAGCCTTCTACTTCGAAGCCTATAATTTGCGGAAACTTAGTGTGCAGATTGTATTTTAGAAAGTACTTTTTTTCACCAGCTTCAAATGAATAGGCATAATTTATACTGCCACCGGAAACAGATGTAAACTTTAATTGAGCGGCATTGAAGAAATTTTTAAGTCGTTCTGCAATTACCTGATTTATCATCTTTTACTTCCAATGTTTGTTTTCAACTGGATAAACTTATCTGCTATTGCAAACACTAAAAGACCTGTTACTGCGTAAAGCATATACTTAATTCCCTGACGATTAAATAGACTTACATTGAGCTTTATACTAGGTAATTTATCAAAGTATAAAACTGAACAAAAATAAATTAAATTGATGAAAGCTACCAGCGTCATCAGAAATAATTACATTACCTTTTTATAGAAGCCAAATGCACTTTAGGGCATAGCGCACTGCTCATAATTGCTAATAAAGGCGAATTTAATAATATTTTACAATTCCGCCACCTGTAATTTTAATGAACTCCTTTTGCAATTGCTTTGCTAATGAAGGCTTTTATCCTATTTTTGCAGAAACTTAAAAAGAGTATTAATGAGCGTTTTAGTAAATAAGGATTCTAAAGTAATTGTTCAAGGTTTTACAGGTACTGAGGGTACTTTCCATGCGGAGCAAATGATTGAATACGGCACCAATGTAGTTGGTGGCGTTACTCCGGGCAAAGGTGGCCAAAAACATCTTGACAAACCGGTTTTCAATACCGTGGAAGAAGCTGTACAACAAGCCGGAGCCAATGTATCAATTATTTTTGTTCCTCCTGCCTTTGCTGCCGATGCCATTATGGAAGCGGCCGATGCGGGCATTAAAGTAATTATAACCATTACTGAGGGTATTCCTGTAGCGGATATGTTAAAGGCTAAAACGTACATCAAAAATAAAGATTTAGTATTAGTTGGCCCTAATTGCCCGGGAGTAATTACTCCGGGTGAGGCGAAAGTAGGAATTATGCCGGGCTTTGTTTTCAAAAAAGGCAGAATAGGTATTGTGTCTAAATCAGGTACATTGACTTACGAAGCGGCCGATCAGGTAGTAAAGGCCGGTTTTGGTATTTCCACCGCTATTGGTATTGGTGGCGACCCTATTATAGGCACACCTACTAAAGAGGCTGTTCAAATGCTGATGGAAGATGATGAGACTGATGCCATTGTGATGATAGGTGAAATTGGTGGAAATTATGAAGCCCTAGCCGCTAAGTGGATTAAAGAAACAGGGAATAAAAAACCTGTGGTAGGTTTTATAGCCGGACAAACAGCACCTCCGGGAAGAAGAATGGGCCATGCCGGTGCCATTATTGGCGGAAAAGACGATACTGCCGAAGCTAAAATGAAAATTATGGGCGAGTGCGGTATTCATGTGGTGCAATCTCCTGCTGATATTGGGGAGACAATGAAGAAAGCGCTGAGTTGATGGGTGTGATGGCTGGTTGGCTTGTTGGCTGTTTGGCTGTTTGGCTTGTTGGCTGTTTGGCTGGTTGGCTTGTTGGCTGGTTGGCTGTTTGGCTGGTTGGCTGGTTGGTTATTAGAATTTAGTTATTGGTTATTGGTTGCGAGTGAGGTTGGAGGTTAGGAATTAGAGATTAGGAATTAGAGGTTGGAGGTGGGAGATTAGGAATTAGAGGTTAGAGATTAAGAATTAGGGGGTTACAGGTTGGAGGTTAGATAAAAAAAATATAAATTAACTTGCTGATAATTAGCTATTTAGGTTTTAACAAATTACGTTTTGTAAAAAATTACTATTTATTTTACTGGCTAGGGGTTACCTTTTAGGAGCCAGCGGTATATACTTATACAAACACACAAATTTTATTCATACACCTGTTTAAAATGTGAAGCCTTCTTTGAAAAAAGAAGGCTTTTCTTTTTTAGATGCTTTATCCTTTTCACTTTATCCCATTATATTTACTGTATGGAATTTATACGGGTAAATAATCAATATAAAAAACACGTTGCGCTTATAAACCTCAATAGGCCTAAGGAGTTAAACGCGCTAAATCTTCAGTTGATGGGCGAATTAAGAGATGCTTTAAAAGCTTTGGATGAAGATGAAGCGGTTCGCGTAATAGTTCTTACAGGAAACGAAAAAGCATTTGCTGCCGGAGCGGACATTAAGCAGATGGCCGGTAAAACAGCCATTGATATGCTCCAGATAGACCAGTTTAGTACCTGGGATCAGATCAAAAAAACCAAAAAACCATTGATTGCGGCTGTATCAGGTTTTGCTTTAGGTGGTGGCTGCGAGCTGGCCATGACCTGCGACATGATTGTAGCTTCCGAAACAGCTAAATTCGGTCAGCCGGAAATTAAAATTGGTGTAATGCCCGGAGCCGGAGGTACACAACGCCTCACACGCGCTATAGGCAAAGCCCGCGCCATGGAAATGGTGCTTACGGGTAAATTTATCTCTGCCGATGAAGCCAAGAGCTTCGGCTTAGTTAATAAAGTAGTTCCAACCGAGATGTATTTAGAAGCAGCGGTCGATTTAGCCTTAGAAATTGCGCAGATGTCGCCCGTAGCAGCTATGCTGGCCAAGGAATCGGTTAATCGCGCTTTTGAAACGCATTTAGATGAAGGTCTGCATTTTGAGCGTAAGAATTTCTATCTCACTTTTTCATCTGAAGACCAAACTGAAGGCATGAATGCTTTTGTAGAAAAAAGAAAGCCTGAGTTTAAGGGGAAATAAGAGATTGGAGGTTAGAAGATAGAGGGTAGAGGGTAGAGAGTAGAGGGTAGAGGTTAGAGAGTAGAGGTTGAAGTTAGAGGTTAGAAAATGATGTACGAGGTTTGATTTACGAGGTACGAGGGTTGATTTACGAGGTACAAGGTTTGATTTATGAGGTAGGAGGTTTGATGTACGGACACAGTGTGTTATAATTTATTGCTTTAGATGTTTATAACAAGTGACTAGAAACTCGTAGCTCCAAATATTTTCTGTAATTTTGCACTTTAATTTTCGATTCCATCAATACATCATAAATAGATTGCATGTCGCTATCCACCAAATACAACCCCTCTGAAATAGAAGATAAATGGTATGCCCACTGGATGAAGCAGAATTTCTTTGCTTCGAAACCGGATAAAAATAAAGAGCCCTACACCATTGTTATCCCTCCGCCAAACGTAACCGGAGTATTGCACATGGGGCACATGCTTAACAACACCATTCAGGATGTACTCATAAGGCGCGCGCGTATGCAGGGTAAAGAGGCTTGCTGGGTACCGGGTATGGATCATGCCTCCATCGCTACCGAAGCCAAAGTAGTTAATATGCTTAAGGAAAAAGGCATCAGCAAAGAGGATATTTCCAGAGAAGAATTTATGACTCATGCGTGGGAATGGAAAGAAAAATATGGTGGTATTATTCTGGAGCAATTGAAAAAATTAGGTGCTTCCTGCGATTGGGATAGGGAGCGCTTCACCATGGAGAAGGACCTTTCTGATGCGGTTGTAGAAACTTTTGTTGACTTACACAAAAAAGGCTATATCTATAGGGGCATCCGGATGGTGAACTGGGACCCTGCCGGGATGACTGCCTTGGCCGATGATGAGGTAATTTTTAAAGAAGTGCATTCGAAGCTCTACCACATCCGCTACAGAATAGAAAATAGTGAGGAGTACTTGGTAATAGCCACTACCCGACCTGAAACCATTATGGCCGATGCAGCCATTTGCATCAACCCTAATGATACACGATTTGATCACCTGAAAGGTAAAAAAGCAATTATTCCGCTCATCAACAAGGCTATTCCCATTGTAGAAGATGATTATGTGGATATGGATTTTGGTACCGGCTGTTTAAAAGTTACTCCGGCACATGACATTAACGATTATGAAATTGGCATTCGGCATAAGCTGGAATCCATAGATATTATAAATGATAATGGCACGCTTAACGAGCAGGCGCAAATACTGGTGGGTGAAGACCGGTTTGTAGCCCGCAAAATGATTGGCAAGCTGTTGAAAGAAGCCGGGCAGCTAGAAAAAGCTGAAGATTACACCAATAATGTGGGGCACTCCGAGCGTACCAATGCAGTGATAGAACCTAAACTTTCCACCCAGTGGTTTGTAAAAATGGAAGAACTGGTGAAGCCCGCCTACGAGGAAGTGATGAATGACAACATCAAGCTCATTCCTGCTAAGTTTAAAAATACCTACAAACACTGGATGGAAAACGTGCGCGACTGGTGTATTTCGCGACAGCTTTGGTGGGGGCAGCGCATACCTGCATACTACCTACCCGATGGCGATTTTGTAGTGGCCAAAAACGGTAACGAAGCACTCGAGCTGGCAAAGGAAAAATTGAATGACAGCAGTATAACATTGGCTGATTTAAAACAAGATGAGGACGTACTAGACACTTGGTTCAGCTCATGGTTATGGCCAATTTCTGTGTTTGATGGCTTCAAAAACCCTGATAACGAAGATTTTAAGTACTACTACCCTACCAACGATTTGGTGACCGGTCCGGATATTTTGTTTTTCTGGGTGGCTAGAATGGTTATGGCAGGTTATGAATTCAAGGGGCAAAAACCTTTCACCAATGTGTACCTCACAGGCATAGTTAGAGATAAGGAAGGGCGTAAAATGTCTAAATCATTGGGTAATTCGCCCGACCCGATAGAACTGATGAAAATCCACGGTGCTGATGGTGTAAGGACAGGCCTACTCCTATCAAGTGCCGCAGGGAACGATTTATTATTTGATGTAAAGCTATGTGAGCAGGGATGGAATTTTGGCAACAAGCTATGGAATGCTTTTAGGCTATTGCAAGGTTGGGAAGTGGTTGAAGCAGCACCCACCGAAGCAGCTATAAAAGCCCAGTATTGGTTCGAGGCACGCTTCAATCAGGCAGTGGATGAAATGGATGACCACTTCAGCAAGTTCAGGATTTCCGATGCCTTAATGACTGCTTATAAGTTAGTTTGGGATGATTTCTGCTCTTGGTACTTAGAAGCAGTAAAGCCTCCTTATGGCGATCCAATCGACAAAACAACTTACGAGATCACAGTGGGCTTCTTTGAGCAAGTATTAAAGTTACTACATCCATTTATGCCTTTTTTAACGGAAGAAATTATGGCATCAACTGGGTGAAAGAGCTGAAAGAGACTGCGTGATTGTAGCGGAATATCCGCAGGTAAAGCGCTACGATAATTCGTTATTAGAAAAGGCAAAAGTAGCTTTTGAATTGATCAGCCAAGTGCGTAATACACGCTCGTCAAAAGGCCTCTCGCCAAAGGAAAAACTGAAGCTCTTTATTAAAGCAGAAGACCAAAGCACCTACCAACATTTTGAACCAATTATTAGTAAGCTGGCTAACCTAGAAAGCATGGAATTTACCTCTGAAAAGGTGGATAACGCCATCAGCTTCTTAATTAAATCTGACGAGTGCTTTATTCCTATGGAAGGTGCTATTGATGTAGAAAAAGAAATAGCGGAGTTGCAAAAGGAGCTGGCATACAATAAGGGCTTTCTTAAAAGTGTAGAGAAAAAGCTTAGCAACGAGCGTTTTGTAAGCAACGCACCTGAGCAGGTAATTGCCATGGAAAAAAAGAAACAAGCCGATGCTGAGGCGAAAATCAAAACACTAGAGGCAAGTTTAGCTAATCTTAATGGATGATAATTAAATATTTTAGCAAGGTACTTTGATCCAAACTGCGGTTGAATGGTATAGATTCCCCTGTTCTGGGGGATGACGTTTGCGTTGGGTATGATGAAATCGGTTCTATTAAGCGTTTATCACAAGAAAGGTTGATATTTAATCTATCCTGATCATGTTTTATCCAAGAACGTCATTCCCGCGTAGGCGGGAATCTCTAACCAGCAACCTCAGGTTTGCTACTTTAACTCTTCTGCTTCATCATATAAATCTTTGAAAGTAGGGTTGAGCGCTGTGATAAGATTTATCTTCCAGGCTCTATTCCATTTTTTTAGTTGCTTTTCTCTTTTGATTGCTGCCATAATAGTGTCATGAAATTCATAATAAACTAGGTCGGTACAGTTATACTTCTTAGTAAATGTGGAAACTACCTTCATATTTGTGCTGATAGCTTCTCTTGGAAAGATTGGAAGTTACGCCAATGTATAACACTGAGCGCGTGACATTACTCATTATATAAACGTATCCCCCTTTAGCTGGCATAAACTAATTTAATAATTTTTGTATTCCTTTTACAAATTTCGTGAATTCATCCTGCGGTTGAATAAAACAGATTCCCCTTTTCAGGGGAATGACGCTGTCGGTAGTATCAAAATATTATATATTGAAATTGGAAATTACATAATTGAGCGAAAACATAGAGATAATTCACATTGCCTAATGCAAACATGTTAAAGAAAATCAAACAGCTGGGTCCCGGAATTATGGTTTCTGCGGCTTTTATTGGCCCCGGCACTATCACCACAGCCACCCTGGCCGGGGCAGGATACGGCTACACTTTATTGTGGGCTATCGCTTTTTCGATACTAGCCACGCTGCTACTTCAGGAAATGGCCGCACGCCTAGGAGCCGTGGCAAAAGTAGGAGTTGGAGAAGCCATCCGACTAAAAGTAGCTAAAAAAGGACCAAGAATATTGAGTTTTATATTAGTGATAGGCGCTATCACTTTAGGCAATGCAGCTTATGAAGCAGGTAATATCAGCGGTGCACTACTCGGTTTTTCTTCGAAAATGGATGGTAGCCTGCCCTTTAATCCTGGTATTTTACTATTGAGCGTATCAGCTTTTCTTTTGCTCTTTATAGGACAGTACAAATTAATTGAACAGGTGTTAACATGGCTGGTGGCTGGTATGGGACTTATCTTCTTTCTCTGTTGTATTATGCTACAGCCCGACCTCCGGGAAATTATCAAAAGCATATTTACACCTGTATTGCCAGAGAATTCCGGACTGATGGTGATCGGTTTAATAGGTACAACTGTGGTGCCTTACAATCTATTTCTTCATGCAGCCTCAGTAAAACAGAAATGGAATGAAGGAAACTCTTTGACAAATGCCAGATGGGACACCTTCATATCAGTGATTTTAGGTGGGCTCATTACCATGTCCATTTTAATTTGCTCCGCGGTAGCCTTTGAACAAGGCAATCCGCAAGAGGTGGATTCCATATCAGGTCTCTCTGCACAACTAACACCTTTATTAGGCGGTTGGTCTGCTTCCTTTTTGGCTTTCGGATTTCTTGCCGCAGGATTTACAAGTAGTATTACGGCTCCTCTGGCAGCAGCTTATGCCACATCGGAAATTTTAGGCTGGAAGGGAGGCATGAAAAGCACCTCATTCAGAGCTATCTGGATAGTTGTGCTTGGAGCCGGTGCTATCTTTGCTTCCTTCGGAATTAGGCCTATCAGCATAATTTTGTTTGCACAAGTAGCCAATGGCTTGCTTTTACCGCTAATAGCGGCTTATTTGTTGTGGATAATGAATGATAAAAAACTAATGGGCAAACATACCAATTCCGTAACTGTTAATTTTTTGGGTTTGCTCATTATTGGCGTTACACTCCTGTTGGGATTAAAAAGTATTTTTTCTGCTTTAGGCATTATTTAAAAAAGTACATGAGCCAAATTGAAATAGATATAAATTGTGATCTGGGAGAAAGCTACGGTCACTTCAAAGTTGGAAATGACGCTGTTATATTTCCCTACATCAGCTCCTGTAATATTGCCTGCGGGCAGCATGGAGGTGATCCGCTGACAATCGAAAAAACCATTCAGACAGCCATACAACACTATGTGCAAATAGGGGCGCATCCCTCCTATCCTGATTTGGCGGGTTTTGGAAGAAGGAAAATGACTTTACCACATAAGGAACTTCAGGCTCTAGTTAAATCGCAAATAGCCATTGTTGATGGGCTGACAAACAGCCACGGAGCTAAGCTTAAATATGTGAAACCACATGGTGCTTTATATAATAGCCTGGCAAAAGATGCCAATGAAGCTGAGGCTTTTGTTTCAGCCATACAGTCGTACAATGCTACATTAGCCATAATGGGCCTGCCTAATAGCCAACTGGAAAAAGCAGCTAAGCGTTCTGCTATTCGTTTTATTAGGGAAGGATTTATTGATCGCCTTTACCAGCCAGATGGTAGCCTTGCACCCAGAGACATGCCAAATGCCGTGTATAAAAATGTAGAAGAGATGATTCAGCAATTTTTAAAAATAGTAGTAGAAGGAAAGGTAGCTACTTCAAATGGTAAGGAGATTGCTATGGAAGTAGAAAGCCTTTGCATACATGGTGATAATCCTCATGCCGAGGAGTTACTAAAAGCATTACATAAAGAAGCGAAGCGAAAAAATATGTTGATTAAAAAAGTAGCTTTATAATGACTATTCTACCCTATGGAAATAACGCCCTGCTGGTAAATTTTGATCAGGAAATATCAGCTGAAATCCTTAAAAAAGTAAAGTTGCTAGAGGCTCATCTACAGGAAAATGAAGCCGTGGTTAGCCTAATTCCGGCTTATTGCTCACTTACCGTGGTGTTTGATACAAATAAAACATCTTTTGACCTGTTAAGTGCTACCATCAAAAACTTCCGGTTTTCGCAAGCACATAAGCTTAGCAATATTAAAAAAATACGCCTACCGGTTTGTTATGATGTGAGCTTCGGATGGGATTTAAACGATTTATCTGAAGCATTAGCGCTTTCACCACCCGCCCTTATTGACCTGCATTCGAAAAAAATATATGACACTTATATGATAGGATTCTTACCCGGATTCCCCTATTTGGGCAAAACAGTAGAGAAGTTATATTGCCAACGTAAGGCGGTACCAAGAAAGCAGGTAGCCTGCGGTAGTGTGGCACTGGCAGGAAGCCAGACCGGTATTTATCCTATGCAGGCACCCGGTGGCTGGCAAATTATTGGGCGTACGCCTATTCCTATCTTTCAACCGGCAAATGAAGACCCTTTTCTTATAAAACCGGGTGATCAGGTACAGTTTAATGCCATCAGCAAAAAGGAATTTGAATCGATAGAGGCCGCCATAATTGAGCGTTCATTTCAGTGGGAGGAGATTTATGAGTGATTTAACCTTAACTTTTATAAAGGCCGGCTTATTCACCAGCATTCAGGACTTGGGGCGGCAGGCTATGGGCGCATTTGGAATTCCTAAAGGTGGAGTGCTGGATAGAGGCGCGGCCAAGGCGGCAAATGACTTGCTAAACCTACCGGTAGCAACTCCAGTGCTGGAGATTACACTGCTAGGACCTGAAATTCATTTTAGCGATAAGGCTGTAGTTGCCATTACAGGAGCCACTTTCCCTCTAACGCTTAATAATGAGCCTATTTCAACTTATCAAAGAATTGATATCCCCAAGGGAAGTATTTTGAAATTTGGCCATGCCATTAAAGGCTGCCGTGCTTATCTGTCAATTTTAGCTCCGTGGCGCATAAGCAGCTGGCAGGGAAGTGTGAGCCCTATAGGGATAAATACTGACCTTTTAAGTGAACATATTATGCGAAATGGGCAGCAATTGCAATTTAAAAAGGCAGACATCCGATTAAAAAGCGAAAGCGAAAAAACTGCTTACCATGCGCCCAATTTTGACGCTATAAAAAGAATAAGGGTGACTACAGGACCCGAATTTGAGGTGCTTACGAAGGTTGCGATTGCTCAATTTTTTGGTAGCGCTCATACCATAAGCCGCGATGCAAGCAGGATGGGCTACCGCCTGGAGAGTATATTACAGATGGGCGCTAAGGCAAAAGAAATGATCTCTTCCGGTATTTTACCCGGCACCGTACAAGTTACTTCCGGTGGCCAACCCATTATTTTATTGGCCGATGCACAAACTACAGGAGGTTACCCAAGGATTGTCCGAGTGATAGACGAAGATTTAGATACGCTGGCACAGATGAAGCCGGGTGATAAGATTTGGTTTAGTTTAGATGACTTGTAATTTTAGAGGTACGATTTGTGAGCTACGGTTCATGATTTATGAGGGACAATTTAGGATTTTGTAATTTTTCAACGCTTTCTGGTTTCAAATTTATAAGGTCTAAATTCAAATTTTTACGCTCACATTTCCATGAAATTGATAAGTGTTGATTTACCCTGTTGAAATTAATTGCTGAGGCGTTTTATAGTGCTAGAAATTCAACTAGTTTTTTTATTTACCTAGGACATACTCATAACTTAATTTTATCCAAACCAAAGTAATTTACTACGAATCATATTATGAATATTTAATGTATATAAATAGTTGCGATCCTCACAAAAGATATCAAAAATTGGCGAAACTATCTAAACCTTCAATCCAAGTACAGTTCTTCTAGGCCTTTCCAAATATTTGAACTGTCAAACCACTTAGAAAATTTCACTCCATTTCTTGCCATTTCCTCTCGTAGTTTTTGATTTTCTATTAACAAATCAATTTTCTTCACCAACGCATCTACATTTTTAGGTTGAACAATAAATCCATTAAAATTATTTTTCACCGCATCTTTGCACCCAGTTACATCATTCGTAATAGTGGGTACTCCTAAAGCCGCGGCCTGAATTAATACGTTTCCAAAGCCTTCTCTATAAGAGGGTAACACTAACACATCAAACTGAGCAATAAAATACTCTATTGATTTTTGGAAACCTACGTGGACTAAATCTTTGTCTTTTATTCTACGTTGCAGCTCTTTTATAAATACATCGGACTCTATGCTTCCTACCAGCATCATCTTTAAATTTTTATGCTTGTTTTTAAGAAGATCATATGCTGCTAGCAATTCTTTTATTCCCTTGTCAGAATGTAGTCTGCCTGCAAACCCAATAGTAAAATATTCTTTCCCAATATGATAGCGGTTAGCTATGTTATTTAATTTATGTAAATCCAGTTTTGAAGCACTAAATCTATCGAGATCAATACCATTACTGCTACCTTTTCCTATAACAACTGTTTTACTGACATCAAATAGTCTTTCAGATACTGCCAAATCTCTTAAGCTAGGGCTTATGCAAATGATTTTATGAGCAAACATACCACTCAGTTTTTCCAAGCCTTTTAGGATTTTTCTTTTAAAGCCCACTTCAGTTTCAAACCTAAACCCCCTGCAGGTATAGACCCGCTTAGGTACTCTTAAAAATCTTGATGCCAAAAGCACAAGCAAAGATGCTTTGGGCGTACCTGCGTTAACAATATCAGGGTTAATATGCCGTATTAACTGTGTGGTTTTTATAAGTGCTTTAAGATCCTTAAATAGAGATATCTCGCGCTCGAAATTTACTGTATGAGGAATACCTCCTTCACGCTCCACCAAAGCTAATGTACGGGAGCCCACATTGGTAATAATGTGCACCTCATAACCTTTATCTACAAAATAACGTACTTGGCCTGCTATTAATATAGCACTGATATCAGCAGTATAGGCCAGTACTAACTTTAAGTTACGCTTCAAACACTATAGATTTAAAGAATGCTTTCCTTCTACTATTTAACACGTGATATTGATAGTCCTTTGCTCTATTGAAATTGCTTAGACTTTCTTCTTTCAAAACCTTACGATTGTTCAAAAACATATTTAACTGGTCTGCCAACTCTCTGTAGTTGCCTGTTTGGTGCAATGCTTTCTTACTAATTAGCTCTGGGATACCCCCGGTAGTAGCGCCCAAAACAGGACAGGCACGGCTCATGGCTTCAATTACTGAGCGAGGCAATCCTTCCTGACGAGAAGGATGTACATATAGGTGCAATTGATCAAGAAATTCTACTATTTCATCTCCTGATTTTAGTTTTCCTAAAATTTTTACCCGATCTGATAGCCCGTATTCAGCCGCAAGCTCCTCTACCCATTCAACCTCACCGGGACCAACCATCCTTAATTCGAAAGGTGGTAATTCTGATTTCACTCTAGCCAATGCCCTAATTATTTCCTCATGACCTTTATATCGGACATTGAAGGAACCGATCATACCGATAATATATTTTGATTTTGCATCTAAAGAAGATATCATATTTTGTTTATGCTGAAGAATATTTTCATTTATTGGAGGTATAATAGCATTGGTAGCATGGATAGTTTTACCCTTGGTCGGGTACCTTTTTTGCAAGAATTGCTCTGTTACATAAATAACATTTGGAGCATTCCTTACAGCCCACTTTTGTCTTAGAAATGAAAACGGAGCTATAAGCTTACCCACCATACTTCCATGATTCCAATAGGCATCCCATGGACATCCTACTACCTCTACCCAATAGGGTATTTTGTTTTTCTTGGCTATTCTAATTGCATTATAAGGTAACTCTCCTGGCAACCTTGCAGCAATAGCGTTTGACTCAATCAAGAGCTTCTCAAGTTTTGCATCAATAAAAAAAAGATTTTTTAAGAACGACTTTAAATTTGAAATGTATTTAAATGAACTAAATGTTACACCGGGCAAATCTGACCTACTCAAGTTTTTTATCTGTACAGGATCAGGCGCATCAGACAAGGTACCAATTACCATTAGCTTATTCGCAACCTCCAAATAACGTATCCACGCTTCTGCTGTCATTGGACCTGAGGAATAAACAGCTGAATCTTCGGATACCAAATAGCGATGGTCATATATAAATGCGATCAAATTATCTTTCATGGTACAACTTTAGAGAAACAAATATCCTGCTAATATTATCGCCTTGCTTGGTTTCCATAAATATACTCTTGTCCTTCCAATTTAATGAATTTGTTTTTGTTTTAATGGATGGGTAAATTTAACAACATTAAGGTGATAATACATAGGTTGAACCTCAATGATATGTTTTCTGAAGGCAACAAAAAACGACATTTACAAGCTTAGACTTCTCTAAATGCCGTTTTCATCTTCAATCACAAGTACTTCTTAAGTACCTCATAATATTTTTCTGCAATTTTAACGGGCATAAATCTGGCTGCTGTTTCTATACCCGTTTTCGAAATCTGCTCTCTTAAAATTTTATTGCTCAGAAGTTCATTTATACTTTCTGATAGCTGAACGAAATCCCCTACCGGAAACAAAAGACCATTTTTACGATGATCAATTATCTCTGCTGGTCCGTGCGGACAATCAGCTGAAATTACTGGTAAGCCATGTGCCATAGCTTCCACAATCACGTTTCCAAATCCTTCCCATTTTGAACTTAATAGAAATAGATCACTATTATAGTAATATTCGCTGACCTCAGAGGTAAATCCTTTAAAGTGAATCTTATTAGTCAGTCCTAGTTCTTCAGCCAGCACCCTTAAATCATTTTCTTTACTACCTCTTCCTAATATTGTTAGCGTAAATTGAATTTTTTGCCTGCTCAAAATTTGAAGTGCCTTCAGCATGGTCGGGTAATCCTTCTGCTCCTCCAACCTTCCACAGGCAAGTAGTCTGACCACTCCGTCTATATTGCTATTTTCCTTTTGCTTTACATATTCAGGCCAACCAATATTAGGAATGATCGATATCTTGTCCTTCATTGCAGGAATTATCTGTAAATAATCAGCCGCCACACCGCTTGATAGGGAAATCATCTTTTGCGCTGTTGGATAATACCTTACTGCAAGCCATTTAACAAATTGAGTGATATAATTGCGCCTCAAATTGAGAATAGGATTATTTTGAACTCCAATAATAATTGGGGTATTTGATGCACGCTGATTTAATAACATCAGAACATTTGGACCATCCTGAATACTGAATATTAAGTCAGGATTTATTGCATTCAGCTGTTTGCGTAACAGCATATAAGACTTAATCATGGAAGTAGTGTACGAGCTACTTCTTTTGAGAATTGCAATAAATCGAATTCTTTTATCCAATAAGGCTTCGTAATTGCCACCTGCTACTGTAACAATCAATATTATCTCAAGATCTACTCGTGCTGCTAGGGCATTTACAAGCCTTACCAAATGCTTCTCTGCTCCCCCACTATCAATTTTGGAAGAGAAAAATACTACTCTCTTAATTTGCTTACTCTTTGACAAAATCTTTAATTGTTTTGTTCACAATCAATTTATAAGTGTCCAAATTCCAGTGATGATCCGAGTCAGAAAGCTCAAACTTTTGTTGATTCACTTGGTAGTGCTTACTTAATGTATCTTGCAAATCAATAATAACCACTCTGCTATTGGAAGCGAAATCCTGAAAATATGGGAAATAGTCCGATTTTTCCTGCGCATCCCCTCTATATATTGCTGGTCTATCGGCATCAAGTACGAAACAAATTACTAAATCAGGTTTAATTGCTAGCATTTTTTCGATGAGATAATTCACTGCTTGTTTCTTTATACCTCCGGATTTATTTATCAATTTTTTGCTCTTGTGAATTTTGGCATTTCCAATCTCTAATTGAAAGTCAAAGTTCATGTAAAAGTATCTGAAAATCGCAAAGTTCTTGATAAAGTCTCTTAACGGATGTTCAAAATAAACAGGCTTTATCTCCTCAATTTCATTGCCCATAATTTTTAATTGCATGTTTCTGGGCATACTTGATAAATTTGAAATGGATTCGACAATATCCTTTGCATCAATAACGATAATGGCAGAATCTACCTGAAATTGATGAACCGCATATTTTAACATGTTCAGATACTGAGAGAAAGAAGCTCCCTGAATACCAAAAGCATAAAATTCATGATTTGGGTCTACTGACTGAAAAAGTTTGTACAAATGATTTTCAGGATTGAAAAATAGTGTTTGAACATAAGAGTCACCGATAATTGGAATAATATGCTTTCCCTTAACATATTCCTTATCTGCATTCCATCCTTCACTGTTAATAATCCATTTAGCCTTAGCGTCTATCAGTCTTCCCTTAGTGTACAAGCCCTGCTGCTTAGGTTTAAATTTATATACATCAAAAGTAGTATCAAAAGCTCTTTCCGGAAATTCAGGAGCAGGCACTACCCATCTGAAAAAACCTTCTAATGCAATTAATAATATTATGAATATACTTAATAGATAGGCTATGTACTTTAACATGTCAAAACTGAAAATAGATGAAACTCTGATCGCTTTCATAATATCCGTATAGTATTAACTGTATAATAGTAGCTATTAAGAAAAAAACTTGCAAGCTCTTACTTTCAAAAAACACGAAGTCCTTTTTCCTGCATAAATAATCGATTAACAACAAAACAACTATCTCTACCCATAAATAAATAGGGACGGCAAAGGTAGTTGCAGTATTTTTGAATTGGAACATGAGTGAGAGGTAATCGAATGCATCTGTAGCCGTGGCTGATCTGAAGAATATCCACGCTAATGTAGTCAGACTAAATGTGACTATTAATCCTAGAATTGATTTTAATGAAGGGAAAATAGTTTCAGCAGCTATCACATCTAAATTATTCCTGGTAGTGCCGAAAATGAATAGAGGCACGTAGTAAATGGCATTCAATGCACCCCAAATAATGAAGGTCCAATTGGCTCCATGCCAAAACCCACTCACAACAAATATGATGAAAATATTGCGCAGAGCTACGTACTTGCCATCCTTGGAACCTCCTAAGGGAATATATAAATAGTCCCGAAACCAGGTTGACAATGAGATATGCCACCTTCTCCAAAATTCGGCTATGTCTCTTGAAAAGTATGGATACCGAAAGTTAGTCATCAACTCAAAACCTAGTAGTCGTGCCAGCCCTATGGCAATGTCTGAATATCCTGAAAAATCACAATAAATCTGGAAGGCGAATAATACTGCTCCAATTATCAAAGTTAAACTATCTTGTTGAGCATAGTTTGAGAAAACTTGGTCTACATAAACAGCGCAATTATCTGCAATGACAACCTTTTTGAACAATCCCCACACTATTTGTGACGTCCCAATTTGCGCATTTTTAAATGAGAAAGTAGTTTTTTGCAAAAATTGAGGTAGCAACCGCTGCGCTCTTTCAATAGGACCTGCAACGAGTTGAGGGAAAAAACTTACATAAGCTGCAAAATCGATAAGTCGTTTGCTTGCTGACATCTTGCCCCTATAAACATCAATAGTATATGACATTGTTTGGAAAGTATAAAAGGAAATGCCAACAGGTAAAATGATGCTTAATGTACTTATATTTGACCGAAAACCAACAGTTTCTATTATTTCGGTAAAATTCTCGATAAAGAAATTAGCATATTTAAAATAGGCAAGAAACCCTAGGTTTACAGCAACTGATACTGCAAGAAGCAACCTCTTGTGTTTTTTTTCATTATGCTTCTCAATTTGAAGCGCAACAAAATAATCAACCAAGGTGCTTATGATAATAAGACCTAAAAATCGCCAGTCCCACCAGCTATAGAAAATATAGCTAGCTAGCAATATTAGTAAATTTCTTAATGTATTCTTTTTATGGATAAGCCAATAAATTGTAAAAAAGAGCGCAAAGAAAATCCAAAATGTGAGAGAATTAAATAACATGCTTCTATTTCCAACAGGAAGTATCTAGTCCAAATTCAGTTTGCATCACATTAATTGTCGTCTTGAACTCTTTTCGTAGTAAGTCCATGGCATTTCTATCGTCATCGCTCATAAGTTGTTTTGACCTCATTTTAGATTTATAGCGTTCTTTGAGCGGTTGAACTATTTTCCAATTGTGAACTTTTTTGTTTACAGCAATTGCTAAGTGATGTAAAATGCGGCTTTTAGGTCTCATTGTAATATTTTTGCCAGTACTACCCCACACTGTTTCAGGATTGATTACCAACCATTCAAACAAATCATTATACACTACGTCAGGCTTTTCAAGCAGTGCTTCAAACAATATAATTTTAACTCTTCCCTCCTTAATAAGCATTTGCCAAGGTGCTAAAACATTCTCATACTTTGAGTATTTCAGTTCATTTGATAGCACAAAGCTGCTTACATCATTGTTAACATAATCAAGTTTAGTTTCATTAAATAAGTCTTCCACATATTGCCGAAAGGTGATACTACTCTTAACCCTTCCCAAGTTATATTTTGAGAATTGAAAGGATGAATAAATGCGTTGCGCAGGATCCCTTAGAACCACTAAGCCTTTGCTCTCTAAATTAATTTTAAAATAATCTAGGGCTGCTTTTTGAAAAATTGTATGTGTGGTACCCTCTAATAAATATTGACTCTGTGCAGCATGTGTAGGGATATACTTACCCCAGTTGTTGTGCTGTTTTAACTGTGCAATTTTGCTTCCCGAATCTATCAACATAAAAGTCTCTTTCGGAGAGGTACCTACAATTGCAGAGTGGTTGCATAACTGATTAAAAACCGTGCTGGTACCACACTTGGGAAGACCTAGCAAAAAAAGATTGGGTTGTAACTCGTTCATCGTGAAATTAACTCAAATTACTTTTAAAACTCGCATCACAAAATAGCTAATAATGGTTGTCTGGAATATACTGGTCAATCCTAAAGAAGAAAAGGTTAATCCTTTGGCAATAATTAATATATAGATTACTACCACACCGGGAGAGTAGTAGTATTTTCTAAAAGTGTTGGATACCAAGCTCAATATCATGCCATTTAAAAAAGCCAATATGATAATTCCTAGCACACCAAAATTCCAGTATGCTTCTGCAATTGGACCGGGAGGCACACCATTTCCAGCCATGTATATTTCTCTACCTGTGTAATAACCAACCCCATGTGGTTTATCTTTCCATATAGCTCTTGGTAACCAAAATGCTACAACGGCTACATAAGTCTTACCATACAAGTAATCGACCCTTTCAGGAACACTGATGTAGGTAGCTAAGTCTGCACCAAGGCTTTGCCACGCTTCTGATTCGTCCGATGCTCTGTCTAAGTTTGTTTGGTAGTCAAAATCAATGTCTTCCCAATTAAAATCACCGCTATTAAAAGTTGATGCCGTTCTGATTTGACCGAGTAAGCCAAATAGAAGCACCGCTAAAAATGCAGCAAATACTGATGAAAATTTAGGTATTTTGCGGGTTTTTAGTAGAAAACATGCTAAAAATGCTACCATAACAACTATAACCGAAGACCTAGACCCGGTAGCTAAAAAACCTATAATTATTGATAAGAGGAAAATAGCTAAGAATATTGGGTTTTGGAATACTTTATTCCCTTTTTTCAAGTACCAAACGAGCGGAACTATAAAAGTTACCTGAAAAACTCTCAAAATAGGACCTAAACCTTCGGTTGCTTCATGTCTACCACCAGCAGCACCCCATTCAGAAATCCATGCAGTTATTCCATTGGTGTAGGAAAAAAAAACAAAAACTATTGTGAAGTACATTATGGCCACCCATTGAACTCTCTGAGAGAAGCCGGAGTAAGACATTCTTTTTAAATTCAATTTAATATGACCGTTGTAAGCATAGAATCCTGCGTAAACGAGTATTATCCATAGCAATGAATAAAATTCCTTTTCAAGATTGAGAGAAACTAATACGTCATAAGGGAAAGAGCCCAATGAGGTGGTTTGTACGTTAACACCCTCTCGAAATTGTAGAGAAAAAAGACCTAAAGGGTTTTGTGCAAGAGACTTGGCTTGTGCCAGCAAATAAGGGAATACTAGCAAGTGCAATATTCCGAAGCGCGCTATGAAAATCGGGAAAATTATAAGTAATCCATGGAGTATCTTTAGAAATACCAGAGCGATTAAGGAAACACTCAAATTATCTTCGTAAAATAATTGAAGAATGTTGTTGGCGAGATTGTAGGTAAGAAAATAAAAAACAACCCAAACCTTTAATAGTCGGGGAATATCTACAAAAACGTTAAATCGATTAATCAACTCAGATAAATATTTTGATAATTAGCTACAATATCAGTTTTTAAAAAAAACCGATTAGCTAAATTACGACCGTTTTTCGAAAATTCTCTTTCTTGAGCTGTATTCCTAGTCAATCGTTTAGCTGCTTGAAAGAATGCGCTGTAATCTCCCTGTGGAATCACAATCCCACAATCATGATCCGTTAATATTTCTGCTGCGCTACTAACATCAAAGGAAACAACCGCACGGCCTGCAGCTAGGCTTTCAATCATACAACGGGCTAATCCTTCTCTTTTCGTAGGTACAATAGTCAGGTCCGCGGCATGGTAAAAATTTTCTACTCTGCTCTGGTAACCATGAAAAATAAACTTCTCTTCCAGTTCTAATTTCTTTACTAGTGCCATACATTCTTGGGTATAGGAATTGATATCGCCAACGAAGTGGATCACTACAGCATTTTCTTTAAGCTCTTCACTCAAGGCATTTATAAAGCCCATCTGATTCTTTTTTGTATTAAAAGTAGCCACGTATGCCCAATGTGTTAGGTCAGGGTTCATAGCCAATGCTTCTTTGTACTTTTCCACTTCAACCTCTTCAACCGGTGAGAATCTTTCCAGATCTACAATGCTGTAAATAGCATGAATATGATCAATCCAATAATTCTTATTTTTAAGTGGCAGCCTTTCATACAACTCTGACTTCATATGTTCTGACAAGACGATGATATCATCGCATAAATTCACAAGTCTCCATTTTTTTGTGTACGGCTGTTGGGGCTCAAAAACATCCCTGATATTAAAAATAATTTTAATCTTTCTGCTAAAAACAATTCGCTTGAAGAACTTAGCCACTATTACACCATAGGAAAGTGCAATTATGTCATTAAAATGGATAGCCTGTATCTGATTTTCAAGCATCACTTTTAATAAAGTATAAGACCAAAAGAAAGAATTATATAGCTTAGCTTGTAAAGTGAACGCATCTATAGTAGGTACAATTTGGATATTGAAGCCCCTGGCCTCAGCCTGCTCTACCACCTTTGTTCTTGCATTTGTTATTAGGATGGGATCAATTTTATCAAAAGATTTGATTAATTGCCAAAGACTGCTAACTCCACCGTTAGCCTGGCTTTTTGTTTGATAAAACACAAATATGACTTTCTTTCTACTCATCTATTGCTTTTAAAATGTACTGAGCACGCTTTTCCCATGTATATTTATCTCTAAAATCTTTTAAACCTGCTGTAGAAAGCTCATATCTCATCACTTCATTAGCAAGCAATTTGTCGATTGCTTCTATCCATTCCGAAACATTATCAGGATGGCATAAAATTGCATTGCTCTCATTCAAAACTTCTCTGAGCACGGGTAAATCAGAACAAATTATAGGTTTATTTGATGACATATACTCGAATATTTTCAAAGGACTCATATAGTCCACCGTATTACGTGCGCCCCCCCATATTTTTACTTCTCTTTGATAAGGAGCTAGTAGAATATCCATGGAATTTCTCATGTCACCAACTACTGAATGTGGAAGAAATCCGTGAAAAATAATATTCTTTGGAGGATTACTCTCTTTATGTAACTTAATATCTTTTTCGTTTCCACCGATGAGGTGAAACTGATAATTAGGACGTTGTTTAGCTACTTTAAAAATTAATTCAATGCCTCTTCCTCCATAAAGGTGACCAACATATCCTATTTTCACTGTGTCTGTTATCTCTTCCTCACGTTTTGTAGCCTCGGTTGCAGCATCGTGAGCAACGGTCATCAAATTCTCTGATACGCCATCTTTAATAAAAATGTGCTTAAGCGCTTCGGAAATAACAAAAATGTTAAGCAGGTATTTACTATTTATAAATCTTTGAGCAAGTTTGCCTTTCCAACCGCCCTTATTTGGTAAGGGTCCATGAAATTCATGACTTACTTCTATTCGTAGTAAAGTGCAGAAAACGGAAGCCCAGTAATGTCTACTGTAGTTTAAGCCACCTTGTTTTTTGCAATAAAGCCCCATTTTTATAGCGTTACAATAAACTGCTCCTTTAAAACTTGATTTTGTTATATAATGGATATTAAAATTGTTTGATACCCCATAAAATTCATAAACATCAAGTACACCTTGCTCTGTTCTCGATGAATGTGCTTTTGACACAACGAGAGTAACCGAATGACCCAATTTTGCCCATTCGGAACACATGTGCATTACATGAATGCTATTAGCCGAACGCGATGGAATAATAGACTCCGCTATATAGTTAATCTTTAGTTTTTTCAAAACAAGCGTTTAGTTTGTCGTAAACAGCTTTGGTCAGATTATCGAATTCTTGAAATTCAACTTCGTTCCAATCCGGATAATCTGTGTATTGAGCTTTACCAGGCTTTTTACTTTTAATCTGATTGAAGGCCAATTCATTTACTTTATTGGATCCAATAAATTCGCAACATTTCTTATAGCAATCGTAATCAAAATCTTCGAGTTTAATTAAAAACACATGATTACTATTCGTCTCGATCATAGACAGAATATCCGTATATACGGCACTCCACATCCAAGAGATTTTACCTACCCTTGTTAGGTTATCCCACGTAAGCTGTTCGGTCTCTGTCTTTGGATGAAAACGTCCAAAAAAATGATTAGGCTTTTCAAACTCATATTGATATCCCGGAGCTTTTAATTTTTTTAATCCAAATTGCTGACTCATCTCGTTATACCATCCTTTGTTGTAATGTGACTCAATTACTCTCTTGGGATCTCTATACACTATCACAATTTTTGCATTCAATTCATTCATAAAGTCTTGTGTGTGAAGTGACATATAAGGATTTGACTCTAAGAACAACTTATTATCACGAGTAGCCCTTTGAGCTAGAAACCTTCTTGATGCTATAAGCGGTGATGTATCAACTTTTAAGTTATACCATTTAGCATATTGGTAAAAACTATCAGCCACGGCATTTCCAACATCATCTAAATGCATGGAATGAGTATTGGTTGAGGCATTAAACATACTAGCTAAAAGTGTGTACCGCTTCTACCCATGCCAGTACATAAAACGTAATTATTTACCTCACCATGCTGATAATTAAGCGCCTTAAATGGATATTCATTTTCAGATTTTGATGCTCCATAAATTTTTTTCAATAGTTTTTTCATGGAAATTACCTTGGAAGATACCTGTTATATATTTTTAAATGCTGTTTGATATCTGTAGAGTAATTTTTAACTGATCGCCTGCCATTAGTGAGCAATAGGGTATGATAATTTTCTCTATTAAGTATCAAGAAAGTGTTTTTGTCGATGCTGTTATAATTTCCAAAGGGGGCTGCAAATACTTTACTGATGGGCAGCCCTAGCATTTCCAATTCTTTATGACCCGTTACAATTTCTGTCTCTTGTTCCTCAAAGGATAATGATGAAAGAAAGTAGTGATTTTTAGTATGATTCCCCAATTTAAAGTGTTTGACTTTTGCAAGTTGTAGCAATTCGTCCTTACTCATGTATAAATCATTTTTATAACTTAATCCTTTTTTATAAATAAAATCATCCAGTAGATGATCAACTACTTTTGAGGAAATTTTGGGGGATTTAGTATCAGCATATATTTGAAACTTTTTTGGCATTAGAAGCTCAGTTTGTAATAGTTTTGTAAAATCACCTTCCAGCTTATTTTCTATCACCAAGCGTATTTTATCGCGCCATAATAATTTCCCATTTAAAGTCTGCGAATTTATAAAGAAATATGCCGGAATTCGATATTTCTCCAACATTGGCACTGCAGATTTCAGCAAATTCTTGTAGCCGTCATCAAAAGTAACAAAGGGTTTAACGTATCCATTCCAGTCCGATAAGTCGCCCCAAAAATAGTTTTTTTTTGTTACTAGCTCGTGAAAGCGATTGGTAGAAACATGATGTAAATATTGATTATCTCCATTGGCATTCTCACTGATAGAATGGAAGCAAAGCCCACATTGTTTGTAAAATGTCTTAAATATGTCCAGCACCGTTTAACTAAATATTGTCTTTAAAAAATCAGTATCAAAATTTAAAGATATGGAATAAAATTGACCCCGTTGCATTATACATGAAGTTTGAATACCAATTTTTGCTAGGTAACTGTTGAAATCAACACGCTTATTTTAGTCTCTTTTTCAATTCAAGCCGTGGTGTTTATCAAATTACATCATGGCCTCTCTCCAATCATTTAATTGATTTATGGCTTTTTGCCTCACGGAGTAATTGAGTGCAACTTTCCGGACCGCCTCAACATCGGGCGCCATATTTTTAATGGTTAAAATGGTTTCCACAAATCTATCGAAATTTTCAGGCTCAGTTTCAAAGGCAGCTGAACTGCTAACTAAATCTTTATGTGTATTAAAAGGAACGATAACTGGTACGCCACAGGCAATATATTGGTATATCTTTTGCGAGGAATTTCCTTTCTCCAAAACCTCCTCATTAGGCACCAGTGCCACGCCAATATCCAACGCATTAAAATACGGAATTATCTCTTCAAAGGGCACTATTCCTGTGAGTGTAACATATTGCTGTAGACCCATTTTCATAACCATTTCTTTCATAACAGCAAGGTGTTGTAGTTTTTGATTTTTACTATCTCCAACAATGAGTATATGAATATTAGGAATCTGCTGTCTAAGCGTCAAAACTGTATTCAACAATTCAGAGGCACCTCTATCTAAAGGAACTCCACCAATATAACCAACCACAAATCTATCTGACGGAATACCAATATCTCTCTTACAAGCCTCTTTATTCAGCACCATGAACCGCTCGAGATTTACCGCATTTTTAACTATTTTAATATTTCTATTGCTTATTGAGGAAAGCCTATTAATCCTTTCCGGCAGTGCTGAATCCACATAATTAGCACGTCTTAAACCTATTTTAAGTAAATAATTTTTATATGTTTTCTTTAAGCTTTTCTTATTAGAAAAATCATATTGATCCTGTATATGCCTAAGACCGTAAACAATATTCTTCAATATCAACCAAATCGGAATTAAAAATAGCTTGCCGGCCTTATCGGGTCTAATAATTACAAAAACTTTTTCTGTCCCCACTGAAAACTCGTAATAAAATCGAATGAATTGCTTTAAATATTGGATTTGCCAAAGTAGCAATGAAAATCCTTTATATACTTTATTAGTAATTGAAAAACTGAAAATCGTGCTATTTAAGTTGATCTTTTTACTCTTGGGATTAGCTACAATGATTGCCATCTCATCAGATGAATTTTTATATCTCTCAAGCGCGATTATAGATTGTAACTCGTTGGTGCCAGGTCCGGTTGGTTGAGAAATATCAACTAGAGTTGTATATAATAACTTCATTAATAAACTTAATATAAATTGTCTTTTGAAAAACCCTGAATAGCTAAAATGAAATCACCATTTCTTCTTTGATAAAAATAAAAATAATCCTTTAGTGGGCTATCCTGAAAATACGTCTTCCCAAAAGGATGAAACAATAAACTTGGTACTTGAAAGTAAGCGGCCTCCAATACTACTGTTGAAAATTGAGTTAAATGAAGGCTAGTATGCTTCAAAATTAGAGGGAGCGGTAGATGAGAGGCACGCTCTAATTCAACTAAATTAAATATCTTCTAAATCCCTCAACTGTTCTTCAATTTCTTTTTTGAAAGCCAGCTGACGTGGATGTAGTCGCAACCAAAAAGCATATTTTGCTGACAACTCTTTAATGGTCTTTACTAAATAATCAGGAAATATATCCGATCTGTTAGCTAAAGTATACAAAATAATGGGCTTTTCCTCTTGCGTAATTTGATCAGCCAAATTTCCAAAATCTATTTTATTTTGCTTAACAGCTTCAATCCAAGGGTTCCCCATATTTCTGGCCTCGTACTGGCCAAAGGAATGAGCCCATTGATTGATACAATCTGCTTCATACGAAGTCCATGTCCAAAATACATTAGGTAAAGTATTATAACCCGTTGATGGCATTTGCCCAAATGCATAGGCAATGTGTTTGTCACTAATCACCCCATGCTGGATGTCTACTGTAGGTATCTTCAGTTTCTTCGCCTCGCTAATCATTACCATATTGAATAAACCGTAATAACAGACAAAAAAAACTTTTTCGCCTTTGTATTTTTTAAGTAACCAATGGCTAAACCTTTGGTAATAATTAATGAGGTGATACTGTGTAATTAGTTTTTTGATTATCTTCTTCCTGACCTGCTCTGGTAATTCTATTATTTGTTCAATATTTTGCTTGAATTGAATATCTGACTTGAAAAATTTCTTTTTAAATATAGTTAATAATTGTAGTAGGTCTAAAATAGGAGAAAACTTTACTAAGCGATTGCCTCTGTGATTTGTCCTAGTGTATTTATTCTGTTTAGCAGTTTCAAATAAAAATTTACTGCTTTCAGGTAAATCTTGTTCATCTAAAATAGGATCTGCCAACCGATTAAAAAAAATGCCGTTTATATCCTGTCTGTAAACTTGACTAGAAAAGACCAAACCTTTTATGCTGTGCCTACTTCTCACAATCAGCTTTAATATCTCATAAACGCCAACTAATGCTTCATAAAGTAAAGAAGATTTATCGGCTTTATTTCTAACACCTGTTATCTTCTTCTCTGTAAGCTCATTAAAAATAAGAATCCTGGCAAGCGGCCAGACATGCATTCCCCGTACCTGCCAATCAACTAGCGCATACTTTCGTTCTAAACCATTAATAAGTGCCAATATATCTTCTCTACTCTGCTGCACTTAGCCCTTCTTATTAATTATACAAGAACCGCTTTCCAAGCCTTGAAAGTTAGCTGTTATCTCCTCTAGCTTTTTTTGCCAGTTAGTTTGAATAGGTAGCTGCTCATGCTCATGTTTGACTGGCTTTATGCGGTTTATGATATCAAAGCTTTTGTCAGTTAATTCTACAGATAACAACTGCGCTAATTTTTTGCTAAGCGCTAATGGAGCTTCCGTAAAGTCTTCAAAACGAACGAAAAAGTAATCATTTACTTGGTTTAGCGCTTCATATTGGCTGATATAATATATTACAGCCTTGTGCAACTCATCAGCCTCCACAAAAACATCATAGTACCTTTGCGGAATACATGCCGGAATTTTTAAGTCCTTATAAATCACATTAGGATAGAGTAATGTGGGTCCTGTTGGCCTTAGGTTTTCTTCAGAAAACCAGGCTTTTTTCAAGATAGAGTGCAATACATCATTTGCATTTCTGAAGGTAATGATTTTAATAAAATCAGTATACAATTCTTGCAGTGCCGCCATTTCTAACAAGCTTGCGGGCATTTTGATGGCTAACCTATAAGCTTTGGATTCTTCTTCTAAGGTTTTCTTTCTGTGGCTTTTACTGAGTCGTTTACTGACTTCCTCTTTAGGGAGAAAATTATCAATATAACTATCATCATGCGGATTGAAATTAAGTGTTCTACCTGCTAAGTGTGGTAATAGTAAATCTTCAAAGCAATACGTCTCAAATAAAAATTTAAAATTATCTGATGGTAAATTTCCTTGATCCAAGTAACCTAATAAAGCCTTGATCATTGGAGGTTCAAAATGATAGTCAATGTGGCTAAAAGAACCAATGAGATTACCTAAAACAGTAGTGCCTGTTCGAGGCATACCACTTATAAATACCATTTGATTTACGCAGATATGAGCAGCTGGAGATACTTTCAGTTGATTGTTTTGCATCTTTCTATTACTAAATTATATGGCGGTCCAGCCACCATCAACTACCAAATTTTGACCCGTTATGTATTTTGCCCCATCGGATAATAAAAAACTTACGGCAGGCGCTATATCCTCAGGTTTACCCATGCGTTTCATAGGTACTTTATGCTCATAGGCTTTTACGAAAGATTCAGGCTGATTGTCAAAAATACCTCCCGGTGAAACTACATTTACCCTGATATTATCTTTACCATACTTACTGGCCAAATATCTACTGAAATTAATTAAGCCTCCTTTAATAGCTGAATAAGCAGCAGGTGGATTAATAGAAGTGCCCTTGTAAACAGTGAAATCATTTCCCACCACTCCATAAATAGAAGCCATATTAACTATCACTCCTCCAGACTTTTTCAAGTATTCCTTTACAAGTTGTTGGCAACAGAGGATATAACTATTCATTTGCCAATTAACATTTTTTTGTAAGGAGTCTTCTTCCATATCCAGAAAATCGTTACCCCAGTCTGAGGTTCGGGGGTAGGCATTGTTCACCCAACCATCAATACGGCCATAATGCTTAAGAACTTCTCCCACTGCCTTTTGAATGCCCGCTAATGAGGTAAGATCGCAAGCTAATTCATGCTGCGATAAGTCGTTTGTCGCCTGAATATCTAAACAGACCGCTATTCCTCCATTTTGTTGAATGTCATTTATAAGAGCCCTACCTATCAGTCCTTTTCCTCCGGTTATTACTATAACTTTATCGGTTAAATTACTCATCTAAGGCTACTTTAAGTGTTTGATAGGCTTCTTCAATATTATTCATGGGTGGGTTATGTGTTTCAAGGCATTCCATAAAATACTGCAGTTGAATTAAATAAGTATCCATCATCTGGAAATCCTTTTTAAAAACTACTTGATCGTTTGCATCGACAATAGTCGAATTTAGTAAATCTACCTGCCAAATGGCATCTTCCCAAACAATTTCTATAGCTCTTTTTGGTATTTTTCTATAATAATTTAGGGTAATAAACACTGAAGTGTTTTCGTATGCTAACACATAGTGTGCAATATCGGGCGTATCGATTGCCAATGCCGATTTTTTCGCTACATATCTGCTATGCTGTTGGGGTTGCCCCATGAGGTATAAGGTATAATCTACTTCATGAATTAAATCAAGATCTACCCCTCCGCCTAAAGCTTTAATGGCACTATAATTTTTGCGGTAATCTGTATCAGGTCTCCAATCAGGCAAATAGCTCCCACAATAGACATTCATTTCTATTGGATGCCTTTGCTGCATTACTTGCTTAAGAAAAACAATGGCCGGATGAAACCTCATGTTACAAGCCACATAGGTAATAAGCCGCCTTTTATTTATAAGGGCTAACAATTTCTGTTTTGCACTTAAATTTGAGAAAAGAGGCTTTTCTATGAAAAAAGGGATGTTTAAAGGTAGCAAGGCCTCCAAGGTTACGTGGTGCTCGCTAGTGGGGTTAGCAATTATGGCAAAATCCAGATTTTCGGGTATTTCGCTTTTTTTATATATATTTTCTACGCCAGCAAGCTCCGCAGCATGCGCTTGGTGGCGCCAAGCAAATACCTCTGCTGTAGGGTCAATTTCAAATAAAGCTTTTAAATGCTTCTTGGCGATGGAGCCCAAACCTACAATAAGTACTTTCATAACATAAAATCTAAGGCATTGTGCTTTAAAAGTAGTTCCATCATTAAAAAGTCAAAAGGGTGATCAATATCGAAGCAAACATGGGGCATTTCGTAGGCCAGCGATTTATTTGTAATACTCGAAGCGTAATCTGCTAACATATAGGCTCTTGTAAAGATATAAAAAGAGGCATTCATGTCGTAAACTTTCGGAGCAGCCTGTCTTGACAAAAACATGTTACCATCCTTTACTAATTTCACAAAACCATCTGCTTTTTCCTCCACCATATTAAAATAAGGATTTCTGGCCGCAGGATTTACAGAAAATATATTCAGTGCCTCTTGGTTTTCTTTTATCAAAGTTAATGCTCTTTCCAAATCCTCTTGTGTGCGCAAAGGAGCTGTTACATCTAAATCTAATACATAATCATATTGGCAATGATGTAAGTTTTCGGCATAAGTCCAAGCTGCTCTAATTACTGCAATTTTGCCCATTTCATCGGTGGCTAAAGCAGCAGGCCTTCTATAATTAGTCTTATAGCCTAATAATGCAGCTGATGCTATAATTTTTTCATCATCTGTACTGAGTTGAATTGATGCTTGATGCTTGTTAGCAAAAGTGTTCGCCTGTTCAAGGGTGTAATGTAGTAATGGTTTACCATTTAAAAGCTTAACGTTTTTATCTGATATCCCTTTACTCCCCCCCCTCGCACATATCGTAATCAATAGCTTCATTAAAATTTTATTAGCTTAATATCTTTTTGAGCTTTCTCGTAGTCTTCATGCTTTCCAATATCTAACCAATAGCCACGAAGTGTATAGGAAAAGATTTTTTTATTTTTTCCAATGAGTTTTTCCATCAAATCAGTAGCATTAAAAAAGGTTTCTTTCGGAATCAGATCAATTACTGATTTCTTCATTAAATAAATACCACCATTTGAATGGTAGGTGTAAGTTGGCTTTTCCTTAAAATCAATCACATGACCATCCGCTGTTTCTAACACTGCATAAGGGATACTTACTTCATAAGGAATGGTTACAACTCCTAAATCTGCCCCTGATTCTATAAAGCTCATATAAAAATCTTCGTAATCTAGATTCGTTAGAATGTCGGAATTAGTTAATAATATTACTTCATGCTTCAAATCATGTATCTGACTGATGGCTCCAATTGTTCCAAGCGGTTGGTCTTCATCAACATACTTGATTTGGATATTTCGATCACTGCCGTTTTTAAAATAAGACTTTATTTGCTCTCCTAAATAACGTACTGAAAACCAATAGTCGTCAATTCCATATTTTATTAGCCTATCTAAATTATGCTCCATAATAGGTTTATTTCCAACTTTCAATAAAGGTTTAGGGCAGTTATCTGTTAGAGGTACTAATCTTTGACCTCTTCCCCCTGCCATAATAATGGCATCTACCGGTAAATACGATTTCTGAAAACGGAAATTAACCACACTGATGATCTTGTCTTCATTATTTAAAACAGGTATCACTTTAAAATTGTGCTCTCTCAGTGCAATCACCTCTTTTAAGTTAGATTCACCCTTTCGGATAAACTTAGGCTTGCCTTGAATAAATTTTACTACTTGGTCGTTGATGCTATAGTCTTTTAGTAAACCCCTTCTTACATCGCCATCTGTTAAGGAGCCAATTAATTTATCCTTTTCATCAACAACAAAAAGAATTGCATCAGCCGCCAATTTGTTTAATTGGGCAAGTGCCTCCTTAATGGTGCTTTCATGAAATATGAGGTGTTGCTGATAAGCCATAATTTACAATTGCTCCATGATATGTTTTACAGTATCCTTCTGAAAGTAAATATTCTTTCCTGAATAACTTTTCCCTTTAATTCTAGCTACTGCTTCTAATATTTCAGTCTTTTTAAACGAAACATGCTTTATATTATCACTAGTCATTCTTCCCTTTTGTCTATCGCCCAGATTAAGAACGTATTTATTGAAACTAGCCGCTTCAATTATCCCGCTAGAAGTGTTACCTAATAGAAACTGAGCATATTTCATGGCCGTAAAATAGGATTGTGATCCAAGGCTTTCGACAATATTAACCTTTGCACCTAGTTCCTGCTTTAAATCATTGAAGGTTCTTCTGTAAACACTCCCTAGCGTATCATTATTAGGCAAGGTGATTAACAGTTGATATTCCTCACTTAAAACCCTTAAACTTTGGCTTAATTCACCCGCATGATTTTCATTCAGTTCATACGCCACAGTTTCAGGATGCACTGTAATTAAAATAGTTGGCAAACTCAGATCTACTCCCCATTTATCTAAAAATTCGATAGGACTTAATAACGAAATATGTTGGAGATTCTGTGACTTAGCGAGCCTACTACATGTATTCCCTGTTCCGTGTCAAGTGGGCAGATAACCTTTTCTTAAATGCCGGTATTGCAACAAAATGTAGTTTACTGGTCAATGAAATACTATGTCGGTAAATATTATCAATAGCTCCTAATGTAGTTTCACCTCCATGCAAATGTGCAAAAGGCACATTAAAAGGGATTCCTGCAGCCACTGCAGCAGCCATTTCAAAACGATCACCTAATACTATAACCCAATCGTACGCTTGGTGCATTTGCCAAAAGGTAGCAAATTTTTCAACTGTTAATGCATAGCCGGAAGCTGTATCAACTGCCTCATCCCCTAATAATAAACTGCTTATGGTGTAATCTACATTAAAGCCAGCCTCGGTAATTTGGTTGATTGTATAACCATGAAAATGCGATAAGTGAGAACCAAATACCATTAACTCTAAAGAAAATTCTTCTGAGCCTTTCAGTGTTCTCAGCAAAGGCAGATAAATGCCAAAATCTGCTCTTGAGCTCGTTAAAACCAGTATATTTTTCATTTCAGGTCTTTAAGTAAAAGTTTCGAATCCTCGTCCAAATCAATTTTTACTTTTTTACCTAGCACTTGCTCTATGTCCATTGGGCTGATACCATCACCAGGTCGTCTCATAATCAGGTCTTTTTCTGTGATTTCGTCACCTTTTTTAAGTGCTACTACCAAATGAATCGATTTTCTTGCAATTATTTTGTTAGGTATTTCACTTTTACTGGGCTCCTTTTTGCCAGATCCACTTAGAGCGAGCTCTATATTTCTAATAGCGCTCACCATGTCCTTCAGCTCACTTGGCTCTAGGGATGCAGCATGATCCGGCCCAGGCAAATTCCTATCTAAAGTGAAATGTTTCTCTATTACTTTGGCACCCAATGCAACTGCCGCTATTGGTATCTCAATTCCTAAAGTATGATCCGAATATCCTATTTCAACTCCCAGTTCGTTTTTAATATGCAACATCGCTTTAAGATTTACATCTTCCATGGGTGTAGGATACTCCGTATTGCAATGTAGAATTGTTAGAGTTGATTTATCAAGTCCAGCATTGACAAGAACTGTTACTGCATCCTCAATTTCATCCAAATCAGCCATCCCAGTTGATAGCACTACTGGTTTTTTCTTTTTTGCAATATGTTCCAGATAAGGCTTATTGGTAATTTCACCGGAAGGAATTTTAAATAATTCAACAGGTAATTCATCTAAAAAATCTACACTATCAATATCAAACCCAGTGGAAAGAAACTTAATATTTTCTTTTTTACACAATGCTAATAATTCAGGATACCATGCCTTGGGAATCTCCAGATTTTTGAGCATATTGTATTGAGAATCATCACTGTCATTAATGTTTTTGTTTTGGTAAGTAGCTTTCTTAGCCTGTTTACTTACAAGCTTATCTGCTTTAAATGTCTGAAACTTTACGTAATCAGCTCCTGCCTTTGCTGCTACCTTTATCAATTCTTTGGCTCGTTCTAAATCCCCATTATGATTTACACCAGCTTCCGCTATTATGATTACTTCACGCATATTATTTTATTCTTTTTGCAGGACTACCTACCCATGTCTCGTTATCCGGTACATTACAAACTACCACACTTCCAGCACCAATAACTACATTATTACCTATGTAAATTCCATTTCTCACTACGGATCCAGCTCCAATAAAAGTCATTTCTCCAACACTAACACCACCAGCTAAAATAGCACCTGGTGCTATATGAGAGAAGTCACCGATTATACATTCATGTTCTATTACAGCACTAGTATTGACTATAACGCCTTTACCAATTTTTGCCAGGCTATTAACCACAGCTTTAATCCCAATTAGTGAAGAAAGCCCAATATTTGCTTTAGCAGATACAGTAGAAGAATTATCTGCAAGAACTGCCTGATTCCAATTTTCACTTTCTATCTTACTGATAAGATCACGCCTTATCTGACTATTTCCAACAGCTGGAAATATGATTTTATCATTTAGAAATTCTTGATTTGAAAAATCTTGTTCACTACCTAAAAAATCAAGCGCATAGGGGTTCTTCGTTGCTTTTTCACGTTCAAAATAAGCAATAGTTTTTAAACCTAATGATTTCGCTACATCAATTACCATATAGGCGTGCCCAGAATAGCCCATTACGACTAATTTCTTTGATTCCATCAAATCTTATTTGAGATATTGTCTAAAATTACTTTGAAACAAATCATATATTATAAATGTCCGATTTATAAGTTCTGAGATTCTCTTCTTTTGAAAACCATTCAATTGTTTTACCTAATCCAGAAGCTAAATCATGCTGAGGACTCCAGTTAGTTAGTTCTCTAATTTTTTGTGCGGAACCAAATAACCTGAATACTTCACTTTTCTCCGGTCTCACTCGTTCTTCATCAGTAAAAATTTTCGCTTCCGGATTGATGATATCAATAAGACTTTGGGCTAATTCCTTCATTGATATTTCAGATTCAGTTGCTATGTTGATATGTTCACCTATTGCTTTATCAGATTTCGCAATTTCAATAAATGCGTTTGCAGTATCTTCTACGAAAAGGAAATCTCGGGTTGGTCTCAAATCTCCCAGTTTTATTTCCGTTTCACCTTTTAGCAGTTGAGAAATAATGGTTGGAATAATCGCCCTGGCAGATTGCCTCGGCCCGTAGGTATTGAATGGCCTTACGATGGTTAAAGGAATCTCAAAGCTTCTATAAAATGAATCGGCTATGGCATCGGCTCCTATTTTGCTTGCGGAATATGGTGATTGCGGTTGTTTGGGGTGTTCTTCAGTAATTGGAACAAACTGAGCCGTACCATAAACCTCGGACGTAGAGGTAACGAGTACCCTTTCTGTTCTAAAGTCTTTTGCAGCTTGAATAATGTTGAGCGTGCCCTTTAACATTAGTATCTATATAAGAATCAGGCGAATGATAACTAAACGGAATAGCGATGAGTGCCGCCAAATGAAAAACAATATCTATATCTTTCATAGCAGTGCGTACCCCATTAGGATCCCTAATATCACCGGAGAAAATTTCTATTTTTGCCAATTGCTCTTTGGAAAGGCTATCCAACCAGCCCCAAGAGTTAAAACTATTATAACAAACAAATGCTCTTACCTTACAGCCCTCCGCTAACAAGCTTTCTGTTAATTGGCTACCAATAAAACCATCTGCTCCGGTAATTAATACATTTTTATTTTCTAACATGCCATTTATATTTTTTGCAAACCGACCGGTGATTTCTCATTAGAACTCCTGAAACTTTACCATCTTCTGAAATGTAGCTGATTTCTCTAACACTTCATCAAAGGTGCCACTCATTTCAATATTACCGTTTTGTAATACAATCAAATTATCTGCATTTTTTATGGTAGAAAGCCGATGAGCAATGATGATGATTGTGTATTTGCCCCGCAAAGACTCAATGTTCTGCTGAATCATTTTTTCTGTTTCAGAATCTAATGCTGATGTAGCCTCATCCATCATCAAAAAATCTACTTCTTTATATAACTCTCTGGCAATAGATATCCTTTGTCTTTGCCCGCCACTTAAATTTATACCATTATTACCAAGCATGGTATGTTCTTGTTCTTTTAGGCTCTGAACAAATTGAAAGATAGCCGCTTTTTTTAAGGCCTCGTTAAACCTACTTACATTTTCCGTTGTCGGGTCGGACCAAAAAGTTACATTATTAAATATGGTATCGCCAAAAACCACCGGTTCTTGGGTGATGTAGCCAATTCGTTTTTGAAAGCTCCTAATATCTAAATCTGACATCAGTACATTATCAATTTCCACCGTTCCTGTTGTAGGTTTTATTAAACCTGCCAGTGTATTTAATAGCGTAGTTTTTCCTGAACCACTCTCTCCTACTATTGCCAGCGTTTCATTTTTATTTATGGTAAGGCTGATCTCTTGAAGCACTTTGAGTCCTTGAAATGCAACACTCACGTTATTTACAGTAAGCTTTTGTTCAAAGGGTTTAAAAGATATGCCATCAAAAAATTCTTTGTGCTGGTTTAGGTCAGCCGTAAAAGCCGTCATGTTTTCTAGAGAACCTGACATGCCCAGAAAAGTATTCCAATTGTTTTGAATAGTCATTAGAGAGGACAGAGACCTATACAAAAAAAGCAAACTTAAAATAATCAATCCTAACGGTTTTTCTAAAAAAATAACCTGAATAAAAATGGCTGCAACCACTATAAAAATGGTAATAGGTTCTCTTAAACCTTGAAGTATGGCTGAGAGTAGTCCTATTCTTTTTTGCGAATACTCAATGGCTTCGATGCGTTCCTTCAGCTTTTCAGCGTAAGGGAATATGTAACTAGTAGCCTTAAGATATTTAAAATTACTTACTTTTTGGATGAGTAAGCCCTGAAAAGTATGCATTTGAGCCGTTATTACTTTTGACTTTTTCTTTGTTAAAGTGTAGAGGTTACTAAAAATAAAGTTTGTCAAAAAACCACCAACTATAACAATAATTGCAAACTGAGGATTAGAAAGAAACGCTAAAGTAAGGTATACCACAACCAAAACCATTGCTTGCACGGATAAAAAATAGTTTTTATAAGCACTATTTACTCTTTGCACCTCGCCACTAAAAGTATTTTGGATTCTACCCGAGTCAGCAGAAGCAAATGCGGTGTAACTATAACGAGCCAATAAATCTGTATTTTTGAGGCGTATATTTTTTATAAAGTATTGTTGATACACTACACGAAAATAATTTTCCAGAAATTTCATAATCCCTTTGCAAGAGAAGAAAAAAAGGATAATTAATAAAACCGCAAATAAGGTAAGTGGAATGTTGAAAAAAGCCAAACCATCAACTAAGAAAGAAAGACTGCCCATTTGTTCTGTTGATGCTGCGCTAGCCTGACCATCTACCATCTGTAATAAGGGGAGAAACATGGCCAAACCGAAGCCATCTAATACTCCCACCAGAAGACTTAATGAAAGGGATACAAACACCCTATATCTTAAATGGGTATAGAAATAGGTAAAGTAACTAAAGTATTTTTTTATGAAAGTTTTTAATCTATTCATATTATAAATTTAAAACATTTTCATGGTTTTTAGTTAGCAATAAACAAAGGATATAAGTAGAAGTTAATCTCACTGTAATTATACTATTAGGCTCATCATTGGTTAATTAATAATAACCTTTGTACCACTCCACAAACTCCCTTATCCCTTCTTTCAACGGAGTATCAGGCCTATAATCAAAGTCTTCTATCAGGTCCGTTACATCAGCATAGGTCTTTTCTACATCGCCAGGTTGAATCGGTAGAAACTCTTTTTCTGTAGCTTGCTCCATGGCCTCTTCTAACGCCTCAATATAATCTAGGAGTTTTATTGGTTTGTTACTTCCTATATTATAAATACGATAGGGTGCATTTGAGCTACCGGGGTCTGGCATTGCTGCATTATAATGCTCATTGGCTTGCGCAGGTTTATCCAAGGCGGCAACAACCCCTTTTACAATATCTCCCACAAAAGTGAAATCTCTTTCCATTTTTCCATGGTTAAAAACTTTCAGAGTCTTGCCATTTTTTATCGCTTCGGCAAATAAATATAAAGCCATGTCGGGTCTGCCCCAACTGCCGTAAACAGTGAAAAAGCGGATACCGGTAGTAGGTATTTTAAATAAATGGCTATAGGTATGCGCCATCAGTTCATTACTTTTTTTGGTAGCAGCATATAAAGAAAGTGGATGATCAACATTATCGTGTACGGAAAATGGCATTTTTGTATTGCTACCATATACAGAGCTTGAAGACGCGTAGACTAAGTGCTTCACAGGGTAGCTTCTGCACGCTTCTAAAATATTCAAAAAGCCTTGAATATTGGCATCAATATAAGCCTGAGGATTTTCTACTGAATAACGAACCCCTGCCTGAGCAGCTAAGTTAATTACATAATCAAATTCTCCTTTTTTAAATAGCTCATTCAAATACTCTCTATCGCACAAATCAGCTTTTACAAATTTAAAATTAGTAAATCGGATACTGGTTGCCGGCTGCCTATTACTTATCAAGTCTCTTTTAATACCTAATTCGTTGAGCCTACCATATTTGAGGTTTACATCGTAATAATCATTTATATTATCGTAGCCAATAACCTCATCACCTCTTTCAAGCAGCGCTTGCGTTATGTGAAACCCTATAAACCCTGCCGCACCGGTAACTAATATTTTCTTTTGCATTAAATTTTATGCTTAACTGAGGGCAAATATAAAGGGAATTATCGGTGCAAAAATTATTATTGCGCCAAATTCATCACATTGCTATTTCTTTCATACAAAATCTGGATCATGCCATCCTTCATTCCGCTGTCAGGCACTATTATGCTGGTAGCTTTAACAATTTTCATGGCTGCCGTGTAAATGTCAAGTGCGGGCACTATTACATCGGCTCTATCGGGGTTAAGCTGCAATCTGTTCACGCGCTCCTCCATGGTGTAAGCGCTAATATATTCCTGCACTTGCCTAATCTTCTTCAAAGAAATACGTTTTCCCGGCTTCTTATTGGCCATTTCTAGCGCTTTATTAATATTACCTCCGGTGCCGATGGCATGTATTCTTCCAAAATCAGGCTTTAGCTGCTTTTGCAACCATTGACTTATATTTTCCCACATCAGTAGGTTTTCATGTTCCGGCAACTTTCTTACCGAACCTAGCTGAAACGATTTTGATGCAATTTTTTCATGTGCCACATATAAATTGAATTCTGTACTTCCACCCCCTACATCAATATGCAAAAATGTTTCGTAGCCCATGTGAGGAAATATGGCTTTATTGACGATAAACGCCTCTGTATCACCATCAATGATTTCTATATCAAGGTTTATCTTTTCTTTCACCGCTGCTATAATTTCTCTTCCGTTGGTTGAATCGCGCATAGCAGAGGTAGCGCAAGCCATATAATCGTCCACCTCATAAAGATCTATCAAGATTTTGAAAGCAGTCATCAACTTAATAAATTTGACTTTAGATGCCTCGGTAATCTTTCCTAGAGAGAAAACATCATGACCCAGTCTTAACGGAAACCGCACGTATTCCAATTTCTTAAAACGAAGTTGCCCCTCATAAAAAGTAACGCGGCTAAGTTGTAGCCTAATTGCATTTGAGCCTATATCTATTGCTGCCAATTTGAGCATATTACTTCATTTTACTTATAATGTGGCTAGATTTCATCGCTGGCAAAATTGAGACAAACCACTTTATTATAAAAATCAATTAGTGAAAATATAAGCTCAAAGTTTAATAAATTTTATTGTGTAACTTAATTATATTACTTTTAAGTATATTTGCAGTAGACTTAATCGGCATGAAAAAAATTTTTATAGCATTTATATTACTATTTAGCTTTGGCGAGCTTATTGGTCAAAGTTTTTATAGCAGAAGAATCAACAGGAAATGGGTTGCTTCGGGCGGCATAGGTTATGCCCGTGCCTTGGGCGATTTAACCAATCCGGGTAGCTATTTTGATACTAAACTGAATATTGAAGGTGGCTTGCACTATCGTATGACGGATAGACTAAATTTGCGTACCAATATACTATTTTTTCAGATGTCCGGTGACGACAGCAAAATAGATGCTGAACTAAATACCAGGGTCAGAGGGTTATCATTTGTATCAAATAATGTGGAACTGAGCGCCACATTAAGTGTAAGTTTATTTCCTATGCCTGCTCGTTTTATACAGCGCAAACCTATAAATCCTTATCTTTTTGCAGGAGTAGGCGGTCTTTACTTCAGCCCTCGTGCCATAGTACCGGAAACTGTTACATTACCGGATCAAAGAACAGTTGCTGTACCAAAAGCCGGGGAGAGAGTAGCATTAGCACCGTATAACACAGAAAGACCGAACGATTATAGTAGATTTGCCTTTGTGCTTCCTGTAGGGATAGGTGTACGAGTGAAAGCAACTAACTTTTTAGATATTTCAGCTGAAATATCTAACAGAATTACATTTACCGATTATTTGGATGATGTAAGTGGAAGAAATTATCCATCGCCTGAGGATTTCGATTTTAACAACCCTGAAGATATTACCGCTTATGCCTTGGCTGACCCCAACGGGTTTGGTCCTGATGGTGTTAGAGGAAACCCTGATAGTGATGATTATTACCTTATATTTAACGTAAAGGCCGACTTTTATATACAAGGCAACATGTTAAATAGGCTATTTGGCACTGGTAGTAAGGGTCCACAAATTAAACGAAGAAGACGTGGCGGTTTATTCGGAAGAGGAGGCAATTTTCAGCGCAGAAGATAAGCTTGGCAACGTGTAAACTCTATACAATTAGTATTACATTGCCCTTATCGTACTATTTATAGTAAGCTGCTTTTTTAAAAAGGCAACTCATCGTCCTCACTTGGTGGCGGTGCATTCTGTGGCTTAACAGCTCCAGCGTTTTGTGAAAAATCACCTGATGAGTCACCGGTATTGGTAGGAACTGCCGAGCCTCCCACATTTCTGTCTATCGACCATATCTTCACATCTGTGTACCATTTGCCGTTGTATTCCCGGCTTTCCACATTTATTTTTGCTGTAATTTGTTCCCCTTTCTGAATATTAAAACTGTCAATTTTGTCACCCCAAACATCGGCACATACTTTTTTAGGATATTGCTCTTGCGTTTCCAGAATATAACTTTGCTTGCGCCACTCTCCGTTTCTTCCGCTACCCTTTTGTTCTTCTAAAATATCTATAACTTTTGCTGATAATTCCATATGATTGATTTTTCAACAAATTTTAAAAAATAATTTATTCGAACCTAATTATGCTATATTAAAAAGCGTAATAATTGTACATTAGGCTTAAGCGCACTTACTTTGCAACTATGGGCTATACATTTAAAACAGCACTCGGCAGACTACGCATTTTGGCGATTTTGGAAGGTTTTTCTTACTTGGCATTAGGCATTACCATGCCACTCAAATATTTCTACAACCTTCCCAATCCAAATTATTTTATAGGTATGCTGCACGGAGTATTATTTATTTTGTACTGCCTAATGGTAGTATTAGTGGGCTACAAACTTAAATGGACCTTATGGCGCTCTTTCCTCTCGTTGTTTGCTGCTATTATACCCTTTGGCACTTTCTATGCTGATATAACATGGTTTAAAATGGCTCAGATTAATAAGCTCCGTTAAAACTTCAAAAAAAAGCAAATTGTCTATCTTTGCACCCTAATTAATTTTTAAAACGCCATGCAACTTAATACCCTAAGCGCCATTTCACCTGTTGACGGCAGGTATAGATCCAAAACAGAAAGTTTAGCGACTTATTTCTCTGAATGGGCGCTTATGAAATATAGGGTTTATGTGGAAGTGGAATATTTTATAGCACTATGCGAGCTTCCGTTACCGCAACTAAAGAATATCGATCATGCTTTATTTCCTGAGCTAAGAAAGATAGCGGCAGATTTTGATGATACAGATGCCGCTCATATAAAAAAAATAGAAAAAACAACCAACCATGATGTGAAGGCTGTGGAGTACTTTCTAAAAAATAGGCTCGATAAACTGAATATTGGTGAACAAAAAGAGTTCATTCATTTTGGACTTACTTCGCAGGATATTAACAACACCGCCACGCCTTTAATGCTTAAACAAGCCATGGAAGCTGTTTACATACCGCAAATAGTTAAAATAGTAACGGTACTTAAAAGGCATAGCAAGGAATGGGCGGATATTCCTATGTTGGCCAAAACGCACGGTCAGCCGGCATCACCTACCCGCTTAGGTAAAGAGTTTGATGTTTTTATTGTAAGGCTCGAAGAACAACTCAAGTATGAAAAAGGCATTCCGCATGCTGCAAAGTTTGGCGGAGCCACAGGTAATTTCAATGCACATCATATTGCTTATAAGCACGTCAACTGGAAAGATTTTGGCGATAAGTTTGTCTCCAAATATCTGACACTCACCAGGAGCCACCCCACCACACAAATTGAACACTACGATCATTTAGCTGCTCGTTTTGATAACCTGAAGAGAATAAATACCATCCTGATGGATTTAAGTAAAGATATATGGCAATACATCTCCATGAATTACTTCAAACAAAAGATAGCCGCAAACGAGGTGGGCTCATCAGCTATGCCACATAAAGTTAACCCTATTGATTTTGAGAATGCAGAGGGGAATTTGGGATTAGCTAACGCGCTCTTTGAACACCTATCGGCCAAGCTTCCTATCTCACGCTTACAACGCGACCTTACAGACTCTACTGTATTAAGAAATATAGGAGTGCCGTTGGCTCATGGACTTATCGCTTTTCAATCAATATTAAAAGGTTTGCACAAGCTTGAGTTAAATAAACATGCAATTGAGCAAGATTTGGAAAATAATTGGGCAGTAGTTGCAGAAGGAATACAAACAGTGTTGAGGAGAGAAGGATACCCCGCTCCTTATGAAGCGTTAAAAGCACTGACGAGAAAGAATGAAAAAATTAGTGCAGCTACCATTGCTGCCTTTATAGATGAGCTACAAATAAGCCATGAAATAAAAAAGGAATTAAAAAATATAACACCTTTTAACTATACAGGCATATGATCATTGGCACTCAACAATAGCACGAACAGCCTCCAGTAAGCTATCTGCTCTATTCTTGGCAGCAGGATAATCATCTCTAGTTCGTATATAGTAACCTTTTATACCCAGTTTAGCTGCGGCTATTAAATCGCGCGATGAATCGCCAACCATCCACGATTTGCTGGCATCTATACCATGCTTAGCAATAGCCTTTTCAAACATTAAACTATCAGGCTTTCTAAGTAACGACTCAGACACATCAGGATGCTGATGCGCCACGTAAATATCATCAATTAATGAACCCGTTTGTTGCTGCAGGTACTCATGGCATTGATATACCTCCGCAAGTGAATACAAGCCTTTTGCCACTCCACCTTGGTTTGTGATCACAATAAGTAAATAGCCATGCTGCTTAGCAAGTTTGAGCGCAGCACCAACCCCTTCGGGAATCTCAAAATCAGCTATTTTATAAGTGTACGCTCCGCGTTCCTTGTTTAACACGCCATCTCTATCTACAAAAATACAGGGTTTCAATTGCATCAAATTAAGTTTACTTTGCTCTTTATCAAAAAAGTTTTTTTAGTTTTGAAGTTCAGGTGAAATTATGAATAATCGTTTAGTAATCATACCCACATTTAATGAAAGGGAAAATATTGAAGAAATCATCGATGCAGTTTTTCTGCTTACGCTGAAATTTGATATACTTATAATAGATGACAACTCACCCGATGGCACGGCTGGTATTGTAAAAAGACTTCAAAATGACTATCCTGAGCGATTGCACATTATAGAACGATTAGGCAAGCAAGGCTTAGGCACTGCCTACATCCGTGGTTTCAAGTATGCACTCAACCAAGGTTACGAGTACGTTTTTGAAATGGATGCAGATTTTTCCCATAATCCGTTAGACTTAATTGAGCTTTATAATGCCTGTGAGAAACCTGAGGTGCAAATGGTGGTTGGCTCGCGGTATGTAACCGGGGTAAATGTAGTAAACTGGCCTATGGGCAGGGTATTAATGTCGTACTTTGCCAGTAAATATGTTAAATTTATTACCGGCCTACCGGTGGATGATGCCACTGCAGGCTTCATTTGTTACCACCGATCAGTCTTAGAACAATTGGATTTAGATAACATCAAATTTATAGGCTACGCATTCCAAATAGAAATGAAGTTTCTTACCTGGAAATACGGGTTTGGCATAAAAGAAGTACCTATAATTTTTACTGATAGAAGTAGAGGCGAATCAAAAATGTCAAAAAAAATATTTCGCGAAGCTATTTTTGGTGTCATTCAAATGAAAGTAAATAGCTGGTTTAAGAAATACCCGCAATATAAAGCATAGTTACTTTTTATTCTCGGCAATATTAATGAGTGTTTCCTCATCAATGTCATGCGTGCCCTTAAAGGTGATGTGTTCCACTGTTATTCCCAATGCTTTTATAAAACGTAACTGCTCTGCTTTAGCTTTTTCGTTAACAAATTCATCCTCTGTACCTCTAATCATCTGTACTTTCTTATTTTTCAGTTTGTCGCTTACTTTAGCAATATCCATATCGTGAGGAAATGAACCGGCCCAAAGAATTAAGCGATCAAAGTCAGCATTAAAATTTTGCAACCAGCGCGTAACGGTTGCGCCACCTTGCGAAAAACCTAAAAAAGTGATGTTAATATGCCTTTTATAGCTTGAATCCGCTTTAATTTGTCTGTGAACACTTTGCAAGTAAGCTACATAGTTTTCTATATCAAGCAGTCTTTCTTCTTTGGTCATCCAGGTGCTACCCACCCTACCGCTAAACCCTTGCAGATAGAACTTAGACAAACCTCCGGGTGCAATAATAACACGCGCTGGCGAACTTATGCAATGAAATTTACGGATAAAATATTTGGCCAATTGCCCGTAACCATGCAGCACAAACCACACTTCTTTAGTTTGATTTGTTATTGCACCGCTTGCATAATACTTAGCTTTAAAATTAAATTCTACTTCCTGCTCCATAACAAAAAAAGCATCCGCCAAATGGTGGATGCTCTTAAACTAAACTGTTAGCTAATTATCTCTTAAATCCTAATACACTTCCTCCACAATGGTTCTTGCTACCTTCAAAGGTGAAGGTAATGTAGTATATTCCGGTTACCTGACAGGGGAAATTTAATCCTGACAAAGTGGAACCTTGATATTTAGTTGAAGCTACCTGCTTTCTACTTGAGTCATATAAAGTTAGAATTATACCATCAGTGGATTCGCCATCGTTACAAATTTGTACCTGATAGGTAGCACCTTTGGTAAAAACGTACGAGTACTCAACTTTTGTTTTAGCACCGTTTTGACCATCTATGCTATAGCTTTTCAAAAACGTAAAACCTGATTGTAATTTTGGAATACAAGCTTCCACATATTTTTCTGTATTGCATTGTGCGTGAACCTCATTAACAAAAGAGGTAGTTAATAATATTCCTAATGCGATGATTAGCTTTTTCATACAGGCTCCTAATTAATAATGTTATTTCTTATTTCGTAAACCATTGTTCTTATCGACTCAATGTTCTCATCAGTCATGATGATTTCGCTGGTGCTGTTGTCTTTTACAACAAGCATGCCATCTACCACTTCGTAAGTTGGTTCACGGTAAACTGTCTTAATTTCAATCTTGTTAAACTCCTCTTGAAGTGTTGCAAAATCATCTGCCAAATCTCTTATATTCGGATCACTCTCCACATAAAATGAGAGCAATAATGCCACGTTGTCCATTATAATCTTTTGCTCCCCTATTGTTTCCTTTAATTGCTGATTAGCCGGATTTTTTTCTGACACCTTCGATACAATATACAGTGCCTCTAACCAACCCCCCGAAAGCAATAGAATACTCAGGTTAGACCTTTTCTGATCTTGTAAATAAGCATTAATACTGTTGAAGTTTTTAGTGGTGATAAGCAGCAATGAGTCCAAATTTTTGCTATTGGTGGCAAGCCTTTTAATAGTTCCCAAATCAAAAAACTGACCAATACTTAAATCATCCGCTAACGATTTTATAGAGTTTAAGTAAAACAGTGCATCCTGGTTTTGACCGTAAATATTGGTGTAACCCAAATCAGTTCCATAAATACCAAGTGCGAGAGCTTTTTTAAAATTGCTGTTGTAATTAGATATATTCTCCGGATTATTTAAGTGACTTTTATCATACTTGGTTTCAGCCTCTTTTAAAAGCGTGGAGATTTCCAAAGGGGAGGGAATCTGTTGGATGATATCCGATATCACATCCTCCGAGATTGCCGGATCTTCAATTTTAACAGAATCCAATACCCCTGATATTTCATCAGCGGATGGTTTCTTTTTGGAATCACAGGAGAATAGCACCACAGTGGCTATTAACCCAAATAAAATGTTTTTCATAAAACTTATTTTTACCTTAACAAAAATAGATATTCCTTTACTCTTTGCAAATTAAGATTTTTTAATTCCTTAAATGTATTAAAACTTATTTACTAAGAGAAAATCGTGTACGTTTTTTATCGATTTGAGAAGTTGACTCATTAATTCTCTTAACCTCGTTTAAAGGTTAACCGCCCAAAAAACTTTAATAATTTACTAAATGCCTCAAAGTACAGCGCTATATATAGCAGCAATGACATAAACCATATAACCATTAAATTGAAATAAAAAGTATCGATGTATGCACCCGCAAAGTATTTTTGAGGAGCAAAAAAGTGTGTTCTATAGTTTAATGGATTGTCCGGTCTTGTGGGTTTGTTAAACACAGGATCAATCTGCTGTATAAGCTGCCCCTTAAATTCAATCACCCTATCCGCCACAGTAACATTTCTTACTAAATCAGATAAACTCTCATTAAAGTATTTATTTTTTGCATCATTCAAATCAAAATCGTAATCATCGTTATTTTCCAAATAGTATTGTAAGGTTTCTTTCTTTTTTACGGCTTCATTAAACTCCATAAGGTATTTATCCCTGAGCATATTAACATACGTATCCATCTTTTTTATAGTGACCGAATCAACTTTTCCTACGACTAAAAGTTTCTGAATATCCTCATCAGCCAGATTACCTCTAAATGGCTCCTTATTTAAGGCATTACGCATAATTGCTAAAGCTTGCTCTGTTTCTTTGATAGATTCTTCGTCAGTTTCACCTAAGTTATTTTCAACAATTCTTATCTTTTCTCTAATCTTTTTAGTTAAGAAAGATGCCTTAAAATCTGCCACTTTTTCCATAGCTTCTACATCATAAAAGTATTCCTGATAGCCATTAGTTTTAAACATGTCTACCGCTATAGCTTCGTATGCCCAGCGTGAGGTCATAAAATCAGCCACAACCGGCACCTTACCTTTAGTGCTCAGGCTATCGTTTAGCTTATCAAAACTAAAGAGCAACCCACTTAAAATCATTTGGGGTATTAGCAACAGTGGTATTAAAATGTATACAGTAACTGCCGATTTAAATGCCGAACTAACATTTAAACCCAATACATTTGCGAAGCATGAGACGCTGAATAAAACAGCCCACAAACTAAACGTCATGCCTCTTATTTCTAATATTAAAACGCCTATAATAACATAAGTGAAGGTTTGTATGGCCGACAGCGTGAATAGTATGGTGAGTTTAGATAACAGATAACTATTCCAGCTGAGATTAAGAAAGGACTCGCGCTTAAGTATTTTTCTGTCGCGTATTATCTCTTCGGCACTTACAGTTAAACCCATAAAGAGGGCTACAATAATGCTCATTAATAAAAATGCAGGTATATTTTCATTAAAGCGGAAAATATAATCCACTCCACCGGGTGCACTTCTGTATTTTATAATAAATGCCAATAGGAGTGCCAGTAATGGTGCTTCCAGCAAATTAATAAGCAAATATTGCTTGTTACTTATTTTTGAAAGTGTGTCGCGGATGGTAAAAATAACCGACTGCTTCAGCCTATTCGGGATGCTTAAGGTAGATTTTGGCGCATCTTTCTCGTCACTAATCTTTTTAAGGTGAAACTCCTTTTTAAAGAAATCTCTCCATTGTGTTGGATTTACCTTTCTTTTGTTGGTTAACTGGCCATATTCATCAACTACTTTGGCTTCCACAATATTAAAAATCTGCTCCGGGTTAACGTTACCACAGGTTGGGCAAACACCTCTTTCAGCATCTACCTGATTGGTCGATTTCTTGAAATACGTTACGGCCTCCACCGGATGACCGTAAAAAATTTGATAACCACCGGTATCCATAATTACCATTTTATCAAACATTTTATAAATATCTGATGAGGGCTGGTGTATGACTACAAAAATGAGCTTTCCCTTTAAAGTAAGCTCTTTTAAAAGATCTATTACATTTTCCGAATCGCGAGAAGATAGGCCGGAGGTGGGTTCATCCACAAACATAACGGCAGGCTCTCTTATAAGCTCCAAAGCAATGTTAAGGCGCTTACGCTGGCCACCGGATATGGTTTTATCGAGGACGCTACCTACCTTCAGATCCTTCCGCTGCTCCAGACCCAGGCTGGTGAGCGTATCCATCACGCGTCTGTGTACCTCCTCCTCCTCCGTTTTGGCAAAGCAGAGTTTGGCATTATAATAAAGGTTTTGATAAACCGTAAGCTCCTCAATGAGCAAATCATCTTGAGCTACATAACCAATAATACCTTCCAACTCATCATGGTCGGCATTTAGGTCATAACCATTAATTAAAATTTGCCCTTCAGTTGGCGCTTCTATGCCTGCCAATACATTTAATAAGGTAGTTTTACCTGCACCTGAAGCACCCATGATCCCAATTAATTGGCCGGGGCCTTCTGAAATATTTACATTCCGCAAACCCAACTCATTGTTAGGAAAGCGAAACACAATTTCATTTGCATTAAAAGACAGCTTAATATTTTCCTCATCAGATAAAAATTGCCTGATGAGCTCTGAATAGTAAAGTGCCGCACCTTGGGTTGTTTTTATAGTACTACCTTGAGAAAAGTTGAATACCTGATGTGGCTTCATAATAAAGCCATTTAGTATAATATCCTCTGCACCTACATATTTCACAAAATACATATCCACGCTTTCAACCCGTAAGAAGATTATCTCCCCATTTATATCGGCATGTACATGCATTAATTCATTTTGCGGAGTGGCATCACTTACAGAGAGAATGTCGTTGAACTCGATAAGTTCTTTAGAAGAGCTTTTAATAACAAAACCTTCAATAAGCTTAAACTCGTTTTTTACAATATTAAACACTGTAGAAACGGTATCAATAATCTCCATCCGTTGCGATGTGAAATTATTATCTGAGGCTACCAACTCCAACAACTTAACCAAAACAACTACTTTTTGCTTTTGGGTTAGCGTTTTGTTAATCTTCTTACAAATAGCGAGTGTTCTTACTGAATCGCGAACTGAGGTTAATTTGCGTTTCTTCTTCTTTTCGTCTTCCTCTTCTTTTTCTTCAACCCCATAGCCTGCGAACTTGTCGTAAAGCTCTAAGTACTCTTTTATGGAATCTTGGTCGAGCTCCTGTTGAAAAAAACCTATTACAAAGTTTCTTTCCTTTTCGGTAACGCCACCATCTTGTTTAGTAATGATGGCAAAAAGTTGGGTTAAAGCTTTGAGTATTTCTTCGCTCATAGAAAAAGGCTATTTAACAATCAATTTTTTAAACACAATAGGCCATTTACATGGCCCACTGTGTTATTAAGATTAGTTTGGTGAACTTAATAAGTTTTAAATTCAAAAGGAATTTCCACCAACTCAGAAAACTCCTCACCAGCCTCTTCCATGTCTTCGTCATCTTCATGAAAGTACCAGTCAATTGTAACTCCGTCAATATCTTCAAGCGCAGATAATACATCCAATATCAGTTTGGAGGAAGCCGTATTAAAATACTCCAGCTTAAAAGTAAATAAAGTTGCCGCGTTGGGATCCTCACCGTAGGTGGCAATCCAATCTAATATTGGCTGGTAAAATTCAGCTGAGTCTTCAGGCAATGATCTTCCGGAAATTTCAAAAATGCCATTCTCTTTGTCCAATAAAATTTTTGGGGTATCCTCAGTTCCTTCTAAGTTTATGATTTCCATGGTGTATGATAAATTTTAAGCGTTTATAATTTTAATCAAAATCTAAGTATTGTTGTGGTAATGGCGAAAAACTTGAAGCCATTGTCCATATCTTTAAAATCATATTCAAGTTTCTGACCCGATTTTCTGGCCATATCTACAAAGCCTAAACCAGCACCACCTTTGTCCGATAGATGGTTAGTTTTGATGATATCTTTATACATTTTTTTCAACCCATCCTTGTCAAGGCTATTCACCTCATCGAGCCTAGTTTTTAAAGATGCCGCAGACGCATCATCCACAGGGTTACCGCTGGTAATTATGTATTTATCATCTTCTTTTCCAATGATGAAAATAGCAGCATTTCTTTTGGTAGATAGCGGATTAAAGTCCTCGGAATGCTTTACAATATTCTGAAGGCTTTCAACCATTACATTAAAAACCTTTCTTTTAATGCTCGATTCTTCTCCCATGGAATCCATATTTCTCTCGGCCATGGCCAAAACTGCTTTGGTAATTTCCTGAGTAAATTCACCTTCATAAACTAATATCAGGTTGCGGGACAACATGGTGTTATGGAGGTCATATATATACTTCATGCTTTTTGGATTAAAATCTTTTTCTAAAACCTGTAAATTCGCTAAACAAGGCTTTAAATTAAATAATTTTCTTTATAATCTATGTCTTTCTGTTTAAAATCTAATTCCTATTAACAACACATCATCAGTCTGCTTGTAGTCAGCCTTCCACTCTTCCCAAGCTTCGTCCAACACAATATGTATTTCGTCCATTTTTTTACCGTGGTTATCTACAAGCATCTGCCTTGTACGTTTAGGTCCAAATTTTCTGTTATCCGGCCCGCCAAACTGATCCGGGAAGCCATCTGAGCAGAAAAAGATGGAGTCGCCACTTTTATAATCAATCTTATGATTTTCAAAATTAGTTTGATTTCTGTAAATACCGCCTCCAATAGGAAACTTATCTCCTTTAATTTCTAGCAACTCGCCATCGGCTTTTAAATAATACAGCGGCCTGTGTGCTCCGGAATATTCCAGTTTATTTTTCTTTTTATCTATCTTACAGAAGGCTATATCCATGCCATCTTTAGTGGTAGAGTCGTCCCTATCCTGCCTTAAAGTAGCTGTAACACCAGCATCGAGTTTATCTAAAATAATGCCCGGGTCGGAAATTTTTTGCGACCGCACAATGTCGTTCAGTAAAAAATAGCCTATTAATGATATAAGCGCACCCGGCACACCATGCCCTGTACAATCAACCGCAGCAATATAAATTATATCGTCTACTTCCAGGTACCACGGAAAGTCACCACTTACTACATCTTTCGCCTTGTATAGTATAAACGATTCAGGTAGCCGCTGCTGAATAACATTGTTATTCGGTAAAATTGAGCCTTGTATTCTACGCGCATAGTTAATGCTCTCAGTTATTTTCTTATTCTTATTGGCAATTTCAAGCTCAATGGCTTTTCTATCAGTAATATCATGAGAAACCATTAAAACTGACTCGAGCACATTCTCTTCATCATACTCGGGTATGGCATTTACCTGCATTACCCTATCACCCATATCTGTAGGGAAATTCATTTCCTCGTTCACCTTGGTGTCTTCCAACTTTACGCGTGCTAGCAAGTGTAACCATTCCTCTACAATTGTTGGCTCAATACCCGATGCCGATACTTCCTTTTGAATAACCTCGGCCGGTGTTTTTCCGGTATAGCGCTCAATCATTGGGTTAACATAAAAAAACTTGCCCTCACTATCAATACGAGCAATTAAATCAATAGAGTTTTCTGACAATGCCTGCATTTTACTTCGCATACGCTCTTCCTGCTCTGCCCTTCTTTTCTCAGTTATATCTCTGGTGTTATATATAATACCTTGTATAGCAGGGTCTTCCAGTTGATTGGAGCCTGTTACTTCAATCCATACATATTCCCCCTCGCTATTTAAATATTGATATTGCGAGATAGTGGATTCATTAGGATTGGCAAGCAACTGTTTAAACAATTCCTGCACGTCCTCACGTGATTCCGGGTGTACTTTATCAGCATCTTTGGTGTTGATAAGCTCCTCTTGCGTGTAACCGAGAATTTTCTCTACGGAAGGTGAGATGTATCGAACGGTGCCATCCTTCTCATAAATTGTAATAACTTCCGAAGCATTTTCTAGCAGTAGCTGCATGCGCTTCTGGGTACGATTTACCTCTTCAATTTGGTCTTCTAGTCGCTGGTTCGTGCGTTGCAACTCCTCTTGGGTAGCCTCCATTTCCTCAGCATTTTGCCTTAGCACTTCCTGCTGCTCCTGCAGTTCTTGACTCATTTCCTGAGATTCCGCCAGGAGTTTTCTGGTACGTTCGTTAATTTTAATATTAAATACTGTTCTGGCAATAATGAGGCTAATTTCTTCAACAAATTTCACTTGGCTTGAGTCAAATTTCTCGAATCCTGCAAACTCAAGCACACCATACACTTTCTCATCGGTTATTAAAGGCACAATTAAAATACAGCTCGGCCGCTTATCACCTAACAAACCTGAAGTAACTGATACATAATCATGCGGAATTTCGGTACGTAGTAAAGTATCTTGTTCAATGGCAGATTGTCCTACTAAGCCTTCTGCAAATTTGAAACGGGCTTTCATATACTTCTTTTTGTTGTACGCATAGCTCGATTTCATCTCGAGAAAATAACTATCGGAATCGTCATCATTAAGTACATAAAATGCACCTTGTACTGCTTCAATTTTATCTGTTACATAGCTCAAAATCTCATCTCCAAGCTCCTCTAAATCATCATTGCTTCTAAGTATTTCACCTGTTTCGGCCACGCCTGTAACAATCCAATTTCTCTCTCTATCTCGTTTTTCTGCTTCCTGGATGGAGTTGCGCATGTTAATGAGGGAATTACCCAAAGTATCCTGCTCGGAGATTGGCTTAAAGTCGGCATTAAAATCGCCTTCACCAATTTGCTTGGCAAAGGAGGCAGTGCCTTTTAAAGAGCTTATAAAGCTGTCAAGAATAACAGCCATTTCACCCACTTCATCGTTCGATTCCTTCGGAACATTATTAGGCAGAATACCCTTCCCCAATAGTTTTAGCGTTTCTTTTAAAGCCTTAATGGGGCTAATTAAAAATTTTGAAAATATAAGGGATATTATGAAAGTAATGAAAAGCAAAATTAAACCTGCAATGGTAAAATTACGCACTAAGCTTCCAATTTGCTCATCTAATTCGCTGCGATCTATCTGAGTTACAACACCCCAGTTAATAACCGGAATAGTATTCCAGGCAGCTAATAGCTCATGCCCTTTATAGTCTTTATCAATAGTGAAGCCACTTTTACCGTTCGCTGCCTCTTGTATGGCCACATTGTTTTCATCACCTACAAGTACACTCATTGGTGCAAGGCTATCAACATCAGCATTGGGGTTATTTAAAATTAACACACTATCACCCATTTGTACAGCTAAAATATTCTTGATAGTCTCGTACTCATTTTTCGATCGCTTATTTAAAATATCATAAATAGGAGTCATGCTTTGAGTAAGGATTAAAACACCTGCCAGGCTATTATAATCATCTATTAAAGGCATGCCATAAAGTACTTGGCTTTTAGAACCCACAACTACTGTTTGGCTGAAATAATAGCCATCTAAGGCTCCTTCAATAAATGCAGGGAAGCGAGTTGCTATATCATTTCCTTCCTCAAATTCGGTAAAGTTGCTGTTTGAGTTATAAAGCACATTACCACCCACATTGGTTATGGTTACACCACTAATGCCGTAGCTTTCAGTAAAATTTTTTACCTCATTTTGTATTTGAACTAGAACTACAGCATTCAGGCTGTCTTGGTTTATGGTGGTATCGTTTTGCTGTAGTTGCCTTACGCCTGTTTGTATGGTTGATAGGTTACCGAGATGAGTAGCATGCTGCTTGAGCTGCAGAAATTTACCATTAATTTTATCCGCTTTTAATTGGCTTTTTATTGTTAAACGCTCGAAATTGAGCCGCTCTATTGAACGTACGCTCATATTATAAGTAATTAAGCTTATAACCACAATGCTGATTAATACTACAAAAAGTAAAACCGCACTTATCTTGGTACCAATTTTAATATCTTTTAACATGCTGTGCCTCTTCAATACTCATTAACTACTTTTGCTTTCAACTTTCTTATCGTCCTGCTGTAGGGATTCTGAAAGCAACTGAAATACTTTTTGCATAAATACTATTTGCGCTTCAGGGAATTCTTTGAAGGATGCTATTTCGGCAACGCCTACCAATACATCATTCTGCATAATAGGATAAATCGCTAAACTGGCAGGCTTTGATTCTCCCAAACCTGATAAAATTTTTATGTACCCATCAGGAATGTCATTTACAATCACCATCTTCTGTTCTTTTGCTACTTGCCCGGAAAGGCCTTCACCAAATTCATATGAAATTGTTTGGCTTTCTGGTAATACAAAAGCATAAGCTGCAAAAAGTGATATCATATTCTTCCCTTCATGCTTTATACTCTTATAAACAGCTCCCTGGCTCGCTTCAACTTCTTCAGCAATTAATGAAAGGACCAGCTCCGCTTTCTTCTTTGCATTTTTCTCAGCCGTAATTTTTGCCTTTATGGCTTTAACATTTTCATCCGTTTCCTGCCTATCCACTTTAGTATTTTGCGTCTTTCCTGCTTGCTCCTTTTTCTCTTTAAACTTCTCGATGTATACCACATTGTTTTCGTTATTAACATTTTTAGCAAAAACAGCTAAGAGAATTGCAGCCAGACCCAAGCCAAGAGATATGGCCGAAAAAGTGTAAAGCTCTTTTAAAACAGGAGCCAATCGTTCAGTTTCATTCAGGCTGATAACATGTGTAACTGTGGCTACGCGCTCAGGAAAAATATATAAATAATAAGCCATACCCAGTAAGCTAAGCGTAAAGAGTAAGGAGAGCACGATTATTAAATTTTTATAAATCACCTTCATTATTAATATTATGGTTTTAAAGCCACATTGAATATTTTATCGTTAAAGACTGCCTTAAACTATAGTTTGCAACCCCTTGATAATTATTAGTCAAATCAAATATCAATGTCGTTTAGATAAGCTTGTCGTTATGACCTTATCCCGCCATAGGCGGGCAGGCACTTAATCCTTCTCCCCAAGAGAAGGAGGTAAGGTCTTATCTAAACGATATTGAATCAAATATATATAAATGTTCCGCTTTCACAGAATTTACGCTTAAATTCATTTGTACAATTTATTTAATTCATACAGGAATTTAATTATTTCCTCAACTTTAAGCGTATAGTTAATTTCAGTTAAATTTCTGGCTGCAACCGGCATGGTATCAATCATGCACTCTTGCGGATCTTGAATAATTGTTAAGCCTCCCCTGTCCTTAATACACTTCATCCCTAATGCCCCATCTTTATTTGCGCCCGAAAGTAATATACCAATTAATTTATCTCTATAATTATATGCGGCAGTTTCTAATGTTATATCTATTGCAGGCCTAGAATTATTCAACATTTCTTCTGTTGATAATGAAAAAGTATTGCCCAACTCAAATGATAGGTGATAATTGGCAGGAGCCAGATAGACCTTACCCCGCTTAATCTGCTCTTTATCAAATGGCTCCACCACAGGTTTAATACTTTTTACAGACAGTGCCTCCACAAATCCATTTCTCACATGCTTTAGCCTATGCAGGCACATGATAATGGGCAAAGCAAAATCTGCGGGTAAAGCAGAGAGTATCTGGGCAATTCCCTGAAAGCTCCCGGCAGAACCGCCAATCACTATTGCTTTATACTTGTTATGGAGATTGTATTTACTCATTAAGTACCCTTTGCTGTCTCAGTCCTTAATTTTTTTATAGATTTTTTCCTCATTATTTACCACAATAAATTTGTTGGCTATTTCGCACCATATTAGCGATTCCTTGGAGCCAATAACCATATAGCCATACTTAAATAAGCTTTCGTGGTGTTTTTTGAGCACTTCGTTTTGCAGGTTTTGATTAAAGTAAATCATTACATTTCTACATAAAATCAAATCAAATTTGTTGAAAACCAAACCCTGCACCAGGTCATGCTCACGGAATGAAACATTCTCTACCAATGTTTTATCCATAACAGCCTTACCATTTTGCTCAATGAAGTAATCTTTAAATTTTTGTTTTCCTTCGAACCTGATGTAGTTTTTTTCATTGAGCTCCATGTTCTTTATAGCATAGCGCCCCGTCTTGGCTTTTTCCAGAATCACCTTATCAATATCTGTAGCTATAATCTTAGCCTTATTAAGTATGCCCATTTCCTTTAGCAAAATGGCCATAGAAAACACTTCCTCTCCTGAGGAGCAGCCGGCATGCCAAATACTTATGTTATTGTGGTTGAGTAAAATATTGGGGATAACATTATCTCTTAACTCGCGCCAAAATGAAGGATCTCTGAACATTTCTGTCACATTCACGGTAATTTCAGTAATAAATTCACTAAAAAATGAGCTATCATCTTTTAATCTCTTTATCAGCAAATCAACCGAGGCAAACTTGTTAAGCTCCATAATGCGGAGTATTCTTCTTCGAAATGAGGACATCGCATAGTTAGTGAAGTCGTACTTGTACGTCTCTTTTACTAACTCGGTGATCCTCCTCAAATCTGCTATTTCTATATCTTGTTTAACCATGTGGAAATTGTATCAGTAAACCCTAAAACTGTAGGTTTTAAAAACATTTTTTGACTAGCCCAACTGCCTATTTCAATTTTTTCAAAGCACAATTTAGCATTGATTTTTAGAATGTATTCATCTCATAAAAAAAACCGCAAATAAATTAATTGGCGCAAGAAATTTATTAATATTAAGACTAATAAATTATTTCTACAATAATATGCGCTACATCTTACTTTATTCTATCGAAAAGAGCTTTTAGTACATTATTCAGAATCGTTTGGATGTAACCTTACCACCTTTTGGGGCTGAAGGTTTTAAAGTGCCTGCCCTCCTTTGGCGAGATGAGGTCATATAGACGAGCTTGATTAAACGACAGTAGCATATTATTATCAATGCGTGATTTTTTCCGAAGGGTAGATTAATATCTTTGCCACCAGAAAAGGATATTTAAGTAAGCATTAGTAGCAAAAGTTGAATTTGTAAAAAAATATAGAAATGAATAATATTTTAGTAATAGGTGCCGGCAGGTCTTCTAGTGCCTTAATCAATTACCTTAAAGCAAATGCTCAGGCAGAAAACTGGCAAATTAAACTAGCCGATTTTGACATAGGTTTAGCAAAAGAAAAGGCAGATAAGCACCCTGCAGTAAGTTGCATTCAATTCGATATTCTCAACAAAATTCAAACTAAGGATGAGATAACCAAAGCTGATATAGTGATAAGCATGTTGCCCGCGCGCTTTCATCATTTAGTGGCAGAGGTGTGTGTGGACTTAAGCAAGCATTTAGTTACTGCCTCTTACAACAATAATGATATTAATGCTTTATCGGATATTGCCAAGGGGCAAAATACGCTTATTTTAATGGAATGTGGGCTAGATCCTGGTATTGACCACATGACGGCCATGGAAGTTATAGATGCCGTAAAAGAAAAAGGTGGCAAAATGGCCTCGTTTAAGTCTTTTACCGGTGGCTTAATTGCGCCAGAAAGCGATAATAACCCATGGCATTACAAATTTACCTGGAACCCCAGAAATGTGGTTTTAGCCGGGCAGGGTACAGCCAGCTTTATACGAAATGGTCGTTACAAATACATCCCCTACCACCAGCTTTTTAAACGACTTGAAAATGTCTCGATAGATGGATTAGGTGAATTTGAAGGCTACCCCAACCGAGATTCGCTTTCTTACAGAAAAATTTACGATATACAGGACATCCCCACCTTACTAAGGGGCACACTGCGCCAGCCCGGTTATTCTGAGGCTTGGAATATTTTTGTACAACTTGGCATAACGGATGATACTTATGAGGTAGAAGCGTTAGAGCAACTTAGCCATCGTGCTTTTCTGAATGCTTTTTTAAAGTACGATAGCAAAATATCCGTAGAGGACAAGCTTTGCGAGTACACGGGTATTGAAAAAAACGGTGAGATATTTAATAAAATAGCTTGGCTGGGCTTTTTTGATGATAAGCCGTTGCCCATAAAAAAGGGCTCTCCCGCGCAGGTACTACAAGCTGTTATGGAAGCAAAAATGAGTCTATCGCCCGGTGATAAGGATATGATAGTGATGCAGCATAAATTTGAGTATATTATTGAAGGAAAGCGCTACGCTAAAATTTCGTCCATCGTATCGTTTGGGGAAGATGAGCAAATTACCGCCATGGCCAAAACCGTAGGTTTACCTTTGGGCATAGCTGCTAAAAACATATTAAACGGCACCATTAACTTAAGAGGTGTACAAGTACCTACGCAGAAAGAAATTTATACGCCCATTTTAAAAGAGCTTACACAACATGGTATTTCCATTACTGAAACAGAGCAGATAATAGACTAGAAAATAGTTAAGAAAGGAGCGAGCAACCTGCTATAAGCTTCGGAGAAACTACCATCCGCATCCCTGATTACGATTGATTGGACTTGCGGATGTTTTGTTTCCGCTCTTTTAAATTCATTAATTTTTCTTAGCGGATTTTTCACCTGGTTGTGTTTTATCAACAAGCTTTGGTGAAGTGCAAAACCCCTCCTATTCATTTCTGCCTCCATAAGCCGACTTTCATAAATGGGCAGCATAATAAATGCCGAACCGGCTGTTGCTAAGTTAACTTCAATACTGATCGCTAATTCCTCAAAGTTTAACTTATTGGTATGGTAGGCGGTATTCCTGGCTTTATTACTTACCGACTGCAGGTTGTTGGTGAAAAAAGGAGGGTTGCTAAATATAACATCGAATAGCACATCCGGCTTAAATTGTTGAATGCTTGTATGCGCAATAGATAAACGTGCTGCAAAGGGTGACTGCTCAAAATTTTGCCTGGCCTCAGCAAATGCCTTTTCATCTATTTCAACAGCTGTAATGCTAAGCTCCGGAAACCGCTGCGCCAACATAAGGCTTAGCACCCCTGTACCTGCTCCTATCTCAAGTGCCGACCGAGCAACATTAGAAACAGGAAGCCAGGCTGCAAAAATAGTAGCATCGGTAGTTATTTTTGCAGCGCTAGCTCTTTGTTGAATATTAAATTGTTTGAACCTGAAAATCATTTGCATGAAAAAAGCTATCAGACCGAAGCCCGATAGCTTTTAACTTAAACTTTGTAATTCAATGTCGTTTAATTAAGGTTTTGTTTGTGTCCTCAACCCGCAAAAGGCGGGCAGGCACTTACTCCTTCTCCTCAAGAGAAGAATAAAAGGTCTTTACTAAACAGCACTACTTTGTAATTGCTTAAAAGTAAAACCTTACTGAAAGACCTGCATTCACATAAAAATAAGCTCCGGGAAGAAAATCAATAGCCGGCTTAATGTCTACACCCAACACAAACGGGATTTCATCCAATGTGTATTCAAGCCCCAGTACCGCATCAAGTCCTAGCGCAAGGCCGGATCCGTTCTCATATCTATTTCTGTAATAAAAAGGTACATTCCTATCACCAAAGCTACCAATATGAAAACCGGGACCATAATACCAGTTTAAATAAGGTGTGTCAAAAGCTTGTTTGTGAATTTCGTAAAGGCCTGTAAACTCAAAACCTCTGGCATAACCGGAAATAATGCCTTCAAGCGCCACGTCTTTTTTGATAAAATGCTTAACATTTAAACCGGAGGGATAACCACCTCTTACACCTACGGCAGTTCTATAATCCTGCGCGGTAAGATTGCCCGAAACGAAAAAAAGTAGCGTGGCTACCAATAAATACTTTCCTACATTTTTAATGTTCAGCTGTTTGTAAGTCATTTATATTATCTGCTTTTACTGGCAATGCCCTGCTATTGTGTTAATTTACATCAAAAAACCAAACTTTACGCACCTATTTTTAGCTGGTATAACTTCAATTAAGCAGGCAATTACGTTATTTTAAAAAATTGATTCAGCGGAGGTAACGAGAGATAATTGTATTTGTTGGATGAAATTACTGATTTTCGAAACCTGCATCCACGCTGTGTGGCCCGTTCTGTGCTTTCTCCACTGCTAATCGATCGCACCTTTCATTATCCGGATTACCCGCATGGCCTTTTACCCAGTGTAAAGTAACCGTAAACGGCTGTGAAACTTCAAGGTATCGCTTCCACAGGTCAACATTCTTTTTACCCTTAAAGCCCTTTTTAACCCAATTAAATAGCCAACCTTTCGAGATAGAGTCTATCACGTATTTAGAATCGCTATAGATGTGTATAGGATATTTAACTGTTTTGAGGTTTTCCAGCGCTACAATTACTGCCAGCAGCTCCATGCGGTTGTTGGTGGTATTTCTAAATCCGGCAGCTATTTCCTTTACTTTGTCGCCAAAGCGCAAAACAATGCCGTAACCACCCGGACCGGGGTTACCTAGTGCTGAGCCATCCGTATAAATTGTAACCACTAAAAGAAGTTTTTAAATAGTTTAATAGATATGGCCAGCAGTATTATTCCGAATACTTTTCTCAAAATACTAAATCCTGCCTGACCGATTTTTCTTTCCAGCCATCCGCAAGTTTTTAGCACAATAAAGATTAATACCAGGTTAAGTACCACACCAACAATTATATTTATTTGCTGAAACTCTGCTTTTAACGATATAAGCGTAGTCATGGTACCTGCTCCGGCAATTAATGGAAAGGCAATGGGTATAATTGATGCGCTGGAAGCGCTTGCATCCTCATGTTTAAATATGGTGATGCCGAGCACCATTTCCATACCTATAAGAAACATGACAATGGCTCCGGCAATGGCAAAAGAGGCAATATCAATACCAAATAGCCTTAAAATAGATTCTCCTACATACAGGAAGGCAATCATAATAATGCCGGCTACAATGGTGGCTTTACCCGATTGTATATGGCCTAACTTTTTACGTAAATCAATAACTATAGGAACAGAACCTAAAATATCAATTACTGAAAAAAGGATAAGTGATACGGAAATAATTTCTTTGAAATTGAGCATATCTAAAATTTTGCGCAAAGGTACAATAAGTTTTCATCCTTTCAATCGGCTGTAAAATTATTTTATTTGTTAAAACTGATAGCTTTTACTTCTAACCTGAGTTTCTAATAAGCGCTATCGAATTTTTTGAGGAAATTGAGTAAAAAATCAAACTCAAAATCAGTTATGGCCGGAAAGTTGGCAAGCCGAAAAGTATCTGCTTTGTACTCTCCGTAGCCATTACCTAATAAAATATTGTTCTCAGAAGCAGCTCGCTTGAGTTTATCAATCAGCGCTGCCCGCCCTTTTAAAGCTATAACAGTACTCGATCTCACTTCTATTGGTTAACAAGCAGTTTAAAATTTTTCAATGATGATATAGCGCCATATACTTCTAAAGCGCGCTTTAATTGATGTTTCTTTCAATACTTTGAATATTTTCCCTATCCTCCAACAGCCGGTTCATCATAAAAATATGTGCAATATTTGGCGTGTAATGTGTTTGCCACTTCTCCGCATTTTCCAACATAAATAAAGCAGCATTGTAATGAGCTCGGTCCTCTATTTTTTTTGCTCTCTCTACAGCTTTCGGGCTCAACAACAGCACCCCTAAACCAGATGGTAACCCAAAGCATTTCTGAACAGATGCAAACCATATATCGCCTACTAACCAATCCAAATTTTGACCCGCCATGGATGAGGTAACATCGTACGCAATAAGCTGTTGACTGCCCGCGGCTCTCACTTTTTGCATAAAAGTAAGCGGTAGCTGAGTGCCATTGCTTGTTTCGTTATGCGTAAAAGCCAACACATCGTACAGCTCGTTTTCAGACGTGATTTCAGGAGTTGTATTTATATTGAACTTCTGAGCAGCCGATTTCGAATTGACTTTGTGCGCATAGTTAAACCATTTTTCACCAAAAGCACCATTATAGAAATGTAAACTCCCTTTCTCTGTTAAGGACTGCGTAATGATCTCCCATGCCTCCGTGGCGGAGGAAATAAACACTAACTTATAAGTAGCCGGAACATTTAATTTTTGCTGAAATTGAGCAAGTGTCTCTTTGTATAATTGCCGGAACGGCTCCGAGCGATGGTTTCGCTCCAAAATACCACTATCAACAGCCTCCTGAAAATACTGTGCTGTGCGAGCATCTAATTTGGAAGGTCCCGGATAAAAATTATACATAGTGCAAAATTACATCTTTAGCCATTAAACTCATAGCTTATGTAAGGATGGATCTACGACTTTTGCTTTCGCCTAGAACCACAAAACCAGCTCCTGTTTAAAAGTAAATGGAAATTCCTTCACTTTCTCAAAACCCGGAGGTACATCTCTGCCCTCTTTCGGGATGTAATTCGTACCAAACAGGTAATCCCAAAGGCTGAGCGATATGCCATAATTAACCCCACAACTATGCGGTATTTCTTTGGCGTGGTGCAAAATGTGTATCTGTGGATTATTAAATAGGTACTTATTTTAACCTAGCGGTATTTTAATATTTGAATGGTTAAGATGACCCATGGCTAGAGCAAAAAAACGTACTAATAGAAATTCCTGAATGCCAAAGCCACTCATAGCCAGCGGTATATTCCAGCATCCTGTAAACCGCAGTATCCATCGAACGAACCCTCAGGTGTGCTGTAAATCCCATCTGCTTTACTGAATAATGCACTTTGTGAAATTTTGTTGAGCCGGGTTTTAAAAAGTTGTTTTAACCTTATCATCTTTAACTAAAAGCAAGGTGCCAACTTGGGGCAATTAAAAATCTTAAGCAAAAAAAGCCTTGCCATATCATCCTAAAAAGACGAAACTAGCAAAGCTTATAATGTGAGGAATTCAACATGGTCAGTAAATACCCCACTCCTAACCATGCGCAATTTATAGCTGTTTTATCTGTATTTCATGCTTCCCATGGCTAGTATTTAAGCCTATTGGTACAAAAACTTTAAGTTCATTTCCTTTGTGTTCTGCTATCACACCTTCTATATCAGCGTAATCCGGTAAATCAATTTTTCTGTAGAATAACGGAATCATGATGCCGCTATTTGCCTGATTCATTTGTGCGGCAAAAAGTTGCATGTGCTTATTTTCAGTTAGTATTTTAAAATTAGCGGCTGAAATACCGGGTGCGTTTATTTCAATCAGGAAACCTGTCTCCTTCTGTTCTACTTCCAAAGTCACCTGAGCTATACCTCCGGAAATGGTATGTAGTTGATCCCCCTGAAAGAGTAAGTTTCTTAGTAAAGTTTTATTTTCGAGTAAATTCGTTCCTTCCATCATCTGTTTTCTTTCTTCAGTAATGTATTATCGCTAAACAAAGAACATTCCAATTAAAGGCAGTTTAAAAATACAGACACATTGTCTTGTAAAAACCTTGTGAATAGCAAGAAACTGCCATTATAACAGGTTTTAGCGTATACTTTTAATTAATGAGCCAATCTATTATTATTAAGCATGATCTCCTTGTTACAACCTGTGCTAAACTCACACTAATAAAGAGGATTGCTAATACCTATTAATGTCAATAATGAGACATTAAAACCACTTCAAATTTGTAAATTTGCAGGCTAAATGAATAGATGCATCCAAAAATAGTAGTTATTATTCCTGCCTTTAATGAGGAACATGCTGTAGGTAAAGTAGTTGCTGCCATTCCTGAAGGCTTGGTGCAACTTATTATTGTAGTGAACAACGGCTCTACCGATAATACCGGATTGATGGCTGAGCGAGCCGGAGCCTTAGTGTTAGATCAGCCCAAAAAAGGCTATGGAAATGCTTGTTTAAAAGGAATGGCGTACATAAAATCACAGGAAATTAATCCAGATATTGTGGTGTTTCTTGATGCCGATTTTTCAGATTATCCTGAGCAAATGCCTTTGTTGATAGAACCTATTTTGCAAGAAAATTACGATTTAGTGATAGGCTCACGTGCATTAGGAGAACGAGAGAAAGGATCGATGACTATACCTCAGGTATTTGGTAATTGGCTGGCTACCAATCTGATTACACTATTTTACAATGAACATTTTACGGATTTAGGTCCTTTTAGGAGCATTAAATACAGTAAGCTGCTAGAAATTGATATGCAAGATAAAACTTTTGGCTGGACTGTTGAAATGCAAGTGAAAGCTGCCAAGGCCGGGCTAAAATGCACGGAGGTGGCTGTAAACTATAAAGCGCGTATAGGGCAATCGAAAGTATCGGGCACTGTAAAAGGAACTATATTGGCCGGTTATAAAATTTTGTACACTATTTTTAGATATTTGTAGCATGACTTGGGAGTGGATAGTTATATCGATTTATGCACTGGGACTGATCTTCATTTTTTGCTTCAGTTTAGGACAGCTGCACCTTACCTGGCACTACCTGCGCGCCAAGAAAAACATAGTATTTCCTGCGCACGTATCAAAAGACTTTATGCCCAGCGTCTGCATTCAGCTACCAATTTATAATGAAAAGTATGTGGTTGAAGGCTTAATTGACAGTATTTGTTCATTGGACTACCCTGATAATCTGCTCGAAGTACAGGTGCTCGATGACTCTACTGATGAGACCACCGGCCTGCTACAAGCTAAAGTTGAGGAGTGGGCAACCAAAGGTAAAACTATTACCCTGATAAGAAGGCGCGACCGAATCGGCTTCAAGGCAGGAGCACTGCAATATGGGATGCAAATAAGCAAAGCGGATTTTATAGCGATTTTTGATGCAGATTTTCTTCCGCCAGCACATTTCCTAAAAGCAACTTTACCTTATTTTAAGAAAAGAAATGTGGGGGTAGTACAAACACGATGGGGACATACCAATAAAAAATATTCCATGCTAACCAGGCTGCAGGCTTTCGGGCTCGATGCGCACTTCAGCATTGAGCAAGTAGGCAGAAGCCACGCTGGCTCATTTATAAATTTTAATGGCACAGCCGGAGTTTGGCGAAAAGAAACTATTGTAGATGCCGGGGGCTGGTCGGCAGATACACTTACCGAAGATTTAGATTTAAGTTATAGGGCCCAACTCAAGGGCTGGGAGTTTCTGTACAAGGAAGAGATTGAATCGCCCGCTGAACTACCCATTATTATGCCTGCTATAAAATCGCAACAATTTAGGTGGAATAAAGGTGGTGCCGAAACAGCCAGAAAAAATTTCGGGAAAGTATTAAAGGCTCCCATTAGCGTTGGCAATAAATTACACGCATTCTTTCACTTATTTAACAGTTCAGTTTTTATTGCCATACTGGCGACTGCCCTATTGAGCGTGCCTATGCTGTACATAAAAAGCATACATCCTGAGCTTGCCACCCTTTTCCAGATAGGAAGCGTATTTTTACTCGGCTTTTTTTCCATTGGCATCTTTTATTGGATTGCCACCAAGCAACAAAAAAATGAGCGGTTCTACTTCATCAAAACTTTTCCGCTATTTATCACCGTTTCAATGGGGCTATCATTACACAACGCCATTGCTGTAGCAGAGGGGCTTTTAGGCTTTAAATCGGCTTTTATAAGAACACCGAAATTCAATGTTGCAAAGGCCGGTAATAGCGACTGGAGAAAAAACAAGTACCTCAATTTGCAAATAAGCTGGCTAACCATATTAGAGGCAATATTTACGCTGTATTTCGGTTTTGGTATTTGGCTTGGGTTTAGCTTGGGAGATTACGGCCTCGTTATATTTCATTTTATGCTGATGGTTGGTTATGGTGTTGTATTTTATTATTCGGTGAGCCCTAAGTTGAAGCATTAATGAAGTTCAGCCGCAAATATGTGCTGCTGATTATATTTGGCCTGCTGCTTATCACCATTACCTATTTTACCCAAAGGCATGAAACTGCCCTACTCCTAACCCAGTATGCGGTTCTATTCACCATCTACTCCTATTTTTGTTTCCGAAAAGAGCCTTTCAGAGTTAAGCATATTATTATAGTTGGATTAGTATTTCGTCTCGTGCTATTGTTTGCCGTTCCTAACCTGTCGGAAGATGTATTCCGCTTTATTTGGGATGGTAAATTATGGCTTTCCGGTGTAGATGCCTTTCAATACACACCCATAGAACTTATGCAAGCAAAAGTGCCTTTGCCTGATGCCCAGCTGTACAATCAGCTAAATTCACCAGCTTATTATACCATATATCCACCCATCAATCAGCTCCTTTTTATATTGTCAGCTCTTTTTAATGATACAACAATTTCAATTATTGTTTTACGAATTTTGATTATTAGTACAGAAGCCGTTACACTGTTACATTTATCAAAATTAATATCCGCCAATGGATTCAATCATAGAAAATTCATATTCTATGCCTTTAACCCTTTAGTAATTCTGGAGCTGAGCGGTAACCTGCATTTTGAAGCTTTCGTTATCTGCTTTTTTGTTCTGGCACTGTACTTCATACACAAAAAGCAATGGATAAAAAGTGCTTTGGCTATGGGCTTATCTATAGCATTTAAAATTCTCCCAATTATTTTGTTAGCCGCCTTTTTCAGAAAGATGAAAATATGGAAATATGTGGCATTCGTCCTCATTAGTCTTGCTGTGGTGGCAGCTACCTTTACACCGCTTTTAAACAGCAGCATTTTTGCAGGAGGCGGGCAGAGCGCTCAGCTTTATTTTCAAAATTTTGAGTTCAATGCTAGCATTTACTATCTGGCCCGTGCATTTGGCTTTTGGATTAAAGGCTATAATATTATTGAAACAGCCGGTCCCTTTGTGATTGCTATCGGTTTTGTGTGCATTGTAGCGTACAATCTATTGGTCAGTATAAAAGTAGCCATTGCAGAGCGCGCATTGTTTACTTGGTTTATTTACTGCCTGTTTGCTACTACCATCCATCCCTGGTATATTATACCCATGGTGGCGCTGAGTGTACTTACTACCTATAAATTTCCGTTACTTTGGTCGTTACTAGTGTTTTTAACTTATGCCGGCTACAGCACCACACGTTATACCGAGCAACTATGGATAATTGCATTGGAATACATCCTTGTAATTGGTTTTGCCGTATTTGAAGTAAGCCGTGCGCGCAAAAAATTTAAAAGTCCCACCCTATGAAACGCTTTTTACAAATAATGAGCCTCAGCCTGCTAAATATTTTATCGGCATGCGGACAACAAACATACGATCAGAAATTAAACAACCTGTATAAAAAAACAGTCACACTAATTCAGCCCCAAGCCTTGGATGCACTCATGAAAAGCGAAGAAGTGGTATTGCTGGATACACGTGCCCCGGCAGAGTATGAAGTGAGTCACCTTAAAGATGCTCAATTTGCGGATTACGACAATTTTAAACTAGCCGATATAAGCGCAATTGATAAGAATAAAAGTATAGTGGTATACTGCTCGGTAGGCTACCGAAGCGAGCGTATTGGAGAAAAACTGCTTGAAGCGGGTTATACAAAAGTTTACAATTTATATGGCGGTATTTTTCAGTGGAAGAATAAGGACTATCCTATTTATAACACCTCAGGTGAGGCAACTGACAGCGTGCACGTTTATAACAACAGATGGGGCAAGTGGCTGGAAGATGGGAAAGGCGTAAAAGTAACCGACTGATTTTATGAGTAGAAATTTACTAATTGTGTTTGTAAAAAACCCTGAATTGGGCAAATGCAAAACACGTTTAGCAGCTACCGTTGGGGATGAGCAAGCGTTGGTATTTTATAAAAGCATGTTGCAGCATACCAAAACAATGGTTGGGCAGCTCTCCGTAGAAAAACACATTTACTACTCCTCTTTTATCGATAAAAATGACCTTTGGCTTGACGGCGATGGCTTTACCAAAAAGCTGCAAACAGCCGGTGATTTAGGTGATAAAATGTACAATGCTTTTGAGCAGGGCTTTGCTTCTGGTTTTGAGCGAATTTGTATAATCGGTAGCGATTGTTACGCACTTGATGCCCCGACTATTGAACAAGCTTTTGAAGCCTTAAAAACGAATGAGGCAGTGATTGGTCCAAGTACGGATGGCGGCTATTACCTACTGGGTATGAACAAGCCCATCAGGCAATTATTTTACAACAAAGCATGGAGTACTCAATCAGTTACGGCAGATACGGAAGCTGATTTAAAAGCGCTTGGTTACAACTATCAAATGCTAAAACAGCTCACTGATATTGACAATGAGGCTGATTTGGAAACCATTCCCAAGGCGACTGTTGACCGTTTGCTTGGATTAGCCTAAGCTGTTCTCTCATGCGGCTTTAAAAAACAGCGCACATTTAGAATTTCCACGCATAAGCATTACATTGGGCTTCATAAATAAAGAGTTTGTCCCTAATAATGTTTAGTATGAAATTACGCTTACTCGTTTGCTCCTTATCTATTTTACTCAGCGGTTGCCATTTAGGGCGTTTCGTTATCTACAACTTTGCGGATATCAATGATTATAAAAAATTCCCTCAGAAAGAAATCAGTAAAAAAGGCGAACCATTTCAGTTTTATGATGGCCCTGATTCACTCTACCAAAAAATAGGTAGTTTAGAAATTAGCAGCGAGCGCTTTGGTACCAAAAGCCTAACAAACTATTTGGATGACGAAACCAAAACAGTAGCCTTTATGGTGATAAAAAATGACAGCATACTGTATGAAAACTACTTTGAAGGATATGATGAAGCCTCTATCGTAACCTCATTTTCTGTAGCAAAATCGTATGTATCGGCCATGATAGGTATTGCCGTAGCCGAAGGTTTAATAAAAAGTGTGGAGGAGCCAATCACCACTTATATTCCTGAGCTGATGGAAAGCGATCCGCGTTTTGAGCAGATAAAAATTATGCATGTTTTAAATATGCGCACAGGACTTAAATTCGATGAAAGCTCTTATACCAATCCTTTTGCTGAAATTGCTAAGCTTTATTACGGGAACAACCATTTGAAACAGGTTCTGCATACTGAAATTAAAGAAGCCCCCGGCATGAATTACGAATACCAGAGTATTAATACACAAATACTTGCTATTGTTGTTGAGCGAGCAACGGGAAGACCGCTCTCAGATTACTTTGAAGAGAAAATATGGCAACCGCTAGGCATGGAATATGATGCCTCCTGGAATGTGGACAGTAAAAAACACCAAACACCAAAAGGTTTTTGCTGCCTTAATGCGCGAGCGCGTGATTTCGCCAAGCTAGGCCGGCTCTACCTTAACGAAGGCAACTGGGAAGGCAGTCAGCTCATCAGCAAAGACTGGATTGAAAGATCAGTAAAACCAAACTTTGCCAACGACTGCTACCAGTACCAATGGTATAGCAAAGAAAGCCTCGTTAGAGACGAACAGGGCGATATTTCTTACTTTAACGACTCGGTTAGCGCAGTAAACCAAATTGCAAATGTTAACCAGCGGGCTACGGCTTCCACAAGAAATGAGGGGCAATACTATGTGCAGGAATGCGGCCCGGCATTTATGGCTATTGGCATACTAGGGCAATACATTTATGTAGATCCTGAGCAGGATTTGGTGATGGTGCGCTTCGGTAAAAAGGTCGATTCCAACTATCTGTATATTTTTGGTAAAATTGGTGAGTTGCTGAAAGAGTAGTTGGATTGTGGGTGTTTGCCTTAAGACGATCTTCTTCAAAATAGTACGCTATCACCATGCGTTGTTCTTCATTTTTATCATTCTGAAGTTAACCAATTCTTTCTTCTTCGATTTCTTTAATTGCTGCCTTTCTATAATAAATCCTTGCTTTTCAAAAAATCCCTTTGCCGTTAAACTTACGTCTGAATAAATCAAGTCGTTATTTTGTTCAATTGCCTTTTTCTCAATTTCAGATAAAAGGGCACTTGCCACTCCTCGACCTTGAGCATCTTTATCCACAAACATAAAATCCAAGTATCCGTCTTCTGCCAATGAACTAAATCCTACAATCTCATTTTTTATTTCAGCTACAGCAAAATATTGTTCATGGATGCTTTCCAGCCACTTATCAACGTCCGTTTTCCATGATGACCAATCATCCACCTCTTCCTGGGAATAATCCCGGATATTGATATTTTGAATTGTATCAAAAAACAACTGTGTTATTTTTCCTACATCTGACTGATTCGCCTGCCTTATGATAATATCATCCATTGTAATATATAGCCAACTTCATTCTTTATAATTCAATCAATTTTCTTGTCATTATTATTGATTTTTTAGATACGAGATAATCAACAAACCCATATTTTATGTAAAGTCTGTATGCAAAATTCTTTTTGTCCACGCTCAATGAAACCCTCTTTAATCGACTGTCTTTCAGCCGGTCAATCATTTTACTTAGTAATTGTTTTGCTATTCCTTTCCCCCTGTGTGATGGTAATACAGCCATACTCAATTCTGGGGTTTGGTTATCAATAAAGCCATAGCCTTTAATGAGTCTAATCCATATGGCACCTACGAGTTGTCCATAGTGTTCTGCAACGAGGCAAAAGTCTCCATCTTTTCCAAACTCCTTAATATATTGTTTCAAATCAGGTTGTTCAATAATCTCCCGAGGCAAAACTTTAGTCTCATCTGCCACGAAAATAGCTTGATACAGCATCTCATGTAGAAAATAATATTCAGTTTGTTTAATTTCTCTTATTATGAAGTTTGACTCAAATTCTGTCATTAAATAAGCTTGCCATTCATTATATGATAAAAGCAGTTCTAATAAGTCGTATAACTCATTGCAGTTCGGTTCTTTTTAATGCACGGTATACGATGTGGCTAACAGCCGTGCGGAATAAATGTAGTTGAAATTTGCCAAACCTGCTGAGTCGTAAGGTGAAAAAACCAACCAACTTGAGACGGAACTTGCAGAAAGTGATGCACTTGCTCAACTGCTGCACCCTTATGGATTTTAGGTGTTATGTGCTCCATATAATCTTTCTTGAGATATTTTATACTTCCTTACTTTTTTCTTAATCAAAGGTTCCCTTCAAATAAACTATATAGTAGGCTTTTATTGCATTGGCCACCACATAGAAAAAAGCCGGTATGCTCCCCTTTAAAATAATGAAAAAGCATGAGAAGTTTCACGTATCATGTGGCTAAAAGTGTCAATAAAAGAATAATGAAGCGGTAGAACATGTTCGACAACAATACAGAGATCATCACACCCACGCCCGCCGGAATGGCCCAATACCAACGTATAGCCATAAATTTTTTGATGTAGAGAATGGCGTAAAGCAGAGGAAAGACCATTACAAACAAACTGCTGGTGATGGTGTAAAGCATTGAATTATCATAACTATATAAAAAATGAATAAGTGAACCTACCCAATCCAACATAATCCAACTGAACAAAAACAAGGAGAAAAAATGGAATGCAAAAATGAGGCTGTCGAAGTAATATCTTCGTTTTTTGAAGGCCATTAGGTACACTAAAATGGCAATCATCGGTACATTGATAATTAAGATAGACTTGGAAATTTTGTCACTCATGTTTTGATAGGTGATGCTATAGCTTTGCCAGTCCGTGCCTTCCTCTTTAAGTTTATGGTCTATCCAACCTTGGCTCCACATACTATAAGGCTGTGAGTATTGGTCATATAGTGAAAGAGAATAGTCTGATAGCGGGTTGACGAAAAAGTAAATCAGGTTGATAAACAAAAACAAGGTAATAGGGGAGATAAATTTTTTTCTCTTACCGGCCAAAAATTCTACCGTCATGCGCCCGGGAAACAGAAATAAGTACTTCACACTCAGAAAAAAACGGTTATCGAAAAAGAAGATGTTGCCGAGAAACTTACTTAAGAGCCGGCTCAGCGAGCGATCCAAGTTATCGCGAACATGCTGTCCACAATGGTGGCAAAATGCACCCTTTATAGAAGCTCCACAGTTGAGGCAATCTATTTGTTCTAATTCGCGGCTTTTTTCCATAATGATGCGCTCAAATTAATAGAGTGATGCACAACTTCCGATTTTTCTTTGCTGATAATTGCACTTAGCAGGAAACTATCATAAGTCTGCTATACTGTTTAAATTATATAAAAGTATGTTATCTCAACAGCCTTTGCAAATAATTAAGTTAGCTGGTGCGTAATAGTGTTTGTTCGCAAAAGCTAGTTCATTCAGCAACTACATATATAAATACTTTTTCACTTGGAAACAGGTTTTTGCAATTGTAAAATTGTCTAAACCTTAATATTAAGATATTAGCACAATTCTAGAGATATTTTGCTGGCATCAGCTGTTTTCTATGGCTTAAAGTAATCGTTAAAAAACAAGAGCTGATATTTTATTGAATTTGACCAGTAATCCCAATTATGACTTCCCGGACGTTCAATATAGTCATGGGGTATATTTCTTTCCACCAACTTCTCATGCAATCTCTTATTAGCATCATAAAAGAAATCATCAATTCCACAATCAAAAATGAGTTTCAAACTTTCTCCCTTCAGCTTATACACCATGTTAATTACTGTGTTTTTTTCCCAAACTTCTTGGTGTTCAGCAAAATTTCCTAATCGTTTAGCTAGGTCCCAATTATTAGGGAATGGACGGATGTCTAAACCTCCACTCATGCTCCCAGCCGCACCCCAAACATCTTGATGCTTAAAGGCAAGATAAAAGGCACCGTGCCCTCCCATGCTTAAACCTGTAATAGCTCTGGCAGATTTTTTCGTTGTTGTTCTGTATTTTTTATCTATTGCAACAATTAGCTCTTTGGAAACGTAGGTTTCATAATTACTTTGATTATCGACAGGACTGTCAAAATACCAACTTGTTAAACCACCATCAGGACATACAATTAAGATGTTATAGTCATCAGCATACTTTTTTAAACTTGGCACTTCAGAAATCCAACTGGTAAAATCTCCACCTGCACCATGCAGTAAATACAATACAGAGTAGCTAATTTTTTGAGTAGCATAATTGTCCGGTACAATTACAATATTTGGAATAGTTTTATTCATGGATTTACTTGCCACCATAACCGTGTCTACACTAGAAGCGAGGACAAATACTGAATTATAAATAAAAGAAAGTAATATTAATTTTAATCTCATTTTTTAAATAAGCTAGTTTCTTTAATACCTCCCAACACCTTCATAGAAACAAAAGCGGTTGCGTAGCACTTTGCTGTTTTTGAACCATGAGCCAAGGCCGATCTATAAATTTAATTATATTGGGCGGATATACTAGAATCCGATGAGTTTTCGGATTGCAGATTAGTACTTTGATCATTTATGTTTTGCTGAGGGTAGAAGGCGAAATTGGCAAGATAGTAATCATAATTACCGGATCAATCGCTACCTGCTTGTGCATCTGACCTACTTACAAAAAAGCAAGACTTAATATCGTGGCAGTTTTTGACCAACGGGGACCACCCAACCACTGGCTAAAAAAATTGCTACTACACTAAAAATAAAGTGGCAACGGGCGTAAGGGCAAAACTGTGCTCAAAATGTGCTAAAATGAGGACAAAACAGCTCCTCAATCAATGAAAATACCAAAATTCATTTAATGAAGCCTTAAAAGACTTGATTTGATTACTCCCTCCAGCTTAAAAGTACACTCTTTTAAGCCTTTACATTAAACTACATCACTTCGGTTTACCCATAAGGGCGCAACATTTTTAGCAGGCTACTGATTCGCTCAACACTGCATTTCCAGCATACGGGACAGGCTATGTTGTTTTTTATTTGTCAAGATTTAATAATGTTTCACTTATTGAATCTCGCTGTTTCTTATTGACATTTACTTTATCAGCATAGATATTCCAATTTTGCACCGTAGTATTAATTTCAGAAATAATATTCGCTGATTTTTTGATATTCATGGCCTTGGCAAAGTTTATCAAATCATCTTTTTTAATGCCTTTCCTTTTCCCATTAATACTTAATGCGTGTTGGCTCACCCATAAACTGTCAGGTCTATAAGCATGGCAAATGTCATATGCCGGTGATAATTCCCAATTAGCTCCCTCTCTAAGTCGAAAAGCAAAATTTTTAGTATGATCATCACAATTTCTAGCGATAACATTGAAGACCATTCTACGATACATTTGTTCTGCATCCGGGTACGGCAAGCGAAGTATTCTCATGGTTTGAAATAGCTGTTCGTAACTGTAGCTTCTAACTTCATTAAAGTCATAATGTTGTATTGCGCAAAAAGTTTGAATATGGTGTTTAGTTGCTCCTTTCTCTCTGTCAAACCTTTTTGTCATAAAATGTGCTCTACCATTTTCTTCCAATAATTCAGATTCCATCATATTTACACCACAATCTTTTGCCATCTCGTAATAAGCCATTTCAATTCGTCCATAGCCTTTGCTTTCTCCGAACTGGGCATCACTCACACCGTCTAATTTTATTAGCCAATGTTCAAACCCTTTTGGTGCATTTGCTTGTCCTGAACGGATTTGTCCTGTTTTTTTATTATATGCAATAATTGCTTTTGGTCTGGCACCACCTGCTGATGTTCCTATTTTCAACATCTCCATTACAGCCTGTTGTTCTACTTCATTTAAGTTAGTTTCAAATGCCTCTCTCTTATTTAACATTCGTTGGGCAATATCTACTAAACCATTGATTTCAACTTTAAAGCTTTTTTTAGCCGATTTTAGTTGAGTAGGTTCGAATTCCAGAGCTCCCATTGCTCTTGTACCAATAAAACAAAGTTGTTCTATTGGGTTCATGCTATTTTCTGGGCGACCATTTTGTGCCAACCAAATATTTATTAACTGATTTCCATACTTATCAGGTAATACATCAGCCAATAAGCCGGGTAGGCCTTTAAATGTATCATATTCGCTGTTATTAGAAGATCTTAATTCTGGAAATGAAAATATCTTTTGGTTTGATTTAATAGGCATTTTTATTGGAGCTAAATCTATGTTGTTAGATTTAAACTTTGGCTCATATTCAAAACTAGCAAGTCCTTGCTCCTCATCCCAAGCTACGGCTCCAACAGTTTGCCCCCAAATTTTAACAAATGCTGCTCTTACTTCTACCATTTGCTCTTACTTTGTTTACTCATTTCATCGGCTGTGCTGGCTCTTTGTCTTTTTTGTTTGTCTAGCTTTGCAAGTTGTAAAGGACTTAATTGGGATTGAATTTTAAAGACATTAAGTAAATCAAGTAGATTAAGAGCTCTTAGAATCTGTATTAATGATGTTAATGTTATAGGTTCTCCATTTTCAATTTTACTCATAGTCCATCGATTAATCCCTGCGATTTCAGCAATATTTGCTTGGGTTTTATTTTGAATTAAACGTTGGTGTTTGATGTATTCACCAATTATGGAGATTATTGATTTGTCACTCATGGACAACCAATTTATGTTGGTATTTGCCATCTTTAATGCCTTAAATTGTATTTATTGTTGGTATTTACCAATTCAAAGATATGTATAATGTTTCATTAACACAATAAACATGTTGGTAATGGCTATCATTATATTGTTTTTAATAACTCTGTGTTGGTAATTACTATCGCTAAAATGCAGTGTTGAAGGTTGTAGAATTGAATAGTTATGTAATGAACTAACGTCTAGTATAAGAATAGTAGGCAATTTCGAAGCACTAAAATTTCGATAAAGCACAAAGTTCGATATAAGCTAGAAGCTTTGAAATTATTGATTTTTTTGGCTATTCATTATATGCATTGTTAGCGTTTTTTCTTATTTCAGGTTCGTGGAAAAGCGTTTTCAAATTTATCCGTCTTTCAAATCTTCGAAGCTTCATTTTGCTAAATAACCAACTAACTCTTGGTTCACGTACTTGTCCAGCATAATCAATATGTTCTGAGTTTGTAATCACTCTATCGTTTTCGCTTAAGACTATAACAGATGTTATGCAACCAGCTCCATAATAAAGCTCTTTATTATGATGGTTTTTATATTTGTCAATAAACAATCCTACAATTATCTGAACTCCAGAATCTGCAATCCACATGTGTCTGCAATCAAGTCCGCCATCGACAAGTTGAATGATAGAATCATTAACTGCGCCTTTATATAGTTTTGTGATATTTAGGTATGGTTTGCCAAATTCGTCATTCGAATTCGTCCGTCCAATTGTTCCCATTGCAACAACGTTAAACCGCCCTACATTGGATAGAAAACTATTTCTCCAGGCACGACTACAAGAGCAGGAGAATACTTCCGTTGACAGAAGGCTAAGAACGGCAAATAGTATTATAATTTTAACTCTAGGCATTTCTAATTACCGCTGACGCTTAGACTATGATTTCGTTGTGGGAAACGTTGTAAACTTTTCCGCTTATTAAATTGAGCCATTTGGTGGTTCTTAAAATTGTTTTTTGCATAATGCCACAACAAATTGTAGCCAATGCTGTGCTGTCGGCTTTTATTTTTGTTTAAGCGTACTATTCTCAAGTTCTTTTAATTAATCGTTCGATTATGATTCGGTGTTTACGCTGAAGCATTATAGGGTAAAAATTTAACAATATATTCAATGGTTGCATCAAAATAAAAACAAATTTATGTCCTTCAAACAACAAAATCAATGATAGCACAAAAACGAAAATTAGTGCAAAAAGGTGTCCAAATTCAGATTGCTTGGTATTATAATCGAAAAGCAAAATCCCTGATTTTGTGCCATTAAAATATTTTTTATTGTCTTTATTTCGATAAAATGTTTTCAAAAGAAACAATCTAAAATATTCAACTCTAAGCCATTTATATAATGAGTTAAGCGTTTTCGGGTTTTCAATTTGATAATAGTTATTAGATAAAATTCTGCTTGTTGGATACACGAACCCTAATAAAGCTATTACACCCGTGATTAAGAAGTTAAATGCTACAGCTGATACAATTATGGCAAGTATTGAAAACTTTTCTGGTGATAACTCAAAAAATATGGTTGTGAGCTTGTATGTGTTATAAGCCAAAACCAAAGAAAAAGTCGTAAATAAAATCTTTTTTGCCATTTGCTTTCTTTAAAAGTTTTCATTTCGTTTCGCCTTTTTGTAAGCTGCAGCACAACATTAGTATAACCTCCATATGGCCGTTATATCTCATATGTATTAAAGGTATTACAATTTCATAAATCATCCATAGGGCTGGTAATATTACTGCCTTCAATCAATACCAGCTTACAAATAATTATACTCCGCCCGGAAGCAATTATTTGAAAAAACTCTAACACATGTAACTTTGCATTGCGCCTATCAACTATTTGTTGTTTTGTGCGCACACGAACCAAAGCTGGTAGAAGTAAAGTCAACAAAAACACCAACTAATGTCGGTACCTCGGAGAGGTCAGACATGGATGTGGTTTATATAATTAATGCGATAATTACCAACATCAAAAAACCGTAGAGATACCCAACCTGAACTTCAATCTTGAAATACAATCAATCAGCAAATTGTTCAAACAAAATATCTTTATCCCTACCGTTACAATGTATGATACCTTATATCCAAATAAAAATTAATAATTTCATTCCACCACCTTTAAATTTTTGACTCTGTTTGCAACCAATTTTTAGCTTCGCTTATGTTTTTAAAGGACATTTGCTCAACAGGCGAATCTTTGTCCTGTTTTCTGAGAGCATCTACAGAAAATTTTGTAAATGCGTCTGGTGAATAAATGAAGGCCACTTTTTTGTATCCTGCTTTTAGTGCCCGCGGATACCAGTCGTTAATAATCCATTGAATAACCCCGGTCCATGTACCTAACAAATTAGTATTATCGTTGAGGAGAACAGAAGTTTGCTTGCTTTCAAATCCCTTGGCGATCATATCAAGACCTTCTTTCACCAGTTCGTCTTTTACTCTTCCAAACCAATCTGCATAAAGCCAATGATTTTCATTATCATAGTACAATTTCAGTTGTCCGTTTTCTGCTATTAATTCCATGTTGGTATGTTTGTTTAATGAAAAATTAATTATTCAAATTTCGATTATTGCTATTCCAATTATATTCCAAGTTACATGAAATAAACATAATTAATTTGGCATAGTGATCGAAATCTTACATAAGGCAATTGTAAGGTCGGTATGCTCATTTCTAATGGTATTAAAATAATGAAATTCTTTTGGTAATTTATCTATTCGTTATTTCATAACCTATTGACTAAAAATGTGCCTTTAAAATATTTAAAGGCTCAAAAGCATGGTCAATAAATTTTTGTTGATAGCAAATTATTGAAAAAAACCGACTAATATTGGTACCTCGGAGAGATCAGATATTGGTTTTCTCTTGGAGAGAATATAATTCTTTTAAGACCAAAATCAGGTCTGACGTGTGCAACGTGCCGACCTTTATAAACCATAAGGCGTTTAGTGAAGACCGGAACCAAGGCTTATGTGAAGTACAGTGAACAAAAATAACAACTAATGTATCTCTAGCGTTGTTTGTGGGGACACGAACCAAGGCTGGTAGGCACGAATCAATGCTTATATAAATTAAAGTCAACGAAAATAACAACTAATGTCGGTACTTCGGATAGGTCAGACATGGGTGTGGTTTATACAAAAAACGTTATCTCAGGAAACCGCTACTATATCTGATGTCTACCGAGAAGCGATCAACTTGTAAGATGTTTCGTGACACGAAACATGACTGATATTGAGATAGGTATTACGTTTTAGGTACAGAACGTATGATAATAAAAAAGCTTCAACATGTATAAGTTTGCGTTACAACCCATACATTGTTTATGGGGCCACGAAACAAGGCTTACATAAAAAGCAATGATAAAAAAGAATTTAGCAGGGATATCAAGCAAAGCTATACAGCTCCAAACAAAGAAGCTGCCTTAACTTTATTGAATGATTTTGCCCTTAAATGGGAGTCAAAATATTCATACGCTGTTAAAAGCTGGAAAAATATATGGGATGAATTGACTGTGTTTTTTGATTATCCAGTGGAGATTAGAAAAATGATTTACACCACAAATCTAATCGAGAATCTTAATGACAAAATTAGGAAATACGCTAAGAAAAAACTCTCTTATTCAACAGATGATGTTGTAATCAAGTCTGTATTCTTAACAATTAGAGAGGCTAGTAAAAAATGGACATAACCTATTGGGAACTGGGGGGTAATACTTAATAGCATTCTTATTACATTTCAAAATAGGGTAAGTTTAAATCAATCTTAAACCCTATCTACTAAAATTGTAGTTACACACTTTTTGGAATAGTGTATCTGCGAAACTTTTGTATGCTGCGCTAGTATTGTGATTTGCCCGTTGGTTATATCTTCACACTCATCATGCCTTTGAAGCAGTTGCCACATTATATGTTGCAATATTTCTATTGATTGGTCTATATTATCTTAATATCCAAAATGAGCCTCGGATTTAAATGGGCATGTAGAACTATTTTGATATTCCTTTTTTTAGATCTTCTTTTTACACCATTCAGTTTATCTGCTCAATTCCAAAATTCCTAAGGGTTAATAATATTAAATGTAACAGAGGCTGTGCTTAAAATTTTTGCTCTTGTTATTTTAATAAACACAGAGGTAGCTCTTAAAAATCAGAAGAAATATTAAATATCTGGTACTTGTGCCATCTGGCTATATTCAATAAATTAAAACATATTTAGCAAAGCTATCTTCTTCAATAGCATTTCACTCAACAGGCGCCTCACTAATTTAGCTCCAAACATGTACTATTTGCTGCGTTACCAGTCATGCAAATTGTTCCATAATCTTCTAATAATTCTTAGCCCACACTCACACGTTGACCGGCCTTCAATTCAAAATTTGATAATGGGTTATTGTCATAGCCTTCTGGTAGCGGTGGCGTTCCACACCATCCAATACTGGAAAATATCGGTTGCAAGTAATCTCCATTCTTTAATTTTATAAGATAGCCCCAGCCATCCAATTCTGTAAAATCTTCCACTATAGCTATGTGGGTGCAAAAGTCAGGTGTTTTGTCGCATGAACTGAGGCTTAATATTACTAACAATCCTAGTAAAGCTGAACGCATAACGATAAATTTAAAGGTGTATAGCTGATGAAAAGTCACCGAATCGGTCTCAAGAGTTGGAACTAGTACAAACAAAAACCAACAATGCACAACTTTTAAGAATGTATTTACGATTGTAAAGGCTAGAACTTTTTACTTTTAAATTTTTTAAACTATGGAACAATCCAAAAAGAAGGATTCCGATGAAGGAACTTCTAAAAAGCAAGAGCAATTATCGCAGCATAAGAAAGATTACACTGGTAAACCACTGACCACCAAACAGGGGGTTAAAATAAATGATACCAATAATTCATTGAAGGGTGGAGAACGTGGCGCTACCTTATTAGAGGATTTTTTGCTGAGAGAAAAAATCTCCAGCTTTGACCATGAACGTATTCCGGAACGCATTGTACATGCGAGGGGAAGCGCTGCACATGGCGTGTTTGAATTATATGAACCAATTCCACAATACACTAAGGCAGGAATTTTTAATGATATCAAGAGAAAAACTCCCGTTTTCGTAAGATTTTCAACAGTTGCCGGCTCTAAGGGATCACCAGACCTGGCAAGGGATGTTCGCGGTTTTGCGACAAAATTTTATACCGAGGAAGGTACATGGGATTTAGTTGGGAATAATATGCCCATATTTTTTATTCAGGACGCCATGAAATTTCCTGATCTTATCCATTCTGTTAAGCCGGAGCCACACAGAGAAATTCCACAGGCAGCATCTGCTCACGATACTTTTTATGATTTTGTATCACATACTACAGAAACATTGCACAATCATATTTGGGCGATGAGCGATCGGGCAATCCCCAGAAGTTACAGAATGATGGAAGGCTTTGGAATTCATAGCTTCCGCATGATTAATGATAAAGGAGAAGCACATTTTGTAAAATTCCATTGGAAGCCTGTATTAGGGATCCATTCAGTAACATGGGATGAAGCACTAAAAATAAACGGTGTAGATCCGGATTTCCATAGAAGAGATTTATGGGATGCAATAGAAGCCGGCCAATATCCTGAGTGGGAACTAGGCTTGCAGCTGATTCCTGAAGCAGATGAGCATAAATTTGATTTTGATTTGCTGGACCCTACCAAGCTTGTACCTGAAGAGATGGTGCCAGTACAAATTGTAGGAAAAATGACCCTTAACAGAAATCCTGATAACTTTTTTGCAGAAACTGAGCAGGTTGCTTTTCTGCCTGGCCATATAGTGCCAGGTCTGGATTTCACTAATGATCCTCTATTACAAGGCAGACTTTTCTCTTACAGAGATACGCAGCTTTCCCGTTTAGGATCTATCAATTTTCAGCAAATTCCAATTAATAAACCGATTACTGAAACGCATAACAACCAGAGAGATGGGCATATGCAAATGGAAATTCCTAAAGGTGACACGGCTTATTTTCCTAACACCATGGGTGGAGGTTGTCCTCACTTGAGCAAAATAGCAGAAGGCGCTTTCGATTCTTATGAAGAAAGAATTGATGCTAAAAAGATCAGAACTCGCAGTGAGAGTTTTAGTGATCACTTTTCCCAACCCGCTCTTTTCTACCGTAGTTTGGCTGAGTGGGAGCAAGATCATATAGCAGCATCTTACACTTTTGAATTGGGCAAGTGTACAATTGATTCTATAAAAGAAAGAATGCTTTGGCTAATTAATCAGATAAATGAAGAAATGGCCCAAAAGGTAGCTGAGGGACTAGGTATGAAAGTGCCTTCTGATATTGAAAAGCCTATTAATCAGGCAATTGGTGCTGATGCGGATGTGGAGAAGCACCAACCGGGCAAAAAGAAGAACTACCTAGATAAATCACCTGCTTTAAGTCAAGCTAATACTAAGTTTAACAGCGTTGCAACACGTAAGGTAGCTGTTTTGATAGCAGATGGCTTTAGCAGCCAAGATTATGAAAAGGTAATCAATTCCCTTGAAAAGGAAGGCGCTATGCTAATGCTGGTTGCGCCTCACGGTGGCAATGTTAAGTGCGATAAGGGTCATGGTCATTCAGTGGATGCAGCGATCAATACAACAGAAAGTGTGCTTTTTGATGCAGTATATATTCCTGGGGGAAAGAAATCTGTAGAAATGCTGATGAAAACCGCTAAGTTTACAAAATTCCTGAATGAAGCCTTTAAACATTGCAAAGCCATTGCTGCTGATAATGAGGGAGAACTACTGATTGATAAAACTGTAGTGGAAGCTTTTAAAGACGATAAAGCTATCATTATTAACGGCTCTGCAGATAAATTCAGAAATGCTATTGCTCAGCATAGAAACTGGGAAAGAATGAAAATTGCCGAAGAAGTGGCCGTTTAGCATTATAGAGTAATTGTGGATTAAATACCCTGCAAATTTTTGATTTGCAGGGTATTTTTTTTGGTGCGCCCGGCATGGGTGGTAAATATAGGGTGCAGGTCCCGAATATGCTTTACAGTAGGAAGTGTTAGTTGAAAGCAAGGATATCCATGGCGAGGTGGAATCTGTGGAGGCAAACTACCGGCCTAACAAACAAGAACACATAAAAAGGCTAAAGAGAATAGGGTGAGATTGCCAAACAAATCAAAGCCGCATACTGTACGGAATACTCATGGTAGATGCAGCAGGTAAATAGGATGAAAGTTATCATGCTTATCCGGGGAGATCTCATGGACGTTTGGAAACAGAGTTAGAAGCATGGAGTAAAGCTAGCCATGATAAGTCAGCCGAGGCCATATTAGTTCAGGAAATGAGCCACATAAAAGTGGAGGTCTCATCCGGCAGCTGGCGTGATGGCTGAACTTTAAGGAGTGAGCAGTAAATGAATGCTACCGTGTGATAGGAGTTCGCCTGACCTTCGCAGAATTGTTTCTACCCTACATAATCTCCGGTTTTTTGGCGGCATTCTTTCTCTTTTCTGTTGGAGATAACTTTCCAGAATGGGTTGCGGAAAAAGAGAATAGTTTTAACCCCAAAGTTGTGCAAAACACGGCTTAAACCTCCTGAAAAACCGGGAGCATTTTTTGGCATCACCACATACTCATAACCAAAACGAGCTGTTACTGCATCCATACAAGGATTACCGTACAAAATATTCTTCGTGTTCTTGGTATAAATGCTCAAAAAGCGTTTCTGCTCCTGATCATTCTCAGGAATTAAATCAGGCTCTCGTTCTATTTTTTCAGTAGAATTATTCTTATAGTCAATTTGTGCCAGCGCATTTACGCAGCATAAACACATCACTAAAAAAAATACCAGCCGCATATTCATATTACAATAATGACGATTTTTTATAGAACCGTGTGCTAATAGCCGTTCATTGTTTAATCAAACGCACATTTTCTTCGAAATCGTATAGGGTTAATTGCCTTAAATTGTAATAGGCCTGCCAGAAGTTACCGAGAGAGTTAATGTAATCGCGTTTCGCCTGATCTTTCTCCGTAAGCGCTATGGTCAAGTCAGTAATGCTAATTTTACCAATGAGGTATCGGTTTTTAGCAATATTATATCTCCGTTGCGAAATATCATCGGCCTTTTGCGTAATTTTTACCTGGTCGCGCAGCATTTCTAGTGTTTTCACTTGAGTATAAACCTCTTGCTCAAAATTTACTTTCTCCTGCTCAACCGTATATTGCACCAGCTGGTAATTAGCCTCAGCAGTCCTAACCCTCGCTTTTTGCCTACCCCAATCAACAATAGGAATACTGAAACCTAACTGAACCCGCTGCTGGTCTTCAGGTCGCACATAGATATCTGGTAGTGTTCCGGCTTGGTTGGTTAGCCCGAAGCTTCCGAATAAATTGGCATTTAATCCGCTCTCGCCTTGTGCCTGTGCCACCTCGCTATCAGCCTCCAACAGCCTCCTTTTAAACGCAATGGCCTCTTGCCTATTTCTTAAAGCTTCTGATAATGCTAAGTCCGGATCAATAATAAGTACAGGAACTTTTTCCGGTATCACCAACGATAAATCCGTAACGGAGCTTAAGCCTAAATATGATCTTATCCTCAACTGATTTGTTTCCAGGTCGAGGTTCGATTGCGCTACAGCCTGACGAGAATTCATTACACTTAATTCCAGTTGCAGCAATTCGTTTTCAGGTATTTTCCCCAGTTCATAACGGCCTTGCGCTATTTTGTAAATGGTATCGTTATTGCCCAAGTTCTTCTTAGCTATCTGTAAGCTTACCTGTGCACTTAATAGCTCAAAAAATAAACTCGCAGCATCTTTTGATATTTGCTCAAACTCCTCCACATACTCTCGTTTCGATTCCTCATATCTCAAAGGCTCAATTTGCTTGTCCCATTTCAGCTGATTATATGCAAAAATAGGCTGCCTGAAACCAATGGACAATGGATCGCCCCCATAACTATAGTCGTTAGTTGATAAATTATCAAAGCGGTTTACACTAGAACTCAGAAATACGGTACCACCTGTTAGCCCAACTTGTTGCTCCAAGTTAAGACTCACATTTGAGTTACTGTTAAAAACGGATACAAAATCTATGGTACCATCATTTTGCTCTACCGGACGGACAGAACGGTTGAAATCGGGCACCACACCGGTTAGGCTTAGCTGAGGTACATAATTAGATTTAAAGACACGATACTGCCAGTACCTATTTTCTTTTCGGGTTTCAGCTCTTTTATATGCTGGCGACTGCGATTTGGCAATTTCTATTACCTGCTCCAGATCGTAAACATCCTGAGCATAAGCAGGCTGCATAAAAGCCACGCTTATTATGGCCAAAAGGTATTTTATTTTATTCATATCTTAAAGAGGTTATAGGATCCTGATTGGCGGCTTTTCGTGCGGGTGCAATGCCAAAGATTAAACCCACGGTGGCCGCAACTCCAAAGGAAATAACAATTGAAATACCGCTTACAATAGTAGGTATATCGGCAAAAGAAGAAACCAGATAGGCAAATAGTATTCCTAATATAACGCCTACCACGCCTCCACTTATGCTAATCATTACTGCTTCAAACAAAAACTGGTTCACTACATCGGACTTTCTGGCGCCTAGGCTAATCCGCAGACCAATTTCTTTTATGCGTTCCATAACAGAAGCGAGCATAATATTCATGATGCCAATACCGCCCACCACTAAAGAAATACCCGCAATGGCGCCTAAAACCCAATTAAAAATATCGTTTGTACGCTGCTGCTGTTTCAGTAAAAGCTCCGGCACAGTTACCTCAAAATCAACCACCTCATAATGCCTTCTTTTGAGCATGCGCGAAATTATTTCTGCCGTTTCCGAAAGACTTTCCGAGTTTTCTACCTGAATAGTCAGCCTATCTAACTGATGGTAATTAGTAGCTGTCGGATTCGGGGCTGGCGCCTCATTGTTGCCATTGCCGTTATTATTACCTTCATTGGCTTTTGCTATTTGCGCTTGCGTAAGAGCCGCTCTGTTTCGGTAATTTACAAGCACGGTTTGCACCGGAGTGTAAATATCCATGTTAAAATCGCGCAGCCCTAAATTATCAAGACTCTTTTGGGTATAAAGCCTTTCCTTTAAAACACCTATTACCTTTAGCCAGTGCGGCCCTACTTTAATCATTTTGCCAATGGGGTCAGAGTCTGAGAAAAACTTGGCTTTTACGCTCTTGCCAATTACACACACGCGCGTACCATTTATAATTTGCTGCTCACTAAATATAGAGCCTTCGTCCAACTCAAAAGCCGATAGGCTGAAGTAGGCCGGATCTACACCTACTAACTTTGCTGACCTTCGAATGCCGTTTCTTATTACGTATGTTTCTAATACTATTTCGGGGCTAACGTTTTCAATTCCGGGAATGACTTTGGCTATACTTTGAGCATCCAACAGCGTAAGACCCGGTGAAAATTTACGCTTTTCAGCTTTGCCTGTACTTTGTATGGATAATTCCTCTTCGCTTTGCTCACTAATAGGCTCAATAACAATGTTGTTAACACCAACCAATTTTATCTGATTCAATATTTCTTGCTGGGCGCCATTACCAATGGCTAGCATGGCAATAACTGCTGCCACACCAAAAATAATACCCAGGGCGGTTAGAAATGATCTCGTTTTATTAGCTATAACCGCATCAAATGCAACACTGAGGTTGGCAAGTAATCGTTCGTCCATTTATTTACTCTTTTGGTGCTAAAAGGCTGACGTCATCCTCTTCCATACCTTCAGGTGCGGTTAAATAAACTTTTTCTCCTTGGTCTAATCCGGCTTCAATTATTACTTCATTTGCATTGGCTCTCCCTAGTATCACTTGTTGTTTTACCGATTCAAGCCCAGATTTTTTATATACATAAGAGAGGGTATCACCCTGGTTATAAACCGATTCAAGCGGAATGAAAATAGCATTAGGAATTACTGCGGTTATTATCTCATTTGCTGTACTCATAGCAGGCCTGAGCGTGGTATCACTTTTCGCAATTTCCACTTTTACCTCAAACACCTTAGCATCAGAGTTAGGCCTTTGCTCCCCTACATTGGCCACGGAAAGTACTTCACCTAATAATCTTTTATCAGGAAATGCATCTAGCCCAATATTCACTTTTTGCCCTTTCGATACCTTCCGGATGTCCACTTCATTCACAAAAGTGGTAGAAATCATGGTAGAAAGATCGGGCAGGGTAGCCACCACAGGATCCCAAGCACCTATTGAGGAGCCCTCACCTTTTTTGGAGCCGTCATATTCACGGGTGTAAATAACCATACCATTTTCAGGTGCCATGATGTTAAACTCCTGCTTGAGTTTCAGTAGAAAATCGCGCTCACTCCTATCTTCCGATAATTCAGCTGCCGCTTCCTGCATTTGTGCCACTGCCTTTTGTTTCTTGAGCTGGTAATTTTCCTTCGCTTGAGAGAAAGCTCTTTCAGCCTTACTCAAATCAATTTCAGCTTGTTTAATGGTAGCCGGTGGCTCAAATTGAGATTGTTCCAGTATCAACTTGCGTTCTTCAACCCCAAACTCCAGGTTAATCAATTCATCACGCGACTGGCGCAGCGTTAAGGCGGTATCCAATCTTGTTTGCGTGTACTGGGACAGACTCTGTTGGTATTCATTTTCCACATTTCTTATGCGGTCGGATAGTTCAGAAGCATCTAGTGAGGCAACAAAATCGCCTTTTGATACTAAAGTCCCTTCATCCACCATTCTGTCAATCTTCACATTCCAAAGACGAGCCGCCCTTAAGCCATTGGGACCGGTAATTTTAATGGCATTTTTAGCTTCCAACTCTCCAGTTGTGGTAATGGCAATAACGAATTCACCTGATTTGGCCTCTGTGAGCATTTCCACACGCTCATTAGCTGAGCCTCCGGAAAAAGCGAAAGCCAAAATAACTAAGCCTACCGCAACTGATATAATAATGATATATTTCCTTTTCATTTACAACCGTATTTATCTGATACAAAGCCAAACAAGTTCAACACCAAGTCAAAGTTATTCATTCTACTTATTAAAATAGTACCGTTCATCAATTATTGCAAGCAACTAAGTAATTAGTTTGAGTAAATTTTTTGAATAAGCTTATTGAAGGATGAACCGGAGTTCAACACTTACCTCAAATTAAGCGTGTAATTTAAGATATTAGTAAAGACCTGTTAACTTTGCGACACATTACAGATGTATGAAACACATAATTAGTTTTATTCTTCGGAATATTCCTCGCAAACACATTCAACTGGTAAGCGGTTTTTCGCTAAAAATATTGGGGTTATTCTATAGAGGCAGCACTGTTTACTGTCCTATTAATAATAAAGGATACCGCAAATTTTTGCCTTATGGCAGGGTAAACCCCAGACCAAATGCGCTCTGCCCCGACACCTTATCACTGGAACGGCACAGGCTTATTTGGCTCTATTTAAAGAATAAAACTGATTTTTTTACATGTAACCTTAAGATGCTACACGTGGCTCCGGAGCAGTGTTTTATGGAGCAGTTTGAAGAATTACATGGCACCAATTATATTACGGCAGATATAGAATCGCCTTTGGCAAAGGTTAAAATGGATATTCACGATATTCCATTTCCGGAGAACACTTTTGATGTAACATTCTGCAACCATGTTATGGAGCATGTGGCGGACGACATAAAAGCCATGAGCGAACTTTACCGCGTACTGAAACCCGGTGGTTGGGGCATTATTCAAGTACCGTTTTTTCCTCCTATTCCTAAAGAAACTTTTGAGGACAATACCGTTATCGATCCCAAGGAACGAGAGAAAATTTTTGGCCAGGATGATCACGTAAGGCTATATGGACACGACTATCCTGATAGGTTGAGAAAAGCAGGGTTTGAAGTAGATGAGGTGGACTATATAAATGAAATGCCGGCCGAATGGATTACGAAATATGCGCTTCCGAAAGATGAAATTATTTACGTAGTGCGGAAGGTTTAGGATTCCAAATAAATCTGATGGCCTCTGTTAAAAAACCTAAAGCGTACGCTGTGAGCTGGGTAAAAGCTGCTGCAATGCTTAAAAAAGCTACTTTAAAACTGCCTGATCTAATCAGCACTTCACCAAAAACAAGTACCGCATATTGCATGTATATACCAAAAGCTACGTTGCCATAGGCCCTGTCGTAAGTTTTAATAAAAGGAAGCGTGCAAAAACCGATTGTAAAGAGGAGTGGAAATAAATGTACAAACTTGAGCTCAGATTTATAAAACCTGAAAATATTGACGCGACCTCTCCCAAAAAAGAATAACTGCTTAAAAAACTGTACTAAATTGGTTCTTCTTTTATGGTATACTTTGGCTTCCGGAATAAGCCCCATTTTAAAGCCTGCCTTTTCAATGCGGATGCTGAATTCCAGGTCTTCCGCCATGCGCGTAATTATATAGCCACCGGTTTTTTCATACACGGCTTTAGAAATACCCATATTAAAGCTACGCGGTCTGAATGTACCCACCTGCACTTTGGCTCCTCTAATGCCACCGGTGGTGCAAAAGGCCGTCATTGAATAACTAATAGCTCTTTGCGTAGTGGTGAAAGACTCCATAGAGGCATCAGGCCCTCCATAGGCATCCCACCCTTTCATATCAAGCGCTGTATCTACTGCAGCAAAGTAGTTTTCCGGAATAATGCAGTCGGAATCAAATACGATAAAGTACTCCCCTTCCGCCCGCTCAAAACCATAATTACGGCTAAAACCCTGGCCGGTATTCTCTTTGTAAAAATATCTTATTTTAAGTGATTGCTCATATTTTTTGCAAATGTCTTCACATGTATCGGTAGAGCCATCCTCCACAATAAGTACCTCAAAATTGGTGAATTGCTGCTGCACAAGGCTTTCTAGCAGCTCATCAACTTCTTTAGGTCTATTAAAGACCGGGATAATTATTGAGTAAAATCGCATAACCTTTATATTTTATCCTCAATAATATAATCTAGCTTTTTTGGAGAGTTCATGGTAAGCATCTCCCCAATAAAACCTGCTAAAAAGAGCTGTACACCGATGATTAATGCTACCAAAGCTAAAAAAAACAGTGGTTGGTCAACTATCTCCCTTACTTGTAAGTGGTAGTGAATTTCGTAAAACTTTCGCCCTATTAGGTAAACTGTTACAATCGAACCAAAAACAAAGGAAAGCGTGCCCAAGGCACCAAAAAAGTGCATAGGGCTTTTCTTAAATTTTGAAACGAAGGTGATGGAAAGTAAATCTAAGAAGCCAAAGAGAAATCGCTCAATGCCATATTTTGTCTCCCCGTATTTTCTGGCTCTGTGTTGTACAACCTTTTCACCAATTTTGGTAAATCCGTTCCACTTGGCTATTACAGGTATGTAACGATGCATTTCACCATATACCTCAATATTTTTAACTACCTTCTTTTTATAAGCTTTTAAGCCGCAATTAAAATCGTGCAGTTTTATACCTGATATTTTTCGCGTGATGTAATTGAAAAATTTGGAAGGAATAGTCTTACTGATTGGGTCATGCCTTTTCTTCTTCCAGCCGGATACAATGTCATAACCTTCTTTGGTAACCATTTCATAAAGCGCAGGAATTTCTTCGGGGCTATCCTGCATATCTGCATCCATGGTAATTACTACTTTGCCTTGCGCATTTGTAAAGCCTGTATGCAAAGCGGCCGATTTACCATAATTTCTGGAAAACTTAATCCCCTTAACGCTGCCAAACTCTCGGGCTAATTGAACTATCACTTCCCAGGAGGTATCGTTGCTGCCGTCATCAACCATGATAATTTCGAAGGCCAATTCCGGATGATTGGCCATCACTTTATAAATCCATTGGGTTAGTTCCGGAAGCGATTCTTCTTCATTAAAAACGGGGACCACTATACTTACAGCAATGCTCATATATTATATTTTTGGCTCAGTGGTACGCATAAATATTGAAATAAGTGGTGTAAGCGCAATACCAATCAGTATATTATTGGTGGTTAAACTGCCTATGATTCTAAAATTGGACGATTCACCTGATCTGAGGTATTCCTGGTAACCATCTTCACCAATTTGCTCTACCAACATGTCTTTACCCACCACTATTTTCTCTATAATCATTTGGCGATATGCATCGAAATACTGCTCATCGAAAAAATCGGCATAGATTAATAAAAAGGAGGCAAAAAGTATGGCAAAAAATAATGTATACAGCATGCCAATACTAAAGCCTTGCCAAAATCTTAAACCTAAAGGATTAACCTCCTTAAAAGCTTTGATACAAAGAAATAAAAAGATGGCTAGTAGCGGACCGATAAAAATAATGTTACTGGTATAAATAACCGGATTTTTATCAAGCAGAATGGCTATAAAGAACATCAGGAATACGAATACAAATGCTAAAATGCTGTACCTAATGCTTACTTTTAGAATTAAATTCATGATACCTTTTGGTTAATAAAATCGGCCAGAAAATAGTTAGCATGGGCAAATACCCCAACGCAGGCAGCATAAAAAGTTTCCCCTATAAAAGGACTGTTGGCACTTTTGCTCAAGTTTGATTCCGCATTAAAAATCCAGTCCGTTTGGTCGGTAAATAAGGTGAAGTTAGCCTGAGCTCCTTCTTCTATGCTGCTTCTTTCAACTTTTAAAATTGTTTTAGGGTTTTGCTCAATGGCTCGGATAAACACGTCAAGCTTCATCTTTTTTGAGAGGTATTTATTATACAGCGGATACAGAATTTGGGCTCCCATGATACCAAAATCTGCCTGGTCGAACTCCATTTTTTTATGGTCTTCGTCATACGGCTGGTGCCCGGAGACAATCACATCAATTGTCCCCTCATTCACACCCTTTATAAGTGCTTCCCTATCGCGCTTGTTTCTTAATGGAGGTAATAATTTATAATTGGTATCAAAGCTTTCCAGCTTGCTATCCTCTAATATTAAATGATGGATGTTCACATCGCAACTTACTTTTAGCCCTTCTTTTTTTGCTGCTTTTATAAGGAAAACACTTTTAGCGGTACTAATACAACTAAAGTGTATTTTACCCCCGGCATAACGGAGCAGCTCCAAATCGCGCTGTATCATTATTTCTTCTGCCACATTGGGTATGCCCTTCATGCCTAGCCCCGTGCTTGCTAAGCCCTCGTTCATTTGGCCATACATAGCTAGCATTCTGTCCTGCGGGAAATTTATTAATACTCCGTCAAATTTCTGTAAATACTGGAGTGTTTTTACCAGTAAGTCGCTATTCCACAATGGCTGCGCACCGTCCGTAAAGGCTACTGCTCCGGCATGGTGCAAGTCCAGCATTTCGTTCATCTCCTCGCCTTCGCAGTTTTTGGATATAGCAGCAGCAGGCAATAGTTTAACAAGTTGGTCTTTCTGCGTTGCAAGTACCGACCTGATATCTGCTTTCTGCTGCATTACAGGTGTTGTATTGGGCATTAAAAGCGCACTGGCAAATCCGCCATGCATCAATACGTTTGACAAACTCTGCAAATCTTCCCTATACTCCTCACCCGGTTCACCGCTGAAAACACGCATATCTAACCATGCAGGGGAAATTTTTAGTCCGGGTAGTTCAATAACCTTATCTGCTTTGGGCTCTTTAGCAGGATTTATGGCGCTTATTTTATTTTTATCAACCAGTATATTCACCTTCATACCGTTGAATGTGCTGCCTGAATCAATAACTTCTACTTCTTTTATGAATAAGCGCATCTTATTTGAAAAAACGAATAATTAAAACTTCGGCTAATAAACTCAACAAAGCTACTATTAAGAAGTATTTCCACAAAGGAAAACCGTTTTTGCTTTTTATAATATATTCTCCTATCTCTTCAGCACTCAAATCATCTATCACTTTTATGTTAGTTTGGTCGGCAAACATTTCAGATAACTCGGCAACGGTATAAAATCCTACAGCGCTTTCTTTTCTGGGGTAATTTAAACCGATGGCACCATACACCACGTCCGTTTTAGCATCTACCACTTCGTAAAAGCCGGATTTGAGGGTGTTTTTTTCAATGATTAGTTTTTTTGCTCCTGCTCGCTGATCGGGTATAATAGCTATATCATCAGTTGTTAATTTAACCACCACGCCTCCGGGAATTTTTAAATGACTTATATCAATTACCTCATTGTCTAAAAAATAATAGTGCACCACGCTTTCCTTTTGCTTAGTTAAAGTCATCCGGTAAAAAACAGGAAGAAATAAAGCGCTCCTGGTAAAGGAGGTGAACGCATCGGTTAAAGGGCTGCTAAATAAGAAAATATCTCCTACACTTTGTGCTTTGCCTAAAAACGGACTGCCATCAGGGTATTTTAGCAACAGTGCGGAGCTGCTCCATTCCAAAATTGGTCTGCCCGTTGGCATGTCAATCGATTCATCTTGTCTTTTAAAGACATTTTCGAAAAATGGATTCTTAAAATCAGGGTTCGATAATTCCGCCTGTTCCTTGACAGTTCTGGCAACAACTTGCTCAAAATTCAGCTGCTCTAGCAGATTAAAATTATTAAAATCGGGTTGGGGTATAAGTACCAATGAGCCGCCACCTTCTACAAACTGCTTCAGTAAGACAATAGCTTGTGTGGAGATATCATTCGTTAAATCGGCCACTATCACCTCAAAACGCTTAAGGTTTTGGAAAGAATAGTTGCGTATGTTCGCCTCGCTGTATTCAAATAGCTCATTAGTTTCAAATAGCGCCTGAATGAAATCATTTGGCTGCCCCATATATAAATAGGCCACCTCCACGGGCGTTTGTTGTTGTATGGTTATATAAAAGTCGTTATCAAATATTGTGGCCTTATCATCAGCATTGAGTATTATTTTTCTGACGCTTTCTGTTAAATTTTTAGGAAGGGAGAAATTACCCTCTTGCAATTCGTTCCGGTCATAAGTAAGTGTGCTATTACCTATATATTCCTCATTTTCTATTACCGAGATAGTACTGCTTCCTCTTGTGTTTTCAGTTTTAGGCAATGTAGCTTTAACAACGAGCTCGTCATTTACTGCAACTCCCCCGCCACCGGCTACCCACACTGAATCCCATTGAACGGTAAGTGGCATCTCTTTATGGGCGGGTATTAACACAAATTGATAGCTGGTATCTTTTAGAACTACCAGGTTATCATCAATAATATGCTTCTGGAAATCGCTAAAAAGCAATATTTGGTTGCTCGCTTTATTTGATTCTAGTAGCGCAGACAGTGGCATGTCAGTGAGTGAACTGTTTATGTCGACTGGCACAAAAGGTTGTATGGTATTGCCAATGCCATCGATAAATTGCAATGCCAAAGCGCCAAATTGCTCGCTTAATTGGTTTACCACATTTATTTGTTCTTCCAAAACCGTGTTAACTGTTCCTTCTAAGATAGTTTCTGAAGAGGGGCTATTATCAACTATAGCAAGTGATGAAAGAGACCTGCTCTGATTAGCGGGAAGAAAAGGATCTGTTAGGCACAGAATTATAAAAAATAGAAATAACAAGCGCGATAAAAGAATGAGCAAATGTTTGAGCGTGCGCTTTTGCTTTTTGGAATCGTCCACCTGCTTTAAAAAGGCCACATTGCTGAAAAGCAACTTCTTATATTTCCTGAATTGAAATAAATGAATAATGACCGGGACAATCAGAAGCAGGAGAAGCCAAAAAGCTTGAGGTTGATTAAAATTCATGGACTGCAAATTAAATCAATACATTTAAGTTTTCAACGATAGTTCATTAAACGCTCATCATAAATCCATTAAAAACCAGATTTTTGAGCTATTTCAACGGGAAATGATTAAAATTTATGTTTTACGAAAGATATTTCTTTCCGATTAGGAAATAATGCCTTAAATTATTTAAAATTGTTGGCAGATGCATTGAAAACTACTGATGCGATGCATTGGCCAAACAAAAAACTAAAATTGAACTTTATGAAATTAAACCTACTAAAAACACTCCTCCTGATATTTTGCTTGTCTGTTGGTAGTGCTTTTACCACAAAAGCGCAAACCCAATTAAGCGGCACCGTGATTGATGAAGACGGTAAAACACCTCTAATTGGCGTTAATGTGGTAGTAAAAGGAAAAGTACTAGGCACCACTACCAATTATGATGGTAACTTTAGTTTAAAACTTGATTTACCGGCACCAATTACCCTCCAATTTAGCATGGTTGGTTTCAAAACCGTTGAATATGTTGCTCAGGGAAGCGAATCGAATATAAAAATAAGCCTTGCTGAAGAGATATTACTCGGACAAGAGGTGGTAGTTTCTGCCTCCAGGGTAGAAGAGAACATCTTACAATCGCCTGTATCAATTGAAAAAATGGATATTTTGGCCATACAGCAAACGCCAGCCGACAATTATTATAAGGGTATTTCTTATTTAAAAGGCGTTGATGTAACACAGAGCAGCATCAACTTTCAAATTGTGAATGCCAGAGGTTTTAACAGTACAGGAAATACACGTTTTGTGCAGTTGACCGATGGTATGGATACGCAGGCACCAGCTTTAAATTTCCCTATCGGCAACCTAAACGGACCTTCGGAATTAGATGTAGAAAGTGTGGAATTTATTCCGGGGGCTCAATCAGCTTTATATGGCCCAAATGCTTTTAATGGTATCATGCGAGTTACCAGTAAATCTCCTTTCGAGTACCAGGGCTTTAGTGCTTTTGCTAAAGTAGGTATGAACCATTTTGGGGCTGATACGGACGCAGGCGCACCAAGCGCACCACAACCAATGTACGAAGCCTCTTTGCGTTACGCAAAATCATTATTTAACGATAGGTTTGCTTTTAAGGTAAACGCCAGCTATATGCGAGCTGAGGATTGGTATGCAACCGATTACACAAGCGACAGGAATGACAACGTGGATCCAGGTTTTGATGGATATAGAAATCCCGGTAGTGATTTCCCTAATAAAATGGGTGATGAAGCAGCGATTAATCTTTCTATACTGCAGCTTTCAACTAACTGGAGAACATTGGCCAATCAGTTGAGTGGCAACTCACAAATAACAGGAGTAGAAAAAAATGTACGTGTAGGTGATTTTGTTGATGGTGGTTTTTTACCAAATCAAGTAGTATCAGCCTCTTCTTTCAGAGAGCATGAATTAATTGATTATGGCGCTGAAAATATAAAAGGTAATGTGGGGCTTTACTTTAGACCTACTGATGGAATTGAGTTGAGTTATTTATGGAATGCGGGCTATGGTACGAGCATATATACAGGAGCGCAAAGATACTCCCTAAATAATTTTGGTATACAACAGCATAGATTGCAGGCGGAAGGCAGCAATTGGTTTGTAAGAGGTTATACAACACTTGAAAATTCAGGCGACTCATACATAACGGAATTTTATGCCAAGCGGGTTTTAGATCTACAAGTTGCGAATAGTCCAATTGGTCCTTTCACGACCGATGTTTCAGGTTGGTTAGGCACGTATGCGTACAATTATTTGGCCTCTCTTCAGCTTCAAGGTGTAGATCCGTCAACGAGTTCAGCTGAAGATTTAACGGAAGCACAGCGGCTAGAGGCCTTTCAATATGCCCGAACTAATACCGAAGCGTTTTTCAATGTAGATTTAAATTCAGCGGCCGGACAAGACTTACTGGCTAATGCTGCTGATGGAACTGTTCCGCTTGGACCACGCTTCAATGACCAGTCGCGCTTGTATCACGCGGAGGGGCAATATGATTTTAGCGAACAGATAGGATTTATGAATTTATTGGTTGGGGCCAGTTTCAGGCAATATGATTTAAGATCAAATGGAACTATATTTCCAGACAGCGAGGACAATCCCATTACCATTAATGAGTATGGTGGATTTGCACAAGCTTCAAAAAAGGTTCTTGATGATAAACTGAATTTGATCGGCTCCATTAGAGCTGATAAAAATGAAAACTTCAACACCATTTTTAGCCCAAGGTTGGCAGGCGTTTTGACTGTTGCTAAAACACACAATTTTAGAGTTTCTGTACAAACCGGATTTAGAAACCCCACTACTCAAGGGCAATTTATTGACCTTGATATTATTTCCAGCAGGTTGCTAGGAGGTTTACCCGAAACCTTAGAAAGGTATGAAATTGGAAATATAGGTCAAACTGTTGATGCAAATGATACATTTACCTTTACTGACGCAGCAGGAGTTGAGCAGACTATTGCCGAAAAAGTGTATACCATAGAATCGGTAGAAGCTATGGCTAATAATTTTTATGCTACTGGCTCACTAAATGTTGAGAATCTACAAGAAATAACGAATTTCACCCCGGTTCAACCTGAACAGGTACAATCTGTAGAAGTTGGTTATAAAAGCATTGTAAATAACAAACTGATGCTTGATGTAGAAGGCTATTTTAATAGTTATAATAACTTTATTGTACAGCAACGAATGAGACGACCCGGTTTAAACTCTGATGGCACTGAAAATTACTTTACCCTTTTCAACGGAACAGCCAATAACACTTATCAGGTTTATACCAATGCCGATGAGCAAATTAGTGCCTATGGTTTTGCCGGGGAGATAAGTTACGCACTCCCTAACAAATATAATATTGGGTTCAATTATAACTACAACAAGCTAAACACACTAAATGCAAGCGATGATTTTGTTTTTGGCTTCAACACGCCTGAACACAAATTTAACTTGAAGTTTGGCAATCGTAGACTCACAGATAGACTCGGCTTCAATGCTGTCTACAGATGGCAATCAGAATTTTTCTGGGAGTCCTCTTTTGGTGACGGTACTATTCCTGCATTTGGTACGGCTGATATTCAGTTTTCTTATAAAATACCCAACATCAAATCAATACTGAAAATAGGTGGCTCTAATATTTTAAACAACTATTACATTCAATCTTTTGGGGCACCACGAATAGGCGCTATCTATTATATGTCAATCACTTTTGACCAGTTCATGAATTAGTAGCTAGTGGAACTTACACAATAAAAAGCTCTCGAAAACGAGAGCTTTTTTATACCTTTTCCTTGAGGGGCAACAGATTTAGAAAAATAGCGAAAGCTGGAAAGTCTTCGTTCATGCACACCTGCCACTACTGCTAGACTTAGGTCAGACTTTAGTCTGCACCGTTTTCATAGTGGCATGGCTCAAGGTCGGTATCTTGGCAAAGATCAGACCTGATTGCGGCCAGTGAAAAAATCGTATTGTTCAAAGTTCATGACCATGTCTGACCTCTTAACAAGGTGTCGACATTAGTTGCATATAGCTTCCGATCTCTTTACCAATAAGGCCGGTACGTTGCAAACGTCAGACCTGATTACGACAAGTAAAAAAATCATATTATTTAAAGTATCATGACCATGTCTGACCTCTAACGAGGTACCGACATTAGTTGCATATAGCTTCCGATCTCTTTATCAATAAGGTCGGTACGTTGCAAACGTCAGACCTGATTACGGCTAGCAGAAGAATCGTAATATTCAAAGAGTCACACCCATGACTGACCGCCACGAGGTGCCAAAATTAGTAGGTTAATATTTCGAACTAACGGAATTACACTTAGCTCATTTTTAAAAAAATGCACTTGCCTTTATTAGTACATTCGTAAAAATTGGACATAAAAAAAGTCCTAACCAATTGGCTAGGACTTTGATTAATTTCCATTATAAATCTTACTTATTCATACTTTTTAAAAGCGTGAAATTCTGATCAATTGCATACCTTCCATTTGAGGCAGGAGCCAAAATTCCGTTGATAGCATGAACTACACCATTAGATTCAGAAGGCACTCCTGCAAAAATATCAGCGAGTACGACAGAAGCTTCTGCGCCTGCCTCTCCATTAGAGTCTAAACCACCTGAAGGCACCACAGTGATAGTTCCATCTGCTGCTGTAGGAAAGAAAACGCTTCCAGGCGTTAAATCCGCTTCAAGTTCTTGTGTGAACAAAACGTGATTCGCTATAATACCATACCATTGTTCAGCTGTATAAGTATCTAAAGTAATTTGAGCACCGGCAAAAACCTCATTTACAGGGGCAAATACAGTCAAAGTATTATCTTCATCAGCTAAAACAGATTGCAAAGATGGGATTTCGTCATCAGCATCTGCATAGGTATCAGCTTTATAAATAGCTGAGGCCAAAGTACTAAAGCTAGAACCCAATAAGATAGTTTGAGATACTCTTCCTAAATTGGCTCCGATAGTGGCGAAAACTGTTGGAGGAATTAAAATTCTTTCCACAACATGAACAACACCATTTGTCGCTAGAATTTCCTCTCCTACAAACTCAACATTGGGTACAGAACCACCAGTTGCAATATTACCTTGTGCGTTGTATGTAATATTTTCTCCTTGTACAGTAGAAAGTGATGTTGTGGCAGTCATCTCCGATCTTCTGACAACACCAGCAGTATGCACGTGGAAAGCCAATACACCAGAGATAACTGATGAATTTACCTGTGCTAAATCAGAAACGCCTAAAGTCACTCTCAAAGCCTCAAAAGCAGCATCATTTGGAGCAAATAAAGTTAAATCATTACCACCTAATACAGTAACTAACTCCGGATTGGCGGTTACAAAAGCTTCTAGTTGGGTGTGGTTTTCACTAGCAGTAACTATTTCTAATATAGAATTTTCCGGGGCCGGCTCTGCGCTCCGTTTCATCATCACATGCTGTGAAAGCAAATGATGCGGCTGTTAATAGCATTAAGGTATAAAATACCTTGTTAAATTTGTTCAATAAATTAGTTGTCTTCATAATTGTTAATTTGTTTGTAATAAAATTATCGGAATAACATTAAATTGAGTAGTTCAAGCTTTTTTATTTTAGTAGGCATGACGACTATCTTTCCTGCATTCCGCTGTACTTAACTCTAACGACACAATAATGTTGCATTTGGTTGGAAGTATTCGCAAACGTTTGTTAATTTCTTTGAAGGACGCAACGCAGTCTTGTAATGGGCTTACTGTAAGGCATCTAACAGGTTTAAAATCTCACGATATATAAAAGCAAGCTCCTCCTCGGTTATGATGTAAGGCGGTAGCACGTACAATACATTTCCTAAAGGGCGTAATAAAATGCCCCGCTCAATAAAATAAGGATAAAGTTTGTGCCGCACTTCATTAACATAACTCGTAACCTCTTTGGTTTTAATGTCCAAGGCCAGTATAGTGCCCAGCACCCTGCTGCTCGCGACCATCGGGTGCAGCTTCAATCTTTCATTAAATGCATAATGGCACTTATTAATAGTTGCTATGGCTTGCTGCGTTGCACTTTCCTTAAGCAACTTAAAACTGGCGTTAGCTGCCGCGCAGGCAATGGGATTGGCCGTAAAACTATGTCCGTGAAAAAAAGTCTTCATGATATCGGTACTTTTGTAGGCTTGCATAATTTTTTCGGTACATGATGTTGCACCCAGCGCCATGGCACCTCCCGTTAAACCTTTAGAGAGGCAGATGATATCGGGCTTATGCCGTAGGTAGTCCGAGGCGAAATACTTACCCGTTCTGCCGAAGCCCGTGAATACCTCATCGGCAATGCAAATCGTTTCATGCGACTGCGCCAGTGAAATTAACTGATCCAGCGTCTCAGGTTTATACATTTTCATCCCGGCAGAGCCCAAAACCAGTGGCTCAAAAATAAAAGCGGCTATCTCTTCACTTTCCACTAATTTACTGAAGGCGGCTACTACCTTCTCTTCATTCTCAGAAGTAGGCATAGGGAGAAACTCCACATCAAACAAAAACGGTGCGAATGGTGCAGAAAAAGGCCCTCTATCCCCTACCGACATGGCTCCGAAGGTATCGCCATGATAGGCTCCGGCAAAGGCAATTACCTTCTTGCGCTTGCTTACTCCATTATTATACCAATACTGGAAAGCCATTTTTAGCGCTACCTCATTAGCTGTGCTGCCGTTATCGGAATAAAAAATTTTAGACTGATTTGGGGGGCAGTATGCTGAGCAGATTTTCAGCGAGTGTAATGGCAGGCTCATGGGTAAAACCTGCGAAAATAACATGCTCCAGTTTGGCAGCTTGGGCAGCTACGGCCTTGGCTATTTCCGGATGGCTGTGGCCATGCAAATTGACCCACCAGCTGGAAATGGCATCCAAAATTTTTCTGCCATCAGCGGTATGTAAATAAACGCCTTCCGCCTTTTCAATCATCAGGTGTTCAAATCCGTTCAACAACTGCGTAAACGGATGCCAGATTGCTTCTTTATCGCGCTCAACCCAATTCATGGAGGTTACTCTTTAAAATTTTCGCATATTTTTTGATAACCAGCTGTGAAATTTCAGCTTCCTGTGCTATGCGTAAAATACAAGGTGCTGCAGCATGTTTGAGTATAATAGATTCACTGGCTGAGTTAGCCTCACCGTTGAAAATAATACCTAAAGGCTTCAAGTTCCTTTTTTTCAGTGCTTCAAGGCTAAGCAAGGTGTGGTTAATACTGCCTAAATATAAATTAGCCACTAAAATAATTTTGCTTTTGAGGTGTTTAACCAAGTCAATTATAAATTCGGTATCGTTTAAAGGGACGAGTATTCCGCCCGCACCTTCTATCACTAAATGTTCTTTGTTTGTGGTTGGCAGCTCAAAATCTGCTATTTTAAGAATTACACCATCCACTTCTGCTGCATAATGTGGGGACGCGGGTGTTTGCAGGCAATATTTCTCCGGTAATATCCTAGTCTCACTGTTGGAAATCAAAGCACGTACTGCCTCGCTGTCTTTAGGCAAACCTGCCTGAATGGGCTTCCAGTAATCGGCATGTAGCGCCTCTGTTAATATGGCACTTGCTACAGTTTTGCCGCTATCGGTACCTATGGCAGTAATAAAATAATTCATAGATTACGAAATTAATACCCATAAAATGAATTAACCTCTTTGCAGAGCATTTTTATTTCTTCATCGGTATTAAAAGTATGTAAGCAGATACGAAGGCGCTCCTGACCTTCCGGTACAGTTGGCGCTCCTATAGGGCTGATGTCGAAGCCTTTTGCTTTCAGAAAATTGGCCATTTGAAGCGTTTCTGCAACTCCTGAAAACATAATTCCCTGAATGGGATGGACACTATCCAGTATTTTAATCCTACTATCTATTTCGCTCTTGAATAAATGTACTTTCTCTAGTAAATTGTTCCATAAATAATCTTTATCCTTCCGGTACTCCACTGCACGCCTTATAGTTTGGGTGCTGTGATACGGCATGGCTGTGGTATAAATAAATTGACGGCTGTAATTTATCAGATAATCTTTCAGTAGCTGCGTACCTGCTACTACCGCACCATGAGCTCCCGGAGCCTTACCAAAAGTATAAATTTTGGCAAAAACCTCTTGCTCAATCCCCAATTCACAGCATAAGCCATTGCCTCCGGTGCCATACAACCCTGTGCTGTGCGCTTCATCAACTATTAAATAGGCATCGTATTTTTTGGCTAAAGCCACTAGCTCTAACAAGGGTGCCTGGTGTCCATCCATTGAATAAATAGCTTCTACCACAATAAATTTGTTGCCAATTGCGCCTCTCAGTTTTTTCTCTAGGTCGATTAGGTCGTTATGCTTAAAGTTATGGTATTTGGCGCGGCTTAACCTTACGCCTTCTTTTATACATATATGCGAGAGCGCATCCATTAAAATAGTGTCATCTTTTTGGGGTACACAGGAGAGCAGTCCTAGATTAGCCATGTAGCCGGAGTTGTAAAGCAGCGTGGTTTCTGTTCTAAAATAAGCTGCCAGGTATTCCTCAAGTGCTTCATGATAATCCTTATTACCGCTAAGCAAGGCGTGAACCGGTCGCTCCGTTCGCTACAAAATCGTCTTCAAGTTCTTGCGGAAAGGGCACAGCGGCCAGCCCCAGATAATCATTAGAGCTAAAATCGATTAATCCGCTTTCCGGCCTACTAAGCGCTCTCAAAGTGCCATTTTGCTTTCTCACATTCAACACTCTGCTAAGTTGTTTTTCTAATTTTACCATGCTCATAAACTATTCAGCCTTAATTTTATAACATTTTATTTATAAAACGTTACTATTGCTACACCAAACTTTTTAAAATATGTATAAAAAATTATTGTTTATTTGTTCGGCCACACTGTTTTTTGCTGCAAGTGCTAGTGCGCAAATTTTTACTATTGGTCCTAAAATAGGTATTAGTAGTAGCTCCATGAGAATTGATGATGCGGTTAATGAGTATGAAGCCGGAGATGCAAAATACAGCTACCACGCAGGTGCCTTTGCACGAATTACTTTAACCAGTTTCTATATACAACCCGAAATATATTTTAATTCTGTAAAAGGGGAGTATGTTTCTACTACTGACGACAATACATACGAATTTGAGAGGAACAAGGTAGATGTACCTGTATTATTTGGTTTCAAGGCAGGGCCGATAAGGCTTAATGCAGGGCCGGTTGCCAGTTTTAATACCAGTACCGATGTGGATAACAACCAACCAATAGACCAATACAAGACTGCTATTTTCGCTTACCAAGTAGGCGTTGGCTTGGATGTGAGCAAGCTCACTGTTGACTTACGGTATGAGGGTAACTTTAGCAACCAAGGAACTATAGGCAGTGAAAATGCTGAATTTAGGGTTAATCAGATTATGCTAAGTTTAGGCTTTAAGTTGATTTAAATTTTTTTTTAATACCAGTGCATAAAAGTCCGATTCAGAAATGAATTGGACTTTTTTTTTGGGGGATGGCCATCAAATTTAGTAGGAATCTACCTTTTAAATTAAAAAATATGCCTTATTAAAATATATGCTTTAACTTAACGTGTCTTCAAAAAAAACTGCTTATTTATGACAAACATGCTGAAGTCAATACTTCCCGGCCTCCTATTAATAATATGGGCCCATTCATCTATAGCTCAGCAGTTTACTAGAGCCGATAGCCTAAAAGGAGGCTTAACACCCGAGCGAACTTGGTGGGATTTGAACTACTATGATCTTTCCGTAAATGTGGACATCGATAATAAGTTTATTAGCGGTACAAATTCAGTCTATTACACTGTTTTAGAAGCAAATAATGTACTGCAGATTGACCTGCAAACACCCATGCAAATTGACAGTGTGCTACAATCAAGCCGAAAACTTTCCTTTCGTTCTGAGGGCGATGCACACTTTATACAATTAAATGAAACAGCGAAAATAGGCACAATCCAACAGCTCACTATTTACTTTCAAGGTAATCCGTTGGTGGCCAAAAACGCTCCTTGGGATGGTGGTTTTACTTGGACAAAAGATAAAAATGGCCATCCGTTTGTAGCAACCGCCAATCAAGGAATAGGTGCTAGTATTTGGTGGCCTTGCAAGGAGCATCCCGCTGATGAAGTGGACAGTATGATGATGCGCATTGAAGTACCAAACCCTTGGATTAACGTCTCAAACGGAAGGCTGATAAATACCATTAAAAGAGAAAAAACAAGTATTTATGAGTGGTTTGTGCGTAATCCCATCAACAATTATGGGGTAAATATAAACATTGGCGATTACGTAAACTTTAAAGAAACTTATGAAGGAGAGAAAGGTGATTTAGATTGCTCTTATTGGGTGCTCAGCTATAATCTGGAAAAAGCCAGGCAGCAGTTTAAAGAGGTACCACGTATGCTCGAAGCCTTCGAACATTGGTTTGGTCCTTACCCTTTTTATGAGGACAGTTATAAACTGGTTGAAGCGCCTTATCTGGGCATGGAGCATCAGAGCTCTGTAACTTATGGCAATGAATTTAAAAATGGTTACAGAGGCACTGATTTAAGTCAATCAGGTTGGGGGCTAAAATTTGATTTTATCATAATTCATGAATCCGGACATGAATGGTTTGCCAATAACATTACCAATAGCGATGTAGCCGATATGTGGATACATGAGTCTTTTACGCACTATTCAGAAAACCTATTTCTGGACTACCATTATGGCACCAAAGCTGCCAATGCGTATGTGCAAGGTGTACGCACCTCTATTGCGAATGATAAACCAATTGTTGGGAACTATGGGGTTAGCCAAGAAGGCTCAAGCGATATGTATTACAAAGGCGGTAATATGTTACACACGCTCAGGCAGCTTTTCGATGATGACGAGCAGTGGAGAAAAGCTTTGCGAGGACTTAACAAAACCTTTTACCACCAAACGGTATCCTCCGCGCAGATAGAGGCTTACCTAAGCAAGGCATACGGTAAAAATCTTGACGGTTTCTTTGACCAATACTTGCGAGATACCAAAATACCCACTTTAAACTATCGGCTGTTAGGCAAACAATTATGGTACAAATGGGAAAATACTAATGACAAATTTAACATCCCTTTAAAAATATATATTAATGATGAGGCTAAATGGATTGAGCCATCCCCGAAGGGATATAAAAAATTAAGCATACCTGAAAATGCTGCAGTGCGTGTTGACCCTAATTTTTATGTAGCCAGCTTTAATTTAACTGAATAATAAAGCGTGGTACTTACAAGAGCAATGTTTACTATACTTATGATGGCATTTTCTGTAATAGCTTGCAACGGCAAGCGTGTATCGGCAATAGATGAATACTATTTATTACCATTAGGCGTAGCATCCTCTTTTACAGCCGTACATGAGGCAGACACATGGTGAGAATGCACGCTGCAGTAGGATGATATTTTACTTTATTTATTTCCCCTAAGTTAAAAATGTAACCGGATTGCTCATTTAAGCTTTAGGTATTTGTGTTTAAGAACAAATGTAGAAAGCCCCATCAATTAACTTATACGCAATAAGCAGCTAGATATCGGATGTTTTCTTACCTATTTTACAATTTGTGATTGCTATGTTACAGCAGTATTTTGTATTTGCAAGTAAATAAGCAGAGTTAAAACAATTGCCTCTTAAATACCTTTATTAGCTGAACAAAAACTATTTTTTAAGCGATGGAATTTACTTTCAAAAATAACGACAAAATACCCGCAATAGGCTTAGGCACTTGGAAAGCTGAAGAAGGAGAAGTATACGAAGCCGTGCTTCATGCGCTGAAAGCCGGATACAGGCATATCGACTGTGCTTTAATTTATGATAATGAAAAAGAAATAGGTAGGGCCTTTAAAAAGGCTTTTGATGAAGGAATATTAACAAGAGAAGAACTTTTTGTTACCTCTAAGCTTTGGAACAACGCGCACAAAAAAGACGATGTGCGTGCTGGTTTGGAGAAAACGCTGGAAGATTTACAGTTAGATTATTTAGATCTTTATCTAATGCATTGGCCTGTAGCTTTAAAACCTGATAAAATGTTCCCGAAAAGTCCGGACGATTTTTTGAGCTTGGAAGAGGCACCGCTAGAACAGACTTGGGCCATGATGGAGAATCTAAAAGAGGAAGGTTTAGCCAAACACATCGGGGTAGCTAATTTCTCCATAGAGAATCTGAAGCTGTTGATGGGCAATGCAAAGGAAGCACCTGAAATGAATCAGGTAGAATTGCACCCGTGCTTGCCACAGCAAGAACTGGTAAACTTTTGCAGTGAAAACGATATTCTGGTAACTGCCTACTCCCCTTTAGGCTCTAAAGACAGGGCATCGGCCATGAAAAAAGATGATGAGCCCGATTTATTTGAATTGCCCGCAGTGCAGGAGGTTGCCAAAAAACATGATAAGCACCCGGTAGAAATTCTCTGGCTTGGGCGGTGAGTAGAGGTACAATTGCTATCCCAAAATCAACCGATAAAGCACATATTGAATCTAATTTGAAAGCTGCAGCTATCAGTTTGAGTGAAGATGAGATACAAAACATTAGTGCCTCAGATAAAAATTACCGATTTGTAGATGGAAGTTTTTGGGCTATGGAAGGCTCACCTTACAGCATGGAATTTTTGTGGGGTAAATAAATAAAGGTGCCCTTCAATTGCAATATACGAGCTGTCTTCACTAAAATTTTTCCTATTTACACGTGTAGATAGGGAAAATTTTTGACTTTAGTAGTAGTCAACAAACTGGTGATTGGTGCATGCTATTCTACGACAAATTTACGGCTGACTTGCGTTTCACCTTTTATAAAGCTAACATGATATAAACCCGGCACTAGTTTATTCTCTAAATAAATTCTTATATAATTCTGATGTGGTTCCACCTTTGCGATGCCTACTTGCGCACCTAAATTATTTAAAACAATTACTTTATCAATGGCATTTTGCTCCAATTTGCTCAGGGCTACCTTAAAGCTATTTTCATTATTGAGCGGGTTAGGGTAAATTCTGAAATCATCTCTTTCAATTTTTTCACCTACATCCAAGTCAATCACGTCATCGTCTCCGTCAGAACCATCGTCATTTCCTCCGTCATCGTCACCGCCATCATCGTCTCCATCGTCATCATCATCTCCGCCATCATCACAACCTTCCCCACTATCATTACCTCCCTGGTCGGCATCAGCGTCATAAGGATCGCATGTAGCAACAAGCGCCTCAACTTCTAGTCTAATAACCGGCAATCGGTCGTAAACATTTTGCCCGGGACAAGCCGTGGCGCAACCATCTCTATGACCTGAAATATGATCAAGGTTACTATTGAGAGGATGATTTGTAACACCGGTTGCGGTTAATTGCTCTTCCTTATTTATCTTCCAACTTAATAGCGCATTTAGTGAGCTATAAGTAGTATCAGTTGCTTGAACGAGCTCGTAATTACCTAATAAGCATATGCCCATTGAATTTGAATTTGATCCACAAAAATGTGCCCCCCTAACATCATCCTGCGCACCACCCTCTCCGGGATCTCGCCCGGCATAAATGGTACCTTCCTGATCAATCAGGTAATTGTAACCGACATCGGACCAACCATTACTTTGCGTGTGTAAAATGTAGATGGAGCGCACTACCTGTAGGTAATTAGTAGATGTATTTGAACCTGCAGAGTGATGAACTATAATGTTTTTTACCTCCGTAAATGCCCTATTGTAATTAGGTGGGTTTAATCCGCACCTCCATTCAGATTGAGGAATTATTTCAGGCCGATTACATGGCTGTCTATTTGATTTTTTTTTTACTGTTGCGCTCTTCCCATTTCCTCCCGATCCATCAATTAAAACGACCTTAATTTGTGGGTTGTCAACAACATTCACTAACTGAAAACTATTTTGAGATTCCTGAAAATGAATGAGATTTGATTGGTACTTATTTTCAGGTGGGTGCGCAGCTGTTGAGAAAGTAATGGTATCAGTTCCAACTTTAATACTGAAAGCCTCAAAATTTTGTGGTTCATTACTTTCCAACAGTAAAGCAGTAAAAGTGAAATTACTTTTTAAGGACCGGCCGGACTCATTCAATGATATAACCTTCAGGCGGTCGCTATCATTTTGTTGACCTATTGCCATTAAAATAGGTGCAGCTGTTAGTAAGAGCGTAAAAAATAAAATCTTGAACATACCACTATGTTAGTTTATGACTTGAATCGAAGATATAAATAACACACTAAAACAAAGTTAACGTTCCATTTGGAATATTTTCATAAAAAAAGGCAACAAAAAGCGTGATCATCCTTTTAATAGGTAAAAATCAATGATTATGAGAAAATCACAATTAATACTTGCAGCCACTTTATTGCTTACAGCCATCTTTTTCTTTCAGTTCAAACCAAAAGAATTTAAGGTTTTTGATACAAATTTGCGCATAACTATACAAGACGACCTGGGTAATACGCAAGAAGGTGCCGTGGTTACATTGTTTGACAATAACGATGACTACAGAAGCAGCAGTAATCCGGTGGCCGGTCCGATAGTAACTGATAAAAAAGGCAGAGTTACTTTTAAGGAGCTGGAAGCTAAAATATATTATGTATATGCCGCAAAGGAAAAAATGAACAATAATATGCTGGGAGTTAAAACTGATACCCTAGAAGAAGGTAAGCTGAATAAAATTGCGATTGTGATACAGTAAACCTAAACAATGCAACCATTTTGGATAGTTATTTTTATGTACAGCGTGCTATAAATTATAAAAAATAAGGCGTTACGATCAGAAATCGTAACGCCTTATTATAATTTGGAAAATTTAGAGAAATTTAAGAGCTAGCTAATCTTAGCTACTTTTTCCCAGAAGCAAAAGCTCATTAATTTGTATCTCTGTAGCTGTTCGCTTCTCCCCGTTTTTATCTTCATACGTGTTATGGACAAGCTTGCCCGTAACCGCAATCTCCGATCCTTTTGCGGTATATTTTTCTGCTATTTCGGCAATTTTGCCCCAAGCCACACACCTGTGCCATTGGGTTTCTTCTACCTTTTCGCCTTTGGCATTTTTGTAACTTTCGTTAGTAGCCAGGCTTATGTTAGCAAGCTTTTTACCGTTGTCAAAATTTTTGATTTCCGGTGCGTTACCTAATCTACCAATTAATTGAACATTGTTTTTTAATGTGTACATGATTAATAATGTTAAAATGATTTATTTATTTCAGTCGGCTTAAGTAGCAGCGACAAAACAAAGGTGGCAGTTGGGTGGTGGATTAGTCGGTACTTAAATGTTTACTGTCCTTTGTAGTCGTTTGTAAGCGTTTGTAAACGGGTAAAGGTAAGCCATCAGTTTAGAGAGAAGGTTCAATTTTTATCTTGGTAAGCTCTCATGCATGCCTTAGTTAATACTACAGCATAAATCACCCCCCTAGCAAAAGATGATGTAACAGCAATAAAAAATTCACTAGTTTGTTAAGGGAGTGCAAATTGATTTTTAATGAATTTTATGCCGACAGACATCATATTACAAAATTAACATAATAAGCGCTAAGCCATAATTTACTGTAGCAATACACTACAGTTGTATGTAAGGTTAACACAAAAATAGTGCTTTTACTTCTGTATTTATTTAATAGCTTTATATCAAATTAGGATAATTTAATGAGTAGATACATTCAGGCTAAGCAATTATTTCAGACTCTTACCGCACTTTATTTCTTAATATTGCTTCAGTTGCTGTCATGCAATACTACCAAAAGCAATACCCAAGCAACTGCTGATGCGGTCGAAAACCCCTCTATGCTTTTTATACAGTTGGCGGTTTCTAAAGCCGACTCCGCCTATACAGTCAGCCTTATTGACAAGCAAAAAATTGATGGCCAGTTTATGCAGCGGTTCAATGCTGAAAAACCAAACGGATGGACTATAGAGGTATTAGAAGCTGACAAAAAAGTATTTTCCGCATCGGTAGCTGATCCCATTGCTCGAGGTGTTGAAGTTTTTTCTGAAGAAGGTGAAATGGAGACAATGCCACTCGAAGAAGGAATCATATCATTCCGAATGCCCGGGGATATAAAATTTAATTCTTTAAGAGTGCTAAATCAAAATGATATATTAATTGCAAGTATGATAACCCAATAAATTATGAAAAAGATTTTACTGGTATTTAACATAGTATTTTTTAGTGGTTTTCTCTCTCTGGCTCAACAGTTTCCTGTCACAGTAGTCATACAGAACGGTCCTGAGGAGGAGCGCATCAACATTGTATTTGTAGGTGACGGCTATACTGCCGCGGAAATCCCTAAATTTCGTACTGATGTTGCCAATCTTTCGGCATACATGTTTTCAGTATCACCACTCAAGGAATACAAGCAATTTTTTAATGTTTTTGGAATTGAGGTTCCCTCCAACGAATCCGGGGCTAACCACCCTAAAGATGCAGCCGATGAGCCCGGGGGAGATGCGCATCCTGAATTGGAAGTCGATAATTATTTCGGCAGCAAGTTTGATTTTAACGGAATACACAGGTTGCTGTACGTCACCAAGGGCTCGGACGTAAATAAGGTAGCAGCGGCAAGTGTTCCGTTGTACGATCAGGTTTTTGTACTGGTTAATTCGCCATTTTACGGTGGCGCTGGGGGTAGCTTTGCAGTGGCATCTACCAACAACGCAGCAAAAGAAGTTATTGTGCATGAAATGGGACATTCTTTTGCCAAATTAGCTGATGAATACGGTGGAAATGGAGGAGGGTTAAGCCCACGCGAGAGTGATAATAGCACGGCAGAAACTAACCGTGATGATATTAAATGGAAAAACTGGATTGAAAACAGCACCCCTATTCCCACTCCTGCTGTTAGTGCCAACGGAAGTGTAGTGGGCCTTTTTGAGGGAGCAGTTTACACCAATAATGATTGGTACAGGCCAATGCTTAATTGTAAAATGAGATCACTGGGCAAGAAGTTTTGTGCTGTCTGCAAAGAGTCTTTTGTGGAGCGTATCCACACCTTGTTGCCTATCTCTACCTCCTATGTACCTGCTCAGTCCAGGATCTCGGCTGGTGAGGAGCAATTGGAGTTTACAGTTAATTTAGTAGATGAAAACCTGAGCTCTCAAACCTTCAAATGGTACCTAGATGATCAACTATTGGCTGAAAAAAGCTCAGCATTATCTATTGATCCAACAGGACTCGGCAATTGTGAACATGTGCTACGTGTAGAGCTTACAGATAGTTCCGCATTTGTTAGGAGGGATGACCATGCGGCAAATCATACCTATAAAAAAGAGTGGATAATCGATCTTTCCGTGGATGCACCTGATACTGACCTAGTAGTAAGCCCAGACAATAAAAGCATAATAGATTTCACAGCAGCATCGCAATTATTTAGTTTGGGTTTTAAGGATTCAAGCACTTACAAATATGAGTACAAATGGATACTCAGCGATAGTATTTTGTCTGATAAAGCACAGCTTACTGTTTTTGATAACCAGCTAAATTTTGATGCCATTGATACCTTAAAAGCAGAAGTTAGCGCTGTTTTACGCTCAAATGCTGGTTGTACTGATTCTGTTTATACTTACAATTATAGCTGGAAGCTCAATAGAGTAGATGGCACTACTGTGACCAACTCTAAAAAACCAGCCGAAGATGATCTGGTTTATTTCGCACCTAATCCCGTGCAGGAGAGCTTTAAGCTCACTATCATGGATTCTAAAGAGCATGAGGTGATGCTTTTCGATCTTGAAGGGAAAATATTAATGAGCACCTTTGTTACCGGAAGCGAAGAAATAAGTATGAAACAATTGCCTTCCGGCAATTACTTCTTACAAATCCATTTTGAAGGCACGCAAGTTGTTAAAAAACTGGTAAAGTTATAATTCTCTCGCACTTCGGCCAATTTGCTGCATCAGTAAGATTCAAATTAAGGCTATTCAATCAGCTTACTGACCACTGCAGTTCATTAAACCGATATTTTCTTTGTATTTTTGAAACTAAATCGTGTCAGAAATGCAATTTTCAAAAATCCTCTTAGTAATATTTGTACTATGCCTTGCGAGTCTCACCCTAGCAGCACAAAGTACCAGTCTCACTTTTGAGGTGAACATGAATGAGCAAATTGAACAAGCTAATTTCGATCCTTCTGCAGAATTTGTCGACATAGCCGGCTCCTTTAACAGTTGGGGATCGCCCACTGGATTGATACTTGAGGATGCCAATACCGATGGTATTTATTATGGGTCCGTCACCCTCAATGTAGGCAGTAGCATTGAGTTAAAAGCGCGCATAAATGGCGAATGGAATGGTAGAGAAGAATTTGCCGGAGGCGGCTCCAATCGGAACCACACAGTAAGTGCAAACGACACGCTTCGCTTTTGGTATAACGATGAGGTGGCAAGCAATGTATTGGCAGTCAAATTTACAGCTTCTTCATTATTTGGAGTAGCCGGAGAGGCCATTCAATTCACCGATCAATCGTCTGGTAATCCCGTAGCCCGGGAGTGGTCTTTCGTGGGCGGAACACCTACTAATAGCACAGAGCAGAATCCTATTGTGAGCTATTCGGCAGAAGGTCAATACGATATTAGCCTGCGCATTACAGATGAAGAAGGCAATACTATTTCTAAGACTTATGAAAACTACATCAGCATTGGCAACACCAGCACTGAATGGTGGAATGAGGCTGTATTCTACGAAATTTTTGTTCGTAGCTTTTACGATGAAAATGGTGATGGAAACGGGGATTTCCAAGGACTCATTGAAAAACTCGACTACCTAAACGATGGTAACCCTGCCACGCATAACGATTTGGGTATAAAAGGTATTTGGTTAATGCCTATGCAAGAGTCGCCAAGCTACCATGGCTACGATGTTACCAACTACAAAAAGGTAGAGCCAGACTACGGTAGCAATGAAGATTTCAAAGCTTTTATGGCAGCTGCCCATGCAAGAGGCATCAAAGTAATTATTGACTACGTGATGAACCACAGCTCAAGTGAGCACCCTTGGTTTAAGGATGCTAAAAACAATACCAACGGAAAACGAGATTGGTATGTATGGGAAGACAATAACCCCGGGGGCAGCGGACCGTGGGGGCAACAAGTTTGGCATCAAGCTAATGGCGACTATTATTACGGTATTTTTTGGGGTGGCATGCCCGACCTTAACTACAACAACAGCGACCTTAAAAAAGAAATGTTCGACATCTCCACCTATTGGCTAGCAGGATATGGAAGTAGACGGTTTCAGGCTTGATGCCGTTAAATACATTTATGAAAACGAGCAAGGCTTAGAAGATACCGATGCCACCTTTCAGTTTTGGAAAGACTTTAGAGCACACTACAAGTCAGTAAATTCAGAGGCTTTTTCTGTGGGCGAAGCTTGGACTTCCACAGAGAAAGCAAGCAAATATGTAAATGGTAATGGGCTAGATTACGTATTTGAATTCGACTTGGCAAATGCTATGCTCAATGCCGTTAATAGTGGAAATGCGACTAGTCTTGGATCCCAAACTGCTCAGGTAATGAGTAGCTATCCGTACCTGCAATTTGGTACATTTCTGACCAACCATGACCAAAATCGACTAATGGATCAGCTCGGCAATGATGAAAGTAAGGCCAAGCTTGCTGCTAATTTGCTATTATGTATGCCGGGTATTCCTTATCTCTACTACGGAGAAGAAATAGGAATGAATGGTAGTAAACCAGATGAGGATATTCGCTTACCCATGCAATGGAACAGCCAAAGTACCGCAGGCTTTACCGATGGAAGTCCATGGCGCGCACCAAAGAATGATTATACGAACAAAAATGTTGCAGACCAGCAACGCGACACCGCCTCCTTATGGCGGAGTTACCAGCAACTAATCGCCATCAGAAATAATCAGCCCGCATTGAGCAAAGGTAATTTTAAACACATCGATACAGGTAACTCTGCCATCTTCGCCTGTTTGCGACAGTACGAAGCAGATGATATACTCGTAATAGCCAATGTAAGTAACAATTTGCAAGAAAATGTGCTTGTTCAAATGAAGTTTTCAGGCATTGCATCTGGCAACTATGTGGCACGTAGATTTAAAGACAGGTATACAACAAAACCTCACCGTGGAGCCAAATGGAGACTTTAACATGCTACTCACAACAGCTGTGGCAGGCCGCAGCACCAGCATTTACAAATTATTAGCCGCAGACCAACTAACCACTTCTGTTGAATTAATGGTAGACATGAATAGCCTGATTGCTCAAGGTACTTTTACCGAAGCAACTGAATCGGTAGACTTGGTAGCCAATGCGAATGAAATGGGAAACTCATTGATGCAATTGAATGATACGGATGGTGATGGTATTTACAATTTGGTAGTTACCGGTTTGAAGATAGGAACTAACTTACATTATAAGTATCGTATAAACGGACAAAATGATGACAGAGCAGAGTTCGCCAGCAGCTCCTACCTAAGAACCTACAACTTACGAGAGGGTGAAAATCAGGTGCTCGATCGATACAATGCTACAGGTGGCATATTGTCTAATAGCATGCCACTGAATAATGCAGATTTAAGCATATATCCCAACCCTGCGAAGAATCAGATAGTGGTTAGCTTCATGGAAACCCCCACCACAGCGGTAGCTTACCAAATTATCGATTTAAGAGGTAAAATAAGGACATCCGGTATGTTGAAGAACGCAGAGAACATAGTGTTGCTTACCGGATTAAAAAACGGTATGTACTTTCTGCGAATTGAGGATAAAACACATGTGCAGACCAAAAAATTTATTGTTGAGAATTAGCAGGAGGTTTGTACTTATGTCTTTGAGTGCTCACCTTCTTAGCTGAAAGGCAACTGAGCAAAAGCCCTATGAAACCAGCAAAAGCTCGAAAATGTGGTTACTTATACTTATCAAACTTAAAACCAGCATACCGGAAAAACTGCTTCTTACTGATTAGTTCGGCCATTTAATTTACGTGTCAGTTTATACTCTTAGAACGATTCCTTAGAACTTAAATAACTGATACGATCACCTTTTATAGGATACCCCGTCCGGAAAGTCAATAGCCAAGTCTTCAAATTTATGGCTCAATAAGCTGTAATTTGCTTTGTAAGTACAATCATCGACCTATATCTGTACTATTTATTCATGAAAATTTTAAATGTTTCATTACTTTTTTATATTTAGAAATATTATTGATTGATGTTTACCAGCCATCCATCAAAATAAAACGCTTGCATTGAAATAAGCCACTCGAAAATCATGGAAAAACGATTATTTAATGATCTGCTGATAAAATATAAAAAGTATCTCAGAAAGCTACAAAGACTTGAAATTACAGGACACAATGTGCATCGTCAGCGTGTTCTTAGACGTCACATCAGCCGACTTCACGAAAAACTGCAAAATCTTTACATCGGTTTTAAAACCACCACTGCGGCCGTGGCAATTGGCGGTTTGTGCTTTATAACTGCACCTGAAGCCCATGCACAGACTTTCAAAGGGTCTCTTTTTACTGGTGTAGAACAGCGCTCAGCCCCTGCTTTCGCAGATTTAGATAATGATGGTGACCCCGATATGCTTTCCGGAGGACTAAAAATGGAAATGTTTCTACTATTTTGAGAATACTGGAGGTGCTACCACTCCTGCTTATCCCATGCCTTTGCAGAATCCTTTTGGTCTTACCGACACCGGAAGTTAACAATTCCACTAACTTTTGCGGATTTAGATAATGATGGCGACTTCGATGTGCTTTCCGGAGATAAAAATGGTGTTTTTCACTATTTTGAGAATATCGGGAATGCTACCACTCCCGCTTATGCCTGCCTACAGCAAATCCTTTCGGTCTTACAGTTATTGGTGAGAATCACGCTTCCCCGACTTTTGCGGATTTAGATAATGACGGTGACATGGATATGCTCACCGGAGCACGGGACGGTCGCTTTTATTACTTCGAAAATACAGGAAACTCCTCCGCTCCGGCCTTTGCCTCAGCAGTAGATGACCTATTTAGTGCTAAAACGCTAGGAGGCTATTCAACTCCCACCTTTGAGGATTTAGATGGAGATGGAGATTTTGATATGATCGCTGGATCAAACATTGGCTCGTATTATTATTTCGAAAATACAGGAAGCGCTACGATACCTTCCTTTTCTACACCAGCAATTAACACTCTGGGATTTAGTGATGCAGGAGATCTTTCATCACCAGCTTTTGCAGATTTAGATAACGATGGGGATTTGGATATGCTTTCCGGGGAAAGTTATGGTAATTTTCTTTATTTTGAAAATACAGGAAGCGCTTCTGCTCCAGCATTTTCTTTAACCATGGTAAATCTTTTCGGTTTAAAAGGTATAGTATATCGTGCATCTCCTAGTTTTGCGGATTTAGATGGTGATGGGGACTTTGATATGATATCCGGGGAATACGAAGGTAATTTCCTTTATTTTGAGAATTTCGGTACAGACTACATCACCTTCCTTTGCTACAGCAGTAGAAAATCCTTTCGGCCTCACTGATACAAGATACACATCATCTCCGGCTTTTGCAGATTTGGATAATGATGGTGACTTGGATATGCTCTCCGGGGACTATTACGGTGATTTTTACTACTTTGAGAATACCGGAACTGCATATGGCACCTTCTTTTGCTACTGAAGTAGAAAATCCATTCGGCCTTACCGATATAGGATCTACATCAAGGCCAACTTTCGCAGATTTGGACAACGATGGCGACTTAGACATGATTTCGGGTGATAGATATAGCGATTTTTTCTACTTTGAAAATACTGGAACGGCCACAGCCCCTGCTTTTGCTGCACCTGAGGATAATCTTTTTGACTTTACCGGTACAGGCGATATCACCTCTCCTACTTTTTTAGATTTGGATAATGATGGCGATTTAGATATGCTCTCAGGTGAGAAAAAAGGCTCTTTTTTTTATTTCGAAAATACTGGGACCTCCACAGCTCCTGCTTTTGCCACACCTGAAGAAAATCCTTTTGGTTTTACCAGTATAGGAGGTTACTCCACTCCAACTTTTGCAGATTTGGACAACGATGGTGACCTGGATATGCTTGCAGGAATATATTTTGGCAACTTTTATTATTTTGAAAATATTGCTAATAATGCGCCAACAGTATCAAATGCCATAGCTAACCAGAGCACTGAAGAAGAAGAGGCATGGAGCTTTCAATTTGCAACTGATGTATTTAACGATGAAAATACAGCTGATATTCTTACTTATACCGCTACTTTAGCAGATGAGTCTGCTTTGCCTGCTTGGTTATCATTTACGCCAGCCACAAGAACATTTGCCGGCACCCCTACTAGTGATGATGTAGGCACTATTGCTATAAAAGTGACAGCTACTGATAATGGCGCAGGTTCATTGAGCGTTGCAGATGAGTTCGACTTAACAGTTAATGCAAAAGTAGTTTCGGCAATTCGAGACCTAAAAATCAGCAACGACCTGATTGTGTTTGCTAATAAAAATACACTGACTATCAATATTAATGAACAATTAAATAATGCCACTTTAAATATTTACACATCAAATGGAGCATTAGTAAAGCAAGTAAACCGTGTACATTTCAATAGAACGGATTGGAGCATTCCCTTTCATGAAGAGGGACTATTTATTCTTACTGTGCAATCTGAAAATAAAATGTTTATTAAAAAATTCATTAAATAATGGAACCTAAGAGCAATTAATGTTTCATCTCTATAACCAATAGACTCAGGCATTCATTGCAATGGTTAGAGACATTTTAATGCAGCTTTTGAATTAGTACGCAGACAAGCAGATAAGAGAATATAAATATTTCCACCACTTTTATACGCTATATTTTTTACGTATTCCACTTACTTCGAAATAACCTAAATGACTGATAGCAGACCTACTAAACCATTTAAATGCAACTACTCACCGCAAGTCCCTGAGCTATTATTAAAGTTGAATTGTAGTTTAGCTATTAGCACGTATCAGGCAGGGAAATTGGTGATCATAAGCCCGAAGGATGAAAATAATTTAATAACCCTACCGCGTACTTTCGATAAGCCAATGGGCTTTGATGTACAGGACTATCGCTTAATACTGGCCTGTAAAGACGAGGTAATATATTTTGAAAATTCAAAAGAGTTAGCGGCTACTTATCCTAATAAGCAAAACGTTTACGACAGCCTTTATATACCTAGAGTGACTTATTATACCGGCAATGTGGATATGCATGACATTGCTTTTGGTAAAGAAGGTATATGGGCAATTAATAGCTCCTTCTCCTGTTTGTGCCAGATCAATGGAACCCATAATTTTATTCCAAGGTGGCATCCAAAATTTATTAGTGACTTGGTGTCGGAAGACAGGTGCCACCTCAATGGTTTAGTTATGGTAGAAGGCATGCCACGTTACGTAACAGCCTTGGGAACAGGAGATACACCTCAATCATGGAGAAAAAATATAACAAAAGGGGGTGTGGTAATAGACTTACAAACCGATGAGGTAATTTTCGACAACTTGGCTATGCCACATTCTCCTAAAATATACAATGGCGAATTCTACTTGCTACTATCGGCTACAGGGCAGTTAGTTAGATTGGATTTAAAAGGAAGAAAAATTGAGCTCATAAAGGAATTAGAAGGTTTTTGTAGAGGCTTGGATATTATAGGAGAGTATGCCTTCATAGGAATGTCGAAACTAAGAAAAAACTCTTCAACTTTTGCAAAACTGAACTTTGCTAATAAAGCTGATACAGCCGGAGTAAAAATTATTCACATACCAACCAAAGCCTTTGTAGGTGAAATTAAATACCAAACCAGCGTAGACGAAATATATGAAGTAAAAATACTTCACGACAGTGTTCGACCAAACATTTTAAATACTATTAACCCTATTCATAAATTTTCTCTCTCAATACCTCAAAAAACCTTTTGGGCTAATCAGCAGGCTAATGTAGCCGAAAAATAAATTTAAGGGCAAACATTTGTGCTTTAGCTGTAAAAAATACATGTTAACAGACTGGTTACTAATGTATTACATTACAAGTTACAAAAAAACCCTCTAAAAGAGGGTTTTTACTTATTACAATTTTATGCTTGCTTAACCGATAGCTACCCTTTTAAAAGCAGTAACAGTTAAACCCTTATTAACGCTATCCAAATATTGTTGAATAGACAATTTATTATCTTTCACGAAAGCTTGTGGTAGTAAAGTACTCTCTTTGAAAAATTTATTCAACTTGCCTGCAGCAATTTTATCAAGCATCTCTTCCGGTTTGCCTTCTCTGCGAGCTGTTTCTTTACCTATTTCAATTTCTTTTTCAATAACTGTGGAGTCCACGCCATCTTTATCAACAGCCACTGGATTCATAGCGGCAATTTGCATAGCTACATCTTTTCCTGCTTCTGTAACATCAGTGCTCCCGGCATTTTTTAAAGCAACTAAAACACCTAGTTTACTGCCAGCGTGTACGTAGGAAACTACTTTTTCACCTGATAGGGTTTCATAATGGCTAATTTCTAACTTCTCACCTATTTTACCGATATTTTCAACTACTTTCTCTTGAACAGTGGCATCTTTAAACGGAAGCGCCTTCAAAGCCTCCAAATCAGCCGGCTTTTTATCTGCAACAAGCGCTATAATTTCTTTACCTAATTTCTGGAAATCTTCATTCTTAGCAACAAAATCAGTTTCGCAAGTAAGGGAAATTAAGTAGGCCTCAGTATCATCTGCGTTGGTTTCAATAAATACTGTTCCTTCTGATGTTGCTCTATCAGCTCTTTTTTCAGACAATTTTTGACCTTTCTTTCTAAGGATTTCAATTGCTTTATCGAAATCACCATCAGCTTCGGTAAGTGCCTTTTTGCAATCCATCATGCCGGCACCTGTCATTTGTCTAAGCTTGTTTACTTCTTGTGCTGTAATAGCCATGCTTATAAAATTTAAATGGTTTTAATTATTTTTATTTTGAGTTAAGATATCTGCTGCATAAAAAAAATTGAACACTGAATCTCGTCCAATGTTCAATTTTTATATTTCATCTAACTGTCTAAATTTTTTACTCGGCAGAATCTTTCACTTTTTCTGGAGCAGCTGTTTTTGGGGCTGCCTCCTCAGTTGTACTAGCTTCTGCCTCAGGCTTAGCTGTTGCTTCAGGCTTAGCTGTTGCCTCAGGCTTAGCTGTTGCCTCAGGCTTAGCTGCCGCTTCGGGTTTTGCTGCTTCAACTTTAGGAGCTGCTTCAGCCTTTGGCTTTGGAGCGGCCTCAGCTTCTGCTTTAGCATCTACTGCTCTTTTCTGATCTTCAGCCTCCTTCATCTTGGCATCATCATCTTCCTTTTTTCTTTCTTGCAGGCCTTCCTCTATGGCCTTACCAAAAGTTTTTAGTAGGAGGCTAATAGATTTCCAAGCATCATCGTTTGCAGGAATAGGATAATCAACCTGAGTAGGATCAGAGTTGGTATCAACTATGGCAAAAACAGGAATATTCAGTTTCTGCGCTTCTTTAATAGCAATGTGTTCTCTTTTTATATCAACAACGAAAAGTGCGGATGGAAGCCTGTTCAAATCAGCAATACCACCAAGAACCCTTTCCAGTTTTTCACGCTCACGCTGAATCATCAATCGCTCTCTCTTTGCAAGATTCAGATAAGCCTCTTCCTTTGTCATCTTGTCAATATTAGCCATCTTCTTCAATGACTTACGGATGGTAGCAAAATTGGTCATCATACCACCTAACCACCTGTCGGTTACGTGCGGCATATTTAGTCTTTGTGCCTCTTCACGCACAATATCCTGCGCTTGTTTTTTAGTAGCAACAAAGAGAACTTTCTTTCCTGAACGCACGTGCTGTTTAATAGCATGACATGCCTCATCGAGTGCTGCCAACGTTTTATTCAAGTCAATAATATGGATGCCATTACGCTCCATAAAAATGTAAGGAGCCATTTTTGGATCCCACTTTCTTGTTAAGTGTCCGAAATGGACACCAGCTTCAAGTAAATCTTTGTACTCAAGCTTAGCCATAAGTGTGTAGTGTTTAAATGATTATTATATAAAAAATTTGACTGAAGTAGCGCTTCAGCCAAATGGGTATGCAATTAACGCTTACTGAACTGGAATTTTTTCCTTGCCTTTCTACGTCCGTATTTTTTTCTTTCAACCATTCTAGGGTCTCTAGTTAAAAAACCTTCCTTCTTTAAAGCAGGTCTGTGCTCAGGATCAAGTTCACATAAAGCCCTTGATATGGCTAAACGAACAGCCTCTGCCTGACCTGAAACGCCACCACCATCAACATTTATTTTAATGTCAAAATTACCTTCAGTACCGGAAGTAACTAAAGGCTGCTTTACAATTGTCTGTAAAACTTCAGTGGGAAAATATTCTTTCAATTCTTTGGTATTAACAATGATACCACCTTTACCTGCTTGTAAAAACAAACGGGCAACAGATGTTTTCCTTCTTCCAATAGTATTTATAACTTCCATCTATTATTTTTTTGCGATTTCTTTTACTGTAGGTTTTTGTGCTTCATGACCGTGCTCAGCACCTTCATAAACATATAAATTTCTAAAAAGGTCTCTACCTAATCTGTTTTTAGGCAACATACCTCTTACTGCTCTCTCTACTAAGAGCGTGGATGATTTTGCTTTCAATTGGCGAGGTGTAGTGGCACGTTGTCCACCAGGATAACCTGTATATCTCAAATATACCCTGTCATCCCACTTGCTTCCGGTCATTTGAATTTTATCTGCGTTGATAATAATTACATTATCCCCACAATCAACGTTTGGAGTAAAGCCAGGCTTGTTTTTTCCACGGATGATTTTTGCTACCTCACTGGCAAATCTACCCAAGATCTGACCTGTTGCATCAACAACAACCCATTCTTTGTCTACTGTAGCATTATTTGCGGAGATGGTTTTGTAACTAAGCGTATCCACTATTTTCTGTTTTTGATTATTCCTAACTTAATGTAAATAAGCCTTTTAGCCATAGAATTCACACACAAGTGGGCGTACTTCCTGCTAAAAGGGACACAAAGATAGCTGCTTAATAATTGAAATGCAATATTGATTGTAAAAATTAATGCACTTTTGAAGCGTTTACAACCATCAATTACTATTTTTGATCAGTTGCTTAACTGCCACCTCAAAATCTTTAGGGTAAGGCGCTTCGCAACTTAATGGCTCCCCGGCTAAGTCCGCCAAGGTTAAAGACTTTGCATGTAAGGCAAATCTTTTAATAATAGGCAACTCTTCTTTATCTTTAGCTAAGTGATATTTCTTTTTTATAGCTGATAAAAGCAGTGGCTTCCCTCCATAATCTACATCGCCTGCAATAGATGCTTTTAAAGAAGCCAAATGCACCCGTATTTGGTGCATTCTACCGGATTCCGGCAGGCATTCAACCAAGGTATGCCTTTTAAATGGCTGTAGCGTATTAAATACCGTTTTGGCCAGTTTACCCTTTTTGTGCGATATTTTAACAAAGCCGGAAGAGGTAATATGTAAAGGCAGGTCAACCACTTCTGCCTTTAGGTGATGTATGCCGTCTGCTATGGCGTGGTATCTTTTTATTACCGTCCTTTTCTCAAATTGGATGGAGGCATTGCGGTAAGCTTCAGGATTTTTAGCAATAAGTAATACACCGGAGGTATCTTTATCTAGCCTATGGCAGATTTGAGCTTCTTCCAAATATTTCTTAGCCAGTGAGAGTATGGTTACACTATCGTTTCTATCGGCTAGCGTAGAAATAAATGGCGGTTTGTTTATAAAAATGTAATCTGCTGTTTCTTCTAATATCAAAGACTGTAACGACTCGTAATGCATGTACTGATTATTGTAAGTAATTAGGCCTCAGCCTGAGGATTTCTCGGGTTTTTACTCAGCAATTTAAAACTAAAAACGGAGCCCTTACCTACTGCGCTTGTTACGGTAACCGATGCGCCATGCGCTTCTACTATGTGCTTTACTATAGACAAGCCTAAGCCGGTGCCTCCTCTATCTTTCGACCTACTTTTATCGATTCTATAAAATCTATCAAATATACGCTTAATATGCTCAGGCGAAATGCCCGACCCATTATCTTTTACTGAAATTTCCACATGCGACTTATGCAATTCAAAACCTATAATTACCTCACTATCCTCTCCGGAATACTTCAAGGCATTGGATACCAGGTTAATCATTACCTGATGAATTCTATTAAAATCGGCATATACTGTCAACGGCTCATATTCTTTATCAAGCTTTAATTTAGTATGCTTTTTATCCGCTTTACCTTCCAGCTGATCAAAAACATCCTGCACGAGCTCTATCATATCAAAGTTTTCGAAATGCATTTTAATTTCACCCGCCTCAATGTGAGAAAGGGTGAGCAAATCGTTCACCAGCATTTCCAGTCCATCCAGACTTTTTCCAGCTTTTTTTAGAAACTTATTACGAACAGATTTATCTTTAACGGCACCGTCAAGCAGTGTATACACAAAACCTTGTGCAGCAAATATGGGTGTTTTCAGCTCATGCGAAACATCGGCTAAGAATTCTCTTCTGTAGGCTGCCATGCGCTTTAGTTCTTCAATTTCTCGTTGTTTGTTGGCAGCGAAACTATAAATTTCCTGGTTTATCCTCTTTAAGGGATTTAAACTACTTTTCTCCTCAAGTTCATCAACAAAAGAGTAATTTTTATTACCCAATTTATTAAATACATTGTATATCTTGTTAATCTCTTTAAAAAAGAGAAATTCTAAAACAATGGATATTAATAGATAAGCGCTGGAACCGGAAACAAAAAAAACAAGCCATAAAGCGGACATTGGCACACCCTCAATTAAGCTCAAAAAAGCCGTTGTAACCGCAGCTACCGAAAAAGCCAACAACACCGCAACTGCTCGGGAATTATAAAACATAAGTTAGGTACTTAGGTCAAACTTATAGCCAACCCCTTTTATGGTGGTAATATAACCATCTCCCACTTTCTCTCTCACCTTTCTTATGTGTACATCTACTGTTCTAGCCAGCACGTAAACATCAGTGCCCCAGATATTTTGTAGCAGTTCATCTCTATTAAAAACTTTGTTGGGGTTTTGAGCCAAGAAATACAATAATTCGAATTCCTTTTTTGGTAAAGCTATCTGTTCATTATTTAGCGTAACAGTGTAACTAGTTCTATCAATAATCAAATCACCAACACTTATTTTATTGTTTTCTTTTTTCTTTTTTGTGTCTCGTCTAAAATAAGCATTTATTCTGCTCATTAGTGCACGTGGCTTTATAGGTTTAGTAATGTAATCGTCCGCGCCATTGTCAAAGGCTGCTACTTCCGAGTATTCTTCCGAGCGAGCCGTAAGAAAAATGATGAACGATCCGCTGGTTTCCGGTGCTTCCCTAAGCTGCCGGCATGTTTCCACACCGTCTTGGTTAGGCATCATAATGTCCAGCAAGACCAAATTAGGCTTAAATTTCTTCGCTATTTCTACCGCTTTTTCTCCATCATTTGCGATTTTAACCTCGTAGCCCTCTTTTTCTAAGTTGTATTTAAGAATCTCCAGTATATCCGATTCATCATCTACCACCAATACTTTTTGGTTTTGCTTGTTAGCCATCTTGCGCTTTCACTTTGTTTTTCACTTAAAACTCGATAAAAATATCATTAATTTAAGCTTATAATGAGTTAATAACAATTTGTTAATATGTAAAATAACCTAACTGCCCTTACAACGAGCTAAAATTTGCTTCATAATACGCTAGCATTTTCAAAACATCTCTACCAAACTTATTTTTGTATTGGCTTGCTAATTCATCTTGAATACCTCCATAACGATCGAAAGCTAGTAGGTTCGCATTATTCAATGAATCGTTTTGTAACAGAAATTGGCTGTAACCCTCAGTTTCAAATGCAACAGCCGATAATTTACTTTTAAATTTGGCAAAACCATTTCTCTTTAGATGCTGCCTTTGGCTTATATTCAAGTGCCGCGATGCTGCATAGAGGCTATCGAAAGATAACAACTGGCGGTTTACGAACCGGTTTAGCATTTGTGCATCGCTTAACTGCTTTTTATAGCAGGTAATTTCAGCCTCAGGTCGTTGCAAATCAATTAGATATCTCACAGTCATTTCTCTGGAAATAAAGGTGGCCAGGTTTTCATTAAAATCGGTGCTGTCTTTTATATAAACCACATCATGAACTAATTCATGGAAAATCACCTCGGCAAGCTTGGCCTCCGATCTTTCCAAAAGTCTGCTCATCAGCGGATCATCAAACCAACCTAAAGTTGACCATGCACCAACTGGTCTTATTCTGGTGTCGAACCCATTATCATCTAATTTTTTGGCGGTTTCCAGCGCCTTTGCGTACACAAAAAAACCTTTGTAACTCACTTCCCCTAACAGCGGAAAATTCCATTGGTAATTTATGAGGCTAAAACGCTCAGCGGCTGTTACCACCCAAAGTACATCCTGTCCTTTCTGGTCGTATAATTTATTATACTGATTAGCTGCCGGAAGTCCCAGGCTATCAGCAGCATATGTTTTTATTTGTGCCAAGAGCGGAAGTTTTTGTTTTAGGCTATCAGGAAAATTAGAAGCAGTGAGGTAGTAATCTATTGGGCGAGCTTCTCTCAAAATCATTAGCTGACCTTTTGCCTGCATAAGGCCATAAGACAGTTCCTTGCGGAAAACAGCCAAAACCAGCAATAACAATAACATGATGCTTAATAATATTTTTCTGGTTTTGGTTTTAAACAACTTTATTTCCCTAATGGGATGGTTTTAAAAATATTGAAGTAAATGGCATGCGAGAATTCGAATTGGTTATTAGTAAAATCCCAGAAGGGTTCAAACCTTAGTAGCAAATTGGTTGATTCACCTAACGCAAATTCATTCATTATTCTTAAAATAAGCAGCTCTCTTACATCTTCATAATACCTGGATTCAAAATTTGAGCTTACCGATTGGTACAAACTTCCTCCATTCTGGGCATAAAAATGATCCCCACGCCAGTAAGAGAGCATAAAACTACCCCGCTTGCCGGAAACACTTGCATTAAGGTAATATCCGTAACCCTGAGTGTATGGTGCTGTGGGCTCCGGAGAGGTATCAGCAAAATGTAGGAGATGACCTTCCAACTTAAAACTGTTAAAATGCTTACTGTTAAAACGTTTTTCGTAACTGGTACCTATGCTGTTATTAAAAAATATAATCAAAGGCACATCGGTAAGTGTATCAATTTGTCCTCCTCGGTGAAAGCCTTTAAACTGGTAAATGAGTTTCAATTCTTGCCGATTGTTATTAATTAATTTATAGTGGTTTACAAGCCCTCCGGCTATAAATTCTTTAAAATCGGAGCCCGGATAGATTATTTGCTGCCAGTCAACCCAAGCGTCTAAGAATAGCTTCTCCGTTTCACGCGTAAATTGCAGGCCTCGTTCAGGATTGTCAAAAAGCAGTCTTTCAAAATCTTCCAGTGGCTCAATCATCCTATGGTGTATACTGCCGTTTATGTTGCCGAAAATTAACTGATTATTATCCCAGGCATACAAAATATTAAAATAGGGCTGGTAGAAAGTAAGGTTCGGATTACCAAAATCTTGTTGGAGGAAAACTCCCCCCTGTATTTTTAGCTTTTCGTTTAGTTGCCAGCCAATGGAAGGTATTATCCGGAAACCAAAAAATGTAGCTCCCTGATTTATTTTATTGTAATATTCATTATTTTTATTGAAACCCAAAACTCTTAAGCTAAAAGAATATGGCGTATTGTAGCCCGTATCTAGTTCAAGCTTTTGTTCAAGTGCGCTGTTATCAAGCTGTGCGAATAAGGCGTTTAAGAAAAAAAAGCTGACAGCAATACTAAGGAGAAATCTATTTTCTGACATTTAGTGCAATGATAAAAAGCGATATGCTCCTTTGGCAATTGAAGCAATTCGTATTAAATTCGATTCGGCAAGTTACACAATCAGTATTTACATAAAATAAGATGAGCGAAAAAAACGAGAAATTAAAGGCATTAAAGCTTACAATAGATAAATTAGAAAAGACCTACGGCAAGGGAGCAGTAATGAAACTAAGCGATGAAAAGGTTATGGATATTCCTGCCATACATACCGGATCATTAGGTTTGGATATTGCTTTAGGCATAGGCGGCATCCCTAAAGGCAGAGTTATTGAAATTTACGGACCTGAATCATCGGGTAAAACTACTTTAGCCATGCATTGCATTGCCGAAGCACAGAAAGCAGGCGGCTTGGCAGCAATTATTGATGCGGAACATGCCTTCGATAAATCTTATGCTGAAAAGCTGGGCATTAATACTGAAGACCTCCTGATATCTCAACCCGATAGTGGCGAGCAGGCTCTGGAAATTGCAGAGCACTTAATTAGATCGGGCGCATTAGATATTGTGGTGATCGATTCGGTAGCTGCTTTGGTACCGCGTGGTGAGTTAGAGGGTGAAATGGGTGACAGCAAAATGGGCTTGCAGGCACGCCTTATGTCGCAAGCCTTACGTAAGCTAACAGGTGCAATTAGTAAAAGCGGCTGTTCTTGTATTTTTATTAACCAGCTACGAGAAAAAATAGGCGTGATGTTCGGTAATCCGGAAACAACCACCGGTGGAAACGCCCTCAAGTTTTATGCTTCAGTGCGTTTGGATATTAGAAGAATTGGCAGCATTAAGGAAGGACCTGATAATATTACCGGTAACCGTGTTAAGGTGAAAGTGGTTAAAAATAAGGTTGCTCCGCCATTTAAGGTGATAGAATTTGATATTATGTATGGTGAAGGGATTTCCAAAGTTGGCGAAATCATAGATTTAGGCGTAGAGCTTGAAATTGTAAAAAAAGCGGGTTCATGGTTTTCCTATATGGATAACAAACTAGGCCAAGGCAGGGACTCCGTTAAGACTTTACTGCTTGATAACCCTGAGCTGATGGACGAGATTGAAGCTAAAATAAGAGCAAAGATCAGTGGCAAAGGAGAAACAGCAGAACTAGAGGCAACAGCCAAGGAGGAAAAATAATAGTAGGTATAATGTTAAGTTGCTACTGATATTTTGAAAGTATAAAGGCGTTATTTAAGTTCAAAATAGCGCCTTTTTTTTACAGAGAAAAAGTTAACAAAAGCTTAACAGTGTAATGGAAAACAACTATCGTAAAAGCACGTATTTTTAAGAATGTCTATTGCAGCTACCAAAAAAAATCTTGTTACCAAGTCTCGAAAATATTCCTTCATTCAGTCCGATGAACATGCAGCTGATTTTATAGTCAACAACATTTTTAAACGTAATAAGGCAACTGTAGCGTACCTGATTTACTTCATACTAATAGCCATTATTTTTATATTTAATTTTGAGAACAAGTTTTATAATTTGCTAAGTGTAAGGCAATATATTATTGCAATAATAGGCGCACTTATAACAGTTATGGTGCCTTTCCATATATTACATGAATTATTACGCGCTCAAATCATGAGTAAACTTGCTAAAGTTCAATTGCATTACCGATGGAACTGGAGAAACCTGATGCTCAAAGTAGGATACACCAACAACTTACCAACCAAAGCAAATCATCTACGACTAGCCAACATGCTTCCTTTTGTACTGTGCTCAGTTATACCTTGCGGCTTAGCCTTGATAAGTGGCGGAACGCTGAGTCTTTTTCTGTTGTCCTTAGCTTTTTTTCATGCGCTTTATTCAATTAAAGGCTTCTCGTTGCTAAGTTATCTTTATCGGTCAAAGCAGTTAGTATAACAGCCCATAAAATCCTCGTTTCGTTTCTTTTCCAGTCAAATAATGATATCTTTAATGCCATACAATCATAAGCCTTAAATCAACTCCAGATGAAAAACTTAACCTCGCTAAACTTTATATTAATAGCAGTGTTTTTATGCACGGCATGTAAAAAAGAGAAAGATAAAGTAGAAGCGCTACAAAAAGAAGTGATAGCCGTACACGATGAGGTGATGCCAAAAATGGATGAAGTTATGAAGCTGAAGAGCTCGTTGAAAGCCATAAAAAATGATACAACAGTTACGCTGCCTAGCGATAAACTTCTACTGGTTAATAACCTAATTGATAACCTGGAAAAAGCTGATAACAGCATGATGAATTGGATGCGCAATTATGATAGCCTAATGGAGGGTATGAGTGAGGAAGAAAAACTCACCTACTTGCAAAAGCAGGAAAATTCTATTCAACAGGTGAAGCAAAGCATGCTCAGCTCCATTTCTGAAGCCAGCCAGTTTTTAGAAAAACGATAATTTTATTATTGGCAGTTTTTTAATGCCTCGTCCACTTCTTGCAGCTCTACCATTCCATTGGCATTGCCCCATGAATTGTTGATGTAGGTGGTAATCTCGGCAATTTCAAGATTTGTGAGTTCCTTTACACCGGCCATTTTTTGATTATAGCTAATTCCGTTCACAACAATTTCACCCTCCATACCATTCTTAATAAGGCACATTGTGCGCTTCACATCGGCAAGCATATAATCGGCCTGCTTAAGCGGTGGGTAAACCCTACCCAATCCGGTGCCGTCTGCCTGATGGCAATTGCTACAGTAAGTGGTATAAAGTATTTTGCCTTGAATCATATACTTAGTATATTTTTTCTTCTTTTCAGCAGAATAATCAGCCGTGGCGTCATTCCGGAAGGTATTATAACTACCGCAACTGCTCAAAAATACAAGCGCTAGCAAATAGGTTACTTTAGCTTTGAGGCTTCTCATAAGTCTTAAGCAATATGTCAATATCCTTAATTAGTTTATCTACGTCAGCGCTTTGCGTACCATCGTAAACAGCCCTAATGTGTTTTTCTTTATCCACCAGAATAAAAGCACCACTATGGATGTAGCCTCCTTCTTCATTTTCATCCTCCATGGCGGTAACCATATAACCCTTTTGACCCAATTCATAAATCTCTTCCTTCTCACCCGTTACAAAACGCCACTTGGGTGCCTCCACCCCTAGCCGTTCGGCAAAATCGTGCAGTAATGGTATGGTGTCATATTCCGGATCTATGGTATGCGAAAGAATGGCCACTTCGTTATTATCATTAAAGGCTTCATAAACGCGCAGCATTTCCTTTTTCATAGTAGGGCAAATGGTTGGGCACGAAGTAAAAAAGAAATCAGCCACATATACTTTATTGTTAAAGCTTGCCGGTGTAACCCAATTACTATCCTGATCCATTAGTTTAAAATCCGGTATGCTATGATCAACCGTGTCAGTCACGGTTTTACCATTAACCACTTTTTCAACTATCTGCTGCCTACCCAAAATGGGGAAAGCATTTTCATCTTTGGCAGACTTGTCTTCCGCTCCGCAAGCAACTAATACGCCTAATAGAATCCAACCTGCACTTTTTTGTATAAAATTTTTAATGCTCATTTTTTATTTTTTAAACTGTTATCTCTTACTGTCTTATAAATTTTTACAATTAACATGATCAGTATCCCAAATGCTATAAAGCCTAATGTGCCCCAAATCCAACTTACCTGATTTTTAAGAACTATTAAGAATATGATTGCTACTAAAAACAAGGTTGCTACCTCATTCCAAATCCTAAGTTGAAAAGATGTGTACTTGGCTATCCCATTTTGGAGTTGCCGGTAAATGTAATGACAAGCTATTTGATATATGTATAATAATAGTACAAAACTTAACTTAACGTGCATAAATGGCATTTTTAACCAAGCAGGCTGGGAGATTAGAAGTGACACTCCTAAAATAAGCGTAACAACTGCTGATGGCCACGTAATAACTTGCCACAATAATCTACTCATTTTACTAAGTTGTTTGTGGAGTATGCTTCGCTCAGGTTCAATTTTACCTAAAGCTTCTGTATGATAAATAAACAGCCTTACGATATAAAATAGCCCTGCAAACCAAGTTACGATAAAAATTATATGAAGTGACTTTAGGTATAAATACATTTAAGCTGAAGGCTGTAAAGGTTTTTTCACTGAACAACAAACTTATAAAGTTTGAACTAATTTTAATCAATAAGCGTAAATTGAACTACTGATTTCTTTTAAATTTCTTAAAAATGAGCGTTAATAACGGAATATGGTATTTTGAAAATGTTGATCTTTTTAACATGCTGTGCCCACACAAAGTTGCAGGAATGAGCGATAATCATGAAATGACGCGTTTTAAGAAAAACGACTTTGTGTACTTTGCTAATGACATCCCAAAAAACATTTATATGATTGCTGAGGGCAGAATTAAGATCGGGGGCTATACTGCTGATGGAAAGGAGATAGTAAGATCTATTTTAGGCTCGGGAGAACTATTTGGCGAGCTAGCCTTGACAGGAGAAGATAAAAGAAATGACTTTGCCCAAGCCCTGGATAATAACACCGTTGTTTGCCCTATGAATCTTCAGGAAATGAAGGATATGATGGCAGGTAACAAGCCTTTGAGCTTTAAGGTACTTAAGCTAATTGGCCTCCGACTCAGAAAAGTAGAACGAAGGCTGGAAGCACTCGTTTTTAAAGATGCACGCACTAGAATAATAGAGTTTTTAAAAGATGAAGCAGCTGAAAAAGGTAAAAAAGTCGGTTTTGAAACCATGATACCCAACCATCTTACCCATAAGGATATAGCTTCTCTTACCGGTACTTCTCGTCAGACAGTTACAACCATTTTAAACGAACTGAGGGACAAAAACATGATCAATTTTGACCGTAGAAAAATCTTAATAAGGGATTTAGAGAAAATTGTGTAAAAAAAAAGGAGCCAAAGCTCCTTTTTCCATTGAATTTTTTCTTCGAGGCTTATTTTGAAAAGTTATTTCTTATTAAGAAATCAGTGTAGGCTTGCTGATACATTTCTACATCCGGTGCAATTTTAATAGCCTTCTCATAAGCTGTAAGTGCATCTAATAATAAATCGTTTTCCTCATAAAACGCAGCCAATACAATGTTGTCCAGCGCAGTTGATTCTTCCACTTCACCTTTCAAGGCCGTGAGTGTTTTCTTAATCTCTACTGACTCATCATCCGGCTTAATGGTAATAGCGTATTCATCAGAACTAAGATTGTCTCCTTTAACCATCACTTTCACTTTAACAAATTTATTGTCCAAAGAAGCGAATGGCTCCTCAGCCATATTGAGCATGAAAGAAGTATTGGTTGTTTCTGTCGTCTTAATTACATCATCAAACAAGTTGCTAAAAAGTACTTCGTACGTTAGCATATCTGTTTCGCCTTCTTGTTTAGGCGCGTTCCATCTTATAACTACCTCTTGGTTAATTATGTCTGAAGAGCTATGCGCCATAATATTAATAGTTGCGCCACTTGCTAATGCACGGTCAACAGCTCCGGTTGCACCCAAACTCTTTCGGTAATCGCTGCCATCGCCACTATCTGTCATCTTATTAATAACAAAATCGGCATATTTACTTGCCACACTCGAGTTCTTGTTTTTTAAACTGCTCGATAATGAAGTAACAGTATGCGTACCTGCCGTCTTCACTTCCAAAGTTTTACCTGTATTGTGCATCAATCCAATGTAAGCATCACCTGATAGTTTCAACTCGTCTCCACTGTTTAATGCCTGTCCCGTTTTTAAGGGAGTCCAGGCACTTTCCGAAGACTTAAATGAATTCTGACCTTTATTGGCCAGCACCTTAAATACATACTCTTGCGCATTAGCAGAAATGCTAAAGAGCAAGAAACCCACAAATAGTAATTTTATTATCGCTTTCATATCTTCAAATTTAATACTTTTTCTTGTTGTTTTACAAATTTAACTTAAAATTATGCTAATTTAATTAATAAATACTTCTTCTTTCTTCTCCTGTACTCTAAATAGTTCTTTTCTACCTTCTTTGGTAAATATATTTTTAACCACACCGTTGTAAACCTCTAAGGAATCGCCCACAAGTGCCACCGCTGCCATTGCTAAGGTAAGGTCAAGTATCCAACTAAACAGATGGTATGAGTAGATAAGTAAACCAAGTATTATAATAAGCTCTGTAAGCTGCACTAGCTTGGTGATGCCATCGTACCATGCCGGCAACCTATAATAAACCCACATAAAAGCTACCACATTTAGGTAACATAAAATAATGGCTATCAAAATCTGTGCCTCATTACTAATAGTCTCCACATAATCCTCATCTAGTATCATGGAAATGATGTTGGCATGAATCACTACACCATACATATCAGGTTCTCCTCTTCCGGCATATTTTTTATTTAAAGGTGTAAAAAACTTGTCTTCAAAATTATATCTATCACCAAACGATCTTCCTAAGAAACCAAATAAAACTATTTTCCCCTCTATCATTTCGGGAACGAAGTTTTCAGTAAATACATCCTGCACGTCTAGCGCAAAAAAGGTAGTAGCAAAGTTAGACTGTGAGCCAAGTGAATTTCCTTTATAATTAATAAACTCCACCTCATTATTACGGCTCAAAAACCGCTCTACTTTTTCAGGGGCAAATATAGATGCCACTTTGACTGAAAAGGCCAAATAAGAAGAATCTTTATAAGGTAGAACAGGATTGAATGCTCTATTAGTTTTCACGTCTTCCTGTTGGGTCCCTTCGCTTGTCACCAAATTAGCATGTGCAAACATGGCATTGCTCCTAAATTGGGAGGCTGAAAGCTTTAACGAATCGAAATACCATTTTCCATCTTCTTCTTCTACAAGTTTAATCGCTTTTGAAGCCATCACTAATTGATCTACCTCTGATAAAGCCTTAGCTAAACTTATATCTTGCAATGAATCTTTGGGATAGGGAAAAAATGAATCAATACCTATCACTTTAGGGTTGTACTTATTTATAATTCTAATCTGCTCAGCAACGGCTTCTCTTGGCAATGTACTTATATTTATTATTACAATATTGTTTTCTGCCTTTGGATCTTCTCTCAGTTTTGAATAAACTACATCGGTAAATTCTACATCCGCCAGCGCTTCACCAATTGGGTCTATAGCCTCAAAAGCATTGAACAAGCCTGAAAGCCCCCACATCACTAAAAAGATGAAAGCTGTTGCCAGCATAGAATCAAGCCATCTGTAGTTTCTTAGTTTCAAATTATAATATTAAAATAATACATTTTTTTACTGGAATAGTAAAATTAGTGGTTTTAATTGAAATTTGCAATTAATTACTAATAAAACTTGATATAACACCTCTAATGTCTGTAACTTTTGCTTTTATAAAAATGCATAAAAATAATTGAGAAAAAAAAATAGATTAAACATTACTGAATATAAAGAAGGCATTTTAGCTGGCGATAGGGTTGTATTAAGCCGAGCAATTACGTTAGTTGAAAGTCAATTAGCTACAGACAACACTTTAAGTACTCAACTAATTGATGCGCTTTACAGCGAAACGGGTAAGAGTCTTCGCATTGGTATTACGGGCGTTCCCGGTGTAGGTAAAAGTACGTTTATAGAGTATTTAGGGCAGTTTTTAATAGCATCCGGAAAAAAAATAGCTGTTTTAACGATTGACCCTTCCAGCCAGAAAAGTGGTGGCAGTATTTTAGGTGATAAGACAAGAATGAATGAGTTGAGTCAAAACAAAATGGCTTATATACGCCCATCTGCCACCGGGGATGCACTAGGCGGCATTACACACAAAACACGCGAAAGCATGTTGCTGTGCGAGGCTGCAGGATTTGAAATTATTTTAATTGAAACTGTTGGCGTAGGGCAATCTGAAACGGCAGTTAAAGGAATGGTTGATTTCTTTTTGCTGCTAATGTTGGCAGGTGCCGGTGATGAACTACAGGGCATAAAAAAAGGCATTATGGAGATGGCCGATGGTATTGCCATTACTAAAGCCGACAAACCAAATCTAAACGCAGCAAGGCTAGCCAAGAAAGACTATGAAAATGCACTGCACCTATTTATGCCGAACAACAATGGCTGGCTACCAAAGGTGCTATTGAGCTCTGCTTATGAAGGGTGGGGCGCAGAGGCTATTTGGAGCGACATTGAAGACTATCATCATAAGATGAGAAAAAGCGGCTTTTTCAACTACAACAGAAGTTTGCAAGCCATAAATTGGATGCACCAAACCATTCACCAAAATTTAAAAAAGAACTTTTACAACACACCGGAAATAAGAGATATTTTGCCGAAATTTGAACAAGATGTAGCATCCGGCAAAAAGCATGCTGTTAAAGCAGCTCTAGAGCTTTTGAAAAAACAAAAGGAACAAAAATAAGATGAAAAAAAGTTTACTATTCATTCTATCCGTCGCCTCACTAACTTGGTTTCGGGCAAACGCCCTGTGTTGATGGCGACTCCGAAGGCTATCCGTGCAATCAGGTTGAATTCTATGCGCGCATCAGTAATTTAGATTTATCGGGGGGAGTATCAGGCATTGAAGGTGCTGATATTTGGGGCTGGACTGATCCTATGACAGCTAAAGAATATGCAATAATGTGTCAAACAAACGGGACGGTTTTCGTGGATGTGAGCACACCTTCCACACCAATAATTATTGGTAGGCTAGCCTCATATACCGGCAACTCTAGTCTTTGGAGAGATATTAAGGTTTATAACAATTATGCATTTATCGTTGCTGATGCTAACTCAGGCCATGGCATGCAGGTATTTGACTTAACTGAATTAAGAGATGTATCGAGTCCACCCGAACAGTTTACAGAAACTGCACATTACGATGGCGTTTCCAGCGCCCATAATATTGTTATAAATGAAGCAAAAGGAATAGCCTATATTGTAGGTGCACGTAATGCCTCTAACAATTGTGGCCAGGGTGGCTTGCATATTGTTAATATTTCTGATCCGCTTAACCCTGTTTATGCGGGTTGTTTTGATGCTGATGGTTATACACACGATGCGCAAGTAGTAACCTATAATGGCCCGGATGCAGATTATAGCGGAAAGGAAATTGCCTTCAATTCAAATGAAAACACCATTACCATAGCCGATGTATCCGACCCTGGTAACACCTCGCTAATTAGTAAACAAGGTTACAGTCAATCGGCTTATGCCCACCAGGGTTGGTTGACTGAAGACCACCAATATTTTATTTCTAACGATGAGCTTGACGAAATCAATGGATTGGTACCAAAAACTAGAACGCTCGTGTGGGATGTACGCGATTTGGACAACCCATCACTTATTTCGCAATACTTTTCAGAAAGAGAAGCGATTGACCACAACCTATATGTAAAGGATGAAAAAATTTATCAGTCGAATTACGAAAATGGGCTCGTTATTTTGGATGCCAGCAAAATAGGTGAGCCAAATATTAGGGAACTGGCTTTTTTTGATACATATCCGCAAAATAATAGTACAGATTTTAACGGAGCATGGAGTAACTACCCGTTTTTTGCGAGTGGGAACATTGTTGTATCAGATATAAATAATGGCTTGTTTGTATTAAAGCCTAAGTTGCTCAATATATTTGATGGCCCACCCATTGTGAGCAAAACGGATGGAATTACTTCCATTTCCATCAAAACAGAGGCTGCCATTCAGGTAGCGTCCTATCAATGGCAGTTGATTAACGAGCTAGGTTATGCAGAAGACATAGAAGATTCAGCGGTCTTTACAGGACTAAACACGGCCATTATAAGTTTCAAAACTGCGGTAGGGAGAGTAATAGCTACTTCTTTTAGATGTAAGGTAACCCTTGCAAATGGTAACGTTGGTACTTCTTTTTTAACTGAAAAGTTACAGGTAGATGATATTATAATTGCCAATGAAGTCAAGAAACAACTAGCCGCTATCATTTATCCTAACCCGGTAAAAAATAATTTGCAAATTGATTTGTCGAGCACTGATATCTCAATTGAAACTATCGCAGTATATAACGCAACTGGCTCCTTTATAAGCAGCTATTCCGCCCCTATTGTTAATAATATAAATACCTTGAATTGGGATGAAGGAATTTACTTACTCATTATAACTGATAAAGAAGGGAATAAGGCAGTAAAAAGAATTGTAAAAGAATAATGTAACTAACGGATTGCAAATCCTCGGACAGCACTTCGGGTTGCAAATCCTAAAGAGCTTTTTCTTAATAACTTACTACAATCACTCGGAGTCATTCCGTAGGAATCTTAGTCGTGTATAGATAAAGCCAGCATTCATAGATGGGTATATATTTGAAACGCTAAACCGGATTACAAATCCTTACACAAAACTTCGGGACTGCAAATCCCCAAGAGCTTTTTCTTAATAACTTACTACAATCACTCGGAGTCATTCCGTAGGAATCTTAGTCGTGTATAGATAAAGCCAGCATTCATAGATGCGTATATATTTAAAACGCTAAACCGGATTATAAATCCTTAGACAAAGCTTCGGGATTGCAAATCCCCAAGAGCTTTTTCTTAATAACTTACTACAATCACTCGGAGTCATTCCGTAGGAATCTTAGTCGTGTATAGATAAAGCCAGCATTCATAGATGCGTATATATTTAAAACGCTAAACCGGATTACAAATCCTTAGACAAAGCTTCGGGATTTCAAATCCCGAAGAGCTAATACTGATATTCCGAAGAGCTAATACGCTGGCGCTAGCATAATTTTCACTTTTTCTTTCCCTCTTTTTTCTTTACATTTTTGTACTGGTAAGGGCAATGCCTGCATTGGTTGCCACAGCAATAACCTCTTTTTAAATGATAGTGTGTTGTAAAAACCATAAATCCATTTTCAATGTAGAAGTCTTTATCTTCCAATGGTGCTTGATTTATATCTGGCTCACTCATAGAATAGATATCGGCTTTTTATCATCGCCAATGGCGACCATTGTAAACCTCCCGGAAATAGATTTTTCCCTATGCATTGAATACATTTCTTCGGTATGCACCTCCACTAATACTTCCAAGCTAGTTCGGCCTACCCTTTCAACTGTACCAATCAGCTCAACAATAGTACCTGCAGGTATAGCCTTTTTAAAATCTATTTTATCGCTGCTCACGGTCACCATTCTTTGCCGTGAATAACGGGTGGCGGTAATAAAAGCCACCTCATCCATCCAGTTTAGGGCTGTGCCGCCAAATAGTGTATCATAATGATTGGTTGTGTTTGGGAAAACCGCCTTGGTCACTTTGGTAATCGCTGCTTTTTGCTTTTCTAAATCCATTATCTCAAAAATAAACTGTGTTGGTAAAATACCGGAGGTAAATGAAGTAACTAAAGTACCGCTGGCATTATAATGCCATACCTTACCTTCACCACCAAATGCTACGCCATCACCCAAGTAAATATCTCCGTTAAAAGGATTAATCGCCAAGGCATAAGGTAATGCTAGCGATACGTTCGAAATAACAGTGCTAATTGTCTTACTCTCCAAGTCAACTTTTTTCACGGCACTACCGGCTAAATAATATACAGCTCCATCGTATAAATCTACATCATGGAAAATAGCTTCTCCCAGGTCAATGGTCTGGCTTATTGCATTATCAGTTTTGCTAATTTCCACTAATTTACCGGAAGTACAAGCCACCCAAACTTTGCCATCAGCATCTTTAAACAGCTCGTCAGGCCCGGTTGGTAAAGCTATATCAGTTACAATACTATTGTCAGATAAATCAATAATAGACAAATTACTATAGCTGCCAAAGTAATTTCTTGTTATGTACAATTTACCATCAGCGGCCACAATTTGTTCAACACCTGGAGCGGTGCCAATGGTTTCTTGCAGGGTAAAATCAGCTAGGTTTATTAAGCCCACTTTACTGCTTGAAAGTGTAAAGTCATCATTATAAGCACCCCAAATGGTAACATAAGCCATGTCTCCTTCAATAGCCATATAGCGTGGCTTGTCAATTAATGAGTCCGTCAGCGTTTCTACAGTTTTTAAATCGCCAAGAGAAAAGGCTTCAACTTTATTACTCCCATTTAAAACACCATAGGCTACCTCACCAGTTACCGCAACGTGCTGCAATACATCTCCTATAAAAAATCCATTGGCATTCTCAAAAGCTGTTGCTACGTAAGAGGTGTCATTCGTATTGTAAACACCAATAGTAGCGTTTGATGATCCGAAGGCTCCTTCATGTACTATATAAATGTCTCCGGTGGATTGGATGCTCGGTTCATCCTCTTCTGAACATGATAAAGCAAATACAGTAAGCGCAACGAGTAATAATCTCTTCATTTTAGTTATTATTTGAAAGTATAGTTGAGTGTTAGTTCAAAGTTTCGGCCAGGCATAGCAAAGCCAAAATAAGTAGCATAAACCGAATTAAATAAGTTGTTGGCTTTTACAGAAGCACTGAAAGATTTATAGCTGTGTGAGAGGCTCACAGCATGCAGCATAAATGGCGAAAGGCTAAAAGCTTCTCCGTTTTGAGCGGTAGTAAATACCCTGCCGGTGGCATTTAAGAAGTAGTTAAATCCCCAGCTTTGATAAATAGCGCTAAATGCAGCCGAAGCTTTGTGTTTGGGCACATAAATAAGCTGTTTCCCTTCTTCAAATTCCCTATTTTCTGATGAAATGATAGTTGATGCATTATAACTATAACCCAAATTGAGACTAAGCGTACTTTGCCTACTTACAGTAAACTCGGCAGTATTGTTTGCCTCAAGTCCAACCACCTCAACCTGCTTAATATTGTTTGGAGCAAAGTTTCCGCCCTCTTGTGGCACCCACTGAATATAATTAGTGATAAGATTGCGGTAGGTAGTAAGGTTCGTCTCATTAGTCCAATTGCTAGACTCTCTTCTATAGACCAAGCCAATTTCGTTGTTAAAGCCTCTTTCAGTTGCTAAATCGGGGTCTCCTGCATTTTGCCAAAACCTATCGTTTAACGTAGGTACCCGATAATTTAGCGCACTGCTCAGTTTAAGGGTAGTGGTGGCTTTGTTAGTATCAAAGAGTTTATAGGCAAGCCCTGCATAAGGTGCTAAAGGAGTTTCATTTGATTGTGATATGTATTGTTGCCGGAGATGAAACGCATAATCAAGCCTATTAAAAAATACTCCACCCACCTTCAGTAATGCACTGTAGCGGTTTTCCACAGCGCTACCCGTCTCATAAGATGGATTGACCGCAGCCATATTATTTGCACGAATTTCAGTTTCCAAAAAATGTGCATCAGCATAGTATTTTGTCAGCTTAAGAAAGCTCTCTATTCTATCCACGTCATATAAGTCAGATGACCCACCATCGATATAGTGCAAAATATCCTGAAAATAGCCGGTTCCAGCGCGCAACTGAAACTGCTTGCCGGTAAACTGATAGTTGAGTGTGGTTCTTAAGTTTTCATCTTCCTGATTTCGGTCGCTAAAACGGCTGCTCGTGGTTGGTTGTATTTCACGATAGTTATAGTTATACCAAAAGTTGTAAGTAAATTTATGGGCACTATTCAGTCTAAACCCGATTTGCTGTAGCACCCCATAACTTTGATAGGCCGCATTTTGCTGTCTTTTAGTTTTTTCAGGAATCGTAAAATCATTTTCCGATAGGTTATGATAAAGCTTGCTAGCAAAAGCCCATTTACCAAAGCCCGCTTTGAAACTAACTAGCGATTTGTAGGTGCTGAAACTGCCGACCGATTGTTGCAGCAGCAGTTCGGTTCTTTCTTTAAAAACAAGTGGGTTACCCAGCGCAATAGTGCCTCCAATGGCACCGCTGCCTCCAAAACTGCTGCCCCCTCCCGGTATCAAGGTTATCTCCTCCACAATAGCCAAAGGTACGGTGGAGAAGTCTGTTTGACCCAAGGTGTAGTTGTTGATGCTAAAATTATTCCAAATAACTGAGGTTTGGCTAGCATTTGTCCCTCTGAAGGAAATGGTACTTAGCATATTGTTGCCATAAGATTTTAGATAAGTAGATGGCTGCATATTCAGCAGCGAGGTGAGCGGCTCTTGTCCGTAGAAATTTTGCATAGCCTCAGTCGGAATAATCACCCGACTTCCCGGTAAATCAACTGCCACTGTTTTTCCATATACCGCTACCTCCTGAAGTTTCTTCACTGAATCTTCAAGGGCATGCTGGGCTAGAGCAGCATGGCAAATGATGCCACACAAAAAAGACAATACTACACGCATGCATTAATTTTTTTAATGCGACTGCGGTTAAAATCAGATGTAAAAAGGCGTGCTATAAGCTTTCGTACATTCATGACCTTTCACCCGAAAGTCGTTAAATAGTATGAATTGCGGCAGGTCTCCTGACTCGTCCGGCTTGTGCGGCCTTCCCAACCGCTAGCTAGCGGTCAGTGGCAAAGGGGTTGCACAATGGCTACTACCATAATTGCAGTAGGGACTTACAGTTGCGGGGACAGTTTCGGAATTTCAGCTTTTATGCTGAGCACCGAATTCCCTTTTAATATAGGCTTAGCATTTGCCAGCCTATAACCATAATTCTAAAGTAAAGGTAAGTAGAAGATTTGGAACGGCAATAAATAAGTGGTGGCTATGATCTGCAAAACCATTATTGTTCATTACTTTAGCTTTTTGCACCAATTTTATAAAATGGATTTATCAGAAATATTTGTTGCCTTTGGTAATTTTATGTGGGGCCCACCACTACTTGTTTTATTATTGGGCGGAGGAATTTTTTTTCTTATTTACTCGCGCTTTTTACCCTTCAGGTTTTTTGGGCATGCCATACAAGTACTCAGGGGAAAGTACGATGGCGATCAGAGTGAAGGTGATATCAGTCACTATCAGGCACTTTCTACCGCTCTTGCTGCCACAGTAGGCATGGGCAATATTAGCGGGGTAGCTGTAGCCATTACCATGGGTGGCCCCGGAGCTATTTTTTGGATGTGGATAAGTGCTTTTATAGGCATGGCTACCAAATTTTTCACCTGCACCCTGGCCATCATGTTTCGTGGTAAAGACTCAGATGGTAAGTTACAAGGCGGCCCCATGTATGTGATAAGGGAGGGGTTGCCGAAATATTTTAAGCCGCTGGCTATTTTATTTTGTGTGGCAGGCATGTTCGGCACTTTACCCATTTTTCAGGCTAACCAATTAACAATTGCCATTGGCGAAGGACTTTTATTTCCTATGGGCATTGCCGATTCTTTTGAGCTGAGGCTTGTTATAGGAATCTTTCTGGTAGCATTAGTAGCCATAGTTATGTTTGGCGGCATAAAAAGAATTGGCACCGTTGCCGGTAAATTAGTGCCAATCATGGTAGTATTGTATGTGGTAGCGGTGCTAGCCATTATAATACTTAACTGGCAGGTGGTTCCCGAAAGCCTTGCACTTATATTCACAGATGCCTTTAGTGGCGATGCCGTTTTAGGTGGGTCCGTAGGCGCTATTATTGTGGCAGGTGCCAGGCGGGCAGCCTTCTCCAATGAGGCCGGTATAGGTACTGCCCCCATGGCGCACGGTGCAGCAAAAACTAATGAACCGGTACGCGAAGGCTTGGTAGCCATGCTCGGCCCGGCAATTGATACAATTTTAGTATGCACCATGACTGCCTTAGCCATATTAATTACAGGCCTGTGGCAAGACCAAACCGAGGGCATTAGCGGAGTAACGCTCACACTAAAAGCCTTTGAAGATAGCCTGTATGGCGGCCGTTACATATTAATGTGCGCACTATTTATCTTTGCTATCACCTCCCTTTTTAGCTACTCCTATTACGGCAGCAAATGTTTTGCGTACTTATTTGGGGTAAAGCATGTACGCTATTATCAATATTTTTATGTTTTGAGTATTCTTTGGGGGTCAACCACTTCTATAGGAGCAGTAGTAGGCCTTATTGATGGCATGTACGCGGTTATGGCCATACCCACCATGGTATCAGCAATTTTACTCTCGCCTAAAGTGATGAAGGCAGCCAAGCTTTATTTCAGCAAAGCCGATTTGTGAAACAGATCTGGTTTAGCACATCAAGAAAGCTTCAAAGAGAATGCTGTAGCCTCAATTAAATCTTCCAAAGTACTACAATTGGTAGAACGTATTATATTATCGTCAGCACTTCTGAAATAGTTAAGCATGGCCTGCTCTTCCTCTGAGAGGTCGGTTTCTTGCGTAAAAGGGATTTCCACCCCATTAACTTCTAAATAATTGAAGGGCGTCTCCTGCCGTACCAAAATATTCTTTATTGCTGTAGCGTGTCCTCTTCTGTTCAAAGTATTAGACACGCCCATGATTACTTTAGGATGAATCTGAAACCCGACATTAAAAATAAAGCTCTCTTTTTCGTTCCAGTCCATATTCTCACACTCAATATACCAGGCTCCATCTCTAATAGTCATAAAATTACTTTTATACCTGTGCCCTATTGTTTTGGTCCGTATATTAACCAATTCCTGTTCATCAGGAGTTATAATAAAAGGCGTTTTGATCAAAACAGGGCTTTTATCGGATTTTTGAAAATAACGATAATAGCAACCGGAAAAATTTTCCTTTATAACACGGAGCGATGCGTCAGTTGTACTATTCATAGGCTCAACTTCGTCAGTAGCTATTTTTTTCCATTCCTCCCATTCATCAATAGCTACTCCCAAAAAAGTAAGCAACACATGCATTTTTTTCTCCTTGGCGTTTCCACCGTTCCAATAAGCCTGTAGTGTTTTGCCGCTTATCCAACTATATGGTTTCTGCTGATGGTGTGATTTCAGCATTAGGATGAAGTCTTCGGCTGAGCGTAAATTATTTTTAAATAATATATTCTGAAACTCATCATCGCCAAAAAGTAACATATCAATCACTAAATAGGGCCGTTTTATCACCTCGCAAGTTACCTCGTGGTTAATCTTTTTTGCAATTCGGTTATAGACAGTGCGGGTGAAATTTAGCCATCCACCTTTAGCTTCTTTATCGTAAAGTTGAGCACTTACTAAAGGTGATTTCTCAATGGCTTTGCGTATTTTTAATGGTACCATTTATTACGTTACAGTGTTCAAATTTTTACTAAATGTTTAACTAATTTCTCGAATTTAGCGAAAAAGAATTAGGAATATCCTGTATTTGACTAAAATCTGACTTATATATTCTATTAAAAATCTGATTTACAATATTTTATATATTTTTTAAAAAAGATTTGACCTATTTTATTTTTGGTTTGCCCTTAATTACTTGTGCTAAACAAACAACAAATCTATCGCTTATGAAGAAAGTACTTACAAAACCTATTATGTTCACCCTCCTCACATTTCTCTGTGTTTCAGTGCAAGCACAGCAGAGGATAGTAAGTGGAACAGTAACAGATGAAACCGGAGAACCTATGCCGGGAGTATCTGTCCTCGTAAAAAACACAGGCACTGGAATGATTACCGACATTGATGGTAATTATAAAGTGAACCTTGGACCTACGAATAAAATATTGATTTACTCTTTCATTGGCTATCAGACAACTGAAATCCCTGTAAACAATAGATCAGTAGTTGATCATCAAATGATTCTTGACATTACACAGCTTTCTGAGGTGGTTGTTACGGCTTTTGGTAACGAACAAGAGAAGCGGTCATTAGGTTATGCGGTGGAAGAGGTTACAGCGGAGGAATTAACGAAAACGAAAGAAACCAGCGTTATTAGTGCTTTGCAAGGCAAAGTTTCCGGTGTACAGATTACTAACTCCGGTGGAGCACCTGGTATGAGTTCAAGAATTGTTATAAGAGGCCTAACTTCTCTAAATCCAAGTGCTGATAATCAACCCTTATTTGTAGTGGATGGGGTTCCTATTGATAATTCAACAACAGAATCTACAGGAACGCCACGTGGGATGAGCAATAGGGCAGCCGATATAAATCCAAATGATGTAGAATCAGTTTCGATCCTGAAAGGGGCTGCCGCAACAGCGCTTTATGGTGTGCGTGCTGCCAACGGAGCCGTTATCATTACTACAAAAAAAGGGAAAGCAGGGAAAATTCGTGTTAATGTTAAGAGCACTGTTGGATTCCAAGAAATTAATAAATTCCCTGATTTTCAGGAAGAATACGGTCAAGGCTTTTCGGGAGAATACCAGCCTACAAGCTTTTGGCCAAGCTGGGGCGCTCCTATAAGTGCAGTGCAAGCCTTTGAACCAAGCCATCAATATTACGACAACAGTAGAAATACCATGCAAACCGGTACGCTGTTTGATAACTATGTGAGCGCTTCCGGTGGAAGTGAAAATGCCACATTCTTTGTTTCTATTGCTGATTTAGCCCAAAAAGGAGTTATACCCAATAGCGATTGGGGTAGGACTTCAGCTAAGTTAAACGGTACTATAAAAGCCAGCTCTACTTTTGATGCTTCTGCTTCAGTACTTTTTAGTAATTCCGGTGGAAACAGGGTACCACACGACAGGGTTTTTGAAAGACTGATGTATTGGGCCAATACACAGGATGTAACGGACTACATCAATCCTGACGGTACCCAAAATACCTACGGTAATACGAATCCTATTTACGATTCAGAATTTGAAACCTACGTGGACGATGTTAATAGAACCATAGGTAATATTAACCTTAATTATAGGCCTTTAGATTGGTTGAATGTGCAATACAGAATTGGTGTAGATTATTTCAGCGATCAGCGAACGGAAATATCTCCGGGGCCAGTTGGTATACCAGGTGAAGCGGTACTTAATGGAAGTCAGGGTAGAATTGCAGAAACTCGTATAAGCAGTCGGGATTTCAACTCCACGCTGAACATTACTTTAAGCAAAGATATTACCGATGATCTTTCTGCCACCCTTCGAGTAGGAAATGATATTTTTGATAGAAATAGAAACACTGTAATAGCTGCCGGTTCGGAGTTTGTTATACCTCAATTTTTTCAATTAGGTAACACCACGAACCCAAGCCAAGGTCAAAACATTCAACAACAACGACTTATTGGTGTCTATGGAGATCTTACATTAAATTATAAGGATTTTCTATACCTTAACGTAACCGGGAGAAATGATTGGACTTCTACTTTAAATCCGGACAACAGGTCATTCTTTTATCCATCTGTGAGCACCGGTTTTATATTCAACGATGTCTTAAATCTCCCATCAGAAGTTAGTTTTGCCAAGTTAAGAGCTTCTTATGCAGAGGTTGGAAAAGATGCTTTACCTTATTCCACCTCAACAACATACTCTACTACCGATCCGATCAATGGTCAATTGGGATTTACGCGAAACAGTGTGCTAGGTACACCAGATCTTAAGCCTGAGCGCACCACGTCCATCGAGTTTGGGATAGAAAGTGGATTTATTCAGAACCGATTTGGTTTTGATTTGACTTACTATCAAACTAACAGTAGAGATCAAATAATTCCTGTTCCTGTTTCAAATGCTACAGGCTTTACTCGATTAATAACCAATGCAGGTGAAATAGAAAATAAAGGGATTGAGTTGCTTTTAAGAGCCAATCCTGTAAGGACTGATAAGTTTTCTTGGGATTTCACATTAAACTTTACTAGAAATAGAAATAAAGTGGTTGATATCAGAGAAGGTATTGAATCCATTCAGGTTGGAAGCCAGTTTGGATATGCCGGCTCATCAGTTATAGTAAGGTTAATAGAAGGTGATGCATACGGTAATATTTATGGAACCAGTTACTCGAGATATTATCCTGAAGGAGTACCGGAAGATCTAACTACGCTAGACGCTGATTTACCTCTTGTTATTGGGGCTGACGGTTTTCCAGAGAGAAATGGAGAGCTACTTATCTTAGGTAATTCACAGCCTAACTGGTTAGCTGGCTTAACAAATACAGTTTCTTACTCTGGTCTCTCTTTGTCATTCCTAATTGATGTGCGACAAGGTGTAGATCAGTTTAGCCAGTTTGATAACTTCTATTCAGCTTTCGGAAAGTTAGATTATTCACTAGACAGAAATAAAGTGGTGGTTTTTGATGGTGTGCTGGAGGATGGAAGTCCTAATGAGCAGCAGGTGTGGTTGGGTCAAGGAGTCGGTCCGGATTTGAATAACTATGGTGCAGGCTTTTATAGAAATGATTTTCGGGGAGTTTCAGAAAATTTTGTAACTGATGCTTCATTTGTTAAACTACGCAATATCACTTTAGCGTATGAACTACCTAACACGCTGTTAGATAAATCTCCGTTGGAGGCGGCAAGCATTTCTGTGGCCGCTAACAACATCATTCTTTTCACGCCATGGAGAGGGTACGATCCTGAATCCTTTAGTAGCGGGGCTGGCGGAAACGCAACTGCGCTTACGGGCCTGGGCTTTCCGGGTGTAAGAAGCTTATTGTTTACCTTGAACTTAACACTATAATTTCATGAGAAATTTTTATAAAAATACACTTCTACTGCTGTCCATCTGTCTATTTACCGGATGTGATGACTACCTCAATATAAATGAGGATCCAAATAATGCCACGCAGGCACCAATTACCGGACTAATGGCTAGGACTTCATTTGAGTCGGGTGACAATACACAAAATGTATCGTCTATTACGTCTTTTTATGTTCAATATCTGGCCTCCCCTAATGAAGCGTCTGCAACTGACGTACAGGAACCTGTTGCGTACGATCAGACGTGGTTTGAACTGTACGATGTAATGACGGATCTCAGCGATTTGGAGATCTTAGCAGAAGATTTAGGCGCAACAAACTATTTGGGCGTAGCCAAAATTTTGAAAGCCTATAATCTCTGTCTTACTATCGATTTATGGGGTGATATTCCTTATTCGGAAGCTTTCTTTGCACAAACCTTGAATCCGAAATATGACGATGATGAGGCGCTATACAGCACCGTACAGGAATTGCTATCAGCAGGTATAAATGATTTGCAAAATGATTCCTCTTCGATAGAGCTCGGTAATGATGATTTCATTTTTGCAGGAGATTTGGATAAGTGGATTAAGACAGCTCATGCTTTAAAAGCGCGATACTTACTTCATTTGAGTGACGTTCCGGGCTTTTCTACAGCTGCTGTATTGGCCGAAGTTGCTTCAGCTTCCACCTCCAACTCAGATAATGCTTCAGTGAGTTATTTTGATGATGCAGTCAACCCATGGGCTTCTGTAGCAATAAACAACGATAATCTTGTTTTGGGCGGATGGATTTCGGAACAAATTATAAATACCATGAATGGCTCTCTTTACGGTGTAGTTGATCCACGCATGTCACGCATGTTTGGCACAACCGATGCCGGAGCATTTGTGGGCACTCAAAATGGTGCAGGCAGAGGAGATGCTGCCGAAGAAGGTGAAAGATCTACTTTAGTCACCGATAGCTACTATGCTGCCAGAACTGCTCCTGTTAATTTAATAACTTTTAGCGAGCTAAAATTCATTGAAGCAGAGGTGCAATTTAGAGGAAATAATTTATCGGCAGCTTATGACTCATATCTAGCCGGAATTGCCGCACATATGGATGAACTTGGAATTTCCACGAGCGATAAAAATGCCTATCTCGGTGAGAGCAATGTTGCAGTGGGCTCTTCTAATATTAATCTTGAACTAATTTTGAAAGAAAAATACATTGCGCTATTTCTAAATCCTGAAACCTGGAACGATGCAAGGAGATTTGATTATGATTATAGAGGATTCACTAATCCGGCAAATCTCAATCCTGATTTAGGTGGGACTTTGGTGCGAAGACTCATTTACCCAGAATCAGAAACCGGAAGAAACGGTGATAATGTGCCAGACGTTACGCAAACTACTAAACTGTGGTGGGATCAGTAAATCTTATTAATGATAAAATTATGAAAAACATATTATATATATTTTCCGCATTTTTAATGCTTGGCTTACTTTCTTGTGAGAAGAATGAAGCCACGCCAGATTACACTGTAATAGGTGATGCTTATGCTACTTTTGTTGAGTTTTCTGCCAGCAATACACTCCCGAAAGAAAATGAAACAATTGAGTTTACTCTGACCTACTCAAACTATAAGGAAGATCCCATAAACTATATTGAAGTTTTTTCTTTAATTGAAGGGCAATCAAGTTCAATACAAAGGATTGAGGCCTCTGGTGCACCGCTTGGTACTAACACCATTGATGTATCATACGTGCCACCAGTTGCAGAATTTGGACAAGGAATTGCTGTTTATGCAGAATTGTATTCTTCAAAAGATTTTCCTCAAATTGAACTAATTGATGTAGAATTAGGAGTTTCTACTCCAACTATTCAAATAGATTCACTGATTAATGATTTACCTCTAGGTAATTTGATATTTGAAGGGGCTCAAATCACCTATCAGCTGACTATAAATGAAAATAGTGATATTTTGTATAGTGATTTGACACGTTTGATTTCCTATTATACCATAGGTTCTGGTGCGGAGGTAATAATTGACACATTGGCATTCCCTGATGAAATTGAAAATGCCTCACCTGAAATTACAGTTACTATACCTGAAGGCTCAGAGGGACAGGATGTAACATTCCGCTTTGAGGCGCAGTCAATAGCAGATGGTGCTGCATCAGTTTCTGACATCGTATCGGTGGAGACTCCAACCGCTTTAAGCGAACTTACAGAGGCTTTCGTTGCAACTGATGATACGGATACAATAGGTTTTGACCTTAGTACCCAATCTGTAGTGACTACAGGAGCTGATGATGAAGACAATGACCTTTATATACCTAGCTTTAACAGCAATGAAACTGATATCTCATCGGCTAATGGAACAGCGTTTATGAAAGTAACGTTGGCCGATTATCAGAATGCTTCCTTAAATTCGCTTATTTCATTATTTGATGAATCAGCAGCGGATGCAACAGTTTCCTCGGTGGCAGTAGATGACGTTTATATTGCAAGGCTTCGAGATAGTGATGAGTTTGTAATTGTTAAAATTACAGGGATACTTAGTAGTCCAGAAGCATCACAAGTACGATTCGATGTAAAATTTCTTCCCTGAGAAAAATTATAAACACTAAATATACAGCTGCCACTACCTTGTTCTACTTCAGGTGCTGGCAGCTGTAATTAACTCTATTTCGTGAATCTATCAAGAAGAAAATTTACTTCTTTACTGGCAGGATTGCCCTTTTTAACAACTATTGAAACCTCAGCGCGAGCCGCTGAGGTTTTCAATATACCGTTATCGGAAAAGCGCCTCAAGTCAAAAACATTACAACCTGGTGATACAGTTGCCCTGATAAGCCCTTCTGCGGCAAGCTTTATACAAGAATCGGTTGATGTTGCTGTAGAAGCACTTGAAAAGTGTGGCTTAAAGGTAAAAAAAGGGAAACACCTGATGGCGAATGAAGGGCATTTGGCAGGTACAGATCAGCAAAGAGCAGCGGACTTAAATGCCGCATTTACCGATAAGGAAGTGAGTTCCATTATCTGCTTGCGCGGAGGTTCAGGTGCTGCACGCATATTGCCACTCATTGACTATAACAATATAAAAAAGAATCCTAAAATCATAGTGGGCTATAGCGATGTTACCGCACTGCTCCTATCTATTTATGCTAAAACAGGACTGGTTACTTTCCATGGGCAAAATGGAATAGCCTCGTGGACGGAACTATCAAGAAAGTATTATTTCGGGCTTTTATTTGAAAATAAGCTGATGGAGTTTGCTAAGCCCGAAGCACCGGAAAATGCCTGGGTACAGAAAAAAGGGCGCACGCGTACTATATCCAAAGGAACTACGGAAGGCACCTTAATAGGTGGCAACCTTACTGTACTTTGTGGTATTTTAGGCTCTACTTATGTGCCCGATTTTAAAGGTGCCATACTTTTTCTGGAAGATACCAATGAAGAGCTTTACCGAATTGATAGACTCATGTCGCAATTGATGTTAGCAGGCATATTGAGTAACATAAGCGGCTTCATTTTTGGCCATTGTACCAATTGCAGGCCCGGAAACGGATATGCTACTTCTACTTTTGATCAAATCATGGACCATTACATCAAGCCACTTAAAATTCCTGCTTTTAGCGGTGCCATGATTGGCCACATTGAATCACAATTTACTTTACCTGTTGGTGGCACAGTACAAATGGATGCCGAGGCTGGTACATTTAAGTTAACAGACAAAGCTTTACAAGATTAATATGAAGCAACTTCTAATTTTAACACTATTGCTTTCCTTTTTTGGTTGCTCCAAAGCACAAGAAATCAAAATAGTAGACCGCCCCATTATTTTTGACAGCACTAGGGTGGCACTATCGTTGGAGTATTTGGAAAAACGCCACGGAATTGTTACCGATTCAATAACCATAACACCAAAAATAGTAGTAATACATTGGACAGCTATTCCTACTTTGGAGCGTTCATTCAAGGCATTTAATCAGCCAACATTACATAGCAGTCGTACCGCAATATCAGGCGCCAGTGCGCTTAATGTCTCGGCACATTTTCTGGTAGATAGAGATGGTACAATTTACAGGCTGATGCCTGAAAACTATTTCGGGCGCCATGTCATAGGCCTCAACTACTGCTCCATAGGTATAGAAAATGTAGCAGATGGAGATGACCTACCTCTTACCGAAGAACAATTTGAAGCCAATGTGCAACTAGTAAATTATTTATCGGCCAAATACCCTATTGAATATTTAATAGGACACGATCAATACAAAAAATTTATTGGTACCCCTCTGTGGAAAGAGACAGACCCGGGCTACCTCACAGAAAAGCAAGATGTTGGAGAGCAATTTATAAAGTCGCTCCATGAGGCCATAAAAGAACCTCTAAAACCGGCTCCAGGCGAATGATTGTAAAAATAAAGATGATGCATAAAATACTGCTGCTACTAATTTTTCTGCCCATGACAATTTTTGGACAAACCAAAGAAAAGATTAACGTAAAGGAAAATCAGGATTTTCTTGAGAACCTCATGAAAACGCAACCTGAACATTTCAAGCATATCTTAAAAAATAAAAAGCAATTTGAAACCCAAATAATCTATACGCAAATCAACCGTGATGAAGAGAACAGACCTACCTTCAAGTCATTTGAATATAATGTAGACGAAAACAGGTACTTCTACCCGGCCAGCACCGTAAAAATGCCGGCTGCTTTTTTGGCAATGGAATATTTAAACGAACTCAATATTCCCGGCCTAAATGCTAATACCACCATGCTTACTGATAGTGCTTATTTGGGGCAAAGCGCAGTAACTACCGATGCCACAGCAGCAAACAAGCTACCGAGCATAAGCCATTACGCTAAAAAGATATTTATAGTAAGCGATAATGATGCCTTCAACCGCGTTTTTGAGCTGCTGGGCCAAGAGCACATTAACAATCGTTTACACGAAAAAGGCTATGACAAAACCCGAATAACACATCGGCTGGCACTCTCCATGCCGGGTGATGGTGGCTTATACACCAATCCGGTGCGTTTTACAAAGGGAGCTCGTACTTTATACGAAAAACCACTGCTCAAGAGCGAAACGAGTTACGCACCTGACAAGAAAATTCTGAAAGGGAAGGGTTATATCAACGGCCAAGGTGAATTAGTGAATGAAAAATTTGAGTTTACCTATAAAAATTTTATGCCGCTTACCGAAATGCAGCATATGCAAAAGGCAGTGCTATTCCCTGAGGCAGTGGCAGCAGATAAGCGATTCAATTTATCAGCAAAAGATTATACGCAACTTTACCAGTATATGTCCCAGTTGCCAACGGAATCTGATTATCCGCAGTATGACAAGGAAGAATTTAACGACTCCTACTCAAAGTTTCTGCTTTTTGGCGCCAAGGATTCTATTCCGGAACATATTCGCATTTTCAACAAAATTGGTTTGGCTTATGGCTATATGACTGACAACGCCTACATAATTGATACTAAAAATAATGTGGAGTTCATGCTGTCGGCAGTGATTCATGCCAATGCAAATGAAATTTATAATGATGGCGTTTATGAATACGATTCTGTTGCTTTACCTTTTATGAGAGACCTTGGCCGGTTGGTTTATAATTATGAATTGCAGCGTGATAGAAAGATCGTTCCTGACCTATCTAAATTTAAAGTAAGCTACGATAAGGTGGTAAAGGTATCGGAAGCTATTGCCCCTAATTTAGCCGCTAATTACAAGCATTACCACGAGCCTCTACTCGATTTCCGTAGAATAACCCATAGCGATATTACCCCATTATTGGAGAAGGTAGCTACCAAAGAATTGTTTGAGGTTGAAAAGCTGGGTGAATCGGTAGAAGGTAGAAGCATAAGCCTGGTTAAAGCAGGAACCGGTCCGCAAAAAGTATTTTTATGGTCGCAAATGCATGGCGATGAATCCACCGCCACCCGCGCACTATTCGAAATTTTCAATTTTCTCTCAACCGATGATGACCTCAATGAATTCAAAGAAAATATCCTCAGTAAAACAACGCTTTACTTTATACCGATGCTCAACCCCGATGGTGCGGAAGTGTTTGAAAGACGAAACGCCTTGTCAGTTGATCTCAACCGTGATGCCCTTCGGCTAAGCTCTCCGGAAGCACAAATTTTGAAATCGGTACGAGACAAATATGAGCCTGATTTTGGTTTTAACCTGCACGACCAGAGCAAGCATTACAATGTAGTGAATACCGGAAAAACTGCTTCTATTTCGTTTTTAGCACCGGCCTACAATTATGAAAAGGATATTAATGAAGGGCGTGGTAATGCCATGAAATTAATAGTGAAGATGAATGAAATGCTTCAGGCATACATTCCCGGGCAGGTAGGTAGATATGATGATGCCTTTGAAGCACGCGCATTCGGAGATAACATCCAGAAATGGGGTACAAATACCATCCTCATTGAATCGGGCGGTACTATTGGTGACCCGGAGAAGTTGAAACTGGTGAAAATGAATTTCATGGCGATTCTATTTGCGCTAAATGAAATTGCCAACACCGGCTACACCGAAGCCAACATTGAGGCCTATGAGGCTATACCCGAAAATGATAGAAATTTTTATGATGTGCTTATCAGGAATGGCTACCAAGTAAGGGATGGGAAACGCTATAAACTAGATATAGGCATCTTTAATAATGAGAAAATGGAAGGTAACAGACTTACAACTACGGCTTATATTGCCGATTTAGGCGACCTTTCCACCTATTACGGATATGACGAGCTAAATGCCGAAGGTATGGAAATACAAATGGGCAAGGTGTATCCTGAAACCTTTGATAAGGTTCAAGACATTGATACAAAGCAGACTTCAGCATGGCTGGCCGAGGGCTATACTACTATAAAGTTAAAAAATATGCCTTCAGTTGAGGAAGAAAGTAAGTTGCCATTTCACTTTGTTTCGGAAGACTACAGCCCAAAAAAGGTCTTGGATTTGGGTAGTCGGCAACCGCTTATATTGCTCAAAGAAGGAAAGCTTAAGTTTTCAATAATTAATGGAGTAATCATTCCAATTGAATAAATAAGGGTTAATGTGGTTTAGTTAAGCTTGTCCCGATTCGTTCGGGGGTCTTATCTAAACGATACTGAAATAAGAGTCATAAAATTTTACATAAAATGGCTACAACACCTGTGGTAAACGAAGAAATTAAAGGTACGGCCTGCATCATTACCGGTGGCTTGCTCGATACCATACATGCCAAAACTACCCACGGTTTACTGCGGGAGTCGAAACGTTTTGACATACAAGGCATAATTGATGCTAAATTTGCCGGACAAGACACCGCCCAATTCGTTGGTGGCACCAGTAATTCCGTAGAAATATTTTCCACGGTTGCTGCTTTGGAAAAAAAGTTAGGCAGCAAGCCAAAGTATGCTATTATTGGTATGGCTACAAAAGGTGGTGTATTACCAGAGAGCCTCTACCCTATTGTTTTAGAGGCATTATCGCAGGGTTTGCACATTGTAAATGGCTTGCATCAGCCGCTTGCTGAAATTGAAGAAATGCAGCAGATGGCGATAAAAAACCATGCCCATATTTATGACATCCGTAAGCCTAAAGCCTTCGATCAACTACATTTTTGGAAAGGAAAAATCACCGAAGTGGACTGCCTCAAAATTGCGGTTTTAGGAACTGATTGCTCCACAGGAAAGCGCACGACTACCCGATTATTGGTAAATTTGCTTAACGAGCAAGGCATTAAATCAGAAATGATTTATACAGGCCAAACAGGCTGGATGCAGGGAGTTAAGCATGGATTTATTTTTGATGCCACACCTAACGACTTCATACCCGGAGAAATAGAGCACGCCATAGTGGAATGCTACAAACAAGAGAAACCTCAAGTAATTATTGTGGAAGGACAGGCCTCCTTGTTGAATCCCGGAGGACCATGCGGTTCTGAGTTTGTTATTTCAGGCAGACTCGATGGCGTGATATTACAGCATCACCCGATTAGGGAAAAATATAATAACCTAGAGCACTTGCCCAATAAAATACCGAGCCCTGAGGTGGATATTCAAATGATTAAAATGATGGGTAGCGAGGTGATGGCGCTTACCATGAATACCAAAAATATGGACGAGCAGCAAACTGAGCAGCATGCCGTACAACTAAAAAAGCAGACAGGGTTACCCGTATTTAACCCTTTAACAACAGAAATTAAGGAGTTAGCTGATCTGGTTAAATCAAAATTGAAGAAAAAAAATTGAGAATGATTGCAAATACTTGATTCGCAAACATAAAGGCCGGAAAAAAACTGCTGTTGAGCATGTACTTGAGTAGCATATATTAGAAAAAATACCGAATAAAATGAAAATAGTATCGATAAAAAGCTGGAAAAAAAATCTGGGAAATAAACGACCGTATACCATTGCCTTTAAAACAGTGGATGATGTTGACAGCATTTTTGTAAAAATTACGTTGGAAGACGGCACCTACGGATTAGGCGCGGGCAACCCAAGCCAACAGGTAACAGGGGAATCTTTAGAACAAACAATAACTACCCTGTCAGATGAAAATCTGGCCTTTCTGATAGGTAAAGATATCCGTAATTTTTATGGCTTATTGGAGGAAGTGCTTTTGCGTTTCCCGAAAACACCCGCTGCCCGAGCAGCTTTGGATATCGCTTTGCACGATGCCTTTACAAAATATTTGGATATACCGCTAGCCACTTTTCTTGGTCAGAAAATAAAGCAGATGGAAACCTCTGTAACCATCGGCATAAAAACGGTAGCTGATACAATTGAAGAAGCACAGGAGTATTTTGACATGGGATTACGCTCCTTAAAGGTGAAAACCGGAAAAGGTGTGGAAGAGGATGTAGCCAGAATGGTAAAACTCCGAGAAGTTTTCGGCCAAAAGATAAAAATTAGGATAGATGCTAACCAGGGCTATGATGAAACTGAACTGCATCTGTTCCACAAACAAACAGCACATTTGGATATTGAGCTCATCGAGCAGCCGGTAAAAGCCAACCAAATAGCGCTGCTTAAAAGCCTACCTGATAACATTAAAGCACTTATTGCGGCAGATGAAAGCCTGATCAATCCGCAGGATGCGTTTACACTAGCAGCACCACCGACTGCTTGCGGTATTTTTAATATTAAGCTAATGAAAACCGGTGGCATTTATGCCGCTACACAAATAGCCCAGATTGCTAAATTAGGTAAAATTGACCTAATGTGGGGCTGTAACGATGAGAGCGCGGTGAGTATTTCAGCCGCTTTGCATGCTTCCTTATGCCATAGCAATACCAAATATATTGATTTGGACGGAAGCCTGGATTTAGTGGTGGATGCCGTTTCCGGAGGTTTCGAGATAAATGACGGCTGGATGTCGGTAACGGGTAAACCCGGGCTTGGTGTTAGCCTGCTAGCAGGTGAAGGCGAATAGCGGAAGTTAACCCAGAAAAAAATATGGAAGCAATAAAGACAACGGCTATAAAACAAAGTGAAAGTGTAAACTTTGCGGATATTCTCATAGAAAAAGTAGAACTTTTTAAACTGGATATTCCATTGAAGCAGCCTTTCGTCATTTCTTTAGGCCCAATATATTGCTCTAAAAATATTGTAGTTAAAATACATACTAACAGCAGTTTGGTAGGTATTGGAGAGTGCTCACCTTACGCCTACATAGTAGGTGAAACGCAGGAAAGTGAAGTGGCTATAGGTAAAATGATCGCTAATTTGCTCATTGGTAAAAATCCATTGGAAATACACAACCGGCTGGCGGAAATTGATGCTGCCATCGCTTTCAACAAAACTATTAAAAGTGCTTTTGATATGGCACTGTACGACCTTGCAGCCAAATATTGCAAGCTGCCTTTGTACGCTTTTTTAGGTGGCAGCAGAAGCAAGAAACTAATTACGGATATGACTGTCGGCATTAATAAACCTGCAAAAATGGCTGTCGATGCACTAAGTTTTAAGCAGGCTGGTTTCAGTATTCTTAAAGTGAAACTTGGATCTGATCAGGCCACAGACGTAGCCAGAATTGCTGCCATTAGAATGGCGGTAGGCGATGACATCACGATCAGAATAGATGCAAACCAAGCTTGGGATAGCGTGCTGGCTGTTAAAATACTGGACGCGTTGACTCCTTATAATATTCAGCATTGCGAGGAGCCTGTAGCCCGCTGGGACAATGCCGGATTAAAGCAAGTGCGAGAAAAAAGTGCTATCCCTATTATGGCCGATGAAAGCTTGTTTGACCATCACGATGCTTTCCGGCTGGCAAGCAACGCTGCTTGCGATTTGTTCAATATCAAACTATCTAAATCAGGCGGGATTTATAAAGCCCTGAAAATTATTGCTGTGGCAGAGGCTGCAGGTATAAAATCGCAGGTGGGCTCCATGGGCGAATCAAGATATGGCATAACCGCACTGGCACATTTTGCTATGGCCAGCAAAAATATCATTCATTTCGATTTGGATGCACCGCTTATGCAATCGGAAGATCCGGTAATTGGCGGCCTGCAATATGGGCAAGGTGGCGAGGTTACTATCTCCGATGCGCCTGGTGTTGGTGCTGACTTTGACCCTGCTTACTACGAGGAAGTACAGATGTAAATCTGTTAACTCTCTTGATCGAGAGACAATTATCGGTAATAGCGCGTGGGGACACGCGCCACGGTTGAATAAAAGTAACGCACCAATTCCTCTGCCGTGTTTCCTGTCCTCACGAAACACCTTGATAAAGAACCAACTACCTACTAAACAATTATTAATGACGTGTGAGATCACACCCCACGGCTGAGCTGTGGGGACTCGCGCACGGCTGAGCTGATCTGCACCAACACGTAAACTAAGCGTAGCATCTGCTACGCTTGCCTATTTTTTAGGCTTTCTTAGCCGTTTTTAAATACTAATCCGCCACGGCTGCCGTGTTTCGTGTCCTCACGAAACACCTTGATAAAGAACCAACTACCTACAAAACAATTATTAATGGCGCGTGAGGACACGCGCCACGGCTGAGGGATTGTAGCGTGGGGACTCGCGCCACGGTTGAGGTGAAAAATAATTAGGTTGCAGGTGATAACACCTGCAACGAGAAACTATGCACGAATGGAAACCTATAATTCTGGCTACAGTTCGAACCGAAATCGGTGGCACAGTTTGAACCGAAAATAGCCTATTACTGATCCATAAAATTTGTATGACCCCTACCTGCCGTGTTTCGTGGTCCTCCACGAAACACCTCCATATAGAACCAACTACCTACAGAATAATTATTAATAGCGCATGAGACACGCGCCACGGCTGATGAGGAAGCATAGATTTAAATCCGTTAGCTCTTTAAATTTTAACTTTCTCAGAAATAGAATCCTCTCAATTTAACACCTTCCACTTTATTGTATTCCAATGCCGGGAAAGGTATTTTGATCATGTTAGCTGCTCTAAATACAATTTTAAGCCATTTTTTATTGGTGGGAATACGGGAGAAATCAACATCGAGCGATAGCAGAAATTGCCTGTGCCGAGTGAACTCCGGTATGGCCTCTCCCCTGTATGTAGCCGGGTTACTAAACTCTTTTAACATGCCATTGCCGCTATAACCTACCGCCACATTGAGCCAGTTGGGAAACCAACCGCTACCACTTATGCCATTCAAATTTGCTGAAAGCCAATAAGTATGTCCATTGTAATCGTAGAAGAATTGTTCTACCGGTGTATCGCCAAGCGGAGGATAGTAAGCTGCATACGGACTTGGGCTGTAGGAAAACTTCATAAGCACTATTTGTTCATCGAACGCAAGTTCCTGTGCTACAAATAAGGCGGAACCTAGGGTATTGGCTATCATATCTGACCATGAAAAGCCCCAGCCTTCGTACAATCCATCAAAAATTTCAATGGGAGTCTGGAAAATTAAACCAATAGGCCCACCATAAAGCAAGGCTTTCTTTTTGGGCACGCCAGCAGATCGGAGCGCATAATAAGCCGCATAGCTTTGCCGGTAAGCGGTAAAGGCATGACCCGCCTTATCCAGCTGCAAATAACCTTTGCTGTCATCATAAAAATTGAACGGTACGCGTTCTTTATCATCGTACCAAATAAAATGTAGAAAGGATAAGCCTACAGCATAGAGCGCACCTTCCGTAATTATAACACGCGTTAACTTTGCCTTATTTAAGGTGTCCGGGAAATTAGCAGTAGAATTTTGCGCTTGTGTCGATGTAGCAACTGAGATGAATAATATTATGGCGGCTATAGCACTTTTCACTGCTTTACGAATTGATCATGACTGTTTAGCAAGCGTTCTAATATAATTTTGTTGATACGCCTATGCACCTCTTCTTTTATGGTCAAATAAGTTTCAAATTCTAGCGGCTTAAAATGCCCCATCACTAAGCCTCTTAGTTCGGTTTTATAGGCAGTATCTGACTGAAATACTTTAACAATATAAGCCGCTTGATCTTTCTCCGACAATTTGAAATAAATATTCCGCTTAATCTTAAGGTAATTACAGAAATGCAGCAGTATAATTGGGTGCAATAGTTTAATGATGGGGCGCAGCGTGGCATTTTGGAAAGCCTCTAGCGCACCTGTTTCGTCTCCAACTACAGCAGAAGGGATTATTGGTCTATCGGGGGAAGTTGAATGTTGCATGGGGATGGTTTAGAAAATTGATTAATAGATGCTGGTTCAGGTGACATAAACGCTACACACATGCTTAAACTGACACCTGAATTAGAATCTTAGTTGTAAGACAACTAATAATTACTCCGCAGATCAAATTCTTCATTGCTTGAATCAAGCAATTTGCCTTGAAAGCACTTGAGCACACGCGATGGGTGTTTTTCAATAAAACCGTGGTCATGCGTGCCCATTAAAACTGCTGTACCGCTTTTATTGATATCTGTAAAAAGCTTAAATACGCCATCGGAAACTTCCGGATCCAAATTACCTGTAGGTTCATCGGCTATTAGCAGTACCGGCTCATTCAACAAAGCCCTGGCAATGACCACACGCTGCTGCTCCCCTCCTGACAATTGGTGAGGCATTTTACTGTCCACAGCACCTAGACCCAACTTGCATGAGCACATCGGCCATTCTGTTTTTCATTTTGGATCGGTCTTTCCAGCCGGTGGCTTTCATCACAAATAGCAGGTTTTCGGCTACTGTTCTATCGGGCAGCAGCTCAAAATCTTGGAAGATGATCCCTATTTTCCGCCTAAGCTGGCTGATTTTCTTAGCCGTAATTCCATTAATTTTAAAGCCGGCCACTTCCATAGTGCCAAGCCTTAAGGGTAAATCGGCATAAAGTGTTTTAAGCAGCGAAGATTTACCGCTTCCCGTGCGGCCTATAAGGTAAACAAACTCCCCCTTGCCTACTGCTAAAGATATATCATTCAACACCGCTTTATCTTCTTGAAAAATGGTAGCGCTCCCAACTCGTACAACAGGATCATTAGAAAAGGACATAGTTTTCAAATCTCTAATTTTTCAATTTTACCGAACAATAAACGATCAATCACCGCCCGAAGTGCCTCTTCTTTACCTTCCAAGCCATATTTCTCCATGTTCTTCAGCGGTCTATCAGCCCTAAAGTAAGCAATTAGTACGAAATCTTCATCGCGAAGCTGAATGTAATCAGGGATTTTGGCTTTGCCTTTAACTTTTATGATGTACATGTGGGCAATTTACGATGAGCAATGGGCGATTTACAGCTGGCAATTAACATCCGGATGGCTACCGAGGCTAATAACTAATTACCAATAACTAATAATCATCCATTCACCTTTTTATGATCGGCAAGGAACTGCTCTAAGCCTTTGTCGGTAAGTGGATGGTTCAGCAAAGAAGTGATCACTTTAAGCGGGCACGTTACTACATCGGCACCCATATTGGCACATTCAAGTAAATGCATGCTGTGCCTTACTGAAGCTGCAAGTACCTCAGTTTCGTAGGCATAATTATCATAAATTCTTATAATATCTTCAATCAGCGTTAGGCCGTCCATAGAAATATCATCGAGCCTGCCTATGAAAGGCGAAACGTAAGAAGCACCGGCTTTAGCAGCTAGTAATGCCTGGCCTGAGCTGAAAACCAAGGTGCAATTAGTTCTAATATCTTGCGAAGCAAAATATTTGATGGCTTTGACGCCTTCTCTAATCATAGGAATTTTTACTACAATTTTATCATCAATTTTTGCCAACTCTTTTCCTTCACTAATCATCCCATCAAAGTCGGTAGCAATCACTTCAGCGCTCACATTATTATCCACAATATCGCAAATAGCTTTGTAGTGCGCTCTAACGTTTTCATCGCCTTTTATGCCTTCCTTGGCCATTAAGCTTGGGTTGGTGGTTACGCCATCCAGCACGCCCAGGTCATAAGCTTCCTGTATTTCATCAAGATTTGCGGTGTCAATAAAAAATTTCATTATATAATTTTTTTGAGGTTATAGCAATTTTTATGGCCTGCAGCAACTTGCTGCCTTCTTTGCTGTAAAGGTAGAATATTAATCTGAAAAATGAAGCTGTTGTTCGTATGAAATGGAAGGGGAATTAAAAATGGCAAACCAACATCGCACCGCTACGACCGCCTACCCTTGCTACCTTCCGGTCCTGGGGGAATTCAGCAGGAGCTGGTCGTGCCGATTTGCCGATGCAAAGGTAAGTAAATGTAATGGATTAGTAAAAGAAAGGTGATAAAAAAGAATGTAGACTTATGCTACAGACTGAGATTCAAACCAATACAAGATGCAGAAACTAGAACTTCCACCTCAGCCCATTATCGATGCTGAATAAAAACTTTTTAATAGGTATAATGGGGGCATCATCGTAGGTGCTGGTGAAAGTGGTGGTGAACGACAATTTCTCGGTAAATTTTAATGCTATAGATAAATCTGTGCTGAAGCGCTGGCGCCATAGGTCGTCCTCCCCATCGAAACCTACCTGATAGTAATTGGTAAAAGATACATTGAGTACTTCGTTTAAATTAGCGCTTAGGCTTATGTAGTTAGACGATTTCGGAAGTGTTTTTTCCACCACCCTGCTTTCCGCCTGCCATGCCTCGTGCTCCAGCATAATACCTGAACCGGCTGCCAATCTAAATGTTCCGCTGTCGAGAAACTCGTACCTTCCGCCTACTCCGGTAAGCAATCGGTTATTTAACCCGCGGCCGGCATCGTATTGCCATTGATTAAATTGTTCCATAGAAAAACTGTTTTTATAGAAGAAATGATTTCTATAATGTACATAGCCGGTACTAATAAAAGCATTGCCACCCAATGCATTGTACACCAAATCACCTATTAATATGTAGGCCGTTACATCCTTGAGCAAAGCAACATTTGATTTAACACCAAACTGGGTAAAAATGGAGGAAGAATCTGGCGTGGAGTTTCTGTTATTCATGCTAAAGCGAAAATCTAACTGACCGAGCAAGTCTTTCTCTGTATCGGCCGATTTCCTCACATTTTCTACATTGAGAATTTGTGTATAGGCGGTAGAAATAAAAGATAAGGTAATTACTTGTAGATATAAGAAACGCATAAAATAAGTAGAGATTAAAAAAAATTTTGAGTGAGTTACAATAACATCGCAAAAGTATTTCCGTATTAGGAGGAAGGCAACACATAAAGACTTATATTTGTTGCCCCTCATCAAAAAAGTTGATGAGATTACACTTTAGTAAGAAACAATACATGGGGTTGACCGGTATTGACGGTAAGTGTAGGTTATGTATTAGCATGCAGGGTGAAGCGTGTACATCCTCAAGTAATTTACGCAAACTGTAATTGGCGAATCTAATTACGCCATGGCAGCCTAATCTTAGATTAATTTCTGAGGTTACGGCATTTGGGTCGAGTCTATAAACGGATTCCCCTGCCACATCCCTCAGCGCTTCGTTTTTCCGGGGCTGATCAAGGGGTGTCGATAAGGAGAAACTAGCGTGGCGATGCTATTAAGCCATTGCGAAACTTAAGTAGCTAAGTGTCACTACAGGACTGTTACTCTCCATAACGGCATCGAAAACCCAATTAGTAACTAAGCATGTAGAAAATACATAGGTTCCTTATCCGGACGAGGGTTCGAATCCCTCCAACTCCACAATAAAACACTAAAAAAGCCTTTCAAGTTAAATTGAGAGGCTTTTTTGTTTGTTGTAAACTATCTGGCAACTATACAACTAATGCCAACCTAATAGCTCTATCATTAACCAAAGCATTTTTGCGTTGATTAAGCTATCTATAGTATAAATCATTCAAGTCTTCCTTATCCCATAGGTGGTCTAACTGCTTTTGCTGCTGTTCTAACTTATTTTGCTGCTCTAAAAGCTGATTTTTGATCATTGTTCGGCTCCACTTATGAAATTCAATAGCCTTTTCAGTATTTAGAGTCAGTCCAATGCTTACAACTTCCTCTAGGTCATAAACCTCATAAGCCTTTCCCATCTTAGGGCGGATTTCCGCCCCAACTATCAGCCCTTTTGTTTTGAGCTTGTTAATGTTGTCGCTCAGGGTTTTCTTTGGAACACCGAATATATCCTGTATTTGCTTTCTACTAGCTAAACAGTCTCCATTGAGGATTTCAATTTTGCTTTTCAATATGTTCTTTGTAAGTTCCATGTTAAGAAGTGGACAAAACGCGACCCATTAAGAGAGAGGATATACAAGGAGAGGTTGTTTATCTGTTATCCTTTCTTTCCTTATTCTCTTTAGTTTGAATGAAACATAGATTTCATCATACAGCTGTTCAACAAGGCTACCTTTAGAAAACAAGACTGCTGAATTTCCTTGTTTACGAACAAGGCGAGCAAAATCCCTTGTTTGATTTTTAGCCGGATACTTTTTATAATGATGAATTGATTTTATATACTTGTGCTTGATTGCAAGTTGCTTGAGTTCAACAGCCTTTGTTTTGCTAATTTCCAAAACTGTTGAGAGCAAACTACTTGAAACACCAAAATAAGAATCAGAAGCAGCCAAATTTTCCCTTGGTAACGTTCGTCTCGCTTTTCGAACTCGGTTGAATTCTACTGCCTTCTGACCTCTTATTAATTTAGCATAAACAGCACTAACTGCAAATGCTTTAAATTTTTGCTCATCTTCTAATACTGTTAAGTCATCTAAATAAGTACCGGTTCTTTCTTGAAATTTACAATAGCTGATTATTCTACTCCATTTCCTGACAAACAGCAATGTTCCGTCAGTTCCTATCCATTTGTTTGCTAGAAGCCAAATAATGTGTCGCTTTAAGGCTTTCTTAGACATACCTAGGTGATTTGCTAGTAAGTCGTAATCTGGCTTTAAAACTCCGTTAAAATCCTTTTTAAGAAACAAGTATATTCTCAGCTGTTTTGTGATTTTAGCTGTTAAGGAATATCCTAATAATGAGGTGGGAACAAGTAAATTTTTGTATCTTTGCATTTCTAACTTTTATGCATAATTAGCCTCTTTCGCACGGAGGCTTTTTTTATCTTTTGTTGTCCGGGAGAAGAAACAAGCAATCATGTGGACTGTATTGCTTTAAATTCTCAAACTCTTCCATTGACATCTTTTTGTTGCTATTACCTTGACCCCAGACCTCCTTTGTTTTAGTATCATAAATCATTAGCTGACTTATCATATCCATTTTGTCTAATAGCTCTAGTAATTCCAGTTCTTGTTTAATCTGAGTGCTCATCTTCACTAATTTGTTGTTTTAGTTCTGCTATTCTCTTTTGCCTTTCAGAAGGCGGAAGGGTTAATAAGTACTCAATAGTGGTTATACTTCTTTGCTCAATTCTAGCAAGTTTAGGGAGGGAGAATTCAAGTATGCCTAGACAAACATCAACGTGAGCTTTTGGATTCTCTGTTGATAGCTTATCAAGGTTCGAAACAAGTTTAGACCATTGTGAGTCTAACAGCATATCAACCCTATCTCTAAGTGGTCTTAAATCCTTGTTTACGCCTCCTTTCTTTCTCCCTGCTCCTATTCTTTTGCCTCCTCTATTCATTTGAAAAAATTGATTCTATTTCAAAGTTGGGTCATGTAAAATCACAACTGTTTTCCCTTTAAAATTGCCTAAGCTTTCTAGTGAGGCGAACATTTCAGGATTGAACACGCTTACTTTGGGTGCTGTCAATCTTTTACCTGATAATGGGTCAAAAAGCCTTGATTCCACAGCTACGTGGTAGTAATTACTTTCAATAGCAGGTATTTTGAAATCAGTATACAACTGCCTGAAGTATTCGTCTTTTATATTGCTTTCGGATGCCTTGTTAGCAACAATCATTTTCATTGACCCTTTTTGCTGTTGCTTTTGAATATCTCTAAGTTGGCTTGCTGAATACAATCCTTTCTTAGTTGTTTCTTCTGAAGTTTTCATATCTCTAATAATTTTGATTTGGTTAATTCATATTTGTTGTCAAACTTCAAAGAATCTAATACAAAGCCACTTCTTAATTTAGTCTTGTACTCGAGTTCTTCTATCTGTTGGATAATTGACTTAATACCTTCATAAACAGGTATTTGACTTTCTTCTAAATACTTTGAGTAGTATGCTTTAATATTATCCTTGTAGTTTTCCTCAACCTTGATTTGATGGTCTTCAATTCTAAGCTGACTTTTCCAATAAGGATAACTTTTACTACTCGCTACTAAAGCATCAATTTGCCTTTGGTTTGTAAGTATCCTCCTGATTAGATTCTCAGGCAATACAGGGTCAAATTGTGCTATCTTTGGACTACCTGTCTTAGGGTTATCAAGCCCTCCGTACTTAGTTTTGTACATTTCAGTTTTAACGAATGAACAAAAATTCGGAAAGTCCTCAGTAATGTCGTTAAAGCCATACTGTGATATTCTATCAGAATTAGTAACTACTTTTGTAGCAGTTAAAAAGGCGTCAATACCTGACGTTGGTTCTATCAGCTTTATTTCTGTTTCGTTCTCTAATTGTACTAGCCATGCTATATGCTCTTTGGCCAATTCTAGGAAATTTTCCACAGTTCGAATACAAAACTGTACTTCCTCAGGTTCAAATAATATTATCTTGTTTTTCATTATCTTATTTTTAAGCTTTCTGAATGGGTTTCATAAATGCATTTGAAGAGCGGTGATTCTTCTTTCAGCCCTGTCTTTCTTAACTGCGTGAATAAGTCAACTTTAGACTTAGCATCTACTGGAATCTTTTTGACAGTCTCTTCATTGACTAATTCGAAAGGACTTTCATCATTAATTTCTATCTCTTTGATTTTTAGATAATCTATGAAGCTTGAAGGGCTTTTTAGAGCAAATCCAGCTTCATTGTCTAATGCAAATTTTTGCATTAACTCCCTTTCCTTTTTTTCATTCTCGTAGCGCAAATCGCCTAGCTGTTCTAGTGGTGATAATTCTTCTGACATGATTAATATGATTTAGTTTTGTTTTTCGAAAATTCTTTCAACATCGGAAAGTTTGAAAAGCGTTTTTTTTCCAAATTTCTCATAAGGAAGCTCTCCAGAATTCATTTTGGCATGAATAGAGGAATAGCAGATATTGAAATCTTCCCTTACCTGCTTTCTACTAAGCCTTTTGTTCGGGTTGTATTCTTTTTGGGTGAGTCTGGGTTCTTGCTTTTGCAAAGCCTCCTGAACTGCACCTTTGATTATACCATGCAACTCTAACAGGATGCGTTGAATTAATAACGATGTGTTTTCCATCTCTGATTCATTTGATTATGAAGCAAAGAAAACGGGTCAAAAGCGAAACATTTCCATATCGCAATGTTTCTTTTTTCGGCTGGTAACTATTACCTTCTAGTTTTTACGTTCCTCTAACAATCTTTTATATGTCTCTTTAATGGTACCCTTATTTTCCTTCTTTAAACCTTTTTGAGCATCCAGAGTACTTTTTATGAAAGCGTAAAAAGTATCTTTATATTTAAAACGCCTGAAAATCTCCTTATCTGACGGAAATTCTTCTAGAAAAGGTTCTAATCTATCCTTAAGGGTAATATCAGGGTCACTCCCATTATTTAGTATTCTTCTACGAATATGGTTTAGGATATTTAATCGAGATTTTCTAAGTAAAGTATGTGGCCTGTATAAATCTAAACTAGATGCCAACTCTCTATTTATCTGCTTGTCCATCCTACAAATCAAGTCACAAAATTTATCAGCCTCTTTAATTAAGAATTCTATGAAGTCTTGATCTGAAAGCACTTTTTGTTTATCTCCATATCCATCCCTAACTTGAATCAAATGTAATCTATTATACGCCTTTTGTTCTTCAGATAACTCGCTTTGATCCGTCAGTAACTGTATCAATTTGTCTCTATTCATGCCATTAAATTCAACTAATTAGCTATTTTCATGTGTACATCTTCAATGAGAGCAGTCTTTACAATATTTCTTTGTGTAATTGTCGGGATATTCACATAAAGGGCAAATGAACCTGCATCTTTATGACCCGTGAATTGCATAACCACCTGAGCCGGAACACCTTTCAATAATAAATTTGTAGCAAATGTTCTACGACCTGTATGCGTACTGATTAGTTCATATTTTTTCTTAACAGTTTCAGTATAATTTTTCCCTACGTATCTCCTTACTGCAAAAGGCTCATTCAATCCTGCAAGCTTACAAAGCTCCTTTACATACTCATTCATTCTTTGGTTGGTAATGGGGTGTACTTCACCTGAAAGTAAATCTTGCACAATCTCTAATGCTTCATCGGTTAAGGGTAATTCAACCGGATTGGAAGTCTTTTCCTGGGTGATTTGAAGGTAATAATCTCCGTTTTCGTCTTGTTTAATGTTTTGCTCTTTGATTCGGGTATAATCTGAATACCTCAAGCCTGTTTTGCAGGACAGTATAAAGAGGCTTCTAACATTCCGAAGATAGTTTTTAGCTTGCGGTATTTTCACGTCTCTAATGCTTTGTAGCTCCCTAACAGAAAGGGCAACTTTTAAGCTATCCTTTTGCTGTATATTCTCGAAAGTCTTATAGTCTATGTTTTTGGTATATTTTAGCTTTACAGCCCAATTGAGAAACATTTTTAGAACTCCTATGTATTTAGCCGTTGTACCCGTATTAAGGTTTCTTGTCTCATAAAAAAAGTGCCTCAGCTTGTTTAATATTTTTTCATTGATGTTATCTAAACTTAGCGGTTCTTTGATGTGCTTTTCAAAGGCTTCTAGGTGTACTTTAAGGCTTTTTACTTTCTTTAATGAAGACTGCTTAAACAAATGTTCTTTTTCTCCAATGTATTCATCCCAAACCTCCCAAAACGTTAAAACCTTATTATCCTTTTCCAACTCACACTTAAAATATGCTCTGTCTGCATTAATACCCTTCCCTATTGCTTCAATTAAAATATCCTCTAGCTTAACATGAAGCTGCTTTATAGTCCTGTTTTTAGAAGCAGAATTATTATCACCTGAATGTACCTGATTATTTATCCAATGTTTATGTAGTACATCTATACCGCTACTAATTGTGAATTGCTTTCCTGCATTTGAAACCCTAAACATTATATGAGATTTATCTCTCGTGGATGGCGCTCTATCCTTTGGAATTTTTTTAGGGTCTTTTAGGTGGCTAGGGAAGTAAGTAATCTTTGCCATAGTATTTTTTAATCTAGTACCCTACAAAGATAGAAATTAAATACTTCATAGTAAACTATTGTAAACTATATGTAAACTATTTTTTCAAACTTTGGCAAACTTTGATAAACAGTTACCTTGACTAATATTACTTTAAATGATATTTGAAGTACTTTTAACGTTTACAGTAGTTCGTGTAAGTAGGTAGGGACGAGAGCCTACAACTCCACCTCCGCCCTCCGAAGCTTTTAGCGAAGGAGGGCTTTTTCGTTTGTTACCTATGTCTCTCGCTTTATAACTTTATTACTGTCGGGCTTCGGTGGAGATGCTCCACTTTTATTCTACGCCCTCCGAAGCTTTTAGCGAAGAAGGGCTTTTTAATTTAACTCTTATACTTCTTTTAACTCACACAGTCAAAGGCTTCAGTGGAGAGCTCCACAATATTATACTCCGAAGCTTTTAGCTAAGTAGGGCTTTTTAATTTATACCATTTTCTTCTATTAAGTTCTCCATCATGGGCTTCTGTGAAGATGCTCCACTTTTATTCTACGTCCTCCGAAGCTTTTAGCGAAGGAGGGCTTTTTTGTTCGGTTAATTATATTTATATAAATTAATCTCCTAATAGACTTCGGTGGAGATGCTCCACATGAAAAACTAATCTCAACCGATTAGTGATAATGAACAGCTAATTCTAAATGAAATATTTTGAGAAGATCATTTGAGATTTTTATAACTTATTAGCGGATTTTAAATGACGCACTTATGCATTATGTCTACCTACTAAAATGAGCTGATGGTAAAGTTTACACAGTTTGCTCAGGTAATTTAAAGCAAAGAATAGCCGCTCACCAAAAAGGACAGGTAAGTTATACGAAATCGAGACTTCCTGTGGAGCTAGTTACTTATATAGCATTCAATAGTCAACTGAAAGCCTTTCAATTTGAGAAATACCTAAAATCCGGTAGTGGGAAAGCTTTTGCGAATAAGCGGTTTTTAGGAGCAGACTAAAGTCAAATATTACCTAACTTTTTCGTTGAATAAAAATCTTGAGAGATCATAAAAGTATCTTTGTATTAACTACGCGAATAAATGCCGATTCGCAATTTTCAACAATATTAATAGCTAAGATTCACATTTACCTTTTATGTCAGCTGAATTACTTTTTTTTGGTTTAACAGGGGACTAATAAGTAATTACCAAATTATAATAAGACTTAGCAATTATCTTTAACGAACTTGTAAAGTTCTTTTTTTGTGGAATTAAGTGTCTTAAGATTTGTTTGAATGTGCGCAAATGGTACTTCCTTCTTTGAACCCCAAAATATTATCGACCTTAAACAGTTTGGACATTTCCATTTATGATGAGATGCAGCTATTGATTTGAAGGTGCATCCTTTAGATTCTAAAAATTTCTTAAAACAATCAACCTTTATAGGTCTACTATGCTCTCCCACTAATTTTAAACTTCAAGAGTTGTTTCTTGAATTTGAGTATCTTTCTCCAGATTAAAATCCTTAAGTATGCCGTTTTTATCAATGTAAGCTTCACTAGAGAATTTCTTTTTAAGCATTGTATTTCGCTGCCATCCTAAATTTTGTAACTCTTCCATGGCAGCAGATTCAGAGGTCTCGAAAAGGGTTTCCAGAAAGTCTGGAATAACAACGCCTTTCATCATCGCTTGAGATTCTTCTAGCGTATCACCATAAGAAGACAAATTTAAACTTGGAATATAAATGATGTGAGAATCACCATCCTTAAAAATTACGGCATGCAGCTTTGCTGCGCCTCTCTTTTTTTTCCAATCGATTTTTAATGAATTATTTACAATCACTTTTGAATGTCTTTAGGATAAATGAATTATCACGTACACAAATAAACAAACTCAGCAGCACAATTCCAATTAAATGAATAAGCGACAGATATGAATATGATGTGTTTTTCTGCCGTGACAGTATCTTTGAGAATTTGCGGCCTGATTGTGCACAGAATTCTACA
>CAWHTP010000011.1:0-600247 GCA_963832285.1 uncultured Cytophagales bacterium
CGCCTTGAGCGGGCATTAGCATAGCAGTGAAACGCTGCTATGCTGCAGAAAATTTTTATAAGGATTAAGAAGGGAAGATTTAATGCATTTACATGCTCATTTTCCATACTATTAAAGCTTTAAAGCAAGTAACCTTCCTCCGCTTCTTGCACAATTTCACTCCACTCCGCCTCCTGAGGTAATCTCTTATTTTTGAAAAGCTCAATTAACCAATCTATTATTTCGGGCTTGTAACCAAATTGCTCAGCTATTTTTTTACAGAAACTCACTTCGTTTGCCTCAATAATGTTATCCGCATAAATCATTCTTAATAAATCATATAGCTGCCCCATTTTCTGCATGTGAGTGCTCGGAGTTCTAATTTCAATGCTATCCTTATTGGCAATCATTGCGTCAATCTGCCATTTCTTTAGTTTATATTTTTCACCGACTTTAAAGATCAGTTGCTTTTCGGATTCATGGAAATCACCATCTATTTTTGCCAATGAAATTAAATTACTTAAGTGACTTTTCTTAAAATCCAGATACTCATGTTCAAAAAAACCTCGCATAGTAGCTCACATTTATTTACCTAACTCACATTGATAGGAATTCGATTGAAAGTTAATACTTTTTCTTTAAAAATTCTAGCCTTCAGGCTGTTAGCGGCTCTTTTTCGTGTATCTGATACTTGCAAAACAATTGACTACATTTTGCTATCTTCACTAAAAAGCTGCAAAATTTGGTCTTTTCATAGCACCGATCGAGGTAAAACGGCAGTCTTCACCGTCATAAGTTGGACTATTCCACAAAAATTAGAACCTCAAGAGTAAAGAGTCGAAAAGAACAGATTTCGGCAACTCAGCTCGGGTATAATTCCGGGTTGAGGTAGTACTTTAATATCTCCATAAACAAAGGTTTTTGGGCTCATTCGTGTAGCTCAAAAGATACTTCAAGAAATGTAAGAGGTTATCACTTCATAGAAAAGTCGCAAAAATTTCGTCTACTACAAATCAAAAAACAGCTTCAACTCTCATCAGGACGGCATTAACCATTAAACCACATATAAAAATTAACTTTCTACTGCTTCCATTTTCGGATAATCAGTATATCCTTCCTTGCCCGGTGTATAAAAGGTGTCCTCATCCCACTCGGCCAGTGCTGCTTTTGCTGCAAAGCGCTCTACCAAATCAGGATTAGACACATACAGTTTTGCATAAGCCACCATATCGGCATCGCCTGCCTCAATCACTGCGTTGCCCGATTCACGATCGAAACCGGCATTAATAATAAGTGATCCATTAAACTTAGGCCTGTATCTTTTGGCAATATCTGTCTCTGCATCCGGGTTGTCGGATACATCATTGAAAGGTTCTGACAAATGCAGGTAAGCCAAATTGTACTTATTCAACTGCTCCACAATGTAATCAAAAGTCGGAATGCTTTCTTCATTCAACGTCATGCCAAAAATACCGTGTAATGAAGGGTTTAGCCGTAGGCCGATGCGGTTTTCTGGTATCACTTCTTTTATGGCATCAATAATTTCAAACAATATTTTGGCCCTGTTTTCTTTTGACCCACCGTATGCATCTTTGCGATGATTGGAGGTACTACTGAAAAACTGGTGCAATAGGTAACCATTGGAAGAGTGTATTTCGACACCATCAAAACCTGCCTCCCAAGCATTTGCTGCACCTTGCTTGAAATCATCAATCGTCTGCTCGATATCCGCAATGGTCATTTCTTTTGGTGTTACAGTTTCTTTGAAACCCTCAGGAGTATAGGCTTTAGCATCAGGGTTTATCGCTGATGGCGCGTGCGGTAGCTCACCGTCATGAAAATAAGGGTGAGAAATACGGCCTACATGCCATAGTTGTAAGAAAATCTTCCCTTCCTTTTCATGCACCATTTTGGTTACCTCTTTCCAGCCCTCAATTTGCGCTTTGGTATGTATACCGGGCGTATTTATATAGCCAATAGCTTTCTCCGAAATTTGCGAGCCTTCCGTTATGATCAGTCCTGCCGAAGCACGCTGCATGTAATACTTACCCTGCAACTCGGCAGTTGGTACCTTACCTGGGTTATCGGCCCTGCTGCGCGTCATAGGTGCCATCACTATCCTATTTTTGAGCTGTAAGTCGCCCAATTGATATGGTTCTAATAATGCTTGCTGCTTATCCATAATATTTTTTTATTCAGTTGAGATTTACGCACCTTTTCGTTTGATGGTGGAACAGAATTAACTAGCCGGCTGCTATTCTGTTTAGTCTTATCGGTGACAATTGAATAAGGTAGTTTGCTATCTTAAAAAATTTATGGAAATATTTGAGGGGCAGCATAACTATTTAACAGGTGTGGAGTTCTCAAATAAGATCTCAACAATGCACCAATTGCAAATTGTGATGATCAATTTTAAAATAATTTTTTAATCTAAACACTTTTATTTATGAAAAACGAAAATGAAAAAAAAGAAGGACCTGTAGCTAAAACCATTGAAAACCAAACAGCCAAAATCCCTTCGGATGTATTTTTATGGTCTGCTCTGGGCTCAATGGGTGCATCATTGATTTTAAAGATAGCCCGTAAAGAAAAAACTGCTCTTTTTGTAGGTCAGTGGGCTGCACCTTTTTTGTTATTGGGCGTTTACAATAAACTTGTAAAACAAGAAGGACACGAAGGAGAAAAGTAATTAAGGTTCTGATGTATTGTTTTAATGAACTTCCGAATTTTAGGCAATTAAAACCTTTAATTGGAAGTTCATTTTATTTTATAATGTGGTAAAGTTAAAGCATCACTAAAATATACTAGATACAAATACCGCGACTTAAATGGGTAACGCAATTATTTTGATGGTGCGAGTATTATGGTACTCGAAACTATTGAAATGCCTATTTTAAGTTAATCACCTCATTTATGCTGAATGAGCTTTGAGAATATTAGAGACTGCCCTACTCCATTTACTGTAAACCTCAATGGGTTTAGGATAATTATTAACCTCGAAGTCATCCCGTTCCTCATCTTTTAATAGCCATGGAGCCTGAATAATGGGAGCGGGAACATTTTCGAGCTCAGTTATCCGGCTGCGGACGTACTCTCCATCTTTATCATACTTAAAACCTTGGTGCACAGGATTTGTATAATAGAATTCAGTGGCCTGCGTGTTCCAATTTAACCAATTACTTGATACGTCATAATCCAGCAGACACGATTCAAAGTAGGCAGCTCCCCAGCGCCAGTCTATTTTATAATCTCGCGTTAAGAAACTGGCGCAATTTACGCGGCCCCTATTTGACATAAATCCGGTTTCATTTAATTCTCTCATGTGCGCATCTACAAAGGGTATGCCCGTAAGCCCCTGGCACCAGCGCTCAAATAGCTTTTTATCATGAGTCCATTCTACATCTCTGGAACGGTAACCTCCCGAGGAGAATATGCTGTTTCCAAATCGCATACTGAGAAATTTGAAGTAGTCTCGCCAAACTAATTCAAAGACCAGCCACCAAGTGCTAGCATTTTTCTTAACTTTTTGTTCATATTCTTTTATCTGCCAATAAATGTATCTTGGCGAAATGCATCCTAGCGCCATCCATGGCGAAAGTTTCGAGCTATAATCCTTCCCTAACGATCGGTTTCTCGTCCAGCGGTATGTAGTCAGCAATTCCGTTCCAAACGAATAATAATTTAAGCGCTTTAAGCCTTCTGTTTCACCTCCTGCAAAAGCTATGCTGTCCAGCGCCTTCTTACTATCTAAGTTAAGTGCTGTCATTGAAGGTATTTCGCCCCAATGTGCTACATCAGGTGTTTCCGGTAAAGTTTCAGGAGTATCAAAGCAAGTTCTAACTGCAGCATTTTTAGTCAGCTGCATTCTAAAAGCCTTGGAAGTGAGTGGTGTATCGGCCGGTGCAAATGGCGCATCATCTTTATGATATAAGGTAAGTCCCCAAATAGCGTTGGTTTTACATGGTGTGGCTTGGAGAGCGTTATCAATGGCTAGCTCAATGTTTACCTCCTCAGCCGTTATCTCTTTTTGATAGATTAGTTGTGTTGCATCAAATTGCTTTACCAAATTGGGAATTAACTCCTCGGGTAGGCCTGTTTTTATCATTAAATTACCTCCCATGGCCAAACAGCTACTTTTCAAATCCTTCAAAGCCTGTGCAAGAAATGTGAACCTTAATTCATTAGCTTTAGAAAAGCCTAATTTCGTGTTCTCGTAACTACGTGGATCAATTACATAAATTAAAAGTAAGCGATCAGATTGTGCCATAGCACGGTGTAAACATTCATTATCATGTAATCTTAAATCGTTTCTTAGCCAGTAAATAGTTGTCATCTTATATTATTAGGTATGCTTGCAATGATTTATATGCTATGCTGCAAAAGTTGCTTTTGACTGCTGAGTAAACAGTAATCCATAAAAATATCTGAATGCTCACAGTTACCAAACCCAGGAGTTTATTGAGGTGTTCAAATAATTAGTACAAATTGTGCAAATGTCATTTCAATAATCCACAATTATTATAATTTTATAAGCTATCGGCCACCAAGAAAAAACAGAGCCTGAATTATGAACAGCAAAACCATGCACCTATCTTTGCATAAATAATTTGAAGAATGGCAAGAAACCCGAAAAATCCGAAAGACACTTATACTATTATGACTGAGTTGGTATTGCCTAACGATACCAATCCGCTAAATAACTTAATGGGGGGTCGCCTGATGCACTGGATGGACATCGTTTCTGCAATTTGTGCGCAAAAGCATTGTAACAGAGTAGTAGTAACTGCTTCGGTCGATAATATATCATTTCAAGCCCCAATAGCCCTAGGCGATGTGGTAACCTTAGAAGCCAAAGTAACTCGCGCTTTCAGTTCATCAGTAGAGGTGAATATTTTGGTAAAAGGGGAGAATATTCCGTCAGGCAAAAAGTATCATTCTAATTCAGCATTTTTCACTTTCGTTGCGGTTGATCAGTCCGGCAGGCCGATTGATGTGCCTGAATTAATTCCCGAGACTGAAGAGGAAAAAGAGCATTTTGACGGTGCCTTACGGAGGAGACAACTGCGCCTTGTTTTAGCCAAGCGTATGAAACCGGAAGATGCCACGGAACTGAAATCAATTTTTAAAATTGACCAGCCTTAAATCATGAAAATAGCAGATGAATACTTGCACCTTATTTTTGACAATGACCTCATTTATATAGCGGATGAAGCAGAACATAACCATGAGCCAGCCGCGGAAACATTAGAAGATACAGCTATCAAATCAACCGCTCATAATAATGCGGAAGATGGACATGCAAGTGATGTGGCAAATGAAAAGCCCGCCACTTATAATAAGGCTAATAAAGTAGTAATATTAGTTGATAAAGTTTTGGATAGCGACTCACGACTGCTGCTAGAGAAAATACTGGCAGCGGTTAATTTCATCTTCGATGAAGCAGCAATAATTGAGGAGCATCCTGACAAATTTAGTGACCTGGCCGGTACAGAGCTCTTTTTATCCTTCCACCCAAATTATAGTCCTAAAGGAAAGTACGAGCTTAATGTTGTGAATAGCATAAGGGTAATATATGCGCACCCACTATCGGAACTCAATAAAAATATTGACTATAAGAAACAGTTATGGGATAATTTAAAAAAGTTGGTTTAGAACAAAACTTTTTTATTATAAATTTGGTTTATAAAATAAACTACTCTATATTTGAGTATATTTTATAGAAAATGAAAAACATCACAAAAATGTTCGCAGTTTTACTCCTCCTAATTGTAGGAAGTGAAATAAAGGCTCAGGGATTTGGAGGCGTTTATTTAGCCAACGAATTAGTAAGTAATGCACCGCAGTTGCTCTTAGGAGGTGGCGGTGCCTGGTTGGTAAATGAAAAAATTTACTTAGGGGGTGCAGGTTATGGTTCTCTTAATACAGTAGCGTTACAGGGTATAGATAATTACAGGATAGGATATGGAGGTTTTATGGCCGGCTATATACATCCCTCAAATAAAAAAACTACATTCGCTGCAGAATTATTAATTGGTTCCGGTGGATACGATTGGGAAACAACAGATTATTCTTTTTTTCTATTACAACCGGAAGTTAAGCTGTGGCACAACTTCAATCCTTACGTTTTTGGCAGTATAGGATTATATTATAGAATAGCATATACTAATACAAACGAACCCCTAAACTCGAATGACCTAAGTAGAATAGGTTTAAAACTTGCAATAAATTTTGGCTCATTAAAAAACAATTAACTATGGAAACTAAAAAATTTGATACCAACGAGAGTATAGCACTCATCATGAATATGGTGGACAGCACCAAGCATAATATAGCCGAAGATCGTATAATTTATTTATTATGGGGTTATGCTGTAGCCCTTAGTGCTATTATTCATTATCTGCTGGTTTACGTCATGGGGGTATCTCCTGATCAGGCTTCGTTAGTCTGGCTTAGTATGCCTGCATTAGGTATTATTCAAGGTGTTTATTTTAGCCGTAAAAAGAAGACAAAGAAAGTGAAGACTTATATTGATAGAGCAATGGCTTCTATATGGATTAGTTTTATTGCAGCCTTACTTGCTGTTTTTAATTGGAGCACCAGCTATGGGATGGAGTATTATTTACCCTATATTTATGGTGCTATACGGAATAGGTTCAGCAGCTTCAGGTGGCATACTGAAATTTAAACCGTTAATCATAGGCGGTGCTATTAGCATGGCTATAGGCAGCGTTTCTTTTTATATGGATTTTCAAATACAGCTTTTGCTTTTAGCGGTAGCTGTTATTGCAAGCTTTGTTGTTCCGGCACATTTGCTACCTAAGTCCAAAACTGTATAAACATGTTTAAACCTTTAGACCCTTTATTACATTCGCAGCTCAGGCTTGCCGTGGTAAGCTTACTTATGAGCGTTGAAGAAGCTGACTTTACTTACATAAAAGAGAAGACAGAGGCTACTGCAGGAAACTTGAGCGTACAAGTAAATAAACTGAAAGATGCCGGATACATTGAGGTTGAAAAAACCTTTAAGGACAATTACCCGCTAACTACCTGTAAGATAACGCGTAAAGGAATCGGTGCTTTTGAAGATTATTTAAACGCCCTGCGCTCCTACATTAAACCTGAATAATATTATTTAACACAATCTTATGACGTTAATGACTGCTAAGCCAGTCAATTTTTAAAACAATTTAGTTTACTTTATAAACTTATTTACTATGAAAAATTATTATCAATTACTCATTGTTTCTATTTTTTTGCTTTGTGCTGCCGGCTCATTGTGCGCTCAGCAATCTGCCCCATTTCTAATAGTTTCTGAGGCGTATAGCAACTCCGAAATGGTGGCAGAGCTTATTATGCCACAGACCGATAATGCGCAGAGATTTCCCAGCCATACTAGCTCTTGGAGGATCAGAAGGAGGAATTCCCTTTGACAAGTTTTTAATGGACTCGCTAGCATCTCAAGGTTATGTCGTTTTAAGGCTGGCTTATTTCAAAGCTGAGAGCTTACCCAATGAGTTAAGCGAAATCCCATTGGAATATTTTGAGAATTCCCTCGATTTTCTTTTACAGCATAAATCAGTCAATAAAGACAACATAGGTGTTTTGGGCGTATCAAAAGGTGCTGAAGCTGCTTTATTACTTGCTAGTATGAACAGCACCGTTAAAGCAGTGGTGGCGCACGTACCTAGCAATGTAGTTTGGTACGGATTAAGCCAGAATGTGATGGAGCCCAAATCCTCCTGGACCAGCAATGGAGAAGGACTTTCCTTTATGCCCTATGGCAAACCTGATGTAGGTTGGCAAACCAGTAGAATTGCAGATTATTATGAAGCCGGTTTTGCCCAATACCCGGAAAAAGAAGCGGCAGCAATTATAGCCAGTAGAAAAAATTAAAGCCCCTCTTTTGATCACTTCAGGCGGCAAAGACAAAATTTGGCCGTCAGCAGTTATGGCTGATAAAATTATGAACCGGCTTGATGAAAAAGGTTTCAGCTACGAAAAAAAACATTTGCATTTTGCTGAAGCCGGCCACTTGGTATTTGCCAGGACTGAAGATATTAAAAAATTTGAGTCACAACTTGACTTTTTTGGTGGAAAGCTGCAAGCAATCCTTAGCCGCACAAAAGCAAAGTGTTGAGGCCACTTTTAACTTCTTTCAAAAACATCTTAAGTAACGTAATTAAAAAATTTCTCTATCTAATTTATAAAATAAACTACTTTAACATGAAAAAACTACAAATTCAACTCGTTTTAATTTTGTCTTTATTCAGTGCTATGTTTACTCATAATCTGCAAGCGCAGAGCACTCAAGAATTTATGTATGAGGCTTACCTTACAGGAAGCCAAACGTTATGGAAACAAGCCATTAAAAATGCGCCAAAAGATAGTTGGGAAAATGTACAGGCATATTACGGCTTACTGAGCAGCACGATGGCCACCCAAAATGAAGCGCTATTTGATCAATATCTGGACGCTACACTTGAGGCGCTCGATCAGCTAGAAAAACAAAAAGACCATCAGCCCAAGGCATTGGCCATCCGTGCGGGAGTTTACGGCTTAATAATGGCTTATTCCCCATGGAAAAGCATGGTATACGGCATAAAAAGTAGTAACAATTTGGAAGAAGCCTTTGAATTAGCTCCTAAAGATCCCGTTGTTTTGGCCTCACGTGCTAATTCGCTTTTCTACACTCCGGAAAGCTTTGGTGGAGACAGAATGCAAGCTGCGACTTTATACCGAGAAAGCATCGCACAGTTTGAAAAGCAGCAAGATCATAAGGCAGAGTGGTTGTATCTGCAAACTTTAGCCAATGCCGGTCAGGTATTCGATGCCATTAATCAAAAAGAAGAAGCAGTAGCTGTATACAATAAAGCGCTGACTATTGCGCCAAATTTTTATTACGTATCGAAAGTATTATTGCCTAAAGCACAGGGGAAATGAGAGGATTAATTCTCTTATTTGCTTTGTTATTTTCTTCGGTCGTATTGCCCGCTCAAAATACTATTGAAGGTAAGGTGGTTGATCAGGAAAGTGGTGAACCACTAGCGGGAGCGCACGTTTTCATCTGGCAAAATTTTAGCGTGGGCGCAATAACCGATAAATCGGGCAACTTTACCTTGAAGCTTACAGCACAATTTGATAGCCTGCTGATAAGCCATGTTGGCTACCGGGAGCGAGTGCTTCCGCTTTCGCTTTTTAACAGCCGGAAGCGCAATAGGCCTTTACGCGTATAAGCAGGTACTCAAAGAAGTAGCGGTTAAAGCAACACGGCTAGGTGCGGAAGTATTTGCCTTGGAAAAGCTGGAACCGATTGATATCTACCTCAACCCGGTTTCCAAAGCCGATCCGTTGGTAGCCATCAACACCACTGCGTCCTCCTCTACTAAAGATGAGAATGCGGCAGTATCTTTTAGGGGGGCTTCGGCCAATGCAACAGGTTATTTTCTTAATGGGGTACCTCTTAAAAACCCGGTAAAGTATGCGCAGCTAACCAATACCGGAACGCTGAGTATTTTTAACACGGACTTTTTAAAAAACGTAACCGTTTTCCCCGGCAACCCTCCGGTGGAATATGGGCAGTCCACCTCAGGTACCATTGTGCTGGAGATGGCTGATCGTTTTCCGGATTATGCGCAGCACACTGCGAGCATTTCCATGGCAAGCCTTGGCTACTCTTACAGAAACAAAATTGGTAATAATACCTATTTGGGATTATACAGCAACTACCAGTTTGATGCTGCGCTCAGGTTCGTAAATCCGGAAAATTTTGAGAATATCAATAGTTTTGAATCTGTAGATGCAGGCTTACTCTTGGTAAGTCACCAGACATGGGGCTCTGTTAAATTCTATCAATATGGCCTGTTAGATAACTATAACTTCAATTTTGAACACCCAAGCTATCAGAACAATTTTATTCAGGAAGCCAAGCGGAGTATCAGTACTTTGAAGTGGACACAGGAATTTGGTAATACCCAGCTTTCTGCTGTTATTGGTAACACCATCAGTGAAAATGACTTCGATTTCGGCAATATTCAATTTACTGAGACAGCGCTGGAGCCCTATGCTGCTGTTCATTTCACGTATGCAAAAGAGCTCCATCTCTGGAAATCAGGTTACTCTTATTGGAGCCAAAATAGTGCGGGGCTAGGCACGTTCCCGAGCTTTTCTTTTGCGCTGGCCCCGGAAAATCCTGCCACCGCATTTGACCAATCGCTGCGGGGCAGTATGCACGAAGCTTACGGCTTTTACCGCTTAAAGCTAGATAGAACAGCTATTGCAGCAGGAGTAAGACTAGGTAAAATTGCGGAAACAGGTCAGGAACAAGCCGGCTACCAAGTAAATATTCAATACGATATAACTAGCAAAATAGATGTAAAAATCGGGAATGGCCAGTATTATCAAATGCGCATTGAAGATGAAATAGCAATCAATAGTTCGCAACAAACGGCAATAGATTTAGCCTACAACAGCAAGAAATTTGCGCTGGCACAGAGCTTTTACAGTAATAAATTGGATGAGGCAATTCGGTTAAATGGTTCTGAAACTACTTTTACTTATCGGCCGAAATCTGTATTGCAGTTTAACCAATCGGTAAGCTTTATTGAAAATAATGGTAAGTACGATTGGTTTAGCCGCTCTACTGCCGAATACCAATTTGCGGATCTATGGTCGGCAAGTGTAATATATCAGGCGTACCGTGGCCTGTCATACTTTATGCTTCAGCAGGCCACGTTCAACAATGAGCTGAGTCTATACGAACCGCAATTTGCCAGTCAGGCAAGCTTCTTTGCGCCCTACCAAAATTTCTCGCTCTCCATTAACCGGCTCATACAATTTACCGATAAGCTTAGCGGAATTGCTTTCGCCACCGTGAGCAATTTGTGGGACCAGAAAAACACCGTCTCACTGAACTACAGCTTCAACTACCAAAGCCAAACTGAAAATTATTTGACCAGAAGAAGCTATTTATGCAGGAATAATCTTAAATTTTGTAAAATCTAAATAACTACCATCATGGAAAACAACGAAGACAAGAAACTATGGGAAATGGCTGAAGCCAGAGTAGGCTTTAAAAAACACCTGACCACTTATGTGCTGGTAAACATTTTCCTATGGATTTTATGGTATTTCACTGACAACACTTACAGATCAAGCATTCCTTGGCCGGCATTTGTTACTTTCTTTTGGGGCATTGGAATTGTATCGCATTATGTAAGAGCCTACCATAACCAGGGGCAAGATGCTGTGCGCAAGGAATATGAGAAGTTGAAGCAGCAGCGGGATAACTGAATGGATAGTTGCCAGTCTACCAATCTCGCAGAAAAGCGTTATATTTTAATAGGAAAATAAAAAGAGAGAGAAGATATATTGCTCAAATTTTGAGAAATAAAAAAAGCCCCCGAAGTGGAAAAATTGTATGAAGAAGATTCTACTTTTTTGGGGGCTCTTATTATAACCTACTTCAAAGTTGCAACAATTTTATTTACTAAAAATCACCCGTTGTTGGGGATATTTCGGACTAAATTTTAACTTTTTTGGATTTGAATTAAGATGATACGAACATATTAATAACTGATTATATCTGTTTATTAAAGCCAGCACTACTTGCAGATATTCCACCTAAAGAATGCCGACTCAACGCAATATTGATAAAATCAATTACAGATAGATGTATTTGCTCTAATTCAGAAATAGTCATTCACAATGCTTACTTGATTCAGAAAGACGCATTTACTTATTTATAAATTGTACTTTCTTGAATGAAAAAGTAAATCATTCTTTTTTGTCATTTAACTATGAAGTTATTTTACTCAAGTGCATTTATAATCTTACCGAGTATAAAATATGCCCTTAAATGCGGATACCATTGTCCATATGCACCTGATGTCATAGCTACGACCATATTTTTCTCGGGAACTACAATCAAATGATTCCCTCCATTTCCGGAAGCCCAGAGATATTCTACTTCTTTTGTACCAAACATTCTTTTAGACCTATACCACAACATTCCATAGCTGTCTGCCAAAGGATTATAATCTCCAATAGCCGAAGACTGTTCGTTTAATAAAAGACACATATAATCATGATCAACTAGCTGATCCATTCCCCATTTACCTTCATTTACTACTAACAGACCTAGTTTCGCAAAGTCCAACGCAGAAAGATAAAGACTCCCAGCACCGACCGTTTCGTTTGCGACATTTGTGTACCAATAGAACTCTTTAATCCCTAAGGGATCAAAAATTTTCAGTTTAGCAAAATCTTTTAATGACATACCAGCTTTTTCTTCTATTATAGCCCCAATTAATACAGCGTTAATATCTGCATAAATCCATTTTTTTCCAGGTTCATTGACCAATGGAATACTCAACAAATAATTTATCCATTTATCATTTGCTATCCATCTTCCAGCGTTGCCGGGAGTTTCAGAATTGTCTGAGTCGGCATCTAAACCTGAGACCATATCCAAAAGATGAATTAGTTTTATTTTTTTATAATCTTCATGTATAAAAGGATACTTCTCTTTAGGAAAGAAAGAATGGACATCCTGATCTAAGCTTTGAACTAATCCTTCCTTGATGGCTACTCCTAATAGTAAAGCTGTAACGCTTTTACCAGCAGACCGTATGTCATGTATATGATTTCTCCAAAATGAATTGTAATAACTTTCTAACACTAGTCTATTATTCCTTATTATAATTAATCCTCTAAAATCTCTTTTCTCAAAATTAGATATTGTATCATTGAGAACACTTAGGGAGTCTTCATTAAACCCACATTCCTTTGGGCTAATTGAAGGAAGGTTGGGAGTGGTATACCCTTGTCCGTATATAGCAATAGATATATACATGATAGAAATTATAATGAATAACCGCATTTACTTAGATTAAATTTACGCTACACAAACAAGAATCAATGTGCCACTTACGGTCTAGGCTATGATGAGTGGGTATTAGAAAGCAATGTCCTTTCCTCCACTTCCGAGCCACACTGTTTTTTACATCTATAAATTGTGGCGTACTTTCCAAGTACCACCAAAGTTTCCTAACTGATAAAACCTCATTCATCATAGTTTTTGGCAACTGCCTTTATTCATACTAGTAAAAATGTAAAGTCAGCTATTAAAAGAACTTGAATAACAAAAACTAAAACACTCATTTTGTTTTCATATTTGAAAGCTATCCCTAAAACTGAAATTACCAACAAAGGAATAATCAAGCCAGATAAAATCCTCAACGAATATATCTCTCTATTTCCTGAGTTGAGCAACTTATAGTGGTTTACTTCTTTGAATATCCGTGAAACAGTGTATTCAATTTTTTGATTATTATTTATTCCCTTTGCAAAATATTCTGTAATTGAAAAGTTATGCGTGCTTGTGAATACCCTATATGAGAAATGATAGTTTCGTGCAGCATTGTAATATTGTTGCCGCTCTTTTTTAACATAAATGATTTCTTCAAATACCACTCTTCCCGGCAATATAAAGTCAGCCAAAATTATTAATGAAACTAAAATAAAAAAGCCGTACCACCATAAACGCAATTTGCCTTGATTTTTAATCATTTTCCAGTCTCGATAAAAACTTGAATACACGTTGTGCAGCATCTTTTTGTGCTACCATGTCACCAGTTTCAGTACCCCCAAAATTAAAATCATAACTTTTCCCTTCAATCTCCATTTTACCTTGTCTCATTGTTGATGGATTGTTGGAGTTACTTGATGCTAAATGTCCCGCATTTTCATATTGAATATTTTCAAATTCAAAGTTGAAATGATTTTTTTTTAATCCTCTTTTCTATCATATTACTCATTATCGAAGATGGCCAGACTTCATCTTCTGCTCCAGATAAAAGAAGAATCGGTCCATTTATATTCTCAACCTTGATAGAAGCATTACTTACCGCAACACTATCTGATAATCCATTCTTCCAGTATGATAAGGTTTCGATTGTAGAGGTTGGTGTACCTTTAATTTTATCCATGGAAATATATGGAACAGGCTGATTCTTAAATGTCCAACTTGGCTTTACTGTATCAGAATTAAATGGAAGGGCTGTGTTTGACCAGCTAACAGAGCTTGGATTAAATGCAATGACTCCATGAATATTCTTTGGAAAGAATGAAGCAATAATTAACGTAAGCTCGGCATTTCTGGAAGCACCCATAACAATAATCTTGTTAGGATTGACTTCTGGTTGCTCTTTTAACCAAAGAACTGCTTTTTCAAAATATTCTAAGGGGATTTCTTCCATAAGTTGAGGAAGGCCTTCTTCACGATAATATGGCAACGACAAACCCACATAATTTGATTTGGCAAATTCCAGCCCCCAATAATCCCCCCAGTTTCCACCGCCAATCAAAATAATAGTTAGTCTATTTTCAGTATCCTTATTTACAAAAAAGGTAGCCTTGAATCCATTTTCACTCACATATTTAGGTTTTACACCGTCAAATAAAATATGATCTAGGTAAAAATAGCCGGCTATTAAGAATACTAAAATCACAATACTTCCAATTATGATTTTAATCTTTTTATTCATCTTATTCATCGTGTTTTTTTAAGGTTGTCAACGACTGGCTCAGAAACGTAGGAGAGTTTGAAATGCTGCCCTTTGGGTTTACTCAATAGCTAAGTCAAACATTCTTTTATAATTTACTTTACTTTTTTCATTATCCAAATTTCGGATTGGCGAACTTTCTAAAAGCTCTGAACTTTCCAATACCACCAAACCCCTATGTTTTCTTAGCCCTTGCTATCATTATTTTCAATTAAATCAGGTAGTTCTTGACTTTATCAAGGCGACTATTCCCCTTAGGATTAAAAGTCCACCAACAGCAATTACAACTACATTAAAAATAAATACAACTCCTACCTTTGACGTTACATTATACAGTACTATAGCGGAAATAATAAAAGCGATTCCAACAACTAAATTTTTTATTGAGCTTCCCAAGTTGTTGATTCTTTCATTTTCTTCTCTGGACTTTCTTTGTTTTCTATCCAATGAATCGAGTCCATTTATCACAAATTTCCTATACTCTTGATCAACATCATGTTTATCAAACATTGCCGCTAATTCCCGAAAGCTAGAGCCACTCACTTTAAGCTGTGCACAGTAAGTCAAAAGCTCTTCTTTAGTCATTTCTTTAATACTCTTCATTTCTTACAGTATTATTGATTATAACGTCTATGTATGGTGAGTGCGCTCATACTATCCAATGCCACTAAAGTATCGAATTGCAGAGGCTATTGAAGAAGGCTCGAAAGCGAATTCACTGTACATTTTGTTGGCAATCGTTAGTAGCCATTCTTATCATATTTTTTTATTGCAGATAACCTTTTAAAAGTATGTGGATGGCTCAAGAATTTTTCACTAAACCAAACCCAAAAGCTATCGTCAGACTCAGAGTCCTTAATATATTGTTTGGCGTCAATCTTAGTATATATTTCTTTACCTGTAGATAAGATAATTATACCTTCAATTGAACCTTGTTTAGAAAAATGATATCCAATTCTATCGCAAGTATATTCACAACCTCTGGAATGAGCTTGTTTAAGAAATGGTATTAACAATGAGGGAGTCAGCCATGTATCTTTAGAAAGATGTCGTCTTTTTAAATGTCCTAATTCGTGACCAACGACAAACTTGATAACTTCAAAATCTCCTTTAGAAGCCATTTCAATCACTTCAGAATATAACACCAAGTATTTTCTTCTAGCCAGTTTAGTTACAAAAGCATTAAAATGTCCGTACGAGATATAAACATCTGGAATTTCCTCAAGCTTCATTTCATTGGCTTGTTCTTTAACAATTTTGAAGATCTCTGGGTATTGGTGTTCATTAATTTTGACTGAACTTCCTTTTATCAGCCCAATGAAAAACCCTTGAGAGAATCTTCTGGTAACCATAAAGAAAAAAACAATACCTGTAATAGAAAGAATTGTTATTATTCCAGAAACAATAGACGTAAGAAAAGAATTAACGACTAATCCAATTACGAACAAGTAGAAAATGGCACTAAAAAAAACTCTTATATTGTAATATTTTGATTCTTTTGGATGAATATTAGGTCTATTTATGGAAGACAGTATGTTACTAGACTCTGAATTTTCAGATAGGGTATGATTTTCTAATTTCTCTTTAGCACTAACCTTCGCTTGATACCAATACTCTATTTCTTGATTAGGGAAATAGTGTAGAACTAAGTACTCTAAAAACCTTTTCCTATTTGCATCACCAATAAGTTCAAGAGTTGAGTCATTTCCATTCTGCTCTATAGAAAATATTGGGTCATTTCCATCTAATTTTTCGTAAAATGAAACCCCTCCCTTATTTGATTTGCTATCAACAGAGGTATATAATTCATACAGATTTTGAAAGTCACTTAAAAGATTGTTGAATAAAATCCACTTTCTAAAATCTTTTTCAATATTCGTATTTTCTCTCATTGTTCTGAATCTTATGATTGCCAACGTTTAGTATATGAAAAGCCACATCTTTTAGAAATGAAAGATTATGCAACAGATTTAAATCGGCATAGTCCAAGTAGTCTGGGTATTCTGAAAAGATGTGATTCAATAATTTCGCACTTGTTTTTAATTTTTCAGGCTCAAGTCTTGCCATATAGGATTCTGCAAGTGCTTGCCCTAATATCTTTTTTCTATAAAAGTCAGTATTTGAAAGAGGTTTAGATATAGAATCTTGTTTTTCAAACAATGGCATTTCGTTTAATTCAAATACATAGTTTTTAAGAAAACTAAGAGCGAACAAGGATGAGGTAACGTCTCCATTGATAAGTCGAGCAGGGTCACTTAATAGACTATTATTGGCAAGTAGTGTTAAAGTAATATTCTCTGAGGGGATTTTTAATAATAGGCTAGAATAACAATCGTATTGACCATAAGCCCAAACAATATTTAAATTCTCAAATTGTTGATTGAATATTCCGTAACCGTATGGCAAATCTTTTTTAAATGATGAAGATATTAACTCCTTCAATTCTTTTTCAATTATCGAGTTGTTATCTAATGCCTCATTAAAAATGGCTAAATCCTCTAAATTAGAGACAATTCCAGCCGAAGATGAATAACCATAATCAATAAAACCTTTTTCAATTCCATTGTCCAAAATATAGGGTTTCGCTATTCTACTAATTTGTGTGGAATCTTTGAGTAAGAAAGTATTTTCAAGTTTCAATGGCTTTAGAATTTCCTGTTCCATCATTTCTGAAAAGGACTTTCCTGATGCTGTTTCAATTACATTTGTTATAAGCCCAAACCTTGAACTATAATAAAAATTCTCTCCTACATTTCCTTGTGATGTATGTGATAAAATGTGTTTTACTAGAACTGAATCATAAAGTATAGGTTGTGGTAAGAATTTATTAATTGGTTCATCAAGTAGAAGCTTTTCCTCCCTAACCAATTTCATTATTAGAACCGCTGAAAATACTTTGGTTATGGACGCAATAGGAAATAAAGTTGTAGAGTCTACATTAATAGAATACTCTACATCTGATACACCAAAATATTCTCGATAAATGTTATTCCCATTTTTTTCTATCGAAACGGCAAGTCCAGAAATTTTAAAATAATCCCTTAACTCCATAATTTCAGAAGTGAATTGTTTTGCTGGTTTATCAACAGGTTCTTTTTTTTCAGAACAACCTGAAATCAATATGGCAAAAATTAAAATTTTTATTAGTTTTTTCATTCCGTTCTGAATTGTTTGTAACGTTAGGCTATCGATCGTTTTGATTGGGAATCTTAGTAATTTGATGACCTGTCAATAATGACTCGATAGCTGATGTTGTATTTGGTATATTTTTAAAAGCATTAACAGCCACGTGGATATATATTTCGGTAGTCTTACTACTATTATGCCGCAATGAAGCCTGGATGTACCTCAAGTCGCTACCTCCTTCTAACAAGTGCGTGGCAAAAGAGTGTCTCAGCTTATGGAGGTGGGGTAACTTTTTTGCGGATACCTACCCTATTGGCTGCCTGACTCACCAACTTGGCAATGCTCGTACTACTGTACATTTCTCCTTTGTACCCTTCAAATAAACACACTTTGGGTACATAAGCCTTATAGTATAAGCGCAGTTGTTTCAGCATGCGCTGGCTAAGGATACTAAGGCGATCTTTCTTTCCCTTGCCTCCGCGCACTTTTACAGACATTCGAGAACTGTCAATGTCTTTGATTTTTAGCTCTAGTAATTTACTTCTTCTCAATCCTGCAGAATATAATAGACTGATAATGCATTGATGCTTGAGATTGAAAGTTTTGTCAATCATGGCAAATACATCTATTTTACTTAGCACTTCGGGTAACTTCTCTGCCTTGACTGACCTCGGGAAATCACAATACCTATTGGGCATATTATGAACAATTTCGTAGTAGAATTTGATGACATTAATATGCTGATTCACACTAGAATCACTTTTACCCTTACGCATGAGCGACTGAATAAAGGAGCTTGATTGACGAAGGGTAAATAAAATAAGCATATTTGTTTTTCTAAATAGGGATCCAAAAAACGCTCGTTTTAATAGCGTTTATTTTTTGTTAAATGATTTTTCTTTCATCCATTTTATTGACTTAGTATAACTATACTCATCAAATTTATTAACGCAGTAAAAATGTTTATGAATGATATCATCGTATCCTCACGATAGGCTACTTTTAATCAGCATAGCCGTTTTATTTGAGTGCTTTAAGCCAGCTTGTAATGACATCTGTAAAACCTTCGGCTCTTTTATACGGTAAGTTATGATCCTCAAATTCGTAAAAACCCCCGGTCTCACATTGATGTAAATTGTGATTGGCGTTGGGGAATGTTCGTATAGTCAAATTTTTAGTAGGTTGGAGAGTTTTCTCATACAAGGCTTTAGTTTGTTTCCAATCCACATGCATATCCTTCTCACCGAAAATAGCTAAGACCGGGATGTCAATTGTGCATAGCATATTTTCAAAATCGGCTACATAGAGCGGCAAATCTGACACTTCATCTAAATTGGTCTCAGTAATCACTTTCTGATAGCCATAATAGTCTATTTCACTCACCCCTCCATTCGTTATCCTTTTCCAAAATTCATTCTTTCTTAGATTTGGGGTAGCAGCCAAATAATTTTTATAATTTTCACCATTATACGCTACTAAAACTCCCTTGTGCCATTCTGAAACTAATAATTCAACAGTATCCTGAGGATGACCTATTATTGTCAAGTTTTTAGTCAACAAGTATTTAAATGTTTCGTCATCGTCCACCCCGCTAACTGAAATCCAGAAGGCTATGTTTTTATACTGATTGATTACCATCGGATTAATCCAGCCGGCTCTACTTATTCCCCATAAACCGATCTGATCAGCACCCTCTGCTTTAGTTTCTTGCAGCATTTTAATGGCAGCTACTACTTCATCAGCACTGTTTTGTATGTTCTGATTACTATTGTAGACTCCACCGCTTTTACCGCAGCCCATTTTATCCCACATATAGGTAGCATATCCGGCTTCATTAATTGCCTCCCTTACATCGTACCACCATTCTTGAGCTACTGCATTAGTTTTGCCGGAACCGTGAATGATAAGTACAATTCCTTGGGGTTTTACCCTATCTGGCAAATTTAAAATACCATTTAATTCAACATCTTCAAACTGAAAATTTAGAATTTCGCTTTTGGTTTGAGCTTTAAGGATTATTGCTACTGATAATAAAACTATTGTTATATAGGTTACTCTCATAAATATTCTACTTAACTTACACAATCGCTCGATGAGCATGAATTATATCTGAATTGTTTCTGTACATTCTATCACTATCACAGTACTTTACTTTACGTAATTGTAAAATATCTATTCTGCATTAACTACACAGTAACAAGAGGCATTAAAAGTCGCTCAAGCGGAATTTTTGCATGAAGAAAATTCTATTATAGTGAGGGCAATTTATAGTTATTTTAACAAATCAAAATCACCCAATTATGGGGATATTTCAACCGCTGAATAGGCATAGAAATTTAGGTATCATAAAATAACAGATGGTAACTGAAATTTAGATAGTAGCTGAAATTTTTGAATAATGCCATCTCTTTAAGTAGGCTATTTTTTGTCATACCGTCCACACAAATACTTAGTTTTCGGCAATAGTTATTTAAGCCATTTAATAGTGGCATCATCAATTTTGATCAAATCATTTTCTTTTTTCAAATAGCAGTTCAGAAAGTTTAGCATTACTTGACATTTTAGCTGATGTCCTTTCACTTTTTCATATCCTTTAGAAGCCATCAGAGGTATCATATATGGAATATCAGTAAAATCTAAATGACCAGCATTGGTAAACCTAACCCAGTGTCTAACAGAATCATTTCCTTCAAAGAATTTTGTGACATTCTCTAATTCATATTTTTTTACCTTCCGATAAAAATCTGGGTCAGGCAGTCCCTTTTCTTCAAGGTCTTGATCGGGTAAATCCGGAGAGTAGGAACTTATGTAAAGGAAAGGACAGTTAATTGTTGAATTTGAAGGCATGGGACCGTCAATATTTAAAATTGCCGTGGGCATTAATTTATTAGCATCAATACTGGCACAGGTAGTACCGCCCAATGAATGCCCAATGAATGCTCTTTTTTCAAAGTCAATATTTTTGACAAACAATAGGTTTTCAGTTTTAAGCTGATTGACAACAGCTATTATTTTATCGGATTGAATAGGTACCACCCTTTTCATCAACTTAGCCATAAATCTTTTTTGTGCATCAAGCTCTAATGTAGAAGCCTCCATCAAACTCAATTCATATTTTTCAAAAGAAAAATCAAAGTCTAAGGAAATAACAATATAACCATTGCTAGCAATTTCCTGAAGTAGTGCTGTATTATCAAGATTTATACTCGCTGCGCCATGAGCGTAAACAACCAATGGAAATTTAGTAGCAATGCTTTTGGTTGAGGCGTCTTTATACCCACCAGTGCTCACAAGGTTTAAATGGCTAAATAGAAACCCTGGCATTCCCATTAAACCATCGAATTTTGAAGAGGGCTTTTCACAATAAACATCTTTTAAAGCTCCTGCCTGATCAATTGGATACCAAGCTTTAATCTCTGTTTGGTCTGGTTTTTTTTCTTTAGTCTCGATGATATGCGTCATAGTTCCTACCGCGTATTTGCCATCAATAGGAGGAAGCTCGAATACAGGAATTACATACCCTACACACCCGCTGACCATTACTAATACGATGGAGATGATAATAAAGGTTTTTCGCAACCATTTCTTTCGAACACTAATTTTAAAAAAATAGCTGGTAATGAAGGTTAATGAAAGCAAATATACGATTGTCAATTGCCATCTTATACCCTCAAGTGTAATATGCAACAGGACTGTAATTAGCAACCCTACGAATATCGCTTTTTTAACATTGGAACGTATTTTACACCATTCTCCAATTAGGAGTAGTAACAATAATATTATTACTATAATCTCAAATAATCTCATTGTTATTTTTATTTATTGCTCACACATTACTGATTTTCATTGATAAGTTTCAATACGTAATCTAATTGACTATCCACCCCTTCGATGAGGTTCTTAATTGTTAGAGGAAATTCAATATCTGGCACTATTCCACTCCCTTTCTTTACGGTTTCATCTTTGGTATAGCGACTTATTTTTACAAACGAAATCAGTACTTTAATTTTCGAATTCGGCAATGTGTAAATTATTGGATATCCACCTGTTTGTGTGTAATAACCTCCACCCGTTTCTTCGCCAATTAGGGTAATGCCCTGATTTTTACAGAATAGAGCAAAGCTTGAGCCTGCCGAAAAGGTTTTGCCTCCAATCAACACGTAGGTTTTTCCTTTAAACCCATTTTTGTTCGGAATCATAAATGGTTCATTCTCGTCAGTCATTAAAATCCATTCATTTTCCTTCTTCGGAGCATTCTGATAGTACTTTTCAAAAAATGTCTTATACGTATATCCATTGACTAAATTTTGACTGTGATTTTCTTCTGGAAGACTAGAAGTAGAAACGCTTGATGACTTCTGCTGCTTGAATGGTTGATGTGCTATATATGAAAAAGCATTAATGCTATTTAATGGATATCCTCCTTCATTTTGCCTAATATCAATAATGAGGTTTTCAACTTTTTTTCGATTGATGTTTTTAAAAATAATCTTTAGTTCCTCTCGAAATTTATCAACATTCAACTGGAAGGAATTCATTGTCAAAACGGCTGTATTAAGAGAATCAATAAAATATAAAAAGGGTTCTCTTTTTCCAATGGTGCTATTTACAAATTCAATTTTGTTTGTAGCGTTATGATATGAGGAAAAATAGGAGCTTCTATTCACGAACCTGCCACCAATACTTTCAAAAGATTGACTTTTAACATTCTTCTCGAATACCTCATTAGAAAATGTTCTGTATCGCACTTGGTAAGTGTCTTTTGTGCCAAATTCGTAAAAATGTAGAATACTAAATTCCCGTTCTATCTGTCTATCTTTTTTGCTTGTATTATATCCATCTGAAGGGGCATATTTCAGAAACATATCTCTTATTTCCGTTGCGCTGATGTCATTTATGGAAATGATTTCAGAACCAATAGGAATTCCAAAATCATCTGTATCAGTATAAAATTTCCCATCAATTATTTTTAGCAACAATGGAAATAGTTTAGGTATTGAAGTCAGCTGTGGACGCATCACTATTAAGTGTCCATCTCTGGCATAGTCCGCCAATTCTGTGATGGATTTGTATAAATCATTATTGCTTTTAATAATGCTTAGTTTTTCCTTTTCGAAGCTTGTAAATAAGCTATCCCATACAGACTGAGAAGTGTATTCATAAAGGCTTGGATATCCTTGGGTCAAAATATTTTTTAGAATGTTGTAATCCTCAGTTACTTGCTCTTTCGTCAATTCTCCCTGACCAAAAACAAACAGGGGGCAAAAGATAATTATGAAGATTATGGATTTTGTTTTCATCTTGTATGTGGTACGCTTACTGAAAAATAGCATCAATTATTTCTTGAAATAAAGCACCATTTTGGTATTGATTGACTAAATCCGTTTCTACATAAGTGCCTAAATTTGTTGACAAGCAAACGGTTGTGTTTTTCTCTTCGAAGTAATATAGATCCATTCCAGAACCTATAGACCTCCCTCCATGACCAATATATGTTCCATATGGCGAGTTACGTATTCTCAATCCTAATCCATAGCCTTCTGTAAATGTCTCATCAGTCGGAATAAATTTTTTCATTTCAGCCAAGGAGGCTGGGGAGACAATTTCATTATTTAATAACTTCTCTAAAAACAAGCCATAATCGGCCATAGTAGCAATAATGCCATCAGATCCCGTTAATTCATTTTGAAGGTGAAAGTTGATTTTACTAATATTTTCAATTTTGCCATTACCATATCTTTCAAAATAATTGTTTGGAAGCCTTGACGCTATGTTTAGATATGGTTCTTTGTAAAATGTGTTTACTAAACCATTGGCACCTAAAAGACTGTCACGATAGAAATTTACATGTGACGCTCCTGTTACCTCGTCTATTATGACGGTGAGCAATTCATAACCAGTAGAAGAATAGTGATAGATTTCACCAGGCTTGTTTAACGCCTTTTTATTGTAGCTAAACGCTAAAATATTTTCTCTATTTAAGCCATAGGGATCATTAAATAGCATTGTACCAAAATTGGGGTCATCATCTACGTTTGGTATTCCGGCAGTATGATTCAATAATTGCCTGATGGTTGCTTCATTTCCATTTGCTATTTTATTGCATAAATCGGCAGAGAGGTACGTATTGATTTTATCATCTAAATTCAGGCGTCCGCTTTCGACCAAAAGCATTATAGCAGCGGCACAATAAGTTTTGCCAACACTGGCAGAGTAAGCAAGATGGCAAGGCTGTAATGGAATGTCCTCTTCAATTACAGCTATTCCCGAAGAACCTTGCCATATGGTATTTTCTTCTTTAATATAGAGTGACAGCCCTACAATACCCTTTTTAACATATTTATCTAAAATTGCTTGATAATTTGTGCGTTTGGGGTGGGTGCTGTAATCTTCAGAAATCGTGCACGTTTCAGAGTCAGACAAAATCATTTCTTCTTTTTGGCAAGAAGCAAGAGAGAGCATGAAAACAAAACAATTTACTTTAAGAAAAAAAAACTTCATTTTCAGTTGTTTTGGTTGATATAAAATCTAGTTCCTATCTGAGTAGAATTGTAGGGAAATATTGGTATTTCGGGATGATGAAAAAAATCCACCCCAGCATTATATTTTAAAAAAAGGTCTAATTCTAAATGCCTGATCGACTTTAATCGATACCCAATTTCCATGTTAAATCCGCCATACAATTTTGTTTCCATACTATTCCCCTCTTCATAAATACCCTTGCTGTTTAATTCATAAACATCATTAGGATAAGTGAGTATGTTAAGTGATGGCCCCAGTCCTATCTGACCATAAATATTTAATGGGAATTGGTATTTAAAACGCAAGAAAGTATTGATAGAATATCTATTGCCACTAAATGGGTGAGCTGCAAATCCAACGCCATTAACCATATTCAGATTGATGTTTTTTTTGATCAAAAGATTGGATTGTAACCCAATGTTTATTTCTGGATAATAGGGAGGAGATAAAAAATTATTAAAGGGCAAACCAATCGAGTGAGATCCGAAAGAAAACTCGATAGGATGCTGACTAAACCAAGATGCTTGATCATTGTTATCCTGCGCATTGCACGTTAAAACTGATAAAGTAAAAACTGATAAGAGATAAAATAATGTAACACTGTTCATAAATTCATTTAGATTAATTATGTCAAAAAATGAGTAAGTGATCTGCTCTTATTTACTCCTAATAAAACTAGAAGACGAGTGAGTGACTAATACCTACTGTTCTATATAATTATCTACTGTTCTATTAAAAAAGGACGACCAAACTGTTCTATAATTTTTATCAATCCTATGTATAAATAAACATGGGTCATTCCCACTCATTTGGTACTTGTTTAAGATCAAATTTTAAAGCTATTATGGCAGTACACAATAAGAAAATGGGGCTGTATGATTCATATTAGAAATTGTATGTCGGCTTAGTGGATTTTTGCTTTCTTTAACTTTCACCCGTGAGCCGGCTAGGCTGTTATTTTTTGATAAACAATAGGTGAAATATAAATACTGTGAATAAAATTGCTAAAACCAAAAAATATCCATTTCGCTTTAAATAATAAAGCAAAAATTGATGATTAGTTGTTATTGCAGCTAACCCAATTTGCGGTATTCTAATTATTCGAATTCACGAGAAATTAATTTCTTACTATTCACAATCATAAAATAATAAATTCTACAAGTACTTCATTAGAAACCTTTCTATCAATTTTTAGATAGCTACTGCTATTTAAGAAGATGCAACTTAGTTGAATAAAGTAGGTGATTATATTGATCAATCAGTCTGTAAAGCTTAATTTATATTTAGATGTGGTTCACCCTCATTCTCTACCATCAGCGGATAAAAAACTTCAACGGACTGATGGATGTTTCTTGGTTTTTCCCTCAAGCGGTATAAATTCTACTTCTGAGTAATAGGGATTAGTGTTTGCTATTTTCTTGCCCAGCAAGAAATCAGGTATTATTCCATCAAAAGTTTCTTTTTCCCACATAGCTTGCTCATGACCTGCATTTTCTACCTCTACATGTAAAGCATTGCTAAAACCTCTCATAGTTTCCTTTACTTGTTCAACAGGTGTTCTGCAGTCAAGCCCTCCGGTGATAAATAAAGTAGGGATATCTGTTTGTAGTGGAATACTTGCATCGAAAGTAAGTTTATTGGCAACCCAGTAATCTCTAGCTGCGGAGAACGGAAAGTTCACTACATTTCCAAAAATACTCTCGTCAGCCTCTTTTTTAATAGTGGCTAATCGAGTTGGACTTACACCAGAGGCCAGCTGCTGATTTATGCCATTGCCCGATATTGCTAAAGCGAATACCATTCTTTTTTGAGCAAACCAGGATAGCATGCGATAATCACCTTGATCTATGCTGTAGATAAGTCTTGGTAAGGCAGAAATATCATTAAAGTCGTCAATATCTAAGCGTAATATCAAAGCTAGACCGAAAGATCCTATTTGCACATCCATCTTTTTTCTGGTTATTGGATTTTTTAGGGTAACTACAGCCGGATTTTCCTTTAGTTTCTTCATCACCCGATCCACAAGTTCCTTAAAGTTAGGAATAGTTTTGCTGAGTGCGGAGTCTGCTTGAACCATCTCTGCTAACCTATCTACTTGTGTATCGAGATATCGCGGATAGTTAAATGCTTGATTTGGAGCATCCGATCCGGCAAGAATAGCTTTTTCAATTTGATTGGGAAACAGCTTCATGGCAGTCATACCAATATGTGAACCAAAGCTGAAACCAAAAATGGAATAACGGTCAATATTCAAAGCTATCATCAATTCTTTTATATCATAGGCTTGCTCTTCTATGTTGTAACCCGTTACATCAATATTTTTTCTCTCAAACGTTTTTAATGATGCCTCCACCAATTTTTTGTAGTGCAGCTCAGCTCCTTTTTCTGAAACAAAAAAATCTTTAGGAAAATCTTCCCTCCATATATATGTAAGCGATTTATCATCAGTACCCCGTCTGTCAACAAAAATTAAATCACTTATTTGCAATAATTCAATCCAGTCGGCAAGCGCAGCAGGACTTTCTGCCTGCCATGTACTACTACCCCCACCTCCTTCGAGAAAAACCAACGGAGGTTTCGGATTGTCAGATAGGCTTTTTAGTCTCACATATTTAAACTTTATTATTCTTGCATCAGGATTTTCCCTTCTTTCATACACCTGCATAAAACCTTCCTCGCCTTTTACTTCGATGCCTTTATTACCGGTCTTATATGTTTTTGTCTTAACCTTGACCAAACCTGTTTGCCCGTAAGCCGATAGTCCGATAACTAAGCTCGTAATTGCTGTTAATAAATACTTTTTCATCCTATTATAATTTTTTCTCAAAAGTGGACTAAAAAAAATAATAGGGCAATTCGGGTTAGTCTCAGATTGGGATATAAGACTCTTTATTACTGCGAATTGATAAATTCTGTAGGTGTCATACCAACTTTTTTCTTAAAAATACGATAAAATGAAGCTTTTGAACTAAAGCCTGCTTCCTGACCTAATCCAAGTATGGAATATCTCTGACTCTGCGGCTCCGTGCATCGCTGTTTGAACTCGTTTATACGGTATTGATTAATTAAATCGTTAAAGTTGGTTTGAAAAGTCTCATTAATTAATACAGAAACATTGTTAATTGGCCAACCAAGGTGACCGGCCAAAATTGCAATAGTCATCTTTGGATCTTTATAAATCTTTTGTCTTTCAAGTGCTTCCAGAAGCTTTTTTTTCTTTTCATGTAGTTCACCTTTAGAAAATTGAAAATTTCTAACTCTATTTATATAGTTTTCAATAACTTGAGCATATCTTAAAAGATATAAATAGCCAATAACAAAGATCCATAAAGAAATTACGCTACCTACCGAATAATACAGCCACTCTGAATTATCGTCTAATTGGTCAATAAATATTAATGAGATGGGAATAACAACCATTAGAAATCCGATAACTAATAACCATGAAATTACCAGAGTAGATAGCCAATTTTTTACTACAGCGAACTCCTTCAATACCTGTTGAGTATCCTTAGATTCTCTATAAATATAATAGGTATAGATTGAAAATTGCATGATCCCTAATAGAGACATGCACAAGGCAAAGGTTTGGATGAGGGCAATGTTTGCGTAAGCCCATTCCATATTAGCTCCCAAATACAAAAATATAGCGGTGAAAAGTAACACGTCAAGCATTAAAGAGGGCAAAAAATGCAGTAAGTCTTTTAACTTAAACTTTCTCATTGGATCTTTTATATGGAGCAAGTGCAAATAAGCCAATGGACCATAACTTAAACTAAAGTCCATAGGAATTGGAAAATTGGAATTAAAGGCATGTATTGAAAATTCAAGAATCGAGTGTAATAATGAAATAGAGAAAAGAAAGATTAGCGTAGCGAAGTAAATATTTGCTTTTTCCTTTGAACGTGACAGCATTATTAATAATGACAATACTATTCCTTGAAATACGACTAGTAAAAAATAGAAGTTAAAAGAATTAAGCGATGTATCAATCATTGTTTTATCGAAATAGTAGAACCGTATTTTTTAATAACGTTCTTGAAATTATATTTATTTACGATAGCAAGCAATAATCACTTATATAGTTATGGGCTTTTATTTTTAGTTAGAATTAATTATCTGTCCGGAACCAGAAATATTGGTCGTAGTGGTTGGGGTTCCTTTATAATAAACGCTGCCTACACCGCTAATTGTTACTTCCAAATTTGATGTTACAAGTATTTTTGAATTTCCACTTCCTATAACATTAATTTCAGTATCGGTTGTTTCCAAACCAAATCCATTTAAGTTACCGGAACCCAAAATAAAATGTTTGAACTCATCTGCTTTTCCAGAAACATCTATACTACCACTTCCTGAAATAGTACTTGTTAATACAGAGCTTTCCGTTTCAGCTTCAATTTTGCCCGAACCTGAAATAATAACTTCAGATAATGGTAGTGTATGTTCCCCAGTGATTTTACCTGCACCTGAAAGAATTAATTTTTCTATGTTATTGGAAGTAATAACAATGTCTAATTCATCATAGCTTTTGCGATAATTATTTGGCAAAACAATCTTCCATACACCATCTTTAACTGTTTTTTTAATTTCATTCACAGTTTCTGTTCTTCCTGTTATTTCAACTTCCTGGTCTTGCCCCTCAATAATTCTAACATTTCCTGAAATTGATAATGCAACGCCATTAAAATCTTTCAACTCAAATGATTGTGTAATTATCGGACTTGTGTCTTTAAAGTCTTTAATACAAGAACTGATTACCAAGAATATTGTAATAATAAATACCAAATAGTAACTAGTGTTTCTCTTAATTCGCAAATAATTCATTCTTTGTATAATTTTATTTTTTACACCTACTTCCGTTTAAAGTCTGTTTTCAGCTTATTCCGACTGATATGGGGTTTGTTTAGTTGCCTGTAACATACGCTATAAAAATAATGGCAAGAGATTTTTTTATTCAAATTCCGCAGATGGTAATAATTACATTACAGTATTGCTGAGGCTTTTCCGGAACCTACGGGTAAAGCTTTATTAAAATCAATTTCCGTATCGTTTACCAAAGATTCATCCGTTACAATGGCTATAAAGATCATAGTATCTTTTGAGCTCTTAGTTAGGGGCACATTTTTAAATTTTCCACCTACAACAAGATAATTAATCTCTATTTTTTCATCAGCTATACGCCAGTACAAAGGAGCTACTAGTTGCAAAAGTTTATACCGTCCACCATCATTGGCTCTGTACTCTTTCACCACAAGGCCTTCTAAATTATCGCTATTTCCTGCCATTCTACTTAATCCTTTTTCGTATACTACTGTATTCAATCTCACTTTAAATGACTCAAATTCATTTTTACTTGCAGCACTTTTTCCTTTTATCAGTCTTACACTACAGCCATAGGACTTCGGCAAGCTAAATCTGTAAATTTTATCATCATCGCATTTCATTGAATAGGCAATAGAAGTACTCGCCTGATCTGTAGTTGAAGTCCAAAAATGTGCGTAGCTTTTTCTATTTTCAATTTGACCAATTGAATTTCTTATACCGGACACCTCAGCAGAAAAACCAAATTTATCTACCCCTCCACAATTAGTCGATAATAAATCTTGTCCTTCCTTATTTTCTTGCAGCTGTGAGCTAAGCATATCCCAGTCTTCCGACTTTGGAATTCTCCAACCCTTAGGAGCTAATCCCCTTGAGTCGGTAATCGCATACCAGTTATATAATATTATAGAACCATTTTCATCATTACTCCACGCCCATGCCGGAGTTTTCATAGTAGAAGCACTTTTCCACTCGTCATTGCTCTTCGCATAGGGTATCTTATCTCCATTTCGGAAATTGGTGCTATTTAAGTTGGTTTTTGACCATATCTGTTTGTTAATAAAAACTTCCCCAAGTTTATTATTTTCCTTTTTAGGGTTGTTGCAACCTATAAATAATAGCAATAATGTGATTTTGAGAGCAATTTTCTTATTCATATAAATTTATTTGATGACTTTTAAAGTTAAATATTCATTTTCATGTTATCATAAAGTAATAATTAGAGCCAACGCACAACAAACTCTTGCAGTAGTCATTGTATTAAGTTTTGTGAGTTAGTTTCCTCAGTTAAAACGAACGATATGCTATACATCCAAACATAAATACGCTTGTTTGGTCACTGTGCTAATCCCTTATAATTAGCAGGATTAAGACCTACCAGCATTGACCAGAAATAAGTGAAAATGATAAATCCTGCTATCAGTGATACTGCTAAAAAAGGTTTATTAACATTTTCATGCTTCAATTCATAACATGTTGTTCCTCGTTGCTTTCTATTATTAAATAGTATAAGCCTTTTTCAAAAGACCAGGTATTTATATCAAAACATAGGGCAGTTGTTTTAGCGGTATATACCATTCCTCCTATTTTATTAGGCAAGGCTACGCTGTACGCTGCCGGCCCACTTTGAACGCTTTCGTACTGTACTATTTCAACGGAGAATTTACCTTTTGCCGGATTGGTTGAATACTGCACAATGAAACCCATTACGCCTCCTCCTCGAGGACTACAGTCATTGGGCTGATGCGTTTCGTGAAATCAGACATAATTATCAGTCATCAACTGCAAAAGGGATCCTTGAAATTTCTTCAGATAAATAAGCTACATAATACCATGAAAATATCTCGGTGAGGGTAACCAGCCTAATTACGTTTATTAACGCTAATTTTGATACTCACTGAATCTTCCAATTACTCTCCTATTATTATTTCTGCCACATAAATATCGTTATTAGATATTGTTACAGAATAAAATAATGATTGATCATCATCGTTTAACAAACCATCACCATTTATATCAACATACTTTATTTCTCCAATAGCAGCACCTGCTTGAAAAGGTGAAGAGTCTATTTCTTCTTGCGATTGGAAAATACCATCGATAAGAAACCCATTGATGCTACTTTGTAAATTGCCCTTTTCAACAGATAAAAAATAATCTCCTGCTTCCAAATCGTACAATATCGCTTTACCATTTATGTCGCTTTTCGCTGTAAAATCCGCGATGCCGGAATCAATGGATGATTGATTTTTATATAACTTAATACCGGCTTCTTCAACAGGAGCAAGTTCGTTATTTGACATTGACCAAGAGGTTGCATCTTTTATGAGCAGGTCCATGGAAATTCGGTTAGGTAGCACTTTTAAAACCTCCGATAGCGAATCCGGATGGTCAAGTTCTGACAGTATACCATCATTATTTATATCGTTTCCTGCTAATAATGTAATTTTGAAATCACCCTGTTTCACAAAAGTATGCGTTGGCACTCTTGCAGTCGAAAATTTTCCATCACCAAAATCCCATAAAAATCTTGTTGCGTTTAAAGAGCAGTTGTTGAATTCTATACTATTACCCACTTTGGCTTCAGTCTGAGTAGTAAAGCAAGCCTTTATCTGCATCTCATCCTTTGCATTTACCTTAATCAGTATCAATGCTGAATCAGGTTCATCCAGAATTGAAAATATGCCATCATCATTTTTATCGATTCCGGCCAGCAACAGGATATTGTATTCACCCGGTTGAGCGAATATATGGTTCGGCTCTTTTTGGGTGGAGAGGTTACCATCCCCAAAGTCCCAAATAAATTTAGATGCATTTTGTGAGCAATTTGTAAGCATGACAGCATCACCTGCTTTTACCTCCTTACTATTTAAGTTAAAACAGGCTTCAATCTGTTGGTCTGCAACATTATCCATACTTTCATCATCACAAGAAACAAGCATTAATGAAGAAATAAATGCTGTGAATAAAAAAAACTTTATCATTACTATTTGTATTTTTTTGATGTACTTTGAACGCTACAAAAATAACCTAAAGAACATTTTTATTAATCCCCCAAAATAGGTGATTGTTGATGTTAGACAAGATGAATTTATTGCATTTATCCTTATCACTTTTGGATTATTGCTAGTCTATCCAATCTTAAGTCACGTCCTTCTTTTTAATATCTATCTTTATTTACACAACAAAGCATCGAGTTGAGCATGCCTTTCAAAATAGATTGAGATAAATCAGCAAAGTGTATTATCGAATCTAGCGCTCACAGAGCAAGTCTATGGTATTTTATAATATGAGTACCGGAATGACTAATGCAGACAAAATTTACCGGTCGTATATTTTCTTTGCATAAATGCCGATCACTATAAAATGCTTCCAAAGTTTGTTTTGCAACTACAAAGAATTGGCGATTTCGAAGCACTAAATTGTCTGCCACCACTGAAATTGATACGAAGCACTAAGCTTCATTTAACCACTGAACCGCCAATTTCTTGCAGGTGCTGTTAGCTTCAGTTGTTCTTTTCAATTCGTATGGTCTGAGATTTTCCAATAGGTTACTGTAGCAAGGTAACCTGCCGCAGCAGTTAGAATTAAAATTGCATAACTGTAATTGTCGAGCAACTTTTTGTATTCTCCACCCGCTCCGCTGTAAAGACCAGGAATTGACCAAGGGAAATATGAACCATAACCAGTCGCTGCAATAATTTGAGCAAACACCAAAGTAAAGGCGACAAAACCTAAGGGAGTAAGATAGCCCTTGCCCAAAATTGCAAAAAAGGCAATAGGAACACCGATTAAAATTGTCAGAAATGTTGTGATAAAATAGTCAATGAGTAGAGGGAAAATAATACTTGTTTCAGGTGTAGGCAGTTGTAAAATTGTTCCAATTAGAAGTCCGATTAGAAGGTTGGAAACCACAAGTGCTAAACACCAAATTACATATACTGCAAATTTTGCGTTCAATATTTTAGTCCGTGAAGTCGGAAGAGAAAGCAAGTCCTTTGCTGTGCCTTCTGAATACTCCCGTCCGAAAACCCAACTTGCTACAAATCCAAAGACCATAACACCACCAACACCTACGGCTTGTGTCAGTACACCGTAGTATGATTTCCAATTGCCTTCAAAGTTCATTGCTTGCGCTTTGGCGGCAAGTCCACCCGCTTTTGCTAACGCCTCTTCGTCTTGAATGATTAGGATAAATACTCCGCCCATAATTGGGGCTAATCCAAAAGCAATGAAAGTTGCCCAAAGAATATTTGAGTATTTGTTTTTGATAAACTCGGCTTGTAATGCTTGTATCTGCTGTTTCATTAGTCTCTGCTTCTTATAGTTCGTAGAAAATACATTTCCAAATCTTCTATAAACAAATAAACTTGCTGTGGTGGCAGATTTCTTTCAACTAATAGTTTTGAAATGTTTTCAGGATTTAAAATTGCTTCACTATTTGTGATTTCTATTTCATCATGCTCTGTCATTTCCGCTTTGTAATTTGACCCCAATAACTCCTGAACAGCTTTTTCATTGTCGGATGTTTTTACAATAATTTTTTTGATGAGTTGGTCGGTGAGTTTTTGTGTGGTAAGTTCTTTTACTAATTTACCTTCGTGAATTATGCCTATGCGGGTAGCTACTTTAGAAATTTCACCAAGTATGTGGCTTGAAAGAAAAATAGTTGATCCAGTAGCTGCAAGGTCTTTGAGCAATTCCCTTACTTCTGCAATTCCTTCGGGGTCTAAGCCGTTAATTGGCTCATCAAGTATTAATAGTTTTGGTTTGTGAATGAGTGCTTTTGCTAAACCTAATCGTTGCTGGTTTCCAAGTGAAAGTACTTTTGCTTTTTTGTCTTTGTATTTCGTCAACTTTAATTTTTCAATGATTTCGTCAATTAATTTTGGGTTAGTTAATTGTCGAAGCTTGTAATAGACCTTTAGATTTTCAGTCACAGAAAGGTTGGGATAAGAATATGGTGTTTCCACCAAATAACCGATGTCGTTCCATTGGTCAAATTGCGATGTAAGTTGCTTGTCAAACAAAGTTATGGTGCCATTGTCGGGCGTGATCATGCCAAGAAGCATCCGTATCACAGTCGTTTTACCGGCACCGTTTAGTCCAAGAAATCCGTAAATCTCTCCCTCCTTAACATGAATAGAAATATTATTCGAGGCAGGAGTTGTTCCGAAGTATTTGGAGAGCGTGTTTGTTCTGATTATATCCATGTCTGGCGGTAGGTTTACAATTACTGCTAACGCAGTTATATCTATGGTCGATCGAGTAGCAGCTTATTGGTGATTGTGCGATTATCGCATGCTATCGTTACAAAATACAGACCATCCTCTGCGCTTGAAAGCGCCTCCTCAATTTTTGAACTTAACGATGAGCCACTTAGGGTGCTGATAGAAAATAATGTGCTACCGGAAGCGTCTTTTATAGTAACTCCATAGTTTTTCTCATTTTCCAAACCTGTTACAGTAATTAAGCCCTTTGATGGGTTAGGGAAAATTTCTATATCAGCTTTAGCTTGCTGATTACCGTTGCCTAGTACAAGTGCTGATGTAGTAATTGCTATAGGTAATGATGTTAAAGTATCTAAATCCCTACGAACCCTTACACTATAGAACGTGGATGAATTTAGCCCCCCAATTGTAATCGACTGTTCCGAGATTGGATATGTTGTTATATTCTCAAAATTATCAGAAGAAACTTCTACTGTATACATATCAGCCTTCACCGAGTACATCAGGATCTCTAGCGTCAAAACTTTTCCATTTAAATAGTAATTGACCTGATATTCTCTCGCCTATCGCAGGACTCAAAACTGGTATAACATCCGGTTGTGCATAAGCCGATAGGTGAGCAATAAAAGCTACGAGAATTAGAAACAGCGTTTTTTTTATCATTATTAATTTTTTCATGCTGTTAAATATGATATTGTATAATACATGGATTGAAAACTATGATTTTATTTAAGTTGAACTGTTATACTAATAGTTTCCCATTAAATCATATTTCAGAAAAAGCAAAGCTACCAGAGACTGGTATACATGACATACCGCAAAATGGGGGAAATTTGGAAAAAGCGAAATCTCTATTTTAGCCAGCATGATGGCCTGAATTATAAGAAATTTCATGTAGTATTTTGTAAATATTACAGTAGCCCTATTTTAGCAAAATGCTCAATTGGATTGATTGCTAAAGCTCGCTGCTCCAGAATACCTATATATATTTGAAGATGACCTTTACAAACAGGGAGTGCCTCTCATTCTATTAAATTATCTTCAATGTATGCTAATAATACAACAACGTGCCTTCTATTATCTAAGTCTAATTTATTTGTATCAATAAATTTATCAATCTTCTTTTTTTCATCGGGTGCTATTCTGATAAAATCTTTTTTCCTAAATTTAAACTTATTTACCTCTCCATCAACGATTAAAAGAACTTCCTCACTAGTATCAAACTTATCGTATCCTTTTCCTCCGTAGGTATCAGGGGAAGATTTAATTTTAGAAACTTTTAGTTTTTCTACCAGTGCTATTATATCCCCTTGATATATAATATGAAAGAATTCAGTATTCTCAATTTCATCTTCGACCGAAAATCCATTTCTGAACTTATAAGTTGTGGTAGTCTTAGTAACATCAGTGGTGGTAAAAATTAAATCGAACCCTTTTAGATTAAAATTATCAATCACCATAATGTTTCCATTCATCAGGTATTCTATCTCATCATCAAACCCGTTGTAGCGGAGTTGCATATTTTCGAATACTCTTCCGTCCGCCATGTAGAGTATACCATCGGTCCAACTATCAGAACCAAAATAGTAGGGAGAACCACTAATGCCGTTATGCCTTCCCGTTTTCATTGGCGTTCCATCGTTAGTTGGCACATTGACTATTTGAGCCGAAGCAGCTGTAATACTTAACAGTAATACTAAAAAAAGATATTGATTTCTATTTACTCGCATAATTTACCTAATAAATTTTAATTGCTCAGTACCTTTCTTCCCATACAGTTTAAGTACAAAAAGACCTGAACTGAGTTGAGAAACATCTATACTTTCCAAATTCTTGACTTCCTCCTTTTTAATTTTAAATACGACCGATCCGGAGGCATCAAAAATTACAATTTCGTTATATTGGCGGTTACTTTCTATATTCAAAAAACTCTGAGTCGGATTTGGATAAAGTCTGGTTTTTTCTGAAAACGCTGAGGCATTTGAGGTGACTAAAGCTTCGTAAGAACCTGAAACTCTATTTCTACAAGTTGATTCTTCCAAGAAATAAGCCACATTATAAATACCAATCATTTCAACATTAGACAATATTCTCTCGTTAGCTCCTTCAATAGCCATACCGTTATAAAACCACTGATAATTATCAGCTATGGTAGTGGCAACTAAACCAAGGGCATTATCAACAATATTGACAGCTGTTAACGCGTTTTTTGTAATCTCAACATCTCTGCTAAAACTTTGACTATGGGTACCTCTGTTTACAGTCAACGTTACCTTGAAAACGCTAGCCTTATCAAACCATATAACAGGGTTTTCAACTGACTTTAAAGACTCAAAGAATACTCCATCGCCAAAATCCCAACTGTAAGAATCTATGGCACCAATAGATGTATTAGAAATAGGTATGATGGCATTTTCACAATTAGCCAAAAGCTCAAAATCAGCAAAAATTAAATCTTCACAGAGTTGCTGCGAGATATTTGATGTATTGTTTAACTCACCGGATAAGTTTACATTTAGGATGGATTCTGATACAAAATCTACATTGTCAAATTTTACATTTTCAAAACAATGTAACTTACGATAATTAAGAACAAGATTCGCATTATTTGAAGCATTTGCACCAATTACGGCTTTGTTTTCATTACCGTTTAATTCAAAAGCTTTATTAATAAAAACACTATCATGCGCTATTACTAAGGTAGCATTATCAAAAATTGTCAAACTATCAATTTCAACGCGGCCTGCTAGGGTTAGATTACCTTTGTTTTTTAGGGCCTTGGCCTTAAAAGCACCATTAATATGATTAGTTTCCTCAAATTGGAAAGTGTCATCATAAATAATATCTGCAGAAGGGTAAACCGAAGCATTCAAAAGCCTCCAACTGTTATTATTAAAAGTACCATTTTGTCCAAAATTTTGAAATTGATTTTGAATCAAAATTTCACTATCGGAAATATGGAGAGATGCTTCATCTCTTATTTGAAAGTTATCTAATGTTAAATTCTTGTTGTTTATTGTAAAGTTACCACTACATAGCCTCAAATTACCAATAAAAATATCTGTCGTAATTTCAAAGTCTCCAGTTAGGCACAATTCGGCCGACAAGTTATTTGACCCGTTGAAATTCAATGGGATATTTTTGTTGTCTTCGGAATCAATTATTATAGTACCGTTTTCGATAAATAAATTTTTTGTGGAAGCAAAAACGCCTTTATTCAGCCTTAACGTATTACCTTTCAAATCAAGGGTAACTTTCGTTGCTGATAAAAATAATATTGACTCAAATGATAGATTTTCATTAATTTCGATGACACCTCCCGCGTCATTAAAGGAGTTATCATCAATAACCAGATTCACCAAATTTGAAATGTCCATTGGCTGACTTAACTGTCCTGAGTTTGTGGCTAAATTCTGCCCATCATTTAGAACACCGTCTTGGTTTACCCAATAGCTCAAATCACTCGTGCTTAAACCTATGCTTCCATAGGAAATGGTTAAAGCATATGCCTGATTGCCGTTCTCTAAATTTCCTTTATGTTTTACTATTAATCTATATTTCTTAACCACAGTAGGTTGAAATTGAATTTTTTCCACGTTGTCTCTAAAATTATTGCCCTTCTGAGCGCGTGCAGATCTTTTTTCAGGATCAAGTATCCATGGTTCAATTTTTTCTCCGTATTCATCAATTACATAGATATCTAAATCATTCACAAGTGCGAGATTGCCTGCACCAGCTTGTTGCGCTAAACCTGCTACATCAGTCCATGCGATAGTAGCAGTAAAAGCCTGGTTATTATGGGGGATAAAGGCATATTCATGCACATCGCCATTATTTAAAATATTATTGATGAGCAAAGTGTCTTCTTCATTTCTATGCGCTATCATTTCTATAGCCGCTGCGGCATTTAAAACACCCCAGCCATATTGGTAATCCGGTCCGGTAGCATTTCCAGCCTCCCGAGCGGTATGGATAGCCAAAGATTTGAGTTGTGCTGCAGTCATAAAAGTATCTGAAAGTTGGTGATAGTATTGCTGGAGCACACCTAAAGAGCCCGTAACATTAGGCGCAGACATGGAGGTGCCGCTTAAACTGACGTATGCGTTATCAGCCGATGAGCTGCTTGATAACAATCCTACCCCATCGGCCACTAGGTCCGGTTTAATTCTACCATCATTGGTAGGGCCGTAAGAACTGAAAGCACTCATAACAGCGGAGCTTTCATCAGTATAAGTATCAAAACCTGTAATAGCACCAACGGTAATAATATTTTTTGCAACTGCAGCAGGACCAATAAGATCAAACGGTCCATCAGGAGGCCTGCTTCCATCACCTACATCACTCCTGTCGTTACCGGCCGACCACACGATGGTATAATAAGGTGCATTGTAGGCAATATTATCTATACTTCTGCTATTACCGGTATAGGAGCCAAATCTACTATCCTCCCCATCAGCCTGTCCAAACCATTGCCAACTTTGTGTGTTGTTGTTAAAGTTCCAACCAAGTACTAATCCATAAGAATGGTTAGATAGTATTAATCCATTGGCAGCTGCTGCGGCCATGGGGCCAAGGTCGTTTTCAAAAGCATAATAAGCATGTATATTAACTTCTGGCAGCATTCCCTTTGCTTCAGAATTTACACCGCTTGCTGCAATAGTTCCGGTAACATGAGTGGCATGATTACTGACTTCACTACCTAATTTATTTGATACTCGTTTTTGAAATTCCTGATGCGAGTTTAAGACCAAACCTCCATCCCAAACACCAATTGTAAGACCATTTCCTGTTAAAGGTAGATCAAGTCCATCTTCTGACTGAATAAACTCAATCCCGGTAGTTCTTCGGGCTTGGAGATTATGGGTACTCATGTATTGAGGTTGGCCGTCTATTATGTCAACCAAAACAGCCTTTTTGCCTTCAGCTAATTGAATACTCGGGCTGAATCTATTATCTTTTTCCTTATCTGCCAGAACTCGCTGTTTTTTTTCCAATGAAGATATTAGTTGTTCCGCCTCTATTTTTAAGAGTGCTGCCTTATCATATAACTGTCCACTAACGACATGAAGCGTACCTATCATTATTAAGAGATTACATATCAAGCGCGTAATGATTTTCATGAATCAGATATTTTCTCAATTTTATTTTAAAACTTAAAAGCTACGATAAAAAATAAGGATGAAGCTTATCGCTTCATCCTTATTTATGACAGAACAATAATACTACTGCTTAGTATATACGCTTGTTCCGGAATCACCAAAGCCATTGGAGAACGTAATGGTAATTTTTTCAGCTGCAGCATCATAATTTCCCGTACCGTCAAACTGATCCGAACCATAAACAACATCTGGTTGACTGATCATATTTAAAGTGCCACAGTTGTAGGTAATAATACCCGGATTGTCTTCCCCATCACTATAACAGGTTTTGTATAATCCTCCGGTCAAATCAGAAAATGCTAACTGTGCTTCTTCGCCATCGACCATAGCAATTGTAACAGTATTGTTAACACCAGTACAGCCAGCTGGTGAATCCACAGTGGTAGTAACTGAATAAGTACCATAGATAGACTCCGGTGTAGGACATTGAACCGCAATGGAAATAGTACTTTCTGAATATTCTTTCAAAATCGGCACGCTTGCACTTACTAATCTGAATACAATAGTGACTGGTTTACCAGCCTCGAGATTATCGTCCACTATTTCAAAATTAACAGCTGTGGTGTATTCTCCTGCTGGTATAGTAACCGTTGTGGGAGAAGTAAGTACATAATCAACTCCTGAAATTGCTGTAGACTCTACCTGATCTATTTCGTAGGTAATTTCTACTGCTTCCGTGCTAACAGCGCCACCAAAAGATAGTGTAATTGATGATTCTACATTCTCACCGTCCGGGACGCCCAGAAGATTTTTCGTAGTACTTATGCCACCATTCGCTTCTACTATTTCAACAAATCCATCAGTTTCGGTGGTTATTAATTGAGATAGTCCTGAGTCGTCAAAGCAGCTCATCATAAAGGGAACTATCGACAACAAGGATAATATATTTTTATAATTTCTCATTTTCTTAATATAATTTTAATTGTAACCTGGATTTTGCTTCAAGAGACCTTCGCTTAAAGATATGTCTGATTGAGGAAGCCTCGGAAGAACTTTAAAATTGGTGTAAGGCAGGCTCGATCCAATTCCAGCTGAAGCTGGTTTAGGGATATCTCTACCTAGTCTTTTCAAGTCAAACCATCTGTGTCCTTCACCACTATACTCAATCCTTCTTTCTCTAAGAACATTGTCAACTGTAGCGGGTACACTAGTGGTTAAGCCTCTGGCAGTTCTAAAAGCATTAAGAATTCCATCGCCAGCTCCAGGCCCCAAGGCCTCCGCGGCAATTAAATAGCCTTCAGATAGCCTGAGAATTGGAATATTTTCCTGAAATGGTACAGTTCCTTTGGCTCCCTGCCATTTAGCAAATTCTTCACCCTTGTCTTCCGTATTAAACAGGCCTCGTCTAACATCTCCGATTTCCGAATCTATTTCACTAATAAGTTCATCACTGGCTGTTAAAATAAATTGAGCTCCTCCTGTGTCATTCATAAATAAGGAGTGCATACTATTATTCAAACCATCAACACCGTCCCAATCAGCAAAATCTAAATCGGACTCAAAAAGTGACTCTGGATGAAATTGATTTATTGCATCATCCCATGAAGCAACATAATCAGCAGCACTAACTAAATCGCTTCCATTTCCTGTTATTACAGCCTGAGCTAGCGTAGCAGCCTGCTCATTTTTACCCCAATAAAGGTACACTCTGGCAAGCAGTATTTGTGCAGCTTCTAAATTAGCTCTTGCCACTCCAATTGTGCCTGCATCTGCACTTGGTAAAATAGCGATAGCATCAAGTAAATCCGTTTCAATCTGAGTATACACCTCTTCGTTAGACGCTCGGGCTCTATCATCAGCATCACTAAAACCTAGAGTTGGTGTAACCCTCAAAACTACCGATTCATTAAATCCGTTCACCTCTTGGCCTGGCTCATAACCATAGGCTCTAGCTAAATCATGATAAAATAGTCCTCTCAGAAATTTAGCTTCTCCTACTAATAAATCTTTCGCAGCCTGATCGCCTGCAATATTTTCATCGTTAACAAGATTTATAACAATATTACATTCATTAATAGCGTTATACCGATCGATCCAGAAAAGATTCTCTTCATTCTCCACAGCTTGATTAAATCCTGAGTTCAACGCATTAATGAAATCCAGATCATATCTGCCATTACTATTTCCTAAATCTAACTTTATATTATCCGCCAATACCTCTGGCCTAATCATCATAGCTTGACCGTAATAAGAGAAATCGTTTACACTTTCATAAGCAGAAAACAGAACAGCTTCAAAACCCTCTACATCAACTAGAACTGCTTCCTGCGGTAGTGCTGCCTTATTAACAACATCTAAGTCTGTACAGGACATTAAAATTCCTGTAAGTAACAATGCATATATATATATTTTCATATTTTACTAATTTTAGTTTATAGTCCCAAATTTATACCTACGGAAAACTGTCTTCCTAAAGGATATACCCCGCGAGTGGATACACTATTTTGATTATTATTTACTACCACTTCCGGATCTATTCCTTCAAAATTTGTCCAAGTAACTAGGTTCACACCTTGAACAAATATTCTAGCACTTCTCATACGGAGCTTAGTCATAACAGCACTTGGCAAATTATAAGATAAGGTAACCGTCTTTACTCTTAAATAAGAGGCATCAGACAGGAATCTATCCGTGCCAATAAATCCGAAATTTTGGTCAATACCAGCAATGGTACCGCTTGGGGTTAGTTGGGGTACATTAGTTACATCACCAGGCTGTTGCCAGCGATCCAAAATAGCTGTTAGCTGATTTTCAACACCGCTACCGCTCAGAAGCGAATAGAAATCATTAGAGAAGGCTTCGTTACCGTATTGGTACTGGAAGAAAATATCCAAACTCAACCCTTTGTACGAGAAAGTATTACTCCAACCACCAAAATGTGTTGGTATTGGATTACCTATTACTCTACCATCTTCAAAATCGCCATTATAAGAAAGATTACCATCTTTATCAACAATCATCGCTCTACCATTAGCAGGGTTTACTCCAGCATAATCTAAAAGGTAGAAGAATTCTACCGGCTGACCAACGATTAAGGAAGGAGTTGAACCAGCGAAAATTGTATCTGATCCTATTAAAGAGGTAACTTCATTTTTTAAAAATGATATGTTAAATCTTGAATCCCATCTGAACCCACCATTATCCACAATGATGCCACCTATTTCCAGATCAATACCCTGATTTCTGACAGATGCTGTATTAGCTGTTATAGAAGATCTTTTTGGATCATTGTCTGTGATTACGCCAGCATGCGCAAAAAATGGCACATTAAATAGTAAGTCATTGTTATCTGTTCTCCAAAAATCAATAGTACCAAATAATCTGTTGCTCAATACTGAGAAATCAAGACCTACATTCATAGATTCCTCCTCTTCCCACGTGATCTCATCGTTACCTAATTGAGTTATTGTGACAGTAGAATTGCCTAAGTACTGTCCACTTGAACCGCCCCAGTTAGTTAGTGACTCATAGTTACCAATCTCTGCATTACCCAGAACACCGTAGCTACCTTTCACTTTTAAATCATTAATCCAGCTTACATTTTGTAAGAATGATTCATTAGATAATCTCCAACCCACTGATCCAGCGTAAAATGTCCCATATTTGTTTTCAGAACCAAATCTGGAATGACCATCTCTTCTAAGCGTAAAACTTGCTAAATACTTATCGCTATAGTCATAATCTACTTTACCAAATACGCCAAGTCTCTTATATTCTTGAAAAATGCCACCAACTGCATCAGGTTGCCCATCCCCTGGTAATGTAAAGAATGGATTAGCGAAAGCATTGGCCCTTAAACTCGCTCCCTCTCGTTCTTCAAATTTATACTCGTAACCCACTAATGCTTTCACTGAATGTACATCATTAAAAGTTTTATTGTAGTTTAAATTATAGTTAGTATTTAAACTGACCGACCTTCTGTTATTTATAAAAACAGAACCGCCTTCAGCAGCAAATGCTGGAATAGTAGAAGGTCGGTTATTTTCATCTTTATTCATAGACATGTCGATACCTATAAATGCTGTAGCAGATAGTGTAGGAGTAATTTGATATGTGGCGTTCGCACTTGAAACAGTTTGCAACGTTTTACCAAGTCTAACTTCCTCGTTTACCCCTTGTAGAATGTTATAACCAAATAAGTGGTTAAATGCACCATTTGCAGGATACGGATTTATATTACCTGACTCATCGACAGCAGGGGAAGTAGGAACTGCTTCGAAAGCAGCTACGAAAGGACCATTTACAGCATTGGCATTGGCAATAGTTCCGAAGTTTTTGATATGTGCCAAAGAAAATTTTGCACTAACCGTTAACTTACTACTTGCTTGATGTGTTAAATTTAAACGACCAGTGTATCTTTCTAAGTTAGACTTAAGCACCTGACCATCATTTGAGTTGTATGAACCCGCAAAAAAGAAGCTTGTCTTTTCATCACCCCCAGACATTGAAAGATCATATATACTAAACCTCGCATCTTGAAATAATGCATCCAACCAATCATATTCAGTATAGCTGGATGGATCCTCAGGATTACCAAATTGCGCATATGCTCCATTAATTGGATCATTTGGATCAGCACCTACATTTAGTTGAGCTTCCGTCTTTATCCTCGTAAATTGGTTCGCATCCAATACATCGTACAGATTAAAAGGTTGAACAACACCTTCTTGAACAGTAAAATTAATTTGTGTTTTACCTTTTTTAATTCCTGACTTGGTAGTAACCACAATAACACCATTGGCAGCTTGTGCTCCGTAAATTGCAGAAGCAGCGGCATCCTTCAACACATCCATAGACTCGATATCATTAGGATTAATTGAGTTCAACGGATTGGACGAACCTTGACTGGACTGACCTGCTGAAGCAACTTGAACACCATCTATAATGATAAGTGGATCATTACCGGAATTTATTGACCCTATCCCTCTAATTCTAATATTAATAGCACCTCCAGGGGCTCCGGAAGCAGCTTGAATTTGCGTTCCGGCCACTCTACCTTGAATAGCACGATCAAAAGATTGCATGGGCAAATCCGCTATTACATCGCCATCTACAGATGAAACGGATCCTGTTATTTCCCTCTTTAACTGAGAACCGTAGCCAGTTACTACTACCTCTGATAATTGTTTGGTATCAGTGGATAGCTGTATGTCAATAACTGACCTTGAGCCAATTGAAACTTCCCGTTTTTCCATTCCGATAAAAGAAAAGATCAACGAGCCTCCTTCATTAGGAATGGAAATCTTGTAGTTCCCATCAATATCGGTATTAACTCCTTTTCCAGTTCCTTTTAACAGAACGTTCACACCGGGTAAAGTCTCACCCGTTTTGGCATCCGTCACCTTGCCGCTCACAATACGTTCTTGAGCCCACGCACTAAATGCGAACGTGAGCACAAAACATGTTAGTAAAATGTTTCTCATAAATGATTGATTAATTATTTTGAAAGCCTTCTCCTCTTTGGAGAATTTCTAGCTAATACAAAATTGGATAAACAATAATGTTAAAAGAACACCCTAAAAATAGGTTTAAATGATAGTTTTTATCACGCATATTGGGGGATAACCCAGTATTTATGCGAAATAGCGCACAATTTATGCCGAGCTTACTGTGGAGTAAATCTGCATTAACCCCAAGATATTAATGTAGATTTTGATAGATATGCCTAGAAATAATTTAGCAAAAAGTATTGGCATATACAGCTTGCCATACATGCTCTATATCAAATGATCTTTTTTGGCAATAGAGATAGCATCAGCTTTAGAATTGACATTCAATTTTAAATAAATATTCTTGATATGTGATCGTGCCGTTTCTTTAGAAACAAACAATTCCTCGGAAATTTGGGTATAACTTTTACCTTCTGAAACAAGTTGGAGTACTTCTGTTTCTCTCTTGGAAAGTGGTGAGTTAGGATTTACGTGAAAGTTCTGTATAACCATTCTGGCAATTTGAGAACTCATAGGTGCGCCACCTCTAGCTACTTCTTCCAAGGCTCGAATAATTTCTAAGTAATTGGCATTCTTTATTATGTAGCCCGAAGCACCTGCCTTTAATCCATTAAATACTAGTTCTGAATCATCAAAAGCCGTTACAATAACACATTCTGTTTTAGGGCTTTTATCTTTGATTATTTTGATTGCCTCAATACCATTTATACCTGGCAGCTCCAGATCAACCATGGCAATGTCCGGTTGCGTTTTTTGAATGTCATGCAAAGCCGATTCCGCATCTGCATAGGTTTTATTTACGAAAAATTTTTCAGCACCGTTAATTATCAGTTCAAAGCTGTTACGCAAATCTTCTTGATCCTCTATTATTATAACTTTTTTCTTGAACATGATTACTTAAGTTTTAGCTCAACCTTAGTTCCTGAAATCCGCTCATGATCAGTGGCAAATTCAATAGTTACTGCAGATCTTGTTGCTCGCTGATGCATATTGGAAACGCCTCCGTTAGATTTTATTGCGTTACCATTAAAACCAATACCATCGTCTGCAATAACTATTATTATTTCTTCTGTCATTGCAAAGGTAACAGATACATTCTCTGCAAAGGCGTGTTTGTAGATATTGGTAATTATCTCCTTCATAATCAAAGTTATATCTCTACTCCTTTGTGCATCCAGCATTTGCAAATGCCCATTAAGCATATTATAAAACCTTATACTAGTTTTACTGTGCTCAAATAAGTTTTCGGTAAAATCTTTTATTAATAAGAAAAGCTCCTCAATAGTACAGCTCTCACTTTTTAAAGACCAGATTAAATCGCTGGTCGATGCAAATAATTTCTTGGCATTAGTCTCTATCTTATCAATTACAGGAAAGAATTTTTTAGGCACCCTTTGAAGCTTTAACACCCCTGAAAGATTGATGATTGTTGCTAAATGATTTCCCATTTCATCGTGGAAATCAATAGCCATTTCCTTTCTTAGTGCACCTCTGGCCTCTTCCTTATGCTTTTCTCTAGCCAAAATTCTTTTATTTTTCATTTTAGAATAGGCACTTATAAAATAGACTAGAGTAAGTAACATGAGCACCACCATTCCAATTTTAAAAGCCATAGTCATATAAAATGGCGGTACGATGCGAATAAACAGTATGGCTTTCTCACTTATATTATCAAAAGGATTCTCTTGCCACACCTGAAATTCATATTCTCCGGGAGGTAACTTCTTATAGGTTGCTTGCTTAACATTTGTCTGCTTGGTTACTTCTTTATCGTAGTTGATGAGTTGATAAGCATAATCAAACCTTACCCCATCAAAATTCAACGAATTAAATGATATCACTAGTTCCTCTTGGTTAAATGGTATTTCTAACACTGGAACAGTTTGTGTATTATTTTGAAAAACTACTACTGTTTTTTCTTTGTCATACATGGCCGATTCAATAATCACCTTGCTCGCACTTCGTTGTTTTTCATCACTTAAAATCGTCTTGGGAATGCTAATTAGACCGGCAATGGTGCTGACCCATACTTCTTTTCCCACCTCTTGCACACCCCATAAAAGTGTTTCAGCTCCGGCAATAGTGGCTAGGGTACTTAACTTGGAGAAAACTACTGAATCAGGCTTGAATTCTGCAACATCAATTCCTAAAGCGGTTCCTACCCAAATACACCCGTCAATTTCAGTTAAAGAATTAATAGCGTTTGAGGATAAGAATGGTTCTTTCCATTGATAAACAATTTTATTCTGCTCTGTGTGATAGACTACAATACCATAGCCTCTGGTACCTATAAGTAATAGTTCTTTATTTAACACTAGTAAACTAGTTACGGGAAGATCAACTGCAAATTTATCAGACAAGTCAATCTTATTTATTATTGTGTCTTTCAAATAAAATAGTCCGTTTTCCGCACCTATAAAAATCTTACTGCCACTAGTAGCTGTTTGAGTAACAAACCTTACCCGAAGACTATCATTGTATCTCGAGAAATTTTGAAAAGTATTGCCAACTTTCTTAAATATACCATAGCCAAGACTCGATAATACGGTAGTTTCATTGCTATTGTCAATTGAGAAAAGTGGATAATTAAATCCCTCTGTAAGAATTGGCTCTTTACGGTTGATATTAATCTTGAATAAGCCTCTGGAACTGCCTACATATACAGAGTCACGATCAAATAATTTTAGGGACCTATACAAGGTTGGAGGATTTTGACCTAATTTTATCGTATCCACTACCACATTGTTCTTATAGATGTGAATGCCGCTTGTGGCACTCAACGCCCAAATGGTATTCCCAACCTTTTCGAAATCAACATAAGCTATTCCTTTAAATTGCTCCGATGCCAGTAATTTAATGGGGTGGTTAAAAAGATTAAACAATCCTACTGTACTCCCTACCCACAAATTTTGTTTAGTTTTAAGCATTGACCAAATACTTTTGTCAATTGCTTGATCGATTTGCACCAATGAACCGTCCTCTTCCTTATATTGATATAGACCAGAGCTGGTTCCAATCCACCAAGCATCAGCTGCTTCGATAATACAAAAAATTGTTTCTTTGAGAGCTAAGCTGTATTTATTCTCTATTTCAAATTCATTATTTAATTTATAAAGGGAATGAGCATGATGTAAAAAAATATGCCCGTCTGAAACCAGTGCTACGTTAATAGTTTTATCAATTGTCGCACTATCATCCAGTAGTGTTATTTTTGTCTTGTCCTTATTTATGACTAAAGTATCTGCATTTAAAGATAATTTAAGATAAGAAAACTTATTAACTAGCGTAAAAGAACTATCTGACTGAATGACCGAATAATTATAAAATTCTTTTGCTACAGAGAGTTTTTGTAAAATTTTGAGACTATCAGAACTTATAACTAATGCTAATCCGAAGTTTGAGAAGGCAACTATTTTATCCTGAAATCTGAAGAGATTGGTAATGATGTCATTAGGATATAACAGTTCTGATTTTAAATTCAACTTAGCAGAGCAGTTATTCTTATAGTCTAATTTAATAATCTTAGTATAAGTACTTACGTATTTATTATCGGTACTATCAATTAATACGGTTAAGATTGTTTCATATTTTAATCCTTCATAAATTGGTTTTAAGACCGTACCATCCCATCGGTATAGTCCTCCTCCATTGGTACCAACCCAGATAAAGCCATACTGATCCTCATTTAATGTAGATATTTGGCTATTGGAAAACCCGTTGGCATAAGTAATATGGTTGATGTCAAAATTCTGCGAATGAAGGTTCAGCGGCAAAAATATGATGATATTTAAAAGAAGAATTCCTGATACTTTAATCATTCATCGTACGGATTAAATAAGCCCCCAAAGCTGTACACAATATACCATATTTTTATTCCCCATTTTGGGTGATTTTTAATGTGGAGTATAATATGTTTTACAAGTAGGGATGATCATTAGATATTAAGGTTATCTTTACAACTGAACATTGACTACCAACATCTATCCGGCTGAGGTATTGGCAATCAATTGAAGAGGTTTTAAGACCTTCCGGCTCCATAAAAAATGATAGTTTATAGATATTTTTTTAATCGATATTTTGAACATAACCTATTATTAACTGTATCTCAAAAATAGCGTACTCCTCCCCTGTAGCTAATAAGAAAAATCAGGATAAATTTTCCATTCCTTGCGCATGTTGTGAGGTAAACATAGTTCCTAATCAGCTCATAGAAACCACGTACTGTGTCAAATTGCTTTGTGTTACATCAAAATTGAGGAAATTAAGACGCTGCTATCCCCTCCTGCGCTCAAGCAGTATCATCATCATGAGGCCGAGGATAATTTTATCATTATGCTTCTCGCGCAATTTCCCCGTGGCAGTGATTTCAAACTTCCGACCAAAAAAAGATGGTTTTTTGATCAATTCCACAACAGTCTGATTTTCAAAATCAGTAACTATATAAGTAGGGTTAAATATATAGCCGGTCAGTAAACCTAAAATAGGTATTTCGCCAAATACATTATCCATTACCCGCACCATGGCGCTTTTTTCATTGATGTGGAAAAGCTGTTTTTTGTTCTCACCGAAAATCTCATAGCGGGCTTTCCACATGGATCGCCAGCCTTTACGTACCAATTTCCCTATTTCATTTCCGGTATCATCAGAAAATGTATAAGCTGCGGAAAAATCCAGCCATCTATCTGCTTTTATCTTAAATAGCATCTTCGTTCTGGATTCATCATGGTAAATCTGAATATCTTCTTTCAGCTTAAACATTTTCTGCCGCACATAAGCAAAAGTATGCCCGCATTCATCAGTTGCGGTGAAATCATTAGCGAAAGTGGAAATTTTAAATAGAAAATTGACGGGATACTTTATATTTTTCATGTAAATGCTATCATATGGATTTGTTTCGCTTGCCTTAAATTGCATATCGACAATTGACATACCCCCGATAAATTAAGAAATGGATCAAAATGATTATGATTGCATGTTGCAAGCACGGAACTCATGCCTACGGGCACAGGCAATAGCTGCAAAACCATGAATCATCAATTAAACCAATTTTAATCAGCTACTTTGTTTTCCGAAAATCTCCTCCAACTTCTCATGCAACGCCTCTCCTCTCAAGTTTTTGGCTACAATTTTTCCTTCCGGGTCTATCAGCAATGAGAATGGAATGCCTGCAATTTTATATTCTTGTACAATAGGTGTTTGGAAATATTTAAGTTCTGACACCTGTGTCCATTCCAAGCCATCCTGCTCAATCGCTTTGAGCCAGTCTTCTCTTTTCTTATCAAGCGAAACGCCCAGAATTTTGAAACCTTGTCCTTTAAACTTATTGTAGGCAGCCACCACATTAGGGTTCTCCTGCCTACATGGCTTACACCAGGCTGCCCAGAAATCTATGAGCACATAGCCTCCTCTAAAATCTGACAGACTCACTGTATCGCCTTCAGGCGTTGGCATGGAAAAATCGGGAGCGACAACACCTACCGCTACTTTAGATAAATCCTGAATTTGCTGGTTATATAATTGTACAATATTTGAATTAGGATGCGCCTCTATCAGCGTATTGCTCACCGACTGCATAAACTCAAAATCTTCATTCGGGTTAAAGAAATTCATGGCTTGTATAACAGCAATGGAAGGTAGCATACCCTCCACTTTCGACTTAATACTCTCTTTTCGCTTTTCCTGCGTAATCATGAAATCATCCTGAATGTTCTTCATTTTTTCTTCATCACCTGCATTACGTGCTGCTAAAAATTCAGCATTTATTTCCTGCACTTGTGTATTCTGATCCTCCGTTATTTTCTGGATGGCCTGCAAGTGTTCTACATCCTCCGATCCACTGATTTCCAATTTCCCTTCTCTTTCCGATCCGTCCGCTACAATATTAACATCCTCCCTGCCTACAATTAAAGTGGCTCTTTGCGTATTAAAAAGATTAATAATGTAGTACTCAGGTGCTGCGGCAGCCATGGTATATGTAAATTCATTTTCCTCGTTCAGGCTAATGGTATCCTTCAAGGTTAGCTTGCCCTCATCCAGCAATGAAATAGTTATTATTCCCTCCGCAGGCGGATTTTCAATTTTTCCGTTAATGGCAACCTCACCACCATCTTTATTTTCACAAGCAGCAAAAAGCGCAATGGTCAATACAAATATTATTATTCTCTTCATCGGTTTATTATTTAGTCTAAAACTTCTTTTAATAATTTAGTGGCTATTTGAGGATCAGCCTTTCCCTTACTCCTTTTCATTACTTCTCCCATAAAAAGGCCAATCAAACCCTTTCGACCTGATTTATATTCCTTCACTTTGGCCGACATGTCCTTTAACACCTCATCAATAATTGGCTGAATGGAGTCAGACGAGCTATCTTGTATGAGGTTTTTCTCCTTAGCAATTTCAACAGCGCTTTTACCGCGCTGCTTTATCATTTCAGGAAATATAGTTTGAGTAGCTGCTAAATTACTCACCTTTTTATCTTCTACCAAATTAATTAGCTTAGCCAGTGCTTTTGGCGAAATAGGTAAAGCTGCTATGGATATATTCGCCTCATTAAGGTAAGATTTCACCGTGCCCATTAACCAGTTGGAGGCAGCTTTATAATTTTTTACCTCGGCACAAAGTGCCTCATAAAAATACGCAATTTCCTTTACATCGGTTAGCACCTGCGCATCATAGGCCGGAAGACCGTACTGCGTTATAAACTTTTGTTCCAACTCACGTGGTAAGCTCGGCATGCTGGCTTTAATCTCAGCTATCCAGGCATCATCTACAATTAAAGGCGATAAATCCGGCTCAGGAAAATACCTGTAATCGTTCAAATCTTCTTTACTGCGCAGGCTTGAAGTAGTTCCTCTTGCTGCATCGAAATCTCGTGTTTCCGATATAATTACCTCTCCTGCTTCCAGCTGTAAAATCTGTCGCTCAATTTCATGTTCAATGGCGCGCTGTACATTTCTGATGGAGTTCATATTTTTAACCTCCACCTTATTGCCCAATTCAGTAGCACCATTTACCATAACAGAAATATTGGCATCGCACCTGAGTGAGCCCTCCTCCATGTTGCCATCGCAGATGTCAAGATATCGTACTAATTTTCTTACTTCTGTTAAAAATGCGTGTGCCTCATCGGATGAAATAAGCACCGGCTCGGTTACTATTTCAATAAGCGGAACCCCTGCCCTGTTGTAGTCAACCAAGGTTTCAGTTTCACCTTGCAGGTGGATGGATTTACCGGCATCTTCCTCCATGTGGATTCTATTGAGGATGATCGCTTTTTCTTCATTGGTTCCTTTAGGAGTTATTAAAACCCGACCGTTTTTACAAATAGGAGCCTTATCCTGAGTTACCTGATAGCCCTTGGGTAAATCCGGATAGAAATAATTCTTACGCGCAAAAATGTTTTCCCGGGTTATGTCACATGCACAAGCAAGCCCCATACGGATGGCATAATCAACAGCTTTTTTGTTTATTTTTGGTAATGTGCCGGGATGCCCCAAACTGATAGGGCTGATGTTTGTGTTGGGTGCTGCACCAAACTTATTAGAATCGGCACAGAACATTTTACTTGCTGTATGCAGCTGTGCATGTACTTCTAAACCGATAATGGCTGTATATTTATTTCTTACAGACTGCTCCAACATATTACAATTTTTCTTTTACCAGCTGTCTGGCAGCTTCTACCACTTGTGGTAAACCTGCTACATTTTTACCGCCCGCAGTAGCGAAAAATGCTTGCCCTCCGCCACCACCTTGTATGTGTTTCGCTAAATCTCGTATAATCTGCCCTGCATTTAAGTCCTTGCTTGCCACCAGGTCTTCAGATATCACTACTGATATTTGTGGTTTCCCTTCAATAGTACAAGCTAAAACAACAAATAGGGTCTTCACCTCATTTTTTAATTCAAATGAGAGCTTTTTTAAGCGAATCGGCATTGGGCAATTCAATGGCTTCAATAATTACCGTAACACCATTTACCTCGGTGGCTTTATTAAGGAGTGTTTCCTTTAACGCTCCTGACTGCTGCTGATGCTCTTTTTCAAGCGCCTTTTGTAACTCAGCCTTGTCGATTATCAATTGTGCAATAGCCTGCTTCACATCTTTCGGGTTTTTAAGCATTTCCGAAATTTGCTTGAGCAATTCCTCTTGCTCATTAAGATAATTGGCGGCAGTATCAGCTGTTATCGCTTCAATTCGCCTGATGCCGGCTGCCACAGAGGTTTCCGTTACAATTTTAAATTGGCCGATGTTACCCGTTGCCGGCACGTGCACACCTCCGCAAAGCTCCACGGAGTAATCCGGTCCGAAAGTAATCATGCGCACTTTATCACCATATTTCTCCCCAAAAAGAGCTGTAGCACCTTTCTCCATTGCTTCCGCTATCGGCACATCGCGCGCTTCTATCTTAGTAATATTCTCTCTAATTTTTTCATTAACTATTAGCTCCACGCTGCTGCACTTCCTCATCAGTCATCTTGGCAAAATGTGAAAAATCAAATCTGAGCATTTTATCCGACACTAAAGAGCCTTTTTGCTGCACATGCTCACCCAAAACCTGCCTAAGTGCTGCGTGTAATAAATGCGTGGCCGAGTGGTTATATACAATTTTGTTTCTTCTTGCTTCATTCACTTCCGCCAGTACCTCTGCCTCTTTATTGTCAGGCAGTTTGTCAACAAAATGTACAATTAGCTCATTTTCCCTTTTGGTATCAAGTACTTTTATCTCCTCATTACCAAATTTTAGCACTCCGGTGTCTCCTATTTGTCCACCACTTTCGGCATAAAAAGGGGTGGTATCCAACACTAATTGATACTGCTTTTTATTTTTTTGAGTCACCACTCTATACCTTAACAATTTGGCTTTGGCAGTCAGACTGTCGTAACCTACAAATTCAACAGCCTGCCCGTCATGTACTACCTGCCAATCGCCCGTTTCTAATTTTCCTGCGGATTTAGAGCGATTCTTCTGGTTTTCCATGGCCTGCTGAAATCCTTTTTCATCAAGCTCAAGATCGTTTTCTTTCGCAATAAGCGTGGTTAAATCTATTGGGAAACCATAGGTATCAAGCAGTTCAAAAGCCACCTCACCGGGAATGAGCTTTTCGCCTTTTCCTGCCAGCTCGGCTTTAATCATTTCAATACGCTTCAAACCTTTGTCTAGCGTTCTCAGAAAGGCTAGTTCTTCTTCTCTGATTACTTTCTCTACCAAACTTTGCTGTGCTTTGAGCTCAGGGAAAACCTCCTCGAATTGCATAGCAAGTGTGCCGACAAGTTCATTCAAAAATGGCTTTCTCAATTCCAAAAATGTGTAGCCGTACCTTACAGCCCTCCTTAATATCCTTCTTATAACGTAGCCTGCTTTGTTATTTGAAGGTAATTGGCCATCACTAATAGCTAGCGCAATCGCCCTTATATGATCTACAATTACCCTAAAGGCGATATCTTCTTTTGGGTATTTCCCGTAAGATTTACCGGCTATTTCAGAAAGCTTATCAATGAGCGGAGTAAAAACATCCGTATCGTAGTTCGATTTTTTACCTTGAATAGCCATACATAGCCTCTCAAAGCCCATTCCTGTATCCACATGCTTGGCTGGTAAAGCTTTTAGGCTATTATCAGCCATTCTATTGAACTGCATAAAAACAAGGTTCCAAATCTCTACAACCAGCGGATGATCATTGTTTACCAGATCAGCTCCCGAAATTTTGACTACCTCCTCCTCACTTCTTAGGTCGATGTGAATCTCGGAACAAGGCCCACATGGACCTGTTTCCCCCATTTCCCAAAAGTTATCCTTCTTGTCTCCGCTTAAAATTTTATCTTCTGCTACAAACTCCTTCCAATATTCGTAAGCTTCCTTGTCAAATGGTAAGTTATCGCCCTTATCGCCTTCAAAAACCGTTACATACAAACGCGCTTTGGGTAATTTGTAAACCTCAGTGAGTAGCTCCCAAGCCCAAGCAATAGCCTCTTTTTTAAAATAACCCCCTTGAGCACCTGAAGAACCATCCGCAGCACCAAACGACCAATTGCCCAGCATTTCGAACATGGTGTGGTGGTAGGTGTCGTGTCCTACTTCTTCCAAATCGTTATGCTTACCTGAAACTCTTAAGCATTTTTGGGTATCGGTTACACGACTATTGGCGGATTCCTTGTTGCCTAAAAAGTAGTCTTTGAACTGATTCATGCCTGCATTGGTAAACATGAGAGTCGGGTCGTTCTTCAAAACCATAGGCGCTGATGACACTATCTTATGATTTTTTTCTTTGAAGAAAATTAGAAATGCATTTCTTATCTCACTGGAAGTCATACAGTAAAGTATTTCTATTTAATGTTTTACTTTAAAAAAATTTCTCTATATTTGTAGGTATTAAAGGAGTTAAAATAAAAAATTTGATTTTAACTGAACGTTTATGCAATTTTGTACCTTCAAATATTTATATGAATATTTGGATGCAAAATTAGAAGTTTTAACGAGTCTAAAACAGGATGGCAAGAATTAAATATTACTATGATACCGAAACTTGTAGATATGAACGAGTAAAAGTATCAAAATGGGATATCTTCCTCAACTTACTGGGATTCCTCTCAGTCTCACTCATTTTAGCGGTAGGTATCATTATTGTTGTAAGCGCCTACTTTGATTCCCCGAAAGAAGCTAAACTTAAAAAAGAGAACAAAGAACTGCAGTTTTATTATGACATAATGGACAAGGAGCTTGATAACGTGCAAAACGTTTTAGGCGCTTTGCAGGATAGAGACGATGAGGTTTACAGAAACATTATGGGCACAGAGCCTATTCCTTCCAGCATAAGACGAGCTGGCGCAGGTGGGGCAGAACGATATAAAAACATCATTGAAAGCGATTTGGAAAGAGAGAAGCTTATTTTGAATATGATGACTGATATTGACAGGGTGAAAAAGCAGATGTACATCCAAACTAAATCTTACGATGAGATTTTAGAGATGGCTGAAAATAAAAAGGAAATGTTAGCATCTATGCCTGCTATACAGCCCATTCCTAACAAAGAATTAAAAAGATTGGCCTCAGGTTTCGGCATGCGTATGCACCCCATATTAAAAGTGGTTAGAATGCATGAAGGTTGTGACTTTTCAGCACCCCGAGGTACACCTATTTATGCAACAGGCGATGGTAAAGTAGCTAAAGTGTCGAGCACTTTCGGTGGCTTTGGTAAATTAGTTGTAATTGATCATGGTTATGGTCTGGTTACAAAATACGCTCACATGTCTTCATTTAATGTTAAAGAGGGTGACAAAGTGAAAAGAGGAGATTGCATTGGTTTTGTGGGCTCAACGGGAACATCAACGGCACCGCACCTGCATTACGAAATACACCACAAAAATAAGCCTATCAATCCTATTCATTATTTTTATCAGGATGTGACAGATGGTGAATACGAAAAACTACTTGAACTATCAGAAATTAAGAACCAGTCGTTAGGTTAATTGTAAAATTAAAGAGATTTGAAAAGGCAGTCCTTAAGGCTGCCTTTTTTATGAGCAAAATATGAGGCATTCATTACTATATCTGGTTACTATTATATTCGCCTTGCAATCGTGTAAAACGGTGAAGAAATCTACCTCACAGAATAGGCAAAATGATACAGCATTAGCCGATAGCCTTTTAACAGTAGCAATTGACTCATTAAAGCTAGCTGCAATTGAAGCACAGCCGCCAGTTCAAGATTCCGTTACCCTTAAAACATTCCCGGTGCAAGATACCCTTACCATTATTGGCGTGGGCGATATTATGATAGGCACTAATTTTCCGAATAATGGCTACCTCCCTCCTGATTCCGGTAAGTACATGCTTGCCGGTGTGAGTGATCTGTTGGCAGATGCGGATTTAACTTTTGGAAACCAAGAGGGCGTTATTCTTAATAGCGGAGGTACGCAAAAAAATTGCTCCAATCCTGATGTATGCTATATATTTCGCTCCCCGAAGTACCTCGCAAAGCATTACGTTACTGCCGGTATTGACCTGATGAGCTTAGCAAATAACCACGCAGGCGATTTTGGCAATGAAGGACGAAAGAGTACCATGACAACATTAGATAGCTTGGGTATTCATCATGCCGGGCAATTAACACAGCCTTTCACCATTTTCGTGAAGGAGAAAATTACTTACGGTTTTGCTGCCTTTTCGCCAAATACCGGTACCCAAAGTATTAACGATGTGGAAGCTGCGGCTGCAATTATTCTGCACTTGGACAGTTTGGTGGATATTGTTATAGTATCTTTCCATGGTGGAGCTGAAGGTAGTAAGTACCAAAATGTAACGCGCGCAAGAGAATTTTTTTACGGAGAAAACAGAGGAAATGTTTATGAGTTTTCTCACCAAATGGTTGATGCCGGAGCCGATATAATATTTGGCCATGGGCCACATGTAGCACGTGCTATTGAGGTTTATAAAAATAGATTTATTGCTTATAGTTTAGGCAATTTTGCCACTTATGGTCGTTTTAATCTCCGGGGTGCCAATGGCTTGGCTCCTATTGCCAAAATAAAGGTAAATTCTGAGGGTAAATTTATCAGCGGTCAAATTATTTCTGCTACTCAAAAAGGTGCAGGCATACCCGCAATTGATGATACGCATGCTGCAGCCATGAAAATTAAAGAACTTACTGAACAAGACTTCCCCGAATCAAAAATTTCTATTGACCCAGAAGGTAATATTCGCTATCTTCACCACCAGAATTAAGAAGCGTGCCCTACAAAGAAAAAACCATAGAGAAAAAGTATTACACCATTGGCGAAGTGGCTGACCGCTTTGATGTAGCCACCTCTCTCATCAGGTTTTGGGAGGGCGAATTTGACGTAATTAGGCCTAAGAAAAATAGAAAAGGTAATAGACAGTTTACAAAGGAAGATATTGAAAATGTAAAACTGATCTTCCACCTGGTGAAAGAGAAGGGCTTTACCTTACAAGGCGCTAAAGATATGCTCAAAAACGATGTGCATGCTGTAAAAGACAAAATGGACATGCTTGATTCATTGAAAGACATCAGGGAATTTCTTTCCGAAATAAAAGAACAACTTTAATCCTTGGACGCGGAGAAAAAAGCACTTCTCACCTTAATGTCTGTCGAAGGCGTTGGTAGCCGCTTAATCAAAAATCTTATCAGCTATGCAGGTTCCGCTGAGGCAGTAATGAAAATGTCTCAAAAAAGACTGCTTCAAATACCAGGGATTGGCATAAAAATGGCCAACCAGCTCAAAAGTAGCGCTTCGGCAGAGGAAATAGAGAAAATCATCCTAAAAGCAACCAAGGAAAACGCTTTTATATGTTCTTACCTGGACAAAGAATATCCTTACAGACTAAAACAGATACCCGATGCACCTCCTATAATTTTTACAAATGGCATTTGGCCCATCAATAACGAGCAGCCAACGCTTGCCATTATCGGTACAAGAAATGCCACGGAAAACGGCAAAAAGCTTACCGAAGAAATAATAGAAGGATTAGCCCCGCTCAACCCAATAATACTAAGTGGCCTGGCCTATGGCATAGACATAACAGCACATAAAGCAGCGCTCAAACATAAATTAAGTACTTATGGCGTGTTAGGCTCAGGGCTGGATGTTATCTATCCCGCTGCACATAAAAATGTAGCTAAAGAAATGCTTGAGCGCGGTGGCCTCGTTTCAGAGCAATTTTTCGGGGCAAAACCGGATGCGTTTAATTTCCCCGCCAGAAATAGAATTATTGCCGGTATGGCCGATTTGGTAATTGTAGTGGAAGCAGCAAAAAAAGGTGGCGCGCTCATTACAGCTGAGCTAGCCAACTCCTACGATAGAGAAGTGGGTGCCTTTCCGGGAAGAATAGGAGATATTTACTCGGAGGGCTGCAACAAACTGATAAAATACAATAAGGCACACCTGATTGAAAATACTGATGATATTCTGAAGCTAATGAATTGGGAAATGGACAATCAGAAGCTGATAAAACAGAAAGTGCTGGATATGGAGCAGTTTGATGAACAGGAAAAAATGGTGTTGGAAACGCTGCTACAAAACAACAAAGAATTGAGCATTGACCTGCTCAGTATTAAAAGTCAGATTAACCTCAATCAACTTGCGTCAATTTTGCTTACCCTCGAGTTTAAAGGCATCATTAAGTCGCTACCCGGCAGCCGCTTCCGAATCGATTGAGTGTACCTACTGGTAAGGTCGGCACGTTGAAAACGGCAGACCTGTTTGCCCTTGCCAAGATGGTATAACATATTCATAAATCAACAAATCAAGCGGGCATAATCAAAAACCCACATACATTGCGACATTACTTTATGCTTACGCTAAAGCTTCAGCAACACGCGTGCCACGCAGTTACCTGTAAGTTATTTTGACTTGCGATATTTACAAGCATTATTGAACCACAATAACCTTAACAAGCAAAATATACGTTCGTGTGGTTACAAGTGCTTTTTATAAAACAAATAATCCATTAGCTTGCTAAAGATACAGCGGATGTATCAACCACTAGTGGTTGATAGGAGGTTGTTAGCAACAACTCCTATTCCATTCAAAAACTCGCTGAATAATCAATCAGTCTGCCCCTAAAGCTGTACCTAAAACTTTTGCTACGTTCGGACTCGCCTTAACGACAAGATGATTAGCAGACTGATAGGTAGTCGGCATAACTTTTTTAACACGGCTACCTGCTTAGTTATTTATCCGGACTGCTCAGCAGGCAGTGGAGAAAGCACAGTGGAACCGAATTTACAGCAACTTTCCCTCCCACCGGGACGAGTAGGTATCTGCCGGCAGTGTAGCCTAGCGTGGGGACAATTGAGATGCAGTTGCTAACACAATGTAAAAACCATGCGCTTATACACCTTGTGGACAATTTATCAGTCAATCCCGCAATTTTGGCCGGCAGCGCAAAACAGTAAATAGCCACCAGCAACTATAAATAGACAGGGGCAATTGACTGTAGTCATAAAATTGCTAACTTAACCTCCAAAATATACCGTGGCGCACGGTTTTTACACGCGCCCGTTGTGCGTCAGCTAAAAAACAACACGATAATTCGTATCTTTAAACATGGGAAAAATTGAACAAGGATTTATAATTGACCGACTAACCGACTCGATTTTAAATACTATTTCGGGAGACAGTTTCCAGACAGATATTTCAACATTGAAGAAATCAAACTTAGGACATTTGACCCAAAAAAATGGTTGGAAATTTAATTGGAAAACAGAGTTTAACGATATGACCAAGGAAGTTTAAAAATTGACCATTGCGAATAATCCTGACATAATTCAAGGAGTGATTAGCATTTCTCGTGAAAGAGACCATGTGTTTATGAACTTGTTGGAAAGTGCACCGTTTAATTTGGGAAAGAATAAACTTTACGAAGGCGTGCCAGGAAATCTTGTTGCTTATGCTTGTAAACTATCTTTTCAAATAGGATTTGAAGGTTTTGTAGCTTTTACTGCTAAATCGAACTTAGTAAAACATTACGAAGAGACTTTGGGAGCAAACCACTTTAAAAACCAACGAATGATTATAGCGACAGCAGCTGCTAAAAATCTTGTTATGAAATACTTTAAAACAAAATAAAATGGGACACATAGCCGAACCGAAAAACGTTGATTTAATCATAGAAAGCCCTCCTCTTTCAGACAAAGAAAGAAAAGAGATTAGTGAATTTATTGAAAAATTGAAGAAGAAAAGAAAGAGCATTAAACCAACAACAAGACAAAAAAATAAAAAAGCCGAACGCACAATCGAGTAGACGGCCGTGAGCCATAAAGCCCACGGTGCGCCCCAGCCTGCCGGCTGGCAGGTCTCAAACCACTGTAACCCGCATCAAGTTCGGGGCAGACTGTACGGGTCTCGTATACAGCGGTTCGTCAAGCATAATATAGCCGCTCTTTACACCAACTATAGCTTTGCCCTACTTTTAAGGATGGGCTATACCGATAGCTATCGGTACTCCCTATCGAACCTGCCTGCTGCAGGCAGGTTTCCAACTACCTGACCCCGTATCAAGTACGGGGCAGGCTGTTCCGTCCTTCATCATTTTGTGAGACCTCCGTAGCTCTTACGGCTCGTTACCCATGACTACTATGACCCCGATTGCTATCGGGGCTGACTTCTTGGCTCATAGAAACCGAATCTATTCCAAGACCTCCCCAGAGCCTGTCCCGATTTTTTACATCGGGATAAGAATCCATTCCTTCCTCCGACCTGTCTGCCGACACAGGCAGATTCCTGCGGCATCTACCTAATAGAGATTGCTGATTTACGAGCTTTGCAATCCGCTAGCTAGCGGATGCTTACCCTCTCTATCTGGCCTCCGTAGCGCCTATGCTGAAGCTTTGGCGCAAGCATATGCCGTTCCTGTTTAGCCTGCCCTCAACTCGATTGAGGGTCAGTACCGGATTTTGTAGTCCCGCTTTCTTCACTGCATTCCTCACGGAAGACCAGCCCCGATAAAAGAGCGGGACAGGCTTTGCGGCTTATTAACAGACTTCACCAACTTGCCTGTAAGGGATGCCGATTTTCGGCACAGGCATTGCACCCTCTGGAATAATATGGTATCTTCGATACCAGATGCCCATACTGGGCACACACAATTTATATAAAAAATAGGTCGAGATAGTAGTAAATTCAAGGGCTTTGGGCTCTTATCAAAATAAGTGCTTAACCGAAAGTTTAGTATTTTGAAATCGCCTACTTTTCATATACTAATCGTTCTACCCAATTTGAGAAAACTCTGAGATTATACCAAATTTTGGTATATTTGAAATAAATTAGTTTCAAAATGAACAAAAACACATCAATATCCCTAGGAAATCATTTTGACCAGTTCGTACAAAGTAGCATTAGTGAAGGACGTTTTAAAAATGTTAGCGAAGTTATTCGTGCAGGATTAAGACTTTTAGAAGAGGAGGAAAATAAAGTAATTGCTCTAAAAAAAGCTATTCAAGAAGGAATTGACAGCGGAATCGCTCACGATTTTGACCCAGAAAAGCATCTTGAATTACTAAAAGCGAAAAAACACTTAAATGCCCGAATATAAGCTGACAAACAAAGCCGTTGTTGATTTATCAAAAATTTGGGAATATACATTTGAAGTTTGGTCAGAAAAACAAGCTGATAAATATTATGATAGATTAATTTCAGATTTAGTAGAAATTGCTGAAAACCCCAATTTAGGGAAAACTTACGAAGGAATTTCAAATCAACTTCTCGGATTGCAATCAAACCGACATATAATATTTTACCGAACACTAAGTGATAGTTATGTTGAAATAACAAGAATATTACACGAAAGAATGGATTTAAAAAAGAGAATAGCGGACTAAAAACTAAGTAGAACACCGTTTGTAAAAAATTGCTGGTAAGTGCTTAATTCAAAGGTCTTTTTGTATTTTTAATTTCAATACTAAACCGGAAATTTGGGCTTATTTACACGCAACTTTTCATATGCAATCATTTAAGGCGAATATTAGGATCGAACAAATATATAATTGATTTAGCTGATTTTGTTAGCTTTTTTCCCTACAAATCGGAACACGCTATTAAAAATCTATGAGTCGGAAAATATTACGAATAGCACAATTAGTTTTAAACTATCAAGTAATAAGACTGCTAACATTAGTTCAATTGACCTTAAGGAGTCAATTGTCAAAAATAAAGTTTGGTTATTTATATTAGGAATAATCTTTGGTATATGTGCATTAAAAAGTATTGGACAAATAATTAATAATCCTATGAGTGGGATTGGTAGCTTAGTAATTTCTTCTGGATTATCCGATTGTGTTTTGGTACAACGTTAATCCAAAAAAAAAACTTACGATTACTTAATGATTCAAACGAATGCAGGTTCACACCAACTATTCAGCTAATAAGGACTACAAATTCATAAATGGTATCAGATTAAAAATTCAAGAGGCAATGGACGCTTATGGCCAGCCCATGAATGTAACTTACAATCTTGACAATAAGACGGTGATTAATAATCCAACGGGAAATATTTCAATAACGAATGTTACTCAATACCAAGGACTATCTGAGGAAGATAAAAACTTTATAAGAAACAGTTTTGAGCCTGCCTTGAAAAGAATTCAGGAAGAAGTTTCAAAAACTAATAACGAGGAAATTAGGAGAAATTTTGAGATGATGAAGCAGGAATTGAAATCTTCTAAACCTCGCAAATCAATACTTGAAGCTGCGTGGACTGTGTTTAGTGACATGGAGACACTTTCTGAGTTAGCAGGTACAATTGAGAAAGGAATAAATATGTTCTAAATGCAAACTTTTTATCGGTGGACGTTTTAGAGTTTGAATTTGACAAATGATCGGCATAGACTTGTTGGAGAAATTTGACTTTAACAACTGACTAAGACTCATTGATAAATAACGGAGCGAATCCCCATGCACCCAAAAACTAAGCTGCTAATGAATGCGCGCTAAGGGCGCGGTTCATCAGAGCAGGTATAACCTCCTTTTGTCGGCCATAGCCGTCAGGCTCCTACCTCCAAACGCGCACGTATTATATGGGGATTGAATAGGTTTAGTCTTTGTGCGAAACCATTAAAGATTATACTTTCGAGGATCTTTCCAGCACCAAAGTTCTTAACAGTGTAGTTATTAGTAAAAGTTTGGGGAAGATGACTCGTTCTTTACCAGCTGGCTGACTTTGGGCAACAGTATTCCACGGCTCGCGGTGGAGCACTTTTTTATTCAAACAATATTTTATAAGTCTATCACTTTTCATTTCACAGATGGCGGGCACTCTTTCCGGTAACATCATTTTCACAATAATTACCTGCTCTGCTCCACAATGGCCGCAAGCCAGTGGGTTGTAACGCTAGCCGCTGCGGCATATTTCTATCTAGCTGTCAATTTTGCTTTTTCCCGATGGCTAGGCGGAAAAATAATGAAGTATTAATCCATCGAAGGGCTTGCAGCTTTTAAAACACAGAGTTCTCTGAACATTTGGAGTCGCTGGCATATTTCACTATTTTGTTACTTATATCCAAGGGCATCTCATACCCAAACGTTCTGGGTAATAAACCATAATAATGAAGAATAAGGTTGTAGTTATTACAGGAGCAGGTTCAGGAATAGGTAGAGCACTGGCTATTGAATATGGCCAGTTGGGAGCAAACCTTGCTCTGAATGATTATAACGAATCAGACTTGCATACTACCGTTGCTATGCTTAAAGAACAAGGACTTGATAGCATTTTTTCGGCTGTGTTTGATGTGTCAGACAAAAAGGCCATGACAGATTTTGCAGAACAGGTGAAATCTAAAGTAGGTAATGCTTATATTGTTATTAATAATGCAGGAATTGGTGGTATAGATTTACCTGCTTATTTAATAGAAGAAGCAAACTATAGACGGATTATGAATATAAACTTTTTTGGTGTTTTAAATGGCTGCCAAGCTTTTCTGCCCCAGTTAGTGGAAGAAAACGAAGGTGCTATTGTTAACATTTCCAGTACTTTTGGACTGGTAGGAGCTCCAAACAGCTCGGATTATTGTGCCAGTAAATTTGCGGTAAGAGGATATACAGAATCTTTGGCAGTAGAATTTTATGAATCACCAATTACAATACACTGCGTGCATCCGGGTGGGATAAACACCAGAATTAATCGTACCTCCAACACTCACGAGTTTGACGCTAAATATCTTAAAACTCCACCCAGTAAAATTGCAAAGCACATTGTCAAATCGGTACAGCAGAAAAAAGTGAAAATTGTTTATGGTCATTATTCATCAAGACTTTGGTTTATGTCTAACTTTATTCCTCAAAAAGTAAGCAATTGGTTATTCTGGAAAGAAAGCAAAAAATCCATCGACTTAAATCAGTATAAATCCTTCATTAAATCGTTGTAAATTGAATAAAGAACATTTCGATATAATCATTATTGGTGCAGGTCTTTCAGGTATAGATGCGGCTTGTCATTTTAAAATGAAATGCCCTAATAAATCTTTTACGATTTTTGAAGGAAGAAGCAATATTGGTGGTACTTGGGATTTATTTAAATATCCGGGTATTAGATCGGATTCTGATATGCATACATTTTCATATTCTTTTAAGCCATGGAAATATCATAAATCTATATCTGATGCCGAAACAATTCTGAAGTATTTAAAAGAAACGACTGAAGAATATAATGTTAATCAACATATCCAATTTGATAGTTTCATAAACAATATTTCATGGTCTTCTCAAGAAAAAGTTTGGCGTGTAACAGGGAAAAATAAACTTGATAATAAAGAAATTGAAGCCACCTGCAATTTTATAATGATATGCACAGGATACTATGACTATAACAATGGCTACACACCCGAGTACGAGGGGTTACAGAACTATACCGGACAGTTTATTCATCCACAAAAATGGACATCTGATATCGTCTATGAAAATAAGGATGTGATAGTTATAGGCAGTGGAGCTACTGCAGTTACTATAATTCCTTCCTTGGTGGAAAAAGCCAAACATATTACCATGCTCCAACGATCCCCCTCCTACATCATAAGTCAACCGTTATTTGATCCATTTGCTAAATATGCACATAAAATATTCCCTTCGAAAATAGCTCATTCTTTAGCGCGCTGGAAAAATATTCTTCGAGATATGTTTCTGTATAAAATGTCGAGAAAAAATCCTGATAGTATTAAAAAATTTATAAAAGGGAAGATTGTAGGTGTTTTGGGTAACGATTATGATGTTGATACACATTTCAACCCAAAATATAATCCATGGGATGAACGACTTTGTTCCGTACCGGATAATGATCTTTTTAATGCAATAAAGAGAGGAGACTGTACTGTTGTTACAGATCGTATCGAAACATTTACTAAAAATGGCATCTTGCTTGAATCTGGAAAAGAATTAGAAGCAGACTTGATCATTTCGGCAACAGGGTTAAACCTAAAATTAGCCGGAGGTATTGAAGTTAGAGTTGATGGCGAAGTTGTAAACCTGAATGAGAAATTAAATTACAAAGGGTCTATGATTCAGGATATTCCAAACCTGATTGCTATAATAGGATATACAAATGCAGCTTGGACCCTCAAGGCAGATTTGGTTTGTATCTATGCATGTAGACTAATTAATTATCTGGACGATAAGAAATTTCGGTTTTGCGTACCCAGATTAAACGATGATACCATTAATGCTATACCAATTATAAATTTTTCCTCTGGTTACATACAAAGATCAATGGATAAGCTTCCAAAACAAGGCGACAAGTTGCCATGGAAGCTCAATCAAAATTATTTCAAAGACAGGAAAATTTTGAAGCAACAAAAAATAGAGGATGGTATTTTGGAATTTAAAAAGTAAAACCTACGGTGCTGGCATTTAGCTGTGATGCAAGTGTAATTTTAAGATTTCGAAATTTTTACCTACTTACAAAAAAAAACAAAATGAATACAACTAGAAGCACTTTTTATCATGATCCATAACTAAAATACGTGATTATATCTTTAATAACTTGGTTCATTTCAAATATGCTATTGATATTGTGGTGCATTAAAAAAACGATGAAACAAATACTAATCGTACTGACATTCTTTTTTCTTTCATTCGGTGCATTTGCGACCGAACAAGAAGCTGATCTTCTAATTGTTGGCAATGACACAATCTATCTCAAGTATTTTCCCCTTGACAGTTTAAATTTTACTAAAAGACCATTTGGATATACTCGACAAACAGCTCCAAGTACCGCCTGTCGGAGAGGATATAGAGCCATATGGAGAATAGTTGACAACAAATTGTACCTCGAGAGAATCACCAGATGTTATTCCGACAATAAAGAAGGCGAAGAAAATTTCAAGGAATTATTTCAACGAAATCAAATTGACTTTGAGGAAATGAACGACATGATTTTTGCTGGTTGGGTAAATATTAATCTGTACACAATGGACTTTTCCATAGGGCGACTTTATCCTAACAGAATATATCTCTATGACGGATATTACATGAAGGATAAAATGAAAGAAGAGAATTTGAGACTACGAATAGCTAACGGGAAGATTGAAGTTGATAAATTGAAAAAATAAAATAAGCGGTACTACAGCATCACCTATACTGCATGCCCTTCGGGATACGCATCTTAGCCTAAGTGCTAAGTATCACTTATTTATTTTCTGAAAGTTTCTTTCAAAAAAAATACGGAATGATGTACTTTTTAATGCTTGGTTCAACTATTGCCACAGCAAAATTTTACAGCAACTACCATAAAAATAAAAAGCAAAATGCTCATTTGCATTGATAATTAAAAAAATCAGAAATTTAAGGTCTAATTTAAATACGGAAATTATGAAAATAATTAAATTCTCAGCAACACTAACAATGCTATTCGGCTTCATGATTTTAAATTTATCGTGTTCAAAAACAGACGAGTTAGAAATTACCACGAGCAGTCCAAGTAGAGATGAACTTCTTGTAAATACCAGACTTTTTGAGTTTCAGTCAGAATTGTTAGACCCTTGGATTAATAATATAACGCATTTGAGAACTTTTGGTGTTGACTTTAGTAAGCCGAAAAATGCTGAAGGTCTTTACCAATATGTTGATGATAGTAGGATGGATGATGTCATTACCTTTTCCAATAGTAAAAATTTAAAAATTGTGTGGACTCTTAACCTTAGCAGTTTTACACTCGAACAAGAGATTGCTTATGTAAAAGACATAATTTCAAGAGGTTTAAACATTGTAGCTTTTGAATATGGAGGAGAATTTTATTTGAGAAAATACTTTAATGGTGATTTGGATGCAAAAGGTGTAGTTGAAACAATTAGAATGGATGGAGAATACAGGGATTATCTCGACCTTTTAGATGTTTGGTTGCCAGCTGTGACTGAAGAATTTCCTATGAACGAATATGAACATATATTAATAACCGCATCTGTTTCGGGTGATCAAAATGTTACAACAGATTACAGAAAAGAATTTAACAGAAAGGTTTTTGATTATGAGAAAAATGAGCCATCTATAAATGGAAAAGTGAGTTTTTCTTATCATATATATGCCGGAGCGAAACCATCCTCTTACAGTGCGGATGAAGAAATAGTTTATACTGATAACGTAGATTGGTCTTTTTTGAAAGAGAAACCACAGAATAGTAGATGGGTGGTTACCGAATCAGGATATTATGTATCTGATTTTTCGCAAAATCAATTAGACCAAGCAAGAATTTTTTACGAAACACAATCTAAACAACTAGAAAATAACGACTTGCTGGGAATTCATACTCTTGTAAATGAAACAGCAGCCGATAATCCTCTTGCTTTATATAACCTAAACGGAATTACACCGGTAGGATTAATGATTAAGTCGTGGTTAGAAGACTCTGAATAATGGTATTTTAGATTTGAAGTTACAATCAATAATTGTAAAAATTAGGCAATACAACGCTAATTTCAGCACTTTTAGCTCGTATCAAGCCTTGTGATTAACCGAAAGCTTTGTGCCTCGAAATGGTATGCTTTTTATATACCAACCGTTTTTGAACATTACCAATATTAGCAATTTCAATTAGTTTCTAATGTTTAGAATGAAAATAGATTATCTAGCTATTTTTACAAACCTTACTAATTGCCTTTTAATAATTACTTTAGGTGTAAATCAAGGTGATAGCACTTAGAATGAAGCATTTATTGATGTTCGTTGCTTTATTTTCAACTTTTTCTCTGTTCCGACAGAATAAAAAAACTATATTAAATGATGATGTTAAGATAGAATTAGACCTCCCGGATAATGGTTAGTTAATTACTCAACAGCTAACGAAAAAGCAGCTGAAACACTTGAAAGCATAGTAAAAAATCATCCCTTTTCTGTTGACAATAAAAGTGCATCATTGTAATCTCATCATCAACAACTCCTGTTACAAAACTGAATAGTTATCTTTGGACATCACTTGAATCTGGTAGCCTGCATTGGTGGAAACAGCATAAATTGCTAAGTTTAGCTTTTCATAGCCCACATAGGCAAGCAGGTTTTATGTAGCCGATAAGGAACCTTGTAAAACCTCTAAACCCTTCACTCATCCGCATTGATACCACAAGTACTTGGCAAAACCAAATTTAAAAACAGTTTAGTTCATCTTGATCGGTACTCAATTTCAGAACTACATTTGCATAATAGTTAGTGAAAACACCACTTCTTTAACCCATGCATTATTATCAATGCTTTACTTGCCTTATATTTGGCAATTAAAGCAAATTAAAAACGTCAAACAGTTATGACACCTATAAAACTACCAAAAAAAACGGCCTACATTTTTGATATGGACGGTGTAATTGTTGATAACATAAGCTACCACATAAAGGCACTGAGGCAATTTTTAGCGCAGTTTGGCCAAGAGGTCGATGATCAATATTTTCAAGAACACCTCAATGGAAGAACCATGCAGGAGGTAGTAATTGGACTGAAACCACAAGCAACAGCTGAGGAAATAATGCAGCTAACCGAGGAGAAAGAAAGCATTTACCGTACACTCTACGAAAAACACCTCGCCCCAACACCCGGACTTCTTGAATTCCTGCAGCAAGCCAAAAAAGCAGGAATTAAAATGGCTGTAGCTACCTCGGCCATTACCAGCAATGTTGATTTTACGCTGGATGGTTTAGACATTCGCTCTTACTTTGATGCCATTATAGATAGTACCATGGTTAAAAAAGGCAAACCAGATCCGGAAATATATACTAAAGCAGCCGAAGCACTCGGAGTTGATGCACCGGATTGCCTGGTTTTTGAAGATGCTCTTGCTGGAATTGAATCTGCCCAAAGAGCAAATATAGATGTGGTAGGTCTGGCAACTTCCCTTTCTACCAATGAGCTTCCTGACTCTGTTTTGCATAAAGTAAAAGATTTTACACAGCTTAGCGTTGCCTAACTATGAATAAGCTGACCAAATTACTGCTACTAGTTTGCTGGGTGTTATCAGCTCAAACATTAGTGGCTCAGCAACTAAAAATTGCCAAGGTGAAATACGATGGCGGTGGCGATTGGTACGCCAATAAAACCGCCTTACCTAACCTTATCAACTTCTGTAATAAAGAATTGAATACCCAGATAGACACCAAAGACTATGTGGTTGATGTAGGCGGTCAAAACCTTTATCAGTTTCCATATATTTATCTTACAGGACACGGTAATATTGTTTTCTCACAATCGGAAGCGCGTAACTTACGGAGCTACTTGCTGGGTGGCGGTTTTCTACATATTGATGATAATTACGGTTTAGATCCTTTTATAAGACTAGAGATGAAAAAAGTATTTCCTGAAAAAGAATTTGTGGAAATACCTTTTGACCACCCTATATACCGCCAAAAATTTAAATTTACTGATGGCTTACCCAAAATACATGAGCACAACGGACAGCCTGCACAAGGTTTCGGAATTGTGCACGAAGGCAGATTAATCTGTTATTATTCTTATGAATCTGATCTTGGCAACGGGTGGGAAAATCAGTCTATTCACAATGATCCGGAAAGTGTAAGGCAAAAAGCGCTGAAAATGGGTGCAAATATTATCTCTTTTGCTTTCACACAGGAGTAAGGTCTGGTTTTTGCTCTAAAGGTTTTAATTTCGCACTAATGAATATATCAAAACTAACGGGATATTTCCTTCTCTCCATAATGTTTATAATGGCTTGCTTTGCGTCTTGTGAGCCATGCCGAGATTGCGGCCCGGATAAGGCTTTCCCTTTTTTCAGATTAACCATTCTTAATAAGACCTCACTAGATACGCTTAACGCAAATCTTACAGCACTTCAGAATGCATCGGACAGTATAAAAATAGCGCTTGACAGCAATACGAATGTAGGTACAGTAATAGCCGAACTCAATGCTCAACAACTTATACTGACTGAGTCAATCACCCTAATCAAGGGGATTATAAAGGTCGTAAACTCAAGATTACTCAGTATTGAATCGATTAATGGGGTTTTTAACCTATTTGAAAATGCTCAGGGTGGCGATAGTTTGGTTCAATTTGTAGTGGCAATTGATCCCAACAAAACATCAGCTACTTATAATATAAAGGTGGAAGGGGTTAAATCTAGTAATAGGCTGACAATAGCTTATGAGTTACAGGATACAGTAATTAATAACAAAATTACCAAAGCTGCCAAAAAACTAAGAGTTGTTGAATATGATTTTGATTCTATCAACGGTCCTAGGGGCTGTAATAAAGAGGTGTGCATAAGTAATGAGCAAACAATATATGTGGAGATCTAAATTAATTATACTTGCTGCATTACTATACTTTGCAGGTGCTTATCACTCTACCGCTCAAAATATGGAGGAAGATAGCCTTCAAAATAGCCTTCAGGATAGCACAGTAGTAATAAAAAAAGTAATTGAAGTGGGCTTTGCCTTTGACTACCTGAAGCTGCACACTTTAGCGCTAGATGATAGAGAAAAATGGGAAGCGGCCGCAAATATTACTCTTTTCAATCATTATTCCTTTATTGCTGAGCTGGGAACTGCCAGCTTGAGCCCTGATGACGCTTACGACAATGCAGACTATACCTCAGAAGGTAATTATTATAGGGTCGGCTTTGATTATCAGTTCAATATAAATCCTACAAATTTATTTATGTTAGGCTTGCGTTATGCTGCCGCTGACTATACTGAGGATGTTAGCTTCGCAACTAACAATCCGCTTTTTGGTGGGCAATCAGGTGAAGTATATCGAGAAGAACTTTTTGCGCAATGGTATGAACTGGTAATCAGTTCAGAAAAAATGATTAAAAGAATTTTTAAGCAAGACATAAAGGATATCCTTTCGCTGGGCTTTAAATTCCGCCTTAAATCTTTTTTAGATAATCCCCAGTTCGATTACGTAGAAACAAAGTACATTCCGGGCTACGGTGGTACTATTAATAAGATAAATCCGGAAGTAAACCTCTATCTTAAACTAAGAATCCCGGTTTTAAAAAGATGACATTAGCAATATTGCCTTAGAATTTTAAAAACTTTGAACGTTAAATTGAGTTTATAGGCTATGAATCAAAAAAAACGCATAGCTATGGAAATTCACTTCATTTATAACAGCAACGCTATTCAAGAGCGTGAAGCTTTTGGGTATGTTAAATCATTAGGAAACCACGCAGTAAGAGATACTGACATTGATAAAAATTCGCTAACGCCCAGAATGCTGGCCGATTTAGCTAACAAACTGAAAATCTCCGTGAAGGAATTATTTGATCCTAAACATGAGAAATATGAAGATGAACTGGCTGATGCTGACTTTGATGACAATGATGTTATTCAAATGATTAGTGAGGACCTTTCATTACTGAAAACACCCATCTTGGAATTTGAACATAGCGCAAGGTTTGTGGAAAGCCCCTATGACACTAATAGTATGGACATGATGATTGAAGATATAAAATCGGAAATGTCAAACCCTGACGAAAAATAATACTCATCAGCAAGGCAGCTATTTTAGAAAATATATTGGAAACTAAGATTTATGCTGACAAAATCAGGCGTACTACTGAAATTAGAGGCGTTGGTGGTTACATCCATCAATGCCTTTTTGTATAAAGGTGTGAGGGTAAAACCGTAATGCTCGTTTATAGCGTAGCTAAATTCTAATCCTACGGTTCCACTGGCAAAATTATTTCGGTAGGATTTTTTGTCGCTCCCATCAAAGGTCACTTCGCTGAGTTGGTCACTGGCACCTGTTATAGTATTTCTTAAAAGAAAATCGGCAGTTGCACCGGCCACTATGCCAATGCCAAATTTAGTATTCAACAATTTGTAGGTAACAAATAGCGGTACTGAGAGTATCTCAAAATTATTATTCAGGTCATACTCAGAGGTCACGCTAATCACCCTGCCATCACTCACTTCCGCTGTACTACTAGCACCATGATACGGATACGACCTTTCACTATTTACATCTCTAATAATAGTACTACTTTCTGATGATGACCTATAATTACCGTACTGAAGCCCCGATTTTATAACCCATCTTTCCCCCAGATTAAAACCGAAATTTGCTCCGTAGGTAAGCGAAATATTACTTCTCATGGGGGAAGCACTAAGCTCTTCCACTATTTGCCTCTCACTGCTAAAATCTGCATTTGTGGTTCTTCCGGCTGTACCGGGGCTGTTCAATGAAGAAACTGTTGACTGTACCGGAGCCGATGTGATATTGGCATTTGGGTTAAAACTGCCTGAACCAAAATTTAAATTAGCCTGTAAGTTTAATCCTCTGTCCCGCTTTTCCTTTTTAATTTCGCTAATAGCAAAATAAGAAACTTTTTCCAGCTCTATATCAATCGGATCCCACTTAGTATCGGTATAAGGCTGCATTGATTCCTTTGCTGCTAAACCTGCCACATAATTCTTAGGCTCATTCTTATTAGCTAAAATAACATTATCGGATAAAAAAACATCTCCTTGAATTTCCTCATCATTGGCCGCAATAGTGTTTGCCGTGCCATTGCCGGAATTTACTTTTTGGAGATTATTAAAAGTAGCCGCATCATCATTTTCCAAACCTATATTTTGAGTGTTCGTAAATCCATCATCAGCGCTGGTTTTTACTTCGGGCATAATGGCTTGGTCTTCAAATACTAAATTAGCCTGTAAATTGGTATCGCTTCTGTCAAGATCAATCTTTTCCTCTTGCGTGGTGTCATCGGCAGCAAAAGTGACTAGATTATTACTCTGTATATTAAAATAGATTGAAATTAAAGCAATTGCTAAAATAGCAGCTGCGGTATTTCTATACCACATTGCTTTTTTCTGCATTCGTACATTTTCCTGTTTCAGCAGAGCCGATTCAATGCCTTCCCACACATCATGCGATGGCACGTAGGAAGCCTCATTAAACTTGGTTTTTAATGACTTATTAAAATTGTCCTTATCGTTATTGAATTCTCTCATTCCCCCACTTAGTGTTCTTTTCTATATATTCCATCAACAGCTTTCTAGCTCTTGAGTACTGCGATTTACTTGTGCCTTCGCTAATGGATAGCATTTTAGCAATCTCCTTATGTTGATAGCCTTCTACTGCGTATAAATTAAAAATTACCTGACAACCCGTAGGCAGCGTTTGTATCATATCCATCAACTCCTCCATGGCCAGGTTTTCTATCGAAACTGCGCCTAGTCCTTCCTTCAAGTCATCTACATCTACCATTGGGTAGAGGTACAATTTATTTCTCTGATGGTTAAGTGCAGTATTCACAATAATCCGCTTTATCCAATAGCCTATGCTTGAATCTTGCCTAAAATTTTCTATATGCTGAAAAACTTTGATAAAGCCTTCTTGTAATACATCTTCTGCTTCCTGTGTTGACTTTGAATAACGCATAGCAACTGCCATCATGCCTGAGGCATATTGCTGGTAGAGCTGGTATTGGCTCTTTCTGTCACCTTTTTGGCAACCTTTTATAATTTCTATGGCTGTTGACATATTGAAACCCTTAGGATTCTCTTATCTTTAGACCCAAATTAACAAAATATGGTTGGAATTAAACAATATTTTTATTTTCTCTCAATTACTTTATTCATCGTTCTAATTAAAAGTTGCGTTCCCGTGCAGCCAACAAGCTCCGGAACTGCTACCCAAAGAAACTTTCCAGCGTTAAAATTTGAGAATACAACATACAATCCTGATATAAAAACGGTTCAACTTTTAAAGATTGATATTGCCCAGCAAGTAACCACCAACAATCCAACCATAGCACTTAATAAAAATGAAAGCCTGGTGCTATCTTTCGATGATTTGAGCAACCAGCAGCAGTTATATCAGGCAAAAATTATTCATGTTAATAAAGACTGGACTAAAAAAAGTGACGTTTTGCCAATGAATTATTTGGATGATTATAATCAATTTGCCATCAGGGATTTTGAATACTCTTTTGATACTAAAATGCCATATATTCATTACAACTTGAAAGTTCCGAAAGTTAAGGTAACCGGCAATTACCTGCTAGTGGTATATAAAGACACTAACCCTGATGACATAATACTTTCAGAGCGATTTAGAGTTTATGAAAACGCGATAGGAATTGACTATAAATTAATGCCTCCGAATATAGTAAGTGAAAGGCGCAGTATGCAGCAAATACAGTTCAATGTAAATTTAAATGGCGCCAACATACTTAACAGCGGCTCCGATATTTATCCTGTAGTTCGTCAAAATAACAATGAGCTACATGCAGTTTACCTGCAAACACCTAGACATATTGAAGGAAATAGTTTAGTCTATAACTTTTTTGACGGACAACTCAGCTTTCCCGGCAGTAGTGAATTTAGGTTTATTGATATAAGCACCGTTAATTTTTTGGGGGCAAATGTTGCTCAAATAAATAGAGAAAGTATGCCTATAAGTATGCTTGCAAGGAGAGATCAGGATCGATCTAACCAAGCTTACAGAGAGTGGCAAGATAGAAACGGAAGATTTTTTGTTGGTAACAGAGAGCGCCAAACCGATGAGCTAGTGAATGATTACATTGAAGTAACTTTTTCGTTGTCTGTTGCCAAAACTAATGATGAAATATTTATAGTAGGTGAGTTCAATAATTGGGAGTTAAATAGCAAAAGCATAATGAAATATAATAGCTTAACCGGTATTTACGAAAACAAGTACTTATTGAAGCAGGGCTATTATGAGTATGAGTACTATATTAACAAACCACCATACTTTAAATATGAAGGTAACTTTATTGATACTGAAAATGAATATGATATTGCTATATACTATAGTAACCCCCAGCTAAGGTATGACAAGCTAATTGGCTATACGTTTTTTAACTCGAGAACTGCCCGTCAAAATAAGTAGTGCTTTCTGTACCCGGTGCCACATTGGTAATATCAGCCATGCCAAAGCCTTTGTCGTTAAAAAGACCGAGTCCATTATTGAAAATATGCTTCTGAACCACAACAGGCGCCTGTAATGTAAAGGGTAAGGTATAACCTCGTACTTCAAAAGGTACATCTTGATCATATAAAGGATAAATACGTGAATATTTCTTTCCCTGTGCTTCAATACGTTCTGTATAGGTCTTATCCGGTTTAAATGATATCTCAGATTTTAAACTTTCATCCTCCATCTTTTCTGCAATACTTTCTATTAGCAATCTTTGAAACTCCTCAGAAAGCGGATGTATAAACTGTTTAGCCGACTCATCGGAGAATTTTGGATGCAACAAAACAATTGGAGAAATACAAATGAAACTCATTTCCTCTTGAAAATCTATATCAGGCTCCAGCTCTACGGTGAGTGGCTTTAAAGAGAGATTGCGAACTTTCAAAACTTCGTAAGAAAATATAGATTTTATGATGCTGTCTACAAAAAGTTTATCATCACATGCAAAAACTAAAGTGATTTTATTACTGAAAAAATGTAAGCCGCTCTTGCTTATTTTTGTCTGACCTTTAAGGCCTGAAAAAGTGTACTTTTTAAAATTAACAAGTGTCTCATCACCGCACTTTGTTATTAAGCCCCTAAACAATCTATAAAGATAATACTGGTGATGGAAGGGCACCGTGGCGCCCTTTTCTATATTTTCAAATATCAACCTAACTCGCACACTTTTCTTTTTTAACAATAAGACTCAAAAACCCTTAGTTTTGTTTAACAAAAGTACTATAATCTTAAACATTAAATCTAAAATGCATGATGTCTCCATCTTTTACCACATATTCTTTCCCCTCAATCGCTATTTTCCCAGCCTCCTTACAAGCTTGTTCTGTTTTGTAATGCTGGTAGTTGTCTAGCTTAATAACTTCTGCCTTAATAAATCCTTTCTCAAAATCGGTATGAATTACACCGGCTGCTGCCGGTGCCTTCCATCCACTTTTTATTGTCCAAGCCCTAACTTCTTGTTTACCAGCTGTAAAGTAAGTAATTAAATCTAAAATTTTATAGGATGCACGTATAAGTTTATTTAAACCCGATTCTTTTAAACCGTATTCATCGAGAAACATTGCTTTCTCCTCTTCATCGTCAAACTCCGCAATTTGCGCTTCTATAGCTGCGCTTACCACAATTACCTCTGCCTGCTCATCTTTTACATAAGCTTTAAATTCCTCCACGAGTTTATTACCGCTAACAGCCGATGCTTCCTCAACATTGGTTACGTAAATTACAGGCTTATCAGTTAAGAGCAATAAATCTCTTATAGGCTCTTTCTCTTCTTTACTCAAATCTATTGTACGTGCATTCTTACCCGCTTCCAGTGCCTCTCTATATTTTATAAGAACCGCAAGTTCGGCCCGAGCTTTGGCATCACCGGATTTGGCAACTTTCTCAGTTTTCTGGATTTTCTTTTCTACAGAGTCCAAATCTTTTAGCTGTAACTCAGTATCAATAATATCTTTATCGGCCGTGGGGTTAACACGTCCCGCAACATGGGTAATATTATCGTCCTCAAAGCAGCGCACCACGTGTACTATGGCATCAACCTCTCTTATGTTAGCTAAAAATTTATTACCAAGCCCCTCTCCTTTACTGGCTCCTTCAACCAAACCGGCTATATCTACAAATTCAATTATAGTAGGTATTACCTTTAAAGGATTTACCAAACTTTCTAAAATTTCAAGCCTCTCGTCAGGCACACTAATTACACCAACGTTAGGCTCAATAGTGCAAAAAGGAAAATTAGCAGCTTCTGCTTTTGCGTTAGACAATGCGTTAAATAAAGTTGATTTTCCCACATTAGGAAGTCCAACAATTCCACACCTTAAACCCATGTAAATATAATTTAATTCTGAAAAATTTTATATTGGCTGTATCCTTTGTAAAGCTCTACAAAAACCACACGTATAATGGTATAAGCAGGTATGGCAGCAATCATGCCGACTACCCCGGCTAAGGATGCGCCCGCAAAGATAATAACAAAAATTTCTAAAGGATGGGCTTTAACACTTTTTGAAAAAATAAGTGGCTGCAAAACAATGTTATCGGTGATTTGTACCACCGCAAAAACTGATATTATTTTTACTACCAGAAAAAACAACTGATTATCCATTTCAAAAAGACCACCAGTAGTTACGCCTACTACAATACCGAAAAGAGACCCTAAAATAGGTCCTGCATAAGGGATTAAGTTGGCTACAGCAGCAAATACAGCTATTGTAATTGCATACTTAACGCCAAAAATACTCAAGCCCACTGCAGCCATAGTAAAAATAGCCACCATCTGAAAAAGTAGCCCCAATAAATAATTTGATAGCAAGCTTTCAATTTTGTAGATGGCTCCAATAGATACCTCAAAATACTTATTGGGAATAATGGATATAAATGTTCTGCGGATAAGGCCTTTCTCGTACAGCATAAAAAAACTAATGAACCCTACGGCCAGTATGGCTATAAATATGCTTCCGGTAACAGATATAATGTTATTAATGAGTAAGCTGAAATCAAATGTTTGAAAAAAATTCAAAATGTTTGTCCTTACAGCCTCTATCAAAAACCCCTGCTCCCCTATTGATGGTATTGAATCGATTAAAAAAGATTCCACTGAGCGGACAGGCTCAGAGATATTCTTATAAAGTGCGTCATAATCCAGCTGGTTGAGAATATCTATCTGCTCGGAAACTAGAGGGATAAATAAACCTACAAATAAAACAATAAAACCAATAAGCAAAGCAAAGCTTAACAGAATGGTTAATGGGCGGGGTATATTGTAACCATAAAAATATAGCTTATTTAAATAGTTGTTTAGCGGCCTTAAAATAGTGGTTACGATAAGGGCAAATACAAGGTAGGCTAAAATATCAGTAAAGAGGATAGCAGAAAGGTATATAACTAGTGCTGCTCCTAATAAATAAAGTATGGGCTTTAGTCTATTCACGGCACGAAGTTACTACTTAAAGACTACAAAAAAAGCACTTACAATGGGCTTGTATATCTTCTCAATCAGCTCCAGGAAAGTTTATCATCTTCGCTGCTATCTTTTTCATCAGGATAATCCCTATCAAATTCAGAAAAATCAAATTCAGGCATCAACTCAGTTTTAACATGATCAACCGTTTCAGTTAAAGCAGCAATAAATTTATTGAAATCTTCCTTATAAAGAAATATCTTATGTTTTTCATAGCTAAAGCCATCTTCTTTATATTTCCGTTTACTTTCGGTAATTGTCAGGTAGTAATCACTAGCTCTGGTAGTTTTAACATCGAAAAAATACGTTCTCTTACCTGCCCTAATTTTTTTTGAAAAAATTTCTTCTTGTTCTCTTTCCATACAGCTCACTATATTGCAACATGAATATGCCGCTAACTATTTAAATTTTTTAGAATTCTAGTTTTAAATATAGTATAAACGTAATCAAAAAAGCAAATTGACTTGTCTAAATTGCCAAAAACATAACACAATGTTAAAATAACATACAACTTATGAACATCAGTTTTGAAGACCTTCCTCACCTACCTTCAATAGATCTACTGGCTAAAAAGTTAGTTGAAGGTTTTATAACAGGTATACATAAATCGCCATTTCATGGCTTTTCGGTGGAGTTTGCTGAGCATAGACTTTACAATGTTGGTGAAAGCACCAAACATATTGATTGGAAAGTATTTGCCAGAACGGACAAGCTATTTACCAAACAGTATGATGAAGAAACTAATTTAAGGGCCTACATTATGGTAGATAATAGCTCTTCCATGTATTACCCCGAAAACGGCTTTACTAAAATAAAATACAGCTTATTAGCCGCAGCTTGTCTTGCTTACCTGTTACAAAAACAGCGAGATGCCGTTGGGCTAATAGGTTTTTCAGATCAAATTGACCTCTTTACTGAGGTAAAATCGACCAAAGCTCACTTCAGAACGCTCTTTAGCCACTTTCAGCAAATGCTTGAGCAGCAAAGCACTAGAAAAACTACCGATTTAGCAGAAACCATTCATACTGTTGCTGCTAAAATACATAAACGTTCTTTAGTTATTATTTTTAGTGATCTGTTAAGTAGTACAGAAAAGCTTGATGCCTTCTTTCAATCAATTCAGCACTTAAAACATAAAAAACACGAAGTCCTGTTTTTTCAAGTAAATGATCAACAAACTGAGTTGAACCTGAGTTTAGAAGATAGACCCTATTTGGTAGAAGACTTAGAAACGGGGCAGCAAATGAAGCTAAACCCTACGGAGGTGAAAGATTGGTACAAGGAGCAATCCGAAGGTTACTTTAAGGCAATTGAGATGAAGTGCCAACAATACAAAATTGATTTAACTAAGATTGATATCAACGATGATATAGAAAAAGCACTCGCTTCATTTTTAATTAAAAGAAGCAAAATGCGCTAGCGTAAAAAATATGTTTACAGGTATAATTGAAGAAACAGCAAGTATTAAAAAGATTATAAGTAGTGAGGGTAACTTAATTTTAACAATAGAAAGTGAATTATCAGACGCGCTAAAAATAGACCAAAGTGTGTCCCATAATGGGGTATGCTTAACCGTAACTGCGCTAGAACCGGGTGCGCACATGGTAGTAGCAATTGATGAAACTATTAAAAAATCGACTATCGGACAGCTTAAAGCAGGCGATTTAGTGAATCTAGAGCGCTGTATGCAAATGAATGGACGGTTAGATGGCCACATAGTGCAGGGCCATGTTGATGCTAAAAGCACTTGCGTGCAGGTTGAAGAAAACCAGGGCAGTTGGTTATTTACTTTTAGCTACAACAGTAAAAATAATGTGCTTGTTGAGAAGGGCTCAGTATGCATTAATGGCGTAAGCCTAACTTGCTTCGATATTACCAATAAAACTTTTAAGGTAGCCGTAATTCCTTACACATTTGAACATACAAACTTCAAAAAAATCAAAAAAAACGATGAAGTGAACATAGAATTCGATATAATTGGGAAATACGTCCATAAACTTGTGGGTTTAAATAAGAAATAAACAAAGATGGCTGCGGAAATAAATTGCATGGTTGTAGATGACGACCCAATATTCAGACAATATATAAGTAAGCAAATAAAAGAAACCAACGGCTTAAAGTTGGTTACTGAAGCGGATAGTGCTCCAAAAGCAATTGAATTATTAGAAGAGCATGAAATAGACATAATATTTCTTGACGTTCAAATGCCGGAAATGACCGGAATTGAACTTGTACAGCGCCTCAATAATGGTTACGAGGTTATATTAGTAACCGCCAACGACAGTTATGCGGTTGATGCTTTCGATCAAAGTGTAACAGATTACCTCATAAAACCTTTTGAATATGACCGCTTTAGTCAGGCCATAAACAAAGCAAAAATTAATATTGAAACTTTCAGAAAAAAGAAAGCTCACCTCGAGCACATTTTTATTAAGAGCGATGGCAAAATAGTGCACCTCAGACTACAAGATGTACTTTTTATTGAGGCGCTTGCCGATTACGTGGTAATTAACACGGAGGCCAAGAAATATATTGTGCACCACACCATGAAAGGCGTTGAGAAGAAATTACCTGAAGGTAGATTTGTACGCGTGCACCGCTCGTTTATTGTAAACTTGGAAAAAATTGACTTCATTGAGGATTTAGCCGTTCATATAAAAGTAAAGTCAATTCCTATTGGTGCATCCTATAAAGATATTTTATACAAAACCATGAATTTTCTGTAGGTCCGTATAAAAGAATTGCCTGTACAGCCAGTAAGTTATGAATGCTGAAGTAATACCTAATAAGGCGCCAACTAAAATATCTGCCGGATAGTGTACTCCTGCATAAATACGCGAATAGGACACAACAGCCGCCCATACGAGCATTAACTTTCCGTAAAAATTTCTATAGATCAGGTATAGAAAAGTACCCAAAGCAAACGTATTACTGGCATGCGATGAAGCAAAACCATATTTGCCTCCACAACCTTTAATAGAATGTACCAAATGTCCTATTTCAGGATTATGACAAGGCCTCAATCGTTCAAAAAATGGCTTAAAAAAACCGGATGCTGACTGATCGGCCAAGGTAATGAGTAGTGCAAAGCCAAGTAATAAAAAAATAGCCCGCCATTTAAGTTGCTTAATAATAATGGCAATAATAAGCAAGTAAAGCGGTATCCACTCATTTCTACCTGTTATAAAACGCATCACCGGATCGAGCCAATCGGCATGCAGGCTATTGAGCCACAAGAATAATTGTTGGTCCCATTGGATGAGTGTGTCAAGCATTATTCAAAAATAAGGGAATTAAGACAATAATCAGGATAGGAAATGATGAACTGTTGCTTAGCATTTATTATTCAAGGCCTATAATCCTGGAAACTATTCAGTATCTTTTATGATATTCGATAAATTTCCTGAATATCTTTCATCTCCTTATCGAAGTCGATGCCCAGGTCAATTAATTTACCGGATTGGATATCAAACACCCAACCGTGCACGCTCAAATCTCTATCGCTATATGCTTTTTGCACATCGGAAGTTTTCAATACGTTTATGCATTGTTCCTGCACATTTAACTCTACTAAACGCTTATATTTTTCTTCTTCATCTGTTATGCCATCAAGTTCCTCCTTGTGCAATCTGTAAACGTCACGTATATTTCGCAGCCAGGGATTTAAAATACCCAAATCTGCAGACTGCATAGCAGCTTTAACCCCTCCACAATAATAATGGCCGCAAACTACTACATGATTTACCTTTAGAACACTAACTGCATAATTGATGACTGACATGGCACTTAAATCGGTGTTAGGCACCATGTTAGCTATGTTTCTGTGCACAAAAACATCTCCCGGCCCCATGCCCATAAGCTCTTCAGCTGTAACACGGCTATCGGAGCAACCAATATATAGCACCTCTGGATTTTGACCCTTGGCCATTTGCGAAAAATAGCCTTTGTCCGAAGCTAATTTCTGTTCTACCCAATGCTGGTTTTTTTTAAATATCTCCTGAAAATTCATTCTGGCCTTTTTTAATGTAGTAAAGCATTATTTTACTTAATACTGTAGCCGATGCGGCTATTTCAGGCATGAAGATATAAAATATGTTGGAAGACAGTTGTAAGGACCTTACTTTTTAACTTTGTTTAATCTGTAGCTGTAAGAAATACCTGTTCTAGATATCCTTTCAATCACTATTTGATTGTCTTTTTCATAAATGGCATATTCACCAGCGAGGATTAAGCCCCAATCAAAATCAGCTGTATATATATTAAGGTCTGTAAAGCTAATGCTATCACCTGATTCATGAAGCGAGTAGGTACCGTTTCCTCCGGCAGGAAAACGGTTTTCACCAGCCGTACTTGAATATTCAGTGTTGTTAAACGTAACGGTTACAGGATTTGTAATGGTGCCGAGCGTTTCACCGGCATAGGTAAAAGTACCATTATATGCACCTTGCAACTGTACAACCGGATACTTTTCATCTTTGGAACAGCTAAATAAAATAGCAAATAATAAAATGGGCGGTATTAACTTCTTCATGAACGTAAGACCCCTCAAAGACTTCAAAAGTTGGTTTACCACCATAATTATTCAACTAGATTTTAAGAGGTAATTATTTTTCAGCTAGCCACCTCACATCTTGTTTTAACAGCTTAGTTGTTTCTTGCTCAAAATCTTCTAGCAACTTATAGTCATAAACCCAAGTGGCTGTGGGCGGCATACTCATTAAAATAGACTCGGTTCTTCCTCCGGTCTGTAGGCCAAATTTTGTTCCCCTATCCCACACCAAATTAAACTCCACATAGCGGCCTCGCCTCAGCATTTGCCAAGCTGTATGTTTTTCATCAAAACTTTTATCTTTATTTATACGCATTAAATGCGTATAAATAGGTGCAAAACTTTCCCCTACTGCCTGAACAAAATTAAAAATATCCGCTTTGCTTTTACTTTTATCCGCCTTCAGTCTATCAAAAAAAATACCTCCTACCCCGCGTGTTTCATTGCGGTGTGGTAAATAGAAATACTCATCAGCCCAACTTTTAAATTTTGGGTAATAGTTCAAATCATGCCCATCGCAAGCCTTTTTAAGCTGTTGATGAAACCACGATGCTTGGGCTTTATCAATAATATGAGGGGTCAAATCAATTCCACCACCAAACCAATACATGCCATTGCTCAACTCAAAATACCTTACATTCATGTGAATAATCGGCACCATGGGGCTGCTCGGATGCATAACAGTTGATACTCCTGTTGCAAAAAAAGTAGGTGTTTTCCCATCATCTAGCTTAACTTCTAAGGTATCTAACAGTGGCTTAGGCGCCTCTCCCTCTACTGCCGAAAAATTTACCCCTCCTTTTTCGAGCACAGCTCCGTTTATTAGTACACGCGATTTACCTCCGCCACCGGCCTTGTGCTGCCATTCATCTATTTGAAAGCTACCGCTTCCATCTTCAGCTGTTACAGCACTACAAATATTATCTTGTAACTGCTGAAACCAGCTACTAATTTTTTCCTTTGAAATTTCCATTAAATCAGATTACTTCCGTTGGTCAAATTTGTTAATTATTCCCTTAGCCTTCCGCTAAAATTAACTATTTTTGAGAAGTAACGAAGGTAGAAAATTAAGCTGAATGAGTACAAAATCCAATCAAAAAACTAGGGTAAAAATTACTGATGAAGTGTTGTTGAAAGCCTACGAGCTTATGCATACAGCAAAGCGCATGGGGGAAATATATGAGGAGAATAAAGCTACCGCCTCCAAATATGTGCATAGTACTTCACGCGGACATGAGGCCATTCAGCTAGCGGCATCCATGCAACTACTGCCAATTGATTTTGCTGCGCCCTATTACAGAGATGAGTCGTTTTTGCTCGGGTTGGGAATAGAGCCCTATGATCTAATGTTACAGCTTTTAGCTAAGAAAGACGATCCTTTTTCCGGAGGAAGGACCTATTATAACCATCCATCCTTGAAAAGAAAAGGATTTCCCACCATTCCGCACCAGAGCTCGGCTACCGGTATGCAGGCCATTCCCGCAACCGGAATGGCACATGCTCTGAGATATTTGGAAAGCCAGCAACTCACAACAGGCGACAAGGCTGTGGTGCTTTGCTCTTTGGGTGATGGCTCCGTTACGGAAGGTGAGGTTTCTGAAGCTTTTCAGATGGCAGTGCTCCAACAGTTACCTATTATTTATCTGGTGCAGGATAACGACTGGGGTATTTCAGCCACAGGTGCTGAGATGCGAGCCATGGATGCTTACGAATTTGCAGCCGGTTTTAAAGGGCTAAAACGCATACGAACAAATGGTACCGACTTTATTGATTCGTTTGAGAAAATGCAAGAGGCTATTGAACATGTGCGGACAAGGAAAGGGCCGGTTTTGGTTCATGCCAATTGTCCGTTATTAGGGCATCATACTTCCGGTGTACGCAAAGAATGGTACCGAACTGATGACGATCTGGAAATACACGCGATGGGCGATCCTATTCCAAAATTTCATCAGTACTTAGTTAAGAACGGAACCGATGAAAAGACACTCAAGGCACTTGCCAGAAAAGCCATTAAAAAGGCGGAACAAGCTTTTGAAAAAGCGGTAGCTGCTGATGATCCGCACCCGGAAGACGTAATGCTGCATGAATTTGCTCCTACGGAAATAACTACCGAAAAAGGAAATAGAAGCCCTAAAGGTGCCGAAAAAGTAGTAATGGTTGATGCTGCCTTGCACGCAGTTGATGATATCCTTAAAAATAATCCTGAGGCCTTATTTTATGGGCAAGATGTGGGCGGCACACTTGGTGGCGTGTTTCGTGAAGCAGCTAATTTGGCTAAAAAATACGGTGACGAGCGCGTATTTAATACGCCCATTCAAGAGGCTTATATTGTGGGCAGCACCGTGGGCATGTCGGCAGTTGGTGCAAAGGCAATTGTTGAAATACAGTTTGCTGATTATATTTGGCCGGGCATCAACCAGTTGGTGGAAGAGCTTTCAAAATCGTGCTATTTATCTAACGGACAATTTCCGGTGCAATCATTAATTAGGATACCAATTGGCGCTTATGGTGGCGGTGGGCCTTATCATTCGGGCAGTATAGAGTCAACCGTTTTAAATATTAGGGGAATAAAAGTGATCTACCCTTCCAATGCGGCAGATATGAAAGGATTACTGAAAGCGGCTTTTCATGACCCTAATCCCGTGGTTTGCTTTGAGCATAAAGGCCTATATTGGTCCAAAGTACCGGGCACTGATGAAGCGAAAACAGTTGAGCCCTGATAACGACTACGTAATACCTTTAGGCAAAGCCAGAAAAGCGCAGGAAGCAAGTGCTGAAAACGTAAAGGCAGGCAGTTCCATGACGGTAATAACTTATGGGATGGGTGTTTATTGGGCCAAAGAAGCCAGTAAAGAGTTTGAAGGCCGGGTTGAAATAATTGACCTGCGCACATTGAATCCCCTAGACTGGGAAATGGTTTCGGAAAGTGTAAAACAGCACGGCAGAGGACTGGTGCTGACGGAAGAACCGCTGATGAATTCTTTTGCAGAATCGTTGGCAGGACGGTTAAACCAGCATTGTTTTGAGTACTTAGACGCACCGGTAAAAGCTTATGGCGCACTCGATTTGCCGGCTATTGGTCTCAATATAGTATGGGAGCAAGCCATGTTGCCTAATGCCGAAAAGGTAGCAAAGGAGATTAAAGACTTATTAGCGTACTAACTACAACAGATGGAGGAGAAATTGAAAGATAATTATAAAACAGATCCATTAAATGTTACTGGTGAAAACATAGGCAACCAGCGTAGGTAGAGATGTCGGATATTATTAGTTCGTTTAAGCTGCCTAATGGCGGTACCTCGCAGAGGTAAGACATGGTGCTTGCTCAAGCTGAGTTTTAGCGTAGGATTCGGTTTATAATCAATATGCAGGTCTGACGTTTTTAACGTACCGACCTTATTGCTACGAACTGTGATTTATTTCTCAAAATAATATCGCAACTCAAGCTTTCCCAGATACAATTTGCTCATCCCAACTAATGTCGGTACCTCACAGAGGTCAGACATGGTGCTTACTCAAGCTGAGTTTTAGCATAGGATTCGGTTTGTTATCAATAAACAGGTCTGACGCTTTCAACGTACCGACCTTATTGCTACAAACAGTGATCTCCACCTTGTTGGTGTTCTCCACCAACAAGCTTACACACTATATCCGTAATTAGTCTATTTTAGCCATTTCATCCTTCACAAAACGCATAAATTACTAATATTTCCACCTTATTGGTGTTATTCTCCTGAAAAATAAAAATCGTCCTCATAACCCATTGGTGACAACACCAATGGTAGGGTCATATGAAGCTTTTATCTCTGTTTCCACCCTGTTGGTATTGATCTCCAAAAAAACTACAACCACTTTTGGAAGCCATTGGTGACAACACCAATGGTAGGGTAATATTACAAACCACTCTCCACCTTGTTGGTGTTCTCCACCAACAAGCTTAGATGATTTTTATTCAAAAAATTCCATATAATGGGTTAAAAAGGTAAATTCAGAGCAATTAAATTCATAGAAGCCGTAGGATGAAAAATGATATTTATCTGGCCCTGATGCCAGCATCCATTTCTTTTGAACAGGATTATTGTGTATATAATCAAGTTTCTGCTCAACTATTTTTCTATCGTCAAAAAGCCTATTGACCGAATCTCGTTGCCAAAATTGATAAGTTCGGTCGCTAAGGTTTACATAAAACTTTTCTAAAACTTTTGGATGATTATCTACCAAATCAAATTTGATTTGCTGACCTGTAAATTTGAGTAAATCTCGCTGAACACCTGAGAATTTCCAAGGAGCAATTATCTTCATCAATAAATGTATATGATTTGGCATTATTACAAATCCATACAGCTTTATCCTTTCGTTTATCACCAAAAAATTGAGGCTATCTAAAACAATCTGTTTATATTTTGCCGGGGTTAAAAGTGACTTCCATTTATAAATTGTAGCAGTATAGAAGCTTATCTTTAGGTGTTCTTCAAGTAAATCGTGCACATTATTAATGTTATAGAATTTATATGAGGGTGCTAATAATTTTCGCAACTTGTTGGTATTAATCTCCAACAAAAACAATAACCATTTTTGGAAGCCATTGGTGATAACACCAATGGTAGGGTAATAAACAGGTCTGACGTATTCAACGTACCGACCTGATTGCTACGAATAGTGATTTATTGCACGTTGGTGTTATCCAACCACAAGCCTACATGCTATAGCCGTTGCTAGTCTATTTTCGCCATTTCATCCTTTACAAAGCTCATTAGCTTACTAATATTTTCTTTACTAAAGTCAAATTTAATATCTGCAGCAGCATAAATTTCAGGAATGGATTTAGTATAACCCAGCTTCAAAGCATTCATATAGGCAGCCAGCCCTTTGTCATTATCCATTTTAAAATTTCTCCATACAGCAATAGCACCTAGTTGCGCCATACCATATTCTATATAATAAAATGGTACTTCAAATAAGTGTAACTGCTTCTGCCACATATTATCTTTTTTATCTGACAAGCCGCTCCAGTCCGTTATATTGTCGGAAAAAGCATCGAATATATTATTCCATTCTGCTGTTCGCTCCTCAACAGTATGCTCTGGGTTTTCGTAGAGCCAATGCTGAAACTGATCAATAGTGGCTACCCAAGGGAGTGTTTCTATAATCTGCTCTAAGTGTTCTTTCTTAGCTCGTTTGAGCTGGGCTTCATCGCTAAAGAAGACATCCCAATGGTCCATAGTTATAAGCTCCATGCTCATGCTAGCCAGCTCCGCTACTTCTGAAGGCGTATTTTTAAAGTCGTTAAGCGCTAAATCATTCATTAAAAAGCTATGCACGGCATGTCCACCTTCATGAAGCAAGGTAACCATATCACGCAGGGTGCTGGTAGCATTCATAAATATAAAAGGCACACCGGTTTCGGAGAGCGGGTAGTTGTAACCTCCCGGTGATTTACCTTTTCTTGAGTCAAGGTCTAAGTGACCCATTTCTTTCATCTTTTCCAAGCATTCGCCCAAGAAGGGATCAAGCCTTTTAAAGCATGTAATTGTTTTTTGGGTAAGGTCATCAGCACCATCAAATGGGTGTAAGGCTTTCTTACCGCTCACATCTACTGCTTTATCCCAAGGTTTAAGGTGCGCAACTTTGAGCATTTCTTTTCTGTCCTCCGCAATAGTATTGAGCAAGGGTACTACTTCTGACTTTACTGATTCATGAAAGTCGAAGCAATCTTGAGGCGTGTAGTCAAATCGCCCCATGGCGGTAAACATATAATCGCGGAAGTTGCTAAAACCTGCATTTTGAGCTACCTCAGCACGTAATTTTATGAGCTCGCTAAATAATGTATCTAGTTTTGCTTTATCTTGCAATCGTCTGTCGCTTATCTTATGGTATATTTCCTCCCTCAGCGCACGGTCGGTAGATTGAAGCATAACTGCTGCTTGCTGCAGCGTCATTTCCTGTCCATCATGCGCTACATCCATTGCTCCTGAAATAGCTCCGTATTTTTGGGCCTCGCTTTGTATCTCTGTCTGGAGGGGAATATTTTCTTCTCTGTAAATTTTTACATCTTTCTCCATCTCTCTTATCATAATATCGAAGCCTTTCTCTTGTTTTAAGTCATTGAGATAAGGAGATGCTAATGCTTTTTTATTGAGCTTATCGGAGTAGGGAGCAATGTGTGGCTGAATTTCCCGAACAAAATATTCGTAAGCTTTCGCCAAGGTGTCATCGGCAGTGTCGCAGGTCATTTTTATGTAACGCCATGCCAAATCTTCGGAAACCACTGCCTCCAGCTCGCTCATTTCTTTAAACCACTGCTTTAAATCAGCGCTTGAATTGATTTGTGCATTTAATAACTGGTCAAAATAAGGTTTGAGGTTTTTCCAATCTTCTACTTTAAAATCCTTCGGTAAAAATATTCTTTTGCTTACTGTAAAATCCATTATTGTTTGTTCATACAAAAAAAGAGGAACACGTCCTCTTCTATTACTACTCATATTAATTATAATTGTTACCCAATTTGAATTTTTACTCCGGGTGAAGTAGGATGCCCAACACAAGTGAGTACGTAGCCATCGGCTCTCTCGGAATCGGATAGTCCTTCGTCTTCATCGAGGTGCATGGTGCCGGAGAGTAATCTACCCCGGCAAGCTGTGCATAAACCGCTTTGGCATGAGAAGGGCAGGTCAATATCTTTATCTAAGGCAGTTTCCAGTATGCTTTTATCGGCAGGTACTAAAAAGGTATGCTCCTCATCATCAAAAAGAACGGTTACTTCGTAATCTTTGCTGTTAGCATTAGGCGCCTCTTTATTAGCCTTATCTATGGTGCCTTGAACAAAGCTTTCTTTAAAAATTCTTTCTTTAGGTATTTCAAGTGCAGCCAATACAGTTTCAATATTTTTCATCATCCCTTCAGGGCCACACATTAAGTATTGCGTTTCCTGTATATCCCATTTGGGTATTCTGTCAAAAATCTTCTTCAGCATTTCTCCGTTGAGCAAGCCCGATTCGCCCTGCCAATTTAATGGTGCATCGTCCAAAACATGAATGATGTGCAGTCGACCTTCATATTTATTCTGCAACTCATCCAGTTCTTTTTTAAAAATTACGGAGTCCAGGTTTCTGTTGGCATATACCAAAGAAATGATACTGTCATTTTCGGCATGCAACACAGATTTTGATATGCCCATCATTGGCGTAATCCCACTACCTCCGGCAAACATGATCAAATGCCTTCTTTTATCGGCACTTACCTCAGTGGTGAAATTACCCATAGGCTCCAGCACTTTTAAGGTATCGCCAGCTTTCAGGCTATTGTTTAAGTGGTTGGACATGGTGCCGTTCTCCACTCGCTTTACTGAAACGGCCGGGTACTCATCTACCAAAGGAGAGGTACAAAGTGAGTAGGCTCTTCTAACGCTTTGCCCGTCAATATTGGTAATAAGGGTAATAAACTGACCCGGAGTATACGTAAATGTCCATTCAGGTTTTTCAAACTCAATTACAATGGCGTCTTTCGTAACATTAATTATTTGCCTTACTGCAAGCTGCTTGTACTTGTCTTGTTTTTTATCCTGATCAGTTTCTTTGTCTTTCTTCTTAAAAAAGTTGAATGCCATAAAGTATTATCTAGTGTTATTTTAGAACTGAAAAACTATTTTTTAGTTTGCACAAAAATAACAATGATTGCTTAAAAATGATGGTCATTCAGAATGATTATACCTGCAAGGCTTAATTTTCTGTGGATATTGACAAACTTTATCAGAAAACATCAGGTTATTAACGTATAAAGAAAGAAATATGGCAAGAGCAAATTTAACATTAATAGAGGCAATAAAAATTGCTGCCAATAAGATTGAGCAAGGAGAAAATTACCAGTGGGGTCACATGGGTGGCTGTAATTGTGGTCACTTAGCTCAGGAATTAACACCCTTTTCAAAAAGAGAAATCCATGAATACGCCATGCGGAAATCTGGCGATTGGACAGACCAAGTTAATGATTATTGCGGTATGACGGATATGCCCATGGACGAAATTATTTCTTCCATGATGGAAGCCGGGCTTGAAAGACAAGACATGATTGAATTGGAGCGGTTAAATAATAGTGAGGTAAGAAAAGCACTAGGCGTTAAAGGAATTAATTTAAAACACAACATCAAGGCTGATGTGGTACTTTACATGCGTGCCTGGGCAGCTATACTAGAGGAAAAACTCGTTGAGCAAATTGCACTACCTAAAAACTTATTTAGCCAAAGAAAGACCTCCACATTAGAAAAGGTATAACAAGCAATAGCATTACTAAAAAAGGCAGCTGATCATTAATGATCAGCTGCCTTTTTTCATTGAATTTCCGACTAGTTTTTGTTCCTACTTTTCAACTTTATTCAAATCAACTACCTGCACTTCTACCCTTCTGTTTTCTTCCGGATTTTTTGAATCCGCTTGTGTGGATCCATAACCTTTGGCTATAATTCTTCTGCGCACAATACCTTTAAAATTGAAAAAATTTACCACTTCTATCGCGCGTTTGTTTGAAAGCTTTCTGTTAAACTCAGGGTCTCCTTCAGCCGATGCATAACCTGAAATTTGGATACCCAACTGTTTATTATTTTGAAGGATTGCATATATTTTCTGGAGTTCCTCTTTATTCTTATCTTCCAAATTTGTGCCTCCAACGTCAAAATATATCTTATAAATGGGCTGCAATAAGGACTTGTCATAATTAGCTGCAACCGTTTTTCCTTTTTCGGCTTTTTGCTTCTCCGCCTCTTCCGTTACATACATGGTGGGCAATGAATAGATTGTTTCACCCTCCACAACACGGCTTTTTAGCGTGGTGGTATCGCTCTCATCATAGTAATAAGTTCTGCTGGCAATTTCCATCACATCAGGATTGCCCTCAAAATCAATATTTTCTACCGGATTAACCGAGTACATTAAACCCATTAAGTAGTTGAAAGCAGCAGTATCTTCTGCTGCAATAATGGCATCCATCATATCATATACATCGAGGCTATCATTTTGCACCAACATGGCTTCATTTGCCTGCCGTGGGTTATAAGTTCCGGTTTGCTCAGTATCGAAAAAAGCGTTGTTAACAGTTACTTCCTGCCCTACAACTACATCGAATTGCCTTATTAACTTGAGGTTTATTTTTTGATATAGCTCGTAAAAGTAAGTTTGGTTAGGCACGTTAATGTTAAGTGTGTAAGGCAAATAACCTTCCGACTCAATTATAAGATCGTAATTTTTACCGGGCGGTAAAATAATTAGGTAATTACCTGTTTTCGGATCAGGATCGTACACATAATCAACTTTGGTGTTGTCTTCATTATCAATAAGCTTAATTTTAGTTGGTACGGCCTCCTCATTATCTCCGGCAGTAATTTTTCCTTTTAGCATAGTAAGCGGGATGTTAGCATACTGCTTTGGCATTTCGAAGGTGTAAATATCCTGTCCGCCATAACCACCTTGCCGGTCCGAGGAGAAAAAGCCTCGGCTGCCATCGGCTGTTAAAGTGAAATAATTATCGTCAAGTGGTGTATTAATTGGATACCCCATATTGAGTGGTGAATCCCATTTGCCCCCTACCATGGTACTTTTAAAAATATCGCGGCCTCCCATGGAACCCATGCCGTTGGAAGTAAAATAAAGCGTTTTCATATCAGGATGAATAAATGGGGCGTCCTCATCATATTTGCTGTTAATTTCAGCTCCTAAGTTCTTAACATTTCCCCAATTACCGCTTGCCAGCTTTTCGCTCACATAAATATCCATACCGCCAAATCCGCCAGGTCGGTTACTGGCAAAATAAATCTTTTTGCCATCAGGCGTTATTGAAGCAGTCGATTCCAAGCTTGTTGAGTTCAACCCTTTCAGTGGAGCCGGGGCGCTCCATTTATCGCCCTCTTTATTCATTACAAAAATATTGCCCTTGGTACCTGATCCTATAAATACCAGCATCTGCTGGCCGTCAGGAGAAATTCCTGCTGTACCCACATTCTCATTTGTATTGAAAGATACCTTCTTGAGACCTCCCCAATTACCGCTGTTTCTCTCTGCGGTATATATTTCCTCCACGGAACTTCCACCTCTTTCGTTGGGCCTCAACGTGGTAAAAGCCATAATTGATTGATCGGCAGATACCACAGGGTTATATTCGGTAAATTCTGTGTTAATGGGCGGTGCCATTCTGGTAATGTTAATAGCTTTTTTTTCATTCAGCAAGCGTACAGCATTTTGGCTCTTTTGTTTTTCGAGGCTTACCTCATTCTCCAGTTTAGCATTTTTACCCTTAATACTTGCCAAATATTTATCGTAGTATTGCTCTGCTTTTTGCAGCTGTAGATTTTTATGGTAAGCCTGTGCCATATAATAATGCACATCAGCAGGAATGTTACTAAAGTTTTTTGCCCTGTCAAGCTGCTCAAAACTTTCAATTGACTTTATTTTATCGGTGGCATTAGGCAATTTTAAGTACGCTACTCCTAGCATATAATATACATAAGGCTCGTTAGCCCCCAGACTTATGGCCTCACTCAATTGCGCTACTACCGCCTCGTAATTATTGATTTTAAAGTAATTTTCTCCTTTGTATATTAAGTCATCAATTTTGGCTTGTTGGCCAAACATTAAATTTGTAACAAAGAAAAAGAGTAGGGTAAAAAATACTTTCTTCATAATTTTTTAAGTTATTGACATTTCAACTATAGCTATTCTATTTACTACTAATAAATTAATGTCGTGTAGTTAAGAACTTTTCTCCTTCTCTTGGAGGAGAAGGATTAAATGCCTTCCCGCCTTTGGCGGGTTGAGTACACAAACAAAATCTTAACAAAACGAGATTGACTAATAAATACAAAACACCTCCTTTTATTCTTAAAAAGGTTTATTCATAAATTGCACACAAAAGTAGCAAATTCAATGCGCATCAGTAGCACCGATAGTACAATAAATATATGTTTATTATTTAAAATAGGTGAGCAATTAACTTGTTCTTTCGATAGACTCAAGCCTTTTGAGTAGCGGAGGATGTGAATAATGAAAAAATACGTATAGTTTATGGGGCTTCATATTGCTTAAATTATCTACTGAAAGCTTTTTTAGTGCGGCCATCAGCGCATCGGCTTTAAATGTTTTGGCTGCAAAGCTGTCCGCTTCAAATTCATGTTTTCGACTAATAAAATTAGATAACAAACCTGTGAGCAGACTTACAGGCGTATAAATAATACCGAAAGCTATCAGGTTTACACCAAAACTCAACCGCTCTGCTCCTAATGCTTTACTCAACTCTGGTTCAAAAATCATAAATGACATGATGCAGAGCATAACTCCAATCTGCAAAACACCACTAAACATTCCTAAATAAGTATGTTTAAGTTTATAATGCCCTACCTCATGTGCCAAAATGGCTACCAGTTCATCATCAGTATGGTTTTCAATTAAAGTATCGAAAAGTACAATTTTCTTTCTGCTTCCAAAACCGGAAAAATACGCGTTGGCTTTAGCCGATCTTTTGGAGCCATCAATAACAAAAATATTATTGATGGGGAAGTCAACCGATTTGCCGTACTGCATAATGCGCTCTTTTAAGCCGCCTTCTTCCAGTGGTGTGAGTTTATTAAACAGCGGCACAATTAAACTGGTGTAGAAAAAATTCATGGCAATCATAAACATTGCTATTACAATCCAAAATATCCACCAAAAAGAATGACCCAGAGTAGTAATAAGAAAAATAAGTAATGAAATAAGTGCAGCACCCAACACAGCTGTTAGCAAATAGCCTTTTAACTTATCCAAAAAAAACGTTTTTAAAGTGGATTTATTAAAACCGTACTTTTCTTCTATTTTAAAGGTAGCATATAATTGAAAGGGGGTATTAACCACATCGTTAACAAGAAATATAATGCCGAAAAATGCTAACGTTTGGCCTATAAGTGTATCGAAGCGGATTGCCACCCAAGAATCTAGCCAGCCAAGCACACCAAAAATGATAACCAGTAAAATAAAAATAAGACTGAAGAAACCATTAGCCAAGCCAAAATAAGTATGCTCACGCTGGTAGGCTAGTGCTTTTATGTACTTATTCTCGTCATAAAAGGCTTTTACCGAAAGCGGAATATTGCTCGTGCTGTCTTTACCCAGATTGAGCAGGTCTATAAAAGTAGTTAAGATATACTCACAAGTAATTATGACTAAAATAATAGTCAGAAATGCTTCTGCGTGTAGTTGCATAAACTAGAATTTAGGACAAGGAATCCTCATTTTATCGGCAGAGGGGCGTCTTGGATCATTTAATGATAATAGGTAGGATATTGAAATTTCATGAGCGCCTCCGCTTCTAATACCTAAACCCGATAGCGTATAATCAAAGCTATAGCCCACTGAAAGTTTCTCATACGTATAACCCAAAATCATAATCAACGATTCGGAACCTGAAAAGCCTTCGTTAGCTGAGGCAAAAGGTATACCTCTATATTGCAAGCCTATCACCATAGGTTCCAAGGTACTGTAAACACCCGCATCCAGCTGCCTAAATGGCCCTTGCATTTTAAATTGTGCGGTAGGTGTTATGCTGCGCTCCTGCCCTTCCTTGTTGTAGCCCGGACGGCCATAGCTCGTTTTTATAGGAAATTTATAGCCCGCATGAAATGAATGGCGCATTTTCAATTGGCTCGCATTTCCGGCAATTGATTGATTAGGCTGATTCAGGTGAAAGTTGGAGTATCCTATCCAAAAATTATCAGAATATAAAACACCACCTAACGATAAATCCAGCATAAACTTGCTTTGTCCGCTGCCCACTTCACCACTTGGGTTGGGGAAACACTGACATTCCGGATCAAAAGAGCTGGAAAACGTTAATCGGCTAAAATCTAAGTTGGTATTTATTACGCCTACTTGCACACCCGGCCTAAAAATTAAACCATTGGTAAGTTTCATTTGATAAGCATATTGTGCGCCCACCGTAGTTGATCTATAACCTACTTCACCCTCTTGATCACGCAATATTACAAAGCCAACGCCACTTCTTATTAAATCGAAATAATGATCGAAGTAAGCCGAGTACGTAGTAAAATTAGCAGTGATACTAGGCCATTGGTTTCTGTAGTTTAGCCCAACACGGCTCATTTGCGTATTGCCGGCAAAGGCAGGATTAAGATATAGCGGGGCAGCATAAAACTGCGAAAACTGAGGATCCTGTGCTTTCACCTGTTGGCAAAAACAGCAAAAAAACAGGAGCAAAGCTATAAACCTACTGGCGCTATTGATATTCAAATTTTTCTTATACACACAAAAAGTATTCTAAATTGTCGAAATATAGGAAATTAGTCATAAAAGCTAACGGCTATCTACAATAAATTCGAAGTAAGTCGGTAAAATAAAATATAAACGTCTTACATCATCTATAATTTTAAACATTTAATTTATTAATTTCGATGTCGTAATAAAACGGTTGTAATTGTCAATACCATATAAATTATTACATATAAAAATTTAATACCGCTTTTTAGCGTTAAATGGGTATCTTAAATATAAGAGTGATCATTACTATGCATAAATTATACATAAAATTTCTTCTCGCTTTCAGTTTTCTTTTGGTCAATTCAAGTATGGCTCAAGAATATAGCGAGTCATTCTGGTACTTTGGAGATAATTCTTCTGCCGTCCAATTTAATAAGAATGAAGATAGAAGCGCTATTCTTATTAACAACCAAGCCCTGCCTTTTGCCAACAATGGCGCTGCCACGGCTGCCAGAGGAACAAACGGGCAATTGTTATTTTATACCGATGGTGCAACTATATATGGGCGTAATCACCAATTATTGCCGGGTGGTAACCTTACAGGAGATGCCACCTTGAGACATCCGGTGGCCATTAGCCCCTCACCCATTGCCAACGATGAACTATTTCATGTATATTTTATTACAGCGAGCAGAGGCCTGAGTTATGTAAATGTTGACATGAGCCAAGGCGTTTTTGGCGAGGTAACTTCTGCACCCATAGGCACAGGCATTAATAACCTCTCTCCTTTTATTAAGACGATCAGGGTGGCTGACAACTTTTTCATCATCTACCAAACCACGACTAACAACCGGCTGCAAATTGCACAAATAGGTAATGGAGGTGGGCTAACCGTGGTCAATACTTTCGATATTTCAATAGATTATGCCCTTAATAACTTAAGCGTAAGAAGCTTGGGGCAAGATTCTGCTCAGTTTGCACTTAGCTCGGAAAATGTTGGCGGTGCGCCTAAAAATATTATTTTAGTTGATTTAATTGGTGGCGATCTTTCCACCGCTCTTTTTGAAAACGAGCAAATACTTACAAATACCGGAGCGGTAAATCAGGTAATTACCGATTTGGAATGGTCAGTAGGTGGCAATAACCTTTACTACTCCCGAAACAATTTAACAACTAGCGAGGGCAGAATATTTCAATTCAATCCCGATAGCCTGAGCACCTCAAATATTTTAAATCGAACCATTAATCAGGCGGCAGCCTTACAAAACGGACCGGATGGCGACCTTTACTTTCTATATAATAATGGCGCAGCATCTTTTTTGAGCAGCATACAATTTGCCGATTCAATTCCCGATTCGCTTAATATCCAATGGAATTTATTCAATGAGGCCAGCTTCGGCAATGCCCAGAACCTGCCTTTTGCCTCGCCACCGCAATTAATCGAGGCACCCATAAGTTTCGATTGGTATGATACACAACTGAATGCCAATATCTGCCAAAGCAACCCCATTTCATTCTTCGCTTCGTATAACGACATCAACGATATTTCAGGCATAAGCTGGGATTTTGGGAATGGCCAAACCTCAGACGCCATCAGCCCTATAATAGATTTCCCTGAAGCTGGTAGTTTTAATGTAATTTTGGAGATTAATGCAGGCGGCAATATTTTTATTGACTCAAGTACTGTGGTGGTTGACCCTTTCAGCAGTGAGGTACAGTTACAGGATACCACCGTTTGTGAATTACCGCTAGAGAATTACGGACCTACATTAGGCGATGGAGGAACACCCGATAACATTACCTGGATAAATCCCGATCCCGAGAAATTCGGTATCAATGCCGATGGTACCGCCACTTTCCTTGAATCGGGCACTTATTCTGCTGCCGTTACGGTGGGTGCTTGTACCGTAACAGCTACCTTTGTGCTCACCTTATTTGAAGAAGGTAAACAACGGGCCAATTTTTGGTACTTTGGCGATGGCGCAGGCATTGACTTCAATGGCGATGCAGGGCCGCAAGCCGTTACAGATGGCGCCATTACAGCGGCAGAAGGCTGTGCCACAGTTTCCGATGACAACGGGGACTTGCTCTTCTACACTAACGGCAATGTTATTTGGGATTCCGAGCATAACGAAATGGCCAATGGAGAAGACTTGGGAGGAAACCAATTATCATCTCAAGGTGTGCTGGCGGTAGCTCACGGGGTAGATCCATCGCTTTATTACATCTTTTTAAGTGAAGACCAAAGCAGTACCACCCGCTCGTTTAAATATGCCCTTGTAGATATGAAGCTCAACAATGGCTTGGGAGATGTAGTGCTTAAAAACAGAAAAGTTTATAGCCAAAGTTTGGAGAAAATTGCTGCGGTGGGTGTCGGTAATACCACCGTATTAACCCATGAACTCGGCACCAATAATTACCGCGCTTTTGATGTAAATGCCGAAGGAATTAACAGCCCGGATTATGTTTCGGAAGGTGCTACCTTTCTTACTGATGATGCCATGGAGGGCTATATTAAATATGCCGCAGGTGGGGATAAAATAGCACACGCTTACAACAGCGGTGGTGCTTTCATCGATTTTTTGAGGACTGATAGCACCGGCAGGTTTGAAGATGCACTTATTGATGTAAATTTTGGCGGCAAAGTGTATGGCATAGAATTTTCGCCATCTAATAATTTCCTTTACGCCACTGTAATAACCGGTGGCACTTCTCAAATAGTGCAAATACCGGTTAACGATGAGTACTCTATTGAAGAAATAGAAAGCCCTGATAGCGTTACCGTTGCCGATTTAAGTTTTGTGGCCGGAGCTATACAAACAGGGCCCGATGGACAGCTGTATGTGGCTGCCAATAACTCAGGGGATGTTTACCGTTTGGGAAGCCCTGATGTACGGGTACAGCCTAATGAGAGCGTTGACTTGGCCAATCGGTTGCAACCTTTTAACCTGGCGGGAAGAAATTCGCGCTTAGGCCTGCCTAACTTTGTGCAGAATTTATCTACTCCGGAGCAAGAGCCAAGCATAAACGTGATTGCAGCCTGCTCATCCGATCCAATTATTTTACAAGGTTCAGGCACCACAAATTTTGATGTGTATAATTGGACTATCACGCCAGTCGATAGCGCTGCTAGTGTTTACACCTCCAATCAGCAGATTGATACGGTAGATGTTGCGCTAAACCCGGGAAGGTACGAGGTTGTGCTAAGGATAACCAACCAGTGTGGTTACGATAATTTGTTAACAGAAAATATAGAAATTTTTGCCAGTCCGGATGTGAGCCAAGTCATTAGCCCTCGTACATTCTGCGGCAATACCTTAACAATAGGCGAAAATATAGTAGACGAGCCCGGACATACCTACTTGTGGAGTAACGGTGAAACTACGCAAACTATTACCATTACTGAACAAGCTATTTATAATGTTACTGTTACCAGCGCCAACGGCTGTATTTCAACTGCGGAAATTTTTGTAGGGCCTCCGTTTAATGCCGATTTAGGACCTGATCAAACAGTTTGTCAGGATGATAACCTTGTTTTAAACGCTGGAGCAAATTCCAACACCTACAATTGGTACATTGATGATGTTCTTGAAACTGGAGCAAACGGCCAATCATTTACTGTGCCTACCGATGTAGCAGGCATTTTTATGGTGCGTGTTGAAGTACCCGACCCACTAGACGCCAGCTGTTTTGCTACGGATGAAGTAGAGATTACTGTAAATGAAACACCTACTTTAAGTAGCACGGTAACCAACCCGACTTGTGGCGCGAGCAATGGTGTAATCACCATTGTACCAGCTGGCGGATCTGGCGATTATGCCATTACCTGGACCGGGCCGGTTGCTATTGCCGATAATACGTTGAGTGCAAACGGACTGGCTGCGGGTAGTTACAATGTAACAGTTGCTGATAATTTAACCGGATGTAGTGTGGTGGAAACCATTGCGCTATCGAATCCTGAGTTTACCGTGGCCGTTACACAGACACCGAACATTTGTGATGAGGACAACCAAACTATATCAGTACTATTAGCCGGAACATTTACTCCAAACTTCGATTTTGATGTGCTTAATCAGCAAAACGATGTAGTATTGTCAGGTACCGGCACTACCAATCCATTTGATTTGGGCCCGCTGGAAATAGCTACATATTCCATTGAAGTGACAGATAATAGTGGCGCAGGCTGTTTGGGAGTTGCAGCCTTTACGTTAACTCCGGCCGATAGCGTGGCATTTAATCCTGATCCCGAAATATTCGCCTGCGGAACATACGACTTGGAAACATACCTTCAAGGCATTACGGCAGCCGGAGTAACATTTGGCTATAGCCCGATACCGACAGACCCTACGGATATTAGCAGTACCCAAGTATTTACCATTACTGCTTCGGATGGTGTAAATTGCCCAACTACAGCAGAGGTGGCGATTAATATTTCTGAGGCAGCTGATATCAACAACATAGAAAACACAGTAAATTGCGATGGAGGTAACGTGTTAACCGCAAATTTGACGAGCGGCAATCCGGCAGATTTTAACTTTAGCTGGAGCAATGGAGCGCAAGGCCAGAGTATAACGGTTAACCAGCCCGGTAATTACCGGGTGAGCGTATTTCCAAATAGTAATGTGAGCTGTGCAGATTCTGCTTCTATAAACGTACCAACCATTTATGAAGCTATTGATGCCACCTTAACCTCGGAAACCAATTGCGAGGATGGCACTATAACGCTTTTAGGAAATATTAGCGGAGGAAGCGGTAATTATTTCTTTAGATTAACCAATAGCGCAGACGTGGAAATACCTACTACCGATCCTACATCAAATATACGAGCATGGAACATTACTGAAAGCGATAGTTATACCTTCACCGTATCGGATCAGGGTGTAGGTGGCTGCGATGACATAATTATCAGAAGGGATTTGACAGTACAAGATGTTTTTCAGCCAACCATACAAGACACCTATTTTATTTGTTCTACCGGAGTAGAAAGCGAGCGATCAGTAACGCTTGACCCCGGCTCTTATGGCTCATACTTATGGACATTGCCCAATGGAAGCACAGCCACAAGCCGAACAATAATTGCAAATGAACCGGGTACTTATCGTGTAGTTTTAAGGGCAGCGGGTTGTGAGTTTACCGTATCCACCGTGGTATTAGAAGATTGCAAACCAAAGGTTTTTGCCCCTAATGCAGTACGGCCGGGTAGTGGCATTGCTCAAAATCGCACCTTCAGCGTTTTTGCCAACGACTATGTGGGCGATTTCCAGATAATTATTTATAACCGATGGGGTACACTCGTTTACCAATCAAAGGACAAGGATTTCCAATGGGATACTACAGACACCAAGGGAAAAGCAGTACCGCAAGGCACTTACGCATATATTATTACCTTCAAAAGCACCGATGCCAACAATACCAGAGTTTACGAAGAACGTGGTGGCGTTACGGTGGTGAGGTGAGTGATATTAAAATTGAAGTTGACAACACGAACCAAACACAACAGCAACTAATACGCCCATCACTTTTCTGACAAACCCACAACAATTAAAAAAATAGTTGAAAATGGTATCATAAAGTTTCTTATTTTTAAGGCGTTTGTCAATAGGTACGCACTTTTTTTTGTAGGAACCACTTTTTTATGGATACGCAACTAATCATTACGATTGCTATACTAACCATAGCAGTTATTTTATTTACCACCGAGCTACTACGTGTTGATGTGGTAGCGATTTGTGCCATGGCCGCATGGAGCATCACCGGTGTACTCACACCCGAAGAAAGTTTTTCTGGATTTTCGAATCCTGCCACACTTACTGTAGCGGCTATGTTTATAATGAGTGAAGCACTTTTAAAAAGTGGCGTTATACAAATTATAGCACCGTATATGACTAAGCTTTTCAATAAATCATTCGGTAAAGCTATATTAGGCATGAGCCTAGGAACAGGAGCTATTTCAGCCTTTATAAATAACACACCAATAGTAGCTACGTTTATCCCTATAGTAGTAAAATCTGCCAAAAGCTTGAAATTAGCACCGGGTAAATTTTTAATACCCCTCTCCTACGGTGCCATTTTAGGAGGAAGCTGCACCTTGCTAGGTACCTCAACCAACTTATTGGTAGCAGGTATTGCCAACAATTATGGTGCTGAGAAAATAGGTATATTTACCATGACCCCCATAGGTTTAATATTTGCCGGAGCCGGCATACTGTATCTGGTATTCATCAGCAAATATCTTTTGCCCGATGTTAGCAAAAGGCCCTCGTTAGAAGAAAATGTAGAAATTAAAACATTTTTAACGGAAGTGGAGCTGCGCGACCTATCAAATGAAAAAGAGGCTATTACCATAGAAAAACTGTTTACAAAAAAAGACCTCGATGTTACGGTCAAAAGGCTAAAAAGAGGCAATAAAGTAATTAACAATCCTGAACCGGAAACCGTGTTGGCATCAGCAGATATTTTACTCATAAGTGGTGCTATGGACAAAGTTAAAAATGTTATAAACGATGAAAACCTCTTCATTGTGAATAGCTTAGATAACAAAAGTTTTCCCGATGAAGAGACTCAAATAGTAGAAGTGATTGTTATGTCAGGCACGGGATTGGTAGACAGAAAAGTTAAACATATCAACTTTTTGAATCGCTACCAATCCGAAATATTAGCCATAAGGCAAAGAGGGAGAAAAAGGTTTTCAAACCTGGAAGATACCCGTTTGCGGTTGGGTGACGTATTATTGTTACAAACCAATAACAATGGGCTTATTCAACTACTGGAAACTGAAAAGATGAACAATGCGCCTTTTATGTTTGTGAGCCAAAGTACCTTAAAACAAGCCAGAAAGAGGGATTTATTAAAGACCGCGCTAATCCTGCTTACTTTAATTACATTGGCTACGCTAAATATTTTACCCATAGTAACCGCTGCCTGGGCCGGTGTGGCTACATTGGTAATCATGAACATTATTAAAATGTCAGATGCTTATCGTGCCATCGACTGGAAAGTTATATTTCTTTTGGCCGGATCGTTAAGTTTTGGCGCTGCCATGACAAAAAGTGGCTTAACGAAAATAATAGCTGAAAACCTGATGACGCTTTTAGAAAATACCGGTGGCGCCATAGTAATCATAGCATCGCTCTATTTAATTACCATGATATTTACCGAGCTGATGTCCAACAATGCTGCGGCCGCTCTTTTAGCTCCCTTGGCCATTGCTTTAGCACAGGTAATGGAGCTGAACGCAACGCCACTACTTATCACGGTGATGATGGCCGGGAGTGCCAGTTTTATGACACCCATTGGCTATCAAACCAATACCATGGTGTACAGTGCAGGAAATTACAAATTTACAGACTTTTTTAAAGTAGGTGCACCTCTGAGTTTGTTGCTGTGGATTTTAGCGGCTATCATGATCCCTATTATTTATCCACTGAAATGAATAATCTCAAAAAAGATTTTCTTAGTGAGGGTTCAGAACAAATCACTTGAAAATAACAACATTATTAATAGCTTAGCAATTGGTAACTAATCTATAAATGACAAACATTTCTAAAAGAATTTCAATACAAGGATTCTCCGGCAGCTTTCATGAAACGGCAGCACGCAGTTTTTATGGCGATGGTATAGCCTTACTATATTGCAGTACTTTTAGTGAGCTAATTAGAAAAAGCGAAGATAAAGCACAAGCCGATGGTGGATTGATGGCCATTGAAAATTCCATTGCCGGCACTATTTTGCCCAACTACCAGCTGCTTAAATCATCCAATTTATTTATTAATGGAGAAATATACCTGCAAATTGGTCAGCAGCTGATGGCATTGCCCGGGCAGACAATATCCGATATTAAGGAAATACATTCGCACCATATGGCTATTAAGCAGTGTGAAGATTTTTTAAGCAGACATGCTCATATAAAAATAGTTGAAGCCGAAGACACCGCGCTAAGTGCTGCCCACATCAGTAATAAGCAGTTAAAAGGGGTGGCTGCTATTGCCGGCAAGCAGGCTGCTAGTTTATTCAAGCTTGACATTATTGCACCTAACATTGAAACCGCTAAAAATAATTTTACACGTTTTCTCGCTTTGAGCAAATCTAAGGAGGTGTTGAAGGTAGCCAACAAAGCCTCTATCCTTTTTAGCACTCATCACCGGCCCAAGGCGTTAGCGAGTATCTTGGTTGCTATAGGAAACTATAATTTCAATATTTCTAAAATTCAGTCATTTCCTATAATTGAAAAAGAATGGTGCTACTATTTTGTGTTGGATATTGAGTTTGATACTATTGAAAACTTTAAACAGCTAAGCGATGAGCTGGCGCAGAGCACAGCTTCATTCAGAATACTGGGTATTTATAAAAAAGGTACAACCGTATGATAAAACCGGCAACCAGAATTGATGGCGTAGCAGAATACTATTTCTCCAAAAAACTGAAGGAAGTTAATCAGCTGAATGCTACGGGTGCTGAAATTATTAACCTAGGGATTGGTAGCCCCGACTTGGCACCTCATAGCAGCGTTGTGGCTGAATTAATTATAACAGCACAAAATGATGATGCCCATGGCTATCAAAGCTATAAGGGTTTGCCCTTGTTGCGGCAGGCTTTTTCCGATTGGTATAAGAAATATTATGCTGTAGAGATAAATCCTGAAACAGAAATATTGCCTTTAATGGGGTCCAAAGAGGGTATTATGCACATTTCCATGACTTACCTGCAGAGTGGCGATGAAGTGTTGATTCCCAACCCCGGCTATCCGGCTTATGGCGCTACCGCAAAATTAGCAGGAGCAACTATTAGGCACTATGAGCTTACTGAAAGTAACAACTGGCAACCCGATTTATCCGCTTTGGCTAAAACAGATTTATCGAAGGTGAAGCTTATGTGGGTAAATTATCCGCACATGCCAACCGGTGCGCATGCTGCCGATGGCTTGTTCAAGTCACTGGCACAATTCGGAGCGCAGCATAATATCTTAATTTGCCACGATAATCCATACAGTTTCATTCTGAATGAGAAGCCGCAAAGCATGCTCAGTAGCCAATTTAATGACTACGTTTTAGAGCTTAATTCACTGAGCAAATCGCACAACATGGCAGGCTGGCGTGTGGGAATGATTGCAGCCAAGCAGGCACATATTGATAACTTATTGCGGTTTAAAAGTAATATGGACAGCGGCATGTTTAAGCCCGTTCAGCAGGCTGCCGTAAAAGCGCTTCAACTGGATGAGGCTTGGTATAGCGGATTGAATAAAATTTATGCACAAAGAAAAGCTACGGCTTATAAAATATTGGATAGCTTAGCTTGCACTTATCAAAGTGGTCAGGCCGGTCTATTCGCTTGGGGTAAAATTCCGGATGAGGTAGAAGCAGTTGAAACATTAACGGATAAAATACTACATGAAACCAGGGTATTTTTAGTGCCGGGAACCGTGTTTTCGGCACTGCCGGCTCACGCTACATAAGGATATCTTTGTGCACAGAAATCACCGAATTGGAGGAAGCCTTGAGCCGCATTAAAAAATCTTTTACACCATGAAGGTTAGCATTATCGGTATAGGACTGATTGGTGGCTCATTGGCGCTGGATTTACGGAGCACGGCTTTTGCAACAGCTGTATTCGGGGTGGACAAAAGTGAAAGCCACCTGCAAAAAGCAATTGAACTGGGCATTATTGATGAAGCCCAATCGTTGGAAGAAGCCTGCAAAACCGCAGATTTAATTATAATTGCTACTCCGGTAAATACAGCTCCGGATATTTTGGTGCATGTGTTAGACAACTGCCGAGCTACTGCTGTGGTTATGGATGTAGGTTCGGTTAAAGCGGCTATATGTCAACGGGCTGTGCAGCATGCACACAGGGCGCAATTTGTAGCTTGCCATCCTATTGCCGGTACTGAATTTTCAGGGCCGGAAGCAGCCGTTTCCAAACTGTTTGAGGGCAAAATTAATATCATCTGTGATGCAAAGAACAGTGGTAAAAATGCTATTGAGCTTGTAAGTTCATTATTTGAGCGCATCGGCTCTCAAAACATTTTTATGGATGCTACCACGCATGACAAGCACATTACGTATGTGTCACATCTTTCGCATATCACCTCCTTTGCGCTCAGCTTAACTGTTCAGGCGCTAGAAAAAAACGATCAGAATATTTTTAATATGGCAGGGAGTGGATTTGACTCTACGGTGCGTCTCGCCAAAAGCGCTGCCGATATGTGGGTACCTATATTTCAGGCCAATAAGGCGCACATGGTGGAGGCTATAGGTACCTATATTTCACAGTTACAATCGCTTAAGGAAATGATTGAATCAGATGATGCAGAAGGGCTAAAAGCATCGATAAAGACTGCTAATCAAATTAGAAAAGATTTGTAAGGCTGTGCTTTTAGTTTAAAGTCGCTTATATTGTGTTGTGATATAATCCTAAACTGCATTATAACCCAACCAATTATGGAGCAAAAAAAATGCTTAAGCTGTGGTGAAATTGTAAGAGGACGAGCCGATAAAAAATTCTGCGATGACCTTTGCAGAAATGCCTACAACAACCAGATTAAGCAAGTCAGCTCCAATTTCATGCGGAATATTAATAATGCACTTCGTAAAAACAGGCATATACTAACTGAAATTTTGGGTGACAAAGAAATGACCAAAGTACATTTAGAAAAGTTGCTGCAAAAAGGTTTTCAACTCAAATACCACACCCACACTTATACCAACAAAAAAGGAGATATTTACCAGTACAGCTACGAATATGGCCTTCTAAGCACTGGCAACGATTGGTACTTAGTAGTTAAGCAAGATTAACCCCTTACCCTTTACACTTCAACCACGCACTTTAACTCAATAGCGATAGGCGTAGGCAAGGCATTTACCTCCACGGTTGTTCGGCAAGGCTGATGGTCTTTAAAATAAGCAGCATAAACGGCATTAAAAGTTTTAAAGTCATCCTTCATATTGGTTAAAAAAATCGTTACATCAACAAGCTTAGACCAGTCTGCACCAATATCTTCCAAAATGATTTTAACATTGTTAAATACAGCATGGCATTGCGCTTCAATGTCGTAAGCTGTTATTTCACCATTTGCGGAAAGTGTAACTCCGGGAATTTCTTTGCTGTCCTTCTGTCTGGGGCCTATTCCGCTCAAAAACCACAAGTTGCCTGCCTTCCGTGCATGCGGGTACAAGCCCACCGGCAAGGGTGCTCTGTCTGAATTTCTGCTAATGGTCATGGCTTGGATTATTTGTTGGTAAATAATTTATTTTTTACGGCCTGCGCTTGGTTTAGGTGACGTTTTTCATGGCGCAACATGATATAAAGCTGCTCGCCAATATTAAACTTTAAAAACCTACTCAAAGGACTAACGGTATACGTGCCGGAGTGATCATATCCTACAGCTTTTTCCGCTGTTTGAATGATATCGTCCTGCAAGCTGAGGTACTCTGAAAGTACCTTCATTCCATCTTCCACCTTGTTTTCATTAATCGGTTTAAAAAGCTTGGGTGCACTTATTTTCCACTTGTATTTCGGATCAACAAAAAGCAAAAATACCCTGCCCATCCACGATAATTTGATGGGGCGCTCAATTGTTCTTACCTCAGCTTTATTCAATTTCCTGCCGATGTCGTTGATATACATGCTATTAGCAATTACGATATGCTTCAGACATTCCGCAATGGACCAGGCTTGGGGCGCGGGTTTCCATGTTAGCTCTTCATTTGATAGTTCACCAAATGCCGAGAGGGTATCGTCCTTTACGCCATGTAATTCTTGTACGACTTCTTTAATCCACATAAAATTCTTAGGGGGTTATATAGTTTGTAATGGAAATGGCTTCAGTGTTCATTTGATAATTTATCCGCTGTATCCGGATGATGGTTTTATCGTTAACTCCACTTTTACCTTGGTTTGTATCCTCACAAAACAATTTATAACTTCCAACTATCATCCGTAAACTGGACTTTTTAAATATCTGTAAAGGTATATGATAGAAGTAGCCTTTGCAAATAGCTCAGTTAGCTTATGGATGATAGTTTTGTTGAACAAATGTTATTTTCTTAGTCGAGAGTCAAAGTAGAAAGCTTTCTGTTCAATTATTTTAGTTTGTCGGTGATAGTATTTGTGAGAACAGTTGAGAATAATGTTGAAGGATGAGTGTATGACACAGCTTGGAACCATAAGACCTAAATATTTACCCTCATCCACCCATTTTTGGCCTATTTCTGACAGTATTGTTGGAGCTGAAAATTGCAACCAATTTGCTGGCAAATCTACGATTTCTAATTTGGTAATTGAATCATCTGGTATTTCTATCGTTAAAATATCTAACTCAGGGGTAAGCATTGAAGGTATATTCACAATATTCTCAAGTAATGCAATTTCTTTACTTTCACCGGTGTAAAGTACCGGAGTACCCTTCATATTCCATCTTCCAGGATTCAAGGCAGCTCCAGTTCCACTAATATCGGTAGCTCGTTTACTTTTTGTGATTCGATAAACAATCATTCCAAAATTAGCTATACACTCCGTGTTCAATTCTTCCTAATAATTCTTTCACTTTAGCAATTCCTCCAGGAATTTCCAAAAGCTCTTTGGGCTCTAAGCCTCCAAGAGCCATGTTGGGGAGCTCGAGCCATTTAAAGAAATTGGTTCTATTTTCGAATACTTCAGATCCATAGAGAAATAAATCAGAGAGTTCAAATAATTGAACGGAGTAATTTCTTTCTAATTTTTTGTTATTGCGAATCCATCGGTAGATCGTGGGTTCAGAGACATTTAGAAGTTCAGCTGCGTATGATCTGGTAATGTCAAAATGATTTCTGAAGTTAACAATGATGTTCGCATTGACACCTTTAGAAGCTATTGTAATAAAGTCAAAAGGGCTTTCAATTTTAGTTCGAATATACTTTTTTCCTAAAATTTCCAGAAGATGCTCGAAATGTCTGGTTGTTGTCTTTTTTTCTTCAGTTATCATTTGATAATATTATTTATCATTTGAACGAAGATAATAAAAAATTAGTTTGCCTGCTACCCATATGTATTAACATCCAAATAAAATGAGTATATGCACAAGTTGCTATATACTGATATTTCCATTTGATAGATTCTGAAAGCAATATATTTTCAGAATAATCTAGCATGTTATAAATTATTACCTTGACTGAGTCACTATTTTGGAGTTTATCATATAGTTGGATTTTTACAGCTTGTGAATTCTTTTTTGTTTTACAACTAAACAGAGTGGTGATAATTATTAGGATCAAAAAAACTTTAATCTTTATCATAATTTTTGGTTCTGAGCTAATTCCGGTAGTTGACTACTAATGGAAAGTAACAGCATGCTATACCTAGTTAATAATGCGTGAAAGCCTAAGCCACGACTTTTCAAAACCCCATTAAAAAACTAATTTTATTATTCAAATGCCATTATGAGTTCATAATAGACTCAATTTCATCAACCTCAATAGGTATGTTACCCATTAAGTCGTGCAGGCCATTGTCGGTAATTACCACATCATTTTCCAGCCTAATGCCAATGCCTTCTTCTAAAATGTAAATACCGGGCTCCACGGTAAAAACCATATTTTTCTCCATTTTTCGGTAAACGTTACCCACATCGTGTACATCCAAACCAATATGGTGTGATGTACCGTGCATAAAATACTTTTTATAAGCAGGGTTTTTCGGATCCTGATTTTTAATATCTGTTTTATCTAATAAGCCAAGTCCGAGCAGTTCTCCTTCCATTACTTTACCCACTTCTTTATGATATTCAGGTATGGTATTTCCCGGTACCAGCATTTTCATGGCTTCTTTCTGCACACGTAATACTGCATTATAAACAGCTTTTTGCCGCTCTGTAAATTTTCCATTAACAGGGATGGTTCTGGTCATATCGGCATTGTAATTTCCATACTCGGCACCCACATCCATCAAAATTAATTCACCATCCTTACAAACTTCACTGTTTTCAATGTAATGCAATACACAGGCATTTGCGCCCGAGGCTATAATAGGCGTATAAGCAAAACCCTTAGAGCGATTTCTTATAAACTCGTGCAAATATTCCGCTTCAATTTCATATTCTGTAACACCGGGTTTAACAAACTTTAAAACGCGCTTAAAGGCGTTTTCAGTAATGGTATTGGCCACTTGCATCTGATCAATTTCTGCCTGCGATTTAATAGCGCGTAGCTCATGCATTATAGGTGCGGCCTTTCGGTACTGGTGAGCCGGGTAACGCTCCTTGCACCATTTTATAAACCTATCGTCTCTGGTTTCAACATTTTTAACTGCTCTAAGATGCTCATTGGTATTTACAAAAACCTGCTCTGCCTCCGCCATAAGCGTATTAAAAACAAGTGGAAATTGATCGAGCCACATAATATTCTCAACACCTGAGGCCTCCTGCGCCTCCTGCTTAGTGTATTTATGCCCTTCCCAAATAGCTATATGCTCATTGGTTTCTTGCAGAAATAAAATTTCTCTCCACTCATTGTTGGCAAAATCAGGATAAATCACCAAAATGCTTTCTTCCTGGTCAATTCCGGAAAGGTAAAGCATATCATTATTCTGACGGAAGGCCATAGTTCCATCAGCATTGGTAGGCATAATATCGTTGGAATTAAAAACCGCTAAAGCCCCGGCCGGCAGGTGCTTTATAAAATTTTCGTCTATTGTGAATATAAACTGATTTATCTAATGGTTTATACTTCATAAAAATATTAATTGATTAAATGGGTTAAATAAAAGCTCTTACTGAATAAATTCTTGTCCCCTAAAAAGTTAATTTTAAGCATGACTAAGAAATGCAATTTACTTACAGTTTTAAATATACTATTTCTTATACTTCTTTCCGGCCGAAGTGTTGCCCAAAATAAATATTGGGTGGAATTAACAGCTAAAGAACAAGCCGACCAAAGCTTGCTAGATTCCAAACGCAAATGGTCATCAATAGCTAGCGCAAATGAGATTATAATCAACTATTATTCAGTATTTTTAGATGTTTATAGTGTTTCCACCAGTGCAGCTACGTTATCAGCCTTACAAAAAAGTGGTTTTATAAAATCCTTTGAACCTGTGCGACAGCTTCGGCAATTAGGTACTACTTTAGTAGCGAGTGAATATTCCTTTGCATTGGAGCAGCTAAAGGCGTGGTATGTAATTGATAGTTTAGGCTTAAGCGGAAAAGGAGTAAAACTTGGTGTAATTGATGGCGGTTTTATGGGCGCCAACAAAGAACCAACCTTATCACAAGCTTTCAAAAATGATCAACTTATCTATTTTTCCGATTATTTGTTAAATGAAAATACCGATCCATTTTACGGCAAAAGAATTGCCTCTGATGACCATGGCACCGATGTGCTCAAAATGATAATTGGCAAAGATGACTTCTACGGTTTGCAAACAGGTATGGCAACAAATGCCTCCTTGTATTTGGCACGAACCGACCACGGCATACGCGAAAACCGCTTGGAAGAAGATTATTGGATAATGGCATTAGAAAATCTCTACACAATGGGTGTAAGGCTTGTCAACACTTCACTCGGTTACACCAACACTTTTGATAAAAAGAAAGAAAACCATAAAGTAAATGAAGTGGATGGTAAAAGTAGCATGATTACGCGAGCCGCTCAAAAAGCTGCGGAGCGAGGTATGCTGATCGTTATTTCTGCCGGAAACGATGGAAACAGCAAATGGAAAGTGCTTTCACTTCCGGCCGATGCAAAAGACGTAATGACTGTAGGCGCCTCAAATTTTGGCGATTGGTCTAAGCTGAGCTACAGCTCCATAGGCCCCGAAAAATTGGCTTATGTAAAGCCCGATATTTCATGTTTTTCCGCAAACGGAACTTCTTTTGCCGCCCCTGTTATTACCGGGCTGGCAGCTTGCATCTGGGAGTATGATTCCACACTTACCAACTACGAAATAATGGATATTATAAAACGATCCGGACATTTGGCAGAGGTACCTAATAACTATTTAGGCTATGGTGTGCCGGATGCTTCCAAAATTATGAAGCTACTCAGAGGAGATAGCTTAGCTTCTGAAACTATTTACCTGAAAGCGAAAACGCGAAGTGTTGACCTCACAAAATATAATGAGCTGCTTCAGATTGAGTTTTTCCATAAAACGGACAGTATTCATGTAAATGAGCATGGTATAATGCGGAGAAACTCAGCATCTGAGGAGTTATTGATTGAGCAGCCCGGAAAGAATATTAAATACACTACCATTGCCTCCAAAAATGCTTTTATTCTTGAAGTTATCTGGCCTGATTAGTTTGGAGACTTATGAGCTATAAACTGCGTTTAAATCTTCAGCAATTTTTTTACTGGTGAAGTTAGCCAGATGGCTATCTACTCCTTCTAACAATTCGTCTGTAAATCCATTGTCATTCACCATTTTCCGCATATGGTCGGCAAATTGGGCAATATCGGCAGGATTGGTATATAAGGCATGCTTACCTCCTGCCTCTTGCGTAGCACCATTATCACCTGCTATTACAGGTGTTTTCATATTTAAAGCCTCTAATACAGGAATACCAAAACCTTCAAACGAAGAGGGATAAATACTGGCAACGGCACCCTTGTATAAAAATGGTAACTCTCCAAATGGTACCTTATTCAAAATTCTGACGTCATCGGACAAGCCGAGCTCAACGATCAGCTTTTGAACCAATTGCTGGTATTTAGTTTTTTTACCCACCAATAAAAGCATGGTATCATCTTTGAGATTATCCTTTTTCATCTGCTTAAAAGCCTGCACCATTTTCAGGGCATTTTTTCGCTCTTCAATGGAGCCTACATATAAAAAATAGGGCCGGTGAAGCCCATATTGCTCACTTAAATACAGCATGCGTTCCGTACCAATTTCAAGCTGATAATTATCATGCACGCCTTGATAAACAACTTGTATTTTTTCGGGGTTAATCCCTAAAAATTCAACTATATCCTGCTTGGTTTGCTCACTAATGGCCACAATTACATCTGCTGAACCACAAGCTTTCTTAAACTTCCGTTTATAAATGTTGCGGTCAATAAAAGGATAAAATTGCGGGTAACGTAAAAAAATTAAATCGTGTATCGTAACCACACGTTTAGTATTTTTTGAATATCCCGAAGGCAACTCATTGCTTAAACCATGGAATACATCTGCATTTTTATTAACTGAGTCCTTGTAAATTACGGTGCTTCTCCACACATTTTTTAAAGCCCCGTGCCCATATACTCCTTCGGGCATTATTACTTGTTTATCAAACTTTCTTTTGAAGGCAGTAGCCTCGGGATGGTCAGCTATGGTAGGTGTGTAAAGCAACAATTTGTCATCAGGGAAATGCCTACTAATTGCATTAATAATAAAACGTGCATAATTGCCCAGACCTGTGAAATTATTAAATGCCCTTTTTGCTTCAAAAGCTATTTTCATTTTGTATGCTTTAAGTCTTGTAACGGAAAAAGTATTAAATAATACACCATTTAACGCTATCTCATGTTTGTTTAACTCAACTCACACCAGACATAAAAGACTAAAGCTAATAATTTATTGAGCAATTTCTTATTTCCGTGCAACGCATACTCATAATTTTTTAGTTTTACGCATTATCACGCACAATAGGTAAACCATCAAAAATGTGTATTTTTGCGCGTTAAGCTTAGGTAAGCATGAATTCATTTCAAATAAAAACACTTCAAAAACGGTATACGGGTAGTTCATCAACCGGTGAGCAATTCCAAAATTGTACATTGTGGCTTCACGCTTGATATTGGCAGCCGCGATGAAAAGCCCCACCAAGTTGGTATAGCCCATTTTTGGGAGCACATGGCTTTTAAAGGTACGGTAAAGCGCAAGGCATTTCATATACTAAATAGATTAGATTCTGTTGGAGGCGAATTGAATGCTTACACCACTAAAGAGAAAATATTCTTCCATGCATCGGTATTGGAGCAGCATGTAGAAAGAGCTATAGAATTACTTACTGATATTACTTTCAGCTCAAATTTTCCGGAGAAACAAATCCAAAAAGAGCGTCAGGTAATTTTAGAGGAAATGACCATGTATGCCGACTCCCCTGAAGATGCCATTCAAGATGAGTTTGATGAGGTAGTTTTTAACGGGCATTCATTAGGCAATAATATTTTGGGCACTTCAAAGAGCCTCAAAACTTTTGAACGTGCCGATTTTCTTCATTTTTTGGATGAAAATTTAGATACAGAGCGCATCGTGTTTTCTGTGGTGGGCGATATAAAAGCGCAAAAGCTTAACCGACTAATTGAGCGATACCTCATTAATATTCCGCATAAAAGCAGAAAAAGAGACCGGCTATTATTTGATTGCTACCAGCCTATTTCTAAAAACGTTACACGCAACATAAGCCAGGCGCAATGTGCCATTGGCACCACGGCCTTCCCTATTCACCACCCCAAGCGACTGGTATTTTTTATGCTCGTTAATATTTTGGGCGGGCCGGGCATGAATACCCGGCTTAATATGGCCCTACGTGAAAAACATGGTTTTGTATATGCCATTGATGCGGGGTATCATCCTTTTATTGATACCGCTTTATTCAGCATTTTCTTCGGTACCGATCCCGGTCAACTAAACCGCAGCATAAGCCTGGTTAAAAAAGAGCTTGTAAAATTACAGCAAATACCTTTGGGAAGCTTGCAGCTGCACGTGGCTAAACAACAGTTAATGGGTCAATTGGCCATGGCGGAAGAGAACAACATGAGTTTTATGCTGATGCTCGGCAGGAGCCTGCTGGATAAAGACAAGATTGAATCAATAGATGAGATTTTTAAGCAAATTAAAAATATATCAGCCACCGAATTAATGGATATTGCCAATGAAGTTTGGGCTGAAGAAAATTTGAGCATTTTAACCTACAGCACCAAATAGTATATTATGGAGTTTATTGACACGGACCTATCCGCCTACATTGATGATCACTCAGAAAATGAGCCGCCTTTACTAACAAAAATTAACAGAGAAACTCACTTGCAGGTGCTTAAACCGCGCATGTTGAGTGGGCATTTACAGGGGCGTGTTTTGTCTATGCTTAGCCACATGATTAAACCTTCCCGTATATTGGAAATTGGCACTTATACAGGCTACTCCGCTTTGAGCATGGCTGAAGGAATGCAGAAAAACGGCCTCCTTTATACGATTGATGTTAATGAGGAGTTAGAAAAACGTGTTCAGTCATATTTTAACCAAAGTGCATACAGCAATTCCATCAAATTTATTAATGGCAATGCGCTAGAGGTAATTCCCACACTGGGTGAATTATGGGATTTAGTTTTTATAGATGCTGATAAATCAAACTACCTTAATTATTACAATTTATGTTTCGATCAGGTGAAACCGGGAGGTTATATTTTAATTGATAATGTGCTCTGGAGCGGCAAGGTGCTGGCTAAAAACCGGAAAAAACTGGATGAAGATACACAGGCTATCTTAGCTTTTAATACTTATGTTCAGAAAGATGAGCGCGTTCAAAACGTATTATTTCCCATTAGAGATGGATTAATGATCCTCAGAAAAAAATGATAAAATACTGTAGCATACTCTTATTCTTATTTATTTCAATAAACGGTATTGGCCAAACTGTTCCGCATAAAATTGATTTTGCCGGCATGGAGCTTAAGCTAACCAAGGGCGCTATCGATGACATCCAATCAGACGTAGATGCCTTGACCCGTAGTGACTCCTACTTCCAAAAACAGCTCGAAAAAGCCGATATGTACATGCCCATTATCGAGCAAATTTTTGAAGAAGAAGGCTTGCCCGATGATTTTAAATACCTGGTAATTCAAGAAAGTGCACTGATACCCGATGCAGTATCATCGAGCAATGCTGTAGGATTTTGGCAATTTAAGGAAATTTCAGGTCTGGAAAATGATTTAAGGATTGATAAACAGGTGGACGAGCGAATGAATATTGTTTCCGCCTCGCGCGCAGCGGCCAGTTACCTAAAAAAGCACAACAAGCAGTTTGACAACTGGGCCTATTCACTTATTGCTTATCAAAGGGGTGTGTACGGTGCAAGGAGCGTTATAGATAAAAAATACTATGGAGAGAAAAAATTACCTGTTACTAAAAAAACCTATTGGTACTTAAAAAAGTATTTAGCGCATAAAATAGCCTTTGAACAAGCCCTGGGCACCTCCAAGCCAACCTACTACCTCAAGCAGCTACGTAATGTGCAGGACAAGCAATTGAAAGATATTGCTAAAGATGAAAATGTACCTCTTAGAACTTTTAGAAGCTTATAACAAGTGGCTTAAACGAGGTAAAATTCCATCTGATAAAAATTATACAGTAATCGTACCTGTTGATAGGGCGAGCAGTGACACACCCTATCATGACTCAAAAAAATCGCCAGTGGTTGAATTACCAAGCGAGGTTAATCAACGGTTGCAGGAGCAATATCCGATTATTGATGGGCATTCAGGTGGTAAAAATGTGACCATAGCCCACAAAATAAAGGTGAACGGATTAAAGGGGATTATTGCTGCACAAGGGTACACCGTACAAACCCTGGCAGAAAAAGGAGGCTTAGCTGAAGCAAAATTCAGGTCACTAAATGATATGTCACAAACACAAAAATTGGTGATTGGTGATATTTACTATCTGCAACGAAAAAGAGCCAGAGCCAAATTTTATTACCATACGGTGCAAGCGGGAGAAAGTATGTGGTCTATCAGCCAAAAATACGGACTGAAACTCCATAAGCTTTACCGAAAAAATAGAATGAAGGATCCGGCCACACCAGCTCCCGGCAGGGTTTTATGGCTTAGACTTAACCGACCGGCTTCCGTGCCGGTAGAATATAAGTCTGTAAAACAAGCGTCTGTAAGCATACAGGCAGATCCAAAAAACCTTGATACCAACCTGATTATAAATAAAGATATAATCAGCAAAAAAGAAACCACGACTATGGAGGCAAATGCCGAAAAAATTGAGAAACCGGAGAATTACAGCAAAACTAATGACTCCACTCAAATGAACCCTGCCATTTTTAGTAATGATAAAGGTGAGGAAACAACAGTAGTTGAAGATACCACTACAGAAAACCTGCAAAATGAATCCGTTGGGACTATTACGCCTGTTGAAGTAGAAACTTTAAAAACCGATGAGTTACAGGGAAAGACTGCATCACCTACGGAGCAACAGCCCAAACTTATGCCCTATACTATTAAAAAGGGCGATACATTTTTCTCTATTTCAAACAGGTTTAACATGCGTATTTCAGATCTATTATCATATAATGAGCTAAGCATAAGAGATACCTTATCAATAAACCAAAAAATATTAGTTAACTATATGGAGTTTGGCTCACCCAAAAATCAGCCTAATACTATTGGGGTAGTAAAGGAAAAAGACGTAAAAACATTACAGGAGGATACAAAACACAAAGTGAGCCCCGGAGAAACATTATATAGTTTAGCTAAAAAATATAATGTGAGCCTGAATGACTTACTCTTATGGAATGATAAGGATAATTATGATTTAAAAAATGGAGAAATAATTATCATCAAAAGTAAATAAATGAAGCAAGAAAAATTGAATGTTAGTTCATTATCTTACCTTTGTTGCGGCATTTGAAAAGTAACTTTCAAGTAAAATAAGTTTTAAATAAAAGAAAGTTTACCTATGTTTAAAAATAACTCTTAAACGAGGTAGGACTTAAATAGAAATAAGAAGGTGATTACATGATAACAGCTACAAAAACTGTTGATTTAGTGATGCTAGTAGATGATAACGACACTGACAATTTTATCAGTAAAAGGATTATCGAAATTACTGAGTTTGCCAAAACCGTAGAAATAAAAAACTCTGGTAAAAGTGCACTGGAATACTTAGAGGAGCATAAAAACGACTCTAATATGCTTCCAAACATTATATTCCTAGATATTAATATGCCTATAGTTGATGGATTCGTCTTTCTTTACGAATTCGAAAAATTTACGGAAATAGTGAAAGATAAATGTAAGGTAATTATACTTTCCAGCTCAGATAACAAAAGAGATATTGATAAAATTGTGAACAACGATCACGTTAAAAAATTTATTACCAAGCCCCTAACAGAAAATGCGTTGAACGAAATAAGAACGCTAGATCTATAAATAGTAAAATAATTCCATTTTCATGAAGAAGCTTTTACTAGCTGTTATAGCGCTCCTATTTGCCTCACAGCTGTATGCCCAAAACGATACTATTCCTGCAGATACCAGCTATTGGGACAAAGGCGCTACTATCAATTTTAATTTCTCGCAGGTAAATTTAACCAATTGGGCCGGTGGTGGTCAAAGTTCGGTTTCTGTAGGTGCACTTACTAATTTTAAAGCCAACTACGAAAGAGGAAAGGATTTATGGGCGAACAGATTGGACATGGCCTACGGAATTCTCAGACAAGGCGACAGCGATCAACAATTTATAAAAACAGATGATAATATTATTCTAGCTTCCCGTTACAGTCGAAAGATTAAAAATAATTTCTTTGCATCAGCTTTAGTAGATTTTAGAACACAATTTGCCGAAGGTATTGAAATGACTAATGGAAAAGATTCAGTCATTTCTAAATTTATGGCACCGGCTTTCTTGCTGGCAAACATAGGTGTTACTTATAAATATAAAAAGATTTTCACTGCTACCTTATCTCCATTATCCTCTAAAACAACTTTCGTATTAGACGAGACTTTATCGAACAGCGGGGCTTATGGTGTACTAGTAGGAGACAATTACAGATTTGAAGGTGGAGTAAACTTTGCTTCTTCATTTGTTAAGGATATTCTTGAGAACGTGAATTTCGCCTCCAATCTCAACTTATTTGCGGGTTATGAAAACTTGTCTGAGATAGATGTAAACTGGGAGAATGCTTTAATCTTCAAAGTAAATAAATTTATCAATGCTAGCTTTAGCACGCAACTAATTTATGATGAAGATATTGAGTCAAAAGAAATTATTGAAAACGAAGTTACCGGAGAATCAAGATTCGCTCCCGGAGTGCAATTTAAGAGCGCCATTGCCATTGGCTTAGTGGTGAAATTATAGGGTTATTTCATATATCTTCTCATATTTTTTAGTTATCCCCAATAGCTAATAATCAGTATCTAAGCCTAATTTGTCCTTTAATTGGCTAAGTATCGGGTGCTTTTCCATCATGGCTTCAAACTTTTCTTTAGGTGTGTACGGTCGGGAAGCCTTTGCCTGAACATTAACGTCATAGTCTAAGTGCAGCTTTGTATTTTTGAAAGTGCTGCGTAGAAACTTTAAGAGTCCTGCTTTTTCCGCCTCAATTTTATCCTTTTCCAAGGGATTAGTCAAAGTGAAAGTGATGGTATCATCCTCAAAAGTAAAGTCGTTCTTTAATGTATTTTTAGCCATGATGTCAATGTGACTGTCGTTTTCTTCGAGATATGTTACAATTGACTTCTTAAGTAGGGCTAAAGAAATTTCCTCAGTTGCTTCGGTTACAGGCTCCTCTTTTTCTAATGGTTCTTTTTCCTCAGTTTTAGCCGTGTCAGGCACTTTATTCTCAGCAAGCTCACTACCTAAATAATCGGTAGTTTTATTTTGCGGTATTTTTGTCTCCGCTGTTGTTTTTAGCACGTTGTCGGGCTGGGGAATATCAATAGTAGCTCTGAGCTTTTCCGGTTTTTTTGTTGCATTTGTGAGCTGGCTCAGATGTTGTTTTTCGTTTTCACCTGATTGAGATTTAGCCTCAGCAGTCTGAGTTACTTCATAAGCAGCAGCTAGCTCACTTTTTTTTTTAACACTTCCTGGTTGCTACGTATCAGGTTTATAGCACTGTTAATTTTTGCAATCTTCATTAAAGTAAGCTCCACATGCAAACGCTGGTTTTTGCTGGCCTTATAAGCTTGGTCTGCCTGATTAATAATTTGTAATGAAGATAGTATAAAAGAGGTGCTCAGGATTTTAGCCTGCTCACTATATTGCTGTTTCACTTGGTCCGATACCTCAAGCAGAACGAGTGTTACTGCATCCTTACAAACTAATAAGTCTCTTAGGTGCGCTGCCAAGCCATTGAGAAAGTTTTGTCCGTCAAACCCTTTTTTGAGTATCTCATCAAATATCAACAGGCAATTGGCTATATCTTCCTTCTCTAAGCATTCAGTTATTTTAAAGTAATAATCGTAATCGAGTATATGCAGGTTATCAATAGTAGCTTGATAGGTTATTTTATTGTCGGGAGAAAATGTAACCACCAAATCGAAAATAGAAAGCGCATCGCGTAGTGCGCCATCTGCTTTTTGGGCAATAAGGTGCAAAGCAGCTTCCTCTGTTTCAATCTCCTCACGTTTGGCTATATCAAGCAAGTGCTCGGCAATATCGGCCACCTGTATTCTGTTAAAATCGTAAATCTGACACCTCGATAGAATGGTGGGGATAACCTTATGCTTCTCGGTAGTAGCCAATATAAAAATGGCGTATGAGGGTGGTTCTTCCAGCGTTTTCAGAAAGGCATTGAATGCTGAATTGGAAAGCATGTGCACCTCATCAATAATATATACCTTGTACTTGCCTTGCTGTGGCGGCACCCGAACCTGGTCTATTAAATTTCTCACATCGTCCACCGAGTTGTTCGATGCCGCATCTAGCTCGTAAATATTCATGGAAGAATTACCTTCCATATTATCCACATCAAAATTATTAATAAGCCGTGCCAAAATTCGTGCGCAAGTGGTTTTACCTACTCCACGTGGCCCGCAAAAAAGGAGTGACTGCGCCAAATGATTATTATCAATGGCATTTTTTAAGGTTGATGTAATATGACTTTGGCCAACCACTTCATCAAAGCCTTTAGGTCTGTATTTTCTAGCAGATACAACGAAATTATCCATTACTGCAAGTTAAAAAATCTCCTATAAAATTATTGATGTATTCAGGAATAAATTACTAGCCATAATATTCCACATAATTTCTTGGCGTTTCGTAAAGCGTTAATTTATGCAAAGAGGCAGATGATTGGATTTTACTAACTTTTGGCGCCAATATATCCCAAAATTCTTTAATTATTATTTCACAGCTGGTCATTTTACCTTCTAGAAAAGGCACATCCATGTTTAGGTTTTTATGATCTACCTTCACTATAACTTCCTCCCTCACCAAATTGCTCAGCTTTTTCAGGTCAATAACAAAACCGGTATCAGGGTCTGGCTCGCCCGACACGGTAACAATAAGCTCAAAGTTATGCCCATGCCAGTTTTCATTGGCACAAGGACCAAAAACAGCCTCATTTTGCTCTCTACTCCAGTTGGGATTAAAGAGCTTATGAGCAGCATTAAAATGTTCTTTACGATTAACGTAAACCATGTTGTCCAAATTTTAGGCTGCAAATATACGTTTTATTCATGTAATATAAATAGCTTTGCTTGTAAGGATAATTTAATTCATTAGCATGATCATTGTAACCGGTGCCGCAGGTTTTATTGCCAGCAATCTTATTAAAAGACTAAATGATGACGGCTTCAAACACATTATAGCTGTTGATAAGTTCGATAACCCACTTAAAAACAAAAATCTTAAAGGGCTGAAAATTGCTGAAAAGGTAGATAGGAATAATTTTTTTGAATGGGCCAATGAGCAAACACTTGAGATAGAATTTATCTTCCATCTAGGAGCACGTACTGATACCACGGAATTTGACCGAGAATTGCTATGGGCGCTCAACACAGACTATAGTAAAAAATTATGGCAGTTGTGTATTGATAAACAGATTCCGCTGGTATATGCAAGCTCTGCTGCTACTTATGGTTTGGGTGAATTAGGCTATAAAGATGACGAATCTCAAATACCAAAGCTCAAGCCATTAAATCCATACGGCGAATCAAAAAATGAATTTGATCTTTGGGCTACTTCAATCAAGAAGAAAAGACCTTTTTTCTGGGCAGGCTTAAAATTCTTTAATGTGTATGGTCCGGGTGAATACCACAAGGGAAGAATGGCCAGTGTAATTTGGCATGCCTATAAGCAAATAGCTGCCACCGGTCAAATGAAGCTCTTCCGATCGCATAACTCGGATTTTAAAGATGGTGAGCAAATGAGGGATTTCATATATGTTGCTGATGTAGTTGATGTAATGATATGGCTCATGCACCACAGGAAAGACTCCGCTATTTATAACCTTGGAAGTGGTAAGGCCAGAACGTTTAACGATCTGGTTAAATCAGTTTTTAAAACGATGGAGAAGAAAGCGCAAATCAGCTTTATTGATACACCAGAAGATATCAGGGATAAGTATCAGTATTTTACCGAAGCAGATATGGGAAAACTCAAAAGCATAGGATACAAAAACCCCTTCACTCCATTGGAGGAAGGGGTGGAAGTTTATGTCAAAAAACTTCTTAAGGATTAGTGTTTCACCTCAAGCTGTATTTTTCTCTCCTGCTTGCCAGTTCGTACATCAATCAGATAAGTATAATCCTTCACGCCTGTATTGTCGCCTTTAGGCATGCCCGGAGGTGAAAAAAGTTCTAACTTGTAAGTATCTATCCATTTTACAGAACCATTTTTCACACTAGTTTTATAAGTTACCTTATCGGTTTCTTTTTGTATTACTGCTATTTGTGTGGGTTGCGAACCGGGCACATTTGAAGCAGCAGTATAAGTACAAAGCACATAATCAGCAGTTTCATTATCTTCAAATTTTACCTGCGGTACATTTAGCACTTTATACGCTTTATCAACGAATGTCTGAGAGTAGCCATCGGACTGCTGGCTATTTGACACCTTAGGCGCACAACCGGCAATGATGATGAATGAAAAGAAAATGACTGGTAATATACTTCTCATCATTCCTTTATAAATCTTTTAGTTCTAATGGCGCCATCCTTTGATTCCAATTGCAACAAATAAATACCTTCTTTCAGGCTCGAAACATTTACAACCAATAATTTACCAGCGCTGTTAAATTTCACCTTTTTAACCAAAGTACCATTAAGCTGGTAGATTTTAGCGTTCACTAAAATATTAGTCTCATCTGCAATGTTCAGCTGATTTACGACAGGATTTGGATAAATACGCACTTTTGTTTGCAAAGCTGATTCAGTAGCGGTTACTAATCTGTTAATGTTGGTGCTAAAAGTCATATCACCAATATACGCTCTTAATTCTACAGCATTTGCAGCCTGCTCGCTATAGGTAAAGTTAATAAGCCTCGAAGCTTCAGCTTCTGTTAAAGCCTGAGCATCTGTATGCACCAAGGTACCATTAAAGTAAACCTCTATTTTATCAAAAGGCTCGTTGTTTTCTAATTCAATGGTAACGTCCGAAATCTCACCATCGAAGGTGGACGAAAAGTCGAGCACTGCAGGAGCCAAATCAATATTGTCAATAGTAAGCGCATTAGAATACTCTGAACCTTCAAATATTCCTACAATTTTTAATTGACCACCACTAAAATTATTAAACCCAGTAAGGTTGTATGCATTATCACCTAATACGGGATTCTCATCTATTAATAAACTCTTACCATTAATAAACAATTCAACATTTTCATATGCTACAGGTAAACTCGCAATAACAGATGCCTTGCCATACCCTGAATACTCAAAGCTTGCAACTGACAACAGCGTTGGCTTCAACTCTTCTATCGTAGCTGTCCAAATGCCTCTGCCATGGGTTCCCATCACAACTTGGTCATCAACATTCTTCATAGACCAGATGGAAGCAGCAGGAAAATCATTTCTGATATTCCACGAGGCACCACCATCTAAAGATTCAAATAACCCAATTTCCGTACCTACCCAAATAATATTTGTATCAAAAGGCATAACTAGTAAACTGTGTGTAAACACATCGGGAAATCCATTTGAACTTTCACTTGACTGTTCTCCGAAGCCTGATAAGTCAGTCCAAGTCTCACCCAAATCTGTAGTTTTAAGTATTTTAGCCTGATTTGCGATCGAAAATAGTACATAAGCTGTGTTTTCTTCATAAGGATGGGTGTATATACCAGTACTAAAGGCACCCGGATTGAAAGATCGGAAGGTTTACTGTCGTATAAGACTCACCTTTATCAATAGAAACAAAAATATCTACTATTCCATCGGCCATTCCGGCACCAGCCCATACTATGCTGTCATTAGCAAGAGAAACTTCAACATCTCCTGAACTACTTGAACCATTCCAAGTAGCGGCAGTAATAGCTTTCATGGTCCAAGAACCACCGAAATTTGTTGACTTATACACCCCTGGAGCACCTATGGCGTAAATAACATCTGGAGAAGTCTTTGAACCTGCCAAGCGTGAAATGAAAGGTCCATCATCAGCCATACCACTTGTAGCGCCAACAAAACTCTCTCCGCCATCTGTAGATCTTCTAAAACCATTAAACTGAAAGCCTCCAATTACCTTATCCGTATCGGTTGCATGCCATATAACCTCAAAACCATCGCCTCCTATTTTGGAATTATAACTGTTGGTAGCATCTACAGTCGGTACCAGTGGATACATACGTACCATTATCTTGCATACCACCAATATAACGATCATCACCTGGTTTTTTATCTGCTCCATAAAACTGAGAAGTTACATAACCACTTTCTCTTGTCACAAACGTTGCACCGTTATTTGTTGATAATGTAAAGGCTCCGTCATTACCATTAATAATCATAAATTCCTCATTAGCTTCATCAGTTTTAATAAAAGTTAAGTGATGGTGATCGGCATGTACATTATTGTTTAATCCTCCGTAATCATTTCTTGCATCTGCCACAATCTCAGCCTCAGATCCAAATGCAGATATATCACCATAATTAATAGCTAAAGTTTGATCTACGTAATTATCAGGATCCCACGTGGCTTCGTCATCAAGTATAGGCCAAAAGAAATACATGTTAGCATACGTAACGCCACCGGCAGTGCTGCTAACCTCTGAATTAGGTGTGGTACCATTGTACTCAAGGTCATGAATATAAATATATTCTCTCGAAGTCAATAAACTCGGATCATTCTCTTCATCCCAAGGATTCAAGTTAAATTCTCCATCATTTGCTTGATCACGAAACGAAACCATCAATTGCCTATCGTTTTCTACATCCCATACTTCAAAAGGCACTTCTATATAGTCCTCATATGTCCAATTAGTAACAGGAATGCCGCCTCCCCCGTCTCCGTTAGTACCTCCATTAGACGGCACTGAAAACCTATGTGCCATTTGCGACTTTGTATTACCCCACCTAATTTCAACAGATACCGGATTATCTGAAGGACTTAAATCACCTTCTGCAATATCTAGTGTACCGCCATTAAAGCCTGCATTGTAAGTATACAATTCCAGAAATGAGGTGCCATTTTCCACTCCTAAGAAACCTCTCGAGGTTGTTAAATCATTAATGTCAACATTGAACTTACCTATTGATACACCACCAACAAAAACTTCGTAAGGGTTATAAGGATTTACCTCAATGGTGTTATCATACCAACCTTGTGAATATAGAAAATTTGTATTGAAATCAGGATCCTCTACCCTAAACCAAGTGGCACCGAAATCTGCAGAATAATATAAAATGGTGTTATCTCCGGAAAAGGTAGATGTATAAACTATATTGGTGTTTGATGGGGCAACAGCTATTTCAAATCTGATACCTTCACTAATGCCCACTGATGAATTTAACCAGGTAACTCCAGCATCTGTTGATTTATATATTCCATTGCTATTAACACCAGCATATTGTACATTAAAGTCATTAGGATCGACCTGTAAATCTTGAACGGAACCTCCAAGAGGTGCATCAAAGGTTTCAGTCCATGCGTTCCCTCCATCAGTTGATCTATATATACCGCTATTAGTAACAATAACTACAATATCTGCGTCTGTAGGGTCTATCGCAATTCTATTCACTGATGTGTAGTCAGTATTATCAACGGTCGATGGCAACAGCGTCCAGTTGACGCCTCTATCAATCGATTTATAAATTCCATCGCCTCTAACGAAGGAGCTATTACCTGCAAAAACCTCACCGGTTCCTACATAAATAATGTCAGGGTTAGACGCAGCTTGTGCAATAGAATTAGTAGATAAATTAGGCAAGCCCTCAGATACATTAGACCATGTAACACCGCAATCTGTGGTTTTCCATATGCCACCACTTGCTGCTCCGGCTACCCATGTGCAATGCGTGGCATCGTCAGGGTCTATGGCAATAGCTCTAGTTCTGCCCCCTACATTACCGGGACCTCGCGAGGTAAATATTGCATCGAATGGTGCCTTGGCTGCTCTAGCAGCTCGGCTCTTCGCTTTAGCATCTTGTAGTTCAAGTGCCTTATAGCCATTTTTATACTTACTTTCCGTTTCTCCTATTCGTTTAGAGGTTTGCTGGAAGTATTTTATAAATCCATCAGGAGATTGATACGCCTTTTCACCAGCTTTGACTTTGGTTTTTTTGGAGGACCAAAGTTTTTCTGATTTACTTTCGTTAGTTTCTGAATTAACTTTAAAATCTGAGAAAAAATACACTGTTGCCAAAACAGCAAAGCAAACTATCCATATGCTTGTATAAAATTCTTTTTCATATAGATGTGTAAATCGAAATAATATTTCTAAAGATAAAAAACTGGTATAAAAAAAGTTCATTTTTATTTTCACAAGTGAGAAAGTTATCACAATTCACTTAGCAAAATTCTGCTAAAAATAAATGCTATACTTAAATTGATGCAATTATAAGCAATGTTTTAATACAGTTCTGCATTTCAATTACTGTCTAATGAAAGGATAAATGTAGAATCTAATTGACATATAATTTAGAGCAGCCTAACCATAGGCAGTTCAAAGAAGTTATTGTTAGATCAACCCTTTTCAAACACAAAACCCCTGCTCTCATTGTCATCCACAAAAACAACTCTTGTACCAATAATATACATAAAATGACTTTTTTCAATGTATATAGTTATGCCGTCTAACTCAAATTCTTTGTCGGTTGCTTTCTTTTTATCGAATCCCAGCATGTAATTCATACCCGCTACCGAGCAACCTCCTCCGCCTCTTACACCAATCCGCAAGCCATAGCCGGATGGAATGTTTTTATGCTTCATAATATTTTTCACCTCGCTTAGGGCACTTTCTGTTATTTCGATAGGTAGCATCATACAATTTGTTGGTAGTAGGGCAACGCTTGTAACCTTAAATTAGTTTTATCTGGCAAAGGTCTTTATCCTCAGCACTTTTTAATATAATTTTGTTAAAATTGTCAAATTAAAATTATGGAGCCAATCTGGGACTTACTAAAAATTATTCTACCGGCAGCTATTGTGTTGTATGCGATGTATCTGGCTATTAATACCATGTTACAAAAGGCAAATGAGCGGAATTTAATAGAGCTGAAAGGTAAGAATAAAGAAATTGTGCTGCCTCTAAGGTTGCAAGCCTATGAACGCATGTGCTTGTACTTAGAAAGAATTTCACCGGAGCAACTTATTAAAAGAGTGCAACAAGGCGACCAAAATGTAGCTGAACTGCAGTATTTGTTACTCAATGAAGTAAGGGAGGAGTTTAACCACAACCTTTCGCAGCAAGTATATATGAGCGTTGATGCGTGGGAGTCTGTAAAAACGGCAAAGGAAGAATTGATTATGACCATCAATCAATCGGCACGAACGCTTGAGGCTGAAGAAAAGAGCATTGTGCTAGTAAAGCTGATTTACGAGCAAGCGCTTAGCAAAGCAAATGATTCAATAGATTACAGCCTCAGACTGCTTAAGGAGGAAATTCAACGCGAGTTTTAGCCTGAAATTGGGAATTAATGAAGATTAAATTTTTATTGAAAAAGCAATAATTGGTATACCTAAAACAGAAATAAAATCACTAATTTCTTTGTTTGCCGCAAAGCCCAAATCCAGAGAACTCTTATTACTATGCAGCCGCAAGGCGAGTAATGCCAAGTACTGATAATCATTCTCACCAAAACGGTATAAAAAATTTTCGCCTATTATACTCACTTTTCTTGATATGCGTGCTGCTCCAGCAACAGAATATATAAAATCCGTTGTACCTAATTCAGACAAAAACCCGTAATACGCACTTGCGGTAAAATGAATATCCGGATTGCCAACAGTAAACCCTGTATTAAATATCGCAGCCGATGACACATCGGAATCTATCGTTATGCCAACAAGGGCATCTGCACCTACTTTAATAGCAAGGTGCTCGTTGATTCGGTAAGTGAACTTTGGATTTATATATAAGATGCCTGCACCGCCAAGCAGGGCAAACAAGCTTGTGCCAAAACCCATAGAAAAGTTATCGGCAAACCCATATTGATAGGTTAAAATATTATTTTGCAGGGTGGCCTCTCCTTCTTTTAAGTTAAAAGCGGATGCGCCCAAAAGGTAATTCTGCTCATTGCGATATAGCATCCCGCTAGGTGTTTTGATAGGCTGCTCTCGTTCGGCCTTATTATCTGCCATAGCTTCGTTGCTATCAGCCATCACTATTTTATTAATTTGATTAGTGGCAATCACTATATTTCCAAAATTCAGGCTCTCTAGCTTCAGATAGTTGGCATCTTGCGATATCAAGTAGCCTCTAATAACCTCGCCTGTTTTTGTATAAACTACAATTACTGTTTTTGCTTCAGCAGTCAATTCTTTTTCCGTTTCTTGGGCTTGCGCTGCACAAATAAAAATTAAACAGCTAAACAAAATTACCGAAACTTTATACAATATTGACTGGTTCATAAACAATGATTAGTTTGAGATTATTCCGTAATTATAGTTTTATCTAAATGCTTGAATAAACTGACACAAATTATACAAAAGTGGTTGTTGCAAGCATAAAAGTTATTTCACTCTTACTAAAAACTGGGGAGATAATTAACTCTTAGAATTAGCTTTTATTTTAATGAACTGCAGAAGTCAGATTTTTAATAATATTGTAAATTGCCGTATAATTTAAAAAAAATTATGGAGGATAGACATATTAAAACCCAGATAAAAGCGAACAACATAAGAATTGTATTAGGAATTACATTTACTGTCGTTTTTTGGACTATTTTTATATATAAAAATTTCCTGAGCGATTTTTATTTAATCTTATTATTATCTTTTACGCTATATACCTTGTACGCATATATATTTGTGCCAATTAAAAGGAATAAAGCATTAAAGCAACAACGTAATGAGTAAGAAACTATCGTATAAGAATGCAATAAGTAGGGCCTCAAGGGTTTTAAGCAACAGGGATTTGAGTAAAAAGCTATTAGGTTCGGCTATTGAGACATTACAGTCTAAAGCACTTATCTCCGCTAAAATCCGGTCAACAAAAAAAGTTTTCGCCACTTACATTCGATTGTTTAAGGCTTATGTGAATGGTAGCTATCGCAGTATTTCTTGGGTAAACATACTTTATATAACAGGCGTGCTAATATATTTTGTAACGCCAATCGATATTATACCGGATTTTATACCTGTAAGTGGTTTCTTAGATGATGCCACACTCGCTATTTGGCTCTATAAGCAACTAGATACTGAAATTCAGAAATTTCTTAGCTGGGAAGAAGAAACAAAATCTAACCAAGAAAATAATAATGGATAACCAAAAAACTGCTTGTCTTTTGGGTGCGAGCGGCCTAGTGGGCGGTCACCTTTTAGACCTACTGCTAGATGATTCATACTACGATAAAATAATTGTGGTAAACCGAAAAAGTCTCAGTTTAGCTGATCATCCTAGAACTAAGGAAGTAGTTATAGAAAATTTTGATGAGCTCACAAACTTTACGGACGTCTTGAAGGCAACTGATTATTTCTGCTGCCTGGGCACAACCATTAATAAAGCAGGTAGCAAGGCTAACTTTAGGCAGGTAGATTTTAATTATATCGTTGATTTTGCCTCAGTTGCTAAAGAAAACGATGCCACCTCCTTCCACTTAATTTCTGCGATGGGTGCTGATAGCGGCTCTTTTATATTTTATAATAAAGTAAAAGGCGAAACGGAAGAAGCGGTAAGGGCAATGAAGATTAAATTCACTCATATTTACAGGCCGTCCTTAATTACAGGCGAACGAAATGAAAAACGTACAGGCGAAGAAGTTGCAGAGTGGTTTATGAAAAAACTAAGCTTCATACTAATAGGCCCATTGAAAAAATACAAACCTGTAGCGGCCAAACAAATTGCGCATGCCATGAAGCAATCGGCAAAAACCCAGCAGGAACATTTTAACTTGCTTGAGTCGGACGATATACAGGCTGTACAATGATTGCAGTAATTCAACGAGTAAGTGAGGCCTCAGTAAAAATTGATGGAATTATAAAAGGCAGCATTGCTCAAGGCTTCATGATTTTACTGGGTATTGAGGTAGCTGACGACCAACAGGAAATTGATTGGCTTAGCAAAAAAATTGCTAACATGAGGCTTTTTAATGATGATGCCGGTGTAATGAACAAAAGCATAATTGAGGTTTATGGTGAAGTTCTGCTCATCAGCCAGTTTACCTTGCAGGCCAGCACGAAAAAAGGCAACAGACCATCATACTTAAAAGCCGCTAGGCCTGACATAGCCATACCATTGTATGAAAGTATGATTAAAGCCCTAAATCAGTTACTACCTACCGACATAAAAACTGGTGAATTTGGAGCAGATATGAAAGTATCTTTAATAAATGATGGTCCCGTGACGATAGTGATTGATTCTAAGGATAGGAAGTAGCGCTACTGCTTTTACTACCCAAAATTAAAGGCAACAAAAATATATCAGTTAGCAAGGCAAATATAAGTGAAATTGCTAAAAAGAAACCCAAATAAAAGGTGGTAGCAAAATCGCTGAAAACAAAGAGTGAAAAGCCACTCACAATAATTAAAGTAGTAATTAAAATTGACAGTCCGGCCAGCCTGAAAGTTCGGATAGTGCTCCAAATGTTACTTTTGCTTGGCTGCCGTTTGTAAGCCGAAATAAAATGGATGGTATCATCCACTGCAATGCTAAAAGCTACTACAAAAATAATAGTTGTAGTAAGTTTTATAGGCACCTGCATAATACCCATAAGCCCTGCAGTAAAAAGCAGTGGAATTAAATTGGGCACCAAACTAATGAGGAGCAGTTTTAACGACTTAAAGTAAATGCCTAATATTATTGCTATTAAAGCAACAGCCATTAGCAAACCTTTTAGGAGGTTTAATGACACGAGCTCATTGCTCTTATCAATTAAATAGGAAGTGCCTGTAAGTTGATAAGCCACTATATTTTGATCGATGGAGGCCGCTATGAAATGCTGTAAACTTTCATTCTTCGCTGTAGTCAATTTAGCGCCCCAGTCGGGCATAAAAGCTACTATGCGTGCGTAATTACCTGCTCGATTTATTACCTTTCCGTTTAAATAATTGTTGAGCTTCTTAGCTGTTACTATGGTGCTTTCAATGTTCTCTTCCGGAAATTTATAGGCCGATAAAATACCACCCTTTTTTACCTGATTTGCATACTTGAGTAGCTCAGCAGGCGATATGACTCTCCCGAAGGCTAACGAGTCACTCATAAAATCAGTCACTTTATTAACTTCTCTCATAAAAGCTGGCGACCACATTGCAACAGCACTATCAGCAGGCCAAATTGCTAATTCCCATGGCTTAGAACCTCCAAAGTGTCTATCAACCAACTCAAACTGCTTCCTAACAGGGTCATTTTCGGGCAAATCTTTGAGCAGGTAAGCATCCGTATTTAATTGAAAGGCAAAATAAACTGCGACCAAGAGTAAAGTACCGAAGGCTGAATAAACCTGTATTTTTTTCCTAAATAACCAAACGGTAAATCCTTTAATGGGTAGTTTAACGAGCCTGGCCTTTTTGTTTTGCACCAGCAGAAGTGGGGCAAAAACAAAATTAATTGCAAAAGCCAACATAATAGCTAATGCCGCTAAATAGCCTAACTCATTTATGGGCTGCGAAGGTAAAAAACACAAACTTAAAAACCCGATGGCTGTAGTTATTGAGGTAAGGAAGGTAGGAATTAAAACGTGCTTTACGGCTTCCTGCAATCTTATATGGTATGTGCTATTGTTAGAAGCACTGAAAGCATTAAGTAAATGAACCGCATCGGAGGTGGAAACAAATAATATAATGGTAGGGAGTAAAACACTTAATATGCTTAGCGGAATGTTGGAAAAAGCCATGAAACCCAAGATAAAAACCATGGTGGTGACACTTACCAAGTAAGGCACTAACATTAAGCGAAAAGACCGGTAAATAAGCCAAAGTAAGATTGCAGAAAGCACAAGTGCCAATGACGAGAATAGCAGAAAATCACCTTTTATATTTTCTACAAAGGTGGCCTGAGCAGTTAATCTGCCCACTAAACTATATTTTGCTATTTCCGATTGAGATAAACTCAACTTAAGCTCTTTTAAAAAAGCATCTTCTGTGGCTTTATCAGCAAAATGGGCATGCTCAACAGACACAAGCATGGCTTGCTGCTCAAAATTAAAATATTGCTTAAATAGCGGATGCTTTGCTATTTTAGCACTATCAGTTTTGAGCTTGGTACTATCATTTGAGTGAATAAGTGGAAAAGCGGTGAGCCCAAAAGGTGTTTCTACTATTCTCTTTAAGTCAAGTGGAGAGTTGATGGATTGCACACCCTCAATAAGTCGAGCACTTTGTTGCCATCCCTTTAGTTTTGCGAAGTTTGCAGGGTTAAAGAGCCCTTCATTCGACTCCACAATAAGCAGCAGGTAATCATTATCATACCCAAAAGCTTTTTTATGTTCATTATAAAACTGCTTATCTGTACTATCTTGATCAAAAAATGACTCAAAATCGAAAGCTACTTTTAGCTTACCCAATTGGAGTACAGACATTACTAGCAGTAGCACCCAGCATACTAAAAGTAGTATTCTGAATGGTCGGTTCTTAAATTTTCGATAAAATGTGCTGATGAGTTTAAGCAAGAGGAGTCTTATTCTTTAGATAAACAAACGTAATAAATTAGACAATGAGATGTAAGAAATTACACCATTCTGTTTTCAGTGGTGTGTCGTTTCAGTATTCTTTTCGATTCCTGTTTAACCAGCGGGTCTTTTCTCATGGCCCATATTTTATTGCGGGCGTGCTTTCCGGCTTTTTCCAAATCTATGATAGGCCGAGGATAATGTTTCCCCAGCTCAAAGTGATAAGCTTGCTCCTCGAGAGCGGTTAATTCCCAAGGTTTATGGGCAAAACGGGTGGGTAAATTAGCCAGCTCAGGCACCCACTTCTTTATATAGCTAGCCTCGGGGTCATGATCGGCAGATTGCTTCACCGGATTGTACATTCTGATGGTATTAATACCCGTTACCCCGGATTGCATCTGAAATTGAGGATAATGAATACCCGGCTCAAAATCTTGAAATTGCCTGCCCAGAAATACGGCCGCTCTTTTCCAAGGCTGCCATAAATGATAACTCACGAAAGATACCAACATAGCACGCATGCGGAAATTCAAGTATCCGGTAGCTTTCACACAGCGTATGCAGGCATCAACCAGCGGAAATCCTGTCTGTCCCTTTTCCCATGCCTCGTACAATAGATTGTCTTCCTCTGTGCGGATGGTATTAAAACCTCTATTGATGTTTTCGATTTCATAACGATCTTCCATTTCAAATTTTTGTATGAAATGGCAGTGCCAACGCAAACGCGACATAAAACTATTTAATGCGCTTTTATTTCCACTTGCTTTTGCATTTTTGGCCGATTGGTATAGCTGGCGGACACTTAAGTTGCCATAAGCTAAATAAGAACTCAATCGACTGCACGATTTTCTTGCTAACTCCGGCTTACTAATATTTTTATTGTAGCCTTTATGCCGCTCGCTTAGAAAGGTACTCAGATATTTATTTGACATAGTCATTCCGCCTCTTTGCAGACTATGCGGGCTTGCAAGAAAATTTTTGCTAATTACGCTTCCATCTATTTCCATGGGGATATCAAATTTAGGAACCGTAACTATTTGGCTAAGTGGTATAAGCTTGAATGCTTTTTTCCATAAACTTATACCACTCTTGTGCCCACGCATTGCGATTGCTTCTGCCTCTCTTTACCCCAAATTGTTGAAATTCCTCCCAAACAATTTCACGTGCAGAACAAAATTGCTGAACAGCTTTATCTCTTTCGTACGTAATTCTTAAGCCGGTTTCCTGATGGGATAGTATCCGATTAATGACAAATTTGTTATCGAGATATTCAAAAACCCCGACTGCCTCAGCGCTAAATTGGAGCACCTCTAAGTTATGTTCAGCCAATTGATTTGACATGTCATCCAAGGATTCCGCTACAAATTGCCAGTGTCTGGCGCTGTAATCTTCTGCTGCGAGTAAACTAGGCTCCCAAATATAAATAATAAGCGTAGGTTTACCATTTGTAGCTGCCTGAAGCAATGGTTCATGATCCGTTAACCTCAAATCACGCTTAAGCCATACTATTTGAACATCCTCTTTCATCACTAAAGAAACACGTACAAGATGTGCATGTTTAAATAATTTGAAGCGGATACCTAAAAAACAGGAATAAAGCTGGTCTGTAAATTTTTAAAGTTAAACCCAGCTATTCTTTCAGAAACTGACGGAGTACATATTGAAGAATACCATCATTCTTGTAGTATTCAATTTCAATCCCTGAATCCAGTCGGCACAACACTTTAAAGGTTATTTCCTTGCCATCTTTGGGCTTAGCAGTAACATCCAGCATTTTACCAACCGATAAACCATCCGAAATACCGGAAATGGTAAATTGCTCGGTACCGTCAAGGCCTAATGAGCTGGCAGTTTCTCCCTCGGCATATTGTAGTGGTAACACGCCCATTCCTACCAGATTACTACGGTGAATGCGTTCGTAACTTTCGGCAATTACCGCTCTTATCCCTAATAAGTACGTACCCTTAGCCGCCCAATCTCGCGAGGAACCACTACCATATTCCTTGCCCGCTAAAACAATTGTGGGCTGGTTTTCAGCCATGTACTTGCTAGCTGCTTCATAAATGGTGGATTCTTCTCCACTGGGTATATGCGTGGTATAACCACCTTCTTGTTCCGTTAGCTCATTTTTAATACGCACATTGGCAAAAGTGCCACGCACCATCACCTCATCGTTTCCTCTTCTCGATCCGTAGGAATTAAAATCTTTTCTCTCCACTTTTCTATTTACCAGGTATTGTCCGGCAGCCGAGGCTTCAGCGAACGCACCCGCAGGTGAAATGTGGTCGGTAGTGATAGAATCGCCTAATTTAAGCAAGACATAAGCATCTTCTATATCAGTAGCCTCCTTTGCATCGTCCGATAAATCTTTGAAAAACGGAGCTTCCTTAATATAGGTGGAGTCTGCATCCCACTCGTAATCATCATTTTCAGGTGCTTTCATCGCTTTCCACTGCTCATCTCCCTCAAAAATTTCACCGTAATTTTTATCGTAACTCTCCGGTGAAAGCACTTTGCTCATTACCTCGTTTATTTCTTCATTGCTCGGCCAAATATCTTTGAGATATACTGGCTCATTGTTGGAATCATAACCCAACGCCTCGTTGTTCAGGTCAATATCCACCCGCCCTGCCAATGCATATGCTACTACCAACATGGGCGACATCAGAAAATTCATTTTCACCTGAGGATGCACCCGCGCCTCAAAGTTTCTGTTGCCGGAAAGAACCGAGGAAACGATCAAATCGCTTTGCTCCACCGCCTTGGCAATAGCCGGAGGTAAGGGCCCGGAGTTTCCTATACATGAGGTGCACCCGTAACCTACCAAGTGAAATCTTAATGCTTCCAAATCGCCCAATAAATTGGCTTTTTGGAGGTAATCCGTCACTACTTTTGAGCCTGGTGCTAAACTGGTTTTTACCCATGGTTTAACGTCAATTCCGCGTTCAACGGCTTTCTTTGCTACTAAACCTGCACCTATCATTACGCTGGGGTTCGAGGTGTTTGTGCAACTTGTTATAGCGGCAATGGCAATTGAGCCATCGCTCAGGGTGTATTCACCTTGTCGCGTTTTTATGCTTACAGTTTTTAGGCCATTTTCCGTTTTTTCCTTTATCTCAATATCCTCATTGCCGCTTGTGCTGCTTTTTTTATTGAGCTGCTCTCCACCCTCGGCATACCAGGTACTCACCTGTCTTTCATTAGGTGCTACATAACTTCGACTATGTTCTTTTTTTAATAAATCTTTAAATTTATCATGAAATTCTGAAACCAATATTTTATCCTGTGGGCGTTTAGGGCCTGATACTGTCGGCACCACCGAGCTCAGGTCGAGCTCCAGTACATGCGAATAATTTATTTCGTCTTCATTTTCCCTCCACAACTTATTAGCTTTGGTATATTGCTCAACCAGATCAATCTGCTCTTTCGATCGGTTAGTTTTTTCCATATAAGCCAAGGTTTGGTCATCTATAGGGAAGTAAGTTACTGTACAGCCAAATTCCGGTGACATATTGGAAATAGTGGCTCTGTCCGGCACGCTTAAATTCTCCAAACCAGGACCAAAAACTTCTACAAACTTACCTACAACGCCATAATCACGCAATAACTTGGTGATGGTCAACACCATATCAGTAGCTGTAGTACCTTGGGGCAACTTGCCGCTTAACCTCAGCCCTATTACTTGCGGCATAATAAAATAAATCGGCTGCCCTAAAATAGCAGCTTCAGCTTCTATACCACCAACGCCCCAACCTACTACACCAATACCATTTACCATGGGGGTGTGCGAATCGGTACCTACCAATGTATCGGGTATTAGATATCCATCGCGCTCAATAACCCCTTTAGCCAAATATTCCAGGTTTACCTGATGGCAAATGCCCATACCCGGAGGTACTACTGAGAAATTATCAAAGTATTTCTGCGCCCACTTCAAAAATTTGTATCGTTCACCGTTTCTTTCATACTCTACATCAACATTTTTTTGGTAGGCATAATTAGTGCCGAAGAAATCAATTTGAACGGAATGATCTATCACCAAATCAACAGGAATGAGCGGGTTGATATCCTTGGCTTTTTTGCCTTTTCTAATGGCTTCGGCACGTAGCGAGGCTATATCAACAACAGCCGGAACACCCGTAAAATCTTGCATCAGCACCCTGGCAGGTTTGTAAGGAATGTCTTTGTCTGAGGCCTCCGGTTTCCAACTGAGGAGCGTTTCAACATTTTCTTTAGTGATGGCGAAATCGTCAAAATTACGCACGGCATTCTCTAATAAAATTCGAATAGAAAAGGGTAATTTGGAGATGTTATGGCCTTGCTTCTCCAATTCTGAGAGGCTGTAGTATTTTAGCTCCTTGCCATTTACTGATAACGATTTTACGATGTTGTATGGGTCTTGCTGCATAGTTTAAAAAGTTTTAGTATGATGTAGAGTAACCTTCCTTGTGCAAAAGGTATATACTATCTTAACTGTGAAATTTTATTTATGTTACCTTTTGAGGTTTGATAGACAGATCGAGCAACTATTATCAGCCAAATTGTACAGTGGTAGGTTAGTTTTTGTGGAGTTTGTTTTTCTTCCGTTACATAGACCTTTTGTTCGGCACCACTGGATAAAAAATTAGCCTCGGAAAAATTATTTAGCAAAAGATTCTCTGGTTTAGCGAATAAAATTAATCTTTCTTCTTCCTTTGCTTTTTTTCGGTGTTTTTCTTCAGCCATTGGACTTGCTCTTATGCCGCTTCCAAGGTAATTGGCTATTGTTTGGATAATTGCATCATAGCTTGCGCTGCTCTTTCCCACAATGAGATGTTGTAATTCATAATTTGTTTAACATTCATGTAACAAAAAAGCTGCCCTAAAACCTTTTGTTTTATAACGAGCCTAACCATTAAAATGCTTTGTCCAAAATGCACATCTAAAACCCATCGTGGGCTATTTTACTCTTATTTCTCATTTTCAAATCCGTGCAGTTCTAAAAACTCTTGATATTCCTGCTCTACTGATTTTATTGCATGGTGGGCTTTTTGATTTTTTATATACCGATACACCTTCTCAATTACAGATTCTGAGACGGAAAAGGCCGCATAACCTGTTTGCCATAAAAATTTTTCCGGGAGCAGATTATGCTGGTTAATATGGTGTGTGGTACCACCTTTAACCTGTTTGATGGCATCTGCGATTGATTTGTTGGCACTCAACAAAAACAAAGAGTGCACATGGTCCGGCATTCCATTTATAATCCTCACAGGGCAGCCAAAATCTATAAATTCCTTTCGCATTAAATTATGCACAGCCTTTTCTTTGTCCAAACTGATAGTGGGTGCCCGCTCCTTTGTGCTCCAAATAGCATGAATCCATATTTTGCAGAATGAGTGTGGCATGAGGGTTAATTTAACTCATTTTGGCGGGTTTACACTAATAGGTAGCAAAAAAATCACGATTCCCAATACGATATGATGCCAATATAGCCCACGGTTTTAACCGTGGGTATATGAATGGACGATAAAATCCAATGGTTGTAACCATTTTTATTGTCCGGGGTGAAATGGATTTAATTTTGGGGACGATTTTGGATTATCAAATTGTTTCCACCAAAATGCATATCCAAATATATTTCGAAAACCCACGGTTAAAACCGTGGGCTATGACGTTGTGATCATGATAATATTTGTGGTAGATAATAATTTAGGGATGAGAACAATTTGCATTGGAAAAGATTTTATCAATGCATTGATTTGCTGTTAAAATAACGCACGGTACCAAAATTTGCCACAGTTTTAAGAGCTGATGACAACTATTATTTTTAAAATACAGAATAGTGAGTTAACAGAAAGCAATCTCACCTCCAAACTTTCAACTTATGTCTATTCCGTTGCCAATTATAAACTGATAGATATTATTAGAAAAAACAAAAAAGAATTAGCTCGAGCCGGTGACATGGAGCAGGCCTTAACGATACAACTGGAAGGGGAAACAGAAATGATTGATTATGAGGCCGTTTTATTGGTGCTGCAAAAACTCAATCCGCCTTGTTATGAATTATTGCTGGACTTCTATATTCATAAATTGGAGTACAATTTTTTAGCGCAAAAATACGGTTACAGCAATTACAACAGTGTAAAAAAGAAAAAAGGAAAATGCATAGAAAGTGCCAGGCAGCTTGCAGGAGAAAATTTTGAAGCCTTACTAGGTACAGCAATATGATGGACGGGGAAAAGGAAAATTTTATCGATCAATTTTTACGCGGTGAACTGAAAGGAAATGACCTTCAGCTATTTGAAAAAATGCTTACTGAAGATGAAGCATTTCAAAAGGATTATCGGCAAAAAAAAATTATCCGTGATACTTTAGCTTATGGCGTACTAAAAAATAATTTAAAGCAGCAATTAGAAAATGATCATGTTGCTGTACCGCAAATGAAAAAACATAGCGGTTTGAGGCCATGGATGGCGGTAGCTGCCTCGCTGGTATTTATCTTAGCTTTTATGGGATATGCCTACACGCAACTTGGCTGGTTTAGAAATGATATCTCTAAGGTATCAGATTATGCTGCCAGAGATACGGCCAGATTGCAGCAACCACCTATTAATGACATAGAATTTTCGGTGGTGAACGCCTCGGTAAAAAATATCCTGCTACCTGCCGATCAATACGCAGAGATTTCAACCAGATCAGGCGTATTCTTCACTTTCCCGGCAGGAAGTTTTCAAGCAAGTACTACGGCACCCGACAGTATCATAATTACTTATACAGAAATCATCAATAAAGATATATTACAGTCATCGGACACCGGCAGGAAAATCTCAAAGGTTTTTAGGCTCAACTTTGCTGAAAGTTACTGGCAGATCAATCCACTACAACCTCCCTCATTTTCAATCAGCCAAGTTCCGAAATCAGAAAAGCTTACTTTATATTATGGAGGTAATAATGAGCAGGTTGAAGCGTGGCGAATTGCAGCGGACGTTACTTCAAATTTCATAAATAAACCGTCACCAATTATGGAAGAATACAGTCGGTATCAGGCATCTGTTGCACTGCTAGATTCAGTAGCAAACTATTATACTAAAGCCGGAGATATTTATATAGCCAACCAAGGGGGAATGCAACTAAACGCCTCTTTTTTGGAAGAAAGAAAAGCTTTTGTGCAGCAATATGAGCATGAAAAATCTTTCCGCTACAACTACGCTTTGGCTCAAAAGCAATGGGATTTGTATAACGCCCAACGAAATATACAGGTAACGCAGAATAATCGTGAGGCGCAGTCGGAGAGCAAGCAATTATTTATAACCCTGCCAGGCTGGTACGCCATCATACAAGAGAAAGAATAACATGGCAGTAAAGATAAATGAGCATACACGAAAGTTTAAAAAGCAATATTGGCCAATTACTTATGAGCTTTTCCTGCCTGAAGAGGAGAAAGAGAGGATATTACATATAATAATAGATGAATTTAATTTTTGCTTTGGCTTTGATAATAAAGCTAGCTTTTTCGGTTGCTACTTTTATCACGACCCTTTATGTAGCCCGGTATACTCGCCTCAAATGTTCTGCGAGCTAATGGATTATTATACACTCTCTAAAGCGGAAGCAGCTATGGTACTAGGTGCAACTCCTGCAAAATTCCGATTTCTTTTGGCGCAGCGGACAAAATTTACCTGCGTAATCAGTATTAAAATGGGCTTTGCTCATATAATATTGATTTTAGGTACTAAAAAATATGGTAGCACCAGGATGTTTTTAAAATGGTTAAAATATTATTTTACTAAGCACCATATAATTGCACCATTCCACAATTCCCAATATCTTGTTTTAATTGATGCGTTGAGGTTTCCTGCTAAAGTCTAAACGCTAAAAGTAGAAAATTTACCAAAGCGACCAATACACTAAACATTGCCGGTTTAATTCACGGAAGGCAAAAAATTCAATTTTATACTTTAGGGTAAAGTAAGTAGAAAAGCAGGTCGAGCTCTGTTCGGTTTTTATCGAATTTCTTGTTGAAATCCACCTTTCCTTCTCCGTGTCAAAAGCAGCAAGGTGTGCATTTGGCTTATTCGTAAAAGGCTTTTTGCATTTCAGCTTTTTCTATTGCTATAGCGTCAATTTCTCAAATTTTTAAATGACTTATTCACTGAAAGTGATTTCATTTGCGTAATGGCTACTTTGTTGAGTTGTACTAATCTATCTTTTTGACTTAATCTTTGTTCAATTAGTAAGGCATTGATGCTTTCCATATTACTCAAAACAACCAATTGCTCAATATTGGCATCATCACGCATATTGCCCTGTGCATTCGGGTTTTCTTCTTTCCATTGCCTTGCCGTTATTCCAAAAAGAGCCACATTTAGCAAATCTGCTTCATTGGCATAGGTAAAGTTAATTTGAGCTTTTGAAATTAAATTTGGAATAATATTTGTCTTAATTGCGTCTGTGTGAATCTTATAATTGATTTTGGAAAGTGTTCTTTGAAGATTCCATTCTAAATTTAAGCGACTACTTTCGTCTTCTTTTAATCTTTTAAATTCTTTTATCAAATAAACTTTAAACTCGGCACTAATCCACATCCCAAATTCAAATGCAATATCAGAATGAGCGTAAGTACCTCCGTAGCGTCCAGCTTTTGCTTTTAATCCAATAGCATTAGTCTTTGCAACCCAATCTTTAACGCTGATTTTGTAACTATTCAATCCTGCCTGACTTCTAATTATGGCGAATTCGCCATAATTAAAATTAGGGTTGTACACCGATTCCCAAATCCCTAAAAATTCAACGGTATTTCTATTACGCAACCAATCGGAGATAAAAAAATCACCATCCTTCGCTTTAAGCATATTCGTCAATGATATGAAATCACCTACCTCATTGTTGAATAGGGTAATTTCATTTCCTTTAACATTTATAGTTTTAGTTTTTACCATTTACTGATAACGATATTTAAATATTGTATAGGTCTTGCTGAATAGTTACAAAAAAATTTTAATTTATGTTAACGTGATATCTTCAACTTTCAAATCTGACAACATAATTGCTGAATTATATCAAAATGATTTGATTCGTTACTTTATCTACTTTTCTAAAAATTGATTGAAATTCCATGGCCTACTTGCTAAACGTATTATACTAGCTGAGTTCAATAAACAATTTATTATCACTCCAAACTCACCACCAAATCGTCCTGCGATACCATGTCTCCGGCTTTTAAATAGATTCGCTTTACAACACCTGCACGTGGTGGCGTTATGGTAGATTCCATCTTCATGGCTTCAATAATAAACAAAGGGGTATTTTCAGTCACCTCATCGCCCACCTTCACCTTTATGCCGGCTAGCCTGCCTTGAAGTGGCGCACCTACTTCATTTTCTTCTACTGCTTTTACGTTATTATTTTTCTCCACCTTGGCCGACTCATCCTTTACCTGAATCCTTCTGGTTTGCCCATTCAATTCAAATGAAACAGTTCTCAGTCCTTCGTCATTAGGTTCGGACATGAATAACAGCCTAATAATAATGGTTTTACCCTCGGCTATTTCAACTAACATTTCTTCCCCATTCTTCAAACCATAGAAAAATGGTAGTGTAGGAATGTACCAAACCTCACCATATTGCTGAAGGTGCTTGTAGTATTGCTCATATACTTTCGGGTAAAGCAGGTATGAAAGCAGGTCGAGCTCCGTTCGGTTTTTATCGAATTTCTTTCTAAAATCCACCATTTCTTTATCCATGTCAAAAGCAGCCAGATGTGCATTTGGCTTATCCGTAAAAGGCTTATCACCTTTTAATATAATCTCGCTCAACTTATTAGGGAAACCACCTTCCGGCTGGCCTAGCTCACCTTTAAAAAGTCCAACGACTGAATCAGGAAATGAGAGGGAATTACCTCTTTCTAAAATATCTTGCGGACTTAAGTTATTGGAAGTCATGTACAGAGCCATATCTCCCACTACTTTTGAGGATGGCGTTACTTTCACTAAATCGCCAAACATTTTATTGACTAATGCATAGTTCTTCTTAACCGTTTCAAACTTATCGGACAGGCCGAGTGCATTCGCTTGAGGTCTTAAATTTGAATATTGCCCACCGGGGATTTCGTGGTCGTACACTTCAGCAGAGCCTGCTTTTAAACCGGATTCAAACGGGTAATAAAACTCACGAACTGTCTCCCAATAGTTGCTGTAATCGTTTAGGGAGTCGATGTTCAGCGGCAACTCGCGCTCATGCCCTTTCATGTAAGAGGCTACTGAGTTAAAGTTGGGCTGAGAGGTAAGCCCGGAAACCGCTCCCAGCGCTACATCTACCACATCTACCCCGGCTTCAATAGCCTTTAAGTAGGTGGCCGATTGAATGGACGAGGTATCATGCGTATGTAAATGAATAGGAATATTCACCGCATCCTTTAGCGCTGCAACCAACTCTGTTGCCGCATAAGGCTTGAGTAAACCTGCCATATCTTTTATAGCAATAATGTGTGCACCTTCTGCTTCAAGTTGCTTAGCGAAATTAGTATAATACGCTAGCGTATATTTCTGCTGGGCAGGATCTAGTATATCTCCTGTATAGCAAATAGCTGCTTCGGCAATCGCGTTGGTTTTTTCTCGCACCGTTTTAATGCTCACCTTCATGGCTTCCAACCAGTTGAGTGAATCGAAGATTCTGAAAACATCAATCCCCTCTTCCGCGCTTTTAACAATAAATTTCTCAATTAAATTATCCGGATAAGCCTTATAACCTACACCATTTGAACCCCTTAGCAGCATTTGTAGCAAAATATTCGGTATGGCCTCACGGAATTTAGCGAGTCTCTCCCATGGGTCTTCGTGTAAAAAACGCATGCACACATCAAATGTAGCTCCACCCCACACTTCCATGGAAAACACCTGCGGATTATTCTTGGCAAAACCCTCCGCTACTTTTAGCATATCTATCGTACGCATTCTTGTAGCCAAAAGCGATTGATGGGCATCCCTAAAGGTGGTGTCAGTATAATGAATAGGCTTTTCGTTTTTTAGCCACTGGGCAAAGCCTTCAGGCCCAAGTTCCAACAGTTTGTCTTTGGTACCTTTCGGGTAAGCACCATATTTATCAAAATCAGGAATATGTGGTGTTCTGAATTGCTTTTTCTCGTCTTTCACCTTCACATCGGGGTGTCCGTTTACAGTAACATCTGCAAGAAACCTTAGTGTTTTGGTACCCCGATCAAACTTTTTGGAAATTTCAAAGAGTTCAGGATTATCGTCCATAAACTTTACAGTGCATTCACCTTTGTAGAAAGTAGGGTGCGAGATAACGTTTTCCAGAAAGCCAATATTTGTTTTAACCCCTCTTATTCTGAATTCACGGAGTGCACGGTGTAATCTTTGAGCAGCACCTTTTAAAGTTCTGCCTGAGGCGGAAACTTTCACTAACATGGAATCAAAAAATGGAGAAATAGTTACTCCGGCATATGAGCTTCCTTCATCTATTCTTATCCCGAAACCACCGGCATTTCTGTAGGCAATAATAGTTCCATAATCGGGCTTAAAGCCATTTTCAGGGTCTTCAGTGGTAATTCTACACTGTATAGCATACCCGTTGCATTGCACATCATCCTGATTTTTAATATAAATCTGAGGATCGTCCAGCGCATGGCCTTTGGCTATCAATATTTGCGTACGCACAATGTCAATTCCTGTAATTTCTTCGGTAATGGTATGCTCAACCTGTATGCGCGGATTTACCTCTATAAAATAAATTTTTTCATCTTTATCCACCAGAAATTCAACTGTGCCTACATTGTTGTAATTAACTGTTTTGGTTATAGCCAGCGCATAACCATATATTTTATCTTTGGCTTCTTGAGAAAGCGTCATGCAGGGTGCCACCTCTACCACTTTCTGGAAACGCCTTTGTACGGAGCAGTCACGCTCAAACAGGTGGACGATGTTTCCGTAATTATCGCCCATAATTTGCACTTCAATATGCTTAGGCTCTTCAATAAATTTTTCTAGGAAAATGGTATCATCTCCAAAGGCATTACCGGCTTCATTTTTTGCTTCGCTGAAAGACCTTTGCAAGTCATTATCATTGCGCACCACACGCATACCTCTACCACCCCCACCGGCAGCAGCTTTTACCATTATCGGGTAACCTATTCGGTTGGCTTCTTTCAAAGCCGCTTCCGTATCAACCAAATCACCTTTGCTATCCTCAATAATTGGCACATCAGCCTTCAATGCAACATTTTTTGCTGCTACTTTATCGCCTAAATTCTGCATTACTTCCGGCTCGGGGCCAATAAAAATAATGCCTTCTTCCTTACACCTGCGCGCAAAATTTACATTTTCAGACAAGAAAGCCGTAACCCGGGTGAATGGCATCAATATTTTTGTGCTTGGCCAGCTTAATAATTTCCTCAATATCGAGGTAAGGCTTAAGCGGGTCGTTGTCTTTCCCGATCTGATAGGCTTCATCTGCTTTGTAACGGTGCAGTGAATACCTGTCTTCAAAAGTATATATTGCTACAGTTCTTATACGCAGTTCGGAGGCTGCGCGCAAAACGCGGATGGCAATTTCCCCTCGGTTGGCAACTAAAATTCTATTTATTTCGGATAGTTTGGTTTGCATGATGTGTCCTTAAATATAACTAAAAAGAAAGATAGGCATGAGAATGTAAATTCTGAAAGTATTGGACAAATTATTTTAAAATACTGATGGGAAGACTTGGTAATTACTTACTGTGTTGAGAAGGGCAAATAATTCTTCCTACTTGTAAAAATTTTTAATTAAATTAGCCAAAGACTATAGTGCTGATGGAAAAAGTAATAAAAATTGTTCGGAAGCAAAACGCTGGTACAGACATAACCTTCTGGGCATCGCAAAGTGGAGAGCAACGGATTGTTGCCTTAGAAAAATTAAGAAATCAATATTTGACTCAGAATGGAACTAGATGCCGACTTCAAAGAGTTTGCCGAATTATTGAACGAACATAAAGTTGAATATCTTATAGTAGGAGGCTACTCTGTTGCTTATCACGGTTATCCTAGATTCACCGGTGACTTCGACATATGGATCAACCCTACCAAAAGTAATAGTAAAAAAATTATTGCTGCATTAGAAAATTTTGGTTTTGGATCGTTTGGCCTGGATGAAAAAGATTTTCACCAACCTGATAAAGTTATTCAGTTTGGTGTTGAACCCTTAAGAATTGATATTATGACAGCCATTGATGGATTAGATAATTTTGATGAAGCTTACAAAAGAAGGGATACGGGCAGATTCGGGAATATGAAAATTGATTTTATCAGCTTTCAGGATTTAATAGAAAACAAGAAGGCTACAAATCGTTTACAAGATAAGGCGGATGTCGAAAAATTAAATGAAATCAAGAAACGTAAGTCGTGATCTTCCGTTTTAATTTTATTCCTTTAGCGGAAGGATTTGAGAATATGGTCTCTACAATGGTTATTTCTTTACGTTTACCTACTTCAGATTATATCTTTTGAGTTCCCCACGTAAGTCATTTGTTTCTGAGCGGGTTATTTAGTTATAGATTCTACTTATTTACGGTTGTTATGTTTTACCTGATTTGATCTCAAAATACAACTATAAGGTAAGATAGGCATGAGAAAGTAAATTCTGAAAGTATTGAGCATATTATTTTAAAGTACTGATGAGAATACCGGGCAATTACCTACTTTCTCTAGAAGGGCAATAATGCCTCTTACTTATAAATATTTTTGATTAAATTAGCCAAAGACCTTAGTGCTCATGGAAAAAGAGAGCTGATTTCACTTTACCCATGTGAAGGTTTTAAATGACACTGAAATATCTTCGCATTAGGATCGGTAGCTATTATAAAAATAAGCAAATGATTGATTACACAAAAACAATTACGCTGGAACCTGGTAAAAGAGGAGGTAAACCATGCATTCGCGGAATGCGCATTACCGTTGGTGACATTTTAGGCTGGTTGGCATCGGGTATGACCACTCAAGAAATTCTGACCGATTTTGATGAATTAAATATGGATGATATTTATGCTTCTTTAGCCTATGCCGCTGATAGAGAATAAGGTGCTAAAAGTTGAAGTTTGAAATTTCTTTTCGATCAAAATATATCGCATCGAATTTTAAAGATAATTCCGAGCCAGTTTTCCAGTTCAAGCACCATAAAAAAAGAGCATTTAATCGATTGGTCTGATCGAAAAATATGGGAGAATGCTAAAAATCATAATTTTGTAATTGTTACGCTTGATTCAGATTTTAATGACCTTAACTTTCTTTTAGGTTTTCCACCAAAAATCATTTGGCTCCGAACAGGAAATCTCAGCACTAAAGTAATTGTTGAGATGTTAATCGTTTATGAAAATGAGATTTTAGATTTCATAGGAAGTCAAAATTTAGGCTGTTTTGAGATTTATAAGAAAAATGTGTGAAGTATTAAATTAGCTTAAACGAAGCTTTTTTCTAATGCCATTTCACATTCAAGATTCCTAAAATGAATAGGGTTGTTAAAACAATTATCTTTCAATTTACCTACTTTATAAAGGCATTACTTTTCTACAGGTTTTTGGTAGCATTAATTGATCTCCACTATAAATCACCTAGAGACATTCTTTTTCAATAGTTGTAGTTAAAATGACTAATGAATTTTTCACCCTATTAAAATTTTAAATCCATAATAGTAAATCGCCCATCATAAATCCCTAATCTCTATATTTGCAATAAATTATAGTACATGACTTTAAAGAATACCAGATATACCATTACAGCAGCCCTACCCTATGCCAATGGGCCTTTGCACATTGGCCATATTGCAGGCGCCTATTTGCCAGCGGACATTTTTGTGCGTTACCTGCGCTTAAAGAAAAAGGATGTGGCTTTTATATGTGGCAGCGATGAGCACGGTGCAGCAATTACCATCAGAGCCAAGAAGGAAGGTATTACACCTACGGAGATCATCGATAAATACCATTATTTAAATAAGAATACTTTCGAAAAATTCGGGATTGGATTTGATATTTACCATCGCACCTCCGCGCCCAACCATCATGAGCTATCTCAGGAATTCTTTACCAATTTGTACAATAAGGGCGAATTTGTTGAACAGGAAAGCGAGCAGTATTACGATCCTGAGTATAAGCAATTTTTAGCTGATAGGTATATTATAGGTACTTGCCCAAAATGCGGGAATGAAAATGCCTATGGAGACCAGTGCGAAAAATGCGGCAGTTCTTTGAGCCCTACTGACCTGATCAATCCCAAATCTACCTTGAGCGGTAATACTCCGGAATTGCGTAATACCAAACACTGGTTTTTACCGCTTGATAAATACCAAAAATGGTTAGAAAAATGGCTGGTAGAAGGTAAAAAAGGGCAATGGAAACCAAATGTATACGGTCAATGCAGCTCATGGTTAAAAGCCGGCTTGCAACCCCGAGCCATGACGCGCGACCTCGATTGGGGCGTAGATGTGCCCCTGAAAGAAGCGAAAGGCAAGAAGCTTTATGTATGGCTCGATGCGCCAATAGGCTATATCTCGGCTACCAAACAATGGGCGCAAGAGCAGGGGAAAAACTGGGAGGACTATTGGAAAAAACAGCCCGATAAAAAGGATGATGCCACTTTAATACATTTTATTGGAAAGGATAATATTGTCTTTCATTGTATAATTTTCCCTGCCATTTTACAAGCGCACGGAGGCTATATTCTACCTGACAATGTACCGGCCAATGAGTTTCTGAATCTTGAAGGTAATAAGCTCTCCACCAGTAGAAATTGGGCCGTTTGGCTGCATGAGTATTTGGAGGACTTCCCCGGAAAAGAAGATGTTTTGCGTTATGCACTTGCCTCCATACTTCCAGAAACAAAGGACAGCGAGTTTACTTGGAAGGATTTCCAGCAAAGGAACAACAGCGAGTTGGTGGGTATTTTTGGCAACTTCGTGAATCGTGCCCTTGTATTAACCCACAAATATTACAATAGCGCAGTGCCCAAAGCAGGCACATTACAACCTTATGATGAAGAAATAATAGCGCAACTAAGCGGTTACCCGCAGCTGATTGAAGACAAGATTGACCAATATAAGTTTAGGGAAGCCTTGGCACACATGATGGACTTTGCTAGGCTGGGGAATAAATATTTGGCGGATACCGAACCCTGGAAGCTCCAAAAGGAAAACCCCGAGCGGGTAAAAACCATTATGAACATAGGGTTGCAAATAGTGGCAAACCTAAGCATAGTGGCAGAGCCATTTCTACCCTTTACTACTGAAAAACTCAGAAATATGCTTAATATTGATAGGCTCGATTGGGAGACTGCCGGCAGCGTTGATTTGCTTAAAGCAGACCATCAGTTGAATGAGGCTGTGCTATTATTTGATAAGATTGAGGATGAAACAGTGGAAGCCCAAGTGCAGAAACTAGAAAATGCCAAGAAAGAAAATACTACTAACACAAAAAAGATAGAACTAATCCCCATGAAAGAGGAAATACAATTTGACGATTTTATGAAAGTGGACATCCGTGTGGGTACAGTGCTTTCAGCTGAAAAAGTGAAAAAATCCAATAAACTACTTAAAATGCTCATAGATACCGGCCTTGATGAGCGGACTATTTTAAGCGGCATAGCCAAACATTACACTCCGGAAGAAATGGTTGGTAGACAGGTGAGCGTTTTAGTAAACCTGGCCCCGCGCCCTATGATGGGTGAAGTATCGGAAGGAATGGTGCTGATGGTGGAAGATGCAGAAGGTAATTTAAAACTTTTGAGCCCCAGCGATCGTGTAAATCCTGGAAGCACAGTGAGTTGAGCATGAACGCAATACTGAATAATCATATTGAAGATATTAAAGAATTATGCAAACAACATCATATTAGAACCTTATATGCCTTCGGATCTGTCGTCAGGGATGATTTTAACGAATCAAGTGACATAGATCTCTTAGTGGAATTCGAGGACTTAGATTTTGATGATTATAGCGATAATTACTTTTCGTTTGCAGAAAAAATTGAGCATTTATTAGATAAAAAAGTTGATTTGCTAACTGTAAAATCACTTAAAAACCCATATTTTATTCAAATTGTTGAGACCAGTAAAAAGCTTCTTTATGCAGCCTGAAGTATTAAAATTGCTGTACGATGTACAAGCAAGTCTCAATGAAATCAATGAATTTCTGGGGTCTGATCGTAATTTCAAGAAATATATTGAAGATAAGATGCTTCAAAGAGCCGTTGAACGTAACCTTGAAATCATAGGGGAAGCTATTAATAGGTTGTCAAAGTTAAAAGATGCTCCTAAAATCATTAATGATACAAAAATTATAGGATTACGAAACAGAATCATTCATGCTTATGATGCAATAGATAATCACATTATATGGTCAATTATTAACAGAGACTTACCTAAACTTACTGAAGAGATTAATATGCTTTTAATTAATTCTAGCAAATGACTTTTGAACAAATAGAAGAGAATGTTCATATATTGAAGCGTGAGGATCAGAAATACTTTACCACCTCCTCCTTCCAAACCCATAGTTTAGTGCTTTTGCACATGCTAAGCAGAATAGATAAGCACATTCCAGTATATTTTATCAATACAGGTTACCATTTTCCGGAGACTGTAGCTTTTAGGGATCAGATAATGAGCGATTTTGGCTTAACAAATTTAGTAGACCTCAAACCCCTTACCCCCAAAAACATGCAGCGTGGTGCCGATGGTAAAATGTTTTTTACATCTGACCCTGACCATTGCTGCTACCTGAATAAAACCCAACCCATGGATGCCGTTTTAATGCAATATGACTATTGGATAAATGGCGTGCGTGCCGACCAAAGTAAAGCCCGCGCCAGCATGAAAGTAGTGCAAGATGCACCACATGGCAGCAAGCGCCTGCACCCCATGCTGGACTGGAACAACAAAATGATTTTGGAATACAGAAAGAAAAATAAGCTACCTGAACATCCGCTGGAGGCAAAAGGCTATTTTAGCATTGGTTGTGAGCCATGCACACGTAAATTCGACCTGGACATGCAAGAGCGCGAAAGCCGTTGGTACGGTATGAACAAAACAGAATGTGGGTTGCACACGGATTTGATAAATTAGTAATTGGTAACTGGTAGCTAGTAATTAGTGGCTATAAGCGGTACAACGCTACTGTATATAATTAAGAGGTTAAAAATTCACTACCTACTACATTCACTACAAATCTATTAGTAGTAAATTATAAACAATGAAAAACATATTAATCACCGGTGGAGCAGGCTATATAGGATCAGCCTTGGCAGAAAAGCTATTGGAGAACGAGCAAATCGGAAAAGTCACTATTTTCGATAACCTCAGCAGAAAAAACTACCACTTTTTTTTGGGACAGAGCTTACCCAATAAACATAAAATAAATTTTATTAATGGTGAGCTACTGGATTCACGCAAGTTAGCAAAAGCGCTACAAGACATAGATGTGGTGGTGCACCTGGCCGCTAAAGTAACCACCCCTTTTGCCGATGCCGATCCGCATTATTTTGAGCAGGTAAACCACTGGGGCACGGCAGAGCTCGTGTATGCCGTTGAGGAGTCGGCAGTGGAACAGTTTATTTATACGAGTTCGGTTTCAGTCTATGGCGCCTCATCCAATATGATTGAGGAAGGGCAGCCGGTAAATCCTCGTACAATTTACGGTATTTCCAAAATGCGAGGTGAGGAACACGTGGCACGGCTGATGGACAAAATGAACACGCAAATTTTGCGCTTAGGTAATGTGTATGGCTACGCGCATGCCATGCGGTTTGATGCTGTAATTAACAGTTTTATGTTCGATGCTAATTTTAACGGACGCATTGCCATTAATGGAGATGGTAAACAACACAGGCCATTTATTTCAATAGATAAAGTAAGTCATATACTGGATCAGATTTGTTCTGATACAAACGTTCCCTCGGGTTATTATCATATAGTGGATAAAAATTTTCAGGTGCTCGATATCGTTGATGCACTCAAAGAGCTATATCCTGAAATGGAATTTACATTCATAAATCAGCACCTAAAACTAAGGGAGCTTTTGGTAAGCCCCAAAACGGTACTTCAGCAGTATATCACTACAGGCGCACCAACTGCACTAAGAGATGATTTACTAAAGTTCAAAAATATGCTTAGATTTTAAGAAACGTGTTCAAAAAAATAATACTCGTAATAATCCTCATTTTTGTAGCCATTCTATGCTATCAGTTATTTACTGAACCCAATATTAACGACATGGAAGGTGAATTTAAGAAGTTAGCATTTGAAAGAAACGAGAATAATACCGGCCCGGTACACAGGGCTTATGCTTTTTCTGTAAGCGATACCCTATGGCAGCAAATAAAGCAACATGCCGACCTGCTACCGCATTCCAAATATGGTACAACAGAAGTTTTTTACCTGCTCAACAGTACGGAAGCTGTGAGCTTACAACTCAAAATGGGTAAAGCCGAAATTGAGGACGCACCATACATTGCTTATGTGAAAAAAGATGGCATGGGTAGTTTAACCATCAAACGCTTTCCTACACGCTAACTTATCCCTATATTCGATTCTTCTCAAAATTTCTGTTTATTATAGATCGCTCATTAAAGCAATAAGGTCGGCACGTTGTAAACATCAGACCTGTTTGTAATTGTAAAGCGAATCGTATGATGAAGAAGGTGCCTAATGGCAAACCCAATTTGCACTTTGACAAAATCCACTATGAGCAAAACCCATGTCTGACCTCTACGAGGTATCGACATTACGTCAGCAATAAGGTCGGCACGTTGTAAACGTCAGACCTGTTCTTAACATCCAAAAATTTTTTTGGACTATTCAGCTCTTGCCAGCAATAACTGCCATGCCTTTTGTACTTCACCTGCAGCCAGCAGCTCTTGCGCATAGCTGTGATAATCATCTTTATTACTTCCTTTCAATACCTCCAAATACCGCTTATCATTTGCTAGCAGATGCTTATTTTTCGCGGGTATTTCCTCAACATTTCCTAACTGCCCTAAATCATTACCTGTTAAAATAGTCGACTTTCTGATGGCTTCCGGTAAGGCATCAACGCCAATACCCAAGGTGACCAAAGGCTTTTCTACCTCAAACATCGCATTTTTAGCACGGGAATACCAGTTGCCACCTAAACGGCCAATCGGATCCAGCTTAAACGGATCAATTTTTCCTTCATCATCCAAAATAACTTCATTTAAATGAATATGAATCACTTCACAAATGATTAGATTACCTGCTCCACCATCGGTACCGGTTTCTATGATCTGCTTTACTAAACACTCAAAAGCTACCGGAGCTTCTGCTACTCTAGGTGGCTTCACTTTTTCGGAGGCCACCTCAGTAAAACCAGCCTTTACAAACTCATTCACGCCTTTTTTGTATTCTGTAGATGCAAGAGACATTTGCTGCACCATTGGGTAATTAGCAATATTGATAACCACTTCCCCAACCTCCTTCACATTTTCATAGCTATGTTTTACAGTATTATCTCTCCCTCTTCTGGCAGGTGAAAAAATTAGCGTAGGAGGATTTGCTCCAAATACATTAAAGTAACTGAACGGACTTAAATTTACCTCACCTTTTTTACTTATTGTACTGGCAAAAGCAATTGGTCGGGGAGCAATTGCACCAAGTAGCAGGCCGTGCAGCTCAGCCGTATGAATTTCATTTGGGTTAATAGATTTATATGCCATATACAAAACTTGTTATTATTTGGCTCTAAATCAAGTATTCTGCTGTAACCATAGTTCTAAAATGAGCAGACTGTAAATAATGTAATCTAAGTTACGGGCTCTATACTTTTTACGGTTCAAAATCAGCTGAACCTCTTCGTATTTTAGAAAATCATAAATCTTAGCATTTTGAGTGCCTAATAAATCGGCTATCAGTTTTTTAAAATCGTTATCCAACCAGTGCCGTAGTGGTGCCTCAAAGGATTTCTTCCTTCCTTTTACCACACTTTTTGGTAATTTATTTCGGTAAATTTCTTTCAGCAAATATTTTCGATTAAAGCCATTTACTTTATAATCATCGGGCAGGCGGGAAGTAAACTGAAATAATTTATGATCAAGCAATGGCGAGCGCGCTTCAACGGAATGTTGCATGCTAGCTCTATCCATTTTCACCAATATACCTGATTGCAGATTGAACTTTCTATCCAAGTGCATAAGCTGATCCAAATTGCTCAACTGCGGTTTACTCTTTCTTTCGAAAAGCTGGTCAATCATTGCAGTGTGTTGAGACTTTAGCCATATTTCCTCCATATCGTCCGGTCTCAACATATCAGTAGTGTAGGCAAGATATTTCGCAACATCAGTCTGTTTAAGTATAGTTGAAATCCGACCTAAAAAACCAACATAAGAACGCCTATCATTTCCCAAAGTGCTATTCAAATAGCGCAGCGGATTCAATTTCCCCTCATTTTTAGCCAAAAAGTATCTTCTGTATCCCCCAAATTGCTCGTCTCCCCCATCACCATTCAGCATCACCTTAACATGCGCACCGGCAGCCTTTGCGATTGCCAGATTTGGAATGGCGCTGCTATCCGCAAAGGGCTGGTCAAAAGTATTGATAATGCACTTCAATGCCTCCTCAGGCTCAATATCCACAGCTATTGTTTGATGCTCCAAACCAAATAGTTTAGCTGTTTCCTTTGCTACTTTGGCCTCATTTTGGCTTGTATTAAAAGGGTAATTGATGGTAAAGGTTTTGAGCTGTTTTGAAATTAAGCTTGCCTCATAAGCCACTACTGAGCTATCCCAACCTCCTGAAAGAAACAAGCCAATAGGTACATCTGCCCGAAGTCTGATCTTTACAGCCTCTGAAATAAGCGCTTTGGTTTCTTTAACGATACGAGCTTTGCCTAGCGTACGCTTGGGTAAATAATCATAGTTCCAATATTGTGTAGTTTCTAAAGTGCCATTTTTAAATTTTAATAAGTAACCCGGCTCTAGCGCAAAAACATTTTTGTAAATGGTATTGGGTTCAGGAATGTTGGAAAAGCAAAGGTACTGGTATATAGCCTCCTCATTTACTTGTGGTTCAATGCCATAACCTATCATTAAGGTTTTAAGGCCTTTTAGTTCCGATGCAAAAAGAAAGCAATGCTCGCCATGGTAATAATATAATGGTTTTTGTCCCACCCTGTCTCTTGCTAAGAGTAGTTCATTGTTTGCACTGTTGTGGTAAGCGAAGGCAAACATACCTCTCAATTTTTCGATGGCTAAATCATCAAATTCTTTCAACAACTCAAAAAGCACGCAAGTATCTGAGACTGCTTTTATCTCGTAGCGCTCCGCCAATTCCGGGTAATTATAAATGGCTCCATTAAAAACCAAGCTTCTTCCGGTATCATCGTAAAATGGCTGACTTGCCATTTTCAAATCAATAATCTCTAGCCTGCTGGCACCAATAAGTACATCACCATCTCTACGCATGCCCGATTGATCAGGCCCACGGTGTTTCATAAGCTTTAGCGCATCTGAAAGCAATGCTGTATTTAGCCGATCCGATTCCTTATGCCATATTCCTGCAATAGCGCACATAGTCTAAATTATGCTTAAAATTGGTTGAAAACATCGAACGGTTCTAATTAAATGGAAATAAACAGTAGAAATATATTTATAGTAATTCAAAATAAGAACCATTCATCTTTCTCGAAATCATTTTTATAAATATGCTCATCAAAAGTGAAGTATTGAGCCGGCTTATGCGAAACATTTTGCTCTTTTTCATCCATAGGGATGATGAATTTATTTCTAAGTGTGCGTTTACGAAAGTTACGCTTGTCTAACTGATTGCCTACAATAGCTTCGTAAAGAGTTTGCAATTGCCTGAGGGTAAATTTTTTAGGTAGCAAACCAAAAGCAACCATTGGTTCTCGCTTAATTTTTTCACGTAGAATTGCCCAACCGGTATTGGCAATTTCGTTATGGTCAAAAGCTAATTTCTGCGGTTTGTTAATAGGATGCCACAACACCTCTTCAGCAAAGGAGGAAGCAGCTATTTTAAAATCGTTTGTTTTTATAATGGCATTATATGCTACTGTAATTACGCGGGCTTCAGGGTGTTTTCTAATCGATTTCAACCACTCAATATCTGCCTCTTCGTGTATCCTCTCAGGAGAACCAAAAGTTTTAAATTGCTGCAAAAAAACATTAGAAAGTCCCGTTAATTCAGACAATACCCGATCCGCAGCCATATCCAAGTCTTCGCCTCTTCGCACCAAATCACCCGGTAGCGCATAAATTCTCTTGTCCGTTTGCTTTCGCTTAATCAACAAAATATTAATTTTCTCATTGTCAAAACCAAATATTACGCAATCAGCAGAAATATGGGGATTATAGTGAAATGTCGTCATCGGCTACTCAATAAGTATGTCATAAAGATACTAAAATACTATTGGCTAAGTGTACTCATTACACTATCTTTGGATGCTTTTAGCTAAGCATACAAACTTAAAATATTCTTTTACCAAAAGAGAATTCAGTTAATTAAAAATATAATTGATCTGCGAACTCGCCTTCGGCAGGAAGGTTCCGTATGGTGAAATAAAGGAAAATATATGCATATGAAACGTATTGGCGTTTTTACATCAGGCGGAGATGCACCCGGAATGAATGCAGCTATCAGAGCGGTTGTCCGATCCGGTATTTATTACAATAAAGAAATCATAGGCATCTACAGAGGTTACGAAGGCATGATGGAGGGTGATTTTGCCCCAATGGATGTGCGCTCCGTTTCTAATATTCTACAAAGAGGTGGAACGATTTTGAAATCAGCCCGTTCATCGGAATTTAAAACCAAAGAAGGTCGGGCAAAGGCATTTGAACAGCTTGAAAAACACCATATCGATGGGTTGATTGGCATTGGCGGAGACGGCTCGTTTAAAGGCATGCACTACTTATCAGAAGAGCATGGCATGCCTTATGTTTGTTTGCCCGGCACTATTGATAATGACATACCCGGCACCGATTATACCATTGGTTTCGATACTGCTACAAACACTGCCGTAGAAGCTATTGATAAAATAAGGGATACCGCACTTTCACATAATCGGTTATTTTTTATAGAAGTAATGGGGCGCGATTCAGGCTATATTGCTGTTAATGCAGGCATTGCAGGTGGTGCTGTTTCCGTGATCATCCCCGAAGAAGAAACCTCAATAGAAGAACTAGTAGCAAAACTTGATGAAGGTGGTAGGCAGAACAAAAGTTCGAGCCTGGTAATTGTTGCCGAAGGAGGGAAATCAGGATCGGCTATGGAAATTGCCAAAAAAGTGAAGGAAAATTCTTCCTATTTTGACACAAAAGTGACTATATTAGGACACTTACAAAGAGGCGGCTCGCCAACTTACTTTGATCGTGTATTGGCCAGTAAAATGGGTGTTGCTGCGGTAGAAGGCTTGGAAGCAGGCCAAACAGATGTAATGATTGGTGTGGTACACAATCAAATTGTGTATAACAAGTTTGAAGATTTGATAAAACAGCCTAAATACATCCATAAAGACGACCTGAGGATAGCAAAAATATTATCTATCTGATATGATTTTAATAGGAACTAGCGGCTCTACAAAGTGCGACTGGCAGTTGGTTGAAAACAGGAAGCCAACGATTAGGAAAAGCACACATGGCATTAATCCATTTTTTATGGATGATGTAGCCATTTCAGAAACCATCAAAACCCTTGGCGAGGAGATTTTGAAGCATAAAGATAAAATTGAAGTGGTATACTTTTTTGGTGCAGGCTGCGCTAGTAGGCATTTTACGGCCATGGTGGAAAGAGGCATTTCTATGGTACTCAACAAACCACACCTATATGTGAAGGAGGATATAGTAGCGGCAGCCTTTGCCACTTTTACCGGTGCACCTGCCATTACGGCACTAATGGGCACAGGCTCAAATGCTTGCCTTTTCGATGGCGATATAGTGCGCCAAGAGGTGAGCAGTTACGATTTTATTTTAGGCGATGAGGGCAGCAGGAGCCACTTCGGTAAAAATCTTTTGAAGCACTACCTAAAAAAGCAACTTCCGGCTGATCTAAGCAGGGTATTGGAAGCTGAATTCAACTTAAATAAAGAAGAAATTTTATTAAATGTGTATATTAAGCCTTACGCTAATGTGTATTTCTCAGGCTTTAGTCAGTTTTTGAAAGAGCGCATAGCTCATCCTTTTGTGCATAAGTTAGTTAAAACAAGTATAGAAGAATTTATAGATATTTATGTGATGCAATTCCCCCGAGCAGAAACGTACAAGGTGAATTTTGTCGGTTCAGTGCCACATCATTTTGAAGGGGTGGTTAATGAGGTAATTGCAGATAAAAAATTACAAAGAGGGCAATTTATTGAAGAGCCAATCGACCTGCTAGTTGATTTCCTGATTGCCAAACATTACAAAAACTAAAACAGTAACTCCAAACAAATGCAAATTGGAGGCTTAAAAGTAAATTATTATGAAGGTTAGTATCGGTATTGACATTGGCGGAACAGGCACTAAGTTTGGTATTGTTACCATGGAAGGTAAAGTGCTGTATCAGGGCAGTTTGCCTACTCAGACAGAAGCTATCTTTGAAGATTTTATTGCTGTAGTTGCCAAAGAAATAAGAAAAGGACTGAGGCCGGGCGAGCATGAGTTAATAGGAATTGGTGTAGGTGCGCCCAATGCTAATTATTACAGGGGAACCATAGAACATGCCCCCAACTTACGCTGGAAAGGCGTTCTGCCTTTATCCCGAACACTAGAAGAAGCGTTTAATGTACCTGTAGTGGTAACCAACGATGCCAACGCAGCAGCCGTAGGAGAAATGATTTTTGGTGGTGCCAAGGAGATGAAGGATTTTATTGTAATAACCCTAGGCACCGGACTGGGCGCAGGTATAGTATCTAACGGGAAAATTATCAATGGAGCACATGGCTTTGCGGGTGAGCTAGGCCATACTGCTGTAACCTATAATAACGGCCGCTTTTGCGGATGCGGGAAGCGCGGATGCCTTGAGACGTATGTTTCAGCTACCGGTATTAAAAGAACCGTTTATAAGCTATTGGCGGATTACACTGAGCCTAGCGAGCTCAAATCGGTAAGTTTTGATGAGCTAAGCCCTGAAATGATCACGAAATATGCCTTGAAAGGTGATATAATTGCCAAACAGGCTTTTGAATATACCGGAAGAATTTTAGGAACTAAGCTGGCAGATACCGTTATCCATACCGATCCGGAAGCTATCTTTATTTTTGGCGGCTTATCATTAGCAGGAGACTTAATATTTAAGCCCACCAAAGAACACTTGGAGCACCACTTAATGCCTGTATTCAAAGGGAAAATCAAGTTGGTTTCCTCTCAGCTTCAAAACCAGTCGGCACCAATAATTGGTGCCAGCAGCTTAATAATTGATAAATTAAATAACGAGCAAAAAAGCATTTTGGTAGATGAGTAAGCGGCAGTGCCCGATGCAACATGTTACCAAGCCGAGTGTAGCCTTTAATTTTCCAGAGGTACTAATTTCTTGTTACTAACCGCAAACATGTCCGGAGTTTCCTCAGTAAATCGAATATTATCAATAGTGGCTTTGCCCAATTGCTCACCCAAACCGCTTTGCTCGTTCCAATTATAGAAGGTCCAGCTAGTGGCTATTTGAATTCCCTCAACTTTTTCATAATTGCTGTACACAATAGCATGCGGATTTTCTGCTGCCTCCTCTTGACTAGTGTTGCCGAAGGTTACAATGTATGCCATTGCTTTGAGTAAATTGGTTTCCGGGTATTTATAAATAATGTACCAATCATCAGGAGCATCACCTATGTTATCCCCGAAAGTCAGTTTTAAGGTAGGCTGTTTTTTCTCGGCACTATCAAGCGGTAGTTCACCATTGCTCGACCACTTGGTGCCATCATCATTAAATTTAAACGGTGCCAAGGCAAAATAACTCCAGGTTAGCGCATCAAATCTAGCTCCTTTAGTACTTACTGTATCAGGGCTGACGTATACTTCGCTTCCATCAAAGAATATGTTACTTCCATCCTTTTTCTTTATTAACACCTTCGAAAAATTAGTGGTAGCATGTATGGAACCGGCCAGCCTCAAATTTCCTCGAAAATACAACTCCAAATCAAATGCTACTACTTCCTTCGAATTGAATGCGGATAGATTGTGAGCTTTTGTCAGTTCATTCAAAGCTGAAGGGTATTTCTTTTCGACTGCTGCGGTATCTAAGTTTTTTTCCGATGCTTCTTTGTTTCCTTCTTGGCGTCCTCCGCAGGAAATAATGCTGCAAAGCGCAATGGCAAAAACGGTATTTCTAAGTATGGTAGTCATAAGCGTAAATTTCATAATTGAAGATAGATAGTACAAAGCTAGCGTGCTGACATCCATTAAATGTATGCAATACGACTTATTTACTTGTTTGCAGTAATTTTTTAGTTAGCTAGACTTTTAAGAATGTCTTTCTTTTGCATCTGACTGATGTTTTTGAAAAGACTAAAAGGCGTATTTTCATGATTTCTTTTTACTTTTTTTTACCCAACGATGTTTTATCAACTCAAAAAATCCGGAATAACACAATGAAAATAAAAAAAGCCTTCAAATTAATTCTGAAGGCTTTCCTTTTGTACGAATAAGTATAAACTACTCTTTATCCATAAACGGATATTTATAATCCGTTGCCGGAACGAAGGTTTCCTTAATTGTTCTGGCAGAAACCCAACGTAGTAAATTCAGTTTTGAACCTGCCTTGTCGTTAGTGCCCGATGCACGTGCACCGCCAAATGGTTGCTGGCCTACTACTGCACCGGTTGGCTTGTCATTAATGTAGAAGTTACCGGCCGCATTAACTAATTTCTTTGTAGCCAAGTCAATGGCGTATCTATCCTGACTAAAAATAGCCCCGGTTAATGCGTAAGGAGATGTTTCATTTACTAGCGTGAGGGTATCCTCAAAATTTTCAGGCTGGTACACATAAATAGTTACCACCGGGCCAAAAATTTCTTCCTTCATGGTAGTAAACTGAGGGTCCTTAGCCACAATTACGGTTGGCTGAATAAAGTACCCTTTTGAATCATCGCATACACCACCGGCAATAACCTCTGCTACATCGCTTTGCTTAGCCTCCTCAATGTAAGCACTAATATTATCGAAAGATTTTTTGTCGATCACCGCATTAAAAAAGTTCTCGAAGTCTTCCGTTCCACCCATTTTAATATCTTTAATATCTTCCAGGAGGTGAGCTTTTACATCATCCCAAATATTGGCCGGCACGTAAACTCTTGAAGCCGCAGAGCACTTTTGTCCCTGAAACTCAAACGCTCCTCTCACAATAGCAGTCGCTAATTCTTTAGGTCTGGTAGTTGGGTGCGCAACAATAAAGTCTTTACCACCTGTTTCACCTACAATGCGTGGGTAAGACTTATATTTCGCAATATTTTCACCAATAGTTTTCCATATCTGCTGAAAAACTCCTGTGCTTCCGGTAAAATGGATGCCGGCAAACTCCGGATGTTTGAAAATTACCTCACCTGTTGTGGGTCCGTTTACGTAAATCAGATTGATCACACCGTCAGGCAGACCTGCTTCTTTAAAGATTTGCATGATTACCTGAGCAGCATAAATTTGCGTATAGGCAGGTTTCCATACCACAGTATTGCCCATAAGTGCAGCGCTTGCAGGTAAGTTACCCGCAATGGCGGTAAAATTGAATGGTGTTAGCGCAAAAACAAATCCTTCCAACGGTCTGTACTCTAACCTGTTCCACATGCCGGCAGAAGACTCGGGCTGCTCGCTGTAAATCTCTTGCATGTACTGCACATTAAATCTTAAGAAATCAATAAATTCGCAAGAAGCATCAATCTCAGCCTGATAAGCACTTTTTGACTGACCCAGCATGGTAGCTGCATTTATTTTTGCTCGGAATGGGCCGGCTAAAAGGTCGGCAGCTTTTAGAAAAATTGCGGCTCTGTGTTCCCAAGGTAAGTTTGCCCATTGTTCTTTGGCAGCCAAAGCGGCTTCAATAGCCTGCTCTACATGGCTTGCGTCACCTTCGTGGAAATGTCCTAAAATATGCTGATGATCATGGGGCGGATTGAGAGGCTTGGTATTTCCAGTTCGTACCTCATCGGCTCCAATGTACATAGGAACATCTACTTTATTTGAACGCGCTTCTTTTAGTGCCGCTTTCAGCGCTTTGCGCTCCGGAGTGCCGGGCGCATAACTGTTTACAGGTTCGTTTTCAGCGAAGGGTACATGGTAAATTCCTTTTGGCATATCAATATTTTTTTTGTCCGATAATTGTTTGCGCAAAGGTATAAAATATGGCTAAGCTTTACTAAGAAATAAGTATGCGCTTTACGTTAAAGTTGGAGCTATTTGGTATTGGAAAGTACAAAAATAGCTTTACTCTTTCTGAATAAAGTTAAGTATTGAACTCGATAGTATATTTTGGTAATGGCAATATAATAAAGTAAAATTAGCAGTGTTGTCTGATGATAGTATCAAATATAGGCTGCTCTAATATACAGCCGTAAATAGTCAAGCTCATGTTATTAGGTGATAACGCCAAAGAAAGGGCAGTCATGAGGCTTGAAAAAAGACAGCACATTAGCCCTTAATTTCTTATAATAGCAAATTACATCTCAATAAGGAGCCGTGACCATACAAATTTGTCATGGCAAGCTTACGATTTTTAGTTTGTAGAAGCTCATCTACCTTTAGTAGCTTCTATCACTTATCCACCCGTGTCCAAGCTTCATTATAAAGAAATCTGAGCAGTGTATTTTTATCAACTATATCGAAGCCGTCAGCATCTTCGTTGAGATAGTCAGACTCGTAGATAAGGTATATTTTATCATTACTTACACTATATGTGGCAGTCCATATAATATCTCCTCCACCATATAATACCTCTGCGCGATTATCCTCGTAAAACTTAATCCACTGCGTGCAATTTTCTTCTGCCCTATCTGTGTTATTACAATCCGGGTAATCATATTTAAAATAGGCTCCTTCTAAATCAGGCTTTAATGGCGCTTCGGCTTGTTCATCAGCACAGGACAACAGGAGGATTCCGATGGACAACAGAATAAGTATTAATATATAATTTTTCATAGCAGAGGTAGTATTTACCGACAGGAAGGACACTATTTATGTATAATAGGTTGCCTGCAGCTATGAGATAAACACTTGTTTATTTGGCAAAATTTTCAACCACTCCCATTCCGAATAGCGCAAAATCATATTTTACCGGGTCTTTACGATCAAACCTTCGCAGACTTGCAGTGAGTTCTTCAGCGGCTTTCCAGTCGGCTTTATTGCGCTGCATAAGGCCAAGAAACCTGGCAACACGTTCCACATGCACATCGCACGGGCAAATTAATACAGAGGGATCTATCTGCTGCCAAATACCGAAATCAACACCTTTGTCATCTTTCCTCACCATCCACCTTAAAAACATATTCAGGCGCTTACATGCGGAGTTTCTGAGTGGTGTAGCAATGTGCTTTTTAGTACGGTGGGGTGCATCATCGCTCGCAAAAAACTGCTCATGAAAATTGGCAAGCGATTGCTTTACATAATCTTCAGTGGCTGTTGAAGCCGGCTGCATAAAGGCCGATTCCAGACTTTTGTGCTTGCTATAAAACTGCTTAAAAAAATGAATGAAGTACAGTGTGTCGGTTGCGTTGAACGTTCGGTGTTTAAATTTTAAAAATCTTTTAAGATCGGAGGAGGTATGATGCAACATAAAATCGTGCGGAGCATGGTCCATGAGGATAAATAGCTCATTACACTTATTTATTATAGTTACGCGTTGCCCCCAAGCGAGCACTGCGGCTATGAAACCGCTAATTTCAATGTCTTGCTTTTTTGTGAACTGATGCGGAATGCTGACCGGATCGAGCCCTATGAAATCAATTGTATTATAAGTTTCAACTTTATGATCGAGAAAATTTTTTAAGTCTTCCTTGTGATCAATCATTAAGCGGTAGGTAGCTTATTTCCACAGGAAATTTATAATCAACCCCGCCCAGGCGCTGGAATGCTTTTTTTGAAATCCTGATGATAACCTTATCATCAACACCAGTATTAGGCAACTTACCAAGCACACGAACAAAAACTATTTGGTCGTTTAGGTCATTTCTTACCTGCATAATAGTGCCTATTTTAGCCGTGCGGTGTAGCGCCAAATATTTATCTGTATTGTCCGATCCATCAATAACCTCTGCTATACCTTTATCAACTATCTTCTCTATTTTCGGAATGTCTTCTTCTTCAACCGTAAAATAAGCCTTGGTATCTTGTTTAGTGCTTTCAAAAACCGGTTCTGCTTCAGTAATTTGAGGTTTCTCCTCCTTCTGAGTTGCCACTTCTTCCTTCACCTTGTCAGATACTTGAAATGCATCGGGATTGGTAACGTAGAGTTTTTGGCCAATGCTGATGGAATAGCTGCTCAAATTATTCCATTTTCGCAGCTCCTGATAGTCTGTATCGTAAGTTTTTGCGATGCTAAATAGGGTTTCTCCTGAAGCCACAGTATGCACTTTTCCTTTCATGCTACTCGTGGACTGGTTGTTAATGTCATCTCTGCTCTGCTTAGCAGTCATATTTTCAGGCTTCACAATTTTTATTTCTTCCCCTCCGGCAAAAGGCTCTTCAAAAACATTCCAGCTTTCCAGTTCTGAAAGTTTAAGGTTGTAATTTTCGGCCACATCGGCATAAGTTTCTCCTTTTTTAGCAATGTAAAATCGTTGCAGTGTTGGCTCAGCATAGCTGTTTTTCTCCTGATTTTTTACGTTACCTGCGCTGCCTTTACCAACTACCAACTCCTGACCTACGGCTAGCTCGTTGCTATCTAAATTATTCCACTCCTTAATTTGCTCTTCTGTAACCTTATATTTTCTTGAAAGTGCGTAAATGGTTTCACCCATATCCACACGGTGTATTACTTGATTTCCACCTGTTTTGACCGCATTATTATTGCCGGTACTTACAGTGCCGGCTGTAGCACCTTCGCCAATAACCAGTTCCTGCCCCAATGAAAGCTGGTCATTTTCCAAGTTATTCCACTTCATTAGGTCGCTCATAGAAACACCATATTGCTTAGATAGGGAATATAGCGTTTCACCTGACTTTACCGTATGCTTCTTTAGAGGTGGCGCCTTCTCTGTCTGAACGCTTTCTTTTAACGGAATATAAAGAATTCTGCCAATTTGATCTATCGCAAAACCATCTTTCTCCTGTTCATTGTTATTTTGAATATCGCTAACCGATACTTGGTAACGCTTACTCAACGCATACAAGGTTTCCTTTGGCTCTACTTTGTGTACTATAAATTTTTTTCCTTCAATTGTTTCCACCCTTAAAGAATCGATAGAAGCATGTGCATTTTGGCTAGTAGCTGCAAGCACTAATGAAGTTATGATGTATAAACAGTATTTATTCATGTTAATCGTGTATTTCTTGTTTTACCACTCATGCAAGTGGAGTGGGTTCGGCAATAACGTATAATTATCAAGCCAATTTTATTCCTTTAGTCAGTAATTAGCTTTTTATTTGCTTTCTAGCTTTCAAAAAAAAGTTTTCTGTATAAATTGAAATTACTATGGCCACATTTATCATATCAACTACAAAAGTGAATATTTAGTTAACGAAGTAAAAGCAAATCAACTAAGATTATTATACTTCTTTTAACATAGAGCCATTTTCCACAGAATTAACGCTTCAGCATGCCCTAATTATTACGTGCTTTATTTTTAAATTAATAAATTAGCAATATTGTAGCTTAAATGCTAAACCACTAAATTGAGTTTTAATATTTATTTATGAAGCACCTTGCGATAGCATTTTTAGCAATACTCTTCTTAATTCCATTTAGGAGTTTAAGCCAAGATTCCACTGCCATTGCAGACGTTGAGGGAAAAGTATTTATAATGGAGATTAAAAGTGAGATTGATGCACGAACCAATCGTTATGTGCAGCTCGCTTTGGAGGAGGCAAAAGCTGTTAAAAGCAGCCACATTATTATTGATATGAATACTTATGGCGGGGCACTTTACGATGCGGACGAAATAAGAACTGCCCTCTTACAACTTGAAATACCTGTTTATGTATATGTTAATAAAAATGCCGCCTCTGCAGGTGCTTTAATATCCATTGCTTGTGATAGTATTTATATGGCTCCGGGTGCCAGCATTGGTGCCGCTACAGTGGTAAACCAAACCGGAGAGGCAGCACCTGACAAATACCAAAGTTACATGCGCTCCATCATGCGCTCCACTGCGGAAGCTTCCGGGAGAGACCCCAAAATTGCGGAAGCTATGGTAGATGAGAATTTAGTGGTGGAAGGTATATCGGAAGCGGGAAGCGTAATTACTTTCTCCACTGCGGAGGCCATTACATATGGATTTTGTGAAGGTGAAATCAACAGCTTGGATGAGCTTTTATTCGAACTAAACTTACTAGACGCGGAGCTTGTGCGTTATGAAGTATCTACAGTAGAAACCATCATATCCTTTTTCATCAACCCTTTTATTAGTGGCATACTCATACTCATTATTTTAGGCGGCATCTATTTTGAGTTGCAAACTCCGGGTGTAGGTTTCCCTATTGCTGCTGCGGTGCTTGCGCTTATCTTGTATTTAGTGCCTTACTATTTGAACGGACTCGCAGAAAATTGGGAAATTCTTGCTTTCGTTATAGGTTTAATACTCATTGCCTTGGAAATTTTTGTAATACCCGGTTTTGGTATATTTGGTATATCCGGATTGATTTTAACATTAGGCGCTTTAGTATTTATGATGCTTAATAACGACTTTTTCGATTTCGAATTTGTACCTCAAAAAGACATCACTCAAGCATTGGTTACTACTTTGCTAGGCCTTTTTGGTAGTTTAATACTGATGTTTTTTGGCGGTGTACGCTTAACACAATCAAAATATTTTAAAAGAATAGCGTTACAAGACACACAAAACAGTGCGGAAGGTTACTCATCACGATTTATAGAAAAAGGATTTGTAGGTAAAACGGGCCAGGTTTATTCCGTGCTAAGGCCTAGCGGGAAGGTAGAAATTGATGGAGAGTTGTACGATGCCGATACGCGGGGCGAGTATGTAGACCAGGGAGAGCAAATTGTTGTTATTGGAGAAGGTGGAACTAGTTTGAGAGTGAAAAAGAAACTAAGCTAATACTAAACACTATGGACATAATTGGAGTAATTCCTGCCAGATACGCCTCCACGCGGTTTCCAGGTAAGCCATTAATTGATATTGCCGGGAAAAGCATGATACAACGTGTTGTGGAAAAAGCCTTAGCTTCAAAGGTGTTTAAAAAAGTAGTTGTAGCCACTGATGACGAACGTATTTACGACCATGTGGCCTCATTAGGTTTTACGGTGGTTCGTACGAGTGCCACGCATTTAAGCGGGACGGAACGCTGCTATGAAGCCTTGAGATTAGATGATAGCAGTTATGATTTCCTAATAAATATACAGGGAGATGAACCCTTTATTGCCCCCGAACAAATACAACTTTTGGCAAGCATGCTGGACAGGAAAACAGAAATTGCTACACTTATTAAAAATATAGATAGTCTGGAAGATCTTGAAAACAACAATGTTGTAAAGGCGCTAAGAACTGATAATGGGCTCGCTATATATTTCTCGCGCTCACCAATTCCTCACATGCGCAACATCCCTACAGAAGACTGGATGAAGAGTCATCAGCATTACAAACACATTGGTATTTACGCTTACAGAGTAGATGTGCTGAGCAAAATAGTGACTTTAGCACCTACACCTTTGGAATTAGCCGAATCATTAGAGCAATTGCGATGGATAGAAAATGGCTACCGGATAAAAACAACCATTACCGATAAGGAAACCATTGGAATTGATTCACCGAAAGATCTTGAAAAAGCGCTGGAATTATTAAAAATGGGAGAATTGGTTTAGTTTAAAAACACTTAGCTTCAGTATCGGCAAAACAAGTTATTATAAAATGAAAAAAGAGATTAACGGACATAGCTATATTCAACTAAAGCACCATCATTTTTCTGAAGAAGAGATAACAGCTAAAAGTGCTACCTATTATAAAACGATGAATACGAGGCGTTCGGTAAGAGATTATTCCGATAAGGACGTGCCGAAGGAAGTGATTGAGAACATCATAAAAACTGCTTCTACCGCACCAAGCGGAGCCCACAAACAGCCTTGGACTTTTTGCGTAGTGGCCGATCCCGAGCTGAAAAAGCAAATAAGGGTGGCGGCTGAAAAAGAGGAATATGAGGGTTACAATAGCCGCATGAGCGATCGGTGGTTGAAAGACTTAGCACCATTAGGAACGGATTGGCACAAACCATTTTTGGAAACTACTCCTTATCTCATCATTGTATTTAAAAAAGTGTACGAGGCTCAAGCGGGAGAAAAACTTAATAATTATTATGTAAATGAATCTGTTGGCATTGCTTGCGGATTTCTAATTGCGGCCATACACCAAGCCGGCTTAGCCACCTTAACGCATACGCCAAGTCCTATGAATTTTCTTAGTAAAATCTTAAAAAGACCAGCGAACGAAAGACCTTTTTTACTACTTCCGGTCGGTTACCCGGCAACAGAAACTTACGTACCCGACATTGAAAGAAAGCCACTTGACGAAGTAGCTATTTTCTATTAATCCAGTGAATTGTATTAACTGAGAATGCTTCAAAGACTCAAAAAAAAAGACTATTAGTCTACAATTATGCTACTATCACCTTGAATTAGGTAAGGATTGCAACAATCTTTATTGACTACCATTTGATGCTCCACCACATTTTTACCGTCAATCACTCCCACAAAAATAAGAATAGTGCCGTCCTCCTCTATGTATTCCAATTCTCCTCCAGTAACCACAAAATAATAGCCGGGCAGCAGTTCAGTCGTTTGCGAATCTGAGGTAAACCTAGTGCGAGAATCAATAAATGTATAATACTCATCCAATAGAACAGGTTTTCCATCACTGGTTGTAATGTTCAATGTGATAGCCTGAGCAGGCATACAATCAACTAAATTACAATCAATACCTGTATCCTTTTTTTCGGCACAAGCACCAAAGAGCAATAAGCATATTACAATATAAGTACTTTTCAAAATTTTACCCATGAGCAAGTATTTCATTCTAAACGATGTCTTCCTTCCAAAATTTTAATTACATCCTGTAATTTATAGCCTTTTGCCTGCAATAAAATCAGGTAATGGAATAGTAAATCGGCAGATTCATTCAAAAATAAATCTTTATCATTGTCTTTAGCCTCAATAACTACTTCTACTGCTTCCTCTCCTACTTTCTGGGCAATTTTGTTCAATCCTTTATCAAATAAGCTCTTCACATAAGAGTTTTCATCAGACCCATTTTTACGGCTTTCAATTACCGCTTCCAGCTTATTAAGAAATCCTGCTCCTTCATTTTTCTCATTCCAGCAGGTATCAGCTCCTGTATGGCAGGTAGGTCCATCGGGATTAGCTTTTACTAAAATAGCATCTTGGTCGCAATCCACCGCTATGCTTACCAAATGAAGATAATTTTCGGAAGTTTCACCTTTTGTCCATAAGCGCTGTTTGCTTCGGCTAAAGAAGGTTACCTTCTTTGAACTAAGCGTGGCGTTGTAGGCTTCCTCATTCATATAGCCTAGCATGAGCACCTTGTCCGTTGTATCATCCTGCACAATTGCAGGCAGTAAACCATTGGGATCTTTTGAAAAATTTGGAGACATGAGTTTAGGATTTTTGAATTAGGATTTAGGATTTACGATTTACGATTTGGGATTTACGATTTATGATGTACGATTTGGGATTTAGGGTTTTGAATGAATTGTATTGGCTGGGTAATTCGGACAGGTACGTTTTGTGCCTTCAAATACTTCTTTAGATCGGGAATGGCAATCTCTTTAAAATGAAAAATACTGGCTGCCAGTGCTGCATCAGATTTACCATGCTTAAAGGTGTTTACAAAATGATCCATATTGCCGGCACCGCCAGAGGCAATAATAGGAACGTTTACCAAACTGCCTACCTTATTTAATAGCTCATCTGCAAAGCCTGCTTTTGTACCGTCATGATCCATTGAGGTGAGTAAAATTTCACCTGCTCCCAAGGCTACTACCTGCTTAATCCAATCCTCCGTTTCTATCTTTGTGGGCTTGCTTCCGCCATGAGTGTGTACTATATTTTTACCATCCACTAGCCTGCTATCAATGGCTACTACTATACACTGCGAACCAAACTCAACGGCCATTTCTTTAATAATTTGCGGGTTTCGCACCGCTGCGGAATTAATAGAAACCTTATCGGCTCCGGCAGCCAACAAAAGTGAAACATCCTCTACCGTACTGATGCCTCCACCTACAGTAAAAGGAATATTTATCGTTTCAGCAACCCTCTCCACTAAATCGATCAGCGTTTTACGCTTCTCATTGGTGGCGCTAATATCTAAAAATACCAGCTCGTCAGCACCTTCATCAGCATACAATTTTGCCAATTCAACAGGATCACCCGCATCACGCAGCTCCACAAAATTGATTCCTTTCACAGTTCGCCCATCTTTAATGTCGAGGCACGGAATAATTCTTTTAGTTAGCATAGCTTATATGAACTGTTTTAAATCTGTCAGGTTGATTTTTTTTTCATAAATAGCCTTTCCTACAATAGTTGCGTAAACGCCTATTTCATTCAAATCATGCAAGTCCTGCATGTTGCTTACCCCACCGCTTGCTATTAATTTTATACCGGGGAAACGCTCAATAATGGAGGCGTATAGCTCATTTGCCGCACCCAATAAAGCGCCATCCTTGGAAACATCAGTGCAGATAACGTATTGCAGCCCTTTCGCTAAGTAGTTCTCCAAAAAATCATAAATGTGCCAATCGGCCTTTTCAGCCCAACCATGTATGGCAATGTGCTCATCTTTAACATCGGCACCTAAAATTATCTTTTCCCCGCCAAATTCAGTTATCCATTCCGTAAAAAGGGATTCGTTCTTTACGGCAATACTGCCTCCGGTAATTTGCTCGGCACCCGCTTCAAAAACCTTTGACAAGTCTTTGGTACTTTGCACCCCACCGCCAAAATCAATTGTTAAATTAGTTTGAGTGGCAATAGCTTCTAATACCTTAATATTGATTACCTTTTTAGCCTTTGCTCCATCCAAATCAACCAAATGCAAGCGCTTTAATCCTGCAGCTTCAAACTCCTTTGCTACTGCCACCGGATTGTTATTGTACTCTGTTTTTTGCGAATAATCACCCTTTGTAAGACGGACACATTTACCATCAATAATATCAATAGCGGGTATAATATGCATTAATTTTGTTTTAAAAAGTTAAGTAAAAATTGCTCTCCTATAGCTGCACTTTTCTCAGGGTGTGGCTGAATAGCCAAAAAGTTATCCTTTTTTAAGACCGCACTAAATTTGCCCATATAATCGGTCTCGGCAATGGTGTTCGCACAAATTTGAGCATAATAGCTATGCACAAAATAAAAGTAGGCAGCCTGATTGATGTTGTTAAAGGCCGGATCGTCTTTATGTTCAAGCGTATTCCAACCCATGTGCGGCACTTTTAGCTGTTCCGGAAATCTATTTACCGTTGCATCAAAAATACCTAGGCAGGGTGTGTCACCTTCTTCAGAATGCTTGCAAAGCAGCTGTAAACCCAAGCAAATACCTAAAAAAGGTTTTTTTATTTCCGCAATGACTTCATCTAGCCCTTTCTCCTTCAGGTATTTCATGGCAGAACTGGCCTCTCCCTGCCCCGGAAAAATAACCTTGTCGGCCGATAGTATCTCTTGAGGATCGTCAGTAAGTACACCTTCATAACCCAGCCTTTTAAGGGCAAGCAGTACAGACTTGATGTTACCCGCATTATATTTTATTATAGCAATTTTCATAAATAGCTGCGCATGAAGCGAATTGATACAGTTTACTTGGTAGCTTGCTGTGCAAACTAAAATGCATGTACAAAACTATCAATTTGGCCTATTACATTGCTTTTTCTTTAAGTCTATTTTCAATTACAGCTTCAATTTTATCCAGAGAGCTGTACAGTTGCTCATAGCTTTCTATAATAAAGTATTTAGTTTGGAAAGTATCCTTCCTGTAACTGCTGTCAATGATAGCCTCCACATCGTATTCAAAATGATCCGGGGCATCGCTCAACGAAAATTTTGTTTCACCGGGAGAAGAAATGATACCAGCTCCGTAAATTTTAATATCACCATGTTCTCTAATCAAACCAAACTCAACGGTAAACCAATAAATTCTGCTGAGCAGGTGGATGGCCCACTTATCGTTGATATGCCTGAGACCAATTTTAGCCAAGCCTTGAAGGAAATCGACAAAAGGTTGGTTGGTAAGCAAGCCAATATGCCCAAAAACATCATGAAACATGTCGGGCTCTTCCAGATAATCCAGCTGCTCTTTGGTTCTTAGCCAGGTTGTTGCCGGAAATATTCTATCAGCTAGTAATTCGAAGAATTTATCATCGGCCACTATGCCGGGTACCGCGGCCACCTGCCATCCCGTTAGCTTCGCTAAATGCTTGTTGGTTTCATCAAAATTAGGAATGCTATTTTCCGTGAATTCTATTTTATCCATCCCTTTCACAAATTCCTCCGTAGCTGCGGTATGGATGTTTTTCCATTGTCTGCCAAAAAGAAGTTTCCAAACCTCTTGGTGTGCTGCGGTGTAATTTTCGTAAACCTGTTTCATATTTTTGTATTGTTAAAGTCTGTTAGTAGAATTTTGAAATAAAAAAACCCGGCTCCTGGAGGAATCGGGTTTTAGATATCTTTAGTTATTAAATGCTGTGTGTTAATGCATAACCATACCACGACCGATTCCTTTTTGGAAGAGATGATAGTAATAGTAATATTGGTTATTTGTTTTTTGCATCGATGCAAATATAAGTGGCTTTTGCTTATTGTCAAGCAATTTAGGGGTTTTTGTTATGTAGATGACAACTCTGATCTACATCAAATAACCTGCTTGTAATCATCTCTCTCATTTTCTTTGCCTTTGCAAATTATCAATTATAACTATTTGGGGTTGAACTAAAAGGCATTTTTTCAGTTGTAATTCCTTCCTAAGTATCTAAATTGTTTACTATTTTTGTTTAAATTCAATTAAGTTAAAAAAATTATGGCAGGAGGATCAAAAGTCGCTATTTACGCAGCTGTTGCTGCAAATGGATTAATAGCAATCAGTAAATTCTTTGTTGCTGCTTTTACCGGAAGTTCAGCAATGCTGGCTGAAGGTATACATTCCGTAATTGATACCGGCAATGGTTTATTGTTATTGCTTGGATTAAAAAAAGCTAAGAAAACTCCAGATAGTGCACATACATTCGGGTACGGAAAGGAGATATACTTCTGGAGCTTCGTGGTAAGCATCCTAATTTTCGCACTAGGTGGAGGTTTTGCCATTTATGAGGGCATACACGCACTGCAAGAACCCACAGTGATTTCGGATCCTTTTTGGAATTACATCGTTTTGGCCGGAGCTATTATATTTGAGACCGTTGCTTTAATATTAGCCTTGAAATCCTTCAGAAAAAGTAGCATTAGGGGCAACATTATAAGGAGGATTGTTAAAAGTAAGGACCCGGCTAATTTCGCCATAATTATTGAAGATACAGCTGCAGTAACCGGTCTTTGTATCGCACTAGCCGGTGTTTTTATTTCGCAGCACTTTCAAAACCCTTATGCCGATGGTATTGCATCTATATTAATTGGCGTACTTTTATTAACGGTTTCTACCTTTTTGGCTAGTGAAACCAAAGGACTTTTACTAGGGGAAAGCGCAAGGCCTTTAATTATTGAGCAGCTGAAAGAGTTGATGATGGCAGACCAAAGAATCACCTCTTTTGATGAACCTAAGTCTATGCATTTTGGTCCGAATGAAATTCTATTGGTTTTAGAGGTTAAAATTGATAAAACGTTGGTACGAGAAGAGGTAGATAAAACGGTAAAGGACTTACGCTCGAAAGCCGCTGCCATACTTCCCTCGCAGTCAACCACCTATGTTCAGGTTGTTGAGGATTAAAAACTTTCGTATTAAATAGAACTCCAAATAATAGAATTCAGCTATCAAGCAGCACGATTTGTCCACAACAAAAACAAGCTCAAAATAACAAGTGCCAAATTATCAATACCAAACTATACGGCAGTTAGGGAAAAGTGATTGATAATTATCGACTCTACGCTCTCTTATTCTGGTATTGAAGCAAAGCAGTAGTTCAAGGTTGTTTAATTCGTCAATTCTTTTAAGCTTTTTAACAGGCGTACTCGATACATCCAAATACCTCAGCTCGTACATTTCTTCCAACCCTTTTAATTTATCCACCTTTGTACCAACAACACTCAAATATTCCAGCCCACTTAGCGCCTCCAGTGGTCTCAAATCTTCAACTGCAGAAAAATCGAGCGTTAATTTTTTAAGTTTATTGAGTGGTGAAAGTAAATCGGTGTTTTTAAATTCCATTTGTTTAATAGTGAGCTCTTCCAGCGTTTTTAGTTCCGTTAAAGAAGTATAATTACTAATATCAATACGCTCCAAAAACAAAGATTTTAACTGAATGAAAGTATTAAATGGAGATAAATCATCGATGCGTTCATCAAGGATAACGATCGATTTCATAGCTATTAATTTGTGCAGCTCCCACTCCGATGGCTCCAATGAAAAACTGCTTTGGATGCGCATAATTTGTTGCCATTTACTATCAAGACCCAGCCACCATTTTTTCACCAGTGCATCATCAAATCTTAATACACATTGCGCATTCTGCTGCAAGAAGCTTTGGGCATCCTGCTTACTCACATTCATTCCGTTTACATTTAGCATTTCCAAACTGTTAACAAATCCAAGTTTCCGGATTTCAGCGGCAGACAATTTATTCCCGGAAATATCAAGGTACGTCAATTTTTTTAGCTGAAGCAATGGTGAAACACTTTGTATGGTGTTTGAAGAGGCATCGAGATAGGTAAGTCCGTTGAGTTCCTTTATAGGTTCTAAGCTGTTAACAGAAACCCCGCTTATGATTAGTTTTTGAAGCCTTGAAAACTTTTTTAGGGGGAATAATTGCTCCAAATTCAGGTCTTGCAAGTTCAAGCTATCCGCACCAATCAGTTGAGTGAGCTGTTCCTTTGTAGGCTCAGTTGTTGGCCTATTCCCTTTAAAATAGGGTTTGAATGCCTCTTTCCAGTTAACAGGCAATGATGCCCACCAGGCCGAAAGCGCTTCAGAATTGGTGATGATTAAAACAGTAGGATTGTTCGTCTTAAACTGCTCAAGCTCATCGTTGGACGCAAGGATGTTATCGGCATAAACCTTTTCGAGCTTTTCTAAGCTACCCAAAGAAGTTAGCGTTTTCACCTGCGTGTTGTTTATGGATAAGACTTCCAGCTGTTGGTAAGATGTTAGCGGAGCTAAATCGGCTATTACCGTAAAGGAAATATCCAGTTCTCGTAAATTAGGAGATGCGATTGCACTTAATACCGAGATATAAGTTTTCGACAAATTCACTTTCTCCAGCTTTGGCAAATCGTTTATTTTACTTAAGTCAGAAAAGCCCGTTTCACTCAAATTTAACTCAGTCAATTCTTTAAAATCGTTGAGCAGAGAGAACTCTCTAATATCTGTACCACTCAAGTTCAATTTTCTTAGTTTGGTTAAGTTTTGCAGTGCTGTTAGTTCCTTAACACTGGTAAAAGCTATGTTCAACTCTTCAATATTTTCGGCATACCGCAAATAGTTTAGCTCTTCAATGGGTGTGGCTTCCAAGTTCAGCACTTTTAAATTTGTTAAACTACTTAAAGGGCTCAAATCTTGTATTTGTGTGTTGCTTAAATTGAGTACTTTTAAGTCAATGAGCATGCTCAAGGGTTCTACCGAGCTTATCAGGTTTTCGTTCGACAGGTTAAGCGAATCAACCGCTACAAGCTGATTTATTTGCTGTAGGCTTAGGCTGTCTTCGGTTAAATTAAATTTGCGCTTAAAAATTTCTTTCCAACCTAAAGAAAGCGTGCTCCACCATTCTTGCAGTGCCTTATCTCTGCTTACTTTTGTAGTATAAATGCTGACTATTTGCAGCTCACCCGTAGCCTCCGTCAAATTTGTTTCGATATACCGTTTTTTAGTATTCAAAATCGATTCCCCTTCTAAACCTACTGCCTTCAAAGTTCTTAACAACTCTACCCGTAAAGAGAGCTGTCCGTTGTCTCTTTCGAATGCTTCTATCTCTTTAATTTCAAAATCAAAGCGCGCTTTCTGAAAAAAGAAATCGATATCTTTCAAATAAGCTGTTACATCTTTATTCGTAATAACAAGCCTATTTTCGGTTAAGTCGTCTTCAACTTGCACCTTACTATCGCGGAATACTTTTTTGTAGCTTTCTAAAATTATAGCATCCTTATCGCGGGGGCTGGTACTCTCATCACCTAAGGTGTTGAGTAAATATTCTAAAAACTTGACTTGGTCTTTGGCCTTGCTTTTGTATCCTGCGATTTCCGCAGTGCTAAAACCTGCAATTTCCTTTTGTGCAAAAAGCTGTGCGCTACCAAAAATGCCCAAAAGGAATACAACAACGACAAAAGTTATCTTATTTTTCGCCATAAATCAATGATTTTAATTGAGCTGATTGCTCATTAGTTACTTGTATGAGGTCTGATATCAACCAGCCATTATTGTAACTGTCTCTGTTAAATTCCGCTATTTGAAAATACCATCCATCAATTTGGAAAAAATGAAAGTTTACCGACTGTACAGTTTTAAAAGCAATTGTACCCTTGTTTAACTCATAAAGAAAGAGTGTTAAATAATCCGGCTTAAAGGAATCGGACGTGTAGTCCATGGCTTTTTTGTTTTTAAGCTCCTTGTGCAAGTTCATGAAATCCAGCTCATGGCTCATAGGGTGCATAAAATGACGTGTCTCGGTGGTGTCTTTCTTGTAAACAGCTTGGTGGCTGTCATAGGTGGCACGATGCAAAACCCACGCGTAACCCTTCCGCTGCTTTTCTATTTTAAAGTAGAGCAGTACATTTTCTTCTACTCCACCCCTCTTAAAAATAGTGTTAACTTCAGCGAACCATTCATTGGAGTGAAAATCTAAAAATTTGGGATTTTTAGGATCAAGTACATTTTGAACAAAACGTACTTTATCATCTTTTGAAAGGCTGTTGCTACTGTTATCGAACAGGTAACGAAAATATTCTTTTCGCAACATTTCGCTTCTAAAATCTTTGTCCTTTGGGTAAAGTCTTTTGCCCTTAGCGTCCTCCTCGCCATTAAAGCGTTTAAAGAACTGATTTACCTGCTTGGTAGCTGCATAAAGCTTTGTTTCATCCATACCACTACCTCCCTGCTGTATTTGTGCAGGGAGGTTAGCGGCAATAGAAATTAAGGTAATTAGTGCAATTACTCTTTTCATGTAGTGGTTTCTGTTACGCGTATGTCGCCTAACATCACATCCCAAAACTCAATTGTTCTTCCGGCAATTTGTGTTTTTTTCTTTTCTACGTATATGGTTATATCCTTTTTTGTGGTGTCTTTGTAATTAAGACCGTCTTCGGAGGTTCCCTCAAAACGCTGATAAACGGTTACTACGCCTACATATTTGCCATCCGGTTGTTTTTCCAGATCACTTATATAATGTATGTCATACCATGAAATTTTAACTTTATCATAATTTAAGGCCATTAGGCGCTCAAAATATTTACGGACTTTATAGTAAGTAACTTCATCTGTAGTTAACGAAGATACGCCCATTTCACTCTCTGTAGCAAATAGCTCTTCTGCCCTATCCATTACACGGGTAGCTTCAGAAAATGCAGTAGATTTGCTACCAATAATGCTGATGTACTTACTTAAATCACGTACTTTCTCTAATGCCAATGAGTCAATAGCCTGCTTTCGCTCGGGAGAAATATCCGCTGTTTGCGCCATACCCGTCATAGAAATGAGCATCAGAAAAGCCAAACTAAATAATACTTTTGATTTTATAGTTTTCATAATTATAGTCTTTTAAAATGATTATTTGCGTATTAGTTCAAGCTCAGTTATTTTGCCCTGGCTGTTGGTTTTAAAATTGTAGATTCTATTGAGGTTTTTGCCCTGATCTTTCAGGTAATTGAGGTAGTCCTTAATATTAGTTGGCTCATCGTAGTCTTTTGTTCCATCGCTCGACTCGTGAATGATGATAAGAACCGGAACAGTGGCATTCGCAAACATGTTTTTTGCTTCAGAAATGCTATTGTCTGCCGCAGCAGCACTGTTTGCTGAAGAAATACCATTAAAGTATTTGTTAAGCTGCTGATTAAGCATTTCCTTTTCAGTCATTTTGGGCTCCACCACTTCTATCACAACCGGTTCAGGCTCTTCTACAACTTCAACCACTACCTTATCGTCATTTGAAGCGTCTGCAGCTTTCTTGCTGCTTTTACATGAAAAGAGGCCTACTGTCAGAAGCCCTCCTAGTACGAGTACGTTAAAATAATTTACTTTCATTTTGTTCCTTGATTTAGTGTTTTGGTAATTTGAATGAATTGATACCTTTAATCATTCATCTGTAAAAAGTAACAGTTTATCCCTAAAAATAAGCCGTTTATCATATGGCTGTGAACGTGCTACGTGGTAAAATGTTATAATCGCCTTTCGAAATAATTATCACTTAATAGCAACTTTAAGCTAATTGCAAAGCACCATTATAGCGCTAGAATGCGTTACTCGTACGTCTATACAGATTGCAAAAATGATTTTATATTTTATGGCGCTTCGTAATCTTAGATCAGTTAACTTACCGACAAGGAAGGCAATTTTACAGCCTAGTTAAAAATGCTTGTTTTATTGCTGGCTTTACTTTTGAAAATTTTCCACCGCACTCTTACCCTTACTGCCTAAATTTGATTGCTAACAATTTAATGAAGCAAAAAAACTACTTTTAAAACTTAAGAAAATGAAATGGATTTACAGTATTGAAGACCCGATAATTGAAACCTTAGCTGGATGCCTGCTACTGTTTTTTATCATTGTTTTATTAACGAGGCTAACTGGTTTAAGATCATTTGCCAAATTTACCGCTTATGATTTTGCTTTTACTGTAGCCATGGGTAGTATAATTGCCTCAACGCTTACTTCCAGTACTTCAATAGTTCATGGAAGTGTGGCCATTGCCGGCTTGCTGTTTGTGGCATACGTGTTTTCATTCCTACAGAGGAAATCCAAGCTGATAAGTAATGTCATTTCCAATGATCCATTACTTTTGATGGATAAAAATCAAATATTGACGGACAACCTAGCCTATGCTCGCGTAGAAAAAACACAGTTGATTGCGAAGCTCCGCGAGGCCAATGTGCTCAATTTTGATCAGGTATATGCCGTTATTTTAGAATCAACAGGAGACATATCTGTACTGCATAAATCCGCAGGAAATGAGGATGAGCAATTTGATACAAATTTATTGGAAGGTGTTAGGCGAAAGCCTTAAAAATGTTAAAACTAAAAAAAGCCCAAAATAGCGTCTAAACAATACTTCAAATTTTAATACGTATCTCAGAATAATTTATTAAACGTAATTATTTAACATCACCGGCATCACTAATAGTAGGATGTCCTCGTTTTCATCCATATCGGATGGGAAGAGTAAGCCTGCTTTATTAGGGGCAGACATTTCTATTGAAATCTCTTTGCTGGTCAGGTTGTTGAGCATTTCTACTAAAAATTTAGCGTTGAAGCCAATTTCTATATCCTCCCCTTGATGCTCGCAAGCCAATATTTCGTTCGCCTCATTAGAGAAATCTAAATCTTCAGCAAATATTTGCAGCTCACTACCGGAAATCTTTAGCCTAACTTGATGCGTAGTTTTGTTGGCATAAATGCTAATCCTCCTCAATGATGACATAAACTCCTGACGGTTGATGGTCATTTTAATATCATTTTGTGCAGGAATTACATTCTCATAATCCGGGAAACGCTCATCTACCAAACGGCAAATCATTTTAATATTATTGAACTTGAAATAGGCGTTGGACATATTAAACTCCACCACTACATTCACATTTTCTGCAGGAAGGCAATTTTTTAAAAGCGTAAGTGCCTTTCTTGGAATGATGATCCCTGTGCCGGCCTCAGAAGCCACATCAACTCTGCGGTAGCGGATTAGGCGGTTGCCATCGGTGGCCACAAAAGTAGTATTGGTTTCATCAAAATTAACATAAACACCTCCCATAGCCGGACGCAGCTCATCGTTGCTGGTAGCGTAAATGGTTTGGTTTATTGCAGTGGCCAAAATATCTGCTGAAATATCAACCGTATCCGGATTTTCAACCTCTTGCACTTTAGGGAAGTCTGTGGCATTTTCGCCTGCTAGTTTATAGCGCCCATTATCGGAGCTTATTTCTATGCTGTAAGTTTCCTCATCGATAGATAGTGTTACCGGCTGCTCAGGTAAATTTTTGAGTGTGTCCAATAAAATTTTAGCCGGCACAGCGATGTTACCGTTCTCGGAAGACTCCACATCTATTTCAGTGATCATAGAGGTTTGCAAATCCGATGCTGTAATCGTTAACAGCCCATCCTGAATTTCAAATAGGAAATTTTCTAAAATTGGCACAACCGGATTGCTGGTTATTACACCATTGATGGCTGAAATTTGCTTTAATAAGGCCGATGAGGATACTATAAATTTCATAGTTGGTAATTTTAAACCTTAACACAGTGTTAAGCCGTGCTATTTAGTGCTTAACACATAGGTTTCATTATAACGTAAGCAAAGTTAGAAATAAATTCCAAAATCTATACTTATTCAAGGATTAAGCAAGTGCAGTTTGAAAAGTTTCTGTGGAAAGTCAAAAAAAGAGCACTTAATGAAATCTACAAATTATTTTCGCAAATGGCGTGAGAGACATTGCCGCTCTCCTTGTTTGCTTGGTAAGCCCCATGAGCTGTCGAGGCATACTAATCGGACTCCAGAAGCTTAGAAAATTTGTACTCTTGAATAGTACCATCACCGACAGAATCGATTGGCTTATAAACTGAGCAGGTCTACATAACAACTATTTTTATTAACAACTTGTAGCTTGACTCAAAGTAAAAAATCAATGAATCCTCAATATTGACTATTACAGAATCAACTTCCTCATTACCCAAAAAAGCACTATAGAAATCGCTATCTATTTGAGGAGTCCCGACATATGTTCTAATATCACCTGGCTCAAAAATTATACTATCCAAAAATAGAGCCTTTTCTATATTGAAAGTGTTTACTGAAATGTCAAACTCCGTATCATTTATATAACGATAATACTGATTTATTCTGGTATCGTTGCCATCGCAGCCAGCAAGTATTAAAATCAACATTATCGAATAAATAAATTTATTCGCATTTCCCTTCTTTGTTTGGTATATCCCATAAGCTTCTAAAATCGGCTAAACTACCTTAATAAGCTGCCTCTATCCGGGAAGTATTGCTCGAAACGTTGTTTTTGTATGCCGGCCCATTGCCGGCCATTTATTCTCACTAGCACCGCATTAAAATTAGGAATGCGTAAAGAATTGCATGCTCAAATGCTGTTGTTCATTTAAGGCTTGTATCGTAATATTTCCGGCAGGAATAAATTCATCGAAAAGCTGAATGGCCTCATGGTTGGGCGGCAAAAACTGATCGACATAAAAGTAGTTGAAGGTTTCTATGTAATCCATCACCTTCACACTATCAGCATTTGGTGCATTTTGAAGTTTTATTAAGCCCTTTTCATATTTAAAGAATAACGAATCGCCATCAGCATAATTTAATGTGGAGACTAACCATATCCTGCCAGGTGCCATTAAAAATGGTTCTGTCCTTCCAATCTAAAGTTTTGACCTCAAACATACCACCTACGTAGCTTTCATAACCCGGCAATTGCATCAAATAGGCTTCACCCGCTTTTACAAAATAGGTTTTAATAGTGGCTAAGTTGCCTGCCACAGTAAAACTATTTTGCAGCATGTTGTCAGCATAAAGCTGCACATTAATACCCGTATCAGCTGCCGCTTTCAGTACCTCTTCTTTGAGTGCGCCTGATATGATTCGCTGCACTTCCACACGCTCCAGCAAAGCCGTTAGCACCTGCAACATGCTCGGGTCAAGCCGCAAAGAATCGTTTAACTTCCAAGTTTTACCTTCCCTCTCCAACACATTATTGGTCTGCCCACCTTGAAAGGTAACTTTTGTGAGTGTTTCAGCGGCATTGGCAACGGCAAACATTTTGGGTTCCACCGTGCCGGAACTCTTTTTGTAAGGATTATAATTGGCTGCTACCACACACAATACTAGAACAACCAACAGCCCGGCAAAGAGCGCAATATTTTTATTTTTCTGATTCAATAGACTAGAATTTTGCGTACTTGTTTTTTCTCCAAAAATAACGAAGCACACCAAACAAAACGATTAAAACTACCGGTAATACAATGTTCAGCAGCTGTATGAGTACTTGGTTTTGATCTACTTTTATCTTATCCAAAGGCCTTATTTTAAAATCCTTATTCTTAGCTATTATCAGGCCGTCTTCATCGAGCAGGTAGTTAAGCATATTTAAAAGTAATTGCTCGTTGCCAAATGGTGTAGGGTGCTGTGCATAAGGATCGACTCCGAGCGGAAATGGTTTGTTATTCTTATTATCGTAAGCACTCAGTACCATATCGCCATCGCCTACCACAATGAGTTGATTTTGCACACTGCTTTTAAGGTTATTCTTTGCTGATCTTTCCTCCGGAGCCAACCTATTTTTAAAAGCCGATTGGAATACCGCCTTCCAATAAGTAAGCTACAGGAATATTGGGCTGGTTGAAATTCTCAGGCTTCATATCTTCCTTCAAGCTTTCCAAGTTTATAAGCACAGGCCCTTGTAGTTTACGGCTATAGTTGGATGTATAAATCAAAGGTATTTTTTTGATGCCAGCGGTTGTAAGTGTATCTACTGACGAAACAAACTTGCCATAAACCGCATTCAGCCCATTAACAATGGGGTGCTTTGCGTAATTATTAAGTATGAGGTAATACGGCCATGGCAATAGTTGTATTTGGGCATCGGTACCTAAATTACCTGTTACTATGGGAAAATTGCCACTATTTACATCTTGAATAACGTTGTTATTTACGCGCACACCATACTTGAATAAGAGCTCATCCAGATTATTTTCCAGCGGAAGTGCCATAGTGCCGTACTCCTTTATGCTATCCACACTCACGCCTAGGCCATCCAAAAAAAACAAGGCTTTGCCGCCATTCATAATGAACTGGTCTATGTCGTACAGCTCAATATTTGAAAAGTTTTGGGCAGGTTTAATGAAAAGTGCAGCATCAAATTGGTTCAGTTTCGAAAGCTCTGTTAGTGGCGCTAAATCGAACTTATTCTTTAAAGTTTCGCGGAGGCCAAAAAGTGCATTTCCGCCAGGCTCGCCATGCCCTTGTATTAGCGCTATTTTTTTTCTGCTGTCTGCAGTAAGACTTTTTATAGTAAGTGCTATTTGGTATTCTAAATTCTCAATTGATTGGTTAATGGCTTCTTTAGCCCCTGCCGCATTGTTGCCATTCAGTAAAATAACAGCTGCCTTTTTACCCATATAGCCTACTTCCGCACCGGGGAAGATAAGCTTTTGTGTGCGTTTACCTTCCACATTGTCAAATACTGTTGTAGGGTTTATGCCTTTATCAACCAGTACATTATAAAATTCGTTTCGGGCATTGGCTGAAGCAGCCGCATCGGGATTAACAAAATTATACGATAAATTACCCCTAGCGTAGGCTTCAAATTGTTCGAGGGTTTGCTGTATCGCTGTTTGCAGTTGCTTAAAATCGGCATTTATATCGCCCGCTAAATATACCTCTACATAAACAGGCTCCTCCAATGAGTTGAGCAATTGCTTAGTCGCCTCACTCATGCTGTAGCGTTTTTCCTCCGTTAAATCATAGCGGATAAGCTGATGGCGCACTACCAGATTTGTTAAAACCAGTAAGGCGATAACAATTAAAAATTGTAGGGTGTAGGTGAGTGATTTACGCTTTATGAATTCCATTTCTTCAATTTTAGTATCCAAAACGTGGCGTAAATAAACAGCATAGTTACACTTAAAAAATAGACCACATCGCGCAGGTCAATTAGCCCTTTACCAAGTGCATTGTAATGATACTGCATGCCAATTTGCGCTATGATGGTGCTTATTGAAGCAAAGGCAGCAACATTAGCAACCGCACTGAAACCCATAAAGAGTACAAAACTGAGAAATAAGGCAATTATAAAGGCCACTATCTGGTTTTCCGACAGCGAAGAGGCGAAAATACCAATTGCAGTATAAGCGGAAGCCAGGAAAAGTAAACCGAGGTAGGCTCCCATAATACCTGCCGTATCCACATTACCCACCGGGTTGCTGATGTAGCGCAAAGAAAAATAATAAATAAGCGTTGGCAGTAGTGTTACCACCACCAGGCTGAGGCCTGCCAAATATTTACCTAATACCAACTTAAATTCGCTAATAGGCTTAGTAAGCAATAGTTGCAACATGCCCGATTTGGACTCCTCCGCAATAGCACGCATGGTGATGGCGGGAATTAAAAACATGAACACGAAGGGCACCATATTGAAAAAAATGCCCAAATCGGCATAGCCATATTCAAAAATGCTAGTATCGGGGAAAACCCAGACCAAAAGTCCCATCGTTATCAAAAAAACAGTCATTACTAAGTAAGCAATGAGGCTATTTAAGAAGCTGCTTATTTCTTTATAAAATATACTCCACATAAAATGCCAATTAGTCTTTAGTAAGTTTTTGAAAAACTGTTTCCATGCTACCCTTTTCCAGTGAAATACCAATTAATTCTATTCCCGCATCATTGGCCCACTGAAATATATTTTTGCGAACATCAGAACTTGCATTAATTAAAAAGGTGGTTGAATTTACTGCTTGCACCGATTCAACCAATTCTTTTCCCACCCATTGGCTGAGGTCATAAGCTGCGGCTAGTTCTACTTTTATGGTAAAGCTTTCTTCCGTAGCCGTTAACAACTCTACCGATTGATTAGCCACAATTTTACCATCTTTTATGATGATGGCCCTGCTGCAGAGTGCCTGCACCTCCTGCATAATATGGGTACTCAGCAAAACGGTTTTATCTTTACTGATTGATTTTATCAGTTCACGTATTTCTACAATTTGGTTCGGGTCGAGCCCTGTAGTTGGTTCATCTAAAATAAGCACTGAAGGATTATGTAAAAGTGCCTGCGCTAAACCTACACGCTGTCTGTACCCTTTCGATAATTCGCCAATAACTTTATTTTGCTCTTTTACCAGCCCACACTGTAGAATTATTGATTGCACCTCAGTCTTTTAAATCCGTGCCTTTAAGGCCATATACTTTGCCACAAAAATGAAGAAATTCATGCACGTACATATCCAAATACAGCGGATTATGTTCCGGTAAGTAGCCTATGTGTGGTTTTACCCTGTCCAGCTCTTTGCCCACATCTAGCCCATTTACTATTACCTGGCCAGATGTAATAGGGAGGCTGCCTGTAATCATTTTCATGGTAGTGGATTTTCCGGCTCCGTTGAGCCCTAAAAAACCTACAATCTCGCCCTTCTCAATTTCGAAGGAGACATTATTTACCGCATGCTGATTGCCGAATTTCTTAACTGCCTCTATTACCTGAATGGACATTAATCGGGAGTTTCATTTATTGTAAGTGAACGCAAAAATAGCAAAAGAATTATGAATAACGATTGGTGAGGTAGGATTTTAGATTTACGATTTTACGATTTTAGATTTATATTTATGAGTTAGGATTTACGATTTACGATTTATGATTGCGGATTTTATATTTTTGAAGTGCGAGGTGCGATGTAGGGTTTGGGATTAGGCATTACAGAGATCCTATTGTGGAAAAGTACTTTTTTGCTTTGATGGATAGTGACTAGCCTCATGCAATACTAATTGGGTTGATACTAAAGCAAAGAATAAATATAATCAGTGCAATCCAACCCAGCGCTTTTCTGCCACTGGAAAGTGGCCGCTCATCGATGGTTTTAGGATGTTTAATGCCTATAAACCTACCTAAAAGCAACACAAATACTAAGTAACCGGTAAAGCCTGTGAGGTCTGGTAGTAGTATACTCACTAAAAACTGACTTACGAACATGGCCACAGCAGCAAGCAGCGTATTTATTTTGCTAAGGCCAAGCCCGATAAAGCAGAAGTAAAGAAAGCCTACATAAGCAATGGAGTATAGCAGTAAATCGCTTTGAGGAGTTTGAATGCCCACCAGACCCAAGCCCGCAATAAATGCTAGCACTAAAAATAATATGCGTGCTACGCGCTCATGAATTTTAATGCCCAAAATGCCGTATAAAATATGGCCGCCATCGAGTTGCCCTATGGGTATAAGGTTTAAGGCGGTAAAGAATAAGGAAAGGAAACCTGCAAACAAAAATGGATAATGCATGAGTTCTCTGTGGTTCGGTAGCTTTTCCGGATCGCCCACGTATTGCTCAAAAAAGCTGAAGAGGATGCTGTTGCCAATCTGCATGTTTGGTACATCAGTATCGGCATACACGTGCTGCTCATAGTCCAGACCATACTCGGCATACTCCGGGTGTATTTCAAAAATATATTCAGGTTCGGGTAAGTGAGTAAAGCCGTAAAATAAAACACCTAGAGCCACCACAAAACCTGCCAAAGGGCCGGCTATTCCTATATCGAAATAGTGCTTACGAGATCGTATAGGACTTACTATTTTAATAAGTGCACCAAATGTACCAATCCACAAAATACCGGGAATATAACCAGGGATATAGTTGGGTAAAGTCACCTCCACCTTATGGTATTTTGCCATAAAAAAATGACCGAACTCATGTACAGTGAGTATGAGCAAAAAAGGAATAGAGTAAGAAAAACCAGCTAAAAAAGTATTAAATGAATAATTGGCCGGATCTAAAATAGATTTATTAGTCACCAACTCTGAACCTGCCAACGTGGTACAAACTAATGTTAGCACAAAAAGAGTTATTTTTTTGGCGTAATAAGCCGCGTTCTTATTAATCATTTTGTGCTATATGCTTCAATTTTTGCTGTAGCAACACTGAAAAACCCTGGTTTCTGGGAATGTGCAAACCATGCATGCCCACGCGCTCTGCCATCTCAACATTCAATTCGGAATCATCGAGAAATAATATTTCGTTTGGCTGAACTCCACAACGATCAACTATGATTTCAAATACCTCTACCTCCGGCTTTCGCTCATTTATTTCATGTGAGAAAAATACCTGATCGAAGAGCTCACTAAGGTGACTTAGGCCGTGTTTGCTGCTCAGTTGTTGGTGAAAATGTTGCTCATGTATGCTGTTAGTATTACTCAATACCATGCATTTATATCCCTTTTTCAATTGCTCAATAGTTGCAATTCTATCACTAGGTATTTCACCTAACATGGCATTCCAGGCGCTATCAAGTTCATTATCGGCAATAATAATAGTTAGTGATTTTCTCAGCTTGTCTCTAAAAAGCTCATCATCAATAAGGCCTTTTTCATGATGCTTAAAATATTCCGCATCTTCATAAATCATTAAAACCTCTTCTTCAGAAGTTTTGGCCAAATTTGCAAACGCCCTGAAGGTGCGCTCCGGATAGAGGTTAATGATTACACCACCCAGATCGAAAAGAATAATTTTGATATTGTTAAGAGCCAAAATTTTGTATTTGATTTGACAAAGATGGATGAAACTTTTGTTAGCGCAAATAAAATTTTGTGAATGCCGGTTGGAAAATGGCTTATTTAACTGAAAAATTGACTCTGCTACTTATCCAAAGGTCTTTGTACAGTTAGTAGAATGCTAAAAATAGAAAAGTCTTTTTGAAGTACGCGAACGTTTCAAAACCACATATGGGTTTAATAACGCACAGAATGCTACAGAAGGGAAAGTACAATCGCTCTATTTCATGTAGAAGGAAAATAACAAAAGCCTATAACCCATGCTCAAGAGTCTACGATTAATCCTGCCCAGTTCACACGCCTTTAGCAATTTATAACTAGCTTAGCTAGAAAGACTTTTATATCAAGCTTTCTCAAATGATGGAAACTGTAGATAACGAAACCTTCAAAAACAAAAACGCTATAGCAGCAGCTACTTATGAGGACTGCCATTTTACTTAAATCAGATTTCAGCTCAGCCTTAAATTATCAAATTGATCCGCAGAATAATCAAATTAGAGGTGCAAAATTCTCACAAAATGGATTGTCCGGTTTGCTGGTAAAATATGCTATAAAAATTGTTTAAACAGCATGGTATTTAATACGTTTATCGATTAAAACAACTACTATTATAATGAAAAAATTCTGGAGTATATTCAATTTGAGTTCAGTATTAGGCATCGTCTATTGGAATTATTTGGCAGCAACCGGCTTTATAAATAATAGGCAAATGGGTACGCTCAGCGATGAAATCAACAGCCTTTTTACACCTGCCGGTTATGCCTTTTCCATATGGAGCCTAATTTATTTGGCGTTATTTGTACAGGCAATTTGGTACGTAGTAAAAGCATTTCAGCATAAAGAAAATAGTACATTACAACAGCTAGGCCCATGGCCGGCTTTAGCAAATATCTCTTCAGGATTTTGGCTCTGGTTTTGGTTGAATGAGCAATTTGTTATGTCAGTTGTTTTCATGTTGCTTATACTTATTTTTCTATTGGTGGCAATAGTTAAACTTAATATGGAAAGGTGGGATGCCCCTGCCAAGATAATCGGCTTTGTTTGGTGGCCAATATGCCTTTATGCCGGTTGGATTACCGTTGCTACCATAGCCAATATAAGCGCTACTTTAAAAGTAAATGACTTCAATTTGTTCTTTTCAGAAACTAGCTGGACGCTTATACTCATTGTAATTGCTACTGCAGTTTACCTTTACATGCTCTACAGCAGAAATATGCGCGAATATGTAGCGGTAGGTATTTGGGCATTTATCGCAATAGCGGTTCGTCATTGGGAGGCAATTCCTACCATTGCCTATACTGCTGTTGTTGCTTGCCTAGTGCTGGCAATTTGCTCCGGGCTACACGGTTTTAAACACAGAAAGAGCAATCCATTTGTGAAAGGGCTATTCAGCTGATAGACAAAAGGACACTGTTGACTCATACTAAGTTCTAATTTTATTGAAATGTATTTCTTGGTAAAAGTGGCGCATGTATCAATAATAAATTTTTACTTACCTTAAGGTTTAAATATTGATTTCGTGTACGTAAAAAGAAATTACAGTTTTTTAATGACAGTGGGATGGTCTTACAAGCCATTTTTGATTGGACTCGTATATGCATTAGCCATTAATACGATAGTGCATGTGCTGGAAATAGCCATTTACCTACCATGGCAGCCTATGAGTGTAATAGGTATTGCGGTAGCGTTCTACCTAGGCTTTAAAAATAATAGTTCTTATGACCGCACGTGGGAAGCACGTAAAATTTGGGGTGCTATTGTTAATTCAAGCCGCACCTTTGGCGCTGCTACAACTTCATTTATCCATGGTGATGAGGAGGGTGCAATAAGAAAAGAGCTGATCTATCGGCACATTGCATGGCTCACCGCCTTGCGATATCAGTTGCGTTTGAGTAAGCCGTGGGAACACATTGATAACAGAATAAAGGGCAAATTTACTCCAACAGTTTGCGAAGAATATTTTGACAAGCTCGACAGCGAATTACTAAATTATATAACAGAAGAGGAGATTGCTCAGCTGAATGGAAAATCAAATATTGCTACACAAATTATGCGAAAGCAGTCAGAGCGTTTGCAACAACTAAGAGATAAAGCCTATTTTGAAGATTTCAGACACATGGAATTTCATCATTTAATAGCGGAATTTTATGGGGAGCAAGGCAAGGCCGAGCGTATAAAAACTTTTCCCTTCCCCAGACAGTACGCTTCAACGGCTCTATGGCTTACTTGCGTTTTTTGTGCGCTTACTCCCTTGGGCATGTTAGATGTTTTTCTAAATGTAACGGGATGGGCCTATTGGCTATCTCCCATTATTTCCGCCTTAGTGATTTGGATTTTCTTCCTTATGGAAAAAATTGGTGACTATTCGGAAAATCCATTTGAGGGAACCTACAATGATGTGCCTATCACGGCTATTTCCCGAACCATAGAGATAGATTTAAGAGAAATGATTTCTGACTCTCATATTCCGAAGCCTTTACAGGAGGAAGATGGATTTCTGCTTTAAACATGAGACTATTTTTATTTGGTTTGCTATTATGTCTGTGGATGCTGGACACTTCCACCGCAAGAGCTCAGTGCCTCAAGAATTTATCATCAGATACACTGCATGTCTATATGATTCCCGGACAAGGATCCGATCACAACATCTTCTCAAAGCTGGAACTGAATCCGCAATATTGCTTGCACTATCTTAATTGGGTGATGCCAAACAAAAATGATGACATGATTGATCTAGCCAAAAAAATGGCGGCACAAATTGATACTACACATCGCTTTTCAATTATTGGCGTTTCCTTGGGGGGTATGGTGGCAACTGAATTGACCATGCTACTTAAGCCTATAAAAACAATTATTATTTCTAGTGCTTCAGGCAGACACGAATTACCCTGGCGCTACAAATTTCAACGATATTTTCCAATTTACACGGTTGTTCCTCCTTTTATCTATAAAATTGGCGCTCAAATACTCCAGCCTATTATTGAGCCCGACAGAAAAAAAAGAAAAGAAGATATTCAAAGAAATGCTTGCTGCAAAAGATCCAAATTTCTTTAAACGCACCACCTCAATTATAATGAATTGGGACAGAAAAAGCACGCCACCGAATATAATCCAACTACACGGTGATAATGACCATACGCTACCAATAAAGCATATCAGCTACACTACTTTAGTAGAAGATGCCTCACACATGATGGTGCTTACCAAACCAAAAATTATAAGCGCACTCCTCATGCAGGAACTCTCTCAGTAGCATGCAAACTAATCAGCAGGAGACTGAGCAGAAAATTCTTTTGACCACTCAATGGCTTTTTCAATTCTCGTGAAAATCTGGTAAGGAATGGGAGGCGCTTTGTATTTGAAAATACTTTCTATGGTTATTTGTTGGGCTGGGCTAAGCACTACGTAGGCCAAGGCCTGCACTTTTTGTATGGTTAGTTGCTCATATTTCTTTATAAACCTGCCAACCATAAGCCTGCACTCCGCATCAACATATCCTGCATCAGATATATCATTAATCAAAATTTTACTTCCCTCGGTCTCAAATAAATGGTGTGAAAGTTCATTAAGGTATGCGCGCATTGACACGATATTAATACTCATGTTATTAATTTTACCTACTAATATACCTTTTTCCGGATAATAAAACCTTGCTAATGACATTTTGCTGTGCATTTAATGCTACTTAAAGTAAAACTTAGTTACGACATAAACTAGTAAATATCCGCTATTATCAAAAATACGGAGATAAAATTTGAACGCTACTAGATATTTTATTAACAATTTCATAACATTAATTTCACATTACTGGTTATTTTGTTAACAATTTAGTAATATTGAGAAATGAATGCCGGTAAATCCATATTTTTTTATGTTTTAGTCGCTTTTTTTATGCAAGGAGTTTCCGTAACTGTATGGGCGCAAGCACCAGACAATTATAGCAGCACCGCAGAAGATTTACGTCTTCAGCAGACACTTATTGAAGACCACGTTGCGTTTCGGTCATTACTCACTAAGCTCGAAAAGAAATCTGACTGGTCTACAGCAGCGTTTTTAGAGTACATCTTTTACACCACCCATAGGAAACTGCTCAAAAATTATCAAAAATACAGCGCACTTAATGAATTGTTTGAAAGTGGAAAATACGATTGCGTTTCAGCATCCTTGGCCTATTCAGTAATTTTAGATCAGTTTAGCATCCCCTACGCTCTCATAGAAACAGACTTTCACGTATTTTTATTAATAGCGTATAATAAGGAGGCCATAATTTTTGAAGTAACCGACCCCATAAATGGCTTCATTAAAGATAAAAATGATGTAGCAGCATATATTGCTAGTTATGCACCCGATAAAAATTCTTTAGGCTTAAACACGGCCATAGAAATTGGCGAAAACACCTATCTGGCCACTGAAGGTAACACTATTTACAATAGTGTGAGCTTCATGCAGCTCTATGCCCTTCAACATTATAATCAGGGAATTTTGGCACTAAACAATAAGGAGTATGCAAAAGCAAGTGAATCGTTGCAATTAGCTCATTCCTTATACCCATCGGAAAGAATTTCAGCTATTCTAGAAATATCTGAAAGCTTACTACCCTAACATTTACCCCCTAAATATTTTAGAAAAGTTAACAGAAAGATTAAGAAAAGCCATTTTAGCACTTGCATTACGCTCTAAATGATAGGCCATGTCATTAAGCAATTCTGTCATAGCTGTCCCCCGCTCAATAGTTATAGTTTTACTGAAATTCTCAACAAACTTAATATGTGCAGCAGGAATTCGCATTAACGCTTTTGATTGAATGGAAGCCATAAGTGCTTCTCTTATCACGTTACTCGCATGTACAAGCCACTGCTGTTGGCTTAGTTTACTGGACTTATGAAAAAGATCCGCCCTTTTTACCAAACTTGTGTAATCGGCAGTATAACATTCCCGCATCCATTGCTCAAATTCCTGTTGCGTATCATCTGCCACATCATCAATAAGTGCAATGGCTCTGTGCAAATCGCCTTGTGCCAGATGCGCTAATTGCGCTGCTTGAATTTGTTCAACCTCATGTCGCTCCACTAAAATATCCATTATTTCGGCATCACTATAGGCAGGCACAAAAACACTTTGCGTACGGGAGGTTATAGTGCCTAGCAGTTTCCCCTGGTTGTTGCTTACTAAAAGAAAAACCGTTTTATCTGTGGGTTCTTCAATAATTTTTAGCAATGCATTGGCCGCTGTAGGGTGTAAATATTCAGGAAGCCATATCAAGATCACCTTATATGCACCAATAAATGCTTTCAGCGATAGATTTTTAATAATGTTCCTGCTCTCATCTTTAGAAATATTTAGCTGCTTGTTGCCTACGCCTAAAATCTCTGTCCAATCGGCCACCGAACCAAAAGCATTCTTTTGTAAAAAGATGCGCCAATATTTCAAAAAGCTATTACTTAATTTCGCATCGTCCGATTTAACTTCATCATTGGCAGCAACCGGAAAGGAGAAGTGAAAATCAGGATGGATAAACTTTGTATTCTTTGTGCATGAATCGCATATCCCGCAAGCATCATTTTCGCCTTTATTAGCACAATTAAGCAAGTTTGCATAAGCAAGTGCCATGGGGAGGTTAGCCGTACCGGCTTTGCCTAAAAACAATTGCGCGTGTGCAATGTGGTTTTGCTTCACTCCTTTAATGAGCTGCTGCTTCAAGTCATGTAAACCCGGTATATCGGCAAATAACATAGCTATGGTTTTAGTAATTCTTTTTTGCGCTTGCGCCTGTGAACAATGGCCGAAACGGAAATCCCAATCTCATAAAGTAACAAAATAGGAAAGGCGATAAGCACTTGACTGATTGGATCTGGCGGAGTTATAATGGCACCTATTACTAAAATACCAACTATGGCATGCCTTCTATAACTTCTAAGAATAGCCGGGGTAACTATACCGGCTTTGCTGAGAAAAAATATAGCCATAGGCAATTGAAACATAAGGCCGCACGCCAACACTAACATGGTTATGGTAGAAACATAAGAGGTAATATCAAACTCGTTGAGTACCGAAGGATCGACCTGATAGTTTGCTAAGAAGTTAATGGATATAGGAGAAACGATAAAATAACCGAAAACTACACCCAAGCCAAAAAGCATGCTTACAAAAAAAGTAGCTCCTCGGCTGTTGCTCTTCTCATTGTCATACAAAGCAGGGCTAACAAAACGCCATATTTCCCAAAAAACATAGGGAAAGGCCGTTACAAAACCCAAAACGAGCGACACAGTTATATGCATAGAAAACTGCCCTGTCATTTTTCTACTCTGGATGATGAAGGGCAGCTCATCAATGCAGAATGAGGTAGAACCAGCTATTTGCTCGCCTAAGCGGCAGGCCATTTGGTAAAACCAGAAATCGGGTCTGGAGGGACCTAAGATTAACGTGCCAAAGACAAACTCCTTGGCCAAAAAAGCCGCAATAGAAAGTACTATAATAGCTACAACTGAACGTACTACATGCCACCGCAGTGCTTCCAAATGTTCCAGAAAGCTCATTTCATTCTGTGGCTGATCTGCTGGCATAAATTTTATTTAAATAAAGGGAAATCAGTCATCCAAGAGTTGATGGTTTTCTTGAGCTCTTTAAGCTTTTGCTCATTGTCATGGTTTACCAAAGTAGCATCAATAAAGTCAACCACCTTTTCCATGTCAGCTTCAACTAATCCTCTGGAAGTAATGGCGGCCGTTCCAATGCGCATGCCTGACGTGACAAATGGCGACTTATCATCAAAAGGTACCATGTTTTTGTTGATGGTGATATCTGTTTTACCAAGTACTTCCTCAGCCAATTTGCCGGTAATGTTCTTCGAGCGTAAATCTATGAGCATGGAGTGGTTATCTGTCCCTCCTGAAATAATGTCGTATTTTCTATCGGTAAATGCCTGCGCCATGGAGGCAGCATTCTTTTTTACCTGTAAAATATAGTTAAAGTAGTCATCAGTTAAGGCTTGGCCAAAAGCAACTGCTTTAGCAGCTATTACGTGCTCTAATGGGCCGCCCTGCGTACCCGGAAAAACACCGGAATCCAATAGTTGGGTCATCATTCTTAGCTCACCCTTAGGATTTTTTATGCCAAAAGGATTCTCAAAATCATCACGCATCATAATTAAACCACCTCTTGGGCCTCGCAATGTTTTATGCGTTGTAGTGGTTACTATGTCACAAAATTCAAGGGGGTCGTTTAATAATCCGCGTGCAATTAAACCCGATGGATGCGAGATGTCTGCCAACAACACAGCACCCACTTCATCGGCTATACTTTTAAGCCTTTCATAGTCCCAATCACGACTGTAAGCAGAGGCTCCGCAAATAATCATTTTCGGTTCCTCTTTTTTGGCTGTAACTTCTACCTTGTCCCAGTCAATAAGGCCGGTTTCTTTTTCTACCCCGTAAAAACTTGGCTTATAGAGCTTACCGGAGAAATTTACAGGAGAACCATGTGTAAGGTGCCCGCCATGGGATAGATCAAAACCTAAAATTTTATCTCCCGGGTTAAGGCAGGCGAGCATTACTGCCGCATTGGCCTGCGCTCCGGAATGGGGCTGCACATTTGCCCAAGTAGCTCCAAAAAGTTCCTTCACTCTGTCAATAGCCAGGTTCTCTACCTTATCAACTACTTCGCAGCCTCCGTAATATCGTTTGCCGGGCAGCCCCTCCGCATATTTATTGGTTAAAACACTGCCAGTTGCCTCCATTACCTGAGGTGAAGTGAAGTTTTCTGAGGCTATCAACTCAATTCCTCTCTCTTGTCGCTTTTGCTCTTCTTGAATAAGGTCAAATATTGCGGTGTCTCTCTGCATCATAGTCTTTATTTGGTGGCAAAATTAGGTCAGATAATCCTTATAAACAAGCACGGAAAACTATTTGCAGTAAACTACACGTATTGTTCAGAAGGTTTGAAATGCCTACTCAATCAAGTTCCAGCTATTTAAAATATTAACTTATCCTCTTTTCAAAAATCTCCGGCATTTCAGCAATTTTTCTTTGTTTATAGTCGAAGAAAATGATACCTGTTTTACCAATAGCAGCCAGCTTTTCATCTTCTTTAGTAAAGCGATATACCAAATCGCAGCCGTATTTATTAATGTCTGTTATCCCAACCTCTATGGCTATAAGCTCATGATCAAAAATTTCTGCTTTATAGCTTATGGCCGCATCCGTTTGGATAATGCCCAAACCATCAAAGCTAATCTCATCTTTAAAGCCTAAATGCTTGAAAAACTGAACACGCGCATCGTGCATAAAAGAAAAAACTCTATCATTACCTACATGACCTCCGTAGTTTAAATCGGTAATGCGCGTATGAATTTGGGCAGTAAAAAGGTACTTAAGTGGTTCTTGAATCTTAACCCGCGCCATCTTTCAAGTTTTTGTTTCCCCTTCTTAATTTTGAAGCTAACCTTTGTACCTCCTTTGTGTTCATAGTAATTAATAGTTTATTCATCCCTTTTTCTAGTGGTGAAATAGAGAGTGCCAAAATTACATTAAGCACAAAGCCGTAAACAGGCGATTCACCTACATAGCCTTCCAGGTTATTTTCCAATACAGTAGCTAAAAACTCTATAAATAAAATAAGGGTTAAAAATGTAATGGCGTTTGTTAAATAAGTGTTTTTACTATGGTGGTTGAGGCGTTGCGATATTAAGATTAAGATGCTAAAAAATGCAATTTCCAACAAATAAAACCACCACGTTTGCCAATACGGTGGCAATACTTCAAATCTAAAATCAACTACATTCATTTTTGAATCAATACCGGTTTGGGACTTTATTTTTAGGGCGTATTTGCCCGTAGGGATAAAAGGAAATTCGATTTCGCTCTTTCCGGACCATTCCGACCACTCATCCATCAACCCCTTGATGTAATACTGGTACTGAACACCTTCAGGATACAAATATTCCGGTGTACTTAAACTAATTTTTAAGGTGTTGTTATCGTGCGTCAGTTCAATTTTGTCTTCATCGAGCAGTTCAGTGCCTGATTGATAAGCACCTCGAATAAAACTTTTAACTTCTTTATAACTATACTTTTCTTTAGCATTCAGCTTTACAATTTTACCTCTGGCCACAAAATAAATTACCTCGTTAGATTGAAAGAAAACGCGGTTCATGTTAGGTAAAATCTTCAACCATATTAATTCTTTTCCTACCGCATCATTATTAAGAATTTGCCATTGCTTATTATTATTGGCTAGCCAAACTTGGTTTAGGTTGTCCTTTAGATAAACGGGATTGTAATCAGTAAATTTCTTGTTATTTATTAGGCTATCGGCACTTAAATCGTACGTGAATAGCCCATCAGCCGTAATTACTTTAACACTACCTCTATCGTGGTAAACCAATATGTTTTCTGCATAATCATTATAAAGGTTTTTTTGACTTAACAATTTTAATTTAGGCATGAGCGAAACATCATAAATTGCGATGCGATTAGTATTTGCCACCGCTAAATTGTTACCTCCAACGCTCACATCGGTTACTGAATAGTTCAAATGTTTTATAAGCCGACTACTTGGGGCCGATAAATCATAGCTAAAAAGACCTTGTGTTCCGTAGAGCCATAACCTGCCCTCGTAAACCAGGGCATCGTCTATAAAAAGCTTGCTGAATAATTTTTTAACTTTGGTGCCGTTTATTTGGTAAAGTCCATCGGCACATAAGGCATATAAGCCTTGAGGGGTGGAAAGCACTTTAATGACTTTTCTTGAAATACCACTGTATTGCTCAAATTGATATTTAATGGATTTTAGCTTCGATACGTTCACTATTTTGTTGACCGTTTTATAAGTATATGCAGGCATTTTAGTTGTTTCAACCGGTTTGTCCGTGGTTCTAACACCACTTGCTTTACTAATCGAATCCTTTAACGCTTGCTCTTTCTTTTCAAGCTTTTCACGCAAACTTTTGAATTTAAATCCTTGTTTTCTGTAAATAGTCTTCCATTTACTCATCTTAGCCTTAATAAATTGCTCTTCTTTTAATTCTGCCTCACTGGTAGAAGAAAAGAGCTCAGCGAAAATGGACTCATTGGCAGTTTCAAAATCCTGATTTTTATTACTTGAAGCGCGCCTTACTCTTACAGTTTGCTTTAGTACTTTCTCTAAATTTAGGTAGTTTCTTACTTCTGCTAAATAAAAAAGTCCCTCGTTAGTACCCACAATTAGCGTATCGTTATGCTGATGCACCACCTCAGGTAGTCCCCTCAACCCGGGATAATTCTGATACTCTTTTAATGGAAGCTCCGGAATGGCGCGCGACAGACCCGACTCATGCGCAAGCCAAATGCCTCCTTGTCGGTCTAACGTTATTGCTCTTACTTCATCGGCCGGTAAGCCATTATAGTATTGAATGGTATAGTCAATTTTTTCATCGGCAATGTCAACTACCACTGCCCCTCCACTAATAGTAGCAATTAGTAATTTATTCGTAATTACCTTGCCGGAAACAGGGTAGTTCTCTGTCAGGTATTCATTAAGTTCGGTAGAGTATTTTTGAAGCTGTTTCCCATCGAAAGAGAAAAAATCTCCATTATCATAAGCAAAAAATACTTTTGCGTCCGTTTGGCAGGAAAAAACAAACTCGCTGTCCTCACTGGCATACATGTTTAAGTCAACCCAGGTGTTGTTTATTCTTTCCAGCAAAAAATTACCTTCAAAAGCAAACAGTCTCTTATTGAAGACAAATACATCTTCGAAACCCAAACTACTGGTATAGGTGGTATCTTCGATGAAAGTCTCTAGGGCTAACTTTTTAATACTGCCCTCAATCAAGTAATAGTAGGCTCCTTTATATAAAACCAAATCTTTTCCTGTTTGCCTATCAGGGTTTTTATAGCGCATTTCTACTTTATTGCGGTTGTAGATATCCCCTTTTAGCAGGCCTATTCCATTTCTTGTAAGCAAGTAAGTACTGTCACCCAACTTAAGAAACTTATAAGGGGTGCTGTCGGTGCTTACTTTATCCCATATTTGGCCATCAAATTGTAGAATACCTTTTCTATGCGCCAATAAAATGCGGTTATAGGAATCTACGGCAAGGTCATTAAAAACATACTCCTGCCTTGGCAACGGCACTTCGTAATGTTTGAGAGATAAATAGCCTTCTTGTGCATAGGTAGAAAAGGATAAAAATAAGACCAGTGCCAGAATGGTGTTCTTCATTGCAGATAATAAACTTAATACGAAACTACAATTTTTTAACTTGTCGATTATCCATCTCGTTTATAAAACTAATCACATCAAAACAAATAAGTAAGCGTATGTTGGAATAAGGTAACGTTAGCACTAATAATGACATACTGTCATTAAAAAAGAAACCATACTTTAAAAAATCAGCCATAATGTCGTCAAATATTTTTCGGTCACGCTTTTGATAAAGACAGTTTATAAATATTAACGCAATGAATTTCAACGAATATACTATAAAATCTCAGGAAGCATTACAAAAAGCTTCTGAATTAGCGCAAAGCGAAGGACATCAAGCAATTGATACTGGCCATTTAATGAAGGCTATTCAACTGGTTGATGAGAACGTTTTATCTTTCGTATTAAAAAAACTGAACGTTAACAATCAAATAATTAACGATAAAGTTACTGCTCTTATTAACTCTTACCCAAAAGTAAGCGGACAGCCATACCTCAGCAACGAGGCGCACAAAGCGCTGACTAGCGCAAAATCTTACCTGAAAACTTTTAAGGATGAATATGTGGCTATTGAGCATTTGTTATTGGGGCTGCTCAAAAATGGTGATAAATTAACTGATATTTTAAAAGATGCAGGTCTCAATGAGAAAGACCTTATTGCAGCTATAAAAGAGCTGCGAGGGGGCAACTCGGTTAAAGACCAGAATGCAGAATCGAAATACCGATCGCTCGAGCGATACTCCATTAACCTAAATGAGCAAGCCAAAAACGGTAAGATTGATCCGGTTATCGGGCGCGATGAGGAGATCCGAAGAGTACTTCAAATCTTATCGCGAAGAACCAAAAACAACCCTATTTTACTTGGTGAACCAGGGGTGGGTAAAACTGCTATTGTGGAAGGCATGGCACAGAGAATAGTAGATGGCGATGTGCCGGAAAACCTGAAGGATAAAATTCTTATTTCTTTGGACATGGGGCTTCTAGTGGCAGGAGCCAAATACAAAGGAGAGTTTGAGGAAAGACTCAAGTCCGTTATAAAAGAAGTGACTGATGCTGCCGGACAGATAATCTTATTTATTGATGAAATACATACACTAATAGGAGCCGGTGGTGGTGAAGGGGCGATGGATGCTGCAAACCTGCTGAAACCTGCTTTAGCTCGTGGAGAGCTCCATGCGATTGGCGCCACCACGTTGAAGGAATATCAAAAATATGTAGAAAAAGATAAGGCTTTAGAACGAAGGTTTCAGTCGGTGATGGTAAATGAGCCCAACCAAGAGGACTCAATTTCTATCTTGCGCGGCATTAAAGATAAATATGAGGTACACCATGGTGTGCGTATAAAAGATGATGCCGTAATAGCTGCGGTAGAGCTCTCTACCCGCTACATTACCGATAGGTTTTTACCTGATAAAGCTATTGACTTGATGGACGAGGCTGCTTCAAAAATGCGCATTGAAATTGACTCATTACCCGAGGAACTTGACGAACTAAACAGGCGCATTATGCAGCTCGAAATTGAGCGTGAGGCCATGAGGCGAGAAAAAAATAAAGATAAGGAGTCAGTCATCAACAAAGAATTAGCCGACCTGACGGATGCTCGGAATGAGCTGAAAGCCAAATGGCAAGGAGAGAAAGATGTGATTCAAGGCATGCAACATCAGAAGGAAACTTTGGATAAATTGAAGTTAGAAGCGGAACAGGCTGAGCGAGCAGGAGATTACGGTAGAGTTGCTGAAATACGTTATGGTAAACTAGCTGAAGAAGAAGAAAAACTCAACGACTATCAAGCCAAGATGAAGGACATGCAGGCTTCCAGCCATACGCTGTTAAAGGAAGAAGTTGGTGCTGAAGAAATAGCTGATGTAGTTGCCCGTTGGACAGGCATACCGGTAAGTAAAATGTTGCAAAGCGACAGAGAGAAATTACTGCACCTGGAAGACGAATTAGGCAAGCGTGTGGCAGGGCAGAAAGAAGCCATTACGGCCTTATCGGATGCGGTAAGGAGGAGCCGCGCGGGTTTGCAAGACCCAAACCGACCGATCGGTAGCTTCATTTTTATGGGAACAACCGGTGTAGGTAAAACCGAGCTGGCAAAAGCGCTGGCAGCATACTTGTTTAACGATGAAAATGCCATGATACGGATTGATATGAGCGAGTATCAGGAAAGGCACAGCGTAAGCAGGCTGGTTGGTGCACCTCCGGGCTATGTGGGTTACGATGAAGGCGGACAATTAACAGAAGCTGTACGAAGAAAACCCTATTCCGTAATATTACTCGATGAGATTGAGAAAGCTCACCCCGATACTTTCAACATATTGCTGCAAGTACTGGATGATGGTAGGTTAACGGACAATAAAGGACGTGTAGCTAATTTTAAAAACACCATAATCATCATGACTACCAACATTGGTTCTCCGCTGATACAGGAAAGGTTGAAGCCGGAAAACCTGGAAGCCCAAGGATTGAATAAGGCAGAATTGCTTGAAAATACACGTAATGAGGTGTACGAGCTTCTGAAGCAACACATGAAGCCTGAATTTTTAAACAGAATTGATGAAACTATCATGTTTGAGCCTTTAAGCAAAGAGATTATCCGCACTATTGTTAACATACAATGGAAGCAAATTCAGGAAAGCCTACAGCAAAACGGCATTAGTATTGATGCTACGAAAGAGGTGTTGGATTATTTAGGGCGTGTGGGTTACGATCCGCAATATGGAGCACGGCCACTCAAGCGAAAAATGCAAAAGCTGATTTTGAATGAGCTCTCCAAAAAAATTCTAGCGAATGAAATAAGCAATGATGCTACCATGCTGGTTGAAATGGAGAATGGCGAAATCAGCTTTAAAAATGTTGAGGCCGCTGAACTTAGTAAACTATAAACGAAGTAAAACAATTAATTAGCACCAGCTCCGTTATAGATATAGTTTGTAGAATGATAGATTTGGTTAATTAGGTAGGTTGCGAGAGCAATCTGCCTTTTTTTTTCAAAGTGATCATATAATTCATGAACTTGTAATTTCCTAAAAAAACAGGTTTATTACTACTCCAAAACCTCAATAATAGGCGAACCAGTTGCTCCATTGGGTAATTTAATATCCAGCAAAAAAGATAATGTTGGTGCTATATCGATAATGCTTTGGGGTTTATAAGACTCACCCGCTTTAATTCCCGTTCCGTACCAAAGTAAAGGAACATGAGTATCATAATTATAACCGGAGCCATGTGTGGTAGCAATACGTGTTATGCTAAACCAGCCCGGTTCTAAGGTAAGCAGCACATCGCCCGATCTTTTAAAATTGTAACCGTTTTGGAGTCTCATGCGCATGCCTTGCGTAAAATCATTTCGCCTGATGTCCAGCGCACTGTAAGCTTCACTTACTCCTTCAAAAGCCAGCGCGGTCTCAATGGTTATCATTATCACTTCTTCCAAGTTCAGCTTGTTAGCTTTAATAACGTCATGGTTTAAAAAGAACTGCTCGTTAGAATAATCTGCAATTATATTCGGCAACCCGTAGCGCTCGGAAAGCTCCTTTGTTACTGACTCAACCAAATCCTTTCTGCTATAATAACCTGAAGGTATATTGTAATCTATCAAATACTTGGGTACTTCTGCTGCGGCATGATCGGCCGTAAGAAAAATTAAGTACTCCCCTTTACCTACCTCTTTATCTAAATAGGCAATAAGTCCCGCTAGTTCTCTATCGAGCTTAATATACATGTCTTCCAATTCTATAGAACGCGGACCAAAACCGTGGCCAATGTAATCGGGAGATGAATAACTTAGCGCCAGAAAATCAGTAACTTCATCTTTACCCATTTCCTCAGCTTTGATAGTAGCTTTTGCCAATTCAGTGAGAATGGAATTCCCGTAAGGCGTATTTTTAATTAGACCATAATCTTGTGAAGCCTCCCAAAATTTATTTAAATCATAAGGGAAAATTGCGCCATGTAGAGTGTCCATCACATATTCATAGGGCATATTATCAGCTGTGGAAGTAATGTAATTTTCTATTGGCTTGCTTAACTCCCAGCGACCCTTTAAGTACTGTTCTACTAACTTTTTATTGTTAAATTCATTCAACCAATCCGGCAACGCATCGGTATAATAACTGCTGGTAATAAAATTTCCGGTTTTGTCATCAAACCAATAAGAAGCCGTGGGTGCATGGCCGGCAGGTAAAATTGAACCTCTGTCTTTTAGAGAAATACCCACCACTTTCGATTTAAAATTAGTGGCCAACATGAGTTCATCAGTGATGGTGCTACTCAGCAGTCTGCGTGGCGACATTTCTCCCGCATCCGAATCCGTACCGATTGACTGAACGCTGCTATCACCAGCACAATAAACCGTTCTGTCGTTGGCTCTTTCATACCAATTATTACCAATTATGCCGTGTGTAGCCGGAGTGGTACCGGTATATATTGAAGCGTGCCCGGGGCCGGTATAGGTGGGTATATAATTGTAATGCGTATTTCTGTTATAAAAACCCTCCTCTATCAATTTATTAAAGCCATCTGTTCCGTAATTTTCCATAAACCTGCTGATGTAATCGGGTCGCATTTGGTCTACCACAATACCTAATCACAAGTTTAGGCTTATTTTTTGTTGATTGTTGCTGTGCTTCCGTTGCATGCATGAGGAACATATGCAACATTAAAACAAGACTGATTCGTAAGCTTAGGGAGGAATTGATCATAACAAGAAATGAAATATTTTATAGCTGCAAAGATACAGCTTTGGTTAAAATTTTCTACCCGTCAATGTTTTAATATTGTTAATTCCTGATGCGCTCAAAGGCTAATCACAGCTGTTCACTAAAAACTCTTCTTGGCTAATTCCCTTTTTAAAGAGCACTTGCCCATTGGCATCAAAATAAACCATCACTTTATAAGCTATTTCAGGCAAATTCCTTTCAGCAACCCATAGCAGTGTATCTTGCTGAGCATAATAATTGAGTGCATTAAAAATTGCAGGCACTACAAATTTTCCACCTGTATTGATAATTCCAAAACCGGAATCTGCGCGCACTTTAAAATAAGAGGTGCCACCTATTGTGAGCGCTTCTACTGCTTGCAACTGCTGTATTAAGGTGTCGGACTTTTTTAAATCAATGAGCATCCATTCGTCATTAGCTTGTGCAAACAGCTGGTTGCTATTAACTTTTAGTAGCTGATCGTAGCTTGCCGGAAGTATAAATTCCTTGCCATTAGTAAGTCCTAATTTACCTTTTTCAGCATAAATGTAGATAGAGTCTTCGAGTAGAACCGATAGCTTAACAGAAGAAATTGGCTCTATAAAAGTAGAATTTTTTATATTATAAGCTCCGAACTTACTTTTATAAAGTAGAGGAATAAGACCTTGCTCTAAAGTACCTACTGCGGTACCATTATCCAGCACTTTGGTGAGACCATTATCAGTTACAATCAAGGATTGTCTCCGTGTTTTCAGAAATAGTAACTCCGATGTCAGCACTTTAACATCAACTACCTCACCCTTCCAAATGGCGGCACCCAGTCCGTTATAAATGTATGACTGGCCGCGGTTATCCGTCAACTGCACAAATCTTACAGGCCGGTTCAGCTTGAATACCTCCGTATTATAAGTGCCGAGGATTCGGAAATGCATGCCTTTCTCCAATTCCACCACAACGGAATCTTCGAAAATAAGTCTCCGAATACCATCTTGCTCAACATAGGATAGCCAGTTACTAAAAACCCGCACCGAATCATAAACGTATTGAAGTGCGTTGCCCTTAAATCCATTTAAAATTGCCCATTTCTTATCTTTCTTTAGCCCTAGGACATTATTTTTTACTTGTATTGCTTCAAATTTATCGCTGTAAAGCTTGCTAAACTGATTTGAGTAAATAGTTTGAACACCCTGTTTTTCTACAAACCAAAAATCACCGTCCTCGTAAATTTCTCCATTTTGTAGCGCTAGCAGAATTTGAAGATTTTCTTTACTCAATAGGGTTTCGTAATTGTTAGAAGCCAACCAAATAACATCCTCCATAAAAGCATAGTCTGTATAAAGAAATGCAAAGGACTTTACATCCGTTTTAGATTGTTTCTGAAAATCTCGCTGTTTAGCCAAGGCGATTTTATTAGCTTCTTTGAAAAAATAGGTGTCGTTTTCCAGCCAAATGGAATCTACTGCGAATTCCAATATGGGCTCGCCTAATACACTAAAAAGCTGCCAACCTTTCGCATTCTCCTGCGCATAATAATGCGCATCAATTATTTTTAAATCTAACCCCTGGTTTTGCAAGCTTTCATGATGGATTGCATGCCTTATTTGGTACGAATAATTATTTTGCGAAGGCCATTTTACCCATGCGTGCGGGAGCAGTTCAAAGTTTTTAAGAGCCGTTTGTAATACCTTTTCACCCTGCCTATTGTAAAGAACGTAATCATTACCTACTTTCGATACAATCAGGTCATGAGTAATCCATTTGCACGAATCCAGCGAAATTGATGGTAGGGTAAAGTCCAGAAATTTTTGGGTTTTTGCATCAAAAAAATGAACGGATGAATCGGCATAATGGCTTAATAAATAGGACTGTTGCTGACTATATTTTAAATGATTGTGTAGCGTCTGCGCTAATTGACCGGCCTCATAGCGCTCGTATTTAATGCTGAAAGCCAGCAAATTGCTACTGTCAATTGATGTGCTTAATAATTCGAGTAATGCAAAAGCCGCTTTTTCGCTAAAAATAGTGTTTGGCCTCTCGTTTAAGTAATTGCTGTAGGCAGTTGTGCTTTTTGTGGCGGTAAGCTTTTCGTAGTAAAGATTCTCAAACACGGCTCTGGCCTCTTCTGCCTGTGGCGCATTTGGATATGCTATAAAAAAATCTTCCAGCGCTTGTGGTTTGTTAATGGCCAATGCTTCACTATATGCTAGCTTATTTCTAATACTGATGGCTTCCTCTCGTTGCAATGCATCTTCATATATAGCTAGAAAATGATTGAAAGCTGCCGATGTCTGTATTTTTTGCGCTTTATCAAATGCCAGGCTGTCAATTTCCAGAGCAAGCTTTTTAAAACGAAGGCTATCCATGCCTTTTCTACGGTATTTTCTTTGCTGTTTCTCTGTTAATTCCGGCCATATCCGGGTAACCTTTTCAAGGTAGAAATATGCTGAATCTATGGTTTCTTCATAAAAATCGGGGCTACTATATAGTATGGCTGTTACATAATAGTTGGCCGGATCAGCACTATTTTTCTCTATTCCGCGCTCCAACCTTTCAATGCCTTTGGTAATATCGCCTTCATTAAAATACTTTACCGCCTTCAACGCATATTGCGCCTGCAATGAGTTAATGCAGCAGTAAAAGAAAATGAAAAAGAATGATATCCGCATAAATTTATTTAGCGTAAAGTATGTCAAATGTAATAATACGCTTTTGCACCTTATATGGTACAATTATAAACTAACAAGGTTTAAACTTACTCTAAAATTACTTTCTAACCGACAAAGAACTACTTCAATCAGTATTTTTTCATAAGTTTGAAAAATGATCGAGGACAGCTACAAGCATAAGGGAATGCGCAGGCGATTGATTGATAAACTTCGCAAAAAAGGGATACAAAGCGAAGCTGTTTTGCAAGCTATGGAGCATATTCCCCGCCATGTATTTTTCGAGAATGCTTTCCTTGAGCATGCCTATCAGGATAAAGCCTTCCCTATTGGTCACGGCCAAACCATTTCGCAGCCATATACTGTGGCTTTTCAGACAGAATTACTAAAAATAAAAATCGGAGATAAAGTACTTGAAATAGGAACAGGCTCGGGCTATCAAGCAGCTGTATTATACAATTTAGGTGCTGATGTGCATACCATAGAATATCAAAAAGGACTTTATGAGCGCACCAAGTTGTTTTTACCCCAAATTGGCTATAAACCCAACTTCTATTTTGGCGATGGCTCCAAAGGACTGCCAAAGCATGCCCCGTACGATAAAATAATAGTAACAGCAGGTGCACCTACCGTGCCCAGTGCATTGCTCGATCAGCTAAAAAGTGGTGGTATTTTGGTGATCCCTGTCGGGGATAACAGTACACAAAAAATGCTGCGCTTAACCAAAATAGAGGATAAACGAATTGAAAAAGAGGTGTTTGCCAATTTTAGCTTTGTGCCTTTATTAGGTGATGATGGGTGGAGGTAGCAGGGAGGTTTCGACTTACTACACTTTTAACCATAAAACGGTAGGTTATGCTATTGGATATGGCTTTTCCTCGCTCAAAGATCAAAGACAAAAAGCTTTCTACCAGCAACTAAATCGAAAAATAACTTGAGTATCTAAAACGAAAGATAATATCTCAATTTAATATTATTGTGGAAACATTTTTTATTAGCAGACTTTCAGTTTAAAGCTATCGTTGGTGGTATTAGTAGCCTACTTCTTTTTTTGATCACTTGCTACCATCTCATCATAAAGTCTTGCTTTATCGGCAACGGTTGAGGAACTATGCTTTCCAGCCTCTTTGAATTTACTATGACCCTGATTTTCTTTTAATACTTTGAGAGTTTCCTTCTGAAGGGTTATAACAGTATCTATTCGAAGCATCCAAGCGCCCAACCATCTTATTATTAATATAAAGCATAACAAGCCAGCTATTACAAAGGCTATTGAAAGTATTATATCCATTTCGAGTGTTTGTTTAAGTGAACTTAATAGTCCATGTGAATATCCGATTGATTGAAATACGGTTTCTTTTCTCTCATTTCCAAATGGCTTGCAAAATACGCAAATAGTACATTGATCCGAAATCGAAACAATTGAATCTATCCTAAAAACAGCCCTATCAGCGCACGAGAGATTAACTAATGACAGTAATAAGTAATTCCAAGGTTTGCTTTTAGTTAATCTATTCTTATAAGGATTTTAACGAAAAAGATAGATATTGCAATGTAAAATAAAAAAGATACATTTAAAACTTAGTTTACTTCAACCTTCAATTTAGTACGTATGTAAACTGCAGCCATAATATATACTGCCACATTTGATGGAAATTACATCTACAATATTTAATAAATATTGGATTCTCTTTCGGGCAAAGAAATATTTTTATTTACTTATTATTGTATATTATGAGGCCTAAATCAAAATATCCCCGCATATTCTGTTATTCTCTTATGCCCTTGGAAAATGAAAAATTCTACATATTTAAAATAGTTAATACTTCATTCTTTTATGCATACGACATCGAGATAAAGCTGATAAAAAAAGAGCCCTACATGGTTAATAAAGGTAAAAGATAAATAACCGCCATGTCGAAATTAAAACAAGTAGTGTTGGAGTAAAATATCTACCTAAAAAAACCAAAAAAAACGGGTATGGAGAACATGCTTATTTAATTCGAACTAATGAACCGATAGAAGCGTTCTTAAAGGAGAAAGATGTAAGTCTGACATTTTCCGTAAGTGCTAAGCATGGGTTATCAAACCTTACACGTTTAATAACCCGTGAATATAATTCTTCTGAAGAGATATTTGAAGATAAAGAATTTGGTTTGGAACCTCTTGGAGGTAACGAGTTATAAAGCTTAAACTTGCATCTTAGACTTTAGCAAGTTAATTTTGGTAAACTTATCCAATTTAAATCGAAGATTATGAAAAATTTAAATGACACAGTTTCTTGGTAATTGACTTTTTAACCATTTAAAATATTAAGCTTCTCATTATTTGAGAAGCTTTTTTTTGCACAACTTCTCTTTATATTTAATCAATAGTCCTTACTAGATGAAAAGTAGCAGTAAACAAAAGAAATATCCACTATTTCAGTTGTACTTGTATAATTTTGTAATATAGATATACTCTTATTTAAAAGTAATGCAGAACGTCATAAATGGTTAGATTAAATGTAATGAGGGGCTATTTGTATGCAAATAAAAAATGGTCACAATCTTTCAGTCTGTAACCCTTTGATAATCATGTGGGGATAGTAGGATTCGAACCTACTTGACTCCTCTCCGACTCAAAAGTCAGGATCAGACGCTGAAACCTCCCGATAGCTATCGGGAGAGCTATATCCTCACCATAATAAGTATAAATTATAAAACTGCTACGAATTTGTATGCAAATAAAAAAAGGGTTACAAATTTTCATCTGTAACCCTTTGAAAATCAGTGGGGATAGTAGGATTCGAACCTACGACCCTCCCGACTCAGAAGTCGGGATGCGCTAAACCAACCGATAGCTATCGGGAGAGCTACATCCTCACCATAATAAGTATAAATCTTAAAACTGCTACGAATTGTATGCAAATAAAAAAAGGTCACAAATTTTCATCTGTAACCCTTTGATAATCAGTGGGGATAGTAGGATTCGAACCTACGACCCTCCCGACTCAGAAGTCGGGATGCGCTAAACCTACCGATAGCTATATGCCTGAATTTTTTATTAATCTTTCAACAAGCTTTCTGCTTTTCCAGCTTTTTACAATTAGCTCTCTTTGTTGGGCTCCCGACTTATCTTCAAAAACTTCACTATAAACAATTCCCCAATCCGAGCAACTCCCTGTAAATCCTTTATGATTAGAATTGTGCCTTCGGAGTCGCTCAGCCAACCCATCGCAGGTAGAACCATAATAATACTTATCTAAACTCTCTGAATGTAAAATATAGAAGTGACACATCAAATCAATGTAACAAAAAAACCTTTCGAAATCAATCGAAAGGCTTTGTAGTGGTGGGGATAGTAGGATTCGAACCTACGACCCTCCCGACTCAGAAGTCGGGATGCGCTAAACCAACCGATAGCTATCGGGAGAGCTACATCCTCACCATAATAAGTATAAATCTTAAAACTGCTACGAATTGTATGCAAATAAAAAAAGGGTTACAAATTTTCATCTGTAACCCTTTGAAAATCAGTGGGGATAGTAGGATTCGAACCTACGACCCTCCCGACTCAAAAGTCGGGATGCGCTAAACCTCCCGATAGCTATCGGGAGAGCTATATCCTCACCATAATAAGTATAAATTATAAAACTGCTACGAATTGTATGCAAATAAAAAAAGGGTTACAAATTTTCATCTGTAACCCTTTGAAAATCAGTGGGGATAGTAGGATTCGAACCTACGACCCTCCCGACTCAGAAGTCGGGATGCGCTAAACCAACCGATAGCTATCGGGAGAGCTACATCCTCACCATAATAAGTATAAATCTTAAAACTGCTACGAATTGTATGCAAACAAAAAAGGGTCACAACAATTAAGCTGTAACCCTTTGATAATGAGTGGGGATAGTAGGATTCGAACCTACGACCCCCTGCTTGTAAGGCAGGTGCTCTAAACCAACTGAGCTATATCCCCTCTTGCATTAAAAATTAACATTTAGTTCCTCTAAACCTCCCGATAGCTATCGGGAGAGCTATATCCCCATAAATTTCAAATCAACTCTTTCAGCCGTTTGGGATTGCAAATGTAGTACGGAAAATGTTATCGACAAATCATTTATAAAAAAATAGCGTATATTTTTTTAGCCTATTCAATAAAATACTGAAAATCAGCAGGAAGATGCTAAAACCGTAATACTCAATAAAAAATTTAATCTAAGAAGTATGAATGAAACTTTTACCTTTGCATATATACCGCTATAAAACAACTTTCGTTCTGAAATAAAACACGCTTCATTGAAGAAACTGCGTAAAATTTTAATTGCTGTCTTAATAGCTTTTGTCATTCTTTTCGGAAGTGTATCGGCATACCTATACTTAAACCAGGATAAGGTAGTAAAGCAGCTGATAGTTGCTATAAATGAACAGCTAACGGTACCGGTTGAGGTCGGTGAAATAAGCATTAACTGGTACACCGATTTCCCCAATATTGCCGTAGTATTTAATAATATAACTATACAAGAAGCCATTGATAATAGCAGCTTTCCTTTAGCAAAGCTCGAAACATTGGCTTTATCATTTAACCTGATAGCTTTAATACAGGGCGAATATGTTTTCGATAAGGTTACACTCAGACATGGTGAGGTAACCATAAGGGTTTCTCCTTCCGGCCAACGCAATTATTTAATTGCAAAAAAAGGAGCAAACACCTCCGGTAACCAAAATGTAAATTTCGATCTCTCACAAATTAATATAGATAAAGTAAAAATAAATTATGTGGATGAACCTATGGCGCAATCATACCTCACTTTTGCGGAATCGATTAGCGCGAGCCTCAATAAAGATGGCGCAGACTATGACATTAAGGTGACAGGACTAATCAATACTGAGGCTATAAAATTAGACGATTTAAGTTATTTTGAGGGCAAGGAACTAGTTATTGATACTAAGCTGGTTTATAATGAAAACAATGAAACGGTTAAAATTCAGCCATCAGAAATTACAGTAAACAAAAGCAAATTTGAAGTTGGTGGTAGCTATGCCATTACATCAAGTTTTATTGATTTAAAGATAGCTGGAATAAATACCAATTTTCAGACCATAAGCTCGCTGTTGCCAAATGAATATTCGCGCTATTTGGCCAAATACAAAACCAAAGGGGAAACTAGTTTTAACAGTGCTGTAAAGGGTATCTTCAATAGCCGCAACAATCCGCTTGTTAGCATGGATTTTAATATCGCAAACGGGTCACTTTATGAACCTGAATATCAGACGCGTCTTGACTCAATTTACTTAAAAGGAACTTTCACTAATGGTGGCACGCGCTCTTTTCGCACCTCCACGCTAACTTTGCAAAATATTACCGCTCAAATGAAGGGACAAACCATTAATGCCGAAATTGAGCTGAAAAACTTTGATAACTATCATTTAAGACTCACAACAGAGGGCAGAATTGCCACAAAAGATTTATTCGCATTTATTCCACATAAAGAAAATTTTTCGGCACTTGAGGGTGATATTGAATTCAACCTGGGGCTCTCAGGATATATAGAAGATTTTAAGCAAGCCTCCACAGCAAGCAGGGTGAATAATACAGGTGAAATACGTTTACAAAACGTAGGTGGTACGTACAGCCATTACCCGCTACCCATAAGCAATATAAATGGTCGCCTGCTATTCAACAAAAATGATATTGCCATTAACACGCTTCAGGGGAAAATTGGTGTGTCCGACATACGTATGAATGGTTTTTTCCTTAATATTTTCCCGTACCTGCTTCGAAAAGGTCAATCACTTTTAATAGAAGCCGACACCAAAAGTAATTATATTGACCTAAACGAACTTCTAAGCGGCTTATCAAATGAACAAAGTACCCAACAGAAGCAGCAGGAATCATACAAATTTTCTATAAGCCCGTTTTTAAGGCTTGAGCTTAAAAGTGAAATAAATAAGCTTATTTTTCAGAATTTTGAGGGCAGAAATATTGCCGGAAAAATAAATGTGGCCAACCAAAATCTGCGAGCCGACAACCTAAAGCTTAATAGTATGGGTGGTAAAATACAGCTTTCAGGGGCTATAAATACCATGTCCGTTAATGATGTAGATATCCACACCACTGCCAATTTTAGTCAACTTAATATTGATAGTATTTTCTACACGTTCAAAAATTTCGATCAGAATTTCCTTACGCAACAGCACTTAAAGGGTAAAATTAATGCCGATGTAATGGCTCATATTGTGATGGATAAAGCGTTAAATTTCAAGCCTGAGGAATTTACTGCATCTATTGCTGCCAATATAACAAATGGTCAGCTCAACAATTTTGAGCCTATGCAAAGTTTATCTGATTATGTGAATGAAAAGCAGCTGGCTAACTTAAGTTTTGGTGAGTTGAGCAACAGCATTCAAATAAAAAATAAAACCATCTACCTGCCTGAAATGCGTATTAACTCTAATATTTCGGAAATTCTTATTCAAGGAACGCATACCTTTGATCAGCAAATTGATTACCGACTTTTAGTGCCCCTTAAAAACTACAAAAGACCCGATAAAGACACTGCCTTTGGTGCTATTGAAGAAACTGAAGATTATACAAAGCTACACCTTAAGATTACCGGTACAACGGACGATTTTCATGTAAATTGGGATGCTAAACAGTCGTTAAAATCGGTAGGTGAAAAGGTGAAAGAAGAAGGAAAAAATTTAATAAAGATTATTACCGGCAAGAATGTTAGAAAAGAAAAAAAGAAAGAGGTTGAGGTCACGGAAGATGATTATTTTGATTGGTAGATACCTTTTAGCTTTTGGAATATTTTGCGTGCTTCCACTTACAAGCCATCCACAAATAGGTCATAAAATTGCTACGGTAAATACAGGAACTGAAGCATTGATTATAGGTTTGGATGTACTCAATGAGCAAACCATTTGGGCGAGCGGAACCAATGCCACACTGTTAAAAAGCCAAGATGGCGGGCGCAACTGGCAGGTTTATAAATATGCAATACAAGACAGCTTGCAGTTTCGTGCCGTAAAGGCGCTTTCGGCCGAGGAAGCTTTAGTGATGAGTGCAGGCGAAGGCAGTTTGACCAAAATATTCAAATTCTCCACCACAACAGGTTGGGAACTGCTCTATCAAGTGACGGATGCGAACGGTTTTTTGGACGCCATTGAGCTATTACCCGATGGTAGTGGCATAGCTTATGGAGATGCCATTGATGAGCAGGCCTTTATATTAAAATCAGATAAGAATCTTAACAACTGGAAGCGCATAAAAAACACTCCTGAAGCTGCAAAAGGTGAAGGTGGTTTTGCTTCCAGTGGCACCAATATAGCCATTGGTAAAAACGGACAAATATGGATTGGCACAGGAGCCGGTGGTGCAGCAAATGTATTGTACAGCACCAACTTTGGTGAAAGCTGGATTAAACAAAGCACCCCTATGATTCAAGGTACAGTAGCAGGTATTACAGCCATCAGACATCATAAAAGCACTTTATTTATAGCAGGTGGAGATTTGTCCGTAACCAATAATTATTCCCAAAACCTGTTTATTTCAACCGATGACGGGCAGTCGTGGCTCGATTTGCCACAACCAGTTAGTAAAGGGGCTTTTTATGGTAGTGCAATGGCCAGCACAAAACAGGGCATCATTTATTTAATCTGTGGTCCTGCAGGTGCAGATTATTTAAATCCCATAACTAAGCAGTGGATAAACCTAAGCCGGCAAGACTTATGGACGGCAGAATTCGTTAATGAAAATACTGCGCTCATTGCAGGCAGGGATGGTGAAATGATTCGCGTAACTTTTACTCAGAAGTAACCAGCACTTCCAATAAATCTTCCAACGTATTTTTCCTCGACCCTTTTATAAGTACTGTACTACCTTTTTTTATTGGCTGCTCTCGTAAATGTGTTTTAAGCACCTCTTTACTAGTAAAAAATATACCGAAGGGGTCAGCCGACTGCGCCTGTTTAATATACTTGCCAAAATAAATTCTCCTTGTCACACCTACATCTACTGCCAATTCAACTATTTTCGTGTGTTCAATAACACTCAAATCTCCCAACTCAAGCATATCGCCTAAAATAGTAACCGACTCCCCGGCCGAGGAGGCACTCAAGCTCTCAATGGCCAACTGCATTGAATCCGGGTTGGCATTATAGGCATCCAGTATAATTTGATAATCGTCAGTCTTAATTAATTGTGAGCGCATGTTAGCCGGCTGATAATTAGCTACCGCAACACCTGCTTTTTTCATATCTACCTCAAAATAGTTGGCTACGCATAAGGCTGCCGCCACATTGTTGAAATTATACTGCCCTACCAATTGCGTATTTACCTCTACCTTACCCACAGCTTCAATTGCTAAAAACAGCTGCTTTGAGCTCAGTACCGCCTCAAAAGAATCTCCCTTATTTGGGTAAGTCACCGCATTGTCAAAACGTTTCTTCATATTCGCCAGCACCGGGTCATTGGTATTGATAAAAGCAATTCCATTATTTTTCCTGAGGTGATCGAACAACTCACTCTTGCCTAATATAATATTCTCAAAACCGCCAAATTCTCCAATATGTGCCTTCCCAATATTGGTAATTAAGCCATAATTAGGGTCGGCTATTTCACAATATGCTGCTATTTCACCTACATGGTTAGCCCCCATTTCAATAATTGCTAACTCATGCAATGAGTCAATTTCTAAAATACTTAAAGGCACGCCAATGTGGTTGTTGAGGTTCCCACTGGTGGCAAATGTTTTATACTTTACGGATAAAGCAGCAAGCATTAACTCTTTGGTGGTGGTTTTTCCGTTAGAGCCGGTGATAGCAATAATTGGTATTTTAAGTTGATTACGATGGTGCGCAGCCAACTCTTGCAGACTCTTTAATGCATTTTCAACCACAACAAACTCATGCGCCTCTAGGCCTTCCACCTCTTCATCCAGCACTACGGCTGAAGCACCGCCTTCAATTGCTTGTTTGGCAAATTGGTTGCCATTAAAATTTGGCCCTTTCAGTGCGAAAAACAGATTGCCTTTTCTTAATTTTCTAGTATCGGTGCAAACGCCTGTACTTTTATCAAAAAGCTTATATAATTGCCGGGTGTTTTCCATTAAGTAGATTATTTTATACTGGCTAAATTAATAAATACGTTAAACTTTATAGTAGCAACTTTAGTAATAAACATAAATTTGATATTTAATAAACAGCAGCAGCCTCAAATAAATAATAGCACACTTATATATACAATGCGCAACCCATCAAAAGCCACCATTGTTTTTTCAATCTTACTGTTGTTATCAGTAAAGGTTGCGGCACAATATCAATTCCAGATTTTTAGCGGCACTTCAGTAACAGTGGAAGGTGAACAGTTAGCTATGCCTTGGGCCGGGGGGCTAAACGGTGCACAATACAATCAGATGGATTTAAATAATGATGGTTTTGAAGATATTATTGTCTTCGATCGCTCCATGCAGCTTATAAAATGTTTTTTATATAATGATGGATTATACAATTATACTCCGGCTTTTAACGATTTCTTCCCCAAGGGAATTTTTAATTTTCTTATACTGGTGGATTTTAATAGTGATGGCAAGAAAGATTTATTCACGGCAGGCAATTTAGGTATGATAGCCTACGAAAATGTTGGTGTTTCCAATATCCCAAAATGGGAAAAGACAAGTGATTTTTTGCTTTATGAAAGCCAAAGCGGCAATGAGGTGAACCTACAACTAGCATTTAACGATTATCCGCATATTTCCGATATTGACAAAGACGGTGATATTGATGTTTTAAACTTCAACACGAACGGCTTAGCGAGCAACATTATTTTTTACCAAAATCAGAGTGTGGAATTAGGTCTTCCTTTGAATATGAAAAACCTGAAGGAGGTAAATAGAGCTTGGGGCAACTTTGAGGAATGTAATTGTGGAAGTTTTGCTTTTGGTACTGATGATTGCGACAACAATAAGCAAGCGAGAGGCGCATTACATGCAGGAGGTAAGAGTGTTTTTGTTACGGATTTTAATGATGACAACATACTCGATTTAATTACCAGCCATCAGGAGTGTGCAGAACTTTACAGCTATTCTGGCGCCTCGGCAGGCATTAATCCCATTTATACAAGCGTTAGCAGTAATTTCCCTAATAGCACCAACCCGGCAGCTTTTAATTATTATCCTAATCTTATGCCGCTAATCAATCCCGCTGATAACACTACGGATTTATTAGTGAGCCCTAATTTAGAAGCTCAGCTTAGCATTGGTGTCAACTACAAGTCATCGAACTGGTACTACCGCGAACAAGCCGATGGTAGTTTCAAGCTGGCAACTAAGGCTTTTTTACAGCAAGAAATGATTGATTTAGGTATTCAAGCTAGTCCCGCATTTTTTGATGTTGATGCCGATGGTGACCTAGATATGTTTGTAGCCTATAGCAACGGGCAAGATGACCTCTCAGTAAATAGTGGCATTGCCTTTTATGAAAATACAGGAACAGCAAGCACACCCAGCTTTGAACTAAGAGATGACAATTATTTAGATTTTGTATCAAGCGTGTTCTACAACCTACTCATACAATTTACAGATTTGAATAATGATGGACTGATGGACCTGGCTTTTCAGGCTACAAAAGAGAATGGGCAAAATAACTTGTATTTGGTGTTTGCCACTAGTGGCGGATTAGATATTAATAATGCCTTGGCAATTGATGATATTTTTATAGGTTTCGGCTACTCTTTTCATTTAGCTGATGTAACCGGCAGCAGCGAATACGATTTATTGGTGGGTAAATCATCCGGAGGGCTAATTCTTTATGAAAACACCGGTGCAGGTACAGCACCTGTTTTTACAAAACTCGATAATAATTATCTATCCATACAAGATAGTTTTGATAGATCGGGTTTAAAAATAACGACTGCTGATATAGATAATGACTCTAAACAAGACCTGCTTTTGACAGATCAATCTGGCGTAATCAAAGTCTATTCTGATTTTAGAAGCGGTTCAGCATTGTTCGATACACTTTTTATTTATAACGAGCAGTTAGAAAGCTTTTCTACTACTAACTTAGGGGCTCGCAATACAATTACAGCGGCTCCTTTATTTAATGAAAACTTCGGCACCATAATTTTAGGCACTATTTCCGGAGGCCTCACACTATTAAGAAATACGGAAGAGTTTCCACTTAGATCGCCTACCGGTAGTGCCAAACTACAAATTTTCCCTAACCCGAATAACGGTAAAAGCTTAAACATAAGGTTAAGTGAACCAGCAAAAGTAAGCATTACAACGCTATCGGGTAAAGTAGTAATTAAAGACCTGAACCTGTCTGGAGGTGTAAATATAGTACCCATTCAAACATTGGAAAATGGACTTTACATTATTAGCGCCAAATTTGGAAAAAAGAATGTAGAGAGCAAAAAGTTAGTGGTTGACCGATGATAAAGTTTTGGCTTAGTTAATACGCCATGCCAATCAGAGCTTGATCTAATACTATTTTATAATAAAATCGTCAGCATCTAAATACGCAGGGAACTTGGCCCTGCCATTTGCTAGGTTATCCCACGAAAGCGTAACTGTTTCTATACATTCTTTGTCATCGGCAAAATAAACCGTTTCCCCTTTAAAATTGTAAACTCCCGAATGGCCGTTAAAGAGTACTTCATTGCCATCCACTCCTACCCGATTTACGCCTGCGCTATAACTCAAATTCTCAACAGCCCGTGCTTTGAGCAGAACATCCCAGGCGTTTACCCGAGCTGCCGGCCAGTTGGCAACGTAGAGCACTAGGTCGTAAGCCATGCCATCAGCCTCTTGGGTGTTTCTACTCCAGACCGGAAAACGCAGATCATAGCATACTAGGGGCTTTATCTTCCATCCATTTAGGCTTATAATAGGTGAGCCAGCGCCCATATTAAAATGATGGTGTTCATCCATCATCCTAAACAAATGCCGCTTATCATAGGTAGTGTAGTTGCCATCGGGCTGCATCCAAACCAGCCTGTTGTAATATTTGGCTTGTTCTTTAACTATGAATGAGCCCGTTACAACCGCCTTCTTCTGTGCCGCTAGCTGCTTCATCCACTTAAAGGTGTGCAAATTCATAGGTTCTGCCAGTGTTTTAGCATCCATACTAAAGCCGGTATTAAACATTTCGGGCAAAATAATAAGGTCGGTAGCAGAGTTCTGCTCAAACATTTTCTCTTCGAGCATCGCCAAGTTAGCAGTTTTATCTTCCCAATATAAAGGAGTTTGTACCAGTGTTACTTTTAAATCTTGCATAATATCTCTGCGGCCTTAGCTAGGGTTTCTTCCCCTTTTGCAAAACAAAAGCGAAGTAATTTATGATCGGTGCCTTGCTTGTAAAATGCTGAAACAGGGATTGATGCCACACCATGCTCCTTGGTTAATTCTGTAGCAAATTCCTTATCGTGTGCATCCGTTATGCTGCTGTAATCGAAGAGCTGAAAATAACTGCCTGCACAGGGTACAGCTTTAAACCTAGAAGGTGCCATCGCTTTTGCAAAGAAATCTCGCTTCTGCTCATACATAGTACTAAGCCCGGTATAATGTGCTTCATCATTTAAGTAGGCAGCCAAAGCATACTGCGTCGGTGTATGTATAGCATAGCAATTATACTGATGAACTTTTCTTATTTCTTTCGTAATTTCTTCCGGTGCCACCACATAGCCCACCTTCCAGCCGGTGGCGTGAAAAGTTTTACCGAATGAATAAACAGCAATACAGCGTTGGGTCAAAAATTCATCACTTAGTACACTCAAATGCTTTTTGCCATCAAACATAATGTGTTCGTACACCTCATCGCTCAGCACCATTAAGTCAGGGTAATTTTGAAGAAGTTCCTTCAAAGCATCTAAATCATGCGCTTCCAGTACCGCACCTGTAGGGTTGTGTGGCGTATTAATAATTAAAAGGCGCGTATTGGCATTTACCGCCTGTTTTATTGCAGGCCAGTCCGGAGCAAAGTTATGCTGCACATCAAGCGGTACAGTTTTAACAATGCCTCCTGCAAGCGTTACAGCGGGAATGTAACAATCATATGCGGGCTCAAGCACCACCACTTCTTCGCCACTTTGTACCAAAGCACTTATAGCTGAAAAAATGGCCTCGGAAGCGCCACAGGTAACGGTTATGTCACTAGCAGGATTAACTTGTCTGCCATACAAATGATAAATTTTTTCGGCAATGGCTTCATTAAGCTTCGGTAAACCGGCCATTGGGGCATACTGGTTATGTCCCATCTGCATATTTCTGTGCACTAAATCAATGAGCTCCTCTGCAACAGGAAATTCCGGAAATCCTTGTGATAGATTAATAGCATGGTGCGCATTGGCCATTTGCGACATCACCGTAAAAATAGTAGTACCTACATCAGGCAACTTCGATTGTACCCTCATAAATTGTTTTTTCATAAACGAAAAAAAGCCATCAGTCGAACGACAGATGGCCTTTTAAAAAGAATTAGTAGCCTATTAAGCCTTGTTCTTCATGTCTTGCACTTCAATTCTAATTTCCTGCGCTAAGTTTTTCAACTCCTGCATACCTTTTCTTACTCTTGTACCGGCAGCCTGATTTTCTTTATCGTAAAATTTTTCGAAATCACCTTCTAGACCCATTACTAAATCTCTTACTTGTTCAAATTTTTTCATTTTTATTATAGTTTACGGTTGACTAAATAATTTAATTAATTTTAGGCAATATAGGCAAAATCATTAAAAAACAACAATGAGCAGCCTTTTTTTGCTATATTTTTACTCGTTAAAAGCCTTCGCAAGCTCATTCTCCTTATATTCTCCCTCTTTTAGCCTGCTTTGAATTGCCGAAAAAGCCTTAATTGTTCGCTCAACATCTTCTAAACTATGCGATGCTGTGGGGATAAGCCTTAGTATAATCATCCCTTTAGGAATTACCGGATAAATAACCACTGAGCAGAAAATACTGTGGTTTTCCCTTAAATCATAAGCGAGTGCCGCAGCCTCTCCTACAGTACCGTTAAGCACAACCGGAGTTACGGGAGACTGTGTATCACCTATGCTGAAACCCTTTTCTTTAAGTCCGCTTTGTAGTGCATTTACTATTTTCCATAAATCAGCCTTGTGTTCCGGCTCGTCTCTTAGCATTTCTAATCGCTTAATAGCACCCTCAACCATTGGCATTGGTAACGACTTAGCAAAAATTTGCGAACGCATGTTATAACGCAGGAAGCTCACAATCTCTTTATCACCTGCCACAAATGCACCTATTAGAGCCATTGATTTGGCAAAAGTACTAAAGTAAAGATCTATTTCTTCCATTACGCCTTGTTGCTCGCCAGTGCCCGCACCGGTTGGTCCCATGGTACCAAAGCCATGGGCATCATCAACCAATAAACGGAAATCGTATTTCTCCTTTAAAGCAATAGTTTCCTTTAACTTACCCATGGTGCCGGTCATCCCGAAAACTCCTTCGGTAATTACCAATATACCTCCACCGGTTTCATCAGTTAGTTTGGTAGCTCGCTGTAATTGCTTTTCAAGACTTTCTACATCGTTATGCGGATAAACAAATCTTTTACCCATGTGTAATCTTACGCCATCTACTATGCAGGCATGCGATTCAGCGTCATACACAATAGCATCTTTTCTGCCAACAATGGCATCAATAACTGACAATACACCTTGGTAGCCAAAGTTTAATAGCATTACGTCAGGCTTCTTAATAAAATCGGCCAGTTGCTTCTCCAACAGCTCGTGCTGCGATGTATTACCCGACATCATTCTGGCACCCATCGGATAAGCCAACCCCCATTTTGCTGTGGCATCGGAATCGGCCTTTCTTATCTCCGGATGATTGGCCAAACCTAAATAGTTGTTTAAACTCCAAGTCAATACATCCTTCCCTCTAAATTTCATATGCGGAGAGATTTCCCCTTCCAGTTTTGGGAACATGAAATAGCCTTCTTCAACATCGGAATGCTTGCCCAAAGGACCCTTATCAACCTTTAATTTCTCAAATAAATCCACTGCTATTTTTATTTATTTAAATATTATTCAATAAACCAGCCACAAATGTAAGCAAAAAAGGATACAGGAAAAAATACTATATTTCCTTAAAAAGTCTATTTTTTAGCAAAATAGGCAATTAATGCGTAGCATTGTAGGCTCAATATCGATGATAACACTTAGCCATATCTAATGTTAAAAATTAAAAAAATATTAATTGCCAACAGAGGAGAAATAGCCCTCAGGGTAATGCGGTCGGCACGTGAGTTAGGCATTAAAACGGTGGCTATTTTCAGCGAAGCAGATAGAAACGCGCTGCATGTAAGATATGCCGATGAGGCCGTATGTGTAGGACCGTCAGCCTCATCGGAAAGCTATTTACGGATCGATAAAATTATTGCAGCATGCAAAAGCCTAAATGTAGATGCCATCCATCCCGGATATGGTTTCCTTTCTGAGAATGCTGATTTTGCCCGTAAGGTAACTAAAGAAGGTATTATTTTTATAGGTCCCTCACCTGAAGCTATTGAGGTAATGGGCGATAAATTAGCCGCCAAAGCAGCCGTTAAAAAGAATAATGTACCGCTGGTGCCGGGTTTGGACAAAGCCATAACCGATGTAAAATTGGCCAAGGAAAAGTCAACTGAAATAGGCTACCCCATATTAATAAAAGCAAGTGCAGGAGGCGGTGGTAAGGGTATGCGCATAGTTGAGGAGCCTGCCGATTTTGAAGAGCAGATGGATAGGGCGGTAAGCGAAGCAAAGAATGCTTTTGGAGATGGCTCAGTATTTATTGAGAAATTCGTGAGCTCTCCGCGCCACATAGAAATTCAGATTATTGGTGATACCCATGGTAATCTGGTGCATTTATTTGAAAGAGAGTGCTCCATTCAAAGAAGGCACCAGAAAGTAATTGAAGAGGCGCCATCGAGCATATTAACAGCTGACAAAAGAGAGAAAATGGGACAGGCTGCAATTGAAGTAGCCAGGGCTTGTAATTATTATGGTGCAGGCACAGTTGAGTTCATTGTAGATGAAAAACTGGATTTCTATTTCCTGGAAATGAATACTCGCTTACAAGTTGAACACCCTGTAACAGAGCAGATTACAGGAGTGGATTTGGTTAAAGAGCAAATCAGCATTGCTGAAGGAAAAACCCTTTCCGTTAAGCAAGAAGACCTAAAAATAACAGGCCATGCGGTAGAGGTAAGGGTGTATGCAGAAGATCCGAAGAATAATTTCCTGCCCGACATAGGCAACCTAAAAGTATATAAACGACCGCAAGGAACCGGTGTGCGTGTTGATGATGGATTTGAGCAGGGCATGGACATTCCCATTCATTACGACCCAATGATAGCCAAGCTCATTACCTATGCTGATAATCGTGAAGAAGCTATTGCACGCATGATACGTGCCATTAACGAGTACGAGATAGTTGGTATTGAAACAACCCTAAATTTCTGTAAATACGTACTGCAGCATGAGGCCTTCACTTCAGGAAATTTCGATACCAAATTTATAGAAAAGTATTATAAGCCCGAAAATTTAGAACAAAAATTAACAGCAGAAGAGGCCGAAATAGCAGCAGCTTTGGTTACTAAATTGTGGGCGCAGAAAGATAGCAATTCGAAACCCACTACCACCACTGCGCAGCAAGTATCGCTGTGGAAGAAAAATAGATTGTAAATAATGGCAGAAATTAGGCCTATAAAAGGCTGGCGATATAACGCCAAACTACAAAATCAGATTGAGGAGCTAACCAGTCCGCTGTTCGATGTAGTTTCACAGAAACAGCGAGAAGCACTCTATAAAAATGAGCTGAACAGCATTCACCTCTCCGTACCGCAAGAGCCAAAAGCCGGTGAAAATGCTAAAAAGCGGCTACGGAACTGGAAAGAGGTGGGTATTATAAAGCAAGATCCGCTGCCCGGTATTTATGTTTATTACCAATATTTTACCCTTCCCGGCAGTAGTAAAGAGCATGTGCGGAAAGGCTTTATCGCTTTCATTCGAGCCTACAATTGGGACGAAAAGGAAATACTGAGGCATGAAAATACCATTCCAAAATCGGTAAACGACAGAATAGATATACTGGAGAAAACGCAAATGAATGTAAGTGCAACCCACGGCTTGTACACTGATCATGATTTTGAGCTTGAAGCATATATGGACGAAAGCATGGAGATGCCCCTATCGGAATCTGAAGATTACCAAGGTGTGCGCGAGGTACTCAGCGTAATACATGATGCCAAAATTATTAAAAGATTTATAGCAAAAATTGCTCCACAGCAAATTATATTAGCCGATGGACACCACAGGTATGAGGGCAGCATGTTGTACAAGCAAGCATGCATAAAGCAAAATCCTAAACATACGGGCAATGAGGGCTACAACTTCCACATGATGTACCTCACCAATTCTGCTTCGGACGATCTACGCATATTACCAACGCACAGGATTATTCAAGGCCTAGCTAATTTCAGCGAAGCAGATATCATGCGGAAGCTCGAAGATGACTTCCATATAAAGCTGGTAGAAAATGCTTCTGATGTGCATGAAGTCATTTTGGGAAAGCAATGGGCATTCGGTTTACTATTTCAGGATAAAACCTACAAAATAAGATTAAAATCTGAGGTGATAGACCAGATGGACTGGCCTTTTCCTGCTGTGGTAAAACAGCTCGATTTAACAGTATTGCATTATTTTTTCATCAAAAAAATACTTGGTATTGAAGGCAAAGACCAGCGAAGATCGGAACATATAACTTTTGAACGCAATTTTTACAATTGCCTGAGCCAAGTGCAATCTGGCGAGGCTAATATGGCATTAATTACCAAAGAAATTAGTATGGAGCACGTGCGCGAGGTTTGCTTTAGTGGCTATACCATGCCACAAAAATCAACTTACTTTTACCCAAAAACCATTTGCGGATTTTTATTCAGTTCAATAAAAGAAGATGAATTTAGCTTACCCACTTATTTTAGGCTCTAAATCGCCACGCAGGAAAGAGATTTTGCAGAAAGCCGGCTTTCAGTTTACAACCGAAAGTCTGGATACCGCTGAAGATTATCCGGCAGCGCTTCCAAAAAACGAAGTGGCCGCTTACTTGGCAAGATTAAAAGCTGAGGCTTTTTTGGCTAAAGGAACTTACATCGATAAAATTGTGCTCACAGCAGATACCACCGTTTTAATTGACGGAAAACTATTAGAAAAACCTGCAAATGCCGGTGAAGCTGCCCAAATGCTAACAATATTAAGTGGCAGAACCCATGAGGTTATTTCCGCTTGCGCCATATTGCACCACGGTGAAATAAACCATTTTTCGGACAGCACGCTGGTAACTTTCGGACAGATGCAGGAAGCGATTATTAACAACTACATTAAAGTACACCAACCTTTCGATAAAGCCGGCTCGTATGGCATACAGGAAGGTATCGGACTCACGCACATCCAAAAACTAGAAGGCTCCTATTTCACAGTAATGGGTTTGCCAATACATAAAGTTTATAACGCCTTAGTGCCATTTATGAAATGAGAACCATCTGGCAATATTTTAAATCTTACCACTTAGCCATAAAGCACCCGGCAGGGCTGTATATTTGCATCACCCTTTTTTTAACTGCCTTAACCTGGTTCAATTACTCCTTTAAGCTAGAGAAATGGCTTGACCGATTAAAACCTGATTACCTGCCTTATTTGGGACATTTTCTTATGTTTGCAGCCATTTATTGGTTTATAGTGTGGCTCTGCTATCGGTTTAAAACAATTGACAATGTTTTTAGAAACCGAAGCTTTATTTTAAAGAGCTTTTTCATGCTGGCAGTGCTCACTATCGATGTCTGCTTTCACTTCCATAGAGACTACATTCTCTCTAACTTTGATTTTAAGGAAAGATTTTATGTTTATAAAGTTGCAGGACAGCTCACCAGTATAATTACTGTATTGCTACCCTTACTACTTTACTATAAGTTCAAGGAAAAGCACGACAAAAGCTTGTATGGACTAAAAGCCTCCGCCAGAAAGATAAGCCAGTATATACCGCTGGTGTTATTGATGATTCCACTTATTGCAACTGCCTCGTTTCATGAAAGCTTCAGAAACTTTTACCCTATTTTTAAGACCGGGCACCAGTTTATGGATTGGTCCTTACCGCTAAGAGCAACGGTTTTTGAGCTGGTTTACGGTTGGGATTTTATTACAACAGAGCTTATTTTCCGCGGATTTATGGTGTTGGGTTTTACCTATTATTTAGGCCCCAGAGCTGTATTGCCCATGGTAGGTTTATATGTGGCTCTGCATTACGGAAAGCCGGCAGGTGAAACCATAGGCTCATTTTTTGGCGGTTATATATTAGGCATTTTAGCCTACCAAAGCAAAAATATCTGGGGTGGAATACTCGCCCATGTGGGTATAGCATATTTAATGGAGCTATTTGCCTGGCTGCAGAAAGCTTATAATTAGTGCTGCTGGCTTTAAATGCATTTTAGCTGGCATTTGAAGTAAATCAGTCATCAATATAATTAAAGCGAAGTACGTTTAGAGCGCAATTTAGGTCGAAGTACGTTTAGAGCGCAATTTAGGTCAATATTTTTATCCATCCCGCCAGCCCTAATTCAAACGCAAAACTACCTTTTGATTAATGGTTATTTCTTCGTCCGAATAATCCAGTTCTCGGTTTTCTCCTTTTCCAATGGTGCTAAATCTATCTTCAGGTACACCCTTGCTAAAAAGATAAGTTCTTATGGCATCTGCTCGTAGCCGGGTTAAATCATTATGATAAACTGTTATAACTTGAGGGTTCAACTGATCGGAAACAGTGGCGCTGTCCGGATCAATGGCATTCATATTGGTGATAGTATCCGTTTCATGAGTTACCCACGCCAGCGTATCGTACCTAATTTCTGGCAGGGTATAAGCATAGGTGTTCGATTCTGTAACACTAGCCTGATATACCTCCAGGTCAAAGCGGTACATACTATTTTTCTTCATCAGGGAAATCAACCTTTCTAACTCTTCTTCAGCGCCTGCTGCAAAATTGTTAGTATTTGAGGCAAAGGCGATTTTAACCGGATATGGTTGGTCTTTTTGTAAAGTAGGCAGCGCAATATCCTTGACCAACTTTGTGGAGGAGCTTAAGTCCCGCAAATCTAACATCTCGCTGTAAAAGCCATAGCCCGGTTCATTAGTTTCGATCGAAAAATCTACCTGATGGCCTGCCGGTAAATACACACCAAAAGTACTTTTTTCCTGATCGATTATTAAACGCACCAGTTCCTGATCGGTATCAATATCTGTAGCTTTTACCAATGCTCTGGCAGGCAAATTCGAAACAGCTCCTTCCAAATAATACACTTTGGCCGGTTGAAACTCATCCGGTACTTTTACCATAAAAAGATCATAACCTCGCTCATCTTCCTGATGAATATAGGCCACATCTCCTAAAGCGGTTACCCCAATATAGCGGTCATGAGCATCGGTATTAATAAAGCCCATGGCAATAGGCACACTCCACCCGGTGCCATTTTTGCGGCTCATATAAAAATCGTAATTACCCTCGCTATTAAGTGCGGCAAAATAAAGTGTTTGGTTATCGAGTAAGATCACCGGATTCACAAAGGATGATGAAGCCAAGTCTAGTTTGATTTCCTGCGGTTCCTTCCAGCGAACATCTCCTAAAAATTCGGCCGAAAAAAGTTTGCAGTTGCCATTACTGGGTTCCAGAGTTTCGCAACGGCTAAAATAAAGGGTTTTTCCATCGGCAGAAAGCGTAGGATCCAACTCGTGTAATGCAGAATTCAGCGGCTTACCGGGATTTACTGCCTCTGCCCATCCATTGCCCTGTTTTTGCCTAAAGCGGATATCGTAGCCCCCGATACCCGGGCTCTTCTTGGAAGAGTAAATCAATTGATTGCCATCGTAAGACAACGCATAGGCCCCAAATGCAATCATATGTCTGCCGGGTATTTCAATCATCTCACCATTTGTCCATTGGTTATTTCCCAGTGCATTGCTGATAAACATTTCTGGCTTACCTGATGGCGAATAATCCGAAGTATAGAGCAAAGTGCGACCATCGGCAGTTAGTTTAGGGGCATACTCATTCTGGCTAAAGCTTGAAATATTTTGAGGCAATTTACGCTTTTGCGCCATAGCAAGGGATGCGCTACCCAATAAAAACACCAAAAATAATAACCTATACATACTTTTTATTTTAAGCTGAATATACAGAAAAATGGTATGAACAGAAATTTTTATTTGATTTACTCAAACTGATTCCCGACTTGCGAGATTTTAGAGGTGAGTTTTATGTAGAAATGATCAAATAAATCTTATTGATCAAGATTTCATATAAATTTAAATGACAAGTGTTTATTTACTTAAAAGCATCCTTAGCTTTTGGCTGAACTTTCTTATGGCTTAGGTGAATAGGAATACCCACAAAAACAGACCACATGCTGCCGCGGCTTATCGTATCGAAAGGCTCCAGCTCCTCACCGCGCAACATGCTGGTCCAGGTGCCACGCAGGCGATCGTTTGAACCCTGGTGGTAGGTAATCCCTAATTGTAGTTTACGTTCTGTCCGGTCTTCTCGTTTGTCCTCCTTCATGAACTGTACCATAAAACCTCCGTAAACTCCCGCTCCCCACTGGGAAATAGTGTTGAAAGCGACATGCTGGCTGAGCACTCCCATGTTATGCGCTGGCTCTGGTGATTCATTATAATCTGGCAGCCACTCTAATGAGGCTCCAAATAAATAGTTGAGCGTAAAACCAGAAGCAACAAATGGCCTTGGAGGCTACCAGCCAACCATAGAACACAAACATAAATTGCAGGCGAACTATGCACAATGCTTGCTACAGAGTGGTGAGCAAATGAATTTTATGTCATATTGTACTTTCGTACTTTTATTCTGCTGTTAATTGAATTGATAATCCTAAAGCGTTGGCAAGCAAAGAAAAATTAGATAATCTTATATCTTCACCATTTTCAATTCGAGAAATATATGGCCTTTTTTTACCAACTTTATCAGCCAAGTTTTCCTGACTCATATGTAATTCCTTTCGTCTATTTTTTATGATTTCTCCAAAATAATAAGAAAAAGCATTCTCTCTAAATTCTTCACGTTCCTTCGATCCTTCTTTTCCGTATCGTGTTGCAATCAGTTCTTTTGCGTTTATTGATTTTCCCATAATTATTTTTCTTTTATATAATTCTCTAATATTCTTTCGGCTTGTTTAATAGCTTTCTTATAATCATTGGTTCCTTTTTTCTGAAATCCACACAAGCATACAGCTTTTGTGCATTCAGCAAAATTCAGATGGTCGATAGCAAAGATTATAACTCGATATTCATTTCCTGCTTTAATTCGCAATTCATAAAATTGTGTCGATTGCAGCTTTTTCAAAAATTTGAATTGATAACTTTTATTTCTCCAATAACTTCAATCAGTTGAAAGAATTTCAGTCCAACTGTTTTATTTTGATTATCGATAAATTCCAAACATTCTTCTGTAATATCGATCTTTCTCATGTCACAAATGTAACGAATTAGTTACAAATATCATTTCTATTTATGAGATCTTTGTAGAAAAAGGTTTTTTTCTGCATAATACACAACAGAAGCACAGGGACGTTAGCACAGCCAAACCACTTCATTTATCTATTACTAACTTTGACTATGGTGAGAGAAACATACGCTAATACCTACATATCGGCTATAGCTATATTTTAATTTTTTCAACCGTTAATTAAATTAAATATAAACGATTAAGGCTAGCATCTTACTTAAAAGCATCCTTAGCTTTTGGCTGAACTTTCTTATGGCTTAGGTGAATAGGAATACCCACAAAAACAGACCACATGCTGCCGCGGCTTATCGTATCGAAAGGTTCCAGCTCCTCACCGCGCAACATGCTGGTCCAGGTGCCGCGCAGGCGATCGTTTAAACCCTGGTGATAGATAATTCCTAATTGCAGTTTACGTTCTGTCCGGTCTTCTCGATGGTCCTCCTTCATGAACTGTAACATAAGACCTCCGTAAACTCCCGCTCCCCATTGAGATATGGTGTTGAAGGCGACTTCATTGCTTAATGCGCCAATATCTCTTGGTTTTTCAGGATTTTCATTATAGTCAGGTAACCATTCCAATGAAGCGCCTAACATATAATTTATGGTAAAAACAGAAGCAAATCGCTGAATAGGGCTCAGCGATTTGCTTTCTATCTTGTTAAAAATATTCCTACGTATTCTTTTAATATAAACGGTTTTCAAGGGTTTCGATACATCAACGTTAAATCTTCCAATGCCCGAAGCAGAACTAAGTCTTTTATGATTGGTCCATTGTCCATTTGTACCACCAACAGTTCTTACCGAATAAACTGAACTGCCTATGTTACCTAAAGAAACACTAGTAGAAAAGAGTAACGTGTTATCAAAATCTACAGCAAAATTTATCCCAAAACTCGGATTCAAAGAGGTGAAGGTGGTTCTTTTATAAATGTCCGGTACAGAAGCTTTATCTTTAAAACGACTTAAAATATTTTCATTGCTAATAATAGGAATAATGTAGTAATCAAGGATTTTCTGACCAAAGCAACAAGAAGGCATAAAAAGCAGCAAAAATAAAAAAGTCTTCATATGTGTATTATGTAATGATAGAGGTTCAATTCGATGAATTCTATGAGGGCGTGGTTTTAACCATCAGTCTATTTCATGAGTTCATTTAAATTACTCGAATTCACATGCTTTTCCCCTTTAGGTCTCCATACATCTTGTCTCGCCATCATCTCGCTGAGCCTTTCTTGGAAGAGGACTTCATACCAAATTGTTTGATCGAAATCACAAATGTTCTTGAAAGCTTTTTCTGAATGAATCATCAGTCTAAACATGAATTCCTCTTGAGGCGCTCTATGTTTATTTAATATTTGGCTTAATAATATTGGGGTAATGTCAATGTCTTCTGCAAATTTTTTCCTCTTATTATAAATAGTATCAATGTAAGCCTCTAAAAATTTTATAAAATAGCCCTTTGCTTTGTATGAAGGGGCTTTCAAGGATTTCTCCATTTGAAGCTTTAATTGTAATAACTTGGCTTTAGTTATTTGTCCTGATGAAAGATTTTTCATTCTCTGAAGTCTAGCCTCCATTAGAGCCTCTCCATCTCTTGCCTTTTCTTTGGTTGAGGAGTATCTGGAATCTACACCATATTCAGCTCCTTCAATTTCACTCAAATAGTTCCTTTCATTCATGGTCATAAGTCTTAATAAGTTTCATTATTTCATCTAATTCAACGCTCAATGTCATGCCGGTGATATTCATATTATACTTATCAATATAATGCCGTGCAATGGCTTCCTTTGGTTTGAGAGATACACAAGCAAGCTCACCATATTCTTCCACAGCTATTTTCGAAATATGCGTAATCAGATTTCCCGTTACTCTATCAAACTTTTTATCCTTTCCTTTATTTTCTACTGATACTGTAATCAATCTAATATGAATTCTCCATTCTGCAGGAATTCGTTCAATTGAAACAAGGCCTAAAACATCATTACCATCTTTTATTATCAGCTTATAGATTTCATAGTTTTTTTCCTTTCTCCAGTCAAAGAAGTATCTCTTCGGTGACAAGCCGTAGAGTTCTTTTTTCTCAACTGGTACAATGCTTACTTTTATCTGCTTTCCAGTCGAGACTTCAATTACTATCACATATCAATATAACAAAAGTTTACTAAAATTGGAAATAATTCGATTAAAGTTTCCTTAAAATGTAATCTATTCAGAAACTTTGCTTATAAATGTTTAATGGAGTTTGAAAATGTAATTAATTCAGAAGCGATACTCCTTCAAGCCATAACAGATTTTTCAAAAATAAGAATATAAGTAGCTAGCAGAGGGCGACACGCTGTCTGAATCAAATATTTGATCTTTTTCTTGAATCCACCAGAGAATTAATCTCGTAACTTAGAAAGTTCTCTAAGTAAAGTACGATCAGCCAATCTTTATAATGACTGTACTTATTTAAAAATCTAAACCCTGCACCAGAAATGAAGTTGTAGTTAGCAAATTAGCTATGATCCGAGCAAAGTTAAACCTAATAGGTATTATCTCATTAATACTTAGGGCACTTATCGGCTAGAGATCAAACATATATTATCAAGAGCAGTGGTCACAATCTCATTCATCAACTACACACAAAACAAGTGGTGGGCATTTAAGCAAATGCAGCTGCTTCCACCTGAAATTGCCAAGGTAAAGGGCGCAGTGTTCTCCAAGTTATTTGGTACCGGTAGCGGATTCGGCTTTAGCCTTAAACCTGACTTTAGCACCTATGCATTACTTATTAAATGGGAAAACAATGAAAGCCGAGATGCCTATTTTAAGAATGGTACAACCTTTCAACACCTGCTAAAAAAGAGCCAAGGCATAACCACATATATTTTACATGAGCTTGGCGCACATGGCTCTTGGCAGGGGAAAAATCCTTTTGAGCAAGAAGCAGAGTATAACAATGGCCAGCTGGCCATCATTACGCGCGCTCGGATTAACCTTAACAAACTACCCGGCTTTTGGGCAAATGTGCCAAAAGCCAGTAAGGCTATTAAGGCTGCCAAAGGTTTAGTATTTACCAAAGGTATTGGCGAGTGGCCGCTAATTGAACAGGCTACTTTTAGTATTTGGGAAGACAAAGAAAAAATGATGGCCTATGCTTATAATGACACCCACAAAGAAATAATAGCTAAAACAAAAAAGCAGCAGTGGTATAAAGAAGAGTTATTTGCCCGTTTTAACGTTATTGATAAAGTGGTACATTAACTAAAGTGCGCCTATCACGTTTATTCTCAGGAGATAAGCACAATTATGAAAAAATATATATTAGTACCCTTTCTCACACTGCTGATTAGCTTGCAGGCTTGCACGCAAGAAAAAAAGCCTAATCGATCGGAAAAAGATGTTAAGCTTCAACTTGCTGAAGACTTTGGCAACTATTGGTATCAAGGGAAGGCAGAGCTTAATGCTTATGAACTCACTCAGGTGCGATACGGTCAAAAACGTTCCGGAGAGGCAGTGCTCATTTTCGTCACCGAAGATTTTTCTAGAAAAAAGCAGGTGAAGCTGGACAATCCGCAAGCACAAGCTGGCGATGTGCAAAAAGTATTGAAACTCAATTTTACCAAGAAGTTTGACACAGGAGTTTACCCATACTCCATAATGAGCTCAATTTTTAGCCCCATTTATCCCAAAAAAGATATTCATGCTGAAAAAATAACGACTTCCGTTCAGGAGTGGTGCGGCCATGTATTTATGCAGCTGAATAAAGAAAGGGAGAGCTATGACGCCTCCGTAAGAAGCTATTTTGAAAGTGAGGGAGACAAAAACTTTACCCTGCCAAAAGCATGGCTGGAAGATGAAATGTGGAATTTAATCAGGCTAGATCCCAGTGCAATTCCTACCGGCAGCGTGGAAATGATTCCTGCCACCATGTTTCTGCGGTTAAAACATCAGCCCACCAAAATTTATGAAGCTACTATTGAGAAAAGTATACAAGGTGATAGCAGCAGCCTTATTATTAAGTACCCTGAACTAAAACGTACGGTAGAAATTACCTACTCAAATGAATCGCCTCACACCATAAGTGGTTGGAAGGAAACGTATCCTGAGGGCGGAGCGCTGATGACCACTACCGGCATGCTTAAAAAACGGCTTATGCTCGATTACTGGAATAAAAATTCCGTGGCCGATTCAACCTATAGGGTGATGCTAGGCATTAATAATTAGCAGCATATTGTAACAACAACCCACAGACATAGGCCGCATACGTTCCTAGTGCATAGCCCAAAACAGCGAGCAACACGCCCACAGGTGCTAAACTAGGATGAAATGCCCCAGCCACAATAGGTGCAGATGCTGCTCCGCCAACATTGGCCTGGCTGCCCACTGCTATAAAAAAGTAAGGTGCCCTAATTAGTTTAGCAACAACAAGTAATAGTATTACATGTATGGACATCCAAATAATGCCCACCAGAAAAAAACCGGGATTATCAAAAATGGCTGTTACGTCCATCTTCATGCCTATGGTAGCTACTAAAATGTAAATCATTACAGTGCCAAGCCGTGATCCACCTACGCCTTCCAATTTTCTGGCTTTGGTAAATGAGAGCACTAAGCCACTGGTAGTGGCAATAACCACTATCCAAAAGAAACCTGAGGTAAGGCTAAACTTCTCCAATTGTGGTGCATTATTGGCTATAAAAGGTGCTATAAAATCTGCGCCAAAATGCGCAATGCCGGTAGCACCAAAACCTACGGCAAGTACTGTCATCACCTCGGAGAGGCTCGGTATTTTCATGATTGAAAGCTGATAGTCAGCAATTTTATTCTTTACTTCTTCGATGGAGGAGGAATCAGCTTTTAATTTCTTATCTAGTTTACCGGAAATAGCCACACCATATAACAAAAAAGCCATCCAGATATTAGCTATAATAACATCAACGGTAATCATGGTGGCAAATAGCTCATCACTGGCTCCAAAGGCTTCAAACATGGCCGCCTGGTTGGCTCCCCCGCCAATCCAACTGCCTGCAATGGTAGCCATACCCCGCCACACAGCATCCGGCCCTGCGCCACCCACAATATCAGGCGCAAAAGTGGAAGTGACTAAAATGGCAATGGGGCCACCAATTACAATACCCACCGTTCCGGTTAAAAACATGATGACTGCTTTTTTCCCCAATCGGGCAATGCCTTTTAGATCGATACTTAACGTTAAAAGTACTAATGCGGTGGGTAGCAGGTAGCGAGAAGCTACAAAATAAAGCTGGCTTTCATCTCCCGATATGATGCCTAAAGAATTGAAAATGGAAGGGATAAAGTAGCAAAGCAAAACTGAGGGTACAAAACGGTAGAATTTTTTCCAGCCGCTTCTATCGCTGGAAGAGGTAATAAATATCACCGCCAAAATCAGCATTAATAGTCCGAAGACAACAGCATCGTTAGTAATTAAAGGCTGGTTATCCATTTTTATATTCATTTATTAAACTTACAAATTCACTCAAAATCATGGAGGTAGCACCCCACACCACCTTTTCTTCAATATCGAAATAAGGAGCCCTTAGCCGCACATTAGGGCCTACGGTAAGCTCCGTTTCTTTTAAGGTGCGCCTGTCGGATAGGTGGTCAATTTCAGCTGTAAAGATTTGTTCCACCTCTCGCGGATCTCTTCTAAAAATAGGTTTCCGGGTCATAAAGCTAATAACAGGTTTTACAATAAAGTTACTGGCTGTCACATTTAAGTCCGAAAGCGACCCTAATATCTGATCATCGTTGATCATGATGCCAATTTCTTCGTATGTCTCCCGAATTGCTGTAGCAATTAAGTGAGCATCTGTGTCCTCCATTTTACCACCCGGCAAGCTCACCTGGCCGCTGTGCACTCCTTTATAGGTAGGCCGCTGCGTTAGCGGAAAATATAGCTTACCTTCCTCCTCATACAGTGCAATCATAACAGCCCCTTTTCTGGGAGGCTTATTATATTGCATCTTAAATTCGCTGCCAATCTGCGTAGCCATCATTCGATTATGCGCTTCTGAACCCGGTAATTGCGTTTTAAGTCGCTCTGTAAGAAAATTTATAAAATCGGACATGCAAAATCATTGAAGCAACAATAATACAAAACTATGCTTAGCCCTGCATCATTTATTTTATAGGCTTAGCTGATAATTATACACTGTTAAGGCTCAATTCTTGGTTTTACCGGTTATTGCTTAGCGTTGTAATGTAAATTATAAACTAATTTACGCCACATTAAACCCTCAAAAAAGGGAGCTTAGCATAAACTATACTAGAATCTCAGCGTATTACGTGCCAGATCAACAATAGCAAACTATAAAAAAACTATTCTCTTTATCCGCATTAGTATTAGCCGCTTTTTCAGGGCAAGCACAAACCTCAACAGGCGATTTATTTGTTGGTGGCGGCCTGCAATTTAGTAGCACCGGAGGCGAAGTGTCTGGTGATAATATGTCAACAGATAAGAGCACGACTACTCAATTTAGTATAACCCCTACATTAGGTTATTTTATTTCAGATCAAGTAGCAGTAGGTGCTGCCGTTGGTTTCAGTTCTTTCAGAACCGAACTGATGGTGATTATTCCAGTAATTAGGGTATTACTATCGCTCCTTTTGCAAGATACAACATGCCAGTAACTGAGTAAGTATAATTTTTTTCAGGTAATTTCAATGACCTTTCAGGCATACCTGCAGACCTTGCCGATGGGGATGATATTGGATTAACAGCGGTAAATACCGATGCGTCACTTACGGGCAATGGCGCTGGTACGCAGCTTTCTATTGCGAATAATGCTATCACAAATAACCGGATTCTAAACAATGCAGTATCCAATGCAAAAATTTCTGATGTAGCACCTTCTAAACTAACCAGAGATGGTGCGTCTACTGGTCAGGTACTACGCTGGAATGGGAGTAGCTGGACGCCACAGACTATCAGCGGAGGCACCTCATTCAGCACCAATTTCCGCATCCCGAGAGGAAATGGCTCAACTCTGGTTAACTCACTGCTTTACGATAACGGTACAAATTTAGGCGTTAACACCACCTCGCCTAGTGCACGATTTGATGTGGTAGGAAGTACTGAATTAAACGGGAATACCAACGTAAATGGTGATACTGAATTAAATGGTGCTGCTACTGTAATCGGTCAATTTATAACACCGGCATCAAAAACAGCTGTGGAAGTTTCCGGTAAGACATTCAATATTCCCAAAACTAATAGTAGAGTAATAAGACTTAACGCTGCAGTAGCTAGCACCATAGTAACATCTATGGATGCAGGAGCAGACGGGCAGGAAATAATACTCATAAATGTTGGAGCTTTCAGAATCCAGATTCAGGGAGCTGCAGGCACCATAACTCCTGCCAGTTTAGTACTTGCTTTTTCAGGTATAAATCTTGATCCATTTTCCTCGCTTCACCTAATATATGACGGAAGCATAGGTGCCTGGATAGAAATTACTCGCTCAATAAATGAATTCAACAAAGGTTGACGCTAGACAAAAGCAATTATGTGCTAACCTTTTGTCAAATGTTTCATATTTTAGCAAGGAGGTCATTAGGTATTTCACACTAAAAATATATTCCCCTCTAGCGTAATAATTTAATTGTGAGGATATTAAATAAATACGAAAATATTTTTTAGTACAGCAGTATGTTTATATATTTATACATATTATTTATTTACTTATAAAAATTCATGATAGATTATTCAAGAACATCACTTAAACTATTGAAAAATGAGGTCAAATTTGCTTTTAATTCGGCAATCTGTTTTTAAGAGCTTGCTGCTCCTGTTGTTGCCGGTAAGCGTTATTAAAGCACAAAATACTGTTGGTATAGGAACAGAAACACCTAATTCTAATGCAGTCCTGCACTTGCAATCAACCGCTAACAATCAAGGGCTTTTAATCCCTTCAATGAGCACCGCTCAGCGAACTGCATCATCGTTTACCGATGGTCTGAATTCCTCTGACAATGGGTTGATGGTATTTGATCTGAGTGAAAAAACTTTTTACTTTTGGAACGAAGAGACCTGGCAATCAATGAATAATACAGTAAGCCTTACCGCAGGAAGCGGCATAGCTATTAGTGGTAACACAATTAGCAATACCGGTGATACCGATAACACAAATGAAATTCAGGATCTTAGGCTTACTGGTAATAATCTGACTATTACCAATAACACTTCTGCAACAGAAATCGATTTATCACCTTTTTCGGGTTCCAATACTGATAATCAAAACTTAAGTGTTAATTCAACAGGCGTAAACCGTAACCTGAGTATTACAGGAGGCACTGGTGTAACCTTTAGCGTTGCAGATAATGACAATAGTAACAGCAATGAAATTCAAAATCTATCGAGTGTATTAAGTGAAGGAAGCAATGGAGGTGGCTCAAGAATTACCAACATAGGTACTCCTACTAACAACACTGACGCTGCCACCAAAGGATATGTTGACGGCAATACTTTCTCCGGTAGTTTTAACGACCTATCAGGAATTCCATCAGGTTTGGCCGATGGTGATGACGTTGGGTTGACCACTGTTAATACGGACGCCTCCCTTACTGGTAATGGAGCCGGCAGTGCATTATCAATAGCTAATAATGCCATTACCACGGCAAAGATAGCCAACAATGCTGTGAATGATGCTAAAATATCAGGTGTTTCCCCGGGTAAAATTGCTGCTAGTGGGGCTTCCACAGGGCAGGTATTGCGCTGGAATGGTAGCAGTTGGGCACCGCAGACCTTTACTGCACCCGCTCCTTTTACTGCAAATAATATCATCCCCAAAGGAAATGGTTCGGCTATGGTTAATTCGAGGATATTTGATGACGGATCTTATATAGGGTTTGGAAGGAGTGTTAAAACCTTGGTGGATTCTTACTATGATTTTGAAATATCCAACTCAGGCTCTTCTTTTGGCGGCTTTATTTTAAATTCTACTAGCCCCACAGGTCAGCCATACCTCGGCTTTTCAACTGATGGAAATTTGCAGACGTATATTTATACAAATGGCTCTGGGGGAGACATGATCTTTGGCACTGCCGGAACGGTAATGACTTTAACAAATGAAAGAAATGTAGGATTAGGTACCACGGCACCCAGTGCAAAGCTTGACGTAATTGGCTCCACAGAGCTGAACGGCTCATTTGCCACACCGGCATTAAATACTACATCGGTATCCGGCACAAACTTCAACATTACTAAACCTACTAGACGTATAATAAGGCTTTCTGCCTCAGCTTCTGGAACAAGGGTAACTACCATGACCGCAGGAGACGATGGTCAAGAAGTTATATTAATCAATACAGGCACAAATTTTATAGAGATACAAGGAGGCAGTAATCCCGTAAATGCAAACTCGATGGTATTAGATAATTTCGGTGTTGTATTAGGTCGTTATAGCACGCTCCATTTAATTTATGATGGTAATGTCAATGCTTGGCTGGAAATCAGCAGGTCAATAAACGATTGGTTTATTATTTTTAAACCATGAAAAATCTACTAACCATATTACTCACATTCACAGGTTCTTGGCTATTGGCTCAAGGTGTACTAAATGAAAATAGTGTAATTACAATTACACCAGGTACTACCCTGTTCATTGATGCTGATTTTACAAATAATGGTACTGTACAAAATAACGGCTCACTATTTATTTCCGGTGCATGGCTCAACAACAAAACCTACGATGCCGGAACAGGTACTTTTGTGCTCAGCAGCAGCGATGATCAGATTGTTAACCATAATGCGCAGTCGTTTACTAATTTACGGATTGTAGGAGGCGGCAGAAAATTATTTAGGGCCGACCTCACCATTCAAGAATCGCTGGTATTAGATAACGGCTTGCTGGTTGCAGAAAATAACTCCAAGCTTATTATTGCAGAAAATGCAGCAATTGAAGGAGGCTCCGCTCAATCATATATTCAAGGGCCTTTACAACGAAATGGTAGCGCTGATTTATTTTTTCCTATTGGTAGCCAAACTGAGTACTTGCCTGTAACTTTATCACAAATTAGTGGTAATTCGCCTAAAATTTCGATGACAGCCTTTTCTACCAATTCTCCTTTCGAAAATAATGGAGCCTTTACGCAGGTAGATACCGAAAGGTATTGGCGCATGGAGGCCACCAATTATGATGGCGCTTTTATTGAACTACCTATAATCAGCAATAACACATTTGATAAAATAGAGAATTTGGTCGTTATTGCAGCTAACGAAAACGGTGAATCTATGGACTTAGGGCAATTTGAGTACAACGGAAGTCTCTCAGACGGAACTGTTATCAGTAAAGAGTTGGCTATTAATGAGTTCTATACCTTAGCCGAATTACCCGAAGAGGGGAATAATGAATTAGACATATTCAATGTAATTACGCCTAATGGCGATGGGAAACACGATTTTTTTAATATTAAGAATATTGAATTGTATCCAAACAACTCAGTATCTATATATAATAGATGGGGGAATGAGCTATTTAAAATGAGTGGTTATAACAACAAAGATAAGCTGTTTGAAGGTATTGCCACCAACGGCACTAAAATGGTTACGGGAAACTACCAGTATGTAATTAACAAAGAAAATGGCGATAAACCGGTAGTAGGCTACTTATACATCCAAAGATAAAAAAATGAAGAAAGTTTTAATAGTATTTTTCCTGTTTACAACCTTCGTTGGTTTCTCTCAGCTCGATCCGCTTTACAATCAGTATTTCTTCAATCAGGCTATTATTAACCCTGCCTATACAGGCGTAAATGAAGTTTTTAATGCTACCGCCATTAGCCGAACGCAATGGGCCGGTATTGACGGTGCCCCACTAACAAATACCTTAAATGTAAGCACTTCTGCTGTTAACAATAAGGTAGGCATAGGTTCAACACTAATTTTTGATTCCTACGGTATAAATAGCAATACTGAGTTTAGCGTAGCGGGCTCTTATAAGATTGATCTCGCCAGAAACAGTCTTTTCTCTTTTGGACTACAGGCAGGAATTATTAATTACAACTACAACTTTAATAAACTCAACCTCGAGTACCTTGACGACCCTAGTTTATTGGGTGCTGCTGATAATGTGACCAAACCCAATTTTGGTATTGGTGCTTGGTATATGAGCCCTACTTATTATGTGGGTGTTTCAGTTCCTCGAGTTTTCGATGTGCGCGTTGCTGATGGTAGCCAGGAAAGCGTGCGTTACAGGCGGCATTTTTACGTGGCAGCAGGTTACGTTTTTGATCAACTGTTTGCGGTAAAATTCAAACCTTCGGTATTGCTCATGGTGGTAGATAAAAATAATATTGCTTTTGACCTTAATGCGTCATTTCTATTGAATGAAGTATTGTGGGTGGGTGCTTCTATGAGAAATTTCACTGCTGTTGGCCTCAATGCACAGCTTAAAGTAAGAGAGAATTTTAAATTTGGTTACGGCTTTGAAGTGCCACTATACAATAGCGCATTAATAGGTTATGGAACGCACTCACTTATGGCTTCTTTCGATCTTGAAATATTTGACAGGCACGCACTAGGCAGAAGAATGTTTTAAGCATAAAAAATGCCGCCTCAGTACTGAAGCGGCATTTTTAATAAAATACAGTCAGGTTTTATTTACCTGAGTCATATCTTTTTGAAACTTCATCCCAATTTATAACATCAAAAAATGCTGAGATATAGTCAGGTCTTTTGTTCTGATATTTCAGGTAATATGCGTGTTCCCACACATCAAGCCCAAGAATAGGCGTACCACCGCAACCTACATTTGGCATAATGGGGTTGTCTTGGTTGGGAGAAGAGCAAACTTCTACTTTGCCACCTTTATGCACACATAGCCAAGCCCAGCCGGAACCAAATCTTGTTGCTGCGGCATCAGAGAACTCCTCTTTAAACTTATCGTATGAACCATAAGCTTCATTAATTGCGTCTGCCACAGCGCCTGAAGGCTTTCCTCCACCATCGGGGCTCATTATAGTCCAAAATAATGAATGGTTGTAATGTCCTCCACCATTATTCCGTACTGCCTTGTGGTCGGAGTTATTCTTTAATAGATTTTCTATGGATTTTCCATCCATGTCGGATCCTTCAATTGCTGCGTTAAGTTTACTCACGTAACCTGCGTGATGCTTGTCATGGTGTATTTCCATGGTTTGGCATCAATATTTGGTTCTAGTGCGTCTTTAGCATATGGTAATGCGGGTAATTCGAAAGCCATAATTATTTAAAAGTTATAGGTTAAACATATAATAAATCACTTGTATCAATTGCGCAGCTTGTCGAAAAAATCTGCTAATAATTGCATACTCTGCTCAGCTAAAATACCTTTTTTAACTGTAGTTTTAGGATGCAACATAGTACTGTTAATTTTAGAGAATCCTCTTTTAGGATCCGCCTGTGCAAAAACTAACTGTTGTAATTGCGACCAGTACAAAGCACCTGCACACATGGCGCAAGGCTCTAGTGTTACATAAAGCGTGCATTCATTTAAATACTTGCCTCCTAAATAATTTGCTGCCGCAGTAACTGCCAACATTTCGGCATGCGCGGTAACATCATTTAAGCGCTCAGTTTGATTGTAAGCTCTGGCAATTATTTTATTCTGACAAACAACGATAGCACCTACAGGAATTTCCCCTTCATCAAACGCCAATTGCGCCTGTTTTAGGGCCTCTTTCATAAAGTGCTCTTCAGAATAAACGGTAAGCGGCATCTTATGTTTACTTTAATTTGATTGATTCAAACATTTGACGCGTGGTAGTTTGCCAATCATTTTTGAGGTACGGAGGGCAAGAGAAACTAATAGTGACCAAACCATTTCTAAATATGGTGTAAAGCAAATACGTATATCTTTTTTCAGGCACTCTGCCGGAGTCTTCCACCTGTGGGGTTCCTTCAAATTCATACGCAACATATTGCCTGTCATTAATAGTGACGAGCTCTTTTTTGCTGAACTTAATTTCGCTGAAAAGGGCAGGAATGCTTGAGTCATAAAAATCTTTCAGCAGCTTAACATCTTTCTCCAGCCAGAAAGTTGGTGAACCTGTAATGGTCAGTTCAACGGCTGATGATTCATCTGTAAGTGCCGCATCCGGAATTTTTGCACCCAAGAATTTAGCAGACAATTCCTGTTGAGACATATTTCGTAGGGCAGTAGAAACATCCATTGAAAGGTACTCAGTTAATTTCTGCCGTTTAAGCGTACTATCCTGCACACTAAGAAGAAGGATGGCCGCCAACAATATGGTTTTAATCATAAAAGTACTATTTAATTTATGCTCTAATAGCTATTACCGGGTCTAATCTGGCCGCGCTCAATGCGGGCAATATGCCCGAAACAGTTCCTATAATAACGGAAACAGATACGCCAAGGAAAATATTACCAAATGATAAAGTTAAATCCAGTGAGCCCAGTGAAATAAAACTCACCAGATATACCAGCAGCAAACCAAACAAACCGCCCAATACCGATAGAAACACAGCCTCGAATAAAAACTGAAAAAGAATGAATGGTCGTTTAGCCCCCAATGATTTTTGAATACCTATAATATTAGTTCGCTCTTTAACAGATACAAACATAATATTAGCAATACCGAAGCCACCTACAAGTATGGAAAAGCTACCTATTACCCAACCGGCAATAGTTATGACGCCAAAAATTGAATCCAATATATTTGAAAAAGCACTTGGCCGATTAATGGCGAAATTCTTCTCTTCTTTCGGCCTAATACCTCTTTTCTGCCTTAAAAGACCTGTAATTTCCCCTTCCAAATTTGTTTGACCATCATCGTACTCATAGCCTTTAAAAGCCAAAGTAGGCTCTACTCCAAAAAAACCTTTGCTGGAGTACATCTTCACAAAACTTTTGTACGGCACGTAACAAAAATCATCAGCACTTGGCGCACCTGTAATACTGGCACCTTGTTTTTCCATTACACCAATTACTCTGAACTTCGCCCCTCTTATTTTAATGTCATTACCAATGGGGTTGCTATTAGGAAATAAAGTTTGTGCAATCAAATCGCCAATAATAGCCACGTTGTTTCCGGCTTCGGACTCCTGTAAGCTAAAATACCGACCGGCTTCAATGGGTATTTCGAAAACATCCTTATGATTAAAAGATACACCTGAAAGTATTAAACCGCCTAAACTATTATTTTCGTGCTTTAAGGTTGAGCCTCCACGCTCGGCAAAAATAGTTATGCCTGAAGCGTTTTCCAGATTAGCTTCTAAAAATTTAAATTCATCATAGTTCGATTTTGGCCTTTTTATATACTCCCACCAAGGGTAGTCTTCCTGAAAGATCCAGGGCATGCGCTGTACTCGTATCACATCTTCACCTAAGAAATTCAAGCTGCTCCTAATATTTCTCTCTAGCGAATCCACTAGGGTGAAAACCAAAATAATAGAAAAAATACCGACAGTTACACCCAACAACGATAATATAGTTCTAAGTAAATTTGCCCGTAAAGCAGAAATGGCAAAACGAAAACTCTCAAGAAGGAGATGTAAGTATATCATACCTTAATATTAAAATATAAAGCTACAAGTTTATCAAAACTATTGTTAACTTTGCCCTCTTAATTTTTTATGAAAATCTCTTAGTACCGTAATATTAAGTATGAAATTATCTGAATTCAAATTCGATTTACCGGTTAAATTAGTTGCTCAAAAACCTACTGATGACCGTGACCAATCAAGATTGTTAGTGTTACACAGGGAATCCGGAAAAATAGAACACAAAACTTTTAAAGATATTATTGATTATTTTGATGAGGGCGATGTGCTCGTTACCAATAATACTAAGGTTTTTCCTGCCCGCCTTTACGGAAATAAGGAAAAAACAGGCGCCCAAATTGAAGTATTTTTGTTAAGGGAGCTTAATAAGGAGATGCACCTATGGGATGTATTAGTTGATCCGGCCAGAAAAATAAGGGTTGGCAACAAACTGTATTTTGGTGAGGGCGAATTAGTGGCTGAGGTGATTGACAATACAACATCGAGAGGCAGAACCATCAGGTTTTTGTATGATGGGGAGGACGAACATTTTTACAATTTAATTGATACTTTAGGTGAAACCCCACTGCCTAAATATATACAAAGGCCTGTAGAGCAGAGTGACAGAGAGCGTTTCCAAACTATTTATGCTGAGGAAGTTGGTGCCGTAGCTGCTCCAACCGCGGGTATGCATTTTACCAAGCAAATACTTAAAAGGTTAGAGCTTAAAGGAGTTGAAACCACCCCTATTACTTTACACATTGGGTTAGGTACTTTTCGTCAGGTAGATGTAGAAGACCTAACCAAGCATAAAATGGACTCGGAGAACTTTAAAGTACCCGCTGAAACCGCAAAAAAGGTCAATTCTGCTTTGGGAGCCAAGAAAAAAGTTTGTGCTGTAGGTACTACAGCCATGCGTTCGTTAGAGTCATCGGTAAATGCCAGCAACAAACTAAAAGAAAATGACGGCTGGACTGATCGTTTTATCTTTCCTCCCTACGAATATAAAATTTGTAACGCACTCATTACTAACTTCCACATGCCGGAATCTACCCTGCTGATGATGGCTTGCGCTTTTGGCGGATACGAAAATACTATGAATGCTTATAAAGTGGCCATTAAGGAGAAATACAGGTTTTTGTCCTATGGTGATGCCATGTTAATCATATAAATTTGAAACGGCTGTTTGGGTAGTAAAACAAGAAACAACCAGCCGATTTTTCTTTTTGTGGTTTTAAACAAATCTTTTTCGCATGCGGTTTGTTCTACATCACTATTCACAGAAATTTAGATGACGGTACTTCCATACAAAGATAAAAATACAGCAAAAAAACAGCAGGTAGCTGATATGTTTGACAGCATAAGTCCCAGGTATGACTTCCTAAATCACTTTTTAAGTTTAGGTATTGACATCCGCTGGCGCAAGAAGGCTATTAAACTTTTGGAGGATTTACAACCCAAAACCATTCTTGACATTGCAACAGGAACAGGCGATTTTGCGATTGAAGCACTAAGCCTCAACCCCGACAAGATAATTGGTGTAGATATATCGGAAGGCATGTTATCAGTAGGGCGGGAGAAACTTAAAAAGCGCAAGCTTGATGATAAAATAACGCTGCAATCGGGTGATTCTGAAAACCTGCCTTTTGAGGACAATATGTTTGATGCCATCATCGTTGCATTTGGCGTAAGGAATTTCGAAAATTTGGAGCAGGGCCTTGGAGAAATGTTTAGGGTTTTAAGGCCGGGAGGTAAAGTAGTAGTGTTAGAATTCTCTAAACCAAAATCCTTTCCTTTCAAACAATTGTATAATTTCTATTTTAAGAATATATTACCAACAGTAGGTAAAGTAATTTCAAAAGATAAAGCTGCTTATACCTATCTGCCTGAATCAGTTAAGACATTTCCCGATGGAAAGATATTTACCGACATTTTGGATAGAACCGGCTTTTATAAAACACAATGCAAACCACTAACCTTAGGAATAAGCTCTATATACACCGGAATAAAGTAATCGTAATAGCGCTACTTATTGCATTACCTTTTGCAGCAAATTCGCAAGGTTATAAAAAGGAAAACCTTCCTAATTATGACAGCGAGCTCATTCATTACGGTTTTTACCTTGGCGGGCATAATGCCAGCATGAAGCTCAAATATAAGGATGCTTTTTTAAGTAATGAGTTTGATTCTCTTCATTCTGTTATTCCTCAAAGCTCTCCGGGCTTTACAGTAGGCTTTATTATCAATCTGAGAATTGCCCAATATCTGGATTTGCGCGCACTACCCGGAGTGGGTCTCTATCAATATACGCTCAACTACAATATTTACGACAACGCTCAAACTACACTTGTGCAGGGTAAAAAAGAAGCATTTTACGCTGAACTACCTTTGATGCTAAAGTACAAGTCGCAACGGAGGGATAATTTTAGAGCTTACATTGTTGGTGGTGTAAAGCCATCGTACGAAGTAAGTGGTAAAAGGCCTGATGAGGTAAATGAGGACATTCTGCTTTTGAACACCTTTAACATGGCGGTGGAGTTTGGTTTTGGTTTTGATATTTATTATGAGTTTTTTAAATTTTCACCGGAAATAAGATTCTCCAGAGGGCTTTCTAATGCCTTATTTGATAGCGAGAATTCGTTTAGCAAACCTATACAGCAGCTTACCACCAACAGTGTATCTATTTATTTACAGTTTCAGTAAAAACATAATCATTTTTCAGATGTAAGTTTATTTTTATTGTTGACTATAAAAGTTGTGTAAATGACTATATCTTTGGTATCAATAACCAAGTTTCAATAACCAATTAGACCAAAGATGAAAAAAATATTATTCACGCTCGTTGTTTTATTTGCCTTATCAGTTTCCACCTCGCAAGCGCAATGGCGTATTGCAGGAGGTGTAGATCTTTTGAGTACCCCATTTTTTGAGAATGTACCTAAATACCGTTTCGGGGTAGAAGCTAATTACTTTGCAGCTAGTAAATTTGCTGTTACAGGTGGTTTGGAGTTTATTGAAAAAGATTTAGGTGCATCGCTTGGCTTTAGATTTTATCCAATTAATCCCGTATTTCTTAGAATGCGTGGCATTTTAAATAGCAACTCTGATTTAGCTTTGGGCATGGGTTACGCCATTGGCTTAAACTCAAATTGGCGCTTAGAAACCATGGCTGACTATTACGCTGTTAGCAGCGATTTTGCCCTAAGATTGGGCTTTGCAGTACGGCTATAACTGCTGAAACGGACGGTCTATTTTTCAAAGAGAGACTCCTCACTGCGTGCTTTCAAATCGGCCTTTAAGGTTGTCCAGCTTTCAACGCTTAATGCATCATTGTAAGCTTTATTTTGTCCGTTAGCATTCATTAACTCTATAATTTGCTCGGCACGTTTCTCACTTGTAGGATGCGTGCTTAGCCATTCGAAGTCCGATATAAACTCAGGCTCTTTTGTAGATAACAAGTAGAAAAATGTGGCCAAAGGCTCCGGATTAATATGTGCTTTTATTAGGTATTCCACGGCCTTTTCATCTGCCTCTTCTTCCAATGAGCGATCATAAGCACTTGATGAAAGTGTTTTCGTTATTTGCCTGGCTACCTCACCTCCGCTGCCGGAGGTAGATGACACCAAAACAGAAACACCAAGTTCTTTAATAATTTTTTTACGCACGTGGTTGAGCCTGATATGCCCCAATTCATGTGCCATTACTCCGCTTAATGCTTCAGCCGATTCACAGGCTTGTATTAAACCGCTATTGATAATGAGGTAGTCAGTTGGCAATGCAAATGCATTAATTGCCTCTTTATCGAGGATTATGAGCTTAACATCCTCGTCCATATTATTAGAGTCCATTATCCGCTTTAATAGGCTATCAATCTTCTGAACAATCTCCTTATCCTTAATAACATCCTCTGTCCGTTCTATATTTTCTTTTATAAACTCACTAATTTTTTCTTCAGAGTTTTTTGTAACGGCTGAAATGCCCCACCATTCCAGATAGTTCACCTGCCCTAATAGCAGCCAGCCCCCAACAAAAAATAAAACTAATGCGAGTGCCTTTCCTATAATTTTCATGGGTGCTTATTTTCGTATTACTTGATCTGTAACATCTGCATAAAAAAACCATTTTACATGTTTTCCTTTCCTAACCGCTCCTGCTGTATAAATAGTCGCAATAAATTCAGCAAAATTTAATAAAAAAATCATTAATAGGTATGCTATATAATAATTGCTAACCACTGCATCGTCCGTAATAATGGAGATTGTCCACCAGAAACCAATGGTGTTAACAATAAATAACGATAGCTGGGAATAGAGCGCTTGGGTGCAATGCCAACGGACGAATTCGGTTGATTTTCTGTTACCCATGTAAAATATAAAAGTGGCTAACAGATTAATAATAGGTAAGGGCAAACCGGCTACAATGGCTATTAATGACATTAAATAACTATTAGAGGCTCTTTCCGCCTCACCATCATGCACTTGGTAATGAAATTTCTCCGTGGTGATCATAAGCCTTTAATTATGTTCCATCCCCAATTGATTAGAATTAATGCCACAAGGGAGTAAGCGTAAATAGGTTTACGCAGTTGCAGGTTTAATTTTTCAGATAAATTGTATAATGTTGGTTTGCCTGACATGACATCGAACAACAGCCACAGCGGCAGTAATAAAATACCCGCAAATGCTAATAATCCTAAAGGATTTGTGCTAATAGCAAGATTTAAGTCACCATTAGCAATGAAAAGAGCACTTCTGGTGGTGCCACAGGCAGGGCACGGTAAACTACTTACCTGCTTAAATAAGCATATAGTTAAAGACTCATTTAATGGTTGTTGCCTTTTTAAATTAAATGCAAACCATAGGCTACCTAATGTGGCTAAGCTTATTATAATAATATAGAAACGCTTCTTATTCATAGCTTACACTATACCAACACGCTGGCTAACTGTTCTGTATTTTTCTCACGGGCTGCTCCCATAATTAAAAACCAATCTACTATCGTCCAAATTCCTAAGCCGCCACAGGTAAGCAGCTTTATAATTCCTAATGTGGTATCGCCAATTATAAAACGATCAACACCGAATTGACCAACAAAAATTGAGATGATCAACATCAGGGTTGGGTCTTTGAATTGTAGTATTTGTAGGGTTGTCCATCGGTCTTCAGGCAATGCTACCAGTTTCTCTCTTATTTGTAGTAATTGATATGATTCAAAATATTTACCTTTTGTCATAATGAACATATCTACTTTACTCGCTTCCATTTAATGTTATTTTTAGTGAATAATTGTTTAATTGCTTATACCAAGTCCATATTTGTGCCAAAGGCCGAAAATGCCTTCTAAGGCATACAAAAGGCTTAAGCTACTAAAATATGTTCATAATTGAACAGTTATTTTTAAACAAATGAACAATTGGATAAGATAAAGTTCAGAAGCGAACGGCTTTTTCTAAATACTTACCAATTGGTAGGTGTCCTCTTTATCAGATGGATTTACTTTTATTATACCGGAAAGTGATAAAGTTACGAGGATGTTGGCCGCCTTAAATCTGCCCAGTTGTGTCAGTTCCTGAAACTGCGGGAGTGTAATAGTTCGATGCATTTCTAAATATTGTAGCAGCATCTTTTCTTTTTCTTCAATGGCAAAGGCACGGCTACTTTTACGCTGCGATAGTTTTATAATGCGTTTCACCTCTTTACTAGCTTGTATGCTTTTATCTGCTGCTCGTACGTAGGCAATACCTCTTTCACTTTCTTTGTTTGGCAGGGCGTAGTGTAACTTCTTTTTACTCTCCTCTATGGTATAGTGTACCACGGATTTGTTTCCGTCTTCATCGAGCGGAATTACGCTATAGGCAAATTTTATTTTAGGCTTGCAGAGCGTAAAAAATGCCTTATTCAAAACAAATATTTCCTCATCGGCATATTTTACGCCCGGTATACGGCCGTTATCGTCAACACCTATAAGCAAATTGCCTCCTTTGGTGTTAGCAAATGCTACCGCCTCTCGCACAATCTTTTCAGGATGAGCCACTTTTCTTTTGAATTCAAGTCGCTCGCCTTCCCCTTGCCTAACAAGATGGTACAATTCTTTAATCTCCATAATAAGGATGTAACTGCCTATGCTAATGCTTCGGACTCAGAGACCTATTTTTTAAATATATCGCTATCGTTCTTAAAAGCCTTGAACTCTAAAGCATTTCCACTCGGATCCATAAAAAACATAGTTGCCTGCTCTCCCGGTTCCCCTTCAAAACGAATATGTGGGGCAATAACAAAGTCAATCGCTTTAGCTTTAAGATGTTCCGTGAAATCATGCCACTGCTGCCACTCTAAAATAACTCCGAAATGTTTGATAGGTACTTGCTTTCCATCAACCTCGTTAGCCGGTGGCTCCACAATAGGCTCATCAGTTAAATGCGCGGTAATCTGATGGCCGAATAAATTAAAATCAATCCATTTGTCTGAAGTTCTACCTATGCTGCACTGAAGCACTTCATCATAAAATGAGTGTGTCGCGGCAAGGTCTGTTACAGGAAATGCTAAGTGAAAAGGGCGAATATGCGTCATTATTATAAATTTTTTTATGTGCTTTGGGAAACAAAAAAGGAACACATCAAGCATTCCTTTAGTAAAATCTTATCAGAAAAATTTAAACTCCTTCGGCCTCTACCTCTTTCACGTCATTGGGCATCATTCTTTTTAAAAGATTTTCTATACCTGCCTTTAATGTTATAGTGGAAGATGGGCAGCCACTACAAGCACCCTGTAGTAATAACCTTACACGCTGTGGCTCTTTTTCATAGGAGTGAAAGGATATGGCACCACCATCCTGCTCTACGGCAGGCTTAATATATTCTTCTAATATGTTTTTTATCTGCTCCTCAATCTCAGCATTTTCACCGGTATTTGGCGCTTCCACAAAATCTTTTGCTTCAAATTCAATCACACGTTTACCACTTTCCAGAAAGGTTTTTATCGTGTCTTTTATTTCATGCTGTATTTCAACCCACTCTACTTCCGGCTTTTTAGTAACCGTAATAAAGTTACTCATATAGAACACTCTATCTACATAAGGTAAGTCAAATAATATACTAGCCAAGGGGGCATTGGTGGTATCCGCTTTTGATGGATAATCAAATGAATCGCCTTCAGGCACTACCATTTGATTGGTGGCAAACTTCAAAGAGTTTGGGTTTGGATTGGCCTCCATGTATATAGTAACAGGTTCTTTTGTCTGTGTACTCATCTTTTTATTTTTTTAAGTTTTAATTGTTAGCAGGAACGTCATCTGGCACATTTAGTTCACCTTCCGATTTAGCTATTAAGGTAGAAACAGTAGCATCCCCCGTAACGTTCACCACCGTTCTAAACATATCCAAAATTCTGTCCACAGGGAAAATAATTGCTACCCATGCCGGGTTTAAGCCTACAGAGTTCAATACAATAATCATCATTACCAAGCCTGCGCTAGGCACTGCTGCCGAGCCAATGGAAGCCAAAGTTGCCGTAAGCACAATGGTTAATTGCTGGCCCAAGGTTAAATCTACCATGTGGAGCTGTGCCAAAAATACCACCGCTACGGCTTGGTACATACTAGTTCCGTCCATATTTACGGTAGCGCCTACAGGTAAAACAAAAGAAGAAATCTTTTTTGATACGCCCAAATTCTCTTCCACGCACTCCATAGTTACAGGTAGCGTTGCAGCACTACTAGAGGTGGAAAAGGCCAGAAACTGCGCTGGTGACATCCGCGTAAAAAACTCACGATAACTAAGTTTTTTAATGAACGAAATTACAATGAGCGGGTAAAGCACAAATATCATGAATAACAAGCCTGCCAATAAAGTAAGCGAATAGCTTCCCAATCCTTTAAATATTTGTAACACCTCAGCAGGCGTATCGGCCATTTTTGCAATAACCCCTGCTAGCAGGGCAAATACGAAAAATGGTGCGGCCTTCATGGTAATATCCACCATTTTAAGAATTACCTCGTTGGCGCCATTAACAAAATTTATAACGCCACCTACCTTATCGTTAGGCAACATAGCCAGGCATACACCAAAGAATAATGCAAATGCAATTACTTGCAGCATATTGCTATTATTTCCGAAAGCTCCGAATACATTTTCAGGTACCATATCTACGAAAAACTGTAAAGGTCCTTTGCTGCTTGTCTCGCTGGCCGATTTAGAAAGTTTATTCACTTTTTCATCGGTTTGCACCGCAGCCGTTTTAAGCGAGTCCATTACTTGCTCAGATACGGCACCGCTAATTTGCTCACGAAATTTTTCGTCTTTTAAAAATGACCTGCCGTCTTTTGGTTGGGGTACATCCGGGTTACTCTGCACCCAAAGTTCATATTTTATTCTGTTTTTTATCCGCTGATCCTCGCTAACAAATTTGCCCGGCTTAACCACGTTTACAATGGCCAGCCCAATACCTACGGCTAAAATTGTTGAGCACAAATAAAAGAGTATTGTTTTAAGACCGAGTTTACCCAACTTATTTATATCTGTTAGGCTGGATATGCCACTAATAATAGAAAGTAACACCAGCGGAACGGCAATCGCTTTCAGAATTCTAATGAAAATTTCCCCGAAAGGATCAATCCAGTTGATGGTAAATTGATTCCATCCGAAATAACTTGATACAAATGCCCAGACAATACCGAGTACCAAGCCAATAATTATTTTGATGTGTAAGGGTAATTTCTTCATCCAATTTTGTTGGTTTTTTTACGAAGCATAAAGTCTACTAAGGTGATTGCAGCCATTGCCTCAACAATAGGTACAGCACGGGGCACCACACAAGGGTCGTGACGCCCTTTGCCGCTTACCGTTACTGCATTCCCTTCCTTATCAATACTTTCTTGGTCGTTCATAATGGTAGCCACCGGCTTAAAGGCCACATTAAAATAAATGGCCTCACCATTTGATATGCCTCCTTGAATGCCTCCTGAGAAATTACTCTCAGTGCTAATGTTATCTCCTTTTTTGGTAATAATATCGTTATGTGCCGATCCGTACATCTCAACACCTTTAAAGCCACTACCATATTCAAAACCTTTTACCGCATTAATGCTGAGCATTGCTTGCCCGAGTACTGCATGCAGCTTATCAAATACTGGCTCTCCTAAACCTGGCGGAACACCGGAAATAACGCAACTCACCACACCGCCAATGGTATCTCTATTTTTCCGAACCTGATCAATGTAATTAATCATTTCATCTGCCACAAGGGCATCAGGACAGCGCACTATATTTTCCTCAGAATGAGACAAATCCATTTGGTGGTGGTTCTCTTCCAAAGCTATTTTACCCACTTTAGAAACATAAGCTTTTGCTGCAATACCTTGTGTAGCTAATATGGCTTTGGCAATGGCACCGGCTGCAACCCTTGCGGCTGTTTCTCTGGCTGAGCTTCTTCCCCCTCCTCTGTAATCGCGGTTGCCATACTTAGCGTCATAGGTAAAATCGGCATGCGATGGCCTAAATGCATCTTTTATATGCGAATAATCTTTGCTCTTCTGGTCTTTATTTCTAATACTTAAGGCTATAGGTGTTCCAGTCGATTTACCTTCAAATACACCTGAGAGCACTTCCACCTCATCTTCCTCTTTGCGTTGCGTAGTAATTTTTGACTGACCGGGCTTGCGCCTTTGCATGTCTTCTCTGATGGCGGCTTCATCTATTTGCACACCGGCCGGGCAGCCATCTATGATTACACCTATACCAACACCGTGAGATTCACCGTAGGTAGTTATTCTAAAAATTTTTCCGAAACTGTTACTCATCAAGAAATAAAATTGTGGCGCAATTTATGATTTTTTAATCAAGATGAACAATGTAAGCGCAAATGCCAACACAATTATGACATTAACCAATGGCTGCAGCCAATTATTAGCGTGCATGCTAACTACTTCATTAGACTCTCCTTCGAACCTTTCATAAAATAAACCCTGCGACATAGAAGAACCTAAAGCCTGATTTTTTAGGCTTTTTCCTGTAACTTCAATGGTCTTGTTCGGTGTGAGCGAATCGTATTTGTTTGTGGAAGTGTTGAAGAATATAAAGCTAAAATAGTCTTTAAGTGCGTACGAACCGGGTTCTTTTGGGGCGATATAATAAGTAAAAGTTTTTGTACCCTTTACGCTTTTGCCACTCCTAACAATGCGCTCTTGTGAGTTGGGCGGGTAAATTTCCAAATCATTGCCTTCTTGCACTAAAGGCTCATTAATATAAGCAATGTTACCGGTTCCTTTAATTTGAAACTGATATTGACCGCTCTCCCCTGTTTTAAAAGTTTGTGCAGATACCTTCTCAAGCAATGTGTAATTACCTACTGCTACCTGATCTTTCAAAGGATGTGGTGGTAGTTCCCTAACACGGACTTTTTTACTTTTGGTATAAAAAGTTTTGAAGCTTTCCTTCCGGCTTTGCCCGAAAAAACTTGAGCGTTTAGCCACCTGATATTTAATCATTTTTAAACCTACTGAAGGCAACTCTATGTCATCGGCATTTAATGGGAAAAAGCTGGCCTGAAAAATTTTGTAAACCGTATAACGCTCCCCTTTTATGTAAACCGACTCGGGCGAAATATTTTCAATATTAAAATTTTCCTCCCATACATTCTTAGGCCTTATTTTCTTCAATAATTCGGTTAACTGATTGGTAAGGTCATGAAACTGTAAGGGCGCACGATTTTTGTCTGATATATAAAATGCCAACGTAGCGTTTACGCCTTCACCCACATACACCTCATCTTTGTCGGTAGTCAGGGCAAGAAAAGCATCGTCCTTTAAGTCAATAAACTCCGCAGGCTCGCTACTCCGCCCGAAAAAATCTTCAAATGGATCGGAACCAAATGGATCGTACCTTTTTTGCTTCTGCTGCTGCTGAGCTGCAACTATGGTAATTGTTTTACCTGGTGAACCTATCTGCTTTCCATTTACAGTAATATTAAATGGCTGAATTACCACCTTCCCCTCACGTTCAGCCACGTAAGTTTGCGTTATACTTTGGCTGCGCGATACCGTTCCGTTAAAAATGTTTGTGGATGAGCTGCTCGAGGTGCCTCTTTTTACCAGCCCGGGTATTTCAGGAAATTTATCATAAGATTTTAGTGACTCACCGGACACGTTAATTGTAATGGTAAATGCCTGGTTAATTGCTATTTTATCGGACCCCAGTTGTATGGAAATATCTTGCGCTTTTACCGTAAAAACGCCTCCCACTACTATAAGAAAAAATAAATTTAATTTTCTCAACCTTCCCATTATTATCTCCGTTTTTAAAAAGTAATTAAAGTCGATTTAGCAACGTTAAAATTAGTGTATAATTTTCAGAACTAAGAGAATTTCACTATATTAAGTTCGCTTTTAAAACCGAAGCAAGTTCTTTAAATAAATCTACAACCTAAACTTTTAATGTTATGTTAGATTATGTTAAGTCTATTCTGTCCAAGGTGAGTTTTGATAAAAGACTATTCGAAAAAGAGTTGATAAAAGCAATTGCTGCTCTCGTTGACAATGAATTACCTAAGCTAAAGGAATGGTGTTATAAAACTTTTTCCAACATGTACGATGATGTTTTAAGCAAGCACCTCGCACATATTTAAATTCTCATAAATTAAAGTTTAAGCCTCCAAACAGAGGCTTTTTTTATGCGCTATTCCGCAAAATTAAAAAGTGCTATCAGTTAATTATTCCCTTCGCTTTTTGGGACACCTCATTACTTGTTTATCATTCGTACAAATGAGGGTTAGTAATAATCTTTTACTAATTCGGATTAATTAGTGCTTCAAAGGCCAGTGTAGTAAAAATGTAAGACTTGCCATTGCATATCGCTGGTGTAGGCATTGCCCCTAATTCAGTATTTGGTGAGAAACGCAATATTCCTTTTCAAACCAGTGTATTTTGTTCTTTTCACGGCAGATTTTTTGAAAATTTCATTAAACACCTCTTGCGTCAACTCTCGCCATTCCGCTTTCTTCATATTTGCCAATTGGGTGGCGGGCTCAAACTTTGGCTCATTGTGCGCTTGAGAGAACCGATTCCATGGGCATACATCTTGGCAGATATCACATCCAAACATCCAGTCGTCCATTTTCTCTGAAAATTCTTTCGGTATCTCGTCCTTTAATTCAATGGTTAAATATGATATACATTTAGAGGCATCAACTACCTGATTCGCTACAATCGCATCTGTTGGACAGGCGTCCATACATTGGGTACAGGTGCCGCAGTAATCCTTCATGGGCCCATCCGGTGTAAGTTCAATGTCTAAGATCAACTCAGCAATAAAGAAGAAACTGCCCATTTGCTTGTTGAGAAGCAGTGAATTTTTGCCCAACCAACCCAAACCACTTTTGGCTGCCCATTGCCTTTCCATCACCGGAGCTGAATCTACAAAAACCCTACCTCCTACCTCTCCTATCTGCTCTTGGATGAGGTGCATAAAATCCTTCAGCTTACTTTTTATTACATGATGGTAATCTTGCCCGTAGGCATACTTGGCAATTTTGTAGTTATCTGATTGATCAAGTGGCTCGCTTGGATAGTAGTTGTAGAGTAAACTAACAACAGATTTGGCACCCTCTACAAGCTTGGTAGGATCCAAACGCTTGTCGAAATGATTGGCCATGTACCCCATTTTACCATGATAGTTTTGGTTGAGCCAGTTCTCCAAACGCGGAGCTTCTTCCTCTAAAAATTCTGCCTTGGAAATACCGCAAAACTGAAAGCCCAGCTGCTCGGCAATTTCCTTTACTTTTTGGCTATTTTTCAGTTTTTGGGAATCCATGAATACTCATTTGTGAGGCAAAGTTAATAACTCTAAGCCAGAAGTGTGTATGTGAGGAGATTTCAAAAAAAAATTACACTACCATTAAAAATACCTGATCAATGAAAAAAATTGGCTTTAATAGGTGAGTTTAAAAACTCACAATCCATTGCTTCCGGATTACAAATCCGGAAGAGGTCAACTCTCTCCTCTGGATTTGCAATCCAGAGGAAACGGTTAATTGTTTGTAACAATTATTTTCAGAGCCTTGCATTACCTAATTTAAATGTATGAAGTTTGTCTTTTGATGCTTGGTCTCAACTGTTTAATACTAAAAATGAGTTTAAAAACTCAAATCCATTGCTTCCGGATTGCAAATCCGGAAGAGGTCAACTCTCTCCTCTGGATTTGCAATCCAGAGGTTGCGGTTAATTGTTTGCAACAATTATTTTTAGAGCCTTGCATTTACTTAATTTACGGAAAGACTATATCCAACAATCCTTTACCACCGGCATAATCAATGGCGGAACTGTGCATATAATGTTCTGGTTCCCAAACTATTCCGGCTCTAACCGGATTTTCATGAATATAATCTATCTTCTGATCTAAGAGGTAGTTGTTCGTTAATTCTTTCGCATCGTTTCCTTCTTGCCAGACTTGGTAATTTCGCTCTTCTTTAAACTTTATGTAATATTTGAAGCGGTGTTCAATCCATTCTTGTCTACTTTCATTTATCGTTTTCACAGACTCAACAATTTTTTTAGCGGTGAATTTCTTAAAGTCTCTCAAAAAATCAGTCAGGTGATGGCCTTCTTTTGTGCGAGAAACCAGATGAAGGTGGTTGGTCATAAGCACCCATGCAAAAATTTCTAAGCCTTTGTTCTTTTGGCAGTGTTTGAGCGAATCAACAACTATATTTTTGTAAACCGGGCGGGTGAAAATATCTACCCAATCTACAACAGTTAATGTCATGAAATAAACACTATGCGAGTTAATCGGATTCTTTATGCCCATATCTTTACTTTTCAATTGAAAACTGAGTTAAAAACTCACAACCATTGCTTCCGGATTACAAATCCGGAAGAGGAATGACCTTTATGCTGCACTCCTCTGGATTTGCAATCCAGAGGGAACGGTTAATTGTTTGTAACGATTATTTCTAAGAGAACAAATCACCCGACCTTGTGGGTGGAACTATGCCTAGGTGTTTAAAAGCAAGTTCTGTTACTTGCCTGCCTCTTGCTGTTCGTTTTAAATATCCCTCTTTTATAAGAAATGGCTCGTAAACCTCTTCAATGGTATCGGCTTCCTCACCCACTGCTGTAGCTATAGTGCCAAGGCCTACCGGTCCTCCCTTAAATTTTTCAATAATGGTGCTAAGGATCCGGTTATCCATCTCATCAAGTCCGTGCTGATCAACATCAAGTGCATTTAGCGCCAGTTCAGAGATTTCTTTGGTAATAGTGCCATCACCTTTTATCTGGGCAAAATCGCGTGTACGCCTCAGCAACATATTAGCAATACGCGGTGTGCCCCTGCTTCTTCGGGCTATTTCATAAGCCGCATCGCTATGCAAAGGAGTGCCTAATATTTCTGCAGATCGGACAAGAATGGTTTTCAATAAATCGGCATCATAATATTCCAACCGAGCATTTATGCCAAAACGCGACCTCAATGGAGAAGTTAATAAGCCTGAACGGGTAGTGGCACCAATCAGGGTAAATGGACTAAGACCTATTTGTACTGAGCGGGCATTTGGCCCGGAATCAAGCATAATATCAATGCGGTAATCTTCCATGGCCGAGTAGAGGTACTCCTCCACAACCGCATTCAATCGGTGAATTTCATCTATAAAAAGCACATCGCCTTCCTCCAAATTGGTGAGCAAACCCGCTAAATCTCCGGGTTTATCAAGTACCGGACCTGAGGTAATTTTTATATTGGTATTTAATTCATTGGCTATAATATGCGATAGCGTGGTTTTTCCTAAGCCGGGAGGGCCATGCAATAAAACATGATCTAGCGGCTCTGCACGTTTTTTGGCTGCCTGTACAAATATCTCCAAATTGTTCAGCACCTTTTGCTGCCCCGTAAAATCTAAGAAAGTGAGTGGTCTTAAAGCTTTCTCATATTCTTTTTCAGCCGAATTTAGGTTGCCATCGTCACCAGTCAAAAATTCTTCTCTCATCCGCTTTTAATTTAAGTGCAATTTATAACATTCTGTACAAAATACCCTGCTAAGTGAGCAAGGCAATTAGCTTCTATTAGCATAAAAAAGATAAACTAATCGTAAAACTGAAGCATAAACTGTAATTTCGGGCTTTCAAATAAACAATATGGAAAATAGAAAGAAAAACGCTATCTATTCGCTTATTCTTGTTGTGGTTATTGTAGCTGTATGGACTTACAGAAACAAAACTGATAACTCCGAGCAGAATGAAATGCTTTACACTAATGTTACCGGTAGCGCGCAAGGCACAACTTATAGCATTACTTATAAAGATTCGAAAAAAAGATTTTTCAAAAATTCGATTGATTCCTTATTGGCTGTGTTTGATAAAAACCTCTCCACTTACAGGCCCGATTCTGAGATTAGTAAATTCAATCAGCCTGGTGTTGATAGTGTATACTTTAACTTACCGTACTTTTATCCCGTGTTGGAGGTTGCTGAGAAAATAAATAGAGATTCTAAAGGTGCTTTTGACCCTACAATATTCCCTCTTATTAATGCCTGGGGATTTGGCGAGGAGCAAACCGATTTCCCCGATACCACCATTATCAATCAACTCAAGCAAACCATTGGTTTTGATAAGATTGACTTTAATACTCAGGCTGTTTGGAAGAAGACTGAAAACATCGGCTTAAATTTTAACGCTATTGCACAAGGCTACGCCATTGATGTGGTGTTTTCATTCCTGAGAGCAAATGGAATTGAAAATATGATGATTGAGTTGGGTGGTGAGGTGAGAACTTTGGGAGTGAGCGATAGAAATGAGCCGTGGTCCATAGGTATTGATAACCCAAAGCCGGAAAACAACAACGGGAAGCGGGCGGCCATTGTAAAGCTGAATAATGAGGCCATTTCTACCTCCGGCAACTACCGTAATTATCTTGAACACAATGGAATAGTATACGGCCATACCATCGACCCAAGAACAGGTTTTCCGGTACAGCGGGATATTATTAGTGCTACCGTTTTGGCATCCACTTGTATGCTGGCCGATGGCTGGTCAACCGCATTTATGGTACTTGGCCTTAACGATTCAAAGAAAATACTGGCGCAGCATCCGGAGCTTAAGGCCTATTTTATTTATGAGGACGAGCAAGGTGCGTTGCATAATTTTGTGACAGATAATTTAAAAAATAACATTATTTTAGGGGAATGAAGCAGTGGGGAGAAGAGTGGTTTGGTGAATGGTTTAACTCACCATATTACCACATTTTGTATAAAAATAGGGATGACAAGGAAGCGCGGTTCTTCATTAATCACCTAGTGAAACACCTCAAAATTAGTAAATATAAAACTTTGCTGGACATTGCCTGTGGGCAGGGGCGGCATGCCGTTTATTTGAATAAATTAGGTTATACGGTAGATGGTATAGACCTATCGAGCAGCAGTATTGAAAATGCTAAAGCACACGAAAATGATAGCCTGCATTTTTATGAGCATGATATGCGTAATATTTTTCGCAACAACCATTATGACTATGCCTTTAACCTCTTTACCAGTTTTGGATATTTTGAGAATGAAGGAGATAATCAAAAAGCTATTACCGCCATCAGTAACTCACTAAAAGCGCAAGGTATTTTTGTGTTGGATTTTCTAAACCCCTATAAAGTTATTAATCAGTTGGTGAAGGAAGAGGTGAAAGTTGTGGAAGACATTGAGTTTCATATTGTAAGAAGTTTCGATGGCTCTCATATTATTAAAGATATTAAATTTGAAGCTGACGCAAGACCATTTCATTTTCAAGAAAAAGTAAAAGCCATTAGACGCTTGGATTTTTTATCATATTTTAGGCAGGCTAATTTAGCAGTATCAGCTACTTTTGGAGATTACAGCCTGGGAGCTTACAAGGCAGAAACTTCCGATAGAATGATTTTTATAACCCGCAAATTCTAAATATAGCCGGGCAAGGCACTTTACTATGGAAATTCCCATTATCATTCTTTTCGTATTAACTATGGCTGGCGGGCTGGCCGTTTACATAGTACCTAAATTTAATACTCAATATTTTAGACTCAGCTTGGTATTTGCCGGTTCGTATCTTTTTTCAATTACTGTGCTTCATATTCTTCCTGAATTATTTGCTGTGCAAAACGAGGTACCTTACCTTCCCTTGTATGTGCTGGTAGGCTTTTTTCTGCAAGTTGTATTAGAGTATTTTACAGAAGGTGTAGAACATGGTCATTTGCATAAGCATGATAATAAACACAACCATAGAGGCACTAAATGGATAAGTCTGTTAATTGCACTTTCCATCCATGCATTTTTAGAAGGGACCTTATTGGCTAATCCGCAAGGCTTACATAATCATTCTGACGATCATGCTGTTTTCTATGGCATATTAATGCATAAAATACCTGCGGCCTTTGCACTGATGTCCGTTCTAACCTGTTATTTGAATTCTAAGGTAAAAACTATATTAATTTTACTGATTTTTAGTTTGGCCACTCCGGCAGGTGTTATTGGTAGCACCTTAGTTTACCAAGATAATTTTCTTCCTGAAAATTTCTTCGCCATACTTTTTGCTATCGTATCGGGTAACTTTTTGCATATTTCTACTACCATATTTTTTGAAAGCAGCCCCGACCACAGCTTGAGCTTAAAGAAATTACTGGTAGCATTGCTTGCGGCCTTTATTGCTGTGCTTGCGGAATTTTGGTTTTAGCCAAGTGCTGTGCTACTCCATCGGAACCTTTATAAAGCAGGTAATAACATGGCAGCAAAGCCAAATGGCTCAGTACATTCTGGTTGAGCCAAGCATTTATTTGAATACCTGAACCGTGCATGAGTGCCGGTATTATAAAGCAGCAAATAGCAAAGGGCACTTTTAAAAAGACTTTCTCTCTATACTGGAAATATCGCAATGTATGAAATCCTAATGTAAAACCTATAAGCCCAACTGTGGCATTAACTTTAACGACATCAAAATGCTGTATGGAGAGCAATTTGGTTATAAAAACACCAAAAAAAGCATATATAAACATTCTGAGCAGGGTCTGTGTTTTTCTGGAAAGCACTTTAACGCTGGCCAATTCGATAAAGATGATACTAATGCCTTGGACAGTCCAAGCAAAAATATGTGGTGTTTTACCAAAATAAATATCCAACAAATGGCTGGTGCCACCAATTAATGATGATGCACCCAGAAAAAAGAAAAATAACCCTACGTATTTAGCATACTTCATGCTATAGGCGTGAAAAATTTTATGGCCGCAATAAAATGCTACTACGGACATAAGTACATCCGAAATGAATGTGAGTGGGTCGGCCAGCTGCAGACCAAATACCTCAATGTAAGTGTGCTGTATCAAAATCTTTTACTTTATACTAATATGTAATTCCTTTAACTGCTCCGCAGAAATTGTTGCAGGCGAATCTATCATTACATCCCTGCCGGCATTATTTTTGGGAAACGCAATATAATCACGGATGGAATCTGACCCACCGAACATGGCGCATAATCTATCAAAACCGAAAGCTACCCCACCATGAGGTGGGGCGCCATATTCGAAGGCATCTAATAAAAAACCAAACTGCTTTTGTGCTTCATCAGGAGTAAAACCGAGGGCTTTAAACATTTTTGACTGCAACTCGCGCTCATGAATTCTTATACTTCCACCGCCAATTTCCACACCATTAATCACCATATCGTAAGCATTGGCTCGTACGCTGGCCGGATCGGTGTCAATGGCAGCAAAATCTTCTGTTTTGGGGCTTGTAAACGGATGGTGCATGGCATGGAAGCGCTTGCTGTCTTCATCCCATTCCAACAGTGGGAAATCCAGCACCCACAAAGGCTTGAACACATTTTTATCTCTCAGTTCCAACTCCGTACCCATCTTTAAACGCAGTTCACTCATACATTTTCGCGTATGATCTATCCCTCCGCTGAGCACCAACAGTAGGTCTCCGGGCTTTGCTTCTGCCGCTTCTGCCCACGCTTTTAAGTCCGCCTCCTCATAAAATTTATCTACCGATGATTTAAAACTGCCATCTACATTGTATTTAACATACACCATGCCCTTTGCCCCAATTTGAGGCCGCTTTACATACTCAGTCAAAGCATCAATTTGCTTTCTGGTATATTCAGCACATCCGCTGGCATTAATAGCCAATACCATTTCCGACTGATCAAAAACATTAAAGCCTTTACCTTTTGTAAGCTGGGTGATGTCCGCAAATGGCATCCCAAACCTTAAATCAGGTTTATCTGAGCCATAAAGTCGCATGGCTTCGGCATAGGTCATGCGTTCAAAGTCTGCCAATTCAATGCCTTTCACTTCTTTGAAGAGGTATTTCATCATCCCCTCAAAGGTTTGCAACACATCCTCCTGCTCCACAAAGGACATTTCACAATCAATCTGAGTAAACTCCGGCTGCCTGTCGGCTCGTAAATCCTCATCTCTAAAGCACTTCACAATCTGGAAATACTTATCGAAACCTGATACCATGAGCAATTGCTTAAAGGTTTGTGGCGATTGCGGCAGCGCATAAAACTCGCCCTCGTGCACTCGGGAGGGCACCACAAAATCTCGCGCGCCTTCCGGAGTGGATTTGATTAAAACAGGCGTTTCTACTTCCAGAAAATCCTGCTGATCCATGTATCTCCTGGTAGCCTGCATTAGCTTATGGCGCAACTGCAGCTTTTCGCGCACATTTTCCCTGCGCAAATCTAAATAGCGGTATTGCATACGCAGCTCTTCGCCACCATCGGTGTCCTCTTCAATGGTGAAGGGAGGAGTTTTGGAAGTATTCAATACTATTAAATCCTCCACAATAATTTCGATATCTCCGGTAGGCATATTATTATTTTTAGCATAGCGCTCTCCTACCTCACCGCTAACCTTTACCACATATTCGCGGCCCATTTTTTTGGCTTTTTCCAATAATTCGTTTGCGGTTTTTCCTTCTTGGAAAATAAGCTGCGTTATGCCGTATCGGTCTCTTAAATCGATCCAAAGCATACCGCCCTTGTCGCGTACGCGCTGCACCCATCCGGATAATGTTACGCTTTGGCCCTGATGTTGAAGTCTTAATTCACCGCAATTATGTGTTCTATGCATTATTCTTAGTGCTATTAATTTGCAAACTGGCGCAAAGGTAAAGAATAAAGCCTTTTTGAACAGTTTATTTTACAGGAAATGATGGATTTTAATAATGCACCGAAATGATGTTAGCTTGGCCTTGCCTTGTGAGCGATACCAAGTAGGCGCAATAGAAAGACGATAGGAGTGTCAAATAAGACTGCATATAAAGCTATCTGCAGCACAAACAGGCATATGAGCATGGAATCTATTTTGAATAAATTACATGATACCGGCAATAAATTACCGGTATTAGCTAAACTAGCCTAAATAAGCTTGCTAAATGCAAAAAACGGCAAAATACTGCCGAAATAGTAGGATTTGAACTTAATGCACCATTACTTGTATCAAAACGGCAAAATACTGCTGGTTATGACGATAGAACAAATAGGTGTTTTAATAAAGAATAGGAGAGCTTTTGTAAAAATCTCTCAGGAGGACTTGGCAGAAATATCAGGTATTTCAGAGCGCACTTTAAGGAAGATTGAGAAAGGTTCGGCCAATCCGGAAATGGAAAGCTTACTTAAAATCTGTGAAGTTTTAGGACTGGAAATTACTGTTCAGATAATCAAATGATGCAAAAAGCTGAGGCGTACAATATTAATCTCTACTCTTTTTACATTCAAAATTGCCCCAATTTAAGCCCTTTTTGAGTTAGCAGAAGGCTTCTGCCTTACGTAAATTAGTTTGTTGTTGCTTTTAGGATTATCGCGCTGCTCTACTTCAAAATTGCCAACAGATTTTATAAGTGGTGTCAATTTATCAAAACCGTAATTACGGGCATCAAAATTAGGCTGCTTTTTCTGCAACAGACTGCCTACATCGCCCAGAAAGGCCCAGCCATCATCATCGGATAAGTCAGCAATGGTGGCAGCAATTAAATTTATATCTTTTTGTGTAATACTTTCCAAGCCTTCTTTAGGCCCCGACTTGCCTCCCCCGTCTGCCTCTTTCGTTTTTCTGCTTTTAAGAATTTCTATGTAAATAAATTTGTCGCAGGCCACTATAAACGGATTAGGTGTTTTTTTCTCGCCTATACCAATTACCTGCATACCGGCTTCTCTTAGCCTGGTGGCCAATCGGGTAAAGTCGCTATCACTGGAAACCAAACAAAATCCATTCACCTTTTCGGAATATAATATATCCATGGCATCTATGATCATGGCGGAGTCGGTAGCGTTTTTACCGGTGGTGTAACCATATTGCTGAATAGGCGTGATGGCATTTTCAAGCAATAGATTCTTCCATTTCCCCAAATTAGGTTTGGTCCAATCGCCATAAATTCTTTTGATTGTTGGATTGCCATATTTGGCTATCTCCTCCATCATTTCTCTTACTGGTGCCGAGGGTATGTTATCGCCATCAATCAATACGGCCAAGTTATGTATATCCATTATTCAGTGCTTTAATGCAAAAAAGATTGCGAAAGCTCAATTTAGGAAAAAAGATCTACTATCTGCCCTCCTCCAGATAGTTTAACGCAGTGCGTAATACTGTATCATCCGATGTCTCAAAATCGTGAAGCTTATTTTCTGCATTAATACCAACAGGAGTTCCTTTTCCCTCAAAATTGCTGCCATCGGGTGTAAAGTACCGCTGGTTACTGAGGCTCAATTTCCAGCCGTTGGGCAGTGTTTTGTTGTACAAATCGGAATACGATCCGTTGGATCGTGTACCAATAATAGTGGCTTGCGGTAATGAATAGGCCATCAGTGCCAGCACATCGGCTGCGCTAACGGTTTTGTCATTGGTGAGCAATACCAGCGGTCCTTTGAATGATCTACGCGCGCTTGGCTTCACAACAATCGGCTTCAAATCACCAAATTCACCCTGCTTTCTGGTTTGCTTTGAATAAAAAGTCTGTGGCGAATCCATAAAACTGCTGATGACCTTATGGGAAAAACCATCGTCTCCGCCCATATTGAAACGCACATCTACAATAACTGCCTCCAGCTGCTCAAAGCTTGAGAAAATTTTATTCAGTTGGTGATTTAAGAATAGTCCATTCATCAAATAGAGATGACTGAAAGATCTGAAGAATCTCAAATAACCAACAGTTCCGTTGTTGGAATAACTGAAAAGTGGCTCTTCTCTAAATTCAGGCCCTATATATTGCAGTGTTTCAAAGTTATGCTCCTTTAAAGTGGTAGCCGTCATGCGTTTTAACATTGGTCTACGTTCACCTCTTGGTATTGAGGATATCTCCTGAATACTTGCCGAATATCTATCCGCAGAAAATGTTAGATTCAAAGATTTAGCCTTTAAGCTTACATGCGCATCATTTAAAGGTTCAAGCATTTCTGTCATATAACGAAACAGCAGGCTGTCGGGCGTTTGCTCTGAAATTTTATTTTTGTATAGCTCGCACTGCTCCTTCCAATTTATTCCCTTCTCCTCGAAAGAGGCATAATTCTGATCCATGAGTTCGCAGAAGGTGTTCATATTACGAACAGCACTTTTTGATTGGGCTGTGATGTTGAGCGTATTTAATACTAAAAGCGGCAACAGTAGGAGTAGAATGTTTTTCATGATTTCGGGTTGAACTTTTAAGGATGCTGCCTACAGGATGCTGCTGCATGGCCAATGGTTGCGTGCATCATTTTATAGATTTCAAATATAACCGCTCCACTTTCTCCCGCGCCCATGGTGTTTTTCTTAAAAATTTAAGACTGGAATTAATGGATGGATCAATGTTGAAGCACCTAATATTTATGCGGCTGCCTAGCTCTTCCCAGCCATACTCTTCCACCAAAAAATAAAGGATAGTTTTTAATGTGATGCCGTGTAAGGGGTCGTTGTGTTGTTGCTCCATGTGATTATTATATAGTTATGTAAAATGGTCCTACCGGGTTTTTAATGGAACGTGATTTTTATGCGAGTTAGATGCTACCATATCTTCTAATGACCTATGTCTAATTATTTCAGCATACTTTTGTTTTTAGCCTTTCTTTTGTCTTAAAACAAAAGAAACAAAAATTCAAGGCTGTATTCATTTCTTAACGCCATTTTAGTTTTCTAATTGGGAAACAAAAAAACTCCCCCGATGTCCATCGGGATCAGACAGTTTTTGTTTCTGATCCAATTAGAAAGCTAAAATAGCTAAAATGAATAAGGCCGATCCCATCACAATCAACACTTTTTCATTAAAGTCGTGATAGAACCTGTACAATCAGCTAAATATAAATCAATGTCGTTTATTTAAGCTTATCTTCATGACCTCATCCCGCAAAAGAAGGGCAGGCGCTTTAACCCTTCTTCCCAAAAGAAAGACATAAGGTCTTATCTAAACCAGATTGAATTATAAATTCAAATGACCACGCAATTATTTTTCCGTTTATAACAAATTCATTCCAATTTTGCTTTTTAGCCTGTACATTAGCTTCATATACCTAAATATAAATTATGAAAATTCTTCTCTTAGGCACATTACATATTATTCTTTTCATCAAAAATGGTAGCTCAACAGCCTGTGCCTCCATCCACCGATTTAAGAGTTTATGATATCATTGAAGCTGTATCAGCTGAAAGGTTAGAAAAAGACATCATCAAGCTGGTCAGCTTCGGCACCAGAAATACTTTTTCTGACACCACATCGAATACTCGAGGAATAGGTGCTGCCCGCAGATGGATAAAGGCTGAATTTGAGCAGATTTCAAAAGACTGCAATAACTGCCTGGAGGTTTTCTACCAAAAAGATTTTGTGACAAAGGAAGGTAATTCACGTGTGCCTAAAGATGCGTATGTGGTGAATGTTGTCGCCATTCAGCGTGGTACCGACTACCCAAATAATTACGTGATGATGTCGGGCGATATTGACTCCCGCGCTAGCGATACCATGGATTTTACTACTGATGCACCCGGTGCTAATGATAACGCCAGCGGCATGGCAGGCACCATAGAAGCCGCAAGGGTTTTATCGAAGTATAAATTTAAGCACAGCATTATTTATGTAGGGCTTTCGGGCGAAGAGCAGGGACTTTTTGGCGGTGCCGGATTAGCACAATATGCACAGGAGCAGGATTGGAATATACTAGCGGTTTTAAATAACGATATGATAGGCAACATTGAAGGTGTGGATGGCGTAATTGACAATCGTACTTTTAGAATATTTTCCGAACCTGTGCCACCAACCGAAACTGAGCGTGAACGGACTATGAGAAGGTATTACGGTGGTGAGGTAGATGGTATTTCCCGTCAGCTGGCGCGCTACGTACACAAGCAAACGCACACATATATGCCGGAGATGAACCCCATGATGATCTATCGTTTAGACAGATTTGGCAGAGGTGGACACCACAAACCTTTCAATGATTTGGGCTTTGCCGGCATCCGCATTATGGAAGCCCACGAAAATTACAACCGCCAGCATCAGGATATTAGAACAGAAGATGGCATTGCCTATGGCGATGTACTATCGGGTGTGAATTTCGGCTATGCAAAAAAACTAACAGCTGTGAACGCAATTAGCCTGGCTAATTTGGCCTGGGCTCCACCGGCACCCAAAAATGTAGGTATAGGCGGTGTGGTGGAACCTTCCGCTAAACTGGAATGGGATGCCGTGGACGACAAAAATATAGTGGGATATAAAATCTATTGGCGCTTGACTACCTCTCCCACCTGGGATAATTACAGGTACGTGGGCAAAGTAAATGCTTTCACTTTGGACGGAATCGTAATCGATAATTACTATTTTGGAGTGGCTGCTGTTGCTGCCAACGGAAGCGAATCAATGGTGGTTTTTCCTGAGCGGGTAATAAGGTGATGTGGATTTTGGATTTATGATTTACGAGGTACGAGGTGTGATTTATGATTTTTGGATTTACGGTTGAGAGCCAAAACTATTATGAAGTAAAATTGAAGCGGTTCTCATGCCTTCTATAGTACTACAACTAGAATCGGAATTCTTTAATAATTGAAAGAGGCTACTGAGGACAATCTTTTCTCAAAGTCCTTAAAATCCAAATGTACTAACTTGCTTCTCAATTCTGAATTATAGTTGGTAAATCAGAAATAGTGAATTACCAAAGATTTTATATCTTTAACGGCATCTTAATCGTTAGCAAAACAAAAATTGAACCATGCAGATAGAAAGAAAAAACAATGAAATAATAATTACACTGGACGGAGCAGTAAATATCGATTTTCTACAAAAAACAATGGATTACCTACGTTACTTAGAACTTGGAACAAAAAGTAAGGCGACTCAAAATCAAATCGAGAAAGTAGTTGAACAGGTCAAACAAGATTGGTGGAAAAAAAACAAGGACAAATTTATTAAGTGAAGGTAGTTGTAGATACCAATATACTTTTTAGTGCGCTTTTGAATTCCGAAGGTAAAATCGGGCACCTCTTATTTAATACTATCGATATTTTCCAGTTTTATTGTGCAAACTTTCTAAAAGAAGAGATTGATAAACATCAACAAAAAATTCTGTTCATTTCAAAGTTTACAAAAAATGAACTTACTGAACGAAAAAAACTGCTTTTCAAGCAAATTATTTTCATTGATGAATATAAGATTCCAGAGAAAATTATAGTTGCTGCTGAGCAGATGGTTCGTAGTATTGATCCGGATGATGTGCCACATGTTGCTTTGGCTGAATACCTGAATGCCAAATTATGGACAGGCGATAAAAAGCTTTCCGATGGCCTCGATGCTAAGAGTTATAAAATATGTACCAACACCACTAGTCTTTGGAATCTGCGCAAAAAAGCATTAAATTAGATTGTAATGTACATTAAAGCGGCTGGGTAAATAAATCAAATAGTTAGTTTTGCAGCGTATCAATAGTTAATGCAAATCAACGCTTTTTACGTGGTTTTTCTGAGCTATTAATATTCTTCACGACCATTTTTTTCGGTTTTTCCCACCAATTAGATATCTTACTTTTTTGATAAGTCAAGCTTGGCATTTAAACCATCCTCTGCTACAGGTGTTATTTATATATGAAACCACAGCCCATCAAACCAGCGAAAGGTCAGAAATCAGTTTGGGATTACCCTCGGCCGCCCAAGCTGGAGCCTTTTAATAAAACTATTGAAATTATTTTTAATGGTGAACTAATAGTCCAAACCAACAAAGCCTATCGCGTTTTGGAAACAAGCCACCCTCCTGTGTATTATCTACCTCCTGAAGATATAACACAAAAATATTTGGTACCCTCCGACAGCTCCACATATTGCGAGTGGAAAGGCCGAGGTTCCTATTATCACGTAAAGGTGAAGGACAAATTAGTACAAGATGCCGCCTGGTATTATTCCAGCCCTACTAAAGCCTTTGAGGCAATAAAAAACTATCCTGCCTTTTATGCGCACAAAATGGATAAATGCACCATTGACGGGGAAGTGGTAACACCACAACCCGGTAATTTTTATGGAGGATGGATAACCAAAGACATAGTAGGTCCTTTCAAAGGTATTGATGGAAGTTGGGGGTGGTAAAATGGGGCATCCGCTCGCTGTTTTTTCTAAATTTGGTTAACTTCCGAAATGCAATGATGCTAAATGCACACTACTGAATTTACTTGGTAATTTGAACTTAGTTTTCATTTTATTGTTAACAATAAAAATCTAAACAAAATATTTTATGAGATCAAATAAATACACTGCAATCGTTACGTTTCTTTTTAGTGCCGCCTTTATAGCACTAACTACCGGATGTTCCCTACAAAGCCAAATAAGTGGAACCTGGCAAATATCTTCTTTTGAAGAAATATCTGCCAGCGATAACGTAACGAGCTCTACGAACATTGGTACCCTCAACTTTGATAGCGATGGTACCGGATATAATAATATACAGGTGCGCATGCTTGGTGCCAGTAATGCTAATGAGGATGATTTTACCTGGAAAGCCGGTGAAGACTTTGTCCGATTAGAAGGAACTAGGGAAACCGCAGGAGCGGATTTAATAAAAACCTGGATAGTGACTGAATCAGGACGATCTAAACAGATATGGAAATCAACCACCAACGATGGAAGTATCCAAATTCTCAAGCTCACAAAAGAAAAATAATCTATTAAAATCGAACGATCAAATCAATTTCTTTTTCTGAGAAGTGAACGATTGACTGATATTTACATACTTGTAAATGAGGCCTATTGTAGTAAGTATATTATGTCTTCTTCACTTTGTTTTAAACATTTATTAACTAAGTATGTTTTAAACTAAGACTTATTTAGTTACCTTTGTAATTCAAAACCCTAAAAACTATGAAAAATTCAAAATTCACATTATTATCAGCTGCCTTGGCAGCTATCATTATCGTATCTAGCTGCGGAGATGGCGGAAAAGCTGACAAAGAGAAAGCTATGCAAGATTCAACTCGTGTGGCTGATTCAGTTGCTATGGTTGAGCAAGATGCTCAGAGAAAAGCAGATTCAACTGCAAATGCGCCAAAGTCTATTGCTCAAACAGCGATGAATACTGAATCGTTAAGTACGCTTGTTGCTGCTTTAAAAGCTGCTGAATTAGCCGAAACTTTCTCAGGTGACGGTGATTATACCGTATTTGCGCCAACTAACGATGCATTTGAAGCGGTTCAATCAACAGTAGATATGTTGTTGAAGCCAGAGAACAAAAGCAAATTGCAGAATGTTCTAAAATACCATGTAGTGGACGGTGCAGCGATGGCATCAGATTTATCTGACGGACAAGAGCTAACAACCCTACAAGGTGAGAAATTGAAAGTTACCATGAGCGATGGTAAAGTAATGATTAACGGTGCGGAGGTTGTTATGGCTGACGTTAAGGCTTCTAACGGAGTAGTTCACGTAGTAAACAAAGTAGTTGTACCAAAGAAAATGTAATACACCTTTTCTACAAAAAAGTTAAAGACCCTTACTTTCTTAAGTGAGGGTTTTTTTGTGTTCCAAAAATGTTGGACACGTGTTTTATTTCTGATAGACCCATCTAGCCACTCTTGTAAAAGTAGTATTTTGCCAATCGAATATTCGTTATATTTCAAGTGCTGAAAACATACTATACCCGCTATGAAAAAAATTAAAATTCTATTTCTATTTCTAATAATTTCTGCACTATTCTTATGCCTCTATGCAAATGCGCAGGATCCCGACAGTACCGAGGCAGAATCGGATAGTACAATCACATTATCCAAAGAATTACCATTAAAGCCGGAAAGAACTATAAGCTTCAACACCGAAGAAGGCACTTGGCTTTCTGTAGATGTTAGCCCGGATGGGAGCACCATCCTTTTTGATATGATGGGCGATCTGTACAGTCTGCCTATATCAGGAGGTAAAGCTACTAAAATTACTGAAGGTTTGGCCTATGATGTGCATCCAAGGTATAGCCCCGATGGTGAGTCAATGGTGTTTATTTCCGATAAAAGCGGTTCAGATAATATATGGACTATGAATTTGAGCACCAAAGAAGAAACCCAAATAACCAAAGACGATAATGACAATTACTTTTCTGCTGATTGGACAACAGATGGGGAGTATGTTGTTGGTGCCAAAGGGCGAAGAAATATAAAGCTACATATCTATCATAAAGAAGGTGGCAGCGGAGCCCAGTTGATAGAAAAACCAGAAAACCTAAAAACCACCGATCCGGCAGTGAGCCCCGATGGTAAACTCATCTATTTCTCCCAGCGCAAAAGTGCCTGGAATTATAACGCCCAATTTCCGCAATATCAAATTGGAACCTATAGTATGGTAGATGGCGATGTAGCGGAAATAACGTCCCGCTATGGTTCGGCCTTTACGCCTACCCTCTCGCCCGATGGCAAGTGGCTGGTATATGGTACCCGCTTTGAAACCGAAACCGGTTTGGTGAAACGCAACTTACTCAATGGAGATGAAGAATGGCTCGCCTATCCCGTGCAGCGCGATGATCAGGAATCTATTGCTCCCCTAGGCGTTTATCCGGCCATGTCCTTCACGCCCGACAGCCAATATTTAATAGCCTCTTACGGAGGTAAAATTTATAAAATTGCTATTGATGGAAGCGGTGCTACGGAAATTCCTTTTGAGGTAGACCTTAAATTAGAACTAGGCCCAAGGTTGAAATTCAATTACCCTATTTCTGATGAAAAAGAAGCATTCGTTACTCAAATACGAGACGGAGTACCATCCCCTGATGGCGCCAAGTTAGTATTTACTGCCTTAAACAGGCTCTACCTGATGGATTTGCCCAATGGCACGCCCAAGCGCTTAACCAAAAATAATTTTACAGAAGCCATGCCAGCCTGGTCACCGGATGGCAGCCAGATAGTATTTGCCAGTTGGGAGGAAAAAGAAGGAGGGCATCTTTATAAAATAGGTGCCGGTGGAAAAGGAAAACCTGTGAAACTGACACAAAGCCCAGCCCTATACCTCGATCCGGAATGGGCTTATACTAAAAACCGGATAGTTTTTAACAGAGGTGCCAATCAGGTATACAAAGATGCTATCGATCCCTTTGGTTCACTTATGATGGAGGACCTTGCATGGATTTCTGCTGATGGTGGAAAAATTACTTTGATTGATAAAGCCGAAGGCAGAAACACTCCACACTTTACTAAAAATGACGACAGAATTTACCTGAACCACAGCAAAAAAGGCCTAATTTCTATCCGCTGGGATGGCACTGATGAAAAAGAGCACTTAAAATTGACAGGCATCACCACTTATGGCTCCTCCATTGATATGATACATGCACATGATGGCAGCCACGATATTTTACCGGATTCAGAAGCAGCCTGGCGTGAAAACGATAAAGCCTCTAAGCCTTCCGAAATTAGAATTAGCCCTGACGGCACTAAAGCACTGGCTAAAATTAACAATGATATTTATAGCGTTACCATTCCCAAATATGGTCAAACTCCATCCATTTCAGTAGCCAAACCGGAATCCTCAGCTTTTCCTGCCATGCAGTTAACGGTAATGGGCGGAGAGTTTCCGGCTTGGGCGGGGAACAGCGTGGACATTCACTGGTCATTAGGTGCCAGCCATTTTATATACAATTTAACAAAAGGTAAAGCTTATGCCGATAGCGTGACTGTTGCTAAAAAGGCTGAGGCCAAGAAGAAGGAGCTTGAAGCAAAAAAAGACTCCACTTCAACAAAAGAAGAAGAAGAAGAGAAGAAGGAGGAGAAAGATGAAGGCTATATCGCGAAGGAAATTAAAGTTAAAGTGCCTTACCAAAAGGACATCCCGCAAGGTAAAATTTTATTACAGGGCGCAAGGATTATTACCATGACGGAAGACGGGCTGATAGAAAATGGCGACATCTACCTAGAAAATAATCGTATAATGGCTGTTGGAGCAAGTGGCACGTTAGAAGTACCTAAAAATGCCACCGTTATTGACGCAAGCGGAAAAACCATTACTCCCGGCTTTGTAGATACCCATGCGCACATGTGGCCAAATTGGGGCTTACATAAAAACCAGGTATGGATGTACTCTGCTAATTTAGCCTATGGGGTTACCACTACGCGCGATCCGCAAACGGCCACTACCGATGTACTTACCTATTCCGATATGGTGGATGCGGGAATGATGCACGGCCCACGGGTATATAGCACCGGGCCGGGAGTAGGCTACTGGGCTTATAAAATTAAATCTTTAGAGCATGCAAAAGAGGTACTCAAACAGTACAGCGAATATTATAATACTAAAAGCATTAAGATGTATCTGGTAGGCAATCGGCAGATGCGCCAATGGATTATTATGGCCGCCAAAGAGCTGGAATTAATGCCTACCACTGAAGGCGGGCTGGATTATAAACTGAATATGACCCAATTGCTTGATGGCTATCCGGGCCATGAGCACACTTTGCCGATTGCACCAATTTACAAAGATGCCATACAAACCATTGCGGAATCAAAAATGGCAGTAACTCCCACTTTGCTTGTTTCCTACGGTGGGCCATGGGCAGAAGAATTTTATTATGCCACTGAAGATCCTTATCACGATGAAAAACTGCAATACTTTACTCCCTATGAGGAGCTTGCCGGAAAAGCCCGCAGAAGGGGTGCGTGGTTTATGGAGGAAGAGCATGTTTTTCCGCGCCATGCCGAGAATATGAAACGATTGGTGGAAGCTAATGGACTAGCAGGCATCGGCAGTCACGGCCAGCTGCAAGGTTTGGGCTATCATTGGGAGCTGTGGGCAATGGCTAGCGGAGGTATGACAAATATGGATGCCTTGCGTGTTGCCACCATTCTGGGAGCCGAGGCGCTTGGGCTTGAAGGTGATTTAGGTAGCATTGAAAAAGGCAAGCTGGCCGATTTGCTGATAATGGAGAAGAATCCGCTCGAGGATATCCGTAATAGCAATAGCTTAAGCCATGTAATAAAAAATGGAAGGGTGTATGATGCCAATACTTTAGACGAGGTGGCGCCTGCTAAGAAAAAAGCTGAGCCGTTTTTCTGGCAGACTAAAAGACCGGAGAATGTACCGGGTATGAAGAAGTAGAAAGGCTCTGCAACGTTTTTACGCTTGAGTTAGCTTCTATGCTCGCTATTTTCGGCACCTCGCGGAGATGAGACAGAGGATATTTTATTCACGGAGATTATCTTATAAGCACGGGATCCTTTCGGGGTAATTATTCCCGAATCCTTAATCCGCTGCCGTGTTTTGTGAGGATACGAAACACCTTTATAGAGAAAATTAATTACCTAATAAATTATTTTTAATGTCGCGTGGGGACACGCGCCACGGCTGCGGCTATTTTCGGCACTTCGCGGAGTACTACACGGAGATCAGACAGAGGATATTTTATTCACGGAGATTATCTTATAAGCTGGGGATCCTTTCGGTGTAATTATTCCCGAATCCTGAATCCGCTGCCGTGTTTTGTGAGGATATGAAACACCTTGATAGAGAACTAATTACCTAAGAAATTATTATTAATGGCGGGTATGGTCACGTGTCACTGCTGCGGCATAAAGAAGTAGATACTGCTTGATTTGATGATGAAAGGGCAATGGGAAACTCATCGTCTTTTTTTTGTGATTGAGTTTAATGTCAATTCTTTGTTAGTTGAATTGACTTAGCTCGAAAAACTTTCCAGAATAGTCTATTTTGTCACTTGCCTTTTATGTCAGCTATTTCCTTTTGCAGCACAGGAATGTCTTTTTGAATAATTCCCCAAATCATTTCTGGTTCAACTGAATCGTATGCATGCGAAATGATATTTCTTAATCCAATAATATTCTTTGCTGATGATACCGAAAAAGTCGGTTCCAATTGAATAATATTCTTTATCGCCTCTCCAATGATTTCTAAATCTCTCTCAATAGCTCTTTGTAAAATGATATCTGATTGAAACAGGTTAAAATTGTTTTGAGTCTTAGCTTTTATATTTTCAATCTCGTTAATAACACTTTCGATGTCAAGAATATACTTAAGCACTCTAGACTGCATATAAGTCTATTTTAGAACGATTGATTTCTTCGATCAAGATGGGGTTTTTCAAAGATTTTGCAGAGAGAAGATCAATCTTTTTGCCCATTAGTTTTTCAAGTTTACTCAATAATGAGAAATAATTATCTGCATAATCTAAGACATCAATATCCTCTGCAAATTGTATAAGAAAATCAATATCGCTTTTCTCATTCACTATGCCATTTGCCGCTGAACCAAAAAGCGCAATTGACTTTACATCATGCGATTTGCAAAGTGCAATTATATCTTGTAAACTATCTTCCACTTGTTTAAGCATACTGTAACAAAGATAAAAAAAATAAAATCAAGTTTAGCTGGTCATCATTTTCTATAATTTCTTTATTTTTATAAGCTGCATGATAAAGTCTAAAAATCATTAATGGTATGTTCAGATAATCTTCAGCTAAAACGAATCGCACTCAGTTGAGTTCTAGAACATCTCAAGCTAAATCCTGTAAGATAGTGCTATTCACATATTCGTGAGCCGGCTGATCAACTTCATTTTTAGCGCTTGTTGGTATGTTGCTATTTTACTAGCTCAAAAAGTTCAGGTGTCGAGTAAACATTACTGAAATCTCGATCTCTTAAACCTTTTGCTAACTTTTTACCTCCTGTCCATAATGCACCATTAATTCCTATTGCCGCAGCCACACATGGTGTATCATCCTCGTCTATTCCCTTTGTTAATTTGAGTGCCTGACTCCAGTATAATTTGGATATTGACTCTGGAGAAATTAACTCGATTTTTTGTAAAACTTAATTAATGGAATATCAACATTCTCTAGCGTCATATCCGTAAACTTCTGGAGCTTTAGTTTATATTTGGACAATTCATAGACCATGAATTCTGGTGTATAAAAAACAAATTGTTGACCAGTATTGAAGGGTAGTTCACAGATTAATCCGCTAGAATTGAAAATTGAACTGAAAACAATGTCGGTATCAACCACTACCTTCATTTGATGAAGCGATCCTTATTCTTTTTCCACCAATCTGATTTGGATTCTTTGGCAAGCTGATCTATTCCTTCCTGATCTGCTTTACTCTCAGCAGTTGCTTCCTTGTATTTTAAATAGTCTATCATTCGTTGAAGACCTAAAGTATCTACATTTAGCGGAAGTCTTAAAAGAATTTCCTTGTCTGTTCTTTGAATTTCCATAATTAAATATACGAATTTCCGTCACGTCTTGTTCACTCGGTAGAATTATTTATAACGCTTACCGTATTATTTAGTGCAATATTACTAACGACACCTGAAGCTTAAAAGATGAAGATCAGAAAGAAGATACTTCATTCACGGAGATCATCGTAAAGGCATTACACTTTCCGGATAATTATTTCCGAATCTTGAGTTACCCTGTCGTGTTTCGTGTCCTCACGAAACACCTTGATAGAGTATTAATTACCTAAAAGATATTATTAATGGCGCGTGGGGACACTCGCCACGGCTGCGGCTATTTTCGGCACTTCGCGGAGTACTACTCGGAGATCAGACAGAGGATATTTTATTCACGAAGATCATCTTATAAGCATGTGATCTTTTTCGGGTTTATTGCTGAATCGATCTGTCGTGTTTCGTGTCCTACGAAACATCCTGATAGAAATTAATTACCTAAGAAATTATTATTAATGGCGGGTAGGGACATACGATAAGGCTGCGGCATAAACACCTCAGTAATAGAGAAATTCTTAAAAAAGAGAGTTGAAACATTAAAGCTGGCAGAGATGAGGTAGTTGATGGAAGATTTTGGATTGCTAATACAATGCCGTTTAGTTAAGCTTGTCTTTATGACCTCATCCCGCCAAAGGCGGGCAGGCACTTAATCCTTCTCCTCAAGAGAAGAAGGTAGGGTTTTATCTAAACGACATTGATTGGTATTAACAAATAGGGCATTATTTCGTGCAAACACTATTTTAGGCATTAGCTTTTGTTAAGCTTTCAAAAAAGCTAACTTCCTGCATTTATGAAGTCGCTTAATCTTGCATATTTAGAGCAACCACCTGCAATAAAGCCAAATAAAAATAAAAGCACATGAAATACTTATTCATTCTACCAGCAACGCTAATAATAGCGCTTACTTGTTCCGCACAGAAAGAAATACAGACATACCAAATAGGCCAGGTAATTACCTCGCAGGGTGAAATGCTCTTTACTTTATCCGACAGAACACCAAATCATAAAAATAGCTTTATAAAGTTAGCCAAAGCCAATTATTTTGACTCGCTCACTTTTAACAGAGTGATTAATAATTTTGTGATACAAGGTGGCTGCCCGGATACACCTGACGGTTTTACCAACTCGGACTATTTGATAGCACCGGAATTTAATGATTCGCTCAAGCACATTTACGGTGCGGTGGGCATGGGAAGAGACAATAATCCGAATAAAAACTCAGCCATTTGCCAATTTTATATTGTACATAACAAAAAAGGCTTAGCCCGCTTAGATGGAGATTATATGATATTTGGGCAGGTATTTAAAGGTTTAGATGTATTAGACAAGCTAGGGCAAATACCTACCGATTCGCTGGATGCCCCTTTAAAGCCCATCAATATGGATGTAAATATACTTGAATTAACGGCTGCCGAATTAAAAGCAAAGGGTTATCAATTTTAAACGCTTAGCGGAGTACCAATTGGGTCAAAGTAGCTGTACCTTGTATGCTGCAAATGTCCATCCAACAAAAAGTAAAGGCTGTAGAACAGTTATTCAACAGGCTTCAAAAAGAAATCGATACTTTCCAGAACGAAACCCAGTTACACTGCCTCAGCGGATGCGGAAAATGCTGTAATAAACCTGATATAGAAGCTTCGCCCTTGGAATTTCTGCCTTGGGCTTACCATACCTTTTTAGGAGGGCATGCTGAAGAAGCGTTAAAAGCACTAGCCACAGAAAAAAGTTCTATTTGTATGTTGTACAAACCATTATCTGTAAATAGGCAAAACAGCGGTAAATGTAGTGACTACAAATACCGCGGCTTAATTTGCAGGCTATTTGGATATGGTGCCGGCCGAGATAAATTTAACCGGCTGCGACTGACTACCTGTAAAATAATTAAGGAAGAGCAGCATGTTGAATTTACGGCAGCACAAAAAGCCATTTCCATCGGTTTGTACGTGCCGGTATTTTCTGATTATTACATGCAGCTAAACAGAATTGACTTCAGAATGGGTAACCAGATAGTAGCAGTTAACTTGGCCATGAAGGTTGCGCTCGAAGAAGTACTGCATTATTATGCTTACAGGCCGTACCCTAAAGGCTATTATAATATTGCTTAAGTCAAGTTCCGGGAAAACTGCTAAATTAATTAAGCGTATAGGATGATTATTGTTGCTACAAAAATACACTTATGTGCATCCCACAAAGGTGGGTGCCAGCCCTCCGCAAAAAAGCGCAGCTACCACCAAGCCCTGAAAGGGCGACATACGCCAATGTTGAGCCAACCACCGAAAAGAGTAGATAGCAGTCGCAAAAAAACCTTACTTACTTTAAAATTATACGGTAATTATTAAATTCTTTGTACGCTGGCCAGATTACAAACACATACTAAAAGCTGCCCTTTCCACCAGACGAATTATAGCTAGCTCCCTCTACATGTAACAACCAAGCCCCAAAGGGGTGTAATACCACAAAGGTGGGTGCCAGCCCTCCGCTAAAAAAGCGCAGCTACCACCAAGCCCTGAAAGGGCGGAATAGTTAATCCCATGCATAGCGCATATCGAACGGTACACTATACTTTTTTTTTAAGAATGCCCAAATTTCGCCCCTTCAGGGCTTTCTTGTTTGTGACGTATGTAGGATGGGTGGTACCCATCCTTTAGGTATGATGCCCTTTCAGGGCTATACTCATATTCCGCAGCAAATTCTTAATTAAGCGTATAGGCTCTTTTTGGTTGCCAAAAAAAAATTGTAGCAACAGCTTAGCTATTTTGAGGAAGATGAGCTATGCAATCAGAAAAAAATAACCGTTTCACTGATCCCTACTGCATAAATTACTTGCTGAATCAACCCCCTACTTCTTCCTCGGCAGCAGCTTCCGGGCTTACCTCACCGCTGTAGTTAAATACCTCTATAATGGGGCTTTCAATTACCTCTGTCACCTGAAAACTCACCAACATATTGTTTAAACTCTCAAAAATTCTATCGTAAGCCTCCTTCACGTTGTGAGCAGTAACTATCATTTGGTTCACAATTTTCTTCTCTTTTCCGCTTTCCTCGGCTACATAATATACAACTTTGCATTTGAACCAAACATCAATGTCGTCATAATTGAACACATCAATTATTTTGCTTTTGCTGATGCCGGTGATCAAAAACTCCCCGCTTACGCGCTCACCCATTTCTTCATAAATACGCGTTTCAGCCTCCGTAAATGAAACCGCATCTACCAAATAAGGCTCAGTAACCGATCTTAACCTGCCATTCTCATCTTCTTTCTGATACTTTACCTTACACAAAAACCACTGCTTCATAACTCGCTATTTCAATTGAATTGCGAATATAAGGTAAAAGCTTTTTGAATGGAAAATCCCCAAGAAAATGTTTTCGCTTCTACTAAAATTTTATGAAAGTTGATGGCTTATTTATGCACACTCCTCAATTACATCGGTCATCAATCATAAATTTCTGCGGTTATTATCCTGATAAGCTGATTACTGTTTAACTTTACGGACTATGGTAAAGTCACGAATTGTAATGCCTTGCGCCCCACATTTAGCTCCTATATTAAGAAGAGAGTTAGAAGGCCACGGATTCAAAATTGAAAACGAAGGGCCACTTGAGGTATCAATATTGGGCACGGTGGAAGATTGCATGTTCCTTAACCTCCACTTGCGAACGGCCAATAAAGTATTATTTCAGCTTAAAACATTTCGTTGCAAAAACCCCGACCAACTGTATCAGCAGCTTTACCAAATTAAGTGGGAAGAGCACCTGCATGAGCAAGGGTATTTGTGTGTTACCTCTTTTGTGAAAAACGATGAGATACTCAACACCCAGTTTGCCAATGTGCGTGTTAAAGATGCCGTAGTGGACAGGATAAAAGACAAAACCGGACTCAGACCCGACTCCGGCCCCTTGCGTGATCAAATGGTTATTTTTTTACACTGGATGGAAGAACAAGCTAGTATTTATCTGGATACTTCCGGTGAAACCATCAGCAAACACGGCTACAGGAAAATACCCGGAAAAGCACCCATGATGGAGTCGCTTGCTGCCGCAACTATTAGTGAAAGCGCTTGGAAAAAAGACCAGCTATTTATAAATCCTATGTGCGGATCCGGCACATTAGCTATTGAAGCGGCCCTGATTGCTGCCAACATAGCTCCCGGACAATTCAGGGAAAAATTTGGATTTCATTACCTGAAAGGCTTCGATACTTCAGTATTCGATAAGATGAAAGAAGAAGCCAAGTTAAAGGAAAATACGCCTGCAAACGAAATTATAGCTACCGACCACAGCCGCTTGGCTATTAAAGCTGCAGAGCAAAACGCAGAAGTGGCGGGCGTTAAAGAATACATCACTTTTAAGAAATGTGATTTTAGGGATACAGTAATACCTGAAGGTGAAGGCATCGTTTATTTCAATCCGGAATATGGTGAGAGGATGGGAGAAGAGGAGGAGTTGTCAAATCTTTATGCTCAAATTGGCGATTTCTTTAAGCAGGACTGCAAAGGAAAAACCGGCTATATTTTTACCGGAAATTTACAGTTGGCTAAGCGCATTGGCCTCCGAACCAAAAGGCGCATACCTTTTTTAAACGCTACCATAGAATGCCGTTTGCTTGAATATGAGCTATATGCGGGTACTAAAAAGCAAAAAGCCTAAATTGAAAATATGAAGGTTGATAAAAAAGAGAAAGCAATTATTGACAGTGCCATTAAATATTGGCAACAAAATGAGTTAGTTAGTAGTGCTAAAGCTGAGCAGCTAAGCGCATCTTTGGTATTAAAGCCCTTCAACTGGAAAAGTGTAGCCTACTACTCCTTTATATTTGCACTGGTAAGTCTGGTTATTGCGGTTATCAGTATTTTTGCAGATAAGGAACTGCTCCAATTGATTGATGCCATCATTGAATCATCTTACCTCACAAAAACCATTAGCTTTTTGGTGCTAACTGCATTATTCTATTGGCTCGACCATAAGTACGCAAGTAAGGAAAAGCTCAAAGGCAAATACAGCAGACACGTTTTCGCTTTACTGGCTTCTATCTCATTCTCAATCGCCATCGGCCTCTTTTCATTCGTCATCAACAAAAATGAAAACCCGGGACTGCTCATCTTATTTTTATCGATTGTCTTTCTTGCTATTGCACTCTACAGAAAAAATGAAATTTATTGGCTCTTCGGACTACTCTCACTTTTGGTGGCCTACGGAGCAGCGACTATTGAATTTTCTAACGAACACGGTTTATTTTTAGGGATGAATATTCCGTTGCGTTTTACGCTATTAGCCGCAATGCTTTTAGCCCTTTGCAATTTACTAAAAGCTAAATTAAATCCTTTTTACAATTACACTTTCAACTTTTTACTTGCATTTAGCTTCACCTCGCTTTGGATTCTTTCCATGTCGGGCAACTTTTCAGACTATAACAGCTGGCTTGAGATAAGGCAGTATGAATTATGGTTTTACAGTTTTTTATTATTGATGGCATCTGTTGCAGCAATTCTGTTAGGCATAAAGCGAGAAGATAGTTGGCTCAAGAACACCGGAGTTATTTTTGTTTTCATCAACCTTTATACACGCTATTTTGAGTTCTTTTGGGACAGCATGCACAAGGCATTGTTCTTTGCTATTATTGCCGTATCGTTTTGGTTAGTAGGAAAGCAGGCGGAAAAAATATGGAGCAGGAAAGATTGAACAAGATGATTTCAGGATGTGCATTAATAGCTTGTGCCGGCACCACTATTCAAGCGTAAGCGTTTTGTCCAACACATATTTTATCAGGTTATCGATGGTTTTATCTGCTTGTTTGGAAAACTCGCGCGTAGCTCTGTTAGCTATAATAGCGTTGCAGCTGATCACTTCATGACCGTATATCCGTCCTAAAGCATAATAGCCGGCTGTCTCCATTTCATAGTTGCTCAACCACAGATCACCGTAGTGAAACTCCGCAAGTTTGTCTGTAATATCCGGATAACGGATAGGAACTCTCATCTGCCTGCCTTGAGGAGCATAAAAACCCGGACAGGTAACCGTATTGCCCACCATGGCCTCCTCAGCAAAGTGCTTAAATAACCTGGCCGATCCTTCCACGCAATAAGGCCGAAAAGGTAAATCGGTTTCTAATTGAAGTGCCGCCTCCACGTTTTGCTCGGCTTCCGTTCGCTCAAGATTGTAAAAATACATGAGCGTATCCAGCCCAATGGCATATTGCGAAATTAAGAAAGCATCTAATGGTACATCTTGCTGTAGCGCACCGGACGTACCGATTCTAATGATTTTTAACGACTTCTTTTTAGACTTATCCACCCTTTTCTTAAGGTTGATATTGGCTATAATATCGAGTTCAGTCATTGTTATTTCCACATTATCGGTACCCATACCGGTGGACATAACAGTTAATTTCTTTCCTTTATAAATACCGGTGTGTGTAATAAACTCCCGCTTGTTCATTTCAAAAGTAATTTTATCGAAATGCTGGCTTACTTTATGCACGCGGCTCGGATCGCCCACGGTAAGAATTACATCGGCAATATCCTGTGGCCTTAAACTTAGGTGGTAAACGGAACCGTCCTTATTTAAAATTAACTCTGACTCCGAATAGTTAGGCTGCATAAGCTTTCGGGATTAAGTGGTTATTTCGTTTTGCTTTTCCTTTAACAGATTTCTCCTCTGAAACCCTTTATATGGATTGTACCCATTAGACTCTTTTTGGTAGTAACCTGTGCCGTTGTAAGCCCTCTTTTCAGGATGTTCCTTACACGCTGAAGAACAAGCTCCTTGCATCTCCTCACCGCAGGCTTCGCAAATTGGAACATGTATGTTACACTCCGGGTTTGCGCAATTTACCATTCTATCCGAGGTAATATCGCACACAAAGCATTGAGAAACAACCTTTGGATTTACTTTGTTTACTTCTACCGCCAACCTGTTGTCAAAAACGTAACACTTACCTTCAAAATCTTCGCCTGCTGCTTCAATGCCATATTTTATAATGCCACCATGTAGCTGGTGTACATTTTCAAAACCTTGGTCGAGCAAATAAGCACTGGCCTTTTCACATTTAATGCCCCCGGTACAATAAGTTACCACCTTCTTATGCTTATACTGCTGCAGCTCATTAAGTTTATCGGGGAAATCACGGAAATTTTCTATATCCAGCGTAATGGCATTTTTAAATTTCCCCAACTTATGCTCATAATTGGAGCGCACATCCAGTACCACTACCTCCTCATTATTTTTGAGCATTTGCCTAAAGGCCTCCGGCTCTACATAGCCACCGGTTTTTTTGGCCGGATCGATATTGGTAAGGCTCGAATGAACAATTTCATCCTTTACTCTTACATGTAATTTCTTAAAAGTATGCTCAGGATGCGTATCTACTTTAAATTCGGTATGTGCAAAGCGAGCATCAGCCTTTACCGCCCGCATATAAGCTTCACATTCGGTTCTAGTTCCTGACAAAGTGCCGTTTAAACCTTCCGGTGCCACTATGATTCTGCCACGCAGGTTTAAATTCAAACACAAAATATGGTGTTCATCTCTGAACGCCTCCGGATTTTCAATTTTAGTATAGCAGTAATATAAAATTACGCTGTATTCATTTGCTTTTGCTTCCATCATTTCTGCCTTAGTGTAAATAAGGTGAATTCACTAATATTATACCTTTTATGGTTTTATCTGATCACTTGGCTCCTTTACAGGAATGGCATCAAGCGATTTAAATTTCTACTTTCTTTGCCGGATTACCAAATACTGTTTCCCCATCTTTAACATCTTGCACTACTACCGAACCGGCTCCTATATTGGCCTTTTTACCAATTTTAATACCCGAAACAACGGTAACCCCGGAACCTATAAAAGTTTCCGCACCTACATTTACATGGCTATTTATTACGGTGCCTGCTCCTACTTGCACAAAGTCCGACAGTTGCGCGCTGTATTCTATTACTGCGCCACTGTGTATTAAACAATGATTAGGTATTTTCACATTTGCTCCAATTAAAACATTGGCATTGATAAAATTGCCATAACCTATATGTGCTAGTTCCGAAATATAGGCTTTGTTATGGATGGCATTGGCCGGTTGCACTTTTCGCCTGTCTTTTAAAAGCTTTACAAGTTTTTTTCTTGCCGTAATATTCCCTTCTGCCACAAAAGCGTCACACTTTTTACCTACGTATTTTAAGTAGCCATCATCATCTGTTTCTCCTAACACAGAAATTAAGTCAATTTCCTGACCATGCAGTTTCTTGTCATCATCAAGAAAACAGTAAACCTCCATGCTGTTGCTCTTAAATATTTCTGCAGCTGATGGCCCAATTCCTTTCGCCCCTAAAATTATGACTGGTTTTTTATCCATAGTAGTTTTTTTCCAGCGGCAAAGTTACAGCTTAAAGCAGATTCATCAAACAAAAAACAGTACTTGTGTAAACGCATATCAATTGTGGTTTAGCGAAGCACCACCTCTGCGGGATTTAAAATTCCGAAACTATATTCAAGAATTTGAAATCCGTTTTATTCATGAGCATGTTTTACGGATGGCGTTTGAGGTGATGTTTTAAAGTCAACCGTCTAATAAGCAGCGCCACGCCCTCCATACATCATCAGCTTTATACAAAATGGGTGTTGTATTGCTTTTATTAAGTCAATTGTAAGCATAATTGATGCATGCCTTGCTTTCGTAATAGATCCCCCTAACCACCTTTAAAAGAAAAGGGGGAGACGAATTTCTTGCAATCAAAATTATTCGCACTAATTGGGAAATTTTCAAAAACAAAAACTTATTCTAAAGACATGTAACATAACATCCTGAAATCTATCTGTTCATTTCCAGAAGGAGGGATTAAAGGGAGATTAAAGGGGAATTTCTGCCGGAATTGGTCATGAGGCACCTCTTCGGGGTTTAAAACCACCTCTTCGGGATTTGAAATCCCGAAGCTATATTCAAGGATTTTAAATCCTTTTTACGCGTAAACGTGCTGTACCGGTGGCGATTGAATTAATGGATATCATTTCAATTGAAGGGTACAACTATTTCCTCCACTATGTAAACCTATTTCAAGTATTTGACCGAGACTTGAAAGGATATCTTAATTTATTAATTAAATAACAATTGACTAGCCATGCCACAGGCATATATGCCACTCTATATCTGGCTAATGAACCAAAATTAGGCGTAGACAGCGCAATAATTGATGACATGCCCACTAAGTAAATAATAGCTGCCAATAACCACCATTTTTCTTGCTCGCTCAGTTTTACTTTAATGCAGGCAAATATTGCATAACCGGAAAGAATAGTAAAAATCAACTGTTCTACAGCAATCATGGTGGTAAGTAAGCCACTAGCTTCCCAGATAAACGGTCTGAATAAACCTGTAAAGCAAGCAAGTGGCAGATTTATAAGTACAAAGAGCAACGCATTACTATGTGTTTCAAATGAGAAGTTGCTATTGCCATTAGCTGCCAAAACACCTTCATAGCTTTTTTGTACTAGCTCAAAGAAAAGCCCACTGTTAAAAACAGGGTGCAGCAAAGCTAACTAGTGCAAAACCAATAAGCAACACAGCAAAGTAGAACAGTACCTTCTTAGGGAAGCTCCAGCCTGAGAAACCACTTCTGCTAAAAAAATGAGTGGCAACAACTAATGGTACCAGTAGTATAGGTACGTAATACTTCAATTTCCACAGCAGTAAAATGAAAAGCACACCTGCAATTAAACTCAGCACATTGGCTTTTTTGAGCCAGCTCAAATAGGCAATTCCTATGCAGGCCATAAAGCTTAGCATAAGGGTTTCCTTCAAAATACCCGATGACCAAAATAACAGGCTAGGTACAAAAAGCAGTGCCGCATAAACAACGCTTGGTGCTGTGTCAAGTTTTTCCAGCAGTTTTGTAGCAAAAAGCCAGATACACAGCCCCGTTACAACACTCATCATCATACTTATTAGTGTGTAATTGGATTGACCCAAAGGCATTAACAGACTCACTACCAACGTAAAAAACCTGCTTCTTTCTGATGCAGGAAGCAGATTCCAGTGAACTTCCTGCAGGTTGTCACTCAAACCAATCCACTGCCAAAAGTCTATTTGATCGGTGGTAAAAAGTTGATACCACTGCTTGGCCATCTCAAAAAATAGTAGGGTATCGCCAGCACCATTATAATAAACACGGTAGAGTAGCTCAACACCCAAAGCCGCTAGCACCTTTAATGCCATAAAACTATAGAAAAGCAGCTTGTTCTTAGGCGCAAAACCCATTTGGAATAATATAACAACAAGCACAAGGCAGATATAAGTAAATGGCAGCATTAAACCTTGCTCATAATTGAAATTCCTATTTTACACTCCAAGCACCTTTTTTGGACACAATACCGGTTGTGCAATTGCAAGTATGCCTGTGATTCGAAAGCATTACCAGGGTTTTCTCCTAAAGCTTCAAATAGGCGGGTTACCTTATTATTTTCCGGTTTTAACGATTCTAAAATGGTAATGGCCTTGTCGATATATCGCTGCTCATCAATGCTTTTTGCATATAAAGCCAGCAGTGGTGGCACGCTGTTTAAGATCAAACTATCAATTGATGCTTTCCCTAATTTATATATTGTAGGTGACTTGGATTGAGTTGTAGTGCGCCAATAATTCTGAGCCTTAACAGACAGTATCTTCTTTAGTTCGTAAACATTAACTTCCTTGGCAAAATGACTAAAAAACCCATCGGACTGATGGATGATTTGAGCAAGTTCTGCCAATCTTACAGTAGGGAAATTGGGTGGTCTTAAGCGCAGATACTTCCAATCGTGCCTACTCAAAGTATGAGCTAACTTATGTTTATGCTTTAGATACTGCCATTGTTGTTTCAGTTGGCTCCGGTGTTCATCTTCAAATTCCTCCTCCAAAAAACCGGCTGCACCAAATAGCAAGGCCTCAACAGCAAGCAAATTGGTACGATACTTTCTTAATAAATTGTACGGTAAATATTGTGCCAGCAGCTCAAATGGCTGGCTGTTTATTTTAAAACCAAATGCAGAACAAAGCAGAAAATAGGTCACTTCTTCCCAATCATTGTTTGTCGCTTTTAAAAAATATGCTGCTTTCTCCGATTTATCACTCAGCCTTTCAATAATGGCGCTTTCAAGCATTTGTTGCTTGGTAAACTCAGTTACGCCCGACCAAAAATTGGCACACGGAATAAGCGATCTTTCTTGAATAATTTGCTCATACTGCGCTAATAATAGGGTATTCACCCTGCTTTTTAACGCTAAAGTAGGTATTACCTTGGTGTCTTTTTGATGCTTTATATCCGTATCGGCCTCCCACACCACATGCAAAATTACCTTCTCGTAGGCAGGGTCATCCTGGTGCTTATGCTTTAACCAGTCGGAGGCTTTTACATGAATTTCAACCGCCCCTGACCACTCAATAGTACCAATCATGACCTTTGCTTCCAAAAAATCGGGCCCGGCATTAGTATTATGAAACCCCTTGTTAAATACAGCAATAGGCTCCTTTTTTTGCGTAAGCAAATTCTCTTTTGTAAATTTTTGGTATTGCCAGATGTAATGTAAAAAAGCCTCTTTCATGCTTCATGCCCTGCTCAAAATACAAAAAATTTTACATTATGACGGTTAAAGGAGCGTGATTGTTGGATAGTATCTCAACCAATTACTAAATTACGCGCTAAACTGAGCAATGGCATCTACCAGCATTTCAACTTGCTCTTTCGAGTGAGTGGGGAAATTAGCAATACGTATTTGCTCGTTTTTGTACTTTCCGTAACCAGTTCCTATCAGCATCTTCTTTTCCGCCAAGAACTTAATAAGTCTGCTACTTTCAAAATCGGTTTTAGCCACTTTTACCGTTTTCGAACGCCAAACCTCTTCTTTAATAAAATGATTGAGCTGATTGTGCTGCTCAATGGCCATATTTAATAGGGCTGATTTATAATCAATTTCTCTTCTGATGGTCGTCAGTCCTTTGGTAAGCATATCTTCAGCAACTTTACTGAGGAGATAAATCCCCAAGATATTTGGAGTTTCTATGGTTTGGTAAACCGCTGCTTTCTCCACCATTTCCGGTAGCTGATGGTAAGAACCTATGAGCCTGCCATCATCAAGCAATCGCCTGGCTTTGTCAACGCATTTATCATTTACTATCCAGATGCCTAAGCCGGCCGGCAGCCCGAAAGCCTTCTGAACTGAGAAGTAGAGCGAATCTATCTTCGAAAAATCTACAGGATAAACAGGTACCGCAGAAACACCATCTACAGCTAACAGTTTGTCCGGAAATTTTGTCTTTACCTGCTCAATTAATTCCACCGGGGTGTAAGCTCCAGTGCCCGATTCATTCAAGCACATAGTAATGAGTTCATCATTTTCGCTCGGCTTAATTTGCGATAAAATAGGCGATTGACCATCCGCAAGCGTGAGGCAGGTAGTATTTCTTTTAAGCTGCTCTGCCACCTTAGCAAAACGGGCGGAAAAAGGTCCGTTGCAAACATGGTAACTATCTGACGCAGTACAGTTTAATATGAGCCGCTCCCATGCTTCATTTGCCGAGGAGGTAATGAGCACATGGTAATCAGCAGGTATCTCCAATAATTGTTTTAGGTGCTCCGCGCATTCTTTATAAATATCTTTAAAAAGCTGCCCTCTGTGCGAGGTGCTGGCAACTCCTTTTTTTAATGCTGCCTTTAGGTGCTCTTCTACAGTAAAATATAAGGCAGTGGGTCCGGGTGTGAAATATAAATCAGGCATGGGCAGTTGTGGAAATTAAATGTATTTTCTTTTTATAATCTTTTGTAGTAATGGTGAAGAATAGAATTGTGGGTATTATCATGGCTATGCCACAATAAAGGTACATTTCAGATAAAGAAAAAATTTCGGCAATATTTCCTAGCACAAAAGAACCGATACCAATTCCTAAATCTATAAAAGAAAAGAAGGTACTGGTTGCCACACCTCTTTTAGCAGGTTTAACCATGTTAATAACCATGGTCTGCAAAGTAGGCATAACAATGCCATTGCCCAAACCAAGCACAAAAGCAGCTACCAAGAACGGCACTAAGCTTCCGCTCTGCGATAGTAAAATGAGGCCTGCAATAGTTCCTGCAAAGCTAAAAATCATTACAAAGCCCGGCCCTTTTCTATCTACCATTTTGCCCGTAATAGGCCTTATAATGCTCACGCCAACTGCATATATCAAAAAGAACAAACCCGTATTTGCCACTGAAATTTCCTGTGCAAATAAAGTAATGAATGACATAACACCGGCAAAAGGAAAAGCAAGTAACAACATGACCATGGACACCTTTAACACCTTCGGTTCAAATACATTGGCCCACTCCAGCTTGTTGCCTCTATTGCTTATTTTTGGGTGGTTCACAAAAAACGAAAGTATTACCGCTAATGTGCACAACACACCAGAAGTAACAAATAAAACAGTATAGCTCCCTGTTAACTCCAAAATTTGTAAGCCTATCAACGGACCAATAGCCATGCTTAAAGTCATAGACAAGCCAAAAATGCCAATGCCTTCTCCTCTTCTGCTTTCGGGCACTATGTCCGATGTAATGGTTCCGCCACCGGTGGTAACCATCCCCCAAAAACCGCCATTTACCAAACGAAGGAATAGCAAAAACATGAACGAAGCAACCAACCCATAGGCCGCCATTACCAGTGCATAGCACGCCATAGAAATTAAGAACAACTTTCGCCTTCCGTATTTATCGAATACATAGCCACTAAAAGGCCGCACAAGTAAGGCCGATAGCGCATATATACCAATAATATAACCCACCTTGCCTTTGTCTTCATTTAACACATCGGTTACAAAAGTAGGCAGCGTGGGTAGCAGGAAATAGAAAGACACCGCCATGATCAGGTAACTGAAGCAATGCAATAAAAAATCTTTAGTATAAAGTTTATCTTTCATAAGTGGTGCTGAAATGCTTGTAGAGAAAATGGTTAAAGCGTAGCCGAATTTGATTACTTGGTGGCTCTTACAATGTCTGCTATGTCTACCTTACTAACTTTTTGGTAGCGTGCTCCCTTGCAAACCACACTAGGGCCATTTTTGCAGGCATCCATACAATTTGTTTTTACAATTTTTATTTTTTTGGCAAAATGCTGTTCTTTTACAGCTTTTTTAATTTCTTTGCCAACCACTTCACTACCATTTTTTATACAGCTCTTTGACTGACAAATAAAGATGAAACGCGTTTCTGATTTGACTTGCATAAAAGTGCACTGTATTGATTAGTCTAATGATGATATTAATCCCTTATGCTGAACCTTACTATTTCTCAGTTAAAGCTTAGAAAAGCCATGAATTACAAAAATCTATATCTCTTAAAAAAGCATATTCAACAGTTAATAGGCTTGATAGCATAAAATATCTCCCGCTACAACGGAATATTGCCGTGCTTCTTTTTCGGCAGGGTATCTACTTTATTTTCCAACATTTTAAATGCCCTAATCAGTTTTGTTCTTGTATTTGCCGGGATGATTATTTCATCCACATAGCCCCTATGTGCCGCTCGGTAAGGGTTGGCAAACTTCTCAGTGTATTCATCTACCTTTTCATTAAGCTTGCTCACTTTATCGGTTGCCGTGGCAATTTCTTTTTTGAAGATGATTTCAGCAGCACCTTTTGCGCCCATTACAGCAATTTCGGCTGTGGGCCACGCATAATTCATATCGGCACCTATGTGTTTAGAGTTCATTACATCATAAGCACCACCGTAGGCTTTTCTGGTAATAACCGTTACCCTCGGCACCGTGGCTTCGCTAAATGCATAGAGTAACTTAGCTCCGTTTGAAATAATGCCGTTCCACTCCTGATCGGTACCGGGTAAAAAGCCGGGCACATCTTCCAGCACCAAAAGCGGAATGTTAAAGCTGTCGCAAAAGCGCACAAACCTGGCTGCCTTCTTACTCGCTTCATTATCAAGCACTCCGGCTAAAGAAGCAGGCTGGTTGCCCACTATGCCAATGCTGCGACCGGCCAAATGTGCAAAACCTACCACAATATTTTCAGCGTAGTTCTTATGTACTTCAAAAAAGCTATCCGCATCAACAATGCCATCAATTACCTCGCGCATATCATAAGGCTGATTTGGATTATCCGGAACTAGCTCATTTAATACATTACGGCTCTCATCTTCCTGCACTTCATAAGGTATAAATGGCGGATTGTCCTCACAATTCTGCGGAATATATTTGAGCAACGTTTTAATGTTGTTGATACACTCCAACTCGTTGGCACATGAAAATTGCGTAACACCGCTTTTGGTGCTATGCGTGCTTGCTCCACCTAATTCTTCGGAGGTAACATCTTCCTGCGTAACTGTTTTTACCACGTTGGGTCCGGTAACAAACATATAACTTGTGTTCTCCACCATCATAATAAAATCTGTAATTGCGGGAGAATACACTGCACCACCGGCACATGGCCCCATTATGGCTGATATTTGTGGAATAACACCGGATGCGCGCACGTTTCTATAGAAAATATCGGCATAGCCACCCAAAGAAACTACACCTTCCTGAATACGGGCACCACCGGAATCGTTCAGTCCTATTACAGGTGCTCCGTTTTTCATTGCCAAATCCATTATTTTTACGATTTTCTCAGCGTGCGTTTCAGATAAAGACCCACCGAAGACAGTAAAATCCTGAGAGAAAATATAGGTTAGCCTTCCATTGATGGTTCCGTAACCGGTTACCACACCATCACCGGGGAAGTGTTGCTTATCAAGTCCGAAATCCTTGCCACGGTGCATCACAAATTTGCCTATCTCCTCAAAGGAGCCTTCATCTACTAGTAAGTCAATGCGCTCGCGTGCAGTAAGTTTGCCTTTATCGTGTTGCTGTTTAATGCGTGCTTCACCCCCGCCAAGCATTGCTTCTTCATTTTTCTGATCGAGCAGTTCAAATTTTTCTTTGGTGGTGGGCTTGGTATAAACAGGCTTGTCTTTTATCGGATTCGGACATAATAGATAATATCAATATTTCTTCAAATATAGTTGACACTATACGAAAAACGAACTTTTAAGACAGCTATAATTGTATTTTGCGCGCCATTGCCCCTAACCTAATATATGGTATATTGCGCAAAATTTCTGATAAGGTAATTTCATGAGTAAAATAGCCATTATTGATATAGGTACGAATACTTTTCACCTGATGGTGGTGGATTTGGCAACGAATAATAAAATTCTGCACAAGGAAAAAATAGCTGTTCGTTTAGGGATGAACGGCATCAGCAAAAACACCCTTGCCAGTGACGCACAGCAAAGAGCTATTAAAACCCTAAAACAGTTTAAGCAAACAGCTGAGGAATTAGCAGTAGAATCGATTCGTGCCACTGCCACATCAGCCGTAAGAAATGCCGGTAATGGTCAGCAGTTTGTAGACGAAGTAAAAGAGGCTACCGGCATTGAAATAAATGTTATTTCAGGGCTGCAAGAGGCCGAATATATTTATAAAGGGATAAAGCAGGCTCTCAGCATCGGTTCAGAAACTACGCTAGTTATGGATATTGGTGGTGGCAGTGTAGAGTTTATTATTTGCGATGGAGACACAATTTATTGGCTCGAAAGTTTCGAAATAGGCGCGCAAAGGTTGCTCGATCAGTTCCAAAACCATGACCCCATTGCCTCAGATGATATTCAAAAACTGAAAGATTATTTATTCACCTCATTAACAAGCCTGCAGCAACAGCTGATAAAGTATAAGCCTAAACAATTAATTGGTTCTTCCGGCACTTTCGATACCCTGGTGGACATAGCGTATGCTGAAAAAAATATTGAGAAGCCCGATGAGACCTATTATGAATTGCCCATCATTGATTTTAAAGGCATTTTTAAGGAGCTGATTGAAAAAACACGAGACCAGCGTTTGGCTATTCCCGGCATGCTGGAAATGCGAGTAGATATGATTGTTGTAGCCAGTTGCCTCATAGATTATATACTCACCATGAACAGCTTTCAAACGATAAACGTTTCTACCTATTCACTTAAAGAAGGAATTTTGAGTGACGTAATAGCGCAAGCCTGACAATTTATTATGCAAAGCATTTCGTATCAAAAACTTAAATTATTTGTAACTGACATTTTCCTGAAGATGGGCTGTAGCGCAGCACATGCCCATGAAGCTGCTGAAGTTCTATTAAGTGCCGACTTAAGAGGAGTAGATTCGCACGGTGTAGCACGTTTGAAAGGTTACATAAAGTTGTGGCAAGACGGGCGTGTGAACACAAAGCCGGACATTAAAATTGTACACGAAACGCCTAGTACAGCTGTTATAGATGGCGATGCCGGTTTAGGGCTTGTTATTGCCCCCTATGCCATGCGTGTGGCCATGGAAAAAGCAGAAAAAGTAGGCACCGGTTGGGTATCTGTAAAAAACTCAAACCATTATGGCATTGCCGGTTATCACAGTATGCTGGCACTCGAAAAAGACATGATCGGTTGGTCCATGACCAATGCCAGTCCGTTGGTTTCCCCCACTTTTTCTAAAGAACGACTGCTAGGCACTAACCCAATTTCGGTGGCTATACCAGCCGACAAGCAACCACCGTTTGTTGCCGATTTTGCTACTACCACGGCAGCAAACGGAAAGCTGGAGGTGCTAAAGAGAAAAGGTGAGCAAGCCCCTTTAGGCTGGGTACAGGATGCCGAAGGGCTACCTACCCAAAATGTAGATGCGCTAAAAAGTGGCGGCAGTATGCTACCCTTGGGTGGTGACCGTGAGCACGCCAGCCATAAAGGTTACATTTTAGGTTCCATAGTAGATATTTTTTCTGCAGTACTATCGGGTGCTAATTACGGCCCATGGGCGCCCCCTTTTGTCAGCTTTCTACCGCTACGGGAAGATCCTGTGGGTGAAGGCCTGGGACATTTCTTGGGCGCCATGAGAATTGATGCTTTCCGCCCGGCAGCTGATTTTAAGCACCACATGGATAATTGGATAACCACTTTTAGAAACTCCGCTGTAACGGCAGAAAGTGACAGGGTATTGATTCCCGGAGATCCTGAAAAAGAAATGACTGAGGAAAGAATGAAAAATGGTATACCGCTGCTCCCTGAAATAATTAGCGATTTAGCAGCTGTTGGTGAGCAGTTAGAGGTAAATTTTGAGGAGTATCTTAAAAAGTAAAGCCTACACGGAGGACAAATGGGCTGTTGTATGGCGAGGTAAAAGGATCATAAAGCACATTGTAGAGCGCCACGGCTGAAATGCCAGCACTTTGCGCTATAGGCATAAAATACCCTGCACCAATAAAGAGGGAGGGCACTATTTCTCTCGCCAATCCTTCAGTTGAGTTTTGATACACTTCAAAGCTTAACGCTTCCAACTCAGAGTAGGCAAATAATTGATTTGTAATATTATATCTGCCAAATAATTTACCTCCATAAATATTAGTATCAATTGAATATGACTGACCGTTTGAAGCCCTCAGGTCGGCACGTAAATATTGATAAATAACACCTACTCCGGCTGAAAAATTCTCAGTAATCATGTATCCCACTATTGGAGAAACTTCTATTTGGGTGAAGTTATTACTAAGCGACAAACCAAAATTTCCACCAAAGTACAATCTTTCAAGTGTAGTGCTATTTTCATCTACATATTTTTGCGCTATGCCTCGGCCGGCAAAAAGTAAGAATAGCAGTGCGATAAGTAAGCTTCGTATCATCTTTTTTCCTCCACAATTATAAAGAGGTCTTCCTCTTCTTTCTTCATCAAATAACGCTCCCTGGCAAACTTCTCTAACAGCTCATCATCTGATAATAAACCTGCTCTATCAACCTCAACTTCTTCTATTTTCTTTTGATAGTACACCTTTTGGTCTAACAAATCATTGTATTTTGAGGAAAGCCTCAGCTGCGAAATAAGGTCGTTATTATCCAGAAACAACATCCATATTAGGAATACTGCACCTGCAATTACATAGAAGTTTTTAAATATTTTAGGGATTTTATCCATCTTTTACACAAGCTAAAATAGCAATAAAAATTGTCTTTTCATTTTTATAAACTAAAAAAGCTGCAAACCTTTAAAGAAAGGCTGCAGCTTTAGCTTAATATTATTGCTTACTTAGAAATTCATACCGGGAAAATAAGCCATTTCGCCCAGCTCCTCTTCAATCCTTAATAGTTGGTTGTACTTGGCCATTCTATCTGAGCGTGATGCTGAACCCGTTTTAATCTGACCTGTATTTAATGCTACAGCCAAATCAGCAATGGTTGTATCTTCAGTCTCGCCAGAACGGTGCGACATTACGCTTTTGTAAGATGCCCTATCCGCCATTTTAATAGCGTTGATAGTTTCTGTTAATGTACCTATCTGGTTTACCTTAATTAATATGGAGTTGGCAATTTTCTCATCAATTCCTCTTTGTAAACGCTTAGTGTTAGTCACAAAAAGGTCATCACCTACCAATTGCACATCTCTGCCCAATTCGCGAGTCATCTTTTCCCAACCACTCCAATCATCTTCCTGCATACCGTCTTCAATAGAAAGTATAGGATACTTTGAACACCAATTTTTCCAATAGGCTACCATTTCATCGGAAGATAATTCTTCACCGGTACTACCGAAAACGTATTTTTGTTTGCCTTCATCATAAAATTCAGAAGCTGCTGCATCCATTGCTATATACATATCTTCACCTGGTCTGAAACCTGCCTTTTCAATAGCAGTTAGCACCACCTCAATAGCTTGATCGTTAGATTCGATATTAGGAGCAAATCCACCTTCATCGCCCACATTAGTAGAAAGGCCTTTTTTAGTTAACACTTCTTTTAAATGATGAAATACTGAAGTGCCCATCTGCAAAGCCTCAGAAAATGTATTGGCATTTACGGGCATCACCATAAATTCCTGAAAATCTATCTTATTATCGGCATGACTCCCACCGTTCAATATGTTCATCATGGGTACGGGCAAAGTGTTTGCATTTACACCACCTACGTATCTGTATAATGGCTGGTTGCTCAACTGTGCTGCTGCCTTGGCAACGGCTAAAGAGACACCTAATATTGCATTTGCACCAAGTTTAGACTTATTATCGGTTCCGTCAAGCTCTATCATGAGCTTGTCTATAAGGTTCTGCTCAAATACAGAAAAACCAATCAGCTCTTCGGAAATTGCCGAGTTAACATTATGCACTGCCTTTAAAACACCCTTACCCATGTAAACGGATTTGTCTTTATCTCTGAGCTCTACTGCCTCATGCACTCCGGTGCTTGCACCAGAAGGGACTGCCGCACGGCCAAAACCTCCATCTGCGGTAAAAACATCGACTTCCACAGTGGGGTTGCCTCTTGAATCTAAAATCTGTCTTGCGTGTATTTTTTCTATAACACTCATAATTTTTATTAATTGATTAATGATATAAACTGGTCAAATAAGTAGCGTGAATCGTGCGGCCCCGGTGAAGATTCAGGGTGGTATTGCACGCAAAAAGCCTTTTTACCTTTAAGCTGCAATCCTTCTACTGTATCGTCATTAAGGTTGAGATGCGTGATTTCAACTAAGGTTGATTTTTCTACATCCTCAGTTATTACGCTAAATCCATGATTTTGTGAGGTTATTTCGCCTGTACCGGATAGCAAGTTTTTTACCGGCTGGTTGAGCCCCCGATGGCCGTTGTACATTTTATAAGTACCTATTCCGCAAGCCTGTGCAATGAGTTGATGTCCCAAACAGATTCCGAACAGTGGTAAGTCTGAAGCAATAATCTGTTTGGCATGTTCAATGGCATATTCCATCACAGCCGGGTCTCCCGGTCCATTGGAAAGAAAATAAGCTTTCGGCTGCCATGCTTGCGTCTGCTCAAAAGTAGATTTTGCAGGAAATACCTTACAAAAGAACCCGCGAGCTACTAATTGCTTTAAAATGCTTGCTTTAATGCCGTAATCCATCACCGCCAGTCTTATACCATCGGCTGCACCTACTTCATAAGCTTCTTTAACGGAAACTTTCGATGATAATTCAAGACCTTCCATTGAGGGTACTTTCTGTAACTCTTTTTTAAGCTGATCTATATCGAGTATTTCAGAAGAGATGATGGCATTCATAGCACCTTTACTCCTGATATGTCTTACAATAGCGCGCGTGTCGACATCAGAAATACCGGGTACTTCATGATTTGTTAAATAGTCATGAAGGCTTTCCTCTCCGGTATGTCTGCTAAAACCCTCACTAAAATTATTAGTTACCAACCCAAATATTTTGGGAGTGGCTGATTCCTCCTCGCTTGAAACAGTACCGTAGTTACCAATATGAGCATTGGTATTCACCATTATTTGTGCATAGTAGGAGGGGTCAGTATAAATTTCCTGATAACCTGTCATGCCTGTGTTGAAGCAAATCTCACCACCCTTGGTGCTCTGATGGCCAATTGATTTGCCCCTAAAATATGTGCCGTCTTCCAGTAGTAGAACCGCATCCGGTCTGTCTGAATATTTCATTTATAGTCGGTTTAAGTTGTAGACATTTGCACCACAGTTGTCGGTTTAATTACATCAACAACATTTGATCTATGCACTTCCAAGGCGATAATTCAAAAGGAGTTAAAACTCAATTGAATTAGTTCCTATATATTTCGTTGGGTACTGTTTCACCAAAAAAATATATCTTCAAATCCTCACAAAAATCTGCTATTTATTTTTTAAATAAAAATAAAAAAGGGATTGAATGTAAATTCAATCCCTTTTTTATTTATTCACAGTGCTTAATCTCATCAAGCATCCTTATCTTTCTTTTCGGAATCATCATCAGCAGCCTTTTTATCGTCTACCGGTTTTTCTTCCTTTTTATCAGCAGTCTTAGCTTCAACTTTTTCCTCAGCTTCTCCTTTTGGAGCTTCCTTCTTAGGCTCTTTCACCACCTTTTTCTCTTCTGTAGTTTCAGAAGCTTCTACCTTAGTATCAGCATCATCTTGTTTAGTTTCAGCACCTTCGGTTTTCGCTTTGGCTCCTCCTCTTCTACTTCTTCGAGTGGTTGTTTTCTTCTTGCTCTCGCCAGTCTCGCCTAACAATAACTCGTTGTAATCAACTAGTTCAATTAAGGCCATTTCAGCATCATCTCCTAACCGCGAACCTAATTTAATGATACGCGTATATCCTCCGGGCCTGTTAGCCACTTTAGCACCTACTTCGTCAAACAGCTCTTTAATAGCTTCTTTGTTTTGCAAATAGGAGAAAACCGTCCTTCTATTGTGTGTAGTGTCTTCCTTCGATCTTGTAATCAAAGGCTCTACATACTTTCTTAAAGCTTTCGCTTTAGCAACAGTAGTTGTTATTCTCTTTGTGCCAATAAGTGAACTAGCCATATTGGCCAACATAGCTTTTCTATGTGGAGCAGTTCTGCTTAAATGATTAAATTTCTTTCCGTGTCTCATCTTACTTATTCTTCATCAAGTTTGTACTTGGACAAATCCATTCCGAAGGTTAAACCTTTATCAGCTACCAATTGCTCTAGTTCTGCTAAAGATTTTTTACCGAAATTCCTAAACTTCATCATGTCAGAAATTTCCAAGCTCACTAAGTCACCCAATGATTTAACATCAGCAGCCTTCAAACAATTGTAAGCTCTTACAGATAAATCCAAATCATTGAGAGATGTCTTCAGTAATTTACGCATGTGAAGCATTTCTTCATCTACTGCTTCAGGCTCATCAGTACCTCCCACATCAAGCACCATGTTTTGATCAGAAAACAGCATAAAATGCTTGATTAAAATATTAGCTGCACCTTTCAATGCTGATTCCGGGTGAATACTGCCATCAGTTTCAATGTCTATTACCAATTGCTCGTAATCTGTCTTTTGCTCAACACGTGTATTTTCTACACTGTATTTAACATTCTTAATAGGTGTAAAGATGGAATCAATTGAGATAAACCCCGTTGGCTGCTCCCCATTATTGTTCTCTTCAGAAGAAACATAGCCTCTGCCTTTTTCAATAGTCAATTCTATCTCGAAATTTACCGATTCGTCCATGTGACAGATCAATAAATCAGGATTTAAAATTTCATAAGCCGTTGTAAACTTATTGATGTCACCTGCTTTAAATTCCTTCTGATTTTTTAAAGAGATAGTCACTTTATTATCAGCGCCATCCGATATTTTCTTGAAACGAACCATTTTCAAGTTCAAAATGATTTCAGATACATCTTCCACTATTCCCTTTACGGCAGAGAACTCATGTAACACACTCGGTATTTTTATACCGGTAATTGCATAGCCCTCCAGTGAGGATAGTAGAATTCTCCGCAATGCATTACCTACAGTAACGGCATAACCTTTCTCTAATGGTTTGAATGTAAAAAGACCGTGAAAATCATCCGCCTTTTCCATTGCAACCTTTTCAGGCATTTGGAATGATAAAATAGACATATTATATAGTTTCTATTTAATTGACTAATTATTTTGAATACAACTCGACAATCAGTTGCTCATTAATATTTTCAGGAATATCATCTCTCTGAGGAACATTAATGTATTTTCCTGTCATTTCAGATTTGTCAAATTCTAACCATCCGTATTTCGATACAGTATTGGCCGACAGGCTATTGGTAACAGCTTCAAGCGATTTGGATTTCTCTCTAACGCCAATCATCTCACCTTCCTTAAGCTGATATGATGGGATATTTACGATTTCACCGTTGACTAAGATATGCTTATGAGAAACCAATTGCCTTGCTGCCCTTCTTGTAGGAGCAATACCCAATCTGAATACCACATTGTCCAATCTAGATTCCAATAATTGAAGTAATACCTCACCGGTAATACCTTTTTTACGTGAAGCTTTATCAAAAAGATTAGCAAATTGCTTCTCCAGCACACCATAAGTGTATTTAGCTTTTTGCTTCTCCATTAATTGAATAGCATATTCAGACGGCTTTCTTCTTCTGCCTCTTCCATGCTGACCAGGAGGATAAGCTTTTTTCGAAAGTGCTTTGCTAGCACCGAAAATAGGCTCATTAAACCTTCTGGCTATTTTTGACTTTGGACCTTTATATCTTGCCATTATTTATATTTTCTATGCTGTATAATATTATACTCTACGTCTCTTTGGAGGACGACAACCGTTATGTGGTAAAGGTGTAACATCTTTAATCATTGTTACTTCAATACCTGTATTCTGTATACTTCTGATAGCAGAGTCTCTTCCTGAACCGGGACCTTTAACAAAGACTTCCACTTTTCTAAGACCTAAATCATAAGCAGCTTGAGCAGCATTCTGAGCAGCTATCTGTCCGGCATAAGGCGTATTCTTTTTAGAACCTTTGAAACCCATTTTACCTGCAGACGCCCATGAAACCACCTGACCTGTTGAATTAGTTAAGGAAACAATAATATTGTTAAATGAAGCTTTAATGTGCGCTTGGCCCACCGCTTCTACGTTAACAACTCTCTTTTTTGCTTTATCTTTTCTCTTCTGAGCCATGATTTATTGATTACTTAGTAGCCTTCTTCTTGTTAGCCATTGTCTTTCTCTTACCTTTTCTGGTACGAGAATTATTTTTGGTTCTTTGTCCACGAACAGGCAAGCCTTTTCTATGACGTAAACCGCGGTAACAGCCAATATCCAACAGTCTTTTAATACTCATTTGTACCTCAGACTTTAGAACACCCTCTGTTTTATAATTTTCACTAATAACGCTACGAACAGCATTAGCCTCCTCTTCTGACCAGTCGGCTACTTTTTTATCTGCATCAACGCCAGCTTTCTCTAATATTTTGAGTGCCGAACTTCTTCCAATACCATAAATATATGTTAATGATACTGCTCCTCTTTTGTTATCAGGAATATCTACACCAGAAACTCTTGCCATAATTACCCTTGTCTTTGTTTGAAACGTGGATTTTTCTTGTTAATCACGTATAACTTTCCGTTTCTGCGGATAATTTTGCAATCAACACTTCTTTTCTTAATTGAAGCTTTAACTTTCATAATTCGATTTATTTATATCGATAAACAATTCTTCCTTTTGTTAAATCATAAGGGGACATTTCTAACTTCACTTTATCTCCGGGTAGAATCTTAATATAATTCATTCTCATCTTACCGGAAATGTGTGCTATCACCTCATGACCATTACCTAACTCAACTCGAAACATTGCATTTGACAATGCTTCGGTTATAGTTCCATCTTGCTCTATTGAACTTTGTTTTGCCATAATCTCTATCTAAGCAACCGCAGTTGTTTGTGAAGAACTACCCTTCACCTTGCCCGACTTCATCATACCTTCATAATGCCTCATTAGCAAATAACTTTCTATCTGCTGCAGTGTATCTAAAATAACACCTACCATAATAATAAGAGAAGTACCTCCAAAAAATTGGGAGAACTGCGTACCTACACCTGCTCTAGCCACAAACGCAGGTAAAATTGCGATAATAGCTAAAAATATAGAACCTGGTAAAGTTATCTTAGTCAATACGTTATCAATAAATTCAGAGGTTTGCTTACCCGGCTTTATGCCCGGTATAAAACCACCATTTCTTTTCATGTCATCAGCTATCTGACTAGGATTAATAGTTATAGCTGTATAAAGAAATGTAAAAATTATAATCAAAATAGCAAATGTTAGACTGTACTGCCAACTTTGAAAATCTGCAAAAACATTACCTATGTATGCCGCTGTATCACTTTCATCGGCCCACAAATTGGCTAATAGCGATGGTAGAAACATTAGAGACTGAGCAAAGATTATTGGCATAACACCTGATGCATTTACCTTTAACGGGATGTACTGCCTCTGCCCACCATAAACTCTTCCACCAACTACCTGCTTTGCATACTGTACCGGAATGCGTCTTGTAGCCTGCACTAACATTACTGTAACCATAACAACAAAGAACAATGCCACTAACTCAAGAATGAAGAATAACAAGCCGCTCATTCCTAAAGACAGCGCCTCTGCCACAATGGAGCCCGGAAACCGTGATATAATACCAATCATGATCAACAATGAAATACCGTTACCAATACCCTTATCCGTAATCTTTTCACCAAGCCACATACAAAAAATAGTGCCCGAGGTTAAAACAATTATTGATGTTATGGTAAAAAAGAAATTACCCATCATAATTGCTTCAGCAGGGATAGTTCCTTTTACGTAAGCAGCACCCTGAACTATTGTAATAGCAATGGTTAAAACTCTTGTAATCTGCGTTATTTTCTTTCTACCTGACTCACCCTCCTTCTGCATTTTCTGGAAGTAAGGAACAGCTACTGTTAAAAGCTGAATAACAATACTTGCAGAAATGTAAGGCATAATGCCTAAAGCAAAAATGGAGGCATTTGAAAATGCTCCACCCAAAATGGTATCAAGTAAGCCAAAAATACCTTGTGCGTCACCGGATAACTTACTTGGATCCACACCGGGTAAAACTACAAAAGAACCCAATCTAAAAATTATTAAAAACCCTATGGTATTAAAAATTCTGTCTCTAAGTTCCTCAATAGAGAAAATGTTCTTTATAGTAGAAAAAAAACGCTTCATATTATAATGTTGTAGTCGAACCTCCAGCTTTTTCTATTCCCGCAATAGCAGTTTTAGAAAATGCATGGGCTGTTACAGATAACTTGGCTTTCAATTCACCATTACCTAAAATTTTAACGAGGTCTTTCTTACCAATCAAGCCATTAGTCTTCAACATATCCAAATCAATAGTATCCACACTTAACTTTTCTTGAAGATTCTGAAGATCGCTTAAGTTAATTGCTTTGTACTCAACCCTGTTAATGTTGTTAAAGCCAAATTTAGGCACCCTTCTTTGTAGTGGCATCTGGCCACCCTCAAAACCTACTTTTTTGGAATACCCACTCCTTGATTTAGCACCGTTATGACCACGACCAGCAGTTCCGGCAGCGCCAGAACCCTGACCTCTACCAATACGCTTGCGCGTTTTCGTTGATCCTTCAGCCGGTTTTAATGTATGTAATTTCATCTTATCCTTCAGTTATGGTAACTAAGTGATTCACCTTATTTATCATTCCCTCAATTTGAGGAGTGAGTGTCTTCTCAACAGTTCTGTTAATTTTTCCCAGACCTAAAGCTTGTATAGTCTTTTTTTGGTCAGCAGGTCTGCCGATTACACTTCTTATCTGCGTTAATTTAATTGTCTTCGCCATGTTATTATCCGTTAAAAACGCTAGCTAATGAAATGCCTCTGTTTTTAGCAACAGTAAAAGGATCTCTCATTTTCGTTAACGCATCAAAAGTTGCTTTAACTACATTGTGTGGATTTGAGGAACCCTTAGATTTAGCTAATACGTTATGTATACCGGCACTTTCTAGTACTGCACGCATGGCACCTCCGGCAATTACACCAGTACCCGGAGCAGCCGGCTTAACCAATACAAAACCACCACTATATTTACCTAATGACTCATGAGGAACAGTTCCTTTCAATATAGGAACTTTAACCAAATTCTTCTTAGCATCATCTATTCCTTTAGTAATTGCATCAGTAACTTCATTAGCTTTACCTAAGCCGTATCCTACTACACCATTACCGTCACCAACAACCACAATAGCTGAAAAACTAAATCTTCTACCACCTTTAACAACCTTGGCTACTCTTTTAATAGCAACAACCTTTTCTCTTAGGTCTATCTCACTTGCTTTTACCGATTTTATATTACTCTGAGTCATATAATTAGAATTTTAAGCCACCTTTTCTTGCACCATCGGCTAATGCCTTTACCTTACCATGATACCTATATCCGCCTCTGTCGAAAACAATTACTTCAATACCGGCATCTTTAGCTTTACCCGCCAGACTTTCTCCTACCTGTGCAGCAATCTCTAAGTCGGCATTACTTTTTGCACCCAACTCAAGTGAGTTTGAAGCGGCCAAAGTATGACCCTTAAGATCATCTACAATTTGAGCATAAATAGCTCTGTTACTTTTAAAAACGGTTAACCTTGGAATTGAAGACGTACCTGAAACCTTCCTCCTAATACTTCTCTTAATTCTTAACCTTCTAGCTGTTTTATTGATAGCCATTATTAATATTATTTAGCTGCAGTCTTACCCGCTTTACGTCTAACTTGCTCACCCACAAATCGAATACCTTTACCTTTATAAGGCTCCACTTTTCTTAGTGATTTTATTTTGGCAGCCACCTGTCCAATCAATTGCTTATCAATACTTTCTAATGTAATGATAGGATTCTGCCCTTTAACTGTTTCAGCAGTAGCCTTCACTTCGTCCGGCAACCCAACAAAAATACTGTGCGAATACCCAACATTTAATTCAATGACATTACCTTGCGCAACTGCTTTATAACCCACTCCAACCAACTCCAATTTTCGTACATAACCGGTATTAACACCTTCAACAGCGTTAGCTAACAAGGCACGGTACAAACCGTGCATAGCTTTATGCCTTTTTGACTCCGTAGGACGCTCTAAAACGATTTTTCCATCATCAACTTTCAGCGAAATAGAAGAATCTATGGGCTGCGTTAATGTTCCTTTAGAACCTTTAATAGTAACCACATTGTCTTTAGCAATGTCTATTGTTACGCCTTCTGGCAGATTTACCGGATTTTTACCTATTCGTGACATTTCAATTCGTTAATAAACGTAACACAATATTTCACCACCAACATTCATGTTTCTAGCTTCCTTATCGGTAATAACACCTTTTGAAGTAGAAAGCACAGCTATACCTAAACCATTTAAAACTCTAGGCAATTCGGTAGCTCCGCAATATTTTCTTAAGCCTGGCTTAGAAATTCTTTCTAATTTTGTAATAGCAGGAGTTTTGCTTACAGGATCGTACTTCAAAGCAATCTTGATTGTACCCTGAGCGGTAGCATCCTCAAACTTGTAATTAAGGATATAACCCTTTTCATGAAGCACCTTTGTAAGGTCTTTCTTTAAGTTAGATGCCGGCATTTCAACAATTCTATGATTCGCTTTAATTGCATTACGAACCCTTGTCAAATAATCAGCTATTGGATCAGTTACCATTGTTAATATTATTATAATCTCCGTACCCCTGCCGAAACAGGCCTGCAAAGATAGGGAAATAAGTTATTAATTAAAATATTTATTAAATAAAATCACCAGCTAGCCTTCGTGATGCCGGGTATCTTACCGGCCAAAGCCATTTCCCGGAAAGTAACACGAGAAATACCGAATTTTCTCATGTATCCTTTGGGTCTTCCTGTTAACTTGCACCTATTGTGTAGTCTCACAGGGGAAGCATTCTTTGGTAATTTATCTAGTGCTTCGTAGTCACCATTAGCTTTTAACTCGGCTCTTTTTGCAGCGTATTTAGCTACTATTCTTTCTCTTTTTTTCTCTCTGGCAATAATTGCTTTTCTAGCCATATTAGTTGTTGTTTTTACTTGCAAATGGCATCCCGAAAGCTTTCATTAACTCAAAGCTTTCTTCATCCGATTTTGAAGTAGTTACAAATGTTATATCCATTCCTGTTATGTTAGCAACTTTATCAATACTAATCTCAGGGAAAATAATTTGCTCCTTAATGCCTAAGGTATAATTTCCTCTTCCATCAAAGCCCTTGTCTTTAACACCACGGAAATCTCGTACACGCGGTAATGATACTGAAACTAACCTGTCCAAAAATTCATACATGCGCTCACCTCTCAAGGTAACCTTTGCTCCAATTGGCATTCCTTCCCTTAACTTAAAGTTTGAGATAGAATTTTTTGCATAGGTTGGAATCGCCTTCTGTCCGGAGATAGTGCTAAGCTCTTCAACACCAACATCTACCAATTTTTTATCAGCAGTTGCAGCACCAATACCTTTATTAATAACAATCTTCTGTAGTTTTGGAACCTCCATTACAGATTTATATTGAAACTTCTCCTTCAGAGCCGGAACAATCTCATTGTTATATAATTCTTTCATTCTTGGATTAGCCATTGTTAATTACCTCCCCTGTTTTCTTGGAATATCTTTGTAATTTGCCTTTGTCATCGGCTTTTCTACCTGTTCTTGTGGCTTCGCCAGTTGCAGGATCTACAAGCATTAAATTGCTTAAATGTATCGCAGCCTCTACTTTGTCAACCCCACCTTCAGGATTTGTAGCCGATGCCTTTCTATGTTTTGTGATCATATTGACCCCTTCAACAATTGCTCTATTTTTCTCAGCAATAACTTCTAACACTTTTCCACTCTTACCTTTAGAGTTTCCGGAAATAACCTGTACGGTATCATCTTTCCGGATGTGAAGCTTCTGCTGTTTGTTCTTTTTCCTCTCCATAATTATAAAACTTCAGGTGCTAAAGAAACTATTTTCATAAACTGCTTTTCTCTTAACTCTCTGGCCACAGGACCAAATATACGAGTGCCTCTAGGCTCATCGTTTGGGTTTAGCAAAACGGCAGCATTATCTTCAAAACGGATGTAAGAACCATCTTTGCGCCTTATCTCCTTTTTTGTACGAACAATTACCGCTCTTGACACCGTACCTTTTTTGAGGCTACTGGATGAAAGAGCAGATTTAACTGTCACAATAATCTTGTCACCTATTGATGCATACCTCTTTTTGGTACCTCCCAATACACGAATACAGAGTACCTCTTTAGCACCACTGTTATCCGCCACACTTAATCTAGATTCTTGTTGTATCATCGTTATTTAGCTCTTTCAAGTATTTCTACTAATCTCCACCGCTTGTTTTTACTAATCGGACGAGTTTCTGATATCTTTACAGTATCACCAATACCGCAATCATTTGTCTCATCGTGTGCGGTGAACTTCGTTGTCTTCTTAACAAATTTCCCGTAAATAGGATGCTTTACTTTTCTTTGAATTGTAACAGTTATGGATTTATCCATTTTGTTACTTACAACAAGCCCTATTCTTTCTTTTCTAAGGTTTCTTTCCATTGTAGCAATCATTTAGCCATTTCCTTTTGCCTTAACTCGGTCTCCAGACGAGCAATATTTTTTCGTGAAACCCTTATTTGCATAGGATTTTCAATTGGAGAAATAGCGTGAGCAAAATGGAGCTTTTGAAGCTTTTGTGCTTCACCTTTTATATTTTCCTTGAGCTCGTCAATAGATAATTTCTGTATATCTGTGTTTTTCATGACGATTAATTTTCTGCGTAATCTCTTCTAATTGTAAACTTAGTTTTAACAGGCAGTTTCTGCGCTGCCAATCTAAGTGCTTCTTGTGCCAATTCTAATGGCACTCCACCTGCTTCGAACATGATTGTTCCCGGTTTAACGGTAGCTACCCAATATTCCGGTGCACCTTTACCTTTACCCATCCTTACCTCTGCAGGCTTTTTCGTTATGGGCTTATCAGGAAAAATTCTTATCCAAACCTGACCTTGACGCTTCATAGCTCGCGTCATGGCAATTCTGGAAGCTTCAATTTGTCTACTTGTAATCCATCCCGGCTCAAGAGATTTCAAAGCGAAACTACCAAAGGCAATTCTGTGACCTCGCTGCGCAAGACCTTTGATTCTACCTTTCTGCTTTTTTCTAAATTTCGTTCTTTTTGGCTGTAACATCTTATTATATCTTTATGCCTTTTAAAGGATTATTTCCTTTTTCTTTTCGGACGATCATTTCTTCTATTATTTCCCGGGCCCGGAGCACCACCTTTACCTTGAGCACCTGCACCAATGTTTAGAGATAAATCTCTCTTACCAAATACTTCGCCTTTGAAAACCCACACTTTTATGCCGATAATACCATAAACGGTATTGGCTTCAGATATTTCATAATCAATATCAGCTCTTAAAGTATGAAGCGGTATTCTACCTTCCTTGTACATTTCGGTTCGTGCCATTTCAGCACCACCTAATCTTCCGGAAACTTTAATTTTTATGCCTTGGGCACCCACTCGCATGGCAGAGGCAATTGCTTGCTTCATAGCGCGTCTGTAGGATATTCTGGCTTTTAACTGCTGAGCGATTGATTCGCCAACAAGTTTAGCATCAAGCTCAGGTCTTTTGATCTCAAAAATATTAATTTGAACATCTTTACCTGTTAACTTTCTTAACTCTTCTTTTAGCTTATCAACTTCACTACCACCTTTACCAATAACAACACCCGGACGAGCAGTATGGATAGTTAATGTAATTCTCTTTAGTGTTCTCTCAATAACAATCTTAGAGATTCCACCTTTAGGAATACGTGCAAAAATATATTCTCTTATCTGTTGATCTTCGATTAGTTTCTCGGAAAAAGCCTTGCCTTTTCCTCCGAACCAGTTGGATTCCCAACCTCTTACTATACCTAAACGGAAACCGGTAGGATTAACTTTTTGTCCCATTATTTACTTTTTTCGGTGTTATCAGATTCAACAACTGTTTCAGATCCCGCAGCACTGGCACTGTCCACTACTAAGGTTATATGGTTTGATCGTTTCCTTATACGGTGCGCCCTACCCTGTGGAGCAGGTCTTAACCTTTTCAAAACTCTACCGCTATCAACCTTTACGCTTTTAACATACAGGTCAGCTTCTTCTAAATCAACATCAGCATTGGCTTGCTGCCAATTTGCAATAGCAGACAATAAAAGCTTTTCCACTCTTGCCGCGCCATGCTTCGACTCAAACTTTAAGATACCAAGCGCACGGCTAACTTTCTCACCTCTTATTAAATCCACAACCATCCTCATTTTACGAGGAGAAGTAGGTACGTTATTTAATTTAGCAACAGCTTCCATTATCTTTTACCTTTATCTTTCTTGTTAATATGACCGCGGAAATTTCTTGTTGGAGAAAATTCACCCAATTTATGTCCTACCATATTTTCCGTTACATACACAGGAATAAACTTGTTTCCATTATGTACTGCAAATGTATGGCCTACGAAGTCAGGAGAAATCATTGATCTTCTTGACCAAGTTTTTATTACAGACTTCTTACCAGAGTCAGTCATATTGTCAACCTTTTTCTCAAGGCGGAAATCAATATATGGTCCCTTTTTTAATGATCTAGCCATCTATTATTTCTTTTTACCAATTATTAATCTGTTCGAATATTTTTTAGGTGTTCTTGTCTTTAAACCTTTAGACAACAACCCATTTCTAGATCTAGGGTGACCACCTGAAGATCTACCTTCACCACCACCCATTGGGTGATCTACCGGGTTCATAGCTACACCTCTTGTTCTAGGTCTTCTACCTAACCATCTTTTCCTTCCTGCTTTCCCCAATCTCACAATCATGTGATCAGAATTTGAAACAACTCCTACCGTAGCAAGACAAGCACTTAATACCAACCTCATTTCACCCGATGGTAATTTTATAGTTGAATACTTACCGTCTCTTGCTAACAGTTGAGCGTATGCCCCTGCGCTTCTTACCATTGCGGCTCCTGAGCCCGGACTGATTTCTACATTATGCAAAACTGTACCTAGCGGAATTTTAGATAATGGTAGCGCATTCCCTACCTCAGGAGCAATATCTTCTCCTGAAACAATTTTATCGCCAACTTTTAAACCATTGGGTGCAAGTATGTACCTCTTCTCACCATCTGCATAATGCAATAAAGCAATATGCGCTGTTCTTGACGGATCGTACTCAATAGTTGCAACGGTAGCGGGAATATTGTGCTTGTCTCTTTTAAAATCGATAATTCGAATATTCTTCTTATGCCCACCACCAATGTAGCGCATGGTCATCCTACCAGAATTGTTTCTACCACCCTTTTTTCTTAAAGGAGTAAGCAAAGACTTTTCCGGTTCTACCTTACTTAGCTCGGTGTAAACCGGTGCTAGTCTATATCTCTGTCCCGCTGTTATCGGTCTTAATTTCTTAACTGCCATTTCTCAGATAATTAAATTTCGCTGTAGAAATCAATGATTTCACCTTCTGCTACTGACACAATTGCCTTTTTGTAGCTCGGCTTTCTGCCTGTTAAAACTCTAGATTTAGTGTATCGCGATTTTTGCTTACCTAAATACTTCATTGTGTTAACACTTTCAACATTAACACCATATCTTTTTTCCACCTCTGATTTAATTTCTACCTTGTTAGCACCTATAGCTACAATAAAGCCATATTTACCTTTTTCGTTAAGGTCAGAGATTTTTTCAGTTACGAGTGGTTTTACTAAAACGCTCATATCTCTTGTTTAAATAAGTTATCTAACTTCTCAACCGAGCCTTCCACAAATACTATTCTATCGGCATGTAACACATCGTAAGTGTTCAAAGAATCTACCGTTAATACCTGCGTATTGCTGATGTTTCTGCTTGCCAAAAATATATTTTTATCGTTCTCCGGTAAAACCAACAATGTTTTAACTGAATCGAAAGAAAGCTTGGAAAGCATTTCTTTGTAATCTTTTGTTTTAGGCGATTCAAAACTAAATCCTTCTAAAACAGAAATCATTTCATCTTTCGCTTTATAAGTTAAGGCCGACAGACGAGCTAACTTTTTTACCTTCTTATTCAGTTTAAAGCTATAGTCGCGTGGAGATGGACCAAAAACTCTACCACCACCTCTAAAAATAGGGGACTTTATGCTACCTGCTCTCGCAGTACCTGTACCCTTTTGTTTCTTAATTTTTCTTGTAGAACCAGCAATTTCTGCTCTCTCCTTAGACTTATGCGTCCCTTGACGCATATTCGCTAAGCGCTGCTTTACATCAAGATAAATAGCATGGTCATTCGGCTTGATATCAAAGATGGCATCAGAAAGCTTTATCTTCTTTCCGGTGTCTTCGCCTGTATATTTTAGTATTGAAAGCTCCATCTTTATTTCTCTATTATTACTATTGAATTCTTCGCACCTGGCACAGATCCACTTACTAAAAGAAGATTCTTTTCAGGTACTAATTTTAATACGCGCAGGTTAGTGTTTTTCACTCTGTCTCCACCCATTCTGCCAGCCATTCGCATACCAGGAAAAACCCTTGCCGGATAAGAAGCTCCACCAATAGAACCCGGGGCTCTTTGCCTATTATGTTGACCGTGCGTGGCTTGACCAACACCGCCAAAACCATGACGCTTTACAACACCTTGAAAACCCTTACCTTTACTAGTACCGGCTACATCAATAAAATCACCTTCTTCAAAAATATCAGCAATGGTTAATTCTTGTCCAACCGACATATCATCAACAAATAGTGCCTCCCCCTCGTACTCTCTGAACTCAACAATGTGTTGCTTCGGAGTAGTTTGGGCTTTCTTGAAGTGCCCTTTTAACGCCTTCGGTGTATTCTTTTCTTTTCGTTCGCCAAAACCTAACTGAACTGCAGAATAACCATCGGTATCTACCTTTTTTACTTGCGTAACAACACAAGGACCAGCTTCTATCACCGTGCATGCGACATTATGTCCATTGGCACCGTAGACGCTAGTCATTCCGATTTTTTTTCCTATTATTCCAGACATTATTATTAATTTTTACAACCCCCTCTGAGTAGTTCTCAAACTACTTTTCCCGAAAGGACTGCAAAGTTAGTGAAATATTGTTAGCCACAAAACTAACATTCTAAAAAATACCAATCTATAGAGAAAAAAAGAACCAATGAATGAAATCCATTGGCTCCCTCATATAGAATGAGTTATACTTATACTTTAATCTCTACATCAACACCACTTGGTAGCTCTAATTTCATTAAAGCATCAACCGTTTTTGCGCTATTTGAATAGATATCAACAAGTCTTTTAAAAGTACATAGTTGAAACTGTTCTCTAGATTTTTTATTAACGTGTGGTGAACGCAACACTGTGAATATTTCTTTCTCAGTAGGTAAAGGAATTGGACCACTTACCACAGCTCCCGTGGTTTTTACTGCCCTTACAATCTTCTCCGAAGATTTATCAACCAAGTTATGATCGTAAGATTTTAGTTTTATTCTTATTTTCTGATTCATAATTCTACTTATTTAACAGCTTCACCTTTTACCTTTTCAATAACTCCTTCAGCCAAATTCTTAGGAACCGGATCGTAATGAGAAAATGTTAGTGAAGCAGTTGCTCTTCCGGAGGTAATTGTTCTTAAATCGGTTACATATCCGAAAAGTTCAGATAGTGGCACGTCCGCTTTCACCACTTGCGCACCCCCTTTAGTATCCATACCTTTCATCAAACCTCTTCTTTTATTCAAATCACCAGTCACCGGACCTGTATATTCATCAGGCGTAATTACCTCAACCTTCATTATAGGCTCCAATAACTGAGGACCGGCCGTTTTCGCAGCTTGCTTAAAGCCAATTTTTGCTGCTAATTCAAAAGACAATGCATCTGAATCCACATCATGGAAACTACCATGATAAAGCTCTACCTTCATTGCTTCAATAGGATAACCGGCCAAAGGCCCGTTATGCATCGCTTCAGCAAAACCTTTTTGAATAGCCGGTATAAAATCTTTAGGGATTACACCACCGGTAATTTTATTATCGAACTGCAAACCTGGTTGCACTATGCCATTCTCATCAGGATCTGCCGGAGATAATTTAAAAACAATATCTGCAAATTTACCTTTACCACCGGACTGCTTCTTATATACCTCCTTGTGGTCAACCAAATTGGTTATTGTTTCTTTATAGGCCACTTGTGGTGCACCCTGGTTTATCTCCACTTTAAATTCTCGCTTCAAACGATCCATGATAATATCCAAGTGAAGCTCACCCATACCTCTTAGAATTGTTTGTCCCGTTTCCTCGTCAGTATTAACCTGCAAAGTAGGATCTTCCTCTACTAATTTTGCAATGGCCATACCCATTTTGTCAACATCGGCCTGCGTTTTAGGCTCTATAGCATATCCAATTACCGGCTCAGGAAACACCATTGACTCAAGCACAATTTTGTGCTTCTCATTACAAAGTGTATCGCCAGTCTTAATATCTTTAAATCCTACAACAGCCGCAATATCACCAGCTTGAAGCATATCAATCTGATTTTGCTTATTTGCGTGCATCTGGAAGATTCTGGAAATTCTTTCTTTCTTATTTGTTCTAGTGTTAAATACGTAAGAACCGGAGTCTAGTGTACCAGAGTATGATCTTACGAAACACAGCCTACCAACAAATGGATCTGTAGCAATTTTGAATGCTAAACCGGCAAATGGCTCTTCCGATGATGGCTTTCTACCGGTTTTTTCTTCGGTATCAGGATCAATTCCGTAAATGCTCTCTCTATCCATAGGCGATGGTAGTAACTCCATCACATAATTTAACAAAGTTTGAACACCCTTATTTTTGAAGGCTGAACCACACATCATAGGCACAAAAGCCAAATCGATAGTAGCGGCTCTTAGCGCAGCAATAACCTCGGCAATGGTAATTGACTCCGGGTCTTCGAAGTATTTTTCCATGAGTGTGTCGTCATACTCAGCAACTGATTCTAACAACTTCTCTCTGTACTCTTTTACTTCATCAGCCATATCTGCCGGAATTTCAATCTCTTCGAAAGTCATTCCGAAATCATCCTCATTCCATTGTATGGCTTTCATCTCCACCAAATCCACAACTCCCTTAAAATTTGCTTCAGCACCAATCGGCAGCTGTAAAGGAACTGCTTTTGTGCCCAGCATTTCTTTAACCTGCTTACACACGTTCAGGAAGTCTGCACCATCGCGGTCCATTTTGTTCACGAAACCAATTCGCGCTACTTTGTAGTTATCAGCTAACCTCCAGTTAGTTTCCGATTGAGGCTCAACACCATCAACAGCACTAAATAAAAACACTAAGCCATCTAAAATCCTCAAAGACCTATTTACCTCTACAGTAAAATCAACGTGTCCGGGAGTATCAATAATATTTATGTGGTATTTTTCATCTTTATAAGGCCAAAATACAGTAGTAGCAGCTGAAGTAATGGTAATACCTCGTTCTTGCTCCTGCTCCATCCAATCCATAGTAGCTGCACCATCATGCACCTCACCTATTTTATGACTGGCACCAGTATAAAATAAAATACGTTCAGTAGTAGTAGTTTTTCCTGCATCAATGTGTGCAGCAATACCAATATTTCTCGTTAGTCTAAGATCTCTTGCCATTATACCTACTATTAAAATCTAAAGTGTGAAAATGCTTTGTTCGCTTCGGCCATTCTGTGCGTATCATCTTTCTTTTTAATAGCTGCACCTTCACCCTTTGCTCCTGCAATAATTTCACCCGCTAGTCTTTCCATCATGGTCTTCTCTCCCCTTTTTCTTGCGTAGGTGATCATCCACTTTATGCCTAAAGAAACCTTCCTTTCCGGACGCACCTCTAATGGTACCTGAAAGGTTGCTCCACCAACTCTTCTGCTCTTCACTTCAACAGCAGGAGAAATATTGGCTAGCGCCTTTTTCCATGTTTCAATGCCATTTTCTTTAGTTTTCTCTTCAACTAAGGCAACAGCATCGTAAAAGATTGCGTAGGCAGTACTTTTTTTACCGTCCTTCATCAAATAGTTTACAAATTTTGTAACCATTGTGTCACCAAATTTCGGATCTGGCAGGACGTATCTCTTTTTAGGTTTTGCTTTCCTCATCTTAATTTATTTCTTAGGTCTTTTAGCTCCATATTTCGATCTACGTTGCGTACGTCCGCTCACACCGGCAGTATCTAACGCACCCCTAATTATGTGGTAACGCACACCCGGTAAATCTTTAACTCTACCTCCTCTAATTAATACAATAGAGTGCTCTTGTAGGTTGTGACCTTCACCCGGGATATAAGCATTCACTTCTTTTTGATTGGTTAATCTTACCCTTGCCACTTTTCTCATTGCTGAGTTGGGCTTTTTAGGTGTAGTTGTGTATACACGCGTACAAACCCCTCTTCTTTGTGGACAAGAATCCAAAGCAGGAGACTTTGACTTTGATGTCAATTTCTTTCTACCTTTTCTAACTAATTGCTGTATAGTAGGCATTTATATTTACTTTATCTTCTATTACTTGTTCTCTTACTACTGGAGATTTTTAGGACTGCAAAGGTAAAAAATCAGACACATTATCCAAACACATCTGACTTATTTATTTTGATTCGCTTTTAATCTGTAATGAAAAAGCCTAGGCCTCTCCCATGGTCGACCCAAAATTCATAGGGAATTTAGGTATATCGTTAGACTGTTTTATAGGACCGAAATTTTTCTCGTACTTATCAATATTGTCTTTTAGCGCTCCAAGCAGCCTTTTAGCATGTTCAGGAGTCACAACTATTCTGGACTTAACCTTAGCTTTTGGTACGCCCGGCATTAAGCGAATAAAATCGATAACAAACTCACCATTTGAATGAGCGATCATTGCCAAATTAGCATAAACACCCTCAGAAACTTCTTCTGATAATTCAATATTAATCTGGTTAGGATTATTTTTTCCTTTTCCTTGATTACTGTCTTCCATTACAATGAATTTGTTATCGACCTATTTTATACTATTTAGCTTTCTGCTTTTTCAGTTTCCGCTATTTTATTTTCCTTGATAGCTTCCAACTCTTCTTTTGAACCTACAATAAGGTCATTGTATTCTCTTAAACCTGTACCGGCAGGTATTAAGTGACCAACAATAACATTCTCTTTTAATCCTATCAGGTTATCCTGCTTACCTCTTATTGAGGCTTCACTCAACACCTTAGTAGTTTCTTGGAATGAAGCAGCGGAAATAAAGCTTTCCGTACCTAAAGAAGCCTGCGTAATACCTTGAAGCGTTGGCTTAGAAACTGCCGCTTCGGCATCTCTCACCTTAACTACTTTCATATCTTTCCTTCTTAAAGTAGAATTTTCATCTCTCAGCTTACGCGAAGAAATAATTTGACCGGGCTTTAAGTTGGTCGATTCACCGGCATCGGTTACCACTTTCATATCTAACACCCTGTCATTCTCCTCGCTAAACACGAAACGATCAACCACTTGGTTAGGTAAGAAAATAGTGTCTCCAGATTCTAAGACTACTACTTTTTGCATCATTTGGCGAACAATAACTTCAATGTGTTTATCATTAATTTTTACACCTTGTAAGCGATAAACCTCTTGAATTTCATTCACAATATATTCTTGCACAGCCGTAGGGCCTTTAATAGAAAGAATGTCGCTTGGTGTTGTGGCACCATCAGATAATGCATATCCAGCTTTCACAAAGTCATTATCCTGAACCAAGATATGCTTAGAAAGCGATACTAAATATCTTTTCTTAACACCATCTTTAGATTCGATGAATATTTCTCTGTTACCTCTTTTAATACCGCCATAAGTTACTACACCGTCAATTTCAGACACAACCGCAGGGTTAGATGGGTTACGTGCCTCAAATAACTCTGTTACTCGCGGCAAACCACCCGTAATATCTTTCGATTTTGACGTTGATCTTGGTATTTTCGCTAAAATTTGACCGGGCTTAATTGTCTGCTTATCCTCAACTGACAAGTGAGCATCAACCGGAATGTTATACACTTTAGCATCTTTACCTTTGGTGTTTACAATAACAGCAGGGTTCTTAGTTTTATCTTTTGTGTCGATAATAACTTTTTCCCTGTGCCCTGTCTGTTCATCAGATTCCTCTTTGTAAGTAACACCTTCCTCGATAGCTTCAAATTCAGTAACTCCTTCAAACTCGGATAAAATTACTGCGTTGTAAGGATCCCAGAAGCAAAGCTCGTCATCTTTTTTGACTTTCTGACCTTCTTTTACTTTCAGAATTGCACTGTAAGGTACGTTATTGGACATCATCACTTTTTTCGATTTAGGATCGATAATTCTTATCTCACCTGAACGCCCCATAACAACCGTTATCTTTTCATCTTCCGAATTGGTTGATTGAATTGCTCTCAAATCTTCGAATTCTACTACTCCATCAAATTTAGCCTTAACAGTTGCCTCTACAGCAATGTTAGAAGCCGTACCACCTACGTGGAAAGTTCTTAATGTAAGCTGCGTACCCGGCTCACCAATTGATTGTGCCGCAATAACACCCACAGAATCACCTTTATGAGCCATTTTTGAGGTGGCTAAGTTTCTTCCATAACATTTGCTACAAACACCTTGTCGTGTTTCACAAGTTAAAACCGATCTTATTTCAAGCTCATCTAAAGTAGATGCTTCGATAACCTCAGCAATTTCTTCGGTTATTTCATCGCCATTAGATAGTATCAGTTCTTCGGTCTCCGGATGGAAAACATCATGAACTGAAACTCTACCCAATATTCTTTCATAAAGTGTTTCAACAACCTCTTCATTATCCTTTAGGGCAGAAACCGTTAAGCCTCTTAGCGTACCGCAATCTGATTCATTTATTACTACATCCTGCGCTACATCAACCAATCTTCTAGTCAAATAACCTGCATCGGCAGTTTTCAATGCTGTATCTGCCAAACCTTTTCTTGCACCATGTGTAGAAATAAAGTACTCAATTACATCAAGTCCCTCACGGAAATTAGATAAAATTGGGTTTTCAATGATACCACCTACGGATCCTGCCAGGTTTTTCTGTGGCTTAGCCATCAAACCTCTCATTCCACCCAGCTGACGAATTTGCTCTCTTGAACCTCTGGCTCCGGAGTGCATCATCATATATATAGAGTTGAAACCTTGATCATCTTCCTCTAACTGCTGCATTAAAGAGTTAGTCAACTGAGAGTTAATTCTTGTCCAAATATCAATTACCTGGTTGTAACGCTCGTTGTCCGTAATAAGTCCCATTAGGTAGTTATTCCATACCGCATCAACCTCATCCTTAGCTTGCTGAACCAAAGTCTCTTTGATTTCAGGAACCATAATATCACCAAGTCCCATAGAAAGTCCGCCTTTATAAGCCGCTTGGAAACCTAATTCTTTAATATCATCAAGGAACTGAGCTGTTCTTGCCGAGCCGCTAATTTTGTAAACATTTGAGATGATAACCTGAAGTTTTTTCTTGGTCAGCAACTCATTTACAAAACCAACTTCAGTAGGCACACTCTCATTAAATATAACCCTACCGGCTACGGTTTCAATAATTTGTGTTTCCAACTCACCGGCAGCGTTTCTTACCTGAGTTCTTACTTTAATGAATGCATGTTTTGAAAGTTTGCGCTCATTAATAGCAATAATTACTTCTTGTGGGCTGTAGAAAGTTTTGTTCTCTCCTATAACAGGATCGTTCTTGCTACCTATTCTGCCTTTAGTTACGTAATATAAACCTAATACCATATCCTGCGATGGTACCGTAATTGGTGAGCCATTGGCAGGGTTTAATATATTATGGGAAGAAAGCATTAACGTTGAAGCCTCTAAAATAGCCTCATGTCCTAAAGGCACATGTACAGCCATTTGGTCACCATCAAAATCGGCATTGAATGCAGTACACGCAAGCGGGTGCAACTGAATAGCTTTTCCTTCAATCAATTTAGGTTGAAAAGCCTGAATACCTAACCTGTGCAACGTTGGCGCCCGGTTTAATAATACGGGATGTCCTCTCAATACATTTTCTAAAATATCCCAAACTACCGGGTCTTTTCTGTCAACAATTTTCTTGGCCGACTTCACCGTTTTCACAATACCTCTTTCGATCAGCTTTCTGATTACAAAAGGTTTGAAAAGCTCAGCGGCCATATTTTTAGGAATACCGCACTCATGCATTTTTAGCTCAGGACCCACTACAATTACGGAACGTCCTGAATAATCCACACGCTTACCTAAAAGGTTCTGACGGAAACGACCTTGCTTACCTTTCAGCATATCTGAAAGAGACTTCAACGCTCTATTACCGTCTGATCGCACTGCATTCACCTTTCTCGAATTATCGAAAAGGGAATCTACAGCCTCCTGTAGCATACGTTTCTCATTTCTAAGAATTACCTCAGGTGCTTTAATATCAATCAATCTTTTTAAACGGTTATTTCTAATAATAACCCTTCTGTATAGATCATTTAAATCTGATGTTGCAAAACGGCCACCATCTAATGGCACCAAAGGACGTAACTCCGGTGGAATAACCGGTACCATTTTAATGATCATCCATTCCGGTCTGTTCTCTATTCTTGTTCTTGCATCACGGAATGCTTCAACCACTCTCAGTCTTTTTAAAGCCTCTGCTTTTCTCTGCTGGGAGGTATCTGTAGCTGCTTGATGACGCAACTCATAAGACAATTCGTCAAGCTTCAATCGGCCTAAAAGCATGTCTAACGACTCTGCACCCATTTTAGCGATGAATTTGTTTGGGTCGTCATCATCCATCTGCTGGTTTTCTCTAGGAAGCTTATCCAGTATATCCAAATACTCATCTTCCGTTAAGAAATCCATATAAGCTATACCATCTTCTTCTTTTACGCCCGGCTGTATAACTACATAGCGCTCGTAATAAATGATTTGATCTAGCTTTTTAGTAGGTAAGCCTAATAAGTAACCGATTTTATTGGGTAACGATTTAAAATACCAGATATGCGCAACAGGAACAACAAGCTCTATATGGCCCATTCTTTCCCTACGCACTTTCTTTTCTGTTACCTCAACCCCGCAACGGTCACAAATAATACCTTTATAACGTATTCTCTTATATTTTCCACAATGACACTCCCAATCCTTCACAGGGCCAAAAATTCGCTCACAAAACAACCCACCCATTTCAGGCTTATAAGTTCTGTAGTTTATAGTTTCCGGCTGTGTTACCTCACCATGCGAGCTTTCCAAAATAGATTCAGGAGAAGCCAGGCTGACGGTAATCTTTGAGAAATCAGTGTTGATCTTTTTATTTTTTTTGAATGCCATAATTGTTGGTTTCTAAGTATCTAAACAGGGGGACGACTGGCGTCCCCTTATTAAACAATTGAATTAATTTAAGGTGATTTCTAATGCTAAACCTCTTAGTTCATGAACCAATACATTGAATGATTCAGGAATATTAGGTTTACCCATGTTTTCCCCTTTCACGATGGCTTCATAGGCTTTTGCTCTACCTATAACGTCATCTGACTTAATGGTTAAAATTTCCTGCAACACATGAGAAGCACCAAATGCTTCAAGCGCCCAAACTTCCATTTCACCGAAACGCTGACCACCAAATTGTGCTTTACCACCTAAAGGCTGCTGCGTAATAAGCGAGTATGGCCCAATAGAACGTGCGTGCATTTTGTCATCCACTAGGTGACCTAACTTTAACATATAAATAACCCCTACTGTTACTTTCTGGTCAAATCTTTCGCCTGTTAAGCCATCAAAAAGGTGCGTTCTACCAAATTCAGGTAATCCTGCATCGGCTAATTCTTTAGAAACCTGATCAGAAGTAGCACCATCAAAAATTGGTGTAGCATAAGTTCTACCCAATTTGAGACCGGCCCATCCTAACACTGTCTCATAAATTTGACCAATGTTCATCCGTGAAGGTACACCAAGGGGGTTCAATACAATGTCCACCGTGGTTCCATCTTCCAAGAATGGCATGTCTTCATCACGAACAATTTTGGCTACTACACCTTTGTTTCCATGACGACCCGCCATTTTATCACCCACTTTAAGTTTTCTTTTCTTAGCTACATATACTTTAGCTAATTGCACAATACCTGCCGGTAACTCATCTCCTACTTCCAGCGTAAATCTTTCTCTCTTAAATTTACCAGCAATTTCGTTTCGCTTTTTATTGTAGTTTCTTACCAAATCAACAATTAAGCTGTTTATCTCATCATCGTTAGTCCAGTTATCAAGAATTAAATCAGAGATAAGATTTACCTCTTCCGGCACATTGTAGTTACTTTCGTCTCTATAAATGTTTTTCTCCGGAAATAAGTTTTTCTCTATGTTAGTTCTACTGAATTTAACACCCTTACTCATTATCTCATCTCCAAACTTATGTTTGATGCCCTGAGATGTTTTACCTTCCAAAAGCTCAGTAAGTTTTTCAATTTTCTTCTCGCGGATGGCTAATAATTGGCGACTATATTCCTTTGCAAGCACCACTACCTCTTTCTTGGCGTCAGCTCTTCCGTCTTTATCTTTCTTATGGCGAGCAAATAGCTTCGTATCAATCACCACACCTTTTAACGAAGGTGAAGCTTTCATGGAAGCATCTTTTACATCACCGGCCTTGTCACCAAATATCGCTCTTAAGAGTTTTTCTTCCGGAGTAGGGTCGGTTTCACCTTTAGGGGTGATCTTACCAATTAAAATATCACCTTCAGTAATTTCAGCACCTACTCTAATGATTCCATTTTCGTCAAGGTTTTTAACTGCCTCTTCGCTTACGTTAGGAATCTCAGAAGTAAGTTCTTCCTCACCTCTTTTTGTATCTCTAACTTCTAGCTCAAATTCTTCAACATGTATGGATGTAAAAATATCCTCTCTCACCACGCGCTCAGAAATTACGATTGCATCCTCAAAGTTATATCCTTGCCAAGGCATGAATGCCACCTTCATATTTCTACCAATAGCCAGCTCACCCTTTTCGGTTGCATAACCCTCACAAAGAATTTCGCCTGCCTTTACCTTGTCGCCTTTGTAAACTAAAGACCTTAGGTTGATTGTAGTATTCTGATTCGTTCTTCTGAACTTAATTAAATCGTACGTAATCTCATCATCATCAAATGAAACAAGCTTTTCCTGCTCGTTCATGTTATATCTGATCACAATTTTATTGGCATCTACATAAGTAACCACACCATTCTTTTCCGCTACAATTAATGAGCGTGAATCTCTGGCAATTCTACCTTCAAGACCTGTGCCTACAATTGGTGCTTCCGGCCTCAATAACGGCACTGCCTGGCGCTGCATGTTTGATCCCATCAAGGCACGGTTGGCATCATCATGCTCCAAAAATGGAATCATGGAAGCTGCCACCGATACAATCTGGTTAGGGGCAATATCCATATATGAAAGCTCTTTTGGCTCCAATACAGGGAAATCACCCTCAAATCTTGCTTTCACCCTATCGTTCTCGAAAAGCCCTTTATCACTCAAAGGTGCATTAGCCTGAGCAATGTTGTGCTCGTCTTCTTCTTCAGCAGTAAGGTAAAAAACGTTACCGCTCATATCTACTTTACCGTTTTCAACCTTTCGGTATGGCGTTTCAATAAAGCCCATGCCATTTACTTTAGCATGCACACAAAGTGAAGATATTAGACCAATATTTGGACCTTCCGGAGTTTCAATAGTACAAAGACGGCCGTAGTGTGTATAGTGTACATCACGTACTTCAAAACCGGCTCTTTCTCTCGAAAGTCCACCAGGCCCTAAGGCTGACATTCTTCTTTTGTGGGTAATTTCAGATAACGGATTCGTTTGATCCATAAACTGAGACAACTGGTTAGTACCAAAGAATGAATTGATAACAGAAGATAAAGTTCTTGCATTAATCAAATCAACCGGTTTAAAGTCTTCATTATCTCTTACGTTCATACGCTCACGAATTGTACGCGCCATACGAGATAAACCAACACCAAACTGAGCATATAACTGCTCACCTACAGTTCTTACTCTTCTATTACTTAAGTGGTCAATATCATCAACAATTGCTTTAGAGTTAATGAGGCCAATTAAGTATTTTACAATATGGATGATATCAACTTTTGTTAAAACCTTGGTTTCTGAGTCAATATCTAATCCTAATTTTTTGTTGATTCTGTAACGTCCAACTTCTCCTAAATCATAACGCTTTTCTGAGAAGAAAAGATTGTTGATGATTTCACGCGCTGTAGCCTCATCCGGTGCTTCAGTATTTCTCAACTGACGATAGATTTGCTCTACTGCCTCTTTCTCTGAGTTGGAATTATCTTTTTGCAATGTATTATATACAATGCTGTAATCGGTAATATTTACATCTTTACGATGAAGGATGATAGATTTTACACCTGCATCAACAATTAACTCTATATCGCCTTCTTCAATAACTGAATCACGCTCTAAAAGCACTTCATTTCTGTCAATTGATACTACTTCTCCTGTATCTTCATCCACGAAATCTTCCGTCCAGGTTCTTAATACCCTGGCGGCTAATTTTCTGCCAATTGCTTTTTTCAAAGCAGCTTTGGTACCGTTAATTTCTTCTGATAAGTTAAAGAGGTCTAAAATGTCTTTATCGGAACCATAACCTATAGCTCTTAATAAAGTAGTAACAGGAAATTTCTTCTTCCTGTCAATATAGGCATACATCACGTTGTTAACGTCAGTAGCAAATTCAATCCATGAACCTTTAAAAGGAATTATTCTGGCTGAATATAATTTTGTTCCGTTGGTATGCTTACTTTGTGCAAAAAATACACCCGGTGATCTGTGCAACTGAGATACAATTACCCTTTCTGCTCCGTTAATTATGAACGACCCTTTCTCTGTCATGTAGGGAATGTTCCCTAAGAACACTTCCTGCTCAATGGTCTCGAAATCTTCGTTATCATCATCATTACATAACAAGCGTAATTTAGCCTTTAACGGAACTGAATAAGTCAATCCTCTATCAATGCAACCATCGATATCATACTTTGGAGGATCTACCAAGTAATCGACAAACTCAAGAACAAAATTCTCTCGTGAATCGGAGATGGGAAAATTCTCTTGAAATACTTTAAAAATTCCTTCTTCTGCTCTTTTTTCAGCTGGAGTTTCTAGTTGAAAAAAGTCCTTGAATGATTGTAACTGTACATCGAGGAAATCAGGATAATCAATCACCCGTTTAATGGATGAGAAATTAATTCTTTCAGATTGATTTATATTAGCCAAGGCTCTGAATATTTAAGTTGTGTATTAAAACGTAAGTGTCTGATCGGACACATTTTATTTGTACCAAAAATATGTACAAACAGGAAAAGACCTGAGTCCAAATGCTCTTTCGAGTTATGGACACCAGGCCTAATTTCTTGGGCAGAAATCAGCTAATCCTTTCAGGATTGTGGCTGATTATTTTAATTCTACTTCTGCACCAGCTTCTTCAAGCTGCTTTTTAAGTGCTTCTGCTTCGTCTTTACTTACTCCTTCTTTAATTGCTTTAGGAGCCGCATCTACTAATTCTTTAGCTTCTTTCAAGCCTAAACCTGTTAATTCCTTAACAGCTTTAACTACTTGTAGTTTTGCTTGTCCAGCAGCAGTTAAAATCACATCAAATGTTGATTTTTCTTCAGCAGCACCTTCTCCGCCACCAGCGCCACCTGCCATCATAACAGGAGCAGCAGCTGCTGCAGGTTCGATACCGTGTGTTTCTTTAAGGTAATCAGCAAGTTCATTAACTTCCTTTACTGTTAATTCTACTAATTGATCTCCAATTGCTTTGATATCAGCCATGTTTGTATTATTTAAATTAAATGTGTTTTGTTCTTAATTTTATTACTGTGCTCTTTCTTCAAGGGCTTTTACTAATCCAGAAAGTTTATTCCCGCTACTTTGAAGAGCTGAAATAACATTCTTGGCAGGAGATTGCAATAGTGCAATAACATCGCCAATAAGTTCTTCTTTAGATTTAAGTTCACTTAAGTAAGTTAAGTGCTCTTCTCCAAGGAAAACATCTGTATCTATAGCAGCCGCTTTAAGCAAAGGTTTTTTTAAATTATGTTTCTTACGAAACTCTTTTATTACTTTAGCCGGAGCATTACTTACATCAGGAGAAAACAAAATGCCTGAGAATCCCTTAAGGCTCCCTAACATATCTGTAAAATCTGACTCCTGCTTTTCAAGTGCTTTTTTTATAAACGAGTTTTTTACAACCTTGTATTCAACTCCTTTATCGAAACAAAATGCTCTGAAAGCATTAACTTGCGCCACACTCATTCCTGCAGCATCTGCCACATAGAAATGACCCGTGTTGCTAAGTTTCTCGGTAAGCTCCTCTATAAGTTGTCCTTTTTCTTGCCTATTCATATTAAATTCCCACTATAGAGTTTTTATCAATTGAGATGCCACTGCTCATAGTTGAGGACATGGTCATACTCATAAAATAAGTGCCTTTAGCAGAAGCCGGTTTCAACTTTGCCAAAGTTTGGATTAATTCACTCGCATTTTCAGTAATTTTCTCCGGAGAGAAGGAAGCTTTACCGATACTCGCATGTATAATTCCGAATTTATCCACTTTAAAGTCAATTTTACCCGACTTTACCTCTTGAACCGCCTTTCCTACGTCAAGTGTAACAGTTCCTGACTTAGGATTTGGCATAAGACCTCGTGGCCCAAGCACCTTGCCTAATCTACCAACTTTAGCCATTACTGTTGGCATGGTAACAATAACATCTATATCAGTCCAACCTCCTTCAATCTTCTTGATATATTCGTCTAATCCTACATAATCAGCTCCGGCATCCTTGGCATCCTGCTCTTTATCAGGGGTAACCAAGGCCAAAACTTTTATATCTTTACCAGTACCATGTGGTAAGGCTACTACGCCTCTTACCATTTGGTCTGCCTTTCTAGGATCAACGCCTAGTCTAATATCCAGATCAACTGACGCATCAAACTTAGTTGTTGTAATTTCTTTAACAAGAGCAGACGCCTCTTCCAAAGAATAATTTTTTTGAGCATCGATTTTTTCCGCTGCTATTTTTTGATTTTTTGTTAGCTTAGCCATTTTCTTGTTTTTACGCTTCCCAAGGAGCTTTTCCTGACACTTTCAATCCCATGCTTCTGGCTGTTCCTGCTACTTGACGCATAGCCGATTCAATCTTGAGCGCATTTAAATCAACCATTTTGGTTTCAGCTATTTCCTTAATCTGAGCCCATGTTACGGAACCCACCTTAACACGATTTGGCTCGGCAGAACCTTTTTTCTTCTTTGCCGCATCCAATAATAGTACCGGAGCGGGTGGTGTTTTAACAATAAATTCAAAAGACTTATCTTTATAAATTGTGATTAACACCGGAAGTACTTGACCAGCTTTGTCTTGCGTTCTGCCATTAAACTGTTTGCAGAACTCCATTATATTAAGTCCTTTACTACCTAATGCGGGACCTACCGGAGGTGAAGGGTTTGCTGCTCCTCCTTTAATCTGTAATTTCAGATATCCACTTATTTCCTTAGCCATCTTGCTATTCTGTTTTTTCTACTTGCATGTAATTCAATTCCACTGGGGTATTTCTACCAAATATCTTTACCATCACGTTGAGTTTTTTCTTTTCTTCAAAAACTTCTTCAACTGATCCGGTAAAACCACTAAAAGGTCCATCCATCACTTTCACCGCCTCACCAATAATATATGGTGTGCTCAGCTTTTCGTCCATCTCCTCCGTCTCATCAACCTTACCTAGTATTCTATTTACCTCGTTTTGTCTTAGAGGTACCGGTGTTTTTGCATCTCCCGAGCCGTTACCGCCTAAAAAGCCTATAACTCCCGGAATACTTGTTATTGTATGGTTTGCCTCACCATTAGAAATATCTGCCGAAACGAATACGTAACCAGGGAAATAATTTCTTTCTCTTACCCGCTTCTTGCCATTCCTCATTTCATAAACCTTTTCTGTAGGTATTAATATTTGAGGAATAAATTCTTCTAATTTCTGACGACCGATTTCATTATCAAGATAAGTTTTAATCTTCTTTTCCTGACCACTCACCACCCGCAAAACATACCATTTAAACTCTGACATTGTCTAATTATAAATTTTTAAATGCTAAAAAGCATTATAAAACCATTCCATTGCATTATCAAAGGCCAAATCAATAACACCTATTATAAGTGCAAAAATTAAGGAAGCAACTAGAACTAAAACGGAGCTGTTCTGCAACTTGCTGTAGGTTGGCCATGTTACTTTGTAACGCATCTCCAACCAAGACTCCTTTAGAAATAATGTTAATTTTTGCATCTCTTATATACTGTTCTATGTTGCACGAGTGGGGATACACAAATACTAATTTACTAATCAGCATTTCAATCCTTCACTTAAAGCCTAATAGACTTCGAGTTAATCCACCTGATTTCATTCCATTGCACGGGTGGAGAGACTCGAACTCCCAGCCAATGGTTTTGGAGACCACTACTCTACCAATTGAGCTACACCCGTAAAAAATACCTTCGTCAACTCAAAATGGGTGGGCAAAGGTAGATAAAACTTTTATATGAAACAAATGCGCTCCCAAATAAATGAGAACGCATCTGAATTACTTACTATTAATAAGAATGTATTAATCTAAAATTTCAGTAACCTGACCAGCACCCACTGTTCTACCACCTTCACGGATGGCGAAACGTAGTCCTTTTTCGCAAGCTACTTTGTTTATTAGTTTAACTTCAATTGTAATGTTGTCACCAGGCATTACCATTTCTACATCTTTCGGTAAAAATATTTCACCTGTTACATCTGTAGTTCTTAAATAAAACTGCGGACGATACTTGTTGAAAAATGGTGTGTGACGCCCACCTTCTTCTTTAGAAAGTACATAAACCTCAGCTTTGAAGTTGGCATGTGGCGTTACAGATCCGGGCTTACAAATAATCATACCCCTTTTGATCTGAGCTTTTTCAATACCTCTTAATAAGATACCTACGTTATCACCGGCTTCACCTCTGTCTAATATTTTACGGAACATTTCTACACCAGTTACTGTAGACTTAAGTCCTTCAGCACCCATACCGATAATGTCAACGGCATCTCCAGTGTTAGTTACACCTCTTTCAATTCTACCGGTAGCAACAGTACCTCTACCAGTAATAGAGAATACATCCTCTACCGGCATCAAGAAGTCTTTGTCAGTCAATCTTTCCGGTAATGGAATGTATTCATCAACTGCAGCCATAAGCTCGTCAACCTTAGCAACCCACTCAGCTTCTCCGTTAAGAGCACCTAAAGCTGAACCAGAGATAACAGGTAGATCATCACCAGGAAAATCGTAGAACGAAAGCAATTCTCTAACTTCCATTTCAACTAATTCCAATAGCTCTTCATCGTCAACCAAATCCACTTTGTTAAGAAAAGCAACTACAGCCGGCACACCTACTTGGCGAGCAAGCAAGATGTGCTCACGCGTTTGTGGCATAGGGCCATCAGTGGCGGCAACTACTAAAATAGCACCATCCATTTGGGCAGCACCAGTTACCATGTTTTTCACGTAATCTGCGTGACCAGGACAATCTACGTGTGCATAGTGTCTGTTTTCTGTCGCATACTCTACGTGAGAAGAGTTAATTGTAATACCTCTTTCTTTCTCTTCAGGTGCGTTATCAATTGAAGAGAAATCTCTTGCTTCAGCAAATCCTTTATCAGATAATACTTTACAGATTGCTGCAGTTAATGTTGTTTTACCATGATCTACGTGACCGATAGTCCCGATGTTCACATGTGGTTTCGAACGGTCAAAGGTTTCTTTAGCCATATTTGAAAAATCCTCAGTTTAGTTAAAAATTAATAATATATAAGTATTCAATAAACACTGATTGAGCCAACGAGGGGATTTGAACCCCCGACCTCTTCCTTACCAAGGAAGCACTCTACCCCTGAGCTACATCGGCTTATCAATTATTTTAATTGATCGCTTCAAAAAAAACACCAAAACTTGGTGTATCCTACTAAAGGCAGTCGCGAAATCGCTCTGCCTTAAAAATTAATGCTTATACGAACAGCATCTTTACTTAGAGCGGGAGACGAGGCTCGAACCCGCGACCTGCAGCTTGGAAGGCTGCCGCTCTACCAACTGAGCTACTCCCGCATAAATAACTTAAGTAATTGTTAACCTACGCTAACACTTCGATTAACAAAGTGGGGGAAACAGGATTCGAACCTGTGAAGTCGTAGACAACGGATTTACAGTCCGTCCCAGTTGGCCGCTTTGGTATTCCCCCAAAACGTTTCAATAAGCATATTCCAAAACCCTTTGGTTTTAGGAAGTGCAAAATTATATGGTTTTATTATTTTATCAAACTTTACCTTCAAAAAAGAAACGTTTTTTTTCAGTAAATACCCAATTATGTACAAACAGATTGACAGTCAATCAATTATAATAAATTCAAGTATTCGCTATAAGCGTATTCATGCGCAAACAATTTTTTTTGTATTTTCACCCTTCATAATGTGTGATTTACAAAGCTATATTTTTAACTTCGTGCCAAATTATAATTATGTATAAGATCAAACTTGAACAGCAAGAGACGGAGTTTGAAACCTCCTTCAAAAAAGATCGCCCTATTATAAATGATAAATTATTGGACTGGGACATTGTTCCAATAGATGAAAATTCTTTTCACATCATTTACAAAACCAAAACCTACACTGCACATATTGTTGCTACAGATTACGCAGCCAAATCATTCACATTAAAAATTAACGGTAAAACCACCACGCTTGTTTTAAAGGATAAGATGGATTCTTTGCTGGCAAAACTAGGCATGACTGATTTAGCCAACAGCCAACTAAACGATTTGAAAGCACCGATGCCCGGTTTAATCGCCAATATTTTAGTTAAAGTAGGTGATGAGGTGGCAAAAGGAGACTCTTTACTGATACTAGAGGCCATGAAGATGGAGAATGTAATTAAAGCAGCAGGTGAGGGTGTTATTAAAAACATTAAAATTAATAAAGGAGAAAGCGTTGAGAAAAATCAATTACTCATAGAATTTAACAAATAAGGCAAGCTGGATGAAATACAAAAGGATATTATTGAAACTTAGTGGAGAATCTCTCATGGGTGATGAGGGTTACGGTATTGACTCTAAACGACTGGAACAATACGCCAAGGAAATAAAAAAAGTGAAAGACCTAGGACTGGAAGTAGCCATAGTTATAGGTGGGGGAAATATCTTTAGAGGTGTACAGGCTGAAGGAGCAGGTATTGACCGTGTTCAGGGCGATTATATGGGAATGTTAGCTACCGTTATTAATGGGATGGCCATCCAAAGCGTGCTGGAAAACCACGGCATATACACCCGGCTGATGTCTGGCTTTAAAATTGAACAGGTTTGTGAGCCATTTATAAGAAGAAGAGCCATAAGGCATTTAGAAAAAGGACGAGTGGTTATTTTTGGTGCAGGTATTGGTAATCCTTATTTTACAACGGACTCAACCGCAAGCTTGAGAGCTATTGAAATTGAGGCTGATGTTGTACTCAAAGGAACCCGTGTGGATGGTGTATATTCATCGGATCCCGAAAAAGACGAAGACGCTACCAGGTATTCGAGTATATCTTTTCAAGAAGTATATGAAAAAGGGCTTAACGTAATGGATATGACTGCTTTTACCTTGTGTCAGGAAAATAATTTACCCATTATTGTATTTGATATGAATAAGCCCGGAAACTTATTAGACCTTATAAATGGTGAGAAAGTAGGAACCCTAATCCAATCATAATTTTAAAAAAAATGGAAGAAATAGAGCTGATTTTAGACGAAGCAAAGGATCAAATGGAACGTGCGGTGAAGCACACTAAAAGTGAATTTTTGAAAATACGAGCCGGTAAGGCCACTCCGGGTATGCTCGAAGGATTAATGGTGATGTATTACGGAAACCCTACACCTATTAGTCAAGTGGCGTCAATTTCTACACCAGATGCTCGATCGATCATTATAAAACCATTTGAGAAGAGTTCAATTCCTGACATCGAAAAAAGCATCATGAACTCTGACCTTGGTTTTAACCCGCAGAATGATGGAGATATTATTAGGATAAGTATTCCTCCATTAACTGAAGAAAGAAGAATAGCACTGAGCAAGCAAGCTAAAAATGAAGCTGAGGAAGGCAAAATATCCGTAAGAAATAGCCGGAAGGAAGCGAATGACGAGCTTAAAAAATTACTCAAAGAAAGTGTGTCAGAAGATGCCGTAAAAGGTGGGGAAGATTCAATACAGGAGCTTACAAATACTTACACCAAGCGCCTTGACGAAATTCTTGAGCAGAAGGAAAAAGAAATAATGACTGTTTAGAAACTGTTATTATTGTAGAAAAGAAAGAAAATTTCACGACCAACTTTTCTTTCTTTTTTACTGCTCATTAAAAATCCCTTTTTTCTATTGCACTTATATGGAGGTAAGTCCAAAAATTGATTTTGATTTGCAATTCGTAAGAACAAGCTGCTGATGAAGATTTATCAATTTGATTTTTTATTCATCATTAACCTCCACTTGTATAGAAGAGCCTAGCTTGGTAGAAATACCCACTCTGATACCCCAGCCCTGATACTGCAAATTTTCAAAGTTTGCGGCTACCTCCACTCTGAAAAAATTAAGGATGCCCTCAAGTGAATAGCCCAGCTCTGTATAGTTATTACTGTTTTCAGTTAAAAGGTAGTTGACAAAAACGCCTTCCCTGAGTCCTAATAAACGGGCAGCAGGAATTTGCGTAAGCGCCAATTTCCTAAATCGATGGAATAAGAAAGTTTGCAGGTAGTAGGTATCTGTGCTGTAGAGGTAATAATCAAGTAGCCTGAAACTCTCGACAGGATCGGCCTGCGTTACGAAAGATCGGTTTCCGGGAAAATGGGCAAAGTCCATAAAACCTAATGCACGGTTATTTAGGAAACCACCCGCTCTCACATTGTAAAAAATGGTGCCTTTTAAGCCAAAATCATAACTGTTATTATAGGCTACCTCCACCCTATCAAAATTAACCTCACTACCAAAAATAGTGTTGATGCCCTTAAAATATTCAATACTCCACTCCGCTGCATCGGTAAAAACCGGATTTCTTATGCCATTACGAATAATGTATTTTACATTTGGCCTGTAAGTAAGTTTGGCTGAAAAAGTTAGTGCCCTTTGGTTATTAAAATCTACAACAAAATCGTTATGAAAGGGAACATTAGGCGTAAACTCACGCTTCCAATCTATAAAAGAGTAATCGCTATTATTCCTTAGTGTGTAGCGTTGTTCGTAGTTTAAAACTGCCGAAATATCCAAGCTTGACGAAAAGCGCTTATCAAACGCTATTTCTACGAAGTCTTTCTCGTAAAGCTTCATAAAATTTTGCTCCCACATTAACGTAAAACTAGTGTTTATAAGCGGATTTAAAGCCGGTAAGGTATTAAACTGACTGATATAGCGTCCTCCTGAAACACCAATGCTTCCGGTTGAAAAACGGTATTTAGCCAACAATTTGCCCGTGAAGAGGTTTCGAGCTGCGGCAAATCTAAGTGTAGGTTTCAGCAAAAAATAAGGCGCACTGTAATAGGTATAATCTTTTTGTGCTCGGTCAAGATTATCCCAATCAGGTTTGAAGTTTCTTCTGTAGCCTATGCTGTAATCCACATTTAAACCTTCAACCGTATTAAACTGAGTACTCAACAGCGCATTATAAATAATAAATTGATTTTTTCCGGCACTGTCCAATTTATAACGGCCACCAAACAGTAAATCGGTAATTTGAAAAGTGCCACGCTTTGAATTTTTAACAGAGTCTTTTTTACCATCCTCCTCCATTAATAAGCTCACACTGTCAATTTTGGTATAGCCTCTTCTTTCGTTTAACGACAAGGGAATAGGCCTTACCTTTTTCCAAAAGAGTGAGTCCTGATTAAACGCCATAGAGTCAATTTTGAAATCATAAATACCGAGTACCTCAATTTTCTCTAGTGAATCGGTTTCATTCTTCTCGAATTGTTTAATTAAACCCGGCAACTCCTCTATGGTAACCGTCTTTTGCTTGGTGCTCTGGTTTTTTAGTGCCTCAATAGATTTTACCTGCGCATCGGCAGGCTTATTTTCTGCTTTTTTGCTATTTGATTCATCGGCAATTACAATATTTTTAGGAAAAGCAGGGTTCAACGTTATCTGATAATTTGAAACGCTTGCCAAATAATCGAATTTAAAACTAACCCCCATTAATTTTCCATCAGCCACTAAATGATGTGTAATTGGCATCCATGCCGCTTCGTCAATAGCCTCATAAAGTTGCTTTATGCGAAGTTCAATTCCAAAGTCAATCTGGGTAGAAAGATCAACACTATAAAGTGCCCAGTCTTCTTCAACCAGTTCTATGATGCCTTCAAACACGTTGGGTGCCTTTACTTTTGGTGTAACGCGTATTTTGTTAATCAGGTGGCCTCCGTCCATAAAAGCACCTACATGCTTAAAATTATAATATTTAAAGGCGTTTCTAGAAAGTGGTGAAATGGACTCTCCAATTTCTTCCTGATAAAAACTGCCCGCAATGTAAGGCATAGGGTTGGCATTAAAGTCCGTTTCTTTTGAGGCATAAATAGAAATTACCTTTTCCTTAAACTGGTTAGGTCTCCTATAGCTTATTTCACTAACCGATTCAGTAATAATAAGCGTGGTAGTGTCAATTCCTTCGCTTTTTAGGGCGGATCGTAAATAGAAAGGGATTTTAGTAACCCTACCTTTCCCTTTTACATAAACCCGTGCCCGGTAGCCATCAATTAGTTGCCTGTGGTAGCTGCTCTTGGCTATGGCCCTGCGCATCATCCAATTAGCCGGATCAGTTGCCTTGGCAGAAGTTGTTACCTCACTTAGTAATTGTGTTTGTGGGCTTAAGTAAATGTCAAGCTGCACGAAACTATTAGTAAGCTTTACTTCTTTGGTGACTGACTCATACCCTATAAATTTATACTCAATGCTATGTGTGCCGGAAGGTAGCCTCAGCTCGTAATAAGCATCGGCATTAGTTGATGTTCCCTTACCTGACTGTGCCACATAAATTGACGCAAAAGGTAATGGCTGCCCATTTTCATCATAAATTGTGCCTCTAACCCCCTGTGCATTAGTATGCGCATAGCAGGTAAAAATAATAAGCAGTTTAAATAAACTCTTTAGCATTTAATTATACAATGAAGTATGAGATATTAGAAAAAATATTGATGCCACAAAATACGAAAATGTGTGGTATTTAAATTTCATTATCAGGTTATCGGTAAAGTTTTTTGGCCATAATTCTGTCTAAAACTACTTCCGGCAGTAAATATTTCACCGATCGATCGTTTTTGATATTATTCCTTATAAAAGTAGCAGAAATATCCATCATCGGTGCCTCAATAAATTTAACATTTCTGTGATTTGCCAAATCGGATGATTTTGCATGAGGCCGTGGATAAACCATTAAGCCAAATTGTTCTAAAATCACTTCATAATTTTTCCATTTAGGGAAATGTGACAGGTTGTCTTCACCTATTAGAACTTTGAAATTAAAATCGGGATGCTTATCGACCAAGTAGGCTAAGGTATCGGCCGTATAGCTCGGCCGAGGCATTTGAAACTCTATATCGCAAGCGCGCATTCCGTAATTATCCGCAATAGCTGCTTCAACCAAATCTATTCGATCGAACTCGTGCGCCAGAGACTTCTGCTTTTTAAAAGGATTTTGGGGTGATACAACAAACCATACTTCGTCAATAGTTGCGTCACCTAAAACAGTATTTGCTATTATTAAATGACCAATATGGATGGGATTGAATGAACCGAAGAATAATCCTATACTTTTAGGCATAAGCAGTTATTTGTTGAGAAAACTCTCAATTAGCTTTTCTGCTTTAACTAATGATTCCGCCAGATTCTCATTAACAAGTGTTACGTCAAACCTGTCTTCGAAGGTCATTTCAAATTTAGCTTTATACAAGCGTTGCGAAAGGCTGGACGATGATTCTGAGTTTCGTCCTTTGAGCCGCGCTTCAAGTATTTCCACAGAAGGCACTTTTACGAATACGGCCAAGGCATTATCTCCAAAATACTCTTTCAGCTTTATGCCACCTTTCACATCCACATCAAAAATAACGTGTTTATCATTATCCCATATGCGGTCGATTTCGTTTTTTAAGGTACCATAAAAATTACCTTCGTAGACTTCCTCCCACTCAATAAAAGCATCGTTGTCAATCTTTTGCTTAAAATCTTCAACAGTAAGAAAGTAATAATCTACTGCATCAATTTCTGTTCTACCTCTTTTATCTCTGGTGCAAGCCGATATAGAAAAGCCAAGCTGAGGAAATTTAGCAATAAGGTGTTGAACAATTGTTGTTTTGCCTGCACCTGAAGGTGCTGAGAAGATAATGGCCTTTCCTTGATGCATTAATGCAAATCTAAATTAGGAAGCCAGCTCAACAATTTTGGAATGTATGCTTGATGAAAGTTCTCTGGGGCTGTTGAGTTTATGTAATCGCGTTCTAAGGCTTGTTATAATGGAGGTTTTAAGCTCGAACTCTTCTTTGCACTTAGCACATTTAGTAACGTGCATCATGAGTTCTTTTTCCTGCTCTTTTGTGGCTTGCCCGTCAATAACAAGGGTAAGTAATTCAGAGCATTTCAGATTTTCTTCTGTTGTCATGGATGTTGGTTATAGAAAAAAATTATTTCTTAATAAAAGATGAAACTAAGATTTCAATGGTTGAATATACAAATATGCCTAATGTTTTTGTTACTATAAAATAACAAATACATTATTTACGTTTATCCTTGTAGCCCATGTTGCTGGCATACACCGCCAGTTTCTCTTTTAACAAGTTTCTTGCCCTGTGTAGCCTGCTCCGTACTGTGCCAATAGGAATATCAAGAATTTTCGCCATTTCCTCATAAGTAAAACCTTCCAAATCACATAATATAATAACGGTTCTGAAATCGACCGCTAACGAATTTAACGCATTGGTAATTTCATCACCTATCATGTGTTGAACAGTTTCCACTCTTAAATCGGTGGTATAGTTTGCATCAACTTTGTCAGAATTATAATAGGTTTCTACCTCCTGATAATCAACTTTATTAGGTTGCTTACTTGCCTTTCTGTAATTGTTAATAAAACTGTTCTTGAGGATTCTGAACAGCCATGCTTTAGCATTGGTTCCGGCTTCAAAAGATTTTATGAAACGAAAGGCTTTCATATAGGTCTCCTGCACCAAATCTTTGGCGTCATCTTCATCGAGAGTAAGCCTATAGGCAAAGTTATACATGGCGTCTATGTGGGGCATAAACTCCTTATCAAATACCTCTTGCTTGTTGCTGCTCTCGTATGCCATACTTTCACCTAAATTCATTATTGCCGAGTTTGGATTATATTAACAGAAAAAAACTCATAAAGTTATGTGTATAACGCTTAAAGTTTTCTTCAATTACGTATGCGACAAGTTGTTAGATTGAAATGTTTTAGAGAGGGATCTAAAATTTCTTTATTTAGGCAACGATAATGAGCTAAACCTTAGTGCTCTCTATATAGCCCAAACAGTTTATTTTTAAAAATAGGTTTCTTAAAATCAAACTGAGGTAGGCCTCTCGCTCTATAATTGAATATACTACTATAGCCCCCTTTCATAAAACGGATTATATTTCAATTTATATAACCTAAAAATGATCCTGTGGTTGTAGAAAATTAAGTACTTTTTTTTAGTAAATAATGTACTTACTGTTTAAAAGAATTGTAGTAAGTATTTTAAGGAAAGTTAAATCTGTCCTGTTTTCAAAAAATATTTTTGCAGCGTCATTACGGAAATGAGGTCTTCCTTTCGCTGATTCTTGAAGCGGTCAATCCATTTATGTGCATTACTGATTATATTTAAGGCCTCTTCAGGGTGGGATAGCAAGTGTTTCATCTTTTCTTCTAAATTGGAATAATCATCCTTAATGCACAAATAATGATGATCTGGAATAAGCTGGCCCTCCATAAACCAAGTTTCGTATTTAGGCTTTGGCATAACGGCTATTGAGTTGGATGACATAACCCATTTTAAATTGCTCGCCACATCATTGCCCTCTAGGCATAGAATAAATTTATAGTTCAGTTGCTCAGTTATGGTCATTCTATTTTTAAACCAATTTGGGTTCAATTCATTTTTATTCACCATCCCAATATCACATAGCGGATGATTAGCGTATTTCGCTAAAAATTTTATCCTATGTTGCTGGGGCGGATGCACCTTATTCCGACCGATCAGCTTACTCTGCTTTTTCCGGAAAGGGATATCATCCTTTTCAATAAAAATAAAGTGCCTGATTTTATTCAGATTAAGCAAAATGGCATTTTCATTACTTGGTGCGATAGGCCTGCTTTTAACAATGCTCGCTTCACTAGGAATAGTGGTTACATCTCCAAAGAGGTAATTGATTTTAAGTTTCTGATTGAAATAATTTGTGTATTTCTTAAGATCAAAAAAATAGGTTTTAATATTTCCTGCAAGATTAAAATCAGCAAGTGGCACCGCTTGATTTGGTACAAGGATTTTACTTTCCAATTTATTGTAATAATCAACTCGGTTTTGAAGAGCAATCATTTCCTCTGCACTAAATCTACTTTTTAGGTCATCAATATTTTTGAATTGCAAATTTTGTGGCACTAATAACCTCAAGTAATTTCTTACATAGTAGAAAAACCTGCTGGGTTTGTGCTTAAAGGATAGTCTCTTAAATTCCATTTATTTGAATTGCCGATATTAGCGAACCTTTACGCTTTGTTGTAGCTGCCAAAATAAGTCGAATGTTAGCTAAAGTATATTTCTATGTAGAGTAAAGCAAACATAATAACTATCTTTGACTTTCACTTAGTCGTATGTCAAATCCGAAATTATTTTTTCATGTGGGTCTTGGTAAAAATGCCTCGACTTTCCTCCAGCAAAGATTCTTTCCAAAGCTTGAGCAAATCCATTATACACAATCTAATATTTATAGGTTTTTCCCAAATATAGTAGCAAAAGGAAAACATAAGAATTATTTATTCTCTCGCGAGTTTGACAGACAATTTTATACTGAAACCGATAAAATTGCTGCTTTGTCTGAGGATGCGCATATCATTATTATTTTAAGACGGCATGATAGTTGGATAGCCTCTCAATACAGAAGATATGTAAAAAATGGAGGTAAGCAGTCATTTTCAGAATTTATAGATTTAGAAAGTGATGCAGGTGCTTGGAAGCAAAAAGACTTATATTTTTACCCCATGCTACTGCACCTAAAAGAAACTTTTACTAAGCAACCACTTGTCCTATTTTATGATGATCTTAAAAAAAATGCTGAAGCATTTCTAGATAGAATAGCCGATTACCTAAACGCTTCTTATCAGCTAACTGACATTGATTTACGTGTTAAGCATAGCTCCTATTCAGAAAAGCAATTAAAATTTATCCTCAAATACGGCCCTTTTGATAAATCGAAAGAGTACAAAACACAAAACAGAGCTATACATTATCTGAACTACAGGTCAAAATGGCTGGTTAACCATCTTTTTTTAAGAATTGCCAGTTTTTTACCTGAAATTGATGAGGAACACGCTCTTATTCCTAAGCAAGCTCTAAAGAACGTAGAAAACTTTTATACAGCAGATTGGGAGAACTGCAGGGCCTTTGCAAAAAAAATATTCAGCTTAAATGCAAATTAGTGCCATCATAATAACTTATAACGAGGAATTTCATATTGAAGCCTGTATAAATTCGCTACTGCCAATAGCTGATGAAATAATAGTTTTGGATAGCTATTCAACAGATAAAACTGCTGAGATTTGTAAGCAATTTAAACAGGTCATTTTTCATCAACAGTATTTTAAGGGTTACGGACAACAAAAAAATGATGCTGTTAAGTGGTGCAATGGTGACTACATTATATGTTTAGATGCCGATGAACGATTAAGTAGTGGATTAATTGATGAAATCTTACAATTAATAAAGGATAAGCCAAGTTTCGAGATTTATAAAATTCCAAGGCTCAACAATTACTACGGCCATTGGATGAAATATGGAGGAGAATATCCTGATTATAAAATAAGATTTTGGAAGAAGGGCATTGCCATCTGGTCAGAAGCAAAAGTTCATGAAAGCTTAGAATTTAAAGAAATATCTTCAATTGGTATTTTAAAAAACAATATTCTACACTATACCACTTCTTCTATCTTTACCCATTTAGCACAAGTAAATAAGTTTTCTGAATTGGCTGCCGAACGTCTCTTGAACTTGAATAAAAGAAAATCGGTGTTACTAAAAATAATTCTAACCCCCCCTTTTACGTTTCTTAAAAAATATATTTTTCAATTAGGTTTTTTAGATGGTTTCGAGGGATTTACAGTAGCAATCATTTCAGCACATTCTAAATTTTTAAAATATGCTAAGTACATGCAAAAAAGAAGAACAAAGCATCAATGAAAGTTCTTCATTTCAGCACTGAAAAACATTGGCGGGGTGGCGAGCAGCAAATTGCTTATTTCATTGAGGAGCTGGACAAGACTGGCATTGAAAACTTTCTCATTTGTAGAAAAGGCTCTGAGATGCACGAGTATGCTAAACAAAAACAAATTCTTTTCAGAGCTATTTCTGTAAGAAACTCAATTGACATTTCGGCTATAGTAAAAGTTGCTAAATTATTTAATTTACATAAAGCTGACTTCGTTCATCTACATACCTCGAAGGCTCATTCCATTGGTCTATTCGCTAATTTGATAAGCAATAAGCAACAGTTCATTCTTCACCGAAGAGTCTCATTCACCATCAAACAAACTGCTATTAATCAGTGGAAATACAACCACAATAGTATTAAGAAAATTGTTTGTATTTCGCAGGATGTTAAGAAACAGGTAAAGCTGATAGTAAAAGATGAGAGCAGACTTTCAGTGATATACAGTGGTATTGATCTTAGCAAATTCAAGGCGTTTGACAAAAATTACTCGATAAAGAAAGCATTTAATATCCCTGAAAATTACTTGTTAATCACAGGGGTTGGTGCTTTATCTTCTGAAAAAGATTTTGAAACTTTTATTAGAACAGCCGCTGAAACCATTCAAAAATCTGAGCAGGTTCATTTCCTTATCGTGGGAAAAGGACGGGAAGAGCAACAGCTTAAATCATTGGTAAAAGCGCTAAAAATTGAAGATAGACTTACTTTTGCAGGCTTTAGAACTGATGTTCCTCAAATTTTACAAGCTTCTGATGTATTCATGCTTTGCTCAAGTTCTGAAGGCCTAGGAACAAGTTTTATTGATGCCGCAGCAGCCGGTTGCGCATTATTAGGAACCAATGCCGGTGGTATTCCAGAAATTATTGAGCAGGGAATAAATGGTTACGTTGAGCGTGTAGGTGATTATAAAGCGCTATCAAAAAGACTTATTGAGCTACTAGCAAATGACCATTTGTTGAAACAGATTGGCTTAAAAGCCAAAGAGAAAGCCCAGCAATTTGGTATGAAACAAATGGCTGCTCAATATATCTCATTATATAAAGACTTGAAAGAACATGCTTAAGGCTTCGATAATTATAGGATTCTATGAAAGATTTGATCAGCTAGCGTTGATTTTCGAAGCACTTAAACAGCAATCAGAAAGTAATTTTGAAGTAATTATTGCAGATGATGGTTCTCCTCAAAAAGTTGTAGATAATATTCAATTATATATAAAGAGAAGCAATTTAATTATAAAACACATCTGGCATGAGGATAGAGGTTTTAGGAAAACAACAGTACTCAATAAAGCTGTGCTGGCTTCCGAGAGCCCCTATTTGATATTCATAGATGGCGACTGTATTCCTGATAAATATTTCATAGAAGATCACTTGAAATATAGCAAAGCTGAAAGAATTGTTAACGGCAGAAGAGTTGAATTGTCAGAAAGATTGTCCGATAAAGTCAATATTAAGTTTATTAAACAAGGAAAGCTTCAATCATTAAAATATGCAGCGCTTTGGGATAGTTTTTTTGGTAAAACCAGAAAGGCAGAGGTAGGATTTAGGATTAATAACAAAGAATTAAATGAGCGATACGGCACTTCCAAAAAAGGAATTCTCGGCTGTAATTTTTCAATGCACAAGGATGATCTAGTCATCTTAAATGGTTTTGATCAGCGATATAAACATCCCGGAGTGGGAGAGGATACTGAATTGAATATACGTGCAAAGCATGCTGGTTTTGAAATATTCAAACCTAAATTTGCCCTAGTGCAATATCATGTGTGGCATAAAAAGCAGAGCAGAGCTTTTGAAAAAGACAATCTGGTTTTACTTCAGGAAACTATCGATAAAGGCTATGTTAAAACACCATATGGAATAAACGAGATATAAGTCTTCACTTTTTTAAGACCAAAGAATTTTTTTAATCTATACCTAAAATATTTGCCTTTGTAGCTCTTTCGTGTTTCCCTAAGAACAAAAAATTTTCATTATCTCTTAAATTACCAGGCAGGTATTTTAAGCTAAAGTTACACTTCCAAGCCGCGTAATTAAAGCTTAGTTGGTCTCGTTTGCTTCCTTTCTCTAACTCTGCCCACCAGGTTTCCATTAGTTCAATAATTTCAGGTTCATTATGCCTGCGAATTAATACCCCGGCCGATATTAAACCATTTTGCTCAGGATATCCTTCCGCTCTATAGCGATTAATTTGTTTCTTCATCACTTCCGGATCATCTTTAAAATAGCCCTTTTCCTCTCCTAGCTTAATAACAGCTTCATATTCATCGTACAAGCAATTGCGCGAGTCATTGCTTTGCGCATGATCAAAAATTAACATGCTGCAATTACTTAGTTGATACGCTAGAAAACTCAGAATATTTCTTCGTACAAGGAAGTTACCATCCATATAGACTGAATACTTATATTCGCTAAGGTACTTGTGAGGCAATATCTTATACTGCCTGTTATTTCTGGTATTATCATCAAACTCTGGCCTTACTCGAATAACCTTCCAACTCCTAGATTTAAAAGGCTGATCGGTGAAGCAAACATAACTGATACCAGGAATTTTTTTTTGCGGGATTAGATCGTTATACGGTCCAAAAATTGCAGTGTAGATGACGACATCATTCTTCATATTGTAATGAAACCCCAGCTTAAACTGAGGTTTCATTTTACAAATAAGCTATTAGTACCTGTAATACTCCGGCTTAAAAGGACCTTCGGGAGTTACACCAATATAATCTGCCTGGTCCTTAGAGAGTGTGTCTAATTCCACACCAATTTTAGCCAAATGTAAAGCTGCTACCTTTTCATCCAAATGCTTAGGTAAAGTATAAACTGCATTTTCATACTTATCAGTATGCTTCCACAGCTCAATTTGCGCTAAAGTCTGGTTGGTAAATGAATTGGACATAACAAACGATGGGTGGCCTGTTGCGCAACCAAGGTTTACCAACCTACCTTCCGCCAACAAAATAATTTGCTTACCACTTTTGAAAGTAATCAGGTCAACCTGAGCCTTAATGTTATCCCATTCTGCATTTTTGTGCAACCAATCAACATCAATTTCATTATCAAAATGGCCAATGTTACAAACAATGGCCTTGTCTTTCATAGCTTCAAATAAATCGCTGGTGATGATGTCTTTATTACCTGTAGCAGTAACAATAATGTCGGCCTCTTGTACCGCCTTTTTCATGGGCTTAACTTCAAAACCATCCATTGCTGCCTGTAGCGCACAAATAGGATCAACCTCAGTTACAATAACGCGTACGCCAGCTCCCCTAAGTGAAGCTGCTGATCCTTTTCCTACATCTCCATAACCACCTACTACAGCTACTTTTCCGGCCATCATTACATCAGTTGCTCTTCTTATGGCATCAACCAATGATTCTTTACAACCATATTTATTATCAAATTTAGATTTAGTAACCGAATCGTTCACATTAATGGCAGGCATTGGAAGCGTGCCTTTTTTCATTCTTTCGTAAAGTCTGTGTACACCTGTGGTAGTTTCCTCGGACAAGCCCTTTATATCTCCTGCTAATTCAGGGTAGTTGTCCAACACCATATTGGTTAAGTCACCACCATCATCCAAAATCATGTTTAAAGGCTTCTTGTCATCGCCCTCTCCAAAAAATAAAGTTTGCTCAATGCACCAGTTAAATTCTTCCTCATTCATGCCTTTCCATGCATATACCGGCACACCGGTGGCGGCAATTGCTGCTGCTGCCTGGTCTTGGGTAGAGAAGATGTTGCAAGAACTCCAAGTTACCTCAGCACCCAGGGCGGTAAGCGTTTCAATAAGCACAGCTGTTTGTATAGTCATGTGTAAACAACCCGCTATCCTAGCTCCTTTTAATGGTTGCTCCTTGCCATATTCCTCTCTTAATGCCATCAAGCCTGGCATTTCAGCTTCTGCCAAGGTAATTTCTTTTCTACCCCAAGCTGCAAGGGATATGTCTTTTACTTTATAATTCTGTGTTTCAACCATTTGATTTGTATTTCAATTTCGAATTTGACCCCAAAATTACTACATAAGTTTAATATTAGAAAAGTAATTTTAGGTTTAACGTGTTTGCTAATTTTTAAAAACAACCTCTTTGAACTGGTACTGTTTTATTTTTCCGGTATTTTTCTGAATTTCCAACAGACCTTCGGCAGTGACACCTGTTATTGTACCTCTGAATAGCCCTTCGCTATCCTCAAATTTTGCTTCCTGCTTATGCAAATATAAGTGCTGCATATAGTTGGCATGGATGGTGGAATTATCACCTCTTTTTAACTGCAAATAGTATCGCTCCAGCTGTTTTGCAATATTCACCAGCACTTGATCAAGTTCATTCACCTCCCCTGTGGAGGCAATTATTGAAGTGGCATTTTTAGGCAAATTAAGTAGCTGGTTAATGTTTAAACCAATACCTACAATGCTTTGAGTAATTGCTTGCTTACTTAAACTATTTTCTATTAAAACACCTCCTAGCTTGAGCTTATTTACGTATATATCGTTTGGCCATTTAATGCTAACTTCTTCATGCGGAAGATATGGTGAAATTGCCTCCATAATTGCCAATGAACTTACCCTATTAAGCTCAAACTGTTGTTGAGGCGTTAAGAAAGAAGGTTTCAAAAGTACTGAAAATGTGAGGTTTTTAAGTGGCTCGCTTTCCCATGAGTTACCTCTTTGGCCTTTGCCATTTGTTTGTGCATCGGCCTGCAACAAAGCACCCTCATATAGTAAGCCATCACCTGCCATTTGCAGTAACATGTCATTAGTTGAGTGACAGCTTGGCAGAGAAATAAACTGATTAGCGATAAATAAAGTATTGGCAGAGATTTTATGCACTATTATTATGTAGTTTTACGAAGTCTAATTCTGCAAAATAATTAAATACAAATATACACCCAAGGTGTGTAAGCCTTATACAAAAATATATATTTTAGATATAGTTAATATAAAGAAGCGAAAATACTGGTAACCGTGTTGAGCGCTTCTCAAACATTTAAATTTCAGGCTGCTATTAAATTTTGTTTGCAACAAATCATATTTACAGCAAATAAATGCAGCTTCATCTCAAAAATTAATTAATGAAATCGGAAGATTTAAGCAAGCTAGTAGTTCTGGGCATGCAGGATAAAAAAGCTAGTAATATTGTGGTATTAGATTTATCGGAGATAAAGAATTCAGTAGCAGACTATTTTGTTGTGTGCTCAGCTAATTCTGATACACAGGCGGATGCCATTGCAGATGCTATTGAAGCATTTGTACATAAAGCAAGTAAAGAGAAACCTTGGCAGAAAGAAGGTAAAAATAATAAAGAGTGGATGCTCATTGATTTTGTAAGTGTGGTAGCCCACATTTTTAAAAAAGAAAAGCGTACTCATTACAATTTGGAAGACCTTTGGGGGGACGCAAAGGTGACAGAAATTGCGGAAATTTAGAAAAAAACATAAGTTGTTGGCAAAGCGTTAAGCTAGTCACGTAATTGAGATAAGAATAATTAACAAAGTATAATGGCAAATAAACCAGCGAGTAGTAAAAAGAAAAATATACCTAAGCCACCTCAGAAGCCTAACTATCAAGTTTGGGCAATCATTATTTTAGTATCAATCGTATTTGGTATTTCGCTTTTTAGTGGAGGAAATAATGCGAAAGAAATTTCTGAAAAGAGATTTGAACGCATGTACATTAGCAATGATGTAAAAAAGGTGGTTTTATTAAAGAATCAAAGCACGGTTGAGGTTTACCTGAGAGAAGAGGCGTTGAATAATTCAAAATACGCCAATGAGTTGGAGAATGGTAGTGGCGCATTTAACACTAATTCCGGCCCACAGTATAGTTTTAAAGTGCCTAACTTAGAAATATTTAACAAGAATTTTCAAGAGTTAGAGGAGCAAGTGGCTGAAGATCAAAGAATAGGTTACGAAGTAGAAGAACGCACGCAGTGGTCAGACATGTTGTTGAATTATGGCTTTTTAATATTCTTGCTTTTTGGTGTATGGTTTTTAATGAGGCGAATGACCGGACAAGGAGGCCCCGGTGGTCAATTATTTAATATAGGCAAATCAAAGGCCGCCTTGTTTGATGCGGAAAACAAAGTAAAGATTACTTTTAAGGATGTAGCGGGTTTAGATGAAGCCAAGGAAGAAGTTGCCGAGATTGTAGAATTCCTAAAGAACCCATCGAAATTTACCACGCTCGGAGGTAAAATACCTAAAGGTGCTTTACTTATAGGCCCTCCCGGAACCGGTAAAACTTTGTTAGCAAAGGCCGTGGCAGGAGAAGCTGAAGTTCCGTTTTTCTCATTATCAGGTTCCGATTTTGTTGAAATGTTTGTGGGTGTTGGTGCTGCCAGAGTGAGAGATTTATTTAAACAAGCCAAAGAAAAAGCCCCTTGTATTGTTTTTATTGATGAGATAGACGCAATAGGCCGCTCAAGAGGTGGAGGTAAAGCCCCCGGCTCAAACGATGAGCGGGAAAATACGCTTAACTCGTTATTAGTGGAAATGGATGGTTTTTCTACGGACTCAGGTGTAATTATTTTGGCGGCCACTAACCGGCCGGATGTATTAGATTCAGCCTTAATGAGAGCCGGTAGGTTTGACAGACAAATTAGTATTGATAAACCGGATATTATTGGGAGAGAAGCCATATTTAAAGTACACTTGAAACCATTAAAAGTGGATACTAAAAGTGTGGAATCTAAAAAGTTAGCAGCGCAAACTCCCGGCTTTGCCGGAGCTGAAATAGCCAACGTTTGTAATGAAGCAGCTTTGATAGCTGCCAGAAGAAATAAAAAAGCTATTGAAATGCAAGATTTTCACGATGCTATCGATCGGGTTATTGGAGGACTTGAAAAGAAAAATAAAATTATTTCTCCGGATGAGAAAAAAATTGTTGCATACCATGAAGCGGGGCATGCAGTAGCCGGCTGGTATTTAGAACATGCCGATCCGTTGGTAAAAGTAAGTATTGTACCTAGGGGTGTGGCTGCGTTAGGCTATGCACAATATTTACCAAAAGAACAGTTTTTATATCAGACTGAGCAACTCATGGACGAGATGTGCATGGCTTTAGGCGGAAGAGCTGCAGAAGAGTTAACTTTTGGCAAAATTTCTACCGGTGCTTTGAGCGATTTAGAGAGAATAACCAAAATGGCCTACAGCATAGTTAGCGTTTATGGTATGAATGATAAAATTGGTAACGTATCGTTTTATGATTCTAAAGACGGAGGCGATTACAAATTTACCAAACCATATTCTGAGGCAACAGCTAATACTATTGATGAGGAGGTGCGCAATTTGATTGAATCTGCCTACGAGAGAACCAAGCAATTACTTAGTGATAAAAAGGACAAGCTGGAGATAATTGCTCAGGAATTATTGGAGAAAGAGATTATTTTCCAATCTGATTTGGAACGATTAATTGGTAAAAGACCTTACGAAAATCAAACCAGCTATGAGGCTTTTACCAATACCGAAAGTCAGGTAGATGCTACTAAAGTAGAGGAGCAAGAAGATGCAGAAGCTAAAGCTCCCAAGGATTTAACAGATGAAGCCGTGGCTGAATCAAAAGACGAAGCCGTGGCCGAATCAAAAGACGAAGCCGATAAAAAGTAATGCTTGACTCATATAACTGATCAAAATAAAAAAGGGACTTCAACGTTCCTTTTTTTATTTCTTATAACTTTTCAGCAGAGTTCGTCTTGCAATTAATTAGCGCTGTTTCTCTTATGCGATTTCCGCAAAAGCAGGCTGAGATAATATTGATTGTGCACTTCGTTTGTAATTTTGAATAAAAGGTGGCGGTTATTAATTCGACTAACAAAAGTTAACGAATGATAAGTGGTAAAAAAGGATTACAAATCCTGAAAGATTACTTCGGGATTGCAAATCCCGAAGAGGTGGTTGCAAATCCCGAAGAGGTGGTACGTTCGGAAAAGCACTTCTGTAAGGCTTTAGTTTGCCTCAGAGCCCTTTCCATTTTTCAAGGCCTTTATTTGTGCAAGTACTCTATCGTTAAAATCAAGAGGTGTATTAACTGCTGTTAGCACTTCCTGATTTACGTTGGTAATTATGTAAAAGGGCAAAGCTGATATTTTTTCACCTTTCCATTCACTCTTCCAGTAAGCATCGGCAGTTTGCGGAAACAAATGATTACCATTGAGGCCCTCACGCGCTATAATGGCTTTAGCCTTCCTCTCCTGCCCGTAGGCATTTACACATACGTAAACAAAATCGAAGTAATCACCATAAATATCGTTTAATTCTCTTAAATAGGTGTATTCACGATTCATAAGCCCTCCAAAAGTAGTCCAGAATACAATTAATGTGGGTTTGTTGTAAATTCTTTGATCAAAAAATGTATTTAAAGATTCATCTATACTGCTCGCTTCGAACCAATTTATTTTACTGACCGGATCAATAGTAATTTTCGATTTCTTTAAATCAATAGCGCGTTTGGCAGCGTATTTAACCCTTGAGTTAAGCGTATTAAATACATCAAAATTTGCAGCCGATTGCATGGTAGAAAGTGGTGTGGCAGGCCTGAAGAAGTGATGTAATATTACAGCCTCTGCTGTGCCTTCGGGCATATCATTCACAATTAAATCGTACTGCCCGGTTAAGTCTGCCGTTCTGTCAATATCATATCCGGAATATTGATAAGCCAGCGCATAGCATGTTTCTGCATACTTAATAAATGAAGGGCAATTGTATTTTAGCTTAAAATTTTGCTCGTTGGTGTGAGACGCTTTCAAGTAAGAAAGCATTTTTTTTGCTGATGCTTCATCCCAAAAGTGAACTCCATTTTCAGACATTCCGTAGGAATTATCCACTTTAATAAGACTATCCATTTTATCTAACAATCCTTTATAAAACTTTTCGATTTCAAACAAATGAAGTAGCCATTTACCATTCACATCAGTATTAAAAAAATCTTTTTTCCTTTTAAATAAAAAATAGGCATCACTTTTCACCTTAGATTTTATGAGATCAATGGTAATGTAACTGCCTTTTACGTAAAGTAGATATGGCTGCCCATCTATAATCATTTCAAGCAATGTAAAACGACCGTCATCAAGGCCAAAAGTGGTTTTATCAGGGAAATCAAAGGTTGATTTGTATTGAATATACTGCCCTAATGCGGCATCATAAATTTCAATTTCAACATTTTCTTTATGTTGGATTTCAATTAGTACTGTAGCGGCATAAATATGGGTAGAGGCTGTTAGCCAAAGTAGGAAGATGAAAAAGCGCATAAATATTGGTTCTAAAACCACAAAAATAGAAATAATTATGGCATTCTACTGAAAAGTAGGCTGATAAAAAAATAAACGTTAAAACTAAAATTTAAGGAATTGCTTATGCTCATAACACCATGCCCATTTTTCTCCCGGCTCGGCAGAAATAATTACAGGATGTTGCTGTGCTGCTGCATGTTTACTGGCATGCCGGTTGGGCGAGGAGTCGCAGCACAAGGTAATGCCACACTGCTGACAGGTTCTCAAATGCACCCAGCGGTCACCGTTTTCCAGGCAGCTGGTGCATTCGTAGGCCGTACCTTCTTTTTTATTTGCGGGGTCAAAAGTTGACAAGTGCTCGCATGTTTTGCTCAGTAGCGCCATGGTTATATCTCATTTAAATATTGGTGTACAAATTTTATAGCCATAGAGCCTTCTCCTACTGCGGAGGCTACCCTGTTCATAGCGCCTGAGCGTACATCGCCCGAAGCAAATATACCCGGGCTGGATGTTTCCAAGAGATAAGGATCGCGGCTCTGCTTCCACCGCTGCTTAAAGCTTTCCGATTTTTCCAAATCTCTGCCGGTTCGTAGAAATCCTTTTTCATCCTGCAATATGTCATCCATTATCCATTCAGTATAGGGCTTGGAGCCAATAAAAATGAATAACGCATCGGCATTAGCTTTTTTCTTTTCATCAGTATTCACATCGGTTAGCTCCAGCTCCTTTAACCTTTCGTTTTCGCCCAGCGCGGCTGTTATTTCAGTAGTAGCTACCACTTCAATATTGTCCACCGTGTTAATCTGATCAATCAGATAGCTGCTCATGCTTTCTTTCAAATCCGGCTTGCGAATAATGATATATACCCTTTTGGCATATTTGGATAAGTAAATAGCGGACTGCCCGGCAGAATTGCCTCCCCCAACTATGAATACTTGCTTATCGCTGCAAGCCTGTGCCTCAGTCATCGATGAGCCATAATACACGCCCGCTCCGGTAAAATCATCCACCCCTTCAGCCGGTAATTTTTTATAATTCACTCCTGTAGAAATAATGATGCTCTTGCTTCGGATTTCAGTGCCATCGCTCAACTTCAAAATTTTGTAATTGTCTTTGGTGCTAAGCGAGCAAACCTCTCTGGGTGATAAAAATTCTATGCCGAAGCGCTTGGCTTGTGTGAGTGCTCTATGGGTTAAATCTTGTCCGCTCAGCCCATTAGGGAAACCTAAATAATTCTCAATTCTAGAGCTTTTACCTGCCTGCCCACCGGGCGAGTGTTTCTCTATTAACAGTGTTTTCAAGCCTTCAGAACCGCCATAAACTGCCGCTGCCAATCCTGATGGGCCTGCTCCAATGATGGCTACATCGTACATTTCTTCTTTTACCTCGGCATTGAGTCCCAGCCTTTTTGCCAATGCAACAGTGCTTGGTCTCACCATACATTCACCATCGGAAAATGAGACAACAGGCAGGTCTTTTGCTTCCAGCTTGTGTAGTTTTACGAGTTCCTGTGCCTTTTCGCTCACTTCTACATCCAGCCACTGAAAGGGAAAAAGGTTGCTGGCCAAAAAATCTTTTATCTCATGAGAATAGGGTGCATACTGATAGCCGATTACCCGAATGCCTTCAAATTCAGGCACAAAGGTGCGCTGCCATGCACCCAGCAGGTCTTCCAGCACCGGAAAAAGGCGTTCTTCAGGTGGGCTCCATGGCTTGTTTAGGTAATAATCGAGCTGCACCTCGTTAATTGCGCGAATGGCTGCGTCAGTATCTGAATAAGCAGTTAGCAACACCTTTTTTGCATCCGGAAAAATATGGTTGATTTTCGCTAAAAAATCTACCCCCAACATTTCCGGCATGCGCTGATCTATCAGGTACAACGCAATTACTTCATTTTTCTTCTGCAACGCCTCAACTGCTTCAACGGCATCGTTGGCGCTGGCCGTATTCATAATTCTAAAATCCTCCTGAAATTTAGATTTTAAGTCGCGTGTTACCGCTTTTAATACCTGAACATCATCATCTAAAGCAAATATGATTGGTTTCTTCATTTTCTCCTTTGTGCGTTGTTAGTTAAACTGTTGGCAGACCCACTGTAAAAGTCGTTTTTCCCTGCTCAGATTTAACATCTATCTTTCCCCTATGCTGGCTTACTATTCTTTGCACCAACTCTAGGCCCATGCCAACCCCTTTACCGATGGCCTTGGTAGTAAAAAAAGGATCAAAAATTCTGCTCAGGTTTTCCTGTGGAATGCCTTCCCCATCATCCGTAATTTTTACGTAGATACAAGCTGATTCCTCCGAAACAGCTATTTCCAGCATTCCGTTTCGCTCCATTGCATCAATGGCGTTGTCAATGAGATTAGTCCACACCTGATTTATCTCACCAATAATAACATTGGCTTTGGGCAAGTTTGCCGCATATTTTTTATCTACTTGTATTCCTTTTGATTTTACTTTATGGTTCAGCATGGTGAGCGTGTCATTAATTCCTTTCAGAATATCTGCCGGCTGCGGTTCCGGATTTTGATCCATGTGCGTAAAGCTCTTTATGGACTTCACCAAATTATCCACTCGCTCGGATGCTTCCTGTATTTCATTGACTATTTTTTCAGTTGTCAGGTTGTTTTCAATCCACTTGAGTACGGTGGGAAAATTGTTTTCTCCTACTACCTTGCTTATTTCCGTTAAAGTATCCACACTAAAATCGAACTCCAACAATGTTTCGGTAAGCTCATAAGGTCGCGCTACGTTGTGCTCCGTCAGCCATTGCTCCAGCATATCTTCCGCATCATTTCTTTCCATCAGGCTCATCTGATCGGTTGGCTTGTTCATCATTTTTTCCGTCATCAAGCTATTGATATTATCCGTTTGGGAGTTATCAAGTTTTAGCGCCATAATATTTTTAAACTTTTCCGGTGTGTGGCCTAATTGCTTTTTGAGCTCTTGGGCACTGCGCGAAATAGCTGAAACAGGATTATTGAGTTCATGTGCCAACCCAGCCGATAACTTACCGAGGGCCATCATTTTTTCTGCCTGCACATTTTGCTTGGCAAACTCACGTGTTCGGTTGGTCATAGTATGAACCAGCGATTCTGTGAGCTCGTAATGCTCGCGCGCCATTTGCAATACTTCGGCTTTCTTGGTTTCAAGTATCAGGCAGTCTTCCACTACTTCGCCAAATCCTAAGGCACTGGTGGCTCGGGAAAAAGGCAAATAGCCGGAAATACTTTTGGCCTCTAACGTGGCTACCTGCTTGTAACTTCCGTTCTGAGCTACCTTAATAAGCGCTTTACCTTCGAGGATAACATACATCTTATCAATGGCATCACCTTTGGAGAAGATATAATTGCCTGCATCAATGCGTTTCACTTCTGAATTATCAATAAGCCATTGAAGCTGGTCTTCAGGAACCTCAGAGAATTCTGCTACCGCTTTTAGTTGATTGGGTGTTACGTCCATAAAACAAATTACATAAGTGTGAAACGCTCTTTAGCACGAGCATGTCCTTCAACAATCTCACGATCAGAAGTCAGTCATTTTTATTGGTGAATTTATTCACAGATTCAATATAAGTGCTAAATGCGCTCTTTGCAAACTTTCCAACATAAGGCCCACTATTGCAGGAGTTACGATTTGTTAAAAATCTGCTTGTAGATTGGTTTACGGTAGGCAAACTGCAACCAAAGCACCGGGTAAAGCAGGTAATCCATAAGCCAAAAGGGAGATTTGAAAGTTATGTCGTCAATTATGTTTGATAGGGAATCATCTATTTTTAGCACTTTGTGGTGGTGTTTCCAGTGCTTTAAGAAAAACGGTAGCTTTTTACCCTCATCAATAAATTCAAAAATTTCGGTATCGGTATTGTCAAAAGTAATTTCGCTAATCCAATCTTGCTTAAATAGAATGAAATTGAGTTCCAAGTGCACAATATCGCCTACTGTACATCCACCAAACTCCTTCAACTTAACCGGAGGAAAAGGCGGATTTAAGCTCATAAAGAGCGTTTCGTTAAACCCGGCTTTTATGTTAAGGTAGTTATTGTTAATAGGTGTAGATATTTGTAAATGCATGCTGCATTAATCTTAATAACGCGCAATTGTTTGGTTTAAATCTTAGTTTTTGAAGGTTTGAACCCTGTTTGAAAATTACAACGCATAGCCGTTCACCGGTTACCTGCCTTTGGCAAGAAAATCCAGCGCACTATACTCTATTAAAGCAAACACACATAACTTGTTGCGGGATGTTGATAGGTTGCATCCCACGGGGTGAATCAACTGCTAAAATAAATCGTTACTTTTATGATTAAAATAGAAAATAGAATGGATTTACAAACAGAGAAACTTTATTTGATAGAGCAACTAGCCTGACTTCAAGATATTAGTGTAATTGAAAAGATTAAGAAGGTGCTACACAGTTTTGATGAGGGTAAAGCTTTAGGATATAATCCAGAGGGAAGCATAATTACTAAATCTGACTTGATATCAAGAGCAGAGGCTTCTAATAAGGCGATTAATGAGGGGAGAACTAAAAGTATTGCTCAGGTGAGAGTCAATATAAAAAGTTGGTAACCAGTGCAAGTAGACTTTACCGCCCCGGCAGAAGAAAGATTGAGAAAAATCTACTGCCGTTACCCAGTAGATGTTGCTGAGAGAATAATTGAAAAAAACCTTGAAAAAGCCAGTAGCTTATCAAGCTTATCTAATAGAGGCCGAATTGTTGAAGATATTTCGTTTTCTGAACCAAGGCCACAGATTTATACTCGAAGGCAACTATAAAATCATTTATTTGCAAGAGTCAGAGATAGTTTTTATAACGGATATTTTTAACATGTACCAAAATCCACCATCCATAAAAAGAAGGCATCAAGAGTAGACATTAATCTTACATTTATCGCTTAAAGGCGGTACGTCCCTCATGTTAGCTTGGGGCAGAAAAGGTGTACCTTTGGTGATCGCTCGTGCTGTTGCTTCTTAGCGCTTAGTAACCGTCCGTGCTTTTAATCAACCACGTAGCGCAATTAATTATATACCACCAGCTTTCATTTCCTCAATAATACCTCGTTATCTTAAGCTTTTCTGTAGTGAGTAGGAGCACAATTTGCAGTTGATACCCGCTCTTCGGGATTTGCAATCCCGAAGCTTCATCAAAGGATTTACAATCCGTTGTCTCATCCCCATTGCAAAAAGTAGTATTGATAGTACAGGTTTAACCTACAAGCTCGTACAAGTTGCTAATTGGTCAGATAGGTACAACTAACAGAAGTGTAGTACTTGGCAGGCCACAGATTTATCTGCCTCAGGCTGGAAAATACGAAGCACAGATTCTTACCAAAGAAGCCGAAACAAAGGTCTATTGTCGGATGCAAGTAGATATTATTAGGTAGCGTAAAAAGTGAAAGTTCGTTGAGAAATAGTAGATAAAATGTGAAATTCAACATCATTATCCATGAAAGGAGTAAAATAAATTGTTACTTTGAATAGATTAATTGAATTACTATGGGACTACAAGAAACTAAATTAAATGTTATGCAAAAGATAATGAGTATTTCAAAAGCCTCATTATTGAATAAAATAGATAAGTTATTAGAGGAAGAAATGATAGTTGGTTATACAGCTGAAGGGAAGCCCTTGACAAAACAAGCCTATGATATGCGTTTGCAAAAAGCAGAGAAACAATTAAGTGAAGGTGAATACATAAGTCAAGAGGAACTGGAAAAAGAATCGGAGAATTGGTGATGGAAAAGTTTAAAATAATTTGGTCAAAACAGGCTAAGGAGGCTTTAAAAGACATTATGATTATTATAAAGAGAAATCACCTCAAGGAGCAAAGAATGTAAAGTAAAACCTATTAAATAGTCCTAAAACAATCTATTTTTCCAAGCAATATTAGATAGATGATATAAATCCAAAATACAGAAGAATAGTAGTCAGGCATTACAAAGTATTATACAGAGAAACTAAAAACACTATTAAAATAGTTGATATCGTTAGCACACTCCAATCTCCCAAAATATTAGAGAGTAAATAATCTATTTAAAATATTTCGAATAAGGCTGCACACCCCTCCTCCTATCCCCCTCTTCGGGATTTGCAATCCCGAAGTTTCATCAAAGAATTTACAATCCGTTTTTTCACCGCCATTGCAAAAAGCAGAATTAGTATTACAAGTTTAACCCACAAGCTTATAAAAATTACCGGTTGGTCAGATAAGTATAAACTAAGAGCGTTGGACATGACAGTCCACAGATTTGTCTGCCTCCGGTTGGAAAATCCAGCGCACAGAAGCCTACCAAAGAAACAACACCGTGGATCTATTACTGGATGTTGATAGATTCCATCCGGTGAGCTAAAATAAATAAATGAAACTAAAAATGAAGTTGAAATTGTTATATTTGTTTAAAGCAATTAATAAGAATCAAAATGGATTTACAAACAAGAAAGCTTCATTTTATTGAGGAGATATTAGCAATAAGTAGTGACGAACTTATCAAAAAATTAGAGTCTGTTCTAAAGAAAGAACAGCAGGAATTAGATCCAGTTCTGAAAGAAAAGCTTACTTCACGTGCCCAAAAAGCTAATAAGGATATTGAAGAACGTAGGGTATATAACAGAGAAGAGGCAGAAGCTAAAATAAAAGAGCGAATGGGCATATGAAGGTAATTTATACCGATCAGTCGATTAACAGTCTTGAAGAATCTTTAGACTTTGCAATAATCTTTCAAAAACTACCACCCCAAAAAGCTGCACAGTTAAAAGACCGATTGTTTGATCGTGCTAACAGCCTAGCCTCGAATCCTTACAGGGGACAAATTGAAGAATATTTAAAACATTTAAAAGAGGGTCATAGAAGAATTATAGAGGGTCATTTCAAGATTATTTATAAAATCGAAAATGAAGCCATCTATCTCACTGATTTTTTCGATTCAAGACAAGAAATATCCAAAATGAAAGGATAACTTATTACTTACCCTCCGCTGGCGCAAGCATTTCGCTTGTGTCCATATCAAAAATATTAAAACCCCACGCTTTTAAGAGAGGCTTGAGATTGTATTTCTAAGCCAAACGCTCCCTTAATGCTTTGCAAGGTAGTTATGTGTGAAATTTTTTAACATGCCTGTTTCCCGCTTAGTTCATAAAGACTTTTGCAAAATCCAGCAGTTAATCATCTTGCACCAGATCCATATCTTCAAAATCATCCTCATGCAGTTAATTTAGGTTCAGGCTACCAAAGTCATTATAGATCAAGGGAGTACCTGTGTCGGGGTACCTCTTGTCTCTACTCCTGAAACGGAACGGAAACCCCCTCTTCGGGATTTGCAATCCCGAAGTTTTATGAAAGGATTTACAATCCGTTTTTTTATTATCAATGCATAAAGTAGCATTGATGTTACAAGTACAACCTACAAGCTCGTGTAAATTGCCAGTTAGTTAGAAAGGTACAACCTAAGATAAATTTAGTATTCGGCAATCCACAGATTTGTCTGCCTCCGGCAGGTAAAAACCAGCGCACAGAATCCTACCAAAGAAACGATACCGCGGGTCTATTAGTACATGTTAATAGCTTTCATCCGATGGGGTAAATCAAATAAAAAAATAAATCGTTAACTTTATAGAATCAATAAAAATAATCAGAATGGATATTCAATCAGTAAAAGTCGACCTTATACACTGGCTCACAAAGTTGCAGGATCAATCAATACTGGAGCAAATACAAGCTTTTAAAGAACAGCAGGAAGCAACATTAAGTGATGCTCATAAAGCATTGCTGGATGAAAGAATAGTATCTTATGAAAAAGATCCAGATAATGTGTTAGACTGGGATCATGTGATGAAAGAGCTTGAGGAAGGTTTATGAGCTTTAAGATTATATTATTACCAGAAGCTCGGCTGGACATTAAAGATAGTATTGATTGGTACAATGAACAGAAAGCAGGTCTTGGCAAAATCTTTTATCAGGCCGTAAAATCCAGACTTGCTTACCTTAAGAAGAATCCGCTACACTATCAGATCAGTTATCGGAATATGAGAAATGCACTGGTAAACAAGTTTCCATATCAGGTTCATTATCGAGTTGAAGAAGCTAGAAAATTAATCGTAGTTTTTGGAGTAACGCATACCAGTAGAAATCCTCAAGTATGGAAAAGCAGATAGTAAACCCACCGCAGAAAGCTATGCATCCTTCGGCATGCACGCTACCAGCTTGGTGCTGGTAGCGGAAAAGCGGTGTTAGGCGAGCCTGCGACCACCGCTAGGCACTGCCAATCGTGCTGAGCTATTTTTTTGTCAGGCTGGCTGGTGAAACCCGCAGAGTCCCGCAGAGCAAACAGCGTAGGTCGGCAAAGTGAGTAGTTCCTACAATCAGATTTACGTTTTTAGTGATTAGAATACTTCCGCACGAAGCTAAGCCAGTACATTTAATGAAGTAAAGCAGTTCGTTTGGAGCATCCCGATAAAAAGTAAATGGCAGGAAAGAGGGTGCTAAACATCAAAATGAAACAATGCCATTAACTTTTTTCCGGGACGTTTATTTTCTTCCACGCCAACAAATATTAGTATCTTGACAAGACAAACAGATGGGTTGTTTGAAACTCACTTATCACCCAAAGGAAGACAGTGAAATAAAAAATCTGCTTTTCCTTCAAAAGGACGCCCCGTCAAAAAACTTTTTTTTGGCTAAAAAATGCCTTAATGAATACCAATACCATTTAAAGGATCACCTGGGCAATGTACGCACCACTTTTGCCGTAAGAGATGATGATTTTAACACCAGTTTTGAAGTAGCCAATGGATACTTTGATAATTATGATGCCATTACAAAACTCAATGTAATGGCCAAAAGTGGGAGTTACAGCAACAGGGTGTCTGCAGCACATGCTGAGCGTATGGGTATTAGCAAGACCTTTTTAGTAAGTGAAGGCGATAAAGTAAGTGCTAGTGTATATGCCAAATATATTGAAGGAACGGAAGATGATGCGTTGAATGGCGATGCGCTGGTAGATGCTTTTGTGGCTATGCTAAGCGGAACAACCGTGGGCGGTGAAACACCTTTCAATGCAAATGGTCTTGAAAATGGCTTTTGGCCAGCAAGTGCATTAGGTAGTTCTGATGAGAATGAACCGGAAGCCTACTTCAATTACATATTGTTCGATAAAAGCTTCAATTATGTTAATGGCGGCTTTAGGCAAGTTACCTCAGCCGCTTCCGATGATGGTACGGGCACCGGCACGCATGAGCTGCTGGCTTTTGAGGATATTATCATTAGCCAAGATGGCTACTTGATGATTTTCGTGAGCAATGAAAGCGAAACCTTAACAGAGGTGTATTTTGATGATCTGATGATTAACCACCATAAGACTGAGGTGGTGCAGGCGGATGATTACTATCCGTTTGGAATGGTTATGAACGAGTATACAAAGGATTATACCACTGCTCAAAATTATCTTTACAACGGTAAAGAACTGCAAGAAGAAACGGGGTGGTTGGATTATGGTTGGAGAAGTTATGATGCAGCCATAGGACGGTTTTTTAATACTGATGCTTTTGCTGATAAATACTATTCGCTTACACCTTACCAATATGGAGCAAATAACCCTATAAAGTTTGTTGATATTAATGGTGATAGTCTTATGCTTTTTAAAGATGGAGTTTATGTCACTACTGTTGATAATGGTAAAAAAGAGATAACGGGATATAACCAATTAACGGGAGAGGATCCTGAAGGTAATAAAGTCTTTACCGGAGGCTATGGGTTTGGGTTTAATGATTTAGAATCAGATGGTGAAGCACTTAGGAATGGTGAAATGACTGTTGAAAGAATAAGTGATTCAGAAATCAATCAAGGGTTAGATGAAAGCGGTGCAAATAATGAAGAAAATCAAAACAATAGGTTTTCATATATTATTGATGAAAGCAGGTTTCAAAATGGAGAGGGTGAAAGTGCAAAACTAGATTTTTGGGGATCAGATAATTCGGTGATGAGAAGTGGTAATGTATTGCATGTTGCTGGTTCAAAGTATGGTAAGTCAGTTGGTTATAATCCAAAAGATTTTAGTAATTTTATGTGGGGAATGGCTGGTAGAAGCCTAGGGTTCGATTTAGCTACATTGCGGTTAGGGGCTCAGTTCAACCATACTTTTTATGGTAGGGAAGATAATCAAAATAAAAGTTATCGGCATAAACTACTAGATGATCCTGCTGATCAAAGAGCAATAGTAAATGGTTATCGCTATGGTAATAAAGCACCTAAAAAAGGATTTTAATGAAGATTATTATAAGTAAAATAGTATTAGTTTTCTTAATGACATCCTGTCTTGCTAATAAGGGTGAAGATAATTATGTAAAAGATTTTCATGAGAGACTAAAAAAACACGAATCTGAATTATCAATTTTAAATAATGTATTCTTTGACTCAAGAGGAAAAAGGAATAATAGGGTATTTATTCCCGTTATTTCTGTAGCATTGAGCGAAACAGAGAACATTAACATACCAGCAATTTATCCTGAAATGACTGATGAGAATGTATCGACATAAAATCAAGTCATCGACATAGTAAAAAACTTTTTTTTGGCTAAAAAATGTTAATGAATAAATAATGTAAAGGATCACCTAGGCAATGTACGCACACTTTTGGTAAGGATGATGTATAACAAGTTTTGAAGTAGCAACCTTATGAAAATATGGAAATCTATGCAAGAAAAAATAGGTATACCTGATTCATTAGCCTTTGAACAAGTCAAACGAATATAGTAAATTTTTTAGTAAGAGGAGACAGAGTAAATGCAGGTATATGAAGTATTTAGAAATTAGATAACAATGAAACGGTAAATGCCTGTTTTGTGAACGCCTTGGCAGGCATGCTCTGGTGGGTGTTTGGTTTGGAGAATATCAGACACTTGCTGAAAATGGCTTGGGACTGGAGTGGCTGATGATGAATGAGAAGTTTTAATATAATTGATCTAGCTATAAAACTAGATCTTCATAAAGTTCAAAGTACACCAAGACTAGGTGAATTTATTATCTTTCAGGTAACGGAATACGAGCAGTTTGCAATTTATATTACAGATTTATCCAAAGGTAAATTATACTGGAAATATTGAAAGAAGTTGGAGGAAGTCAAAGAGCAGGAGATGTTGCAAATGGTGTTAATTCTAGGCTTAACTCTCAAAATAGTACGACTACCGTTGAAAATGGTGATGGCACTACAACGACTTACGTGAAAAATATCAATGCCAATTTTACATCTGCCAATTCCATGGAAGATGTTTCATCATCGGATCATTTATTGGTTGTAGTTGACAATGTAGAAGGCAAAGCAGATCCAAACTTAGGAGGGGGTGATGCTGTAGGATTGGCTGGTACTGGTAAAATCGGATATGTCGAAGGAAGCAACAGTTCTAGTGTAATTGAAACAGGATTCCATGAGGTAGGTCATATGTTAGGCCTATCGCATCCAAAAGCAAATAATTCTAATAATCCTATGTCATATACAGGACGTGGAGCTAATTTTTCCGCAGGTCAAATGTCATCGATAGTCGGTAACTCTAATGCAGGTTATCCTAACAGAGGTAAAAACCGTGCCATGATGAGTGCATTTTACCCTAATTTGCCACAAGGTTCTTTTGATTTTTCTACTAATAATAGACCTTTTCAATCAGCTCCTGGTCAAAGGGCGATAATACCCTTACCACTTATAAATAAGAATAAATGAAAAAATCGACAGTATTAATATTCCTCGTCCTCTTAGTAATAGGTTGTGAAAATAGAAAGCTTCTGCTTCGAGAGTTTTTCTTAGTAATGTAAGTTTAGGAAAATTTGAAAAAGCCTTTATCTCAGTAAAAACGGAGGATCTAATTTTGATTAATGATACGATTATAAATGACTATTTATCATATGGTTGGGATGATAAGGTAATCAGCATACCGAATGATAGTTTAAGACTTAAGGTAAAAGTAAGCGGGGATGACTTCGAAGTTCAAAAAGATACGATTTTAGCCTATGAAGATAGTATTTTTATTCGATTTAACTTCGTACCATATCAGCGCAGATATAATAACCCTGAATTATTCAAGTATATAAAGGGAACCACAAAGAATTTAGACTGATAACTGGTAGTTATCGAAATACAAAGTCAAATGTAGATAAGTATTTAAGTGATACAATCCCATCATCAAATACGATTGAAATTAATGTTCGGTAACCTTACGAAACCAAATTTTCCTTAACATTAGATTTTAGCAGGAAAGCATCGAGCATGGCGAAAACATGGCTTTTGTATTCCTCCCCGTTCCCGCCATGTTTTGCATGGTGGTAATTAATAAACAACCAAACCCCCACTGGCGCAAGCTTTTAGCTGGTGTCCATGTATCAGATATATTAAAACTCCAAGCTTTTAAGAGAGGCTTGAGGTTGTATTTTTAAGCGTTCACTCCCTTTATGCTATATCAGGTAGTTATGTGTGAAGTTTTCTTATGTGAATGTTTACGGCTTAGTTCATCAAGACTTTTGCAAAATCCAGCAGTTCGTCATCTTGCACCAGTTCCATATCTTCAAAGTCATCCTCATGCAGTTGGTTTAGGTTCAGGCTACCAAAGTAGTAATAGATCAAGGGAGTACCTGTTGCTGGGTGCCTCTCGTCTCTACTTCTGAAACGGAACTGAAACCCTCTCTTCGGGATTTGCAATCCTGAAGTTTCACCAAAGGATTTACAATCCGTTTTTTTACCACCATTGCAAAAAGTAGTATTGATAGTACAGGTTTAACCTACAAGCTCGTACAAATTACCAGTTGTTCGAAAGGTACAACCTAAGAGAAGTACAATTCATTGCAAACCACGGTTTTTCTAGTCTTCGACTGGAAAATACAGAGTACGGAATCCTGCCAAAAAAACCATACCCAGGGTTTATTACTGGATGTTGATAGATTCCATCCGATGGGGTAAAATCAATAAATGAAACTAAAATAGAAAATGAAAATGTTATCTTTACGATTAAGCAAACTTCAAAATGAGGACATAAAGGATAAAAATTGAGCTTCAGGAACTATTTGAATAATGCAGAAAAGTTATCCAGTTAGTATAAATGAAGTCTGAAAAAGAATGAGTCGATTTCTTGAACGAGCTGAGCTTGAAGATCAGAAGTGGATAAAAGAAGATGGAGCCGTTAGAAAAGGGAGAGTCTAATCGACGTATCAGCTAGGGAAGAAATAAAAACGCAGATTCAAGGTAAGTGAACTATACTGTACGTTATTCAATTAGAGAAGGCAGCGAAGAAATAGAATTATCTTTTATACGGTCTGAATAATCGAAAAGGGATTAGGTTCAGAGTTTCGTAAGCCATTGAAAAAATATCTAGATAGGAGTACAAAAAGCCATTCGTATATCCAGAAAGTAGAAAGAGGAAAAATGGCTTCAGAAATGGTTTTCAGCAATTAAAATAGTCTATTGGCATAGAGGTAGACGCTGATCATATTGTAGTAATCGGTTTTAGACTAGCCGAAAGACCTAAAGACATTTACAAATAAATCCCCTCCCAAAGATTTACCTTCGAAAGCGTGCACGTGGCTCGGCCCTCATGTCTGTCGGGGCGGTAAAGCGGTGTTCGTCATCAGTGTCCAGCAAGCTACTCGCCAGCTTCACAACACCCTGGCAGTAGTTGTTCACCATTCGGGCTCCTTCTTCGGGATTTGCAATCCCGATGCTTTATCAAAGGATTTACAATCCGTTTTTCCACCACCAATGTAAAAAGTAGTATTGATAGTACAGGTTTAACCTACAAGCTTGTACAATTTACCAGCTGATCCCATAGGTACATGAGAGAAGCGTAGTACATGGCAGGCCACAGGTTTATCTACTTCTGACAGATAATTCCAGCGCACAGATGCCTACTAAAGAAACGATACAGAAGGCTTATTACTGGATGTTGATAGATTCCATCCCATGGGGTGAATCAAATAAAAAAATAAATCGTTAAATTTACCTTATGAATGATATTTTAACAAAATACAACACATTGTCTCCAGATAGCCAACAAGAAGTAAATGACTTTCTTGACTTTATGTTATCAAAATATGAAGAAAAGAAGGTTTTTGATATGAATAGTTGGAAAGCTAAAATTAAAGATGTGCCTACTTGGACAAGGCAAGACATTAAAAAAATGGAAGAAAACGGACAGGAATTTGATCAATGGAAATCTGAAGAATGGTAGTAGATACAGGGGTCTTTATTGATTATTTACGATCAAAAGACAAACAAAAAAACCATACTTCAAACCCTACCTGATCATGCAAAACTTTATATCAGTTCAGTTACTTTGTATGAACTTTACATGGGTGCAACTAGCCCGCAGAAATGGTTAGACGTAGGAATACTCACTGAGGATATACCAGTACTGCCTTTTACTCAAAAAATTGCAGAAAAAGCAGCTATAACCTATCAAGAATTGAAGAAAGAGAATAAGATCATAGAGTTTAGAGATATTTTCATTGCCGCAACAGCCATGGTGCATAACCTTCCTGTCTTGACCAGAAACAAGAAGCACTTTACTAGAGTAAAGGGACTGACCTTGCATGAAAAATAGATCTTAAATCTAAATTTTTTTGATATTACTTCATCGAGGCTCGCCCCCCGTACTATCTCGGGGCGAAAAAGCGGTGTTCGTCATCACTGTCCAGCAAGCTACTCGCCAGCTTCACAATACCGCTAGCGGTAGTTGTTCACCTTGCGGACTCCCCTCTTCGGGATTTGCAATCCCGATGCTTTATCAAAGGATTTACAATCCGTTCTACACCACCAAGTAAGCTACCCCTCAAAGTATTTCGCTCATCCATCAGAAGCCTTTTACTAAACCTTCAACTTACTCAAATCATGCATTATATTCAAAAATCTACCTCTCACTTACCACCTTTATTGTCTGATAATGGTGGCCGGTTTTTACTCTTAATAAACATGGAGCACACTGCTGAGCCGCCAAGTCAATCTGATATTCATTAGAGCTTACCTTTACCGGTTTTGCCTGTAGCCTGGCGCCACGCGCATCATACATAGCAATGTCAGTTGGCGTGATATCCTGCGTGGTTTTTATGGTCAAAGTTTCATTTACAGGATTAGGAAAAGCTGTTATTTGCTGCTCGTTCGCCTCCGTTACACTGGTAACGGTTTCATTAATTAAGCTGAAGCTTCTCAGCTCCGACCACTCACCAAAGCCACCGGGGTTTCTGCCCGATACACGAATATAATAGGTACTGTCTTTAACGTTTGCTGTAAAAGTATAGTCAAGGCCATCAAATACGCGTTCATCCAATACAGGAGCCGCAAAATCTGCATCTAAAGCTACCTGTAATAAATAACTGGTGGCCGTAGGCGCACTTGCCCACGCTATTAATACTTCTTCTGCAGCCAGCTTGGCTCCTTGTTCAGGCACGCTGATTACCGGTGCTGGCGGAGCAGGAAATAATGTTCTGAACTGCGTTACATCCGTCCATGCGGAATAGCCAAAATCATTGTAGCTACGCATACGTAAGTAATAAGTAGTTAATGTTTTAAGTTGCTTGGTGAAAGAATAAATCCCCTCGCTGTTATTCTCAATAAATACCTCTTCAAAAAGGTTGTTCGCATTAAAAGCATTACCGCCTTCCGAAAGTTGTATTTGAATGCTATCGCTGGCTGCGGATGCATTCCACTGTATGACCGGACTTAGTAGGACTGATGTAGCATTTTGTTCAGGATTGGTCACGACAACATCTTTTGGGAAACCAGTGGTAAAAGAAAAGATTTCTGAAAAAACACCTGCACCGCCAAAGTTTTCTCCTGATATGCGCCAAAAGTAGGTGGTTTCGCCTTGTAAAATAATCTGGTCAATTTTAATAAGTGTATCGCTAACTACTAGCTGTTGCAAGCCTTCCGTAAACATGCCGTTGGTAGCAAGTTCTAAAATATAATTAGTAGCGAGCGGAATGGACGACCATATCAGAGAATCAGCGCTTTTTACATTTACCGCACTATTAATGGGTAATATCAAATTTCCTTGAACCGGAGCCGGTACTTCAAATAAATTACTTGCAGTTCCCTCTTTCCCAAATCTATTAAAAGAGGTGATTATAACAGAATGCCCTTGTGGTATATCAATAGTAGATAAATCGAAATTACTATCATAGGTCATAGCCCTTCTATTAGCATCCGACTTAAATGTTGACGGATCATCGGACGGATCAACGATGTAAATAATGGTTCTATCGCTTCCATTTGTCTGATCCCATAAAAGGCTAAAAAAGGATTGCCCATCTACTTGTTCTAATCTAAGATTAGTTGGTGCATCCGGAATAGTAGATGCTTTCCATGTCATTTCCGGAACAAGTGTCAGTTCCTGATAAACCTCTGCCTTCAAATAATCAAATAAACCATCCAACTCTATAAAAATCATTCATTCTAAAGTAAACGCTACCTAAAGCACCCTTGTCCGACTCACTTCGGTTAATGTTTACTTGTTGTACTATTTGATCTAAAGTCCATGGGTCAGCCGCTACTCGTGCATTGCTATTGCCCACATTAAAATAATCTTTTAACTCATGAAGCGGTGTATTTCTCGCTGTCGAGGCATTAGCACTTAAGCGATAGGTACCTTGTCCGGCATAGATATGCCTGTCGTTAATATCCACTTTATCGGCCCACCATGGCAATAGGGTAGCATAATCCTGAGCACCTCCTGTTGGCCAATAGAGCTGAGGCGTAATATAATCTACTGTTCCTGCTTGCAGCCACGCTAGCGGATCGCAAAAAATTTGGTTGTAAGCATCCAAGCCAGAAATGCCGGACGGGTTCATGCCGTTTCCATAAATACCAAAAGGACTTACCCCAAATCTTATATAAGGTTTAACTGACTGGATGGTGTCCCAAACAGCAGCGATCATCAAATTAATACTTCCTCTTCTAAAATCTCCTATGTTGGCAAACCCAGCTCCATGTGTATTATAAGTGTCTTGATCCAAGGCAGTAGGTGTGCCTGCATAAGCATAAAAATAATCATCGAAATGTATGCCATCTACATCATAATTATTGATTAAGTCACCGACCACTTCTTTTATATAATTTTGAACCTCCGGCAATCCGGGGTTTAGTATTTTGCCGCCATCCTCGTAAGCCATTGCCCATTCAGGATGTTCTTGGTACACATGCGTATCGTCATAATAACCAGCGGTTGCACTTTTTGAGGCATTAATTCTATATGGGTTGAGCCATGCATGTAATTCGATACCTCTTTTATGCGCCTCATCAATGGCAAATTGCAAAGGATCGTATCCGGGATCAATTCCTTGCGTGCCGGTTAAATACCTAGACCATGGCTCATAGCTTGATTGGTACAATGCATCACATTCCGGGCGGACTTGCAGCAAGGCCGCATTCATATTTAAAGCTCGTAGGGTATCCAAATAAGCAATTAAGCTAGATTTTTGGGCTGGCACGTCATTTCTATCTCCTGGTTTGGGCCAATCTAAGTTAGAAACACTTGTAATCCATGCCGCTCGTAATTCACCTTCGGAGAGGATCCTCTCTTTTAGCGGCAAAGTTTTGAGAAGAAGCAGCAGCGGACAGGTTAAAAGAAAGGAATAAAACTAGTAGCCATTTCATATAATAAAACTTAATAAAGACAAATTTTACTTAAAACAAAAAGCGCAGGAGGCAAGCCTCCTGCACTGATTTGCAATTTTCACTTAAACAATAAACTTTTAAATGCTATTTGTTGAACTATTTGTGTCCAGCATAGCAAGCAAATATTTAACGCTTCGCATCATCCAATGCTAAACCATATACCTCAACACCAGGAACAAAATATTCAACCTCTCCTGTACCATCTAATTTATACCTTTTCACACCCGACTGAAGGAGTGGATTTGCTGCAATATCTTCCTCAGTGTTATCAGGAGAGCCTCTATAAGCCCAATATACATAACCACTTTCGTTGTCAATCTCGATATCTGTAATGTAAGCAGCCTCTACATCAACAGAATTAATAATCGGTGAATCATCAATCATTGTTACATCAGAGCCGTCTGTATTACAAACATAAAAGCCAACGTTAGTCTTATTTGAGCTGAAATAAACTTTACCATTATCGTCATCAACATTAAAAGCTCTTACATGATACTCTCCTAATATTGCTCCCTCTGAAGGTACCTCAGTAAACGGACCTCCTGATGGCCCTACATCATCTGCAGTAAAACGGTACAGCCCTCGATGATTTGAGTTTTTAGCCCACCAATACACACCATCTCTCCTTTGCACGGTTCCATTAACTGCCCCAAAGCCAAAAGTTGGTCCGGTATAGCCAGCTGGAGCGAATGCTCCATAGTAAGCTATTTGGCTGTTCGTAACCAATGGAGGGAACTCTTCAGGGTTACCATCATTTCCATTATCGCCCCAATCAAAATTCTGGGTGGAAATTGGCATTATTGTAATATCATTTCTCCTATCCGCAAAAATAAGATCATCTCCATCAACCGAGCCAAAAAAGGCATCATCGTACAGTTGGTCACTAAAAGTAACATGCGTTATAAGATTTGTAGCATTGAAATCCATACTAAAAATGCTACCAGGCGTATCTTCACCAGGATCATTTGAAAATCTAGTTCCAGAACCTGCATCGAAAACATACAATCTATCACCTGAGAAGTCTAAGCTGAAAGAATTAGATCCTGATGGAATCCCGCTATCTTCCAATTGCGCCTCACCTTCAGCAAATATTTGTTTAGACCACAAATTACCATCTTTTTGTGCGAGCCACAAAGTCTTGGCTAATTGTGCACTTACGCTCACTGACAAATCAGCACTGAACACCTCTGCCCCGATGGTTGCCGTTACCGTATAATTCAAGGCATCAGTTGGATCGGTGAAAGTAACTACTACAGATTCACCGGTACCTACCCCCAAAGAATCTAAGTCTGCACTTGTTATTCCAGTATCAGGAAAATCCCAAGTATAAGTTACTGCTCCACCAGTTGGGTTATATACCTCGGCAGTAAAGGTAGTAGCAACACCTATCTGAATAGGATCTGGGCTAAAGCTTACAAAAGGTGCCGGTGCGCCAACAGTTACATCATTTGTTGCCACCAAATCAGCGTTACCATCAATGGTTAAGGTAGCAGTATATGTGCCAGCCGCTTCGTATTTATGTGTGGGGTTCTCTTCGGTTGAAGTAGTCCCATCACCAAAATCCCATGCATAGGTGCTTCCTCCCGTGGAGGCATTTGTAAATACTACATCCTCACCTGCTACCGGGCTGGTAGGCGCAAAACTGAAAGCTACCCTAATATCCGGAGTAGGATTTTCATCGTCTTTACAGGATGTCATGCCTATGATTAGGACACCCAATACTAACATTTGTAAAATTTTTACATGTTTCATAAAATTTAAATTTAATTGTGATTAATTAACTGTGAATGCTCGAGCAGACGAGGTATTTATTCCCCCTAACCCATTCTCTATTCTAAAAAATAACACCACTCGGTGTGATAATACATACTTATAATCCGGCTTAATTAAACCTTCTAGTCCTATTGATTTAAGATCTGTAATACCTTTGGCTCTTCCCTCATCGGTAAAATTGCTTCCATCAAAATAAGTTTCAAACGTGGCTAAGGTCACTACCGAATCTACTTCAACTAATATTGTTTGCAATTGTGCTTTGCTTAAATCTGCCGCAATCGTAGTATAGAAGTCTTCAAGTGCCTCCTCGGGTAGTTCCGCAGCAAGCGCTGAGGCAGTAGTATTGGATTTGTTTAATGTAACTTTCTTAAATTCATTTGGCACTGTATATTCAGGAAAAATAACATAAGCATTTTTAGCAGGCACAAAAGCACTAAAATTATGGGGTATGGTTGCTACTACATCATCTTCCAATTTGTCTCGCCTTTCTTCATACTCATATTTATAGCTTACAGCACGTAGATTAAATTCTACTTCATCATCTAGAAATACTGATTGAAGCATTTCTATGGACACAAAATTATCGTCCTCGCTCCAATACTCCACCTCAGTGTCTATAGTTGCTCCAATAGAGGCGATAGGGTCAATAGGTGAAAAATACACATTGGGCGTAAAGACACCGGGATTGCTCAACTCGTCAATAGAATCATTAGTCTCACAAGAAACCATGATGCAGAGAAGAGCAAGTGCTATATATATATTTAATTTTACCTTCATAGGTTCAGTCTGTATATCATTACAATATGGAATAGATTCGTGGCTCATTAATTTTCAATTCCTATTTATTCCTTTGCATCTATTGTTGTGGTGCCCAAAACATTGGCACCTTTAGCCACTCCGGATTTTGAAATGCGCCTAATCTATCTAATTCTGGTTTATTATAAATTTCTTCTGTTTCAGTATCGTAAGGCAATCTCTGTATCCATTCTCCTTCATTCCAATAGAAAACAAGATTTGGAGGTGGCTGCAGACCAGTATAAATCTGATTATCATAGCCGTACCTTCTCATATCTGTCCAAACTTCGCCCTCCAGCCAAAGAGCGATATATTTTTGCATCATAATGTTGCTTAAAGTCAGCTCTGAGGAACTTTGTGGAACCATGTCGCTACCTAAAAACGCATTTCTATCAGCTGGAGGAACGCCTGCTCTATCCATGTTGACGGTAATTCCTTCAATAAATGAAGTATAAGCTCCACTAGGATTACCTTGGTTAAACATAGCCTCTGCTTTAATAAAATGAATCTCCTCTTCCCTTAGCAAATACATCGGTCCATAATCAAGTGTGACGTAGGAACTATCCAGTTCAGGATACTGATCGTCATCAAAAGATGCTACTTTACCAGTACTAGGCACAATTGATAAGAAGATGCTATCTGCATTTGGTTTCATTAAATACCATGTTCTAGGATCTCCCACAGTGTTGGTAATAGGATCGTATTGCAAAGCTTCTTCCAACATAAACCTTCCCGGTGCACTTGTATTGAGTGTATTATTACCATAGTTCCAATCAGGATCTGCCTGCGAAGGCCCCCATTGATTAACATGTCGTATATTACCGGCGGTACCTACAGAATAATTAAAAGTGGCATCCGACCAATTACTTAAGGCTAAATCCGCAGCGGCTATCACCTGATCATAATTTTGGTTTACATTAGGCGTTAAATGCAATAACGCTCTAGCCTTGATGGCATGCGCAAAGCTAATCCAACTGCCCAAATCTCCACTATAAATATTATCTTGTGCACCTGTCAGTGGTCTTACAGCTTCCAGATTTGTAGTTTGCAGCAGACTAATAGCCTCATCTAACTCTATCAGTACTTGCTCGTAAATCTCCGATTGCGAGTCATAAGCTGGGGAAGGGTTTCCTTTTAGTGCATCAAAGTAAGGCATATCACCGAAAATGGCAGTTGTTCGTAGGGTTGAAAAGGCATACAATATTTTTGCCACCCCTTGATAATTAGTAGAGTTTTCAAGTTCTGCTACCTGTTCAGTGTGTACAGCATTTATCGATATATCATGATAGTGTCTTCTCCACTGTCCAATCCTGTTGGCTGTCACATAATCCCAGCGATCATGATATTTATCAAATCCACCAAAAGTGGCTAATTGTTGAGTTAAATAAGCCAACTCTTCCCCATGATCAAATATGCTGGTAGCTGTCCAAGCCATAACAGGCGGTAGCAAAAAGTCAGGTGTGCTACTTACAGGATTAGCAGGGTCTACATTGAGCTCTTCAAAATCTTCGCATCCAATCAAAAGAAAAAAGCAAAATAAGTAAGTTAGAAATTTTCTCATTGTTTTTTTGTTTAAAATATTGCTTTTAATGTTAAGTCGATACCTCGGGTTGTTGGTACGTTAAAGTAGTCGAGTCCAATGGTACCTACTCCTCCAACACCGGCTCCGGCATAATTAGTTTCCGGATCCCCACCTGAGTATTTGGTCCAAAGCACTAGATTTCTTCCTGTCAATGAAAAACTAAGGTTTTTGCTACCAATTTTGGAGGACCAGGCTTCAGGTAAGTTGTAACTTAACGTAACATAACGTAACCTAGTCCAGGAAGCGTCTTCTACAAAATTTGATCCTATACCAGCGTAATCATTAAAAAAGGATTGATTAAGTACTGTGGCCTGCGCATTTTCTTCAAAACCTGCTTCAGTTTCTACAACACCTTCAAAAAGTGTCGACTTATTCCTATATTCTTCTAAGTATGCCGCTGAACCGTTCCCTATCATTGTGGCTTTAGCAGCGTTTAATACTACACCTCCTACTCTTATATCAAACAGGAAAGAAAGATTGAAATTTTTATATTCAAAAGTATTGGTTATGCCTATAATTGCCTTAGGTTCTCTGTTTCCTAAATAAGCATTAGTATTATCAATTTTTCTAGTTCCATCACTGTTCAATTCATAATTACCCTCACCGTCTGTAATGTAAGAACCAAATCGAGGTCGGCCATCTTCATCTACCACCAACTGTCCAAATTCATTGTACAGATAAGTGGATCCTTCTATAGCAAAAAGAGGCCTATCCAAAAATGATGTAGGTCTTGCGGCTGAAATAACTTGACCAGCAGTAACGGGTAACCTCGAAACGAATGAAGGCAAAGCAAATACTTTAGAACGGTTACCAGAAATATTTGCTAAAACATTCCATCTTACCGCGTCACTATTCAGGACACTACTCGGCATATCATAATCTATTGTCAACTCCATTCCTCTGTTTTGAATAGAGCCTGCATTAAATAAGAGCTGTATCCATCCGGAAGCAGGAGACACTCGACTGCTTAAAAGAATATCGTCTGTAATACTTTCATAATAGGCAAAATCAATTCCTAGAGAACCTTCAAAGAACCTTAAGTCGGCACCAATCTCCCAATTATTACTAAACTCAGGTTCAAGATCAGGATTTCCGGCAAAAAAATCATATTTAAAACCTCCATTAATGCCGTTGTAGGGTTCCACAACTGAAGCTAGTCTATGTGGTGAAGGATCTTTTGCGGTTTGAGAAACACTTGCTCTTAACTTACCAAACGAGAGAATTGAATTACGCTCAAAAAACTCCGTAAAAACAACTCCCAAGCTAGCAGAGGGATAGAAAAATGGATTCTTACTAACTGCTAAAGAGGAAGACCAATCGTAACGACCTGTCAATCCTAAAGAAACCATTCCATTATAATCTAACTTTATATCTGAAAAAGCACCGATTATCTGCCTCTGACCAATGCTTTGACTTGGGGGCTCAAAATTTTGCAGGTTATTAATATTTACAAAATCAGGGTTACGAAAACCGGTTCCGCTAATGGAGGTATTTTTACCAAAGTCACTTTGAAAGTTGTGTCCAATAAGTGCTGATACTTGTAACTTATCAAAAAATGTTTCGTCATATTGCAACAATGCAGTAGAAGTAAGAATTCTAGCCGTTCGTTCAAATTCCTGCATTGCACCTGTAAAAGTGATGGCACCACCAGTACTTCCCGGGCTTGTAATTGATTGGTAAAAATGATTGGTGAAATCACCTCCAAAACGATAGGTAAAAGTGAGATTATCTAAAATTGACCAACTTATTGTATTAGTAACAATAAGCCTTTGAATATCATCTGTATTTGGATTATTTTCAGCTCTCCAATAAGGATTCTCGGGGTTTCGCCACTCTTGACCGGCTGGCCTATCGATCAAGAATCTTTTTGAACCATCAGAATTTTGGTAATTAGACATATCATTATTTATCGGCCATCGATAAACATTAAACATGGTACCAAATCCGGTCCGTGTATTATCTGTATTAATAAAATTAGCAGAAGAAGTCACAGAAATTTTGTCATTAATTTGGGTGGTTCCCTTAATTAATAGACCGTAGCGCGTTAACCTTTCCCCAGGAAAAATACCTGTATGGTCTAGGAAATTACCTGAAATATAGCCGTTTGCTTTTTCTGAGCCCCCTGATACGGATAGATCATATTTCTGTCTTATGCCATATTGCAGGAAATTGTTCACATTGTCAAAAACCTGCTGATTCGGCAATGTTTGAGGTCCCCAATTACTGGTAGATTCATCATCAAAAACGCCAAGGCTTCCTTGCGTGAATTTCATTTGCCTTGGAGAAGGTCTAAGTGCTTGATCAACTGATACACCGGAAGAAAAAGTAACCGTAGATTTACCTGATTTAGCACTTTTCGTTGTAATAATAATGGCACCGTTAGCAGCTGCGATTCCATATAATGCCGCAGCAGGTCCGGGTTTTAATACCGTCATAGAAGCCACATCATTTGTATTGATGTCAAAAGCCCTATTAGAGCCACCAAAAGCTGCAGAATTACTTATTGGAATTCCATCCACCACAAATAATGGTTGGTTATCAGTACCTTCATTTATTGAACTGGCGCCCCTTATAATTATAGAGCTGCTGGCTCCGGGAGAACCACTGGTATTGGTTATTTGCACTCCGGTAACCTTACCTTGCAAAGCATTCACTATATTATCCTGACCACTGTCAATAATTTCTTTAGTCTCTACTTCCTGTATCGAATAATTTATCTGCTTCTTTTCAGTTTCTACTCCGAAAGCTGTTACAATTACTTCACTCAATTGTTTGGTATCTTGTGCCAATTCAATGGTAAGCACGGTTGCATTATTCACAGCCACTTCTTTTTTAAGGTAACCCAAATATGAGGCTACCAATTTATATTCCTTGCCATCATTAGCCGGTAATGATATTTTAAAATTACCATCTAAATCCGTCACTGCTCCTGTTGTTGTACCTTTCACTAAAACACTGGCACCAATCAAGGCCTCCCCTGTTTTTGCATCTTTTACTGTACCTGAAACACTATTTTGCGCAAACAAATTAGTAGGGCTTGTTAGTAGTAAAAAAGCAAAAATGATTGTAAGTAAAGAAATGTAGTATTTCAGCATAATTCTTTATTTAAACTCTGATGATTAAATATATGAGAAAAAAATAACAAAACAAACTATTCCGTGCAACTTCAAGTATAATATTTCTATCAAATGTGCAAAAACACGTATTTAAAATTGAATATTTAAGTGTTTTAGCTCTTTTTATATGGTAATAGCTATAATTCAATTACCTTGCTTATAGTAAATATTAAACTAATTAACATTTCGCCAATACCCCATGCTTCGAAAAGAAAGACATAATTACATACTCCACAAAATAAGACTCGATAGCAAAGTAGTTTCCTCAGATTTAAGCGATGAACTGGACGTGTCAGAAGATACCATCAGGCGAGACTTACGAGAACTCTCTCAAAATGGATCCATTTTAAAAGTACATGGAGGTGCCATAGCCACCAATAAACACATTTTTCAGTACAGTAAGGAGGAAATAGTAGATTATGAGCTCAAAAACATTGTGGCACAGAAAGCCATTCCGCTTATAAAAGATAACTCCGTTATTATAATGAGTGGTGGCACTACTAATCTGGAGTTGGCCAGCATTCTACCTCCGGAGTTAAAGGCTACTATTTATACGTACAGCTTGCCAATTGCTATGCAGCTCACAGAGCATCCGAATGTGGAGTTGATATTTATAGGTGGTAAAATGCAAAAAAGTGCACAGGTAACAATCGGTATTGATGTAGTAAGCGCTATTAAAAACATAAGAGCCGATTTCTGCTTTCTGGGGGTGAGCGGCCTGGATATTAATGCAGGGCTCACGGAAACCGATTGGGAAGTAGCACATATTAAAAAGGCTATGATTTCCATATCGGAAAAAACCATTTTGCTGTCTACTGCTGCAAAATTAAATATCATCCAAAAGCACCTTATTGAAAATACCGAAAATCTGGACACCATAATAACAGATGCTCCGGTAACCGACCCTAGAATTGAAGCCTTTAAAAGACGGGGCATCGAGGTTTTTTAGTAGGGAGGTGCTTAGTCTAATTTTACTTAATATGCATTCAACTAAGATCCGCTAGCAAGTGGATGACCGACCTGACGGATAAGCGTTGTTACCAGCAATATTTCAAAAATTGCGAAATACCGAACAACTATTTAATATCACCACAATCGCTCGCTCGAAGTCATTCCGCAGGAATCTTATGTGAGTAGCTTTTTCTAAAACGCTTTTGTTTGTACATGACTAGAGATCCGCTAGCCAGCGGATGACCTAACGGTGGTAGGTTTGCCTATTAAATGATTGATTCCAACTCAATCACTCACCCAAAGTCATTTCGTAGGAATCTTATGTGAGTAGCTTTTTCTAAAACGCTTATGTTTGTACATGAGCTAGAGATCCGCTAGCCAGCGGATGACCTAACGGTGGTAGGTTTGCCTATTAAATGTTTGATTCCAACCTAAATCGCTCACTCGAAGTCATTTCGTAGGAATCTTATGTGAGTAGCTTTTTCTAAAACGCTTTGTTTGTACATGACTAGAGATCCGCTAGCCAGCGGATGACCTAACGGTGGTAGGTTTGCCTATTAAATGTTTGATTCCAACGGAAATCGCTGACTCGAAGTCATTCCGTGGGAATCTTATTCGAGTAGCCAAATTGCTTTTTGTTAGGTGCTCTCTTCGGGATTTGCAATCCCGAAGCTTCGGTGAAGGATTTTTAATCCTTTAGTTAAGCAAAAAAATGCCCAACCAAGATCGCTACATATTTTGTGTGGCAGGCGATAGATTGAAGCATATTATCACATCAAAGAAGACTCACTTCAGCATGCCGAAAAATTTAGAGATGAACTATTGGCTGCCATTAAAGAATTAGCAATTCACCCTGAAAAGTACCCGTTAGATAAGTTTAAAGATCAGAATACTGGGAATTATAGGGCTTTTGAAAAATATTCTTATCGGATTGCTTATCAGCATACTTAAAAGCAAATCCGCATTTTACGAGTTCGGCATGTTAAACAAGAACCAAAAATTTATTAAGCACTGCCGAATAACTGATTGATTCCACCTCAATCGCTCACTCGAAGTCATTCCGCAGGAATCTTATGTGAGTCGCCAAATTGCTTTCTGTTAAACACTCTCTTCGGGATTTGCAATCCCGAAGCTATGGTGAAGGATTTACAATCCGTTTCAACGTTTACACTATTTTAGCAAGAATGGGAAATTAGATTTTATATATATTAGACGTCACAAAACAACTCACTAAGAAGCTTTACTTGCCACGGCCTTCAATGCGGCATCCACAGAGCCGTATCGCTCCAAAAGTTCACCGGCTTCGCCTTCAGCAATGCTGAGCTCTTCCATCAAAAATCTTTTACCCCTTTTAATAAGCTTATCATTACTGAGCTGCATATTTACCATCTTGTTACCTTTCACTTTTCCTAGCTTTATCATTAAAGTAGTGGAGAGCATGTTAAGTACCATTTTTTGAGCGGTACCACTTTTCATGCGCGTACTGCCGGTTACCACCTCCGGCCCTACTACTACTTCAATGGCTATTTCTGCAGCTGCAGCTAAAGGCGAGCCGCTATTATTAGTAATACAGGCGGTTAACAAACCGTTCTTTCTGGCTGTTTCAACCCCATGAATTACGTAGGGAGTAGTACCTGATGCAGCAATGCCAACTATCGTATCATTCTGATTAATAGAATATTCGGAAAGATCCTTCCAGGCTTGCTCTTTGCTATCTTCCGCAAATTCAACCGCTTTTCTTATAGCGGTGTCGCCTCCGGCAATTAATCCTATTACCCGGTCATGCGGCAAGCCGTAGGTTGGAGGTATTTCAGAGGCGTCAAGAATACCCATTCTGCCACTCGTTCCTGCTCCAATGTAAAACAAACGACCGCCCTGCCTAAATCTTTTCTCTATCAGGTCAACGAGCAAAATTACCTGAGGTATAACTGCTCTAACAGCTACTGCCACTTTCTGGTCCTCATCATTTATAATGTTCAATAATTCACCGGAACTCATTTGCTCAAGGTGTGTGTAATTTGATGCGCTTTCTGTGGTTAATTTAATGCTATTCTCTTTCATGGTGGTAGTATTTATTGTTGGGGAATCAAGATATTGTAATTGACCTTATCTTTTCTAAAACTTCATTTATTCTTCCTTGCTCTTTTTACGTAAAGTGAGGTATTAGCTAAGCGACTTTCCTAAACAATGATTAAATTACGATAAATTATGCATAAACACGCAATTATTATCTTAAATAATGCAGAAAAACGCAATTTAAATTGCATGCTTGTTCAAAAATGAACTAATTGAACCTATAATCAATAGCTCACAATTTCCCAACCTTAATAAATAAGGCATGTCAAAACTTTCTAATCTCAGGCAATGCATCTTAAAAAATACAATTTGGTTTGCTGCATATCTTTATACGATATTATCATTCACCTCTTGCGTGAGCCTCGATAAAAATGCTACGCCTAAGCGAGAATTTAGAGCTATTTGGGTGGCAACAGTAGTAAATATTGACTGGCCTTCACAAAGCACGCTTTCTATTGAAGACCAGCAAAAAGAATTTATTAAAATATTGGAGGATTACGATGGGTTGAACTTCAACGCAGTAATTGTTCAGGTACGTGCGGCAGGCGATGCTTTTTATGATTCCAGCTATGAGCCGTGGTCAAAATACCTTACCGGACAGCAAGGCTTGGCACCAGCACCTTACTACGATCCGCTGGAATGGATGATTAAAGAAACTCACAAACGGGGTTTGGAATTTCATGCATGGTTCAACCCATATCGTGCAACTTTTGATCTTGACACGACCCAACTAAGTGAAAAACATATCTACTACCAACACCCGGAATGGCTGGTGAAATATGGAAAAAAATATTATTTCAATCCCGGTCTACCGGAAGTTATTGATTTTACTACAAATGTGATTTTAGAAGTAGTCAATAATTACAAAGTTGATGCCATCCATTTCGATGATTACTTCTACCCTTATAAAGAAGCCGGCATCGATTTTGAAGACAGCGCAGCATTTGCCATGCACCCGAAAAATATTAATGACATTGACGATTGGCGCAGGGATAATGTTAATCAATTAGTTAAAACCATAAACGATAGCATTAAATCAGTAAAGCCTTGGGTACAGTTTGGCATTAGCCCTTTTGGTGTTTGGCGCAATAAGTCTGTGGATTCACTAGGATCGGATACGCGTGCCGGACAAACCACCTTCGATGATTTATATGCCGATCCGCTTCTATGGATGAAGGAGCAGTGGATAGACTACCTGATCCCTCAAATATACTGGGCGTTGGATTTCCCTATTGCCTCGCATCGTACCTTGGTGGACTGGTGGGCAAAGCAGACATATGATGGTAATTTATACATTGGGCATGGCCTTTATAAAGTAAAAAACAATGCCGACAAGCGATGGGATAAATATGATGAAATCCCTAACCAGATAAGTAATGCGCGTAAATACAGCGCTATTGATGGCGCAGCTTACTTTAGCGCAAAGTCGCTCCAGGGCAACCATAAAAGATTGGAAAAGAAGTTTCGAAAAGAAGTTTATCCTTATCCGGCCCTCACGCCTACCGTACCTTTTGTGAACAATGCAAATGATGTAACACCCGTAAGTAGCAAGGCCGTAATCCAAAATGAATCGATAAATATTTCATTAGAGGCCTCAGCCAAAGCGCAGCAATCGGTTATTGTTTATGCCTTTTTTGGTGACGATGCACAAGATTTAACAGACCCCACTAATATTTTACATAAGGAGTACACGGGTGCCAATGGTGGCCTCCACTTAAAAATTGATGCCGGTACTTTTAAGAAACTAACTGCATTATCTATCACTTACTTAAACAAATATGGTGTGGAGAGTAGCCCATTAAATTTTAATGTTGATCTTGCTAGTAAAACTATTAACTATACAGCCCTAAAAACTGAGCATTATGCAAGACATGTTAGTAAGACTGCTCGATTTACCCGATATATCAGCAGCAGAAAAAAAACTTCGCCAGACAGAAAACATTATTATTAGAAAGCCTATAGCGCCTGAAAAACTTATGCTGGTAAGTTGGGTAAAAGAGCATTTTAGCAATTACTGGGCGGCAGAAATGGATGTAGCCATGTCGGCTAAGCCAACAAACTGCTATATTGCCCAAAAGGATGGCATTGTTATAGGATTTGCCTGTTTTGATACCACAGCAAAAGGTTTTTTTGGCCCTACCGGTGTAATTGAAACCTACAGATCGAAGGGCATAGGTAAAATACTACTCATTAAAGCATTAGCAGCACTACACAATTCCGGCCATGTTTACGGAATCATTGGGGGTGTTGGGCCTGCCTCTTACTATCAGACAGTTGTTGGTGCAGAAATAATCAAAGGATCTGAACATAACATCTATAGTAATTTACTAAAGAAAAATGAATAGCATCAGAAAAAATGCCCCGTGGAAATGGGTTCCTACACTATATTTTGCCGAAGGACTGCCCTACATATTAGTGACAGCCCTTTCAGTAATAATGTATAAACGCTTAGGCCTTAGCAATTCTGAAATTGCCCTTTATACCAGTTGGTTGTATCTGCCTTGGGTAATTAAGCCATTCTGGAGCCCCGTTGTTGATTTGAAAAGCACTAAGCGGAAGTGGTTTTTGATTTTACAGTTTATATTGGCCATCACTATTTTAGGGGTCGCGCTTTCGCTCAAAGTGAATGCCTGGCTCTCGTTTAGCCTTTTCTTCTTTTGGCTGGCCGCATTTAGTTCTGCCACGCATGACATAGCCGCGGACGGCTTCTACATGATTGGGCTGAATCAAAAACAGCAATCATTCTTTATTGGTGTGCGCAGCACTTTTTACAGAATAGCATTAATCACCGGCCAGGGACTAGTGGTCATTTTAGCCGGCTATTTGGAAGATTACTATCAAGATAACAAGCAGGCATGGTCAGTAGCCCTGATGATAGTGGCTGGCGGCATGTTTTTGCTTACCATTTATAATTTTATAGCTGTACCCAAGGTAGAATCGGCCCAACCGAAAAGCAAAATACCAACGGCAGGCTTTTTCGATATTTTTGTTTCATTTTTTAAGAAGAAAGGAATAGGTCTTGCCATCGCTTATGTGTTGCTCTACAGATTAGGAGAGTCGCAACTGGTAAAACTAGCCTCCCCATTTTTGTTGGATTCGCGTGAGGTAGGTGGCTTGGCTTTGAGCACACAGCAGGTAGGTTTTATTTTTGGCACTTTAGGTCTGGTAGCCTTGTCATTGGGCGGTATCCTTGGCGGCATGTTGGTTTCCAGAGATGGGCTAGGCAAATGGATGATTCCGATGGCTTTTGCCTTGAATATACCCAACGTATTATATGCCTTGTTGGCCTTTTGGCAACCAGAGCAATCATATTGGGTTATGGGTGCGGTTACGCTAGAGCAATTTGGTTATGGTTTTGGCTTTACCTCTTATATGCTTTACCTTATTTATGTAGCTGAAGGAACCACAAAAACGGCTCATTATGCCATAGGTACCGGCTTTATGGCTTTAGGGATGATGTTGCCCGGCATGATAAGCGGCTTTATTCAGGAATTTTTGGGTTATAAATATTTCTTTATATGGGTAGTGATAGCGGCCCTTCCGGGAATAATTATCATCAGATTCTTAAAGTATCCGAAAAATTACGGGAAAAACGAGGCTGATATCGAGCCCGAAGCAACTTCGGAGTTGTAAAAACATAGTCAGCATATCTAATTTTCGTTATACATTACCGAATGCAAAATGGCCATAAGTTTTAAAGAAAAGATAGGGCAACTTTTTATGCCGGCAGCCTTTGTTAACGATACACCTGAAGGTATAAAAGAGACGGAAGTACTAATCCGGCAGTACCATGTTGGTGGTTTAACATTTTTTCATAGCCGAGCCATGGCTGCCACCAACTACGGAAAAAAGCAGGCGGTAATTGAAAATAAAGACAGTGTTAAACGGCTAATTGAACTAATAGAGCATTACCAAAGTATTAGCAAATATCCGTTGCTCATCAGTATAGATGCCGAATGGGGCTTGGCTATGCGCTTAGAAAATGCCGAGCAGTATCCTTATAATTTAAGCTTGGGAGCTAGCAAAAATTCAACCAGTGCATTTGAAGTAGGCCGTGCTATTGGCAATGACCTAAAACGTTGTGGCATACACCTCAATTTAGCTCCGGTGATGGATATAAACATTAATCCGGCTAATCCCGTAATTGGCTACCGCTCTTTTGGGCATAATAAGCACAAAGTGAGTGAGTTAGCATTGGCTTATTACAAAGGGATGCAGTCGGTTGGTGTGCTAGCCTGCGCCAAACACTTTCCCGGTCATGGCGATACCGCTGTAGATTCACACTTGGCACTGCCTACCATAGAGAAAGCTGCTGATGAGTTGTGGGCGCAAGAACTCTATCCATTTGAGCAAGCCATAAAAGCGGACATAGACTGTATAATGCCCGGGCATTTGTCCGTACCGGCATTCGATAGTACTGGCAAACCTGCCTCCCTCTCACAACCTATGCTCAAAGGTATTTTGCGAGATAAGCTGGGTTACACGGGAGCACTTTTTACTGATGCGCTGAATATGAAAGCAGTGGCTGAAATGTTTCCGGAACCCGGTGAGCTGGAGCTGGAAGCACTTAAAGCAGGCAACGACTTGCTCTCTTTCTCAACGAATATTCCCGCAGCGATAAACCTCATTATTAAAAACGTGAAAGCGAGCAGCGCATTGATGAAAGTTATAATAGGCTTTTGGCACTTAAAGAGAAAACCTGCAACAATCCTGAATGGGCTACCGAGCCGGGCATTACACAGGAAAGCATGCAAACAACAGCACTTAGAGCATTAATAGCTGCTGAAGCCATTACGCTGTTAAAAGACGATGGAAATTTTACACTTACCTCCTTGGGGCAGCAAAGCCTTCTTAACCTATACGAAGATGCAAAAGAAACGGCCTTTCATCAGAGAATAGCGCCTCACATAAATAATGGTATTCATACCATAAGCCATAAGGAGTTTGCAAAGCAGACATTCGAACCATTTGCCTTCGATTCTATCATAGTGTGCTTATATGTGCCACAAATAAAACCGCAAAATGAATTTGGGCTGGATGCTGAAATAATGAATCTTTTGGCTGAATTCTTACAGCATACAAACTCCTGCTTAGTAGTGTTCGGAAATCCGTATTCCTTAAAATATATTCCCTTTGAAATGGCTAACAAAGCACTCATGGCCTACCAAAAAATGCCGGAGTTTGAGGAGCAAGCAGCAAAAATTATTTTAGGGCAGGCTGAGGCGTTGGGTGAATTGCCGGTAGCTCTGGAAAGATGAGTTTTGTAGTAACAGTAGACTGGTGCAGACGCTCGTCTGACCTGATTGCTAACTTTGGAAATCTATGACTTTGCCGTAAAATTAAAACCTAAGCCGTGGTGCGTGTCCTCACGCAACACTGTTTAGTAAAGCTGAAGAGGCAATATTTAAACCAAGACCTGCATGCGCCCTAAGTCAGAAGGAAATTTGCTCTATTCAATCTCTGGTTGTATACTATCGTATTTCATTAAATAACCAGAAAGCTAGCGCTTTCTATTAACAGATCCCTGATATTCCGCTCAGGCGGAATTCTGGGATGACGCTTCGAGCAGGCTTACAATATAAATAAGAAACCCCCAATTAACTTTAGTAAAGCTGAAAAGGCAGTGTTTAAACCAGAAAATCATCACTGAATACTGTATATTTTTCATGCTCCCGAGATCGTCATTCCAGAAATTTTTGAAATGAAATGGAAAAAATTATCAGGAATCTGTTGAAGCAAACAACGTTTGCTTTCTGGCTAGCTTTTCTTATTGTCGCCAAAAAATGGGGAACACCAATGAAGACCGGTGCAGACGCTCGTCTGACCTGATTGCTAAATTTGAAATCATGCTCTGCCATAAAATTAAAATCCTAAGCCGTGGTGCGTATACGTACGCAACACTGATTAGTAAAGCTGAAGAGGCAATGTTTAAACCAGAAAATGATCACTGAATACTGTATGGTTTTCATGCTCTCCTAAGCCGTGGTGCGTGTCCTCACGCAACACTGTTTAGTAAAGCTGAAGAGGCAATGTTTAAACCAAGACCTGCATGCGCCCTCAGTCGGAAGGAAATTTGCTCTATTCAGTCTCTGGTTGTATACTATCTTATTTCATTAAATAACCAGAAAGCTAGCGCTTTCTATTAACAGATCCCTGATATTCCGCTCCGGCGGAATTCTGGGATGACGCTTCGAGCAGGCTTACAATATAAATAAGAAACCCCCAATTAACTTTAGTAAAGCTGAAGAGGCAGTGTTTAAACCAGAAATCATCACTGAATACTGTATAATTTTCATGCTCCCGAGATCGTCATTCCAGAAATTTTTGAAATGAAATGGAAAAAATTATCAGGAATCTGTTGAAGCAAACCACGTTTGCTTTCTGGCTAGCTTTTCTTATTGTCGCCAAAAAAGGGGTAAACACCAAATGTATACCGGTGCAGACGCTCGTCTGACCTGATTGCTGAATTTGAAATTGTACTTTTCCATGAAATAAATTTCTTAATCCTACCAAAGTAAATTGACGGCAGCCTCTCTTTCACAGCATGAGAAATACCGATATGCAAATCTTTTTAGCGTTACGCTGAGGTTTATAGTTACAATTTGAATGAAAAAACTTAGAATAAACTTAAATTAGCTTGTAAACCAATCATAGTCCAAATGAAATATCGATTCTTATTATCTACTACCTGCTTTCTACTAGCATCCTTTTCTATTTTCAGTCAAACCACCTTCCGTCTCTTCTATTTAGGCGGCCAATCCAACATGAACGGATACGGGTACAGTAAAGACTTGCCTGATTCGCTAAACCAAACTTTCGAAAACGCATATATCTTTCATGGCAATACCACAGCCGATGGAGCCGATAATGGCGGTATAGGTTTATGGAGCAAGCTTCAAGCGGGTCATGGTACCGGCTTTACTTCCGATGGTAATAATAATAAATATGCCGACCGCTTTGGCGTGGAGCTATCCTTGGCACACAGATTACAGCAACTTTACCCCGGAGAAAGAATAGCCTTTATCAAATACGCCAAGGAAGGCACCTCTATCGACAGCCTGGCAGCGGCTGATTTTGGCTCATGGGATCCCAACTTTCAAGGAAATAAAGGCATCAACCAGTACGATCATTTTTTAGCTACAGTAAGAAATGCTATGGCTGCAGATGACATTGATGGTGACGGTGCAAAAGATATTCTAATACCTTCAGGAATTATCTGGATGCAGGGTGAAAGCGATGCCGCTTTTACTGAAGAAATTGCTACCGCTTATTATCAAAATCTGGACAGATTGCTGGCCTTAATAAGTGCCGCATTTCGAATGGATGATTTGCCGGTAGTGCTGGGAAAAATTGCAGATTCATGGAGAGATGACAAAGACGGCAAGGTATGGGATTATGGCGAATTAGTGCAATATGCACAGGAAAAGTATGCGAGGGAGCATAAAAATGCCGCTATTGTACGCACCACGCGCTATTACAAATATTCCGATCCCTGGCATTTTGATAGTGCAGGTTACATAGATTTGGGAGCGCAGTTTGCAGAAGCGGTTTATAAGCTAGAACAGCAGGGATATTAGGAGAGAGCCTTCATTTAAGTACTTTTAAAAATTTTTTTGAAAAGCTGAGGAGGAAATGATTGCTTCATTGAGTTTGTGCCATAAGGCTGATATCAAATGAAGATTGGCTGCCAATAGCATATTTATATTAGTAATTAAAATCCAGTATTGTGTTGACGATATTGATAGCCTTTTCTTAAGTAGACAGGTTCAGTAATCTTTACTTTGCTAACTAAGGAGAATGAAGAAGGTATTGATAGCAGGCAGCATCTGAGGGGAAAATATTGCTAAATTCCTCAAAGCTGATTCCTTTAGTCATCAGGCGATTCTTAGTTTCCAACTTTGATTCTTTTTTAAGCTTCCAGATATCTTCATCCAAAAGCTGATTCATTTCAATTATTTCCTGAGATTGTTTTTCGAGCTTTGCATTGGCTAGCTGCAATGCGGAGTTCTTGTGATTAAGCTCAAGGGTCCTGTCACTTACCTTCTGCTCAAGCTCTCGGTTTACCTTTGTTTGTAGCTTTTGATTTATCTCATGTTGCGACACTGTTCTCCGCATGGCGCGGTCTTTTTTATTTTTTATGATTCTTACCTTATCACCTAATGCCAAGGAAAGCATAATAAGATGCAGCAAAAACCCTAAATTAATACTGTAATAATTAAGTACACCTGATCCTATATTGCCAATTTCTGTTTCCTGCAAAACTTTAATCAATGCCCCAATAGTTAAGAAAACAAAGGCCAGCATAATCAATCGAGAAGCTTTGTATCCTTTATAAAAAAAATAACTACTTATCCCCAATAACAGAAATAATGGCAGCAGGTCTATAAAAGAGTATTCGAGTCGGTTTCGGAGAAAAAGTATAGCAAATAATAGAAAACAGCTTCTTAGAACTATCAACAGATTCAGCAGCAGGTTTACTTTTGGAGCCTTAAATTTGAGGTGTAAAAACCTTTGGGTAAAGAGCACAGCAAAGAGAAATAAAGAATATTTGAAAAGACTAGCGGCATAGCTATTCCATTCCGGAGCTTTGGGCCACACATACTGATAGGCAAATCCATCGAGGCTGCTGAAATAAAAAGTAATGCTCAAGGCGTAGAGCACAAAATAGATATACGGGCTTTCGCGCAAGGCAAAAAACAGGAGCAGGTTATAAAGTGCCATGAGAATAATCAGTCCATAAAACAGACCAAAAAAGAAATACTCATTTAATGCATAGTAGGAAAAATAATCAAATGAGCGCAATACAATGGTGGCGTCTATTTTATGTGCGGCTTTAATTCTGAAGTAATAGGTGCGCTCTACATTAGTATCATTTTCAATAGGAATTACAAAATTTTTGTGCTTAAACCTGCGGTAGCCAAAAGGATTTTTACTGCCAAGTATGAGCATTTGAAATTGCCCGGAACCAACAGGTATATAAGCCCGAATGCTGTCGATGGTCTGGTCAAAAAACTCCAATAGCCACTTCTTCCGCGATTCAGTATGGTGGCGGATGGTTATTTTATACCAGTAGGTTGAGGAAATATTATAGTTATCAGGAGTAAAGTCGCTGCTGGGAGTAAATTGGCCGTCATAGGCTCCCTGCTTAATAGCTTCAAATGCGTATTTCCCTTGGGGATCTTCCAGATACTCAATGAAATCATAGACAAAAATATGCTGATCTATGGAGTCATTAATGTCATAAACATATTGCGCTGCCCCCGTCTGGCAAAGTCAATATAATTTAGAAAATACTGCTCAGCAAACTCGCATTTAAGTCGGGATTAACGAAATATTAATCTTATACTTTTAAAAGCATTAACCATACGCATCACTCAATCACTCTTACTGCCGTAGGTATGCACAGTCACTTGCTTTTTGAGGCCAGATCGACCTGAAAAATTTTGTCGTATTCAAACTCGCCTATTTCATCTTGCGGTTTCTCTAAGCCGAGTGCCTCAATTTGTGACAAAATGGTATTGCTATGACCAATTACTACAATAGTATCTGCTGTCAATCCTTTTAAGCTGATGGCAAAGGCCTCATAATCCATAGGGTTATACATTCCAATGCCTACAGACTTGTTTTTCCGATAATGGCTGAGCTGTTTCAATGGTACGCTTGGTATCTGAGCTTAAAATAGTGTCCACAGCAATATTTTTGAAAAAAGCGACCAAATCTACCGACCGCATTACGCCATCCATTGTTAAGGCCGGGTCTTTCGGATAGAGGTTGTCTTTTTCTGCATGACGTACAAAATAGATGGTTTTATCATTTTCAGACTTACATGACGCTGAAAAAATTACAATTAACAAAATGTAAACGAAATTTTTCATAAGGCTAAAATTAGTACTTTGTAAATGTAATCCAATGAGACTCAGACACTATTTTGACGCGCGCTATGATAACTATGTGAGACATACTATTTCTTTAAACCAGCGTAATTTACCCACAAATGTTACATAAGCATAGATTGATAACCCGATGATGATAGATGATGATAATTTATTATTATTTTTGAATGCGTTAAAATTGAAAATATGGCTTTAACACCCTTAGCAGAACAACTTGGATTTAACAGAGCTTCGCACCTATTAAGGCGCACAGTTTTTGGTGCTACAACCACTACCATAAACGAGTTTGCTGCACTTACTCCTCAGCAGGCTATCCAAAGATTATTTATTGATGGATTGCCCGATCCCGAACTACCCATAAATCCGGAAACCGGAACAGAATGGTTTTTGAGTGGTGCTTTTGGGCCGGATCAAAGAGATGGTGACTTAGACACCTATTTCCTAAGGTGGCAGCTGGGGCAGTACATGGGCGGAAATGTGGAAGCAGCACAGAAACTTCCTTTTATATTCAGGGAGCGCATAGTGTTCTTCCTTCATACACATTTTACTACCATTAAATCAAATGTTAGCAGCAGCAGGGCACTTTATTTCCAAAACAAGCTCTTCCGAAAGTTTGCTTTCGACAGCTACCTTGATGCGGAGTTAAACTTCAAATCGCTGTGTAAAAAGATTGCTACCGACAATGCCATGCTTCGTTTCTTAGATGGCAGGCTTAACGTAAAGGGCAACCCGAATGAAAATTTTGCACGCGAGTTTCTCGAATTATATACTGTGGGACGCGGCTTGGAAGGTGTAGATAAAAATAGCGAGGGTGAAGGGGACTACGGCACTTTTACTGAGCAAGATGTACAAGAAGGTGCACGGGTGCTTTCCGGCTTTGATTATGACGGTAGCTTTGGAAATATAGATCCGGAAACCGACCTACCCACCGGAAAAGTGAAAGGCAACGGCACTACAGCCAACCAACACGATAATAATAGTAAAACACTTAGTTTTCGTTTTAGCAATGCTATTATAATGCCCCAGTCCGATTTGTTACTCAATGGTGAGGCAACTCCGGAAAGTGCGCTAGATGAAATTCAGCAATTTGTTGATGCTATATTCGATCAACAAGAAACAGCGTTACACATTGCTCGAAAGCTATACCGCTTCTTTGGTTACCACGAAATAAACGAATCCATTCAAAATGGTATTATTACTGACCTAGCTAATATATTTACTTCCAGCGATTTCAGTATTCAAGCTGTATTGGAAGCATTTTTTACCAGCCGCGAGTTTTATGAAGGCAGCACGGTAGTAACCGATGATAGTTATGGTAGCATCATTAAATCGCCTATTGATTTGGTAGTAGGCCAGGCAAGAAGCTTTGAGTTACAACTACCTGATTATGTGACCGATTTTGCATCCTTTTATGAAATAACCGGCACGCTACTCCGTAAAATTGATGACATGGGGCTTTCATTCTATGAGCCTTTTGAGGTAGCCGGGTATTCTGCTTACCATCAATTTCCTATTTATCACCGAAGCTGGATAACGACTACCTATCTTACCCAGCGCTACGCATTTATACAATTCCTCAACCTAAATATGATGGATGATTTGCCTTTGAATAAGCTGGCGCCCATAGATTATGTTGAGAAATTTATTGATGATTCAATTGCTTCGAACGCCAGGTTGTTGGTAGAAGAAGTTTGCAGGCATTTTTTACCTCTTTCAAAAAGTATAGCTTTTGATGATACCACCAGCGAACTCACTAACGAGCGGCTTAATTATTTTCTAACGGCCTTCCTGCTCACCTTCGATATTGACGATGATCCGGAAGCCACATGGACTTTCCGTTGGAACAATAAAGTGGATATGGAAACGGTGAGCAGGCAATTGCTGGATTTATTTAACGGGGTGCTACAATCGCCCGAGTATCAATTAATGTAGGCAAAATGAAGGGTTTAAAAAAATAGTACACGCATGAAAAGAAGAAATTTTCTCAGAAATTTAGGATTGGCAGCAGGAGTACCTATTGCATTTAATGGCGTACCTATCCAATTGTTGGCTTCACACCTGCCCATAAAAAATTTGGTACATAATAGCACCAATGACAAGGTGTTGGTTATACTTCAGATGCATGGCGGAAATGACAGCATCAACAGTTTCATTCCTATTGATGCGTACGACCATTATTATAGCAGGAGAGCTAATATTGCTATTCCTTATAAAAGTGGTAATCGTACTTTAATTCCTTTAGATAGTACTTTAGCAGGTGCTGATCAGGTAGGGCTGCACCCTGATATGATTGCTTTTAAAGAAATGTATGACAACGGACAAGCGGCTGTTTACCAAGGTGTTTCTTACCCAAAAAACAATGGTTCGCACTTCCGTGGCCGCGATATTTGGTTTATGGGCGGAGATTCCGAAGACTACTATTCCTCAGGTTGGATAGGCCGTTATTTAGCGCAGAGCTATCAGCCTAAAAATTACCCTCAAGACTTCCCCAATTCCGAAATGCCCGATCCGCTGGCTTTGGAAATGGGCAATGATTCGTCTTTGCTATTTCATCAGGAAGGCAACATCCCTACTTCAATTTCATTAGGTAACAGCCCGGGAGGCTTGCTAAACCAAATTGAAAGCCTTGAAGGATTTGGCGATGAGGGTGTAGACCCAAGAGGTTTACCACCTGAATTTCTTAACGGCTCAGCTTATAAAAAGGAGATGGATTGGATTTTAGAATTAGAGGACAAGTCTGAAATTTATGTTAAACGTCTTCAGGAAATCTATCAGTCATCGTCTGAAAGTACTATTGAGTATCCTGATGTTTACCCCTTTAATGCGCCCACAGGCAACTTAAGGAACCCGCTTAGCAGGCAGTTTAAACTTGTGAGCAGGCTGCTGGGGGGTGGTATTAAAACAAAAGTCTTTTTAGTAAAAATAGGAGGATTTGACACCCACGCGCAGCAGGTTGAAACCTATGACTCTACTATGGGTAATCATGCTACTAAAATGTACCATATTTCTACTGCGCTTAAGGCTTTTCAAGCAGATTTAAAAGCACGCGGACTAGCCGATAAGGTGATGACTATTACTATGTCCGAATTTGGTAGAAGAATACCTTCTAACGGTAGCTACGGAACGGACCATGGCAAGGGCGGAGCAGTAATGGCTTTTGGCGAGCGCATCAATGCCGGGGTTTTTGGTACCAACCCTGACATGAGCAAGAACAACATAGACCTGCAATTTGATTACCGGCAATTATATGCCAGCATTCTGCACGACTGGTTTGAGGTAGATCAGGCAGTGATTAACAATGATATTTTCTTCAGAGATTTTTTCAACGCAAAAGATGAAAACGGTAATTCACTACCTAAAGTAAATATGATATCAGATAATGTTACGGGCAATACAACTTTCAAAAGTGCTCGCTTCAATGTTTCAACTCCTTATCCAAATCCCGCTAGGAACACGGCCTATTTTGATGTAAATACAAATAGTAGCAGCTTATTAACTTATGAAATTGTTGATATTTCAGGAAAAATAATGGGAAGCTACAAAAAACAATTACAGCAAGGCGAGAACAAAGTTTCTGTTGAGGTATCGCATCTTAAACAGGGTATGTACCATGTGACATTTGTTGGAAACCAAATAAAAACAAGTAAAAAGCTGGTTATTCAGTAACAATTACTTTTATTAAACTATAACCATGAAAAAGCTAGCCATTTTCGCTATTAGCGTGCTCTTTATATTAAATGCCGGCATAGCCCAGAAAAGAAAACCACCAAAGAGACCGGGCAGTAATTCAGACTTCCTAAAAACGCAATGGTGGCTGGGCATAAGAAGTGGTATCAATTATACCAACGCCACACCCATAGAGCGCTTCCCTGGCTTTAATGCTATTAATTATGATGAGGAGCGCCTTAACAAAACATACAACGATTTTGAACTGCCGGCCTTCCACGTAGGTCTTGACATCACCTTTTACCATGCAGGTTTTTCAATAACCACTATGCCCACCTTTTTTAAGCATAACATAAGCTACTCCAGCGGTACCGCTTGGGTTGGTGATGCTGATACTGAGCGCTTCGAGACCGCTTATGAATCGCAGCAATCGGTTACTTTCATAGATGTGCCGGTAGCCGTTAAATATGACATACTCGATGGCAAAATAAGGCCTTTTGCTATGGCTGGGGCTTTTTACAGCTTTGCTTTTGATGCCAACAAGGAAGTGGCCATAACTGAAACCGATTATGCCTCAGGCGCCCCCATTGCCTACGATAGAACCAGTATAAACCTGAATAATAGAAATGAATTTGTGAACAATTGGGGTGTTTTGGGCGGCATAGGTGCCAGCTTCGACTTTTGGAACATTAGAACAATAATAGATTTCCAATACAGGCACAGTTTTAATAGCGTGGTAAATCCGGCTGAGCGATTTCAGGAAAGCGTTTTCTCCTCCTTTGGGGAAATACAAGATGATTACAGCCTGAGTAATTACAGCGGTTCCATAAGTTTTGTGTTTCCTTTGAGGTACATTGATAGTCAATTTAAAGCGCTCTAAATACCATTATGAGAAATATCATATTTATCTTCAGCTTTACTGCTTTAATGGCTTCATGCCAGCAGGAAGAATTTACTCCCGAAGAAGCTTTTTTGCAAATTTACGATGACGAAAATTACAATGCCAGCTACCAGCCCGTTGCACTGGGAAATTCCGATAGTAATATCTTCATCCTTTCTGAAAGAAATCTGGACGTAAGCAATTTTTCAGGTATTAACCTGATAATAACTGATTTATCCGGCACCTTTAAAAGTGAGCAGCAGCTGGACGAGCAATTTGTAGCCCCTACCAAAGACTTGCTAAAAATAGGTGATAAGCATTATTTCTTCTGCATGGATAGAAGTACTTTAAGGCCTCATTTGGTGTCAGTTTCTTCAGCAGGCGCGCTCAGCTTTACTCCTTTAAACCTGAACGCTTCGTATCCGCTGGCAGCTGCAATTAATACCGGTAACCAACTCATATTTTTGAGCTATAACCAAAATGATAGGAATTCGGTGATTAGTATAATTGGTACGGATGGTCAACTCCAAGATGAGGCCGAATACACTATTGGTGCGGGGAACGATGTACTAGAAGCAATTATAAAGCACTTTACGCGGCCGGATAGGAAACTGCCGTTTTTTTGTGGCCAGGCACCAAATGGCAGCTATTACTTTAATGGGTTTTACAACTTTACACTCTCACTGGTTTTTACCGGCTTAGGCGATGACCCTACGGGCGTTATTCAGGGGCAAGGCACCGATGCTGCCATGAAATATTTGTTACCGATAGGCGGCAATAACTATGCATTTATGGCCTTTCAATTTTCCGATCACTTTCTTTCAGGCAGTACAGAATTATCAAGCAATGAGGTAACCTCAAGTGTGAATTATTTTGAGAGAAAAGTACCCGAAATTGCGCCCGATGCCTATGGCAAAATTGTAAATTATTCTTTTGGTACTGATGAACTCACTATTATGGCCGCAGAAACAGAAGGCCGACAGGTTATACTTTACTTCTTCGATAAAATAACAGGCGATCTGAAAAACACCTACTTGCTCGGTACACTAAATCCCTTCACATTCTCTGATATTAAAGTATTTGCTGATGGAGGAATTGCAATTACAGGCACTACCTTTTTGGCCGATAGATTTGAGCGAGTATATTTGCGTAAAATAAGCCGGAACCAGCTTATTGATATTATTTAATGCGCGGAAAGGCTACTATAAAAGTTGCCCCTTTGCCTTCGGTGCTTTCACTCCAAACTGAGCCTTTCATCTCGTTTACATACTTTTTAACAATAGAAAGACCCAGGCCGGTCGATGATTCATTGGCAGTAGGCTTAGCTGAAAGCGTCTGATATTTAGTAAATAATTTATTCTGGTCTGCTTTAGATATTCCCGGCCCTCTGTCTTTGACGCTAATTCGGTATTCATTCGCAAAAGTTTCGGCAATAATCTCTATTTTACTACATAAAGGAGAAAATTTTATAGCATTGCTTATCAAATTCTCAAAGACCTGCTTCAAAAAGAATGAGTCGGCCATAATGTAAAAGCGCTTATTTAGCCCCTTCAATTTTATCTCAATTTTCTTTCTCTCAGCCATTTCCTCAAAATCATAGACAACATCTTTAACTACTTCAACCCAATCCACTTTTGTGATGTCATAGTTAAGCGAATCTTCCTTGATGGCTTCTAAATCTAAAATCCGCTCTACTAATTGTTTGAGGTGACCGTTTGCAAGTTGCAATTTTTCAAACAATTGCTTCTCTTCTCCACTCCAACCATCTGCCTTGTACCCTAAAAGACTAATAAGCCCGGTCATTTGGTTAATGGGACTTTTAAGGTCATGAGCCACTATACCTATTAAATCATCTTTTTGCCTGTTTATTTTTATTAGCTGCTCATTCTTTTTCTGTAATAATTTACGCTGATAGCCAATTTCATCTTTCTGCTCATTTAACTGTGCTAATAAGGTCTCGAGTTCGCGTCCCTTATCTGTCAGAACATTATTCAGTTTGCTCTTTTTCTTATTTATAATAATTAATAATATCGCAATAACCACCACAAAAAGTAGTCCAATACTTACCGCTATAATTACTAAGCCTTGTACTTCCTTCTGCTGCTGCGACTCGAATAGGCTTTTACTTTGTATTTCTTTCTCTCTGTTTAAGAAATCTATTTCTGTATTTCTTGAAGACCCATTTTCCTCTCCTATACCCCAAATTAGTTCAGAGTATTCATTGCCCAGGTATTTTCTGATAATATTATCTACTTCTGACTTGTAAAAAAAGCTTTCAAAATACGCTTGCACAGATACATCCCAAGATGAATTCTTATTATAAATAAAACGATAACCGTCTCGTTTAACTTGAAACGCACCTTGTCGCTTTACAGCTTTTCCTTTGCCTATTTCAATAACATAAAATGGAAGGCCTACGTAGCCCAACATGCGTTTATTCTCACTAACAAGCTTAATTATATTAGCCTCATCGGCTACATTAATCAACTGCAGATTTAGGTCAAAGTATGCTGACAGGCTCCGCAGGTCGCTCTCGTAAGTGGTATTATTGACGGTAACTGCTTTAAAATCTTTTAAAATCTCTACTTTTGCGCTGTCCTTTAAAATAGGTACGGCTATATTGGTTATCAACACGCTTATATCAGGCATGTAAGCGTCAGAAAAATTAACTCTTTTTTTTCGTGCACTAGTCTGAGAAATTAATGATATGCCGAAAGCATTCTTGGAACTGGAAACGTTACTTAAGACCAGGTCAAAATCATCAAGCTCAATCCAATTTTTGAGAATCTTAATATGATATTCTTTTTCAACAAAATTGAAGAAAGACTCTATAAGTTCTTTCTCTATACCGGCTAGCTCGCCAGCTTTGTTCTTGAAAATAAAAGGCTCTGTTGGATAATAAAAAATATCAACCTCACCTGTTTTTTTTACTAATAGGCTGTCCCATGCAGAACCACTTACCGATTCGGTAAATAAAATCAATATGCAAAATAAAAGAAGACGTTTTAACTGCACTGGAACCAATATTTTGTAAACTGAGGGGGAAATTAGCAGAATAAATTATAACAAAAAAATTCATTCACATAATAAGTAATCTCATAACCTTATCCTACACGGTGTAAACGCACAAAATGCGTTGCTAGTCATCATTCTTAAAATCACCTCTTTTAATTGACCGGAAGAGCTCCACCCACGCCATTGGATTAAGCAGCGGATTTATTGGTACTGAATTTCGCGTTCTTTGGTAATTAGCCTGCTGCTGCGTAAACCACATGTGGTTGGAAGATCCATCAGCAGGTAATCTTTCCATTAGCTCATGTAGTGTAGCCGGAGAAAGGTTATTAGTCATGTTATTATATTCTGTTGGCAACTGCATAGCCAATACCGCCTGCTTAAAAGCTTCGGCTGTCGGTGGCATATTGTATACTCTTACCTCCTGTAATTGTGTGGTGTCAGCCTCAAGTTTAAAAATTACTTTAAGCGTTTGTGTTTTAATGGCCGGCACCACATATCGGCTTTTCTTAAAGCCCACCGCACTAATTATTAAACTATCTCCTTCCAAGGCAGGCATGGAAAAAAAACCGTAAATATTAGTAGTTGTGCCTCTTCCATAAATAGGCGTATATATATGCACTCCGGGAATAGCTCCACTATCACTATCCAGTATAACACCGGTAAATTGGATAACTTTTGCCTCTTTTTCAACCGCAGTGCTTTGGCCGAAAGCGGTTGAAAAGCATACCGTACTAAATATGATTATGCTAAAGAAGTATTTCATTGCTTGGCAAATATAAGATTAAATTATAAGTTTTTAAACCAATGTAGTTTAGTTAAGGTTTTGTTTGTGTCCTCAACCCGCCAAAGGCGGGCAGGCACTTAAACCTTCTCCACAACAGAAGGAGTAAAGGGCTTAACTAAACGACATTAGTATTTAAACCACTACAAAGTTCAGCGCTTATACTTATTAAGGTAACAAAAAAGATTTTATAATTGTATCTTTCTGCTTACATACATTTAACTAACAATAATACGGCATATCTTACTTATGCGTTTAAAAAATTTTACGCTAAATTTTATTACACAAGTTTTTAAGTGCCTTTCGGATGATTCACGCATGCGCATCCTGTTTCTTATACACGAAAATAAGGAGATGTGTATTTCGGATTTGGAGTTGATACTTGATTTTACGCAGGCAAAAACATCACGCCATTTGCTTTATCTTAAAAACAACGGAGTTTTGAATTCTCGTAAGGTAGATCAGTGGGTTTTCTATTATATAAAAGAAGAAGTGAAAGACTTACTGTCTCAAGGTTTAAGATTTGTAGAAAAAGACCAACAACTACAGAAAGATTTGGGAATATTTAAGGTAATGTACTCTAACAGAGAATTAGCTTTGAACAAGCAACACAATAAGAAATGGAGCAGTTAAAAAAATATAAACACATTTTTTTCGATCTTGACCATACGTTATGGGACTATGAAAAAAATTCAGAAGAGGCATTAAATGAACTGCTTTTAAAATACAAATTGCTGGAGGCCGGCATTCCATCTTTTGTTGATTTTGCACAAACTTTTGATGTGATAAATAGGGGTTTATGGGATCAGTTCAACAAAAATAAGATTAGCCGAGAGGCCATTAGAACGCAGCGATTTTTACAAATACTTGAAAAATTTGCTATTAAGGATGCAAACTTATCCGAAACCTTATCCGATGAATACCTTATGTTATGCCCTACCAAACCGCACGTACTCCCTTTTACTTTTGAAGTGCTGGAATATTTAAAAACTAAATACAAGCTCCATATACTTACCAATGGTTTTAAAGATGTACAATATCTGAAATTAGAAAAATCGAATCTGGGTAATTTCTTTCATACAGTAGTAACATCGGATAGCGCAGGTTTTAAAAAACCTATGGCCTCCATTTTTAAATTTGCTATTGATAAGGCTGAAGCGCGTATGCACGAAAGCATTATGGTAGGCGATAATTTACAGACTGATATTTTAGGCGCTCGAAATTTTGGGATGGATCAAATTTATTTTAATCCGCGCAAGACTAAGCATAAGGCCTCTGTAACGCATGAAATAAGCTGCTTGAGCGATATTAAGCAAATTTTATGATAATTTTATTAATGGAACAATAATTGCTAAACATAAAACACCATTAAAACGTCAATTATAATATTCCTATTAGTTTTTTGGAGAAGGTAAATTCTCTGACTTCCGGTATCAATGTGAGGAGCGTTTAAAGAATGGCCGAGCATTACATAACAAAAGGAATATCAATTATTTATTAAGCTCATTAAAATATGAACCAAGCCAAACAATTTTATTTAAGTCTTTTTATAATACTTATCCTTTTACCAAATTGTGCCTTATTAGCCCAAAAGGCTAAGCCTACCATTCAAGATTTCAAAGTAAGTGGAGATTTTATTAAAAAAACTGACAACGCCTTGGTTCAGCTTGATAGTGGCTTTGTTTATTACAATAACGACCTCAATCTATTCTTTAATCATACTATTCGTATTCAGGTATTAAAACCGGCCGGTAAAGAGTGGGCACGCTTTAATTTACCCTACACTAGCGCTGATTCATTGATTAAGGTAGAAGCTAAATTATGGCGTTTGCAAGGCGATAAAATGCTGGAGCGCACCTTTGCTCAAAGCGCATTAAAAATCACTTCAAATGCAGATAATTCCATGCAGGCGGCTATCAACATTGATGATGTTGAGGTAGGAGACATTATAGAACATACTTATTCAATTAAATTTGGCGATTGGAAAAATATTAACAAGTGGTATTTTCAAAATGATATTCCTGTTCTCAAATCAAGTTACACCACCAAAATCCCTTCATTCGTTTTTTTCTATAAATTTTTGGAAGGCGTAAGAGGTCTTGATGATATAAAGCGCTCCATCACAAAAGATTCTATAAACGGAGAAAACTACAATATGCAGTTCGAAACGTTCGTGATGGACTCTTTACCTGCCTACCAAGAAGAACAGGATGTTCCCGGAAGCGAATATTTTATTTCCAAGCTTACTTACCATCTTGCAGAGTATACCCTGCCGGGCCAGCCTACCAAGTTTCTCTTGCCCGAATCTTACATAGAATTGGCGTTTAATTGGGCTAGCGATCCGTATTTCAACCAAATTAGCTCCCGCGCCACCTACTTGCAGGAAAAAATAAATCAGCTATATCACAAAAGTTTTAGTGATGAGAAGAACGTGCAGTCCTTTTATTTCTTTATCCGAAATAATTTTGAATTAGACAACAGCCTGTACGATGATGACCTAAAAGCAACTTTTGACCGAAGAGCCGGCAATGCGCAGCAAATTAACATGGTGTTGGCTAAAATGCTAAACCAAGCAGGTTTCAATGCATTTTTAGTAGGTCTGAGCACCGTAGATAACAGGCCTGTATACCCTGAATTTCCCTATTTCGAGCTATTCAATAAATTTGTAGTGCTGGTACGAACGCCAAATCAGAGCTATTTTTTAGATGCTTCTGACAAAAATTTACTCTTTAATATGTTGGCGCCCAATTCTATTAATAATGGTGGGTTGGTAATTTCAAAATCAAGTACAGGGCTGGGGTCTTTAGATTATCTGTTTGATGATAGGGAAGAGATTGAAGCTAGCTTTAAAATAACAGACAGTGCTACTGTTGCAGGCACCTACAAAGTAAAACGTGACGGATACAGCGTTTATTCATTTGACAGCCAGTTTCTAACTGATTTCAGATCGTACAACGACTACCTGATCGAAACTGTTTTTGAGCATCCGGAATGGAATATTATAAAGCATGACGTGCAGGACATGTTCTCTGGCAATAAAGAAATTAATGAAGCATTAACTTTTTCAAGACCTTTTGACAAAGTGGTTGATGGCAGTTATTATATCAATCCTGTTTTTGAAAATGAGTTTAAAATTAACCCATTCCCACCTATTGATAGGCAAAACCCTATTACTTTGTACACCCCAATTTCTCGTAAAGCTTCCTATAAATATGAAATTCCTAAAGGTTACCGCATCAGTCAAATACCTGAGGCGCATGCTGTTACAATGGATGATTTTAACAGTAGTTTCAAATATCAAGTGACCCGAAATGGAAATACCATCCGCATTGATTTTATATTGGATATAGATAAAGTAATTTATATGGCTGATGAATATAGTGTGCTCAGCGGCTTTTTTGAGCGTGTTACCGAAGCACTTAATCAGCCTATAATTTTACAAAAAAACTAGCCTCTACTATTGATTGTCCACCAAATGCTGTAAGCTCGTAGCTACCAAATCACCCATGCCTTTACATGTGCCAAAGGCCGGGTTCCCGTAATGGTCTTCCAGTTCTTTTTTAAGTGTAGCTACATTTTCCGGCAATGAGATTACATCTTTGCGCATACTTTTCATAAGCGCCTTAAGGTTTAAAGAAGAGGCTTTTATTCTGCTAAAAATTAGTGAACGCTCCTCTTTTTGGTACTGCTTAACCGTGGCTGGCGTCATTAATTTGAGGCCAATATTTATTATGGCATTATTTTGCTTGAAATACTGCGGCATGTACACCGCCTTACGCCCCTCGTAAGATTGTTGGTCAAAATCAATGGATTTTATCCGGTAATGTATTTCTTCAAAATCGGGGGTTATGTCAATAACAAAATTATTGGAGTGCATGTCCCCCAGTAACCTTACGAAACAGCGCTCTGTAAATTTAACAAACTCTTTTGCCAACCTTGTTCTGTTAAGCCGCTCATCACCTATATAATTTTTTATAAACTGATCTCCCGGTATTCCCGGGATGTGCTCTTCAATTAGCGTGCTTCCATTTACTAAATAGCTCATTCTGTTGGGCGATAGTAAATGCTCCAGCTCAAGGCCGTAAATTCTAGAGGCATCAGCCTTTTTAATATAGAAATAGTCGAAGTTATCGTTTATACGATTTACAATTCTTACCCTAAAGGGATAGGTATTTCCATAGGTGCAAGCATCTACCCTATCCACATATAAATGCTCCATTACGGAGAGGTCACCATCGGCTTTGATAATGGAATAGATAGTTTTTAGGCCATGGTATATGTGCCGCATGTCGTCTTGAGGGAAGAAAATGGTTTCCCATAAGGTATCTTTATTATCGGAATCGTAAAGCGGTATGGCATTATCAAATCTTGTTAAGTCAAAATATGATATGGGGATAGGCAAAGCCCTGCCGTGAGCCTCGAGGTATTTAAGCAGCCCTGCGCTCACCGGGTAAATTTTTTTCTTTTTACTGATTAAGGCCATGGTCTAATATAAAACCTTTGCCATAAAAATAGCGCTTAAGCAGTCTTTTTTCTCAAGTCTTCTTCGTTTTTATTTACCATGCTATAATCATTGAGCAATCGGGATGCTTTATTTTCTTTGGCGTTCTTTTCATCTGTCTCAGCAAAATATAACAAACTCCATTCGCCACTTTCATCTTCAGCCAATGCGCTCATGGATTCCACCCAATCTCCCGAGTTCATGTAATGGATGCCTCCTATCATTTTTATAGCCGGCTGGTGGATATGTCCGCAAATAACGCCATCACAATTCTTTATCTTTGCGATTTCAGCCAGCTGTGTTTCAAAATCATCGATATACGAAACGGCAGATTTTACTTTCGATTTAACTATTTGGCTTAGCGAGTAATACGGCAGCCCTTTACTTCTCCTGTACTTATTGTACCTACTGTTTAGCCACAATAAAAAGGTATAACCAACATCTCCTAATTTTGCTATCCACTTTAAGTTTGTAGTTATTGAATCAAAAATATCGCCATGAACCACGTAAAATTTCTTGTTACCACTGCTTAACATATAATCGCGCTGTATGGATAAGTTGCCTACTTTAAAGGGAAGAATTTGGTCAAGAAAATCATCATGATTGCCTCTGATGTAAATTACCTCGGTTTTATATTCCTCAATCATCTTTAAAATGCGGTTGAAAAAACGTGTATGCTTCCGCTTCCACTTACCGTATTTCTTCAATTGCCAGCCGTCAATTATATCCCCATTTAAGATGAGTTTTTCGCAACTCACCTGTTTCATAAACTTAACCAATTCTTTGGCTTTGGAACCTGTCGTTCCTAAGTGAACATCTGAAATTACAAGGGTTTTGTAGTGTGTTTTCATACATCTGTCGGTTTGTCAAAGATGTGAAAAAGATATGAGATAGCCGTTACCAAAAAATTAACATTACAATATTAAAAAACGCATTATTTATGAGCCTAATAACATGTAATTAATATTGCAGATGACAGCTTATATCGATTAAAGAATACTTATTGCTCTTCTTCTATGTAAATATTCTGTTCAATTACTGAGCTGAATTGAATAAAACCTAAGGCAAATTTATCGGGAGTGGTTATATTTTCAATATTGCTTGTTGGGTTTACAGGAGGTGGGCTAAATACGCCTCCATCGTTAAAAAGTAGGTTAACAAACTCCAAGTAATATTGGAACACATCCTCTGTTAAGGTGTACAGCTCCAACTGTACGCTATCTTTTGCCTCAACCGATCCGGGTACGGGTAAAAACTGAAAATCATTACCAAAAAACTCTGAAGTAAGAATGGAGTTTGAAAGGTCGCCCCTGCTGTTCCGCAAAGTATCGTTCACTGTTAGCGCCAGTTTAAAATAAGATATCTCCTCACGAGGTATTGAACCATCAACAAAAAGAAAATATCCCTCCCCAAAAGGTGAAATGCCCAGGCTTTTTAATTGATCATCGCTCAAGTAGTAAATACTGTCAAGCGTTGCATTAGGTATTATCTGTCCACTGGCTTCATAAACTTCATTATCGAGCTCCACTTGCACTTTATAACTACTGCCGGGCTGAGCAATAAAATTTGATGTACTCTTATAAACACTGTCTTGGCTGTTATAAATAAATTGCTCAATAACATTATTATTGGAGTCGAGCAGGTTAACTGTGGCATCAACAACTGGTGGCAACTTGCCGGTTTTATAATAGTTCAGGCTTCTAGCTACACTTACAAATTGTCTGCCCTCTTTATCGGAAATCAATCCTTCAATTACTACGCGGGTTTCTTCTTCTTGCAGTGGTAAATCTATCAGCTTCTGACATGCCAAACCGCTAGTTATTAAAGCGCAGATAAAAATATATTTAAGAGACCTTTTCAACTTAATTTATTTTAAAATTATAGGTTATTGAAGGGATGATTCCAAACAATGCTGTTTGTACCGATGCAGGTTTTGTGCTGGTTATTGGTCCGTCCGTTTCTTCATCGAAAGTCGGATTGTCATTCCTTACCTCTCTAAACTCAATAGAGAAGGCATTTTTACGGTTATACACATTATAAAAAGAGAAATTCAATTCATGGTCTAACCATTCCCACCTGCTGTTCATTTTCCAGTTAAGTGATAAATCCAATCGGTGGTAATCAGGCATTCTGCTGGTGTTACGAACGTTATCATTATAATAAGGAACCGATTTACCTGCTAAAGAATATCTACCTTCAGGGAAAGAAACGGCCGCTCCGGTGGCATATACCCAATTTCCTGCTAGTTGCAGCTTATCATTTATTTTATGCGAAACCACTAGCGAAATGTCATGTGTTCTATCGTAACGTGCCAAATACGGGTTGCCACCGGCTACACCTTCAATTTGCCTCTGCGTTCTTGATAGCGTATAGCCTAACCAACCCGTGGTGTTTCCTGCATTTTTCCTCACCAAAAACTCTGCTCCGTAAGACCACGCCTTGCCGGCAGCTATGGCATTTTCAATTTTGTCGTTAAGCAATATATCTTCTCCGGGCAGAAAATCTACCACATTTTGGAGCCATTTATAATAAGTTTCTACAGAAAGCTCCCAGGCATTTTCATTTAAGTTTTTAAAGAAACCTGCAGCAATTTGGTCACCTATAATAGGCTCAACATAACTATCGGCAGGAATCCACCTATCAGTAGGGAAACCGGCAGTAGCATTGGTGGCCACCTGCAAGTACTGGCGCATGCGATTGTAAGACAGTTTGATTGAATTACGTGAATTAATTAGGTAGCGAATGCCTATTCTGGGTTCCAAACCATGGTAGTGCTTAATAACCTCGCCACTTCCATAAGCCTTGGTTCCTACTTCATTTTCCGGTCTGAACGGCTTACCTTCTTCATAAAGTGTTATGGTATCTCTACCAACTTGAGCAAATGAGGAATACCTCAACCCGTATTCAATGCTCAGCTTCTTGCCAAAATCTTGCTGGTTACTGAAATATAGCGCATTTTCAATGGCATAATCTTCCGCTACATCCAATGAATCGAGCGTTGCATTGTCTGATTTGATATCTACAGGTGAGAAAATATGGTAGATAGAATTTACTCCAAATTTGATAGTGTTCTGGTTGTTGAGGAAGTAATCGAAATCAAGCTTTAGGTTATACTCTTTCAAACCCGATTGCCAAGTATATTCGAAGCCGGGTACGTCCACGTCAAATCCATAGTTAAAATCGCTGTAAAGCACGGTGGTGTTAAGAAAAAGCTTCTCATTAAATAAGTGATTCCACCTACCGGAAAAAGTTGAGTTTCCCCAATCGAAACCAAATAAATCCTGAAAGCCGAGTTTATCTCTACCGAAATACCCGGAAAGATAAATCCTGTCTTTCTCGCCTATGGTATAGTTTGCTTTAGCATTTAAATCATAAAAATACAAAGTGTTGTTTCTTATGGATTCATCATTGGATAGAGCGAGGAATATATCGGCATAGGTTCTACGGCCTGAGAGCAAAAAGGAAGACTGATCTTTCTTGATTGGGCCTTCCACCGTAAATCGGCTGCTTATGGAGCCAATACCACCTGATGCCTGGTATTTTTTACTGTTGCCTTCTCTCATTTGAATATCCAGAATGGAAGAAACTCTACCACCAAATTTAGCCGGAATACCGCCTTTATAAATTTCTACATTCTTGATTGCATCCGGATTAAAAACCGAGAAGAAACCTAGCAGATGGCTCGCATTATACACTGTAGCCTCATCGAGTAATATTAAATTTTGGTCGGATGAACCACCGCGTACAAATAAGCCGGTGGTTCCTTCGCCAGCGGTAGTAATACCCGGCAGCAACTGAAGGCTTTTGATTACATCTACTTCACCAAATAGGGCCGGTATAGATTTAATCTTTTCAATCTGCAGCTTTTCGGTACTCATTTTTACAGAAGTAACATTTTCATCTCTGCGCTGTGCACTTACCACTACCTCCTGTAAGCTGGTAGACTCTGACTTGAGTTCGAAATTGATTGTTTGATTGCCATCCACTTCCAGCGTAACCTCTTTTGCCTGAAAACCTACATAACTGGCTCTTAGTGTATAAGTTCCGGCAGGTAGCTGGAAAGAATAAAAGCCATAAACATTAGCGGCTTGCCCTACGGATGGGTTATCGGTGCTCACCACTGTTGCCCCAATTAAAGCCTCACCGGAGGATGCATCAGTAATATTTCCGCTAACCACATATTTTTGCCCAAAGGCTAGTACACTACTTAAAAAGCAGCCAATAAATAAAGCAAACCGCATGAGGCGAAACGTAATTAATGATTAAAACAGAAGAAATGGCTAACGTATAAATGTTATACCATAAAAAAATCACACTTTTTTAGAGGTGACGTAGGCTATATTATTTAAAACAATAAAAACTATTAAATTTTATGACCAATATACTTTACGGCCTGATTAACGGTCGATAATTTTTCCGCATCCATATCCGGAATTCTAATATTAAAATTTTGTTCAAATTCCATCACCAGCTCAGCATAATCTAATGAATCGATGCCTAAGTCTTTGATAAAACTTGCATCGGGGGTAACTTCTGATCGTGTAATTCCTAACTTATCTACCAAAATGTTAGTAATTGCTTTTTGAATCTCTTCTTGGGACATTTTTACATCATTTTCCACAAATATAATTTTTTTAAGTGTAACTACTAGAATTTTAAGCTGAACTCTGTCCCCACACCTAATTGCGATTGAACAGAAATAGTTCCTTGATGCTTCCTGATAATTTCTTTTGATAGACTTAAACCTATTCCTGAACCGGTTTTCTTGGTTGTGAAAAAAGGAATAAAGATTTTTGTCAGGGCTTCAGGCTCAATACCACTACCATCATCTTTTATGTTTATAGTGACTCTCTTTTTAGCATCAACGTTGGAATGTATCCATATATTTTTTTCAGTAGCTGCTTCTTCAAAAGATTCAGCAGCATTTTTAATTAAATTAATGATTACCTGCTCAATAAGCTCCCTATCGATAGACGCATTAGGTATATTTTCATTTAAATTTAGGTGAAGTTCAACACCTTTATGGATAAGCTCTTTTTTCATGAGCTGGGCAATTCCGCTCAATACCAAATTAAAATTCTCCGGTTGAAGCTTGGGGTTTGGCGTATGCGTTAAACTGCGAAATTCATTTAAAAACCTGATAAGACCTTCGCTCCGTTTCTCTATAGTTTTGATGGAATTTTTCAAATCGTCCACCTCTTCAGCATCAATAAGTATTTTTTCGTCACCATTGCGCTCAATGTTATCTAGTAAGCCATAAGTGGTATTGGATAGCGAAGATATAGGCGTAACGGAGTTCATAATTTCATGCGTAAGTACTTTTATCAGGTTGCGCCAGGCTTCCATCTCCTTCTCGTCCAGCTCCGATTGTATATTTTGTAATGAGATTAGCTTAAATTGCTTGTGGTGCAATTGCAGCTCAATAGCATACACGGAAAGCTGTCTAATATCTTCTCCAATTTTAACCTCTATCAGCCTTCTGCCCCCTGTTTTAAGGGTTTTAAAAGTATCGAGTAGCTCCAAACTGGTAGCCGATAGTTCATGAATATTCTTGACTGCATAAGAGGTATTCAGCAGTTTTTTAGCTGCAAAATTATACAATTGAATTTGCCCTGTTTTATCGAAAGTGATGATTCCAATCCCAACGTGTTGAACAATGTTTCTGAAATATTGGTACTCAGCTTCCTGTGCTTTTTGTCTATTTTTTATGGCTTCTTCTATTTCCATAAAGGTGGGCTGTAGGGCAGATTCTTCCATACCTTCACTCCACTCGGCTTGGTCTTGTTGGCTTTTTATACCTGCCAAAAAGTGCCTAATGGCGCGCTCATCATTAGTGTTGGTTTTTATTAAATAATGAAATTGAAAGCCTATTAGCACTAAAAAAATTAATGACACAATAAACCAGCTATTGCCGCTCACTACAAAACCCCACAAAAAGGCGGTAAACAACAGTAGTGCCAGCCTTATTGCCTTTTTTTGTACTATTGGATTACGATATATCATACTTGCTCAACCTGCGGTATAACGATGCCCGTGTGAGGCCGAGCTCATCTGCGGCTTTGGAAATATTACCGGCATGTATGTTAATCGCTTTCTGTATGGTTTGCCGCTCTACATCTTCCAAGTTAAAGCTATCATCCGATGCAAACTTATCCACTACATTACCTTTATTGGTAAGGAAAAAGAAGTCATCGGGTTGCAAAGCTTCATTATCGGTCATGATTATGGCACGCTCAATGGCATGTTGCAATTCTCTAATATTACCCGGCCAATCGTACTTTTGCAGCAGCCTAACGGTATTTTGCTCGAGTGACTTTACGCTCTTCTTGTATTTACCCGAATAGATACCTATGAAATGCGCTGCCAGTAGCGGAATATCCTCTACCCTATCGCGCAATGCAGGCAGGTGTATCTCCACTGTATTAATTCTATAAAGTAAGTCCTGCCTAAAATCAGAATTACCTACCAAATCGTGAATATCTTCATTAGTGGCACAGATTAGGCGTGCATCGAAGGCTTTTGCCTCGTTGCTTCCCAAACGGGTTACTGTCCTGCTTTGTAAAACATTCAGTAGTTTGGCCTGTAGTGATGGCCCTAAATTTCCGATTTCGTCTAAAAATATTGTCCCCTTGTCAGCTATTTCAAATCGCCCTGCTCTATCTATTTTGGCATCGGTAAAAGCACCCTTCTTATGCCCAAAAAGTTCACTTTCAAATAGCGAGTCAGTCAGCGCACCCATATCCACGCTTACAAAAGAATTATCCTTGCGGGATGATTTTTTATGCAAGGCCCTTGCTATAAGCTCTTTACCTGTTCCGTTCTCTCCCAAAATAAGTACGTTGGCATCTGTTTGCGCCACCTTGTCAATAATGGTAAACACATTTTTAAGCGCTTTACTTTCCCCTATAATTGCTTTAAAAGGTGCATCTATGGATTCCTCCAACTGTTGCTTTTCCTGTTGTAGCTTACTAACCTCATTGTATGAGCTTTTTAGCTTTGCCGCAGAATGTATGGTGGCCAACAGTTTTTCATTTTGCCATGGTTTAAGCACAAAATCAGTAGCTCCATTCTTTAATGCCTCCACAGCCGTCTCCACATCACCAAAAGCTGTTATTAAAATAACTACCGCTTTAGGGTCTCTCTCTTTTATTTGTTCAAGCCAATGCATGCCTTCTTTGCCACTTGTGGTATCTTGGCTGAAATTCATATCCAGCAAAATAACATCGTAAGTGCCCTGATTTAAGAGAAATGGAATTTTACGCGGATCTTTTTCAATCAGCACTTCTTTTACATGTTTTTTAAGCAACATTTTGGCTGCAAAAAGCACGTCCTCATCGTCATCTATTATTAATACTCTTTCAATTTCTTTGTCCATAGTACTTAGCTTAATTAATGAATTGAAAAAATGATGCCAAGTAGCATACACCTGTTTCAGAGATGAATTTAGGGTATAAAATGTTCATAAATGAACATTTTTAAAATTTATTGTTTCATTAGCGAACACTCAACCGATTAGGTTTACATTAGTTTCACTTTAGCGAATCATAATCATACCTTTGCCGTTTAGTAAGACTATAACAAAATTAAGATTTATGTCAACAGCAAAAAAAGGCGACAAAGTAAAAGTACATTATACAGGCAAATTAACTGATGGCACTGTGTTTGACAGCTCATTAGAAAGAGAGCCTATCGAATTCGAAATAGGTGCAGGTCAGATGATTGCAGGTTTTGATAAGGCAGTAGATGGAATGGCTATTGGAGATAAGAAGGTAGCGGAAATTCCGAGCACTGAGGCTTACGGAGATAAGCGAGATGATATGATGGTGCCGGTGCCCAACGATAAAGTTCCTGCTGATATTAAGCCGGAGGTTGGCATGCAGCTATCGATGCAACAGCCTGACGGACAAGCATTACCAGTGGTAATTGCTGAAGTAAATGATGAGAATATTGTTTTAGATGCAAATCATCCGCTAGCGGGAAAAGATTTGAATTTTGAAATTGAATTAGTTGAAATTAACTAATTATCAACTTTTTATTAAATAGGCTTCAGCAGCAATGTTGAGGCTTTTTTTGTGCCTTTATTGAGCTGGTTAACAGCACTTAGTTCACCCGCGTAAAAGATCTTAAATTGAAAGACTGCCGCCATAAGTTTTGTAGAATTGGATAATGCCAACTGTCACTTATTCAGCCATTATTGACTTGGTGCGGTTGTATTTGGAGTTACCCACTTCCACCACAAAAAAACTAGGTTTATAGTATGATAAGTTGTACTCTTTGCTAAAGCTACCTTTTTCAACTACTGTTTCTTGCTTTACTAAATTACCTGTTATATCATATATTTTGATAACAATGGGTTTCCGTTCATTATTATAAAAGCTGACCAAAAACTGCCCTGAACCCGTTTTGCTCAATTTGAAATCCATTTTCTCATTTGACAGCAGTTTTTTAGAATAGTTTACATTGCCGTCACCTGATGTTTTTTCCACAGCAACAGAATCTTTGGCCTTTTGCTGGGCAAAAGCGGATGAAACAAGGCAAGCTAGAAAGAGCGTAAGTAGTAATTTTTTAATCATATAATATCAGGTATCCGCTTCAAACTTTCGTAGTGCAAATTCTTTGCCATCAAAAACAGCATAGGTAAAATAATTAATCCACTCACCCAAGTTGATATATCTGGATGCATCACCCACCTTTACATCAATCGGTAAATGTCTATGCCCAAATAGGTAGTAATCGTAGTGCTCCTTAGCCTCCACTTGCTTGGCATAGGCCCAAAGCCACTCATCATCACCAAGAAATTTATTAGAAGTATCGCTTGAGCTGTTTATTCTACTTTTCGATGACCATCTGTTGGCTAAGCCAATACCCAAATCGGGGTGAAGCTGCCTAAACGCCCACTGGCAGAACTTATTTTCAAATATTTTTTTTAAAAACTTATACCATTTGTCACCGGGGCCTAAACCATCTCCATGGCCTATAAAAATTTTAGTACCCGCTACGTTTAGTTGTTGTGAATTACGAAAAACCGGGATACCCAGCTCTTCGGTAAAGTAGCCGTACATCCACATGTCATGGTTCCCTGTAAAAATATAAATGGGAATGCCTGCATCTACCAGCTCAGCCAGTTTGCCTTGAAAACGTATGTAACCTTTGGGTACAACCGTCTTGTATTCATGCCAAAAGTCGAATAAGTCTCCTACCAGAAAAATGGCGGCAGCATCTTTTTGTGCTTCACTAAGCCAACGGATAATTTTGAGCTCACGCAGAAGGCTTGCCTCTTTGGTAGGGCTTCCCAAGTGGAAATCAGAAGCGAAATACAGCTTTTGGCCATCTTTAAGGTCAATTAATATTTCACTCTTTTTTTGCATTGCATGCAAAAGTAGAAAAACCTTGCTAAAAAGAGGTACATTATTTACAAATGATTAGCTTGTACCTTCATCTTCCAACTTTTGGATAATTTCTGCAATTTGCTCTCCATATATTGGCTTGACGATATAATCAGATATCTCGGATATTTTGAGAGCTCTCTCCATATCCACAGGATCTACCGAAGAGGAAACCATGTATATTTTTACTACTTTGCCAACCCTAGGTTTTAACTTCACAAATTCTTCCATGAACTCAAACCCATCCATAATTGGCATATTAATATCCAAGAAGATAACATCAGGTATCTCCGTGCTATTCGCCACATTATCTATCATGAAGTTAATAGCTTCTTCACCATCCGAAAATACCAGTACCTCTCTGGCCAGTTGCGAGGTTTTTATTGTTCTGGATACAGTGTATTGATAAACATCATCATCGTCAATGATGCAAATAATTATAGGTTTCATTTTTTCGTATTTAATGCAGGTTAAATTACAACAGTAAATGTAGAGCCTCTGTCTATTTCACTTTGAGCAGAAATTTCTCCCCCTAAGGACTCAATCTGTTTTTTGGTCATGAATAATCCAATTCCTTTTGCATCTTTGTTGCGGTGGAAAGTTTTATTTAGTTTAAAAAGTTTATCAGCATGCTTTTTCATATCAATACCCAAACCATTATCAGTAAAGGCTAAATGAACTCTTTCACCCACTCGCTCGGAAGTGATTTTAATTTCTAGACTACGCTTGTCGTCTTTGTATTTAATGGCATTGGTGAGTAAATTCAGAAATATACTTTCCAGATAAAGCGGGTTATAATCTACCTCTTCAACAGCTGAAAAATCAGTTGTAATCTGTGCACCGGACTCCTTTATTTGAGTAGATATTGAGTTTTCAACACTTCTAGATATCCTGGAAAATGAAAGTTTCTCCAGTGGTAAATCTTTATTGTAAGAAACATTTAACGCATCGATTAGTGTTTCCAAGGTTTTAGAAAGTTGTGAAACCACCTGCTCAAACTTCTCGAAAATCTCTTGCTTATCTTCAACATTTTCTGAGCTATTATAAAAGTGGAGCAGGCTGTTTAAATTACTTACGGGAGATCTCAGATTATGCGAGGTAATTTGCACAAAATCAGCAAGCTGGTCATTTTGCTTCGTCAACTCAGTGGTAATTTGAGCAAGTTCAATATTATTTGATTCTATTGAATTTTGCTTCCTTATCTTTTCATTAACATCCTGAAAAACACCATACAACCTAATACATTTGCCGTCAATAAATTCACCTTGCCCTACGGAGCGCACCCATGTATTATTGCCTTTGTCGGTAACAAGTTCAAATTCGCTATCAAATGGGGTGCCATATTCAATACAATTATTAACCAGTTCTTGTATTTTGTCTCTGCTCTTCCCCTCCTTGTAAAAATTAATACCCGTTTCCAAACCAGGTTCATAGTTTGCGGGTACCTCATGTATTGCTTTTGTAACATCGCTCCATACAACACTATTATCTAACAAATTCACTTCCCAAGTCCCTATTTTGGCAGCAAGGCTAATATCTGCTAAAACATTTTGTATTCTATTTTTCTCTAATTCAGCTAATTTTCTTTGTGTCATGTCAGTAGTAGACATTATAATACCACCTATTACATCATGCTCGTCATACCATGGTCTTACATCCCAGCTTATCCATTGCAGGCTTCCGTCTGCTCTCTCAAATTTGGCTTCCGGGTTTGAATCTGCTTCCCCGTTCAAACACCTTCTATGGATAGCTTTCCATTCTTTACTAATCTCAGGAAAAATCTTATAATGAGAAACACCGATAACTTGCTTGTTTTCAATATCATAATCAGTTTTCCACTTTTCAGAAACGGCCAAATACTCCATTTTTCTATTAACCATAGCTACCGCATGGGCGGAACGTTTAATAAATTCAAGAGCATGGAGACTCTGCTTTTCTAATTTTACTTGCAAAGTGGATAAACTTTCAACGTTCGCACGCAATTCCTCCTCGGAAGCAAGCAAATTGTTATTGGCCTCAATAAATGAATTATTGCTTTTGTATAAAGAAGTTATAAGCGGATTTACAGTGTACCAAAAAATGTAAAGAAATACTGCTATCCAAAAAATTGACAATACAATTTGCAGCTTTTGCAGTTTATTTAGTTCTAATTCCGCTATTGTCTGGTAGCGAGCAACTGTGAGTTCCATCGTTTGTAAAAATGACGTTTCCCAAGCAGTTAGATCCTTTAGCCCTGCTCGTTTTGTATCCAGGCTCTCTTTTTTAAATAAATTATTCAGAACACTTGTGAGTTGAGGCAGCTTTTCTGTGTTGGTTCTTAAAAGAGTCATTAGATTCTCATCAGCAAGCTCATCAGAACTGCGCATAAAGAGCTCGCGTTGACTAGTTTGTAATATGCTCCAAATTGCAAACGCTTCATCTTTAACGGATTCAGAATTCTGCGAATCATTATTTCTAAAGTGAAAAAAATACACGTTACATAGCTTGGCCAATTTTTGGCTTAACATCCGTTGCCGACCCGATTTGTTAATAAGTTCTGCAAAATGCTCGTGCTTCTTTAGTTCGTATTGCAAAAATACCTGGTTTACTGCAAAAGCAACTAAAACCACAATTATGAAAAATATATACTTCTTTCTTATAGCTTGTTTCGTAAATGGCATAATAATAGTTAATTTAAATTGAGCCTAGATGATTTTAGGCTATGCATAAGGTATTATGAAACTGCAAAATAATATTAGTATGTTTAAAATAAAATTGATTTTTACCTTACACCTTACCTGAGCGTAAAAGCAACAGAACATTTACCTAAATGTTTTTATTACCCTAACTCAATTGCTAACTTTAGGCAACAAATCAATCTATTGCAATTGGCAAAAAATAAAATAATTATAGGACGCACGGACAAAATAGATCTTCCGGATCTTGGACTGAGCAACATACAAGCAAAAATTGATACGGGAGCCTACACCTCGGCCATCCATTGCTCCGGTATTCATTTTGAAAAAGCGGAAGACGGAAGCCAAATTTTGTGCTATACAATAAGTGGGGCACGATTGGGCAAAGGACAGAAAGCGCAAAAATTTAAAACATTGCAGTACAAACTAAAAAAAATAAGAAGCTCAAATGGGGAACTTCAGGCTCGTTATATTGTAAAAACCAGAATCATTCTATTTGGCAAAATTTTCAAAGTGGAGTTCTCTTTATCGGACAGAAGCCATATGAAAAATCCAATTCTGTTGGGTAGGAAACTATTGAATGATAAATTTGTGGTGGATGTTTCGGAGGAAGATTTATCTTTCGGAATGAAAGAGTAATTGATACATTAAACCCTAGAATTGAAATTACCAATGCATATTAAAATTGGCACAAGAGGGAGCAAACTTGCATTATGGCAGGCTCATTTTGTACAAGAAAAACTAGAGAAAGCCGGGCACTCAAGCGAGATTGTAGTGATTGAAACCAAGGGGGATCAAATACTTGATGTGGCCATTTCCAAAATAGGCAGCAAAGGTGTTTTTACTGAAGAAATTGAAGTTCAATTAGCATCCGGAGCAATTGATATAGCCGTTCATAGCGCCAAAGACATGCAATCGGTACTGCCTGATGGCTTTGAATTGATTGCCTTTGCCGAAAGAGAAAAAGTAAATGATGTAGTAGTGAGCCACATCCGAAATTTAAAGTTTGAGAATAGGCCTATGGTTATTGGTACTTCTTCCACCAGACGCATAGCAACGCTAAAACACTTTTATCCGGCTATTAAAACAGTAGATATTCGTGGCAACCTACAAACCCGCATACGAAAAATGGAGAACGGCTTATGCGATGCCATTTTGCTGGCCTATGCCGGAGTTCACAGAATGCACTATAACGATAAAATTGCTCATACACTCTCGGCTAAGGAATTTATCCCCGCAGTGGGCCAGGGCTCAGTGGCCATAGAAGTACACGAGTCATTATCGAAAGAAAAAAAAGATCTTATCCGCTTTTGCGTTAACCATAAAGCAACCGAACAATGCTTATTGGCGGAAAGAGCTTACCTGCGTTATATGGAAGGCGGATGCAGCATTCCTGTTTTTGGATTAGCCACCTTAAGCGGAGCTAATATAGAATTGGAGGCAGGCATTATCAGCCTTGACGGTACCAAACGTATTAGCGTACATTTAACTGACTCCGCAGCAAATGCTGAAAAACTAGGTACGCTTATGGCCAAACAGGTGCTTGCACAAGGAGGAGATAAAATATTAAGAAAAATTAAAGAAACACTCAAATAGAAAGTAGATGAAAAAGACCAACCTATTCATTATAACAATTGCACTTATTTTTACTGCATGCTCAGCTTCAAAGGATTATTTAGTGGTATTCCACACGCCCTATGGCGATATGAAGGCTATTCTTTACGAAGAGACGCCCATTCATAAGAATAATTTCATTAAGCTTGTTGAATCCGGACAATACGATAGCACCATTTTTCATAGGGTAATTTCCGACTTTATGATTCAGGGTGGCGATGTAAACGCTAAAAAAAATATTGAAGAAGATAAGAAGATAGACTATCAGTTGGAAGCCGAAATTGTTGACAATTTTTGGCATGTTAAGGGTGCATTATCAGCTGCAAGACTGGGTGATAAGGCTAACCCGGATAAGAAATCCAGCGGGTCGCAGTTTTATATTGTGGACGGACAGACTTACACGGAAACTGAGCTCACGCAAATGGCTGAGGGAAGAATATCTCAGCAGAAACAAACCAATGTGCGCAAATTATTGAGCATGAAAAAATATGCCTACCTGAGAAATAAGGTTATAGAGATGCAAAAAAATAACGATTTGGAAGGTTTGATGGAATTTATGAATGAAACGGCTGACTCCTTGGTAACCAAGGAATTTGGTGAAGCGGAAATATACAAATTTAAGACGGTGCAAATTGCTGACTATGCCGAAAAAGGTGGTGCCCCACATCTGGACGGTGAGTACACCGTATTTGGCAAGGTAGTAGAAGGAATAGCTGTAATTGACTCAATAGCTGCAGTAAAAACCGGCAGTGCCGATAAGCCTATAAAAGATATTTATATGACTATTGAACTAGAAAAAATATCAAAAAAGAAGATTACAGAGAATTACGGTTACACTTATCCTAAAGAGGAGGAATGAAGATTTTACTGACAGGTTCTAATGGCCTACTTGGCCAAAAGCTGGTTGAACTTATTTGTGGTTCTACCAATCATGCGCTGGTTGCTACTTCCCGTGGGGAAAACAGGCTAGCTACAAATAAGGGTTACCAATATATCTCTTTGGACATTACAAAAGCCGATGAAGTGGCTTTAATAGTTAAGCAGCAACAGCCTGATATAATTATTAACACCGCTGCCATGACCAACGTGGACCAGTGCGAAACAGAGCAGGCAAACTGCGACCGCCTGAATGTGGATTCGGTAGAATATTTAGTAGAAGCAGCGGAGAAAAACAATGCGTTTCTTATTCACCTTTCTACAGATTTTATATTTGATGGAAAAACCGGCCCCTATATGGAAACCGCTGAGCCAAATCCGGTGAGCTATTATGGCCTCAGCAAACTAAAGGCAGAACAGCTTGTACAAAATAGCACCGCTGCCTGGGCCATAGTTAGAACAGTGCTGGTTTACGGCATTGCGCAAGACATGAGCCGCTCCAATATTATTTTATGGGTGAAGAAATCGCTCGAGCAAGGCAAGCAAATTAACGTAGTTGATGACCAATGGAGGACACCCACATTGGCCGAAGATTTGGCAAAAGGATGCTTGCTAGTAGCAGAGAAGAAGGCTAAGGGCATTTATAATATATCAGGAAAAGATTTGTTAACCCCGTACGAAATGGCCATCCATACCGCTAATTTTTTTGAATTAGATAAAAATCTAATCAACAAAACTGATGGCTCAAAATTTAAGCAGACAGCAAAAAGACCTCCAAGAACAGGCTTTATTTTAGATAAAGCCATCACTACGCTTAATTATAACCCTGTTTCTTTCAAAGAAGGCGTAGCCATATTAGCCAAACAAATTAACCACAAATGAAACTATTCGCAGTAGTATTAGGAGGGCGAGCCCCTAAATGTAATATAGAACTACATGATGTAGTTTTTGCCGTGGGTGAAACCATTGAAGATACCTATCAGCAATTGCTTGGGAAATGGTTTGGCCTGCCCGAGAAAATGCACATCGACTGTTACATGGTTTTGGATGTGGTTGATGGTTTTGAAGTAAGTCTGCAAAGCGAAAAAAATGAGCTACAAGAGAAGATATTCTTCATTAACATGGGCGCTTACCGTGCCGGAGATTTTATGGAGCATCATGCCAACATGTTTCTGGTAGATACAAAAGATGCAAATGTAAAAACACGCGCAAAACAGAAGCTATTGAAAGGATTTGATGAGGTGCATAAAGATGACCTGTATGATATTGATGACATGCTGAGCATAACCGAGGTAAACGGCTATCATATAAAACTGACACCTACAGATGTACCGGAAAATTTAGCGCCTGTAAACGGCTACCACGTATTACCTAAGCAAGCGGTAACAATATTCCTCAAAAATTGAGGCTAAATATTGATGCTTTACCTCTAATAAAAAGAGACTTTTTAAAGGAAAAAGGTAAGTGTTAAATTCTGCTACGTGGTGCTGAAAAATATCAGATGAGATCAAATCAATTTCACCATTAATCATTTTTACTAATTTCGCTGTTTGCCAATACGTATTATTCTTTCACGCAATGAAGCACCTTCTATTACTCTTTATTATTAGCTGTCTGTCGTTTTCAGCGTTAGCGCAAACAGTTATTGTTACTGATGAACTCACCAAGCAACCCATTGAGTTGGCCACGCTTATAAGCCAGAACCCAAAGGCTATTGCTACCACAAATGCGGAGGGCATGGCGGATGTAGATAAATTTGTAGGAGCCGAGCTGATACAAATTCACATGTACGGCTATAAAACTAAAATGCTCAGTTATGCTGATTTGAAAGGCACCAATTTTAAAGTAAGTTTAGTAATTGATGATTTTGACCTTGATGAGGTAGTAGTTTCAGCCACTCGTTGGAGGCAGTACGCCAGGGATATTCCTGCTAAAATAACCTCGATTAGTCCGCAGGTGGTAGCTTTCCAAAACCCGCAAACAGCAGCAGACCTATTAGGTATTTCAGGTAAAGTTTACATCCAGAAAAGCCAACAAGGTGGTGGCAGCCCCATGATCAGAGGCTTTTCAACCAATAGGCTGCTCTACACTGTGGATGGCGTGAGAATGAATACAGCTATTTTTAGAGGTGGCAACATACAAAATGTTATTAGCTTAGATGCCTTTGCCATTGAAGATGCTGAAGTACTTTTTGGCCCCGGCTCAGTAATATATGGTAGCGATGCCATAGGTGGCGTAATGGGCTTCCAAACTTTGCGCCCACAATTGAGCCTTAATGATGATAAATTTTTATCCGGAAATGCAGTAACACGATATGCCTCGGCCAATAATGAAAAAACAGCGCATTTCGATGTGAACGTAGGCTGGAAAAAATGGGCGCTCGTCACCAGCATCAGTGCATCAGACTATGACCATTTACGGCAAGGCAGCAACGGCCCCGATGATTACATAAAACCTTATTACGTACAAAGAATAGACGGTATAGATCGGGTTATTATGCAAGACAATCCGCTACTGCAGAGACCTTCCGCCTACTCGCAAATTAACCTGATGCAAAAGGTGAGGTTCAAACCTTCTGAGACCTGGGATATTAACTATGGTTTTCATTATTCTGAAACATCACCTTATGGCCGCTACGACAGACACAACAGACAACAAAATAATATGCCGCGCTATGCAGAGTGGAATTATGGCCCGCAAAAATGGCTCATGAATAACCTTAATATAGCCAATAACAGACAAACAATGTGGTACGATGAACTCTCCATACGCATTGCTCAACAGGCATTCGAGGAAAGCCGAATCAGCCGCTTACTTAACAGTTATGACAGAAACGAACAAATTGAAAAAGTAGATGCCTATTCCATAAACACTGATTTGAGCAAAAAACTGAATTCGGAGCATTCCATTTTCTATGGAGTAGAATATGTGAAAAATGAGGTATTTTCTACTGGTGCTGAAACCAATATTACCACGGGCAATTCTGTAGCTGCAGCAGCCAGATATCCTCAGGCGAGTTGGCAGTCCATTGGAGTTTACGTAAACGAAGAGTTTAAACCGAGCGACTTACTAACGCTACAAGCAGGTATTAGGTACAACCAATTTATACTCAATGCCGATTTCGACACCAGCTTCTATCCCTTTACTTTTACGGAAGCTAATATAAATAATGGTGCTTTAACGGGCAGTATTGGCGCAGTACTTAAACCAACTGATGATTGGATAGTTCGCACTAATGTAGGCACAGCCTTTCGCTCACCTAATGTGGATGATATAGGCAAAGTATTTGATTCAGAGCCTGGCGCGGTGGTGATTCCCAACCCTAATTTGCAATCGGAGTATGCTTACAATGCCGATTTAGGCCTTACTAAAGTTTTCAATAATTTTCTCAAAGTAGAACTCACAGGCTATTATACCTTACTCAATAATGCCTTGGTAAGGAGAAATTTTACCTTAAACGGAAACGACAGTATTTTTTATGATGGCCAGTTGAGCCAAGTTCAAGCGTTACAAAATGCTGCGCAAGCTAAAGTCTGGGGTATTCAGGCAGGTGCTGAGGTAAAGCTTCCGGCAGGTTTCTCTCTATCCTCCGATTTAAATTATCAAGAAGGTGAGGAAGAATTAGCAGATGGCAGCACCAGCCGTGCAAGACATGCAGCACCATTTTTTGGTATTAACAGACTTACCTATAAAAATAAAGGCCTGCAATTACAGTTTTACCATTCATTTCAGGGTGAGCTCACTAGTGAGGAGCTACCGGTTGAGGAAAAATCGAAAAATGAGATTTATGCCAAAGATAGAAGCGGAAATAATTATGCGCCCGCATGGTACACACTCAATTTAAAGGCACAATATCAGCTCTCGGATGTTTTTAGCGTGAATGCCGGAGTAGAGAATATAACCGACCAGAGATACAGGCCTTTCAGCTCCGGATTATCGGGCGCAGGTAGAAACTTTATTATTTCCTTAAAAGCTGCGTTTTGATAAGCACTGAATCTGAGGTTCAAAGAATATTTAAACACTGATGAACAAAAGAGTACCCAAATCACTTACCATGATCGCCAGTTTTCATGGCCTTGTACAGAAAAAATAAAAAGCCGCCTACTGTGATACTCAAACATATCGTCATTCCTATTATTGCTGCTGAACTCATTTCTTAACAAATTTTTTGTAACACCCAACCATTCAATAAAAATCCAACAATTAGCGCTATTCCCCACTGCGTTACAATACTTGCATTACTGTACACATCAAAAACATTCCAGTTGCCGTTTTCATCAAACCACGGATTTTTGCTGTACCCTTGGCTCATCCACCAATAAACAAGGAACAAACCCGCAAAAAAGATGAAGTAAATCATAGCAGCAAAGTACTTGTTAGAGACTTTGAAATCTGAGTTATCGTCAATAAAATCTTTCTTGAATTTCACCGGACCATACCGCATAATCAAAAACGCAATAAAAATTCCGCTTACCAACAAGCCAACACCCCAAACCCAGTCTTGATTTTCGAAAATACTTAAGCTCCAGGCCGAAGGGAAACCAAAGATAAAACATGCCGCACCAGCAATAAGCGCAGCACGTTTCTTAGAGAGGTTATAATCGGTTAGGTTGCGGATGATGAGCTGCATCATGGGTAATATGGAGCTGAAAGCGGCCATAGCAAAAGCCCCGAAGAATATCCATGAGAGAAATGGCCCACCCGGCATTTGAGCGAAAAGTTGCGGCAAAACGGTAAATACCAAAGCGGTATTGCCACCATGTAATGAGTCAATTGCCTCATTTGGCGTGGCCGCCATAGCAAAAACGGCAGGCAATATGGCCATAGCCGCCAATAGGGCAGCTGTATTATTCCCGAATGCTCCCAAAAATGTGTTGAGTGTAACATCTTCCTTGGCTCGGGAAAACGAGCCAATAGTTATCATCAAGCCCCAACCGGCACCAGTACTCCAGGCGGAATCAGTAATAGCTTCAATCCAAATAACAGGATCTTTAAATTTTGCTACATCAATGGTGAAAAGATATTCGAGCCCCTGCACACCGCCCGGCATTTGTATGGCAAATGCAGAAACCACAATAAGCAAAATAAATAAAGTAGGAATAAGAATTTTGTTAGTCTTCTCCAGGCCTTGCTTTATGCCCTTGCTCAATACCCAGATAGCAACAGTTATAGTTAACATATAGCACAGAACAGCCTGCCAGCTAGCATTTGACAAGCTCTCCCAAAAGTTTCCCATGAAATTTACACCAGGGTCGGCAAACTTAGCATTCATAGCACCTGAACCAAAAACATAATCGACCAAATTCTGCGTATTTAATACGAAGTACCTGAGCGACCAGCCTGTAACTACAGAATAGTAGAAGGCTATCCCTACGGTAACGAGGGTAACAAAAATGCCCATCCAGTTAAATTTTTTGCCGGCTAAAGTACCTAATGCGCCCAGTGTACCTTTTTTATAGCGCTTGCCTATAGCCAGCTCTGCCATTAGCAAAGGGATAGACCATATCACTAAAAAGAACATCCAGAGAATGATAAAGGCTCCTCCGTGCTCTCCGGCAATTCGTGGAAAGCGCCATAAATTACCTGCGCCTATGGCCATGCCCAAGGAAGCTAAAACAATGCCCCACCTACTGCTAAACTCTTCCGCTTTTTGCGTCATATAAAGTTTTTGCTTTTATGCTAAACTGAAATTTACTAAATGTGCCATGGACTGCCAATTATGCGATGAAATGATCTGGAAAAAAATACCAATTAAAATCTCTGCGCATTAAGCTGAAACAAAATCTTGCGAATCAAATTCAAAAAAAAAGGACAGCCGGTTGCCCAACTGTCCTTGTTATCTTATAAAGTATGCCGTTAGTTAACCTTAAAATTAACTCTTCTATTTTGTGCTCTATTTTCTCTTGTAGTATTTGGCACCGCAGGTATGCTTTCACCTTTGCCTTCATAGCTCAAACGCTCTTTTGAAATACCATTTTCAATCAGGTAATCAACCACAGATTTAGCCCTACTTTTGGAAAGCTGAAGGTTGTAGCCTTCCGGACCGGTACTATCCGAGTGTCCAATAATAGATACATCAATCTTCGGATTATCTTTCATTACTTTTAACATTCTATCAAGCTCCGACTTGCTCTTAGCAAGCAATACATAGCTGTCGAATGCGAAAAACACATTATTAAGAGATATTTCGGCTTTCTCCTTAACAGGAACCAATAGCATATCATTAGAGAAGCTTTTTGACTCCCTTTGATTGGTTAAATCTATATTTTCACTAATTGGTAAGTAACCGTCAATTTTTACAATATACTGGTATTCTTTACCTGCCGGCAAGGCAATTTTATATTCACCGGTAGTTGGGTCTGTAGCTACTCTGCCAACTTCCACACCGTCTTCCAGCCTCTCGTAAGAAACTACCGCTGCGAGTGGCTCTTGTGTTTCTGCATCAAGCACTTTGCCGGTGATGGTTATGATAGGATCGATCTCGTAGAACAAAGGCATCTCCAACCTGAAAATATTCATATCACCTAATGAATCTTCCTTGGTGTAGTAGGCAAAATCACCTTCAGCAGGCATGGTAAAGAATAAATCTTCGCCTTCGGAGTTTACATTTGGCCCCATGTTTAAAGGCTCACTCCAGTTTTGCCATGTATCATCCAACCTGCGCGTCATGTATATGTCTGCCTTACCAAAACCAATGTAGCCGGCCGAAGAAAAGAATAAGGTTTTATCATCCGGTGCTAAAAACGGTGATGTTTCTTCTGCAGCCGTATTCACGTTAACGCCTAAGTTCATGGGAGCAGTCCATGTGCAATCTCTTTTAAGGAAACTCACATACAAATCTCTTGATCCGTAGCTATCCTCTCTGGTGATGGACATCATCAATGTTTTTCTATTATTGGCCAGGTAAAAATTAGCCTTTTCTGAGGTATTATAATAGTCATCAATTTCTTGGGCTGCAGGTTTGGACCAGCTATCTCCTTCGCGCGAGCTCATGGAAACCCCGGAAACAAGTTTATTTCTTTTCGGATCCATTTTATTACCTAGCAGCATAACCAAAGTATTGCCATCAGGTGTTATGGAACTTACCCAATTCGGACCATCAGTATTTAAAGGAGCGCCCATATTTCTGGCTTGTTTCCATTCATTAGTAACCGTATCCAGGTCACTCACCCATATATCTTCGTAATCTTCAACACCACCTACATTGTCAGGGTGAAATTTTCTGCCAAAAAATAGTTGCTTTCCCGTTGGGGATAGCACAGGCTTAAGCTCTTCATATTCACTATTAACACGATCATCGAGTTTTTCTGCTTCCAACTCATCCTTTACATTGGGCACTAATTCCAATTGTAAGTCAATAGGTTCGTCTGAATCCGTTATTCCAATAGCATCAATACTGAAGTAGCCTGGTACGGCATCTCCATCAAACTCAAGTTTAACAGCTGCCACGCTATAAGGTGTAAGCTCGGTAAATAACCTTAAAAAACGACCGGGCTGGTTAATAATAACCGGGTCGCGCTCAATCATCAGGTATTCATTTCCTGCTTCATCATAAAACAATATCTTTGATAAGGCACTGGGATTATACGATTCCGCTATGGCAATTTGCTTGATAGGCTTGGGATTATTAAAACCTACTTTTATAAATTCCTTTTTATTTGGCTTGCTTGGTGTCCATGCATTCGGGCTTCCCTCTCCCCATGGGTACACGTTGGGTTTCCCTAATAATTGATTTGCTGAAAATTGGGCTTCGTCAAGCTCGGTAGAGAATTCGATTACGCGGCTCGCCCATTCCACATCCTGTGCTATGAGCAGCGTGCAGCTGCTAATGTAAAAAAATAATACAAGGGCTGATAGTAATAGTTTTTTCATTTTATGATAGTTACTCGGTAGTAATTACTCGGTTGTCAAATTTGGGCCTCCACCCTTTTATTCAGAAATTTTGCTAGTTAACACGTCACTCATTAAATTGCTTCCGCACTTGTAAAATCTTCATTCTTATCTCTTTTGAAAAATAATAGATACTACTTGTATAGTATTTATATGCTAACAAGAAACTGCAATTACCTCTAAATTTTACATGCTACATCCATAGTTAATAAACGAAGCTTCGGTTCGAAGTCAAAAACAGCTAAATGATAGCAAAAGAGAAACGAAAAAAAAATTCCACTTAGTTCTTTTCTAAACGGCAAATTTACTTTTTTCCTCTAAAATATGTGCAATACTAAGATTAAATTATCGATTTAGCCGAACAAATCTCATTAAATTAGGTGCAATTTGGTTTAATAGCTATTCTTTAAATATCAGATAACCAATATTTAACGAAAGCAAGGATGGGATTTTATCCTAATAAAAATATGGTATAGACTATTATGTACTACCGGAAGAAATATTGTGCGGTAGCAATGGATTCAATCTACAAAGAATTAAGACCTGCAACGTAAAAGCCAACTGCTGCAACACCTGCTAAAGAACCAACTAACCTAAACTGATGCGTGAGACATCCCCATGTTGGCTGGTGCCTCAAAATTAGCATGAAGGGAATGAATACTTAGTGTGCTGCCGCTAATAATACTTCTTCAGGTTCTGTTTCGTAAGGAATTTGCGCCAATTGAAATTTTACGTACTCCATATAACGCGTATACGCTGCTGCTTTATCAGTATGGATAGGCTCCGAAGGTGGCAATTCAACTTTCAAGGCATCTACCTGCTTACCATTTTTCCAAAACCTGTAACACAAATGCGGACCGGTAGCTAAACCGGAACTGCCCACATAACCGATCAACTGACCTTGTTTCACTTTTTGTCCTGATCTTAACCCCGTAGCTATGCGCGACATGTGCAGGTATTGAGTAGAAAAAGTGCTGTTGTGCCGTATCTTTACATTTCGTCCGTTATATTTTTCGTGCACTGCTTTAGTAACAATTCCATCGCCAGCAGCATAAATAGGTGTACCGGTAGGTGCGGCATAATCGGTTCCCAGATGTGCTTTAAACCTCCTTTGTACGGGATGGAATCTTTTTGGAGAGTACCTGGAGCTAATGCGTGTAAATTTAACCGGGTAACGCAAAAACGCTTTTCTTAGGCTTTCGCCATCCTCGTCAAAGTAATCTGTGCCGTCTCCTTGGTCAAAAGCTACTGAAAGAAACAAGTTGTTATAATTGATAAGCTCTGCGCCAATTATTTCCTCAACCCCTACGCTTTTGCCATCTATTGTTCTTTCTGTGTAAATAACTTTAAATTGATCTCCCGCATAAATTTTGGTAAAATCTATTTGCCATCCATACATATCAGCTACTAAATCCACCAACTCTGGCGTTCCGCCTTGCGCCAGCATGTCCTCATAAAGGTTGGCATTAATTGTTCCACTGATGGATTTTTGCTTAATAGTCACCGGTCTTCTTGCACTGTAAACGCTTATGGAGTCTTGTAAATTAAATACCACATACTCTTCCGGGTTCGGCTCATACACTAGTGCTTTGGCCGAGTGCAAAGAATCGTCCTGATAAATAACTGTGTACTTTTTGTTTGTAGCAATTTTTCTAACATCAAAAACTGATTTCGAAAGATTGGCCAACTGAAAAATTTGCTTGTGACTTACGTTGTAAGCTAATAATATGTCTGAAATGCTTTCATTTCTTTTCACCGAATTTTCAGCCACTTGAAATGAATCTACCACCATGCCATATAATAAAGTGGGTTCCTTAATAATTTGAATGATGCTATCAACCGCTTGAATTTCTTTGCTTCGTTCGGATAAAGGGTTATTTGTATCCTGAAAAATGTAATAAACTATCCCTACAGAAACAAGGAATGTGGTGGCAAGGGCAATTACTTTTTTATTCATAAACTTAAGTCAATCTTTAAACACATGCCAATATGCACATATTTTTCTTAATACCAATGGGTTATACCTATTTAATGAAGTTATTCTTTAATCTTTTGATTGTTACTAATACGAGCCAAAATACCTACGTAAAAACCACTCAACGAAAACAAGGGACAATATTACAATAAATAACCAATAATTTTGTGTGAGCGCTATAGTCTCACGCTCGCTGCGTAAAATTTCAGGATAATTTTTAGCCATTAAGTACTTCTCCAACAGTAGCATCTGCCGATGCGTAAAAAATTCCCCGTTATTTTTATTTGCTAAGTTATTCAGTAATTGAAAGTCCGCCTGTAGGTTTAGCTGCTCAATATTATTTTCAGTTACCGTAAATTGACCACCGTTTTTAAATAATTTTCCGTTTATAGTGGCTTCCGCTTGAAAGGTATAATTACCCTCGGGCAAATTACCTAAATTAAAACCCGAGGAAAGCCGCTCCGTAGTGAATGAGAAATTATAGGTACTGTCAACACCATTTAAGGTAAGCTGAATCTTCTGATCAAAAATTGCTTCATAAAGCTCGTTGTAGGTTTCTATTGTAAGCTGCACTTCTTCAAAAGAAGCGTAGCTCTCTTTAGTAGGATACACAGCTAATTGGTTTTTGGTATTTACAGTAGTGAGCCAGCGAACGGTTTTACCCACCCATTCATCAAAAAACTTGAATTCGTTCGTTTCAAGGTATTCCACCAACCGCCAGTTCCAAAAACCTTCTAATAATAAGGTAGCTTCTTTGTACCCCTCCTGCTCATAAAAAATACTGATGGGCTGTTGCGTTTGTACCTTACCCACCCTTTTTAAAAATAGCGTTTCGCTTTTCGGATTAAGCCTGTGCGTAGCAAATGGCATGTAAGCCGGTGGCAAATCTTCGAGCAAACCCACCACCTCATTACTAAGATCAAAAGTTTTAAAATTCTTATTGTAATACACGTTGGCCTCATCAATTTCTCGCCAATAATTAAGTGTTATACCTTCATTTAAAGTATTAAATTGGGTAAGGTTCATGGCATTGCCACCCACAATAAACCATATTGAGGTGCCGGCTTTCTTAATATTATCTATCTCCTGAGTAAAAACATTCGTTGAATTGGGCAAATGAAATAATATAGCCAAATCATACTTTTGCTCTTTATAGGCGTGTACCTGATCGATAGCTAAGATAAATTCGTAATGCTCATTTTGCTCAATGGCCTTCTTTATGGCTTTTATATCCGGATGCGGGGCAGCAGCTAATAGCAATATTTTCTTTTTGCCCGCTACTACATTAATATATGCTTTTTTACTGTTGTTTACTTTATTAAACTCTGCTACGCTACTTTCAACTATTACTTCATACTGTTGATAGCCCTCATTTTTGGCGTCCACAAGAAAGGTCACTTTCTCTGAGATGCTGTTACGCTCAAGGGTTAATTGCTTGCGTGCTATCTGCTTACCGTTTTGATTGAGTAAAACCTGTACTTGTTCATCTTCAAAACCCTGTCTATTAATTTCGGCCACAATCGGAAACTTATTGCCTTGATACACCACCTTATTATAATCAAGGCTTGTAATGCTGATGTCCTGTTTCTGCGTGGTATCGCCCAGGCCAACAGCTGAAACCTTAAAAGGAAACGTAAAATAATCTGGTGCAGCACCTCTATTGTAAATACCATCGGATATCAAAATCACTTCAGCTATTTTACCTTTCTGATTACTCTTTGCCAAGCTATTTAGCGCATCCTGCAGAGGAGTAATTGGTGAGGTTTGAGGGAATGAATCTATTGTAGTTATATCAAATCCCGCTAAATTTTTCCAGACAACTTTCACTGACTTTTCGCTGCCTATTTTTGCCGAAACATCACGCAGTTCTTGCCAGGCAAACTGTACCGTATCATTACTTAGCGCTAAAGTGGACGATTGTGAATCATCCCACAGAAAGATTAGCTCTCTCGGTTCGGTTTTTATTATATTCTCCTCAATAAACGGCTCCAGAAAAAGTGCGCAAATGAAAGTAACAACTACAGCGCGGACGGAAAAAAGCAGCCACCTCCACTTATTGGACCAAGGCTGCTTTTTAGAAGTATATAATAAATATGCATATCCTAAACCTATAACTATGCATAATATTAGCCAATAGGAGGATAAAGAAGTGTTTAGCATATTCGCTGAACTGATTTTAAGGGCTGTTTATTTAGTAGGTGAGACTATTTATTTCGCCTTAGGTAAGCATGCCACCATCTACTTGTAATACTTGGCCACTTATATAAGCCGACATGTCCGAGCCGAGGAAGACACAAGCTTGCGCTACATCTTCCGGAGTACCGCCCCTTTTCAAAGGGATAGCATTGCGCCAGCCTTCCACAGTTTTTTCATCTAGCGCATCGGTCATTTCAGTTTCTATAAAACCCGGAGCAATGGCATTACACCTAATGTTTCTTGAGCCCAACTCAAGCGCAACCGACTTGGTAAAACCTATAATACCAGCTTTAGAGGCTGCATAATTTGCCTGGCCCGCATTACCTTTAATACCTACAACAGAAGTCATGTTTATGATAGAGCCACTTTTTTGCTTCATAAAAGTACGTGTAGCCGCTTTTACGGTGTTAAAGCACGATTTTAAGTTAATATTGATTACATCATCCCACATTGCTTCGCTCATGCGCATCAACAGGTTGTCCTTTGTAATTCCGGCATTGTTTACAAGAATGTGCAAGCCACCAAAATCTGCCACCACATTGTTGATAAGTTCTTCTGCCGCAGCAAAATCAGACGCATCGGATCTATAACCCTTTACTTTTACTCCTGTAGCCGACAACTCTTTTTCCAGCGCCTCTCCTTTTTCCACACTTGAAAGATAAGTGAATGCTATGTTAGCTCCTTGGTTGGCATAAGTTTGGGCAATAGCTTTGCCTATACCCTTTGATGCACCCGTAATTAAGGCAGTTTTACCTTCTAATAATTTACTCATGGTTGGTTTATCTGTATTTATGGCTTAAAATTACGTTTAAGATGCAAATTAAGAAACTTCTATCTAAAACCGAATTAATTACGCTAAGCAAAACCACCGAATTGTGGGTTTTACTCGTGTTAGTTTTGTTAGCAACTGCTACTTTGCTTTATGCCACCAGCGGAGGTTTAATTTGGACGTCCGACTCCCACAATTATTGGGCAGCCTCACGCAGCTTTAATGCCCATGGTAAATTTGTAGCTGTAGATGGAGGTACTTATATATTCTGGCCTCCCCTATTTCCTATTATATTAAGTTTCTTTGCTACCGCTTCGGGTTATTATCTTTTACATATTAGCATTTTTGTTGCCTCCCTAATAAGCTGTTACGCGGTGTTTAAGCTTTTAACAAAGCGCATTCCTTTAAGTCTAATACTATTATTATTTTATATTATAAGCGTTTACCCTTACCTCTCGGCCTCATTTTTTTGGTCGGAAAACATTTTCACTTTGTTACTTTATCTCTTTATTTACCTCTACCTCAAAAGCAAGGAACGTAGAAAAAATATTTGGTTGTTTGTAGCTGCCATGCTGGTGGCCAGCCTTATGTGCCTGCAAAGAAATGTTGGCATATTTATTATGATTGGTGTTTCCCTTTATGAGCTGATTTTATTCCTAAGAATGAAAACGAGCTTAAAAGCCTTTTTCATAGTGGCAATTGCCATATTTCTTACTGTACTACCCAACCTGTTATGGAATTTTAATAGTTTAAGCCTACAAGGTGAAGCCCAAGAAATGGTTAGTAGCGCTTATTTTCAGCATCTAATCTGATAACTTGGCTGCACTATCTCAAAAAGTTTTTCGAGTTTTTTTTCCATGGCCGGAAAACTTCAGCCACCTTTTACCGGTCATTTTAATGCTTTCTGTTTTGGGCTATTTACTGCATAAAACAAAATGCAATTTTAGTATAACTATAATCTCAACTTATCTCTTATTATTCTGTTTAATGCCTTTAATAGAACCCGACAGTATAGACAGACTAATTGCGCCCATTGTACCACTGGTTATTTACTCCATCATAAATTTAATGGTTAAGAACATTTGCAGGCAAAATAAGGTTACGATTTATATAATAATAATGCTACTCTTGGCATCATTTACTTATAACTTGCTACGCAGCACACAAAACGTAATACGCTGGCATGAAAGAAGCGAGCATTACGCAATGGATAGTAGAATTTTTTTCTAGGAGCAAATCCGCTAAATTTGCACCATCATTTCAAATCAAAAAATAAAACGTAAAAAATATGGCTTCAAAATATGATATAATTATTGTGGGTTCAGGTCCGGGCGGATATGTTGCAGCTATTCGTGCTTCACAATTAGGTAAAAAAGTAGCTATTGTTGAAAAGGAAAGCCTTGGAGGCATCTGCCTTAATTGGGGATGTATACCTACAAAAGCACTTTTAAAGAGTGCCAACGTTTTTGAATACATCGGCCATGCAAAAGACTATGGTATTGATGTAAAAGAGGCCTCAGTTGATTTCCCTGCCATGATTAAAAGAAGCCGAGATGTGGCGGATGGCATGAGCAAAGGTGTTCAGTTTTTGATGAAGAAGAACAAAGTTGAGGTGATAATGGGCTACGGAAAGCTCAAATCGGGTAAAAAAGTAGAAGTAGAAGATAAAGACGGAAAAAAAACTGAGTATAGTGCAGAAAATATAATTATTGCCACCGGTGGCCGTGCACGTGAACTACCGAACTTACCAATTGATGGTAAGAAAATTATAGAGTACAGAAAGGGGATGTCTCTTGAAAAACAGCCGAAATCAATGGTTGTTGTTGGCTCCGGTGCCATTGGTGTTGAGTTTGCTTATTTATATAACTCTATTGGCACCAAGGTGACAATCGTAGAATTTATGGATAGAATTGTACCTGTTGAGGACGAGGAAGTTTCCAAAGCACTAGAGAAAAATTATAAAAAAGCCGGCATAGAAGTTATGACAAGTGCTGAAGTTACTGCGGTAGATACAAAAGGTAAAAACTGCAAAGTAACGGTAAAAACTAAAAAAGGAGAAGAAAAAATTGAAGCAGAAATAGTACTTTCTGCTGTAGGAGTTGCTACTAATCTGGAAAGTATAGGGCTGGAGGCTGTTGGCGTTACCACAGAAAAAGGCAAAGTTAAGGTTGACGATTTCTACAAAACCAACATTGATGGCGTTTATGCAATTGGAGATATTGTGCATGGACCTGCCTTGGCGCACGTGGCATCAGCCGAAGGCATTATATGTGTTGAGCACATTGCCGGAGAGAAACCGGAACCATTAGATTACAAAAATATTCCCGGCTGTACCTATTGCAGTCCTGAAATTGCCTCTGTTGGTTATACCGAAAAGGCTGCTAAAGAGGCCGGTTATGAACTTAAGGTTGGTAAATTTCCTTTCTCTGCATCGGGTAAAGCTAGTGCGGCAGGTGCTAAAGACGGCTTTGTAAAATTAGTTTTTGATGCAAAATATGGCGAATTATTAGGAGCCCATATGATTGGCGCCAACGTAACCGAAATGATAGCAGAAATTGTGGCCATCAGAAAACTGGAAACCACCGGGCATGAATTAATTAAAACGGTACACCCTCATCCCACTATGAGTGAGGCTGTAATGGAGGCTGCTGCTGCCGCCTACGGTGAGGTAATTCACCTGTAGATAATTTCTTGAACTGCCGCTTTTTGTACTTGTAACAATTGCTACAAGACACTGCCGTTTTTTCAAATATAAAGTTGTTGTTAAAGCTTAGGCATTAAACAATTTTTATATATGCTATCTATTTGTTTTATTTACTGAAGTTAAATTGAGAGAAAATCAGCACCCTTAATAAAATACCTGAAGAAGTTCTTATTGCAGAGTTGAAAGCTCAAAAGCCTTCAGCCATTGAATACTTATACAATAATTACAGCGGTGCGCTCTACGGTGTAATTATTAGGATTGTAAAAAATGATGAAGTAGCGCAGGAGGTGCTTCATGATGTTTATATAAAAGCATGGAAGCAAATAAGTTCATATGAAGCTGGTAAAGGGCGCTTATATACTTGGCTGGTAAATATTAGCCGGAATGCAGCAATCGATAAAATTCGCTCAAAAGAAATAAAAAATACTTATAAAACCGACTCTGTTGCTGATAACGTATATGTTATTGACAATGCAAATTACGATACACAAAGTATTGATGGAATAGGTCTTGAAAAGGTACTGAATGAATTACCTAAAGACCTGAAGTTTGTAATTGAACAAATGTATTTTAAAGGTTATACGCAGTCTGAAATTGCAGATGAATTTGACATTCCGCTGGGAACTGTTAAAACCCGAACACGATCTGCCATGAAGGCGCTGAGAGAATTGTTATTGTGAAAATAGAAGAGTACATAGCATCAGGCATTATAGAAGCCTATATTTTTGACCAGCTATCCGCTTTGGAAAGAGCTGACGTGCAGCGCATGTCCATAAAATATCCTGAGGTAAATCTGGCTATAAGCGAAGCTGAAGAAACTTTTTTAGCTTTTACTGAAAAAGGGAGCATTGCACCTCCTGCAACTGTTAAGGCAAAACTTTTCAACCAGTTGGGTATTGCAAACCAAATTGATGCAAAGGCAGCTAATGAAACAAAAATAGTTCCTATAAGTGATCATGGCCCTACAAATAATGGATTTTATGCTTACATAAGTGCAGCAGCAAGTATTATTGCTATTTTAGGTATTGTTTTAAGCTTATACTATCGCGGTCAATGGCAAGAGTCTGAATCGAGGATCAGCCAACTTTTAACGCAGAATGAAACTTTAGCACAACAATATAACGTGGTAAAAAATCAGGCCGACCAGTATGCTTACAACGTTGACATTTTAAGACAGCCGGGAATTGAAACAGTAGCAATGAAGGGCTTGGATATTTCACCTGATGCTTATGCCACTGTGCATTGGAACAAAAAAAGTAATGAGGTATTCCTGAATGCTAAAAAAATGCCTACCAATCCGGAAGCATTTCAATACCAATTATGGGCTATTGTAGATGGCGCACCTGTGGATATGGGCTTGTTTGATGTGGCCGGTGATATGACTTCTCTTCTGAAAATGAAAACAGCAGAAAACGCCTCCGCTTTTGCAGTAACGCTGGAACCAAGAGGTGGTAGCGTGAATCCTACAATGGAGCAAATGTATGTAATTGGGCAGATATAAGAGCGAAAGTATTTAAAACGCTTTACTTCTTGCTGGCATTAAACAACTTCTGCTTTTCCTCCTTGCTCAAACTCTCATAACCTCTATCAGAAATTTTATCGAGTATCCTATCTACTTCAGCTTGTTCAGTAGAAGTACCCGATGACGAAGAGCTACTAAAAGTACCCGAAGAAGCACTCGTCTTTGATGAGGCCTCACTCTTTTTCTTGTAAGTAACTTTAATCTTGGGCTTGCTGCTAAACAGACTCCTTATTCCTTCCAAAAATTTCTGTATCCATAAACCAAAGTCTGTACCTGCCTGAAGCCCGCGCACGTAAAGAAACCCAATGCCTGCACCACCTAAATGTGCTAGATTGCCACCGGCATTCGATCCTGCTGAACCCAAAACTGATAACAAAATATAAACCGCTACAATGTATTTTATTTTTACAGGCCCTATTAATATAAGATGAAAACGGTAATCGGGTAGAAGTACTGCAGCAGCCGTTGCTACAGCAAATACTGCGGCCGATGCACCCACCAGTCCTCCTGAGGTTTTCTCAGCCAAAACAGGAATCAAATTATAGGCTAACAAAAAGACTACGCCCCCGGCTAATGCACCTAACACATATAAATTTACCAACTTAGCACTACCTAAATATTCGGAAATGAGCATTCCGAACCAATAAAGCACCAACATATTCATAAGAATGTGGAAAAACCCTGCATGCGAGAAAGCATAGGTAAGCAAAGTCCATGGTCTATAAATAAAACTTTCAATATTTGCAGGGATAGTAAACTGCTTATCCACCAAAGCAAAGATGTTTCCTGATCCGGAAAATGAAGCAATAACACCCAATAAACCCAAGCCTACAAAAACAACCGCATTAATAATTATTAACTGGTTTAGGGCATTATTTGGCCTTTTAAAATTCTGCTTTAGTTCATCAAAAAAACTTGCCATATACTTAATAGAAATTACTGCTCTTTTTCTGCCATATCTTTAAAAGGATAAAAGCGATTAACATCCCTCCCAAGTGTGCCCAGTGTGCTACATTATCACCCGGGGCACGCTGCATGCCTGAGTATAACTCATATAATCCGTAGAAAGTTACAAGGTACTTAGCCTTTATAGGAATAGGCGGAAATAACAAGAACAACTCTGTATTAGGAAACAAAAACCCAAAAGCGAATAATATGCCAAAAACAGCGCCTGAGGCTCCTATCATAGGTATGTTCTCAAAAGTATAAGATAAATTCCCTACCCTTTGTACACTTTCACGTATCAGCTTTTCATTATTCGGATTATCTCCGAAAGACTCTATGAAAGGATACCACTTTTGGTACAGCCCAGGAGCTTGATTATTTACATAAGCTACAAAATCTTCGTAATTTGGGTTGTTGAAATAAGCATTGGTGGATTCTATCAGTTGGTTTATTTCCACGTAATGCACTACACTATACAAAATGCCGGCTCCAATACCTGTAACCATATAGAATATGAAAAACCGCTTAGCACCCCAAAAGCGTTCCAACATAGGGCCAAATATAAAAAGCGCAAACATATTGCCCAGCAAATGCCCAAAATTGGCATGCAAAAACATGTAGGTAATAAACTGATACGGCTGAAACGTTTCCGCAAAAATGTATCTCAGTCCAAACAAATTGCTCAGCTCTAAACTAAGCAATGAAGGTATTAGTAATAGGCCGATGTTAATGATTAATAAATTTTTAACAACAGGCGTTAATCTTGCAAACATAAATTAGTGATTAAAAAAGCTGGCTATTTTTTGGAGGTCAAATATAACAAAAGTAGCATTACCGGATGGGGTATAGTTTGGCTGCTTGCAAGCAAAAAGCTTGTCGATAATAGCATTCATTTCCTCTTCACCTAATACCACACCTGTTTTTATGGCCGATCTTCTTGCCAACGAGCGTGCTATGTTTTCGGTTTTAGAAAGGCTTAGATTATTTTTATTTTGTTTGAACTGCTCTATCAAACCTTCAAAAACAGGTTTTACTGATGAATCTGTTAAATCGGTTGGGGCACCATTAACCACTACTGTATCTTTACCGAAGGCAGCAATTGAAAAACCTAAAGCACTCAATTCACCTTCCATATCAAAAACGAGGCTAAAATCTTGCTGGCTGAGGTGTATTTGCTCCGGAAAAAGAAATTGCTGACTACTACCATTTCGGTTAGTCAGATTAAGCATAAATTTTTCATACAATATACTTTCATGAGCTGCCTGCTGATCGACCAAAATTAACCCGGACTTTACTTGTGCGGCTATGTATTTTCTATGGATTTGAAACAAATTTCTTTTAAACCCTGACTCACTTATTACGGAATCACTTAGCTGTTTTGGCAATTCATTCATGGCACTACCAAAAGTAAGCGCCTGCGGATCGGCTGATTCGGCCGGAATACCTCCCTCTTCTTCCTGCGAAATTCTTTTACTCAGGTGTTGGAAGTCGTCTAATATTTTATTCCATTCTGTATGTTCGTCACTACCACTTCCTTTAAATTTCTCATAATTCTGCTGCTTTGCCGTAAAATTATCTGTTACCGGCTTTGCTGCTCTGCTAAAACTAAAGTTTACGTCACTTTCAAAATCGAGCGAAGGGGAAACATTATGCGCACCAATGGCCTGCCGAATGGCTGCGCTCATTACCCCATAAATGGTGCGCTCATCGTCAAACTTAATCTCTGTTTTTGTCGGATGTACATTCACATCAATTCTAGATGGATCAATAGTAATAAACAGTACATAAAAAGGATGGCTATCTTTTGATAGTAAACCTTCGAAAGCATTGACTACAGCATGGTGCAAATAACCACTTTTTATAAACCTGTTGTTTACAAAGAAGAACTGCTCTCCTCTGGTTTTCTTAGCAAACTCCGGCTTGCCAATATAGCCTTTAATAATTAATTGATCTGTTTTTTCCTCCACCGGCACAAGCTGCTCTTTATAAGCCTTGCCAAATAGACCTACTATGCGCTGGCTCAACTTGCCATTTTGCAGTAGGTAAACGTCCAAATCATTTTGATGGAAATTAAAGCTGATATCAGGATTTGCTAGAGCTATCCGTTGAAATTCATCAATAATATGGCGCAACTCTACCGGATTAGACTTTAAAAAGTTTCTCCGCGCAGGTACATTGTAAAAAAGGTTTTTAACGCTGATGGCTGTCCCTTTACTTTGAGCAACGTGCGTTTGCTTCTTCACGTCAGAAGCTTCTATTTGCAGGCATGTGCCCAACTCCGCTTCCGCTGTTTTGGTTTTTAACTCCACTTGTGCTACAGCAGCAATTGAAGCCATGGCTTCACCACGAAAGCCCATTGTAGTTAAAGCAAAAAGATCTTCTGATTTCCTTATTTTAGAAGTGGCGTGTCGTTCAAAACACATTCTGGCATCGGTTTCAGTCATTCCAGCGCCATCATCAATAACGGTAATTTGTTGCTTGCCGGCTTCTTTTACAATCAAGCTTATTTTTGAAGCACCTGCATCAACAGCATTTTCCAACAATTCCTTTACCACCGAAGCCGGTCGCTGTACTACTTCCCCTGCCGCAATTTGGTTGGCAATTGCATCGGGTAACAATTGGATTATATCCGACATTAATGATATTTATCGTCTCTTTCGTCTTAAAATAATATAAAGCGGCACTAGTAATAATAAAGCAAAATAAACGCTTGCCCCATAAAAAATATAGCCCCCTAAAGCTACGGATATGATAATAACCATTAACACCTGAAAAAGATCAGCAGATCTATCGGAAGCCTTCTTTGAACGATATACATCCCGTATGCTTTCTACATCCTTACCTTCCTTTTTGAGCTTTAACTCCTGCCTTATCCTACTGGTGCGGTTTTCGATGTCCTCCTTCACAGGATTATAATGCCGAGGTTGTATCTCAAAGCGCTGGTAACGTGGTAGTCGGAAAATCGATGGAACTTTCATAATACGTAAGTTTCTTTGAAAAATTACTGCTTAAAGTTCTATAAAAACAACAAATGAACTTCGCAGCTATTATCAGTCATTGCTAACAATAACTTAATTTTTGAACTTTAATGTTTCAATTTCTGTAAGAACAAACTTAATGTTAATTTCGCTTTTATCATAAATGTAAAACTCGCACATGTTTAAAAAAGTTTGGCACGCACTCATATTCTCCTTTCTCGTTGCATCTACTGGCTTTTCACAAAATATTGGAGAAGTAAGTATGGCAAAAACCGAGTGGGTTGATAGTGTTTTCAACAGCATGAGCGTTGACGAGCGCATAGGGCAGTTGTTTATGGTTGCCGCCTACTCAAACAAAGATGCCAAGCACCTCAAAAATTTAAAATTGTTGGTAAAAAACTATCATATAGGGGGGCTAATTTTTTTCCAAGGTGGTCCGGGTAGGCAAATTGATATGATCAACAGCCTGCAAGAAGATGCTAAAATACCTCTTTGGATAGGCATGGATGCCGAGTGGGGCCTGGCCATGCGCCTCGACAGCACCATGAAGTTTCCTAAACAGATGACACTAGGTGCCATTAAAAATGATAGCCTAATTTATGCTATGGGTGCAGAAATTGCCCGGCACGCCAAGGCCACGGGTGTGCATATTAATTTTGCTCCGGTGGTGGATGTAAATAACAACAGCAAAAACCCCGTAATAGGTTATAGGTCGTTTGGTGAGAACAAAGAAAATGTAGCGAAAAAAGGGGTGGCATACATGAGGGGCATGCAGGATAACGGTGTTTTGGCAAATGCCAAGCACTTTCCCGGACATGGTGATACGGACTTGGACTCGCACCACACCCTGCCGCAGATTAACCATTCAAAAGAAAGGCTTAACGATATTGAGTTATATCCCTTTAAAGAACTTATTAAAAATGATGTAAGCTCTATGATGGTAGCACATCTGAATATTCCTGTGTATGACTCCACCACAAATTTAGCCTCCACCCTATCGAAACCTATTGTTACAGGCTTGCTTAAGAAAGGCCTCGGTTTTAATGGCCTAATTTTTACTGATGCGCTCAACATGAAAGGTGTGGCCAGCTATTATAAACCGGGCCAAACAGACTTGCTTGCATTTAAAGCAGGAAATGACGTACTGTTATTTCCAATGGATGTGCCAAAAGCAATTGGCAAGATCAAAGAAGGTATGCAAAAAAAGCAAGTGCCTACTGAGCGACTTGAAGAAAGTGTGAAGAAAATACTAGCTTCCAAATATGATTTAGGCTTTGCCAAAGGCTTTCAAAAGTTATCTAAAACTGCAGCTCAAAAAGAACTGCATACGGAAGAGGCAACTATTTTATTAAATAAACTATTCGCCAATGCGGCCACTTTGGTTAAATCAAAAAACAATTTTATACCAATCAAAGTGCTCGATACCACTAACTTTGCTTCTCTCAGTTTACGAGGAGAAAAAAACAGTGTCTTCCAGCAATACCTAAGCAAGTACGCTAAGTTCCGACATTATGATTTGCCTGAAAACGCGGATGATCCGGCCATTTATACGCAGCTAATGAGCCAGCTTAGAAGTTATGAAACCATAATTGTTGGTGTGCACGATCTTAATAACTCACCATCGACACAAATTTGGGCTAAAACAGGAGGACATACTATTTCTGCAAAACTTAGCGGAACAATCAACTGTAGTACTTACTGTTTTTGGCAACGCCTACAGCTTAAAGTATTTAAGCAATTTTGAGCATATTTTATTGATGTATGAAGACAATGACATCACCCAAAAAATTGCGCCTCAAGTTTTGTTTGGGGCAAAACCGGCAAGCGGTAAATTGCCTGTAAGTATTTCAAGCATATTAAAAGAAGGTACAGGTATTGAAACCCGGCAGCTCAACCGTCTAGGTTTCAGCAGTCCGCGGGAGGTTGGCATGGATGCTGCCACCTTAGCCCGTATTAACGAGATAACTGCTGAAGCCATACAAACAGAAGCCACCCCGGGTTGCCAGGTAATTGTAGCCAGATATGGCCAAATAATCTTTAACCAGAATTATGGCTACCAGACTTACGAAAAAAATACCCCCATAACTGATGAAACTATTTACGACCTCGCTTCAATAACTAAGGTGGCCGCTACTTTACAGGGTATTATGTTCTTGTACGACAGGGGCATAATTGACCTCGATAAGAAAATTTCTACTTATTTACCTGAACTCAAAGGAGGAAATAAAAAGAATATGACTTTGAGGAACATTCTTACTCACCAGGCAGGCCTTATACCTTATGTTCCTTTTTGGAGGCAAACCAATGATTTCTTTAGTAACTATACAGAATTTTATGCCAATACTGTAAGCGAAGAATACCCAAACCAGCTATCAAGCGCACTTTATGGCCATGAAATGTTAGATGATTCCGTATGGAACTGGGTAATTGAATCGAAATTACTTAGCAAACCGCGCAGACAGAAAAATTACAATTACCGCTACTCGGATATGGGTTACTATATTATGCAAAAAATTTGCGAGCGCATGCTCAACCTGAATTACGAAGAATTTTTATCGGAAAATATTTATAACCCATTGGGCATGAGCACTATGGGATACCTACCCCTATGCAGGTTTCCGCAAGATAAAATAGCGCCAACAGAAAATGATTTACTCTTTCGGTCGGACATAGTGCATGGTTGGGTGCACGACCAAGGTGCCGCAATGGTTGGCGGTATTGCAGGGCATGCCGGCTTATTTAGTAACGCCCACGATTTGGCCATACTCATGCAAATGAATCTTTGGGATGGAGCCTATGGCGGAACACGTTACTACTCCAAAGGTACACTACCCTATTTTACACGCAAGCAGTACAATAACAACAGAAGAGGACTCGGCTGGGATAAACCTGTGGAGGACAAGGGACCTTCGCCCACCTCCAATTACGCCTCACCCTTAACTTTTGGTCATACAGGCTTTACGGGTACGGCAGCTTGGGCCGATCCGGAATTTGGGCTGGTATTCATTTTTCTTTCCAACAGAATACATCCCGATGCCTCCAACCGGAAACTCATTTCCAATAACATTAGAACACGAATTATGGACGTAATCTACAAATCCATATTTGAATTTGAGCGGTACGATGCAGCTTACATAAATTAGCATTAGCAACATTTTTCAAACTTAGCTACACTTATTCCGTTTTTTCAAAGCATGTTGTCGGAAACCGTTTGTAACGCGTAAGAGCAACTATAAACAAAATATTTATGAATATAGGAATTGTGTGCTATCCTACCTTTGGCGGTAGTGGCGTTGTAGCAACAGAATTAGGCAAGGCTTTGTCGCAAAACGGACACAGAGTTCATTTCGTTACTTATTCGCAACCAACAAGATTAGATTTTTTTAATGAAAACCTATTTTACCACGAGGTTGATTTACGCAGCTATCCGCTCTTTCAATACCCACCCTATGAACTTGCGCTAGCGAGCAAAATGGTAGATGTGGTAAAGCATGAGAATTTAGATTTGCTCCATGTGCACTACGCTATACCGCATGCCTCGGCAGCATTCATGGCTAAACAGATTTTAAAAGAGAAAAACATCAACATACCTGTTATTACTACGCTACATGGTACTGACATCACGCTGGTAGGTAAAGACCCTTCCTATGAGCCTGTAGTTACTTTTAGCATTAACAAATCTGACGGTGTTACGGCAGTTTCTGAAGATTTGCGCAAGGATACGTTGGAGCATTTCGATATCTATCAGGATATAGAAGTAATTCCAAATTTCATTGATCTTAACCGCTTCAAAAAACAGAAGAAAGATCACTTTAAAACAGCCATTTGTCCTAATGGAGAGTATTTAATTACGCACACTTCCAATTTTAGAAAAGTGAAAAGGGTGGAAGATGTGATACATGTATTTTACAATATAAGAAAAAAGATACCTGCCAAGCTACTTTTGGTGGGTGATGGACCGGAGCGTAATAAAATGGAGAAATTATGCAGAGAACTAGGCAATTGCGAAGACGTGAGGTTTTTAGGTAAATTAGATGCAGTTGAAGAGGTTCTTTCGGTTTCTGATTTATTTATTATGCCATCAGAAAAAGAAAGCTTTGGACTAGCCGCGCTGGAAGCCATGGCTTGTGAGGTACCTGTTATAAGTACTAATGTTGGCGGTTTGCCTGAGTTAAATATTGATGGCGTAACCGGTTATACTTGCAACGTTGGAGCTATTGAAGACATGACTATGAAGTCTTTACATATTTTAAAGTCTGAAAATTTACAGCAATTTAAAGCAGCGGCACTGGCAAGAGCCAAAGAATTTGATGTAACAAATATACTACCGCTATACGAAAGGTTTTATGAGAAAATAATTCAGAAAGCATCCAATTTTGACACGTCCGACACCTATTAATTTAAAATTAAACTTATAAAGTTGCCTCTGTATGAACTATTGTAATTTTCTAGCGTTACTTTTTCTACTAACAAAAATTGTTACTTTTTAAATTCAGCTATGGAATTAACACAAAAACAAGAAGTTAAATCGAACGGCACCAAGCAATTATTTGATAATCCAATATTAGAGAAGCTTACGCGCAGTCATTTCTCGGTGCCCCTTACTATATTAATTACTATTTCAGGCTTTTTATCCTACTGGGGTTTAACCCAAATTGGTTTGGAGGTTGGTATATTTGCAACCCTGTTTATTATAGGTTTTTTTAGCTGGACTTTAGGCGAATATTTCATTCACCGGTTTATATTTCACATGTCCGATGATAAGAAATGGAAGCGTGCCATACAATATACTTTCCATGGGGTACACCACGAGTATCCTAAAGACAAAGACAGAATAGTAATGCCACCTGCAGGTGCTATTATGATTAGCACAATTATATTTAGTATAGCGTGGTTAGTGATGCAAAATTACGCCTTTGCTTTTGTACCCGGCTTTTTATTTGGGTACGTAACTTATGCCTTTGCGCATTATGCCATACACGCTTATCAGCCTCCAAAAAACTTTTTAAAGTGGCTTTGGATTTACCACAGCATTCATCATTATAAGCATCCTGATAAATATTTTGGCGTTTCTTCCCCTTTTTGGGATATTGTTTTTAGAAGTACTAAAGATAAAAAGGGCAGAAAATTAGTTCATTGAAAAACATTGGTATACTGGGATGTGGCTGGCTAGGTTTACCCCTTGCCGGCCATTTTTGTAATAGAGGCTTTAAGGTTAATGGCAGTACCACTAATGACGATAAATTTGAATCCATCATTACAATTGGTGCCACACCCTATCTTATAAATTTGCCGGAAAAACCGAATCAAGCATTTTTTGATGACCTTGATTTTCTTGTAATTAATATCCCTCCGCAAACCAGAAAAAAGGGTAAGGATTTTCATACAGCCTGTCTGGCTCAAATTGCTGATCTTATAAATGATTATACCCAAATTTTATATGTAAGTGCTACTTCGGTTTATCCCAAACTAAATGCGCCTATTGATGAATTGGTACCAGTAGATAAAGATGCTGACAGAGCCGTAGCTTTGTGGCAAGCGGAGCAGCTTTTAACTACGCAATTTCAAGATAGGCTCACAATTTTACGCTTAGGAGGGTTAATGGGCTATGATAGAATTCCCGGAAAATACACGGCAGGCAAAACAATTGAAACCGGTGATGAAAAAGTGAATTACATCCATAGAGATGATGCAATAAAACTGATAGCTACCATAGTGGAAAAAACGTGCTGTGGTGAAATTTTTAATGGTGTAGCACCTGAGCACCCCACTAAAAAGGAAGTATACTTAAAAAATGCCGTTGACTATGGTTTCGAAGAAACAAATTTTGTGGACGCCAAAAATCAGTGAGAAAAACGCTTTATTGAAAGCCATAAACTTATTTCAGCGCTCAATTATTCGTTTATTTACCCAAACCCGCTTACATTTTATTATAAACTGTAGGGAAAGGTTTTTATTTTAGTCTTTCTTACGCAATATTTATATAGGATTTGATTATGTGCACCTTAACTTATCTTCCTCTTCAAAATCAGCAGTTTCTGCTCACTACCAACAGAGATGAAAGCCCACTGCGTCCGCAATCCATTTTCCCGGCCTATAAGCATACAGGTGGCAAAAATATATTGTACCCCAAAGATCCACAAGGTGGTGGTTCGTGGGTAGCTGCAGCTGATAACGGAACTACAGTATGCCTGTTGAATGGAGCCGATGAACCACATGAGCATAAGCCTCCATATAAAATAAGCCGGGGCTTAGTGTTATTAGAAGCAATAGAATGTATTAAACCGAATGAATTCTTTGAAAATTACGATTTTGAAGGTATTGAGCCATTTACGTTGATCGTTTTATTTTATAATACCCGGCTTCAAATTTTAGAGTTTAAATGGAATGGAAAAAATAAAGGTTTATCAGAGCTCACTACTGACAAGCCCCATATTTGGGCATCAGCACAGCTTTATAACAAAACGGCTATAAATAACAGGAGAAAATGGTTTGCACAATGGTTAGCAGAAAACCATGATTTCAACACAGAAGAAATTATGAAATTTCATAAAAATGCCGGCTCAGGCGATTTGAAGAACGATATGATTATGGATAGAGGCTTGGTCAAAACAGTCAGTACTACTTCGGTTGCATCTAAAACGGGAAGACTTTGTATAACGCATGAAAACCTATTGGACATGACAGTGCAAGAAATATGTATCTGCCAACATCTCAATCAGGCATTTTCTTCCTAAAAATTCTTCGAAATAGCCTCAGTCTGCCAAGGCATGGTGCTGTTGCTTGAAATTTCTTAGAGGAGACGCAATAATTTCAAACGTTCTGAATCTCAAATAAGAATTGAGCTCAGTTTTTAATATTTAATTTCAGTTTAGCGGTAACATAAAGTAATCAAATCAGTTTCAATAGGCATGATTGGACATCGGCTTACCAAATACCTGGCACATAAAGATTTATCAGACACTACCTTCGATCAACTCCTAAATGTATTCAATGAGCTTCTAATTATAACCGGTGGCGATGTTTCCGAAGCCTTAAGTTGGCTTACCAATGTGGACAAGCAGTACAATATTTCCACTGGCGAATATGGCATAGGTGATTTTATTGAAGACCTTAAAAATAAAGGATTTATTACTGATAAAACACCTGACGGCTCTTTTGAAATAACTGCAAAAACAGAACAAACCATTAGAAAAAATGCCCTTGAAGAAATTTTTGGTAAACTAAAGAAGTCATCGAAAGGCGATCATAAAACCCATTTTAGTGGACTTAGCGATGAGGCCGGCAGCGAAAAGCGAGCTTATGAATTTGGCGATTTATTGCATCAGATATCAATGACCGATTCGCTAAGGAATGCGCAAATTAACCATGGCCTGTCCGATTTTATGCTCACCGAAGGCGATTTGGAAGTGGTTGAGAGTGAATATAAAACGCAAACCTCCACCGTACTAATGATTGATATTTCGCATTCAATGATACTGTACGGGGAAGATAGAATTACACCGGCTAAAAAGGTAGCCATGGCGCTTGCAGAACTTATCACTAAAAAATATAAGAAGGATACCTTAGACATTATAGTTTTTGGTAACGATGCATGGCAGATACAGATTAAAGATTTGCCATATTTACAAGTTGGCCCATACCACACCAATACCATTGCAGGCTTGGAGCTGGCTATGGATTTATTGAGGAGACGGAAAAATAAAAATAAGCAGATTTTTATGATTACCGATGGTAAGCCAACCTGTATGAAACAGGGTATAAAATACTACAAAAATAGTTTTGGCTTAGACCCGAAAATTCTCAATAAAACGCTAAATCTAGGGGCTCAATGCCGCAAATTGGGCATACCAATTACCACCTTTATGATAGCTTCCGACCCTTATTTACAAGAGTTTGTAAAAGATTTTACTAGTGTAAATAATGGCAAAGCCTATTACAGCAGCCTAAAGGGGCTGGGTGATTTGGTATTTGAAGATTTTAAAAATAATAGAAAGAAAAGATTTTAGACATATACATGAGTTATAACAATAGGAGTAGTAAGGAAAGATTAGCGATAAAAACAGTAAAAGATTTGAAAGCAGCGGGCTATAAGCCGGAGCCTGTTAAGGAAGAGTTACGAAGAAACCTGATTGCTAAATTACAAAAAAAACAAGATGTTTTTGAAGGCATCTGGGGGTATGAAGATACCGTTATTCCTGACATTCAACGCGCCATATTATCGCGACACAACATCAACCTATTGGGTTTACGGGGGCAGGCCAAAACACGTATTGCCCGAATGATGACCTTGCTACTTGATGAATATATACCAGTACTCGAAGGCACAGAGTTGAATGACGATCCGTTGCAGCCAATTTCACGACAGGCAACAGATATTTTAGCAGAAAAAGGAGATGATGCAACTATTTTGTGGATGCACCGAGATGAACGTTATACCGAAAAACTTGCTACACCGGATGTATCCGTGGCAGATTTGGTAGGTGATGTGGATCCTATTAAAGCAGCCACGTTAAAATTGCCTTATTCTGATGAGCGAGTTATTCATTACGGATTGATACCTCGCTCGCACCGCGGTATATTTGTTATTAATGAACTGCCCGATTTGCAAGCGAGAATACAAGTAGCACTATTTAATATTTTACAAGAGGGAGATATACAAATTCGCGGTTTTAAGCTTAGGCTCCCGCTCGATATTCAGTTTGTATTCACCGCCAACCCGGAGGATTATACCAACCGAGGCAGCATTATTACACCATTAAAAGATCGAATAGATGCTCAGATCATAACGCACTATCCACATTCATTGGAAATTGGTAAAAAGATTACGCAGCAAGAGGCTGCCATTACTAATGACCAAGTCAATTTGGTTAGTGTAAATGAATTATCGAAAGATTTAATTGAGCAAGTAGCCATTGAGGCGCGTGGTAGCGAATACATAGATGAGAAAAGTGGTGTTTCCGCCAGACTCACTATTTCGGCTTATGAGAGCTTAGTAAGTGCCGCAGAAAGAAGAGCCCTTATTAATGGAGACAAGACAACTAACATACGAATGAGTGATTTTGTAGGTATTATACCTGCCATTACAGGAAAGGTTGAGTTAGTATACGAAGGAGAACAGGAAGGTCCGGGCATTGTAGCACACTCCTTGGTGGGCAAAGCAATTCGTCAGCAATTTGTTAACTACTTCCCCAACCCCGATGAACTGAGAAAAAAAAGAGATGAGAAAAACCCCTACAAACCAATTAGCCAATGGTTTAATGATGGCCACTTTATTGATTTGCTAAGCGATGATACAGAGCAAGATTATCAGAAAAAACTCAATGATATACCAGGTTTAGCATCGTTAATAAAATCAGCCACGAAATCAATTGACAAAGCAGAGCAATTTTTTATGATGGAATTTGCCTTGCATGGCATGGCGGAATATAGCCTTTTGAGTAAACATAAATTGATTAGCGGTACCGGTTTCAAGGATTTACTCAGCAGCATGTTTAACATGGAGGATTCCGAAGAAAGTGACGAAGATTATAAATAATTGATGTTATATTTACACGTTAACCTTTAGGAAAAAGTAAATTGCAGAAGGCTGTTGAGCGTATAAAAGAGAAGATTGACCTGCTATTAGCTGAGGCCACTATAATTGCCCCTCATAATAGTTATGAGGCTGTTGCGCTTGCCGAAAAAGCACTTGCAATAAGTAAGCAAATTACGGAAAAAGATGGCACGCATATCGATGTGCTTAACAAATTAGCTGACTTCCAGAGAGAGAATAAATCCTTTAAGCTTGCATTTCTTTCTGTTACCAAAGCCATAGAATTATCATCACAAATAAAATACACTAATGGTGAGGCAATTGGAAGGTTTATTTTAGCGCACACTTTGTTTGATGAAGATAAGCCTAGTCAGGCGTTACCACACTTACTGCAAGCTGTGGAATTATTAGAATCATCAGAACTAAAGGCAGAATATGCAGAATCCTTGTGCCTGTTGGGCCATATTTATGAGTTATTTACAGATTATAAGGAGGCTATTAAAAACTTTCATCAAAGCCTTGATCTAGCCAATCAAATTGAAAACCAAAGCATAATTTCCAGCTCAAATTTACATTTAGCCAAATCGTTTATCGCATTAAATAAGTTGGGGAGAGCTAAGCAATTCATTAATAAATCACTTGCTATAAAAAAGCGCTATGCAATTCATAAAGGATTGGCAGAAACCTATTTTTTGAAGGGTAAAGTGCATCTACAATTGAAACAACCGGATGAGGCATTATCAAACTTAAATTACGCTCATGAGCATTTTATAAAAAGAAATGATAAAGATGGAACCCTTGTTGCACAAATAGAAATTGGAAAGGCTTATGTTTTATTACAAAAATATAAGCCGGCTGAGGAGCATTTACTGAAGGCTTTACAAATCAGCAAAAAAGGTAAATCATTAAAGCCTCAGTATGAATGCCATTTTTCGCTGGCTCAAGTATATAAAACTAATGAACCGCTAAAAGCCTTTAACCATTTAGAAGCATATACCGAATTGAAAGATAAGTTTGAAGCGAACAATACCCAGAATATTGTAGACAGCTTTAAAATAATGGCTCGAATAGACGATAAATCGAACGATTTGGCAATATCAAAAGCCAAAGCCAGCATAATTGAAAATAAGAATAATGAGCTGGATACCTTTTTTTATAAGGTTTCACACGATTTGAAAGGTCCTATTACCTCGTTGAAGAGTCTTGGTGACCTTGCTCGAAAAGAAGATATCAAGGACGAAAATGCCTTGCAATATTTGTCCATGTATGACAAGCAGGTAAATCGCTTAAGTACCATTATTACAGAGCTAATTAAAATTACTGAGTTTAACCATAAGGAGATTGAGTTAACAACAATCGATTTTTACGAAATGGTTGACAATTGCATATCATTATACACCTACCTACCCGGATTTAAAGAAATAAAATTTACCATAAATGTAGGAATCGAGCTGCAATTTGTTTCTGAATGGTCAACGGTCAATTCAATTGTTCAAAACTTAATTGAAAACAGCATAAAATATATTGATCCGGATAAAAAAGAACATTTTGTTTCCATTACTGTAGATAAGGGTAAGAATGATGTTAAAATAATAGTTGCAGATAATGGAACCGGTATTTCTGCTGAACATCAAAAAAGGATTTTTGAGATGTTCTTTAGAGCAAGCAATAGTGTTGAGGGCACAGGTTTAGGTTTGTTTATTTTAAAGCGTGGCGTTGAAAGATTAAAGGGAGATGTGCACCTTGAAAGTGAAGAAGGAATAGGCACTACTTTTACGGTTTCTTTACCCGTCAAATAAAAGATAATGCTGTAACTTTAATGGAATCACTTTTTACTCTTGATGCACTTTTAAGTCTGCTCTCACTCACTTTAATGGAAGTAGTGCTTGGCATTGACAATATCGTATTTATATCTATTTTATGTAACCGCTTGCCTGCTGAGCGTCAAGCCAGCGCCCGTAAGCTAGGTTTAATGCTTGCGCTCGTTATGCGTATAGCCCTGCTTTTTGGCATAACTTGGTTGGTTGGCATAGAGAAAACCCTATTTAGTCTTTTTTCGATTGATTTTAACGTCCGCGATTTAATATTGATTGCCGGAGGGATATTTCTTCTCTATAAAAGTACCACCGAAATACATAACAAACTGGAGGGCGAAGAGGAAAGCCATGAGAGCAAAAGCAAAAGAATAACTTTTAAGGCTGTTATTATTCAGATCCTCTTGTTAGATATGGTCTTTTCCTTCGACTCAATTCTCACCGCAGTTGGCTTGGTGGATAATATCTGGATTATGGTAGTTGCCGTAATAATATCAATGGTAATCATGATCATTTCCGCCAATAAAATTAGTAATTTCATCAATGAGCATCCTACAGTAAAAATGCTTGCGCTTTCATTCTTATTACTTATTGGTGTATTGCTGTTTATTGAAGGGTTTAGCGTGCATGTACCTAAAGGCTATATTTACTTTGCCATATTCTTTTCATTACTGGTAGAAATGCTCAATTTAAAGATGAAAAAGAACAAGAAGAAAGATTCTGTAAACCTGAAACAAAGGTTTAAGGAAGATTAGCGGATGCCGAAGCTTGCAATTATTGGGGGTGTATGTCGGTATGACATTCTGAGAACATACCCTGTTTATTTTAAACGTACCTGATGCCGATAATGCGGCCGTAGGAAAATATAATTCATGGATTATTCACAAGAAATTATGCAGTCGCTTCAGGCACTTTCATGGCTTGAAGCTGCCGGAGTTACGTTCGGTTTAGTTTATATCTATTTAGCTGCAAAAGAAAATATTTGGTGCTGGCCTGCGGGATTAGTAAGCGTAGTTATCTACATTTTTATTTGCATAGAGGCTAGGCTTTATGCTGAAACTGCTTTACAATTTTACTATGTTGGCACCAGTATTTACGGTTGGTATTATTGGAATAAAAGAAATTATACTGCAGAAATAGCCATTACCACTATGACTGTGAAACAACACGCTCTATTTATTGGAGTGGGCTTGCTATTTACCGTGCTGGTTGGCTACCTACTTTTCACTTACACCAATGCCTCTTTACCCTTTATCGATTCCTTCACTACGATTTTCAGCCTGTTGGTAACCATTCTTGTAACGCGCAAAATACTGGAAAACTGGTTATACTGGATAGTGGTTGATGGCGTAGCAGCATACCAATATTTCTATAAGGAACTGTACCTCACCAGCATGTTATTTATGTTATATGTGGTAATTGTGGTATTTGGTTATGTCAAGTGGCGTGGTATTTACGCAAAGCAGCATGCCTAAAAAAATAGCCATTATAGGACCGGAAAGTACGGGAAAGAGTACACTTACTCGCAAATTAGCGACCCATTTCAAGGAACCTTTCGTAGCCGAAATTGGCAGAGCGTACTTGGAGCAACATGGCTCAGCTTATGAATATTCCGATTTAGAGAAAATTTGCGATGAAATGATTGCGCAAGAGCAAAGATTCTTGGCTAAAGCCGATAGGTTTCTATTCTGCGATACCGACCTGATTATGATGAAAGTTTGGTACGAGGTAAAGTATAACAAGGTACCGCATAAACTAAAAGCTCAGTTGAAGAATAATCCTTACGATTGCTACCTCATTTGCTATCCTGATTTACCTTGGAAGCCGGACCCATTGCGGGAAAATCCTGAAATAAGGGAACAGCTTTTACAGCGATATGTAGAGGAAGTTGAGCGGACTAACAAACCCTTTGCTGTAATTAAAGGCGAAGCAAGGTTAGCTTTAGCTGTAAAGCAAATTGCTACAGCATTTTACCGCTTAGCGGTTGACGGCTCTAATAACAGCGGCTAAATCTGCTGCCTCCACTATACCCAACGGCCCCTCGTAAATTCCACCCTCCACACCAATATCTGTAACCCGAACGGCAACTAAGTTAGTGCCTCCATCATCTAATAAACCAGCAGGAATTTCATATATGCGTACTTCCCGATATGAGTTACTTTGCCCGAGAGGTCTGAAGTCTTTGGTGAAACCTATTTTCTTACCATTAAGGTAAGTCTCATCAAAATCATCTATCTTTCCCATTAGTAAATAGTATGTTTTGTCCGATTGCGGCTTAAAGCTTAAAGAAAAGTATTTTCTGTACCAAGCAATGCCATCTAAACCTCTATAGCCAAAATTGTCCCAAAATGCCGGTGCCAAAACATTTTCCCAATTACGGTCGTCCAAATCGGTATTGTAAAAGTAAGGTTTGTCACTAGTTGTAAATTTCCAAACACCTTGCAAATTTTGTAGTAAATAGCTGCCACTGCTATTTTTTGAACTATAAAACCCAATGTTACCATCAACAATACCGCCATTAGCCACCTCATCGTAAACGCGTACTGCAAGTACATTTTCTCCCTTAAAATTTACAGCTTCATTGGGAAGCAGGTATTTTCTTACGGCATTATAAGCGGTGCGGAAGCGTGGGGGCAACAAGCCGCTTTTACCTACCAATTGCCCATTAAGGTAAGTTTCATCCACATCATCGATAAAACCTAGCAGCAAAAAATTTATATCTTCAGCATTTAATTTTCTCCCATCAAAATGATATCTGTACCAGGCATAGCCATCATATCCATGAAATCCTTCATTCTCCCAATCAGCAGGGACACGAATTTGCGTCCATTTATTATCTTCATAAGCAGGTTCTTTCCACTGCATATTATCCCCAATATTAAACTTCCAGTAGCCGGCAGCACTAAACCTGAATTCTAAATCTTTGTATAAATTACTGTTTATATAGGTACTTTCATCCCAGTCCTTCTCCGAAAGACCAGCCTCAATATAATCCCATATTCTATCGAAAAGGCTTTTGCTGGCGGGACTACTCTGTGCCAATACTGTAAAGTTAACACATAGTAGTATGCCTATAAATATTGCTGTTTTCATTATACATATGCATTTTAAGTACTTACTACTAAATTTTCAATCGTTTGACTATTTTTTATAATATTGATAGCTGCAAATAACATCCTTTAAAGAAAACATTCCATTAATATGTCATTACAAAAATTATTGTTAGTTACTTTGTTGAACAACGCGCCCAGCTAATTCTAATTTCTTATTTTTTGCTGATAGTGGAATACTAACCGTTCTGTTTCCTAAATCTATAACGAAATCGTGTCTTCTCATCATATCGATACCTACTATGGCTGTAATTTCTTTTCCCGTTCGCTGCCTTATGGAGGCTACTACATTTGACAAATCATAGGCTAAAACTGGTCCTTTTAGCTGAGTTTCATGAAATTCGAAATTGGCGTTACGTACCGTATGCATACGCATAAGTTCTTTACCAATAGCTTGCACTTTATACTTGGCTTCATCTAACAAATAAATATCATATCCGTGTTTTTGTTGATTATTAACATTCAAAATGGTGTAATCAGAGCCTGTATCGAGCAGCACCCAAACTTTTTTTCCGTTTAGCTTCATCTTTACAATAGGTTTATGGCTGTATTTGGTTTGCTCGTAAAAATTTTCCTGCGCGTAAACCACAGCACTACTCAAGGCAAATGCTAAAATTGTAATGGCTATTTTTCTCATAACTTTAGTTTTGTTTTTTTATAAATCAAACTAAAGCATATCAATATCACGAGGTGTCATAGTAAGGTAAATAGATGTCACGAATTGTAACAGCTCGCGACTAAATCAATTTATAACCCATTCCATGAACAGTTAAAATTACCTGAGGGCTATTCGGGTTAGTTTCAATTTTTTGGCGCAGCCGTAAAATAAAATTATCTATGGTGCGTGTGGTTGGAAACTCATCGTACTGCCAAATATTTTTGAGCAATTGGTCTCTACTTACTATTTCTCCTTTGTGCTGTAATAAATATTGTAATACCTCAAACTCACGATGCGATAGTTTAACAGGCTCATTATTATGAAAGGCTGTATAACTTTCAAAATCTAATAGTTAACAGGCCGATGCCGGTTTTTTCTTTATTATTTTTGGTTTGCTGCGCTTGCGTACGCCTTAAAACTGCCTTTATCCTTGCCAACAATTCTCTGAGACTGAAAGGTTTTATGAGGTAATCATCAGCTCCTAGCTCTAAACCTAACACCCTGTCAATTTCTTCTCCCTTTGCCGTAAGAAGTATCACAGGAGTAGAAATATTTGCCTTTCTTAGTTTTTTACACACCTCAAAACCCGACAGTTGGGGCATCATCACATCAAGTACTATCAGATCGAAATTTTCCTGCTCCGTTTTCTCCAACGCATCCATTCCATTTTCTGCCAGCACCGTTTCATATCCTTCAAATACTAAATTATCGGATAGTCCCTCACGCATTGCCTGTTCATCGTCCACTATTAAGATTTTCGTCATAAAGGCTCATTTTTAATTAGTGGGAATTTGAGTTCAAAGCTGCTGCCTTTGCCTATTTTGGAGTGTACAGTAATATTTCCTTGATGTGCTGCTACTATGTGTTTTACCAAACTTAGCCCTAAACCAGTACCTTTCGTTTGTTGGGTAAGCGCACTTTCCATCCTGTAGAATTTGTCAAAAATTTTGCTTTGCTCATCGGCTGGTATGCCAATGCCATTATCACTAATAACGCAAATAACATAATCCTCTTTACAAAAAGTGCTTATTTCCAATTCAATAGGCTGGTTGTTATATTTAATTGCATTTTCAATGATATTACTGAGCGCTTCCTCCAGTGCTTGATGGTCTCCTTCAATTTGAGTCGCCTCATGGGTCAACTCAAGTTTGCATACTATTTGCTTCTCATCAAAAGTATATTCATAGTGTTTTAAGCAATGATTCACCAACTCATTAAAACCAAGCGGTAGCTTTTCATACCTTTTTTTATTAGCTTCTATGCGTGAAAAATCAAGGATATTATTAACCAGATAAGTTAATCTGCCCGCCTCATGAAAAATAATGTTGTAATAGTGCTTCTTCTTCTCTTCGGATGGTAGGCGGTTGAGCATGAGCGTTTCGGCATACATTTTTATAAGCGATAGTGGTGTTCTTATTTCATGCGATACGTTGGAGACAAAATCTGATTTGAGCTGAGCAACTTTCAGTGTATTTCTAATATTTTTAATAATTAGTATTATTCCGGCAAGCAGTGCCAGAAAAGTGAATAATAAGAAGTAAAAATTATTTCGGCTGCGTGATCTTATTAGCTCCGTATAACTCTCCCCTGCCGGTTGAATGACCAAAGCAATTTCTGGAAAAATCCATAGTTTCTTAGTGGTGAATTCTCTGGTTTGTTCAAAATCTCCGGTACTATAGATGACACTTGATGGACCTGTTTTATTTAATGACAGGGTGGCAACATTCAGTTCATCAGCGGCAAGTAATTGCATTTTATGCCCTAGTACTTGCTCCACCCAAAACTTGGTGTTAAGTATTATAAGGATGTTGTGCATAACCGAATCGGCATCATAAACCATGAAAGTAACTCCAGTTTGCTCCCCATTTAAGTTTGGCAACTGTTCCCAACCTTCAACTGCTTGTATCTTCTGAAAACCAGCTTCATAATACCCACTTAATCGTTTTAAAGTTGAATCGTGCTGCTGCTTCCAAGTTTGCAAGTAATTGATAGGATTCAAGCCTTCTTTAACATATTCACCTTTAAAGAGTGAATCAATATCTGTATCGTTTTTACTGATAGCGAGTAGCTGTATAGGTTCATTACCAAGCACAAGTTTGCCGGCATTTTGGTAAATACTTTGCTGTTGTTTACCCAATTCCGCTGCCCATAAACCCATGGCTTCATCGGCATATTGATTTAAGGAATACAATACCGTTTCAAGCTGCTTTTGATAAATTTTATTAGCCATCGCCTCATCATCACTCAATGTGACCAACTGAAAATAACCATAAACCAACAAAGGCAGTATGGCTGCCCCTAAAATAATGATAATTGTTCTTAATTGTTTGCGCATAAATATAGCTGACGAGCAACTAAAGTAAGAAAATATTTAGAAACGCGCAGTTACCTATACTGAATATCCACAAAACCGATGGCATTAGTATTTGTGATGTGGAGCTATTTTGACTTACAATTTTAGGCATAGCAAATAAATTTTAATTTTTTGAACATTCTCTAATGTAATGGAGATAAATGAAGGCTGTTCCATCAACAAATACTATTTTCTCAACATAATTTGTAATAGCCAAACAAGCCTGTAACTTTGTGCTAACAGAAAAAAGGGGTGCCTTCTAACAACGGGCTGAGAGTATACCCTAAACCTGATGCCGGTAATGCGGACGTAGGAATTTTTAACAAATATATTTCCCCATGGAAAAATTTACAGTAGCCTTAGATTGGACACCTAATACCAATCATACAGGATTTTTTGTGGCGCAAGCCAAAGGTTTTTTTGAAGAAGCCAGCATCACAGTCATATTAAGATCGCCCGAGGAAGATAATTATGCAAAAACCCCGGCTAAACTCTTGGCACAGGGAGAGGTAGATTTTGCTATTGCTCCTTCAGAAAGCGTGATAGCCTACAACAGCCTACACCATAAACCCAACTTAATAGCCATTGCAGCTATCTTGCAGAAAGATGCCAGCGCCATTGTAAGCCTTAAGGATGGAGATATTGCTCACCTCAAAGACTTAGACGGTAGAAAATACGCTTCATACGATGCGCGATTTGAAGACACTATTGTGCAGGAGATGATTAAAAATGCAGGAGGAAAGGGCGAGCACATAAAAACTACGCCTGAGAAGTTAGGCATCTGGAATACTTTACTAGCAGGAAAAGCCGATGCCACCTGGGTATTTATGCCTTGGGAAGGCGTTATGGCCAAGCGAAAAGCTATCGCACTTAATGTATTTACGCTGGCGCAATCCGATATACCTTACGGCTACTCTCCTGTTTTATTATCCAGCCCAGCTGTATTAGCGCAAAAAGGTACTGCTGTTAAGGCTTTCCTTCAGGCAACGGCCAAGGGTTTTGAATGGGCGGCTGAAAATGCTAAAGAAGCTGCTTTGTGTTTAAGCCAACTAGGAAACCATCCGGATGTAGCGGATATCGATTTTGTTGAGGAAAGTCAAAAAGCTATCAATCCTTATTATCTGAACGACAATAAAAAGTGGGGAATTATGGAGCCTGAAAGATGGAAAAATTTTACTGAATGGTTAGTGAAGCATGAACTGCTGACACCAGAAGAAAATGGCCTCCTGAAAAAGGAAAAATTATTTACAAACGATTTTTTGTGAGTTTAATAGTCCCTGTTTTTTAGGGATATGAATCATTACGATGATTACTAATTGCAAACAACTAAATACCAATAACTAGTTACTAATGACTAGTTACCAACTACTAATTACCAATAAAAAAAGGGGTGCCTTACAATAACGGGCTGAGATTATACCCATGGAACCTGATGCCGGTAATGCGGACGCAGGGAGAATAGGTTAAGGAAAATTTAAGGGAAGTACAATACCCCGCTTCTCGGATTTTTAACAACAATTATTATCAATTATGTTTAACAAAATAAAGCACTATCTTTCAATAGCAACAGTTATAGTACTTATTAATAGTAATGCCATGGCACAAGGTTTCACTGTTTCCGGTGCAGTGCAAGGTGCAAACAATGAGCTGCTTGTTGGCGCCAATATTCAGTTGCTACCTACCAAAAAAGGAGCTGTTACCGATGCCGAAGGGAACTTCACAATAAGTGCTGTTTTGCCACAAACCTATACAATATCAGCCAGCTATGTAGGCTACAAAACTGCCATTAAGCAGCTTGAAGTATCAGGAAATACAATCCTCACGTTTGAACTGACCCCGGCTGTATTGCTCTCGGAAGAGGTGGTGGTGAAAGCTATCAGAGCCGATGCTCTGGCCCCTATCACGCAGGAAACACTCAGCGAGAAAGACATAAATAAGGTTTTTAATGGGCAGGATGGCGCTTTTGTTTTAGAAGCCATAACGCCATCCATTCAAGTAAATTCGGAATCAGGCACGCGCTTTACGAATTACGGTAGTATGCGGCTCAGGGGCATCGATCAAAAGCGGATTAATATTACTTTAAATGGCGTTCCGCTAAATGACATGATAGACCAAGGCGTTTTCTTCTCCAATTTCACAGATATAACGCGAAGTGTGCAAAGTGTGCAGGTGCAAAGGGGAGTTGGTACTACCACGAATGGTACAGCTTCATACGCAGGCTCTATAAGTTACGAATCAGAAAATATTAATGTAACCGAGCCGGAAACTACAATAACTTTACTGGGAGGCTCTTTTAATACCTGGCAAGGCACTGCGGAGCTAAAAACCGGCTTAATGGAAAATAATACCGCCTTTTACGCCAGAATTAGTAAAACTTACAGCGATGGCTACAGAGTCCATTCCGGTACCGATGCTTACTCGTTTTTCTTTAGCGGTGGCTGGTTTGGTGAAAAAGACATCATAAAAATTAATGGATTTAATGGTAAAACACGAAATGATTTAGCTTATGCACCTGTTCCAGAATCTTTAATAGCGATTGATCCTCGTACTAATGTGAACAACCCCAACGATATTGATAACTTCGGCCAATCGCTTTTGCAATTGGAGCATACGCGTTTTTTTAGTAATAATAGCACGCTCACATCAACCGCTTATTATGGTGCTGCCGGGGGCGATTTTCCATTTACTTATCAAGCCGATAGTGTTTCCTTTGCAACCATTAATTATCCGCTGTTTAACGACCACTTTGGTGTGATGAGCTACTTCAATCAGCAATTAAACAGATTTGATTGGACAGCAGGCGTTCATGCCTATACCTTTAGAAGGAAGAATATTGAACAGCTATTACCCAATTATGTGGATCCATATTACGAAGATAGTTCCACTAAAAACGAGATTAGCGCATTTACCAAAGCTACTTATCAACTAGGGTCATTGAGCATTCTTGCCGATGTACAGGCCAGAGCGGTTAGCCTTACGATGGAGCCCGATAACGATTTTTTAGGCGAAGTGCGTAGCATACCTACTTACAACTGGACTTTTATAAATCCTAAAGTTGGATTGACTTATGCTTTTGATCAATACCTCAATGCTTATTTCTCTTTCGGTAGAAGTGGCAGAGAGCCCAACAGAGGTGATTATTTAGGTGATACGCAAATAAATGCCGGTAATATTGACAGCTTACAAAATCAGGATTTCGTACAGCCGGAATTTGTCAATGATTTCGAGGTCGGCATCAGGCTAACTACGCAAAATGTTAAAATCAATTTTAATGGTTTTTATATGGATTTCGAAAATGAAATTGCACCTATCGGAGCGTTTATCCCGCAATATTTTCTTCAGATTTATGAAAATCAGGAAGACTCTTACCGAGCCGGCATAGAAGCAGACTGGCAATTAAATATTAATCCGGCACTCGTATTTTCAGGGAATGCCACGCTCATGAGAAGCATAATTTCAGAGTACACACCTGATGTTGAAAACACCAGCTTTAAAAATATCAAAACACCTTACAGTCCGCAAGTATTTCTGAATGCCAGGCTTAGCTATCAGCTAGCAGAGTGGATTGGTTTGAGCGCACATGGCAGGTATGTAGGTAAGAGTTATACTGAGCTGACAAATAACGAAGACTTTACGCTGCCGGATTATTTTGTCACTAATCTTAAAGTAACCACACAATTTGCTACTAATTACAGTTTTGATGTGGAGTTTAACAACATACTTAGCGAGCAGTACTTTACTGATGGCGCTCCTATTGATAATGAAATGGCCTTTTTTGTGCAAGCCCCGGCTCATGTTTATTGTACTTTTACTGCTAAATTTTAAACACCGTAGTATTCACACACTAAACGTAGGTTGTACCTACGCGTGCATATCCTTGCCATTTCTTATGGCGTTTGCTTGAAGTTGCTATGAAAGCAACAAAATAAGAAAGCGTAGAAATATTCTACGCTTAGAAAATCCTAACCGTAGGTTGTACCTACGCTTGCATATCCTTGCCATTTCTTATGGCGTTTGCTTCAAGTTGCTATGAAAGCAACATAATAAGAAAGCGTAGAAATATTCTACGCTTAGATTTTTTATATACTAAGCGTAGGTTGTACATACGCTTGCATATCCTTGCCATTTCTTATGGCAATAACAAATGAAACATTCAATCGACAGAATTCGATCTCTAGTGATACGGTAATATCGCATCAATTTATCGCAAGTCGTTTTTTTTTACTATTTTGTTTCTGTAAATAAAGCCAGAAAGATGAAAGCCATTGAAATTAATTCAAAAACTGATCATAAAGGTATCTTAAAACTAGATTATCCACTCAATAAATTAGACACGAAAGTTCGAGTACTTATTCTCGTGGATGAGTCACACGAAGAAGAGGAGGAGGACCTGTGGTTTAGTACAATTTCTAGTAACCCATCTTTTGATTTTTTGAAAGATGAAGCAGAGGATATTTATACCATCAATGACGGAGAGCCGTTTAATGACTAAACATTCTATAATTCTGGTTCCTTTTCCATTTGACGACTTTACCAGTGCAAAAGTTCGTCCAGCGCTCTGTTTAACTGACGAAATAGGAGCGCATAATCATATTATAATTGCCTTCATTTCAAGTAAATTACCTTCTGAAGAAATAGCAAGCGATTTAATAATAAAGCACGGCACTGAATAGTGGATCGGAACCGGACTAACAGTCGATTCAATAATCAGACTCCATAAAATAGTGACCATTCCGAAGCAGCTTATAAAAAGAAGATTGGGTCATATTAACACCCAATTGACAAATGAAATTAAAGAAAAGTTACTTAATTTATTTGATTAACTTCATGCTTATCACTCATTGGGATGGCCAAAAAAAAATCTTTCATTATCGAATGCTAATACCAAACACCACTGCGTGCATATCCTTGCTATTTCTTATGGCGTTTGCTTGAAGTTGCTATAAAAGCAACAAAATACGAAAGCGTAGAAATATTCTACGCTTAGAAAATCCTAAGAATAGGTTTGTACCTACTCTTGCATATCCTTGCCATATCTTATGGCGTTTGCTTGAAGTTGCTATGAAAGCAACATAGTACGAAAGCGTAAAAATATTCTACGCTTAGAAAATCCTAAGCGTAGGTTGTACCTACGCTTACATATCCTTGCCATTTCTTATGGCAATAACAAAAGTATATTGAAACGTAGAAAATAAAATACACAACGCACTATTGTTGCAGATGAAGATTGAGCAACAGGCACTATAGTTATGAGGTAAATATTAAAAATTGTATCTTATTTGAATAAAAGTCGTTTCAAAGCACGTGACAACAGAAGAGCAAAATAAAAAAATAGAGAAATTAAGGATGGTTACAGATGCCAAGCTTGAGTTTATTAAGCAGCATTCACATTTGATTGATGAGGCTTTTGAGGATCTAAAATCGGTTACTGAAAGCGAATTAGATATCATACACCAGCGCATTCAAGAAATTGATACTATATTGAACAAAAATAGAATGTACAGTGGTTGCTAATCCAAGATATTAAACAAAATCAAATCATTCCCAAACACTTCAACCGATCATAAAAACATGCTGGTTCATTCGTTCCAATTTGAAACCGTCAACTCAGAAATAGGCATATAATGTTTTTGATTATTGGTTACCATTATCAGTCTATTCGCCAAAGCCATACCAGCTATTAACAAATCTGAAGTTCCAATTGTAACCCCTTTTTCCCTCAGGTAGGAATAGATATTCGCAGATGCTCGTAGAGAAATATTTGAGAGTTTTAAAACATGACAAGTTGAGATAAAATTTTCAAACTGTTCTTTATCTGTTTGGTAGCCTTTCTGTAGGTAAGGCCGGCAAGAATCTCAAAGTAGGTTATCTCTGAAATTGTAATTTTTGAATGCGCTTGAAGATAAATCGCAAAGTTTTTACTCACTTTTTCGTTACCTATCAGAAAGTAGGAAAGTATATCTGTATCTACGAGAGACCTTTTCAAAATTGTGGAACTCTTATGTTTCCATCGTTTCGAGCTGCGTGAAGATCAGATGTTAACTCACTTAATTGCAAATCTTTAAAAACTCCACCAAAAGACATAATTGTTTTCTTGGAGATTGGCTGCGATTCCAAATCCTCGAGAAAAGAGTCTAAGTATGTAAGCTTATCATCTGACAACTTTTTTACTTTATTCAAAATCAATTCCCTAAATTTTTGTGTGGTTATCATAAACTAAAGTTAATAAATTTATGGAACTGAGGCAATAGATTACAAAGCAGAGATATTTTTTTCGTAAAAATTTCATATGCAAATATCACTACGGAGGTTCAAATTGATATATTTACGCTCAATTCATATAGAATTGATCCCTACATTTTACAGATTAAATGAGTACATTCATCCCCTTTTACGAAATAAAAAATCACCTCCACAAGGTGCTGGTAGTCGATGCACATCATCCGCAGGGTTTTGATCTTTCCCACTGGCGCGGTGCTCCCGTGCCGGTAGGCTGTGCCGCAGATACCAGCACTGAAATTGTGCTAAATGCTATTGAGCAAAAAATTCCTGAACTGGATAAACCTTATATCACCAACAACCATTATGACATTGATGGTTTTCTTGGCGTGTGGTCACTTTTTAATCCAACCTTGGCACTCAAAAACAAAGCACTGCTTATTGAAATGGCCCAGATCGCTGATTTCCGCGAGATCAATTTCGATTTTGCAGAATGGCAAAAAGCCTTGAAACTAGTTTGCTGGCTCAATAAAATAGAAGCAGAGAAATTCTACCCACCATTTGGGGCACCTGAAATTGCAGAAAAAGAAATGGAGGCCTGTATTCCGAAATATCACTATTTTTTGGCACATTTCAGTACAATGTTGTTGGCCGAAGAAACTAACATACCATTCACCGATGAGTTTGAATTGGTACTGGAGCAGCTTGATTCGGACAGCCTGAGCGCAATCTGATAGCCGACATACGCATGCAAATAGTTTCGGCTGACAGTCCGCAGCACTACTATGCACTATATGCCGGTAGCGGACGGCCGACATGGTATTAAGTATGTACCCGGAAAACCGTTATGAACTGGAGTATAAATACACCACCTGGGTGCAAACCACTCGAGCTCACTTCCCTCGCATCGACCTAAAACCCTTGGCCGACCACCTTAATAATAGGGAGGAATCAGTGTACAAATGGGATGCCGAACATTTTACCGATACCGCACCAATTTTGAGACTGAAAGGCAAGAAACTATCAAAGAAAGAACGCTATTCAAGTCCGACAGAACGCCCTATTTATTCATCTTCCATATCACCGGAAGTTTTTAAAGCAACTTGCATTAACTATTTCAGAAAAAATTATGAGCATTTACAAACTAGGGTGATAGCAGATAGCTGGCAGGAGTTGAGGGAGATAAACAATTTACTCTTTCAATGAAATTAATTTGAAAATACCAAGCAGCCACACTTACTATTTAAGAAAGTAGTAACTTACTCCTAAAACAATACCTGATGTATTTACAATCCGTGAAGATGTAAAATAAGATTCATCACTGAGACTAAGATTAGTTCCCCTCAAACCTAATTCAACACCAAATTCATGTTCATCCAATAATTGAAACAAAAATCCGATTTTCAACTCTAAGTGATAACCCCTTAACAAATGTTTACCATTTATAAATGCCTGCCCTAGTTGGAGGCCGATGTAAAAAGCCTTACTTTCTTGAAATATGTAGTAACGCAAATCATAAAGCAAAGGCAAATAAGCAAAGTTCGGTTTATAAGATTTGTAAAACCCAATTCCCAAGCCAAAAGCTAAGACCTCTGGTATTAAAAAATAATGCTGACTACCACTCAACGAGAGTCCAAACCTGCCTTTCAAATTGCCGCTGCCAGGAAAAAAACGGGAGTTGTAATCATTAGTTTCAGTATAGCCACGCATTGATTTTTGATAGCTTAACGAAAACATAGAAAAAAAGCGGTTACTATATATTGAAGAGGGCTGATCTTGAGAAAAACCTATTCTAGCTATAAATAGTATACCAATAATTAGGAGAAATTTCGGTTTCATAGCTGTTTTAGTTACACAATTGTTAAGATATAATAATTCCCATACGAATGAAAAAAGCTGATGTACTTAATTTATTATCAGATGAAAAAGAACTAACCGTATTAACTGAAGAATAGTCTTTAAAATCATAGCCCGCATTCAGTATCCAACTGAGTTTTCTAAAAAAAATTATATTCCTGCATTAGTCGGATCTAAATCTAGACCTAAATTAGCAATTTTGTTATAGAGCAAATGCAAATACAATGAAGCTGAGAAGCTTAAAATTCTAAATGATAGCAGATAGCTGGCAAAAATTGAGGAAACTGAATAAGAGGATTTGACTAAGTAAAATTGATTATTTTGCTAATTCTATAAACAACAAAATATAAATCTGCTAAAAACCCTATCACCTGCTCATCAAAGTTTCCTTACCAAAGAAATATAAAATAATAGGGTATTATTTTTATCCTTCAAAAATAAAGTCTTAGTTTTCCTGCTCAAAGCAAATGCTAGGCGTTCCATCAACATATCAAACAACAAATAACGGCAACTCAATGTCGTGCTGTATTACTATTTGTGGTGGCACTATTATTACCATTACCCCTTTTTAGGGGTTAGTTAAATCATATCGCCACAGGAAGCAGGGCTTCACATTCACCTAAAACTATCTTCGAAATAAATAACTTGATACATGCAAGTATTAAAATTTGGCGGAACCTCTGTAGGAACTCCCCAAAACATACAAATAGTAAAAGACATTGTTACTGAAAAAGCTAAAGCCGGCCAGGTAACCGTGGTGGTTTCAGCCTTTAAAGGCATTACCAATAAACTTATTCAATGTGCCAAACTAGCATCTGCCGGTGACCAGGGCTACGAAAAGCTTACGGAAGAAATAGTGCTTCAGCATATTGAAACCGCACAGCAATTACTGCCCGTAAAAAGCCAAAGTGGCCTGATGGGCAAAATTAGGCTCTTATTAAACGAGTTGGAAGATATTTTAAGAGGGGTGTATCTGGTAAACGAGATATCGCCACAGTCGCTCGATAAAATAAGCTGTTATGGGGAAGTGCTGTCCGCTGCCATTATTGAGGCATATCTCTCCGATGGAAAACTCAGCACCAAACTGCTTGACCCAAAGCAGTTCATTTTAACCGATAGCCTCCATGGAAAAGCCAATGTAGATTTTGAGGCAAGCAACAGGCTCATAGTTGCGGCATTTAAAGAGGCTGCACAACTAAACATTTGCCCCGGATTTTTAGCCGCCAACGCCAACGGAAAGGTGACCACTTTAGGCCGTGGTGGTTCGGATTATACGGCAGCTATTATCGCAGCAGCCCTCAACACGCCCATTCTAGAAATTTGGACTGATGTAAGCGGAATGATGACAGCCAACCCAAACTATGTAAAGCACGCTTATGCCATAAAGGAAATGAGCTATGAAGAAGCCATGGAGCTTACCCATTTTGGGGCGAAGGTATTATACCCACCGGCCATACAGCCTGTACTCAGAAAAGGGATACCGGTATTAATTAAAAACACTTTTAAGAAGGATGACATCGGCACAAAAATTTATGCCAGTGCACCGCAAAACAACCAGCTCATTACAGGTATTTCATGCATTGAAGATATTGCATTGATCAATTTGAGCGGCAGCAGTATGGTGGGCATTCCCTACTTTTCACACCGCCTTTTTGAAACACTTTCGGTAGCTAAAGTGAGCGTAGTGCTCATTACGCAGGCTTCTTCGGAACACTCAATTTGCATAGCCATAAACCAAGAAGATTTAACAGCTGCCGAGCAAGCCATAGAAGCTTGTTTCGCTTATGAGTTGGCACAGCAATTTATCAATCCGCTAGAAATTGAGCGCGAGCTTGCCATTGTGGCATTAGTTGGCGCCAACATGAAAGACCAGATTGGTACCAGCGGCCGAATGCTCAGCTTACTGGGGCATAATGGCGTGAATGTAAAAGCTATTGCGCAGGGTTCATCAGAAAAGAATATTTCTGTAGTAGTCAGAAAAAATGAAATCAAGAAATCGTTGAATGCGCTACATGAGAGCTTCTTTTTATCGGATAAAAAGCGTGTAAATCTGTTTGTAGTAGGCACCGGAAATGTAGGAAAAGCATTACTGGCGCAGCTCCACCGGCAGCAGCAATTTCTGGCTACAAAACATAACCTCGATTTGCGTATAGTGGGTATTGCCAATTCCAAAAAAATGTACTTTAATGAGGAGGGAATTGATTCAGCCGACCCAATGAAGCCAATGCTGGCATCGGACACGGCCATGAACATTGATGTTTTTATTGATAAGATGATTGCGCTGAATATGCGCAACAGTATTTTTGTAGATAACACCGCACATGAGGTAATTGCTAAAACCTACCAACCTATTTTGGCCAATACCATCTCGGTAGTTACACCCAATAAAATTGCTGCTACCGGAAAAATGAGCGCCTATAAAGAGCTTAAGCAAACGGCTTTACGTTACAAAAGTAATTTCTTGTTTGAAACCAATGTTGGAGCCGGCCTCCCGATTATCAACACCTTAAACGACCTGATTAAAAGCGGAGATGAGGTGAATGAAATTGAAGCCGTATTATCGGGCAGCCTAAATTTTATCTTCAATAATTATGATGGCGAAAGCAAAACTTTTTCTGAGGTAGTTCATCAAGCCAAAATTGAAGGCTATACAGAGCCGGACCCACGCCTGGATTTAAGCGGCAGCGATGTGAAGCGTAAAATACTGATTTTATTGCGCGAGAGTGGCTTTGAGTTGGAAATGGAAGACATTGAATCGGTACCTTTTATACCCAAAGTGTGTATGGAAGCACACTCGGTAGATGCATTTTTTGAGCTGGTAACTAAGCATGAGACACATTTTAAGCAATTGGTTGATGACGCCCGGCAGGCGGGTAAAAAGCTTAAATATGTAGCAAGTTATAAAGATGGAAAGGCACAAACCGGATTACAACAGATAGACCCTGTTCATCCGCTTTATAATTTAGAAGGTAAAGACAATATTGTGCTGTTTACCACCAGACGCTACCCTGATCAGCCTTTGGTTGTAAAAGGTGCCGGAGCCGGAGCCGATGTAACCGCTTCGGGTATTTTTGGCGATATTATGCGCATAGTAAATACCTTTTAACCTACAAAGCTCTGCACCGCAGGTCAGACCGTTACCAAACATTAGATTACATAGAGGCTATGAGCCTTTGACGCGAGCAAAGATTGTAAGTATCTGATATTGAACATCAAATAGCGTAAATTTGTGAAATTAATTTTTAGACTTTATATATTAGCATTGAACTCAATAATATGAATAAAGACACCATCAAAATTTTCGCTCCCGCTACCATTGCCAACATAGGGCCGGGTTACGATATTTTTGGTTTGGCACTTGAGCATATTGGCGATACCATCAGCATGCAATGGCGCACCGATGAGCAAATTGTGATTGATCCGCTGGATGGTTTTCCTGACATTCCGCTGGACGCTGATAAAAATATAGCAGGTATAGTTGCTACAGAAATGCTGAAGCAGCAAAAAGAAAAACGCGGATTACACATCCACATAAGCAAAAATGTAATGCCCGGCAGTGGGCTGGGCTCGAGCGGTTCCAGTGCGGCCGGTGCCGCGTTCGCCCTAAACCAATTAATGGGCGAGCCTTATACCGCAGCGCAACTGGTGGAGCTGGCCATGGTAGGCGAGAAAGCTACTAGCGGTAAGGCGCATGCCGATAATGTGGCAGCAGTAATTATGGGTGGTTTTACAGTTATAAAAGGCTACAATCCATTACAGGTTTTTAACATCCCTTTCCCAGATGATATACACATTGCCATTGTACACCCTCAGGTGGAAGTGAAAACAGCCGACTCTAAAAAAATACTTAAAAAGGAAATGCCGTTGGAGCAGGTAATCAAACAATGTGGCAATGTGGCGGGCATGGTAGCCGGTATTTCTTCTTCCAATTATGCACTTATTGCTTCCAGCATGCACGATTTAATTGCCGAACCAAAAAGAGCTTACCTCATACCTGCTTATGCGGAAGCAAAAAAATTGGCGTTGGAAAATAATGCCATTGGTTGTAGTATTTCGGGCTCAGGACCTTCCATTTTTGCCTTTGTTAAAACACCTAGTGAGGCAGCATCTATCTGCAGCCTATGGCAAAAATTGTACGAGTCGATAGATATACCATGTAAAACATACACTTCCCGGATAAGCCCGACAGGTGCGAAAATAATTGATTGATGAACTATTACAGCACAAATAACAAGCAAACAAGCGTAAGTTTCAAAGAGGCCGTAATTGAAGGTTTGCCTGCCGATAATGGCTTGTATATGCCGCAGCAAATACCCAATGCTGCCAAACACTTTCTTTGAAACCTTACCGGATCTCGACATAACAGAAATTGCCTTTACAGTACTTTCCAATTTTGTAGGGGATAGCATTCCGAAGGATGAATTACAGAAGATAATAAACAAAACCTTCATCTTTGATTTCCCACTGGTACAGCTGGAAAATAAAAACTTTGCGCTTGAACTTTACCACGGCCCAAGCTACGCTTTTAAAGATGTAGGCGCACGCTTCCTAGCTTTCTGCCTTGACTATTTCTATAGAGACTCGACCGAAAAATGCACCATATTGGTGGCCACTTCGGGCGATACAGGAGGAGCTGTTGCTGCCGCCTTTGCCGAGACCGAAAATATTGAAGTGGTGATCTTATACCCCTCCGGCAAAGTAAGCGAGTTGCAGGAAAAACAGTTGACCACCTTTGAGAATAACGTAACAGCACTTGAAATAGATGGTAATTTTGACGATTGCCAGAAGCTAGTAAAATCTGCTTTTTTAGATCAGGACTTGAGAAAACAGAAGCAAATTAGCTCTGCTAATTCTATTAATGTAGCGCGCTTTCTACCGCAGTCCATTTATTTCTTTGTACCATTTCAGTATTTCGAGGCAACCGATAAAATAGTATTTTCTGTCCCTAGTGGAAATTACGGCAACCTCACTGGCGGACTGTTTGCCAAGCAAATGGGACTTCCTATTCATCAGTTTGTGGCAGCGGCCAATAAAAATGATACCGTACCGCGCTTCCTGCATGATGGTAATTTTGAGCCACATCCTACTGTAGCCACCTACTCCAACGCCATGGATGTGAGCGCGCCCAGTAACTTTTTGCGCATGAAGGATATGATGAATTTAGCAGAAATGCAGCAGCTGATCAAAGGCTACTCTTTTTCCGATGAGCAAACGCTACAAACTATGCAGTCCGTTTTTGACAAAGAGGAATACATGCTCGATCCGCATGGCGCAGTAGGCTATGCAGCACTGAAAGCGTATGCCCAGAAGCACGCTTATGATTATGGCATTGTGCTGGAAACTGCCCACCCTTGCAAATTTATAGATGTGGTAAGCAAGGTTTCAACAGCTGATATTTACCCTGATGAAGCCAAAGAATTGATGAAAAAGAAAAAGAAAAGCATAAAAATGAAGGTAGATTATGAGGCATTTAAAGGGTTTTTGTTAAGCTAAATGTTGGTGGTAACACTAACATTGGTTTGCGTTGTTCTTTGCCGTAGTTTGCCATAGTATATTCACAGATAAGCCCCCCAACTACGTAAGCTGCATCAAGTTCACCATCTAATAAATAATCTCTATCATAGGGTACCAAAATATCCTCTAGATGAATCTCGTTATTCTCAGTTAAGCTGGTAAGCAATTTCTTTTTAAGCATTTCATAAGAATAACCTCCACTTCCACCCAAATAAGTAGCAATACCTTCATCAAACAAAGGAATCATACTATGCTGTGAAAATGCTCTTGAAAAAAAATGCACTAATTCATGGTCATACTGTTCGGAATTATTTCCTGAAAAAATGATACCTGAAAAAACCTCAGCGAGCCCTCCTCTTTTAGACATATACATGTTTGATACATAATCGAACCCTCTAATTTCAAATAATTCCTCTGGTGAAATACAGGAGTAATATGTGACGGAATAAATTTCAGTATTAAAAAACTGTGTTAAGAAATCCTTATAAATTTGTTGGCTCTTAGCTGCTTCTACATCAAATTCTCTCTTGGGCGAGACAAAGTAAGTGAAATCAGCATACTGATATTCAGCCCAATTTCTGGTATTATAACTAAGCGAACGGCTGAAAAAATATTGGTTTTGAGATTTCACAGCTAAAACGTTGTATATTGCTTTGAGAGATATTTGTTTACCTTTTTTTTTGAAGCATGCAAACTTCACAATCTTTGTGCCATCAACCTCCGAGTCTAATATTTGTAATAATTCAAATTTATAAACCGCAGAACTATCTTTCTCCATTTTATATAAATCATTAAAAGGGAAAAAGTAGTGGTCAAAATCAGAAGCTAACCAATATTGATTTTCCGTGGCACTCTGATTTTTTGTAGCCAGAAAACTCTCTAGGCGATCTATTATTTTCAGATTGACCGAATCTTTTATAATGTGCTCGGCTACTGAAAAATTCAAAATTTCTTTCTTTGGCTGATTGTTTTGTTTACAATTAGCTAAAAGTGCAGTAAAAGAGATGCACAGGATTATCCTGATACTATTTTGCATAAAATAATTATTCTATTCCAACCTTCTCGCTTATTAATTCCACACACTTGTTTGCTAATTGGCTGACCTTCCAGTCCATTAACAATGTTATAGACCAAACAATATCTAAATGAATCAGTAGGCTTTCACGCAATTCTACTATCTCGTTATTAAATAATTACTAATAATCTACCTTATAACTTCTCCGGCAACCTTATCCTTTGTTGCCAGGTCAGACAAAAGTCTGCACCGATAAAAGCTCCCCTCTACCCTTCCAAAATTCTTATTAAATCATCGTTGATATAGTAAACCTCTACACCTTCCTTTTTGGGCCTAAGTATTTTTAGATCAACCAATACATTCATGTATTTGGTCAGCGTAGTTCTTGATTTTTTCCCTACAATCTCCCCAATCAACACCGGCTTAATATAAGGCTGGCTAAAAATGGCCTCATTTACTTCCTTGTTATACCATTTAACTTTTCCTTTTGCATGCATCAAGGTCGCTTCCATCTGACTGATTATTTCATTAATCTTCGTATTGGTCATCTCAGCACTTTTCTCAATTGCTTCTAGCATGAAGGTTACCCATGGCTCCCATGAATTCCTTTGAGTAACGGCACCTAATTTAAAGTAATAATCCTCTTTATGCTGAATAATAAACTTTGACATATAAACAACCGGAAGGCATAACAACCACTTGCTGAACAAGTATAAAAGGTTTAATATCCTGCCTGTTCTGCCATTCCCATCCCAAAAAGGATGAATAGCTTCAAACTGGTAATGGGCAACACACATTTTCAATAGCGGATCGGCAGGGTAAGTCTCGTCATTATTCAAATACTCCACCAAATTCTCCATTAAATTTTCAATCAATGCTTCACCCCTTGGCGGTGTATAAATAATTTCTCCGGGTCGGAATTCACTGTTTCCTCTTTTTATAACTACCTGAGCTTGTGGAGGGCGGTATCCTGTTGAAGTGTCCTTTATCTGGTTGAATAGCTGTTTGATCAATCCAGTGTCAATCAGTTTATTGGTTTTCAACTCTTTAAACCCTGCCCAAAGTGCTTCTCTATATTTTAAAACCTCCTTGGTAGCCGGGTTTACATGCTCTTTTGTATACTTTTCAGAAATTGCCTTGTAAAGTTCATCTTCCGTGGTGAAAATATTCTCAATTTCCGTTGATGCTTTCGCCTCCTGCAAAGCCAGTGTATTTACCAGCATCAACGGATTGGGCAATCGGTTCAAATTGCCATCTACTGTAGCCAAAGCCCGTGATGCTGCTACTAGCTTTTTTAGTATTGCAGGATCATTTTCAAAATCCTTCTGCGGGGGCAGCAGCGGCAGTTTGTTATGCGGTTACGACCTGTCAAATTTCACCATCTGTCCAATATTACTCATTTTATGGACATATACTGAATATACGTCCAGATCTTACACCTTAGAATTCAAAATGTCCATTTTTTGCTCAAATCTGTACACTGTGTCAAGCTAGTCAGAAAACTGGACATATTCAGCATATCTGTCCAGTTTTAACCGTAAATTGGACAGATTAATTAGCAAATAGGCACTGAATGCTTCTATTTGAACCCCCCTCTTTGTTGGTGTTATCACCAACAACTCTCTATAGAGCTCTCCTTAATTATTAGCAATATCACCAATCATCTACAATGTAATTCTCATCGCCTGAATTGATGCAAAATATTCCATGTGATGACCACAAAAAATTTATTTGTCAATTCATTCAATCCACATCTCACTTGCCTTTTATCCGTTCCCTAGCCTTTTCCTCAATTACATGCTGAACCTCTCTATTATCAATTTTACTTTCCAGCCACGAAATAACATCAAAATAAATAAAAGCACGTTTTTCGTATCGTACCTGCTGTAGTGGCTTTAATTTACTTAAAAGCCTTTTAAATTCAGGCAGTAAATCCTCCTCCTTAAAGCCTGATGCCAGTTTCCTCAGAAAAGATAGAATATACTTTTGATAATAATTCAAATCTCCTTTTTTAAGAAAAAACCGATATGTGGAGCGAATATAATATTCCATCACCTCTGTATTGCCCAGTTCATAATGGGCAATTAAACTAAGAATTCTAGCAAATGACAGTACATCCATTCGCAAGTCTTCCTGCGTTTCATCCTGTATTCTGTTAAGCCATTCCAGCGCCTCACTGTGCTGGTTGTTACCCACATATAAACATGCCACTTTATAGTAAAGTATCACCCTTGAGTGCTCGTCAAGCCGGCTAATAAAAATGTTTAAGTTCGAACCAATTTTTTCCAGCAAGCTCACACCAAAATTAAAATTGCCCAGCATGAATATCCTGTTAAATTCATGCACATAAATATACTTTTCAATTCTACTTTTAATATTGAGGTTCGTAATATCTCTGTTCTTATGGCTCAATCGCCTCAGCTGCCTCCGTGTTTTCATAAACGCATCATACTCATACCGTTTATATTGTATGAGCATTACTTCGTTAATAGCCTGCAAATAATCATCAATTTGGCTGCGCTGCAAATCGGCATTTTCTTCAAACAATTGCAGCCACTTTTTGGCATAAACCTCGGCAATTTCCAGCTCTTCCAAAAAGCCGTAGTAGGTGGCCAGCAGCCTATATAAATAAAGCTGTTCGTATAATGAAAGCTCCTCCTCTTTAAATGCCGGTAACTGCTTTTTTATCAAACCCTCTATTTGCCTGTACTGGTTATCATTTCTTACATAGCCATATTTTAGGTAGATGGCATTGAGCTGTACCGAAAGGTTATTAATCCTATTAATAAGGTAAATTTTGGCATTAGCATCTTCCACATCATGAATAATACGCTCTACTTTATGCTGATAATCACTACCCAGCATCCTTTTTAGCACCAACTTCTCCCACTTTAGCAGTTCCAATTTCAATTCCAAATGTCCACTTTTATCTATCTTTTTGCGTGTTTTAGTAATCATGGATTCGCAGTGCTGGTATAGGCCGCGGTTATATAAAACCTGTATGTAATCTATATGCTCGCGCAATTGTATTTCATCGGTTTTATCGAGCTCAAACTGCCGCAATGCCTGAAGCAAACGCTTATACAAATGCCCTTTCAGGTTAGATAGTTGCTGTGCAGCAAGGTGCGGAGCTTTTTTTAAAATTGCCGACTGATCATACTGCACCTGTCCATCAATCAACTCAAATAGTTCGTAATATTTGGTAGATGACTCCCCATGCTTTTGCACCCACAGTTTGAAATAGCGTTTCTCAATCTGCTTTAGCGATTTTATCAGTATAAATAATTGATCAGAATAAGCCTTTGACATCGTAATTAAAATAGCATAAATATAGCTTTAGGAGCGCTAATATAACAATAATTGATCAAATGAAATCGTAACATTTTAAATATGTGGTATTCAATGCCCCTTAGAATAAAATTACTTTTAATCTTTCGAGTAATAAAAGGCTGTGTAAGCTTTGAATAACACCAAACGAGTACTTTATGGCTGATATGATAAAGATTTTTGATACCACCTTAAGAGATGGAGAACAAGTGCCGGGCTGTGGTTTAACAAAAACTAAGAAGCTGGAAATCGCAAAATCTTTGGAAACCTTAGGCGTAGATGTCATTGAAGCAGGCTTCCCTATTTCCAGTCCCGGTGATTTTGAGTCGGTGAAATTATTAGCCAAAGAAATTAAAGATGCCAGCGTTTGCGGCTTATCAAGAGCAGTTAAAAAAGATATTGAATGTGCCGGAGAAGCTTTAAAAGGAGCTGCAAAACCGCGCATTCATACCGGGCTTGGCACTTCCGATCAGCATGTGTTTACAAAGCTGATGATGACGCGCGAGCAGGTGATTGAAAAAGCCAAAGAATGTGTAAGCTATGCCAAAAATTTTGTGGATGATGTAGAATTTTACGCAGAAGATGCCGGAAGAACAGACAACGAATTTCTTGCGCAGGTGGTGGAAGCCGCCATTGGTGCCGGAGCAACAGTAGTTAACATACCTGATACCACCGGCTTTTGCATGCCCGAAGTGTATGGTGCCAAAATAAAATACCTAATAGACAATGTAAAAAATATCGATAAGGCAATCATATCAGCCCACTGCCATAACGATTTAGGCCTGGCCACTGCCAACAGCATATCGGCCGTAAGAAACGGAGCACGCCAAATTGAATGCACCATAAACGGCATAGGCGAAAGGGCAGGCAACACCTCTTTGGAAGAAGTGGTTATGATTATGCAAAAGCATAAATGGTTAGGCCTGGAAACCAATATCAATAGCAAGCACCTCTATCCTATCAGTAGAATGGTTGCAGAAACTATGCACATGCCCGTGCAGGCAAATAAGGCCATTGTAGGCGCCAACGCATTCTCACACTCATCGGGCATTCACCAGGATGGTGTTATAAAAAATAAAGACAATTACGAAATAATCGATCCGTACGAAGTGGGCGTTAACAAATCCAGCATCATACTCACGGCAAGAAGCGGAAGAGCAGCCTTAAACTTCCGCCTGGCAGAAATTGGTATTGTGCTGTCCAAAGAAGAGCTTGAAAAGGCCTACCAAAACTTTTTAGCGCTGGCGGATGAAATTAATGTGGTGGAAGATGACGACCTTAAGCATTTAGCAAGAGCATATAATAATGTAGCGGTAAAGTAAGGAAGGAAGAGTAGAAATGGGACAAACATTATTTGATAAAATCTGGGATAAACATGTGGTGCATTCAGTTGATGACGGCCCGCAGGTGCTTTACATCGATAGGCACTTCATCCATGAAGTAACCAGTCCGCAAGCTTTTGCAGGGCTTAAAAAAAGAGGGATAGGCGTATTTAGGCCAAAGCAGACAATTGCTACAGCCGATCATAATGTACCCACCGAAAACCAGCATCTACCTATTAAAGATGCGCTATCGAAGCATCAGGTGGACACACTCATAAAAAATTGCCATGATTTTGGAGTAGAACTATACGGTTTAGGACATCCTTATCAAGGCATTGTACATGTAATTGGCCCTGAGCTGGGCATCACACAGCCGGGCATGACCATTGTTTGCGGAGATAGCCACACCTCTACTCACGGAGCCTTCGGCAACATTGCTTTCGGCATTGGCACCAGCGAAGTAGAACAGGTGATGGCCACCCAATGCGTATTGCAGCGCAAGCCAAAAACCATGAAAATTCAGGTAGATGGTACACTTAATAAAGGTGTGCTTTCTAAAGATATTGTTTTATACGTAATAGCTAAACTTACCGCCAGTGGCGGCACAGGTCATTTTATTGAATTCTGTGGCTCAGCCATTGAATCGCTATCAATGGAAGCGCGCATGACTATTTGCAACATGAGCATTGAAATGGGCGCAAGAGGCGGATTAATTGCGCCCGATCAAAAAACTTTTGATTACATAAAAGGCAAAACTTTCGCCCCTCAGGGAAAAGAATGGGATAAGAAACTGGCGGAATGGCATGAGCTTACAACAGATAATGACGCAGTTTTTGACTCCGAGCATTACTTCAAAGCGGAAGACATAACGCCTATGATTACCTATGGCACCAATCCGGGCATGGGCATAGGCATCAGCGAAAGCATACCGAATGCAAACGGCAATAATGGCTTAGCCAAATCATTAAAATACATGGACTTGCAAGGCGGCAGCCAGCTATTGGGCCATCATGTGGATTATGTATTTATAGGCAGCTGCACCAATTCGCGCATAGAAGACTTACGCCTTGTAGCCGAAATGGTGAGAGGTAAAAAGAAAGCTGCACACGTGCAGGCCATGATAGTGCCGGGCTCAAAACAAGTGGAGCAACAGGCTATAGCCGAAGGCTTGGATGTAATATTAAAAAACGCAGGATTTGAACTGCGCCAGCCGGGTTGCTCGGCTTGCTTAGGCATGAATGAGGACAAAGTGCCAAAAGGTAAATATTGCGTATCTACTTCCAACAGAAACTTTGAGGGCAGACAAGGACCCGGTGCGCGCACCATGCTGGCCAGCCCGTTGACAGCGGCAGCCGCAGCACTTACCGGAAAAATAACTGATATACGCGAACTTCTAGAAAATTAAGCTATGGATAAATTCACTACTTTATTTTCAACAGCAGTTCCGCTACCAATAGCCGACATAGATACCGACCAGATAATTCCTGCCCGATTTTTAAAAGCCGTTAGCCGAGAGGGTTTTGGCGATAACCTGTTCCGTGATTGGCGCTATGCTGAAAACGATACGCCCAATCCCGATTTTGTGCTGAATAAGCCTGAAATTAATGGCGAAATACTGGTGGCAGGAGAAAATTTTGGTTGCGGTTCTAGCAGGGAGCATGCTGCTTGGGCTTTATACGATTATGGTTTCAAAGTGGTTATATCGAGCTTCTTTGCAGATATTTTTAAGAATAATGCCCTTAACAACGGCTTACTGCCTGTACAAGTATCAGAAGATTTTCTGCAAAAACTCTTTGCGCTTTTAGAAGAAAAACCAAAGGCTACCATTGAGGTGAACCTTATCGAGCAATTTGTGGCAGTCAAAAATGAGGATTTGACAGAACAATTTGACATCAACTCATACAAGAAGTATTGTATGATCAACGGTTTTGACGACATCGATTTTTTAATCAATAAAAGAGCCGAAATAGAAGCTTATGAGCAGGTGTAATTGCCATAGCACAAAAAATTTGATTACAAATTATGAATAAAAATATAGCTATACTGGCCGGAGACGGCATTGGCCCTGAAGTAACCGCACAAGCTGTAAAAAGCTTAGATGCAGTTGCCAGCATATTCAGCCATCAGTTTACTTATACCGAGGCTTTGATTGGTGCAGCAGCTATTGATGCCACAGGAAATCCTTTTCCTGACACAACTGAGCAGATTTGTAAAGAAAGTGATGCCATACTTTTTGGAGCCATAGGGCACCCAAAATATGACAACGACCCTAGCGCCAAAGTACGGCCGGAGCAAGGCCTGTTGAGCATGCGTAAAAAGTTAGGCCTTTTTGCCAACGTACGGCCGGTAATAAGCTACGATAAATTGCTTCCTATTTCTCCCTTAAAGGAACACATTATTAAAGGAACCGACTTTGTAGTATTTAGAGAACTCACCGGAGGCATCTATTTTGGTGAGCCCAGAGGAAGATCGGAAAATGGTGAAACTGCTTTTGACAGCTGTGTTTATACCAAGCATGAAATCAGCCGAATTACGCACATAGCTTTTAAGGCAGCTCAACAAAGAAATAAAAAAGTAACACTGGTAGATAAGGCCAATGTTTTGGCTACTTCTCGCTTATGGAGAGAAACTGTAAAAGAAATTGCAACTGAATATGCTGATGTGACTTTAGATTTTATGTTTGTGGACAATGCCGCCATGAAGATCATCCAAAATCCCAGACATTTTGATGTGGTACTTACCGAAAATATGTTTGGCGATATTATTACCGATGAAGCTTCTGTAATTGCCGGCTCTCTGGGTATGTTGCCTTCAGCCTCGCTCGGCACAGCACGCCATTTATTTGAGCCCATTCATGGTTCCTATCCTGAAGTAGCAGGCAAGGATGTAGCCAATCCGCTTGGCGCTATTTTATCCGCAGCCATGCTACTAGAATATGCTTTTAACATGCAGGAGGAAAGTACTACAATTAAAAATGCAGTTCAGCAAACATTGGATGAAGGTTTTGGAACCGAAGATATCATTAAAGACGGCAGTGCTGTAGGCACTCAAGTAGTGGGCGATAAAATAGCCGCTATTATACTGGCCAAACAAGAAGCGACCGCTTAATAAATGATACGCCACACCATACATATTGAAATTATTAAAGTCATTATTCCGCTGATAAAGGAATGACGTTTAACATCGTAAAAAAATGCTAAAGCGCCATTCACAATAAGAATGGCGTTTTTTATAACAGAAAAGAAAGAGCTTATGTATTTTAAAGATAACACACTGGTATTCCTTAACGGGAAATGGCTTCCGGCAAGCGAAGCCAATACAAGCTTATACGGGCAAACTTTACACTATGGAAATGGCGTATTTGAAGGCATTAGAGCCTATAAAAATGAGTTGGGCTTTAATATTTTTAAAGCACACGAGCATTATGAGCGCTTAGCCTATTCCGCACAATTAATGCACATTGAGCTGCCTTATACAGTGGAAGAATTGGTGAGTATCAGCTACGAATTATTGGACAGAAATAATTTTACTGATGCTTACATCAGGCCGCTGGTTTATCTGGGAGCAAATATGGCGCTAGAGCCGGTGGATGAGGTGAATGTATTTATTTGCGCGTGGCAGTGGGAAAAATACTTGGGCAATAACCCTGTTAAAGCTAAAATATCCTCTTACCAACGCATACACCCTGCCTCGCAGCATGTGGAAGCAAAAGTAGTAGGACATTATACAAATTCCATTCTTGCTACCACGGAAGCAAAGAAAAACGGATATGACGAAGCTATTTTACTGGACCACACCGGCTACGTGTCTGAAGGCTCAGGAGCCAACATTTTTATCGAGAAAAATGGTGAGTTATTTACACCTTCCAGAGGTAATATTTTACCGGGCATTACCAGGGCTACCGTAATTGAACTGGCCAGAGAGCTGGGCATTAAACTTACGGAAAAACCAATTAGCAAATCGCAACTATTGGATGCTGACACCGCATTTTTTACCGGCACAGCGGCTGAAATAGCTCCGATTAAAAGCGTAGATAAAACCGTTTTTCCTTTAGACTGGGAGGAATCATTAGGATTTAATCTATACCAGATGTACCGCCAGAAAGTATTATATAACGATTTACAAAATCAAACGATCATCTAATTTATGGCCTCAGAACTTAACAAATACAGTAAAGTAGTAACACAGGATCCGAGCCAACCGGCAGCTCAGGCCATGCTGCACGCCATTGGCCTTTCTGATGAAGATTTGAAGAAGCCTCAAATTGGCATTGCCAGCACTGGTTTTGAAGGCAACCCTTGCAACATGCACCTTAACGATTTAGCAAAGGAGGTAAAAAAAGGCATTCAAAAGCAGGACTGGATAGGATTGGTTTTTAATACTATTGGCGTAAGCGATGGTATTTCCATGGGCACACCCGGTATGCGCTACAGCCTGCCCTCGCGCGATATAATTGCCGATTCCATGGAAACAGTGGTTAATGCCCAGGCTTATGACGGCCTAATTGCAGTTACAGGCTGCGATAAAAATATGCCCGGAGCCCTCATTGCACTGGGACGTTTGGACAGACCCGGAATAATTATTTATGGAGGCACCATTGCTCCGGGCTGCTACAAAGGAGAAAATTTAGATGTAGTGTCAGCTTTTGAAGCCTTGGGTAGAAAGCAAGCTAATGATATTTCGGAAGAAGATTTTAAAGGCATAGTAGCCAATGCTTGTCCCGGACCGGGAGCCTGTGGCGGCATGTACACAGCCAATACCATGGCCTCTGCCATTGAAGCTTTGGGCTTGTGCTTGCCCTATGGCGCTTCGAACCCTGCCATGAGTTTAGAAAAAACAAGAGAATGTTTGGCAGCAGGTGCTAGCATGAAGTTGCTGGTAGAGAAAGACCTTACACCTAAAAAAATTGTGACTAAAAAGTCTTTTGAAAATGCCATTGCCCTAATTACCGTGCTTGGTGGCTCTACCAACGCGGTATTGCATTTGCTCGCAGTCGCTCACGCTTTTGACATCCCTCTAACTTTAGAAGATTTTGCTAAAATAAGTGAAAAAACACCTTACCTGGCCGATTTGAAGCCAAGTGGTAAATACCTGATGGAAGATTTGCATAAGGCAGGCGGCATACCCGGAGTAATGAAGTTGATGTTAGCCAATGGCCTGCTCGATGGCGATTGCCTTACCGTTACCGGAAAAACTATAAAAGAGAATCTGCAAAATTTATCCCCCTTAAATGAGGGGCAAGACATTATTCACGGCACTAGTGAGCCGTTAAAATCATCGGGGCACTTGCGTATTTTAAAAGGCAACTTAGCACCGGAAGGAGCGGTAGCCAAAATAACTGGAAAAGAGGGGGAAATTTTTGAAGGTAAAGCGAAAGTGTATGAAGGAGAATTTGCCGCCAATGAGGGTATTGCCAATGGAGAAATTGAAGCCGGAGATGTAGTAGTCATCAGAAATGAAGGCCCTAAAGGTGGGCCGGGCATGCCGGAAATGCTAAAGCCCACTTCGGCAATTATGGGAGCCGGGCTGGGCAAAAAAGTTGCATTGATTACGGATGGCAGATTTTCAGGCGGTACACACGGTTTTGTAGTGGGCCATATTTCACCGGAAGCAGCCGAAGGTGGCCCGCTGGCCTTAGTAAAAAATGGTGACAGTATAAGAATAGACGCCATTGCCAACACCATTACGCTACAGATTACAAATGAGGAACTTGAAAAGCGCAAAAAAGCTTATAGAGCCCCAGCACCCAAAGTACTTAAAGGTGCCTTAAAAAAATACACCAAACTGGTTTCATCTGCATCCTTAGGGTGCATAACTGACTATTAATTATGGAATCCTTAAAAGTAAAGCAAGACATTAAACAACATAGTAAACTAGAAACAGCTACGCTTACAGGCGCGCAGGCTTTGGTGCAATGCCTTATAGCTGAAGGTGTAGAAACTATTTTCGGCTATCCGGGAGGCGCCATTATGCCCGTATACGATGCGCTCTACGATTTCCAAGAAGAAGTAAAGCATATTATGACTCGCCACGAGCAAGGTGCAAGCCATGCCGCACAAGGTTATGCACGCATTTCCGGTAAGGTAGGTGTGTGTATTGCTACATCGGGGCCGGGCGCTACCAACCTAATTACCGGCTTGGCCGATGCACAGCTCGATTCCACCCCTATGGTTTGCATTACCGGACAAGTGGCCAGCCAAATGATTGGAACGGATGCCTTTCAGGAGACTGACGTGGTGAGTATTTCCATGCCCGTGACAAAATGGAACGTGCAAATTACAAAGGCTGAAGACATCCCTGCGGCCATAGCAAAAGCATTTTATGTAGCCAAAAGCGGTAAACCCGGGCCCGTTTTAATTGATATTACTAAAGATGCACAATTCCAGAGCTTTGAGTATGCTTACGAAGTATGCAAAAGTGTGCGGAGCTATATTCCGCATCCGCAGGTGGAAGCAAAGCACGTAACAGCGGCAGCAGCTATCATTAATCAGGCAAAAAAACCCCTTATTTTATTTGGGCATGGCGTAATATTGGCCGAAGCCAGAGAAGAATTTAAGGCATTTGTAGAAAAAACGGGTATTCCTGCCGCATGGACAATCATGGGTTTATCTGCCTTGGCTACCAACCATCCGCTAAATGTGGGCATGCTAGGCATGCACGGCAATTACGCACCCAATCTATTGACCAATGAGTGCGATGTACTAATAGCCATTGGCATGCGATTCGATGATCGGGTAACCGGTGATGTATCGCGCTATGCGAAACAGGCTAAGGTAATTCACCTGGAGATTGACCCGGCTGAGATTAATAAAAACGTACAAGCTGAGGTGGCTTTAATCGGTAACTGCAAAACATCGCTCAAGATGCTTTTGCAGGAAGTAGAAGAAAAAGCCCACCCTGAATGGCATCAGCGGTTCAAAGAACTGAAGCTGGAAGAAGATGAGAAAGTAATTAATGATGAACTTGCACCGGCTGCTGATAAGCAAATTAGCATGGGCGAAGTGATTAGTAGAATATCGCAAGTTTCCAGAGGTGCAGCCATTATAGTTACCGATGTAGGGCAGCACCAAATGGTTACGCAGCGTTATTATAACTACAATGAATGGCGCAGCAATGTAACATCCGGTGGCTTGGGTACCATGGGCTTTGCATTGCCTGCAGCTATAGGAGCCAAATTTGCGGCACCGCACCGTCCTGTTATTGCCGTTATTGGAGATGGAGGCTTTCAGATGACCATACAGGAGTTAGGCACTATTTTCCAGACTAAGATTGATGTGAAAATACTCATCCTAAACAATGAATTTTTAGGGATGGTAAGGCAATGGCAGGATATGTTTTTCGAAAAACGCTACTCCTCAGTGGATATGGTAAATCCTAACTTTCAGATAATTGCGAAAGGCTATGATATTCCTTCCCGCAAGGTGGAAGAAAGAGCAGATTTGGACGAGGCAGTCCATGAATTTTTATCACATGAGGGCAGCTTTCTGCTGGAAGTAATGGTAGGGAAAGAAAATAACATTTTCCCGATGGTGCCAACGGGTGCCTCTGTATCGGAAATCAGGCTGGAGTAGATTTAAAAAATGCTCAAGAGGCGCTAAAGCAAGAAAAGGCTTCTGATTTTTAAAGAAACAAACAATGAAAAAACAATTTACCATATCTATCTATACGGAAAACCTCATCGGTTTACTGCACAGGGTAACGATCATTTTTACCAGAAGGCACATTAATATAGAGAGCATTACAGCCTCTGAAAGTGAAGTGAGCGGCATACACCGCTATACTGTGGTAGTAACAGAGGAAGAAGGAAAAGTGAAAAATGTGATTAAGCAAATTGAAAAGCAGATTGACGTGTTTAAAGCCTTTTATCACCCTAACGAAAACATAGTATTTCAAGAAATGGCGCTTTATAAAATGCCCACTTCCAAACTGTCGGAAAGTAAAGAAGTAGAACATATTGTAAGGCAGCACCATGCACGTTTGCTAGCTATTGAGCCGGATTTTACCATTATTGAGAAAACCGGTTTTAAAGAGGAAACGCAGGCGCTTTTTGAGGAATTAAAACCGCATGGAATTCTCGAATTTGTACGCTCAGGAAGAATTTCTATTTCAAAACCAATGAAAGAATTTCAGGATTACTTTTTAGAAGTAGAGAAAGCTTCGAAATTGTGAGACAAGAATAGAGGTCAGAGGATAGAGGGTAGAGGATAGAGGGTAGAGGATAGAGGGTAGAAGTTAGAGAATAGAGGTTAGAGGTTAGAGGTTAGAGGATAGAAATTGGAGGATAGAGGTTGGAGGTTGGAGATTAGAGAATTGAGATTAGATAAAAGAGTTGAGAGTCAAGAAATAAGAAATAAATACCAAATACATAACATATAAAAACTAATTAAACATGGCAAAATTAAAGTTCGGATCAGTAGAAGAAAATGTGGTAACCAGAGAAGAATTCCCACTAAAAAAAGCACAAGACGTATTAAAAGATGAGGTCATAGCAGTTTTAGGGTATGGCGTGCAGGGCCCGGGCCAGGCATTGAACCTAAAAGACAATGGCATTAATGTAATTGTTGGGCAGCGCAAAGGCTCCAAAAGCTGGGACAAAGCCGTTTCCGATGGTTGGGTGCCGGGGAAAACACTTTTTGAGCTGGAGGAAGCAGCAGAAAAAGGCACAGTGCTACAATATTTACTGTCCGATGCAGGCCAAATTTCTCAATGGGAGATGGTGAAAAAACACCTCACTCCGGGTAAAGCGCTCTATTTCTCTCACGGTTTTGGTATTACCTATGCCGACCAAACAGGCATTGTTCCGCCAAAAGATGTAGATGTTATTTTAGTAGCTCCAAAAGGATCGGGCACCAGTTTACGAAGATTATTTGTGGCCGGTAGAGGCTTGAATTCCAGTTTCGCCATACACCAGGACGCCACAGGAAAAGCGCATGACAGATGCGTAGCCTTAGGTATTGGTGTTGGCTCAGGTTACCTATTTGAAACCAATTTCAAAAAAGAAGTTTACAGCGATTTAACAGGCGAGCGCGGCAGCTTAATGGGTGCCATCCAAGGGCTTTTTGCAGCACAATATGACCTGTTACGCTCCAAAGGACACTCTCCTTCCGAGGCATTTAACGAAACAGTAGAAGAAGCAACACAATCTTTATATCCGCTAGTTGCAGAAAACGGTATGGATTGGATGTATGCCAACTGCTCTACCACAGCACAACGTGGCGCATTAGATTGGTGGAAGAAATTCCGAGATGCCGTTAAACCGGTATTTGAAGATTTATACAACAGTGTAGCTACCGGAAATGAAGCTAAGCTAACTATTACAGCCAATGAAAAAGAAGACTATCGTGTAGAGCTGGAAAAGGAACTGGCTGAACTGAGAGAATCTGAAATGTGGCAAGCGGGCGCAGCTGTAAGAAAGCTAAGACCGGAAAACGCTTAAAATGCCTAAAACCACCTCAACATATTTTGAGCCTAATTTGGAAGCAGTACAAAATGCTGCTTCCAAACTTAAAGGCATAAGTGTTTATACCCCGCTTACCAAGAGTTTACGGCTAAGCAAGGAGTATGATGCGCAAATATTATTGAAGCGTGAAGATTTACAAACCGTACGCTCCTACAAAATAAGAGGTGCCTATAATAAAATCAGCAGTTTAAATGAGGGGGATTTGCAAAATGGAATAGTTTGCGCCAGTGCCGGCAATCATGCCCAAGGCGTGGCATACTCCTGCCAGTTGCTCAAAGTAAAAGGTACTATTTTTATGCCGGCACCAACACCTAAGCAAAAAATTGAGCAGGTACGTATGTTCGGTGAAGATTTTGTTGACGTGATTTTAGTAGGAGATACTTTTGACGATGCCTACAAAGAAGCACAGCATTTTTGTAAAGCAAAACATGCCTCTTTCATCCATCCGTTTGACGATGAAAAGGTAATTGAAGGGCAAGGCACCGTTGGTTTGGAAATAATTGACCAGGCTGAAGAAAAAATAGATTATTTATTTTTACCGGTAGGCGGTGGTGGTTTATCGGCCGGAGTTAGCTCAATATTTAAACTGCTTTCGCCACAAACAAAAATTATAGGCGTTGAACCTACCGGAGCTCCGGCAATGCAAAATGCCATTAAAATTGGTAAAAACGTTGCTTTAGCACAAATCGAAAAATTTGTTGATGGAGCAGCTGTTAAACAAGTGGGGCAGCTAAATTTTGAAATCTGCAAGCGCAACTTAACGAATATAGCCACTGTTGATGAAGGTAGAGTCTGTGAAATTATTTTACAGATGTATAATAAGGATGCCATTGTGGTAGAGCCTGCCGGAGCTTTATCATTAGGTGTGCTTGACCAATACAAGGAAGAAATTAAAGGAAAAAATGTAGTGTGTGTGGTAAGTGGCAGCAATAATGACATTACCCGCACTGAGGAAATTAAGGAAAGAGCCCTGCTTTATAGAGGCTTGAAGCACTATTTTATTGTTAATTTTCCGCAAAGAGCCGGTGCCTTGAAGCAGTTTGTGGTGGAGGTGTTGGGCGCAACAGATGACATTACCCACTTTGAATATACCAAAAAGAATTCGCGCGAAACAGGATCTGCAGTGGTAGGTATAGAGCTAAAAAATGGAGACGACTTTGAACCCTTAATGGGTCGAATGAAACAGATGGGCTTTTATGGAGACTATATTAATGACAACCAAGAGCTGTTGGATGTGCTCGTGTAGTGGTAGCTAAAAAAACTCAGGTGTAAAAAAAAGCTGAATCAAATGATTCAGCTTTTTTATTTGAACAAATCTTACAGATTATTAGTCCTCAATTTCTTCTTCAATTTCTTCAGCGCCATCTTCTATTTCTTCACCTGCATCTTCTGCGCCATCTTGAACATCGTCAGCCGCATCGTTGATGTCGTCCTTCACTTCTTCCATGTCTTCTTTGGCCTCTTCTTTAGGAGTTTTGTTCTCACAAGCAACAAATGTTGTAAAGAAACCTGCTAGTAATAATAATGTAAATAACTTTTTCATAGTATTTTAAATCTTGGTTTTAAGGTATAAAAGTATTCAAATAAATATTTAAAATAAAACTAATAGCTATTTTTTTCTAAAAACTAGTTTTACAGGCACTCCTGAAAAATCAAAATGCTCCCTCAATTTATTTTCTAAGTAGCGCTCATAGGGCGGCTTTATATACTGTGGTAAGTTGCAGAAAAAAGCAAAACAAGGTGTGTAGGTTGGTAATTGGGTGATGTATTTAATTTTAATATGTTTTCCTTTAAGTGCCGGTGGCGGATAGCGCTCTATTTCTTTCAGCATGGCCTCGTTCAGTGCAGAAGTACTCACTTTTTCCGAGCGTTGCTCATAAATTTTCATGGCCAGTTCAATGGCTTGAAATATACGTTGCTTCTGTGTTACTGAGGTGAAAATAATGGGTATATAGCTCAGCGGACCAAGTCTATCAACAATATCTTTTTTGAAAGTATCGTGTGTTTTGCCATCTTTTTCTATCAGATCCCATTTATTCACCATAATCATGATGCCCTTTCTATACTTATGCGCAAGGGAAATTATTTGCATATCTTGCGCCTCAAAGCCACGGGTCGCATCAATCATTATAATGCATACATCGGAATCCTGAAGTGCTTGTATAGCCCTTATCGTGGAATAAAACTCTATATCGTCTTTCTGCTTGGTCTTTTTTCTCAGGCCTGCCGTATCTGTCAGTATAAAATCTTTCCCATAGAGCTTGTAATGTGTGTTGATAGCGTCTCTGGTGGTGCCCGCCATATCGGTAACTATGGTACGCTCCTTCCCTAGCAAGGCATTTAAAAAGGATGATTTCCCGGCATTAGGCCTGCCTAAAATCGCCATTTTGGGAATGCCTGCAAACTCATCTTCATGCTCTTCTTCCAGTATTTTTGCTACTTCATCTAGGATTTCGCCCGTTCCGGATCCGCTGGCAGAAGACACGGTAAAAACTTCATCGAAACCTAAAGCATAAAACTCTCCGGCCATAAAACTCTTTTCAGGGTTGTCGGCCTTATTAGCCACTACGTACACCGGTTTATTCACCTCACGCACAATGCGGGCAAAGTCTTTATCCAAATCGGTTAGCCCGGTATGGCAGTCCACCATAAATAGTATAACATTGGCCTCGTTCAAAGCCTCTTTTACCTGTTTTCTTATTTCCGATTCAAAGGTATCTTCCGATCCTGTAACGTACCCTCCGTGTCAATTACGGTAAAGTGCTTTCCATTCCACTGCGCCTCACCATATTGCCTGTCGCGCGTTACACCGCTCTCATTATCCATTATGGCCTGCTTCTTCTCCACCAATCGGTTAAAAAAAGTTGATTTCCCTACATTGGGCCGCCCTACTATTGCTACTATATTTGACATGTGTTTATTTATGATTTAAGCCGTACGATTTCCTTTCACCGCACTGCTAATTATAGCTTTATCTCAAAAAATTGATCCGCATCTCGATCAGAACTTCGTAAATCTCAAATCCCCCATCGTAAATCTGCAATCGTAACTCGTCAATCTAAAATCGTACCTCCAACATCATCAATATCCAAAGCGTTTTAATTTCAAATCTTTTTTGCGCCAGTCTTGCTCTACTTTTACAAAGGTTTCGAGATGGATTTGTTTGGCAAAAAACTGCTCTAAGTCCTTTCTGGCTTCAATACCTACCTTTTTCAGCGCTTCTCCTTTTTGGCCGATAAGTATCCCTTTCTGCGATTTCCGCTCTACATATATTTCTGCCCTTATACGGATAATTTTTTCATCCTCCTTAAATTCAGTTACCACCACTTCGCAGCTATAAGGCACTTCCTTTTTGTAGTTGTTGAAAATCTTTTCGCGCACCACCTCTTCCACAAAAAACTTCTCCGGCTTATCGGTTAGTTGGTCTTTCGGGAAGTAAGCCGGATGCTCAGGAGTTAAATCTATGAGTAAATTGAACAGCTCCGTAATGTTGAGTTGCTCTAGTGCCGAAATCATTATTTGATGATCCGGCTGTATAATATCCGCCCAATATTTAAGCTTATCTGCCGCCTGTGTGCCTTTGGCCTGGTCAATTTTGTTTAAAATTAAAATTGTTGGTATCTCGGACTGCTTTACTTGCTCTATCAGCCGGTCTTCTTCCTCATATTTCTCGTATAAATCGGTAACAAACAGCAACACATCGGCATCGTCCATGGAGCTTTTAACAAAATTCATCATGGACTCGTGCAGCTGATATTGGGGTTTTAAAATACCGGGAGTATCTGAGTAAACCAGCTGAAAATTCTCACCACTGAGCACACCCATAATCCGATGGCGAGTGGTTTGCGCTTTAGAAGTAATTATAGAAATTCTTTCTCCCACAAGCGCATTCATTAGGGTGGATTTTCCAACGTTGGGCTTCCCTATAATACTTACAAATCCTGCCTTGTGCGGTTTTTCCGACATTACTATATTTACTAATATTTTTTTTGTAAAGGTACTTGATTTTGGCGAATGTATTAGTACCTTTGTAATCCTTTTGAGCGAAACATCTGAAGAGAAGGTTCGTTTGAGAGTATATGACCCCAAAAAATGCAGTGAAAGGCTCGTTGGGCTCATATCCGCTAGCCAGCGGACGCAAGTTGAAAGAACTTGCTCAAAATTGATTTAAAGCATTGAAAATATATCGCGGGATGGAGCAGTTGGTAGCTCGTTGGGCTCATAACCCAAAGGTCGCAAGTTCGAGTCTTGCTCCCGCTACTAAAGGTTAACTAGCAGTAGTTAACCTTTTTTTTATGCCCTAAAACTACTCATTGGGTTCATATCCGCTAGTTAAAAGATTTAAGACAGCGATATAAATCGTTTATTCTCCCGTTACTAACTAACACATGGATTCACCCTGATAAATCTCATCAGCCGTTTACGAATTTCTCAACCTTATATCCACCCTACATTACTTAACAATTAATTGAAATAGCGCTCATTATAAGAAAACAATCCATTACTACCTTGCATGGTGATATGAGGATATTATATGCAGTTCAAGGAACGGGAAATGGACACCTCAGCAGGGCGAGAGATATAATACCGGCATTAGAAAAGCATGGAGAAGTGGATGTACTGGTCAGCGGCATACAGGGAGATGTAAGCCTTGATAAACAACCAGAATTTCAATGCCATGGAATCAGCTTTATATTCGGCAAAAGAGGAGGGATAGATCTGCTTAGGACCTGTAAACAACTTAAGCCGGTTCGTTTTATGATAGACCTCTTTAAGTTACCCATCCATTCATACGATTTGGTGATAAGCGACTTTGAACCGGTTAGTGCATGGGCGGGTTTGCTGCGCGGCAAAAAAGTTATTGGTTTAAGCCACCAAGCTGCGGTGCAGCACTTAAATTCTCCTAAACCAGACAGGAAGGATTTGGTAGGGTCTTTAATATTAAGATATTATGCACCCTGTACAGTCAATTACGGTTTCCACTTTAAAGCGTATGGCAAAGAAATGTTTGCTCCGGTTATCCGTAAAGAAATAAGAGCTGTAAGGCCTTCTAAACTGGATCATTATTGTGTTTACTTACCGGCAGTAGGAGACCGGAAATTGATAAAAGTTCTTTCTAAATTACCTGTAAAGTGGCAGGTATTTTCAAAACACAGCCAACAGCACTATGTGGTTAATAATGTTCATATAAACCCTATCAACAATGAAAGATTTATTCAAAAACTAAGCAGCTGCAAGGGGATTATTTGTGGTGCCGGGTTTGAAGGTCCGGCTGAAGCATTATTTCTCAATAAAAAAGTGTTAGTAATACCTATGAAAGGCCAATATGAACAACATTGCAATGCTGCGGCCTTAAAACAGCTTGGCGTACCGGTAATTGATAAACTTAACATAAAAAACCTTAATAAATTACAGCAATTTATAGATAACGAGCAGAAACTAGCAATAGCATTTCCCGATCAAACAGCTCATATCATTCAACAAATAATAAGTGAGCATGTAACTTCATTTCAACCGGAAACTTGGGCTTTTTCAGGCTCATAACTAATAATCTTATTGAGCATACCGTTAAAGATAAATTCATGAAAAAGATATATGCTGTACCAATATAACCTGCCGGCTAAGCCATGCGGCCTAAAAGTAGCGGTTTGCGTAAGGGTTTGTTTGCCAGCATCTTCGTTAAACCTAAATTCTAGCCACGCCTCACCGGGCAGCCTCATTTCAGCAAACAACAATAGCCGTCCTTCTTTCTTATCGGCAACTAATACACGCCAAAAATCTAACGAATCTCCCGAAATTAATTGGTCAGGGCTTCTCCTACCTCTCCTTAAGCCCACACCGCCTACAGCTTTATCCATATAGCCGCGCAGCTTCCAAAGGAAATCCCAATAGTACCAACCTCTTTCACCCCCCAGACTCCAAACATTATTAAGCACCTCTTCTTTTGATCTTTCAAATGTATGGCATCGCTTATCAACAAAACAGCCGTGAGTAGGTATTTGCACGAAATCCATTAATTGAGTATTAATTTTAGAACTAGCCAGGGCATCTTTCCAACTCGAAACTACCTCGTTCTGCGCTATTCTATCGAAAGCACGACTTACTGCTTCCTTATACGAAATCAGCTCCTGAGAAATGATTTTTTCAATACCATGCTTTTGTACTACTACCTCATTTTTCATGCTATCCACTAAACTGCGTGCTATTTTATAAGAAGTGGAAGTAACAAAATGTAACCAATATGAACTCAAACGTGGTGTAAGCACAGGAACAGTAAAAATTTTGCGCTTTAGTCCTCTCACTTCAGCAAAAATTAAAAGCATTTCTTTATAGGTCAGTATATCCGGACCTCCAATATCAAATATTTTTCCATAAGCTTCTTTCTTATGTAAAATATGAGAAAGATAATATATAACGTTTCGCAGTGCTATAGGCTGGCATTTTGTTTTAAGCCATTTTGGTGCCACCATAACCGGAAGTTTCTCCACCAAATCTCTAATTATTTCGAATGAAGCACCGCCTGAACCAATAATAATTGCTGCTCGAAGTACTGTTAGTGAAGCTTTTGCCTCTGCTAGTATTTCCTCTACATTTTTTCGAGACTTTAAGTGTTTAGAAAGTTGCGCGGCATTAGATATGCCACTAAGATAAACCAAATGCTCACAATTCGTCTCGTTTAGCGCTTCTACAAAATTAGTGGCCGTTTGCTGTTCCAACTCCTGAAATTGATCTGAAGAGCTTCCCATGGAATGCACAAGATAGTATGCAGCATCGATATCTCGAGGTATTTGGTTAAGCGCCTCCCTATCCATTAAATCTGCCTCTATAAAAGATACCTTCTTTTCTATATCTTCCTCTAAATCGATTCTTCGCCTATCCCGCAGCAGGCAAATAACATTATGCCCCTCCATTACCAGAATAGGCAACAACCTGCGGCCAATGTATCCATTTGCACCTGTTAGTAAAATTTTCATATCAATAGAACCGGAGATAGGTTAAAATGTTAAATAAGGTCTTTAATCAAAAAGTCTTCAAAATTTTAGCTAATTACATATTATATCATTCAACATGTCGTTATTTTCAGATAAAATTAGATTCAGAGTAGCATATCGAACACTTACTTTTTTACAATGAAAGCCTTAAATCCAGCTAAAAAACTACCGCCAAAAACCATGAATTTTGAGGAAATAAGTGTGCTTATTGTTGGTAATAATCCTATTGAAATGAGTACACTTTATGAACAGATAAAGTCTTTAAAAAAGCGGATAGCCCAAGTAGGTTTTTCGTTTGATCAGAAAGAAACACTAAGTTATGTACGCGCTAATAAACCCAACTGCATTATAATTGATGATAATTATGGGTTAAGCCCTATTAAAGATTTAATGAAAAGCTTAAGTAAATTTGAAAAAAGCTCCTTTGCTCTTACATTATTAAAAACCCACAATGCACCTATCTCACTTTTTGGCTTTCAGGACTACTTACTTAAAGATGGTATGACGGCAGAAAGGCTTTACAAGAGCCTGAAAAATGGACTAAGGTTTAGGCGGACAAAAGCATTTATAGCAGGTAAACTAAAAAAGAAGTAGGTTTTGATAGAGCTTGCTTAAAAACTACAGCACCAAAAGACCTAAGATTAAGTGTATGTTTCAAATTTTACTGTTATCAGTATGGCCTAAATAAATTTCTCGAGCCTAAATTCAATAAGGTAAACCTCCTTATTTCTTTGAATCTTTACACGTATCTTCCTTCCCTCTTTGCTCGTAAGTATTTCATTAATTCTTGATAAGTTGAGTGCTTTCCCTTGATATCCATTAAGCGATAAAATGATATCTTTTGACTTCAATCCGGCTTTGTCGGCAGGTGTTCCTGCTCTTATGATATCAACTTCATAAAATGGTTCTAAAAATAACTCGCCTTTGGCCACCACGCTCATCCCACTCATATCGTAATCGAAAGACTCTCTAAAACTTTTATTTTTCTTTATGAATAGGCGTTCATTTTTATAATCCAGATAAGTACTAAAGCGCCTTAAAACACCTCCGCCAACTGTACCATGCCGCTCCGTATTTTCAATAATATCATTATAAGTCCCCACATCCGGAAATCTGGCAATTACCTCGTCCAATCGGTAGCTATCTATAAGCATGTAATCAATGCGGCCAACGTGCCCTTCTATGGAGCCTGCAATACCTGCACCTAAAATATCACGAATATTCTTTTCGGGCACCACAATGGCTGAGTCGCTGTTTTGATGAAGCATTAAAGAATGAGATGCACCGGTATCAATCATCAATTTAGCTTTTATCTGCTCTGAATTATTTAGCTTTACTGTTTGGTAGATGTAGGGCTTGGTGTTTTCTACAACCAACGGTAGCTCGGTATAGCTCCAAAGCTTTTTCTTAAATGTATCATGATTATAGAACGTTAAAACCCTATTTAAATAATCAATTTTCACAATAAAATTTTTGAATAAATCGTACCCTAAAATGCCATGTACTTTTATCCCCATGGACTCCTGCAGTTTCAAGTAATCTTCTTTAAGAATGAGCAACGGTATCTGGCTACCCTTCATACCCTTAAGATTAATGCTGATGCTATTCACAATAAAAGCTTCTACCTCTTTACCACCGGCAGCCCCCACTAAGCTCATTTTTCTGTCGGGCACTATGTCCAGCACATCAGCGTAAATTTTCTCTATAAGTACGGTGTTGGTTACTCCTGTATCTATAATAAATTTTAGCGGAATTACACCCTGAAACAAAACATCTACCACTATTAAGTTATTATTAAGCGTAAAGGGGATGGCAACTGATCTTTTATTGTCGGCTATTGCAAAGCCAAATATTTTTGATTCTGGTTGTGCGAGGCCTTTCGGTAGGGCACAAAACATAAAAAGTATGGAGAGAAGGAGATACTTACTTAATTTGTACATAAATAATTACTGAATATGAGAAATATACAAAAATATATAGAACATACTGCATTGAGCCCTACCCTCAAAGATGCTGACGTTGAAAGAATTGTTTTGGAGGCTAAAGAAAACGAACTTTTTGGCGTATGTGTTCCCCCATTTTGGGTAAAAAAAGTCAAAAGGGAAATATCCGGATCGGAATATTCGCTTGATAACGGTTATTGGTTTTCCGTTGGGCTATCAAATGAGTCAAACTAAAGAGGCTGAGATAAACCAAGCAATAAAAGATGGTGCTGATGAGCTCGACTTAATGCTCAACATATCAGCATATAAAGCTCAAATGATGTGGCCAAAAATAGAAATTGCTAAATTCAGCAAATTGGCTCATGCACATAATAAGCTGCTGAAGGTAATCATTGAAACAGCCTACCTGAACGAGGCCGAGATAGTAGAATTGTGTAAAATTTGTGCCGATGCCGGAACCGATTTTGTAAAAACCTCCACGGGATTTGCACCTTCCGGAGCAAAGGTTGAAGATATAAAATTGATGAGAGCCAATTTACCTGAAAGTGTGGGCATAAAAGCCAGCGGAGGTATTAAAACTTACCAACAAGCTATTGAACTGATAGATGCCGGAGCAGAAAGAATTGGCACCTCAAACGGACCAGGGCTGTTGGTACCTTAGGCTATTTTCATAGGTACAATGCCCTTATACCTATACACTTTTAAGCCAAATTGTTCCGAAATAAAATTCCTTAATCTGCTGTAAGCCAGCTGTGCCTGCCTGTCTTCAGGGTAAAAAATAGTTGCCTCTAAAACGGCTTTCAAAAAGTTTTTTGATTTGGCAAAATCAATAATCCAACTTTTAAAAGCTATAGACCAATCTTCCTTATATTTCTCGAGATGATCTCTCCCGTCAAACAACAACTCTAATTGATTAGAGCAGTTTTTGTAACGGTAAATGCCTGCCATTTCATCATACAGTTCTGATACTTCCTCCAAACTATAGACTGTGGTAGATACTATCTTTTCAATGGATTTATCCATAAGACCAAGCGGATTGTACCTTAACAGATAGGTTTCTTTTACATGCTCGGTAAGGTAAATAAGCAAAAGCTGCTTTTCTTCAATTTGCGCTTGCTTTAAAAGGTAGTTTTTATCGAAAGGAAAGTATTTTCTTCGCATTGAAGCCTATAATTTGCTCAAATATAAGTTTTTTTACCAATTTAATTTAATGTCGTATGCCACATTCTTTACAGAATTTCATTTTATGAGGCGGCCGCTTTTTGGGTTTTTTCTTGTGGCCAAAGTAGGTGAAGTCTGAATATTGAGGTTTTTCCATTTCCTTGTCCTTCTTTTTAGCGTCCTTGGCATTTTGCTTCATCCTATCTTCATACTCATCCACCAACTGATCGCCCCAAGGGTTTTCTTTCTTTCTGAAAAAATCCCAAAAACTTCTATTCTGCTTAGGGCTACTTCCGTAATTTCTGGCAGTTGCTTGGTTGGGGTTAAGCGATGACGGTTCCTGTTGCTGAGCATTTTGAGATTGCATACCTGTTTTGCTCGCGCAAGAGGCTAAAAGAAAAATAAAAAAAACCGAAGATATTATTTTATACATAATTTAAAATGGTTTTGAGGAAGCCTCCAAAGTCATAACATTGAACAAATCTAATTGCACACTCTTACCTTTAAAATTAAAACGTTGCAGGGCACAAATATTGTACAATCAATTAATGATTGAAAAATATGCCAATTAATGTAAGGTAATCGTATATTTAAAGCCCTAAGATAAGAAGCTACTTTTGAAAAACGAATCGCTCAATATTTCCTATACAACCTACAATCAGTTCAATGATTTACCCGAAAACCTTCAAATACTTTGGAATAAAGCATTAGAAGCTAGAAAAAGTTCCTATTCCCCTTATTCCAACTTTACTGTTGGCTGCGCTATATTAATGGACAATGGCGAAATTATTACAGGAACCAATCAAGAGAATGCTTCCTTTCCTGCTGGTTTATGTGCCGAAAGAACCGCCATGTACCGTGCCGGCATAGCCGCCCCAAAAAATAAATTTCATCAAATGGCCATTTGTGCTACCAAAAAGGGCGAAGAAATATTGCAAAGCGCTCCCCCCTGCGGTGGCTGCCGGCAAGTTATGCTAGAATTTGAAAAAAGGCATCAGCAAAAATTTGAAATTCTTTTTACTGATGCCTCAGAAACATTTATTTTGATGAAAAGCGCCAGTGACCTATTTCCATTCTCTTTCGTTTTTTGAACTAGACCAGCTTTAAAATTGTGCGAATTTCCAACACTCAACATTGATGAGGGCTCGTAATTCAGCGAATCGGATAGCTAGTATAAATTATGAACCAATCTCGTTTTAGTTAAGATTTTGTTTGTGTCCTCAACCCGCCAAAGTCGGGCAGGCATTTAACCCTTCTCATCAATAGAAGGAGAAAAGGTCTTAACTAAACGACATTAAACTATGAATGCTAATTAAATATCTCAACACTTCCCTCTTGCAACCAAAGTTCCTATTTTTGCTATATGCAAGTAGCAAAAAAATGGGTTGAGGCTAAAGAAATAGCTGATGAGGAAATCAACAGCTTATCAGCAGCTATTAACGTAAATCCCATTTTAGCGAAAATTCTGATTCAGCGTGGCATTAATTCTTATGCTAAAGCCAAAACATTTTTTCGCCCACAGCTCGATGACCTACACGATCCTTTCTTAATGAAAGACATGATCAAAGCAGTTGATCGTGTACTTGCTGCGTTTTCAGCAAATGAAAAAATACTCGTTTATGGCGATTATGATGTAGATGGTACCACTGCAGTGGCTACCATGTATGGTTTTTTGCAATCGCAGCACTCCACTGTGGAATATTACATTCCTGACAGGTATAGCGAGGGTTATGGTATTTCAAAACAGGGGATTGATTTTGCCTACGAACAAGGTGCAACGCTGATTATCAGCCTGGATTGCGGTATCAAAGCCACCGATAAAATTGCTTATGCTAATGAATTAGGGATTGACTTCATTATTTGCGACCACCACCTACCAGGTGAGCAATTGCCGGATGCCTGTGCCATTTTGGATCCGAAACAAAAAGACTGCAACTATCCCTTTAAGGAATTATCGGGTTGTGGGGTAGGGTTTAAATTAATACAAGCGCTATGCCAAGCACTGGAACTGCCGGAACACATAGCTTTTGAATATTTAGATTTATTGGCGGTAAGCATAGCTGCCGATATTGTGTCGGTAACGGGTGAAAACCGGATACTTGCTTTCTATGGTTTGGAGAAAATAAATTTCAATCCCAAACCAGGTATAAAAGCCCTACTCACCTTAGCAGGGGTAAAAGGAAAAATTGAAATAGCACATCTTGTATTTCAGGTAAGCCCCAAAATTAATGCTGCCGGCCGTATTGACCACGCCCATCTGGCAGTAAGACTTTTAACCGCCAAAAATGAGGAAGAGGCGCTGTTAATAGCTCAAATGGTAGGCGATAAAAACAACAGACGAAAAGATTTTGACCAAAATATTACCAAGGAAGCTATCAAGCTAATTGAAGCTGACCACGGAGAGGTGCCTGCAAAAACCACTGTGCTGTTTCAGAAGCACTGGCATAAGGGGGTAATAGGCATAGTGGCCTCGCGATGCATCGAAAAATACTACCGACCTACCGTCATTCTAACAGAATCAAACGGGGCAGCAACGGGATCGGCTCGCTCAGTACATGGTTTTGATGTACATGAAGCCATTTCCAAATGCGCGGCCGTGTTAACGCAATATGGTGGCCATAAATATGCAGCAGGACTTACGCTACCTCTAGCAAATGTGGCCAAATTTGCCCAATTGTTTGAAGCAGAAGTACAAAAGAGTATAAAAGATGAGGACTTGATACCAAAAATTGATATTGACAGTTACCTCAAAATAGCGCAAATTTCCCAGCGGTTTTTCAGCATCCTATGCCAGATGGATCCGTATGGCCCTGACAATATGCAGCCTGTTTTTGCAGCCACCAATATAATAATTGAAGGTGAAGTAAAAGTACTAAAAAAGGAACACCTGAAGTTTTATGTTAAAGATGTGGATGGCAAGTTGAGCTATAGTGCTATTGCTTTTAATCAACTCAGTGCTAAATCCGTTTTGATGGAAAACAAACCCTTCGAAATATCATTTACTATACAAGAAAATGATTTCAAAGGATTCAAATCTTTGCAGCTGATGGTAAAGGATATCCGCAGTTTATAGTTAATTTTATTCCTTTGATAATTCAGGTATGTTTGTTGCTGCTATGCGTACAAACGGATATATAGCCAATGATTTTAAGAGCAGACAATTTAGTTAAGAAATATAAAAAGAGAATTGTAGTTGACCACATCTCCGTGAGCGTGGCGCAGGGTGAAATAGTAGGTTTACTTGGCCCTAATGGAGCAGGTAAAACTACTTCCTTTTATATGATAGTAGGCCTTGTAAAGCCTAATGATGGTCAAATATTTTTAGATGACGCCAACATTACCAAATTGCCTATGTTTAAGCGTGCCAAATTAGGCGTGGGTTATTTGGCGCAGGAAGCGTCCGTTTTCAGAACCTTAACGGTGGAAGAGAACCTGATGGCCGTTTTAGAGATGCGGAAGATTAGTAAAACCGAACGCAAAGACAAAATGGAGTCTTTATTAGAGGAATTCAGCTTAAACCATGTACGCAAAAATCAGGGTCAGGTGCTTTCCGGTGGTGAGCGCAGAAGAACTGAAATAGCACGGGCATTAGCCATGGATCCTAAATTTGTACTGCTCGATGAACCATTTGCCGGGGTAGATCCTATTGCTGTGGAAGAGATACAGACCATTGTAGCACGGCTGAAGAAAAAAAACATCGGTATTTTGATAACCGACCACAATGTAAACGAAACGCTAAGCATTACCGATAGAGCCTACCTAATGTTTGAAGGTAAATTACTGAAAGCCGGTACTGCAGAAGATTTAGCGAATGATGAGCAAGTGAGGCGTGTTTATTTAGGAAAACATTTCGAACTAAAGAGGAAAATATAAATGGAATTTTTGAGCTCCATAATGACATGGGTAATGAAAAAGCGCATACATGAGGTGGAGCTTTTTATGAAGTACCCAAATGAAGTTCAAGAAGAACTACTTCCGTGGCTCACTTACCGCGCCCGAAATACAAAGTTTGGTAAAAAGTACGGTTTTGAAAATTTAAAAACCTACAATGACTTTAAGAATAATGTGCCACTACACACTTACGAAGAAATTTACCCCTACATTGATGAGCTACTCAAGGGCAATCAAAACATTCTTTGGCCAACAGAAATAAGGTGGTTTGCCAAATCATCGGGCACCACAAACGATAGAAGTAAATTTATTCCCGTTTCGGATGAATCGCTGGAAGATTGCCACTTCAAAGGCGGAAAGGATTTACTCTCCATCTATCTCAATAACAATGTTGACTCTAAGCTATTTACCGGAAAAAACCTGAGCATAGGCGGTAGCCAACAGGTTAATCAATTCGATAATAATTCTAATTCATTTTATGGCGATGTTTCTGCCGTAATTATGAAAAACCTACCTTTCTGGGTACAAATTATTAGAACTCCGAGCTTGGAAATAGCACTGATGGATGAGTGGGAGCAAAAGATTGAGGCTATGGCGCAGGCAACCATTCATGAGGATGTAACCAGTTTATCGGGCGTGCCTACCTGGACAGTAGTTTTATTGCAACGCATTTTAGACATTACAGGCAAAGATGATATTTCTGAAGTGTGGCCAAATTTAGAGCTCTTTATCCATGGTGCAGTTTCATTTACACCTTACAAACATTTATTTAACGACCTCATCAAATCGCCAAAAATGAGTTACGTTGAAACCTACAATGCCTCGGAAGGCTTCTTTGGCATTCAAGACCAACCTGATTCTGACGAAATGCTGCTAATGTTAGATTATGGTATTTTTTATGAATTTATACCACTCAGCGAAAGTGCCAGTGAGCAACCGGCTACTTTGCTGCTTGATCAAGTAGTGCTCGATCAGGTATATGAAGTGGTAATTAGCACCAATGCCGGCTTATGGCGATACCGCATTGGCGATACAGTACGCTTCACCTCGCTTGATCCTTTTCGCATAAAAATAAGCGGTAGGACAAAACACTTTATCAATGCTTTTGGTGAGGAACTCATGATTGAGAATGCGGAAAAAGCCCTGTCCATAGTTAATAACAAATTGGGCGTATCAATTGATAATTTTACGGCAGCTCCAAAACATTTATCTCACGGTAAAAGCGGTGCGCATGAATGGGTAATTGAATTTGCAAACCCACCTGAAAGTATAGAGGAATTTGCTGATATGCTGGACGCAGAAATTCGTAAAATAAATTCTGATTATGACGCCAAAAGGCAGAAAGACATCGCTTTGGGCAGGTTAATTATACACCTTGCGCCAAAAGGTACATTTTATAATTGGATGAGGAGCCGCGGCAGACTAGGTGGCCAAAATAAAGTACCGCGCCTTTCTAACAGCCGTGAGTATGTGGAAGATATTTTAAAATTAATTCGCTAGGCTAAACATCGGCCAGTTCAAAACTATCGAGCTGTTTACCGCATTGCTCTTGCATGGCATGGTATAAAAAACGTTCTTTTTTCCTCACCAGCTGCTCAATTGCTTGGCCTATCAAATCAAGAGAATCTTCATCATGCTGTTTTTGCGCTACAATATCTTCTACCAGTTCATTTTCCATGGTGGCCACTTCATTCATAAGTGGTGTATCAGCAAAAGCCCAATCTATCAGTGCAGGATATAAATGGTTTCTATGCATTTTAAAGTTAGGTAAAATCAAATTTTCCAATTTCTCATTCAAAAATTCTGTCTTAGCCGAAACCGTAGAAGGCATATCTTTATAAGCAGGTACATCAGATTTCAAAACCTGCGCCAATATAAGCATTTGGTGGTGCTGCCTGCTCAACGGAATAAGGTTTTTGTGTCTTCTCATACTTTATATAATTACACCACTATTTAAACCTACTACAAACATTTGTTTAAGATGCCCACTTAATGGTGCAACCAATGGCTTTTGTTTTTTCAGTTGCTACTTCCTTGTTGTTAATTAGTGCATCAACAGCATCCTCAACGTATTTCTTGTCGGCAGAAATGGCATCTTTAGTATTGTTATCAATAGCGCCAATATACTTTACAATCATGTCTTGGTTTAACAAATAAACATGAGGTGTATGCGAAGCTCCATATGCCTTGGTAACTTCTTGAGTAGTGTCATATACATAAGCAAACGGAAAGTCCTTTTCTTTGGCACGCACCTTCATTAATTCATAAGAATCTTTAGGCGATTTTTCATCATCATTCGGGTTAATGGCAATTACCGGATAGCCTTTAGCAGCGTATTTATTGTGTAATGCTATAATTCTATCCTCATAAGCTACTGAATAAGGGCAGCTATTGCAGGTGAAAATAACGATGTACCCATTTGCCTCTTTATAAGACTTTAACGATACCATAGTACCATCTACACTCTTCAAGGAAAAGTCAGTTGCTTTATCTCCTACCGTGTAACCTTCCCTTTTAGTAGTAAAAGCCAGTACTAAAATGGCACCTAGTGTTAATAAAATGTACTTTTTCATATCAGTTTTTATTTAAGACTTTAGTTATTAATGTATTTAACTCTCCTTCATGAAACGCTTGCTCATAAAAAAACTTATCATTTGGTGTAACAATTAATGTTGCAGGTATAGCACCACCCCACTTGGGCGAAATGCGGTCAATCCATGAATTATAATCCACATCATCAATTAAATAAAGCGCACCCACATTTAGCCCTTTCTTATTAGCAAAAACCTTCACTTTTTTTACCTGCTCAGAGAAATCAAGACTGACAAAAATAAATTCAACTTCCGGAAATTGATTGGCTGCCTTAATAAAATAAGGTAGCTCTTCTACGCAGGGCTTGCACCATGTTGCCCAAAAATTAATTACTTTTATTTTCTCTGGCTCCTGCGCTATTACTTCTAGCATTTCAGGCACTTCGATCACTTTTACCTCGGCTGACTGCGCATTTGACTGGAATGAAAAACTTGAAACGAATAATGTGAGTACGAGAATTCTAATGATCATAACAGCCTAAACGTAATCTGCTATAGGAAGTTAGGCAGTATTGCGTTACTGAATATTACGGAGCTCGTCTTGAGCTATTTTTTGTATGGCTATACGATCTCTCGACCCGGCCAATGTTACTTTCGATAAAATGAGTAGTCCGCCATCACGGGTTTTTTTAGCTTTTTTGAGCGTAATCAGGTCGCTGCCTCCCACATAGTCTACATTTTGAATAGCTCCGGAAGCCACATCATAATTAGTCCATTTTATGCGGCCATCTATAGTACCATAAAGATTAAGTATGGATGAGGTGGCTACAATTTCATCATTAACGATCTGCGCATTACCTAACACTCCTTTTTCAAGCAATTTTTCTCCACTCAACTCGCTAAATACTGTGGTGGTATTAGCTTGCAGCGGCAGGGATATTTGAAAAAATGAGCTGCCATTTTGGATATAATTAATAGCGCCCACATTGTTACCTAAATAATTATAAGAGACTACCCTGTCATTCAACGTGCCGCTAATTTTACCCGTTTCTATTCCTTCCGAATCAGTATAAGTGAGCGCAAAAGCACTATCTCTCAGACAGTTAAAGTAGATATTGGTTCCGTTATTAAAGGCGCCTACAAAGAAATTGATGGAAGGATCCTCTTTCAGGGCTTGAAATTGGGAAGTGCTCAATGCACCGTCATCAAACCTTCGTGCCCACTCCTGAGCAAACCCGGCTTGTATTTTACTCAAAACCGGGCCGGTTGTATCATTGTAATTGAGCATTAAAAAGCTGTCGTCATCTAGCCTGCCAAAGGCCAGCGGGTTGCGGTACCCTACATAAGTTCTTTGGGTTGGCACCACAGTCTGGTTAAAATCATCTACCTCAATAAGTGATGCAGTTTGGTTTGCCTGGCTGGCCGCTATAAAGTAGTATTTACCTTCGTTGAAAACAAAATCGCCAACTGGGTTTTCAAAAGTAGCCGGCATGGTAGTACTCCATATTAATTTGCCAAGGTTTGATATTTTCATTACAAATACGGCATCAAGAGCAGACTCTGCCAAAATCAGGTAGCCGTTGTCCTCAGTTTGTATCACATCCAAGGGCTCATAATCAGCTCCTTCAGCAGCATTTGCGAAAATACTATTAAATTTTTCAGCCGGCAGAAATTCACTAGGCCTATCAGCACAAGCTGTGAACATAAATGCTAGCAAAATGATAGTGCAGTACCTCATATTTCAATCGGCAAAAATTCTTTTTTACTTAAATATTTTAAAGGCACCAATATACTAATTACCGCCTCTACACTGGTGAAATTCTTATCGTCAAATACATCATAAGCGTTTTGAACCAGATTTGAATTGCTAAACCTAGTTTTTGTGTTGGTTACATTTGAGAAACCTTGCCTTAAATTTACCTGAGGAGCAATGTATACATTCCCTAATTTGAACCGTGCCCCAAAACCTACAAAAGCTCCAACAGTTGTTGTTTGCAACAAGCCACCAACATCTTCAGAAAAATTCGCATCCTGCACAGTAAACCCACTTTCAACAATTGTTTTGTTTACTTCTTTATTGCCATTTACCAAAAAACCGAAATTAATTCCGCCTTGCACAAATGGAATTATAGCAGGAACACCCGGTTTGCGCCACGACCTATTCCACATTCTGCTGTTTACCTTCCTTATCATAAACCTAAAATAAACAGGCACGTCCAGGTAACGCAAATGTTGGTTGTGCTCATAAACAACGGTTCTGTTGCTGCCGGGAAGTTCTTGCGTATAATTGTACCTTATTTCATTCAGCATTAGGCCTGAACCCAGCACCAAGCGCTGTTCAAACTGATACATTGCTTTTATGCCGTAGGTAGCAGAAATATTCTTGGTAAGAGTATAATTTTTTGAGTAAGTAGTATTATCATCTATGGCTGTAGCCTGCAAAATGCTAAAATCGTTAATGACATTTACTATGGTGTAATTGGCACCACCCGCCAAACCTATATACCACTGCGAATTTTTATACGGATTTTTATTGAGCTTAGGAGCTGAAGGCTGCGCGTAAGCAAATGCTGAAAAGAAACCCAAAAACACTAACGTTGAAAAAATCTTCATCTTATATTGTATACACCAGCATAAATATCTGATAAATATGCCTGCTTTCAAAATTATGTGAGGACAATAGGCAGTTAAGGAACTAACTCTTTTCATTATCTTTGCTTAATGAATAGAGAGGCCATTACTAGTGAAGAGGAAAATGAGGACGATCAGCTCTTTGAGCATCATCAGATAAAAGTTGATAAAAAGCAGGAATTACTCAGGATCGATAAATTTCTGATGGATAGGCTGCCAAATGTTACACGTAACAAAGTGCAACAGGCCATTAAAGACGGCTTTGTAAAGGTAAATCAATTGCTTATTAAGCCAAATTATAAGGTGCACCCGCTCGATGATATAATTATTGCACTGCCCGAGCCACCAAGGGATACAGATGTAAAACCCGAAGATATTACTCTAAATATATTGTATGAGGATAAAGACCTGCTCATTGTAAATAAAGAAGCGGGTATGGTGGTGCATCCGGCTCATCAAAACTGGACAGGTACGCTGGTGAACGCTCTTGCTTATCACTTCCAAAGTCTGCCTGAAATGGAAGGCAATGAAGGCCGCCCGGGCTTGGTACACCGAATAGACAAAGATACTTCAGGGCTATTGGTTATCGCAAAAAACGAAAAGGCTATGACATCCTTAGCCAAACAATTTTTTGACCATTCCATTGAAAGAACTTACTATGCCTTGGTTTGGGGGGAAGTAGTAGCCGATGAAGGCACTATCGAAGCCCATCTAGGCCGAAGTTTGAAGGATAGACGTGTGACTGACACCTTCCCCGAAGGTGATTTTGGCAAACATGCCATAACGCATTACAAAGTGTTGAAGCGATTACGTTATGTTACTTTAATACAATGTAATTTAGAAACTGGCAGAACGCATCAGATACGAGCGCACATGAAACACCTGGGCCATCCGCTTTTTAATGATGCTACCTATGGAGGCAACAGAATACTAAAAGGCACACAATTTACTAAGTACAAAGCTTTTGTCGATAACTGCTTCAAACTGCTACCCAGGCAGGCATTGCATGCCAAATCACTGGGTTTTATTCACCCTTCTACCAAAAAAATGGTGCAATTTGATTCAGAACTGCCTGAAGATTTCAAGCTTTTATTGGATAAATGGGAAAACTACATCCAACATCATTAGATTTTCGTAGTTTGTGTCGAGATAATTTTTAAAAAAACACTAAATCAGGCTCAAGCTTCCATTTTTATGGTAGCGCAAAACATTGATTCTCTTTGGGCACTTATCATTAAACTTGGTAGCCTGCACGAGATTTCAACTGCAAATCACTAACTAATAACAATTATGATGAAAATTAACAGCTTACTAGTAATCACACTATTTTTTTTAACCGCATGTAACATTGGAGATAAAATTAATGACGCCATAAATTTCAGTTTCAATAATACAACTGAGTTCTCCATTCCTTCGGCTGCCATTATCAATACACCAATTGATATTCCTACCCCTGATATTAAAAGCTCATCTCAACAGGCCTTTGAAAATAATAATACCAGCGCCAGCTTGGTAAAGGAGATTACATTGGAAAAACTAACACTCACTATCACTAATCCATCATCCCGCGATTTTTCCTTCCTCAAAAGCATTCAGATATACATAAGTACCAACAATAACAATGAAGTGCTATTGGCTGAAAATATGGATATAGGAGCTAACCCTGCAAGTCCTCTGAGCTTAGAAACTCAGGGAGTTAACTTGAAACAATATGTTACTGAAGACTCCTACAACCTTAGATATGAGGTAGTTACTAAAGAGGCCACCGGCTCAGCAACAGATATTAAAGCAGATATGACTTTTAAGGTAACGGCAGACCTGCTGTAGTAAATTACATATCGCTTGGCGTTATCTCAGCTACTTTAAGTTTATTTACTACCGGATTGGCGTACATTGCCAGTAGGGGCATTTTTAATTGTTCGTAATTGCCATCTACGCTGCCCACTTGCTTGTGCAGGTAAGCAAGGAAACTTTCCTTTTCCATGGTAGTATATTGCCCGCTGAAACGTTTTTCATGCAGTAGATCGTAGGCCATATAATTGGTTGGCCAAAGCTTGTAATTTTTATGGATGCGCTCATCAATCAAATCGGCAAGTGCCTGCATTTGGTCATTCTTATTTTTTATGTTTTTTATGTCGCGCAATTTTTCATCTAGGATTTTGCCCAAAGCCAGATGCACCCTGCCCTTTATACCCGTAATGCCTGCTATCATACTTTTTAAATCATCTTGCGGACTTTTTTCTATCTTTTGACCTGTTAAATTTAAATGAAGTTCTCTCGCTTTCAACACATCACAAGGATCGTACTCGTAAGAAATGGCCATGGGAGTAATGCGCACTGGGGCGTAATTATTGTAGAAATCCTTTCCCCCGCTCATACCAATCATTTTTAACAAACCCTGCTGCGTTTGGTCATCACCATTTTTAGTGCGCCCCTCTCTTTGCGCTATCCATACGGAAGTATTTTTCTCTGTGATAGTGTAGCGGATGTAAGCCGAAAGCGTTTGAGAGTACGAATACATCTCACGAGGAGGCACATTTCTATTTACAATGAAGTTTTTGTTGAGTTTTACAAGGTCTTCCACCCAAGAATTAACTAACAAATTATTACCTATAGCCACTTCTGTTGTGCCAAGTGCATGCTCATACAACAATACATTTAAAATAGCTGAGTCAAGCACTATATCCCTGTGATTAGAAATAAACAGATATGATTTATCCTTGGCAAGCTTATCGAAACCTGAGAAGCTGATCTCCTGTGCGCTATTATTTAATAACATTTTTGCCGTTGGGTACATCATTACCGATTGAAAATCTTTGATAGTTTGTAGTGATGCCATTTGATTTACCAACGCGTCATGGTCTCTATCAGGAAATATCTTTTTTGCTACCTGCTCAAAAAAAGGATGATTAACTAATCTGCTAACCGCTTCTTTTACCTCATTATCCCGGTAAGGTCTTATGTTATTAAATGCGTGCTGATAATCCATTGATGCCATTAAGGTGCAAATTAGGCTAAAATAAGCCAAAAAACTTTATTTCGCTATTAAAAGGAATGTTGGGTGATGTGTAGCGTAGCAAAGTTTTAACATAACAATAATCTCTTCATAACAGTATTAAGGTTTTAACTTCTTAATTTTGAGGCAAATATTAAAAAATGCTTAAAGCTATCCCCACTTACGATCAAAAATTCAGCTTCATTCAAATTGCCAGCCTGCCGTTTGCTCAGCAAGAAGCTTTTATGCTTTGGATTCCAACAGCCAGCATACAAGAGTTGACAATTAACAATATTACTCTGACTGATTGTGTGGATTATCAAGAGTATGATTACTGGTACGATTTCCAATACCAGAATAGCACCGATATGTTGGCGCTAAGTTTCTAGCCGCAGTGTAATAAATCAGCAGTGTAATAAATCAATTGTTTGGTGCGGAAAATAAAATTTTGTTTAATAACATAGCACCACTCTAGGCTTCATCGTAGAATTACACCCAAGCGGACTTGTCTGCCTTTGGATGAACATCAGTGATCTGTTCATTCAACCTGCGGTTGAAACAAGTGTAAAGTACTTGCCTTTTTTGGTGCTTATGGCTTTCTGCTAAATACGCTGTTTAAGCCCAAGCCTTTGAGCAAACTATGTTTTCTTCATCAGATTCCCATATCAGCTGGCTGAAGAATAACGCGCAACATTCCGTTCTTATTGATTTTATAACTCGAACTCGGGTTTTTAGCACTTTGCTTATAAAATTCTTTCATTTGTAGTATGGAAGTACACCATGCAATGCAAGTCATATCTCAAAAGATACTGCCCGAGTTAAGCTTTGAACAGCCAGTTGTAGGCTCAAAAGAAGAGTTCATGGCATATATAAGTCCCTTTATTAGTCACTTGCTAGATAACGACTTTGGTAAATTATTACAGATTATGTACCGTGTAGATGTGTATGAAAAAGATTTTGCCTTAACTTTGGAGCTCAATGGCAAAGAAGAACCTCCCGTAAAAATTGCCGGATTAATTTATGACAGGCTGATGCTAAAAGCTAAAATTAGGGCGCAATACCAGAACAAAAATGCTTAGAATTGCAGTTGATTTTGATGGAACCATTGTTGAAGACAGGTATCCTGCCATAGGCAAACCTCAACTATTTGCCATAGAAACGTTGCAGGCTTTGCTAAATAATAGGCATCAACTTATTCTATGGACTGTAAGGGAAGGACAAAAACTGGATGAAGCTGTAGAATTCTGTAAGAAGCATGGCATCGAATTTTATGCGGTGAATAGAAATTTTCCGGAAGAGCAAATGGTGCAAGACCAAAGCCCAAAAGTTAACGCGGATATTTTTATTGACGACAGGAATATAGGCGGATTTGTAGGATGGAGTCGAGTCTGGGAACTATTAGGTGATAATCCGGTTGAGTACACAATTCCTACAAAATCTTTTTGGGAAAAATTTAAGGACTTATTTAAATGATTCATTTAAAATCGAAAGAAGAAATTGAACTGATGCGCCAAAGCGCACGGCTGGTTTCAAAAACTTTAGGGCTAGTGGCGGAAATGGTGGAACCCGGAGCCACCACTTTACAAATGGATAAAAAAGCAGAGGAATTTATCAGAGATCATGGAGGTGTCCCTGGTTTCTTGGGTATGTATGATTTCCCCAACACACTGTGCATGAGTCCTAATGAGCAGGTAGTTCATGGTTATCCTTCCAAAACACCATTAAAAGAAGGAGATATTATCTCTATTGACTGTGGTGTGGTGATGAACGGCTTTTACGGAGACCACGCTTATACATTTGCAGTGGGTGAAGTAGATGATGCCGTTAAAAATTTACTGAAAGTAACCAAAGATTCGCTCTATTTAGGAGTAGCGCAATGCAAAGCCGGCAATAGAATGGGCGACATTGGTTTTGCCATACAGCAGCATGCTGAAAGTAATGGCTATGGAGTGGTGCGCGAGCTTGTTGGCCATGGTTTGGGTAAATCAATGCACGAATCACCGGAGGTACCCAATTATGGCAAAAGAGGCCGTGGCGTAAAACTTAAAGAAGGGATGGTTTTGGCCATTGAGCCAATGATTAACTTAGGCAGCCGAACCATTCGCCAGCTTGCCGATGGCTGGTCGATAGTAACAAGCGATGGCCGCTATTCAGCTCATTTTGAACACGATGTAGCTATTGTAGACGGCAAGCCGGATATACTTTCCACCTTTGATTATGTAGAGGAAGCATTGTCCAAAAAAGGTATTGAAGTTTTCTAACTTGTTTTTAAACAGCTTACGATGTCCTACACCCGCAAGCTTATTAAGCCATTTAAAAATTCTCACACATCATCCCAAAGCCCACTTGGTACAATTTCAAGCACATTGCCCTCAGGATCTTCAAAATAAGCTGATTTACCTCCGCTAGGCCAGATGTGCTCGTACGTTATTGGTATTTCTTTTGCTGCCAATTCGTTCTTAGTTTGCTCGTATACATCTTTTTCTACCTCAAAAGCAAAGTGTGGCCTCCCATCAGCAAAATGTGGTGGTGGTACGTGTTGTTCAGCCGAATATTGAGGATTAAAACACAACAAAACAGAGCTGCCTGCTCTAAAAAATATTAACTTCTCTGCTACCTCACTAATAATTGGTAAACCTAATTGCTCATGGTAAAACGCCTTTATGGCGAGCAGATCATTCGCGTAAAAACATGTTTCTTTTATTTGAGTAAATTCCATTGCTCAATATAAAAAATCAACGTAAGCCTCGCAATTAAGCATTATCCTTCTTTTTGAAAAACACTCTTTTTATCCACCTCGGTAATATAAAGGCACCTAAGAATAAATAGGGGTAGTAAGTCATTAATCGCCAAAATATGTTGCTAACAAATGTAGCTGCACCGAGGTCTTCCCTAAAAAATTGAGTGAAAATATATTCTGCAGTACCACTGCTGCCCGGAGTTGGTGAAATTAACATGGTAATCCAGATGACCACTTGGCGCGCAAAAATTGTAATATGCTCAAAAAAGTTTTGGTGGGTAAAAGCTTCGATAACACAATTAAGCATGGCATATCTGGCCGTCCAGATAAAAAGGGTTGAAACAGCTACTTTAAACCAGTAGCTAAACTGCTTTCCTCGTAATTCACTGGAGGCAATCATAATTTCTTCCCCTTGCTCGTGGGCATACGGTCGCCATTTCTTTAGAAATTTTATGCTCGTAAGTTTAATTAAAAGCCATTTGAACCATCTGGGGTTAATCAATACTGCAAAAGCCATTACTAGAGTGTATGCTGCTATCAGAGCATAGCTTATATAAAAAAGCGTAGGCAGGCTCCTTTCCAACTGCGTTTCTACACCGTCAATTTCCGGAAAAATAGATCCTCTAGCTAAAAGAAAAACGATAGGTGCCATCACCACAAAATACAAATTATCGAAAATGGCTGTGATCATGGTATAGGCTAAAGCTTTCCCGAGCTTTAGACCTTCCTTCATTAGTATAAAAACGGCTACAGCCGTTCCGCCTACCACCGAGGGTGTTACCGCTGAGGCAAATTCCCAAAGAATAATTACATAAATGCTACTTTTCCAGCTTAGCTTTTCACCCGTAATAGTTCTTATACGGTATACGTAACCTATATCACGAGCAAATAGCACCAAAAAAGCCAAAACTACTGGTAATACCTGAGCCGTAAATATAAGCGATAAGTTAGCGAGCGTTACGGTATCATCCTGATAAAACAAATAAGCCACAATGGCCAGACCGATAAGTATGGGAATCCATACACGGTTTGGATTAAGTGTTTTCAATACCTTCTGCTTATCTATTTTCATCCTGCTTGCTGTTCTACCTCCTCAAGCCAGAAATTATTGAAACCTTCGCCCACCGTTATTGAGATAAGTGCACTTTGCAGCAATTCCAGTATAGCCAGAAAGTTAAAGATAACCGCAACCTTATCAGGATTATCCTCAATAAGAGATGAAAAAGTCAAGCGCGTATTATCGTTTATTTTAGCTAGTATGTATCCTTTCTGTTCTTCTATGTTATAAGGGTATTGTATAACCCTGTGCCTGGGCTTATTCTGTTCCAGCTCGTATTTGGCCATTACGTGCTTAAACACATTTAGTAGTTTATATAAATCAACATTTTGCAGTTCCGCCTCAACATTTACAGTTTCCGAAAGGCTTTTCACCTCTTTGGCAACATTACCTCTTTTTTCTTTCTGCATCATGTCACCTTCCATAGCTGAAAGCTCTGCCAACACAGATTTATATTTTTTATACTCGAGCAAGTGCTTTATCAACTCATCTCTAGGGTCTATTTCATTTCCCTCCTCATCTATTTGAGGCCTAGGTAAAAGCATTTTCGCTTTTATACGCATAAGCGTTGAGGCAACCAATATAAATTCACTTGCCACTTCCATATTCAAGTGCTCTAAATGCCTGAGGTACTCCAGAAAATCGTTGGTAATTTTTGAGATTGGGATATCGTAAATATCCAGTTCATCTCGCTCAATAAAGAATAGCAGCAGATCGAAACGGACCCTCAAATAATGGTAGCTTAATTTCGAAACTCAACAGATGCCTTTTTTGGTGATTTTAAATTTCATCAAAGATATATTTTTTGCCCTATAATGCGGATTCTGAATTGATTTTATTAAAAAATGACAGATTTAAGCTAAAAAATTCAGTAATTTGTACGTTAGAAAACATTTGCAAAGTGTATTTGTTTCCGATAAAACAATTAGTGTATGTTGATTCAGCCCGGGGAGTTATTAGAAAAAATAAATAGCCCTAACGATTTAAAGAAATTAGACCAATCACAGCTTGTTCAATTCAGTCAGGAATTAAGGCAATTTATTATCGATAATGTCTCCATATACGGTGGTCACTTTGGTGCCAGCCTTGGCGTTGTGGAATTAACTACAGCCCTACATTATGTTTTTAATACGCCTGATGACCAGTTGATTTGGGACGTTGGACATCAGGCTTATGGTCATAAAATAATTACCGGACGGAAGGACGAGTTTCATACCAATCGCGTTTATAAAGGTCTTTCCGGTTTTCCTAAACGAAAAGAAAGTGAGTACGATGCGTTTGGTGTAGGCCATTCATCCACTTCCATTTCTGCCGCCCTGGGCATGGCACTTGCTTCCAACATAAAAGGCGAAAAAGACAGACAACATATTGCTGTGATAGGTGATGGCGCCATGACCGGTGGTATTGCTTTTGAGGGGATGAATCATGCCGGAGCTTCCGATGCTAACATGATTATCATTCTCAATGACAATTGCATGTCTATTGACCCAAATGTAGGAGCTTTAAAAGAGTATTTGACTGACATTACTACCTCTCATACTTACAATAAAATGAGAGATGACATCTGGAAACTTTTGGGGAAAGTGAGCGCCTTTGGCCAAAGTGCACAGGATGTGGTAGGTAAGCTTGAAAATAGTCTTAAATCCTTTTTGCTACAGCAAAGCAACTTATTTGAGTCTTTAAACTTACGTTATTTTGGTCCGGTGGATGGGCATGATGTAAACCACCTAGTTGCCGTGCTGAATGATTTGAAAGACATACCGGGACCTAAAGTATTACACTGCATTACCACGAAAGGCAAAGGTTACGCCTTGGCCGAAAAAGACCAAACAAAATGGCATGCCCCCGGAAAGTTTGATAAAATAACCGGAGAAATTCAGAAAAAACCTGTTACCGTTCCACAGGCCCCAAAATACCAGCAAGTATTTGGGGAGACCTTGGTAGAATTGGCGAAAGTAAACGAAAAAATTGTAGGCGTAACACCAGCCATGCCATCAGGTTCTTCAATGAATATTATGATGCGTGAATTACCGGACAGGGCTTTCGATGTTGGTATAGCAGAACAACACGCGGTCACTTTTTCTGCCGGTTTGGCTACTCAAGGCTTAACTGTTTTTTGCAATATTTACAGCACCTTTATGCAGAGAGGGTACGATCAAGTTATTCATGATGTGTGCATACAAGATTTACCAGTAAACTTTTGCTTAGACCGTGCCGGTTTTGCCGGAGCAGACGGACCCACACACCACGGAAATTATGATTTAGCTTACATGAGGTGTATTCCAAATATGATAGTGGCTGCGCCCATGAATGAGCAAGAACTCAGAAATATGATGTTTACTGCACAGAAACCAAGGTTAGGGAAAGCTTTCACCATCAGATATCCGCGTGGAGCGGGTGTTATGCCTGAGTGGAAGTTACCCATGGAAGCTATTGAGATAGGTAAAGGTAGAGTAGTAATTGAAGGAGAAGATATGGCCATACTAACCATAGGTCACGTAGGCAATTTTGCAGCTGAAGCTTGTGAAAAACTCGAGAATGAAGGAATTTCTGCTGCATTATACGATATGCGTTTTGTAAAACCACTAGATAAGGAATTGTTACACAATGTTTTTCAAAAATTTAATAAAGTTATAACGGTTGAAGATGGTTGTTTGATGGGTGGCTTCGGTAGTGCTGTGCTTGAATTTATGGCTGAAAATGATTACTCGGCTAAAATAAAACGCGTGGGCATTCCTGACGATATTATTGAGCATGGTGAACAATATGAGCTGTATAAAGAATGTAAAATGGACGCAGACGGGATTTATGCAACTGCCTTAGAAATGGCTGAAAAGGTGCTTTCTTAAAACAAGGTATGAACATATACCATAAAGAATATGGCAAAGGATATCCCGTAATTTTATTACATGGTTTTGCCTGTTCATATGTTATTTGGGAACCAATAGCGCAACAGCTTGCCCAAAAATACAGAATTTTAATACCCGATTTGCCGGGCTTTGGCAAGAGCGATCCTTTTCCTTTTGAATCATCCATCGACATGGTAGCCAACTCGATCTACGATTGGATGAAGAAACAAAACATTTCCGAATGTATAATAATAGGGCACTCACTCGGAGGATATGTAGCATTGGAAGTAGCAAAAAGATTTCCTAATATTATTTCAGGTATTGGCTTAGTTAACTCTACCGCCTTGGAGGACACCGCAGAAAAAAAAGATGGCCGAGAGAAAAGTATCGCATTTATACAGAAGTACGGTGTAGAAAAATTTATTGACAGCTTTGTACCTATGCTTTTTTATGAAAAACACAGAGAGAAGCACTTGGAGGCAATAGAAAAAGTAGTACAGATAGGTAGAGGTATACCCGAAAAAATACTTACTGACTATATGTTAGCTATGCGCGACCGTGACGACAACTCAGAATTTTTAACAGAATTTGAGAAACCTATGTTGTTAGCATTTGGTGAAGAAGACAGCAGCATTACACCAGCCAGAAGTAAGGAGCAAATAAAATTTATGAAGCAGCCCTATTTAAAAAGCTTACCTGAAACAGGACACATGAGCTTGATTGAACAAGAGGAAGAAATTCTTAACACCATCTCCAAGTTTATAGAGGTGGTGCTCAAATAGCCTCTATTTATCCGCTTCGGCCAGAGCGTTTTCCCACATCCAAGCCGATAGCAACATCTCATCTAAAGATTTTTTGGGCTTCCAGCCTAGTACCTTTGTGGCTTTGCTAATGTCAGCGTAAACAGCCTCTACATCACCCGGCCTTCGTGGGGCAAACTCGAAAGGCACATCAACTCCTGTGGTTTTTATAAAGCTTTTTACCATTTCTAACACAGAGTATCCATTACCTGATCCAATGTTGTACACATGAAAACCGCTTCTAGCTGATTCATCCATAATGGCTTTCAAAGCAAAAATGTGTGCATTGGCTAAATCTACCACATGAATATAGTCACGCACACAAGTGCCATCAACCGTATCCCAATCATTGCCCCATATTTTCAGCTTATCTCTTTTTCCCCTAGCGGTTTCAGTAATAAAGGGCACCAAATGGTGAGGTGGCCCCTGCTGAAACTCTCCAATTAAAGCACTTTCATGTGCACCAATAGGGTTAAAATACCTTAAAGAAGTGATTTTAAGATCGGAAGCTGCGCTCACATCTTGCAGTATGTCTTCGCAAATCTTTTTAGTATTTCCATAGGGTGACACTGCCGGTTTTACCGCAGCATTTTCCGTTACAGGCAATTCATCGGGGTTACCGTACACGGTGCATGACGATGAGAACACGATGGGTTTGACATCAAATTCCTGCATGCATTCCAGCAAATTAATGGTGGAAGTAAGGTTATTATAATAATAATGTAGAGGTTTTTCTACCGATTCGCCCACGAGTAAAACAGCTGCAAAATGGATAACGCCACTTATCTTTCTATTGTTGTTCCAGAAAACCTCCTGAAGCTGCTCTTTGTCGCGCATTTCTACCTGCTGAAATTCCGGGCGTTTTCCTGTAATTTTCTCAATCCTGTCAAGCACCTCTAGAGATGAGTTTGATAAATTATCGATAATAAGCGGTTTGTAACCTTTGTTGATTAATTCTACCACCGTATGTGAGCCTATGTAACCCAAACCTCCGGTCACTAATATTTTTCCCTGCGTCATTTTACCACGTATTTATCAAAATCTTTGTGCTCCTTTTGGAAGAGTTTTTCTTTATCCAGCGATCGGAAATAGTCGTAAGTTATTTTAAGCCCTTCTGCTCTTGATACTTGAGGCTCCCAACCTAAAAGCTCTCTGGCTTTAGTAATATTTGGCTGTCTCTGCTTAGGATCATCCTTCGGTAAATCCCTGTAAACAACTTTTTGATTTGTTCCTGTTAAATTAATAATCTCATCAGCAAACTCACTAATGGTTATCTCACCCGGATTACCAATATTTACAGGCTGGGTGTAATCAGAAAGCAGTAATTTATATATACCATCAATTAAATCGGACACATAGCAAAAAGAACGTGTCTGAGAGCCATCACCAAATATTGTTAAATCCTCACCTCTTAGCGCTTGACCTATAAAAGCAGGCAGTACGCGTCCATCATTCAACCTCATTCTAGGACCATAAGTATTAAAAATTCTTACTATCCGCGTTTCAAGATTGTGGTAGGTATGGTATGCCATGGTGATCGATTCCATAAACCGCTTGGCCTCATCGTACACGCCACGGGGGCCTACGGGATTCACATTGCCATAATATTCTTCTGTTTGAGGATGCACCATAGGGTCACCGTAAACCTCAGAGGTGGAGGCTACCAAAATGCGCGCGTTCTTTTCTTTAGCCAAACCAAGCAAATTATGTGTGCCATGTGCTCCTACTTTTAATGTTTGGATAGGGATTTTAAGGTAATCAATAGGGCTTGCCGGAGAGGCAAAATGTAATATATATTTAAGTTGACCCGGCACATGCACATATTTGCTTACATCATGGTTATAGAATTCAAAATCATGAAGTTTCATCAGGTGAGCAATATTATCCATTGATCCGGTAATGAGGTTATCCATGCCAATCACATGGTATCCTTCTGCAATAAATTTATCGCATAGGTGTGAGCCCAAAAAACCGGCTGCTCCTGTAATAAGTACTCGTTCTTTGCTCATGATAAAATTGTTATCGCCCTATGCTAAAGTATGTAAAACCTAGTTCCTTCATTTGGGTAACATCATATAAATTTCTGCCGTCAAGTATTAATGGATGGCTCAACTTCTCTTTAATTAACTCAAATTCAGGCGTTCTAAAAACAGGCCATTCAGTCATTATCATTAGAGCATCCGCTCCGTTCAATGCTTCATATTCATCCTCGCAGTACGCAATTTTATCGCCCACAACGCTTTGAACATTTTCCATTGCCTCGGGGTCATATGCCCTTACTTTAGCACCAGCATCAAGCAGTGCATCAATATTATATAAGGCTGGCGCTTCGCGGATGTCATCGGTATAAGGTTTAAATGCCAATCCCCAAAGAGCAATGGTTTTCCCTTTTAAATCATTCTTGAAATAACCTTTTAAATGGTCAATTAGTCGGGTTTTTTGGGAAGTATTTACTTCCATTACCGAGTTCAATATTTTAAAGTCATAACCTACATCTTTTGATGATTTGGCCAATGCTTGTACATCTTTTGGGAAGCAACTTCCGCCATAACCAATACCTGCAAATAAGAATCTTTTTCCTATTCGGGTGTCAGTTCCTATGCCTTTCCGCACCATGTCAACATCTGCATCGAGCAGCTCGCACAAATTGGCAATTTCATTCATAAAAGTGATTTTTGTGGCAAGGAACGAGTTAGCCGCATACTTCGTTAGCTCTGCTGACTTTTCATCCATAAATATTACAGGATTTCCCTGGCGCACGAGTGGTGCATAGAGCTTTTCCATTATCTTTTTTGCATCATCAGATTTGGTACCTATAACTACCCTGTCAGGCTTCATAAAGTCATCTACTGCCACACCCTCACGCAAAAATTCAGGATTTGATACTACATCAAATTTAACTTTTGCATGAACGGCAATAGCTGCATGCACCTTTTCAGCGGTACCAACCGGCACGGTAGATTTATCTATAATAACCGCATATTGCTCTAAAATTGGCCCCAAGTCATTAGCCACTTTTAAAATATACTGAAGATCTGCCGAGCCATCCTCCCCCGGAGGTGTTGGGAGCGCCAAAAATATGACCTCAGCACCTTTAATTCCTTCTGTTAGGTTAGTAGTAAAATCAAGTCTTTTCTGTCTAATATTTCTTTCAAATAGCACTTCTAAGCCAGGCTCATAAATGGTTACAACACCGCTTTGTAGTTTTTTTACTTTCTTTTCGTCAATATCAACACATGTAACATGGTTACCTGTTTCAGCGAAACATGTGCCTGTAACTAATCCCACGTATCCGGTTCCTATAACAGCTATTTTCATTAGGTATGGTTATTTATATAAGGTAAAGTTTTTACGAATTTTTAATCTATCTGCAAAACTAAAACTATTGCGATTATATGCCAATAAATTTAGCTTTTACAAGGCTGACAAAAGAAAGTGTTTTATCGGATAAATCAAAATTAATCTTGATTAAAGAATACCAAATTTGCAGGAAATAAATACCTATTAAGTGTTATCAGTAAATTGATACTTGTAATGGAGTTTATATTCCGTTTAAGAACAGCTGATACAATGGTTTTCGCATCAGCTTTGATTAAAAAATAGCGGTCAGGCTTTTTCTTTTAGGTCTTCCTTCACTTCATACTTTTTAGGGGCGTACAAAAAGCCAAATGCCTCGGCACCGCCTTTGGTGTGTACTTCATGATGGATATAATGTGCTCTCATCATTCTACGTAGATATTTGCTTTCCGCCTTAAATTTAATTTTCATCCTTCTATGCACTAAAATATCATGAAAAAGCACGTAGAATACACCATAGCAAGCCACACCAATGCCAACAAATAGCACCCATCTAAAAACTGGAAATTCCATACCCACCATAATGAGTAAAGCTGATGGAATACTAAATACTAAGGCAAATAAATCATTACGCTCTAGCGCATGGTTGTGCACTTTATGATGACTTTTATGCCAAGTCCACAAAAATCCATGCATAATATATTTGTGTGTAAACCAAGCAACCGCTTCCATAAAAAAGAAAGTAGCTATTATTAGAAATCCGTAAAAACAATAAATTAATATAATGGGCATAAGGATTGTATTATTTGTAAGAAAGCAAAGAGGTTTTAACTTCTTCCATTAACCACATTGGGGTTGAGGTTGCTCCACATATTCCTACTTTGTCGTTTTCCGAAAACCAAGAGATTTCCAATTCATCTAAATTGGAAATAAAATAAGTATGCTCATTTTCTTCCTTGCATACATTAAATAAAACCTTTCCGTTAGATGATTTCGTACCTGAAACAAATACAATTTTATCGAATTGCTTAGCGAAGTTTCGTAGTTCCTTATCGCGGTTTGATACTTGCCGGCAAATAGTATCATTGGCATTTACTGTAATGCCATTATCCGTTAGAATTTTCTTTATCTCGTAAAAATTGTAAGTGCTTTTTGTTGTTTGGCTATACAAGGTTATATTTCGAGGCAATGTATCCAAATCCAGCTCCTCAATACTTTGGAACACTACTGCTTTTTGATTGGTTTGGCCCAATAAGCCCTCCACCTCCGCATGGCCGTGCTTACCATATATATATATTTGCTCTTCCTTATCGAAAGAATTTTTTATCCTGTTCTGCAACTTTAACACCACCGGGCATGATGCATCAACCAGGGTAAGGTTATTTTCTACAGCTAATTTATACGTGGAGGGTGGCTCCCCATGTGCTCTTATCAGAACTTTCTCATCTTTAAGCTCTTTCAGGTAATCTCTATCTATAATTTTCAGGCCTTTTCTTTCTAATCTTCTTACTTCCTCATCGTTGTGAACTATATCCCCTAAACAATACAAATAGCCTTGCTCATTGAGCATATCTTCGGCCATTTCAATGGCATATACTACTCCAAAGCAGAAACCGGAATTACTATCTATATTAACACTTAAATTCATCTTAATTAATTAAAGCGTGTTTAACCTATGTTTGCAATAACTCGTCACCATCAAAAATAGTTTCCTAGAGTTATTAACCCTAATGCGTTCTTCCATTATTTTGGTTGGGGCACAGTTTTTAATCTTAGCAAATAGTTTGTTATAATAAGTATAAGCCAAATAAACACCAAGTCTGGCTCCATGAGGTAATTTTAAAATTCCTTGGTATGCATCTTCAAAATCTTTGGCTATGTCCGCTTCTATCAAATGTTTATCGGCTTTGTTAAAATTATTAAAATCTACGCCAGGGAAATACACCCGACCACGCTCAAGGAAATCAGATTTAATATCTCTCAAAAAATTAACTTTCTGAAATGCGGCACCCAAACTTTTGGCCGGCTCAAGTAAGTGCTCATATTCGGACTGGTTTCCAGCACAGAAAACCTTTAAGCACATGAGCCCTACAACTTCTGCCGAGCCATAAATATACTGCTCGTATATAGCTTGATCATATACAGTATCCACTAAGTCCATTTCCATGCTATGCAAGAATGCTTCAATTAATTCCCTATCTATTTGATATGTATTTACCACCATTTGAAAGCAGTGCAACACCGGATTGAGACTTATTTTATTTTCAATAGCTTCAAAAGTTTGCATTTTAAACTGCTGAAGCAGCTTTGTTTTATCCTGATCATGAAAAGTATCCACTATTTCATCTGCATAACGTACAAAGCCATAAATAGCATAAATAGGGTAATGCAGTTCCTTACTCAGCGTTTTTATTCCTAAAGTAAAGGAGGTACTGTAACGCTCAGTTATAAGTTTGCTACATTCAAAAGTGGTTTGATTGAAGAGTTCCTTAGCGTTCATAACACTATTTATTTAAAATCTTTCATTATTTCGTTTGCAACTACATGCCCGGAAATGAGCGAAGGTGGTACACCGGGACCGGGTACGGTTAACTGACCTGCAAAATAGAAATTCTTTATCTTCTTACTTTTTAAAGATGGTTTTAAAATAGCGGTTTGCATGAGGGTGTTGGCCAATCCGTAGGCATTACCTTTAAAGGAGTGATATTCTTCAATAAAATCATTATGTGCGAAGCTTCTTTTATAAATCACATGGTCTATAATTTTCTGCCCTAGTAGTTGTTCCATTCTATCGAGAATTAAAGTATAATATTTTTCTCTAATCTCCTCATTATCTTCCAAGCCAGGTGCTACCGGCATTAAAATAAAGAGGTTTTCCATACCTTTTGGAGCCACAGTATCGTCAGTTTTTGAGGTAGCACTTACATAGAAAAGCGGCTCATTAGGCCATTTCGGGTTTTCGTAAATCTCTTTGGCATGCGGGCCAAAATCACGATCAAAGAAAAGATTATGGTGTGCCAGCCCATCAATTTTTTTATTAATACCTAAATAGAAAATTAGAGATGAGGGAGCCATCACGCGGCTTTCCCAATAATCGGCAGTGTAATTTCTAAATTCTGCGGGGAGAATAGTCTGATCGGTATGTTCATAGTCGGCTGAGGAAACGACAATATCAGCCTCATAAGCTTCCTCTTTTGTGAGCACACGTTTGGTATGCTTATTTTCTACCTCAACGGAAATAACCTCTTGGTCTGTTTCAAATTTCACACCTTTCTCCTGTGCTAATTTAACCATACCCTCTATAATTTTATACATACCACCTTTTGGGTACCAAGTGCCCAGACTGATATCAGCATAATTCATTAGGCTGTAAAGGGCAGGCGTGTTTTCAGGCAATGCACCAAGAAATAGAATAGGAAATTCAATTAATCTTATTATCCGTTCATTACTAAAAAACTTTCTGATGTGCTTATGGATGGAGGAGAAAATGTCCATTCTGAACATATCTACCAACAATCCGGGATTCATAAACTCGGTAATTGACCGACCCGGTTTGTAAACTAAGTCATTAATACCTTTCTCGTATTTGTAAGCGGCTTGTTTAAGAAATTCTTCTAAACGAGCAGAGCTTCCCGGCTCTAACTCCTCGAACATTGCTTTGAACTCATCAAATTTTGCAGGTATTTTCAATATGTCATCTTTACCGAAAATAACATGGTAGGACGGATCGAGCCTAAGAAGCTCATAATAATCGGCAGTGGTTTTGCCGAAATACTCAAAATACTTATCAAAAACATCGGGCATCCAATACCAGCTTGGACCCATATCAAAAACAAAGCCCTCAGCTTTAAACTGACGGGCTCTACCTCCTAAATTTTTATTTTTTTCTAAAACTGTTACATCAAAACCATGATGTGCTAGATAGGTTGCGGTTGATAAACCGGAGAATCCGGAACCTATTACTACTACCTTTTTATTGGACATTTACTAACTAGCTTTTGCGTATACTTTTAAAGCATCTTTAAGCTCTTTTCTAGCAATATGTATTCTATTTTTAACAGTTCCAATCGGAATTTCTAATTTATCGGCAATTTCGTGGTATTTAAATCCTCTAAAGTGCATCATAAACGGTGTTTTGTAAACGTCATTTAACTTATCTACCTGCTTCACTATATCTCTCATAGCAAAATTACCATAAGCACTATTTTGAGCAATATTTTCGGTAGAGTTTATAAAATGCAGATTTTCTGTAGTATCTATAAATGTTTTTCTTCTTACCATTCTTTGATAGTTGGTAATAAAAGTATTTTTCATTATTGTAAATAACCATGCTTTCAGGTTCGTACCTTCTGCAAATTTTTCTCTGTTAGAAAATGCTTTCAACACTGTTTCTTGAATCAAGTCATTTGCCTGCTCCATATCTTTGGTAAGTTTTAGTGCAAATGGTTTCATTGATTTTGTCATGTTGTTAATTGCGTAACCGAATTCAATAGCTGTCATAGTTTTTTCTTTAGGTTGTTTAACAAATTTAAAAAATGATTAAACAGGATGCAATTATTCTGTTTAATTTATATTCACTTACGTTAAACAAAAGAAAAAAGATGTACAAAAGTCCTTTTTAAATGAATTTACTTTAAATCATGCAACTTTATATTTTAAGGTTCATAAAAAAAGCCTTTCCTAGAAGAGAAAGACTCGAAAATTGCGACTGCTTCAATTAACTATCTATATTTTACAATAGGGTCAGGACTTTGTGTTGTCATCTCCTCCGCAGGGGAAGATGAGGGCATGTTTTCTACGAAATCAATTAAATCTTCCATTCTATATAAAAACTCAACATTTTTCTTCTTCTTCAAATCTTCACCTATTACCTGATAGCCTCCAATAAAAACTGTGGCACTATTAAACAAGTCCGCTACATGGTCTAAATAATTCTGTACCTCATTTCTTTTTGGTGAAGATGTTGAGATGGTTAATACAAAGTCAGGATTATGAGTTTTTTTCACAGCAGCTATATCCTCAAAAGGTAGATTCTGGCCGAGGTAAATAACTTTAAATTTTCTCGACCTCAATATAAATGAAGCAAACATTAATGAAAGTTCATGCAACTCCCCCTCTGGCAGATACAATAACCACTTGCCTTTAGATTCTTTTTCGGTTACAAAATTTCCGTCAATTGCTACTAAAACCTTCTGCCTAATTAAGTTTGATATAAAATGCTCTTGAGCAGGCATGATACCTCCCGTTTGCCAAAGCAAACCAATCTTTGCCAAAAACGGATAAATAATTTTTAGCATGGTTTGCTCAAAGCCATACTTTACAATGTTATTATTGAGTATCTTCTCAAACCTGTCTTCATCCATATCAATGGTGGACAGCGTTAAAGAATTAATTTGATCAGGGAATCGTAAATTCTTTTCTGCCATTTGCACCACCTTGGCATTGATTTCCTCAAACGACATTTCTGCTATTTTCGAAATCTTTAGTTCATTGTCTTTCAGCGTGGCAATGTTTAATACTAACTTAAGGTCTTCATTACTGTAATACCTGATGTTTGTCTCGGTTCGTTTTGGCTCGATAAAATGATAACGTTGTTCCCAAATTCTCAACGTGTGTGCTTTAATGCCTGATAAGTTTTCTAAATCTTTAATTGAATATTTGCTCACAATCTTCTCTCCTTTCTACTTTCCCGAAAATCGAAACAGTTAAAAAATGTCGGAATTGGCAATACAAACCCTGATAAGTTGAAAAATGTTTTCAGCTTACATCTTATTGTATCAAATTTGCATCAAATTTTTAATATATTATGATCATATATAACATAACCATTAACGTTGAAAAAGAAGTTGAAGTAGAGTGGTTGAAATGGATGAAAGAGAAGCACATAGCTGAAATTTTAGCTACAGGCTACTTTCACGAGCACAAAATACTGAGACTTTTAAATGAAACAGAAAATGAAGGTGAAACGTATGCAGTGCAATACTTTACTGACTCTCTGGATAAACTTGAGGCTTATATGGTTGAAAAAGCTCCACAACTGCAGGGAAGAACACGAAGCTAAGTTCGGAAAGAAATGCTTATCGTTCAGAACGTTTTTGGAGACGGTTTAAAATAACACTTTTGTAATTATTTTACTGAAGATGAAAACCAAGCTATTTTTGGTAATTTCGCAAAACCAGACTGATTTACTTAGCTAAACTTGCTGTAATTGGCCTGTCTTACCGTGCAATTTATCCATTCACTGTCGAGCTCAGCATCAATACTCTTATAAAATTTGATAGAGGGCTCATTCCAGTCGAGCACCTGCCAAGTACACAACCGGCAATTTTGAGCATTCGCTTCCTGTATAATGGCATTCAATAATTTTCTACCATAGCCTTTGCCCCTTTGCGCTTCTGTAACAATCAAATCTTCCAGATAAAGCACTTTACCATTCCAGGTGGAATACCTATTATAATAAAGTGCAATCCCTACTACTCCTTTTTCGGTCTCCCCCACAAACAAACCATATAAAGGATTTTCTCCGAATCCATCTTTGCCCAATTCCTCCACAGTTATATTGACAGCATCAGGCTCCCTTTCGTAAGCAGCCAACTCCTTGATGAGTTCCATCACCATTGGAAGATCCTCTTTTTTTCCTTTTCTCACTATTAAGCCCATGCTTATTTTTCAAAAGGGTTAACGCCCATATTGTACCATGTAAAGGCATATTTATCAGCCTGTTCATCAATAATTTTATCGGTAGGCTTTCCTGCACCATGTCCTGCGTTGGTTTCTATTCTTATCAGCACCGGATTTTCTCCCTTATGTTTTGCCTGTAAGGTTGCAGCAAACTTAAATGAATGTGCCGGTACTACCCTATCGTCATGATCGGCAGTGGTTACTAAAGTGGCAGGATAATTTACACCTTCTTTAATAGCGTGAACAGGTGAATAAGCGCGGAGGTATTCAAACATTTCTTTATCATCTTCTGCTGTGCCATAATCGTAAGCCCAACCTGCACCGGCTGTAAAAGTGTGGTAGCGCAGCATATCCATAACACCAACAGCGGGGAGTGCCACTTTGCATAAATCAGGCGATTGCGTCATGGTAGCACCAACCAGCAAGCCGCCATTTGAGCCACCCGAAATGGCAAGGTATTCTTTATCAGTATATTTTTCCTCTTTTAAGTATTTGGCTGCTGCCATAAAATCGTCAAATACATTTTGCTTTTGCAGTTTAGTTCCTGCCTTGTGCCATGCCTCTCCGTATTCGCCACCTCCTCTTAAATTGGGCTGCGCATATACACCACCTTGCTCCAACCAAACTAAGCGCGCCACACTAAAACTAGGGCGCAGGCTCACGTTAAAGCCACCATAAGCATAAAGATAAGTCGGATTTTTACCATTGAGTTCAAGCCCTTTTTTGTGCGTTATAAACATGGGGATTTTTGTACCATCCTTACTTTCGTAAAATACTTGTTTAGTTTCAAATTGCTCCGGGTTGAAGTCTATAGCCGGTTTCCAGTACAGTTCAGACTCACCGCTCTCAATATCATATTTGAAAATAGCCGAGGGATAGGTGAAAGAAGTGAAAGAGTAAAATAAAACGGAATCCTCCTTTTCGCCTCCAAACCCACCTGCGGTGCCAATTCCGGGTAATGCTACCTGCCTTACCTGCTCACCTTCATGATTGTATTGGTATATTTCTGTTTTAACATCAACCAGGTAATTAGCAAATAGGTAGCCACCGGCAGTACCAATGCTAAGTACGTTTTCCGTCTCAGGGATTACGTCTACCCAGTTTTCAGGCGTAGGATTATCTGCACTTACCTTTACCAACCTTTTATTAGGGGCATTCATGTTGGTAACTATATAAAGCATATTGTCTTTGGTGTCGGCCACATAGCTCTCACTATCAAAACCTGTTACAATAGGAGTAAAGTCGTTATTTTCATCATTCAGGCTCTTCATATACAATTCATTTCCACTAGTGCTTTCCGATGCACTTACAAACAGGAATTGGTCATCATCATTTACGGAACCACCAATATACCTCCGTGGGGTTTGCTCCCCTCCAAACACGAGTTGATCTGCTGATTGAGGGGTTCCCAGTTTATGATAGTATAGTTTGTGCATTTGTGTTTTTGCTGATAACTCACTGCCCTTTGGCTTGTCATAACTGCTGTAGTAAAAGCCTTCATTGCCTTTCCAGGAAGCACCGCTAAACTTCACATCCACCAACGTATCTTCTACAATTGATCTGTCCTTTGTATTCATTATAATGATTTTGCGCCAGTCAGAACCACCTTCAGAAATAAGATAAGCCAACAGACTACCATCTTCAGTAAAAGAGGTGCCTACTAAGCTGGTAGTGGCGTCATCAGAAAAGGTATTAGGGTCAAGAAACACCTCTTCATCTCCATCCATTCCTTTTTTACGATGGATAACCCACTGGTTTTGCAGGCCATCATTTTTATAGGTGTAGAAATAATCGCCATGTTGCACCGGAGAGCCTTCTTTCGAATAATTCCATAGTTTGGTAAGCCGCTCCTTTATCTCCTCCCTAAAAGGAATTTGGTTTAAATAGCCGAAGGTAAGCTCATTTTGGGCTTCAACCCACTCTTCAGTCTCAGCCGATCTGTCATCTTCCAGCCAACGGTACGGATCAGCCACTTTAGTTCCGAAGTAGGTATCTACAGTGTCTACTTTGGCCGTTTCGGGGTATGCCTCAATAATCATTTTATCTTCTTTGATTTGTTTTGTAGCGCAAGAAATTACCAGTGCTAACAACATTAAATACGATAGCTTTTTCATTGTTCAAGTTTTTGTTGAATATCCTATTTATGTGAAATTAACTATTTAAAAAGTAATTACAAGGAACCTGCATTTTATGCTTTAAAAGATTTAGGTATATTCAACCTTTCATAAAACAATATGATTTGGAAGTACTAGGAATTGATATTGGCGGTTCAGGCATGAAAGCCGCTATAATAGAGTTGACTACCGGAGAAATGGTAACAGAAAGATACAGAATTGACACACCACAACCGGCTACGCCTAAGGCTATGGTTGAAGTGGTGAAAAAACTACAAAAACACTTCGACTGGAAAGGACGTATAGGAGTTGGATTTCCGGCAGCGATAGTAAATGGTTTTGTAAAAACTGCCTCTAATATTGATAGCTCGTGGATAAATACACCTATCACAAAATTATTTACAGAGGCAACTGGTTGCGAAGTAAGTGTGATGAACGATGTTGATGTTACGGGCTTAGCCGAAATGAATTTTGGAGCCGGGAAAGACCGCAAAGGTAAAGTGCTCACTGTTGCTCTAGGTACAGGAATAGGTACGGCTTTATTTTACAACGGCCAACTTATCCCTAATACGGAGCTGGGGCATTTGCAAATGAAGGGGCTAATAGCAGAAGATTATGCAGCCAATTCCGTACGCGAAAATGAAGAGCTAAGCTGGAAGGAGTGGGGCATGCGCTTAAATGAATATTTGTTGGAACTTGATAAACTGCTTTGGCCTGATTTAATTATTATTGGTGGTGGCGTTAGCAAGCATTATGAAAATTTTGAGCAGTATTTGGATCGAAATTTGGCAGTAGTCCCGGCGGCATTAAAAAATCATGCAGGTATTATCGGATCCGCAAGTCAACTACAAATTTTCGACTGATAATTGCGCGTTAAGCCCTGAATTTATAACTCCTCAAAATTTTTACACAATCAATCTCGTTGGCTACCGGATTAATAATAAAATTATACTGTTCAGCATCGCATACTGAAGGCACTTTAAACGCCAACTTATTAGCATCTTTCAAATATAAATCACCTAATTGTTGTGTGCGTATCGTGGGAGGATCCACCTCCCAATCAGCAGGCAGCTCTTGGATATTTTCTACCTGATTAGCAGATATTTCAATCTCGTACACATAAAAATTATCAGGTAAAGTATTCAAATTAATATGTCGTGCCAGTTCAGCTCTGGCCAAGGCTAAAGACTGAGCTGTATATACCGCTGGCACTCCTTTAGAGTTCCACCGCCCGCCATATAGAAAAGCCCCCTTTCCATCAATAGGGTTATTGCTGGGAGGGTATTCTTTGCATATTCTGTAAACTATCACGCAAATATACCATGTTCAATTTTGCCTAATTCATCGGAAATTGCCTCAATACCTTTCTGCGTATCTAGCCAATCTTTTGGTTTGGTATTGCCTAAGGCAGGAAAAGACGAATTTAACCACAAAATGAATTTTTCTTTGCCTGCAAAAAGAGCTTCACCCTGATTGTAAAGTGCTGCCAACTGCAATAACCTATCAGCTTGTAAACCCCCAAAAGGCAGGCCTGATTTATAATGTCTGTCTAAGGTTTTAGGTGATATATCAATAAAGGAGGATAAATCTTGTTTTGTCAATTGTAAATTATTGAGTAATTCTCGGGTGAAGTAAACCGATACACCAGCTCGAGAAAGAGTAGCCATGTGAAAGGAACTTTGGTAGGCCACTTGTATGTCAGATACACTATTTAAAGGCTGACTATTTTTTTGATATTTTTTCCTATCCGTCATTTGTCTAATAATTTAGAACAAATTACTCATACTTATTTAATTTTCCAAATACCCTTAGCTATTTATTCTTGTAAAGCATTTTTCCGGCTTCATAGTATTTATCTCCCTCTAACCAAAATGGCGTAACCGGGTCGTTAGCAATGAGCCGACAGGCCATTACATAGGCTTTAAAAAACTTATCTAAATAATCGTAGTCGAGCCCTTCAGGGTTATCCGCTGTTTGATGATAGTATTTCAATATCTCCTGATCAAAAGCAGTAAATCCCAAACTAAATGTTGGTGCCGGTATTCCTTTTTTGGCAAAATTTACGTTGTCAGATCTATCAAACAAACCCTGTTCACCCGCAGGATCGTCTATAGCCTTTAACCCAAAAGCTTGTGCCGCTTCTATTATATGTTTTTCAGCAGTGGTTCTTCCTAAACCAACAATAGTAGCAATGGAAGTATCATTATAACCACCATTATCGCTATTGAAGCAATACACCATTTGGTTAAGCGGTATCAGCGGATTTTCAACGTAATATTTGGAGCCTAGCAGTCCCTTTTCTTCTGCAGTAAAGAGAATAAACAATGCAGAACGCTTAGTAGGATTTTTAGCAATGCTTTCCGCTGCACTCATAACAGTTACTACTCCAACGGCATTATCTCTTGCTCCGTTGTAGATGGAATCACCTTCAGCATTAGGTTCACCTACCCCGTTATGGTCGTAATGCGCAGAGTAAATAATGTATTCATCTTTCAGCTCGGAGTCGGTGCCTTGTACCATGCCTACAACATTTTTACTGTTAATTTCAAGTTGCATTTTACCGTTTATAGTAACCTCCATTTTAGAAGCGCTTGACTTACTTTTATCCTTTATAAGCTCATTATTATTAACAACCCACATGGTAATAAAATCTTCTTCGTCATCTTGCTGAGCTATTTTAAATGTACTTTGTGTAAAATAGCTTTTATACCTACTCCACTGTTTGGGCACTTTGTCAAATAACTCTATAAGACCAATAGCTCCAGCTTCCTCTGCTCGTTTGGCTTTTCCATTCATTTTTTGGAAAGCCATATTCATGTCATTCTTTTCCTGTGAACCTGCTATAGTAACGGCTATTTTGCCTTCAAGCTTTTTCTTTTCAAATTCCTTTTGAGTGCCCTCTCCTACATAAACGTATTCGGTTGTAGTATTTATATTTTCTCCCGTGAGATACATGATATCATCAAAATCGATAGCAGAGCCGTTAACTTTAAGTGCGTAAGTGGAGGGTGGAATATTCTTAACCAGCGGAACATTTTGGTAATAAGAACCATTTATTTGCTCTACACCATATTTCATAAATGAAGTTGCTATATATTTAGCGGCTATATCAATTTCGGGTGTGCCCACCTCTCTACCGCGCAGTTCGTCAGCGGCAAGAAAATGGATATGACCTTCAATCTTATTTTTAGTTACTGTTTGCCCTACCAGTTCTTTGTCTGATTGGGCTAAAACATTAGATGTAACAAAAAAGCATAGGCTCAAGCTCAATGCATATTTAAGCGGTCTTAAAATTTGCTGATATTTCTTCATTGTTCTTTCTTTTAAAATATATGATAACGATGATGGCAGTTATGAACATTAGCAAGCTATAAATAGCTCCGGGAACTGCCATTTGTGAATTATTTAAAATATTAGGACTTAGTGCCAGCGTGATGGCTAAAGTTCCGTTTTGTATGCCGCTTTCAATACTAATAGCCGATCGCTGACGATAACTGATACTAAATAGTTTCCCTAAATAATAACCTATAAAAAGGCTTGTAATATTCAGTAGAAGAGTAGCTACACCTGCTTGCGCAAAGTAGGGAATTATATTAGCTCTTTCCTTTAATATGGCTGCCAATAAAATGATGACGAAAAAAACGGCAGAAACTACACTCATCGTTTTTTCTGATTTCTTGGCAAATTCAGGAAATTTTGCTCTGATGAGCATACCAATTGAAACCGGTAGAATGGTGATGACAAAAATTTGCAGAAAAGTTTTAACAAAGGGTAATTCAATACCCTGTTGCTCTCCCATATAATTAATGAGCGCAATATTTAACAAAATAGGAATGCTGAAATTTGTAATGATGCTACTAATAGCTGTTAGGCTTACTGATAGGGCTAAATCGGCCTTAGCCAAATGTGCAATTATATTGGAAGTAGCACCACCCGGGCAAAGTGCAATAAGAATAAAACCTACTGCCAGTTCAGGAATATCAAAAAACAAACCTGCAAGCCCAAAACCGAGTAAAGGTAATAAAATCAACTGCGAGGTAAGACCCACCAAGGCTGCCTTTGGAAATTTTAAAACACGTTTAAAATCTGCCGGTGTGAGCGTCATGCCCATACCCAGCATAATAATACCTAACGCAATAGGTAAAAAAACAGCTGTTACAATGCTTTGCTCCATAACATTAATTTGAAAACAAAATGCTCAAATAAAAGCACTAATGCAAAAATTGGTTTATCGCATTAATGAGCATCCATCCAATTATCGGCAACGCCAACTCCTATTTCCATAGGCACGTCTAAGTTCATGGCATTTTTCATAAAATCAATCACATGATTTCTTAAGGTGTCAAGCTCTTCTTTATGTACATCAAAAATGAGTTCATCATGCACCTGCATAATCATTTTAGATTTCAGCTTCTCCGCCTTCATCCATTTATGAATGTTGATCATTGCCACCTTAATCATATCTGCAGCACTGCCCTGAATTGGTGCATTTACAGCGTTTCGTTCGGAATAACCTCTCACCGTTTGGTTTCTGGAATTAATATCTCTCAACCAGCGTTTACGACCTAAAATAGTAGTTACGTACTCCTTTTTACGGGCTTCTTCCACTACTTCCGTCATGTACTCATTTACGGCAGGAAATTCTTTGAAATAGGCCTTTATAATGTCCGAGGCTTCGGTTCTTGAAATATTCAAATTCTGCGCCAAACCAAATGCAGAGATACCATAAATGATTCCAAAATTCACCTCTTTGGCTTTTCTTCTCATACCAGGGTCAACCTCATCGAGCGCTACCCCAAAAACTTTAGCAGCCGTAGTAGCATGTATGTCACGTCCTGATTTAAATGCTTCTATCATAGCCTCATCTTTTGAGAATGCCGCCATAATTCTTAGCTCAATTTGTGAGTAATCGGCAGAAAGCAAGGTGTAATCTTTATCTCGGGCAACAAATGCTTTGCGTATCAACCGCCCCTTTTCAGTACGGATAGGAATGTTCTGCAGATTTGGGTTATTACTACTCAACCGGCCTGTGGCGGCCACTGCTTGCCGGTAGTCGGTGTGTACTCTACCGTCCTTTTTACTAATTAGCTTTGGCAAGGCATCTACATAGGTTGATTTTAGCTTCTGGTACTCACGGAAAGTCAAAATTTTATCAGCAATTGCATGCTCGTTGGCCAGTTTAGAAAGTATTTCTTCTCCCGTAGCATATTGACCTGTTTTGGTCTTTTTTGGTTTATCAACCAACTTCATTTTATCGAAAAGCACCTCACCCAGTTGCTTAGGAGAGGCAATGTTAAATTCTTCTCCCGCCAATTCAAATATCTCTTTTTGCGTAGAAGCAGCCAGCAGTTCCAGTTCTTTAGACATTTCTGCCAAATTCTGCTGATCTATCTTTACGCCCTCATACTCCATTTCTGCCAAAACAAAAGACAGCGGCTCTTCCACATTGTGTAATAGATTACCAAAATCGTTGGATTCAATTTGTTCTTCCAAAATTTGCTTGAGCTGCAAGGTAATATCAGCATCTTCGCAGGCGTAATCCACCACATCCTCCACAGGTACATCACGCATATTGCCCTGTTTGCTCCCTTTTTTACCAATTAATTCCGTAATAGATATAGTATGATAGTTAAGTAAATTTTCAGCAAGTGCATCCATATTGTGGCGCGTTTCGGGGTCAAGCAGGTAATGCGCCAACATAGTATCAAATATTTTACCCTGCAAGTGGATGTTATAATTGCGCATCACCTGAATATCGTACTTCAGGTTTTGACCTATAATTACAATTTTAGCATCTTCTAAAACCTCTTTAAATTCATCTGCTATTTTTTGTGCTTCTTTTTGATCTGCCGGAAAAGGTACATAAAAGGCCTCGCCCACTATATAACTAAATGCCATACCGACCAACTCAGCATCTTTTGGCTCAATATTGGTGGTTTCTGTATCAAAGCAAAACTCGTCTTGCAGTTTAAGAAATCCGATCAGCTCTGCTCTTAATTCAGGTGTATCAATTAAATGATAACGGTGCGGAGAATTTTCAATATTCCTTTTCTCCACGGGTATTTCTGCCTGCTCCTCTGCTTGCTCTGCCGGTGAATCGGTAAACATTGAAATCTGTGCCGGATCAATCTTTGCTGCTGATGACTTGGCTGCCGTTTGAGGCTCCTCACCTAATACCCGCTTCATCAAAGTTCTGAATTCCAGCTCTTCAAAAAGTGCTTTTAAAATCTCCTCATTTGGTCCGTCATAAAGTAGTCTATCAGGCTCATAATCAATTGGTACATCAACTTTTATGGTGGCCAGCTTTTTTGATAGCAGTGCCTGCTCTTTGTTGGCCTCCACCTTCTCTTTCAGCTTCCCCTTGAGCTGATCTGTATTTTCCAGAAGACCTTCAACAGAGCCGTATTCTTTTAAAAATTTGATAGCTGTTTTAGCGCCCACCCCGGGTATGCCGGGAATGTTATCAACCGCATCGCCTTGTAGGCCTAAAATATCTATTACCTGATCAACCCTTTCTATGTCAAACTTTTTCAACACTTCGGGTATGCCCAATACATCTACTCCATTACCCATAAACGATGGTTTGTAAAGGTAAACATGTTCACGAACCAGCTGGGCAAAATCCTTATCGGGCGTCATCATAAACACTTCAAAACCCTCATCGCTCGCCTGTCCGGCAATGGTACCAATGATGTCGTCAGCTTCAAAACCGGGCTTAATCAAAACAGGAATATTGAAAGCCTCCACAATTTTTTTCACATAAGGTATGGCCACTCTTATATCTTCAGGCTGCTCCTCTCGCTGCGCTTTATAGGCAGGAAATTCCTCATGCCTAAAAGTTGGATCGCTGGTATCGAAGGCTACTCCAATATGAGTGGGTTTCTCTTTTTTGAGGATCTCGAGCAAAGAATTGGTGAAACCCAAAGCTGCACCTGTGTTCAAGCCTTTAGAGTTTATTCTCGGGTTTTTACTAAAAGCGAAATGTGCTCTGTAAATAAGTGCCATTGCATCCAGTAAAAACAGTTTTTTATCAGGCTTGCTCATTTTATAGTCTTTTATTATCCTTTAAAGGTAATAATGTTAAGGTCTTTTATAGAATAGATTAATACTGAAATCAGCTTTTGTTAAAAAAAAATCCAACTCATAAAGAGTTGGATTTGTACTTATATATTCTGAAATGTTAATCTTCAATTTTCAAGGTCAGTACAGGAATTTTGCTGTGGTTCACCACGTCCTCTGCTATGCTTCCGCTAAATAAATGCATTAAACCTTTGCGCCCGTGTGTGCCCATGGCTATCATATCTATATTGTTTTGCTTTGCAAATTCCATTATACCTTCTTCCTCACTATCACTGTTGTAAATGTGTTGCTCTGCCTTCAAACCATTTTTCTCTACGTAAGCCTTCATGGCGTTCATAGTTTTTGCGCTTCCTTCAAATTTACCGGGTGTATTAACTCTTAGCAAATGAATTTTCGCATTTGAATGCTTAACTATATTTTGTAAGCTTTTCACTAAGTCCAAGCCTTCATCTTTCATGTTGCTGGCGAATAAAATATCATCCAAACTCTTCAATTTCACCTCCTTCTTGAGGGATAATACAGGACATTTGGCGTTTCTAACTACTTTCTCAGTATTTGACCCTATAATAATTTCTTCGGCACCGGTTGCTCCGCTAGTACCCATTACTATTAAATCCGGTTCATAGCTAGCGATAATATCGCTTATGTTGTAGTAAGCGTTACCTGCCTTAATATTAACCTTCAAGTTTACACCTTGCAATTCACTTCTATTATGCAATTCATTGAGCTGTGCCTCTCCCTTCTCTATCATTTTCTTAACGAATAAAGCTTCCATTGGATCAGCGTAATCCAAGTCTCCAGTTGTACTGAAATTTTGCTGACCGGGTATTTCAACAACGTGGAGTACCAGCAAATCGGCATTGTTTGCTTTAGCCATTTCTGCGGCTAATTTTAGCGCATTTTCGGCTTGTTCTGAAAAATCGGTAGGAACGAGTATCTGCTTCATAGTTTTATAGTTTAATGATTAGTTGGTTTATTGTGAAAATGTAGCTTAACCAAATGCTCTGCTACTTAATAAAAAACAAATTAATTTAATGTTTCGATTCAGTACGATAATATACGAATCTAAATGTTAAATGATGCCTTCCTTAACGGATAATTACACTATTTAGCTAAAAGAAGGCCGATGCCAAAGCTAAAAACGAAAAACAAAGTAGAAAGCGCCAATTGCTTTAGCAGCGGGTCTATCTCCTTAGGTGAGTAAGATTTTTTTAACCTTATGAGGTGGTAAATGGATAAAGGGAATGCTATTAATACCATAAATTTAAAGTAATTGGCCTCAATATAGAGTAAAAAAGCAATAGTGCTTACCCATGCTGCACCAACAATAAATGCATGATATATCTTTGCTTTACTCATTCCTAAGCGGACGGGGATACTTCTCTTACCGGCTTTCTCATCAGATTTGATATCTCTTATGTTATTAATGTTGAGTACTGCGGTGGCCAAAAGCCCGCAGGAAATGGCCGGCATCAAAATAAGCGTATTAAAGGTGCCACTATGCAATATATAGGTACCGCATACTCCTACAATACCGAAAAATAGTAAAACTGAAATATCTCCTAAGCCTATATACCCGTATGGCCTTTTTCCGTTTGTGTAGGCCACTGCTGCCAGAATAGCCAAAATGCCTAATGCCAAAAATGCATAAAAAACGGTAGACCATATTTCTACCGAAACGTATAATAAGCATATACCACTGATAAACGATAATAGAGCAAATGACACAATTGCTTTTTTCATTTGAGCTTTGCTGATGTGCCCTTGCTGCACGGAGCGGCTTGGCCCTTCACGCTCCGCGCTATCAGCACCGTGTATGCTATCGCCATAATCGTTAGCTAAATTGGAAAGGATTTGCAGACATAATGTGGTAAATAAACTCAGCAAACAGACAATCCACTGGAATACTTCGTAGAAAGCTGCCAAAAAACTTCCCATAGCAATACAAGCTAAGGCTAGCGGTAGGGTTCTAAACCTAAAGGCTGCAATCCAATGTTTTAGCATTTTATAACTTTTCGGCTATTTCTACAGGATTAACGCTAGCCCCATAGAAAGAAACTTCTTCCCCATCGGCACTGATTAAATACTTGCAGAAATTCCAGCTAGGCGCTTTCCCTGTATGTGCTTCAAGAAATTTGTATAGCGGATGCTGGTTTTTACCCACTACATCCATTTTTGAAAACATTATGAAGCTTACACCATAATTTTTCTCACAGAAACTTGCTATTTCGTTGTCCGAACCCGGTTCCTGTCCTCCAAAATTATTGGCCGGGAAGCCCAAAATTGTCAGTTGATTACCCATGGTGGTATGCAGCTCCTGCAAATCGGCATACTGTGGTGTATAACCACATTCCGATGCCGTATTTACAATGAGTAAAGGTTTGCCTTTGAAATCGGCAAAGTCTATCATTTCACCGGCAATGGATTGTAATTGAAAGTCGTAAATGCTCATTTTATTTTCATTTGTAGCTACCGAGCTTAACAGGAATAAGCTCAAGGGCAAAATTAGAAATATCTTAATGTTTTTCATATTGTTAAGTTCTTGCGAATAACCTATTGATGTAGCAATGGTTTATAAAACTGTAAGTTTACATCTTCTCAGGCACTTCAACTCCAAGCAAACCCATTCCTGTTTTAATTACGTTAGCCACTATGGCAGAAAAGGCAACTCTGAAAGCGAGCGACTGCTGGTCATCGTCATTAAAAATAGACACCTCAGCATAGAAGCGGTTGTATGCTTTAGCTACATCATATACGTAATTGGCTATTACTGCAGGAGAGTAACTGTTAGCAGCTTCAGAAATTTTTTCAGGAAAGCTGTTTACCAATGCAAGCACATCCCTTTCAACCGGCATCAAGGAAGTAGATTGCGGATTTACTTCGGCTTTTATGCCAAGCTGCTCCCCTTTTCGTACAATAGCGCATATTCTGGCATGCACATATTGTATAAATGGCCCCGTATTCCCCTGGAAATCAATTGACTCCTCCGGGTTAAACATCATGCGTTTCACCGGATCAACTTTAAGCAAGTAATATTTCAGAGCGCCTAATCCTAATTGGCGGTATAAGTCTTCTGCTTCCGCTTTGCCAAAACCATCAATTTTTCCCAGCTCATCGGTTCTTCGCTTGCTGGTGGCAAACATCTCTTCCATTAAATCATCGGCATCAACCACTGTTCCCTCGCGCGATTTCATTTTGCCGGTTGGTAAATCAACCATACCATAAGACAGGTGGTAACAGTTTTTTGCCCAGCTGTAGCCCAATTTATCCAAAATAATGAACAGCACCTTAAAATGATATTCCTGCTCATTGCCTACAGTATAAATCTGTTGTGCTATTTTAGGAAAATCTCTGTAACGCAGAATGGCAGTGCCAATATCCTGAGTCATGTAAACAGAGGTGCCGTCTTTTCTTAACAGCAATTTTTCATCTAATCCGTCTGCTGTCAGGTCAATCCAAATTGAGCCATCTTCTTTCTTAAAAAGTATGCCTTCGGCTAAACCTCTGAGCACTTCATCTTTTCCTAAAGAAAAAGTTTGTGATTCGTAATACAGCTTGTCAAAATCCACACCCATGGTATCATAGGTACGCTCAAATCCTTTATAAACCCACGCATTCATTTTCTCCCATAAGGCATATACTCCAGGGTCTTTCTGCTCCCATTTCAGTAGCATTTGTTGAGCCTCTACCAAAATAGGCGCTTCTTTCTCGGCCGATTCTTTGGGTACACCTTTTTCTACCAACTCCTTAACCTGTGCTTTATACTGCTGATCAAAGATTACATAATATTTACCAACCAACTTATCACCTTTCATTCCGGAGCTTTCGGGCGTCTCTTCTTCGCCAAACTTCTGCCAGGCCAGCATAGATTTACAGATGTGGATGCCGCGGTCGTTAATAATTTGCACTTTATGCACCTTATTGCCAGCAGCTTTTAGAATTTGCGCAACAGAGTAACCTAAAAAATTATTTCTTAGATGACCTAAATGGAGTGGCTTGTTGGTATTAGGTGAGGAATATTCAACCATTACCTCCCTGCCGTTGGAGGCAGCAATACCAAATTGATGCGTGTTATAAATTTCCTCTGCTATTTGTAGCCATATTTCATTGGCAATAAGCAAGTTCAAAAAGCCTTTTACCACATTAAAATCGGCTACAAAGTCCGTTTGTGCTTTCAAATAAGCCCCAACCGCCTCAGCTGTTGCCTGCGGATTGAGTTTACTCAATTTGCCCAGAGGAAAACAAACCAGCGTATGCGAACCTTCAAACTCCTTTCGAGTAGGCTGAATATTAATTAACTCATCACTTATTTCTACGTCAAACAAGGCCTCAAACGCCTTTTTTATCTCCTTAATTAAATTTACTTCAATCTGAAACATCTGTATCTTATTTTTTTATGCTTTAGGCAGAAACACTTCGGCCATCATACAGCGGGCACTGCCACCGCCCAAAGCTTCAATTGTATCTAAAGAACTGCTGATGATTTCGCAATATTTTTCTATTGCAGCAACTTGTGCAGCTGTAAGAATTTGATGTGCCGCGGCCGACATAACCAAATAAGGTGTGCCATCCTGCGCTTTAACCTGAAGCATGTTACCGGCAAAATGATGCTTCTGTTCTTCGGTAATTTCTATTACCTCTTTTCCTGAATTCTGTAGCGTATGAACCACGCGCTTGCGCTCTTGTTTGTTGTCAATTGCATCGGTACATAATACGGCAAAATCATCTGCAACGCACATCATTACATTGGTATGGTAAATAGGCATTCGCTCATTGTTAACTGTCTGATTGGCTACAAATTTAACAGCCTCATAATCAAATTTATCGCAAAACTCATCCAATATTTTTTCATCTGTTCGCACTGAAATAGCCGCGTAACACAACTTGTTTACCCTATCCAAAATCATACTGCCGGTACCTTCCAGAAAATGTTCTTCGGCTTCATAAGAGGAAAAATCAACTGTTTCTGTAATTTTTAAACCGTAATCGGCTTGTAGCTTCTCTAATATATCATTTCTTCTTTCAAGCCTTCTGTTTTCGGCATACATGGGATATAAACCTACGCGCCCATCGGCATGGAATGAAACCCAATTGTTTGGGAAAATAGAGTCGGGCGTATCGGTAGTTGTATTGTCATCAAACACTATTACCTGAATACCTTTTGAGCGCAGTTTTTTAACAAATGCATCGAATTCTGACAATGCTTTCTGCTGAATTTGCTCCGGCTTTATGCCATCAATTACCTGCTGGTAATAATTATTAACCGCAGTTTGCTCATTGTACCTAAACTGCACAGGGCGTATCATCATTAAAGTATGCGTACTTTGTTTTGGCATCTATTTACTGATCAGCATTTTTACGAAGTAAAGGTAAGGTTGAACACCTTAATAAGCCCTCCATTTTAGATATTTCTGAGTAAGGCACACGCTCCACAGTAAAGCCTTTGCTTTGTAGGATTTCGGAAAGTCTGTGGAAGCTATCTTCAACCACTACCACTTTGGGACTTATAGAGAATACATTGGAATTCATTTCGTACATCTCATCTTGGGTTATATGAATAAGATGCTCTTTGCCAAAATAGTTTTCTAGAAAATTGTACTCTTCTTCCAATTTAAAGCCCCCTTTATAGATGATGGCCATGTCTTTACCTATCGGCTGAAAGCAACAGTCTAAATGCAGTGCGTTCTCTTTTGCGTTGGTATCCGATTTTTTTAATTGAAAACCTTTGACAGTTTTATCAGGAAACTGCTGCGAAAGAAAATCTAGCCCAGCGCGATTGGTACGTGCCACAGTATATTTTGCAAAGTCTTCTTGCTCAGAATAGCCCACAAAAATATGGTCTTTCCAAGGCATTACATCGCCACCTTCAATGTGCACACCTTCAGGCACACTAATTACATTAGCAGGGTTTATCAGGTCAATTACATATTGTATACCTTGAATTTCCTCTTTTCTGTCTTTTAAAATTCTGGGCTTTATAAATTTGTCATCAATTACAAAACCAATATCGCGTGAAAATACCTGATTATAATCAGGGATAATCTCAGGACGGTAAACCTTCACCTGGTGCTTTTCCAGTATTTTTCCGAAGGCTTCCATTTCCAACTCCATGTCCTTCTGTTTAGGATAAGTGCCTGCTGCAATATGCTCTTTAGATTTGGGATCGTAGGCATCTTCAAGTTTGGGAATATCGCCCACACCTTTTGCTGTACCTAAAATGACCGCCTCAAGTGGTGAGGTTTCATCAAACACTGATATTTTTATCATAGAATCTCAGAATTATTGCGCTGATTATTTCTAAAGTGAAAGCTATACTTTAGTTTTGCAAATATTGTAAATTTTAAACAATATTACACCTGAGGCCTTAATCAAATAAACTTGCATGAAGAGTTACATTGACTTAATAGAACAAACATTTGAATTCCCGCAAGAAGAATTCTCGGTAAAAAATAATGAACTGTATTTTCACGGGGTACCTTTGATGGGCATTATTGAGGAATACGGCACACCTTTAAAGTTAACTTACTTACCAAAAATTAGCCAAAATATTAATAAGGCCTCTCACTATTTTGCCAATGCATTCAAAAAACATAACTATAAGGGAAACTATACTTACTGTTACTGCACCAAATCCTCTCACTTTTCATTTGTGTTGGAAGAGGCTCTAAAAGCCGGTGTGCATATTGAAACCTCCTCCTCGTTTGACATTCCCATAATACGTAATCTGCATAAAAAGAGCTTATTAAGCAAGCAGCATTTTATTGTTTGCAACGGTTTTAAAAGACCACTTTATAAGCAATACATCAATGAGCTCATTAACGATGGTTTTGAAAACACAGTACCGGTACTTGATAACCTGAATGAGCTAGATGCCTACGAGCAAGGTGCTGAGAAACCCTTTAAGGTGGGTATTAGAATTGCTTCGGACGAAGAGCCAAATTTTGAATTTTACACCAGCAGACTTGGCATAAGATATGGCGACATTGTAGATTACTACAAAGAGAAAATAGAACCCAGCAAAAAGGCCAAACTTAAAATGCTCCATTTTTTTATTAATACCGGTATAAAAGATACCGCCTATTATTGGAGTGAACTGAGCAGATTTGTTTACAAGTATTGCGAGCTAAAAAAGATTTGTCCGGAATTAGATACCATTGACATTGGCGGTGGTTTCCCTATAAAAACATCGCTCGGTTTTGAGTATGATTACCAGTACATGGTAGATCAAATAGTTGAAAACATACAATGGATTTGTGAAAAGAACCATGTAGAGGTGCCTCACATTTTTACAGAGTTCGGGAGTTATACTGTGGGTGAGAGTGGAGCTACTATTTACTCCGTTTTAGATCAGAAGCTACAAAACGATAAGGAACTGTGGTATATGATTGATGGTTCATTTATTACGCATATGCCTGATGTTTGGGGATTGAACCAGAAGTTTATTTTGCTGGCGGTGAATAATTGGGAAGAACCCTTTCATAAGGTTAACATGGGCGGCCTTACCTGCGATTCGCAAGATTATTATAATTCCGAAGCCCACAGCTTCGAAGTATTTTTGCCGAATGTAGAACCTGAGAAAAATCAGTATGTCGGTTTTTTCCACACAGGAGCCTATCAAGAATCATTGGGTGGATATGGAGGCATTCAGCATTGTTTAATACCAGCTCCTAAACATGTGCTAATTAATAAAGATGCTGATGGAAAAATTTCAACCGAGCTATTTGCTGATGAACAAAATAGTGAGAGCATGCTGAAACTATTGGGCTATAACAAATAGAAAATCCTTCACATGCACTAATAGTTTTAGAGCATTTGTAAATTCTCTTTTTTGCTTAAACTAACTGCGAGACTACGGCTTCTCGATGAATCTTTTTTACTAAACCCTGCAATACTTTTCCCGGACCACTCTCAATAAATTCTGTTGCTCCATCATTCACCATCTGCTGAACGGAATGGGTCCATTTTACCGGTGCAGTAAGTTGCGAAATAAGGTTGCGCTTTATAACAGCTACTTCAATAGCGCCCTGCGCTGTAACATTCTGATATATTGGACAGCTCGGTTTTGAAAAGTGAGTATTTTCAATAGCTTTTGACAATTCTTCTTTTGCAGGTTCCATTAATGGCGAGTGAAACGCACCACCAACAGGTAGAGGTAATGCCCTTTTGGCTCCGGCTTCTTTCATTTTTTCGCAAGCGATCTCAATACCTCTATTAGATCCGGAAATAACCAATTGCCCGGGACAGTTGTAATTTGCGGGTACCACAATTTCACCCTTAATCTCAGCACATATTTTTTCCACCAGAATATCCTCCAAACCTAATACTGCCGCCATAGTAGATGGATTTATTTCACAGGCCTTTTGCATAGCCAAAGCACGTTTGTGCACCAACTTCAAGCCGTCTTCAAAAGAAAGGGTGCCGTTAGCTACTAAGGCCGAGAACTCTCCTAAGGAGTGCCCTGCCACCATATCAGCAACAAAATCAGGGTGAACTAGCGCGCTTATTACCGAATGCAAAAATACTGCAGGCTGCGTTACTTTTGTCTGCTTAAGTTCTTCGTCAGAACCGGAAAACATGATTTTTGTGATTTCAAAACCTAAGATTTTATTAGCTTCCTCGAAAAGCTGCTTTGCCTTCTCATTAGTATCATACAATTCTTTTCCCATCCCTGAGAATTGTGCCCCTTGGCCGGGGAATATATAAGCTTTGCTCATGTTATAATTATTTTTATTGTAGTTCTAAGATTATTACTGTTATTTATATCAATAAGAAAACGCCTTGATTACCTGAATACGTAGATTTAACTACTCAGTCAAAAACCGGCTTTTTTCTTCTGGAGTCGGCATTCTGCAAGTCTCGCGTTTGCCGAACCATTTATACCTGCGTTTTGCTATAAAATCATAAATAGGATCGCGTAAAAACTTGGGAAAAATCAAAAACGCCTTGAACAAAAACCATGGAAAGTTAAGATCTGCTGCAATTTTTAAAGCGGCTGTACTTTTGGAGTAGGTTTTGCCTTCAGCGAACAAAACTATGGAATTCATATCAGTAATTTGTTGCTTTGAAAGATAGTTACTAGCCACCTCCGTTTGCAAAGCAGCAAATTTGTACTTGCCTTTTTTATCATGATCAAGCACAAAATTGATTGCCCCATTACAGAGGTTACAGACACCGTCAAAAAAAATGATGTGGTTATTTAGCAAAACTTAACGTAATATTTGGACTTGCCCTTTGTAGAATCTTGTCTTATTCTCCGGCCGAAGCATATCAAAAGTTGCTATTACTTCAAAGAAATAGGTAGCAGAAGGGAGTTCTTCACCATTGTTATTCACACCCGGCCAATTAATATACAAACTGTTTTCGCCTCCACTTCTATAAGTGTACACCAATTTTCCGTAACGATTAAAAACGTTAAACTCAATCTGCTCCAGAAATCTCGGACAAAACTCTAGCGGTATGGCGCTATTAGCACCGGCATAAAATGGTGTGAACACATCATTTTGACCCGGACTGCTGCCTGGCGTAATCACATTTGGGAAGGCTATATTAGGGCAGTTTTCTTTGCAAAATGTGTTAGAGAAAACACTCCTGTTTTCTGATCTATCTACCGCCCGTATTTTGTAACAGCCTTTATACTCAAGTAAATTTTCATGCGTAAAGAAAGTATCAGTTGTTGTACCAACCAGCACGAAATCATCGGCTAAATTATTTTGATAAAACACCTCGTAATAAGCAATACTGGTATCGCAGGTATCTAATGAATTTGCCACCCAACTTATAGTATTCTCAAAATCATTAAAATCGCAAGGCTTGTCAGCTAAATAAGCATTACAAGCATCTTCTGAATCGATTTCAAAGGAAGCTTCAAAAGGAGGGCAAGGGTCTATATTATCATCCGGCATGGTGCACAAAATAGGGCTGTCGTTAATCAATGGGTCAAAGATATCATCGTTACCATAGGTGCCTTGCGTGGTTACATAATAGCAATATAAAGACTCATTTGATAGCCTCTGGTTATTAAATGATCCGCTGTCTGTATAATTATATCCGAAAAATGTAACATCAACAGAATCAATTAAAATCAGGTCTTCCGGATTATTTACATCCACTTTATCGCGATAAATATAATGGTAAGGAAAGTCTTGGTTTGTGTTGGACCAAGGCACATTCGCATCCCATTTGAGTGCTATAGCCTCAAACAATGACACAGTACTTAGTTCAATATTAGCTGCATCTGCTGATATTTCAATTAGGTTTTCGTTATTAATTGTAGCCCCAGCCAAATAAAGTTGTAACCTGTAGGTATAGATTTCTTCTTCAGTATTCAGGCCTGTATCTACATAAGTAGTATCATCCGTAATGACTGCTACCGGAGAAAAGCCTGCTCCATTACTCCTTAACAGTTGGTATTTATAAGGTGGTGGGTATATCGCCTCATCTATTTCAAATGGTGGCAGCCAGCTTACGGTTATTACACCATTATCCACATCGGTTTCATTTACACTTACATTGGTAACCACCGGTCCGGTGGCAGCAATTTTCTCACACACTTCTTCCGAAGCATAGCTTATACCCCCTGTAGGCAACTCAAATACCGCTACTAACCTATAACAATAGGTAGCGCCAAAGTCCAAACCTCTACCGGCATTATTATCTGTATACGTATTTTGACTAACCGGCACAGCACCAATTAATTCGTAACCTCCATTTTCAGGAATGCCTATTTCGCAATTAGCAGGAGTAAATTGAAAAGAATCTACCCTCCTGTAAACCTGAATAACTTCTGCCAATCCGCAGTCGTAATTATCCCATCCCAACCTAATTGACCGCTGTGGACGAGGCTCTATGGTAACATTTTTAGGTGAAGGCGGCACTATTGTAATATTCCAGGTTTTATAGTCGGTGAGCCTAATGCCCGGACCGCTGTCTTCGGCTTTAAAACTTACCTGATAAGGATCTTCTCGTATAAGGTCGCATGTGGTTTGCCAGCTAAAAGTTGCTGTATGTGGCGGCTCAAAAAAGTCTTCATTTTCCGGAATAATCTCTGCAGGTGGGTTCAGCAAAAATGGGCCTCCGAAAGCATCAATTCTAACAACCGCTCCATCGTCCGGATCAGTAGCAGTAATTTGTACTTCTATTAAAGTACCTGCTTCAACACAAGTATCATTAGGAATTATTATTTCAGGCGGATTATTATCTGTTTCTCCTACTATAATCTGCATATCTCGTCTGATGCTGCCTAAGAAGTCCCATTCTCCTGTTATTTTGTTTTTTCTCCACTCTTCCGCAACAAAAGCAATATTAAATTCCCCTTTTAAGGCAGGAGCATCCCATGTTACGAAACCAAAGTCTTGATCAATAGTAAGCGTAGCAGGCCCATTTTGCATGCTGTTTTGACCGCCAGATGCTATTTCAGGTGACCTAAATCCCGGAGCACCAACATCCGTTCTGCTTTCTGGCGTTACAAATCTGAATGATAGGCTATCACCTTCGAAATCAAATACTGCCGGATCGTGAAAATACACCACACCAATTGCAGCCTTATCAACGGGAGGATTATCAAAAATAGGTGAAGAATTACATTCCGTAAAAGCATCGAGGCGGAATGTTGTTTCTACATAAAAAGCGACTGATCCGGAATTAGAAATATTGACAATTCCTACATTTCTGAAATCTTCATTGTATGATACCGTATAAAAACCTCCGCTTGAATAAGTGTGTCTGAATCTAAATTGTACCTTTTCCACTTCATCATCAATTAATTCCTTCAAAAAGTAGTTGTCAGGATTCAATGCCATTGATTCACCGTCACCAAAATTAAAAATACCGTTGCCAAAAAGGATATCGGAACCCGTATCTCTGTAAGCTGTAAGAATGAACTCGTATTCTGTTCCTCCACAGCCCACTCTTTTGGCTATAATTTCTCCTGCACGAATGTGAGTGGCCATGGATTGACCCACAACAACAAAATAAAGTATAAATAGAATGAGTACTTTCTTCACTAAGCTTAATTCAATTGGACAGTGAAAACGATAAAAATGAAAAATAAGTTTTTATAAAGTCTTAAACAATATATTTCGGCAAGATGTTGAATCCACAATCAATGTCATTTAGATAAGACCTTAGCTCTTTCTTTTGGGGAGAAGGATTACGTTATGAAGACAAGATTATTCAAACGACATTGAATTTGCAATATAAAATAAATGCGTTATTTAGAATCTCTCAAAATAAAAAACACAATTGTTTTCTACAGGTTCCAAATGTACCTTTGGTACACTTTTATGTATAACCAAATTTTGAATTAAGATTATATGAGTTGGCTAACTGATACACTTACTAGTACTATAGGTAGAAAAGTGGTTATGTCCTTAACCGGGCTATTTTTAATAGTTTTTTTAGTGGTTCATTTAACCGGTAATTTTCAATTACTGATGGATGATGGAGGTTTACAGTTTAATGCTTATGCTAAGTTTATGACCTCCAACCCTATCATCAAAGCTGCCTCTTATGGGTTATATGCCTTTATTTTACTGCACATAATTATGTCTGTTATTCTATCGTATAAGAACAATAAAGCAAGACCGGTTGAATACGATAAGTTTAAGGGCAGTGCTAACAGCAGTTGGTCTTCGCGTAATATGGGCATTTTAGGAACCATTATCCTCATATTTTTGGTTATACACTTAAGAAATTTCTGGTATGAGATGCACTGGGGCGCCATCCCGATGGATGCTTCCGGCAACAAGGACTTATTTGCAGTAGTAAATGCTGCTTTTGCAGAATGGTGGTATGTAGCAATTTATGTTGTGTGTATGGTGTTTTTAGGTTTTCATTTGTCTCATGGTTTTTCCAGTGCATTTCAAACCTTGGGCATTAATCACAACAAATATACCCCGTTTATTAAAGGTGTTGGAATTGTATATGCCGTAGCCATACCAGCTGCATTTGCATCAATTCCTATTTATATGTTTTTCAATAACTAAGCATAAATAAATTATGAAGTTAGAATCAAAAATTCCTGAAGGCCCATTGGCTGAGAAATGGACGAATCATAAGTTTAATATCAAATTAGTTAACCCCGCCAATAAGCGGAAATACGAAATTATTGTGGTAGGTACTGGTTTAGCAGGTGCTTCGGCCGCTGCTTCTTTAGCCGAACTGGGTTATAATGTAAAAGCTTTTTGTTTTCAGGACAGTCCGCGCAGAGCGCATTCTATTGCTGCACAAGGTGGTATAAATGCTGCTAAAAATTACCAAAACGATGGTGACAGCGTATTCAGATTGTTTTACGATACTATTAAAGGTGGCGATTACCGCTCAAGAGAAGGTAATGTTTATAGGCTCTCACAGGTTAGTGTAAACATTATTGACCAATGCGTGGCTCAGGGAGTTCCTTTTGCTCGTGAATATGGTGGTTTACTTTCCAACAGATCTTTTGGTGGAGCGCAGGTGTCTCGAACATTTTATGCAAGGGGACAGACAGGCCAGCAATTGTTGCTTGGAGCTTACTCGGCTCTGAGCCGTCAAGTAGCTAATGGTAAGGTAAAACTTTATCCACGCCATGAAATGCTTGACTTGGTTACCATAGAAGGTAAGGCTAAAGGTATTGTTACCAGAAATTTGATCACCGGTGAAATAGAGTCTCACAGTGCACATGCTGTTGTTTTAGCCTCTGGTGGTTACGGAAACGTATTCTATCTTTCCACCAATGCAATGGGCTCCAATACCACTGCTGCCTGGAGAGCTCATAAGAAAGGTGCGCTTATGGCAAATCCATGCTATACGCAAATACATCCAACCTGCATACCGGTTAGTGGCGATCATCAATCTAAGCTTACGCTGATGTCTGAGTCGCTCAGGAATGATGGTAGAGTTTGGGTGCCAAAAACGAAAGAACTAGCCGAGAAGATTAAAAAAGGTGAGATCAGGCCGCGTGATTTAAGTGAAGAAGACAGAGATTATTATTTGGAGCGCAAATACCCTGCATTTGGTAATTTAGTTCCGCGGGATGTGGCCTCACGAAATGCAAAATATGTTTGCGATGAAGGCCGTGGTGTTAATGATACCGGCAAAGCCGTATTTCTCGATTTTAGAGATGCCATCGCCAGAGACGGGCAAGATACCATCTCGGGCAAATACGGTAACTTGTTTGATATGTACAAGCAAATTACCGGTGAAAATCCTTATGAAACCCCAATGAAAATTTATCCTGCCGTTCACTACACCATGGGTGGCTTGTGGGTAGACTACAACTTAATGACCAACGTACCGGGTTTATATTCAACAGGAGAGTCTAATTTCTCCGACCATGGCGCTAACAGACTCGGAGCAAGTGCTTTGATGCAGGGTCTTGCCGATGGTTATTTTGTGTTGCCTTATACTATTGGTAATTTTCTAGCAGGCGAGAAATATGAAAAAATAGAAACTGATCATGAGGCATTTAAAGAAGTTGAAGCTGCCGTTAAAGGTGATATAGATAAACTATTATCAATTAAAGGTTCTAAGTCTGTTGACCATTTCCATAAAGAATTAGGTAAAATTATTTGGGAATACTGCGGAATGTCACGTACTGCTGAAGGCTTAAATAAAGCCAAAGGTTTAGTGAAAGATTTGAGAGCAGAGTTCTGGAAAGATGTAAAGGTCTTAGGAACTAATGAAGAGTTCAACAGCTCTTTGGAAAAAGCTTCTCGCGTGGCTGACTTCTTAGAACTTGGAGAACTGATGATTGATGATGCCTTGCATAGAGAAGAATCATGCGGTGGACACTTTAGAGAAGAACACCAAACTGAAGAGGGTGAAGCCAAAAGGAATGATGAAGATTTTGCTTATGTGGCCGCTTGGGAATTTAAAGGTTTAAACCAACCTGAAGAATTGCACAAGGAAGAGCTGGTATTTGAAAATGTTAAGTTGACACAAAGGAGTTATAAGTAATTAGAAGTTATCGAGTTAAAGGTTAATAGGTTATTCAATAATGGCTACTTTCAATACTCTTGAAGATTTAGAATGTTGGGAATTAGCCAGAGAATTAAGGATTAATATAATGGATCTAGTGAAAACATTTCCTGGCTCAGAGAGATTTAGACTATCCGATCTAATGATTAGATCATCTAGTGTCGGTTACAGCAAATATCGCTGAAGGTCTTGGTCGTTTTCATTTTTAAGAAAACATTCAATTCTGCAGAAATGGAAGAGGTTCATTATATGAGTTAATAGACCACACATTGGTAGCTTTTGAAAACAACTATATTGATCAGGATAAACTGATAACTTTAAAAAACAAAATAAATCATAGTATAAAAGTATTGAATGGTTATATAGGCTACCTAAAAAGGTCTAAAATTTCTTTCACTAAACCTGATAACCAATAACCAATTAACGTTATTCAAATGAAATTTACTTTAAAAATCTGGAGACAGAAGAACAATAGCGACAAAGGAGGATTTAAAACCTACGACTTAGATGGTGTATCATCTGACATGTCCTTTCTTGAAATGATTGATGTTTTAAACGAGCAGCTCATAGATAAAGACGAAGATCCTGTACATTTCGATCATGACTGCCGTGAAGGTATTTGTGGTATGTGCAGCATGCATATAAATGGAGAGCCACACGGTCCGGTTCGAGGTGTAACCACCTGCCAACTACATATGAGGTCGTTTACAGATGGCGAAACCATTACAATAGAACCTTTTAGGGCCAAAGCTTTCCCGGTGGTGAAAGACTTAGCCGTTGATAGAAGTGCATTTGACAGAGTTATTCAATCCGGAGGATATATTAGCGTTAATACCGGAGGTACACCTGATGCCAATGAAATTCCTATACCAAAAAGTGTAGCTGATAATGCTTTTGACTCAGCCACCTGCATTGGTTGTGGAGCCTGTGTAGCTGCCTGCAAAAATGCCTCAGCCATGCTTTTTGTTGGTGCAAAAGTGGCGCAACTATCTCTTCTTCCGCAAGGAAAAGTTGAGAGAGACCAGCGAGCTCAGGCAATGGTAGCGCAGATGGATGCTGAGGGATTTGGAGCCTGTTCCGTTACAGGTGCTTGCGCTGTTGAATGTCCTAAAGGTATTGACCTTCAAAATATTGCACGGATGAATAGAGAATATATGGGTGCAAAAATAAGTTCATCTAAGTAATATGCCATACACATAGCATTGCAAAGGGCTTTAAGCCCTTTTTTTTGTGCTCCACTTTTTTATTTATATTACCAACAATTGCACTTGGGCAAGTTCAGCCTATTTGCTCTTTTACTTAATCATTAAACTGAAGAACCTGACAAAGGTAAACACCTTTTATGCACATAATTGACATTCTCATTTTTGTAGTTTATATGGTAGCCATGCTTGGCGTTGGCTTCTTTTTTTTAAAAAAGAACTCCGGTGCTGATGATTATTATGTTGGCGGCAGGGGCATGGGTAGCTGGCATATCGGTCTATCAGTTGTTGCTACCGATGTAGGAGGTGGTTTTTCAATAGGTTTAGGCGGGTTGGGTTTTACCATAGGTTTATCAGGCTCATGGATGCTTTTTACCGGTCTAATAGGTGCTTGGCTCGCTGCCGTTTTCTTAATTCCTAAAATTAAAGGAAATCCCGCATTTGATAAATTCCACACTTTTCCGCAACTCTTTGAGTATTTTTACGACCGTAAGGTAGCATTAGTAGCCGGATTAATATCAGCCATTGGCTATCTGGGTTTTACAAGTTCGCAGATATTGGCAGGTGCAAAATTAGCCTCTGGCACTTTTATTGAATTAGACATGAACCTAGCGCTGTGGATTATGGGCATAGTAGCTGTGGTTTACACTGTTATGGGTGGTATTAAAGCGGTAATTTACACGGATACGGTGCAGTGGATCATACTTATGGCCGGTTTAGTATTTATTGGCATACCTATGGCTTACAACAGTGTAGGCGGCTGGAGTGCCATTAAAGCAACCGTGGCACCTGAAATGCTCACTTTCACCAATATCTCCTGGCAAGATTTAGTCTATTATGTAGTAACCATAATCCCTATTTGGTTTGTGGGTATGACCTTGTACCAGCGAATTTATGCCAGTAGAGATGTGAAAACTGCTAAGAAAGCCTGGTTTATAGCCGGTTTGTTTGAATGGCCAATTATGGCTTTTATGGGTGTAGCGCTTGGCTTAATGGCCAAAGTGGCGGCCGATCAAGGCATGTTCAATTATTTGGGCGCAGCCAACATAAGCCAAACTGATCCGGAGCAAGGCTTACCCATGCTGTTGAGAACAATATTGCCTACCGGCTTGTTAGGTTTAATGATGTCGGCTTATTTTTCAGCCATTTTATCTACAGCCGACAGTTGCTTAATGGCCTCATCCGGAAATATTGTAACCGACTTTATTCTAAAATTTTCGAAAAAATTTAAGACTGATAAAAGTTTTATGAGGCTTTCACAATTGGTTACATTAGCTGTAGGCCTTGCCGCAATTCTGTTGGCAAGCCAAATGACTAATGTATTAAACCTCATGTTATATAGCTATGCTTTTATGGTTTCCGGCTTGTTTGTGCCTGTTATAGGTGCTTTGTTTTGGTCGAAAAGTAGCCCTGTAGGCGCTTTGTTTGCCATGATATTTGGTGGTGCTACTACAGTCGCTTTATCAGTATTAAAAATTGCGTTGCCTTATAATCTTGATCCAAATGTATTTGGAATACTTGTTTCAGCAATCAGTTTTGTTATATTTTCATTAATCTCCCCAAAAAAAATAATTTAATAACTATGGAATATCAAACGCTAACCTCAATAGACTCAGCAACTACTCTTCAGAAAAATGAAATTGCAGATTTTCTTTTTAAACATTTAGATGAATATGGCGACCTAAAAGAGGATATTATGAAATGTCTTGATTATTCGCTGAGTTCATTTGACCATCAGGGTGGTTTTGTAGTGCTTGCCAGAGAAGAAAGAAAAATAAAGGGTGCAGTTGTTGTAAATCAAACCGGTATGTCCGGTTATATACCCGAAAATATTTTGGTTTACATTGCGGTGCATGGTGACCAACGCGGTAAAGGTGTTGGGAAAGAATTGATGCGTAAGGCAATTAATACAGCGAAAGGTGATATTGCCTTGCACGTGGAACCCGATAACCCCGCTAAAATTCTTTATGAAAAACTCGGGTTTACAAATAAATACCTCGAAATGAGGTTAACAAAATAGTATGGCTTTTTTAAAATTATATAGAGATAAATTAAAACATAATTTCGATTTTCTGCATAAGCTTTTTACAGAAAATAACCTTGATTGGGGTGCTGTAACAAAGATATTTTGCGGCAACGAGCTTTACCTGCGCGAGGTGATAAACCTAGGCTTTAGAGAAATTCACGATTCCAGAATTAGTAACCTCAAAAAGGTAAAAGAAATTGACAGTACCGTTAAAACCTGCTATATAAAGCCCCCTGCGAAGAGAAGTATTCCTGATATTGTAAAATATGCCGACATCAGCATGAATACCGAGTATTACACACTCAAGCTTTTATCTGACGAAGCCAAAAAACAAAATAAGGTGCATAAGGCGATTATAATGATAGAAACAGGCGACCTGCGTGAGGGTGTGATGGGAGAACATCTGATTGATTTTTATGCCAAGGTTTTTGAGTTGCCAAACATCCAAATTGAAGGTATAGGCACCAACCTAAATTGCTTACATGGTGTGATGCCGTCTCAAGATAAACTCATTCAGCTCAGCCTTTACAAGCAGATAATCGAACTCAAATTTAACAGAAAAATACCGCTGGTATCAGGTGGCACTTCCGTAACTATTCCGCTTATAATGAATAAGCAGATTCCCGCAGGCGTCAACCATTTCAGAATAGGCGAAACACTTTATTTTGGTGCTAATTTATTTGAGGAGAACACCATTTCTGGAATGCATGACGATTGCCTGGAGTTATTTACGGAAATAATTGAGATAACGGAAAAACCTAAGATACCAATGGGAGAAATGGCTGCCAATCCGCAAGGTGAAGTGACCGCTATAAATGAGTCGCTTTACGGAAAAACAAGTTTTAGAGCAATTCTTGACATAGGAGTGTTGGATATTGATCCTAAATATCTTATTCTTGATGATTATGAATTTAAAGTAGTTGGCTCTAGCTCGGATATGATTGTGATAGATTTAGGAGATAACGAGAGAAACAGAAAAGTTGGTGACCTAATCCATTTTAAGCTAAAATACATGGGTGCCTTAGGGATTTTAAATTCAAATTACATCGAAAAAACGGTTGAATAATAATTTTCTGTATTGCCAATGATCAAAAACATCAATTTAGATCAGCTCATCTCCTTAAGACATAAACTACACCGGCACGCGGAGCTCTCTAACCATGAGCAGGAAACGGCAAGTATTATTAAAGATTTTATCAATGGGTTTAAACCTGATACTCTTTTTGAAGGTATTGGCGGACATGGCCTAATTTTTAAGTTTACTGGTAGTGATCAAACAGCCCTAAATATAGGATTCCGTGCCGATATGGATGCGCTGCCGATTGATGAGACCATTAAATTACCTTACGCCAGTAAAACGGCTGGCGTATCGCATAAATGCGGGCATGACGGACATAGCGTAATGGTTGCCGGCTTGGCGAAATTTTTGAGCCACAGGCAAACACTGAAAAATACCATATACCTCATATTTCAACCTGCAGAGGAAACAGGGGAAGGAGCAAAAGCCATTAGCACCTTTCTCAAATCAAAGGGTATTAAATTAGACTATTTGTTTGGGCTACATAATTTGCCGGGTTTCAAATTAGGTGAAGTAATATGCCGAAAAGGTACCTTTGCGGCTGCCTCTACAGGAATGGTTATCACCTTAAGAGGCCAAACCAGCCACGCAGGAGAACCCGAAAATGGTATAAGCCCCGCCATTGCCTTTGCAAATATTATTACTGACTTAACCAATTTAAGTGCGCAGCATGATGTATTTGAGAAGCTCGTTCTTTTAACTGTAGTGCAGGCCAGCCTGGGGGAAATTGCTTTCGGCATAACTCCCGGTTATGCTGAAATAAGAGTTACATTGCGTGCAATCAAGGATAACGATTTAGAAAAGCTTAAGCTATTAGCGGAAGAAATGGTGTACCATCAGGCAGGAATGAATGAGCTTTTATGCGAAGTACATTATACGGAAAGCTTTCCTAGCACCGAAAATAAAGAGGAGATATTGAACGTAATGCAAAAATCCGCTCATGCGGTAGCGCTAGATTTTTCTTTGATAGAAACGCCTTTTAGGTGGAGCGAAGATTTTGGCCATTATAAAAAAATTACTACTTCCGGCTTCTTTGGCTTGGGAGCAGGAATGGATTGTGCCACCCTTCACAACGAGGCTTATAACTTTCCTGACCAAATCATTAAAGATGGATTAAATATGTACATTGGCTTAATAGAACATTTTGAGAAACACACTGACCACAAATCCGACTAAATCCAGCTCTATTTTAAGCCTAAGTGCAGGTGCTGTACGCCAAAACGCAAAATTTGTAAAAAAGCAGCTACATAAAGGCACTAAACTCTCGGCTGTAGTAAAAGGAAATGCTTATGGCCACGGTATAGCTCAAATGATACCCCTATTTGAAGCCGCAGACGTTGCTCATTTCTCAGTATTTTCGGCTTATGAAGCTGCTCAGGTTTGCGCAGTAAAGCATGTGACATCGCAAGTAATGATTATGGGCTGGTTAAGTAACGATGACCTTGGCTGGGCCATTGAAAACGAGGTTTCTTTTTTTGTTTTTGAACAGGATAGGCTCAAAGAAGCGCTTGCTATTGCGAAAGCAAAAAAAATTAAAGCTAAAATTCATGTTGAGCTGGAAACGGGAATGAACCGAACAGGCATAGAAAAAGCCAATATTCCTAAAGTAATTGATACACTTTTATCAAACACAGCACACTTTATTTTGGATGGGTTGTGTACGCATTACGCAGGTGCGGAGAGCATGACGAATGATGCTCGCATACAAGAACAAATAAAACTATTCAAAATATATACATTGGAGTTTGAGCGTGCTGGTTTACAACCCAGAAGTAAACATAGCGCCTGCTCTGCTGCTATGATTTTTTATCCTGAAACGCAAATGGATATGGTGCGTGTAGGTATTATGTTGTATGGATTCTGGCCGAGTAGAGAGACCTTTATTTTCCATCAAAATCAAAGAAAAGAATCCTTTACTAAAGCACGTGCTACTGACCCATTGTGCCGAGTGATAAAATGGTCGACTCAAATAATGTCGGTAAAAGAAGTGCCTACGGGTGAATTTATTGGCTACGGAACAACCTATAGAGCCTCGAAAGAAATGACGGTAGCGGCTGTTCCGGTTGGATATGCATATGGTTTTGCGCGCTCACTCAGCAACCAGGGTCGCGCTATTGTAAACGGACAAAGGGTGGCAGTTATAGGCACTATTAATATGAACCTACTTATGATTGATATAAGTGAATGCGAAGGAGCTAAAAAGGGCGATGAAGTAATATTAATAGGCGCAGCAGGCGATGTGGAAGTGACAGTAGCAAGTTTCGGAGAGCTTAGCAATCAGCTTAACTACGAACTGCTAAGCCGGCTTCCTCAGGATATTCCGAGAGAGGTGGTAAGATAGTACTGCTGCCCAATTTTTTTTGAAATCGTTTTGATGGGCCATTAAAGCCCACTTTCTCTGATAATTGTGGTCCGACTAATGTTAGAATGGCGTGAATAATAAGTATCTTTGCAATCCAAAATGATAAAATTTTACTCAGCATATGAAAAAAGATTTATTGGTAATATTTCTTGGAGCATGGTTTTTTATGGCCTTTAAAATTAATGCACAGCATTTCGAAAATGTACAGCTAGATGCTGAGATAAAAAAAGCAAATAATGGCAAAATGCAGGTTCTTAAAATGACCACGTACTATGGTGCGGCTGGTAAAATGGTTACCTTCTATTCCAAGCCGGATAATCTGGTAATTATTAATAACGAAAAAGGAAATGTAAGCATCTATGACGAAAACAATAATACAGTAATACAATCGGATAATCAATACTACAGCAGTAAAACGAATGAACTGTACTACTTCCTCTCCAACAAAAAAGACGACTTAGGACTTTCGGAGATGGGATTCACGATGGAAAATACAGTCTTTGAAGATGGATTTATAGTTAGCCATTGGGCGCCTCCTGCACAGGCAGCTACATATTTTTCAGCCATTAAATTGGTGCATAAAAATTATAATCCCATTTATGTGGAATACCTTGATGCCGATCAAAAAATTGTGAAGAAAGTTTATTTTGCTAAATATCAAACCTATCAAGATATAGACCTGCCCACATCCATCACAAATATTGATTTTAAGACACAAGAGGATTCAATTGTATCGCAAACGCGATATGCCAACATTATTTTTGATACTAGTGATACTGCCAAGAAACTTGAATATGACATTCCTTCAAATGCGCAGCTCATTAAGTAAAGTACTATTCTGTGGTTTTTTATCTCTCATTTGCGCCAGGCAATCTGTGGCGCAATCTGCCCTGCAGCATGATTTGGCGCTGCTACAGCAGCAAGCCCAAGCTGAAAAAGCGATCATAGAGCCTGAAAGGAAAATAACTTTTAATCAACAATGGAATCCTTTGTCGTGGATTTATCAGGGTGGTGTGGCCTTTTACCAAAAAAACGTGAGCATGCAGATAGCGGCAAATTGCATATTTGAAACAACGTGTTCACATTTCAGCAAGGCTCTTGTTCAGGAATTCGGAGTGTTGGGAGGAAGTCTGTTAACTGTTGAACGATTGAGTAGGTGCAATAGGATTTCTCTGGTAGAAACAAGCCCGCTACATTTTAATAAATCAGGGAAATTGGTTGATCGTGTTGATACATATAGATTTAAGTAACTCCAAAATTTTTTACGTGCTTTTAATCATTTTTGCCTATGTCGGAAACGCCAAAGCGCAAAAATCCGATAAAAAGTTTGTGGAGTATTTATACAATACCAGACAATATGAGCATGTAGTTACTTACACCAATTATCTTATATCAGAGCAAAGCCAGATCGTTTCGGCCGACTCGTTGAACTACCTCTGTGGCAAAGCGTTATTCCAACAGCAGCTTTTCGCAGCGTCCAACAAATCGTTACAACAGGTGGGTACCGGATTCATTCACTTTAATGAAAGTCGTTTTCTGATAGGGATTAATTACATCTACAATAAGGAGCCAGTACAGGCAATAAATTATCTGAAACAGATTGAATCCTTAACTGACAGCTCGCCTATAACCGCTTTAAAATATTTTGAACTTTCCGGAGTGGCACTTTTAAACAGGAATCAGCAAGATTATCAGTTATATGACACTCTGATCCGGAAGGACTACTATTTCTTCGAAAAAGAAAGAAAATCTTTAAGGAAAACCGAAAACGACATTTTTAATCGCAAGGAGAAATCACCTTTATTAGCAGGAGCTATGACAGCTATAATTCCCGGAGCAGGGAGATTCTATGCAGGCAAGAGAGGTCAGGCCGTTTATTCTTTCATTATTACTTCTTTTATGGCGCTACAAGCCATAGAAAGCTACCGTAAAGATGGCCTCAATAGCCCGCGATTTATTATTTATGGTAGTTTACTAAGTGTATTCCATGCCGCCAATATTTGGGGCAGCGCATTATCTGTTAAAAAGTATAATAATGAATTTAATGAAGCAGTTAATTATAGCATACAGCTGGATTTGCTTATTCCTATCCGCTCCTTTTATAAGTAGTGGGCAATATTTTGAAGACACTACAGCGCTGCATATGGTGTTTGTGGAAAAAGCAATTTTTGAAGCGGCTGGGAGCGAAGAAAGAAATGAGCTTATCTTTAGTAAAGCTCAAGCCTATAAATCTATTAATAACTTTGAAGAAGCCATTAAATGCTTGGAGCGATTAAACCCATCCTCTTTAACAGATTCTATGCGTTTTGAGCTCTTTTATGAATTAGCTCTCAATCAATATCTTTGTAGTGCATTCCAAAAAGCGGGGTATAATGTTTTATTATTGGAAAATCTGACTAAAAACCCTCAGCAACAACTTAGGCAAAAATTAGTTGCTGTGTTATGCTACAATGCCCAGCACAAATGGACTGAAGCAGAGCAAGCATTCTTATCATTCGAAAATTTGAGCAATGAAAGTGCGGATTCAATCAAGAATTACTACCATAATTTAAGAAGTTTGAAACTGAAAAGTCTCCGAAAGGCAGAAAATTTATCCTACTTTCTACCGGGCGTGGGTCAGATGTATGCCGGCAAATTTTTTCGAGGGCTCACCTCTTCCGTTATACAAATTGGATTATTGAGCTTTGCCGGCTACAGTATTCTAAATGGGTACTATTTCTCTGGTACTTTAACAGGCGTGAGCCTGTTTTACGTATTTTATTTAGGCGGTGCACGCCATGCAGTTTATTTGGCAGAGGAGTATAATAAAAGCCTCATTAAAGAAAACGTGTTAGAAGTAAACAGCTACCTTTTTAAACAAATAAAAAAGAGGTGAACAAAAGCCACCTCTTTCTTAAAAATTGAACATCAAAGTTTAAGCTGGTTACCACATAATAAACTTATCGTTTCCTATATAGGCACTTATATCTTCATAGTTAATAATTAGTGTTATTAAATCTACCAATGGCACAATGTAAAAAATACCACCACAGGTGATGAAGTAAATTAGAATCAATGTGGGTCGTCCATCCAGATAAACCCTATGAATTCCCAAATAGCCTACTAACCAATTTAATAATATAGCAACTAAGGGATCTTTATCGTCAGCAAATTCCGCATTGTTTAATCGCAAATCAGTAGTTAAATTTATTTGCGTAAAAGTTTCAACACTTTGCGCAAAAACTTCTTCTACGGCAGCATCATCTACGTAATAATTGTTAGAAGCGAAGGAATTTGAAATTCCCAAGGTCGCAATTGCTAAGCAAAGCAATAATACTTTTTTCATGGTAGTTTTTATTTATGGTTTATGTTGTAATTATACGCATAAATGTGTCTACCTATTAAGTAAGCAGTATTATTAATAAAATAATTATTATCAGCGCTCCTACCGATATTGATATTCTGTTATCAATACCTAATCTGTTTTCTATTGCTTTTACCTCTTTCTTTAAAGCTTTTTTCTCCGCTCTGGACATGTCCTTCATGTCCATTTCTTGTATTTCCAACAAGCGTTGAACAAGTTCATCATCTTTTTCTTCAGCAGTCAATTCAATTTTTGGTTTTACCGAAGCGTTTTCTGCGGCATGTGATAAAGGCACAGAAAGAAAAATAGCCATTAGGGCAGTAATAAAAAATTTTCTCATAGTTTTTAAGTTTTGTTGATTTTCTATATCGTAAATTAGACCTTTTACTAAATAAAATAAAAGAGAATGACGTGAAATTTTTTGAATATATTAAATTTCATGTTTAAAGAGCCTTATGCAGTTGCGTTTAATATTCTTAACATTGCTTTTTTTCACCGTAACTATTGGTAGCGTATTTGCCCAGCTATCAGACAAAAAAAATGTTGAAGTCATATCGGCTATTTATAATTTTAAATTTAATCATGCCGATTCCCTAATCCAGACGATTGATATTGCTGCTAACTCAGCCATATACAACGTTTTGAGCGCCCACTACATGCGTTGGAAATATATTCCTATCCATGAGCAGCCCGAATTAGTGGTTTTAACTTATAATACTTATCTGGAACAACTGTTGGCTGATGAAAATGCGCTGGAGATTTTTAAAGTAAATGCACACATCCTTAAAGCGGAGCAGCAATATAACCAAGGCGACTATTATAAAGCACTTAGTTCGGGAGCCGATGCTTATAAACTGGTAAAGAATAAATTAGAAACACCAACTGAAGAATTAACTATTCCGTGGCTATTGGTGGTGAGTTTGTACAATTACTATTACGCCTACTACCAAAGTAACAATAGCCTGATGGGTGGCTTCATGTGGCTATTTAAAGAAGGTGATAAGCAAAAAGGGTTGGAGGGACTCAAAGCAGTAGCAAGTACAAGCGGCACGGAACAAACGGAGGCACTTACCTATTTAAGTCATTTTTATCTCAGACTTGAGAATCGGGCGGATTTAGCTTTGCAATATGCCGGTAAGCTTTATCGGAAACATCCGGAAAATCTGAAATTTTATGAACTCTTTATTGAAGCAAGTCTTGCAACAAAAAGTGTAGATGTAAATCTTAAGATTTTAGCTGATAAAATGTTGCAAGCAAAAACAAGTTACTTTCAAAAATACGGCTTAGTCTATTCCACGCTCTTGAAGGACAGCATCAGCAGTAACGATATTCTTTTTGCTAAGAACCAGCTCGAGAAGCAAGGCGGTGGAAATCACTTAAAGAGCTTATTGCTGGCTAAAGACTATCAACTGCAAGGCAGTATACAAGAAAAAAAAATGATTGAAGATGAGTTAAAGTCCATTCGCACGTACAATTACACTCTTACTCAGATAAAAAGATAATAAATTATTGAATTATTGTTAGTTTTTAAAAAAATTTATATAATTTGCTAGTTCTCACATAAACCCATAAACCATGAAAAAGATTTTTACTACATTACTTACTCTAGCCATTGCCTCAACTATAACTGTGGCGGGTGGAAATGATCCTGAAAAAGATCCATTCAAAATTGATATGTCAGCGCAATCATCTGCAATGGAGCAGCTTGATGAGTTGGAATCATTAGTTCAGATGGAAGGCCTTAAAATGCAAGATATCAACTCAGATAATGGCGCCAGATTTAATGACTTAAATCTTGACAGAAACTATTCAGGTATGAGTAGTATGGCTGATGGTGAACACGCCTTAGGAATACCTCCATTCTTATGGGGCTTTTGCTTGGGTATTGCCGGCATAGCTGTAGTGTACTTTGTTACTGAAGATAACGAGCAGACTAAGAAAGCCTTACTGGGCTGTGTGATTAGCACTGTTGTAGGAACGGTACTTTACTTCGTTTTATTTGCGGCTGCATTCAGCGCATCTACGATATAAAGTAAATATGAATAAAAATTTTATAAGGACGGCTTCATTCGGAATCGTCCTTTTTTTCTTTTCTCTGCAAAGTAGATCGCAACAATTTTTTCGGCTAAAAGCAGATTTCTCGGTAAAAGAAGTAAATAGTGAAGGAGTTATTAAGCTCACTATGGGAACTTTGTATTATGATACTAACGAGAAAAAACTTTTAATGGACATGAAGTTTCCACAAGAAGAGTTACTGGTTTTTTATGATACGCTACTATATCTTGTAATTGATGATAGAGTAGCGGAAAAGAAGAAAATAATCGATAATTTCGTTACATCATCATTATATCATTTGCTATTAAAAAATGAACTCTCAAACTTTGGATTGGGTAGTAGCGGATATTATGAAAAAGGTGATATTACTGAAAATAATGGATTTGTTGTTACTGAGTGGATGCCATCGGGGGGCTTGGAAAATATTACAGGTAAAATCCTGACACAGAATCAGTCTAACAAACTCATCGCAATCCTTTTTTATAATAAGGAAGGTGACCTGCTCAATAGACAGAATTTTAACGATTATATTTTTATTCAGGGTTTGTTTTTTCCGCAGGAAGTGATTCAACAATATTATAAGCAGGTGGAAAGTGGTACCGTAACACTAACCAAAAAGTACACTTATAAAAACATCATTCTTAATGACACCAAAAACAACGAGTTTTACAATTATACTTTGCCTGATAGGAGTACTGAAAATTCAGGCTCAGATCAATATAATCATTGAAACAACACACGCCATTGAATATAAAATTGCCTCCGACAAGTCTCCTGAGTACCGTCTTGAAAGTGGCAGAAATATAGCTCAGAGTTTTGTAAAGACCGGTTTTTGGCTATATAAAAATACCATCTCCTCACAAGACATGTTTTCATGTTCATTTCATCCCTCCTGCTCACAATATGCGGTTGATGCCATGCAAAAGAAAGGTTTGACATTGGGCTATTTAATGACTTTTGACAGACTTGCGCGCTGCCACGGCCTATCTCCTACAAGTTATAAAGTAGATGAGAAAACAAAACTTTTGCTCGACCCCGTTGATTAATGCGAAAAGTGTTAAAAAAAGTCATCCCTCTAATTCTTATCGCTTTTCTTTCTGTTCACGGTTCCTTCGGACAGGATATTTACAGTGTGCAGGCAACTAAAAAATATGCCGCTTTTCTATATGTAAAAGGAGATTTCAAACAAGCGTCCAGAGAATATGAAAGACTACTCTATATTGACAGTACACAAAAAAAGCAATATAAGACCGCTCTTTTAAAATGTTATTATAATTTACAGGATGTAAATGCCTTGAAAAGCTTATCCTTTACTCCTTACGATAGCTTGACCTCTCAATTTGTTTTTTTACTGAGAATGAGGCAGAAGGAATTTGACTTAGCACAAAATCTTCTTGAAAATGAAGACTATACTTATTCTAACGAGGCAGAAACCTTTAATTCAGGAATTTTAAATTTATACGGATTAGAGTTTGAGCAATCTCAAGAAAAGCTTTCTAGAAATTTTTATAATAATGCAATGAGCGTCACAAGTGCAAAGTTACAACCTGTAATCACTAACCTTATTAACTTCAAAGAAAAAAAACCAGCAATTGCGGCACTTTTAAGTACTGCCGTGCCCAGCCTAGGCCGCGTTTATACAAATGATTATGCGGATGCCGCGCTTAACTTTCTTCTAATCTCTGTTACGGCCTTCCAGGCATATAGAGGATTTAGCAATAAAGATATTGGAGAATGGCAGGGATGGGTTTATGGCAGCCTTAGTGCAAGCTTTTATTTAGGTAATATTTTTGGTAGTTACAAAGCGGCCAAAAGATACAACAACAACTTTTATAATGGAGAACTTGATAAAGCCGATACTTATATTTTTTCTAATTATTAGTTGTAATAACATGCAAGCGCAGTCAATAGACAGCGTATTCGTATTAGCGGAAAATTCTTTTGAAAGAACAAATTATGCTAATGCCATAAATTTTTACCAACGCGTGCTATTTTTTGACTCCACCAATAGGTATTCTGCCAAGATATATGAAAAACTGGCAGACGCTTATTTCCAAGAGAAAGAATACCAACAGGCATATTTTTATTATGATCTGGCTTTTAATACAAGTCTTTTCAAGGAACTACCCACCTCTAAAATTTCAGTCAAAAAAGCGATTTGTGCCATTCATCTTGCAGATTACCACACCGCTTTAGCCGAGACTTATAACATACCACAGTTGAGCAATGACTCTGTACGCTGGCAGAAGCAATTTCTGCAGTATGTAAGCCTGTACCAGTTAGGGAAATATGAACAGGCGTTCAATGGCTTCTCCGAATTATGCGATGACAGCGTTTGTTTGGTAACAGTAAACAAAGTGCGAGATCAGAGCTTAGATTTAAGACGAAAATCACCAAAAAAAGCCAGAAATCTTAGCATAGTTTTTCCCGGCCTCGGCTATTACTACATTGGCGAGTGGAAAAAAGGGTTAAACTCCACCTTATTAATTGGAGGCTTAGCTACATTATTTACCATCAGTGCCATACAAACTACCATTTTTAATGCAGCACTTAATATTTTACCAATATACCAACGGTATTACATTGGAGGTTATAGTAAAGTGGAGCTATTGGCAGAAAGAAAATTTGAAGAAAAGAAACAGCTATTACTTCGTGAAATAACAATTCAATTTTAATTTCAAGACTCAAATTATCTTATTAATTTCACTTGACAGTTAGCAATCAAGTACTATAAGCTTTTCGAGTAAAGCACTTTGCCAAAAAATACAAATAATCTACAAATATATGAGCCACAAAAATATTAGCCCTAAAGAATTCGACAATTTATCGAAAGAAGAAAATACCATTATACTTGATGTAAGAGCGCCAGAAGAAGAGGTGGAAGGTTTTATTGAAGGAGCTACTCAAATTAATATTATGGGACCTGATTTTGCCGAAAAGATAAAGACGCTTGATAAGGACAAAACGTACTTGGTTTATTGCAGAAGTGGTAACAGAAGCGGTACAGCATGCGGCTTTATGGCTAGTAATGGTTTTAACCACCTTTACAACTTAGCCGGTGGCATTAACGCATGGAACAGCTACCTGCAAACTAAATAACATGGCCAGTTTTGCTGATTTAATAAAAGCGGATACACCTGTTTTAGTAGATTTTTATGCCGACTGGTGTGGTCCCTGCAAAATGATGGCTCCTTACTTAGAGCGGGTGGCTACGGAAATGAAAGGCAAGGTAAAGGTGATTAAAATTGATGTGGACAAAAACCAGCAAGCAGCTGCCAAATATAAAGTGCAGAGTATCCCTACCCTTATCATTTTTCAGCAAGGTGAAATTAAGTGGAGAAAAGCGGGCGTGGTAGATCCACAGACGATGATAAACCAAATTAAAACGCTCTTGTGAGCAAGTTGAAAAAACTGACCATACCCTTGGCTCTGTGTTTTACATTGGGCCTAATGCCTTATCGAGATGCTCATTTGGTGGGTAAGCTAAAATGGTTGGCCGGTAGTGCAAAGGGCATGAAAGCTATGGATTATTTTAATGTCATATTACATGGTTTCCTCTAAATTTAGCTGCTTACTAGGATTGTTATTTTAGTCAAACCCTCCAAATTGGTTTTTGTAAGCTTCTTAAACGAACCGATTCCTTACTAATTTTAGTAAATTTGCGAGTCATGTTTTTTATTCTCTCAAAAACAATCAGCTTCTTATTTATGCCCGCCACCTTAATCGGTTTGTGTTGGCTCGGATTCTTCCTTTTTAGGAAATGGCGGTTCAAAAAGCACTTAAGCCTTGCCGGATTTCTGCTTTTCATTATATTCACCAACGATTTTTTAGCCAATGCCTTGCTAAAAGCTTACCAAACACCAGTAAAAGTATTACATACGAATGAGAAATATACGTATGCTGTATTGCTAACAGGTATGACTAATACGCAAAAACTACCGAAAGACCGGGTATATTTTCAGCAGAATGCTGATAGACTCTTGCAAACAATGAAACTTTTTGAGCAACAAAAATTCGACACACTCCTAATCAGTGGTGGAGGAGCAACTGCTTTAAGAAGCGATTTACAAGAGGCGCGCGTGCTAAAATCTTACCTTGCTGATATTGCCTTCCCAATGGAGCAACTACTCATCGAAGACCAGTCAAGAAATACGGCAGAAAGTGCAAAACTGGTGAAGGAGATAATTCGAAGCAATAGCGTGCTACTTATTACTAGCGCTAGCCACATGCCCAGAGCGCAGGCAGTTTTTGATAAAAATAATATTAAAACGGTGGCCTACCCTACAGTTTTTTTAACCAATGATGAGCAAATCAATCCCGCTATGTTTATACCCAGTAGCGATGCGCTATTAAAATGGACTATTCTTTTTAAGGAGTGGATGGGAATGGCAGCCTATAAGGTGGCAGGATATATATAATAAAACTGCACCGAGAATTAATCATCTAATTTTCGGTGCAGTTTTTATGAAGTTAGGCTAAGTTCAACTTGCTATTTTATTTCGAATGTTCCGTCAGCTAGTTCTTTATTAATTTCTGCAGATTTTAATTCAGCAGTCATAGGAATACCTTGATTAATATTCATTTTCTCAGGTATCATAATGCCATCAACCTCTTTATATGATTTTATTTCCGTGGTGCTGTTCATGGTTTGACCGTTAGGTAATTCCACTGCCGAAGTAGTTTTAACTTTTAAGCCCGACTCAGCATCAAAATATTGCGTAGTGGTTTTACCTGATGGGGCAGTTACCTCAATACCGTATGCAGTTTTTCCGTTAATTTTTTCTGCTTTAGCCAGTGCTAACGACACATTCATTTTGGCATAATATAGCTCAGGCGTAGTTTGTGCATCTACCACCAAATCTTTTTTATCCTCATCACCAACGGGTATATCTTGGCCTTGCTGCGTAATTTTTACGTTTGTACCGTCATATACCGAGCTCATAAAGTTCATACCCATCATGGTAATTTCTTGCTTAGATGCTTTGTTATTCTTAACGCTCGTCATCAGTAACTTCTGACCTTGAACCGAAGCCTCATAAACTGTTTTTATGTTTTTTACAGCCGCTAACTTTTCTTTACCGCCCAAAGCCTTAATGTAATTATCAATTATATTCTGAGCCGTTAAACCATCGGGTATTTTAATTCTGTCGTTCGGGTCGTACTGCTCGCCATATCTATCAAAATACTTTACTTCACCGAACTGAGTTAGTGAAGGCGCAATCTCATCTCCCTTGCCCACTACCAATATGGTTGCATTCTCAGGCTTTATGTATTGCTGTGCCATGGCTTTCACATCTTCCAAAGTAACCGCATTTACATTTTTCAAATAATTAGTGTAATAATCTTCCGGTAAATTGTAAATAGCAGTATTTATGGCAAATGAAGCTACCGTTTGAGGGCTCTCCAATGAACGAGCAAAGCTACCGATGATCGATGCTTTTGCTGCGTCAAGCTCCTGTTGGGTTACTCCCTCATCTTTAATTTTAACCAGTTCAGCCATAAATTCAGAAATGGCACTGTCAGTAACTTCATTTCTTACACTAGCGGATGCCGTAAAACTACCAATCAGTTTATCCGAACTTAACGATGAGCGTGCCCCGTATGTAAAAGCTTTATCTTCTCTTAGGTTTTGCATTAGTCTGGATGAAAATCCTCCTCCTAAAATTTGGTTAAGCACCCTGGCTTTAATTACATCGGGCGAACCTATTTGTAATTCCATCGGGTAAGTAACATTAATAACAGATTGCACAGATGCGTCTCTATCCACTAATGCTACGAAAGTTTTTTCAGGTGCTTTAGGCGTTTTATAAGTTGCAGAAGGCACTTCTTTCTGTTCCCAATTTGAGAATTTAGATTTGATCAACTTTTTAGCTTCTTTTGGTGTAATATCTCCCACTATGGCCAGGTAGGCAATATTAGGCCTGAAATAAGTGTCATAGTAGCTCTTGGCGTCTTCCAGTGTTATATTTTCTACACTCTCCTCAGTGGTAAACTCTCCGTAAGGATGATCTAATGTATAATTAAGTGCACCTCTAACATCGGAAGCAATTGAATTAGGATCATCTTTAGAAGCGGCAAGTCCTGACAATGTCTGCTTCTTCAGTTTCTCGAGTTCCTCCTCCGGAAACGCAGGATTGTACAGTACATCGGTCATCAAATCTAGCAATTTATCTTTATGCTTTGTTAAAGAAGAGCCAAACATCCCTGTTGAATAGGCTGTTAAACTTGCTCCAATAAAATCTATTTCTTCATCAAGCTGAGCCTTCGTTCTACTTTCAGTACCTTTCATCATCAGTTGACCTGCAAAGCTCACATAGCCGGCCTTGTCCGCTTCTAATACAGGGTCACGATCAAGCGAAAGTGAAAACGCCACACGTGGTAGTTTATGGTTTTCCACAACGTATACCTTCAAGCCATTTTTTAAAGTGAATGTATAGGGCTTAGCAATATTTATTTCCTTCGGCTCTGTTGGAGCAGGAGCGCTGGTTCTATCTACCTGAGCAAATGCCGTACTGCCTAAAAAGGCAAAAAGTACAATGTATATAAATCTGATTTTCATCTTTTATCTATTTAAACTTTTAGTTAGCAGTTTCTTTTAGTTATTTTCTTGAGCTTTAGGCAGGTAGTATAACACCACTCTATTATCTTCCGTCAGATATTTCTTCGCTACACGCTGAATGTCTTCTCTTGTAACTTTCATATACCTGTCTATCTCATTATTAATTAAGCCGGCATCACCAAAATAAACATGATAATTAGCCAAGCTTTCGGCAATACCTGTCATGCTACTATTGCCCGATACAAAATTATTTTCAACTTGATTACGCACTTTGGCAAATTCTCTCTCTGAGATTAATTCATTTTGCAATTTCCGAATTTCCGCATCCATGGCTTCCTCCAAATCGGCAGCGCTACCACCAATAGTTGGTAGCCCAAAAAGTAGATAAAGCCCCGGATCTTCCGAAGAAAATGGTATAGCTAATACTTGTAATGCCTTTTGCTGCTCATCAACTAATGATTTATAGAGCCTTGCACTTTGGCCTCCGGATAGCACCGTACTCAACATTTCAAGCGCATAAGAGTCGTCAATTCCCTGAGCCGGCATGTGATACGCCTGAATAACCGCTGGTAATTGAATGTTATCATACACTGTGTCTCTTACTTCTTCTTTTTGCATCGGCTCTACAATATCAGGCCTTGGCACATCTTTACCACCCTTCGGAATACCCGCAAAATACTTTTTCACTAATTCCTTTGCTTCTGCTATTTCAATATCTCCCGCAATAGAAATGGTGGCATTTTCCGGCACATAAAACGTTTTATAAAAATCCATAAACTCGTCCAAGGTAGCGGCATTTAAGTGATCCAAAGAGCCAATGGTAGTCCATCGGTAAGGATGTTTTTTATACGCGCGTTTAGCAATTTCTTCTAAAATAGAACCGTAAGGTTGGTTATCCACACGCTGTCTCTTTTCTTCTTTAACTACTTCACGCTGTGTATCCACTCCTACTTGATCAATGTTGGCATGCATTAACCGCTCCGATTCAAGCCAAAGCCCTAACTCGAGCTGGTTAGATGGCAGCACTTCATAGTAGTAAGTCCTGTCGTTAGATGTATTGGCATTGTTCACACCACCGGCATTGGTAATGTACTTATCAAATTCGCCCCGATCAATATTTTCTGACCCTTCAAAAAGTAAATGCTCAAAGAAATGTGCAAAACCTGTCCTTTCCGGATCTTCATTTTTAGAACCTACATGGTACATTACTGAAACCACCACTATAGGCGTAGAGTTATCCTGATGAAGAATTACATGGGCGCCATTATCGAGCCCGAATTCAGTAAATTCAATGGCTCTTTCCTGACTGTAAGCCATAAACCCAACTAATGTCAGGCATACTGTTATAATTTGCTTTTTAATCATTTGTGTTCATTTTGGTTAGTAATAAATAGTTTAGTTAAAAAGGTTTAATCGTGCAGCTTTTTTAATAGCTCTTTTGTTTCATGCAATGTAAGGCGTGGCCCAAATTTAGTTACTACCACAGAGCTTGCTAAAGAGGCTAGTTTACCTGCTTCGGCAAAACTATGGCCGTTGGTAATAGCAAACAAAAATGCTCCTGCAAACATATCACCTGCACCGTTTGTATCAACTGCTTGTACAGGATAAGGTTCAATATCTATAAAAGTATCACCATCAAAAATAATAGCTCCGTTTTTACCCTGAGTGATGGCAAATCTTTTAGCTACTTTTTTCAGCTCCTCTCGTGCTTCCTTCAAATCGGCTTTGCCTGTATAGAGTGTAGCTTCCTCCTCATTGCAAAAAAGCATATCCACCGAAGCACCCACAACAGATTCCATCTGCTCCTTAAAATATTTTACCATGCTAGGATCGGAAAAAGTTAAAGCGACTTTTACACCCTTTTCCTCTGCCATTTTCTTAGCAGTTTTCATGGCATGCAATCCAGTTTCAGAAGTAACTAGATATCCCTCCAGATACAAATATTTTGAATCTTTGAGCGCCCCTTCTTGAATTTCTTTGGAAGATAAATCAGAAGTAATACCCAAAAAAGTGTTCATGGTGCGCTCGGCATCAGGCGTAGTCATTACTAAACATTTACCGGTAATTCCTTGTGGTGCAGATTGTGCTGTAAGGAAGGTATCAATACCGTTTGCTTTCAAATCTCTCAGATAAAATAAGCCGGCCACATCATTAGCTACCTTGCAGCTGTAATAGCTTTTTCCACCAAACTGGCTGGTGGCAATTACTGTGTTTGCTGCGCTGCCTCCACATTGCATATCATTTTCGTTAATATTCATAGCATCAATGAGCGCGTGTTGTCTATCTTCCTCAACCAGCGTCATAACACCTTTTTCAACTTTATGCTCTTCAATAAACTGATCGCTAACTTCCGTTACTATGTCCACTAGCGCGTTCCCTAGCCCATAAACATCGTATTTCTTATCTGACATCTTCCTTTTTTTTCTTAACTTTTAAAATATACCATCAACTCTAGGCACAAAGCCTTCTCTTTAGGCTTAGTTTATAGGTTCAATTATTGCGCAAACTTACTTATTATGTTGGAATTTAGAAGCTATTTTTGGATAGTCGGTTATTATTCCATTTACACCAATATCTATTAGCCTTTGGGCAATTTTTTCTTCATTAACCGTCCAGGGAATCACTTTTACATCCATTTTGTGAAGCTTCTTTATTGTAGCTTCATCAATTATAAGGTGATAAGGACTGTAAATTGTTGGTGTAAATCCTAAATAATCAAACTGAGCTTTTGTGTCGGTATTGGATTCTACCAGTGCTGCGAGCGGCACGTTAGGGTATTTTGCATGCCAATACTTTAACACATCAAAATCGAAAGACTGAATATTCCATTTGTCTTTTGCATAATTTGTTGAAAGTACCTCATAAACCAGCTCGCTGAATAAGGGAATATCAGGATGAAAAACGCCTTGGTTACCATCAACATATTTTATTTCAACATTTAAATAAGGTAGCTCATTACCCTGTGAGCTACTGTATGTCTTTATTTCATCAAGCACCTCTTGCAACAATGGCTTGGAAATATTCATTCTTTGTTGTTTAGGAAAGCTAGGATTACCTAAACTTCCGCAATTACAGGCAGCAATTTCCTCGTAGGTCATCTCATACAAGTTCCACTCTTTTTCGTTCTCTTCGGCAATTGCATTTCCTGCTGTATCTAAGCAGATCAGGTGATTTAAAAAAGGCTCATGGGAAATAACCACCTGACTATCTTTAGAAATTACTACATCCATTTCCAAAGTATTCATTTGATTTTCCATGGCAAATTTAAAGGCAGGCCATGTATTTTCAGGGTAATTTCCGCGGGCTCCTCTATGGCCTTGCCAGTCTATTGCTGCATTCATTTTTTCATTTTTACTGCACGAAGTCATCAATAAAGTAATTAAAATAAATAAGACCGGCTTTCATAATTTTTTTATTTTACTTGGGACATAGCTATCCCAAAATTAGAACTATAATTGTAATTATTTTTATTCTCCGCAGCTTTTTGCCATGTATCAACGCATAAAAAAGTATATCTATTTATTCCAGTCGGCTATTAAAGGTACAAACGAAGATTTGACAGCCACCAGCATTAAAAGGGCAATTTTGCTGCTTTCAGTACCAATGGTTTTGGAGATGGTGATGGAATCGCTCTTTGCCGTGGTCGATGTATTTTTTGTGAGCCAGATAAGCACCAATGCCGTAGCCACTGTAGGGTTAACAGAATCTATTATCACCATTGTTTACGCCCTAGGTATTGGGCTAAGCATGGCAGCTACCGCCATGGTAGCACGGAGAATTGGAGAGAAAAAAGCAGAAGAAGCCTCAAATACAGCTGTTCAGGCTATTTTTATAACACTCATAATTTCTGTTGTATTGGGTATATCGGGCTATATTTTTGGTGAGGAGATTTTAATGCTCATGGGTGGTAGCAGTGAGCTTATTGCTGAAGGTAAGTGGTACACTAAAATTATGTACGGAAGCAGCGGTATTATTATGATGTTGTTTTTAATTAATGGTATTTTTAGAGGAGCAGGCAATGCAGCCATCGCCATGCGCGCGCTATGGATAAGCAACATACTCAATATGGTACTTGATCCTATCTTTATTTTTGGCTGGGGACCGATACCTGAAATGGGTGTTATGGGAGCTGCTGTAGCTACCACTATTGGCCGCTCGGTTGGTGTGGCATACCAAATTACTCAGCTCATTAATAATAAAGGGGTAATAAAAATTTACTTGAAATACCTGAAACCGAACTGGCAAATTATCAAAAGAATGATAGGTATTGCCTCTGGTGGTGTAGGGCAATTCTTGATAGAATCGGCCAGCTGGATATTTCTCATCCGTATTATTTCACAGTTTGGCAGCGAAGCGCTTGCAGGCTATACTATTGCGCTTAGAATTATTATTTTTACCATACTACCAAGTTTCGGTATCAGCAATGCTGCCGCTACATTGGTAGGCCAAAATTTGGGCGCAAAACAGCCGGAAAGAGCCGAGCAGTCGGTTTGGCTTGCAGCTCGTTATAATGCAATATTTCTATTCAGTGTTTCAATCATTTTTTACATTTTTACTTACGAAATAGTAGGCCTTTTTACTGACGTTGAAGCAGTGAAAGCCGAAGCCATAAAAGCCATTCGGTTTATTTGTTTCGGCTACCTATTTTTTGCGTTCGGAATGGTGGTGAGCCACGCGTTTAATGGCGCAGGCGATACGCGAACCCCAAGCATAATTAATTTTGTATGCTTTTGGCTTATCCAAATTCCCTTATCGTATGTTCTGGCAAATACCCTAGGTTTCGGCACTTCAGGGGTTTACATCGCCATTGTTACTTCATTCTCATTATTGGCGGTAATATCCATCATTTGGTTCAAAAGGGGCAATTGGAAATTGAAGGAGGTTTAAGTCTTATATATTGGAAAAGCTACCTGAAAATTCGCACCTTTTCCTGCTTCGCTTTCTACCCACAATTCACCTTCCATTTTATCCACCATTGTTTTAACTATAAATAAACCTAATCCGGTAGAATCATCCGTGCCAATAGGTTTGGCGGACAATTGTTGATATTTTTTAAATAAACGACTTTTATCGTCATCCGTTAATCCCGGGCCATTGTCTTTCACTGAGAACACAACCGAGTCCCCTTTCAAATAAACTTTATATGTAATCTGGCTTTCAAAAGGTGAAAATTTAATAGCATTGGACACCAGGTTATCAATCACACGTTTAAGATATGTACTATCTACACTTACTTCAATAGGCGCGTTGGGTATTTCTGTAATGAATATGATATTTTTTCTGGCAGATAATAACTCATAGGGCATTAAACTGTCGTTCACAAAATCCAGTACTTTAATTACCGAGGGATTGTATTTATTATCGTCCAACATCATATTACCTGATGCTAAAAATCCTTTAACAATCTGCAGCCCGTCAGTTACAATCTGCTTTATAAGCTTAATGCGTTCAACTTGTTGCTCGGTTAAGTTTTCTTGATTGTCACTCAAAAGCAACTGAACTATGGTATAAACCTTTGCGAAAGGCGTACGCAGGTCGTGTGTAACTTTCCCTAAAATATCCTTATCATCATACTGCTGGATAATCCGCGATTCCTCAGCTTCAAGATCAGTAATACTTTTTGAAGAACTGGTTTTAGTTTGAAATACCGAAAGGTTGGCGTTCATTTCATCGTAAGCTACATTCAATGTTCTGAAGAGCGCATTTAGGCGTTCGTTTGAATAGTAAAGCTCACTTACATTATCGAAAACCCATAACTCTCCTTTTTCGCCATTGACTGTAGCAGCTTTTCGAATTACCTTGAGCGCCATTTTATGAAATTTCCAAATCCAATCTTCCCCAAAGCTGGAAGGAAAAGCACCTATTGACATGAGCATGTTGTTGCCAATAAGTTCTACTTCTTCTTTATTGGTAACTTTTTCTTTTAAGCCCGCAAGCAGTTGCTCAAATGCTTTGTTCGAAATGGTAAACTCATCTTCGGTTTTAAAAAGCTTGGCCGCTTCCTTGTTCAGCCAGGTTTGTCCTGCATCAGACTTGAAAACGACAGATTGCGGCAGCAAATCAAGTATTGCTGTATCAGAATCCACTATGTGATTTGATTTATAATCCATTTCTAAAAAGAGAAGATGGTTTTATCGATGAAAACGTAGCAAATATACAGCTTTTTGATGGACTTATCGAAAAAAAGTGATTTCAAATTTAGCCAAAATATGCTAATGGCGCACAACTATTTGATGTGGCCATGTAGCTCCTAATCCAAGAGAAACAATTAAGGTAATTTCCCAACTAAGAGGTCACTCAAATATACCAAGTTCCTTTTACCAGCGGTTTTTGTTAAAAAATACTGATGTTTGCTATCATAATAAATTGCATCATATTTATCCGGAAACAAGGCAGTACCCTGCGTATCAATAATTTTAAATTGCTTGTAACGCTTCAGCAAAATGAAATCTCCCATAATGTCCGCCTGATCATAATTTGGATATTGGAGCATATTGCCCTGCAAACTTGCTACGCCCCATTTTCGCCCCTCCTTTAATAAATAAAATGAACCTTTTCGCGCAATTGAATCGTACCGTATCTCCAATATTTTATTGTCCTTTTTATCAATGAGCCCAAATTGACCGTCTTGCCTTATAATGGCCACACCGGATTTAAAGTCAGAAGCAAAATCATAATACGGCTGGATAACCAGTAGCTCATCTTTATTAACATATCCCCATTTATCACCTATTTTAACTGATGCCAATCCGTCATTAAAAAGTTGAACGGCATTATATCGGTTAGCTATTCTCAACTTGCCTTGCAAATCAATAAAACCATAGGCACCATCTTTAAAAACTGGTAAAAATTCGTTATTAGCTAAGCGTACGGAGTCGTAGCCATATATATTGAATGCGGTTTTCCCGTTCGCTTTAATGTAAGATATTCTGTCTCCACTTTTTAATAAAATGCCCTTATCGGAATGATTGAAGTAAGTGCCTTTAAGATAACTCATTTTCGCTTTTCCATTCAAATCTACCATTCTCAGCTCGCCTGCCATGTTTTCCTCCATGATAATGTTGTCATAAAGCATATAGTGTAAGTCAGCCTCTACTTTGCTATCCAATCCTATGAGCCACTCGCGTAGATAAGGCGTAAGTGCCCAGTATTTTGAGTTGCCCAACACTTTAAGCGCTTTGAAATCAGGTGCTATTATCCACTGCTGAGATGAGTCTATCACACCAAAGTTTCCTTGAAAATTTACGATGAAATGTTGATAGCCATCATGATATATCTCTTTATAGAGCGGTTTTACTAATTCCTGAAAATGGGTTGTGTACACTCCCCAAAATCCGTTATTTTGAATATGAATGGATTGCTCAAAAAGCACGAAGCCATCTGCCTCCATGCGCGCCCCGGAGGCATTTATAATATTATAAAATTTTCCTCCATACTTCTTATTTTGAGTTATGAGCAAATCATTGTTTAACCCTATAATCTTTCCCAAACGCTCCTTCTTCTGCGGATTATCTTGATCCACCAGGTAAATATCATCCTCATATTGCATAATATAATTAATACCGAAGGATTGAATTAGCGTCCCGTTGAAAGGACTGCTTAATTCAGCTTTGTTGAGCGACCGTACAAACGAATGATGTTGAAAAATTAAATTTAGTGTATCCTTATTTAACAAATAAACGGAATCAGCCGTAGCATCTGCCACTTTTGTCCCTTGCTTATCAAAAATATGCCATTCATCTAAAGCCGATACCTCCAGCGCTTGTCCGTCAGAAAAATTAATCTGCTTATAGGCAATAGGTAAAAGCATTTTGCCTTCAGCGCTCAACAGGCCTTGCTTACCTTCTTTATAAATTATAGATATATCCTCTTTAAAATAGGAGGCACTGTCGAGCGATTTAACGACCGTTGCAGACCTATTTGACAGATTGATTACGCTTTTATCACCTAAATATGATGTGACTAAAAAATGCGAATGACCTAAGTATTCAATCTGAAAATAATCAAAGGGGAGCAGTTCCTTTCCCTTGTCATCAACAATGCCATACCGTATCTGCGGCCCATTTTGCAGTGCGGCAATAAGTAAACTACCGGCAGGAAAAAGTCTGCGATAAGTAAGTGCCATCTTAACATCCCCCCTCAAATTCACCAAACCATAAAAAACCATTTGAGAGTTAGCCTTTCTGGTTGCGGCAATTAATAACTCTTCTGTGTAAGGGATTAACTCAACATACTTAGCCTCCGTGACCTCCTTTAGATTGGTTCCGAGTATTCCCCAATAATTCGTTTTTTTGTAAGGTAATATTGGTAAATCTATCTGATTAGGATTATTCTCCCAGCTCAAGGCCTCGTACTTAGGTGCCAAAAGTACTTTTCCTTTTTTATTTTTTATGCCTTTCTTTCCTAAAGACTCAAAAATAACCAAATTGGAATCTGACGGATGCAATAATTGGCCGGTGGCGGATAGCCCGCTCGATACAGAGAAGATTAAAAACAGTAGAAGTACTTTATGCATACAAGGCGTAAAACTATAAAATCAACAACAGCTTACACAAGCAATGGCTGAAAAGAACGATTTTTTCGATCAGGTATATCAACTCGTCCGATTAATTCCCGAAGGGCGGGTAACTTCGTATGGTGCAATAGCCAAATATTTGGGTACAGCCAGAAGCGCGCGCATAGTAGGTTATGCCATGAATAACTCTTTTACGCTAAATAACGTACCTGCACACCGTGTAGTAAACCGAAATGGTCTGTTAACAGGAAAAATGCATTTTGAAACACCACAAAAAATGCAGCAACTGCTTGAAGCCGAAGGTATAAAAGTAGTAAATGATCAGGTTCAACTATTTGAGGCAGTATTTTGGAATCCAAGCCTGGAATTACTTTAGTGATTTAACAAAATTGCTACAGTGCTAACTCATAAAAACATTAGATAAATACCTGTTTCTGATATCTCGGTAGATGTAAAAATCGGCATCTATGCTTGCTATGCTTCTAATTCCTTTAAGCTCAGAGGCTACTATTAGGCTCGCATCTGCCAAATCCATTGGCACATCATCAAATTTACGCGTAAGCTCAATAATTCTGCTCACTTCATTATCCGTAATATCAACCAACTTTAGCCCGCCACGCTCAATCCATTGGAGCAAATTTAGTTGAGTTTGTACACTGTAATCCAGCATATGGCAAGCTTCCGTTATCACCGGCCAGGTGGTTAGCAACGAGGCTTCCAGTTTCTTTATAAAAGCCAATGCCTGTAAATGGTAGCTGTCGCTTTTATCGAAAAGGGCTATTAAAGGCCCCGCATCAATGAGAATGCTTTTCATTTAGCTTTTGTTTGATACGCTTTTTGTAGGTAGCCGATTTATCAACCTCATTGCTTCCGTGCTGACCAAAGAGATCTTCTCCGGCTTGATAAGGGGATACTTCGTTATTTGCCTTTGCAAAATAAGCCACGAGCGCTTCTTTTACTACCTGCGATTTGGCAACGCCCTCTTGAATACAGTAGGTACTAAGCTTTTTTTCTTCTTTAGGTGATAAACGTACAGTTAGCATTTGATTTAATTTTAATGTAATACAAATGTAATACAGTTATTTTATAATACCTAATATAATTGCAATTTAATACTTAAAACTCGTTTACAGCGGTAACAGCACCTCTATCTCTCAAAAGTAATAGCCCAATAAAGGTTAGCAAGCCATTCACAACTAAAATCTCAAAGCCAAATTTGTAGCCACCAAACCATGCTTCAGAATTAGAATTAATGATGTAACTCAAAAGTGGTGCAGCAAAACAAACGAAGGGGACAGAATTATCCTTCAGCTTAAATTTTGTAAATAAACCGAAAGCAAAAAGCCCTAAAATTGGGCCATATGTATAGCCTGCTGCCTTAAAAACTGCTGTAATTACGCTTTGATCGTTAATGGCATTAAAAGCCAAAACCACCAGAAACAAGATAAATGAGAAAACGATATGAACTCTAATTCTTATTTTTTTATTTATAGGCTTATCACTTTTGCCCAAGCCCAAAAAATCTACGCAAAAAGAAGTTGTAAGTGCTGTAAGGGCTGAATCGGCACTAGAGTAAGCTGCCGCAATTATGCCGAGTAAAAAGACAATCCCTGCTATGAGCGGAAAATTATTAAGTGCCAGCATCGGGTATAAATCATCTGATCTAACAGGTATGGCAATTTGCATCGTTTCAGCATACATGTAAAGCAAAGCGCCCATGGTAAGAAAGAAGAAATTTACAATAACTAACACAATGCAAAACCAAAACATATTTTTCTGTGCGTCTTTCAGGCTCTTACAGGTTAGGTTTTTCTGCATCATGTCCTGGTCGAGCCCTGTCATTACAATAGCTATAAATGCGCCACTTATAAACTGTTTATAAAAGTTTTGCCCGCTGGTCCAATCCCAAACGAAAATCTCAGTATAATCGGAAGCTCTTAGTTTTTCTACCATGGACAACCAGCTCATATCGAGCGCATCTTTTATGAGGTAAATACTAACCATAACAGCCGTAACCATAAAGAGCGTTTGCAATGTATCGGTCCAAACAATGGTTTTAATACCTCCCCTGAATGTATATAGCCATATAAGACCAATAGTAATTGCCACAGTGATGGAAAACGGCCAATTGTAAGCATCAAAAATGGCGAGTTGTAAAACTCCGGCTACTAAGAATAAACGAAAGGCGGAACCCACAATTCTGGAAAGTAAAAAGAAAAAAGCACCGGTTTTATAAGAATAATATCCGAATCGATCCTCCAAATAACTGTAGATACTAATTAAGTTAAGCTTATAATAAAGCGGTAAAAGCACCGTGCCAATTACCAAGTAGCCGACTACATAGCCTAGCACGACCTGAAAGTAGGAGAAAGCCGTATTGCCCACCTCCCCGGGCACGCTGATGAAAGTTACCCCGGAAAGCGAAGCGCCTATCATACCAAAAGCTACTAAAAACCATGGTGATTGCCTGTTTCCGGTGAAGAAGGTGTTGTTATCGCTATTGCGAGAAGTAAAATGAGCAATAATCATAAGCAGTATAAAATACGATGCAATTATTAAAATGACTATTTGTGGATTCATACTGAAATGGTTATGAAGAAAATCGAATTTGTTGATTTTTTTGTACTTTTACATTGCAATAAGCGAAAATTATAACAAACAAATTTCAGATCGGTTAACAAACTCATGAAGTATATGTCACAACATCAGTTTAGCGAGCAACAAGAAACAGAACTGCTCGAAACAATTTCTGACGAAGAGATTAACGACCTCATTGTATATAATGATGATGTTAATACTTTTGATCATGTTATAAACACGCTCATCAAAGTTTGTAAACACAATGCTATGCAAGCTGAGCAATGTACCCTACTCGTGCACTACAAGGGAAAATGTGCTGTTAAGAAAGGTGCTTTTCTTGAATTGTTGCCGTTTAGAGAAGGAATAGTTGAAGCGGGTATAAATGCGGAGATTGAATAAATGCAATTTTCTTCAAGATTGATTGAAAAAGCTGTAGAGGAGTTTAGCAAATTACCCGGAATAGGTAAAAAGACAGCACTCAGGCTGGTGCTTCATTTGCTTAAACAAGATACCACACAGACCATTGAACTATCGGAAGCCCTTACTGAGCTCAGAAAGAATATTAAATATTGTCAACTTTGTTTTAATATTTCAGACGATGATGTATGTGCTATTTGTAGTGGTAACCGCAGAGATAAGAGCTTAATTTGCTTAGTTGAAGATACCAGAGATGTGTTGGCCATTGAAAATACATCGCAGTATAATGGATTATACCATGTTTTAGGAGGAATTATCTCGCCTATTGAAGGTATTGGGCCGGATGACCTTAATATTACAGAGCTGCTTTCTCGTGTAGCCGGGGAGAGTACTGAAGTAAAAGAAGTTATTTTTGGGCTTTCACCCACCATGGAAGGCGATACAACAGCATTTTATATCAGTAAAAAATTGAAGCCGTTAGGTATTAAAACCAGCACCATAGCGCGCGGCATACCCATAGGCGGGGAGCTGGAATATGCCGATGAAATTACGCTTGGCCGAAGTATAGTAACCCGAACTGCTTACGAAACAGAGAATTAATTCTGTGCTCACCTCTTTTTTTGTGTAACTATTCACTTTCTATAAAAGCACTGGTTATCAATAGATTAAAGACATTTTTTCATAACACTCATGAGTCTAAAAACTCACCTAATCTGTAAGGGAAGCATTTTTTGGCACTATCATTGGAAGTTAGCCTAGTAACACCAAACAATAAAGGTCATGAAAAAGCTCATTTTACTTTCGCTCAGTGTTTTTTTAGGTTTGCAGCTTGCTGTAAATTCTTCTGCAAAAGCACAAAACTTTCATATTGTAGCTTCATTTGGTTCAACACATAATTGGGGAGTTCCTGCTGCTATTGTTTATGAAGTCGATTATTTTTACCCTTATCACAGATTTGTACATGTGGATCGGGTATGGGGAAGAGGCCGAAATGTATTCTTTAATGTTTTACTAGAACGAAATGGCCGATTTATAGAGCTTACCTTTGGGCAAAATGGACAAATTTTTCAAGAAAATTTCTTTGTTAACTACCCCTTAGTAAATCATATTTGCTCCAGCCATTGCGGTTACCATAGCAACTATTATTTACAACAACGTGTGGTTTGTCAATCACACCATCACAGAGGGCATAACCATGTTAATTACAGACAGCCACCCAGACGTGTAGTTTACGCTAATAACTACCATAGGAATACTGTACATTATGCCTCGCGCAATAATACTTACAGAGGAAATAACAGAAATTATAACCGAACCGATTTCAATAAGCCCTTCAGTAGAAATTCAAGTCGGGTAGTTGCCACAAGTGCTTCAGCTTCAAGGGCTGCAAGTGCCCGATCAACCGGAAGAAGTTATAATACCTCAAGTACGAATAGAGTTGCTGACATTTCAACAAGCAGAAATAGCACGACCAGAAGTACTGCTGTACGCAGCAACACTGCCAGAGAACCGGTTGTAAATAACAGAACCGGATCGAGCAGTGAAAGAGCAAGGACCACAAGTGTTAGCAGCTCAAGTACTAGAAGATCCGGTACCGGCCGTTTAAACGCCCGAAGTAGAAGCGTTAAAAGTTCAGATGCCGGAAGCACAAGTGTGAGAAACTCGAACAACAGAAATGCTAGCATCAAGAGCTCAAATACTAGAAATTCTAGCGTGAAGAGCTCAAGTACAAGAAATACTAACGATAGAAAAGCGAGGACAAGCACTACAAGCGGTAGAAGCAGCAGCAGAAACAGCAACGACCGAAATTAGAAAAGCCCTCTGAAAATTATAAAAGCGACTGGTTATTAAATCAGTCGCTTTTTTTTGCCTTTGGAATGCTCGCTTCATATATGCTCACCCACTCCTGCGGTGTTAATTTTTCAGCTAGCTCAGCTATTAAATCATAGGGTATTTGCTGCATATTTTTAAATCTTATGCAACTCTTGCCCATATCTAGCTTAGTTAATGCTCTTTTGTTATATGCTTCTTTAAACCATTTTAAGAGTTTTTCATCCGCATAAATAGCCGAATGGTAAAGAGCGATATAATTCTTTTGTGAAGCAAGATTGATGAAGGGTAATGGCAACTTTGGATTTACATGGTATCCATTAGCGTAAATTGCGTGCGGCACAACGTAGCTTAGCATCCCATAACTCATCTCCTCCTTAAATCCTTTTGGTAAATGAGCCTTCAAAATTTTTCTAATCTTAGTAAGTACCTCTCGCCTATCGTCAGGCAAAGTCTTTAAATAAGCTTCAGGTGTTGCTGCGTTGGACTGCATACTTTACGAATTGGGCATTACAAACCACAAAACTATATAAACGAGCACACCCGGAAAGCCCACGCTCAAAATTGACAGCAGAAAATAAATGAGCCTCACTTTTGATTTATCCCAACCATAGTATGTCGCTAAGCCGGCACAAACACCTGCTATTACTTTATCGTTCGATCTTCTTAATCTGTTCATAGAATTAAATTTACAGAAAATTATTCAATCAAAGTGCCAAAGTGCTATAAGCCGCATTACAGCTCGCTGCTGTGATTTTTTACTTGAGACTGTTCATTCTTGAACGGTTATTTTTTAAGAAGTGAACATTTCTAAAAAATTCTATATTTGTGCTTTGAAAATTTTAGAATTTTATGAAATATTACCTGAAGGAGCTCATCTATTTTATTACACGATCTACGATGAAGCTGGGATATGCATTTACCTTCCGCAAGGTAATTACCACCGGCTACTCAAGGGTGAAAAAACAGAAGCCTGCTATCTTTGTAGCCAACCATCAAAATACATTTATCGATGGAGTAGTTATGGTGTACACCTCGGGTATCAGTTGCCCAAATATTTTGGTGCGTGCCGATATTTTCAAATCCAAATGGGCTTACAGCGCCCTCTCATCAATAAGGTTAATGCCCATTTACCGGAGGAGAGATGGAATAGGCTCTGTTTCGCAAAACGATCAGATTTTTGATCAGTGTTACGAAATCTTTGGCAGAAAGGGTGTAGTGGCCTTATTTCCTGAAGGAAACCATGCCTTCCCGCGGCATTTAAGAACGCTACAGAAAGGTGCTGCCAGAATAGCTTTTCAGGCTGAAGAAGAAAATAACTGGCAACTCAACCTATCGCTTATACCGGTGGGAATACACTACGAGAATCAGACAGCACGCTGGCACGATGTACACATCCATTATGGAGAGGCTACGGCAATAAGTGATTTTAAAGGTATTTATGAGGCAAACCCACAAAAAGCGCTAAAGCAAACTACTGACCATGTACGTGAAGGTATTAGCAGCGAAATGATAGATATAGAGTGGGAAGCGGAAATTGAATTTTTTGAGCAATTACGTTCACTGCTAAAGCCTGAGTTTAAATCAATGTCCGCAAATTTTAAATCGTTAGTACATGCCGAAAATGACGCAATAGGTAAATTGAGCACACGCATACAAGCAGACAATGCCTTAAAGTTGACTTTAAAAGAGTCCGTCCATTCTGTTTATAACAATTTTAAAAAGAACGGGATTAACATGTACTATGAGCTCAACAAGCCAAATTTCCTCCGCTTACTTCTAAGAACAATATTATTTTGTTGCCTCTCGCCATTTTATCTCCTTTACAAAATTATTACAGCAATACCGGAATTTGTAATTGAAAAAATAGCTATAAAAAAAGTGAAAGATAAGACCTGGCACTTATCGCTCAGATTTGCCATTTCTGCCTTTCTCTACCCTATATATTTTGCACTTGTTTGGTTAGTGCTAACCCTATCAATCGGTTGGCTCCAAAGCAGCATTATAGTTTGTACTTTCCCCTTGGTAAGTGTTGTAGGGCTGGAGGTAAAACATCTCTTTTATAACCTGAGCAACGGATGGAAACTCATTAAGCACAAAAACTTGGCAAAAAGCAGGCGGAAACTGGCTGATGATATATTGAACTTGTATAAGTAGGGCATGCTGAAAAACAGTAAATCTTTTGAAAAGCAAGCTTAATCTTAGGTCTAAGTCATTTTCTATTGCTGGAGTTTGTTAGTAGGTGCATGCTTTCTTACGATAAAAGCCCGTATTATATGCACTGAAAAGTTACTTTTTAATTTTTTAGATTTAGCCTCAGGCACTTCATCTCATCCACAGGCTGGCAGGTACTTCCCGGGCTTCCACCTGCCTGACGCAGGCACAGTAAGAATGCTCCTTCATTTTGCCCTATTGTATATGAGCCACCTGAGGCTTTTTTAGCAAGCCTTAAGTAATTTATTTACTGAGCGTAAAAATGCTCTTTCCTGACCAGAAGTAAGCAAGAGTCATTCCGGAAATTATGTGCCATATACCCCACCAGCCGGCTACTATAGCCATTCCGCCCAGGCCATCGAAGAAATTAAAAATCAGAATAAGTCCTAAACCGGAGTTTTGTATACCTGTTTCTATGGATATGGATTTTCTATCTGGCAGCTGCAAACCTGCCACTTTAGCCATCCAGTAAGCCACAAAAAATGCCAATCCGTTGTGCAGTAATACTAATACAAAAATAACCTCGATGTAACTAACAAAGTGATCTGCATTTTTTGAAAAAGCAATGATTACAAACGCGGCAAATATTAAAATTGATAACACACTAATAGGCTTTCTGATTTTTCCTGTAAACTCAGGCTTCCACTTGCTAAATAAAACCCCGGCTATTACAGGAATTAATATAATGTAAACGATGGTAGCAAACATATCCCAAACATTGAGTGATATGGTACTTTGCAGCTGCTCGGTGTTTGGCAAAAAAGATGACCAGAAGCCAAAGCTAAGGGGAGTCATTACAATAGCGGCTGAGGTTGTAAGGGCCGTAAGGCTAACTGAAAGTGCTGCATTTCCGCCTGCCAGCTTGCTCACAAAGTTGCTTATGTTCCCTCCCGGACAAGCCGCTACAAGTAGCATGCCCAAGGCAATACTGGGAACAGGCTTTAATACAAAAATGATCAAAAGCGTAATAATAGGTAGTAAAACCCATTGCGAGAGTAAGCCAACAATGGAAGCTTTAGGGTGTAGCAGTATTCTTTTGAAGTCCTCAAATTTTAGGTCCAGCGCCACACCAAACATAATAAAACCCAATAAAACATTAAGTAAAAACAGGCTCCCTGAATCGAAATTTAGTACTACATTATCAATTTTTGCTTCCATACATGCTGTAATGTAAAAGGCAATATAAAAAAATGTATTGAGAATGACATTTTTTGTAATTCATTATAGCTTTGCAGGCACATGACAGCACCTACAAAAGAATATTCCCCTCAGCAGCTCGCTCTTAGAAATGGGCAGGACAAGGAAGAAATATGGATAGCTTACAAGGGCATTATATATGAGGTAACTAACTCACATTTATGGAGAAATGGCCAGCATTATGAACATTGGGCGGGTCAGGATTTAACCGAGGAGTTGAAAGATGCACCACACAATGAGCGCGTGTTTAATAAACTTAAAATAATAGGGCACTTACAAATCGGAAATGCCTATTAGCTCATCAGAGTTGATCATTTGGCCTACATTATTGTACGTAATGTGCTTAACAATTATTTGCCTGTCCGGATCAAAATAAATCTCTTGCCAGCTCAATGAATCGGCCATAAATTCCTTCTTGAAAATATAAATTGGCTTTAACAATACCTCCTCAAGTATATAAGATGCATCCATGTTGCTAAGACAAATTTTGTAGTTTAATGAGTCATCATCATCACGCCAACAATCTTTTAGGCTGCCTAGCTTCAACACCGTATTACCATAAACCATCAAGCCTTTCTTACTGTAGGCTTCTATAATGGCTGTTGGTTCATCAGCTAATGATTCCTCCTCTTCAAGGCCATCATAAATATACCAATGACTTAGTCTATTGCCGTCAAAAGTTTTTATGATGATCTTCTTGTAATGAAGCAATTCACCTCCTACACCGTTTACCTTATAGGTAAGTGCTAATTTATTTTGGCTGGCATTAGTATAAGATATGAGAATAAATGGCATTACGAAAAAAGTGAAAATAATATAGGCAAAACCAATGAGTCGTGTATTTACTGCCTTTCTACCGAAATTCTTCGCCAGCCAAACGGGAATATTTCTTACCAATGGAAAAGGCAGAAATATAAGCGCCCCAAAAAGGTTAAAAATAAGATGTACCAAAGCAACGCTTATTGCCGCCTCCGATTTAAAAGTGGCCGCAATTAATGCTGTTAATGTAGTGCCCACATTTGCCCCAATTATAAAAGTAAAAGCCTGCTTTAACTTTATTTTGCGCGTAGCTACAAACGGCACAATTACTGAAGTAGTTACTGAGCTGGACTGGATGCCTGCAGTGATAGCCGCACCCCACATAAATGATTGATACGGCCCTCCAAAGAAATATTTTTGCAGCATTTCCTTTGAGCCACTGGTAATGGTTTTGTAAAGTATTTTCGAGATGAGCTTTACTGTAATTGCTAAAAGCGCAAATGCCAAAATGGCCAAAATTATAGGGTAATGCAAAAAGTTACCAACCCACTCCACTATTGGCTGTGTAATTACTGAGTAGCTGTATTCATTTTGAATACTACCATAATTCTTACCCACAATAAGGGTGGAAATATAGGAGGAAAGGTTGCTTAATATGCCGTAATAGTATTCCAAAGGAAATAGGATGATAACTACCAGTATATTAAAAAAATCATGAACCACCCCGGCAGACATTGCCTTTCTAAATTCGTTCTTTTTTGTTATATAACTTAAAGAAACTAGTGTACTGGTTAATGTGGTGCCAATATTTGCCCCCATAATTATAGGAATGGCCTCGGTTAACCCAATAGAACCTGAGGCAACTATGGCAACCACCATGGAAGTGCTGGTGCTGCTACTCTGTATTAATGCCGTAATGAGCAAGCCAATAAATAAACCTATAAAAGGATTGGAAGTAAGCTGAATGATGGATTCGGCCACATCCTTATTTAACAGCTTGAATGAGTAACCAATAAGATCGATAGCAAGAAGAAAAAGAAATAGGCTTAAAAGCAGATAAAATCCATTTTTTGCTATGACTAATTTTCTATTTTCGCTATGTATGGACTTGTTTTCTATGGAAATTGTACTTTTTAATGAAGCCCACAAATTTACCACTACTAAATGGTATTATTATAGTGGTGATATGAAGCTAATGTTAAGTTTTTGATTTCATATTACGATAAGATTATTTATAGTAATGAATTAATTGGCTAGTTGTTCATTTATATTAATTTAACTCCGTAATTCAATTTGATTACTTAGCTTTGCTAACTAAAAGAGCATAAAAACACCCGCATTTCGAAAATTTCATGGCGAAAAATTCATTTGAAAAATACAATAGGGGTACACTATCCGAAATAACCTATAAAACCTTTGAGGTAGCGAAAAAGGAGAAGGCATTTATCACTTTTATAGCTGTACTTTCTTTTTTATGCGGTATTTTTACACCTTACCCACAGATTGCCATGTGGTTAGGTTTCGCTATGGCAGCTTATTCAGCCATTGCCAATGACAGCATTCAAACCATAGGAACTTTTATAGCTTCCAATAGCCACAGGAAATGGTGGATCTTATGGCTTTTTATGGGGGTAATTTTCTTGTGCACCGTAACTTATAGTTGGGTTGTTTTTGATGGGGATGTCAGTCATCAGCGCTTAGCCTCTAAGGGCTTCGACCAGGCACCAACTTCTTTCAGCTTTTTGCAACTGGCTGCTCCCATCCTGTTGCTTATTCTCACCCGATTAAGAATGCCTGTTTCTACTTCAGTTTTGCTGTTAAGTGCGTTCTCCACGCAGGCTAACTCCATTGGAAAAGTTCTAACAAAGAGTTTTTCGGGTTATCTGCTCGCATTTTTTGTGGCCATTATTGTGTGGTTGCTGGTGCAACGCATTGTTTCAAAGTACTTTAAAAGTAAGCACCCTTCTAAATTCTGGACGCCCTTGCAGTGGGTTACCAGTGGCGCTCTATGGTCCATATGGATAGCGCAAGATGCCGCAAACATTGCTGTTTACTTACCTCGCTCCTTAAACATTTACCAATTTGTAGGTTTTGCAGGCTTTATCTTCTTAGGCTTAGGCGTGCTTTTTTATCTTAAAGGAGATAAAATTCAAAGCATAGTAAATGAAAAGTCTGGTGTTACCGATGTGCGCGCTGCCACATTGGTGGATATAGTTTATGCATGTTTGCTATATTATTTTAAAGTAATCAGTACCATACCTATTAGTACAACCTGGGTATTTATTGGCTTACTCGGAGGAAGGGAGTTGGCCATAGCTATTTCCAAAAGAAGGCAGAAAAAACGTTCGAAATCCCTCAAAAAGGCTGGCTCCATGTTGGGAAGAGATTTAGCTTATGCCTCAATTGGTTTGCTACTCTCTTTATTGTTAGCCTTTGCCATTAACAGCGATTTGCGCGAGGAGATACTAGGGACTGCAAGTGCAACGCCTACTACTTCTGTAAGAGAATAATTAATTATTGGAAGAATTACTTATATCTAAAAGCATCAGTTTACAAGTTAAAATCTGATCAAATGCCATCATATATGTATGACGTGTTTAAGATATAAGAACACGCACAACGGAAACAGAATACAATAAGTGAAAACTTTTCCAAAGTTTAGAACTTTGGAAAAGCCGGCTAAATAGCAACCACCTCCTCTGGATTTTTCACCACGAAACTATTTGTCAACCCTACTAATGGGTTAACTCCTTAATAGCCAGCCAGCTCATTAAGCCCATTCCTGTTTCCAACGCTAGCGGATCAATGTCAAAAGTGGGCGTGTGTACAGAAGAGGTAATGCCTTTCTGCTCATTTCGCACGCCTAAGCGATAAAAACAAGCATCGCGCTCTTGCGAGAAGTAGGCGAAATCTTCAGCTGCTAGCCACAAATCCAAGTCTTCCACATTTTCTGCTCCAAGAAATTCAATGGCTGCTGCTTTAGCCCGGTCGGATAAAAGCGGTTCGTTTACCAAAAAAGGATAGCCTTTCCTGATCTCAAACTCACAAGTAGCTCCCATGCTCTCAGCCATTCCTTCCGCCATTTTCTTAATTTTTACATGGGCTTCGGCACGCCAGGCTTCATCCATAGTACGGAAGGTACCCTCCAAGTATACTTCATTAGGGATGATGTTGGTAGCGCCATTGGCTATTACTTTACCGAAGGAAAGCACCGTTGGCATTTTAGGACTGGAATGTCTGCTAACAACTTGCTGTAAAGCAGTAAGAATATGTGCTGTAATAATAACGGGATCCACATTTATTTCGGGCATGGCACCGTGCCCACCCTTACCAATTACTTTTACGTAAAGCTCATCGGCACTAGCCATATACATGCCACTTCTAAAGCCTACTTTACCGGCCTCAATAAGCGGCATTACATGTTGCCCCATCACATTGTTAACTTTGGGGTTTTCAAGCACACCTGCTTTAATCATTAAGGACGCTCCACCGGGAATTTTCTCTTCACCGGGCTGAAAAATCAATTTTACTGTTCCCTCGAATTGGTCTTTCAAGGTATTTAAGATTTTTGCTGTTCCTAATAGTGATGAGGTATGCACATCGTGCCCGCAGGCGTGCATTACGCCCTCATTTTTACTTTTGTAGGGTACCTCATTGGCTTCAAGGATGGGCAGGGCATCAATATCTGCTCTCAGAGCGGTTACTTTCTTATCAGGATTTTTTCCTTTTATCAAAGCCACTATGCCTGTATCGGCTATGCCATTTTCGTGGTTAATATTCCACTCCGTTAAGCTTATCGCTAATAAATTTACTGGTATTGTATTCTTCAAAAGAGAGCTCCGGATTAGCATGCAAATGTTCTCTAATGGCTTTTAATTTCATCAAACTGATCTTTCGCTAGCTGCTGTATCCGCTCTTTTAATTCCATAATTTAGTTAATGTAAATGGTGGTTGGTACCGATATGGCTGCCGGAAATTTAGGCTTTAGCTTAAGCAAAGTACGTTGCGCTTCTAGTGTTTCGGTGAATTTACCGACTCTTACCTTATAAATGGGCTGGCTGTACTCAACATTTGTTCGTATTTCGGGTAGAATGATCATAGCAGAATCGCGTGCCTGGTAAGCCAATTGGCTGCTGCTGCCACTATATATTTGTATGGTTAAGCCACTGACCGCACGAATTTCCTTATTGTTTACGGCTAGCGTTTCCAATTTGGAGTTTAGCAATTTCGTAACATCCGATTTGGCAGTATAATCCTCGCTAGTTTTACGAAAAGGTGCTGCTGTTTCCTCAGGCTTCAATTCTTTCACAACAGGTCTGTGGTCGCTTAAATCTTCAGAATAGCTCAAGGCTTGCCTTACTTTTTGATGTTTTTGAAGTGGGCACACAAGCGAAAGCGAGGACACCAATAACCAACAGATACGAACTTATTTTTATTTTACTCATCAATCAATACGCATTTATTGCCTTTAATATCCTCTTCCACCGTTTTAAACTTCACATCTTTTTTCACGGTTCCATCGCTGTACTGAACAGAAACTCTATCGTTTCTGCCAACAATCTTATCCGATTTAATTGGCATCTGCTTTTCTACCGGAGGCCTGTTTTTATCTCTGCCACCACTTAAAGCAGAGGATGAATCCGCCTTACTTTCTTGCAGTTTTTGCCTCTGGCGTTGTGTTGCTGCGGCACGTACCTGGCTGCTATCTTGCACCGGTAAATCCAACTTCATGAGGAATGAAACGGTGTCCTCATTGAGCTTCCCTATAAAACGTTTAAATAACTCAAAACCTTCAAACTTATAAATAAGAAGCGGATCTTTCTGCTCATAAACCGCATTCTGCACCGACTGTTTCAAGTCGTCCATTTCGCGTAAATGCTCTTTCCAGTTTTCATCAATAATAGCCAGCGTACAGATTTTCTCCATGGAAAGGATGAGGTCTTTGCCCTCGCTTTCCACGTTTTTCTCTAAGCTGGTTACCACACCAATTTGCTTCTTTTGGTCGGAGAAAGGTACCATGATGTCTTTAACCGTGGCACCCTGTGTTTTCTGGATTTCCCTAAAAATTGGAAGCGCCTTTTCCTTTATTTGCTCGTTTTTACGTTTGTAATTATCATAAACAGATTCATACAAGTTTTGAGTAAGGTCAGCAGCATTTGTGGCTTTAAAATCCTCCTCAGAAATTTCATAGTCAATACCCAGTGTGCTCAAAACACTTAGCCTGAAATCGTCATAAGCATCTGTTGCTATTGAGTTGGTGGCAATATCCTCACAAACATCAAACATCATGTTCATTATGTCCAGCTGAAGCCGCTCACCATAAAGGGCATTTTTCCTTCGTTTGTAAATTACTTCACGCTGCGAGTTCATTACATCATCGTACTCAAGCAAGCGCTTACGCGTACCAAAGTTGTTTTCCTCCACCTTTTTCTGCGCCCTTTCAATAGATTTTGAAATCATTGAATGCTGAATAACCTCCCCTTCATCCAGCCCCATTCTATCCATTAATTTGGCAATTCTATCCGAGCCGAAGAGTCTCATTAGGTTATCTTCCAGCGACACAAAAAATTGCGAGGAGCCGGGATCTCCCTGCCTACCCGATCGGCCTCTTAATTGCCTGTCCACCCTGCGCGATTCATGTCGCTCAGTACCTACAATGGCTAAGCCACCGGAACCTTTTGATTCTGGCGTAAGCTTTATATCAGTACCCCTACCCGCCATGTTGGTGGCAATGGTAACAGTACCCGGCTTACCCGCTTCAGCCACTACATCCGCCTCTTTGGCATGCTGCTTAGCATTTAATACCTGGTGTTTTATTTTGCGCATGTTTAACATACGGCTTAATAATTCTGAAATTTCTACTGAAGTAGTACCTACCAGTACCGGCCTTCCGGCCTCAGTCATTTCAATAATTTCTTCTGTTACAGCATTGAACTTCTCCCGTACTGTTTTGTATACTTTGTCCTGTCTATCGTCACGCACAATAGGTTTGTTGGTAGGTATTACTACAACATCCAACTTGTAAATATCCCAAAGCTCCCCTGCTTCTGTTTCGGCAGTACCCGTCATGCCCGAAAGTTTGTGGTACATTCTAAAATAGTTCTGCAGCGTAATAGTAGCGTAAGTTTGTGTGGCATCTTCCACTTTCACGTTCTCTTTTGCTTCAATTGCTTGATGTAATCCGTCCGAGTATCTTCTACCCTCCATCACACGGCCCGTCTGCTCATCCACAATTTTTACTTTGCTATCTACTAAAATATATTCGGTATCTTTCTCAAACAGTGAGTAGGCTTTTAAAAGCTGTGAAATGGTATGTATGCGCTCAGCTTTTATAGCATAGTCTTTGATAATGGCATCTTTCTGTTTCAGAATTTCCTTATCGTCAAGCGCTTCATTATTTTCTAATTGAGCAATTTCAACTCCAATATCGGGTAGAATAAAAAATTCCGGGTCTTCCCCATCGCCTGTAATCAAATCAATCCCTTTTTCTGTAAGGTCAATGTTGTTATTCTTCTCTTCAATAACAAAGAAAAGCGGTTCATCTGCCTCAGGCATTAACTTCGAATTATCGGACAAATAGATATTCTCAGTTTTTAGTAAGATTTGTCTGATGCCGGTCTCACTCAAAAATTTAATAAGTGGTTTGTGTTTGGGGAAACCTCTGAAGGCTCTAAATAAAGCCAAGCCACCCTCTTTATCATTCCCCTCTTTAATAAGCCTTTTGGCATCTATTAAATATTGGGCTACTAATTTTCTCTGCTCGTTTACCAGTTTCTCAATCCTTGGCTTCAGCTCATGAAACTCGTGTTCATCGCCTTTAGGCACCGGACCGGAAATAATTAAAGGCGTACGGGCTTCATCAATAAGCACGGAATCCACCTCATCAATCATAGCGAAGTGGTGTTTGCCTTGCACGAGCTCCTTGGTTTCGCGCGTCATGTTATCACGCAGGTAATCAAAGCCAAATTCGTTGTTGGTACCGTAAACAATATCTGATTTGTAAGCCTCCCTCCGCTCCTCAGAATTTGGTTTGTACTTATCGATACAATCAACACTCAAACCATGAAACTGGAAAATGGGCGCCATCCATTCGGAATCGCGCTTTGCGAGGTAGTTATTTACCGTAACAATATGAACGCCTCTTTTGGCCAGGGCATTTAAAAATGCGGGTAATGTGGCCACTAACGTTTTACCCTCACCGGTGGCCATTTCTGCCACCTTGCCTTTGTGCAGGGTGATGCCGCCAACCAGCTGCACATCGTAGTGGAGCATGCTCCATTCTATTTCAGTACCAGCCGCATCCCATTTATTATTCCATATCACTTTGTCTCCTTCGAGGTTGATATGTGCATGTTTTCCGGCCAATTGTTTATCAAATAGGGTGGCGGTAGCTTCCAGCTGCTCACTAGTCATAAACCTTCGCGCAGTTTCCTTTACTACGGCAAAAGCTTCGGGCAATACCTGCAGAAGTACTTCTTCCAGCTTTTCATTCCTGTCTATTTCCAGTGCATCCATCTGGTTATATTGGCTTTCTTTTTCATGCAGGTCCATATCAGGATTATCACTAATGTGATGCTGAATAGCTACTATTTGATCGTCCACCTCTTTCAGGTAACTGTTTATTCTTTCTATGATATCGGTGGTTTTTCCACGCAGTTCATCATTGGATATAGCTGTAAGCTTGTCAAATTCTTGATTGATCTCGTCAACAACAGGGAATAATTCTTTTATATCTCTATCGGATTTTGTTCCGAAGACTTTGGTAAGTCCTTTTGCAATAAAGTCTAACATTATATAGAAAAATATTTAATCAATTTTGGCACTAATTTACACTGTTTTTTTACTAAATCTAAGGTTTTTAAAGGATGATTGCACCAGTAAAAACCTTCATGGCAGGTCCTGTAAGAAACACTTTTTTAGCTTCGTTATTGTTCAGTTCAAAAGATACCTCCAGCGCCCCTCCAAGTGTATATACCTTAACGGGAGAAACACCACCGTGTAACGCATGGGCAATAGCGCAGGCAGTTACGCCTGTTCCGCATGATAGGGTTTCATCCTCCACGCCTCTTTCATAAGTGCGAACTGCTATTTGTGATTTGCCAAGCTTTTCAACAAAATTAACATTAATGCCCTCGGTTTTATGTGCCTTTGAAAACCTGATGGCTGCCCCTTCTTCTTTCACATTTTTGTGGCTAAGGTTACTAGTAAAAAGAACGTAATGCGGTGAGCCCGTATTTATTTCGTGGTGTTTCTCAGCAGCGTGGATAGCCTCTTTTTTCACATCTTGCATGCTTAGATTTATAACATCACCCTCAATTGAAGCGGTATGCACGCCATCGGTAGAAAGGAAGGTTGTTTGCTGCTTGATGATGCCTAGCTCATTGGCGAATTTTACGGCACATCGGCTGCCGTTTCCGCACATGCTCTGCGAGCCATCGGGATTAAAGAAAACCATTTCAAAATCGTACTCCGCATGATTTTCTACAAGTATTAATCCATCAGAACCAATCCCAAATTTTCTATTACAAAGCTTCCTTGCAATGGTTGGATCGGTTCTATCTACCACCGCTGTTCTGTTGTCGATGATGATAAAATCGTTTCCGGTACCTTGGTATTTATGGAAAGAAATTTCTTGCATGTAGTGCTTTAAGCGAAAACAGCACCAAAAAAGTTTTTATGACAGCTTGGCATATTAGGGTGCTTATGGATTTGGAGGTAGAATGAGGGACTGTGCATGAGGTGTATAGTGATGATGTTGAGATGAATTGTCATCCAATATAGCACAAAAGGTGTTGTTATCACATATTTCGGAATAGCACTTACTCCTATGGTTGATTGGGAGAAACACCAAAGACTTATCTTTACTATTTCTTAAACTTACGGTAAGGATTTTTTACTTTATTAACGCTACCTGTTGCCATAGTGCTGTAGGATATAGTGCAGATAAGTTCGAAACTACGCTATTTATTCTGGCAACCATTATCGTATCCTACGTTTAACTCTTAAAGTAAGAGAGCGACCTAAAAACTGAACTACAATAAAATGAATAAGACTAAGATATATTATTTCTATGATGCCCTATGCGGATGGTGCTACGGATTTAGCCCTGTAATTCAAAGTATTTACAAAGAATATAACAGCCATTTCGATTTTGAGATTATCAGCGGTGGGCTAAAACTTGGTGCCGATGTGGGCCCCATAGGTGTTGTGGCTCCTTATATTAAAGCTGGCGCTTACAAGCAAGTTGAACAAATGTGCGATGTAAAGTTTGGAGACGATTTTGTTTGCGGACCTTTAGAGGAAGGGACTATCGTTTTGGACTCGCTAACTCCTGCCATTGCGCTCTCAATCGTAAAATCTAAAAAGCCCGCTGAGGCTTTTGAGTTTGGTGGCATATTGCATCGTGCATTATACGTTGATGGTATTGATATTGGAAATATTGAAAATTATGGCCCTCTGGCGGCACAGATAGGCCTGGATGCAGGCTCCTTCATATATGATATGGAAAACCCTGCTTATAAAGCGCTTGCTGAAAAAGATTTTGCTTTCACTAAATCCCTCGGAGTTAACGGATTTCCAACAATTATCGCTGAGCGGGGTAATGAAATGTTTGCTCTTTCAAGAGGCTATACAACGTATGAGCATGTGGTTGGGCAGTTGGATAAAATCATTGCTGATCACTAGGAGTGCTTTAAGCAGTCTAAAATGCTTTGGGGGGTTGCGATGAGGAATACGAATTTGATTACGGGTAACGGTCTCGGCTAAGCGTAGTTGCGTGCGTAAGCACTTAACTTTGCAGGTACATACCTAGTTAAAAATTCGGCAGGAATTTCCAAAGTAGGCGAGAACAAGCAATTACTCATAGCCATAGTTGACATTTCGTTTTTTATATAGACAACAATTTTTCATAGTCATATTTGTCATATTCTTTTCGGTTCTCTTTTTTTAATCTTACTATTTCATTTTTAACTTGAACTCTATACCAATATTCAGGTTTTGTTCGAGAAAAGGAACTAATTTTAAGCACAACTTCAGGGTTTAGTTTTCTTTTACCGGTTAAATATTTATGAAGGTTACTGTCTTGCATTCCAAAATATTTGGCTAAATCTTTTTTGGTAATACCAAAAACCTTTAAGTACAATTTTACAAAGTCCAAAATATCAAGCATCTCATTTTCTTTAATATCATCTCTTTCAATATAGTCTTCTAGTTTATATTGAATGGAAAGAAGTTTATTTCTAATTTTTCTTTCTTTAGACTGATTATCAGAATGCTTTATAATAAACTCATTTATTTTATTGAGTTTGTCATTGTTCCAAATGTCTTTAGGTAAGATTTCTATATTTTTCATAACCTTCAATTTAAAAATTCATTAATGAGTTTTTCACTACCTTCAGGTAGAATAATCATTGTTGTAGATGCGTCTAATCTAACAGCATTATACTCTTTACTATATAATGTCATTAGTTTTGTTTCATTCTCTTTTTTTTCTTCTAGTACATCAAAAGCGAGATAACCTTCTCTGTTATTAATAAAGCTTTGCCTACAAGCAAAAGCTATTAAACAACCTGCAACTCTTTCGTATCTTTTTTTATCACCTCTGTTATGCGGTGCAACCTCAACAAAAGCCATGTAAACTTGATGAGGACTTTTAGTATCTATTATCAAGCATCCCTCAATTATTTCAGATGTTTTGTCAGTCGTTAAAATGTAAGTCTCGCAATCTTTCCTTTTTGAGTGTTTACTAAAATTAAATCTCCAACCTTCATTTAGCGAAGGTAATTTCGACTTATTTTTTGTTACCAAATAAATTTGGGATTTAATCTCGGATTTGGTTGTCGATTCTAGGATTTTTACATTCATTCAAATCTTTATTATAACTCAAAGATACGAAAATTATACATATTGTACAATTTTTTGATTGAATGCACAACGATTTGTTTAAAAAGCTGTGGCGGATTTAAACCGTATCATTAGCCATCCCAAATAAAGGTAATATAAAACTATAAAATTTTCAATTATCTACGAGTCCGCCATTGTTTTTAGCTTGTGTTGGCATTATTGCTTTCATCTTTTTACAATTAAAAACTCTTCATTTGGTGCGTCAAAGATTAGGCTGCAATCTAAAAACGATATGTTTCCTAACCATCCATCAATCTTAGTAAAAGGCTTTATCATTCTTTGCAGGTCTTCGAAAATACCAAAATAACCAACTTTGTTAATGGCTATATTTTGACCCGAAATCATCATGACTTTATCTGTTTGATTTTCATGAATTAAAACGGGTTTACTCCACCAATGAGCTCTTCCTAAACTTGAAATTTCATAATTTACTTCTTCTGAATTAGCGTTAGCATATTTTTTATAGATGCTTTTTGTGGTTACTAAACCGAAAGAACTGCAACCAGAGTCGTAATACATTATTTGCTTTTTGCCGTCAATCGTACAAGGTAACATCAACTTTCTACCACTGAAATCAAAAGATTCAAATTTTTGCCCTTCTACCATCCAGTCTTCTCTTTCTTTGTAAAATTGGATTATTAGACTTGCAAAGTTTATTTCTGTCAAATTGTTACTTATAAAATCACTACCTATTGAACCTATACGCTTGTGATATCTTAAGTCCTTTTCTGTAAAGGATTCACCTCCTGCATACTGTACAACTTCTATCATCTTAAAAGTCATTTCACTTCCACCGAGATTGATTTTTAAGTTTTTAATAAAAGTTTTTCCATCGATCTCCAAAAGTTCAAAGTTCAGACCAATCCTTTTCAAGGAATTTAGAGAATTTTCATATATTATTGTGGTTGGCGCGCCAGTATCAAATTGAAAAAATAATTTGTTTGGCATATCTTCAATTTCTGCTGGGATAACAATTCCTGCTTTTTCAATTGTAAAACCCCGTGGTGTCTTAAAAGAAGAAAATCCAAATTTTATTGGTTTATAATCTGTGAGTATGGAGAGGTTTTTTGGTCTTTCTGCGAAGAAAATATTATTGAAGTAAATTATACCTGCAGTAAATAACATTAATAAAATCGCAATTAATATTCCAACCGCTTTAACTATCTTTTTTTTGTTCATCTTTCCTTAGTTCAACATCCATATAACCACCCCATGGCGGTTATATCGCTTATGTGTTGAAGGTATTACTATTTGGCAAATCATCCAAAGGGCTGGAAATATTCTTGTTGTTAAATTGAGTAGTTTTGGTGTATAGCTCTCTGGTTTTGAGCGAATTATGACCTAATAAGGATGGTATTTACCGAGGCTCGGTAACATTCTCCGGCAAAAGTAGGCCGGGTGGATTGTTAGCTGGTTATTATCAAGCCTCCCAACCTTTTCCGATTCCTTGTAGCTAACGGGACAAGCCGAAATTGCTCCATGGAAGCATAACAGACATCAAAAATCATGGACAGCACTTGATTTTATTCTCTTTAAATTATCTTCATTTCTTTCTTCTGATGGCTTGCTGCCATATTGTACGAGTAATTTCAGCGAGATTCATATCTGCCGCTTTGAGCATCCCGGAAATCATGCTAGCCTCACTGAAAGACCAAAAAAGACCTGTCTCCAATAAGTATGGCTTGCCACTCTGCCGATCTACACGGAAATCATACATCGAAAAATCGCGACAATTCAAGCTGCGGTGAAGCCTGATCATACTTTCACTCAATTCATCTGTAAGGTTATGATCGAGCTTTGCCGGACACGTAGCAGGAATTTTCAATTTATCGGATTGGGCAATTAGCTTATTATCTTGGCCAAACTGAAGCTTATCCTCAGGATTACGAATAGGATGCTCTTCACTTACGTAATACTCAATAAAGGGAAGTACTGTAAAAGAACCGTTGAGCTCAAGTACAGCACCGCGTAACTCTCTTCCTGCAATATAGGTTTCAATGAGCACCTCATTACCAAATGCTAAAGCCTTTTTAGTAGCTTGTATTAACTGCTTGCGATCGTTAACTAATGAAAGTCCCTCAGAATTATCGGTATTGTTAGGCTTTACAATTAATGGATAGGTCAATTTATTTAATGCTGCATGGGCTAAATCTGAAGAGGATACGATTGCGCCATCCGGCACATTAATGCCCGCATCTTTAGCGATTAGTTTGGTCCTATATTTATGCTGCGATAGGCCTAAGACATGTCCCGGAGAGCCAACTAACGGTATGTTCAGCAAATCTTCAAAAAATGCTCTTACACTGGTAAGCCCTTTCTCGCAAAATAAATGAGGAATCACCACATCAGCGTGTCCTATTTTAGCTGTCATCTCACTTAGTGTAAGCTGCCGCGCCTTAGTATCTAATACGGCAGTTACGGACCAATAGCCATTTGGGTAGGCTATGGCAAACAAGTGGGTAAATCCTTCTGGTTGAACTACGTTTTTTGCGTATAACAAAGATAGATCAAAGAAAAATTCTGATGTAGGTGAACCTACCAAATGAAGCGCTACATAATTTTTACTGCCCATTAATCTCCTCCTTTAACAATTAGCTTTCCTATATTAAAATCAATCTTTGTCCACTCAATTCCATCAGCGGTGCATTTTATGAGTTGATAGGGTATGTGAATAAAATAATGCATCCAAAATGGCCAAGGGTCATCCCAGCTAAAAATTGCCTCTTTGCCGGTATATATTCTTTTTAGTAGAAAGACAAATCTGCTGAGGCTACCGGCAGTTAGCAAACGATAAAGCTCATGAAAAATCCAAAACGTATGACCGCTCTCTTTATTTGGGATAAAAGTTTGTGCTTGTTTTTCCGATGAATAATAAGCCGCAATTGCCTCGGGCTGGTTGTGGAAAAGTGTGATGGCAGAATGTGTCCGTGGGTTGCATTCAATAGGCATAACTGTACCTTCTTTGGTTACAATAAAGTCGAATGAAATTTGACCTGTAGCACCAAGCTTTTGTACAAATGATTGTGTCCACTCTGCTACCTGTGGTAAATGTTTGATAACATAATTAACCTGAAAAGGAGATGACTCAGAGCACACATATAGATTAGTTCGTCCATTGATAGTAGTTGTATGCGTACAGATTTCTTCACCATCAATAAATTCCTGCAACACCCATTTATCATGTTTACTAATGGGTAGTTTCTTTATTCTATTCTGCCAATCCGGATGTGGCAGGGGGCGCAAGTCCATTCTATAAACAGGATCGTAGGCTATTTTTTTTAGCATATATTTTTTACCCTGTACAAAATTATGCGATAGTAAACGCTCCTTGTCATCAATGAGGTAAGATTCAGGAGCTGAAAGACCAAATTCCTTGCATAGCATCAAAAATTGATGTTTGTCATCTAGTTTCTCAACTATAGAAGCGTTAAAATGAAAAACTTGGGTATGATCAGGGAAATTTGGTTTAGCATATGCGTCAACTACTGCTGCGCTCGGGCTAGCTACAGGAACAAATAAATCAACTTGCTCTTTTTCAGCAATGTTAACCAAAGCAGATTGGTATGCCTCACCCGCAACATGTATAGGCGGGATTTTACAAAATTGAGCTACAGCATTTGAAAATCGGGTGCCGCAGTATTTATACTGAGGCGTTTCTGCAACGATAACTCTATCACCCATCGCGTGAAACATCCGCGCAAGTTGCAAGCATTTCGTCATTTTACCGCCAGTAAGTAACACCGTTCGTCCGCTAGCATTGGGGATTTTAGTAAAACGAAGCCATACTACTATTTGAGCCGATAAAATAATAATGAAGTATGGGATAGCACAAAACATGAGGGCTATCAATACAATGAATGACTTTAAATAAAGCACGATTTAAGCGAGAAGTCTGATTAAAGTTAGGCCATCCCTCAAGGGCAGTAAAACCTGCATCACACGCTCATCATCTTTAATCATTTTATTGAATTTGTCAATAGCCTTGGCGTTGGATGAAACATTACCCTTACTGTATACTTCCCCCATGTAAAGGGTATTATCAACGCATATCAAGCCACCTGATCTAACCAAGTGCATATCCATAACCGCATTGTAATAAGTCAGGTAATTCTTTTTATCGGCATCAATAAATACTAAATCAAAAGCATCAACTGTGTCTTTCATATTATTAATGGAAGTCATGGCATCCCCCACAATAATGCTTATTTTCTTTCTATTCGGATTACTTTCTATTTGCTCTCTGCTGAACGAGGCAGCGAACGCATCGAACTCACAAGCTACAATTTGACCATTTTCAGGTAGCGCTTCTGCCATGGCCAAAGTGGCATATCCTGTGAAAGATCCTATTTCCAGCACCCTCGAAGCACCAGAAATAGCAATAAGCATTTTTAGTAATTGCCCTTCAACTGCACCGGAAACCATTTCTTGTTCAAGCTTTATTTGAGTTTTTCCCTGATTATAAGCTGCCGCCCAGTCAACTTCATTAGTTTGCTTTTCAAGTTTATTTAATGCTTCTGAAGGTTTAGTAGCATGCTCATACAAATATTGGTCAAGTGGTTCCGCCAGCTGCATGCATTTAGCGGCTAATTCCTTAATCTCAGCAGCCGCATTGCTATCAGCTAAACACTTATTTAATGCAATGATATTTGCACTAAGAATAGCATGTGGCGTGATAGGTCTATTTGATCGTTTTTGCATATTACTTTAGTCTGTTTTAATAGATACCAGAACTATTTGCTTGTAAGGCGCTTTTTTTCTTGAATTAGCTCGGTCCAATTGGTTTCATCCAAAGAAGGTAATATTAAATCGGCAATATTTTCTACCGGCTCGTTATGATAGGCACCTAAGCTAGCTACAGTAAATATACCAGCCACCTTTGCTGCCAGAATTGAATTGAGAGAATCTTCAATGGCGATGCAAGAACTAGAAGTAATTTGCAACCTTTTTAGGGCTGCATGATAGATATCGGGAGATGGCTTCCCGTTCTCAGCATCTTCCCTATGAAAAATATAATCAAAATAACTCGCAGGTAATTCCGTTTGTACCGCATCAAGAATAGCGCTTGTATTTTCTTCACCTGTTGTGGTTACCCAGGCTACTTTTGCCCCTGAGTTTTTGGCTTGTTTGATGAGGCTCACCAATCCCGGTCTTGGATTGATGGACTGCTCTTTGATCAACTCACCAGCTATGGCCGTTTTACCGGTATGTATTTTTTCTATCAAATCATCCGAAAGTTTATGGTCAGTGGCTGCCGACAATAAATGTAATCTGCTTTTGCCTCCGCTGCTTTTCAACAGTTCTTTGTAAACTTCCCGTGACCACTCCCATGCAATGTTATTTTCGGCCATGGCTCCGTTATAGGCCTGCCTTTGTAACTCTGAGGTTTCGGCAACCACGCCTATTGATCCTATAAATAATGTAATCGGGTTCATAAAGTTAATACGTTTAAAAAGTGATAATTATTTGAGTATGATATATAACTAAGCGCCCTGCAACGCATGATTTTCACCTAGCATATGACCAACTGTAGACGGATCTTCCAGCCCAACGTCAGAACATAGCGGTTCAACACCTAAACCTTCACGATTGTAAGATTTACAATGCTCCTTATATTCGTATAAAGCCTCATTCAACTTATTATAAGGTAAGTCGTTTAAGTAACCGCATTCTCCTATAGACCCTTTAGGTAATGGAGCCACTAAATTACCCCCTCTCTTCTCGGTAACTTTGAGTTGCGCCTTATAAATTAAATCCACATCATTGAGGATCGGATGCCAAAGACTCAATTGGAAATCGCTAATCAATTGCATAATACGATTACGCTCTGTTAGGCTAATCCAGCCTTGCTTATAACTTAAATGTGCTCCAAAACCCATTCCGCAAGCTACTGCATGTCCATGTAACATACCAGAAGGTATTTCATAGCCGGGAGACCATGTGTGCCCGTAAGCGTGCGGCCTACACTGATGCGTTTCGTATAAATTATCATATTCTGACTGAACGTAACTACGCATGGCCAAGGCCAAAACTCTTTGCCCCTTTTCACTAAGTGCATTACTATCTGTAGCCGTACCAAATTGTGAGGTAACCAAATCGTAGCCGGTTTCTTCAAGCAGGTTAAAAAGCTCAATATCTTTAATTACGGCCATTTTGATAATTTCAGCTACACCATGCCTAATCCAACCTGTTCTTAGCGTCTTAAAAAAGGTTCTGTCTGTAAGTGTTAAAATTGGAGCATGGTAGGCACCAAATAAATTTTTAAAGCCAAATCCATCGCAACAGGTTCTTGGTGAGGGGCCCGCATCAATGCCTGAAACAATAGAAGTTGCCAACATAATATATGGTGTGTTTCGATGATACAACGAACAGGCTAATCCGCCTGTATCCGCTATTACACCACCTCCAACAATTAAAACAGGTTCTTGCCGGGAAACACCAATTCTCTTAAAATCAGCTAATAAAGATTGAACTGTATGAATGCCTTCATCTACTTCCATAGCGCGGTATTCCAAAAGTTCTAGCTTTATACTGTGCGCTTCAAAGTACGTAACTATATCATCTCCGTAATGCTCATTAACGTTTGAATCAACCACACAAACACATCGTCCCAGCGGTTTATAGATATTGCGCAATATTTCGTTATCAAGTTCCAGTACCCCTTCTGTTATGTGTATTTCAGTGATGGTAGAAGTAGTCATAACGGCATCAATATGCATTCCGTCTTCAGTGCTATTTACTTGGCCTGATGAAGTTCGGTATGCTGAGGTAGGATAAATGGCATGGGGATCCTCTTTTTCAAGTCTATCCAGTAAAATTTCAGATTTATTGGTGGGTGATTTACGCAATAGTTTTGCCACACTCAGTTGGCCGTCCTCATGATCTGATAATTTCTGAGACATTGTTTTCCATTTGGCCGCTTCTTTAGGGGTTATCTGCTCTGCCAATTGACTCACTAAAAGCAGCAGCTGATTCATTGGCAAGGCATAAGCGGTCTTAAGTTGTCTGATCAAACTCAGCGAACGATTACTAAAATCTTCAGGTAATTCATGATGTAAAGTGTGTGAGAATGCAGGAACATTTCTGAACGCTTCAAGCAATGTTAGAAAGCTTTCATCTGAAATCAATTGGTTCAAATTATTTGAAAAACCAATAGTTGAGATAAGGCTTGGGATGCGCACTAAGAAAGTAGGGGTATGTTTATTAGTCATATCAAAAAATGCTAGGTTTACCGTATTTACTAAAAGGTAATAAGTACTTTGGACTAAAAACTGTTTAAGATTTCTGATGAAAATATAAACAAAATGAGAACGATGAAGTGCTAGAAAAGTTTATAAAAGTACATTCACGGATGAATAAGCTCTAAGAGAATTCAATAAAACCTCATTTAATTCATTCTAACTTGTAATTTGGTTTGATAACTACCTAATTTGGTTTAAATAAAAAGAAGAGATATTCAGTTTAAACTAAAGGACATTATGAGTCTACCGGTTCTTATCTTTTAGTGAAGTAGTATTGAGATTTTAGGCAAGCGCTAAGATACTCGCTAATTATAATTGCTGTTTGGCAAATATAATTAGGTCTGCACTTGCCATCACCTGTTTGGGTATCTGCCGGAGATGCCAGAAAGGGAAACAATAGACAGTAGCAGTTTTTCATCAGCGGGGCCACCCAACCACTGGCTCAAAAAATTACAGGCACAATAAAAAAATGAAACG
>CAWHTP010000012.1:0-119871 GCA_963832285.1 uncultured Cytophagales bacterium
CCATGAACAAATGAAGAAGACAAATCACATTTTGATGCTTTCTATAGCTGTTTTCTTAGTGTTAACAAGTAGTTGCAATGACGACTGTTCTGAGGCAGAAAAGGTTCCTGAAAGCGTAATTTTTACCTTCAGGGATGAATTTGGTAACAATTTGATCGGGTCGAAATATGACCCTGATACAATTAAAACTTTAAATTCAGATTTACCTATTGCGTTTACTAATGGTCGAAGGAGCATCAGATTCTATTATCATTTTGTGAGACCAGACAGTAATATTAACCTTTATTTGAATGCCTCAGATTCAGATACAGTCAGTTTTTTATATAGTTGACGAGAGGGAGCATGCGGTGTTAATTAACCAATAACTGGATTAACATATAACTCTCAAACTATAGCCTTAAAGGATGATAACGACTACATTATAATCAAATAACTCAATAAAAACCCATTTGCTCACCACCCTGTAGCTACTCAACTGCAAATTGCCCGTAATTTATGCTTGCATTCATAGCTGGCAACAAAAGGATAATGCTTGAGCCAAGTAAAGCGTCTGATCATTCTAAGCTTTTGCAATTACTGAAGTGTGTCAGTTTGCGGAGAAAGCATAAATTACTGCTCTCAGTATTTCAAAAACCTGTATAACAAACGGGTTATCTTCCAGCTGCGCTCCGAAAACAGATCGTGCTAAATTATAGTAGCCTTAATTTATTGAAGCAAATCTAAACCTCTATTTCTATCAGTTATTCGAACTGGTTTTTTCTTGTGATAATTTCTCGTTTTAAACTAAAGCATTATAAATGGATGTCTCAATCTATTGAATAAATATTCCTTGGCCTATTAGCAAACCTTCTTTGGCAATACACTATCTACATCAAAATACTCCTAATATCCTCCTGGCTTAAACTCTTCATAAAACTTTCTTCGGTACTAATTAAATCCCTCGCCAAGTTTACCTTCCGCTGCTGTAGCGCAAGTATTTTCTCCTCCACGGTATTTTTGGTGATGAACTTATAGGTAAAAACCTGCTGTGTTTGGCCAATTCGGTAAGCCCTATCCACAGCTTGCTGCTCAATAGCCGGGTTCCACCAAGGGTCGAGCAGAAACACATAATCGGCAGCGGTTAAATTGAGACCAAGCCCGCCTGCTTTAAGTGATATTAAGAATACCTTAATCTCTGTGTTATTCTGAAAAAGCTCCACCTGTTTCTGGCGATCTTTGGTGCTGCCATCCAAATAAGCAAATTCAATATGACTTTGCGTCAGGTACTCTTTTATAAGTGTTAAATGTTTCACAAACTGGCTAAACACCAATATTTTATGCCCTTTGGAAATAGCCGAAACCAACATGTGTGTAAAATCCTCCATTTTGCCCGAGTCTCCTTTGTATTCGCTATCAACCATTTTAGGGTGATTGGCAATTTGCCTCAGCTGGGTAAGCCCTTGAAGCAGCATCATCTGCGATTTTCTAAGGCCATTCTTTTCAATATGTTCCAGAATTTTATCCCTATAATATGCTTTTACCTCCTCATATTTATCGGCCTGCATGGTAGTCATGGTAGCGTAGTGTACATTTTCTATCTTGGCCGGCAATTCTGTAGCCACTTGCGACTTATGCCTTCTTAGTATAAAAGGCTTTATTAACATAGCGAGCTTTTGCGATTTTTGCTCGTCCTGCTTTTTTTCTATAGGTGTTACAAACTCATCTCTAAAATAAGTTTTATTGCCCAGTAAACCCGGGTTCACAAACGACATTTGCGACCATAAATCCATGGTACTGTTCTCCACGGGGGTGCCGGTCAACACCAGCCGCCTGCGCGACTTCAATTTTTTTACCGCCCGAGCTATGTTTGAGTCAGGGTTTTTTATTGCCTGAGACTCATCCAGAATAATGTAGTTAAAATAATAACCGGAGAGGACATCAACATCAAGGCGTGTAATGCCATAAGAGGTGAGCACCAAATCGTAACCCTCAAACTGTCCCGCATCTTTGAGCCTTCCCGTGCCGGTATAATTAAATATTTTCAGTTTTGGCGTAAATTTATTAGCCTCATTTTGCCAGTTATATATTAATGAGGTAGGCATAACCAGCAAACTCGCATGGTCCCGGCCTGTCTCCTTTTCCGACTGCAGCATGGCTAAGGTTTGCACCGTTTTACCAAGACCCATATCATCCGCCAGGCAGCCACCAAAATTATATGCATTCAAAAACTGCAGCCAGTTGAAGCCTGCCCGCTGGTATGGACGCAACTCGCCTATAAAATTTTCCGGCATTGGGTGGTCATCTATCTCTTTAAAGTCGCGCAGCTTGGCCAGCTTTCTATCCATTTGTACGGAAGCCAAGTCCGTGCTTTCCATTTCCTGCACTAACGCCAGGTGGTGTTTCCTTATTTTCAACTGATCATCATCCTGCTCCATAAAGCTAAAAAGCTCAGAATAATCGACAAACCAGTGTTGCGGAATTACAGCATATTCTCCATTAGGTAGCTTAAACTCCGCCTGCTTATTAATAATATATTTCCGGAGCTGCACAAAAGGTATTTCATAGGCACCAAAAATTACTTTGGCGTTGATGTCAAACCAATCAAACCCCTCGGAAATATCGATTGAAATAGAGGAGTTACCCAGAAAATATTGTTTTTGTGCTTGATTCTCCGACTGCTTGAGTGTTATTTCGTGCTCATTAAGCCATGTCTTATTTTTACTTATCCAGCTAAAAACTTCTGTTTTTGGCAAACTGACTTTACCCCTAACTATATTTAGTCCCTGCTCCACCAAAAGCGCGTTTACCTGTTGCTCTCTTTCAGTTTTTCTTATCAGCCGTTTAAACAAAAAGCTGTCGCCCACTTTCTCCATCTTTACCGATACTTTTGCATCGGTGGCTGTGGCAAAATCATAGTCTCCATACTGAAATTTAAGCTCAACGAGCATATTCACGCTACCTACATCTTTTGCCTTTTGCCCAAATAAATCTGCCTGTCCGTTTGAAGTGCTTATTACTTCAGAAAGCTTAAGAAAAGAGTTTGGCTCTTCGTTAATGCTTTTAATAGTAAAGCCACGTGCGTAAACATCGAAAGAGGCAATTAAGGGCGCCACGAATTTGCGGTAGTAAACGTCTTCTACCTTTTGAGGGATGGCTATAAAATTCTTATTCAAAAAAGGCTTTAACTTTCTACCGTCAGGATCTTTCTCGAATGAGAATAGCTTACCCTCCAACACCAGCCAAGCTGGTTTGTGGCATATTAAGTAAGCTCCTTTATATTTAAACTCCAGCTTTTCGCCACCGTGTTTTATGGTAGGGAAATAATGCGTGTTGTGCTCGTTTTTAACAAAATGAAATAGAATAGTAGCCTTTTCCTTTTGAATGTGAATGCGCTTCCATGCCGGCTCGCCATCATTGCCCATTTCAAATAGCATTTTATCCGTTATCAGCGATAAAATTTTAGACCTAATGCCTTCGAGGTACCGTCCTATCTCATTTTGCAATAGCTCATTCGCTTTTTCACCGCTGTATATCTTTGTAAAGAAATCTGCCGGTTTAATTTTAGTTTTGTGGAACTTTCGAACCACAGCATCTTGCTGCATTCTGTCCATGAGCGCTATGAGTTCATAATCGGTATCATTAAGTCCACCGGCAAACTCGTTGGCATTTTTACTTGAAATATTCTGATGTGAAAAGGTGAGTTTGCCTTTGCTATTTTTTTGAACCACAAAAGACTCAAAGATGTACCCAAGGTACTCATGCTCAAATAATGAATAAATAAGCTGAAAAGGTTGCGTGGTGAAAACCTTCATGTGTTATGGGGAGCTAAGCTTAAAAAAAATGCCTCATTGAAAATTAATGAAGATTGAAATTTACTAAATTAGGATGGATTATTCAGCTAAAAGTATCTAAAAAGCTTGTTAGCGCACTACTTTACTAAAACGCATAGCTTTTATGGCCGGTTGTATGGAAGCGAGAAAGGTAATGATGATGATGGTTAGCATGGTAAAAACAAAATCAGTCAACTGCATTTTTACGGGATAAGCATCTGTTACAGCGGATGCCATTCCCATAGAAATTATACCATATTGCTGTTGCACCACACAAATAATTAAACCAATTAAACCACCTGCCATAGCCCCACTAAAGGATATAATTGCCCCTTCATACAAAAAAATGTTCCTGATCAGCCTATCCTGCAAGCCCATAGCATGCATAATGCTTATATCTCGCTTTTTGTCTAGCGCTAACATAGTGAGCGAAAAGAATATATTGAAAGAAGCCACTGCAAGAATAAAACTAAAAGTGAGGTACACGAAGAGCTTCTCAATTTTTACTGCTCGCAATAAGCTGGCATGCTGCTCTTCTGAATTCAGAATTTTAAACTTTTCTGCTAATGTGCGTTTCAAGTCTGATTGCACGGTGCTTACTGAATAACCAGACTCCAGCATCAGTTCAATGGCTGTTAGCTTTTCATTTTGACCTGTTAGTTTGTGCGCAAACCTAAGCGGTACAAAAATATACTTCTCGTCATACTGTTTTTCAATAGCAAAAACACCGGCAGGCTTCAATATGCCGGAATTATACATGCTTGCCGGGTTGCTTGCTCCGGGTTTAATATCTTTCGGATAATAAAATTGTAATGCCAAAAAGTCGTTTCTTGGGTTTATAGCCAGTTCGTATCTAATTCCTCTACCAACCACAGCAAAGTTTTCTTCCTTCTCGGTAAGCTTAAAAGTGCCTTCGGTAATTTTATCTGTCAGCCTCTGCCGGTAGGCCATGTCTTTGTCTATCCCCTTCATGCGCACCACTGTTTCACCGCTGTTGTATTTCACCAATACATTATCTTCCACCACACTGACAATGTGAGCTACTCCTGCCGTATTTTTAAGTGTTGCAGTCAGTGCCTCATCCGGTTCAAAAAACTTCCCTTCATTCAGGGTAATCTGTAAATCGGCATCAAAAGAATTGTAGAGGGAGCGTATTAAATCTTCCAACCCATTAAAAACGGATAGCACAATTACCAGTGCCATGGTGCCAACAGCCACACCTAACATTGAAATAATGGACAGGATATTTATAAAACTTTTTTTCTTGGTAGAAAGAAAGTATCTGCGCGCTATAAAAAAAGGCAGGTTTTTCAAAGCAATAGGTTAGTCTTCCTGGTCTTTATCTTCTTTAGCTTCATCTTCCGCGGGCGGGATGTCGAGCTTGGAAATAATATGCTCAATTTTGCTGGCCTGCTCCATGGTATCATCAATATAAAAAGCCAACTCCGGAACAATCCGCACCTGCTTTCCAATTCTGTTGCCCAGGTGCTTTCTCACTTCGCTTTTTCTATCTTTTATGGCTTGCAGCGTTTCCTCTTTATTTTCGCTGAGCATCAAACTCAAATAAATTTTAGCAAGCCCTAAATCGGGAGACATCTCCACTTCCACCACCGTAATAAAGGTTTTACCAAATGTATTACCCATCTGCCGCTGGAAAATTTCTCCTAAATCTTTCTGAATAAGTTTAGCAAATTTTTTCTGTCTCGATCCTGCTGCCATAATATTGTGCTTTTACCTGCAAATATGCATGATATTTTATACTTATTTCCCTTTATACGCTAATTTAGCATATTATAAAAACATAAATAGTTGAGCTATTGCTTAGTTTTTTCCGAATAAACGATCCATACCGCTTATTAATTTTGTTGCTGGCTATATTGGCTATCAGGCTTCCGTACTTAATAAGCTCGGCTCCCTTAATTTATGAAATCGACTGGATGGTTATAGGGCATGCGCTTACAGCGGCTGATACCATACTTTATAAAGACTTTCTATCGCCTATTGCGCCTCTTTCGGCCTTCGTTTATACTGTTATTGATCTTATTTTCGGCAGCCATATTCTAGTCTATCAAATAGCTTCCTTGCTACTAGTGGCGTATCAATTTTCCCTGTTCAATAACATTATGTACAGAAATAAGGCTTATAATGAAAACACCTATATTCCGGCTCTTTTTTATGCCTTAATAATGCAGGTCTTTTTCGATTTTTTCACCCTTTCACCGGTGCTTATCAGCCTTACTTTTATTCTTTTAGTATTGGATAACATTTACCTGAGGATTGAGAATAAGCTTGACGATATTACCATATTAAAAACGGGCTTTTACATGGGGCTGGCAGTTCTATTTTACCTGCCAAGCATCTTGTTTTTTCTAGCCACTATTATCTCTTTTGTATTATTAACCAGCCTGATTTTCAGGCGTTACATGCTCTTTTTGTATGGTTTCTTTTTTCCTATAATTTGCGTGGCGCTTTACTTTTTATGGAATGATGCCCTACTGGATCTGTTCAACAATTGGATAATTTTTACCCTTACTTACAGCAACAAGAGCATCTTAAACACGTGGTCTATTTTAGCCATTATTGCCTTTCCTGCACTTATTTACCTCTTATCATTATACAAAACGTTTGCCACCTCGCGCTTTACCAATTATCAGGTGAGGGTACAGCAAGTTATGTTTATTATGTTCTTAGCGGCAATGGGTTGCTGGCTATTGGGCAATGAGAAAGCTCCTTATCAATTAGTAATATCCGTTCCTTTCGTAGCGTTTTTTATCGCACATAATGTATTGTTGTACAAGAATAAATTAAAAGCCGAAATTTTTGCTTTGCTATTCTCATTCCTCATTGTTGGAATTAATTATTATATATACAGCAACAACAAATTGATTGGAAATTTTAGTAATTATTTCATGCTTAATAATAGCAGGCAAGTTTATAATGAGCAAGGTCAGGGAAAAAAGCTACTTGTGCTGGGGCATACAAAAAGCATGTACTATAATAATGAGGTAAGCACACCGTACTACTATTGGCCCCTGGCAGAAAAGATATGGGCAAACCCTACTAATGCTGGTAACATAACCGAAATCTATTCGAGTTTGGTCAAAAATTTACCGGAGGTTATTATTGATGAGGAAGGTGTTTTGGTGGCTGTACTTAACCGCATGCCGGATATTGCAGAACGCTATGAACGCATATCTGCCAAAGCATATAATTTAAAAAATCAATACCGTTTAAATCAGTCTTTACCTCCTTCTCTGGAGAAAGACTAAAGCCCCTGCCCGCCTATGGCGGGATGAGGTCATGAGGACGAGCCTAGCTAAACGACATTGTTTAAAGAATACAGATCAATAAGGAATTTTGTTCACTCTTCTCTCATGTCTACCTCCTTCAAAAGTCGTTTCAATAAAAGTAGAAACTATATCCTCTGCCTGCTCAAGGGAAATAAACCTAGCCGGTAGGCAGATTATATTAGCGTTATTATGTTGCTTTGCTAACGCTGCCAGCTCCTGTTCCCAGGCTACGGCTGCTCTAATATTCGGGTGTTTATTGGCGGTAATTGCTACCCCGTTGGCGCTACCGCAAATAAGAATTCCTAAATCCTGCTCAGTGTTGCCTACCGCCATGGCCAACGGATGCACATGATCGGGGTAATCAACAGATTCATCAGTATCCGGGCCGAAATCTCTCACCTGATGGCCTGCCTTTTCCAAAAAGTTGATTAATTTTTGTTTGTATTCAAATCCCGCGTGGTCGCCTCCTATAGCTATTTTCATCTGTCCTCGTTTTATATGCTGATAGTTATATTGGTTCTAACATTTTTTGCTCCCGATAAATACAACCTTGAAATGCTTCAATCTGTTTTATTCTTTTTCCCATGAGCGTTCATCGCTTCGCTCATCATAGTGATGAACCAAAATAGCTTTTTCAAATTCGTCAAAATTGAAACCTCGCCTGTCCATAACTCGCTTTGCTACCTCTCCGGCCTTATTTAGCTTAAAAGTAGTAAAACCTGCAGCTCCCCCCCATGCAAAAGAGGGTATAAAATTACGAGGAAATCCGCCTCCAAAAATATTAGCGCATACACCAACAACAGTGCCTGTATTAAACATGGTATTTATACCGCATTTGGAGTGGTCACCCATCATAAGTCCGCAATACTGCAAGCCGGTATCTCTAACACTCTCAGTGCTGTAGTCCCATAATTTTACGTTGGCATAATTATTTTTAAGGTTTGAGTTATTTGTATCAGCCCCCAAATTGCACCATGTGCCTATAACCGAATTGCCGAGGTAACCATCATGCGCTTTGTTTGAATATCCAAAAATTACAGAGTTACTCACCTCTCCTCCAACTTTACAAAATGGACCTATGGTAGTTCCGCTTCTTATTTTGGCTCCAATGCTTACATGTGAGCCTTCGCATAAAGCAAATGCGCCCTTAACCACGGCACCTTCATGTATATAACTATTTTTACCAATGTAAATTGGTCCTTCTTCTGCATTAAGAATAGCCGCTTTAATGGAGGCGCCTTCTTCTACAAAAACGTTTTCGGCACCGTAAACAACGGTGGCTTTATCAGTAATTTTTTGGCTTGTCCGGTTTTTAGTCAGCAACTCAAAATCAGCAGCTATTTCTTGGGCATTATGCTGAAATATATGATAAGTATCTGTTATTAAAGTAATATCACCCTCAAATTCAGCAGCCTCCACCAGTTTTTGCGATGGGGAAAATGAATCGATCTCCTGCGCTGTAGCTGCAAAGCAGATGAGCACATCATCTTTTTTTAAGGAAGCACCCATTTTTATGGCAGCCGCTAGTTCCGGTGTTGGACATACCGAACTATTGATTAGCATATTTTGCTCAACTACTTCTTTTGGATATTTAGCCGCTAGATAAGGTAAAGTAATATAGCTGATACTTTCGGCTAAGTAATGCTCCCACTTTTCCCTGATGGTTAGTATGCCCACTCTGATTTCAGCAATAGGTCTGGTAAAAGTAAAAGGCTTTAGCCGATCTCTAAAATCTGCCTGTTCAATAAGTAGGTAATTCATTGCGTATAGTCAGTTTTGTCTGTCACTTAAAATTGGAAAACAGCCTTTGCCGGATTAAATTATGCTTTTAGCGAGCAACACGAGCTTAATTAAGCGGTTATAACTTTCCCGAAGGGTAAAAATAAAAAAAGTCTCTTGGATTTGACGATCCAAGAGACTTTTATAATAGTTTTTTGAAAACTTATTACTTCTTCTTTTTGTATTTCTGGTTGAATTTCTCCACACGACCAGCGGTGTCCAAAAATATTTTCTTTCCCGTATAAAATGGGTGCGATGCAGAACTAACCTCTATTTTAACAACAGGGTATTCTTTGCCGTCTTCCATTTTAATGGTTTCATCGGAAGTCATTGTCGACTTCGTTAAAAATTTTGTGTCTGCTTGAGTATCCCAGAAAACTATTTCCTTGTACTCAGGGTGAATATCTTTTCTCATAATAAATCTTTTTGCTTTTTTTGATTTCCAACCAAAACCTTTTTTTCAAAGGGATTGCAAAAATAGCAGAAGCATTTAATCTTTCCAAACAAAGTGCTTAATTAAAGGCTATTTCTAAGCGCCAGAGTTTCAGTCAATTGTTGCATCCCCTATTAAGCCTTTGCATATCATTCCAACAAACTTATTATCTTGTGGCTTCACAATTCCAATAAATGAAATATTTTATAGCACTTTTTCTCTTTTTTTACGCAACGTATGGCTTTACACAAGCGGTAAACGCCCCTTTGGATGATGACTATTATCACCTTACTTGAAAGACTAGAGGTAAAAAATGGTCGATTTTCAATAGGTTTCCATGCAAGCCACAAAGCTTTTAATCGCAAAGCCATTGCTATCTTTCTCGACAGTCTAGATACCGAAAACTTCAATAAAAGAGATCAATTTAACTTTAATTATTTGAGTTACGACAATTGGGAGTGGCTCGATACTACAGACTACAAACGAGATAAGCCATTTCTGAAGCACATATATAAAACTAAAACAGATTTTCTGAATGTGAACCAACCGGAGTTTGATCTACACATTAACCCGGTTTTGGGTTTTTCTTATGGGCAGGAGGCTTTAACCGATAACGCATTATATATAAATAGCCGCGGTGTTGAGGTTCGCGGGTTGATTAACAATAAAATCGGCTTCTATGCTTTTATTACGGAAAACCAGATGCTATTCCCCAGCCATGTAAATAATTACACCAGCCAATTTGATGCAGTGCCAAATGAAGGCTTTTGGAAGAAATTTGGCGATAATGGCAACGCCCGCGATTTCTTTACGGCCAGAGGTTATGTCTCTTTTCAAGCCACTAAAAATATTAACCTACAATTTGGGCACGATCGCTTCTTTATTGGCAACGGCTTCCGATCGCTCATGCTAAGTGATTTTTCCCCTGCTTACCTGCACCTTAAAGCGGAGACCAAAATTTGGAAGCTCAACTATATGAACATTTTTGGTGTGCAAACGGCCGATCTCATCACTTCAGGCAATTCACTTTTGGGCATAAGAAGGCAATACCCACGCAAATTTATGGCCTTGCACCACCTGAGCTACAACATTACTAAAAACATAAATATTGGTATCTTCGAGGCCGTTATGCTGGGCGATTCCTCCCGCGCTTCCAACCCGGTAGATATAACTTACCTTAATCCTGTGATCTTTTACCGCTCACTAGAGCAACAAGATGGCAGCTCCGGAAACGCCATGGTAGGTGCCGATTTTAGGGCTTTATTCTTAAAGCGTTTCTCATTATATGGCCAGATAGTGCTAGATGAGTTTCTGATAGATAATATAAGAACAGGAGGCTGGTGGGCCAATAAATACGCTTTACAGCTGGGCCTAAAATATTTTGATGCACTCGGCATTCAAAACCTAGACCTTCAGGCAGAATACAACTTGGTGCGTCCGTTTACTTACGCGCATGACAGCAACTTTACCAATTTCGCCAATTACAAACAGCCGCTGGCACATCCGCTAGGCGCTAATTTTAACGAGCTAATTGGCGTGTTAAGGTACCAGATTAGTCCTAAACTAATGGTGAAAGCAAAAGCAATGCTGGTTACACAAGGAGCAGATACTACCGGAGTAAATCTTGGGGCTAATATTTTTAAGCCCAATGGCAGCTACTACCGTTATACGAACCCCGCTAATGGAAATGATTATGCATTTGGGCATACTATAGGTCAAGGGGAAAGCACCGATATACGGTTTTTGGAGGGAAGCATCACCTATCAGGCCTACTACAATTTATTTCTATCAGCAGCTTACAGCGTAAGAAATGTAACAAGTGAATTTGGCAATAATAATGCTGAAAACAGCTGGTTTATGCTTTCACTGCGTTACAACCTTCCCGCAAGGAACAATCTTTTTTAACGCCTGCTTAATAAATTGTATCTTTACACCGGCTAAACGTACTTGGCTACTTTGCTTTGCATTTAACGACTATTTACTACTGAATGAAGACCTATTTTCGCGTACTTGCCTATGCCCGGCCGCTCGGCTTACTAGCACCACAATACATTATTTATGTAATACTTCAATCGGTATTTAGTGTATTTACATTAGCAATTTTACAGCCTGTCTTGTCCGTACTATTCCAAACAGAGCAGGAAACGGCCGCCCCTGCAGCACTTCCGGCTTTTGAGCTTAAATTCACCTATTTAAAAGAGGTATTCGACTACTACTTTTTGAACATGATGCAGGACGACCCGCTGAGTGCCTTGAAGTTTGTTTGCATAATACTCATTATTAATGTCTTTCTTTCGAATCTATTTAGGTATCTGGTAGAAGTGATTGCAGCAATTGTTAAAGCGCAGGTTATTTCAAATTTAAGAAATACCTTATTTAATCGCCTCATGAGTTTACATATTGGTTATTATACCGAAGAGCGAAAGGGTAATATCATGTCCAAAGTAACAAGCGATGTGCAGGAAGTAGAAGGCTCGGTTGTGAGTAGTTTACGTGCCATAATCAAAGAGCCGATCTTGATCATAGCGTATTTCACTATGCTTTTTTTTATTTCCGTAAAACTTACCCTCATTACTATAATTATCTTACCCCTCTCAGGTTTTATCATTTCATTTATTGCTAAAAAGCTAAAAAAGAAAGCCCGCCAAAGCCAGGAGACTATTGGTAATATATCAGATATTTTAGAAGAAACATTGGGCGGCATGCGCATTGTTAATGCATTTAATGCCACAGAGTTCTCCAAGAGAAGATTTGGTACCCAGGTAAGTAATTATGCACGTTTTAATATAAGTATGAGAAAACGCTTTGCACTGGCAGGTCCTATTTCTGAGTTTTTAGGCGTAACCGTAGTAGCTGTAATATTATTGATAGGTGGGTCATTAATACTAGAAGGCAATTCAACCCTGGAACCTGAAAGTTTTATCACTTTTATAGCTATTTTCTCGCAGGTGCTTAATCCTGCCAAGGCTTTATCTAATGCTTTTAGCAATATACAGCGCGGGCTTGCCTCTGCCGACCGAATTTTTACTATTATTGACACACAACCTGCCATTAAAGACAGCCCCAACGCTGTGGATTTGGAAGCTTTCCAAGAAGGAATTGAAGTAAGGAATTTGACTTTCCGCTATCAAAAAACTGAGGTGCTAAAAAATGTTAACCTAAGTGTTAAAAGAGGAGAAATGGTTGCTTTGGTGGGTGCCTCAGGCAGTGGTAAATCTACCCTTGCCGATTTAATTCCCAGGTTTTATGATGTGGATAGTGGAGATATTTTGATAGATGGAAACCCTATTAAAAGTTACAAAATTAAATCACTAAGAAGTAGGATGGGTATTGTTAGCCAAGAGTCAATTTTGTTTAATGATACTATTTTTAACAATATTGCCTTTGGCAAACCTGAAACTACGTACGAGGAGGTAATAGCAGCTGCAAAAATTGCCAATGCGCATGAGTTTATTGATCAAATGGAGCATGGCTACGATTCCATAGTGGGCGATAGGGGCGCAAAGCTTTCCGGAGGACAGAGGCAAAGGGTAAGTATTGCGCGTGCCATACTTAAAAATCCTGAAATTCTCATTTTAGATGAAGCTACCTCTGCGTTGGATTCAGAATCGGAAAAATTAGTGCAAGAAGCTTTAAGCAATTTAATGAAAAATAGGACCTCAATAGTAATTGCCCACAGGCTAAGCACCATTAAAGAGGCCGATAGAATTTATGTGCTTCAGGAAGGGGAAATTGTGGAGCAGGGCAACCATAATGGCTTAATGGAAGCTGATGGCGTTTACAGCAAATTGATAAAAATTCAGTCTGTGAGTTAATAGCTAAATATTTTCTATATTTGTTTAATACCCAAAATCAAAACCAAACAACTTTATCATGCGCACATTTAAAATTATTGTTTTTGCTGCATTAGCTGTTTTCCACCTCGCAGCAATAATCATTATTTCGGTAGGAAGAAATAATTTTGAATTCCTATTAGACCTATTTAATAAGTTAGACCTAATGTTGTACTGCGCCTGCTTTGGCCTTGTATTATTTGCACTAGTCATTTTATTTGATTGGCTCAATGAGAAGAAAATTAAATCTCTTCATAAAAAGCATCAGGAAGAAATAAACGAGCTCAAAGCACGTCTTTACGATAACAAAGAAAGCACTCCACTAGTTGAGGCAGCACCAGTTACTGACACCACCGCGGAAGTACCACAATCATACAATAAAGCCAACGCTAGCGACTCTGAAGCTGACAAAAAATGATTGACAGCATAAAATATGAGCTTGAGGAAGCCCAAGCAGTGCTGTCGGATTTTTTAGCAGATGATAAAAACATAGCAGCTATTTCTGAAGCAGCGGCTATAATGAGCCGCTGCCTGCAGAATGGGCATAAAATTATAAGCTGCGGAAACGGTGGCTCCCATTGCGATGCCATGCATTTTGCTGAGGAGCTAAGCGGAAAATTTCGTGAGGAGCGACCGGCATTAGCGGCTTTTTGTATTTCCGATGCCAGCCATATAAGCTGCATAGGCAATGATTATGGCTTTGAGCATATTTTTAGCAGAGGCGTAGAAGCATTGGGCAATAAGGGTGATGTTTTGCTTGCCATTAGCACCAGCGGCAACTCAAAAAATGTTATTTGTGCGGTACAGGCGGCCAAAAAAAAAGGGATGCAAACCATAGCCCTTACCGGCAAAGATGGCGGTGAACTCGCCAAGCTTGCTACATGCGAAATACGTGTGGCTCATAACGGTTTTGCCGATAGAATACAGGAAGTACACATAAAAATTATTCATATCTTAATTCTTCAAATTGAAAAGCAGCTAGGCTATGTTAGCTAAATCGTTTGGTAGTTCTGTTTATGGTGTAAATGCGAGTATTATTACCATTGAGGTAAATGTGAGCATGGGTACAAAATTCCACATGGTGGGTTTGCCCGATAATGCCGTAAAAGAAAGCGAGCATAGAATTGATGCGGCCATTAAGTTTAGCCATTATAAAATGCCCCGCCAGAAAATTGTTGTCAACCTGGCCCCGGCAGACGTTAAGAAAGAAGGCTCGGCCTATGACCTACCCATAGCATTAGGCATATTAAAAGGTGGTGGGCAAATTGAAGCCTTAGACATGGAGCAATACCTTATTATGGGTGAGCTGGCGCTCGATGGTATGTTACGACCGATCAAGGGAGTGCTGCCCATTGCCATTGAAGCACGAAAGCAAGGTTTTAAAGGCTTTATACTGCCCGAGGAGAACGCCTCCGAAGCAGCCATAGTAAATAATTTAGATGTTATTGGTGTAAAAACACTCACTGAAGCTATTGCCTTTTTGGAAGGTGACTCGGATATTAAGCCTATTGATATGGACACCCGCGATGTGTTCATGACCAATTTAAATACCTATGATGCGGATTTTAGCGATGTACAGGGACAGGAGAACATTAAACGTGCACTGGAAATTGCCGCAGCAGGTGGCCACAATGTTATAATGATTGGTCCACCGGGAGCAGGAAAAACCATGTTGGCCAAACGGCTTCCTTCTATTTTGCCCCCATTAAGCCTAATTGAAGCCTTAGAAACTACTAAAATTCATTCCGTTGCAGGCAGGCTCGGTACTAATGCCTCCTTAATTGCCACGCGCCCGTATCGTGCACCGCACCATACCATTTCCGATGTAGCCTTGGTTGGTGGAGGCGGAAATCCGCAGCCCGGTGAAATATCCTTATCGCATAATGGTGTGCTTTTTTTAGATGAGCTGCCGGAATTTAAACGCACCGTGCTTGAAGTAATGAGACAGCCACTGGAGGAAAGAAAAGTTACAATCTCCAGGGCAAAGATGTCAGTAGATTTTCCGGCAAATTTTATGCTGATGGCCAGTATGAACCCTTGCCCTTGTGGCTATTACAACCACCCGGAGAAAGACTGTGTTTGCCCACCCGGAGCAGTGCAACGCTACCTCAATAAAGTAAGTGGTCCTTTGCTCGACAGAATTGACTTACATGTGGAGGTTACACCGGTCTCGTTCGATCAAATGACTGCCGATAGAAAATCCGAGAGCAGTGAAACCATTAGAGCGCGCGTAATTAAAGCCCGTGACATTCAGAAAATACGTTTTGAAGCACACCCGGAAGTGTATTCCAATGCCTTAATGCCCTCGCAGATGGTTAAAGAAGTTTGCCAGATAAATACGGCAGGTAAAGCTCTTCTGAAAGAATGCCATGGAGAAATTGGGGCTTTCTGCACGAGCTTACGATAGAATTTTGAAAGTGGCACGCACCATAGCCGACCTTGCCGGTTCCGATGATATAAAAATTGAACATTTGGCAGAAGCTATTCAATACCGAAGCTTAGATAGAGAGGGCTGGGCAGGGTAGATTATTTTTTGGATGCACAATAATGCTATAGTTTATTAGTTCAGTAAAAAAATTCGATTGCTATTGAAATATATATTCTTATCATTCCTTTTGCTTGGTTTCTCCATTTCGCTTTTTGCGCAAGAGCTCATTTACGACATCAGTATGAGTGGCCGTAAAATGGGTAGTATGATAGTTACTAAAAAGCAAGTGAGCGCGCAGGAAGTATATTATTCAGCTATTACTGATGTACAATACACATTATTTAGGAAAACCGATCTGGTTTATTTTTACGAAGCAGTTTTTAATGGTACATTGCTTAAAAAAGCCTATTTTATCTACAAGAAGAATGGCGCATTGGAGGAAGAGTCCAAATTACTATGGACCGACCAAGGGTATAGGAGCACTATAAGCCTTAAACACTTGAAATATACCGAGCCATTTAAAAAAAGTATGCTCTGCATGTATTTCCAGCCTCCTCAACACCGCGAAGAAATATTCTCCGAGCGTTTTCATGATTTTGTAAAAGTAGGCGCCACAGAAGAAATCGGTAAATTTATTTTTTATGTGCCCAATGGTGATAAAAGCATCTATTACTACAACAAAAAAGGCATTTGCGAAAAAATAAGCATCACCTCTAGCTTATTAAGTTTTGATATGGTGCTAAACACCAGTGGGGAAGATTAAATGGAAGGTAGATCCCTCATCTAACTCGCTTTCAACAGTTACGCTTCCTCCTAAAATTTCCATCTGACTCTTTACTAAAAATAAACCAAGTCCTTTACCTTCCACATGCGTGTGGAATCGCCTGTACATACCAAACAAGTTATCCGCATGCTTTTTTATGTCAATGCCCATGCCGTTATCCGATACAGAAATACAGTGGTGTCCTTTTTCTATACTAGCAGTGACATAAATCTCAGGGCTCCGTTGAGCATGTTTGTACTTTATGGCATTTGAAATAAGGTTGTAGAAAATACTTTCTACGAATATGGAATTACTCTTTAAGGTATCAAAAGTCTCAAAATTGCATATTATTTCAGCATTACTAAGAGTCAGGCTACCCTCTAGCAATTTTTTTACCCGCTTCATCTTCTGCAATAAATTAACTACCACCATGTCGCTATCAGATACTTTTCTCAGCTCTAAAATGGCGTTCAAATCCTTAACAACTACATCAAGACTATCTCCTTCTTGTTTAATTTTCGAAATTATATCAAGCCACTCCTTTTTACTAGCATGCGGATCCAATTCTAACAGATAAGTTAAACCTAATAGGCGGGCGACCGGAGCTCTTAAGTTATGCGCTGTCATATACGCATATTGTTCCAATTTTTGTACATTTAAAGCAAGCTCTTGGTTGGTGTACTTTAAGTCAGCCGTTCTTTCAGCTACAGTGTTCTCAAGGTTATCGTTGTAATGCTGGAGTTTATCATTTTGCTCCTGAATTAAATTTTGTGCAGCCTTTAATTGTTCATTTTGACTGTTAAGTTCTTCATTACTGTTAACCACTTCAAGCTCTCTTTCCCTTAATTCGGTTGTTCTTTCCAATATTTTAGATTCTAACTGCTCATTTTGCTGTTGCATCATTTGTTGGGCTTGGGTCATCAAATCCAAGGCATTCATTTGTGCCGCATTTTTATCAGTTTCCAATAAGCGGTATTTAAAACCTAAGGAAACTGATAAAAGTAAAACCTCACTTACTGCTCCAATCTCGAGCACGTGAGATGTAATCATTGATACCGGAAGGAAACCGAGGTTTGTTAAGGTATATAGTAAAACTCCTGTAAGATAAAGAACCCAAGCAAAAGTGAAAAAACTTGCTACCCGCACACCTTTAATCCAAAAGAAAACACCAGTAATAAAAAGGAATATACAGTTTATAATAAGTCCGTAGTTAGCTATAATAAGTCCGATTTTATAGTCTAGTACAAAAGCAGCCACAATAACAACCAAACCCAACAGCTGCATTAACTTAAATGCTATATAATAACGCCTATAAATCTTGCCTACGTTTAGAAAGCTCGCAGCAAATAAGTTCCCGCAAAGTATCCAAAGTCCAATACCAAAAATGATGACATGATTAGCCCACCACGGATGGTCAAACCATAGATACTCAAAAGCATGGCCATTTATAGCAGATAGAGTTAATAGATTGCCAGCTATAATACCCACATAAAAAATATAGGTAATGCTCCTTGCTGTGTAAGCCAGCAGCAAATTATAGAGCAACATAACCAACATAATTCCATAAAAAATACCCGAGCCCAATTCACCTAGTAAATCGGAAGCAAAAAACCGGGTTTCAGGTATTATGCTTACCGGAAGTATAATTGCTCCCTTGTTTCTTATCCTTAAATATACTGTTACAACCTGTCCAGCTCCGATTTTTAAAGGAAATACCGCATTTTTGTGCTTTATAATCCTTTGATCGAAAGGAATTTGATCACTTACTAATAACTCTTGCCAGCTTAAAGAATCTGTGCTTTGGTAGTAGAAGAAAACCGAATCTAAGGTAGGAAAAGCGACTTCAAGGTAATTGTCAATCACTAAAGGGCTTGTGTTGGCCAATTCAATTTTTACCCAGATGGCCACATCATCAATACCAAAGCCGGGCACTTCAATATCTGTTTGCTTAAATTTACTTTGGAATTCAGCGGAAAGAATATCATTCAATTGTAGCTGATTAGATTCATCTTCATAAACTTGAAGGTAGGAGCCTATATTCAGAAAACTTTGCTGTGGTTTTATATGCAAAACTTTCCCCTCCACTTGTGGGAAAATCTTAAAAGAAAAAAATAAAAATACTACGGCTAAAGAACCGAATTTTGCATAGCGCATGTTTCAACTATTCAAATAGATAAAAAAGTAGACTTTTTACGTTTGCATTAAAAAATTGAATGTTTCAAAGCGAACAATATTTTTAAGAAAAAGCTGCCCGAAATGAATCAGGCAGCTGCAATATGCTTCGTTTAAGCATTATTTGAGATTAATCATCCAAGCTCCTCGCAATGCATTTGCATCTTCATTGGCCTGCTCATCAATCTCAAAAATATGTTCTTTAGTTTCTTTCTTTCCAACAATTTTGGCGTCAATATTGAATTCTTCCTCTCCCCGTTTTACTGTTAGTGTGTATTCGTAGCCGATAGGCTGCTGGCTCAGCGTGCCTAATATCATTCTGGCATTCTGCATGCTTACCTCCGATCCGTTAACCTTAAAAAAAATATCATTATTTTCAATACCCGCCTCAGCAATTGAGTCGCTTGGGTTGGTGATAACAATTTGGCCTTCCGGTGCTGCTAATCCATAACCTAGTGAGGGCACTAAATTTTCTGTTACAATTTTTTCTGTGTAGTTTATCCCTATTTTACTAAAGTATTCCCTTATTGGTAGCGGCTCTGCATTTTTAACATAGCTATCAAAAAAGTCTGCTATTTCAGGGTAAGTCATTTCAGTAAAAATATCGAAGAACTCATCTTCAGGGAAGGCCTGGCTGGCACCATACTTCTTTGAAAGCTCGTTGATAACCTCGCGCAATCCTCTTTTACCCTCCGAAAGCTCCAAAAGTTTGATGTCTAGTAAGGTAGCAACCAAAGCACCTCTCTGGTAAATATTGCCATACTGCTTCTGCCCTTCTTCAGTGTACGAGGTTAAGCTTAGTTTGCTCAAGCTGTAGGCAGAATCGTACCTAGCATTAACAAATAATTTTTCCTGAAGGCGGGCAAACATTTCATCTACATCAAACATGCCGTACCTTAATTGCATCAAATCCGATGCCCACTCCGTAACGCCCTCGTAAAGCCATAAATGCTCCGATGGGGTTGGCTCAACAAAATTGAATTGCTCAATAATTTCGCTGTGAATATTCAAGGGTGTTATGATATGGAAAAACTCATGAGCCGCTGTTGAAGTAATGCTGGCGGCAAATTCAGGAGTCCATGGCTGCTCTGCATAAATGTATTCTGAGCTATAAGAATGCTCCCAAGCACCCCATGATTCATCCTCAAAATGGAAAAGAAATGTATACCTATCAACAGGAAAATCAACCACAAAGGCATCCGCAGCTTTTAGCATTTCTTCCATGGCATCCAGCAAATCGTCAGAAACAATCATGTCAGTTTTTGAATAAGTAAAGACATCCACCGCAGTACTGCCTAAGGTAGTAGAAGCTTTAGTTAACCTGCCTAGTAGGATGGGTGAGTCTACTATATGATCATAATCATCTGCTACAAATGCACCATCGGCATTGGTTGATAGGGCCGTTCCCACTTCCCATTCAGCGGGGTATTCTAATTTAATAGTCATTGGTGCTGCCTGCATGCCTGAAAAATAACCGAAAACAGTTTGTCCATTTATGAGCACGTTATCATCCTCAATGGAGGAACCACACATCTTATAAATTACATTTTCTTCCACCTTTGTATCCCAAGTTTCAGCAATATTATAGGTAATCTTTTTTACCTTTTTTATTTTATTGATATTAGTAATTTTAAACTGATTTGTTCCGAGTTGCTCTGTGATAATTTCACGGTCTTTTTTATCGAATGCCCGAAAATCGCTCACATAACGTCCCATATCCATTATTTGATAGGTGCCGGGTGCGGTTGCAGCAAACTGGAAAATCTGGTTTTCTGCGGAAAGCTTGGTATCAATTTGTAGGCTCACCTTGAATGTATCTTCCGTTCTATCGTTTAAATTGACCGTATAATGCAAATCTTGAGCATAAGCCAGCGAGGCTGCCACAAAAAAGCCAAATATTAATTTTAATTTTTTCATGTTTAATAGTTTGGTTTAATTCTCGGCAAATATAGGTGTTTTACGGGAAGCGAAGATACCGCTCAAATAAATCATTCCATATTTTTGCCGATACCACTGGCATATTTCTTTATTAAAAAGCTACTTTACGCCATGGAACAAATGAATTGGCGCCAATTGCTGAACCCAAAGAGATTAGGACAGCAAGCTGCCTCCCGGCAATCGGCCTCCCGCTCACAGTTTGAGAAAGATTATGACCGCATCATATTCTCACACCCTTTCCGAAGGCTGCAGGACAAAACGCAGGTAGTGCCCCTGCCGGAAGATGATTTTGTTCATACCAGGCTAACGCACAGCCTTGAAGTGAGTAGCGTAGGCCGCTCTTTAGGCAAAAGAGTGGGCGAAACGATACTCCAAAAACACCCTGAATTAGTTGAGCATGGCTATACGGCTAACGATTTTGGCGCCATAGTAGCTGCAGCATCCCTGGCGCACGACATTGGCAATCCACCTTTTGGGCATTCCGGGGAAGACGCCATATCTGAATTTTTTATTTACAACCCACTAGGCCAGGACATAAAAGCTGCTGTAACAGCCAATGAGTGGGCCGATTTAGTAGCTTTTGAAGGAAATGCCCAAGGCTTCAGGCTATTTAATTTACCCAATAATAAAGGCATTCAATTAACCTACAGTACATTAGCCGCTTTTAGTAAGTATCCGCATGCCGCAAACCTGAGCCAAAAAATAGCAGATAGAAAGAGCCAGAAGAAATATGGCTTCTTCCAAAGCGAGGCTTATTATTTTGATGAGTTAGCGCTATCACTTGGCCTGCAAAGCCTTTCCGATACTGATAAAAGTTGGGCAAGGCATCCTTTGGCATTTTTAGTGGAAGCTGCTGATGACATTTGCTACCACATTATTGACTTAGAAGATGGATGCCGTTTGGGCTGGGTTCCATTCGAAGAAGCCCGCGACTTACTTGCAGGCATATTGGGTGATACTTATTTACCGGAAAAGCTGGAAGACACAAAAGATGACAACGATAAAATAGCTTATTTACGAGCGTTGGCTATTAATAAACTTATTGAGCAATGCACAGAAGTATTTTTAGCAAATGAGGCTGCCATGTTAAGTGGCGATTTTGACAAAGCTTTGATGGATTTAGTGCCCGCAAAAAAAGTACTCAGGCGCATAATTGACGTATCCGTAGCAAAAATATACCGCTCTAAATTAGTGCTGGAAACCGAAGCTGTAGGCCATACAGTACTGGAGGGACTTATGGAAGCTTTTGTAAAAGCTGCTTTAGACCAAAAAGGCGCAAAAGAATCTAGCAAAAAGAACATAACAGTGTTCCGCCTGTTGCCAATCAATTACCAAGAACAGATTATAGCTACCGGCAGCCTCTATGAAATTTCGCGAATAGTTATTGACTTTATAAGTGGCATGACAGATCGATTCGCCATTAATTTGTACCGGAAATTAACCGGTATTACGCTGCCGGGAAGTAAATAGTAAATTCTCATTTGTCTTTATAGTTACACAAATTAAGGCAGCATGATACTAAAAATCGCTATCCTCTACTTCTTAAAAAACCCATGGTTTGCGACCCCACGAAATAGTGCTACGAATCATCCGCTGGCTAGCCCATGCTACTGTGTGTATTTGGCGAGGACTTTTTTACCAAATACAGGTAGGCTTAAAAGAAAAATGGTGCACGATTAAGATTTCTCCATTACATTACGAAATGACTTCGAGCAGCGTGCTGAAGTTTATAAATTATGGTACGCCTTATTTCTGTTAGTAGCTGTAGGAATGTCTCCACTTTGCTGGTGTTATCGGCAGCGAACTTGGGATAGTCTTTTTTTTATTTACCAATTGCAGTTAGGCTCAAAGGAGAAATGGTACACGATTAAGATTTCTCCATTGCATTACGAAATGACTTCGAGCAGCGTGCTGAAGTTTATAAACTATGGTACGCCTTCTTTCTGTTAGTAGCTGTAGGAATGTCTCCCTTTTGCTGGTGTTATCACCAGCAAACTTGGAATAGTCTTTTTTCTATTTGTCAATTACAGATAGGCTCAAAAGAAAAATGATACACGATTAAGATTTCTCCATTACATTACGTAATGACTTCGAGCAGCGTGCTGAAGTTTATAAATTATGGTACGCCTTCTTTCGGTTGGTAGCTGTAGGAATGTCTCCCTTTTGATGGTGTTATCGGCAGCGAACAGAGGATAGTCCGTTGAATCTTTAAAATAGTAACCTATTATTTTAAGGAGTAAAAAGAAAGCTAACGCTTCCTATTAACAGATTCCCGATCTCGCCCAGAGGCCGACAGGTTCGCTGCGCTGTCGGGAATGATGTTATTGTTGCTATGGCTGGTTTAGGATAGCATGGCAATGTCAATAATTTAGGGTAACTATTTTAAAAGCAATATGATACGTTTGCTATAGTGTATCGTTCAACCAAAGATTATCTTTATAATAAAGATGATCGTCATTCCCATGAAAATGGGAATCTATTGCCAGAAAGCTATCGCTTTCTATATATCTTGTAGTTTACGCTATTATTTACAAGCAGTTTGAGAAACAGAGCCAAGTATGTCCCCCCTTTGCTGGTGTTATCACCAGCAAACTTGTAATAACATTGTTATGATATTAGCCCTAATTATTTGTTAGCACTCATAATTGCAAACCATGGTAAGTTTATAGCAATACATCCAATCTCAGCCTTCCGCTCAGGGTCATCATGAAGGAATTTATTGACGGTGCAAATTTGAACATGACTTAACAGCTTATGGTGGCTAGCATTGATAAAGCTAAGAGAAAGAGGCGGCAACTAAATTTTATAGTGAACCACTATAAAATTTAATTCAAAATCTTTGATGAAATGGAAAAGTTGACCGGTTCGGTCATCACCATTGTTTGGGAGCCATTTACTTTGTAGCTTTCAACCATGCTACGGCCCGGGCTGAAATACATAGTTAAATTTCTTTCAGAAGTGTATAAGGCGTTATCTTCATTATACTTTGCTTCAAGCTTTTGCAGCTCATTGGCTCCATTAAAATATACGTGAAGAAATTCAATTCCAAGGCTTTTCTTCTTGGCAACATAATGCCAAATTTTCATCTCCTCGTTGCGCTCCTCAGTAGCTTCGTATTGGTCTTTCAAGTTCGGCTTGTTAATATCTGCTATTCTAAATACTGCCAATTCGTTGCTCCACCCTAGCGAGTCGAAAGTTACAGTGTCCAATTCCTGTTCCCCATCAATGGCTATACTTTTCTCAACTTTAAACGCTTGTTTAGTTAATAGCTCCAACTGCCTATTCAACAGACTATCAACACTGTAATAAGTGCTTATGGGTTGCTCCTTAATTTTATCGGCACAGCCAAACATTAAAGCTGAAGAAAAAACCAGCATGGCATATAATTTCCTCATAGTCTAACTTATTAAAGATTCGCAAGTCATTTCAGTCGGTTTTTCTATGCCCAACAAATCCAATATAGTTGGGGCAATATCGGCTAATTTACCATCTTTTACAGCACCGCTAAAATCGTTATCAACCATGATGCAGGGCACCAGATTAGTGGTGTGTGCGGTGTTAGGTGAGCCATCGGCATTTATCATAAAATCTGAATTGCCGTGGTCGGCAATTACTATAGTGGTATAATCGTTTGCCAAAGCTGTTTCAATTACTTCTTTGGCACAAGCATCAACTGCTTCGCAGGCTTTTACCGCAGCCTCGAACACTCCTGTATGGCCCACCATGTCTGCGTTAGCAAAATTAAGGCACACAAAATCAGGCCATTTATTCTTTAGTTCAGGTATGATCTTATCAGTGATGCACTGAGCGCTCATTTCGGGCTGCAAATCGTAAGTGGCTACTTTTGGGGAGGAACACAGCAGGCGTTTTTCACCTTCAAATTCGTTTTCCTGCCCACCTGAAAAGAAGAAAGTAACATGCGGGTACTTCTCGGTTTCGGCAATACGGATTTGCTTTTTACCATGCGCCTGCAGTACCTCCCCCAGCGTATTCTTCAAATTATCTTTTTCAAATAACACTTCTACATTGTTAAAAGTATCGTCATAACGGCTCATGGTCACATAAGTGATGTCAAGCGGTGTCATGTGCTGATCGGGGAAGGCCTCTTGTGTTAGGCAACGAGTAATTTCTCTGCCTCTGTCAGTCCTAAAGTTAAAGCTAATAACAATGTCTCCATCTTCTATTTGTGCTATTGGCTTTCCATCCGGGCTGGTACGGATAATCGGTTTAATAAATTCATCGGTTACGCCATCGGCATAAGAGTTTTTGATGGCTTGCTGCCAGTCATTGGTTTTAGTACCCTCGGCTTTTACCATGGCGCAATAAGCTAAGTTAATACGTTCCCATCGGTTGTCGCGATCCATTGCATAATATCTTCCGGTAATGGAGGCTATTTTCCCTGTAGTTTTATCGCCATGCTGCTGCAGGTCATTTAAGTAATCTATTCCACTATTAGGGTCGGTATCTCGCCCATCGGTAAAGGCATGAATATACACGTCTTGCAGGCCTTCATCATAGGCTGCGGAAAGTAATCCTTTTAAATGGTTGATGTGCGAATGAACACCTCCATCGGACACTAAACCCATAAAATGAAGCCTTTTATTTTCGCTTTTAGCTTTTTTAAGAGCTGCCCTCAGTACCGGATTTTCTTTTATAGAGCCATCTTCAATAGCCAAATTTATTTTTGCCAAATCCTGATAAATTACTCTGCCGGCACCTAAATTCATGTGGCCTACTTCGGAGTTTCCCATTTGGCCATCGGGCAAGCCCACTGCCATGCCGGAAGCTTTTAGCGTGCTATGCTTGTATTTGCCGTACAAACTTTTAATAAATGGTGTATTGGCCTTGTCAATTGCGGAAACTTCACGGTTAGTGGCAATACCCCAACCATCGAGAATCATTAAAATTACTTTTTTTTGCATGCGTAAAAAGAGCTAATTTGTTGAAAATTGCCGTGTATCTATAAGTGATAAGTCAACTTAGTGACAAGATGTTTTGATTAAGCGTAAAGATAATAATTAATGTTGGCTTTGTAAGTACACGTGGTTTATGTTAATTTGATAGGTGAAATAAGCAAGATTGAAAAACACTAATTATGACCTTGCCGGATGGCAGGTTTCATGTGGGATTAGAAAAGTATAGCTATGTAAATATTGTTGCATGGTTCTGTTAATGGCATAGTTTTAGCAGCAGGAATTTATATTTCTATAAAGATGAAAAACATAGTGAAAAAGGTAGTTCTTACTTTAGGTCTTTTTTTTACGATAAGCATAGCTTTTTCACAAGAGGATGCCCTTTTTAAAAATGTGAGATCAGCGCTAAAGGTGGGGAGTTCAAGGGAACTGGCTAAATATTTTAATGAAACCATTGAGCTCAACATTAATGGTGAGTCTGCCAATTACTCCAGCATACATGCTGAAATTTACCTGAAGGATTTCTTTAAAAAGTATGAGCCTGTTGAATTTGAGTATGCCCACCAGGGAAGTTCAAGCGCAGGACAAAAATTTGCTATTGGTAGTTACTCCTACTCCGGAGGCTCTTTCCGCGTGCTCATACGTAGCAAGCCTTTCAATGGCGTTTATAAGATTTACATAGTAGATTTTATAAAGGAGTAAAACGCACTACATAAATAGAAAAAGCCGCTTGCTACAAGCGGCTTTAAAATTATACAGCGTTTTCGAGCCATTTCGCTTTTTGAATTTATTTTCTTTACTTGGTCTTAAGCTGACAAACCTCCATCAATAGCGTTGGTAGTTCCGGTAATAAACTTACTCTCATCACTGGCCAAAAACAACACCAAATCGGCTACCTCATCAGGCTGGGCATATCTACCCATTGGTATACTTTGTTCAAATCCTTTTTTGGCTTCATCACCTTCTCCCGGTGCGTAGCCTTCTTCTAATGAACGCATCATTCTGTTGTCCACTGGTGACGGATTAATGGTATTAACCCTAATTTTATTAGGTGCTACTTCCAAGGCAACCGTGCGCATTAAACCCACCAGTGCATGTTTGGAAGTTACATATGCCACTGTATTTGGCGAGCCTTGCAGCCCTGCTACCGAGCTGGAGATAATGATACTACCACCCCCTGCTTCTTTTAGCGCAGGTATGGCATGTTTAACGGAAAGGAATACGCCTTTTACGTTTACGGCCATCACCTTGTCAAATTCATCATTGTCATATTCAGTAGTAGGCTTCACAATACCTTCCACACCCGCATTGGCAAAAAGTATATCTACAGCACCAAACTTTTCTTTAGCTTTACTGATGAAATTGGAAGTATCACCATCGTTGGTTACATCCGCTTTAATAATTTCCACTCTGCCATCTTCTCCTAAATCCTTTTTTGCTTTCTCGAGCGCCTCTTGGTTTAAATCAACCAGTACTACGTTGGCACCTTGTTTTAAAAATTTACCTGCTACGGTAGTTCCTATTGAACCGGAACCGCCTGTTATGATTGCTGTTTTGTTCTTTAGCCTTTCCATAATGTCTTTTATTAAGATTAAAAAATATATTTTAATCAAAACCCACTCAACACTTATATGTTCGTGCTATAAGCATTATTATTTAGGTAAAGAAAAAGGAAACTTATTTGGAGGGTTTGTAGAAGATGATAAACTGTATAATGATGCCGAGGAAAATCAGTACACCTATTTCAATACGAGACATTAAATTACTGGTCTCAACCGCTTTTGCTGAAACAATTAATTGCCGGTTGCCTTCTACCAGTTGAATCTCGGACAGCACGTCCAAGTCATCATTTACTTCTGCATAATGGGCATCCACAATTTCGGCTATCCGGGCTCCATCCTCTGCTTGTTTAAGTGCTCTATTTTCTTGCGTTGCCAATTCCTGAAGGTGAGCTTTCAAAGAGTTGAAGTGCTTGTTCTCTTTCTTAGTTAGCACTGTTCTGTCAAACTTTACAAGTAGTTTGTTAATTGAGTCGTTTGCCTGCCTTATTACTGCAGCCATGTTATCAGTATCATCCCCTAACAGTATCAGTCTTTTTTGGTGCACTTGGCTTGACAGTCTGTAAATATAATTTTTCGCCACGAGCCTGTCTTGGTAAATGGTTTCTAAGGTGCGCTGCATGGTTTCAAAATGTTTGCTGTCCATTCTGTTGGTCATGAGCACCAGCAGGAAAACAACGATGGAAGCGGCCAAGGCCTTAAATTTTTGAGCTAAACTAAACTTCATACATATGGTCTATAAATAACTGTATATAAAAACGCCTTTTCAAAAAATTCTTTTGATTGCTGAATTTAGTAAAATCTTTCAGATTATTATATACTATCTTATTTTTGAGCTGTAATTTTATTGGAGCTGATATGCCATTGTTCTATATCAAGCTTATAAAACTGCGTGACTACTAGCTCATTGGCTATATGTTAATGATTTCTGCTCGCCTCAGATTAATTGCTGATGAGAGAGCAGTCTTCTGTCTTTTTTTCAAAAGTTTAAAGTAGGCCTTTATCTTGTTGGTTTATCGTTAATCTTTTGCAAATTATAAGTATGGTGAAAATAGATACATCACTCGCCAAACGCAATGCTTTACTGCTTGGAAAAATGTACGTAAAGGGATAATAACCTTTATTCCAGCGATTTAAGATAGGCTTTGAACTCCTTGGTGTCAAAATCGCCCATGCCAACATGTGTAAATACTAGCTTGCCATCAGCGCTAATAACATAAGTAGTAGGTATGCTCTGCGCATGATACAAGGGAGGAATGCCATTTGTTGCTCGATAAATTTCAAAGTCGTAGCCCTTTCTTTTGTGCAGCTTAATGGCCTTGATAAAGTCATCATCTACCGAGAGCATCACGAATGCTATCTTGTCTCTATCGACCTGCTTAAACAGCTTATTAATACCGGGCATTTCTGCCAAGCAGGGCGGACACCAGCTTGCCCAGATGTTGAGGAAAATTACTTTGCCCCTTAAAGTTTTCATGTCAAATTTTTGGCCATCGGCATTCACTAGCTTCATGCTAAAGTCTGCCTCATGGTAAGCAATATTCTTAACAGATCCATTGTCAGTGGCTACTTCCGGATTCATGAAGCCCGTGGCCAGCACCCCGCGCTGTGCAAAACCTATTACTTCCGTATGCCAGCCCGTGAAGTACAGTACGCCTGCCACACTCAATATAATGCTGTATTCTATCAGGTTTCTTTTCGTGCTTTTTTTCATGGGTAGCGTTCCTTGTTTTTACCATCGCCTCTTAGTAAGCAATGGTAAATGAATTGCATACGGTAAGTGCAGTCAATTGGCCGTAACATGTGTCAAAAATGTCTGTTTTTTTCAATTGAGTAATGGACTGTGAAGTACGAGGGTTGAGGTACGAGGGTAGAGGTACGAGGTACGAGGGTTGAGGTACGAGGTAGTGTGCCGGCAGCGTACGACTTGTGGGCATTTGGATACGGTGATTAGAACGGGTGTGTGGTTTGGCAAATAAAAGGTGCTAATGTGTCTCGTGAGGACAAGAGCCATGGCTTAAGCGAAAAAAACTGAAACAAGCGGTCAAAAATTAGGTAGTGTCATAGCAGGCTCAAATTGACTATACTTTCCACTTAATATTTTACAGAGACAAGAGCGCAGCTCAATTAAAATTGCTTACTACGGCTAATTGAGGCTTTTATAGCTTAAATGCCTATTACCTTAAACTCCGTCCGCCTGTTTAATTCGTGTTCCGCTTCAGTGCATTTTACACCGTTGCCACATTTGTTAATAATGGAGGTTTCTCCATAACCTTTACCTGATATGCGGTCTTCGGAAATCCCTTGCGAAACAATGTAAGCTGCCGAGGCTTTTGCTCTTTTATCCGATAGTTTCAGGTTAAAAGCATCCCCTCCACGTGAATCAGTATGTGAACCTAATTCAATCTCCATCTTGGGGTTTTCTTCCATTACGGCTACAATTTTATCCAGCTCTTTGGCGGCATCAGGCCTGATTGCGGCCTTCCCCAAATCAAAATAAATTGGCTGAATATTAATGAGTTTCCCTATGTCCGTACCCACTTCAATTTTATCTAAGCCAAGATTGAGCTTTTCCGTAAGTATTATTTTCCCCGGTTGCTCCAGCACCGCATTATACACAATGTTTTTTCCCAGATAGCCTTCTTTTTCTAACCTTATTTGGTAGCTGATGCGGTCGTTGAGTTTTTTATCCTCCGGTGTATAAACAAATGTGCCCTGTTCATCAGTAGTCATGTCCAGCACAGTGGTTCCTGTAAAATTATCGGTAAGCACTACATGCAGTGAGTCAAGCTTTATACCGGATTCCTTATCAGTTACCACGCCTTCCAAAATGAAATCGAAATCCTTCAGCAGGTAAAAATCCTTTTTCCAGGTTTCATTATTACTATTAAATGTGTTGAATTCAGCTTTTTCAGCTAAGTATTCCTCTTTTTGTATAGTAAACCGATAGCTTTTGTCAGGCTCCACGGAAAAGCTGTAGCCCCCTTGGTCGTTAGTGCCTGTTGATGCTATTAATTCATCGTTTTCATCCAGCAGTTTCACCGTGGCTGAAGGCAGCGGCTGCTTATCCATTTGGTCATAAACCATGCCTTCCACCACATAGGAGGAAAGTAGATCTTTCGAAGCACTAAACTGATAAATATCGTCTTTATTTTTACTGCCTTCTCTGTTACTGGAAAAATAGCCTGTTCTGCCAAGCTGATCGGCTATTAGCCCAAAATCATCGTAAGAACTATTTAGCGGTGCTCCTAAATTGCTCACTTTGGCATTAAACCCACTAGAGATATCTGTGCCGAAAAGGTCAAGTCCGCCCAGTCCGCCATGGCCGTTGCTAGCGAAAAAAAGCTGCTCATCGTTTAAAAGAAAAGGGAACATTTCATTACCGGAGGTATTTACATTTGGCCCCAGATTAACGGGTGTTTGCCATTGACCCCTTGTACTTTTACTCATATAAATATCTGTGCCTCCCTGGCCTCCCGGCATATCCGATACAAAATAAAGCGTTTGCCCATCAGCACTTACTGCCGGATGCCCAATGGAATACTCCGGATTGACTAGGTTAATCGGCTGCGGTTTTGTCCATTTATTCTTTTCCTTTTGCGTGGTAAAAATCTGTAGTTTTGTTACACCTTCATTACTCTTACTGAGTTTGCCTTTGTAGAAAGCATTTCTGGTGAGCAGCATTTTAGTAGCCGAGTCATACACTACCACCGGGCCTTCATGATAGCGCGTATTTACCTGCTTAAAAAAGCGTTCAACTGTTTTATCCTCCGGCCGATAGATGAATAAATCCAGGTACTCGGACTCATCCCAATTGTAGTCTGCTTTAATCGGACGATCCTTTTTGCGTGCCGAAACGAACAAAATATCCTCTCCATAAAAGGCAGGACTAAAATCCATGCCCTCTATATTGAAATCTGTTTTACTCGTTGTTATTGCGCTGCTTTTGGCGTAAAACTTTTTCTGATTAAGTATTGCTTCAATTTGTTCATCGGCAATGCCATCCGCTACCGCTCGCTGTTTGTATAGCTGATACCATTTTGTTGCTTCAACATAATTTTTTTCGGCACTAAGTGCTTGTGCATAATGCAATAAGTAAATGGCAGAATCCTCGCTGCCCTCACCAAGGCTTTTTGCATACCAATCGGAAGCATTGGCAGGATCGTTCAATTTTCTGTAGGCCTCGGCAATTTTTAGCTGAAGTGTAGTATTACTATCACTTTTTTCTAAAGCGATTTTATAGGCCTCAATAGCTTTTACATACGAAAACTGATTATATAACCTGTCGCCCGTTTCTTTAGGGCTTTCAATTAAGCTGGCAAGGCTTTGCGCTTGTATCTGAAAGGAGCAGGCTAAAATGATTATGAATAGTATAAATTTTCGGGAGACAGACATAAGTTAGAAGTATCTTGGTGTAACAACCTTATTTTTTGAGAAGCTGAACCTGTAGTTTAACATTATTTCATGCGAACCACCGTTGACTCTGCTTAAATCGGTAGTAGTAAGAAAATCGTAGGCATAACCAATTTGAAATTGAGGAGTGGCCTGGATTTGTAGTATACCGTCCAACGAATCGAAAGAACGCCAAGAAACGCCCAACCATATTACCTCCTGAAAAAGGACTGAGGCGTTTAAATCGAGCTGCAAAGGAGCACCTTCCACATATTTTATCAGTGCATGCGGTTTAAATTTAAGGTAACTATTAAGATCTATCACATATCCGGCAGTGGCAAAATAATGTCTGAGTAACTTACTGTCGGAGTCGTTATTGTTTTGATCGAAGGTGGTTTCCAAAAGCTGTGGAGTGGATATACCGGCAAAAAAACGATCGGTATAATAGTAGAAGCCCACGCCTACATTAGGCTGAAATTCCTGTATATCCGCATTACCAAAGCTGGGGTCGGACTGCGACACCTCGCTGAAGGCGGCATTAAAATAAGTGAAGCCTCCTGAGATGCCCATGCTCAATGTACCCTTTTGCTCAAAATTTATTTTGTAGGCGTAGCTGGCGTAAGCTCCTGTCTGTGAAGTAACGCCAATTTCATCATTCAGCACCAATAAGCCTAGAGCAATTCTTTTGGCTTTGATAGGCGCATGGGCACTAAACGTTTGTGTGCTTGGCGCGCCATCAATACCCGTCCATTGTTCACGAGCCAAGGCCGTAAGACTTAATGTTTCATGGCTTCCTGCATAAGCGGGGTTAATGGCCAAACCATTGAACATATATTGGGTATACATTACTTGCTGCTGCGCATGGCCACTGCTTGCGGCCCATACAAGTATGGCCGTCAGGAAAATTTTATAGGTGTTAGTTATCATCTTTCCGCTTAATTATCTTTTAATTGTAATATATCCTGATAATGGTTTGCTTCCATCCCCTAAATCTATGAGGTAGAAGTAGGTTCCATCGGGCACTTCACTACCTGAAATTACTAATTTGGCTTTTACCTCACCAGACCAGCCGTTACCGGCATTGTTGTAGCCTTTCGTGCTAAATACTTCATTGCCCCATCTGTTAAATACTTTCACAGTATTGTTAGGGTAATTCTCTATCCCCTTGATCTGCCAAACATCATTTATGCCATCACCATCCGGTGAGAATCCTGCTGTTACCTCAAACTCATCAGTAACCTCTATTCTTACCACGTTACTCAGGTTATTATCAAGGTTTGGATCTGTTTCATTCCCCTCAATTTCCGCCTCATTATCAATGGTGCCGGTATTATCAATGGTTACTGTTATTAACAATGTATCGGATCGGCCATTGCTCATATCACCAATTAACCACTCCCCGGATACTTCGTTGAAATTGCCTTTGGTAGCTTCCGCTTTAACAAATAAAAGGTCTAGCGACAGCTTGTCGAATACAATAACTCCGGTAGCATCGTCTGCTCCATTATTTGTAGCAATGAGGGTATAAATTACATTTTCGCCCCTTAAATAAGGTCCCTCACTTATTTCCTTACGAATTTCAAGATCCGTTAAACTTGGGCTGTCGTCAACCGGATCGAGGTAATCCGGTATGCCGTCACCATCAGTATCGTCATTGGTTGGATCGCCATCTCCATCCGGATCTTCCTCTTTAGTCGGAATACCGTCTCCGTCATCATCGTCATCCAGATAGTTAGGTGTGCCGTCTCCATCAGTGTCATCGTTGGTTGGGTCGCCATCTCCATCCGGATCTTCCTCTTTGGTCGGAATACCATCTCCGTCATCATCGTCATCCAGATAGTTAGGTATACCGTCTCCATCGGTATCATCATTATCAAAATCTCCATCTCCATCTATGTCTTCATCAACATCTAGCACTCCGTCACCATCGCTATCCAATACATTATCAAGCACTACCGTAAGTTCATCAGTAGTGGCATCGGTTACCGTAGTTGTGCCATCGCTGGTGCTAACTGCGACCTCGTAATTGCCATCGGTTAGCGGGGTGGCTAAACCGGATAAATCTAATGTCCAGTTGCCTGCGCCATCGGTTGTTAATTGGCTATCGGTGCCTAACACGTAAGTAACTCCATTCACGGTCACTTCCAGCGTGGTGGCGTTTGCCTCATCCCAAGTACCTGTTAAGGTAGGAAGCCCATCTGTGCTGGTGAAGGTATTGGCTGTTGGTACGGCCAGGCTCGTTATCACCACCGTAAGTTCATCAGTAGTGGCATCGGTTACCGTAGTTGTGCCATCGCTGGTGCTAACTGCGACCTCGTAATTGCCATCGGTTAGCGGGGTGGCTAAGCCGGATAAATCTAATGTCCAGTTGCCTGCGCCATCGGTTGTTAATTGGCTATCGGTGCCTAACACGTAAGTAACTCCATTCACGGTCACTTCCAGCGTGGTGGCGTTTGCCTCATCCCAAGTACCTGTTAAGGTAGGAAGCCCATCTGTGCTGGTGAAGGTATTGGCTGTTGGTACGGCCAGACTAGTTATCACCACCGTAAGTTCATCAGTAGTGGCATCGGTTACCGTAGTTGTGCCATCGCTGGTGCTAACTGCTACCTCGTAATTGCCATCGGTTAGCGGGGTGGCTAGGCCGGATAAATCTAATGTCCAGTTGCCTGCGCCATCAGTTGTTAATTGGCTATCGGTGCCTAACACGTAAGTAACTCCATTCACGGTCACTTCCAGCGTGGTGGCGTTTGCCTCATCCCAAGTACCTGTTAAGGTGGGAAGCCCATCTGTGCTGGTTAAGGTATTGGCTGTTGGTGGCGTGAGCCCGGTAGTGACTATAATAAGCTCGTTGCTGCTTGTATCAGTTGCACTGTTACCCGCTGCATCGGTAATTGTAGCAATCACTTCATATGTACCGTCCGGCAGTTCGCTTCCGACAGGTATGGTCAAATCCCAGGTGCCATCTCCATTGTCTACTAAATTGCCGTCACCGGCTGTGTAAGTAATGCCATTTACTTCAACTGTAAGTATTTCCCCAGCTGCTAATGTTGCTGTTCCGCTAATTACCGGTGTATCATCATTGGTGGTAAGTGTCGTCACTGATGGCTGCGCTGGTGCAGTTGAGTCAATCACAAGCTCGTTGCTGCTTGTATCAGTTGCATTGTTACCCGCTGCATCGGTAATTGTAGCAATCACTTCATATGTACCGTCCGGCAGTTCGCTTCCGACAGGTATGGTCAAATCCCATGTGCCATCGCCATTGTCTACTAAATTGCCATCACCGGCAGTATAAGTAATGCCATTTACTTCAACTGTAAGTATTTCTCCAGCTGCTAATGTTGCCATTCCGCTAATTACCGGTGTATCATCATTGGTGGTAAGTGCCGTCACTGATGGCTGCGCTGGTGCAGTTGAGTCAATCACTAGCTCGTTGCTGCTTGTATCAGTTGCACTGTTACCCGCTGCATCGGTAATTGTAGCAATCACTTCATATGTACCGTCCGGCAGTTCGCTTCCGACAGGTATGGTCAAATCCCAGGTGCCATCTCCGTTGTCTACTAAATTGCCATCACCGGCTGTGTAAGTAATGCCGTTTACTTCAACTGTAAGTATTTCCCCAGCTGCTAATGTTGCTGTTCCGCTAATTACCGGTGTGTCATCATTGGTGGTAAGTGCCGTCACTGATGGCTGCGCTGGTGCAGTTGAGTCAATCACAAGCTCGTTGCTGCTTGTATCAGTTGCACTGTTACCCGCTGCATCGGTAATTGTAGCAATCACTTCATATGTACCGTCCGGCAGTTCGCTTCCGACAGGTATGGTCAAATCCCAGGTGCCATCTCCATTGTCTACTAAATTGCCATCACCGGCTGTGTAAGTAATGCCATTTACTTCAACTGTAAGTATTTCTCCAGCTGCTAATGTTGCTGTTCCGCTAATTACCGGTGTGTCATCATTGGTGGTAAGTGCCGTCACTGATGGCTGCGCTGGTGCAGTTGAGTCAATCACTAGCTCGTTGCTGCTTGTATCAGTTGCACTGTTACCCGCTGCATCGGTAATTGTAGCAATCACTTCATATGTACCGTCCGGCAGTTCGCTTCCGACAGGTATGGTCAAATCCCAGGTGCCATCTCCATTGTCTACTAAATTGCCATCACCGGCTGTGTAAGTAATGCCATTTATTTCTACTGTCAAGTATTTCTCCAGCTGCTAATGTTGCTGTTCCGCTGATTACCGGTGTATCGTCATTGGTGGTAATAGCCGTCACTGATGGCTGCGCTGGTGCAGTTGAGTCAATCACAAGCTCGTTGCTGCTTGTATCAGTTGCACTGTTACCCGCTGCATCGGTAATTGTAGCAATCACTTCATATGTACCGTCCGGCAGTTCGCTTCCGACAGGTATGGTCAAATCCCAGGTACCATCTCCATTGTCTACCAAATTGCCATCACCGGCAGTGTAAGTAATGCCATTTACTTCAACTGTAAGTATTTCCCCAGCTGCTAATGTTGCCGTTCCGCTAATTACTGGTGTATCATCATTGGTGGTAAGTGCCGTCACTGATGGCTGCGCTGGTGCAGTTGAGTCAATCACTAGCTCGTTGCTGCTTGTATCAGTTGCACTGTTACCCGCTGCATCGGTAATTGTGGCAATCACTTCATATGTACCGTCCGGCAGTTCGCTTCCGACAGGTATGGTCAAATCCCAAGTGCCATCTCCATTGTCTACTAAATTGCCGTCACCGGCTGTGTAAGTAATGCCATTTACTTCTACTGTCAAGTATTTCTCCAGCGGCTATAGTGGCCATTCCGCTAATTACTGGTGTGTCATCATTGGTGGTTAGTGCCGTCACGGTTGGTGTAGCAGGGACTGTAACGTCATTGACAGCGACCGTGGCTATTACTGTATTAGAATTTAGACCGTCATTTGCAGTAAAGCTAAATGTTCTATCACCTTCATTTGGCGAACTTCCGTTAGTATGCAAATAAGTTATGCTCGTAATCAGACTGTTGAAATCAATGATTGATGCATCTCCTCCAGCATTATTTGTAATTAAAAATGTGTTACTAGCGGCAGTATAAATAATATCAAAAGTTGTTCCACCAACAGTAGCTGTTGTTGTTTGATCAGATGCCAGTGCAAAGGTTACTCCACCTATCTCTAGCTCTTCGTCATTTCCATCCAAAAGTCCGCTTCCCACGATCGTGAGACTTGCAATTTGAGTATCATCAATATCAGTAATAGCGGCATCTCCATCAGTAATCACTAATGCGGCATCTCCGCTATCGAATGTTGACTCAAAATTTCCATCGTCTACTCCACCTCCGCTGTTATTAGCATCTAGCGTTATTATTGACGCTTCATTCACATCAGTAACAGTCACAATTACAGGCTCAGTATCTGAGTTGCCATTGAGGTCAGTCACAGTCACGTTTAAATTATAAATATTATTGTTGCCTGCATCTTGAGGATTTTCAAAATCAGGAGCAGCAATAAAAATTAACTCTCCCGTATTTGCATCAATATTAAATAGAGCCGCATCCGTACCGCTTATTGAATAGGTTAAGACATCACCCGCATCATCATCTGTTGCGCTTGCTATAAATACGGCAGTATTACCTTCGGCTACAGACTGATCTGCTACTGTCAATACCGGGCTATTATCATTCTCATTAGTAACAGTTACAACCCAGTCTTCACTGTCTGTATTGCCATCTTCATCTGTAGCTGTGATTGTGATTTCGTAGTCGTTGTTGCCATCCGCATCCACCGGGTTCTCAAAGTCTTTAGCTGTCATGGATGCTACGCCCGTGCTCGGGTCTATGGTGAACTGGGCTGCATCCGCACCACTCAATGTGTAGGTTACTGTACCAATAGGGGAATCTCCACTCAGGTTTGGTGTAACTGATGTGTAAGCTGAATTCTCTGATACATTTACATCTGCAATTGCATCGATGGTGAAGTTTGCTACTTCAACTTGATCTGTAACAGTTACGGTAATGGCTTCCGTATCAGCATTTCCATTTGCATCAGTCACCGTTACAATGAGATCATACATATTATCAGCTCCTGCATCCAGTGGATTTTCAAAATCTGGGGCTGAAGCAAAAACCAGTTCTCCTGTTGAAGGATTGATAGTAAACAATCCTGCATCAGTACCACTAATACTAAATGTCTGCGTGTCTCCAGCATCGGCATCTGTTGCCGCAGCAGTTTGCACTATAGTATTTCCTTCTTGCAGATTGGTATTTGCATTAACTGAAAGTAGCGGTGACTCATCATTTAAATCGTTTAGATTTATTGTGATTGTAGCTGTATCCGTTGAACCATTGTTGTCAGTTACTGTCACAGTAAGTATAAATGAGTTGGTGATTTCAAAATCTAACAGACTTGCATCTGCTACAGTAATCTCACCTGTTGTATTATTAATAGCAAATCCACCGGCACCATTCCCTGCAGTAATAGCATAGTCAACAATATCATTATCGTCATCGGTAGCAATTACTGTATGTATGCTTGTGCTATTGGCCGTATTTTCATCAATAAATAGGGTAGCATCAAGGGCAACTGGTGCGTCATCCACTCCATTGATAGTAATTTCAAGATTTGCCTGTGCCTCGCCACCATTTCCATCTGCCACTACATAAAGAAACGTTTCAAGCAAAATTTGACCTGATGTGAGCGCTTGAACGGTGTTATTTGTGTTGTCTAACTCATAGGTGTAACTACCATTGGTATTCCAAAGCAGGGTTCCGAAGGTACCAACTAATGTTTGATTGGTGGTGGAATTAATGCGGACAATAAACAGGACATCTCCATCCACATCGCTGTCGTTTACGGTTAGCAGACCTGTACCGCTATTTTGATTAATAGAAAACTCGTCTTCCGTGATGCTGTTTAAATCATCGTTGGCAACAGGCATATCGTTCACATTATTGACAGTAATAGACACTATGGCATTATCGCATGATGCTGTTGGCGCTTCGTCATCGCAAACCTGATAATCAAATGTCACAAGTCCGTTAAAATTAGTGTTAGGATCATAGGTAAATGAGCCATCCGTATTTAAACTTAAGGCTCCATTTACGGCTGCAGAACCACCGGAAATTAGGGTATAGACCAGATCAGCAGCTGCATCGTCAGGATCTCCATCATTCAAAGAAACATTGGCAGTAAGTGTAGCCTCCTCATCCATAGTGAATGTATCGTTTCCTGCCACAGGAGCGGCATTCCCTCCTGCTGGGTTTATAGTTAATGTAACTGTAGCTGTTGCACAGGCATTGGTAGGTGTTTCATCATCACAAACCTGATAATCAAAAGTGACGTTACCGGTGAAGCCTGCAATGGGGGCAAATGAATAGGTGCCATCGGGATTGACTGTAAGAGTGCCTTCTACAGCGGTATCAGGCTCAGTACCACCTACTACCGAGAAAATTAAATCTGCCGATAAATCGTCAATATCACTACTAGCGGTAGATAAATTGCCGTTGAAAGAATTATTTTCCGTGCCTGATTCGAAAATGTTTGCAGCTACAGGCGCATCATTCACCGGATTTACGGTAATGTTAACAAATGCTTGGTCGCATCCCGGTGTAGGGCTGGCATCATCGCACACCCGATACTCAAATGAAACAGAACCATTAAAATCGGCTGCAGGTGTATAGTCGTAGGAACCGTCACTATTAAAGACAAGTGTTCCATTGGCAGCAGCAGTGCCACCAGCCACCAAGAAGAAATTGAGGTCTGACAACACATCGTTGGCATCAGTGACGTTAGCCGTTACGGATGCTCCGGTAATGGCATCGTCCTCATTCACATTCACATTTTCATCAACTGCTTCAGGTCGCGCATTTATAGTTATAAAAAGAGTTGCAGAAGAACAGGCTCCCTGACTGTCACACACCGTATAGATATAGCTATCGGAAGAGGTATTGGCCGCATTGGGGGTATAGGTATAGCTTCCATTCGCAAACAATGTAATGGAGCCATCCGCAGTAGCGAAAGTTCCGGGATTTTGCAGGCTGATGGGGTCGCCCTCCGGATCTGTATCATTGGCTGTAATTACATTTCCACTGATAGGAGTTCCTTGATTAGTACTGGCATTATCATCCAGGGCAACCGGTGCTCCATTATAATTGATGAGTAAATCGGCATCGGAACAATTGGGTATCGTATTATCGTCACAAACTGTATATGTGAAGGTATAAACTCCAAAAAAACTGATGTCCGGCACAAAATCGAAAGTGCCGTTGGCATTTAGCGTAAGTGTACCCTCAGCCGTGGTATATGTACCCGGGTTACTAACCGTAATAGGATCACCTTCAGGATCACTATCATTAGCTAATACATTTCCTGTAGCTGTTATTTCTTGGTTTGCTTCCAGCACATCGTTTGTAGCAATAGGGTTGCCCGGTGGATTTACTGTAACTACTAAATTTGCTGAGGCACATAGCGGCTCCTGATCGCATACTGTGTAGTTGTAAGTAAAAACGCCTAAAAATGCGGGCTCAGGATCAAAATTATAGTCGCCATTTGCATCGATGGTTAAAACTCCTTCCCCTGAGAAATTAAAAACTCCGTTGCCTGATATCTGTAAGGTAGCTCCCTCAACATCTATGTCATTTGTAAGCACATTACCGATAGCATTCATATCCTGCAAAACGGATTCGGCATCATCCACTGCCAACGGAGCATCATTCACCGGGTTTATAGAAATGGTTACAAACGCTGCATCGCAAAGTGCCGGATTGCCATCATCGCACACCTGGTATTCGAAAGTTACCGAGCCATTAAAATTTGCGTTCGGAGCAAAGGTGTACATTCCATCTGCATTAATTATGAGCATGCCATTAGCAGCTGCGGTGTTGCCATCCAAAATAGAATAGGTGAGGTTCGGTGGTGCGTCATCAACATCGGTTACCAAATCTGTAAGGGTACTGTTCAGTATATTATCTTCATCCATTACCTCCAATGGATCAGCGGAAGCCACGGGTGCATCGTTGGTAGGAGATACTGTAATTGTTACTAGGGCATTGGTGCATAAAGGTATAGCGTCATCGTCACATACCTGATACTCGAAAGTAACTGTTCCGTTAAAATCAGCAGCTGGCGAATAGGCATAGGAGCCATCGGCATTAAAAGTAAGACCCGCTAAAGGAGTTACCAGCGTATAGGTTAAGGCATCCCCATCCGGATCGAAATCGTTACCAATAACCGACTCATTTAACACCGCTTCTTCATTGACCGTTGCCTCGTCATTATCTGCCACGGGAGGATTATTTGCTGCCCCTATAATAATGGTAACAGTAGCTACACTACACAGTTGGGGGCTATAATTATCGCACACCTGGTATTCAAAAGTAATCGTGCCTGTTTCACCCACGGCAGGTTCATAGGCAAAAGTACCATTAGCGTTGATGCCGAGCGAACCGCTACCACTCAAACTTGTAGGGAAGGCGATGTTAACACTGAGTGCATTTCCGTCCGGATCACTATCATTGTCCAATACATTCCCGCCTACTACGGTATCAACCGGACCTGAAAAACTATCATTGCTCGCCACTGGAGCCTCGTTAATTTCATTTACAGTAATGCTCACCGTTCCTTCGGCACATTGTGATGGCGTGCCATCGTCACATACCTGATAGGAAAAAGTATCTGTTCCGAAAAAACCTACATTTGGCGTATAAACATAGGAGCCATCAGTGTTTAAAGTCAATGTACCGTTTGATGGTGCTATAGTAGGAATTGTATTTACCTCCAAGGTATTTCCTTCGGGGTCGGTATCATTACTCAGCACATTAGCTGAAAGTGAGGCACCCTCATTTATAGATTCAACATCATTGGTTGCTACAGGTGCTTTATTGGCCGAACCTACCGCTATGGTTACCGTTGCCTGACTACAAGCTGTAGTAGCGGTTGGAGCACCGTTATCGCATACCTCATAAGTGAAGGTATCGATGCCATTAAAGTTATTATTAGGTGTGTAACTATAAGTACCATCGGCATTGAGTATAAGCACTCCGTTTGAAGGTGGTGTAATAGGTACAGTTTTAACTGTTAGCGGGCTATTTTCCTTGTCATAATCATTGTTAAGTACGTTGCCTGAGGTAGCAGTATTTTGCGCGGTATTGTCTGTATCATTAAGCGCCACCGGTGCATCATTTACAGGGTTGATCGTAAAACTCGCTGTAGCAATGCTGCATAAGTTAGGGATGCCGTTATCACAAATTTGGTAATCGAAACTATCAGTACCTGCAAACTCTTTATTGGGGGTATAGGTAAATGTTCCATCAGCATTGAGCTCTACGGTTCCGTTTGCCGGTGCTTTTACCGGTTTGGTTTTTACGGTTAATATACCCGATTCCGGGTCAGTGTCATTAGCAGCCACATTTCCCATAAAGGCTGCATCTTCATTTAAAACGAATGCATCATCTATTGCATCCGGTGGGCAGTTGTTTGCCACTTCATAAGTAAACTTTTTTCGCAAAGTATAAGTATACCACCACGTGTTAATGGTTCTCTCATTGCCAAAGGCAGAAGTAGTCCATGAATGGCCTGGGGTAGCTTCTCCATCCAATTGTATTTTAGGGCTACCATCACCGGGCAAAGTACCAAATGCGGTGTCATCATAATATATTAATGGCTTTGAACCGGCCGGCCGCTCCAAGCCAACATCAAAGCCAAACTCATTAAATTCAGCATCGTAGATAGGGAAGTTTGTTAAGCCTGATATTACAGAAACTGAAGCAGTAAATTTTGTTCCTACCGGTACAGGAACTCCAAAACCATCATTTCCATCCCAATTCACCTCATTTTGCCCGGGCACCAGAAAATCAGTAATGATTACATCGCGGGTACCGTAATCAGGCCCCGGATTGCCATCCAGATCGACCAATATTTCGGCATAAGCGGTTTTGTTTGTACTAAAAATGATTTTAAAATCATTGGAAGGACAGCCGGAGATAAAGGGGCGTGATGTTAAGAAGGCCGGCTGACCCGAAGGAAATAACTCTTCATCCGGATTATTGAGAAAAATAGGATACTCTGAATAAAATTCCTTGGTGCCGGTTGTAGCCGAAGACATTCTGCTAATCTCAAAGGGATCAGTAGCATTTCGTCCTTGCCTGTTACAAACCACTGTAAATCCGTAAGGACGCATACCGTTCAAATCCAATGTAGTAACCACGCTGTCGGCTGTATAGGCATAAAACTTGGTTTGTGCCTGTCCTCGGCCTGCCGTGTTTCCTCCTTCGAGCATATTTAAATCCCATGTTTTGGACCAAAGCCTGCCAAGTTGCTTTTGGATGCCATTGGCAACGGTTAAATCAAAAAACTGAAAGCTGAAGCGATTATTGTTATTTACTGACTTAGAGACATCATAACCGTTTCGACTGAACTCAATATAATACCTACCTGTAGTTGGTGGGGTAAACTGTAAGGCAGAGTACCCTCCGGATTGCAGCGCTAATGGTCCATTAGCAGCCTGATTGTAGGTGCTGATAAAGCCCGGATTTCCGGCAGCTGTAGGTATAGCTGATTGCACATACACCACCGCGCCATCTGATTCCCTTATGATTCTGAAAACCACATTGCCTGCCGTATTGGAGGCAGGGTTGTTGCCTTCAAAGGCTTTTCCAAATCCAAAATATACTACTTCTGCGCTGCTCTTGATATCAAAGTGAAGCCGCTCTTCTTCAGGTGCGCCATACATAGCAAATTTAGTTCCGTTGTTATTCAGAAAATTTAACACACAGAGGCGTCCATTTACTATACCTTGCGGTTGTAATTCTTTGGTGCCTTCTGCCGAAATTTTTGACATGAAGCAAATAATAAGTAAAGCCGCGGAAAGTAATTTAAAACGGCCCAGGCTGAAGTAAAATCTTGCCATAGGATACGGGTTATATTGAAAGTATTATTAATACTTGTAAAAAAGCAATTACTAAAAATAACAACTTTAATTACACGGCAAGTGTACATGATTAAGTCCATGTACTTTATTCAATGTTTCTACATTAAAATTCAGCTTTTGAAAGACAGGTTAAAAAGTCAAAAACTTGGGTATTTTTATTATACGTTTTATTTAACGATTTATACTCTATTGCTTAATGCATAGGAACATACTTGCAAGGCAAAGTTAGGAGTAATCAGGTAGATTTACTCTGCATGCATCCTATATATAGCGGGTTTCATCGAAATTATAGTATAAAATACTGAATTGGCGCATGCTTTTTTTGGTAACGGGGTGTTTGTGAATAATTGCGAGCTTTAAATTTTGAGGAACGAGTGATGGTGTATGAGTTTTGAGGTGAGAGCCGGCAGCTAAGTCTGTTAGGCAAGTGCATATTGAGGTTTTTCGTGAGGACATGAACTACGGCAGTAACATATAAATGCCGTATGCTGGCCTTTAAATCATAAAGTACCAGCTAAACTTGCTATAACGGCATATGCTATTAGGTTTTTTTTCATTGGTAAGGGTTTGCTATTCTTTACACTTGCAGACAATGGCTAAATTGATTGATACAGTAAGTGCAATCAATTAGCCGTAACATAGGTTGCAAATAGCTCTTTTTGTGGTTATTGGGGTGGAAGTATTGAGAGGGTTGCCGGCTTCCCCGGTATTAAGAAACTATTTTGCCTTTAAAGCAAAAGAAATCCAAAAATGAAACGCTGACATGGCTAAAGAACATTTTTAATATAATTTCATGCTAATTTAACTTCTGAGGGCAATATTAATTGATAGTGTTATCTATATAAATAACAAATTATGTGATTTACTTATGACCGATATCCCCAATAGTAAATGCTAAGTGGTTTAGAAAGAAGCTAAATACTATTCCAATCTCATATTAAGCATTTCATGCCAATACTAACAAAGATAAATCCCCCTACAGCTCTTTTTTTAAGGTGCAGATGACTTTCTTGAAATGAGAATTGCTTCAAATTGGAAATCTCATAATAATAAATTCTGGACCTAAAAACCACTTGCCAAAGTATTCAAGATCAACACTCCATTACTTTAAAGGGGGATTTGCTATTATCTATTTTTACGACAATTGCAGCGTCAAAATCTTTTTATCACCAACATAATTACAATATTACTCGATCCTTAGATGGGCAATACTATCCTATTATTATAAATTTAAATATTGTACGCAAATAACATAAACAATTCTTCGATGCTTTTAATTTGAAACATTCTACAAAGATTTTTACTTGCTTTTAATTATCTTTTTCTTACCTTTGTTTAGTATTTGAAAGGATCTACAAATAGATGAGAGTAAAAATTAGTGATATTTCACAACTTCAATTTGGATTATACATCAAGCCAACCGAGAACGGCAATGCTGCCTATCTACAGGTGAAGCATTTTGATGATTGGGGCAATCAAACAGATAAGATCGATACTTTCATTCAGATTGACCAGAAGAATGAAACACATCTTTTAGAAGAAGGTGACATTCTATTAGTAGGTAAAGGGATGAGGAATTTTGCTTGGACGTACCATAGAAACTATGGTCCCGCAATGGCCTCTTCTATCTTCTTTGTTATCAAAGTGGACAGATCGAAAGTCATACCAGAGTTCCTCACTACCTTATTCAATATGCCTCAAACACAGTCACATTTTCAAACATTAGGTGCTGGAAGCTCTATTCCTTCTATTCGTAAGTCGGAATTAGAAGCCTTTACTATCCAACTCCCCTCATTGGAACTCCAAGAAAAAGCAATTGCCATAAAGCAATTACATTATAAAGAAATGGACTTGTCCCGACAGATTATTGCGGAAAAACAGAAAGTCTATCAGGCAGTCATTAAAAACTTAATTTATCAGAAGCATGAGCAATAAACCGATTACCCAAAGCGAAATCAACAACATTGTCTGGAAAGCTTGTGACACTTTTAGAGGTGTCATTGACCCCTCACAATACAAGGATTATATCCTGACCATGCTTTTCGTAAAGTATGTATCTGATGTATGGAAGGATAAAAAGGACTTCTATGCCAAGAAATACAATGATGATGCAGTACGAGTAGAAAGAGCACTGAGAAACGAGCGTTTTCAAGTGCCTGAATCTTGCACGTTTGATTACCTCTTTGAAAACCGAAATGCAGCCAATGTTGGTGAGTTAATCAATACTGCTTTGGAAAGCATGGAAGATGCCAACCGCAGCAAGTTGGAGCGAGTGTTCCGAAACATTGATTTCAATTCAGAAGCCAACCTTGGTCAAACAAAAGACCGTAACAGAAGACTTAAAAACCTTTTGGTTGACTTCTCTGCTCTGGACTTACAGCCCTCGCACTTAGAGGACAATGATGTAATTGGTGACGCTTATGAGTACTTGATTGAAAAATTTGCCAGTGATGCAGGAAAGAAAGCGGGAGAATTTTACACCCCTGCTCAAGTTTCTAAGTTATTAGCCAAACTCTTAAATCCACAGCCTGGAGACAGGATCATAGACCCAACTTGCGGTTCAGGTTCATTGCTAATCAAACTATCTAAAGAAGTAGGGAGTAAAAACTTCTCACTATATGGACAAGAGATCAACGGCAGTACTTGGGCACTCGCCCGTATGAATATGTTCCTGCATGAGATTGATGACGCCACTGTAGAATGGGGCGACACACTGAACAATCCAAAATTACTGGAAAATGATAGCCTACTCAAAGGAAATATAGTCGGGGCAAACCCTCCATTTTCATTGGATAAATGGGGAGCAGACAATGCCATATCTGACCAGTTTACACGATTCCACAGAGGTGTACCACCCAAAAGCAAAGGTGATTACGCTTTTATCTCTCACATGATCGAGTCTACTTATCATGATACAGGTCGTGTAGGTGTAATCCTCCCTCATGGAGTGCTTTTCAGAGGAAGCAGTGAAGGTAAAATCAGGCAACAACTCATTGAAGAAAACCTATTAGAAGCAGTAATTGGCTTACCTGCCAATCTCTTCTTCGGCACTGGTATTCCTGCCACCATGTTGATATTTAACCGTGCTAAAGGAGACAACAAGGATGTTCTCTTTATAGATGCCAGCCAAGGGTACGAATCAGGTACAAACCAAAACCGCTTGCGTGATAAGGATATTGAAAAGGTGGTGGATATGTATAAGGCTTTCCAAATCGCTACACCATTAACCACAGAAGAAGGCGAAGTATTGGAAGACAAATTCGCCTATCGTGCAACTATTCAGGAAGTGGAGGAAAACGAGTACAACCTGAATATCCCTCGCTATGTGGACACTTTTGAAGAGGATGAAGAGGTGGATATTCCTGCTACTCAAAGTAATATAGCTGTCCTGAAAAAGGAGTTAAATACAGTGGAAGGTCAAATGGATAAGTATCTAAAAGAATTAGGCTTCTAAATGAAAACTTTCAAGAACATACCATTTGGATACAAGCTGGTCAAAGGCTCATTAATACCCGAGAATTGGGAGATCAAGGAGATTGCTCAATTTGCTTCATTAGCTTCTGGTGGAACTCCAAAACGAGAAAATACAGATTATTGGAATGGCAATATTCCTTGGGTGACTACCACATTAATTACTGGAAAAACGATCCATGAAGCAGAAGAATATATTTCTGATATTGGATTGAATAACTCATCTACCAAATTATTCCCAAAAGACACGATTTTAATGGCAATGTATGGCCAAGGACAGACAAGAGGTAGGGTGTCCAAACTCGGTATACAAGCAGCTACTAATCAAGCTTGTGCAGCAATAATTCCAGACACGACTGTCGAAGTTGATTATCTACTTGAGTATCTTTTATTGAACTATAAGAACATTCGTAAACTAAGTAATACAGGCAATCAAGAAAACCTTAGTCTACAATTGATTAAAGCAATAAAAGTTAAAGTGCCTCCAATCCATGAGCAACGAAAAATAGCAACTATTCTAAATACTTGGGATGAAGCAATTCAAAAATGTGAACAAACTATTCTTTCCTTACTAAGGCGAAACAAGGGGCTTGCTCAGCAACTACTATTGGGTAAAAATCGACTGAAAGGATTTGAAGACGATTGGAAGAAGTATCACTTTTCTGACATTATAAAAAAAGTTAAAAGACCTGTACAATGGAGCGATGATGAACTTTACAATCTCATTAGTGTCAGAAGACGATCTGGTGGTATTTTTTATAGAGAAGCTTTGCATGGCCATCAAATCAAGGTCAAGAATCTTCATACCGCTAAGGCTGGTGATTTTCTTTTCTCAAAAATGCAAATCGTCCATGGTGCTTCGGCCTTGGTTACTGATGAATTTGATGAGGCCAAAATTTCAGGATCATACATTTCAGTTCGAGCAAAAGATGAATCTATCTTATCAATGGAGTTCCTTAATTGGTATTCAAAACTTCCAAAGTTCTATCACCAAACTTTCATTTCCAGTTATGGTGTACATATTGAAAAGATGACCTTTGATTTTGAATTGTTTCTTACTGAAACCATTCAATTACCATCCAAAGAGGAACAAAAAACTATAGTAACTGTCTTAGCAGACGCTGACAAAGAATTGAAACTACACCAACAGCAAATAGCAACCCTTACAGAGCAAAAGAAAGGCTTAATGCAAAAGCTGTTGACTGGTGAGATAAGGGTTAAAACGGGTAGCCAAGAATGAATATAACCATCACCATAGATAAGTCCACTTTCCAGTCTCTCAGCTTTCCAGAGTTGATGAGACTCAGTAACTATTACAAGCATAACGTGGCTCCTGTATTGGTGATGGAAATCCTTGGTGATCTGAAGAAGGAAGCACAAGAAGGCAAAACCCCTTCTGATGTCAGGGTTAAGGACTTTGCATCCAAGCTGTTTCCAATGTATAGTGTAGTCAATGCCTACTACAGGACATTGGTTAAGGGAGAACTGTCCGGTGATCCTGTGGAATTGGATGGAAGACCCACACTGGATATAGAGAAGGTTGTGCAACCTGACGACTACAGAAAAGGAATGGTAGTCAGAGAAACGGCAGAAGAAAAAGCCATTTATAAGTGGAAGGATGGAAAATTCACGGATGCTGACCATGACCTTTCGCAGTTATGGAGAACCCTAACCACACAAGAAAATCTTCTCAAGAACCTACAGAAAATACAACAGGCCACCGAACATGAAAAGTTAAAATCATTTGATGAGCTATATGATAAAGTAAACTCCATCTTGTTAGACAACAGTTTACAAGACCGTCTCTTAGCTTACATGATTGACAACTATGGAGAAGGTGAAATTGACGGTATGAGCATATTTGTTAGATGGATAGCTGCAAATCGCCCACTGCTTACAGACTTTGCACCTTACACAGCTCATTGCCTCAAAGTGGATCTCCTTTTTCACCTCGGACTGCAAAGTGAACTCATCGGTACACGCCCTACTAATCGTGTTGATCTGGAATACTTGTACTATCTGCCCTTTTGTAATGTATTTACCTCCAATGATAAAATTCACAAGCAGCTTGCCCCACTTCTAATCAGAGAAGATCAGCAATTCATTGTAGGCACAGAGCTGAAAAAAGACTTTAAGCAAATAGTGGATTATCTGGAAAAAGAAGGTGAAGAAGCCAAGAAGAAATACGTCTACGAGCCTCCTATTCTTGAAGATTCCCTGACTTATGGATTATGGAAAGAGTATTTCGATTATCCAAAAAGCAGCAATATGAACCGTAATCTTTCAGAGAAAACACTTTCCAAGATGAAGGCGACTATGGATAAGATTATTAATGCCTCAGAGGGTAAAGATGTGGAATTTGATGAGGGTGAGGCCGAAGAGTTTATAGTTAAGAAATCGTACCTGAGCATGACTGATCCATGCTTTTGCGGAAGCGGTAAGCAAGTAATTGATTGTTGCATTCCAAAAGAGGAGTTTATTAAGATCAGTCAAAAAAATAAAGACAAATAAAGCGTATGAATTTTGAAGTTTACTGTGATGAAAGTGGCTTAGAAGCCTTATCCCGAAAAGAGGAACACCTCTATTCGGCAATTGGTGGTATATGGCTGCCAGAAACCAATAGAGATGATCTTAAAAATGGCATTAAGGCCATTAAAGAAAAGTATGGGATTCAAGGCGAATTAAAATGGCAGAAACTTTCTCCTGCTTACTATAACCTGTACAAAGACATTATAGATTTCTACTTTCAAACAGACTATATCCGTTTTCGTGTCATAATGATCGAGTCTTCTAAGGTTGATCATATTCGTTTCAATAATACAGATGCTGAGTTAGGTTTTTATAAGTTCTACTATCAGTTATTACACCACTGGATATTTGACTTTAATGATTACAACATCTTCGTTGACCTCAAGGTCAACCGAGATAAAAACAGGCTTAAAGAACTCAGAAATGTTTTAGACCTTTCCAATCTTACCTCGGATATTTCACAGGTTCAGGGCTTACCTTCTGAACAGTCCTTAGGCATTCAGTTAGCTGACGTTCTCACTGGATTGGTTGCAGCAAAGTTTAACAATGAGATTAGGAAAGGTTCTGCAAAAGATGGTCTGATTCAGCACATCGAGCAAAACATTATAGGTAAACCAATTGCCCCTACTCCAAAGTGGGAAGAAAAATTCAATGTGTTTAAGATCAATTTACAAGGCGGTTGGTAATGGCGTACAAGAAGATCAAAGCACATAAGATGACAGAAGCAGAGCTGCGACAGCTCTGGAGAGATGAATATTGTGATAGTACAAATCCAATTTCTACGTTCGACAATGTATTTGTAAGATTCTTCGAAAACATGTTTGACCATTGCTTTTTCGAGAGTGCCAACAGACAAATCGGGGATAAATCGATCCTGTCATTAAACAGGCTTGAAAAGATGCTTTGGATTAAAGAAACTCTACAAGATCCGACAGCTGTACTTAAAAAAGGTTGGGATAAGAAAAACAAAACCTATGACAATACAAGACGAGTGGCATTTGTCAAAGGAAACTATGTCGTAGTAATACGTTTCACTGGTATGTTAAAAGCACAGTTTGTTACGGCTTATGAGTCACAGGAAGATAGTAATATCGAAAAGATACAAAATAGCCCAGAATGGGTAAAAGAAGCTAAATATTATGGAGATGAAGGGGTATAAAAAAAGAAGAACGCTGATTAATGGGTTCAGCGTTCGAGACCTTTGTAGATTCCCTACCAAAGGTAAAGAACAATGCGAAGGTACGAATTATTTCGGGATTTGCAAGCACTTTAACCATTCAACCTTTTCGCCCTTCAATGTAATAAACGCAAAATACGCACCAAAAGTTTGAAATAATGGCAGTACCATCATTTAAAGAAGATCATATATCACAGCTTCCGGCATTGAAGCTGCTCATGAATATGGGATGGAAATACCTATCTCCTGAGCAAGCTTTGGAAGCTCGTGGAGGAAGGACATCTAACGTATTGTTGGAAACCATCTTGAAAGAACAACTTCAAACCATCAACTCGATTGAATACAAAGGGAAAGAGTTTACCTTCTCAGAGGTAAACGTGAACAATGCCATATTATCGCTTCGTGATCTTCCTGTACAAGATGGTTTTATTGCCTCCAACAAAGCCTTTTATGAACTCACCACGCTGGGAAGAAGTTTTGAACAATCTGTTTTAGGAGATAAAAAGAGCTTCTCTTTCCAATACATTGATTGGAAACATCCTGAGAACAACGCCTTTCACGTATCAGAAGAATTTAGCGTATTAAGAAGTGGCAGCAGTGAGCATTACAGACCTGACATTGTCCTATTCATCAATGGCATTCCTATGGTAATCATAGAATGCAAAAGTCCAAAAATCAAAGACCCCATCGATAAGTCTATTGAACAGCATTTGAGAAACCAACAGTCCTTACTACAATCCGCTAACTCTCTTTGTATAAATAACCTGCATTCTTGATGAAGCTGATTGTATTTTCCATACCTAAGGCTTAATCCATCATTTTTATGTTAGCTCAACTCATTGCCACCCACCCCAAAATAAAGAACCCTAAAATCATTTGGTTACAGACCGTATTGATTTGGATGACCAAATAACAGAAACATTCAAGAAGTGTCAAATACCTGTTGAAAATGCTCAGACAGGTAAACACTTGGTAGAGCTACTTTTAGGCACAGGTGATACCGTCATTACCACATTGATCCACAAGTTTGAAGCTGCAGTAAATCGAGCCAAAGAAGGCTTTGATTCACCTGACATATTTGTGTTGGTAGATGAAGGGCACAGAAGTCAATACGGCACGTTCAACATCAAAATGCAAAAGGTCTTTCCAAAAGGCTGTTTCATTGCATTCACAGGTACGCCTTTGATGAAGAAGGAGAAAAGTACAGCCAACCGATTTGGTGGTCTGATAGATGTCTATTCGATAACTGATGCAGTAGCTGACGGTGCAGTAGTACCCTTATTGTATGAAGGAAGGCACAATTTGATTGAGGTTAATGAAAAGCCTTTAGATAACTATTTTGAGCGTGTTTCCGAGCCACTTACACCATACGGTAAGGCAGCATTGAAAAGAAAATTCAGCTCCACCAACCAGCTTAACAAGGCAGAAGAAATCATATACGCCAGAGCATGGGACATTTCCGATCATTACGAACAAAATGTACAAGACATCCTCTTTGGCACATTAAAGGCGAAAGGTCAGTTGGTAGCACCCAATAAAACCAGTGCCATTCGCTACCGAGAGTTTATTAAGCAGATTGGTAAAGTAAGTTGTGAAGTATTGATTTCTGCTCCAGATGTCAGAGAGAACTATGATGATGCTTTTGAGGAAAGTGATGATGTGATATTGAAGTTCTGGAAAGCCATGAAGGACAAATATGGCAGTTCTGAAAATTATGAGAAATCACTGATCAACTCATTCAAGAAACAAGATCACCCTGAAATCATCATTGTAGTTGATAAGCTGCTGACAGGATTTGACGCTCCTAACAATTACGTGTTATATCTCACTCGACAGTTAAAAGAACATACGCTACTACAAGCTATTGCAAGGGTTAATCGATTAGCTCCGGGTAAAGAGCACGGTTTGATTATCGACTATTAGGGTAACCTTGAAAATTTGGATTCTGCATTAGAGACCTATTCAGGAACCAACGATTATGATGCCCTTGATTTGGAAGGTACGCTAACTAATATCAGTGAAGAAATCAAAAAGTTACCACAAGTACAAGCAGAGGTCTGGGACATATTCAAAGAAATCAAAAACAAGTATGATGAACCTGCATACGAAGAACTATTACAGGATGAGGCAATGCGCCATATATTCTATGAAAAAGTCTCTGCATTCGCCCGTTTATTAAAACTCGCTTTGTCAAGCTTTGAGTTCATAAGCAATACACCAGAGCAGCAGATCAACAAATACAAACAGGATGCTAAGTTTTTTTTAGGACTAAGGATTTCTGTTAAGCGTAGGTATTTTGATGACCTAGAATACAAAGAGTATGAACCACAAGTACAGAAGCTTATAGACAAGCATATTACTACTGAAGGGGAGATTCTTCGTATCACTGAATTGGTCAATATTTTTGACAAAGAGCAGCGTGAACAAGAAGTAGAGAAAATCACCAGCAAAGCAGCCAAAGCTGATCACATTGCCAGCAGAACGATCAAAGCAATCAATGTGAAAATGAATGAAGACCCTGTTTACTTCAAGAAGCTATCAAGGCTCATCCGAGATACCATTGACAACTACCACCAACACCGTATTTCGGAGGCAGACTACCTCAATAAGGCTAAAGGATTTGAAGATCAATTTCATAATGGCAGACAGGACAATATTCCAGAAAACCTAGTCGGAAACGATACAGGAATTGCCCTTTATAACTTGGTAAATGAAATTTTCAAAGGTCACTTGAAAAGATCAGAAGGTGTTGAAAATGTAGGGGCTGTTATAGCAGAGGGCATTGATAATGTAATTAAATCCATAGTCTTTGAAAATGGCAAACCAATTATTGATTGGGTTAACAAGTCAGACATAGAAGGTAAAATCAGGATTGATATTGATGATTACCTATTTGAGTTAAAGGCACAGCAAGACATTGAATTGCCCTTTGATTTGATAGATGAATTAGTAGAAGAAGGATTAAAAATTGCTAAGCTGAAATATGTCTGACACAATCACCATGCAGTCATTCAAATTCGGCTCTAAGGAAATCAACTATGAGCTTACTTATCAAGAGCGTAAGACCTTAGGTATACGTGTTTATCCTGATTGTAAAGTGAGAGTAATAGCCCCAAACGAAACAACCGAAGAGAAATTAAAATCTAAGCTTAGAGAAAAAGCTCCTTGGATTCTCAAACAGCAGCTTGAATTTTTATCCTATCATCCGCTTACACCACCACGTCAATTTGTAAACGGTGAAACTCATCTTTATTTGGGCAGACAATACAAGCTTAAAATTGAAGACGCTCCTAAAAATGAGGTAAAGGTTTACAGAGGTAGATTAATGCTTTTTAAAAAAGAGAATGCCTCACCTGATAATATCCTGTCAGAATGGTATCGAGAAAAGGCAGCAATACATTTTGAGGACATTTTGAGCAAATTACTTCCACTATTTAAGAAATATAAAATCTCCTCTCCCGATCTTCACATAAGGTATATGCCTACCAGGTGGGGAAGCTGCACTGTCAGAGGGAAAGTGATTCTGAATCCAGATTTGATAAAAGCTCCTAAAGGAAGTATTGAATATGTAATTATCCATGAGCTCTGCCATTTGGTGCATCATAACCATACAAAGTCATTTTATGACCTACAAGAAACCATTATGCCAGATTGGAAAAAATGGAAACAAAGACTTGAAATGACTTTGATATAGTTTTTTAGTGTTGTCCAATCTATTTTGCATTTTTTTCAAACTTTTTGTTATGGACTATGCTGTCAAAATCACCCTTCAAAACTACTCCACCGTAACACTTTTAGCCAAATTACGCGGCTGGTCTACGTTGGCGCCACGCATTACTGCAATGTGGTAGGAAAGTAATTGTAGCGGAATGGTAGCCACCATAGGCATCAAGGCTTCGTGGGTGCCGGGTACTTCAATGGTGTAATCCACCATAGTAGGAATGAGCGAATCGCCCTCAGATACTACGGCTATTACCTTGCCTTTTCTGGCCTTTACTTCTTGTATGTTCGATACAATTTTATCGTAAGAACCATCGCGGGTGGCAATTACCACTACCGGCATTTCCTCATCTATTAACGCAATAGGGCCATGCTTCATTTCAGCAGCAGGGTAACCTTCCGCATGAATGTAAGATATTTCTTTGAGCTTTAGCGCACCTTCCAAAGCTACAGGAAAATTATAGCCCCTTCCTAAGTAAAGGAAGTTTCTGGCATCTTTAAATTTGGCTGCTATCTCTTTTACCAGGTCGTCAGTTTTCAAGGCTTCCGCCACTTTTGCCGGAATATTTTCCAAGTCCACCAAAATTTCATGGTATCGTTGTTCTGCCAAGGTGCCTTTTTTGTGCGCTAAACGAAGGGCAATCATGGTAAGCACGGTTAGCTGGGCTGTAAATGCTTTGGTACTGGCCACACCTATTTCCGGGCCGGCATGGGTATAAACGCCCTCGTGCGAAACGCGTGAGATAGAAGAGCCCACCACATTACACACGCCTAACACAATAGCGCCCTTGGATTTACCAAGCTCCATGGCTGCCAGCGTATCGGCCGTTTCTCCGGACTGCGAGATGGCAATCATCATATCACCCTCTTTTATAATAGGATTTCTGTACCGAAACTCAGAGGCATACTCCACCTCCACAGGAATTCTGCAAAACTCTTCGAAAATATATTCCGCCACCAAGCCCGCGTGCCATGATGTACCACAAGCCACAATAACTATCCGCTTGGCATTTACCAGCGCATTAGCATATTCTCTAATACCTCCTAGTACAAGTGTGCCTTCATTAGCATTTAAACGACCTCTAAAACAGTCCTTAATCGATTTTGGCTGCTCAAAAATTTCTTTCAGCATAAAATGCTCATAGCCACCTTTTTCTATCGCCTCCAGCGCAAGGTCTACTTTCTGGATGTAAGGAGTCATCTTTACATCTTTAGTATCCCTTACCGTAAGTTTTCCGTCTTTAATTAGGGCAATTTCATAATCGTTTACATAAATTACCTCATTGGTATACTCTACTATGGGGGTAGCATCCGATGCCAAAAAGAACTCGCCTTTACCTACACCAATCACCAGCGGACTTCCCTTGCGAGCTGCAATGAGTTGATCGGGGTGCTCGTTTGATAAAATGACAATAGCGTAAGCACCAACCACTTTAGTAAGCGCCAGCCGAACAGCTTCCTCCAGGCTTACATCTTTACTATTATGGTAAATATCCTCAATAAAATTGATGAAAACTTCTGAATCCGTCTCACTTTTAAAAGTGTAACCTTTATTGGTAAGCTCTTTCTTTAAGGAAGCATAATTCTCAATGATCCCGTTATGTATAATGGCTAGCTTGCCACTTTGAGAAAAGTGCGGGTGTGCATTAACATCATTAGGCTCACCATGCGTAGCCCAGCGTGTATGGCCTATTCCTATATTGCTTTGTATGTCTTTACCGGCCAAAAAGCCTTCCAGCTCAGAAACTTTTCCTTTCTTTTTGTACACCTTAAGGCCGCCATTCATTAGGGCAATGCCGGCACTGTCATATCCGCGGTATTCTAATCTCTTAAGACCTTTAATGATAACGTCCGATGCTTGCCTATGGCCAATATACGCTACAATTCCGCACATAAATCAATTGTCAAATACTGTATAATAAATCCGCAATTTTATATCGTTGCTTGCTATAAGGAAATTATTATAATCACCTATAGAAAAGGTTGCTCTATCATCAAATGGCTGCGCATTTCTACTAATAAATTGTCCGTTTAAAAGTATAGATCTGTTCTGCGGCCAAAAATCTCTGTTGTCAAAAATTTCCTGTAGAAAGAAGCTCACATCTCCGCTAATTTCTTGGCTATTGGTTTTGTAGCTGATGACAAGTAAATTTTGAGCCGTATTTTGATCCGCAAACCTACCGCTTTGTGTAAAATTGCTCTGGATACCCCAAAAGTCTTCTGCTTTCTTTAAAATTTTATCATCGGCTAAGTAATAGGGGAACACTAAGGATGGGGGCCTCAGCTGATCAGAACCATTATCTATTACCTCCTGCCTGGGGTCAATCACTAGTTCAGCCTTGTCGACTATCATAAATTGCAGGCTGTCTATAAAACTCAGGTAATTATCAATTCTCACTTTAGGGAAAATGCCTAATAGACCGTTGAAATAGACCTTATCGGGCGTAGTCAAAGAAAAAGACCGGTCAGCGGAGTAATTGGTGGGTAAAATGCCTTGCGGCATAAAATCAACTCCCGTAAAACTGGAGGTAGTAAAGTTTAGTTTGAGTGTATCATTACTTTTTCCGGCCTCTTTAAAAGCAAGCTCTATATAACTTTGGCCGGAGGCGATGTTTATTCCTTGTATAGTATTGTTCTCTGTAATTGAACTGATCTTGATTCCTCTCAGTTGGTCAGATAATTCTGTGGCTGATAAAGTATCATTAGCTACAGCATTTCTAATTATACGCCCAAAGGCTTCTGTAAGAGGAATAACTAGGCTATCCGTTGTATTGCTGTTGAGCAACCTCTCTGGGTCAACTACTACACTATTTGCTGCACTAACTAAATCGCCAATAGCAAGCGATTCATAAATTTTATACCTCTTATTTGCGGTAATATTTTGACTGAGCCTATGCACCTCAAATGATTGAGGAAACTCAAAATCGGTTCCGTAAAGGTAGTTGAAGCGAAGCACCAATCTGGCACTCAAAACTTCTGAAAGCACCGTAATGCTATCTCGCTGGAAACCTGCCTCAAGCAATAAGCCCGTGTAAGCATCAAGTTCGGCTATACCAATCTCTTCATTGTTATTATAACCCGTATAAATTACACCTCTGGATACATTCGGCCCCAGATTATTGGAACTTACAATAGAAGTATCGAAAGCCGCCTGCGTTACCTCCAGCGGAATTTCAATATATCTTAAATCGGTGTTATTGTCATCAGGAACGAGATTCCTACTTGGTGTTTCAATAGGCTCCTGGCAGGAGGAAAAAAATAGGGTTAGCAGCAGTACTAACCCTACAATTTTTATTGGCTTATCCGGCCAATTCGGTGTATAAGTTGAAATAAGATTCGGTAAGCCCTTCTCCATTTTCAATTGTACCAACTTTTCTATCTTTCTCAATAGTTGTAAATAATTTATCCAAATTTTCTTTAAACTCATCCTCTGCTTTAATTACTGCATCTGCATACTCTGCTCCTATTTTTATGAAGCCACTATAATCGGCCGATTCAAGATTTGACAACATGCTATCGTCAATATCAAGCATTTTAACCTTGTCCAGCAAATCCGTCCCAAATTTATGAGAGAATTCCGTATTATACACGGTAAATACTGATTTTGCATTTTTAAATATCGGATCGTTCTTATAGGTAGTTTTAAGGTACATCGGAATCAGACTTGTCATCCAATCGTTACAGTGCACCACATCCGGAGCCCAGCCTAATTTTTTTACCGTTTCTAACGCTCCCTTACAGAAGAAAATTGCTCTTTCGTCATTATCAGCATAGAAATTATTCTCTTTATCGTGGAAAACAGTTTTACGCTGGAAATAATCTTCATTATCAATAAAGTAAACTTGCAATTTGGCATTTGGTATGGAAGCTACTTTTATAACTAGTGGCTTCTCCTCCTCACCTACAGCAATATTAATTCCCGATAACCTAACTACTTCATGTAAACGGTTTTTTCTTTCATTTATTAGCCCGAAGCGTGGTACTAAAATGCGGATTTCCATTCCTTTTTCCTGCATGGCTTGAGGCAACTTTCTTACAAAGTCGGCTACTGCAGAGGTTTCTAAAAATGGGTTGATTTCATTGGCAACGTAAAGAATTCGAAGACTTGACATAGAGTATTAAGATTTGATTAATTCATAAACGAAGCACAAAAATACAAAAAAATATCCTACTTACATTAAAAAAGCCGGTAAAATGCTAGTATTGTTATGGGAATTTATAATTTTGCACCTTTTTTATGTTCAAAAGCAGCCATATATCAGCTATTCAGAAGGTCATAGCCTCTGAAAAAAGTACCAGCAAGGTAATAGGTTTGGTGCCAACAATGGGTGCTTTACATGAAGGTCATTTGAGCCTGATAAAGGCTGCTCAGCAAAAATGCGATGTGGTGGTGGTGAGCATTTATGTAAACCCTACTCAGTTTACTAATAACGCAGACCTTTCAGCTTACCCACGCACACTCGAGGCAGATATAGCCAAGCTGGAAAGTCTTAAGGTAGACATGCTCTTTACACCAACCAACCACATTATGTATCCAATTGAGCATGCGCTATCCATAAATTTTGGTGTGCTAGAGCAAGTAATGGAGGGTAAGTTTCGGCCCGGACATTTTAGCGGTGTGGGTATTGTGGTGGCTAAGCTATTTAACATCATTCAGCCACATATGGCTTTTTTCGGACAAAAGGATTTTCAGCAATTGACCATAATTCGCAAAATGGTAGCCGAGCTTATGTTTCCTATTAAAATTGTGGGTGTGCCTACAAAACGCGAGCGCAACGGATTGGCCATGTCTTCCAGAAATGAGCGTTTAACGCCCAGCCAAAGGCAGGAAGCTGGCATATTTTTTAAAGCACTAACACGTAGTAAGGAAATTTTGATTACCGATGCTACTGCTGATAAAAAGCATGTTGAAGATGAGGTACAAGTTCTTTTTGAGAATACTAACGCAGTACTTGAATATTTTGAAATTGTATCCGACAAAGATTTGCAACCTAAAACAGAGAACTTCCTACAAAAAGATACTGTTGTTTGCGTGGCAGGCTACTTAGGAAATGTTAGATTAATAGACAACCTATATTTAATTTCATAACTTTGCAGCCGAATTGATGAGCGTATTATGTTAATTGAGGTTTGTAAATCAAAAATACACAGGGTAAAAATTACCCAGGCAGAGCTTCACTACGTGGGGAGCATAACCATTGACGAAGATTTAATGGAGGCTGCCAACTTAATTGAAAACGAAAAAGTGCAGATTGTTAACGTCAATAATGGTGAGCGTTTGGAAACCTACGTGATAAAAGGTGAGAGAGGTAGCGGAATGATTTGCATGAACGGCCCCGCAGCAAGAAAAGTGCAGGTGGGAGATATTGTAATTATCATAAGCTATGCCCACATGGAGTTTGAGGAAGCCAAAGGGTTTAAACCTACACTTATATTTCCCAACCAGCAAAACAAACTTAGCCAAGATTGAGAAAAGGCATAAAATCTTTTATAAAGTACACGCTGTCGTTGGCCATAGCGGTGTTTATATTTTGGTATCTTTATAAAGATACAGATTTTGCCGATATGTTTTTGCGCTTTAAACAGGCTAACCTAAACTGGATTTACCTTTCCATTGCACTCTCTTTCTTAAGCCACTTTATGCGTGCCTACCGCTGGAATTTACTGCTGGAGCCATTAGGTTACAACCTTAAATCAGGCAGAACTTTTTTGGCCGTTATGGTAGGCTACCTTGCTAATTTTTTGGTGCCACGTATGGGTGAGATTAGCCGTTGCGGAATTTTAAAAAAAACAGATGATGTACCAATAAGTACGGGTTTTGGCAGCGTAGTAACAGAGCGTCTTGTCGATCTTTTGTGTCTTATAACTATCGTATTTATTACTCTTAGCCTTGAATTTGACAAGCTGGGAGGCTTTTTCATTAACCTCATCAGCCAAAAAACGGAAGGAGTGGGCGTGAGCAACACCATCTGGTTTGTATTAGCATTTTTATTGCTCTTGGCTGCAGCCGCAACCATCTTGCTTAAAAGAAATCAACATAAATTAAAGACCAATGTTGTATTCAACAAGCTTTCCGGTTTTATGCGGGAGTTGGTCGAAGGGTTATTGTCGATAAGAAAGCTGAAGAAACGCACGCAATTTGTAGTAAGTACCTTAGCAATATGGGTACTGTATTTTTTTATGACCTACGTAGTTATATTTAGCCTCGAGGAAACTGCAGGCTTAAGCATAACTGCAGGCTTTACCCTATTAGTGTTGGGTGGTATAGGTATGGCCACGCCCGTTCAGGGTGGCATTGGTGCTTTCCATTATTTAGTGAGTGCCGGCCTCTTACTCTATGGCATTCCGGAAGATGATGGCATATTCTTCGCCTTGCTACTGCATACCACCAACTCGTTAGCGATTATGGCTTTAGGTTTAGTTTCATTTTTTATCAGTATGATTATACCAAAAAGAAAATCGGGGCCAATTTATGCAAACGCCTGACAAAATAGTTAACCCAGCGCAATTAGTAGCGCAGGTAGCCACCTGGAAGGCCTCCGGTAAACGGATTGTTTTTACCAATGGCTGTTTCGATATATTGCATCTTGGCCATGTGGACTATCTGGAGAAAGCTTCGGAGAAGGGCGATAAACTTATTATTGGCATAAATACCGATAAATCTGTAAAGCGCTTGAAAGGTGACAACAGGCCGGTTAATAATGAAATTGCACGAGCACGAATTTTAGCCGCTTTAGCATTTGTAGATGCCGTCACTTTTTTTGATGAAGATACGCCACTAGCACTTATTCAAATGATTAGCCCTGATGTATTAATTAAAGGAAGCGACTATACTATAAGCAACATAGTTGGGGCGGATATCGTATTGAAAAATGGTGGTAAAGTAGAAACAATTGAGTTGGTATCCGGCTATTCCACCACACAAATAATTAATCAAATTAAAGGATAAAATTATGTTGATTGTAATCATGATCGTTTTTGCTATATTAAGCTTTGCTATACAGTACAAGCTTAAAAGCAAGTTTAAGAAGTACTCCAAAATTGCGCTTCATTCGCAAATATCAGGTAGAGAAGCGGCTGAGAAAATGCTGAAAGATAATGGTATTTATGATGTTAAAGTGATGTCAGTTCAAGGTCAACTGACTGATCATTATAATCCGGCAAATAGAACGGTAAATTTAAGCGGAGATGTTTACGAAGGCAGATCGGCAGCAGCAGTAGCGGTGGCAGCACATGAAGTGGGCCACGCGGTGCAACATGCAAAAGCTTATTCATTTTTAGAACTACGTTCAGCTTTGGTTCCCATACAAAATGTAAGTGGTAAAATTATGAACTTTGTATTTATGGCTATGCTTTTTGGTGCCTTCTTTGTACAAGGCTTGTTTGACCCACAACTGGCGCTAATGGTTATTATAGGCTGTTACACTATTTTTACTCTTTTTGCTTTTATAACGCTACCTGTTGAGTTTGATGCCAGCAAGCGCGGGTTGGCCTGGATGACGGCCTCCGGAGTAGCCTCCGGCCAAGAGCATGCCATGGCAAAAGACGCGCTAAAGTGGGCTGCTATGACATACGTAGTTGCTGCAATAGCATCTATAGTTACCTTATTGTATTTTGTCATGTCATTTCTAGGAGGTAGAGACTAACGATTTTGCTAAAGTCGCAAACTTTACAAGGGTGCAAACTGTTGCACTCACTAATTATTTAAATTTTACAAACGAATGAATTTTCAACTCACCGAAGAACAACTAGCTGTACGTGATGCAGCCAGAGATTTTGCTCAAACCGATTTATTACCGGGCGTAATTGAGAGAGATACCAAAGAACAATTTCCGGCAGAACAAATAAAAAAAATGGGGGAATTAGGCTTTATGGGCATGATGGCAAACCCTAAATATAATGGTGGTGGTATGGATACTGTTTCTTACGTGCTGGCCATGGAAGAAATTTCAAAGATTGACGCATCAGCCTCTGTATGTATGTCAGTTAATAATTCGTTGGTTTGTTGGGGTTTGGATACCTACGGAACAGAAGCGCAAAAGGAAAAATACCTTAAACCGCTGGCAACAGGCGAAAAAATTGGAGCCTTCTGCTTGTCTGAGCCTGAAGCAGGCTCCGATGCCACCTCGCAGAGAACAACGGCAGAAGACAAAGGCGACCACTACCTTATTAACGGAACAAAGAATTGGATTACAAATGGTAATAGTGCTTCCATTTATTTAGTAATTGCGCATACTGATAAAGAAAAGGATCACAAAGGCATTAATGCATTCATTCTTGAAAAAGATATGGAAGGATTTGTGATAGGTAAAAAAGAGGAGAAAATGGGTATTCGAGGATCCGATACACATTCATTGATGTTTACCGATGTAAAAGTTCCCAAAGAAAATAGAATTGGTGAAGATGGTTTCGGCTTTAACTTTGCCATGTCTACCTTAAACGGAGGCAGAATTGGTATTGCAGCGCAAGCGTTGGGTATTGCCTCCGGTGCTTATGAACTGGCCTTAAAATATTCTAAGGAACGTAAAGCCTTTGGTAAAGAAATAAGCCAGCACCAAGCTATAGCATTTAAATTGGCCGACATGGCTACAAATATTGAGGCAGCAAGGTTACTGTGCTTAAAGGCAGCTTGGCTAAAAGACCAGAAGCAAGACTTTAGCCAAGCCAGCGCAATGGCTAAACTATATGCCAGCCAAGTGGCAATGGATGTAACCGTTGAAGCTGTACAAGTACATGGTGGTTATGGCTACGTAAAAGAATACCACGTAGAGCGTTTGATGCGCGATGCCAAAATAACACAAATATATGAGGGCACTTCAGAAATACAGAAAGTAGTGATCTCAAGAGGCATTTTGAAATAGGCAACTCACAAAGTAGCTAAAGACAAAAAAACTTACCTAGCACTAAACTAATACAATTATTATTTTATTTGGAATCAAACTATTATTTATTAGATTTGTACAATTAAAATAATTTTAATTTTTACTTTTTAATGTTAATCCATTCATAAATTTAGAAAATGGAAGATTATAATAAAATCATTGAGTCTCTTGGAGTTAAATTTGTAAAAGCTAAGAGCATAAAAATTCGCAAGCCTGTAACGGTATCAAACCTGCATGAGGTAGAGAACAAGTTGATATTAGTTAATAAGGGCGAAGTGCTGGTTGGTACTGAAAAGCTCTTAATAAGAGAGGGAGAATTTGCTTTTATTCCGGGTGGAAAATCACATCAGATTACCTATGGGAGAGGCAGCCAAATTGAACGCGTATCTAATGATAATTTCATTACCAACAAAGCCGAGTATTTCGATTCGATTAGTCACGATGATTTGCTTACAGAAGGAGCCGACAGTTTGAGCTACATTTCATTCGAAGCTAAAGTATTCGATTCTGTAAACTTTTTCTCATCTCTTGACATTCCTCCCTTCAATTTCTCCAATGATGAGATCAAGTCGATATACGAAACGGTTTTTGCTGAATCGCGAATGGAAGAACCCGGTGCAGACCGCATGATAAAGGTATCTACTGAGCGTTTACTTATTGAACTTTTTAGGTACATCGTGCGCAACAAATTGTTTGTTGAGCAATTAGCTACAAACAGCACGTATTTTAAGGATCCTCGATTAATAGATATCTTTAATTATATTAATGAGCACTTGGGAGGCGATTTATCGAATAAAAAGCTCGCTGAAGTAGCTAATGTTTCTGAAGATTATGTGGGACAGTACTTCAAAATGTTGACAGGTATTAATCCGCAAGATTATATAGAATACCAGCGTATGGAAGAGGCCGTTACTTTACTGAGAACAAGCAAAAAAAGCATTCGCAATATTGGGCAAGAAGTAGGATATAAAGATACTGCGTACTTCTGTAGAAGATTCAAAATGATGTTTGGCATACCTGCCGGCAAAATGCGAAGGAGAGAGTCATTGATGAATGTTTAATTGTTGATTCAACTGGCTTTTAGCCTCGGTAAGTTCAATCAAAAGTTCAGGAGATTTCTCAATAGCATTTCCAACCACTATTATATCAGCGCCTGATTTCCAAGCGCTTTTTGCTTTCTGTACATTGTCAATACCACCACCTATCATAAGCGGAATATCAATGGCTCTTTTAACGGAGGCAATCATCTTTTCGGAAATAGCCATGTTAGCACCGCTACCTGCATCCATATAAATAATTTTTTGCCCTAAAAGCTCACTTGCTATGGCTGTACTCATGGCAATATCTATTTTGTCGTGCGGAATAGGGGTAGTATTACTCATGTAAGAAACAGAAGTATCTCTGCCACCGTCTATTAGCATATATCCTGTAGAAAGCACCTCTATTTTGCTTCTCTTTAAAATTGGAGCTGATAACACATGCTGACCTATTAATAAATCGGGGTTACGACCGGAGACCAGAGAAAGGTACAGAATGGCATCGGCCTGCAAATCGATGTGTTGGTTGTTGCCTGGAAATAGAATAACGGGAATAGTGGTTTGAGACTTTATATAATTTATGCAGCTCCCAAGGTCATTACCTACGATGAGGCTTCCTCCTACCAAAAAATAATCAACCTTATTTTCTATAGCAGTATGTATACATCTTTGTAGGCTGGAAAGTTCGTGAACTTTATCGGGATCTATTAATACAGCAAAAGATTTTTTTCCGCTGGCAGACTCGCCTTCGAGGGTATTAAGAATCCTTTTCATCTTTATCGCTTAAACGACCACGCTCAAACTGACTCAAAAGTTCCATGGCCTTTTCGCGTAATATAGTGGTTATTATGGCACCAATTTCAATTTTAAGAACATCTATAAGTCCTCCAAAATTACTTTTAGGGCGTTGGACTACAATGTTTCTAGATTTTTCCGGATCATTGGAATTAGAGTCGAGCACCTGAAAAACTTCTTCTTTCGACTTTTTAGATTTACCTAAAGACTTAACAATTTTATAGGCCACAAAAATACCCCCTGCAATTATTAAAGCTTGTTTGGCTTTTTCAACTATAGGATCTTCCATATTATTTCCTTCGCTATTATTAAATAAGTTCATCTCTTAATTTAAAAGTTTTCTATCATACTTAATATTCTTTCCTCCGGCTTTTTTCGGAACCATGGAAAGAAAAAATTCTTTGAGTGCATTGTTTTTAATAATGACTACATAAAGGGTAATAGTTACAACCAGATAAAACAACGTTACTGCGCCAAAACCGTAGACCAAATTTTCAAATAGTTGGCTTAAATATAATGCTAGCGTAAAACTGGTAAAAACCAGAAATATAGCGAAACAAAATACTAGCATAAAAAATGGAACGAGCTTGGATAGCGTGTCGGCCACCTTTTCTCTTATTTCCTCTTTTATACTTTCCAATCTGCCTTCAAAAAAGTTTTGAATGGCATATACAACTTTGTCAATTCCGAAAAATTCAAATATTTTACCTTTACCCAATTTATTTAATTTTAAATTACAAGTTAGTCAAAATTCATATCACTAATAAAACACTATTCGAAAAAAAAATAACGCATATGATTATAATTGCAGATAGTGGGTCAAGCAAAACTGATTGGCGCTTTGTTGCCAAAAATGGTCAGATTGAACAAGCCAAAACAATGGGAATAAATCCATATATAATAAACTCCAAAGAGATTGTTTTGTTATTAAAAATACTTAAGGCGCCATTTAATGAGGCTATAGAAGCAATATATTATTATGGGGCAGGCTGCGATAGCGAACAAAATATAGCTTCGGTTGAAAGTGCGCTACAGACTGTTTTTTCTACCAAGAATATAACCATAAATAATGACTTGCTCGCAGCGGCCCGTGCCTGTTGTGCGGATGATCCAGGCCTTGTAGGTATATTGGGTACAGGAGCCAACGGCTGCGTTTACGATGGCACCACTATTACACAAAAGATGACCTGCCTGGGTTACGCACTTGGCGATGAAGGCAGCGGTGCATACATAGGTAAAATAATGCTGAAAGCATATTTAGAAAATGAATTACCCAATACCTTGCGGCAAGCTTTTAAGTTGGCCTTCCCGGATGTAAGCAAAAGCAGCGCACTCCATGCAATTAACCATGAAAAAAATGCCAATAGGTACTTGGCAGGTTTTTTTAGATTTGCTGCCACACATCAAGCCGATCCTTTCATCAGCAAGTTAATAAAATCCGCTTTTGACCAATATGTTGACAAAAGCTTTGAAAAATTTGATAATTATGATGGCCTTACAGCAAATTTTGTGGGCGGAGTAGCTTTTTATGCCAGTAATATATTGCAACAAGTTTTGAAGGCACGTAACTTTACTGTAGGTAGGATTTTAGAATCTCCTATTGCCGGATTAACCTTATACCATCAAAAACAACTATAAATGAATGTAACCGAATCGGAATCGCTCCATAAAGACCTCGAAAAGCAAAGCGTGTTTGATTTGCTCAGGGGTATTAACCAAGAAGATGCAACCGTGGCATTATGTGTTGACAAGGCCATCCCTCAAATTGAAAAATTAACAAGTGGCATAGTGAAACGTATGAAATCTGGCGGACGACTTTTCTACATTGGCGCAGGTACCAGCGGGCGGTTGGGTATTTTAGATGCTTCGGAATGCCCGCCTACTTTTGGTGTTGACCCTGACACAATAATAGGACTAATTGCCGGTGGAGACGTAGCTATTAGGAATGCCGTAGAGTTTGCAGAAGACAATACCGAACAAGCCTGGACGGACCTGCTAGCTTACAATATAAGCTGCGCAAGATGTTGTAATAGGTATAGCCGCATCGGGCACTACGCCTTATGTAATTGGAGGAGTAAAAGCCGCAAAAGAAGCCGGGCTTCTGACAGGCTGCATTTGCTGCAATAGTGGCTCGCCTCTTGCTAAAGCATGCGATTACCCTGTTGAAGTAGTGGTAGGTCCGGAATTTGTAACCGGCAGCACACGCATGAAAGCGGGTACGGCACAAAAAATGGTGCTTAACATGATTAGCACTACTGCAATGATTCAACTAGGTAAAGTGCAGGGCAACAGAATGGTGGATATGCAGCTTAGCAACGATAAATTAGTGAAAAGAGGAACAAAAATGATTCAAGAATCATTAGTTATAGATGCCTCTGAAGCCAAAAGATTGTTGCTCAAACATGGATCGGTGAGGAAGGCGATAATAGCTTACAAAATTTGATTAATTTATGCACCATATTGAGCCTTACTACAACTGGCTAAAATATTATGACTCTTCAGAAGATGAGCTCTCCCCCTTCCATGGCAAGGCATATAATTACGAGCTTTATGCTGATACCATTTACGGCTACTATATAGATCCGGCCTGGGATGCCATAGGCTCTGAAACTCTGTACATAAAAATACTTTACGCACAATATGAGGAAGGCTACGCTATTATTGAATTAATTGGCGAATGGAATGATGCTTTACATAATGACATTATGCACCTTAAACGCAATATATTAGAGCACATGATGCTACAAGGCATTGATAAGTTCATTTTAGTAGGCGAAAATGTGCTGAATTTTCATGGTTCAGACGACAGCTATTATGAGGAATGGTTTGAAGAGGTGGAAGATGGCTGGATAGTGGGCCTTAATTTCCGGGATTTTGTAACCAGTGAGATGCAGCAATATAATATTGACTCGTACATGAATGTTGGCGGACAATTGGATACCATGAGCTGGAGAACCTTTAAACCCGAGCGCTTATACACCAAAGTAGCTGAGCAAATGAGCAGAAGGCTCGGCTGCTAATTTTTACATGGAATAACAAGTGCCAGTTTGTGCACTAAATAATATTTGCCGGTAGTTAATTCTTTACAACGCACCCGCGTTCTTCTGCTCTCTAAGCTTTGAAAGGCTTTCTTTTCAAGCTCAAATGTTGCCCCTATTTTTAATTGGATTAGCGGAATACCAGTTTTCGGTTGCTCATCATAAGCTGCCAGTGCGGCAGCCAATTTTATATCACTTTGGGATGAGGCCTTCGGGTTACGCATGTGCCGGTGCAAGAGCATGTTTAGCTCAGGAGGAAAAATTGTTTGTTGCAGAAAAGGCTCCATGAGCTGGCGAAAAGCTTGTTTCCATGCTAACCCATGCGGAGTTGTGCGCCCTTTAAATTGCTGATGCACACGGTGGTGTGCCACCTCGTGGACAAAAGTTAATAAAAATGCATAAGGATTAAGGTTATTATTAACCGTAATTACTGCTAATGCCTCACCGTGTTTTGCCCTAAAATCGCCTAGTTTGGTTTGTCTGGCATTGCTTATAACAAAACGAAAAGGATTTTCGAGCCATAGCTCATAAGCCATTTGCACCGCATTTTCAGGAACAAAGCGAGCGATTCTATCGTAAATTTTTTGCTGGTAGAAATCCATTAAGTAACAAAATGAGCCATCAGGGTCAGAAATAATGAGGCGTGCAATTAAATTGCCCAATTTATACAGCCCGTACGAACAAAATACTTGTAAAATTACAATTAAAGCAGTACATTCAATACCTTTTCGGGTAAAGTCGAACGGATTTTGCCGAAAAGTAACAATTATATAACAGCGTTACTGCTACACGTATATTACATATGCATTAATATAACATCTAAAATCAGGAGGAACCCATATGATACAAATCATTCCATCGATAGCCATAAAAGACGGCAAAATAATTCGTGTTGAAGGAGCCAACGTGGCTGAGGCTAAAGTATATGACAAAAACCCAATAGATTTGGTCACAACTTTTGAAGAGCACGGCATTAAGGTAGTGCATATTGTCGATTTAGATGGCGCATTGAAAGGGTCTCCTGTAAATTACCACTTGCTGGAAACCATAAATGGGTATACTAACCTTGAGCTCGATTTCACCGGAGGTATTAATACCGATGGAGATGTTAGCCAAGCTTTTGAATCTGGTGCTGATTATATTACAGCAGCCTCGGTGGCGGTGGAAAGAAAAGAGCTGTTTGCCTCATGGATAATTTCTTACGGACGTGAGAAGATTACCTTGGGTGCGGATGCGCTCAATGGTAAAATTGCGTATAAAGGCTGGATGCAGAATACTGACATTGACATTTTAGAGCACATAAGGTATTTTTATGACCGCGGTCTTAAATATGTAAAAACAACTGATATTAGCAAGGAGGGCTCACTTGCAGGCCCTGCATTTGAGTTATATGAAAGTATACTTAAAGAATTTCCCGAAATTAAAGTACTAGCCAGCGGTGGTGTGCGTCATGTGGACGACATTAAAAAATTGAACGACATGGGTGTTTTTGCTGTAATCTTCGGCAAAGCATACTACGAAGGCAACATGACACTCAGTGATTTGGAAGAGTTTATTGCAAAGGGGTAGGGTTTCAGGTATTTTGATGTAATTATGCGGTAGCTCTCTTAATCAGCTTTAGTTAGCACCAGCCTTCTTCCTTCAATTGCCCTAATTTCTTTCATAAAATCTCTAAAATCGTTAAATGATTCTTTGCTGAAGGTTTCTGAATTTAGTTTACGGTTTCTGGTGCATGTCACCTTGTTAGCTTCATACACGTAAGCTATACTGTATTGTCCAAAGGCAGAGTTTATGAGTTCATCTTCAAGCGGTTTATCAATTTTATAACCTTTGGGCAGGTGAATTACCGACTGTATTTCATACGTTCTATCGTCTTTTAAGTAAATCGGGCTCTTGCGTTCATCATCTCTGGCAATGTTTTTACCCAAGCCGTTAAATACAATAGGGTTTATAAGTACCCTACCTGCAACTTGAGATGAAAAACTTCTTATACTAATCCTACTTTCCACATTTATCTTGGGTATGGAGTCTTTTGTAGCTTTCATAGCATAGCTATTTATAGAAAAATCGGGCATCCCTATAAAAGTTCGCAGCCAGTCCTCCTTTTCTTTGTCAGACTTTTTTATGTAATAATCAATATCATTATACTCTGAGCCAACGCCTATTAAGGTAGCAGCCATATTACCAACTGCATTATTATCTGCTTTCATGGCTACCTCCACTTTAATAGTTATCTTATTACGCTCTCCCTCATAAATTGGCGTTTTAATAAGCTGCGCATGGCCATCATCCGTCATCACCAAGGCATACCTATCTGCCGTAAAGCTGCCCAAGTAGCCTGCAGGTAATGTTTGGTCTGTACACTCCAACCACATGGTGTCTTTTTCTAGCGGTACATTAAGAATGATGTGGTTAAAATTATCATTCGGGAAATCACGGTCTATTTCCTCGTGTTTTCTTCCTGCCGATATCCACGAATAGTTGGCTTGAATACCACCTATTTCGAGTAATTTTTTAGTGTAAAAAGATAGTGCTTTGCAATCACCATATCCATTCTCGGCCACATAAGCCGGAGAAAAAGGTTTAAAACCACCAATACCTAATTGAATACTCACATAGCGCGTATTATTTTGCATATAGCTGTAAATGGCGGCTGCCTTTTCTTTGTTGCTGTTTAATGGGGCAATCAATTCCTGTACTTTTCGTACTACATCTTCCGGCACCGGCTTTAAATCTTCATTCAGCTTATTTTGCCATTGGCCGAAGCCCTCCCACTTGCTCATGTCTCCTTCGTAGTCATCAAATTTAAACTTTGTGGGGGCTGCTTTAATTATGGGGCTTAAATCATTCAATCCTGCACTATATATTTCATAATCAAATCCACTTATATTCTCAAAATTCCATGAAAGCGTTTCCAACCCATCAGTTTTTGTAATTGTTGGTTGCTTATCAGTATTTTTTAAGGCGTAGCGGGGTCTTAATTCTTGCGGATAAATTAAAGTGAAATTGGAGGATATTAGACTGGCGTTATAGTTCTGAATAGCCTGCCAATCGGGTATCCCGTACAGATAATCATATTCCATCTCAAACTCAAATTCAACTGTGTATGGATACTTATCTTGTTTCAGGTTGATGAATTTCACCCGGCTACCATCGTATAAATTATTGCCTGAAATGGCGCTGTAATCTTTAAAGTCTTTCTCTTTGTATTTCTTTACAAGCCTGCCATATTGATCGTAAACAGCTGCCTTGAGCGCTTTAATCTTTACTAGATCATCATAATATAAGATTAACTCTGCTTGCTCGCTTGCATCTCTATTTAAAATGGTTACTACCTTTTTGTAAGAATAAACGCCTTGATCAATTGCTTTTATTTCAAACTGCCCATCTTTTTGCCTTACTACAGCATCCGCCTTCTCTAGTAGAGCAGCAGGAATGTAATTGATATGATATGCTGTCTGCGCATGAACTGCCACACCCATCAATGAAATCAGAATGGAAAGGACTATTTTATTCATCATTTATATCTTTTCTAATACAATCTCTTCCTTGTGCTTTTCAATGATTAATGCATAAAACTCTTTTAGCATAAAGTATTCTTCGCTGGTAAACTCGGTATGTTCAAGTTTAAAAATTGATGTAACACTAATAAAATCCCCTACTTTTTGGGAGCTGTAACTGAAGCGCCCTGCATTATTAGGTAGCGAATAATTTACGGCCTTTGGCAACTCTTTAACCTTATGGTCAGCAGGTATCTGGTATTTGAAACTCACTAGCATATCGGTAGGATGCTTTAAGGTAACAGGAAGGTTTCGCTTATCAAGATCGAATGGATTTTTTGATATTCTATTGACCAAAATAGGGTTAAAAACAATTAGATTATCAAATGACATGACCGATGGCTCTATAGTAAACGCTAAATGCTCAACTATTTCCTCGTCATCAGCAGCTTCTACTTCATGCTTATCTATTAACCATGACCTATGCGCAGTCTCAAAGCTTTCTTTATACTTATCGAAATTATTATCAAAGCGCTCCTTTATTTGCAGAGCCGCATAACCCGCCTCCTTGGCGTCCAAGGTACCTTTAATACTTCCATTATCCAAAATTTCTAAACTCGCTATTACCTTTTCGGAATAAGTGGTTTGGAAACCAAAGTCTATAAGCCCTAGTCGTTCTTCGGATACAATTAGTCCTTGATCGTTAATAGATTCAGGACTTAATGTATTGAAAGGTAAAAATGAGTTAGAGGCATCAACAAAATAATCTTTACCATCTAATTGTACCAAACAAATGGCGGTATTAAAATCACTACGAGCCGGATAGTACCTATTCAATTTTCCGTTAGATTTTTTACTAATAAGCACAGGATAAGATTTTAATCCAACATTTATGAGCATTGCTGAAAGCAGTGAATTTATATCAAGTGAGCTGCCTTTTTTCTCTTTATAAACTTGTCGAATGTTTTCATTATTAATCGACCTGTCAAGTGTGTAGTTATTTTTAACAAATTTGAAGATAGCTCTGGCTTTGGTTTCAGAATCGGCTTCCTCCAATTCGAAAAGGGTCATCATCACATCTTCATTCAAAAAATTGTTGTTATTATAAATACTCTGAAAGAAGCTGAATTTTGCCAATTTTAAACTGAGCTCCTCAAACGTGCTGGGATTGACTACCTCCGTCATAGAATTGGGCCATGTGTAATCGATTAAATTAAATTGTACTTTTGATATATAGTTTGATGCATGTGTTATGAAATCCTCTTCTACGAAAGCAGGAATATTAACGGATATAAAGGTTTTTATAATATTGTTGAACTGGTAGCTGCTCAACCTTCCCGGCTCTGAGTCGACTTTGAAATCCGTAATTGGCAAATACCCTGATAAGTTTTGACTATAATTGAAAAATGATGGCATGCTTACGCTGTATTCAGAGTAAAGCACGGGAATGGAGGTTTGAAAATACCAGGTATTTAGGTTTCGATAATTTTCAGAAGTAACAATGTAGGTATATTCAATAATAGAGCCTTTTTTAACATTAGGTATCGTAAACCTCTTTACCATTCGATCATCAACCACATTTTCGTCAAAAATGTCTTTCCTACTCAATTCAGATTCGGTAACTACTCCGTTTTCCAAATTATATGAAGCTGCCTTTAATTTCGTGACTGATCCATCTTTATGGAAAGGAATTTTTATGGTAGCCCTGTTAAACTCTGTCTCGTTTACAATGAGTATCCTGACATGATTTTGTAATATAATCTTGAAGTTAGAATTGTAAGTGGTGTAGCCTTTGTCAAACAAAATAACGGCTCCGGCAGTAGTGTCTTTAATTTGTTTCGGGTAATTGAAATCACTGGCTTGAAGCTCGCCAATTTTTACTCTTTTTTGGCCTACTGCAAAGTGGCAAAACAGTAGACATAAACCTGCTCGCTAGTATTACATTTTTCATACTGAACATATAAATTATAGACCAATATAACCGTTTAAACCACTTCTTTAAAAGTAAAACGATAATTTTATTGCCAATAAATCAGATTATTCTATCAATCGGTTCTGTGGTACGATTAATATTATGTAGTAAATTACAGTGAATAGCTCATCTCTTCGGGATTTGCAATCCCGAAGTTATGGTTAAGGATTTACAATCCGTTATTGCATTAACTTGATGTATTAGCTTTCCAAAGCAATTTTTTAAAGGGGACAAAAAAACCCTGACAGCCAGCGGCTCGTCAGGGTTTTAGTAATGTATGCGATTTTTAAGTTTAAGCCTCTACAGTCTTTTTCTTGCCTTTGGCTAAATCCAACACAATTGGCGTAGCTATAAAAATGGAAGAATACGTCCCTACCACTATACCTACTAATAAGGCAAAGGAGAAACCTCTTAACACCTCTCCTCCAAATATAAATAACACCAAAATTACCAATAATGTAGTAACTGACGTCATTAAGGTTCGGCTAATGGTGTTATTGATGGCCGTATTAAAGGTGTCTTCGTTCGATTCCTTAGAGGCGATGCCTAAAGTCTCTCTCACCCTATCAAACACTACCACGGTATCGTTAATGGAGTAACCAATTACGGTTAGTATAGCCGCAATAAATACCTGATCAATTTCAAATGCAATACCAAATGCTTTGGCTATGGCAAAGGCAGACAGCACTATTAAAGTATCGTGAAACAAAGCCACTACAGCACCCAACCCGAACTGCCATCTTCTAAACCTAATGAGTATGTAAATAAATATGGCTATTAATGAAAATATAACTGACTCTTGCGAGGAAAACTTAATATCATCGGCAATGGTGGCGCCCACCTTTGAGGAGCCGCTAATGGTAAAGTTATTGTCGCTCATGCGCGATTCATCCTTCACGTAGCTCATGCCGGTAACGGTGTTTATACCTGCAATTAAAGATTGCTGCACTTTGGTATCTGCCTCCATTGATTCATCATCCACTAAATAAGAAGTGGTAATTTTCAGGATGTTATCGGCACCATAAGTTTTTACTTCAACGCCTTTACCTTCAAATGAGTCGCCCAAGGCAACGTCAAGGCTGGTTGGCGTAACGGGTTGTGCAAACCTAACCACATAAGACCTGCCACCGGTGAAATCGACACCCATATTCAAGCCATTTAGTGCCATTAGCACAACCCCCACAATAATAACAATACCGGAACTGATGTAAGCAATTTTACGCTTAGTCATAAAATTAGCTTTTATACCGGTTAATAAGTTTTTAGAAAACGGTGTAGCAAAAGATATTTTGCTGTCCTCGCCTTTTTTACTCATCCAACTTACAATTACCCGAGTAATAAATACGGCTGAAAAGAACGAACAGGCAATACCTATCATTAAAGTAATGGCGAAACCTTTAACCGGACCCTGCCCCAACCAATACAGAATTACTCCTGTAAGGAAGGTAGTTATGTTTGCATCCACAATGGAACTGTAAGCTTTTTGATAACCGGCAGAAATGGCTTTGAGCAAAGGAATACCAGCGCGCATTTCTTCTCTAATCCGCTCGAAAATAAGTACGTTGGCATCGATGGACATACCAATGGTTAGCACAATACCTGCAATACCGGGAAGTGTTAAAGCCGCATTGAGCTGTGCTAATATGCCTAAGATAAAGAATATGTTGAATACCAAAGCAATGTTAGCAACCAATCCGCCTTTGGCGTAATAGGCCACCATAAATACTAAAACTATTGCCAAACCGGCCAAAATAGAAATAATACCTTGCGCCTGCGCCTCTTTACCCAGTGTGGGGCCAATTATGGCTTCTTCTACTATTCTGGTAGGAGCCGGTAAAGAGCCTGCCTTCAGAATATTAGCTAAATCTTTGGCTTCTTCCATGGTGAAAGAGCCTGAAATGACAGATTTGCCGGTAGGGATTTCTTGGTTTACTGTTGGCGCAGAATACACATAATTATCTAATACAATAGCTATTCTGTTCCCGATGTTTTCTCGGGTGATTTTAGCCCATTTTCTGGCTCCTGTCGGGTCCATGCTCATGTCTACAGCAGGCTGGCCCACAGCGTCATATGTTTGGCGTGCATCGTTTACTACCTCACCGCTAAGCATGGCTTTATCGCCTCTTTGCGTTCTCACTACATAAAGCTCAAGGAATTCATCACCACCCTCTTCACTCTTATTGGCCTTTACATCCCACACTAATCTGGTGTTTCTTGGGAATAAAGATTTAATATCTTCACGCTTTATAATACCATTAATAACGGCTGTATCTTCCAGCTGATAAACCAAGCCATATTGGCTTCTTAAAAGTCCAAAAATAGGAGATACTTCATTATTGGCCAATGAATCAAGGTTTGCACCTGTAGTGTCAGTTTCACTTGTTGTTGAATCTGTTACCGTATTGTCGTCTCCCAAAAGGTCCGCTAAGTTACCGCTCTGTTGCTGGATAGAAGCATTATTTTCAGTTGCTTCTCCTGATTCAAGCGCATTTGCAGCGGCCGCTTTTTGTTCCGCCACCAAAATATCGTTGGCTTGAGATAGTACTTCACTTACTTCATTTATGGCAACTACTTGCATAAACTCCAGCTTGGCAACGCCTTGCAATAACTTCCTTACCCTTTCAGGATTATCAACCCCGGGTAACTCAATTTGAATTCTTCCTGTGTTTTCTAAACGCTGTATGTTAGGTTGTGAAGTACCGAACCTATCAATACGTGTTCTTAAAATCTGGAAAGACCTGTCCATAGCAGCATCTACTTCTGCTCTAATTACCCTAAGCACTTCATCATCATCTGTCTGGAAGCTTATTTTACCACGGTTGGCCGAGTTAGCAAAAACGGAGCTTAATTTGGTATTAGGATTAATCTCTTGAAATGCCTCATAAAAAAGTTGTACAAATGGCTGCTGACTTTCCTTTTGTCTGTCCTGCGCCACGCTCAACGCCTCCTGAAAGCCTTCATCTTCATTGTTACCACTTAACCCTTTAATAATATCTACCGGAGATACTTCAAGAGTAACGTGCATACCGCCTTGCAAATCGAGCCCTAAGTTTAGCTCAAGGTCCTGAATTTCTTTGTAGGTAAATTCAACGCCTACTAAATTGTATACCGGCTCATTATAAATTGAGTCCAAATATTGCTGCCTTTCGGAAAAGTTTACATTGCCATTTTCATCTGTAGCGTATTGTGTGGCATCATCCTTAATGCCATTTGAAACGAATGTGAAGGACAGGTAATACACGCAAAGTAGCGTAACAATTACCGTCATAAACACAATAAATCCTTTGTTCTTCATTATTTTTAAATTGATTTGGATAAGTATAAACCGTAATTACCTTACGCTTTATTACGCGCATACTTAGTTTTTACTGTTCTGTTTTTAGTTATTAATTTTATTTGAGTGGTTTGCTCTAAGCAATTTTGTTAATGCTTAGGGCGCATTGGGGGTGGTAATCCTGTTGAATAAGATTTCCATAAAGGCATCTAACACCCGGGTGGTGTTTTCAACAGTTTCTGCACTTGTATCTTCCAAAGCAGGAAGTTCAAGCAGTAAATCGAATGAATGGAAAAGGTTAAGCTGAACGGCAGGCACCAATACATCATAGGTCATCATCTGGTATGATGCAGTTCCTTTATCTGGTTTGCTGCCGGTATGGGCACTAGTTGAGTCAGCCTGATCACCATCTTGCAGATAAGCTGTAACAGGCTGCTGTATAAAAAGCAATATAGCGGCAATAAGCCCTAGAATTACTAGTGCTACTTTTTTTGCCTTCCCTTTGTTAGTCTTCTTCGCCATTATTCAGTTGCAAATGTAATGAATTTAGGATTAAATGCAACTATTTTATACGGAATGAGTAGCAAGCCTTTTCTTCTATTTAATGGCTATGCTCCAATCAGCCAATCAGCCAATCAGCCAATCAGCCAAAAAGCTAAACTGCTAAATAGCTAACCAGCTAAATAGCCAATCCGCCAATCCGCCAAAACCACCCTACTTCTTTAAAATTATTCTAAAAGTAGTTCCTTTATCTGCAACCGACTCCTTCACAAAAATTTTACCATTGTGGTAATGCTCAATAATACGTTTGGCCAGCGTAAGCCCTAAGCCCCATCCTCTTTTTTTGGTGGTAAATCCCGGCTGAAAAACTTCTTTGAGTTTACCGGAGGCTATTCCTTTACCGGTATCGCTTATATCAATCAAAGCGTCTCCATATTTTCCTTCTTTGAGCATGATGGTAAGCTTTCCTTCTCCGCCCATAGCATCAATAGCATTTTTACAAAGGTTTTCTATAACCCAATCGAACAAAGGCTGGTTAATTTCTGCTGTTAGCAAATCATCTTTACAGTTAAAGAATATGATTACTTTTTTAGATACCCGTTTTTCTAAATAAGCTAAGGTGGTTCTGATTAGTTTCGACACGTTCTGATCGGTAAGCACGGGTACAGAGCCTATGCTTGAGAAACGAGCCGTTATCATTTCGAGCTTATCAACATCCTTTTCGAGCTCCTTTATTACCTCTTTGCCCTTCAGATCTTCATCCTCTTTCATGATTTCTAGCCAAGCCATGAGTGATGAGAGAGGTGTGCCTAGCTGATGCGCTGTTTCTTTGGCCAGCCCGGCCCATACTTGGTTTTGCTCGGATCTTCGGGAGTAGCTGAATGCCACATATCCGAAGAAAATGAAGGCCGCAATAACAGATAGCTGCACATACGGGTAATAGCGAAGTCTGTAAATCAGGTCTGAATTACGGTAGTAAATGTAGTACGTATCTTCCACTAAATCGGAAATAGCAGATGATATAACTATTGGCTCGTATTCCTGCTCCATCACCTTCAATTCCTTATTTAAAATGTTTTGAATACCAGCTTCATCGAGCTTGGTGCTATCCAAGCTAATATTTCTGTACATAGTAGGTAGGCCCTCGTAATTAACTACTACCATAGGAATGGAGTTATTGGGCGTTACAATTTCCTGATAGATGAATGCGAGATTCTCGCTTTCGGAATTAATAGTATATTCAAGTGTTTTAGCATAGAGCGATATATAAAACTCCTCACGCTGCTTTAATTCCTCCACTACACTATTGGTGTACAAAACTGAAGAAATACCGATAATAACTGAGAAAAATAATGCCACCCATTTTAGTGCTGCCCTATTTTTATACATACCGGCAGTAGCATTACCAAGAAAAGGTGAATCGCCCACTGTGTTTACCATAAATTGAAGCTATTGCTTATTTAACCCAAGCTTACAACGCTAAGATATATAAATATTTTAGCTAAAAAGCCCTTCGCTTAATTTCCATTTGTAAAAAGAGTTTCTCCGGAAAAGATGGAAACACTAGACTGAGGTGAAACAGGGCTCACTGAAAAAGTCTCAAATGGCTCATATACAATCGGGCAAAATGAAGGAGTATTCTTACCGTGCCCAGCCGACCAGGAAGGTACTTCGAGTTGAAGCCGGGAAGTACCTGTCAGCCCCTGGCTGAGATGAAGTGCCTGAGGCTAAGTCTAAATAATTATAATAGTAATTTTTTAGTGCATACAATACGAGCTTTTATCATAAAACAGCATGCACATACTAAAAAACTTCAGCATTACAAAAAAACTTAGATCTAAGATTAAGTGTGTTTTTCAGCATGCCCAAACTACCGCTACTGCAAGTGAGGCTAAATTTATACCTCACTATGGAGAAAAGATATAGTAACTTCACAGTGATTCCAAAAATTAAGAATTGATGCGAGGGAACTTTTCTGAAGTCTTTCTTTTACTTTTTTCCTTCCCTGAATAATTTCTAGCATTTGCTTCTAAAATTCGTATATTGAAATGATAATCCGCAGATATGCAAACCCTAAGCATTAGAAAAGATAGTAAATACACTGTGGGAGATTACCTCAACGAAGAAGAGCTATGTCAACTAATTGATGGAAACTTAATTATGTCGCCAGCACCAAATACCATACACCAACGCATTGTAGGTAAGCTGTATATTATTTTGAACAGGTTTGCTGAAGGATATGGAGAGGTTTTCCTTTCCCCCTTTGATGTTTACCTGAATGAGCACAATGTGCTGCAATCAGATTTGCTATTCGTTTCTAATGAAAGAAGCAATATAATTAGTGAAAGAGGTGTTGAAGGCGCTCCGGATTTGGTGCTGGAAGTGCTCTCCCCTTCCAATAGCTTTATTGACCGCAACCGAAAAAAAGATAAATACTTTGAGTTTGGAGTAAAGGAGTACTGGATTGTGAATCCGGATAATCAATCGGTAAAAATTTAGCTCCTAAGCCAGGAAGATAAGCGCAAGCCATATCTTTTTGTTTTGCAGGAAGGTGAGGCAACTTCAACGGTGATTAGAGGGTTGAAATTTGAAGTGAAGGAGATTTTTTGACAGATAAGGTAATAGGCCATTGAGTCGGATTGCCCAATGGCCTGAGAAAAAAAACTAACAATTAAACATAAAAACTATACCTAAATATTTCTTTTCCGTTTGAATCAAAATATTGTATTTCTATCTCCCGCCCATTTAAAGATTCAGAATGAATTGTAAGCAATCCAAAGTTATGTTGTTGAATCATTGAACCGTCTACCCTCAGTTCGTTAATATCATTTCTGGTGTTTACAGTTGCCGTCAGTGGTGAGGAAGTAAATTCATAAATTATAGATTCTGAATTAGCTGTAAATTTCGAGATATCGGAGAAATGTTTGTCACCGGTAAGGAAAATAACATTTTTGATACTATTCTTTTCAATCTGCTCAAATATATACTGTCTTTCACCAGGATAGTTGGCGATATAATTCTGAGTTTTGGGATTATCCTGAGTGCTCAAAACTAAGCCCCCAAAGAGAATGATTTTAATTTTGGCTTCGCTAAAACTCAATGCATCTATAAGCCACTCTAATTGCTGCTCTCCTAAAATAGTTCTTGTGCCAGTAATGCGCTTTTGTGGTGATCTGTAATAGCGATTATCAAGCATAAAAAAATCAATATCTCCCCAACTAAAATATGAAGTAATTCCTTCAAGACCTGGCAATCCGTAGGATGGATTAGCCCAAAAATCTTTAAAGGCTTTCAAAGTTACTTTCTTATTTATAAAACTTCTGTCCGAATCGTTGGGCCCGTAGTCGTGATCATCCCAAATTGCATAATTTGAAGTTTTCGAGAGAAGTGGCTGAATCACATCCAGCTTTCGCATCATCGTGTAGCGCTGTTGAATACCTTTTAAGGATGACCAGTCTTGCTCCTCCAAATAAATATTATCGCCTAGCCAGAACATAATATCTGGCTGTTTTTCAATTATGGAAGTAAATATTGGGTAATCCCCTCCCTGCTGAATGTTGACACAACTACCAAAAGCAATTTTTAAATCTGGAAGATGCTTTGATGAGCTAAATGGAGGAGTGTGGAAATATCCTGATGAATTTTTAGTGTTTTGCCCATTAACAATTACTGAATATCCGTAATCAGTCTCACCAATTAAACTATCTAGAGTTAAAGTTATGGCAAAGGCATTTTCTGCACTTGTCAACTCACTTTTTGTTATTAAGAAGCTATCAGTATGATTATTTTGCCAATATTGAATTTTCACAGCTGCCTCCCTTTTAGTCTGAACCCAAATTTTGGCAAAAGTGTGACTTACGTGGCCAACCATAGGTCCTGATAATATCAGATTATCAGCATTTTGGCATACGCTAGATTGATAGAATCCACAAAGAAAAATTATAGTTAAAAGTCTTATCATCAGTTTTTGCCAAATCTTCGCACATATTCCATAAGCATAACGGGCCTGTCCGTTTGAATTATACTAACCCCATGATCAATGAGCCAACCCCAGCTTTTATCTGGATCGGTAACAGCTTGGTCATCATCATGCTCACCACACAAAGAAGGCCATAAGGAATTTACCCAAACACGAGTTCCTAAATTGTGAATCTCAGGAAATTGATCAATAACCTCTGAGGTATCTGATGCAAAAATGAACTCGATTGCTTCCGGATTCAATTCTTTTAGAAACTCCGAAATCCACAGATTTCCGATGGAATCGTTAAGAGAAATTACCGGCATGTAGATAATTTTATCTAAAAAATAACCTAAATCTTTTTGAACTTTCTCAAATGAATACCAGCCTTTCATTATCACATGATCTACAGTTTCTGTTTCTTCCAATATTTCGTATACTTCTGGAAAATAGTCATAACACTTATCGAGATTAATCATTACTTTTCCTTTGGCCAAGAGCATCGCTTCTTTTAGAGTAGGTATCTTCTCATGAGTTATTCTACCAAGTCCGTTTCGGAGCTTTACGTTATTTAAAGAATCCAACGTCCAATTGGAAACCTTTCCTTTGGCTGATGTAGTCCTTTCTAAAGTCTCATCATGCATTAAAATGAGTTTTCCATCTTTTGTTCTTTGCACATCGATTTCAACTATATCGACACCAATATCTATAGCCATTTGAATAGATAAAAGTGAATTTTCCGGTGCGTTACGCCAATCACCTCTATGAGCAACCAAAAGGATTTCATCCGATTTTTCATTCAGAAAAGCTTCTCTAATTGTTAGGGCGGTCTTTTTGCTTTGCCCCAAAATTGAGCCGCAAAACCCGAGAAAAATCAAAAAAAGAAGATAAGTATATCTCATACTTTTATAAATTATGGAGAAAAGAATGGGGAGCTATGCTCCCCATATTAAATAAAATCTATTAGAAGGAAGTTCTAGACAAATTCTTTCCCCTTGTCGGCCAGGGTGAATTCGCTAAACCTGCAGCAGATACTTGAAGCGCATAGACATTCCCGCTATAATCCTGAAAGTAAATATTACCCTCATCAGTTAAAGCCGGTGAGGTCCACATAGCTTGATCCCAATGCTCGGAGGCTTCGTCAGTAGCTACTTTATACGTAAACTTTACTGAACCATCTGTGGTATTGAAGGCATAAAGATTACCATCATTGAAAGTAATATAAACTGTTCCGTTTGCACCAACCGTAGGGGTTCCCAGAATATCGTTCTGAAAATTCTGTGCAGAACCTGAAACATCGTCACCTTTTGGCATGTCATATTTCCATTTCTCAGAACCATTTTCATCGATGGCGTAGAATGTGCCTATATCAGTAGTTGGTCCTCGTTTGGTTCCTATATAAATGGTGCCGTCAGTATCTAATACAGGACCACCTAAAAATGGGCTATCGTCAAAGGCAGTAAATAGCCATTTTTGGGTACCATTGGGATTAATGGCATAGAATTTTCCACCATCATCCCCAACATAAATAGTCCCATCGGCTCCTAAGCAAGGTGAGGCCAATATTTGAGCACTTGTCTCAAAATCCCACTTTTCAGTACCATTCGGTGTGAGTGCATAGAGTTTCGCATCGGAGGAAGCAATATAAATTGTTCCATCTGCTGCAATGGCCGCATCTGTCCTAATATTTCCTTCTGTCATAAATGACCACTTCTCCGTTCCGTCAGGATTGATGGCGTATAGCTTATCGTCATCTGAGCCCTGATAAATAGTACCGTCACTCCCTATAGCAGGGGAAGCGTTGAAAATGCTAGCCGGAAACTCAAAATCCCACAGCTTACTACCTAAAGTGTTCAAGGCATACAATTTATTGTCCTGGGCAGGTATGTAAATAGTGCCATCCGCTCCAATTGACGGTCTGGACCTCACCTTTCCTCCCGTGGTAAAACTCCACCTAGTACTACCATTCGATGGATCAATTGCATATACATTAAAGTCCTGCGAGCCGAAATAAAGAGTTCCATCCGCTCCAACTGCTGGAGCCGATGGTGCGATGGATGCTGTTCCTATAGTTTCTACCCAGAGTTCCGCGAAAGAGCTAATAGTCACATCCAAGCTAAAGGAGGCGGAATCCTCTTGATTATCAAATACCCAAAGGTTTACAATATAGTCCCCGGACTGCTCATAAGTATGCGTTGGATTTTGCTCATTTGAAGTCTCTCCATCTCCAAAATCCCAACTCCATTTTACGATCTCGCCATCCTCATCGCCCGATTGGTCATTAAAAATAATTTCATCACCCACGGTTGCTGATGAAGGTAATGCTGTAAATAGGGCTACAGGTGCGGTATTGGGCGCCTCTGGATCTTCATCTTCACAGGAAAAGCACATTGTTGATATTACAATTGCAAGTATAAAATTTAGTTTTTGATTTTTCATAATTTGTTAATTTTATAGTTATTAAATTTTATCAGTATCCATTATTTTGTATAAAGCGCCCCTCACTAATATCTATTTCTGAAGCAGGAATAGGAAAATACTCATTCTTTTCAGATTTAAAATCTGACCCATTCAAATAAGATCTTAGATTTTGTTCAGTCTTAATATAATTATTAAGTGTACTCTTAGCAATGCCCCATCGCACCAGATCAAAAAACCTATGCCCCTCCATGGCTAATTCCAGTCTTCTCTCTCTGCGAAGAGATTCTCTGGCAAATTCTTGGTCTGTCCAGGGATTTACGTAGACATCAATATTATAACTTGCCGCATTGCTCCCATCTTCTCTTAAAACGTACGGGCCATTCTTAGCCCTTGACCTAATAAGGTTCACTAAATTTCTAGCCTCCTCCAGTCTATTTAACTCAATTAAACTTTCTGCTTTGAAAAGATATAAATCCGACAGCCTTATGATGCAGTAGTTTTCACTATTTGTATAATAAGGGATATTAATTACTGCATTGGCACTTAGCGGATACAACTGTTTTTTTCCTGCATAAGGACCATAAGTAATAACCCCCCTCGTCCAGGTTTCATCGTAAATTCCTGCATCAAAAAATGGAATACCCGGTCTGCCGATTGTATGATCAAGACGTGGGTCTACAAAATCATTTTCTTGAATATTTGAGTTATTCATAGAGTTGAAAAGAGGTAAGCCGTATTTATCTGTTTTAAAAGCATTCACCAGATCTTGGGAAGGTTTGTGAAATCCATATACTCTCGGGTAAGGTCCGCCTAACCCAGATAACCTGTCACCAACGTTGCCATCCCAGCCAAATGTAGCCCCTACATCTGAGGTAGATGATGGTAAACTTGGGTCCAAAGAATGCTGCACTTCAAATAGGCATTCAGGACAAAACTCTGCTCCCTGATTGTTTAAATTTTGAAAAAATACTTTCTCAAAATTATCCAGTAAAAAATGGTTGCCTAAATTTTTTATGACGGCATCTGCCGTAGCATTTGCTTGTTGCCACTTGGACTGATAGAGATAAGTTTTAGTAAGATAAGCGTTCGCTGTTACACTTGTCACCCTGCCAACCTCTTCTTGAACAGTTGGTAAATGACTAGCGGAAAAATTAAAATCTTCTTCTATTTTTTCCCAAATCTCATCACTGGTCAGATCACGGTTTCCCAATCTCTTTAAATCTTCTACTGACGTGTTCTCATCTATGTATGGTATTCTATTAAAAATTTTTTTCAGCTCAAAATAGAAATGACCACGCAGCACACGCACCTCGCCAAGGCGCATGTTCTTCTGTTCCAAACCCCATCCCGTGAAATTATTAATTATGCTAATTGCTCTATTTGCCCGACTTACACCTTCATAGCAAGCCTCCCATTTAACTAAAAGGCCTTGGTTATCAGGTAATCCTTGAAAAATTTCCAATTGGTGCACATCGCTACCATCAGATATACCGCTACTGCCCTTGTAAGCATCGTCAGAAACTACATCTCCATATACCCAGTTTGACGGACCGCTCCGATGTGCATTTGTGATTTGATTATACTGCCCATTCAGCATGCTGTATACCCCTATAATCACTCCTTCTACTCCTTCTTCAGAGTTTTCAAAGACGCTTTCAGACAATTCTCCTTGCGGAGAAACATCCAAAAAATCCTTACAACCTAGAGCAATGAAAACAAGAAAAATAAATGACATTTTTTTCATATCGTAATGTTTAATCCGACTAATACAATTCTTGGGTTGGGATAAACCCCTCGATCCACTCCTATATCCAAGTTGCGCTCCGGATCAGTATTGTTTACTAAGCCAACCTCTGGATCTATGCCCTCATATTTGGTGAAAGTGAAAAGATTTTGTACTTGCACGTATGAATAAATCCGATCGAAAATTTTCCGCGCTAATGGTATTTGATAACCAACCCTAATATTCTTAATGCGCAAATATGAGCCATCTTCAATAAAGTAGGTCGAGGGTCTGAGTTCGTTATTGGTATCAACTGCTGAAAGGGATGGTATATTTGAATCAGAATTTGAAGGCGTCCAGGCATCCAAAATTCTGTCGTGCCTATTTCCCAAATCATAATAAAAATCGGTATAGTATCTGGTAAAATTATATAAATCAACTCCCTGCACTCCTTGCAGGAGAATACTCAGATCAAAACTGGAATAAGAAGCACTTAACGTGAATCCGTAGATAAAATCAGGGTGGGGATTCCCAATAAAAGTTCGATCATTCGAATCCACTACTCCATCATCATTTAAATCACGATATCTGATGCGGCCAATAGCCTTTCCATCTTGATCAGCATGACTCTGCACATCCTGCTGAGTTTTAAATATACCATCAGCGATGTGTCCATAAAATTGAGCAATAGGTTGCCCCACTTCAGTCACAGATAATATGAGATTTCGAGAATATGTGTTGCTTGCTAAACCTGTCAACTGAGCGACATCATCTGCCAACTTTACTACCTTATTTCGTACAATACTCAAATTTCCATTTAAACCGAGACTCCAATCCTTGCCTGCTCCATAACGATATTCAAGATTTAGTTCCAATCCCTTGTTCTGCATGTTCCCCAAATTTACAAATGGAGCTGCCGCCTGCCCTTCAATTGCCAGTGTCGGCCGTTGTATCAAAATATCATATGTTTCCTTAATGAAATAATCGAAGTTTAGAATTAAACCTTTATAAAAACCTATATCTAATCCAAAATTGATCTGCTGAGTTGTTTCCCACTTTACCTTATCATTTCCGATCCGAGTGGGTTTAAAACCAATAGTAGCCTTATCATTTGAACCGTTGATCGAGTAGTAAGTATCCCAAGCACTTGCAGAAAAAGTAGAAAAAGATGGAAAATCACCTATTTCCTGATTTCCGGATTGACCAAAAGAAAAGCGTAATTTTAATTCATTAAAAAGACTTTGATCTTTTAAAAAGCTTTCTTCCGTTAGCCTCCACCCGGCAGACAAAGCAGGAAAAAGAGCGAAGCGATTGCTCTTCGAAAAACGAGATGAGCCATCTCTTCTCATAGAAGCACTTAGGAGGTATTTGTCATTAAATTGATAGTTGACCCTTGTAAAATAGGATGAGAGAGCCCATTCTGAACCTGAACTAAAATTTGATGATTGACCGGTTCCCGTATTAAGTTGAATGAAATCAATATCATCCGTAACAAAATTGGAACTCGTTCCACCTATTTCGTTGGTATTGAATTTGATAGCTTCTTGCCCCAGTAAAAAAGAGAAGTCATGAAACCCAATCTTTCTTTTAAATTGTAAAATATTGTTTATCGTATATTGAAATCTGGAAGCTTCTGCCTGAAAAAAGGAGGTTTCACCACGGTTTGTTACTCCCATCTGGTACCTGAAATCGTAATCTTTTGTATTGATATCCGAGTAATCAAAACCAAAATTAGATTTGAAATTCAACCCTTTGATTATTTCAATAGCGGCATATACGTTCCCGAAAAGTCTGTTTTCGATTGTTCTATCGTTAGCGTCAAGGGCATTAATTCCGATGGGATTCAGCGCACCCTGCACCCCGTTTACTGGGCCAGCAAAATTACCCTTGATATCACGAACTGGAACAATGGGGTTGATGCGATAAGCATGGATCATTCTCGATCCTAAGGCTCGATTGGTAGGAACACTTTGAGTATTGGTGGATGATAAGGAGAGGTTTTCGCCAACCGTTAAAATTCCTTGAGAAACTTCTGTGTTAGTCCGAAAATTATACTTCGTAAATCCTGTATAAGCCATAATTCCGTCTTGATCGAGGTATGAAAAAGAAGTATAATTCTTTATTCCTTTCTTACCGGATGCAACACTGATATTGTATGATTGGAAAGGAGCAGGATCAAAAAGCTCATTAAACCAGTCAGTTCCTGGTACACTTGCCCTTATTTTTTCTTCTTCATCGATAAACTCCGGAATAATAGGTTGTGGCCCATCTCCGAAAAGATCATTAGTCGGCTTTACCCCCGAATTTATTTGAGCTTGCCATAGCATATTTGCGTACTGTTCTGTGTTCACCATTGAAGGTAAATTAACAGGTGCCTGCACGCCAAACTGGAAATTTGCATTAACCTTCAGATTGCCAATATTTCCATGCTTTGTATTAATAATTACAACTCCATTGGCCGCTCTAGCCCCGTAGATGGCCGTAGCTGCGGCATCCTTTAAGACTTGAATATTGTCTATGTCTGCATTAGAAAATTGATTCAATCCAAATCTCGTTGGTATCCCATCTACTATATATAGTGGATCATTGTTACCGAGTGTTCCGTAGCCCCTTATTCTGACTGACGTTCCACTCCCTGGAGCACCATTGCTCGTCACTTGAACACCAGCGACTTGCCCTTGTAGCGCTTGCTCTATGCCATTCACAGGAAGTTGGTTAACTTGATTTCCATTTACAGATGAAATTGATCCTGTAAAGTCCTTTGGTTTCTCAGATGAATAGCCCACCACCACCACCTCGCTCATAGTCGCTTTCTCCACTGATAAAGTAATATTAAAAAGAGTTTGAGCCCCAACTCCCAGATATTTTGATTCATAACCTATATAGCTAATTTGTATTTCTTCGATATCATCCGGAACTGCCAGCTTAAAATTCCCGTCAATATCAGTCACCGTTCCAATGGAAGTACCCTTCATTTGTATCGTGGCACCAATCAAAGGCTCGCCCGTTTCCGAGTCAGTTACTTTTCCGGTGATGGTACGGTCCAGCTCCAGCACTTTTTGGGAGTCCTCTTGTTTTTTGGGGGCCCTGCTTACGGATATGGTCTGGTTAATCCGCCTGAATTGCAGGCCCCATTCCCGAGCCGCATAAAGCAGTACGTTCTCAAGCGTTTCATCTTTTGAGTAATAGGAAATAGGATGGGTGACTTTTGAAACGGAGCGATTATGGACAAACTGAAAATCAGTCCTTTCTTCTATTGCCGCAAAAAATTGACCTGGGGTGGCATCAAAAAGGTTGAGGGATACTTTTACCTCTTTTAGGGATTGTGCCTCAGTGTTATTGGCCACCAAAAGTTGCAGGCTGATCAGTTCGATCAGGAACAGGTAAAAAGCACTTTTTGTGAGCCACATGACTAGTTTAAGTATTTCAATTTGCATACTTTTGCAATGAGTTTGATTAATGTTTCAGTTTTTCACTCTCAGCAGCCTGTTCAGTACTCTCCAAAGTTTGTCAGGCTGTTTTTTTATCTTTCTTCCTTACATAATCAGTTAGTTTTTACAATCCCCTCCATTTATATTGATGGTATTTTCTGTGGTAAATTCATAGGTGATCCCACTCACGAATTTCATGCTTTCCAGTATGTTCACCAGTTGCTCGTCTTTAAAAGTCCCTGTTATATGGCATGTCCTTTTATCAGTTCCCTGCAGGTCAATTGTCACGTTAAACCTTCGTTCCAATAGGAGGATTGCCTCCTCAAGCGGGATGTCATCGAAAGTGATGATGTTTTGTTTCCATCCGATATAGGTTTGCAAATCCACCTTTTGCTTTTTTAGGCTACCAGTTTGTTTATCAAATATGGCCTGGGCGGCTTTTTCAAGATAAAGTTCATCATACTTGTCCATGCCGCTCTGATTAAGGCTTTCAGTCCTGTCTGAATGATCTACTTTTACTTTACCGCTGGCTACAGTCACCACAGTTTGCCCACTTTCCGGATAGGCATTAATATTAAATGATGTACCCAGCACGGTAGTATTTAAGCTGCCAGACCTTACAACAAACGGTTTTTTTTCATTTCTTTTGACTTCAAAAAATGCCTCCCCTTCAAGCGTTATTTCCCTTTTTGGCTGATTATTAAAATCTTCTGGAAATGTGATGGAGCTTTCAGCGTTCAGGTACACCAAAGAGCCATCAGTTAAGGTAATAGTAGAGCGTAGGCCTTTTTCCGTAGCTTTTGTGATGTAATTAATTGCCGGGGTGTTGGTGGAAAGGAAGTACAGGGCAAAAGCAACGATTAGTAGGGCAATGGAGGCTGCTATTTTTATCCCCCTGAATCGTGGAATGGATTCGCTCTTTTCCTTTTCCAACCATACTTTTTTCATCACCCTCACCCTTATTAAGGCCTTTGCTTCTTTTTCCTCCTGCAGTGTATAAACATCAAATAAATCCTTTTCCTGATTTTTTTGATAAAATGCTTCTATTGCCCGGATTTCCTCTGGGGTGCTCTTCCCTTTAAGGTATTTTTTTAGAATGATATGAAACTCTTTATCCTGCATGGGACACTTGCAATTTATTCTGCTTTATAATAGGTAGTCAGAATAAATAGGCCTGCTACCTAGTGCAGAGGTCAAAAAAAATGTGCTTTAATAATTTGTTAATATTAAGATAATATTGATGCGTCTCTTGAACCGATAATTAACTTACAGGTAATAAAAAAAGAGGATGGCGAAGATAAGGTGTTTTACCTTTGGCCGAAGTAAGCGAAGCGCATTGGCTATGTGATTTTCAACCGTACGCACGGATAAATGCAGTTGTTGGGCTATTTCTTTATTGCTCATGTAATCGAACCGGCTCATGCGGAAAATTTTTCTGCACTGCTCGGGTAGTTCCTCTACCGATTTCTTTAAAACTTCGTCCAATTCCATCAAATCCATCAATTCCTCAGTAGAATTCAGGTTTTTAAACCCATCCACAAAATCGAGACTCAGCATAGGTACCTCGTTTTTATGGATACAATTGATAACCCTGTATTTTACGGCAGTGTGCAAATAGGAGGAAACATGTTCAATATCAACAGATTTTCTTTTGGCCCACAGATTGATGAAAATATCTTGGACTATATCATGTGCTGCGTCCCTATCCTTCAAAACTTTATAAGCAGCATTAGAAAGTGATTTCCAATACTTATCAAAAAGTTGGGTAAAGGCCAATTCATTGTCTTTGGCAATAAGTTTTACTAACTTTTGATCGGATATTTTATCTGCTGTTTTCACCATGACCAGGAATGTTGATCCAAATAAAGAAATCAATCGCTATTAAAACAAGTAGGGAATATTAAGTAATCTTTACCTAATTGATATATGCATTCATTCACTCTTATCCTTTTTTTCTCAGGCTTCAAATCCTAATCAACTACATTTTCTTATTTCAAAATTAAGCCAAATGTATTTAAGCACTTTATCTAGTATGCATTTGTTAAATCAGTTTTTATTTTGAATGAATGACTCCTCTAATTAGTGTCTCTAAGAAAACACCAGCCCGCACTCCTAAAAATATAATTATTTGAAGAATATATTAACTTTCGATTTATTCTGACTGCTTTATTTTTTGGCTTTTCTTATTTTTAATTTTCCGCTGTTATCTTCAGTTAAAATGGCGTTTTCGTACTGGCTGGTAGCCTCCTACCCCATGTGGCTTCATTTTTTCCTTTATATTCTGGTTGATTTTAGGCTACCTGCCTGTGGCGGGCTTCTTTTTCTTTCGCTTTAGCCTGAGCCAAAAGCTCTCTGCCAATTTTGTGCAGGTTATAGGCCGTTACTGCCAAGGCTATGTAGCGGTCAAAGTTTTTTCTTGTCCTGTCAGGACATCGGATAAGCCCTCGTTTTTCTAGTTCGTTGATATTCGACTCTATGGCATTGTGCTTGTTTTTAAGCCGCTTAAAACTGGGGGCGTCTTCCAATGCTTTTTCTTCTTTATTGCGCTTGCCTTTCTTTGGCATAATCACCTGTGGGATTAATTTCTCCAGCTCTAGCCTGTCTCCTTTGTCGGAAAAACCCCGGTCAACACTTAGACTTTTAATTTGGTACTTTTGGCATACGCGCCTTGCAATGGGAATGGTGAGTTGGTTATCTGTTTGGTTTTCTGCAATTTGCCAATCTACAATGAGGTGGTGCTGATCTGTGGTAATGGCTAGTTTCTTGCCAATTTCTATACTGGGACGCAACTTGCCTTTTTTGATCAATTCAGTATATTCCTGAAATATCGAGAATACCTTTTCGCTATTAGGTATGGTTTCTTTCTTGATCAGCCTTCGTTCCAGCAAATCAATATGTTTTTCCAGCATCGTATGAAAATATCGTAACGCCTCTATTTTGGTTGCCTCGGCAGTATTTTTAGCAATAAAAGAGGTTAGTGCGTCTGTCACCCTACGCTCCAAAGCGTTAGCTTTTTGCAGGTAGGCGGCAGCGGCCGCTTGTACTCGTTCTTCCTTGTTTGGCCCACCACTGCTACTTGTTTTGCCCACAGCGCGCATCAACCCTTTTAGCTTATTGCGCCAATTCTTGCTCTTTCTCCAGCCCGGAATTTCAAGATGCTCCACCACATCAATACATTTGCGGGCACTATCCCACAGAAGGTTGTAGTCGGTAGGAAAATGGGTATCTGTCTCTACCACAAAGCTATCTGTCTTTAAGCGCAAAGCAGCCTTTTCTTTTTTTTTAAACACCTCATGGCCTACCGATACAATCACATCATTAATGGATTTGAGCAGCTCATCGTCCAACAAGCCTACATTATCATAAATGTTCTGGTATTCATACTCTTTTCCATGAGTGAAATTGGTAGGGAGCACACCCAACAAGCCGCGTAGGAGTACATCATAATTGGCTTTATAATGCAGCTCGTCATAACCAATGTTCATGCATAATCGTACCTGACCCAGCACGAATATCTCCCAAAGGCTCATGCCCTTACGTCCGGTGCTTTTCTTGCCTTTGCTAATCTTATCTTCTAACAAATTAAAAATCAACTTATTCCATTTGGGTTGAACGTATATGTATTGAATAGCTGCGGCAAGAGCTGCCATGTGGCTACGGGTTTTGGTGGGAATCTTTACTTCATTGATCGGGGTACAACCCAGGCTAAGTTGGACTTCGAATTGTTTACGCATCTTTTAGAATAGGTTAGTTCTTGGGCGAATCTAAGTGCTACTATTGCCGCTTTATGCTCTAAAATACAACTTTTTATCCTTTTTGCATAACAAATCGCCAACATATTCAGCCTCTTTTTCTGCTGATAAAATACCCTCAAATGTGCTATTCTTATATTTTTTAGTTTACTTACAGAAATTCAAGTACTTATAATTATATTTGGTATATTTGACAATAAGCTAAATCTTCAAAGATATGAAAACGCACCTTATCCGCTCTTCTATTAAAGTAATTTCAACAGTTTTATTGGTCGTTTCCTTTAGTTTAAGTAATGCCTTTGCTGATAGTGAAGATGAAAAACCATATAATGAAATAATTAAAGCGCTTGTTGAGAAGGCTTTGTTGCGGCATGAGACTGATACGATTAAACAGGCACAACAAGTAGAAGCCGTTAAAGATACTGCTAGTGTACAGCAAAAGTCTGCTGCAGCCTCTTACAATATTTTATTTCAGGTGATATACAGAAAGAGTTTCTCAGAAATATTCGGAGAAAAATAGCAGCATTCTTGGGTCTATATGGCGCGCAATGCAAAATTGCTTATGCATTCATTTGATAGTAGTGTAGCTTCTAAAGCCGGGCAGGCTCTTCATTCTTGGTTCCGATGCTACGATCGGTGTTTTTAACTTGGCTCAAAAACAAAAAACTATCAAGCCTGCCAGCCATTAGCCGGACTATATACATTTCCCAACGCAATATTAACAATGTTAACAGTGAACAGGGCCGCAAAAAAGATTTTCTTTCAGACTATACCATTGGTCTAAATCATAGCTTCAGATAAATCTTCTGCAGCGTTTACCCCAATTTGTATTTAATTTTTCTGGTAGTCATTCACAATAACTCATAATTAAGCTAACATTTTCGTATATTAATCGTAATATTGCAATATACTAATAAAAGGAGTGATGGGATTAGCCAAAAGTGAAATGTTCACCGAGAAACAAAATGAAATTGCGCTGTTTGCAAAAGTTTTCGGACATCCGGCAAGAGTTTCTATTTTACAGCATTTATTTGAGATTAACTCTTGTATTTGCGGAGATTTAGTGAACGAAATTGGTTTGGCTCAACCTACCATTTCACAGCATCTGAAAGAGCTAAAGTACGTAGGTTTGATCAAAGGAAATGTGGAAGGCACTAGAGTTTGCTACTGCATTGATAAACAAAACTGGACGGCCATGAAATTAATAATGTCCGAATTTCTCAATCAAGACCTTACGAAAGGACAGGACTGCTGTTAAAACCGAATTTAATAATCATAGTAAATAAATACAATTATGAAATTATCGCAAGTAAAATTAGCATTACAGGAATTGGAAGACATAGGTTTTCAATTGCCTAATGGTGAATTAGTGCCCAGCCATTTTCATGTAACAGAAGTAGGAAAAATTACCAAGCACTTTATTGATTGTGGCGGAACTGAGAGGAAGGAGGAAGTTGTCAACTTTCAACTTTGGAATGCTAACGATTATGACCACAGGCTACATCCGGAAAAGCTTTTGGACATTATTAAACTTTCGGAAAAGGCGCTGGAAATAACCGATTTAGAAATAGAGGTAGAATATCAGGCAGACACCATTGGAAAATTTGGGCTTGATTTTGACGGAAAAAATTTCTTGCTCACATTAAAGCAAACCGATTGTTTGGCAAAGGATAAATGCGGCATACCCACAGCAAAACCGAAAGTAAGGCTAGCTGCTCTGAATGATTCCTCTTGTGCACCTGGTGGTAATTGCTGCTAAGATTTAGAAATAATGGCAATAAAAGATACTGGTCTATTTCCTGAAATAGAGAAATTTATTGGGGAGTTAGACATACAAACCATTACAAATGAACGCAAATTTGCTTTGCAACCGTTAATAGCTTTTATACAATCGAAAGTGGCCAGTGGCGAAGAGATTCGTATCAACTTTATCTGTACACATAATTCACGTAGAAGTCACTTAGCGCAAGTGTGGGCTCAAACAATGGCTCATTACTTTCAAATCAAACAGGTTTTTTGCTATTCTGGTGGTACAAAAGCAACTGCACTTTTTCCTAAGGTTGTAGAAACGCTACAAAATGTAGGTTTTGCAATAAAAAAAATTTGCGAGGCCGAGAACCCCATCTATAGTATTAAATATGGCAGAAATCAGCATCCGACCATTGGTTTTTCAAAAAAAATGGCGGACGAGTTCAATCCTAAATCAAAATTTGCAGCCGTTATGACCTGCTCACAGGCAGATGGAGATTGTCCGCTCATCGAAGGTGCCGAGCAGCGCATTTCTCTACCCTTTGAAGATCCCAAAGTATTTGATGGCACGCCACAACAGGCTGCAAAGTACGAGGAACGTAGCCAGCAAATTGCTGCTGAGTTACTTTATGTCTTCTCTCACATCACGTTATAAAACAACTTTAGAAAATTTCAGCACTTGATGATATTAAGATTATGAAAACGAGCACAAAATAGCAGTACAAGTGAATAGTTAAGCTTAACCATTATTTCCGTGGCTCCGTTCATGTAAAAACCCAGTTAGTAGGCGTTTTAATCCCCTATTTTTATTATTATTGGCACTTCATTAGCACATCCGGAAAAAATAGATACATTAATATGAAAAATTTACTTTTATTATACGCCATGCTCATACCCGTTGTGACATCTGCCCAAGATGAAACGACTATGTACAAAGAGCGATTCGAACAATTAGGAAGTATGTTACCTACGCCTAATGTTTATCGAACAGCATCGGGCGCCCCGGGAGAAAAATACTGGCAGCAAAAAGCCGATTATCAGATTAAACTAAAGCTTGACGAGGCGAATAACGAAATTACCGGTAGCGAAACGGTAACTTACTACAACCAGTCGCCACACACGCTTGACTACCTTTGGCTACAACTTGACCAGAATGTGCGTGCCAGAGATTCAGACACTAAAAAAACCGCTACTTATTCCATTTTCAATGATACCATTCCGGCCAAGTTTATGGAGCAATATGTTGACAATGGCGGAAGCGCTTACGACTTTGACGGTGGCTTTAAAATAGCTTCAGTGAAAGATGGCTCCGGAAAACCCATGAGCTACCTTATTAATAAAACCATGATGAAAATCCGGTTAACAAAAGCGTTGCAACCCGGAGAGAATATTGCATTTTCAATAGACTGGTCGTACAAGCTTAACGATAGAATGCGCGGAGGCGGAAGATCGGGCTATGAGTTTTTTGAGGAAGACGGCAATGCGCTTTACACCATAGCGCAGTTTTATCCCCGTATGGCCGTTTACAGCGATGTAGCCGGTTGGCAGAATAAGCAGTTCTTAGGCTCAGGAGAGTTTGCTCTAACCTTTGGCGATTATGAGGTTGAGATTAGCGTGCCCAATGATTTTATTTTAGCCGCCACAGGCATGGTACAAAACGCCAAAGACGTACTAACAAAAGAGCAGTTTAACAGATATGAAAAGGCACTTAAATCGACCGAGCAGACTTTTATTGTAACTGAAGAAGAGGCCGTAGCAAATGAGAAACAAAAATCTACCGACTATGAAACGTGGAAATTCTCTGCTAAAAATGTAAGGGATTTCGGTTTTGCCGCTTCCAGAAAATTTATTTGGGATGGCATGATGGTAGAACTTGCTACCAGCAAACCTTTTGCGCAGTCTTTGTACCCGAAGGAAGGCAATCCGCTTTGGGAAATGGAATCTACCAAAGCCATTAAAAATACCCTAGAGCTCTATTCCGAACGCACTTTCGACTACCCTTACCCACAAGCCACTTCCGTTCATGCAGCTTCTATTGGCATGGAGTATCCGATGATATGCTTCAACTTTGGCCGGCCAAATCCTGATGGCACCTACTCGGTAAGAACGCAATTGGGTATGACTTACGTAATTGTTCATGAAATTGGTCACAACTATTTCCCAATGATTGTAAATTCTGATGAGCGCCAATGGGCATGGATGGATGAGGGACTGAACTCATTTCTGGAGTCGAACGTGATGTGGAAATATTATCCCGATTTACCCTATACTGACAACTCGCCACAAGCCATAACCGGCTATATGAAGAGCAGCAAAGACAAGCAACGCCCCATTATGACCAACCCTGAGCAGGTGCTGCGCTTAGGCCCAAATGCCTACACCAAGCCGGCTGCGGCCTTGAACTTGCTCCGCAATACAATCTTAGGCCCTGAGCTTTTCGATGAAGCATTTAAGGCCTACGCACAACGGTGGAAATTTAAACATCCTACTCCTGCTGATTTCTTTAGAACAATGGAAGATGCATCGGCAGTTGACCTAGACTGGTTTTGGAGAGGTTGGTTTTACACCACCGATCATGTTGATGTAGCTGTGGATGAGGTTAAATATTACAGGATAGCCACCTCGGCTGAGGACATGGAGAAGAAAACCAAGGCTCCGAAAGGCGATTTGGGAGGCGAGTCTGCCGCGGAAGATAAGAAGACCGATTTTAGCGATGGACCGGATTATTTGACCATTTCTGAAACTCCCTCGTTCTGGTATGGCGAGTATAGAAACAAGGTGGACGATAAAGCTATTGAAGCCAATTACAAGGGTAAGTATTTTTACGAAGTGACGCTCAAAAATGAGGGCGGGCTTGTAACGCCCTTAGTTCTTCAGTTTAATTATAAAGACGGCACTTCAGAAACCACGCAAATTCCGGCAGAAATATGGCGGAAAAATGAAGGTAAAGTACGTAAAACGTTTATTCTGGACAAAGAGGTGGAGTCATTGGTGTTTGACCCTGAAAATGAATTGGCAGATACAGAGCCGAATAATAATGTTTTCCCAAAAAAGGAAACCTCCACCAAAGTGGATAAGTTTAAAGAGGGGGAATAGATGGATTTGACGGACGGAGTTGCGTTATAATCATAATTTGCCATGAAGAGAACTCAGTAGTTTTGAAAGATTGAAGAGCAGAAAAATGATTTAAAAGCTCATTAGGAGCTTTTAGTTTTTCGATTCATGGGAAATTAGAGGAAATTAAACTCTTTTGGTAGCACACAATTTTTTTCTTTGCGCAAGCCTCAATCACTTTGGCTCTAGTGATTCCGTTCATGCAATACTGCCCAGTTGAAGTCCACACTTCGCCTTCTCTCACCATAAAAAAATTGGTGGCATTACATGTACTCACAAAGCCATGCATGTCAAGCATTAATGCTTCATCAGCGCCTGCTTCGATAGCTTGCATCAAAGCCTGCACTTCATGGATTTTGCTGTGGCAGTTTAGCTTAGGATCTAAATAGTCAGGAGAGCCCCGTCTAATTGTACTCGTGAAAAGTTTTATGCCCTTCTCCATCGTTTCAGAGGCCGCTTTTTTATGCTCTGCAATAATCACTAAGTTGGGACCGGAGATCGTTAACCTCGGATCTTGCGAAGGAGTCTTTTTAATACCACGAGTCACCATTACGCGAACATGAACACCGTCCACCATTTTATTTACCTCTAGCGTCTGATGAATTATCTCAATCAGCTCTCCTTTGGTCCACCTCATATGCATTATGTTTTGGCGCATGACAGCATATAAAAGAACCCTAAAGTCAATCAAACTACTTCATTTGCGCTTCTAATTGTTCCACATCGAACCGCACATCGTCTTCACCAATTTCATCGAATGGGTTTTCCAGATGTTCCTGAATATTATCTAAACTTATCAGAATAAAACTGAACATAACAGGCATGATATATTCTAAACCATGGGAATAATGCGAGGCAGTGAACTCAAAATACGGCCCATATATAATTGGGAAAGTATAAATGAAAACTTTGGAATACGCCCTTAAAGTAAGTGGCGTTCTATAGGTTCTTATCATTTTAATGTTCTCTACGGATACTAATATTTTACTCACGTATTGGTTCATTCTTGATATCTCCCCCGGATTCAAACCCTTGGCGCGGACAGATTGAATGCGTTTAGAAAGGACTTTAACCTTCAGATACAGCTCTTCTTCGAAAGCCTCTCTTTTCGATTTCTTTCCATTTTTACAAAAAGCACGCATACCCTTATAAATATCGATTAAATCTTTTTTCAGCGCTAGCTGAAATGCCGTATCTTCTTTCTCGAGCCACTGCCCTGCTGCCATGTACAAAGCCTGCACATGCGCCTTAAAATCACTCAATAGCATCAAAGTTCTCTCTCTTCTTTTATAAGCGCTATCAATTGAAAAAACTACCGGGAATACGATGGCAATGCCTATAATTGTTAGCGGAAAATCTGCAGCAAAACCATACCGGCCACAAAGCCAAGTGGAAGCAACAGCCAATAAAGTAACCACAAACGTCTTATAATTGATGATGAGAAAAACACTTTTTAAAACCTTCATGCTGTAATAATACAAATTAATCTAAGAAATTGATCTACTTATTGCCTAAACAACAAGGCATTTTCTTTTGAGGCATCGGAAAAATTCAAAACCAAGCACCAGATAGTGGTAGCAAGCTCTTAACTTAGTGATCAGAAATAAGCGTGACCGGCAACACGGAGCAGACAGATGTCCGAAATGCGAACCAACCTGCAACGGGCAAGTTTCACTGCCGGCTAAGCGCTTGATGCGGGAAGAATTTTAAGAAAAAACTGCATACATATGAATGACCACAACATATTAAAAATTGCCATGGCTCAAATAGCCCCGGTATGGCTAAACAAATCGGCTACTATTGACAAAATAAAACAAGCCATTTCAGCCGCTGCCGCTCAAAAGGCGGAGTTGGTAGTTTTCGGAGAGGCGCTTCTGCCCGGCTATCCGTTTTGGCTGGCATTGACTGGCGGTGCTGAATGGGACTCAAAAGTACAAAAGGAACTTCATGCACATTATGTTCAGCATGCTATTCAGCCTGAATCAGGTGAACTGGATGATATTTGTAAGTTAGCAAAACAACATAAAATTGCCATATACCTTGGCTTTATTGAGCGCGCTCAAAATAGAGGCGGGCACAGTTTGTACTGCTCTCTGGCATATATCGATGCAGAAGGTATTATTCAGTCCGTACACAGAAAACTGCAACCTACTTATGACGAACGCCTGGCCTGGTCGCCCGGTGATGGAAACGGTCTGCGGGTTCACCGCCTCAAAGCATTTACAGCGGGCGGCTTAAACTGCTGGGAAAACTGGATGCCACTGCCCAGAGCAGCACTTTACGGACAAGGCGAAGACCTGCACATTGCCGTTTGGCCGGGGTCAATTAGAAATACAGAAGACATCACCCGCTTTATGGCCAAAGAAGGCCGCTCTTTTGTGGTATCAGTCAGCAGCATTATGCGAAAAACAGATTTTCCTTCAGACACGCCACACCTAGATAAGATTTTGGCCCATGCTCCCGAGTGGCTCACCGATGGCGGCTCTTGCATTGCTGCTCCGGATGGTAGCTGGGTGCAGGAGCCCATAGTTAAAGAAGAAGGTGTTTTCACCTCCACTATTGATTTCAACCGGGTACTAGAGGAAAGGCAGAATTTTGACCCTGCTGGGCACTATTCCAGACCTGATGTTACGCAACTGATTGTGAATAGGGAAAGACAAAGCACTGTGAAGTTTGAAGAATAAAAAGTAATTTCCGACAAATTAATCTTATCATAAATGGAGCAGAAAGAGTTACTTAAGGTATTATTCACTAAAGACGGACTCACACCAGCGGAGATTGAACTTGTGCTGGAGTCATTTCATCTTGTCCACTTCAGCAAAGGCGAATATCTCTACCCCATAGATCAGGTGATCGATCGTTATTTTTACATTGCCAACGGTTTCGTACGATCATTTGCTCAGGATTATGAAAGTAATGACACCACCACTGATTTCTATGGGCCGGCAGATATTGTAATAGACTGGTCTTCCTTTTTTTTGAGACAGCCTGTAAAGGAATATTTTCAAGCCACTGTTGATACAAAGTGCTGGGAAATCAGCTTTGCTGATTTTCAAAAGCTCTTTAATAGCATTGAATCCTTTCGGGAAGCAGGCAGGTCGCATTTTGCGGCTTCGTACTTTCAGCTAAAGCAAAAAAGCCTAAACATCATTATGTTACAGGCAAAAGACCGATACCTACAATTACTTGAAAACAGGCCTGAGGTGATACAAAATGCCTCCTTAAAGCATATTGCCACATATTTGGGCATCACCGATAGCTCGCTCAGCAGAATCAGAAGGGAAATAAGCCAGTCCACAGAAAAATAAATTAAGCAGTCTGCTAAAAAATTACACCATTCCAAAAGCGTTCAGCATAAAAAGTCGATGCAACAGATAATTCCCAAAATACTGTGGGTATACTAAAAAGTGCTTACATTGTAATAACTTTTAATTAATGTGGAAACTACAATAATCAAAATTGGAAATTCGAAAGGTCTTCGCTTAAGCAAGACCATTTTGGAGAAATACAATATTAAGGATAAAGTGGAACTCATACTTGAGGACGAGCAAATTATACTGAAGCCCATTGACACACCTCGAAGAGATTGGGAAAAAGAGTTTAAAAGAATGCGAGCCAACAATGATGACCAACTTATAATTCCGGTCATATTTAAAGATGAAGACCTTGACGAATGGAATTAAAGCAGTATGCTATCGTTCTGGTTAACCTTGATTCAAGAGTTGGCAGCGAGATAAATAAAACCCGCCCGTGCGTGGTTATTTCTCCTAACGAGATGAATAAACCTCTCAACACCATAGTAGTGGCTCCCTTAACAACAAGTCCAAAAAAGTGTCCCTCACGGATTTCTGTACTGCACAATAATAAAAGAGGAATGATAGCCATCGATCAGATTCGGACGGTGGACAAAAAGAGAATTGTAAAAAGTTTTAAAACACTAACAAATTCTGAAATTCAGAAGTGTAAAGACATAATAAGAGAAGCGTTCGTAGACTGAAGAGATTAAATGGAGTTATATCCATACTAGTACTTTCTATCCGATAAGTTACCAGCGGGGAATTGAAACCTTGCAAAAGTTGGAGAAGTAAACCAGCCTCAACTCAACCTTGTTGCCAATAAAAAATATACCCTTCGTAATTGCCCCTCAATAGAAAAATTTCTTGCCATAGGTCAAGTTGGAGTAAGTTCATTAGCTGTACATTAGCAGCAGTTTAAAATATTTACCGGCTATAATCTTTAAAACTCAAATTATTATGGAAACTACCTTGCCAAACATTTTTACTGCTGAAACTACCAGTCAATTAACTGAACGCATTAACAAACTGAATGAAACCTCAAAGCCAATTTGGGGTAAAATGAGTATCGCACAAATGCTGGCTCATTGCTGCGTGCCTTACGAAATGACTTTCGAAACCAAGCATCCACGACCCAACGCCCTAATGAAATTCATCATTAAAAGCCTGGCCAAAAGCACGGTGGTATCTACGAAGCCTTATCCTAAAAGTAGCCGTACCGCACCGCAATTTATCATTACTGATGAGCGAGAATTTACCACTGAAAAGGAAAGGCTTACAGGCTACCTCAATAAAGCGGAAGGCTTAGGAGCACAGCATTTTGACCAGAAAGAATCACATTCATTTGGTAAACTTTCCATTGAGGAATGGAATAACCTGTTTTATAAGCACTTGGATCATCATTTGAAGCAATTTGGTGTATAATTGATGCTGGAATTCTGTGAGGCCTTAGTTGTATCCAATGTATTAAGTTCATTTGCTCTTTGTGTGGTGCTGTTCTTAGTTTCACTGGTGGGCGTGGCAGGTATATTTTTATACGAGCTTGCCAGCCGGACTGCGAAAAATTCTATTCATATATTACTTGTGCCAGTTTGCTGGCTGGTTGCTCAAATTCTGCTGGGCCTGTGGGGCGTGTACGCATTTGATATAAATGCTTTCCCTCCTAACATTTTCTTATTGGGCATAGCTCCTGCATTGTGTTTAATTATTCTAAGTTTTAGCAATCGGAAATCTCGATCCTATCTCAACAGTTTGTCGAGTAAAAGATTAAATTACATTCATGTTTTCAGAGTGCCAGTGGAGCTCGTTTTACTGGGATTGTCAATCCAGAAACTCATCCCACAAATAATGACTTTTGAAGGACGCAACTTTGACATACTCGCAGGCATCACCGCACCCATCGTAGGCTGGTTAGTCTTCAGAAAAGGGGCTGCCAAAAAATGGCTGGTCTTCTGGAACCTTGCCTGCCTGTGCCTTTTACTAAATATAGTGATATTGGCATTATTATCGGCTCCCTCTCCCTTACAACAATTTGGCTTTCAACAACCGAACATAGGAATCTTTATGCTCCCCTATTGCTACTTACCCACCATTGTTGTACCCATAGTGCTTTGGGCGCATTTGGTGAGTTTATTTCAGCTGTTATTTAGTAAAAAGCGCTCAATCCGTTTAAAAAGAACTGAGCGTTAATTCGGATATTATTGGTTTGCATCAACCTACCTAATGTCGGTACCTCGTAGAGGTCAGATGTGGGGCTTGCTTAAAGCGCAGTTGATAATACGATACGCTTTGCATTCAGAAACAGGTCTGACGTTTCCAACGTACCGACCTTATTGCTACAAATAGTAATTTCTCAAAATTTAAAAACCAATAAAAATGGGGGATGGCAATATGCCTTCGCAGCTTCGGTTTGCTTCAATCTACTTAATGTCGGTACTTCATAAAGGTCAGACGTGGGGTTAGCTCAAAGCGTAGTTATTAATACGATACGCTTTGCATTCAGAAACAGGTCTGACGTTTTCAACGTGCCGACCTTATTGCTACAAATAGTAATTTCTCAAAATTTAAAACCCAACGAAAATGGGGGATGGAAATACGACTTCGAAGCTTCGGTTTGCATCAACCTACCTAATGTCGGTACCTCGTAGAGGTCAGACATGGAGTTAGCTCAAAGCGCAGTGAATAATACGATACGCTTTGCATTCAGAAACAGGTCTGACGTTTCCAACATACCGACCTTATTGCTCCCAATAGCGATCTATCGTAAATAGAAATTTCGGACGGAGGATAAGTAAATTTAGGATGCCTATCGCATATTTTGAATGATCTTTATAGGCATTGTAGTAACTTGCCCCCACTTTGCAAGATATGCTGCTCATAACGCCTCCATTTACCCAGCTGAACACGCCCTATCCGGCTACCGCTTACCTAAAGGGATTTTTGAAAACAAAGAATATATCAGCCTATCAAGTGGATTTAGGGATTGAGGTGATTCTCGAATTGTTCTCTAAAAAAGGACTACAAACACTTTTTAAAGTCTCCACACAGCACAAGCAGCCTTTCTCGGAAAATGCTGAACGCATATTTGCCTTAAAAACGGATTATATCAAAAGCATCGGTCAGGTAATTGCCTTTTTGCAGGGCAGAAACCAAACGTTCGCCCGGCAGATTTGCAGTGAAAACTATCTGCCACAGGCCAGCCGCTTTGAGCAGGCGCAGGAATTAGACTATGCCTTTGGCCACATGGGCATGCAGGACAAAGCCAAGCACCTGGCCACCCTCTATCTGGAAGATATTTCCGACTTTGTTATTGAAACAGTAGACCCGCATTTTGGCTTTAGCCGATACGCAGAAAGGTTAGGCCGAAGCGCCAACAGCTTTGATGAATTATATACTGCACTCCGAGCTTCACCAAGTTTTATTGATCATATTACACTAAGCATTTTACAACAAAAATTAAAAGACCATCCCGCTAAGCTCATCTGCTTTTCGGTACCTTTCCCAGGTAATTTATATAGCGCTTTCCGCTGCGCTCAGTTTATTAAAAAACAATACCCGAGTACTAAAATAGCCATGGGTGGCGGATTTCCCAATACGGAACTGCGTACATTATCTGATGCGCGCGTATTTGAATTCTTCGATTTCATTACTTTAGACGATGGCGAGCTGCCTATCGAATTACTCATTGAGCAAGTAAAAGCTAATAGTGTTGATGCCAGCTTTAAGCGAACATTTCTACTTAGAAAACGGCCGGGTAAGCTATAAAAATAATACCCTCCGCAAAGATTATAAGCAGAGCGAAGTAGGCACGCCTGATTATTCCGACCTGCTATTATCAGATTACATCTCCGTGATAGAGGTAACCAACCCAATGCATAGCTTATGGAGCGATGGCCGATGGAACAAGCTCACCATGGCACACGGCTGCTATTGGGGTAAATGTACTTTTTGCGATGTGTCCTTAGATTACATCAAATTGTACGAGCCGGTAGCTGCCAAACAGTTGGTAGATAGAATGGAGGAGCTGATTGCCCAAACAGGCGAAACGGGCTTTCACTTTGTAGATGAAGCTGCACCACCGGCACTCATGAGAGCAGTTGCCTTAGAAATTATTAAGAGAAACTTAACCGTAAGTTGGTGGACGAACATCCGCTTTGAAAAAAGCTTTACTGCCGACCTATGTCAGCTGCTAAAAGCATCTGGCTGCATTGCCGTTTCTGGTGGTTTGGAGGTAGCTTCTGACAGACTCTTGGCACTAATCCAAAAAGGAGTTACCGTGGCACAAGTGGCGCGCGTAACTAGAGACCTTACGGCTTCAGGCATTATGGTGCATGCCTATTTGATGTACGGCTATCCTACACAAACTAAGCAAGAAACTATTGACAGCTTAGAAATGGTACGACAGCTTTTCTATACAGGCGTGCTGCAATCCGGCTTTTGGCATCAGTTTGCCTTGACCGCTCACAGTCCGGTTGGCCTAAGTCCGCAGGATTATGGTATCCATCCCATCATCCCAAATCATACTTTTGCCAATAACGATCTGGAATTTACCGATGACACCGGCATTGAGCACGACCAGTTCAGCTATGGGCTTAAAAAATCGTTATTCAATTATATGCAGGGCATAGGCTTTGAATTTCCTTTGCAGGAATGGTTTGATTTTAAAGTACCAAATACGAGCATCTCTCCTCGTTACATTGAAAATTGCCTTCAAAAAGAGGTGCTGCTTAGCATAAAAGACGCTGCGAAATTGGTTTGGCTGGGTAATACACCCAAGATAACCTATGCTGATGCCCAAAATGCGCTTCTTACTATACATGACAAGTCTGCCATTATTGAAATTGAATTGGAAAAGGCAAAAGCTGAATGGCTCAAAAAACAGTTGAGTTTGTTGCAAAAAACACCCACAACATACGGCAGCTTTAAAGCCGGTTATCTGGAACAGTTTCAGCATTTCGAAAGCTTCTGGCACTCAGAAGAAATAGCTGATTTAAGAGAAAATGGTCTGCTTGTGCTTTAAGCCCACGTGCTAATTCTCGTTTGTAACGGGAGCTTATGTATTGGCATTTGCAATGAAACACATAGAAAATAGATTTTTATTTAGATATTTTTTACGCAGATGCTACTTCAAATTATTATCAGCTGCAAAATGCGTTGAAAACGCATAACCAAAACCTTCTCGTTTGCAACGAGAAGGAGCGGTAACCTAGTCCTCGTTTGCAACGAGGACTTATGAGACTAGCATTTGTAATGCTACAGCTGCTTTATTTAATTACCTTGACATATTAGCTAACTAAAGTAACTACTATGGAAACTTACAAGGGTAAGCCAACATTTTATGCTAAATCAGCAAAGGCTTGGCGCGACTGGTTAAGCAAAAATCATGAAACCGCTGAGGCCATCTGGCTCATTCTGTACAGAAAGGAAAGCACCACACCAAGTGTATATTATAATGAAGCCGTTGACGAAGCACTCTGTTTCGGGTGGGTAGATAGCGCACCTAATAAAAGGGATGAGGAAAGTTACTATCAATACTTTGCCAAACGAAACCCAAAAAGCAATTGGAGCAGAGTAAACAAAGAAAAAGTGGCGCAGCTACAACAGGCAGATAAAATGGCACTTGCCGGTTTGGCGATGGTAGCATTGGCTAAACAACAGGGCACCTGGACTTTCCTTGATGAAATTGAAAAAGGCATTTTACCGGAAGATTTAGCGGAAGCGCTGCAAGCGAATAACCTAGCGCATACGCACTGGAAAGAATTCCCCAGATCGGTGAGGCGTGGCATTATGGAGTGGATAATTACAGCTAAAAGACCTGAAACGCGACAAAAAAGGGTTAGCGAAACAGTTGCATTAGCGGCAGAAAATAAAAGAGCTAATCAGTTTAGATAAATGGGATTATATAAAACTCTAGTGCTCGCTGACAGTGAGGGCTCATAAGACTAGCATTTGTAATGCCACCATAAAGAAAATTGATATCTTCTAGGCTTTTCTACATATAGGCTACTTCTAAGTATAATCAGCTACAAAGCGCGTTGAAAACGCTAAACCATACCTCCCCGTTTCAAACGAGGAGGAGAGGTGACCTTGTCCTCGTTTGCAAGGAGGACTTCTTGGTCGTGCATTTGTAATGCATCACAAGTAAACTTCAACTTATTAAAGCCTTAAAGTGCAATATACATCCTCGGATTCTCTCGGAGAGGACTCTGAGTTGCTTCTTACCTATACATTTTAAATTGCTAACACTTTATTGCCGGTGAAATTGCAAAATAGCCTTCGTTATTTTTGCTATTTATACCACGGCAAGCAGTAGTATTCTTTATTTCAAACTTGGGATGCAGAGAATGTCCTATAAACGGTCTTATTATTAGACTGCTAAAACCTCACTAAAAAAAGCCTGAATTATCTCTTCATTGTTAAGCACCTTTTTAAGGTATTAGCATAACATTATCAGAGGCTTAATATGAGCATAACATCACTCTCCCAGCTTTTCATATTCCTTGAACGGAGATAAATCCAGTGCTTCCATTTTTGCTCTATAGGCAGTCCATTCAATATCAAAGAATTTATTGACTTCGGCAATTTGTGCGTTAGTGCTTCTTTGCCTGCTCCTTAATCTTGTTCCGTAGCTCCGGGGGCTTCCATTGAAGTGCCTGCATAATAAGATGCTGTACCAATTCTGTCACCAATATCCGGTTTTGGAGAACGGATTATACCTTGCTTTTTGCTGTTGTCTTCTCCTACGAAAGGAACGATAAGCGCTTCCAATGAATCTTTGATGGCTTTACTACTTTTTATTTCTTCTTTTAGGCCTCTTTGTCTTTTTCCTTCATTTGCTTGGTGAAGAAGTCAACAATTTCTTTGGCTTCCACGATACGTTGAGTAGCAGCCGCAGCTAAAGCTCTTTCTTTTTCCATAGCTTTTTGGAAATCATATTGGGCTTCCAAAACGCTTCTATCCATTTCAACTCTAGGGTCATATTTAACCTCAATCATGGTAGAATCTACATGTTCACCAAATGTCATTTTGATTTTATAGGTACCAGGCAAAACACTTGCACCACCAACTTCAGGGGCGTCATCTTTTACTTTTCTTCTGCTTGGTCCACGAACTCCGGCTTCGTCCATTCGCCAGTACATTCTGTGTAAGCCACTTTTATCTGGGGCTTTTTGCTTAATGGTTCTGATTAATTGCTCACCCTTATATGCTTGAAAAGTAAGTGAATCATAGCTTATTTCAGTTTTTGTAGAATCTGATACTTCTTCCTCCCCATTTTCCTCCTCTTTTTCACCTTCCTCTTCCTTTTTCTTTTCAGGCAGGTTGATGATATAAGAAATCATGGCATTGTCATTTCGGTTTTCTCCATTAAACATGGCGTTTGCGCCAAAACGCGAGCCTGTAGGCTGTTGGCTAATTACCTGATAAGCTGTTGGAGGGGTAAAGACCTTCAAAGGCTTATCAATTAGCGATACTCCTTCTCTCGCCAAAGCCCGCAACGGCCTGATGTCATCCATCACATAAGCGGCTCTACCGAAAGTACCAATGACTAAATCATGCTCGCGCGGATGAATGACTAAATCTCTTGTAGATACTTTGGGGTAATCATTAGTCCACTGCGACCAGTTTTTGCCTGCATCAATGCTGAAATATAGTCCACCATCTGAGCCCAAAAACATGAGTTTGGGTTCTACCGGATCTTGCACAAAACTCAAAGTGTAGGTCCAGACCTGCTGCGGTGTCACCATATTTACCCAGCTTTTGCCGTAGTCAGTTGTGTGGAATAAATAAGGCTTAAAATCGAAGTTTCTGTAGTTATTCACAATAGCAAATGCCTCTCCTTTTTTGTGGGTGGAAGCCGTAATTTGCGCCACCCACGACTCAGCGGGAAAACCTTTAATGTCTCCACTTACTTTACTCCAGCTTTTCGCCTCCGTCTTTCGTGATGTGAATTAGTCCATCATCAGAACCTACCCATATCACCTCTTTTTCCAATGGAGATGGCGCAATGGAGACTATTGTGGTGTTGTTTTCTGCACCTGTGGCATCAATGGTTAAGCCACCACTTTCTTCTTGTTTTTGCTTTTCAGGATTGTTGGTTGTTAAATCAGGAGAGATAATTTCCCAGCTGCCCCCCTTATCGGTACTTTTATGCACAAACTGACTACCAAAATAAAGCGTGCTGTTATCAAAAGGATCTTGTGCAATGGCAGCATTCCAGTTAAAGCGGAGGCGCATATCGGGTTCAGGATGCGTGGGCCGCACAATCCGCTGGTGGCCGGTTTCTCGGTCATACCGTACTACAAAACCCTGTTGCGACTGTGCAAATCCATAGCGCGAATTATCCTTATCGGGCATTACATCAAAGCCATCGCCAAAGGCCAGCTCCTGCCAGTATGAATTTCTGATGCCCTGAGCCTTCCACACATAGGCCGGGCCTATCCAGCTGCCATTATCCTGCATGCCGCCATACACATTGTAGGGAAATTCACTGTCTACATTGATATGGTAGTACTGCGCCACGGGCAAATTTTCTACAAAGCGCCAAGTTGCCCCTCGATCGTGCGAAATATTTAAGCCGCCATCATTCCCATCCAAAATAAAAGTTGGGTCTTCGGGATGGATCCACCAGGCGTGGTGATCAGGATGAACACCTACCGATGTGTTATAAGCAGGCATCAGCTGAGAAAAGGATTTGCCGCCATCCTCACTTACGTTGATGTAGGTGAATACCGAATATAGCCTGTTATCATTAACGGGGTCCACATAAATTTCAGAATAATAAAACGGACGGTTGCCAATTTCATCTCCATCAGAATTGATCTTTATCCATTTGTAGCCGCCATCATCCGAGCGGTACAAAGCATTCTTTTTAGATTCAACCAATGCATAAACTCTTTTGGGGTTGCTAGGGGCTATGGCCAGGCCTATTCTGCCCAGTTCACCTTTGGGCAAGCCACTTTCTTCATCAGCATTTAATTTCGTCCAATTTTCGCCACCGTCAACAGTCATATATAAGCCGGAACCTTTTCCTCCGGATTTGAAGGTGTAAGGGTAACGCCTGTGCTCCCACATAGAAACCAGCAGCTTGTTAGGATTCGAGGGATCCATGACCATTTCCGCAGCTCCGGTTTTGTCATTTACATATAAAATTTTCTTCCAGCTCTTGCCTCCATCGGTAGTCTTAAATACGCCACGTTCCGGGTGCTCCCCCCAAGGGGAACCTATGGCCGCTACATATACCGTTTTAGGATTTTGCGGGTCGATTTTAATACGATGAATATTTCTGGTTTTTTCTAAACCGACTAATTGCCATGTTTTGCCGGCATCTAAGGATTTATACAACCCATAGCCTCCATTCAAACTATTTCGGGGATTGCCTTCTCCTGTACCCGCCCAAATTACATCGGGGTTATTCTGCTGAATGGCTATGGCTCCTATGGACATGCTTTTTTGCTCATCAAAAATAGGTTTCCAGTCTATTCCTCCACTTTCCGATTTCCAGAGACCACCGGAGGCCGAGCCTACATACATAATGTCGGGCTGATCGGTAACCACATCAATAGCGGTGATTCTGCCGCTCATGCCTGCCGGGCCAATACTGCGCACGTCTATTCCTTTGAGTTTCGCGAGCTGGGCGGAATCCAGCTGCTGTGCTATAAGAGCAGCGCAGCTGAGGGTTGAAAAATAAAGAAAGAAGAGTAGTTTCGTGGTATGTTTATGCATGGCGTAGTTAAATTGAATGCATAATATCGTAGTAAATAGCGAGTAAGTCAAAATTTTTTGTACCGATAGCGCTAAGTAAGTGTTAAGTGGTCGTTTGGTGGTAAAAACTACTGCTATCGGTTAATTGAATTTAGTGGAAGAATGAATGAGACCGTTTGGTGACGTGCAGTTACGGTTTTAATGACCGTTACCCTCGGAATCTTCCTGTTTATAATGGTTAGAGGCTTTAATGAAATTCTTTAAAGTGGAATCGCATAATGCAGTTGTGCATGCAAATGGTCAAGTACTTCGATGTATGTAGATTCCCCTAGAATTTCCCACACGCAAGCACGCGCCAAATTCGGGGGATGACGTGTTAATTTGCAAGTGATTCCCTTAGAAATACTAAGCCGTTAAGCAAACTTCGTTTGCTTCAACAGATTCCTGATAATTTTTCCGCTACGCTGCAAAATTTCTGGAATGACGGCTTTTTTGAGGTTAGTTTGGGATTCACTTCATTATTATAGCGGCCTGCTCTAACCGTTCATTCTCTGAATTCCCCAAGGAATTCTAGGAGAATCTGTTAGAGTGGAATGGTTACGAACTTGAAGGTGATTCCGTTAAAGTAAATTCGCACAATACAGCTGTGTATTCAAATGGTGAAGTACTTCGATGTATGAGATCCCCCTAGAATTTCCTCCGCACAGGCCTACGCCAAATTCGGGGGATGACGCGGGAATGTAAGTGATATCCAGCTTTCCAGCAGCTGCGCATTCATAAGCTGTTGAAGGTTTGTTTCAAATATTTCTATAATAATCGTTATTTTTAAAATTGTATTCTATATAAAACATCAGGGAAGAAGCCTATTTGGCTTACACTGTTGATGGCATCGGTATTTTCATTGTACCTGCGCACAAATTCATTTTCTCGGTTGGTGATATTTTGCAAATCCACAAAAAACTGATGCGAGATGTTTCGCTTTTTGCTGTTCAGGCGGACGCCCACTTTTACATCCAGCCGGAAGTAATCGTTATAGCGCTGGCTAAAAGCTTGCTCCTCGAAACGCACTTCATTTCCATCATTATTTCTGGTTGCCTCCAAATCGATAGGTGTAAAATATCTGCCTCCGGCCGAAGTAATTTTAGTATCAAATGTAAAAGCATTGCGGCCATTGTTTCCAAATTTAAATTCCTTCCCGAAAAGCATATTGCTCACATAATTATTGTTGAAGGCCGTACTTCTCTCAATGCCATCGCTACCCTGATAAGTAGACTCAAAAAGCGAGTTGGTAAAGAGTAAATAGTAGCCCTTACTGAAAAATTTCTCCAGCGTTATTTCCAATCCGTAGTTTGTACCGGTACCATTGTTCACCAGCGAGCCTTTTCTTTCAAAAACGAATCCTGCCCCCTCATTTAAAACCGAGTAGCTGGAAGGGGTACTTTCAATCGGTACATCAAAAAGGCTTTGGTAATACGCTTCCGTTTTTAGTCGCCAGTTGCTGCCCAAGTTACTGTCATAAGCCACCACAAAATGATGGCTTTTCATAAAATCCAGATCGGCATTGGTTTTGGCATAGCTATTCTCTGCAATTCGCTCTTCAAAAAAAAGGATGGGAGAAGGCACTGCCTGCGCATGCAAACCGTAGGCCAGGCTAAAGCGATTTACAGGAGTAACCTGCCAGCTGGCAGCAGCTCGTGGCTCCACTACAAATGCCTCGGTATAGCTGTGGTATTGCGAGTGCAGCCCCGCGGTAATACTAAAGTCATCTGTGAGCTTATTTTCAAATTGGGCATAGGCCTGATGGATCTGGTAGCTGTCCGAAAGATCCACATAAGTAATAAAAAAATCAGGAACGCTATCATTGTTCTCATCAGGTATTTGGTTCGAGTCGGCCCTGTCTCTCGTATCAAAATTTGCGATATAATGCTCCGTTAGCCAGCCGGCACGCATATTCCAACGGGCATTAAACTTTTTGTTGAGGCTGGTATTAAAGGTAAGCCTGTTCTCTCTATTGGCCGATTCGGTGGCTCTGTATCTATTTATCTCTTCCTTTCCCTCGTTTCTAAGCAGGTTATCCTGCACGTATTCGTTAAAATTGGTGGAGGCACCAATTACCGTTTTTCAGCAGGAAAAGTATTCCGAATTATCCGGTATTTTGTGTATTTTGTGCTATGCAATTGTGGCTTAAAAGAATAGGTATTAAAGAAGTTTACCTCCGTTGGGTGGGTATACCTGTTTTGGCGATAATCATATCATTCTTTCACCTGGACCCTAATGAAAGCTGGTTTTCCGAGTTTTTGATAGCGCTTGCGTTCACCGCATTTTTCTGGAATGGGTGCTACCTTATTTTCAAAATATATCGTAAGAAGTACCCACTACTGGGCCAAACTGCAAAGCGAATATTCTTTACTATTATAACTTTAAGTGCTTTTCTTATAATTTTTGACCCGATATTATGCCTTCTTTTCGGCTTTAAAACTTTAGCTGATATCGGAAATCCGGCTATTCTATTTGATCATTCATTCATCAATTTTTTAGCGGCTATTGTGGTAGGCTCTATTTATGAGAATGCCTATTTCTTTGAGAAATGGAAGCTAAGTATTCAACAGAATGAAGCCTTAAAAAGCCAGCAGATAAGAACGCAGTTTGAGGTGTTGCAAAACCAAATGAGCCCTCATTTTCTGTTTAACAGCCTAAATACCCTTACTACACTAATAGCAGAAGATACCCGGCTGGCTATTGCTTTTACAGAAAAACTTTCCGAAGTATACCGATATATTTTGCAGAATAAAGAAAAAGAGCTGGTGCGGCTGGAAGATGAACTGGACTTTGTGAAAAATTATATTTTTCTGTTGCAGATCAGGTTTCCGGAGAATCTAAAAGTGAAATATGATATAGATGCGCGCTATCTTGACAGCAACATTGCACCACTAACTATTCAAATTCTGGTAGAAAATGCCATTAAGCATAATACTATTTCCAAAACGCACCCTTTACAGATTGAAATATATGTAGAAAATGGAAAATCTATTGTGGTGAAAAATAACCTTCAGCTCAAAAAAGTATTGGAAAAATCGACCCAAACAGGTTTGAAAAATATTAAAAAGCGGTATGCCTATCTCAGCAAAAATCAGATTGATATAATTACTACTGCTCAAAATTTTATGGTGGCAGTACCTTTGCTACATATACACCAAGAAACAGAAGAACTAAGCACAGTATAAGCAATGAAACTCTTGATTATTGAAGATGAGGCTCCTGCCTTCCGGAGGTTGCAAAACCTTTTGTTTGAGATTGATCCGAAACTGGAAATAATAGAAGTGATTGATAGCGTGGAGGATAGTGTAAAGTGGTTAAAAAACCACAATGCCCCGGATCTTATTTTCATGGATATTCAACTGAGCGATGGCCTCAGCTTTGAAATTTTTGATGCTGTGCAGATTGAAAAGCCTGTAATTTTCACCACTGCTTTTGATGAATATACGCTCCGCGCCTTCAAGGTAAATAGCATTGATTATTTACTTAAGCCCATTAAAAAAGAAGCACTGGCACAAAGTTTAGAAAAGTACAACAACTTAAAAAGTATGTTTGGGCAGCAGCAAGATTTGAACGAGCTAATAAGCCGTATAAAGCTGGATGAGCGAAAGTTTAAAAGTCGGTTTTTAATTAAGCAGGGTGAGCAACTTATTAGTGTGGAGACCGGTGATATTGCTTTCTTTTATATGCACAACGGACTGGTATATGTAAAGAGCACTTCGGATAGAAAATATATTATGGACTATACGTTGGATGAGCTGATGGAGCAGCTTGACCCTGAGCAGTTTTTTCGGGCGAACAGACAGTGTATAGTGGCCTTCGGAAGCATTGCAGCAGTGCATAAATGGCATAAAGGCAAACTACTGGTGGAGACTGCGCCTGCCGCAGATGAAAAAATTACCATAAGTGCCGAAAAAGCCAGCGATTTTAAGCGCTGGATGGGCGGGTGAATTTTTTAGGTTTCTACAGCCAAGAGGTCACTTGAAGTGACATCTTGGCTTAACTTCAAAAAACCCCCTCGTTCAGTTTTTTCAAAGCTTCCTGTTTAAAATTGCTATCAACAACCACAGATATATTATGCCGGCTGCCACCATAAGAAATCATGCGGACCGGTATATCTGCTAAAGCACTGAAAATTTTGCCAACCAGTCCGGGTTTTTCGGCTACCAAGTTGCCCACTATGCAAATAATACTTTGCTCGTGATCTACCTCTACTTCGCCAAATGGACGAAGTTCACTCAGAATACTGTCAAGGTAATAGGCATTGTCAATAGTTACGGATATAGCCACCTCAGAAGTGGTGATTACATCGATAGGTGTTTTGTACTTCTCAAAAATTTCAAATACCCTGCGTAAAAAACCGTATGCCATCAGCATGCGCAATGACTTTACCTTAATAGCGATAATGCCATCTTTAGCCGCAATAGCTTTTATTCCTCCACTTACATCTTCATTATGGTTAATGAGCGTACCCGCAGCCTCAGGCTTCATGGTATTTTTTAACCTTACCGGAATACCTTTCCGCTGTGCAGGCCTAATGCACGAAGGATGTAGAATTTTAGCACCAAAATAAGCCAGCTCGGCCGCTTCTTCGAATGAGAGTTCAGGTATGCTGAAAGTATTTTTTACCACCCTTGGGTCGTTATTGTGCATGCCATCAATATCCGTCCAAATCTGAATTTCATCGGCATAGAGTGCTGCTCCTATTAGGGAAGCGGTATAGTCGCTGCCGCCACGCTGTAAGTTATCAATTTGCCCTTCGGCATTACGGCAAATGTAGCCTTGGGTGATGATCAGGTTGGTTTCTGCCGGCAACTTAACCAGCAATTCGGATAATTCTTTGTTGATGAAGGCTTCATCCGGCTCGCCTTGCATATTAGTTTTCACAAATGCCAAGGCACTAATAAGCGCACTTGAGAGTTGGTGCTCCTGTAAATGCAAATTAAACAGTTGGGTGGACATGAGCTCCCCCTGCGCCAGTAATTCCTTGTCGAGCCGGTTGCTGAAATTGAGCTCCAAACAGCTTTCGATAAATTCCTGACTTGTAGTTAAAGCTACTTTTGCGGAGTTTTTTGCCTCTTCAGTAGTAAATAATTCCTCTATAAAAGTGATATACTTTTCGTTAAGCTTTCCCAATACCTTTTTAGCTCCTTTCCCATCTCTTCTCCTTAAGCGTTCACCAATTTCTACCAGACTATTGGTTACACCGCTAAGGGCGGAAAGTACCACCACTTTTTTGTGCTCGTCTGCGGAAATAATTTTCCTGATCTGGTTCATTCCTTCCGGGGTACCCACTGAGGTACCGCCAAACTTTAAAATCTTCATTTTGCTATATATTGAATGGTTTCAGCTCGAAAGAGCTTAAATGATGTTAAGCAGTTTTTGGTTAAAGTTGCTGCATTAAGCTCAGCATTTTAATGGCGGTTATGGCGGCTTCATCGCCTTTGTTGCCATGCTTGCCACCGGCTCTGTCAAGCGCTTGCTGTTGCGTATTTGGCGTTAGCACTCCAAATATTACAGGCTTATTATATTTAAGACTCACATTGGTAATGCCGTGTGCTACCGCATCGCATATAAAGTCAAAGTGCTTGGTTTCACCTTGAATCACGCAGCCTAAACAAATTACCGCATCAAATTCTTTTTTGGAGGCCATTAGTTGTGCGCCAAGGGATAGTTCGAAGCTGCCCGGCACGTAGTGCTTTACAATGTTCTTCTTCTTTACCCCATGTGCAAGCAGTGTCTCATAAGCGCCACTAAATAATGATTCCGTCACTTCCTCATTCCATTCCGATACCAGAATAGCAAATCTATTTTTTGATACATCGCTTAGATTGGTAGCAGAATGGTCGGATAGGTTTTTTAAGTTAGTTGCCATAGTAACAATTGATAAAATAAAAAAGGGATAAGCTTAGCACCTATCCCTTCTTCTAATTGATTTAATTTCTAAAGTTCTTATTGGTTTTTAGCCTCAAGCAATGATAGGTATTTGCGGGCCTCATCGTAGTCACCGGATTTTTTATAATTATCCACCACCCGTTTATAAGCTGTTTTGGCTTTATCGGGCTCATTAGCCTGCTTATAGGCCAAGGCCTGTTTCATTAGATACTCAGGAGTAAACTGCGCAGTGCTTTTGTAATCTGCAGCTTTGCCATATTGCTCAGCTGCCAGCGTATAGTTACCCAATTCCATGTATGAATCTCCTATTAAGGCGTAGGCTCTTGACTGCACCAATAAATCATCGGCACTGAATGATTCCAAATAATCGATAGCCGTTTCAAACTCGCCTTTTTGTAGGTAAATAGCGCCTAAATAATAGTTCGCCAGGTTCGCTGCTTCGGTGCTGCGGTAATCATCGGCTATGCTTAAAAAGCCATAGTTATTTCCATCGCCATTAATTGCTAGGTCATACTCAGCATTCTCAAACCAATAAACAGCCTGAAACATTTCTTTTTGTGCTTCCACGTTCTGGTTGTTCATATAATAACGGTAGCCAAAGAAAGCCACTATTACCAAGGCAATGAGGCCGCCTACACCAAAAACAACTTTTTTGTTTTGCTCTATAAACTGCTCCGTTTTAGTTAATTGCTGAGCAATTACCTCCGGATTTTCATAAAATTCAGTTCCCTGCTTCTTTTCTTTCGTTTTTGCCATTCTATTCAACTTATAATTCTAACGGTTTGTGTCCGTTAGAAACACATTATTTATGCCTGAGCAACTCTTTCCCCATTAATGGGAGCGCAAAGCTAATAAAAAAATGAATATAAATACCTATCAATCAATTATGAAAGGATAATCTTCTTGTGCATAAACATCTTTATACACCTCGTCAACCGATGGCCAGTCCGATTCCTCAGAGAAAGCTACCGCTTCTTTTACACGGGCTTTAATTTTTTTGTCCAGCTCATCAAGCTCATCTTCTGTGGCATGCTTCTTTTCAAGTATGGTAGCCCTTACTTGCTCAATGGGATCTTTGCCTTTGTACTCTTCCAATTCCTCTTTTGTTCTGTACTTGGCCGGATCGGACATTGAATGTCCTTTAAATCTGTACGTCCGGAATTCCAATAAAGTAGGCCCATCGCCTTTTCTGGCGCGAGCAGCAGCCTCCTCTACCGCATTATGTACCTCTTCTACATTCATGGCATCCACCGCTTTGGAAGGCATATCGTAGGCTTCGCCTAATGTGTAAAGCTCTGTTACATTGGAGGTACGTTTTACCGAAGTACCCATGGCATAGCCGTTGTTTTCTATCACAAAAATTACAGGGGTTTTATAATACATGGCCATATTGAGCGCTTCATGAAAGGCACCTTGCCTTACCGCGCCATCACCCATATAGGTAATGCACAGATTGTCAGTACCCTGATATTTTTCGGCAAAACCAATACCCGCACCTAGTGGAATTTGACCGCCTACAATACCGTGGCCTCCAAAAAAATGCTTTTCCTTATCAAACATGTGCATAGAGCCACCCTTGCCTTTTGATACTCCCGTGGCTTTACCAAATAGCTCAGCCATTATATACTTCGGATCGGTGCCTAAAGCAATAGGGTGTGCGTGGTCTCGGTAAGCGGTTATATATTTATCGCCTTCTTTTAAAGCACTAACAGCACCGGCTGCACAGGCTTCCTGCCCTATATATAAATGGCAAAAACCTTTAATCTTCTGCTGCCCGTATAGCTGTCCGGCTTTTTCTTCAAACCTGCGCATCAACAACATTGATTCGAACCAGGTCATATAGGTTTTTTTATCGAAAGTCTTTTTATTTGAAGCTTTTGCTTTTTTAGTTGCCATAAGTATTTTCTTTTGTCTTTATAGTCCGATTCGTGTTTAGATAAAGTATAACTTTGCATTAACCAATCGGGTTTGCGAAAATAGTGAAAACCTTCAACTAATAAAAAATGCACCTTCAAAAACTACAGCTAACTCAGTTCAAAAATTACGAACAGGCTGTTTTTGATTTCGTGGATGGAATAAATTGCCTGCTGGGAAAGAACGGAATAGGCAAAACAAACTTGCTAGACGCCATTTATTACCTAGCATTTACTAAGAGTGCGTTTAATGCGGTTGATAAAGACAATGTAAAGCATGCCGAAAGTTTTTTCTCAATAAAGGGTTCCTTAGTTAATGAAGGCAAAGCGGTTGATATACTTTGTGCCGTGCAGCAGGGAGAAAAAAAGTTGCTCAAATGGTCGGGCAAGGCGTACGATAGGCTGAGCGAACATATTGGGAAAGTGCCTTTGGTAATGATTGCTCCGCAGGATACCGACTTAATAAGAGAAAGCAGCGAGATAAGAAGGAAGTTTTTTGACAGCCTGCTCTGCCAAATTGACCACGAATATTTGGATGCATTGATGCGTTATAATCATCTACTAAAGCAACGTAATGCACTATTAAAACAATTGCAGGAGCATAATGCCTTTGATACTACCAGATTAGAGCCTTATGATAAGCTCATGGTTCCATTGGGATTGACCATATCCGCAAAGCGCAAGGCATTAATTAAAGATTTTGTGCTAGATTTTGCTACGTTTTATCAGGAAATAAGTGACGATAGCGAACAGGTGGCCATTGAATATAAAACTGAAGTGACAGATAATTACAGCGAGGAACTGAAAAGCCAATACAAAAAAGATTTCTTGCAGGGAAGAACCAATCTGGGTGTGCACCGCGATGATTTTAAATTTCTAATAGATGGCCATGCGCTCAAAAAATTTGGCTCGCAGGGTCAGCAAAAGTCCTTTTTAATTGCCATGAAGCTGAGCCAGTTTGTCATGCTGGAAAAAGTTATTGGCAAGCGCCCGATCATACTATTGGATGATATTTTCGATAAATTGGACGACAAACGCATCGCTTACCTACTAAAAATGGTTTCCGATGGCCGCTTTGGTCAAATATTTTTGACTGATGCCAGGCCGGAAAGAACAAAAATTTATTTGGAGGGCTTGCAAAGCGAAAAGAAGTACTTTGAATTAGATAAAGACTTATGAACAATTACGGTAGAAAAAAAGCGCCACATCCGGCAAGCATACGAAAATCAGAGGCTTCTCCCCTAAAGGAGGTCATTCAGGATATGGTGGAAGCCTACAACCTTAATAAAAAGTTTGACCAGACCACCATTGTAAACCTATGGCCCAAGCTGATGGGAAAAGCCATTGCCAACAGAACGAAAAGCGTTTTTGTAAAGGGGGAGAAATTATTTGTTACTGTAGAATCTAGTGTACTTAAACAGGAGTTGAACATGCACAAGGCCCGAATTATTGAACTTTTTGCACAAGAAATTGGCAGAGTGGTGGTAAAGGAAGTGGTTATTTTGTAGGAATAATTTGAAATTCGTTAAAAGGGCATATTAGTGTTTTTTCCTAATCGACTTAATACAAATGAGCAATTCATGCATTATGAAAAAGGTAAACTCGTACTAGATTCGCTGTAAGTTTCTGGGCGTAATTCTATTATGTCTATGGCACTTAGCACCAAAACGATCTGGCTCAACAATAAGAACACCAATAGCCCTTTGGATGATTTGCTAAATAGTAATACCTTCAACACATAATAGATATAACTGCCATACGGAGGTTATACGG